>NZ_CP096980.1:2416250-4832500 GCF_002006355.2 Clostridium felsineum DSM 794 | reverse complement strand
GGCTGAAGTCGTACCGAAAGGAGCGGTGGACTGTACAGGAGAGAGTATGTTGGCATAAGTAGCGAGAACTAAGTGAGAATCTTAGTGGTCGAAAACCTAAGGTTTCCTGGGGAAGGTTCGTCCGCCCAGGGTAAGTCGGGACCTAAGCCGAGGCCGAAAGGCGTAGGTGATGGACAATCGGTTGATATTCCGATACCGCAGAGTAACGTTATGAGAAATGGGATGACGCAGAAGGATAGGATATGCGTACGTTATTGGAAGTACGTCTAAGCACTGAGAGTGGAAGATAGGAAAATCCGTCTTCCTTAAGCTTGGGGTGTAATGGTGAGGTAGTTTACTACCGAAATATCTGATTTCATACTGCCAAGAAAAGTCTCTATCCAGGAGCTCTGTGCCCGTACCGCAAACCGACACAGGTAGGTGAGGAGAGAATCCTAAGACCATCGGAAGAATTGCTGTTAAGGAACTCGGCAAATTGACCCCGTAACTTCGGGAGAAGGGGTGCCTACGAGAGTAGGTCGCAGAGAATAGGCCCAAGCAACTGTTTATCAAAAACACAGGTTTCTGCTAAAGCGAAAGCTGAAGTATAGGAGCTGACGCCTGCCCGGTGCTGGAAGGTTAAGGGGAATGCTTAGCGCAAGCGAAGGCATGAACTTAAGCCCCAGTAAACGGCGGCCGTAACTATAACGGTCCTAAGGTAGCGAAATTCCTTGTCGGGTAAGTTCCGACCCGCACGAATGGCGTAATGATTTGGGCACTGTCTCAACAGCAAATCCGGCGAAATTGTAGTGCAAGTGAAGATGCTTGCTACCCGCGATTGGACGGAAAGACCCCGTAGAGCTTTACTGTATCTTAGCATTGAATTTCGGTATTGTCTGTACAGAATAGGTGGGAGACTTGGAAGCAGTTCCGTCAGGAATTGTGGAGTCGTCTTTGGGATACCACCCTGACAGTACTGAGGTTCTAACCGGAGGCCATGAAACTGGTCACGGGACATAGCTAGGAGGGCAGTTTGACTGGGGCGGTCGCCTCCTAAAAAGTAACGGAGGCGCCCAAAGGTTCCCTCAGCGCGGTTGGAAACCGCGCGTAGAGTGCAAAGGCAGAAGGGAGCCTGACTGCGACACAAACAAGTGGAGCAGAGACGAAAGTCGGGCTTAGTGATCCGGTGACTCCTCGTGGGAGGGTCATCGCTCAACGGATAAAAGCTACCTCGGGGATAACAGGCTGATCTCCCCCAAGAGTCCACATCGACGGGGAGGTTTGGCACCTCGATGTCGGCTCGTCGCATCCTGGGGCTGAAGTAGGTCCCAAGGGTTGGGCTGTTCGCCCATTAAAGCGGCACGCGAGCTGGGTTCAGAACGTCGTGAGACAGTTCGGTCCCTATCCGTCGCGGGCGAAGGAAATTTGAGAGGAGCTGTCCTTAGTACGAGAGGACCGGGATGGACTGACCTCTGGTGTACCAGTTGTCTTGCCAAAGGCACGGCTGGGTAGCTATGTCGGGAAGGGATAAACGCTGAAGGCATCTAAGCGTGAAGCCCACCTCAAGATTAGATTTCCCATAACATAAGTTAGTAAGACCCCTGTAAGAACAACAGGTGATAGGTCAGAGGTGTAAGAATGGTAACATTTTAAGCTGACTGATACTAATAGGTCGAGGGCTTGACCAATTAATAAATAAATATATGATAATTACTATGCAATCTTGAAAGTACAAAGTACTTTCTACATTTAAATAGATCTGGTGATCATAGCATGGTTGTAACACCCGTTCCCATACCGAACACGAAGGTTAAGAACCAGAACGCCGATAGTACTGCAGGGGAGGCTCTGTGGGAGGGTAGGTCATTGCCAGGTAATTTGGTTTATTAGCTCAGTTGGTAGAGCACATGACTTTTAATCATGGTGTCCGGGGTTCGACTCCCCGATAAGCCACCAATTTTATGAAACGCTTTAAAATTTTGATTTTAAAGCGTTTTTTTTATTAACGTTAAAACAAATAATTTTAGGAGAATGTTATATGAGTAATAAAGTGGTAATATTTGATATGGATGGAGTGTTAGTTGATACGGAGCCTGTCTACAGAAGATTAAGTGAAGAATTATATAAAAGATTGGGAATAGAATTAACAGAGGAAGAACAGTATGCTTTTGCTGGCAGTGTATCCAAAGATAAATGGACAAGCTTAAGAAACAGGTTTAATCTTAAGCAATCTATTGAAGAATTGGGAAAAATGTCATCTGGCATTAAGTATGAATATCTAGCTAACAAGGAAAATGAAATACCTAAAATTAAAGGAATAGATGAGTTGATTTTAAGTTTAAAAGATAGAGGTATTAAAATTTGTGTTGCATCGTCATCACGTAAAGAAAATGTAGAAGTTATTCTTGCAAAAACGAAGCTTATTAAATATTTTGATTATATAATAAGTGGTAGTGAGGTGCAAAAGGGAAAACCTAATCCAGAGATATTTCTAAAAGCGGCAGATAAGCTTAATGCTGATATTACGGATTGCGTTGTAATTGAGGATACTAGAAACGGTGTTAGGGCAGCAAAAGCTGCAAAAATGAAGTGTGTAGGGTTCAGAAATTTAAATTCTGGTATACAGAATATAGAAGCATCAGACATTATTGTGGATGCATTTGATAAAGAAAATATTAAAGATATAATTAAATTTGTAGAAGAATAGCAATAAAATTAGCTATTAAATCTAAAAAGATTTTTGATGATTTTATAAAAAAGCTCATATTTTCAATAAACTTATAAGAATGAAATGCATAATATACTTATATAAATAGTTAATAGTATAATGTACCATTTTCATATTTGTTGACAAGTAGCTAATATCAATAGTATAATTGCAGTTATATTGGTTAATAAATGGAGGTGAAATATAAAATTATAGTTAAAGCGCCCGAACTTAAGTGGAAAGCATTTAAGTTGACGAGGATGGGGAGTATCGAATCTTCGGCGGATGCCCCACGGTAAAACGCACTACCGTTAACGATTGGTAAAGGCAGAAAGTGATTTCTGTTACAAACTCAATCTGGTGTTAAAACCTTTATTATATGCTGTAAGGAGCTTTTTTAAAGATAAAAATAGCTTTTCTTAAGTTCTGTATTAAATATGATATATAAAATATTATTTGAAATCGAAAGGAAGAAATTTTATGTGCGGAATAGTTGGATATATAGGAAATAGAGAGGCAACACCTCTTATTGTTGAAGGATTAAAAAAGTTAGAATATAGGGGTTATGATTCTGCTGGAGTTGCTGTAATTAACAGTGATAATAAATTACAAATTGCAAAAGCTAAAGGTAGACTTGCTAATCTAGAAAAGGAACTTGAAATAGATGGATTAAGTGGAGTTATAGGAATTGGGCATACAAGATGGGCTACACATGGTGTTCCATCAAAGCTTAATTCACATCCACATTTGAATACTAAGAAGACAATAGCTGTTGTGCATAATGGAATAATTGAAAATTATATGGAACTTAGAAAGTTCTTACGTGAAAATGGATATGAATTTATTACAGATACGGATACAGAGGTAATACCTAATTTAATAGATTTTTATTATAATGGAGATCTTGTTGAGGCTGTTACAGAGGCTACAAAGAAATTAAGGGGCGGATATGCATTTGGTGTAATATCAGTTGATGAACCAGATAAGCTTGTAGCTGTAAGAAAAGATTGTCCACTTATAGTTGGATTAAAAGAAGGTGGAAATTTTATAGCTTCTGATATACCAGCAGTTTTAAATGAGACAAGAGATGTATATTTTATTGAAGATGATGAAATTGTAGTTCTAACAAAAGATTCAGTGAAAATTTTAACGGAGGATGGTAAGGAAGTTAATAGAGATGTATATCATGTAACTTGGAATGCAGATGCTGCTGAAAAGGGTGGATATGATCATTTCATGTTAAAAGAGATATTTGAACAACCTAAGGTAACTAGAGATACTATGACTTCAAGAATAGCTTTAGGCGAAGATATAACATTGGATAAAATAAACCTTACTACGGAGCAAATAAAAAGCTTTAGTAAGATCTATATAGTAGCTTGTGGAACTGCTTACCATGCAGGACTTATAGGAAAATATGCAATCGAAAAACTTGCAAAAATTTCTGTAGAAGTTGATATAGCTTCAGAATTCAGATATAGAGATCCTCTTATAAATGAAAAAACTCTTTTGATTGTTATAAGTCAATCAGGGGAAACAGCAGATACACTTGCAGCAATGAGACTTGCAAAGAAAAAAGGTGCTAGGGTTATAGCTGTAACAAACGTTGTTGGAAGTACAGTTTCAAGGGAAGCGGATGATGTATTTTATACATGGGCAGGTCCTGAAATAGCTGTTGCATCAACAAAAGCATATACAACTCAACTTGTAGCGATGTATATAATAGCGTTATATCTTGCACAGCACATGAAGACAATATCAAATAGTGAGATAGAAGAATTAAAGAAGGCACTTATTGAACTTCCAGAAAAAGAGGAAGAGATACTAAAAAATGCTGAAAAAATTAAGAAACATGCTGAAAAAGTATCAAAAGAGAATGATGTGTTCTATCTTGGACGTGGATTTGACTATGCGGTAGCAATGGAAGGATCTTTAAAGCTTAAAGAAATATCATATATTCACTCGGAGGCATATGCAGGTGGAGAATTAAAACATGGACCTATAGCACTTATTGAGGATGGAACAGTTGTAATAGCTTTAGCATCCCAAGAAAGTCTATTTGAGAAAATGGTAAGTAATATAAAAGAAGTTAAAACAAGAGGTGCATATGTTATCTCAGTAGCCATGGAAGGGAAGACTGCAATAGAGGATACATCAGACGAAGTTATATATCTTCCAAGGGTAAATCCAGTACTTGCACCTATTGCAACAGTAATACCGCTTCAACTTTTATCATATTACATTGCAATTATAAAAGGATGCGATGTTGATAAGCCAAGAAATTTGGCCAAGTCAGTTACTGTAGAATAATAAATAAAATTAAGCCGCATATTCTTGTAGCTTTAGAATAAAGTTGTATCATTTTAAATAAAGTTTGTATAAAAAATAAAGAGATATTATACATGATAAGTGTATTATATGACAAAATTTAATAAATAATATAGTAAAGCCGCGTATTTTCAATTTAAAGAGAGTATGTGGCTTTTTATTTATTTTGTCTTTTACTCATATGTAGATATAGGGCTTACGTCAACATTATCGTATAAACAGAAGGAGAGTGGTTTAAATAGTAAGTTTTCATGTTGTTTGTATCTAGATAATGATAGGTATTTGACGAAATATTCTTCCGATGTTTACAAGTAAATGGTGTTATTATATGATAAGATTAATTGGAATTTGTAAAAAATTGTGACACAAAAGTTATTTGTTGTATACATTATAAATAGTAATTTACATAAGGATATTTGTGTTTCCAATATGCTGAAGTAACAAAGCTTAATATATAAATCTCGTGTTCAGATTCATTAAAATCTTTTTATATTGAAGGATTATTCAAAGACTTTGAAATTTCTAACAATTGTTGTATCATTAATGAATTATTTCCCTCTCTCCAAACCATTGCTACATTTAAATTTATCGCAGGTTCTTTTATTATCCTATACTCAATGAGATATGACAGTATATCATTAAAACTACCAGGAACTAATGCAACTCCTAATCCTGTTGCCACAAGTCCAAGTAATGCCATATCAGTTTCTGCCTCTTGTATAATATTGGGTGTAAAGCCTGCCAAGTAACAAACCGAAATCAAATCGTCGTGGGATTTTGCCCTTGTTTTTCTTGAATATACTAAAAATGATTCTTTCTGTAGTTCAGAAAGTTTAATTGCCTTATTTTTTGTCAGTGGATGACTTTTGGGTAATGCAATTGATGCTGGATCAGTATAGATGATTTCATATTTTAGTTCATCAAGCATGATTCCATAAAGAGCAACAATTCCCACATCTGCTTCATCATTTATGATGTTTTGTTCTAACTCGGGAGAGTTTTCCTCCGATAGAATGACTTCAATCTGAGGAAATCTTTCTCTAAATTTACATACAATCTGTGGCATAACATTGTGTAGAGTCATGCTGTTATATGCAATGCGTATCTTCCCCGCTTCCCCTCTAGCAACGCTTCCTGCCTGTTCCACTCCTTGTTCTATAGTTCTTATACCCTCAAAAACCTTTTTCTTCAATACTTCGCCTGCAGGTGTAAGTGCTACGGAACGGGTTGTTCGCTCAAATAATTTATATCCCAGTTCACTCTCTAATTTTTTTATTTGAAAACTAAGTGGTTGTTGCGCAATATGTAAATACTCGGCAGCCTTACCATAATGCAGAGTATCGGAAAGAACTAAAAAGTATTGTAATTGTCTTAATTCCATGGCTTTCTCCTCTATTATGTATGATTTAGGTGTTAATATGTATTGATAAAGTGTTTCTCTTTTTATAATATTACAATTATTATATAGGTGTAAAGTAATTAACAATATATTTTGATAATTTTGAAAGGAGTCTTTATTATGCCAAAATTGGGAGACGTATATGAACGTGGTAATTTTTTTCAACAACTTTCTGGTGCTCATAAACCAAGCGTAGATGATTTATTGTCTGATAGAGGTTATTTCGGTCTTGTTCCTAACCTTACAGCTATTTATGGAAACATTCGTACAGAAGATGGAGAAATGTATGAGTTACTTCGTAATTTAAACCCAGATTTAAAAAGCAAACATGGTAAAAAAGCTTATATGGGATTAGTTATCCAATCAACAAAAATTGACGGAAAGAATTTGATATTTGACACTGAATTAACTAAAGAATGCGCTTCAGCAGAAGGGGCAGTTGGCGTTCAGGAAGGTAATGAAGCTGTTTGGCGTAAAGCTGCTGGCGTATCTGGAAAAAATTTTGAAATGCGTGTTAGTGAAGATTACTTTGTTTGGAAGGAAGAAAATTTGTTTTCTTTAGAAGGTCCAATGATCAAACCTGGATTACATTGGTATCTTCCAGGAAGAGATGAAGGAACTTATTATGTTTCACATATGTTTGAATTAATAGGTGAGTTCCAAGGAGTTAAAGCAAAAGGATTTGTAGCTTTCGACCAGATATATATGGCAGAAGGCGGTACATTGTATGGTAACAGAGATATAATGATGCAAAACTTTGGGCATATCATATGGTATACCTGGGGTAACAAATATAAAGATGGGTCAGTAGAAGGAGGTCACTTCATCCTTGGACATGATCGTCTTGGTTTTGCAGTGTTTACCGATGGAAAGACTGTAACAGCAACACAAAACATAGAAGGCAAAGTTACTCCAAATGCAGATAATACTTTTTCAGAAGCTATTGAACTTACTATAGACGGAGAAAAATGGGAGTTCACTCCTGATCCAAGGGGTAAAATGCCAGCAATGCTGAAAAAATATCCGCCTACTCCACAACAGGAAGGACGAATGAAGCGTGTTGGAGAGACACGTGAGGTAGATTCATACTGGGCATGGGGTGAAACTGAAACAAAATATGGATGTGAACGTCAGAGTAAATTACCAACACATAGATAAATAATTATAGTCAAGTTCTAATTTGATTTATATAGAAAATACTTTTTGGTTTCCGACAGGAATCAGAAAGTATTTTCTATTGTACACATTTATTTTTTTAATTGGTTGAAGCATTAAAAGAATCGCTAACTAATAATTTATATTGATGTTATAACAAATTATTCCTTTTATATTACCAACTACTCTCCTTCAAATTCTAATTTAAATAGTAAAGTAAATGAGCATAGTATAAAATTAAGTTGATTCGCATTCTTCTTAAATTTTGATCAAACTTTATTATAAAAACTTAATGTGTTAAATTTTAAAATTCCGCAGTTTTGATCAAACTTTGTTTCAAAAATTAATTTTAAATTTAATGAAATTAAGTTATTTGTGCCACATATTCTGATCAAACTTTATTCAAAACCAACAATTCTTAATTTAAGGAGAGTATGCGGCTTTGCTATATTATTTTGTCTTTTAATCATACATTAGATATATATAGATTCTGCCAACACCTAGACAGAGGGAAAATGTTTTGAATATTAATTCTTCATGTTGTTTGTATCTAGATAATGATGGGTCGAAATGTTATTCTAATATTTATAATTAAATGATACTATTAAAAATCTAGGGGAGTGAGGCACATTATGTCAAAAAATGATAATATGCTAGCAATTTTATGGATTCTGAATTCAGGTACAAAAATAACTGCAAAGCAAATATCTGAAAGGTTAGAAATAAACATAAGGTCAGTTTATCGTTATATGGATGCATTGTGTCTTAGTGGAGTGCCAATAATATCGGAGCCTGGTCATAACGGTGGATATAGTCTGCTTAACAATTTTACCAAAGCACCACTGTTTTTTGATCTTGAAGAGAAAAAATCACTTTTGCAATAGAAGCAGGATATCCTTTTAAGGAAGCACTAAATAGTGCAACATCAAAGTTAAAGATGTTCTCCAATGAAGAACAAGAAAAAGTTCTCAATCGTCATTTAGTGGGATTTGAAGTAGTGAGCCGTATTTGTGATTCAGACGTAAAACCTATATTAATGGAAATTGAGCAAGCTGTTGCTAATGAATGCTCTATGGAAATTGAATACTGTACAGGTTATGAAGGTCACCCTAAGCACAGGGTTGTTGACCCTTATGGGATGCTTTACTGGAATGATAAATGGTATTTTATTACATTTTGCCATCTTAGGAATAAAATCCACAGCTTTAGGGTAGATAGGATAGTAAATATTATAAGCACTAAAAATATGTTTAAACGTCCTGAAGCTTTTTCGGCACGTGAGTTTTTTATAAAAAACCTATTATCGAATGTGGAAAGCGAAGTAGGACTTTGCACTTTAGTAATTGAGGGCAAGTCAGAAGCATTGAATGACCTTTGCTCACATTGGTTTTTAGGATATCATATGATAGAACGAACTGAATGCATAGGGAAATTTTTAATGGATGAGAAATCAATTCATACCTATGTTCCTCATATTCTACTTCAATATGGTAAAGCGATAAAGGTGCTTAAACCAGATAGTTTTAAAGATGCTATGGTAGCAATTCTTAAAGATTTGATGGCCCATTATCTTCACTGACTGAATTTGTCAGTGAAGATAATATATAATAATCTAAATGGAGTTTGACACCATCCTGTAACAATAAAATGAATGTGGAGGAATAGAAAATGAAGAATATAGTATATCTTTATGTATTTGATACAATGGCAGACTGGGAAATAGGTTATTTAAGCACTGAAATCAATTCGGGAAGGTACTATAAAAAGGGGGTAATGCCGCTAAAAGTAGTAACTGTAGGAATTACTAAGGCACCTATTACTACAATGGGAGGCCTTACAATATTGCCAGAAATTGAAATTAAGGAGTGTAGCGTTAAAAATACTGCTGCTTTGATTCTACCTGGTGGTAATACATGGACAGAAGTAATTCATGCTCCCATTATAAAAATGGCTGAAAAATATTTAGAGAAAGGTATTGTTGTAGGGGCAATTTGTGGGGCTACAATAGGACTTGCTATAGAGGGAGTATTGAACAACAGGGCTCATACAAGCAATGATCTGGGGTATCTTAAAACGATCTGCTCAAGCTATCATGGAGAAAAGTATTATAAGCAGGAATGTGTAGTAACTGATAGAAGTTTGATTACTGCTTCTGGAATAGCGCCCCTTGAATTTGCTTTGCATATATTGAAAATTCTAGATGTATTCTTACCGCAAACTTTAGATTCCTGGTACAAGCTTTATAAAACCCAAGAGTCAAAATATTTCTTTGAGCTTATGAAATCAATTCAATAAAATGGCTTAAAGTGAGTAAGATATCTACTTTTCACCATCTTTCACTTTAGGGTGAATTTTGTCTGCAATACGCCTACAAGGAATCAAGAGTAGCTTATTGTTTATGATTATAAATCTTGGACTAGAATTTAGGGTGCTCTGTGTCTTGAGAGAAGTACTAGACTAAAAGGAATAAAAAAGGGAAGGAAGCATGAAGTTCTTTATGATATAGAAAAAAATTATTTTTATATTTTAGAATATTCAGATTGTATTATGGTTCTAAAAAAGCCCTAGAAAAGCAGTTAGCAAGGTTAAATAATGTGTGATAGAATGGATAAAGAAAGTGAAAAATGGGGGCTTTTCTTGGAAACTTTGTGGGAATTTCAAGGATTTCAAGGATTTCAAGATAAAAACTCACTAACAAAGGAGGTTAAGGAAGCTTTTTATTATAGTTATCAGGGAATAACAGCAGTTGTAGGTAATCTATTTATATTGGCACAGGATTTGAATAAATTTTATATTTCAAATAGCTGCTTTTATAATATAGGTTATGTAACATAAATATATTGTAAAAATTAATTTTCAAGGGTAAGGTGAAAAAGATTGATAAAACTAGGGAATACACTTATTCTTTTAGCACTTATAATGGCTTTAGTTTTTGCGGTTATTGCAATAGTACGAGGATATAGTGGTATGAAGATGAGTAAAAGTTTTGATACATCTAATAAAAAAATAAAATTTAGTTATTGGCTACTTTCAGCCATACATATGTGGGTGGGAATTATAATAACTTCGTGTTATTTGATTGCAGGAGTATTGATTTTGAATAATTTATAAAGGAGGTAATTCTAAATGCCATTTTTGATTGCTTTGCCATTTGTTTTAGCTATAATTGGAATTATTATTGCTCTTATTTGTTTTATAGGAACGTGTCTTATAATTCTTGGTGGTACAGGTATAGCAATGAATAAAATATACTTGAAGCAGATGAAAACTCAAAATAGAGTAACAAAATCTTTATTTAATACAAGTTCAATAATTTTAGGAATTATATTTATATTATTTCCGTTAGTATATGTTTTAGCTGAGATTATTTTTAGATTATTATGAAAATAAGTATAGTTTATAGTATAAAAATAATTTATAGTAAATTTAATACATAATATTCTTAAAATTTGCTCAAACTTTATTCCAAACCAACAATTTTTATGACTTTATAACAAAGCTGCATCATTTGGAATAAAATTGCATAAAAAGTGAAAATAATATAATACATGATAAATGTATTATATGGCAAAATTTAATGAATAGTAGAGCAAAGTCACATATTCTCAATTTAAGGAGAGTATGTGGCTTTTTATTTTATTATATGTGGTCCCCTAACATTATAGTATTTATATATAATAGACAGATGTAAATACTAAGTTTTCAAGTTGTTTGCATCTAGATAATGATGTACCCTTGGAGGAGTTTATTGAAATATTTACAGTATATGATAAGATTAATTTGGGCTTGTATAATAGTAAAAATATTGTTAAATCAAACAAGAGGGATATATAATTTACTTTCTTAAACCTAGCTTCCTTGATATTCCTCAATTAATAATTGGAGAACTAAATTATGTTACTGGGGAAGTAGTGGAAATAAAACATTATAGCAAAGCTCCAACAAACTATGTTTATCTGTCTACATGAGAAGAGGTTGAATTTTTCTTTTCATCTGGTGTAAATAAATATAATTTTTACAAAATAGGCTATCTAACTCAAACTCATAAAGCAATTTATTGTGAGAAAATCGTTAAGGGAAGTAATAAAGAAAAGACAAGAAAGGTTATAGGGTTTCCTTTTAAAGATATCTTGTCGTTCCTTATTATGCTAGGTGCAGCATTCTTTTTAGCATTAATTTCACCATTTATTAAATTGAAAGTATTCATACCAACGAACATAATTGCTATTCCCAAATTCGCTTATTATTTTGCGAAATATGGAATGAAAAATGGTATTTGGTTTTCGGTTAAAAATGAAGACATATTTGCTTTGATTATGGGGATTATAGGTTCATTAATGATATTTTTTATATATTTAATTGAGAAGCGAAAGTTCGATGATTTTTATAGAACTTATTTTTGTGCTCAATTATTTTCGATTTGTGAATTAGGAGTACTTATATGTGTAGTTTTTAATTTACAATAAAATAAACTAATACTATAAGAATTTTTTGAACTATATATCAGATAACTATTTCACAGTATTTATAAGTTTTCATATATTAAGTGTCAATTTTTAGTTGAGGAAAAGTTGTAATTATTAGAATTATTATTGTCCCAGGTACCTGACTGATTTTTAAATACCATATTAACAGCATAGCACCCAGAAGGAAGTGTTATTTTTGCAAGCCATCGTCCGTCATTTTGTTTTGTCATAGTTACATCTTGAGGAGCTATAAATCCATTATATCCCCAATGCAATGTTATACTGGAGGATGAGGAGGCTAAAGTTCCATTGTAATAAATAGATATTTCTTTACTTGACTGTGGTGCTGGGGATACTTGTACATTAGGAATATTATTGCATACATTTAAAGTCCAATTATTGTTGCTGTTGTTATCCCAGTTAGTTCCATTGGTAAAACAGAAATTTAATGTATTTGCTGAATTAGGTATAGTTATACTAGTTTCCCAAAAACCATTTGAGTCCTTTATCATAGATAAGTTTTGTGTGTTGTTCCAGCCATTAATACCTAAGTGCAAAGATACATTTGATGAGTTTGTTAGGCTTCCGTTATAGTAAATTGTGAAAGTATGTCCTTTAACTAAATTACTGCTATCGTAATCGATTTTGTAATCTGCGTGGGGGATATAGTTCGTAACAGATCCATTATTGTAGAGTATTATAATTGAATTTGCAGGTACTGTTCCTGTTAATATTCTACCAGAGGCAACAAGAGAAGCCGCTTTAGAGCCATGGTTGTTGTATTGTCCATCATTTAAATTAGTTGGGGAATTTAAATTAAAACTATCGCCATCATTTACAATAACGGTGCCGTTATCACCTCTTTCTATAAGCATTGCTTTGTTGTTATTTTCCAAAGTCAAGTTTTCATTTTGCCCAGCCATTGCATTATGAAAATCATTGATAGCTACAACGTCAGAATCGTTCCAAAGATTATCACCTTCACTTCCTATACTTTCTGTTGGTCTATCAAAAAATAAAGGGACAGAGCCAGATCGTGAAGCTGCTATTGCCCAACCAGCTTTTCGCTGCCAGTCTGTTAGGTCTTTACTTGTACCATTTTCGTATTCATCATGGGTTTCAACAAAATCTACACATTTATTATTATCAAGTCCACCCATACCTTTCGCATCAGTAAAATCTCCCAATTTAACTGCTTTTCGAAGAGATGCATCATAGCTGCTTGCTTCAACATTCATAAGGCTTTCATAGGCTGAAATATTATCTACTTTTCCATCTTGAAGGACTTCACCATAAATATATAGATCTGATTTATTGTGGAGGCTTCCTAAAACATTTTCCCAATAGTTGCTCGCCCATGGGGTATTGGCGTCTAATCCTAAGTCTGTTTCTATGTGTTTAGCAGAATCAAAACGGAAACCGCTTGCACCAGCATCTATACATTGGTTTAGAAAGTTAATTGCTTTCCCCTGAACTGCGGGATTTTGAGTATTTAAATCAGGCATTCCCACACCTTTTTGGGTTATGTCTTCTCTATTATTCCAATCATTGCACTGTCCATTATGATGATAAAAACTTGGATCTTTGAAACTTGAATCTACTTCAGGAGCAAGTTCATCTTTATTTCCGTTATTAGCCATATGATTCATTACAGCATCCACAATTATGGATATGCCATAGTTTTTTGCTTCACTGCAGAGATCTTTAAAATCCTTATAACTTCCAAGTTGAGAGTTTCCTATGGATTGATTTGTTGGTTGATATAAAAGCCACCAATCGGAACTATTTATACTACTATTTTTTGTTCCCTGAACTGGAGATACTTGAACAGAAGTATAACCTGCAGCTGAAATATTAGGAAGTTCCTTTTTTATGTTGTTAAACGACCAATCGAAAGCATGAAGTATAACACCATTTTTAATATTTTTTGAAGTTGTTCCATGGGTCATTATTTTTGCGTTCACCTTAATTGAATTAAATGCACAATTATACCCAATTAATGTAAACATCACAGAAAGTGATAGAATTTTTATTTTTAAACGTTTACACAAAATATACTCATCTCCATATTAAAATTATAATTTTATTTGTGTCAGCTAGCTTGTTTATGAGCACACCCCCTTAAAGTTGTTATTTTACAAAGTATAAATTATTGTTTTATGTCTATTATTATGATACAAAATATAACCATTTCAGTCAATACATTACATACATTATAAGAATTATATTATAATTAATTATTAGTAAGGGAAGTGCTTTTTAACATGAATTATAGATATGTTGAGAGTGAATTGATTTTAGCTCAAGAACTACAAAAAGCGGGAGAGTATGAGCATTTAAGGCAAATGTATAAAAAGTTTTATGTAAGCATCCCATGAGATTTAAGGCACTTTTTGAGGTAGCAGATAATTTATATTATGAGAAAAAGTATTTGACAATAAAAAGACATACTGATATAATGATATTCAATAAAACAAATAGGAATACTTGGAATACAAAGTTGACTAGAAAAACTAGAGGCTGTGTTTACGCTATTATTGAGAAATAGTGTAAACGCGGCCTTTTTATTTAATTTAATATTTATAGTGCTTATCGAGAGAAGCTGAGGGACTGGCCCAATGAAGCTTCAGCAACCAGTATGTTTCGTTTGCATATAAGGTGCTAATTCCAGCAGGTGTACCTGAAAGATAAGGCTAGTGCAAGCAAAAGCTTCATTTAGTCTTATCTAAATGTAGCTTTTTTTATAAAGGAGGTGGATTTATATGAGCTATAAAATAGCAGTGGGTAGTGGAGATGGGGTTTATGTAGATCAACATTTTGCAACAGCACTACAATTTTTCATATTTGAAGTTAAGGATAAAGATTATAATTTTATTGAAACTAGAAAAAATATAACAAATTGCCCATGCAGTGATTTTCATAAGAATAAATTTAAACCATTAATAGAGAAAATAAGTGATTGTAGAGCATTGTTAATAGGAAAGATTGGACCTGGAGCTGAAAATATAGTTAGATCACATGGAATAGATGTATATGATATACATGAAGCTATAGATGTAGCATTAGAAAAACTTATTCAATATTATGAAAGACAAGCTTAAATGCAGAGGAGGAAGAATCAATGAGACAAGTAGCTATTTATGGAAAAGGTGGAATAGGAAAATCAACTACAACACAAAATCTTACAGCAGGGTTAGCAGAACTAAAAAAAAATATAATGGTGGTAGGATGTGATCCAAAAGCAGATTCAACTAGATTATTATTAGGAGGTTTAAATCAAAAGTCAGTACTAGATACGCTTCGTGAGGAGGGTGAAGACGTAGATTTAAATAATATTTTGAGAGTTGGTTATGGAAATATAAAATGTGTTGAATCAGGTGGACCAGAACCAGGAGTTGGTTGTGCAGGAAGAGGAATTATAACATCAATAAATATGTTAGAGCAGTTAGGCGCATATACAGATGATTTAGATTATGTATTTTATGATGTACTTGGCGATGTTGTATGTGGTGGTTTCGCAATGCCAATACGTGAAGGAAAAGCACAAGAAATTTACATAGTTGCTTCTGGAGAAATGATGGCCCTATATGCTGCCAATAATATTGCTAAAGGTATAAGAAAATATGCAAATACTGGTGGAGTAAGACTTGGGGGGATTATTTGTAACAGTAGAAAAGTATCCAATGAGTATGAGCTTTTAGATGCTTTTGCAAAAGAACTAGGAAGTCAACTAATTCATTTTGTCCCTAGAAGTCCAATGGTTACTAAGGCAGAAATCAATAAACAAACGGTGATTGAATTTGATCCAAAGGCGGAGCAGGCAGATGAGTACAGAATATTGGCTAAAAATATAGATAATAACGACATGTTTGTTGTTCCAAAGCCCATGACACAGGAAAGATTAGAAGAAATATTAACAGAATATGGATTAACAGATTTGTAGGAGGTGGATTTAATGCCGATTAATTTGAAATTAGGAGCAGTTCCAACAAGGGAGAATAGACTTGGGTCAATAACAGGTTATAATGGTGATTTGCGTGATGTTGTAAATAAATCTAAGTGTGGAACTTTAAAAAATAGAGAGAGATGTTTTAGTCAGTCTAGTTCGTGTAATGCAGGATGTGCATTAGCACAGTTAGCAGGAATTAGAGATGTAGCAGTAATAAATCATGCACCTTCAGGGTGTACAGCTATGGCATCTGGAGTAGATGTAGTAAATTCTCAACTAGCAACAAAAAGAGGAATTCAAAATTCTACAGTATTTGTAGGAACAGATATGAATGAAAAGGATACTGTATTTGGTTCAGCAAAAAGTTTAAAGAAGATTGTAGTAGAGACATATAAGAGATACAAGCCTAAGGCAATTTTTATAGGAACCTCTTGTTTATCTGGGATAATAGGTGAAGATGTGGATAGTGTTGTTGAAGAACTTAAAGAAGAAATACCGGTACCAATAGCAGCAGTCCACTGTGAGGGTTTTAGATCAAGAATTTGGGCAACGGGTTTTGACGCTAGTGATCATGCTGTGCTTAATAGTATTGTAAAGCCGCCAGTTGAAAAAAGAAATACTATAAACTTTAAGAATTTTTTTGAAAGTGAAAGAGAAAATATAATAAAAATGTTTAAGGAGTTTGATGTAGAACCAGTATTTTTATATCAAAATTCTACAATTGAGGAATTATCACATTTATCAGAAGCGTTAGCAACGGTAAGTATTTGTGGAGTGCTTGGAAGTTATCTTGGAAATGGACTGAAGGAAAAGTATGGAGTTCCATTTGTAAATACAATAAATCCTTTAGGTATTGCAGGCTTTGAAACTTGGCTTAGAGAGATTGGAAGAGTAATTAATAAACAAAAAGAAGTGGAAGCTTATATAGAAAGAGAAAGAGCAAAGTACATACCTAAAATTGAAGAAGTTAAAAAAGAGCTTAAAGGACTTAGGGCAATTTTAGGTATGGGACCTGGATATACTTATGAAGTAGCCCGTGTATTGCAAGAACTAGATATGGAAGTTGTGTGGGCGGCATCATGGCATCATGACAAGAAGCATGATAGTGGTAAAATTCCAGCACCACTTGAGTATTTGGGGGAAAATTCCCCATACAATTTTAAAGTTAGTGTGGCAGATCAGCAAAACTATGAAATATTAAACATTATTAATGAATATAAACCAGATATATATTTTTCAAGACATCCAGGGACTACTGTTTGGGCAATAAAGCAGGGAGTGTCAGCACTTTGTGTAAATGATGAATATATGATATTTGGCTATAAAGGAACTTTGGATTTTGCATATACAGTTCTGGATACTATAAAAAATAGAAGTTTTGAAAAGAATTTAGCGGCAAGGGTTACACTTCCATACACAGATTGGTGGTATAAGCAGGATAATTCAAAATTCTTGAAGGGGGAGGCTAAATAAATGGCAAAAATTTTAGATCAGCCTAGATATAAATGTGCATTAACAGCTATGCAAACAGTTCATGCAATACAAGGAGCAATTCCTATACTGCATTCTGGACCTGGTTGTGGAGGGAAACTTCATAGTGATTTTGGAAGCTCAGGTCACTTTTCTTTTCATATATTTCCCTGTACAAGTATAAGTGAAAAAGAAGTTGTATTTGGTGGAGAGAAGAAACTAAAAGAGACTATTGAAAATGCACTAAAAGTAGTAGATGCAGAGTTATATATAGTATTAACAAGTTGTACTTCAGAAGTTATTGGAGATGATGCGGGGGAGGTGGTTAGAAGTTTTAGCGATACAGGTAAGCCTGTTATATATGCTTCAACACCAGGTTTTAAGGGAAATAACTATGTTGGACATGAATGGGTAGTAAGTGCAATAATAGATCAATATTTGAAGCCAGCAGATAAAATTACAAAAGGATTAGTAAATATATGGGCAGGAGTTCCACAACACGATCCTTTTTGGCTTGGCAATTTAAGAGAACTTGAAAAACTTGTTGGGGAACTTGGATTGATACCAAACACTATATTTGGTCATGACAGAGGTATAAAAAATATAAATAAAATTCCAGAAGCAGAATTTAATTTGCTAGTTTCACCATGGCTGGGATTGAGTAATGTTAAACAATTGGAGAAGAAGTTTGGAACACCTTATATGAAATTTCCTAGTATTCCAATAGGAGCAGCAGAAACGAGTAAATTTTTAAGGGAAGTGGGGAAATTTGCTGGAGTCTCTAAAGATAAAGTAGAGGAAATAATTAAAAAACATGAAGATGAATATTACTACTACATTGAAAGATTTGCCGATGTATTTTTAGAGACAAGGGTAATGTCTAGAAGATTTGTTGTTGTGTCAGATGCTCAATATACTTTAGCATTTACTAAATTTCTTACTAATGATTTTGGGTTGTTTCCAGACAAGCAGTATATAATTGATGACACGCCAGAAAAATATAGAAGTGAAGTTGAAGGATACTTTAAAGATTTAAATTATGATATTGAAGCAGAAGTTGAATTTTTAACTGATGGTAATGAAATTCATAACAATATAAAAAATACAGATTTTCATGGGTATCCATTAATAATAGGAAGCTCTTGGGAAAAAAAGGTAGCCAAGGAGACAAAGGCACATTTTTTAGCGGTGTCTTGGCCACTGAATGAAAGACTAGTAATTAACAGTTCTTATGTTGGTTATGCAGGAGGACTTAAATTACTTGAAGACATATATTCTGTAGTTCTAACTAGATTTAACTAAAGTTAAGGGGTGGAAAAATGGCAAATACAGGTCCGTTCGATAGAGAAGAAAAATATAAACATTTATCTAATTTACATCCATGTCTTGGAGGAGAGGCACATTCCAAATTTGGAAGGCTTCATCTTCCCGTAAGTCCTACATGTAATATTCAATGTAAGTTCTGCAAAAGAGATTGCAATAATAATGAAGATAGACCAGGGGTAGCTAATGGAATACTAGCACCTAAAGATTCAGTTAGCACAGTTAAAAGAGCATTAGAGCTATGCCCTGAAATTACAGTAGTAGGCATTGCAGGTCCAGGAGATACATTAGCTACAGAAAATGCTATAGAAACTTTTAAATATGTAAATGAAGAATATCCAGATTTAATAAAGTGCTTAAGTACAAACGGATTGCTATTAGAAAGGTATGCAGAGGAACTATATAAGGTTGGAGTAAGTACTATAACAGTAACGGTTAATGCAGTAGATCATAAAATTCAAAGTCAAATAATATCACACATAATATTAGATAAAAAGATTTATTATGGAGAAGAAGCAGCTAAAATACTTATAGATGCTCAGCTTAGAGGCATAAGAAAGATAAGTGAATTAGGAGTTATTGTGAAGGTAAATACAGTATTAATACCAACAATTAATGATAAACATATTGAAGAAATAGCAAAGACCGTTAAAGAGGCTGGTGCCAAACTTTACAATATAATACCATTAATTCCACAACATGATTTAAGCCATATTCCAGCACCAACCTGCATGGAACTTGATAGTGCCAGAGCTAAAGCGGAGAAATATCTAGATGTATTTAGACATTGCAAACACTGCCGTGCAGATGCATGTGGTATACCAGGTCAGAGAGATTTGTCAAATCAGTTATATGGAACGAGATTAGATTTAGAAACATTTTCACATGGTTAAGAGGTACTAATATGGTAGATGTTATGACAAATTATGGGATTTTAAAAGGTGTAAGTATAGCACAATATTATACAACTGGAGAAATTAGTGAATGCACACTAAAGGAATATTGCGAGCTAAAAACTGAAATAGGAAGCTTTGTACCAAGATTTGAAGAGGATGGTATACGAACTAAAAGTACAAGTACTGTAGCATTTTATAGAAGTGGAAAATTGAAGAGCGTTGCTTTAAATTCAAGAGAAATGGTAGTTACTCCTATTGGAAATATAAAATCGGAATTAATAACCTTTTATGAAAATGGAAATATAAAAAAGGTATTTCCTGTGAACGGGAAAATAACAGCTTTTTGGACTGAACAAAATGAATATGAATTGGCAGAAATAATAGAGTTGAAACTTAAAATAGGACAGATAAAAACTAAAGTTGTGGCATTAAGTTTTTACGAGTCTAAAAAGTTGAAAAGTATCACATTTTGGCGCAAAGATAGAGTGAAATTAAAAACACCTATTGGAATAGTTGAGGTTAGAATGGGCCTTGCGTTATATAAAAATGGTGAAATAAAATCGTTAGAACCTTTGAGTAAAATTAGAGTAAAGACACCTATTGGAACTATTTTAGCATATGATATAAACGCTATTGGAATTAGTGGTGATAAAAATTCTCTTTGTTTTTACGGGAATGGTGAAATCAAATCACTAATTACCTCTACAGATAAAATAGAAATATATAATAATGTAGGTGAGTATATAAGATCAATTAAACCTAAGTTAAAATCTAGTTTGTTTAGGGAAGATAAGCTAGAGGTTGTACCATATAAGGTTGAGTTTTTAGGGGATAGGGTTAAATTCGGTAATACGGGGGAAGTTTTTAATATAAATAATTATAAGTTTAGAATTGTAAATGACTTTTATGAAATTAGCACAAATACTAATAGTTGTAGCAGCTGTACATGATATAAAGAAAGAATTTAAAAATAGGGGGTTGTTTTAATGAAGAAATTGAAAGTGTTAAGAGTTCTTGTTTTAGGAATTGTAGTAGGAATGGTAGCTACAGGTTGTTCTGCTAAAAATAACAGTTCAGCATCAGCGTCTAATCCAAAGAAAGTAGTTATAGCTATAGGTAATGCCTACAAACCGTATTGCTATTTAGATAGTAAAGGAAAACTTGTTGGTTATGAAGTGGACGTATTAAATGCAATAAATAAAAAATTACCACAATATAAATTTGAATATGATCAATATGATTTTAAAGATGTTTTAATCAGTGTGGAATCTGGAAAGGCAGATGTGGGAGCTCATCAGATAGAAAAAAACCAAGATAGAGAAAAATTATTCTTATATTCAAAGGTTCCAACAGATATATATAATTTAAGACTTGTTGTTAAAAATGGTAGAACGGATATAAATTCATTAGCAGATTTAAAGGGAAAGACGGTTGAAACAGTATCAGGAAGCAATTCGGCATATGTATTAGACTCTTATAATAAAGCACATAACAACTTATTTAAGATAGTTTACTCTTCAGAGGATTCAGCAACACTAGTAAATAACGTTTCTAATGGAAAGTATGATGCATTTTTAGACATTAAAAGATCTGTAGCTGATTACAATAAGCAGTTTGGAAATAAGCTTCAAATTGTAGGACCAATAGTTGCTTCATCTTCTGCTTACCATGTATTTAATAAGAAGAATACACAATTGGAAGCTGACTTTGAAAAGGCATTGAAGGAAATAAAAACTGACGGAACATTATCAAAGCTTTCAATAAAAGATTTAGGTGCAGATTATACAAAAAATGATTAGAGCATAAAGGGAGGGGAGATAAAATGGGAAAACTATTTGACGCAAATGCTATGTTTCAGTATTTTCCTAAAATATTAGCACATTTAAATATTACTTTATTAATTGTGTCAGCTTCAATTATATTGGGTGCAGTTTTAGGAATAGTATTGTCTATCTTTAGACTATATAAGGTACCTGTACTTAATCAATTATCAATAGTTTATATATCATTTGTTCGTGGAACACCAATAATAGTACAAATGTTTATAGTATTTTACGGACTACCTTTAGTTCTGAACTCATTTAATATTGATATAAATAGATGGGACAAACTATATTTTGTAATTGTAACCTATGCCTTAAATTCAGCGGCCTTTTTAGCAGAAATATTTAGGGCATCAATTGGAAGTGTACCAATAGGACAAACAGAAGCTGCTTACTCAGTAGGATTGAATAAAATCCAAGCATTTACGAGAATAGTATTTCCGCAAGCAATAATAACAGCTCTACCAAGCTTAGGTACTACACTAGTTGGATTATTGCAGGATACCTCTATAGCATTTACTTTAGGGATAATTGATGTAATGGGTGAGGTACAAGCGATTGCAGCAAATACACGAAGAACCATCGAAGGATATGTGGATGCGGCAATAATATTTGTTATATTAGCTACAATAATAGAAAAATTGTTTAGCAGTGTTGAAAGACGATTAATAATAAGAAAACAAAGCTGATTGTAGGTGAGAAGATGAATTTTGATTTTAGTTTTATGTTAGTGGCATTAAGAGCGGCACTTAAGGCGACTCCAACTACGTTACTATTAACTATAGTTCCGTTTATAATTGGACTTATTTTTGGAACACTGCTAGCTGTTTTTAGAATATTTAAAATTAAGGTATTAGCGAAAATATCACAGATATATGTAGTCATAATTAGAGGTATACCAATAGTTTTGTTATTATTGATAGTCTACTTTTCCACAAATCAAATTATAGATGTTTTTGGGAAAAGGTTACATCTAAAAATTAGATTTAAAGATATAAATACAATATACATAGCATACGTAGCATTGTCACTTTATGCTATAGCAGCAATAGAAGAAGTAGTAAGAGGAGCATTTTTATCTGTAGGGAAAGGTCAATTTGAAGCTAGTTATTCAGTTGGACTTACAAGAATACAAACTGTAAGGAGAATAATAATACCACAAGCATTACCCATAGCACTTCCTACTTTATGTAGTACGGTAATAGGGCTTATAAAGGGGTCATCATTAGCTTATATGGTGGCAGTAATTGATCTTTTAAATGCAGCAATAATAACAGCTAATGCAAACTACAAATTTTTGGAGGTATATGTGGCAGCAGCAATAATATATTGGGGACTTACAATTGTTATTGAGGGAATTTCAGGTGTATTAGAGAGAAAATTAGCACTATGCAGTAGGAGGGGAATAAGTTGATAGAATTAAAGGGAATTAATAAGACCTTTGGTAAAAACCATGTGTTAAAGGGTGTGGATATAAAGGTCAGTAAAGGTGATGTAGTTGTAATATTAGGTCCAAGTGGATCTGGAAAGACAACGTTACTAAGGTGCATAAATTTTTTGGAAAAGGCAGATGAAGGTGAACTTACTATAGGTAAAGATACAATAAAATTAAGACATGCATCTAAAAAAGATATTTTGAAGGTGAGAAAAAAAACTGCCATGGTATTTCAAAATTATAATCTCTTTAATAATAAAACAGTAATAGACAATGTAATGGAAGGCCTTGTAACTGCAAGAAGGATTCCCAAAAAGGAAGCTGAGAAAATAAGTAAAGAGGTATTGAATAAAGTTGGACTAGCTGAAAAATATGACTTTTATCCATCAGAGCTGTCTGGAGGTCAGCAGCAGAGAGTTGGAATAGCAAGGGCATTAGCCTTGAACCCAGAGGTTATATTATTTGACGAACCAACCTCAGCATTAGATCCAGAGCTTGTAGGAGATGTGCTGGAGGTTATGAAAAAAGTGGCTAAAGAAGGAATAACAATGATTGTAGTTACTCATGAAATGTCCTTTGCCTATGACATTGCAAATAAAATTGTGTTTATGGAGGATGGAGTTGTTGTAGAAGAAGGTACACCAAATGAGATATTTAGAAATGCAAAAGAGGAAAGAACACGAAAATTTTTAAAGAGAATAGTTCCAGAATGGAGTTATACTATTTAAATCTAAGAAAGGAGATTAACATATGGGTGGTATTATAGCAAAAAATCGTGAAGATAGACAATATGCACTAACTGACGGTGGAGGGGCAAGTGGAAAGCTTTCTCACAAATTTAAAAGGCGATGTTTAAAAAATGCAGATAGAACTTTTGCTCAGGCTACTCAATGCCAAGAGACGAACAGTATAGCTGCTTTGCTTTCAATGGAAGATGCAGCTTTTGTAGTACATGCACCTAATGGATGTGTGGGCTGTGTTTCATTTATAAATGATAATTTTAAGGTAGGACAATATCATAGAGGAATAAAACATATAAGAAACGCAAGGTATATTGTAACAAATGTAGATGAAAGAGATATTGTTTTAGGTGGAGAAAAAAAGGTTAGAAATGCAGTACTTGAGCTTCAAAGGAGATATGATCCCAATGTAATATTTGTATTTACGTCTTGCTCTTCAGGAATTATTGGAGATGATATTGATGCCGTAGTAAAAAATGTTCAAGAAGAAGTTAGGGCTATTGTAATACCGATACATTGCGAAGGCTTTAAATCAAAGGTTCCAGCTACAGGCTTTGATACAGTATTTAAGGCTATAGGAAAATATATAATTAAAGGGGAAAGACCAAAGAAGGAAAAGGGCTTAATAAATATATTTGCTACAACAAGTATTGGCTATAAAGATCAAATGGAAATGGAAAAGCTTCTTAAAGTGTTGGGTTTGCACGTCAATTATATACCCTTTTATTCAAATGTAGAAAAATTAAAAAAGATACCTGCAGCGGAATATTCAGTAGCGGTATGCCAGGTATTTGCGGATGAGTTTATGGAATACTTAAAAAATGAATATGATATTCCATATTCTAAGACAGGTATGCCTATAGGTATAAGAAGCACAGATAATTGGTTTTTAAGTGTGGCAAGAATGGTAGGAAAAGAAGAGATTGCTTTAAAGTATATTGAAGAGGAGCACAAGAGAATACTTCCTAAAATAAATGAAATTAAGGAACGTATAAAGGGAAAGAAAGTTTTTATATGTGCAGGAACAGGAAGAGGCATAGCAGCGGCTACCTTGATTGAGGATTTTGGAATGAAGCTGATAGGAATTCAAACGCCTACTTACGAAGAGGCACTGATTGAAAACTTTGAAGAGCTGGAAAAAATACATGGGGATAATTTTATTATTGATATTGCAAATATGCAGCCCTTTGAACAGTCAAATCTTGTGAATAAGTTAAAGCCTGATTTATTTATAGGTATATCTACATGGGTATCAAAGCTTGGTATACCAACAACTCATATTTTAGAGGCAAAACGACCAACCTTTGGATATAACGGATTAATATATTTAGGAAGAAAAATTGAAAATGCAGTTGAAAATCCAAGTTTTAATATAAAGCTTGCAAAGCGTAAAAAGCTGCCATATAAAAAACAATGGTACTCTGAAAATGCATTTAAATATTTTAAGGAGGTGGGCAATGACTTATGAGTAAATGTGTAGAAAATCCAAGAAGTTCTTGTGCTTTAGGGGGAGCACTTGGAGTGGCAACGGCAATCGAAAGGTTTATACCAATTTTTCATGCAGGACCAGGCTGTGGACTTCAAACCTCTATAGGACAAAAAACTGGTTATATAGGAGGTATAGGTTGCCCAAGCACTAACATGTTTGAAAAAGAGGTTATATTTGGTGGAAGTAAGAGGTTAAAGGAAACTATAGAGGGATCTTTAGAAGTAATGGAAGGGGACTATTATGTAGTATTAACGGGATGTACTTCTGGAATAATAGGTGATGATGTAGATGGTGTTGTTAATAAATTTAAGGATAAAGGGGTTCCTATATTAAGTATTGAAACTTCAGGCTTTAAGGGGGATACATATTATGGATATGAGGTCGCAATAGAAGGGATATTCAAGGCAATTGTTGCAAAGCAGCCTAAAGAAAAGAGGGTTGTTAATTTATTCGGAATAGTACCTCATCAGGATATATTTTGGGAAGGTAACTTTGAAGAAATTGTAAGAATATTAAATAAACTTGGGCTTAAGGTAAATACTTTTTTTACAGCACATCAAAATATAAATAATATAAAGACGGCATCAAGTGCGGCATTAAATATAATATTATCACCTTGGCTTTTAGACAAATTTTCAAAGAATTTTTATGAGCAATTTGGAGTTGAAACCTTTAGATATAATGGAATTCCTATAGGACCGACAGACACCTCAAGATTTGTAATAGAGTTAGCCAAAAAACTTGAAATAGAAGAAGAATTAGTAAATAATGTAATCGAAGAAGAGGAAGACTATGTATATAGTCATTTTGAAAAGAATATAGGGGTTGTATCAAATTATAGATTTATTATTGTAGGGGATGCAAATACTGTAATAGGAGTAACTAAGTTTTTAGTAAATGACTATAGTCAAGTACCCTTGCTTGCTATAGTGACAGATGATATTCCAGTTAGTTATCGTAAGAAAATTGAAGAGGAAGTTCAAAATTTAGAATATGGTAGAAAACCTAGAGTAGTATTTGAAAATGATAAATGGAAAATAGGGGAACTTGTTAAAGAATATAAGGATGAAGCTACATTGTTAATGGGCAGTAGCTTAGATAGAGAAATTGGTAATGAACTGGATATATTTACTACGCTAGTAAGTTATCCAGCAACAGGTGCATTTATAATAAACAAAGGTTATGCAGGCTATAGAGGCTGTTTAACCTTTCTTGAAGATTTATATAACAATAATTAATATATTAACATGTATAGCGGCTGCAGGGTATCACAGTTTGTGAGCTTATGTGGCTTTTTTATTAATGCTTAAGAGCCCTTTTTTACCTCCCTTGGGGATATATTATTGTATTTTTTAAACAATCTACTAAAATAGTTAATATCATTAAAACCGCAATTTAGAGCCACCTCTGTTACATTAAGTTCACCTTTCCTCAAAAGGGACAAGGCTTTATTTATTTTAAGCTTATTTATATAGTTTATAGGTGAATTGCCAGTAAGTGCTTTAAAGGATCTACAAAAATGGTAGGTGCTCATATTGGTGATTTTTGCAAGAGTGTTCAAATCTATCTTAGAGCAGTAGTTATCTTCTATGTATTTAATGGTTTTGCTAAAACGAGTCAAATTATTTACACGCATATCAAATTGTTTTTTAGTTAAAATTTTTTCTATGTAATTTCTCATTAAATAAACAATAAGCTCATAAAAAAGCCCCTTTATATACAGCTCGTATCCTAAATTTTTCTCGAAATATTCTTTAATAATTTCTTTTATATAATTGTTTGCAGTGGTATCATTCCTAATTAAGTTTTTGAAGAGTATGAGATTTTCAGCTAGTGGCGTTAAAAATTTGGCTTGGCAGCAGTCTGTTTGATTACTAAAAAGAAAACTTAAATCTACTCGTATGACATAGTAACTTAAATTTGTACAGGTATTTATACAATCGTGCAGCTCATTGCTGTTTACTATTATCAAATCATCTGTTGCTACTTTTATTTCTTTATGATTGCAATTTAGGATAGCAGTCCCACTGGTGTAGTAAAAAAATTGAAGATGTTCATGCCAATGACTATAAAGAGTAGATCCAAGCTCAGTATGATAATTTTGAAATATATCTACAAAAAAGTTTTCATTAGGCATTTTTTTATAATAATAATTTGATGGATTTCGCATGTTTGCCTCCTATAATAGCAAGATAATCCTAATAAAAAGCAATAATATTCATGATAATTAGGTCTTATATTGATATTATAAAGATAACAAATTTAATTGTAAATAACAAAATAATACTATAAAAGAATTTAAATGAGGTGTAAAAATGCAGAAATCAAAAGTTGAGACAATAAATTTTAATAGTGAAGTGCTTTCAAAGGAAATGGCAATTAAGGTGTATTTACCTAAAGAATATGAGGATATTGAGACTTTACCTGTATTATATTTTCTTCATGGAAGAAGTCAAAATGAAAATATTATGGAGGAGATGGATATAAGAATTAAGGCCGACAAGCTTATAGAAAAAGGAGAAATAGAGCCCCTAATAATTGTATGTCCAAGAATTGATAATAGCCATGGTGTAAACTCATCTTTCAGTTACAAAGAGCTGCTTGAGCCTGGCGACAGTGGTAGGATAATGAATTTGGGAAGGTATGAGGATTATTTTATAAAAGAGGTGGTGCCTTTTATAGACAAAACCTTTAATACCATAAAAGATAGGAGAGGAAGATATATAGGTGGAATATCCGCAGGTGGCTATGCAGCACTTCATAATGCTTTTAGGCATCAAAATATGTTTTCAAAGGTTGGAGGTCATATGCCTGCATTGGAGCTTAGGCTTGAAGAGGAGGATAAAGCCTATTATAGTGATGAAAATGTATGGAATAAATACAATCCTATATACATAGCTAGTAATAATGATATTTTTAATATGAAGGTTTATCTTGATGCAGGAGATAAAGACGAGGGCGAATTTTATAAGGGATGTTCTATTTTATACAAAATATTAGAGGAAAAGAAGGTTAATTGTGAGAATTATATATTTATAGGAAATCACAGTGGTGGGTATATAAAATCTAATATGGAGAAATACTTAAAGTTTTATAATGAAGAAAGGTGAAATAAATGATTATACGAGAAGCAAATATTAAAGATGTTAATGATATTGCTAGAGTTCATGTTGATACTTGGAAAACTTCGTATTCTAAATTTATAAAGGAAGATTACCTTAAAAAACGTACCTATGAATGGCAGGAACAAAAGTGGCTTGATAGGTTATTTGATAATAAAAGTGCAAAAGAGTTTATGTATGTGGCTGAAAATGATAGAAGGCAAGTTGTTGGCTTTGCATCAGGAGAAATGAATCCAGAGAGGGAAAAGCACGATAGTATTTTATACACAATTTATATTTTAAAGGAATATCAAGGACAAGGAATTGGTAGAAAATTATTTGAAGTAGTGTGGAATAGGCTTAAGAGTGAGGGCGCAAAAGATATGATAGTTTGGGCTTTTAAAGAAAATACAGCCTGTAAGTTCTATGAGAATTTGGGCGGAAGGTTAGTAGATAAAAAGGAAGCGGTTAAAGGCGGAGTTGAATTAGATGAGGTGGCGTATCTTTTTAAATAAGGGTATGAAATTAAGAAGTATAAAAGCAATTATGGTACATTATATAAGAAATATTAGTTATGATACAAAAATAAAATGAACTAAAGGGAATCCAAGGGTGATATATATTAGCTGGTAAGACGAAAATTAAATTTTATTTAAACATTGTGGAATATTTTGCCCCATTTAGAATATTAATTAAAGTAACCAAAATTTATTTTAAAGGGGAAGATATTATGAATACGCAACAACTTGATAGTAGTGAGAATATTGATATAATGGTGGTAATTGATACAGATTATATAAGAAAAAACTGTAAAAATCCAAGTCAAGATCCCAATAATCCAAGTCAAATAGATCACAATTGTGAGTATATGGTTTGTAATGGTAAAAGAGGTGTTACAGGACAAGGAACTGCAGACTTGGCTTTTTCAGCTAATCCAGGAGATAATGTACATTTTAGAGGAACCTCCATTTATGGAAATTCAGATGATGCAATAATAATATATGGGATAACTCCAATTAATCCTGATCCTAATGATGATGGTGTATTTAATGATTTTGAACCAAGTTTAGTACAGAGAAAAGGAGCAGCAGTACCTAATTTACATTTTGGTAAAGCTAGATATAAAGATAACAATATAGTAGCAGAAAATATTACTTTGAATTTTGTAAGTTATTGTGCACAAGTAAAAGCGAAAGGAGAAGAAGGTTTTCATATTCAATTTGCATTATATACTTTGGACGGTGATGGAGAAACTCAAAATTTATTTGGATATTTTGAGTGGGATCCAAGTATATCTGTAAATTAAATAGGAATATATTTAAATAAGATAGAGGGCTATACATTTCAATTTAAATAGAAAGTAAAGTGTATCCCTCTATTTTATTGTTATTAAATGTATCATAGGATTATTATTTTATATAAAGTAAAATATATACTTTAATAGTAACTTTGTTATATAATTATAATAGGAGATTAAGCACGGGTCATATATTTAAATAAAGCGCTACTGAAAACGCTATCAATAAATTTGATGTAAGGGGGACTTAACTTGAAAAATATAATAACTGCAAAAGATATTATTAAAGTCTATGGGGATGAAAATAAAACTAGAGTTTTAAACAATGTTAGTTTAGAAGTTAATGAAGGGGATTTTATATGTATAATGGGGCCATCTGGTTCGGGAAAATCCACATTTTTAAATGTATTGTCAACAGTGGACAGACCTAGTAAAGGAGTAGTAAAGATAAATAATCAAAATGTATATGAAATGACAGAATCTCGAGTGGGCGAATTTAGATATGAAAATATAGGCTTCATTTTTCAGGATTTTAATCTTATTGAGTCTATGACAATAAGAGAGAATATATCGGTGCCTCTTATGCTAGCAGGGGTAAAAGCGAAAGAAATAAGGGAAAAAACTGATGAAACTGCAAAAAGTCTTAATATTTTTGAAACCTTAGATAAGTTTCCAAATGAATGTTCAGGAGGACAAAGACAGAGAGCAGCAGCAGCTAGAGCACTTGTTACTAATCCAAAGTTAATTGTTGCAGACGAACCAACAGGAAGCCTTGATACGAAGAATTCTCATGAGCTTTTAAAAATATTAGAAGAGCGTAATATAAAGAATGGAACGGCAATACTTATGGTCACTCATGATTCTATGATAGCAAGCTACTCAAGAAAACTTATATTCTTAAGAGATGGAAAAATTGATGAACAGCTTGAAAGAGGAGAATTAACTCAAAAAGAATTTTTCTATAAAATTGTAGACATAGCCTCTAAGGAATCTCAAAGTCTATTTGACAAGATGTAGGGGAAGGAGGAATTTTAATGGGTGCATATATTTATGCTTTTAAAATGCTTAAAAAGAATGTTAAGAGTAATTTAATATACTTAATATCAATAATATTTCCTATGGCACTTATATTTAATCTTTTAAATGTTATTAACAATGCTAATTTTTTTGCGGACGAGGTAGCTGGGAGAAAGAATGATATTGCTGCGGATATAATATTTTTACTAGTATTACTTGTTTGTGTATTCACTTTTTATGCAAATTCTTATTTTGTTATGGGAAAATCAAAAGAAATGGGAATTGCAGAGTTAAGTGGTATTTGGCCAGGAAAAATGGCTAGAATGCTTTTGTTTCAAAACACTTTAATAGAGTTAGTGGGCTGCGTTCTTGGAATACTTGTTGGAATGGCAATAATGCCTATTTTTCTGTTAGTTATGTACAATATAATAGGGAAAAGCGGCAGTTTGTTCGTAATATCAAATTATTCAATTGGAGGAACCTTTGCCATACTATTTCTTCAGCTAGTTTATGCAACAATGGGAGATTACAGTTATGCTTCTACTAGGGAAATTATAGATTTAATAGAATACAACAAAAGGTCACGCCCTAAAGCTAAAAAGTATTTATCACTTAAAGAAATAATTGATATAGTATATATGAGAAAGGATAAGGAAAAGACGCGTTCTAAGGTGAAGCTTTTTAATAAATCCATTGATTTGTGTTTAATAGGTTACTTTATCCCAATAATTTTTCCGTTTCTATGTCCTAAATATGTTCCGGTTTCCGTGGGAGAGATTTTTGCCATATTACCAAGCATATATGGTATACAAGGGATTATAACACATTCAATTCCTAAAAAGATACTTAGCCTAAAAAATGAAAAGTACTTAGATGATAAAATAAAAATGATATCCTTAAGTAATTTATATGTATCGCTTAAAAATTTAAAGTTTTTACTTGTTACTTTGGCGGTTACTGTAGAGGGAGTTTTATGCGCTATGGCAGTATTTGAATCTCCAAGGGTAAAGACAATATGTGTGTTCGCCTATGTTACTATAATAATTTTGATTTCTGCAAGTATTTTATATAAAACAATTATGGAAGCAGATAAGAAGAATCAAATATTTAATCAGTTAGCTTTAATTGGTTATACCACAAAAGAAATTAAACAAATTATTAAGGAAGAATTTAAGTTGTACTATGCTATAATCATTACTCTGCCTTTATTTCATATATTAATATTTTTTATCATGTTTAAAAAGGCAAATATGCTTTCAAGTAGTATGCTTATAATGATGCTTATAATATTTTTAATTGCATTCTGTTTAACAGGATTAATTTGTTACAGAGTATATAGAAAATTGGTATTAAAGAAGAATAGATTTAGATTTTTTTAGAGAATATTTAATATATAAGAACGTACCTGGATACAAAAACTCCAAGTACGTTCTTTTTTTGCAATAATGAATTGGTAAAAAACTCAGCAAGTGCCTTATATGCAATTTACAACATTTGTGCGTATAATTCGACAAAAAAGTATGATATAATTTGGAAATGTAAATGGAATATAACAGCTGATTCCTAAAATAGCTGAAGGAGATAAAATCTATGAGTGTTAGAATAGGCATAATTATGTCAAGGGATTATAAATTTCAATTATTAAAAGAATTCAAGAAAAAATACAATTTAGGTTTTTTTCCGATATTTAATAGCTACGTAAGAAGCCAGCTTTTGAAAGATGAAATGTTTTTACAAGCAACTATAAGTGGATGTGATAGTCTTACTGGTATTGGTGCATATGATTTATATAATAAAGATATTTCTGTAGTATATAAATATATTGATAATAAGTTAATTGCACAATCTGTTGTTGATGAATATAAGGAGAGAAAGCAAAATTATAAAGAAGATGCACTAAAGTGGATTGAAGTCATAAAATTATTAAAAATCAAATATAGAGTGGATAAATTTGGTTTGTTTTGGCATATGTGTAGTGATGGGTTTGAACTAGAGAGGATTGTGTTTTCAGGTAGAATTGAATGTCCTATAGAAAATATTTCCTTTGAATTTTTAATGAAAATAAAACCTGATACAATCGTGTTCTTTTGTTAAAACTATGTTGTTTAATTTTTAATATGAAAATTGAGTTTATACTAAATAAAAATGCAACTTCAAGATGTTTTTGAAATGATTATGATAAATTTAAAATAGAATATATGTATTGTAGGAAATTTAAAAGATATTAATGAATTGAAATGGTAGGTAAATGATTATGAGTACTTTTGGAAATGAAATATTTGAGGACGATTTAGCATTAGACATAAAATATAGTTTTGAAGAAATGCTTAACAGTAAAGCAGAAATTAATGAGTTAATTGATAATGTGATGGTAGAATTTGAAGATTCTTTTGAAGACTTGATGAAGCCATCACAGCGGTATTAGCCTTAGCAACTTTAGTTGTAGAAAATGGATTCAAGTCACAAAAGTTAAAGAATGAACTAGATAAATCAGTAGAGGAAAGTGAATATTTAGAATGTCTAAAGGAAGAGAACTTAGAATTATATGAAAGTAGACTAGAATTAATAGAAAAATTAAAAGAAAATCTATAAAGTATATAATTTTCAAGTTATTTTTGTATAGCTACGGATTTTAGTTTTACTGATTTCACTAGATGGTGACAAGGTAACTTACGAAACAGATGGAACTGGTGTATACCTGAATTGATAGACACATAAAAAATACGTATAATAACAAACAAGAAGGATGTGTTTATTAGTGAGTAGTCAAAAAAGATTTACAACAGAATATAAAGAACATGGAGTTTACAGCAAAATAACAGAGAAATTTAAAGCAACAATATATTCTAATTACAATTTTAATGTAGCACCTCCCTTTAAAAGGGATAAGAGTGATACCATCAGCAAGCAAAGAATTTATTGAATCATACAGGAAAATTAAACTATAGTGTGCTGATTTTTGCTATAAAAAAACTGCCTTATAATCTTTTATTAACAAGGCAGTTTTTTCACTAATGAACTCTTCTTTTTTTATTTCCAGACTTACGAGAAGGTTTAGTATTTCTTGAATTACTTAATTGAGTCTTTGACTGGTCTTTAGATTTTCTATTTGAAGCTGCATTAATATTTTTTCCTTCATTCTCAGGAGCTTTCTTAGAAGTATTTTTATGCTTACCTTGATAGCCTATCTTTTTTGGAGCAAAGCCTATTAAACAGCTTTTGTCGTTACCAATTAAGTCTTCTCTATGAGCTTTTATTAAAGCCTTTTTAACCTTTTGATAATTTTTAGGTACAGCAAATTGTATTAAGGCTCTTTGCATTTCCTTTTCTTCTGGTGTTTTTGGAATATAAAGTTTTTCACCAGTTATAGGATTAAAACCAGTGTAATACATAGTAGTTGATAAACTACCAGGGGTTGGGTAGAAGTCTTGTACCTGCTCTGGTGTATATCCCATTTCTTTTATATATAATGCAAGATCTATAGCAGCATTTAAGTCACAACCAGGGTGGGAAGACATTAAATAAGGCACTAAAAATTGTTTTTTATCTAATTTTTTATTTATTTGAAAATATTTATTAACAAATGTATCATAAACTTCTCTTGTAGGTTTTCCCATTTGATTTAACACTCTTGGAACAACATGCTCTGGAGCAACCTTTAACTGGCCGCTAATATGATGTTCACATAATTCTTTGAAAAACGCATCATTTTTATCATGTATCAAATAATCATATCTAATTCCTGAACGAATAAATACTTTTTTTATGCCAGGAAGCTTCCTAACCTTTTTTAACAGGGAAAGATATTCTGTATGATCTATTATTAAGTTTTTACAAGGGGCAGGAAACATACATTGTCTATTTTTACAAGTTCCGTGCTCTATTTGCTTTTTGCAGGCTTTATGTCTAAAGTTTGCAGTAGGGCCACCAATATCGTGAATATATCCTTTAAAATCAGAAAGAGTAGTTAAAAGCTTTGCTTCATCAATTATTGATTCCTGACTTCTATTTTGAATAACTCTTCCTTGATGAAAGGTTAAGGCACAAAAAGAACATGAACCAAAGCAGCCTCTATGGCTTGTTATTGAAAATTTAACTTCCTGTATTGCTGGTATTCCGCCCTTAGCTTCATATATTGGATGATATGTTCTGGTATATGGCAGGTTATAGGTTAAATCCATTTCTTCCTGAGTTAAATTTTCTTGAGGCGGATTTTGGACTAAATATCTATCGCCATGCTTTTGAATTATAGTTCTTCCATTTATGGAATCCTGCTCATAATATTCTAATTTGTAAGCTTCTCCATAGGCATTTTTATCAGTTGATGCATCTTCAAAGGATGGAATAGTAACAGCATCTTTTATGTTAGATATATCATGAGTTAAATAACAGGTTCCACGAACAGTAGTGATATTTTTTATGTTAGCTCCATATTTTAATAAGTCCGCAATTTGGATAACAGTTTTTTCACCCATGCCGTACATTAGTAAGTCAGCCTTTGAATCTACAAGAATGCTGCGGCGCACCTTATTATCCCAATAATCATAATGAGCAAAACGTCTAAGACTTGCTTCTATTCCACCGATTGCAATTGCAGTATCTTTATAAGCTTCACGTATTCTATTACAGTAAACAATAAGAGCTCTGTCTGGTCTATGTCCTGCTTCACCGCCAGGAGAGTATAAATCTTCGTGTCTTGTCTTCTTTGCAGCAGTATAATGATTAACCATAGAATCTATATTTCCTGAGTTAACTAAAAATCCATATTTAGGCTTACCAAGTTTTTTGAAGTCTTCACAGTTATGCCAGTTAGGCTGAGCTATAACTCCAACGGTAAAGCCTTGTGCTTCAAGTGTTCTACCTATAATAGCAGTTCCAAAGGAAGGATGATCTACATACGCATCACCTGAAACAATAACAAAATCTAGCTGATCAATATTTCTTTTTTTTAAATCTTCTTTATTAATAGGTAAAAATTCCTTGCAAAGTTTCATATATTAACTCCAATTCTTTAAATTCTTCAAAGTTTATTACTAAAGTATCTTAACACAACGATAGGTAGTTTACAAATACATTACTAATGATTTAAAAATAATAAATAATGAACTACCAAGGTAATTTGCAGAAGACAAAAAAGGAATTTTAGATATCAGAGAAAAGACAAAGGACAAAAATCAAGAATGGCATATGAAGCAAGAGAAGCAGTAATCCATGACCAGATGATTAGACTAAAAACTGCTAGAAAAGAAGGAATAAATAAAGGAGCAGCGGAAAAGGCAGTGATAATAGCAAAAAATAGTAAAATATGGAGATAGTATTAACGACATTACTGAGCTTAAGAAGGAAAAAACACTTAGAGATGCTAAACAAAACTATGAAAAAAATAGAGGGATTTATGGTCTTGATAAATTGGTTGATGATGTGGGAGGAATTTTCCCTGATTGCAGCTGGAAAAGCATCTAGAGCATGCAAAAATAAAATAATTTTTTCTTCGTGGTGCATTTGGAATAATATACTTAATAAAGATTAAGGAGGATTTCAAATGAAAGTTCCAGATATTGATTATAGTGATTGGGAATTGGAATAATTATAGATTGGTATATAATAGTCAGTTTGTTTACCTGTACTGGCTGTTTTTTGCTTTATATTTACATTATATTGATTTTTAACTATAATCGTAATAGTGGAGGTTTTAACAACACTTATAGACGCAAAAATTAAGTTTATATTAGGGGGTACGTATTAAATTAATGAGTACATCTAAGGAGTTAGTACATTCTTTATATAATAGTATTTCACAATCAAAAAAAAATGGTTTTGAGGATATTAAAGAAGTATTGTTAAAAGTTTATGTAAAACTAGATTTATCTGATGAAAAAAATATTCCTTTAATGAATAGATTAGTTAACTACATATATTTTACAGCTTATACAGAAAAGCTGAAATTTTCATCTAATGAAGAGAATCTTATAAAAGAGTTATCTAAAATAGGTAAATATGCTGGTTTAAATGGCATATATCGAGGAAATTATGTAGATAAATCTCAATTTTAAATAATAATGAAATATTATTTTATAAAAATAAAATGTAAAAAGAAAGCACCATTCTATAAGGTGCTTTCTTTTGCAGGTTTTAAACAAAATTTTTAAGGTATTTGCTTATCAATTCTTTATCTATAGGTGGGCAAGTAATGCCAGTTCCCTTTAGGGCTTCATCGGTATTTGAAGTCTCTAAAATTGGTTCCATTTCGCCATATCTACATTCTATATTTTCCATTGGATTTTTCTTAGCTTTTTTGAAAAGAGATTCTAATAATTTTAAAGGATGTTCACTATCTGATTTTAATAAATTCTCCTTCCAAACAGCGTAATCTAAAGGTTTTGTTTCGTAGCCACATTCATTAATTATTTCTCCAAGTTTCCTAGAAGGTATGTGTACATTATTTAATAAGTTATATGCTTTTCCGTATAATTTCCCTTGTCTTGAGATGTAGACTATAGCATCTGCAATGTAATCTACTTGAGTCATGTGTACTTTCATATCAATGTTAGGATAAGTTTTTGTTGTGATCATAGCTTTAATTGTCCTACTAACAGAATCACCATATTTCCAAATTCCATTTTTGTTATCTCCAGTTATTTCACCAGGACGGAATATTGAAGCTTTTAAACCTCTTTCTCTTGCAACATGTATTATGTTTTCTGATACCCATTTTGTTTCACTATATGGTAAGAAATATCCTGTACAATCTTTAAGAGGATCATCTTCAGGTACTACTTTGCCAAAGTGACTAGGATTATCAAAGGCACTATAGGAGGATACATAGTTATAAAATTTTTGTTTCCCTGTACAAGAAAATTCAATAGTTTTTACTGTGCTTAGTACATTTGTAGTTTTTAATCTTTCATATGGATATACGAAGTTAAGTAGTGCACCATTATGATATACAGTATCTACAATTTCAGTTAAATGTTTGTACTCTTCTTCGTCAATGCCAAGTAGAGGAGCTTCCAAGTTTCCTATAACAGGAACAATATATTCTCTATATTCATCCTTCCATAGTTTGTAATGTTCCATATTTTCTTTTAATCTTGTAAATCCGGCTTCTTTATTTTTAGCTCTAACGTGGCAATAAATTCTTGATTTAGTTTGATTAATTAAGCTGTAAATTAAGTAAGCACCAACAAAGCCAGTAGTTCCAGTTACAAATACATTTTCCATAGGAGGATTTTCAGTTTCATATTCTTTGGCTTTAATATTCTCGTCTAATTTAACTTCATCGTATAAATAAGTTTTATCCTTTTCTAGAAGGCTTACATCTTCACCCTTTAGTGATTTATCAATATACTCACCTATTTTATCAAGAGTAGGATTCTCAAAAATAAAAGCTACGGGTATGGATACATCAAAAGTGTTTTCAATATTTGTTGTAAGCTGTAGTACTTGCAATGAATCCATTCCTAAATTTAGTAGGTTTTCATCCCTTGTAACCTTGTAAGAAAAATCATTACTAATAATAGTACCTAAAGTTTTTTCTGTTTCGGTATTGTAGTGTATAACCTTATTAGTTTTCTTTTCTGTATTTTCATTACCTAAGCTTATTAAATTTAATTTTCCTTGTTTATATAGGTTGGCTGTTTTTAATATGGATATTTTGCCATTATCAGCTCTTGGAAGTTCACCCTTCTTTACAAAACCAATGTAATGTGCAGATATTTCAAAGTAATCTAGCAAACAAGAATTTATTCTATTTTTTAGTACACCTAAATTAGCATTTATAAGTGTATTTGGTATTTCAGAAATAACAACTAATTTTTCCTTATCATCTTTTAATATTGAGAATGGAACAATGACAGAACTATTTAATTCAGGCATAGAGTCCTTTAACTTTACAGTTATATCATTTGGCATTATATTTACACCATTTATAATTATAAGTTCTTTTATACGACCTGTAATATAAGCATAACCATCTTTTATAATTCCTAAATCACCTGTACGAAGAAATTCTCCATCATAGCCTTCAAGTTTAGCTTTAAAGGTTTCTTCTGTTGCTTTTTTATTCTTGTAATAACCTTGAGCAATACAAGGCCCTTTAATCCATAGTTCTCCAAATTCATTTTCTGAACATTCTTTTAAAGTTGTTGGGTTAACAATTTTTGCAGTTGTAGTATTTATAGCTTTACCGTTACCTATAAATTCAATTGTATTTTTTGTATTTTCATTTGCAAAAACTAATTTACCATTTTGATATTCATCTAGATCAAGTATCATTCTTTGAGCTTCTGAGTAGTGGTCACTGCAAGTAGCAGTACATGTGGTTTCAGATAGACCATAACCTACTAAGAATTTATCAATAGTAATTCCAAAATCCTTATATTCATTAGCGAATTTTTCGAGTGTTGAGTGGCTAACTATTTCAGAACCATTTATTAATGTTTTTAAGTTTGATAAATCAATGTTATTTAATTTTTTTGCAGGAACTAATTTAGGATAGCTTTCATAGACAGAATTAGGCGCCATAGTAATTTCTGCTTTGAAATCACTTATACATTCAAACCATCTTAAAGGTTTTTCTAAAAACGCTTCAGGAGACATAATTCCCGCACATATACTTTTTTTGATAACAGGTGCTAAAGCTAGATTTACAAGCCCTAAGTTATGGAAGAAAGGAGCCCATCCAAAAATTCTACCTTTACTTAATATGGATAAAGCTGAGTTGATAGCACTTATTATATTTCCATAGGATATCATAACTCCTTTTGGAGCACTTGTTGATCCAGAAGAGTATTGAATATATACAATATCATCTAATGATAACTTTTCTGGTGTGAAACTTTTATTTGTTTCATATTCGTTTACATAAATTACTTTTAAGCTCTCTATTAATGACTTATACTGCTTGTCCTCTTTTAATTCACTTAAAATAGTGTTTATTTTATCTTTAAATATTGTGTCAGCCAATATAAATTTAGGAGTACAAGATTCTATAACAGATAAAAATCTAATAACTTTACTGTGGTTTTCTGGTAGTGGTATTATTGTGAATATTGTTCCAGCTAAGATTGAACCTATAATTGATAATATGTTATCAGCTGTTTGTGTAGAAAAAATTAATACTCTATCCCCTTTTTTTGCACCATTATTTTTTAACATAGTTGCTACAGATGCTGATTTTTCAACTAAATCATTTCTTGTTAATTCAATTATTTGTCTCTCTTTTTTTGAATAATCATAAAAGCTGAAACAAGCATTATTTCCATTGGTAGATGCATTTTCAGTTAATAAATTCCAAAAGTTTTCTTGATTTTTTTCAACATAATAATTCATTATTACTCACCTCTTAATAATATTATTAATGGATTAACTTTGTTATGAGCTTAATATAAATATAATAAAATCAATCCATGAATGTGCCGATTTTTGATATACAATAAGCTGTTATAGTATGCTATTTTTTGCTATTTTGTTATAAATTTGTTTCCTAAGACAATTTTACTCTTGGGATATTATAAAGCTTAATACAGAAAATGTCAAATAGTTTTTTGACATTTTCTGTATTGCGTTTTATTATTAGGTTAGTAAATAATGGGGGGAATCGCAATGCAGACTAAAATAGCAATGGAACAAGCTATATATGTAATCGTAATATTATCATATCAAAAAAATAGAATGCCAGTGAAAAGTAGAACTTTAAGCAATCTTTTATCTGTTTCGGATTCTTACTTGAAAAAAATTTTAGGTCAGTTAGTTCGCGTAGGTATTCTTAAATCATCTGCAAACAAAAATGGAGGAGTTTATATTGAAAAGGAACTAAAGGAAATATCATTTTTAGACATTTTTCAAGCAGTTGAAGGAGAAGGATCTTTTTTTAAAAATCATGAACTACAGAATAAAGTCAAAATAATTAATAAGGATGATTTTGTATTTAAAGGGCTTAAAACTATAGGAGTATTCCATAATGCAGAAATGCAGTACAAAGAAGTGCTTAGAAATTTTACAATGGAGGATCTGCTGCGAGGTGGAGATATTGATCCATTTTCCATAGATCTTGATGAATTTATGAGGGGTAAGGATAATATAAAATAATAGAAAAGCGAGCAAGTAATTGCCCGCTTTAAATTTGGCATAATTATTAATTAGTAACTAGCTTTAATTCAAGTTGATCTCTTTCAGCACCATAACCACTTTTAAAATAAGTAATTCCTTTATTTTTTTCAAAGGTGATGTATTCATAATAGCCTGTATCAACTCTATTATTATAAGTATTAAATTCACGTGTATTCCCATCAACTTTTAGGGAACTATGTATGCCTTTCTCATCCTCTTTTAATGTATCTTTAATTTCAGTATCCTGACAAACAATTAAACTATCGGCTGGGAGTTTATCGCTAGTTTTTAACATATTGAGATTATCATTAGTAGGAGTAATTTTATATATTTTATCACCTTGAACGTAAAGAAAACCCAAATCTAAACGATCGCTAGATGCTCCATAAATGGGATCTAGCTTTAAATCGTATAAATCTCCATTTTTAAGTATAGCGATTTTATTAATATGCAATTGTACATTCTTTTTTTCGGGATCACTAAATCGAAAATCTCCAGAATAAGTTATGTTCGAAGTGCCACTATTAAAGAAAAAAGGATTAGTAACACTGCTTTTATTATTAGGTGCAGGGTTAGTATTATTAGGCTGAGCCTGAGGCATTGGTGCAGAAGTTTTATTATTAGTGTTCTTTTTTTTCGTAATTAAAGTTGTTTTATTCGAAGAATTTAAAGTGTTTTTTGCTTTTGTAGCACTTGAATTTGTGCAGCCATAAGTAAAAGCTAAAGAGATTGCTAAAGTAATGAACGCTATTTTTTTCATGTGTATTCTCCTAAAATATATTTTTATTTTAATTTAAACTGTTCCCGTTGGCTTTTTAGATATAAAGAGAATGATTCCAAATAATATTTTAATGACAGCATCTATGAAGGCTAAGTAACAAAAACTTATATTTGAATCTAATATTCCTAATAAGGAAGTTAGAATTAAGGGAATGGACATAATTAATAATAGTTTACCATGAACAAGTGAAAATGGAATGAAATGAATAGCTGTTGCCAAAAGTGCTCCAAGCCATATTAGTCTATAGTTGTTTACTCCGAAATATCTACCTGAAAATAGGCACATGAGAACAAACAGTAATATTACAGAAAGCTTGGACGTCTTTGCTTGAAATTTTGAATGTTTTCCATAAGAAAAATGTTTTCTGAAAAGTGGTGTGCAAAAAATGGAGAAGTATCCTAGTGCATATCCAACTGAAAATATAAATGGATTTATTAGGTATTTACCACCTAAAAGCGTGCCCAAGAATATGATAAAGCCAATCCAAATAAGCCATATTCCACAAAGACGTTTGTTTAAAAATTTTAATTTTTTCATTTTAGATAACATCGATTCCATAAGTCTACCTCACATAATAATTTAATAAAGATATAATGCTGAAAATACTAAAACATTTTTCTCCATAAAAGATTCTAAGGTAGGACTAGCACATCAGGAATATTTTATAGGTCAAAATGTAAGTATTTAACGCATTATATTACAATTACATATTACATTAATTTGGAGAGTAGAATCAACAAAATGAAGAAAATTATTATTTGCTTAATCTATCAGCGATGCAGGAGGCGGTGTAGGAGTAAGGTTTAATTTGATATTTGTAGCCTTCACCTGATATCCAACCTGTAATTTCGTTTATTAGGGGATAGGTTTTACCTTTTTTATTAGTGCCTATATCAGCGTGAATTTCAATATCTTCTTGTATATTTGCTTCAGCAAAGGCATGAGATACCTTGGAAGCTAGTTCAAGGCTTAATGCTGTTTCATAGTATATTTTCTGTCTTACATTGGAAATTTTATGGACTTGTTTGATATCATAGAAGAAAATCCCACCAAAGCCAATTCTGTGGATTGCTACAACTACCACTACTTTTGTTAAGTTTTTATTTTGGGAATCTGTACCTATAGTAATTTTATATTTGTGGGTCTTATCTTTTAATATAAAATCTTTTATGCGCAATACCATCTGGTCTATAGAAACGTCGCCAAAAGTTTTACTATGCATATTTATCCTCCTAAATAAGAGTAATCACTATAGTTTATTTTAAGCAGTTTTTATAAAAGTATTATATTTTATAATATGATAATTTATGGAGTAAAGTGTAGGAAAGGATTGTTAAGTTAAATAAGTAGATAGAAGTATACTTACATTATATAATATAAGTATATAGGATAAAAAAATAATATTGGTTAAGGAGAAGTTAAAATGGGTGAAGTTATATTGTATTTAATGAGACATGGTGAAACAATAATAAATAAAGCAGGTAGAGTTCAAGGTTGGTGTGATGGAGTACTAACTAAAGAAGGGATAGAGGTAGCTGAGAAGGTAGCGGAAGGTCTTAGTGATGTTGAATTTAAGGCAGCATATAGCAGTGATTTAGGACGAGCTATTAAAACTGCTAAAATTATATTAAGTAAAAATAAAAAAAGCAAAAAGCTTGAGCTTAAGGAACTCCCAGATTTAAGAGAGGTATATTGTGGTAAGTATGAAGGGGATCTTCAAACAGTAATGCTAAAAGATATAGTAACATATTTAAAAGTAAGTTCTATAGAAGAAGCGATTAAAACAGTCCCTGATTTTGGACGAGCATATATAGATAGCTGTGCTGCAATGGATGAGACTAATGAAGCAGAGGATTATGATTCATTGGTAGCAAGAACAAATAAGGCTATAGCTGAAATAGGAGAAGAGGCTTCTAAAAATGGAGGCGGAAATATTCTTGTGGTAGTACATGGTGGAATGCTTAGGATAGTGCTTAGTAACTTAGGATATAAAAATCATATTTATGATATGGAGAATTGCAGTGTATCAAAGGTTAAGTATAAGGATGGAAAGTTTGAAATCCTATCTGTGAATGACAGCAGCTACAAAAATGGCAAATAGAAATTTTACAAGTAAGAACCTTATGGAAACTTAAAATTCATAGGGTTTTTAACATATAATAAAAAAAATCACAATATAATTAAAGGAATAATGAAGAGGACATTTTTGTATGAAAAAACTATTATTGAATTTGATTTCAAGATTTAATGAGGATGATGTCTTGGCTTTGGGTTCACAATTAGCTTATGATTTGGTTTTAGCATTTTTTCCTTTTGTGATTTTTCTTATGACACTTGTTGGACATACTTCTCTGAATAATAACGAAATAGTAGGGGCGCTTTCTAAAATAATGCCAGAGAGTGCATTTAATCTTATAGAAGCAACCATTTCAGAGGTTATAACTACAAGGCATAGTCAACTTATGTCCTTGAGTCTACTTCTCACAATATGGTCAGCCTCTGCCGGCTTTAATGCAGTTATAAAGGGACTAAATAAAGCTTATGGAGTGCGTGAAACCAGAAATTTTATTAAGGTTAGACTTGTTTCAATAATGTGTACTATAGGAATGGCATTTGTGATACTTACTATGATGTTTTTATTAGTATTAGGTCGCATTATATTAAATTACATAGCATATAAGTTGGGCTTTTCTTATGATATCATAACATTATGGATAGCTATTAGATATTTAATATTTGTATCTACTGCTATATTCATTTTTACGTATTTATATAGGTACGCCCCTTGTAAAAGGCTTAATTTCATAGATGTATTACCAGGAGCTATGTTTTCAACCCTGAATCTAATAGTTGTATCTCTTGCCTTTGCTTATTATGTAAATAATTTTGCCAATTATTCTGTTATTTATGGAAGTATAGGAGCCATAATAATCCTTTTAACTTGGTTATTTATGGTGGCGGTTATTGTGATATTTGGAGGAGAGATAAATGCAGTGCTAAGTTATAGAAAGTAAAATTGTTATCAAGAAGTGAATTAAGTTCAATAACCTTATATGGAAAAAGCAAAATAGAAGTTGAATATGATTCTTCAGATAATGTATATCCTTTAATTTTATTTTCAATCTGCATTGCCTCCCATAATCCTTCTTTTAAAGACCCACCTTAATATTCCGTACATTTTCTCAATTTATCTTTATTTATTTTAAATGGAAATTTATTATTCAACTCCATTTTTGATTGATAACTAAGAACTGAAAATACTGCAAATACTCCAATACCTGATTTCCACGGTAACCAATCTAGTAATGTATCCTCTAATTTTAAATCCACCCTTTTTTCAGGTTCATCAATATAGTAACTATATATAGCTAACATTGCAGGCATTAAATTTAAGATAGTATTGCCAGGAGCGTAAGGATTATATCCTAATATATACATTTCACTTACGCTTAAAAATTCATCAAGCTCATTTCTTTTTATTGCAGGTAATAGTCCTCTCCTATTTAATTTCTCATTCATCTACTTATAGTATCCTCTACTTTAAAATTATCTCTTTACATTATTGATAATTGTATTATATAATTCTGTATCATTGTCCTTAGTAATTTGCTTAATTATGCCCACCGTTCTCTCCTGGCCTACCTATTATTGTTTCATATCCTAAAACAAAATTGTCATAGGCATCTTTAGGCATATAACTCAGTATAACTTTACTTTCATAATTTACGCCTAAATCATTTATTTTCATATTACCTACTTAAATATATTCAATATTTTTAGCTTCTATATTGCTTTAATAATGCTTTAGTAATCAAAAATAAATAACCAAAGATTTCATCTTCTGTTCCTGTTTTAGTAATAACTAAATCTTGCCTTTCATTTACATCATAGAAATACCAAGTACCATTTTCTTCATAGCATCCTTTAGAATATGGTATATTTGTCTTTCTTCCAATCACAATATTTAATCTTTCTAAATTTACGTCAATATCTTTAATTTTACTTAAATATTCTGTATATGTCATCTTACCATCCTCCAATATTTTTAATTAAACCAATATCCTCTAAAGTTTTTACTGAAACTGGTGTATTGATTTGTTCTGCACCACCATTTGTAATTAATTCTCCATTCACCATCCATTTCTCAGCTTTTCCCATAACACCATAAGTAGAATCTATCCCTTTTTCTTTACATAACTCAATCAAATTAGGGTTGTTTTGAAATTTAGTATAATCATCTTTCCATAAAACAATATCTCCGGCATCTACTTTACTCAAGTTTGTTCCGTTTATTTTATTTTGTATTTCAATAATAGAATTTATTTTGTTAACAGGCTTTTCTAGATTATCAATATCAAAGTCTTTTATAGCATCGATTGCATCCTTATAATATGTTCCATCAAATTTATAACCATTTCTTGCATATTCATTTTCAATATAACAAATAGAACGTTCATCCTGCGTACAATGATAGCCATCTTTTACAACTCCTAAATTATTGCCATAAGGACTACCAAGTCTATCTAAATCACTAGAAATTTCTATTTTTCCAGTAGCCTCATTATATACACTCTTTGCAGTATCTTTATTTAATCCAGGAAAATCTGGCCAATCAATATCTGGCCATTCACCCCAATTAGAATAATTAGGATTTTTCAATACTTTTACTTCATTTGAAACATTAAAATTTATTTTTTGTTCTGGTGTTAACTTATCAAAATTAGCTTTCATAATATCAATTTTTTCTGCATTAGATAAGGTTTCATCACACCAAATATTTTCTCTAAGATATTTATTAAAATTATCTTGTGCTTCTTTTCCTATACCTTCAAATGAATCTTGAACATATTTTCCTAATTTAGGTTCTAAAGTATTTTCATAATCGCTTACTTCCACAACTTTAGCCAAATTACCACTGCCTTTATATACCTTACCAGCTGTAAATATTGATGTAGCAAAACCAGTCCCAGTACCAATGTCATTCGCCCACACTGGGTCAATACCCGCAGATTTAGCAAGACTTGTTGCTATAGGTGCAACCACAAAGTTAGTTCCTACACCAACAGCTGTTGTTACAGTTGTTCGCCCCACACCTGCGATGATTGCTCTAGGTACCGCTTGTCCTGCTTTCAATGCAGCTCCAACAGGAATTACTGAACCAGCTACAAATACAGCCACATTTCCAAAGGTATCATAAGCACCTTGATTTCCTTGAAAAATGGTATCACGCAGTGGATTGAAAGCTTTATCTGCACCTGTAACCATGATTTGACTTCCTTCAAAAACATTGGATACCCCATAGGCTCCAGCACTCAAACCAGCTGTCCACGCCACCGCCACAAGAGGAGTTGCTGCACCAGCTGTTAGAATAATTGCAGCTGCTCCTATTACCACTGCACCAACTCCAAATACAACCTCCCAAGCACCTTTATGCTGATTCGCTTCCTTCTGTTTTTCTTCAGTCATTCGTTTTTGGTCAGTAGTGTAGTCCTTACAAATTCTATCCCAATCCTTCTTAAACTCTTTCTGATTATCCTTATTTTGTGCATACTTGACATTAGCCTCAAAAGCATTAACAAAATCCTTACTTATAAGCTTGCTAAAGCTTCCTGCACTATAGGAATAGCCACGTGGAACCGAAAGTGTACTCTTTAAAAGAGCTTTTGTTTGTGCAATTAAATCTTGAACTTGATCAAACTCTTTGTATCCATTTTCGTATTTATTCCAGCTATCGTCAAGATTACTCACCGTTTTTTTCATGGAATCCATCTCACTCACAACATTGAAGAGACGTTTGCTGCCTGCGCCTCCTAGTGATAGAATATCCTCCGCTTCATCTGAAATAGCTTTTAATTTATCCCCAATAGAAGTAAAATCAGAGCGGTGTGAGCTCAGATTACGCACATGAGCATCAAAATCTTCCTTAACTAGCTTGAAGCTCTCGCTGCTATCCACCTCTAAATAACCTTTGACATACTTGCCAAGTGTCATTTCATAATTGTTAAGTAGCAGCTCAAGTGTTTGAATCAAGGTCATATGTACTTCATTAATATAGGCTTTCATTGCATTAGCTGCATTCCCTTTTATGGCATCAGTTTGACTTAATTGAGTCATTGCCTGATTCAATTCGTCAAGTGGCTGTGTACGATTTTTAATTCCCGCTGCAATCCTAACGGAAAGGTCAGTGAGTGCATCATAATATAGTTCTGTATTACTCATAGTTGTCCTCCATTATAATAAGTTTACAGGCGGTTAAGTAACTGTTGTAAACTTAGTTGTCCTTTGTTTTGACTCTGATATATAGCTTGTACTTTAAAAATTATATTTTTACTTTTTATATGTAAATCTAAATACAATTAAATTTTTTACAATAAATTCCTTGTAATAATACTATATATTTCATAATAAATCAACTATTAACACTATAAAAGGTATATTTGTATATAATATGTTATTATGTATTATGGAGTAATAGAAAAACAAATACTTTTTGAAAAAAATAAAACCTAAAAGTATTTAAGATTAAAATACTTCTAGGTTTTAACATTTTAATTTAATGACATTATGTGTTAGTAAATTATTTTTTTAAGATGCCTGTTCTTCAGCTTCAGTATTCATGGTGCTATGCTTTGATCCATATAAGAAATATACAATTAACCCTAATGCAAACCAAACCACAAATCTAATTTTTGTTGCTGTAGTAAGTTGTAATATTAAATATCCACAAAATAAAGCTGCTAAAATTGGAACTACTGGAACTAATGGACATTTAAAAGGTCTTTTTATATCAGGTCTTTTTCTTCTTAAGAATATTACACCGAGAGAAACTATTATAAAGGCTGCGAGTGTACCAATATTGGTAAGCTCTGAGACTATTCCGATAGGTAAGAAGCCAGCTATAATTGCTGCAGCTATAGAAACTATTACAGTGCTTGTTATTGGAGTTTTTGTCTTTGTATTAACAGCTCCTAAAAACTTAGGAAGAAGTCCATCTCTTGACATGGCAAAGAATATTCTTGTTTGTCCGAACATCATGACAAGTAAAACCGAGGTTAAACCAAAGAGTGCGCCTACAGAAACTAAAGCAGCTCCCCAATTAATTCCTATTTGTTGAAGTGCAAAGGCTACTGGTGCAGAAACACCTTTAAACTTAAAGTATGGTACAACACCTGTTAAAACCAAGGATACTATAATATATAATACTGTACATATTAGTAACGAAAAAATTATTCCTTTTGGAAGATCACGTTTTGCATCTTTAACTTCTTCAGCAGCTGTTGAAACGGCATCAAAGCCAATATATGCAAAGAATACAGATGCAGCTCCTGCAAATACACCACCCCAGCCATTAGGCATAAATGGATGCCAGTTAGAGGTTTTTATATGGCCAGCTGCTAAAACTATAAATAACACAATAACCACTAATTTTATAACAACTATTATGCTATTTAATTTTGCACTTTCACTTACTCCCTTGATTAAAAGTAATCCTATTGCTAAAAGCACAATTACAGCTGGCAAATTAACAACTCCACCTTCAAAAGGTGATTTCAATAAAGCATTTGGTAAGTTGACACCTAAGCTTTTTAAAATGCTATCAGCATAGCCAGACCATCCAATAGCAACAGTACCAATTGCAACAGTATATTCTAGAACTAGATCCCAACCTATAATCCATGCCCATATCTCACCAAGTGCGGCATATCCGTAAGTATAAGCACTTCCTGCTACTGGGATAATTGAAGAGAATTCGGCATAACAAAGTGCAGCAAAACCACAAGCAAAGGCAGATATTATAAATGACAATATAAGTGCTGGTCCAGAAAAGTTAGCCGCTGCTTCACCGGTTATAACAAAAATACCTGCACCTACTATTGCGCCGATTCCAAGCATAGTAAGTTCAAAAGCACCTAAAACTTTCTTTAGAGATTTTTCCCCTTTTGTTTCATTGATTAATGAGCTAATAGATTTCGTTTTAAAAACATTTTTCATAGCATTACCCCCATCATTATAAAAGTGTTAAAGTTTTTAAAAACTTATTATTAATCCGTTTAAAAAATACTTGTTTTATTATTAATAATACTATAAATTCAGAAAAATGCAATAGAATAAGTAATTAATCACAATTCTTTTCAGAATTTTTATAATATAAAATTGGGATTATAAGCGTATTTAATGGGGCTAAAAAGAAATTTAATAAAATAAACGACCATCAGTTTAAAATGGTCGTTTATTTTATCTTAAAACTTATTTAATTTATAACATTAACATAAAGAGTTGTTTTAAAGTAAATTTTATTATCTAGATAATTTTTATACTGAAATATTAGTTTTTCTTTACCCTTTTTTAAGTTAGAGAAATAAAAAAGTTGGCGTTCAGAGTTTCCACCAATAAGCCTAGAAGTAAATACTGGAACTGAAACTTTAGTTTTTTTATATAATCTTATTACATTATTGTCCATAGGATTTTGTAGGTTCCATTTGCAGGCAACTGCTGGGGAGTGGGGCAAAGATAATACAGAAGCTTTTTTATTAGGTATATTTAAATTTACAGAACTATTGTTATTAACCAAATATTGTTTTATGGAGGCATTTTTTAAATCATATGTAATAATAGCTGCATAATAACTATTAATGTGGTTTGAGTAAATATATCTTTGATTAGCAAGAAGTTTATCCATGTATTCTATATTTCCTATATTAAAATTATAATTATGTGTTTTAAGTGTTAAATCTTTTAAGTTAACATTAACAGGAAGGAAGAATAATCCCATGAATAAAAGTAATAGTATGCTAGTAGTAAAATATAATCTCGAATGCATAGATAAATACCTCCTATTTTATAATATAATAACATAATTATACATAAAATTAAATATATTGAAATAGCTATCGTAAAAAGACCTGTGAGGGATGATTGATAAAAATATAATTAAATAAGTGCTTATATATAAATATAATAACTTATAGTGGATTATAATAACAGATTATCAAAAAAATGCACAAAACGGCGTTGACAATTTATTTTATGGATGATACTATAAATATGAAATAAAGTTTTATATAATGCAATGAAATTTTGAGGTGTAAAAATGAATTCACATTTGGAGAACCTTACTACAGAAAAGATAAATAAGGATACTAGAAGCATTGATACTATGAGTACCGAAGAAATACTAAGTAGTATAAATAATGAAGATATGAAGGTGGCGCTAGCTGTAAAAAGAGAACTTCCTAATATAATTAAGGCAGTAGATAGCATAAGTGCAAAATTAAAAAATGATGGCAGGCTTTTTTATGTTGGAGCAGGAACTAGTGGAAGACTTGGGATTTTAGATGCTTCGGAATGTCCACCTACTTATAATACCAATCCTGAAGTAGTTCAAGGTATTATAGCAGGAGGAGAGAAAGCAATTTTTAAAGCTGTTGAAGGAGCAGAAGACGATGAGGAAATGGGAAGATCAATTATAAATGAAAGAAATATAAATTCAAAGGATGTTGTAATAGGTATAACAGCAAGTGGTAGAACACCTTTTGTAATTGGGGCTGTAAAGGAAGCAAGAAAAAAAGGAATTTTAACTATAGGCATAAGTAATAATAAGGATTCAATTATCAATAAAGAGGTAGACATTAAAATAACACCAATAGTAGGTCCAGAGGTTGTAACAGGGTCTACAAGAATGAAAGCAGGAACTTCTCAAAAACTTATTCTTAACATGATAAGTACAGCTGTTATGATAAAACTGGGAAAGGTATATGGAAATCTTATGGTAGACCTTCAGCTTAGTAATGAAAAATTAGTGGATAGGGCTATAAGGATAATAGAATGTGCTACAAAGGTTGAAAGGAAAGAAGCTGAGGATTATTTAAAAAGGTCAGATTTTAAACCTAAGGTTGCCATAGTAATGATAAAGACAAAAACAGAAAGAGAAGAGGCAGAGAAGCTGTTAAAAAGTGCAGAGGGGTTTGTAACTAAAGCTATAGAATTAAATAGGATATAGAAAATTTATAATTTGGGGGGGAAACAACAATGAAAAGAAAAATACTTGCGATTTCTGTAATTGCTGCTATGTTTTCCGCAATGGTATTTACGGGATGTGGTTCAAGTAATACAGTAAAGGATGCAGCCACAGAACCTAAAATGGATAATGTGGTAAAGGTAACTAAGGCAACAGATAAAAGTAAAGCGCCAGATTCATCAAGTAAAAAAGATACACTTATAATAGGAACAGGAGTTCCAGGTGGCAATTTTATAAGTTTTTATGCTCAAACTCTTACAGATGCGTATATTAGTGATGCTATTACAGATGGCTTGGTGGATTGGGATGATTCAGGTAGTCCAATTCCAGGCATAGCTAAAAAGTGGGATATATCAAAGGATGGACTTACTTATACTTTTCATTTGAGAGATGATGTTAAGTTTAGTGATGGCAAGCCTCTTACAGCAGATGATGTTAAATTTTCATTAGAGTTAGTGTTTGACCCTAGCTTTTCAGGGGCAGTAGATCATTCAGCAATACCAATTAAAGGTGGAGAAGCTTTTAATAAGGGAACTGCAAAGGATATTGAAGGTATAAGTGTTAAAGATCCACATACTATAGCTGTAACTCTTGATAAGCCAAACTCTTCAATATTATATCTTATAGGTACAACGATTATTTCTAAGGATTACTTTGGCAAGGATTATACACCTGGAAATACAAAGGGGGTTGAGGCTAAACTTCAAACACCTGTAGGTTGTGGACAGTATCAGGTTACTAAATATATTCCAGGACAAGAAGTAGATCTTAAGGCTAATGAATACTATTGGAAAGGCAAGCCAAAGATTAAGAATGTAATTTTTAAAGCTACAACCGAAGAGAATAAAATGCAAAATTTGACGTCAGGAGAAACGGATATAGATACCTTTGATGGTACTCCTGAAAATATAGATCAATTAAAATCAATGGGCTTTCTTGATTTAACGTCTTTCCCTTCATCCAGTATATTTTATATTGGACTTAACTGTAAGGACCCAAAATTCAGTGATAAAAATGTTCGTCAGGCACTTCAATATGGCTTAAATAGAGAAGAAATGGCCAAAACAGTATTTAAGGGAAATGCCTATATAATAAATGAGCCTCAGTCTAAAGCACATCCGACTTATACTAAAGAGGTTAATGAGTATAAATATAATCTAAACAAAGCAAATAGAATGCTAGATGCAGCCGGCTGGAAGAAGGGCTCTGATGGCATAAGACAAAAGGATGGCAATAAGTTTGTAATTCACTTGATGTCTTCGTCAACTAATGCTGCACATAAGCTTGAAATACCTATTATAAAAGAAAATTACAAGAAGCTCGGAATAGATGTAGAACCAGAGCTTATGGATCTTAATACCCTTTTAAGTAAGTCTGATAAAAAAGATTTTGAAGCATACTTAATGGGCACATCATTAGGTGCAGATGCTCTATCATCAAATTTAGCAGCAAACTTTAAAACAGGAGCACCAAGCAACAATATGTCCTATTCAAATTCAAAGGTAGATGATTTGATAGATCAAGCTTATAAGGAAGCAGATGAAGCAAAGAGAACAGATATAGAACAAAAGATTTATAAGGATATAAACGAGGATTTACCGTTTATATTTACTTATCAGCCAGAGACTATATGGGCAAGTAATTCAAGAGTTACTGGAGTGAAGTTTATGCCGTACAACTCTTTCTGCCACAATATTTACAAAATACAAATAAAGTAATGAAAATATATGCTCCAAGGTATAATTTACGTTGTATTTTGGAGCGTATATAAGATTTAAAGTACACACAGGGGAATGTGTTATTTTTTTTATACATATATTGACTATAAACTTATTATACGAGGAGAGATATAAATGTTAAGATATATAGTGAAAAGATTATTACAAATGATCCCAATACTAATAGGTGTCTCCATTGTTATATTCATAATATTTTCACTTGCACCAGGAGACATAGTGGATAACATGGGCGTAAATAGTCATATGACAACGGCTAAGGCTTCTCAGTTAAGGCACTTATATCATTTGGATAGATCAAGGCCGGTGCAATATTTATATTGGTTAAAGGATATGGTTACTGGAAACTTTGGATATTCCTTAGAATACAGACAACCTGTTAGTACGGTTATAAAAAGCTATATATGGAATTCTTTTATTCTTTCATTTGCGGCCTTTATAGCAGCAATAGTTCTGGCAATACCTATAGGAATTATATCTGCTACAAAGCAATATTCAGCTTTTGATTCGACCTTTACGGTTATAGCACTTATAGGAATATCAATACCTGCATTTTTTATGGGGTTATTACTTATGAAATGGTTTTGTATAGATATTAAGATATTTCCTTCATCAGGTATGACTCAAGCTGGAAGTAATGCTGTAGGTATAAAAAAAGTTGGAGATATACTATGGCATATGTTTTTACCTTTTGTGGTGTTAACCTTTGAAAGCGTGGCAAGTCTCATGAGATATATGAGAACCAGTATGCTTGAAGTCATAAGGCAGGATTATATAAGAACCGCAAGAGCAAAAGGACTTAGGGAAAAGGTTGTTATATACAGGCATGCTCTTAAGAATAGCTTGATTCCAGTAATAACAGTATTAGGAATGTGGCTTCCAGGACTTTTTTGTGGTGCTATAATAACAGAGCAGATATTTTCTTGGCCGGGAATTGGAAGAGTAACACTTCAGGCAGCTAGCCATAGAGATTATCCGCTTCTTATGGGGTTTAATATGTTAATAGCGGTGTTAACTCTTCTTGGAAATTTAGTTGCAGATGTTGCCTATGGTATTGTTGATCCGAGAATTAGACTGGAGAAATAAGGGGTGAAAGTATGGAAAACAAAGCAAGCGCTAAGGTTTATGATAGTAGTAAAATTGTAAGTCCTAAAGTAATGGCATGGCGCAGGTTAAAAAAGAATAAACTTGCAGTGGCAGGATTATTTATATTAATTTTTATGGTTATATTTTCAATACTAGGACCGGTAGTATCGCCATATACCACAGATACTATGGATTACAGTAGTCCAACTATAGGACCATGTTTACATCATTTGCTAGGAACTGATGAACTTGGTAGAGATGTACTTACAAGACTTATGTATGCAGGAAGAATATCCTTAGCCGTTGGTATAGCGGCAGTTGTGGTTGAAATAATAGTTGGTAGTATGTTGGGTGCTGTTTCTGGTTTTTATGGCGGAATAATAGATGGATTAATTATGAGAATAGCAGATGTTTTTTTGTGTATACCTTTCTTTCCAATATTAATCACAATTGCAGCACTGTTTAGTGATCTTAAGATTAAATCTCAATTTAAGGTGCCATTTTTAATGTTTATAATAGGAATATTATCTTGGCCAGGTCTTTGTCGTATTGTAAGAGGTCAAATACTTACTTTAAGAGAACAAGAATTTATGATTGCTGCAAATGCTTTAGGAATTAAGGATAGAAAAAAGATATTTAAGCATCTTTTGCCAAACACAATTCCGTCTATCATTGTAGCAGCAACTTTAAATATAGGTAGTGCAATTTTAACAGAATCTTCTCTTAGTTTTTTGGGGCTTGGAGTTGTTCCACCTACACCTTCTTGGGGTAATATGGTTCAATCTGTAAGTGACCTGTATAAACTTGAGCATTATCCATGGCTTTGGATGCCAGCGGGCATATGTATACTCATAACGGTTATGGCTATAAATCTTTTAGGTGATGGATTAAGAGATGCCTTAGATCCTAAGCTGAAGAAATAAGGGGGAAGAAGTATGTCGGAGGAATTACTTAAGGTTAATAAGCTTAAAACTTATTTTTATACAAGTGATGGAATAGTAAAGGCTGTAGATGATGTAAGCTTTGAAGTTCGTGAAAAAGAGACGTTAGCTATAGTTGGAGAGTCGGGCTGCGGAAAAAGCATTACTGCTATGTCTATAATGAGACTTGTAGAAAGCCCACCAGGGAAAATAGAAGGTGGAGAAATAATATTTAAAGGAAAAGATATTCTTAAAATGAGTAAGAATGAAATTAGAGATATAAGAGGAAATAAAATTTCTTTAATATTTCAAGAACCTATGACTTCCTTAAATCCTGTGTTTACCGTAGGAAAGCAAATAGAAGAAGCCATTATTCTTCACAAAAAGCTAGATAAAAAGAAAGCAAAAGAAGAGACTATAAAAATGCTTACTATGGTGAGAATACCTAGAGCAGAAGAGGTAGCTAATTCATATCCCCATGAACTTAGTGGAGGAATGAGGCAGAGAGTTATGATAGCTATGGCGATATCTTGCACGCCGGAGCTTTTAATAGCGGATGAACCTACAACAGCGTTAGATGTTACAATTCAAGCCCAAATACTTGATATAATGAGGGAACTTAAAGAGAAGGTTAAAACCTCAATAATACTTATAACTCATGATTTAGGAGTTGTTGCTGAGATGGCGGACTATGTGGTTGTAATGTATGCAGGCAAGATAGTTGAGAAAGCTCCAGTAATTGAACTTTATAAGAATCCGAAGCATCCTTACACTGTAGGGCTTTTAAAGTCAAAACCAGTTATAAATAGACTTCAAGACAAGCTTTATTCTATTAAGGGACAGGTCCCTAATCCACTGGACATGCCGAAGGGTTGTTATTTCAATCCAAGATGTGAGAAGGCAAAGGATATATGCAGAGAAAAACAGCCAAGTTTAAGAAAGCTTTCAGATGGGCATAGTGTTGCCTGCTGGCTTTATGAGGAGGGAAAATAGTATGGAAGAAGCTGTTTTAAAGATAAGACACCTTAAGAAGTATTTTCCAATTAAAACTGGTTTTTTTAGGAAGACCACAGGATATGTGAAAAGTGTGGATGATGTATCCTTTGATATAGGTCAAAACGAGATAATGGGACTAGTAGGTGAATCAGGTTGTGGCAAAACAACTACAGGAAGAACTATTTTAAGACTTATGGAAAAAACAGAGGGAGAGGTTTTATATAATAATAAAGATATTTTCTCTTTGGGTAAAAATGAACTTAGAAAACTAAGACCGGAAATTCAAATGATATTTCAAGATCCATATAGTTCCTTAAATCCCAGAATGACAGTAGCAGAAATTGTTGGGGAGGCACTTTTAGATCACAATTTGTGTAAAAAAGAAGAAGTAAATAAAAGAGTTGAAGAGATGATAACTGCCTGTGGACTCTCTTCCTATCACATGAGAAGATTTCCACACGAGTTTTCAGGAGGACAAAGGCAGAGAATAGGTATAGCACGCTCTTTAATATTAAATCCTAAATTTATAGTTGCGGATAAACCTGTTTCGGCACTGGACGTTTCTGTGCAAGCACAAGTTATAAACTTACTTGTTGAACTTCAAAAGAAGAAGGGCTTCGCCTGTCTTTTTATATCTCATGACCTAAGTGTAGTTCAGCATATATGTCAGAAAATTGGAGTTATGTACCTTGGAAGTATGGTAGAAATGGCAGGAAATGAGGAGCTTTTTAAAAATCCACTTCATCCCTACACAAAGGCGCTTCTTTCAGCAGTACCAATTCCAGATCCTACACTTAAGAGAAACAGGATAATTCTTAAAGGAGATATTCCAAGTCCTGCAAATCCGCCAAGTGGTTGTAAGTTTCATACCAGATGCAATTATGCTACAGAAAGATGTTCAAAAGAAGTACCGGAGTATAGAGAAATAACTAAGGGGCATTTTGTTGCCTGTCACTTGTGTTAGGTGGTTTTATTATGAAAGAAGAGTCTAATGAAAACAAAGAAAAACTTTATTTTAAGGATTTTTTAGCGTTATGCATTGCGGCCTTTCAGGTTTTACTACCTATTTTTATAGTTATCTTTTTGATTTTTGTGGTGCTTGCATTTTTAATTGTTAAGGTGTGGGTAAAATAAAGGGAAGTGAAAAAATGAGTGTTGATATAAATAGACTTAACAAGGCTTTTGACCTTATAGAAGAAGGGGTTTTAAAAGGATATTTTCCAGGTGTAGTGGCAGCGGTAGGGAATAAAGAAGGAATTATAAAGTTAGAAAGCTTTGGAAAGAGATGCATATACAAGAAAGAGCTAAGTATGAACAAAAATACTCTGTTTGATTTAGCTTCTTTAACTAAAGTTGTAGCTACTAACACACTTTTCATGATTTTTTTAGAAAAAGGTCTTATATCTGTTTATGATAATGTGGATTACTATCTAAAAGATTTTAGTGGGGAGGATAAGGATAAAATAACCATATTTAATCTTTTAACGCATACAGCAGGTTTTATTCCCTGTGAACCTCTTTATGAAATCTGCAAGGATTATGAGGATGCCATAAGTTATATATGTAAAAGTGAACTTTTATATAAGCCAGGAGAAAAATGCAGCTATAGTGATTTTAGCTATATTTTACTTGCTTATATTCTTGAAAAAATAGGTGGTGAGAGACTGGATACTTTGTGTGAAAGGTATATTTTTAAACCTCTTAATATGAGAAATACAACCTTTAAGCCTCAAGGTAATAATATAGCGGCAACGGAAGTAGATAAAGATACAAATAAGCCCTTAATTGGAATATGTCATGATGAAAATGGAAGATTCTTTGGAGGTATATCAGGTCATGCAGGTTTATTTTCAGATATAGAGGATTTATGTACATTTTCTCACATGCTCATTAATGAAGGAAATGGTTTTATATCAAAAGCCGCCTTTAGAGCAATGACAACTAATCATACAATAGGGCTTGAAGACAACAGGGGATATGGCTGGTGTATTAAAGGAGATAGGAATTCATTTATGGGAGATATAGCCTTTAAGGAAACCTTTGGACACAATGGCTTTACAGGAACTTCCCTTTGGGTAGACATTAAAAATGATGTATACGCTATTTTACTAACAAATAGAGTTCATCCAACAAGAAATAACTCAAACATAATAAGGTTCAGAAGAATTTTTAGCAATGCTGTTTTAGCGTCTGTAAAGGGGTGATAGTGTGGTAGATATTGAAAAGCTTCCTTTAGATATAAAAATAGGACAAATGATAATGGCAGGTTTTCCTTCAAGGGTTTATGATTCTGAAATAGAGGAATTAATTAAAAATGAAAAAGTAGGTAATTTCATATTGTTTGGAGAAAATCTAGAGAATGAAAAGCAGATAGTAGAGCTTACAAGTAATTTGCAAAAGGGCATTAATAAGTACATTAAAATTCCAGGCATTATAAGTACAGATCAAGAAGGAGGAATAGTTACAAGAGTTAAAACGACAAGCCTTATGTTTCCTGGTAATATGGCTTTTGCGGCAGCAAGAGAAGCTAGAAGCACCTTTAAAGAAGGGAAAATTGTAGGAAAAGAGCTTAGGGCTTTGGGGATAAATATGAATCTAGCACCAGTTATGGATGTTAACTGTAATTCTAGGAACCCAGTTATAGGGACTAGGTCTTATGGAGATAATCCGAAGAAGGTAGCTGAATTTGGTGTAGATTTGATAAAAGGCTTAAAAGAAAGTTTAGTGATTTCAGTTGCAAAACATTTCCCAGGACATGGAGATACAGAAGTAGATTCGCACTTGAATTTACCTACAGTTAAACATAAGCTTGATAGACTTAACAGAGTTGAACTTTTTCCTTTTAGGGTGGCAATTAAGGAAGGGATAGATGCTATAATGTCAGCTCATGTGCTTTTTGAAGCTATAGAACCAAATAGACTTCCTTCTACGCTTTCATTTAGAGTGCTTACAGGGCTTTTAAGAGGTAAGCTTGGGTTTGAGGGAATGATAATAACAGATTGCATGGAAATGGATGCAATAGCTAAGGTTTATGGAAGTGACAAAGCGGCAGTTATGGCAATAAAGGCAGGAGCGGATTTAATTTGTATATCACATACTGCAGTAGTACAAAAAGCCTGCATTCATGCAATAAAAACAGCAGTAAAAAATGGAGAAATTTCAGAACAAAGAATAAACGAATCTGTAAGAAGAATACTTAAAACAAAAGAAAAATACCACATTTCAGAAAGCATATCTAAAAATAAATACAACCATAATAATTTTTTTATAGAGAAAATAAGTGATAGAAGTATAACAGTTCTAAAGGATGATAAAAAGCTAATTCCATTAAAGGGAAAGTGCATTTTTATAGCTACAAAAGCAGCAGCTCTTACAGGAGCGGAGGATAAGATAAAAGAAGAAAATATTTTTATTAGTAAAGCTTATGAAAAATTTGGTGGAAATAAGTTTGAAATGCAAATAAATCCAAATAAAGCTTCGATAAATAGAATAGTAAAAGAATGCACAAAGGCAGATAGAGTGGTAATAGGGCTTTATAATGCAAGTAATAATAGTGGGCAAAGAGAACTTGTCCATGAAATAAATAAGGTTAATCCTAACATAGTTTTAGTTGCATTAAGAAATCCCTATGATTATTTATATTTTAAGGATTTTTCAACTTATATAAATGTTTATGATTACACTAGTATGTCAGTTAAAAGTGTCATAAAGGTTTTAGCAGGAGAGATAAAGGCTTTAGGAGTATCGCCAATTGAGCTTTAAGGAGGTATAAAATGAAATATGTTATAGGAATAGATGGGGGAGGAACTAAAACACACATGAAAATAGCCTCTCTTTCATGCAAAATTATGGTAGAGGGAGTTAAGGGACCGTCTAATATAGAAGCAGCAGAAGTTAAGGAGGTTCAAAAGGTCTTTAAAGAACTAATATATGAAGGAATAGAAAAGTTAGGAGAACCACTTAGTGAATGTAGGTGTATATGTGTTGGAGCAGCAGGGATAGATAGGGAAGAGGATAAGACTATAATAGAAGGTATGATAAAAAACTTAGGCTACAAAGGAAAAATTATAGTTGTAAATGATGCAGAAATAGCTTTAACCGGGGGAACGGAAAAGAGAGAAGGAATTATAGTTATAAGTGGAACTGGTTCTATATGTTACGGAAGAGATGAAAGCGGAAAAAGTGTTCGTGCTGGTGGCTGGGGACATATTATAGGCGATGAGGGTAGTGGATATGATATAGGAATAAAAGCAATAAAAGCCGCGCTAAAAAGCTATGACAAAAGAGGAGAAGAGACAGTTTTAGAAAAAGAGGTTATAAAGTTTTTAAATTTAAAGTGCCATGAAAGTTTGATATATTTTATATACAGAAGTGGGATTTCCAAAAAAGAAATAGCTAGCTTAACAAGGGTTGTAAATAGTGCTAGTCTGAAGGGAGACAAGGTTTCTAAAAAAATACTTAAGGACGCTGCAAATGAACTGTTTTTAAGTGTTAAGGCGGTAGTAACAGCCCTTAACATGGAAGAAAAAGAAGTGTTTTTGACTACCACAGGTGGAGCTATAACCAATATTAACTATTTATATGATGAGTTTAAAGAAAATGTAAATAAAGCTTATCCTAAAATTAAAGTGATTCCTATGAAAAATGATGCTGCTTTTGGTGCTGTAATCACAGCAAGGGGTGCTTTGGATGGAATTTAGGGAGATAGATAACATAGAGGAAATTGTAGAACTTTGGAATAGAAATCTAGGTGTAGCATATCCTATGGAGCTTAAGCTGTTTAAACAAAATTACTATAGTGATCCTCAAAAGAAAAAAATAATAGGAGCTTTAGATGATGAGAAATTAGTGGGCTTTGTAATATATAAGCAGTGGACACATAAAAGTGGTGAGCTTGAGGCAAATACTGAAATAGGATATATAAATTCAATTATAGTGGATATTAGTTATAGAAATCATGGAATTGGGACTAAGCTTATGGATATAGCTGAGAAAAAGCTTGCAGAAAAGGGGGTGAAGCTCATTCGTTTGGGAAGTGATACCTACCATTTCTTTCCGGGGGTACCTTTAGAATGCTTAGCTTCAGAAAATTTTTTTTCAAGTAGGAATTTTGTAATAAATGAGAGCTTTTATGATCTTATAGGTGATATATCAAAGCTTGACCTAAAAGTGCCTTTAGTAAAAGGAAATTTTCAGGTTAGGATAATGAACACTGAAGATAAAGAAGGGCTCTTTAATTTTTTGAAAAGAAGCTTTAGTGGAAGATGGTATGAGGAATTTATGGAGTTCTTTAATATAGGTATGGAAGAAAGAGACATTGTAATTGTAAAGAATAGTGATGAAGTAATAGGGTTTGCACATATATATGATAATAAAAGTAATTTTATAGGTCCATCTATTTATTGGAGTAGTCTTCTCTCTGAAAATTATGGAGGGCTCGGACCTATAGGAGTGGATAAAGCATATAGAAATCGTGGACTTGGAATGTTTTTGTTATATAAATCCTTAGAAATCCTTAAAAAACGAAAGGTTGAAAAGATGGTCATAGATTGGACAGAAAGAGATATTATAAATTTTTATGGTAAGTTTAATTTTATGCCTTGGAAGGAGTATAAGAAGGCATTTAAAGAGGTGAAGTAGAATGGTTAAAACAGGCATAGATAACATAAGTGAGTACATGGACATTTTCAAAGGAAAAAGCGTAGGGCTTATAACTAATACAACGGGTTACAACAGTGAATTTAAAAGTACCATAGATATTTTCAATGAAAAAACGGATTTAAAAGCACTATATTCTCCTGAGCACGGAATAAGGGGAGAAGTTCAAGCCGGTGAGAAGGTTAAGGGTGATGTGGATTATAAAACAGGAATAAAAATTTATAGTCTTTACGGTAAAAAAAGAAAACCTTCTAAAGAGGTGCTAAAGGATATAGATGTTCTTGTGTTTGATATTCAAGATGTTGGTGCTAGGTTTTATACTTATCTCTATACTATGTCCTATGCCATGGAAAGCTGCAAGGAGTTTGGAAAAGAGTTTGTAGTACTAGATAGGCCTAATCCTATTAACGGAGTAGATGTTGAGGGAAATCTTTTAGACTTAAAGTATAAATCTTTTGTAGGACGCTATTCTATACCGCAGAGATATGGACTTACAATGGGAGAAATGGCTAGACTTTTTAATGAGGAGTTTTCCATAGGCTGCACACTTAATATTGTAAAAATGACAGGTTGGCAAAGAGACATGTATTATGAAGATACTGGACTAAATTGGATTATGCCATCGCCCAATATGCCTACAGTTGATACAGCAGTAGTGTACCCTGGAACTTGTATTTTTGAAGGAACTAATATTTCAGAAGGGAGAGGTACTACTAAGCCCTTTGAAATCATTGGAGCTCCTTGGCTTGATGCTGGAAGACTTTCAGATAAAATGAATGCTTTTGGCTTTGAAGGGGTTAAATTTAGAGAAGTAGCTTTTAGGCCAACGTTTTCTAAACACATGGGAAGTCTTTGCTATGGGGTACAAATCCATGTGACAGATAGAAAAGTGTATAAGCCAGTTAAGGTAGGGCTTTTTCTTTATGAAGTTATAAGACAAGAAAGCGGAGAGTATTTTCAGTTTACTAGCTTAAGTAGGGGAAGAATAACAAAGTATGGTATTGATTGTTTGATTGGAGATAGCAGTATAAAAGAGGCTGAGATTTCAGCAGAGGATATATATAAAAGGTGGAAGAGTGAAAGTGATGAGTTCATTAAATTAAAAAATAAATACTCTATATATGGTTTAGCTAAAAATTAATGAATAGTAAATTAAGGCTGTTTTAAGACTTTAAGGTTTTGAAACAGCTTTAACTTTAACTATTTTTATAATGACTTTAATGAAATTAAAATTATATTGAAAAAAGGTGAAAAAAATACTATTATAGAATAAGATTAAAAAGGTAGAAAAGTTTTTTTACTAAGGAAGAAGGACTGAATTTGGCTGACAAAATAAAAATGGAATATATGATTATGGATTCTATGACCTCGGAATTTCGTAAAATGGGTGGTAATTTAGATAACATAACAAAGGATTTAAATAAGATATTAGTTTCACTTGAATTATCATACATATCAGCTGCATCACTAATTATGTGTCAAAACATAACGGATTCTTTAAAGATAGGAAAGCAAATTACAAACAATATATATAAATTATCTATTAAGCTTAATGATGCGAAGGTTGCCTTTGCAAACTCTGATAAAGATTTAGCAGCTGCAATGGGATTGGCTAGTGGGGCTGTGCTATATAGAGGCAATGATGATGAGGATTTAAATAAAGTATTAAAAGAAACTGATAAAACTACAAAAGAAGTTGATGGTCTTTTAAAAGAATTTGATAAATTTGAAAAGGAAGAAGAAATAGAGAAAAAAGCGTGGTATAATAAGCCTGCTAAGGAAGATATATTTGATAAAGTAGAGTATTGGTTTACTGGAAAAAAACCAAGGGTTAGAACTCAAGGTGAAGAAGTAATAGCCGCACAGTACACAGAAATGGCATTTAGTAATCAAAATTTTGCAGCTGAACTTCAAAGTGAATTTGAAATTGGTGCTAGAGGTCTTGCTAGCATGGACAGAATAAATGAAGTTATGGAAAACAGCGAAGAAATGCCAGTGGTTAATGTGGGGAAGAATCAGGGTATTAGTAATATTAATAATAAATATAGTTTATCAGGGCAAGAACATTATGATGCACTAAAAAGTATTTTTGGTAATGGTAATGTGGAGTGGACATCTAGGAATACAATTAGCAATTATGAAAAGTTAAAGTTATCCAATTGGTCATGGCCACCTAATGATGAGTTGTATTTAAAGTATAAAGATGTTTATAATAACGATTTGTATTATAATCAGGTTACAGGAAATATTAATTGGCCACCTAATAATGGGTTCGTTGATGAATTTCCCGGATATGAAATATTGAATTCAGGTATATTATTGGATAGGTATGGTGAACCTACAGGAAATTTTTTTGCACCAGCATCAGACTCTTATGAAATAAGAGCATTAGCCCCACATAGTGAAACTGCAAATCATTATTATTATAGAGCTACAAAAGATTTTGAAGTTACATCTGGTAAAGCAGCGCCTTGGTTTGGAAGTCCAGGGGGAGCAAAACAATATATTAAATATAACGAAGATGGGAAAATTTACACAATAAACGAATTAATGGACAAAGGTTTAATTGAAGATATAACTGATATGGTTAAGAAAGGTTTAGAAAAATGATAGAAAAATTAAAGAGTATTTTAGGTAAAGAATATTATATAAATGAAAATCAATTAGGAATAGAAGTTTATCATTTAACTAATTATGGTGCGTACCAAGAAATTTATGTCAAAATAAAAAAATATGGTAGTACTTGGACTTTGTATGAAGTTCAACGCGGAGAAAGCTTTGAAATTTGTGAATTTGAAGATTATAATTTTGCAATATGTGGAATATATGTTTTAATAAAAAAAATATTTGAACATCCGAATACAAAATTATCAGTTAAGCGTGAGCTTAGTAAGTGTAATGAAGATGAGTTAGATATTATTGCAAAGATTTTAGAAAAGGAATTTAATAAAGAATTCTTTAGTATAGGTGAATTTAAAAGTAAAGCTATAATGATTGAGAATCTTGATGGACTTTATGATGTTAATTATTGTAAAGAAAATAATCAATTATTTAATATTGTAAAAGGACGTGAATTTTTTAATGCAATAATAGTATTTTATAATTATATTTTATTGTTGTCTGAATTTGAAAAATTAATAACTTATATAACATCAATAATTTCATTGACGAACGAAATAAAGGAAAAACTAAAGTGTTGTTATTTAGGAAAGTGAACTGAGATTTGCTTTAATTTCATTGGAAATAGGTAAGGCAACATTTTTTATCAATAAATAAATTTTAGGACAAAAGATAAAAGAAGCAGTAGATAAAAATAAAGATGAGTTATCCTAAAGTATAATCTTTGAAAATGAAAAAAATAACCATTTAAGGAATATTGGGAATTTTAGCAAGCATTATGAAGGTAAATATAATTTTGGTATTATCTAAATTAAGTATATACTTTAAAACTATAAATTCATAAATCACAAATGAAATAGAGGATATGGAACACTTAGCTAATTAATTTACTGAAATTGGGCAAAACCCAAGTATCTTATGTTTTAATAATAATTCATATAGGGTTGATATTGCTACAATAAATATAGGAATAGATATTCTTTCAGATTGAAATTAAATTTATACTCGGTTCATTATGAGTAAAAGGGCAGTATTAGCATATAAGTGCTATAGATAAAGGCTAGGATAGTATAATAGTTGCAAGGTTTGGGATTGATTTGATTTCAACATAAAGAATTACCCTTCTACGAGATATTAGCAACCTATTAAATAATGCAGGAATTAAAATTCGCGATGTAAAAGATATATTATATATAGAGAAGCGTTAAAAGAGGAATTCAATGGAAAAGATTATAGAAATTAAGGATATATTTGAATTACCTAAGTTAGGAGTAGTTATTATTGGGAACAATGATGAACTTAAATCATTAACACCAAATGAAATTAGAACCTTAATAGGTAAAAGGATATTTGTGTGCATGAAAAATGGTAATTATAGTACCTACAATGTTACGGGCGTTGATATACCTATATCAATAGTAGGAAAAAAGTGCAGTATTAATATTTGCATAGGAAATTCAATTAATATATTTAATATAGAAATAGGTTCCGTAGTTTATAATATTAAAGAAGATCATTAATTTAAAGCAGTTATTAAAAGAATATACTAAGATAAGAAATCTAAAAGCTAAGACTCATATATAATATAGAGTATAAAGGATTATTTAAAGAAGCTTTTAGAATAAATCATATTGGATAGTTAAGAAAGATAATATTAAGAACGTAGAGTTTGTGATTGATAATGTTAAGAGTAAAATTAGTGCAACTAAATTATATAATATATTACAGATAATGAATATATAAAAGGTTGAAAAATGAAGGCAGTGCGTTCATTAAATTAAAAAATAAATACTCTATATATGGGTTAGTGGAAAATTAATGAATAGTAAATTAAGGCTGTTTTAAGACTTTAAGGTTTTGAAACAGCTTTGACTTTAATTGTTAAATAAGATATTAGTTTCACTCCAAGTATCCTACATATCAGCCGCATCACTTATTATGTGCCAAAACATAATGGATGCTTTAAATCTAAGAAAGCAAATTATAAACAATGTATTTTTGATAAGTTTGCAGATTGGCTTACAGGAGATAAACCTGGATCTAAAACTCAAGGTGAAGAAGTAATAGCCGCACAGTACACAGAAATGGCATTTAGTAATCAAAATTTTGCTATGGAACTTCAAAGTGAATTTGAAATTGGTGATAGAGGTCTTGCTAGCATGGACAGAATAAATGAAGTTATGGAAAACAGCGAAGAAATGCCAGTGGTTAATGTGGGGAAGAATGGGAAGAGTAACTATAAAGTATATGATACAGTTCCAAATGATTTATATGCATATCAGCAATATAGAAAAGTATTAATGAAAGAAGATATTATAAATAATTCTAAAAAATTATTAACAGGGCAGATTTGTGGGATCAAAAAGCTGTGGATATATTGACTAAAGATGGATCTAATATAAATGAGTGGTGGAAAATGGAGTGAAAGTATTTATATAATACAGAGTTTGAAGAAGGAAAGATACATTACTATGAAAATTTTAAGACTGGTGAAGTAAGTTCTTTTGATAGTAAAATAAAAATACCCAAACCTAAAAATTTGAGATCGAATCCAAAAGATCTATTTTGGATTATAGATTTAGATAAAAATTTTATTCCTACTAAAATGAGGTGAAATAATGAGAATAAAATGTATAAATAATAGCAATAAGTTACCTAATATAACAATAAACAAAGTATATACAGTATATGAAGGTGAGGTTACAATAAGTGTTGGAGAAAAACAATACTATATGTTTAAGATTGAAGATGATTATGGCAGTGTAATTCCATATGAATCAAAGTATTTTGAGATAATTTCAAATAAAAATACTAATTATATTGAAAAAAATATATCAGAGAATACGTATAGATTTACTCATAAGTTTATCTCTTATAATAAATTTTGGTCAATGTTATATGATGAAGCAGGTTCTTCTATAGAAGATTTTGGGAATGCTAAAAAAGATATATATATGTCAGAGATGGGTAAACAAGAGATGTACGAAATAATAAAAAGAGATAAAGAAGATGAAAGAGACTTTATACTAAAAATGTTATTGGAAACCAATGATGATTGTTTTATAGAAAATGTTATTAAGCTATGCCAAAAGCAATTTAGTGAATGGACTCTTAATAAAAACATGGAAACAGAATTTTTATATTTAAGTCACTTTAAAAGTCATTGTATAAATGAATTTTTTATCGAATATTTAGCGGAGACTGAAAAAGGAAATGAAAAACTAGATAGAATAGTATATGAGTATTTCAATAAATAAGGATAATTTTAAAATAATGAATCAGCTGAAAATTAAGTAAGCAGATTCGTTGTTTTTTATCAGTTATTAATAAATATGTAAAAAAGTGAAGATATTTTGATAATTTTGAAGATTGGCTTACAGGAGATAAAACTGGATCTAAAACTCAAGGAGAAAAAGTATTCAAAAAAATTAGGTTTCCCTGAGGATAAGATATTTGTTATAGATGAGGTAAACAGTACAAATACATCAATAATGTGACAGTTAGAAATGAATATAATACTGCATTAGATGAGGCGCAGGCTAGCATTAGGGTAGCAAGATTTACGTCAAATTTAACTTCAAGTGAAAGGTATACCCTTTTACGGGATGCTGTCAATCGATTGAAAAATGGAAATTTAAAGATAAATGATGTTAGAAATTCACTAGATATTCTTGAAAGATAGGAGCATTTTATGGTTTATAAAAAAATAATGAATGTAGGCTTAACCATTAAAGATGAAAAAAGAGGATGTATTATTATTGGAGGAGTTGATAACAAATTTCCTTTATATAGTCTTGATATTACTGGAAAAAATATAATAGTCAAAAGTTCAACAAATGAGTTGAATTTTAAGGTGAAAAAAGTTGATATACCAACATCAATTGCAGGAAAGATAAATGTGGGAATTGTGTTATTTGATTCCGCTGAGTTTAATAAAGTAGTATCTGGTGATGAAGTGCTTAAAGATTTATAATAATAAGTATGAAGTTGCTTGAAAGAAAAATTATTATTTACTTTTATTAAAAAGTGATTTTAGGAAGAAATTCATCTCATAAAATAGATTTTTTAAAGAGGTATAACAGAATTATAAAAACATTAGTTTAGTGTAATCGTTTGAATTTACAATACAATTAGGACATTAAATAATAAAAAATTTTCAATTACTTTAACTACAATAAAAGGTCTAATAATAGTAAAAATAATGTTAGTAAGTTTATGAGCTAAAGTACCAATAACAGTTAAATGATGCTTACCAGTATTACGTTTTTTCATGTAATAATCCTTAAGAGAACTTTCGTGTAGAATGTAGGTTGATTCAGCAAGAAATAAGGTTGGTCATAGATAAATAAGGAAATACACCATGATAAAGCTACAACATACTACTTGCAGCCTTATCAACAATTACAGTAGTATCATTATGAAGTTGAAGTATTGAAGCGGGAAGCTCTGGAGATATTTTTTCCTTAAGCATTTTAAAAACTGCCTCAGCTTTTTTAGGACCACTTGCCAGTAATAGTATTTTTCTAGATTGCATTATTGTTTTTATTCCCATACTTAAAGCAGAAATGGGTACATCTTCTTTTGATGCAAAAAATCTTGCATTGGATTCTACAGTTTTTTTATCTAATTTTACTAAATGAGTTTCTGCTTCAAAGTTCACATCCGGCTCGTTGAAGCCTATATGACCATTTACTCCAATGCCCAAAACTTGAAGGTCAATGCCACCAGCAGCTGCTATTTTATTGTCATAGGCTTTACATTCGTCCTCAATATTTTTAGTCTTTCCATCAAGTATGTTTATATTAGAATCAGCTATGTTTATAAATTTAAAAAAATTATTCTTCATGTAGTAGTGATAACTGTGAGGGTTATCTTCTGAAATACCGTAATATTCATCAAGATTAAAAGTAGTTATTTTTGAAAAGTCTAGTTCCTCTTCATTATATAAATTTATAAGTTCTCTATACATCTGAAGAGGTGTGTCGCCAGTTGCTAAACCAAGGACACTGTTATCCTTTAAGATTACTTGGCTTGCAACTATTTTAGCAGCAAATTTGCTCATCTCACTATAATCATCAACAGTTACTATTTTCAAATATTTTACCTCCTATAATTATGGTTTTTACATTGAAATTTTATCAATTGATATACTTACCTTTTCAATAATTATTTTCCCATTAATTATAGCTTTCATACCTTCACTTTTTTAAATACAAGTTAAAAAATCATAAACTATTTTAGAAACCTTACCTATAAGGTCTTTAGCCACATAATTAAAATCAGCATTTCGAACAAATACTCCTAGTATATATTCTGAGGTTTTTGTTTTAAATACCCCAATGTCATGATTTAAATTGGAAAGGTCACCAGTTTTGTGTGCACAGCGTATATCCGCCTCTAAATATCTTAAAAGAACCTCCTGATCAGTATTAGCACCTAAAATTTTTAGTATTAAATTACACATTTTAGGATTTAGAAGCTCATGATTATATATTTTTTTAAATAAAGTTAACATATCAAAGGCACTGGTTAGGTTGTCCATTCCTCTTTGTACAGCTTTAGAATCCATCATTTTTCTTTTTAAAGAAGTATTTTTTAAACCGATGCTTTGTCCATAGTTGTTTATAGAATCCATTGTTAAAAGGTCTATTAAAATGTTTGAAGCAGTATTGTCACTGGATATAATCATGAGAGTTAAAAGATCTATAAGAGGGTATTTATTATTAGTAAGGGAGGTTAATATACTGTAAGGTACTTTATCTGAGGTTTTTACTTCAATTGGTGCATCTAAAGAAAGCTTCCCATTAAGAACTTCATTTAAGGCTTCTGCTAGTATTAGTACTTTTATAGTGCTGGCAGAAGGAAATATTTTATTTTCATTAATATATATATAGTTTGAAGTGTTATTCAAATCTAAAAAAACCAATGAAATGTCTTCACAGCGTAAAGCTAGAATATTTTTAATAGCATTATCTAAAGCTTTAAGATCGTACAAATTTATCACCTACTTTATTTTTTATAAAAGCCTTTACATAAAAATTATCATAAAATGGATATAATTTCAAGTATAGTGTATAAGGATAAAAATTAAGGAGGTAAGCTTTTTTAAGTATGTTGAAAAAATATTTCATTTATAGTACAATTTTACTGAAAAATAATTTTAAAAAGTGAGGATAAGTTAATGTACGGAAGTTTAATTCGTATACGAGAAATAATCAATGATTTAAATCCATCAGAAAAGAAAATAGCAGAATATATTTTAAATAAGCCTAAGGAAATTTCAGATTTATCCATAAAGGATCTTGCAGATAAAAGTGGCTCTTCACAATCAGCAGTAGTCAGGCTTTGCAAAATTTTAAATTACAAGGGTTATAAAGAATTCAGAATAATGATAGCTAAGGATACTGCATCAAAGGTTGAGGGCGATAGTAGGTATACGGATATAAATCCAAAGGATGATTTAGATACTATAATAAAAAATATAAGCTACAATAACAAAAAGTCTATAGATAATACTATGGAGGTGCTATCCGCTAAAGAGATCGAAACCGCGGTAAATGTAATTTCAAAGGCAGATAGGATTGATTTTTATGGCATAGGAGCTTCTTATATAGTAGCGTTAGATGCATTTCAAAAGTTTATGAGAATAAATAAAAATGTAAGAGCCACTTCAGATACCCATCTTCAAGTGGAATGTGCTTCTAATCTTAGAAAAGGAGATGTAGCTGTTGCAATTTCCTATTCAGGAGAAACTAGAGATACCTTTGAATCCATTAAAGTGGCAAAAGAAGCTGGTGCAACTACTATAAGTATAACTAAGTTTGGAAGTAATTCTATAAGTGATTTGTGTGATATAAACTTATTTGTTTTATCTCCAGAAATCACCTTTAGGAGTGGTGCTATGTCCTCAAGAATAGCTCAGTTAAATGTTATAGATATACTCTTTACCTCTGTTGCAGGTCGTATGTTAAAAGATGTTAAGACGTTTCTTGAAAACACAAGGAAGTCAACAAAGGGAAAGAGAATTAAGTAGATAGGAAGTGTAGTATTATGGTAATTAAAGATATAGTCATAGGACATTTATCTGTACCATTAAAAAAGCCATTTAAGACAGCAGTGAGAAGCGTAAATAGTGTAGATGACGTAATAGTAAAAATAGTAACAGATACAGGAAGTGTGGGCTTTGGAAGTGCGGCTTCAACAGCATTAGTTACAGGTGATACAACAGAGTCTATAAAAGGTGCAATAGAAAATTACATAAAAAAGAGTATAGTAGGTATGGACATTGAAAATCTTGAAGCTATTTTTATAAAGTTGGACAACTCAATAGTAGGAAATACCAGTGCCAAAGCCGCCGTTGATATTGCACTTTATGATTTATACGGACAGGCATATAAAGCACCTTTGTACAAACTTTTAGGAGGCTTTAGAAAGAAGCTCAAAACTGATATTACAATAAGCGTAAATTCGCCAGAGGAAATGGCTAGAGATAGTATAGAGGCTATAAAGCTTGGATATAAAACTTTAAAAATAAAAGTTGGTAAGGATTCAAGACTTGATATGGACAGAATGAGGGCAATAAGGAAGGCGGTTGGTTATGAGGTAAACCTAAGAATAGATGCCAATCAAGGCTGGCAACCTAAAGAAGCTATAAGAACTTTAAATGAGCTTTACGAGGAAGGTTTAAGAGTAGAGCTAGTAGAACAGCCTGTTAAGGCATGGGATTTAGAAGGTTTAAAGCTGGTAACTGATAATGTTAGTATTCCTGTTATGGCAGATGAGAGTGTATTTTCTCCTAAGGATGCAGCAAAGGTTATGGAAATGAGAGCAGCTGATTTAATAAATATAAAGCTTATGAAAACAGGGGGAATACATAATGCACTTAAGGTATGTTCCTTAGCTGAAGTTTATGGAATGGAGTGTATGCTAGGGTGTATGCTTGAGGGTAAAGTTAGTGTTACAGCCGCAGTTCATTTAGCAGCAGCTAAAAGTGTAATAACAAAAATTGATTTAGACGGTCCTGTACTTTGTAGTAGAGATGACGTTTTAGGTGGGGCAAGCTATGATAATAGCAATATAGCATTAACAGAAGGGTATGGACTAGGGATTAAAGGAATAAATAATTTAAAATGATTATTAGAAGGGTGGTTAAATTACTGCCCTTCTAATATTATACTCAAAATTAGCACAATAGATATACAACTATTTACATATATGTAATTATGCATCATAATGTAGATAACATCTAGTAAGGAAAGGGTGAGCATATGCCAGATTATATAATACAAGCAGAAAATATCTGTAAATCTGTAGGATTAGAGAATGAAAAAATTGAAATTTTAAAAGATATAAATTTTAAAGTGGAAAGAGGAGAATATGTGGCTATAATGGGTCCTAGTGGAAGTGGTAAAAGCACGCTGCTAGGTATATTAGCTTGTATAGACAAGGCAAGCAAAGGAAAAATCATGATTAATTACGTGGATATAAAGAAACTAAATCAAAACAAATTAACCGAATTTAGAAATGAAAATATAGGTATAGTATTTCAATCCTTTAATTTAATTTCAACTTTAAATGCAGAGGAAAATGTTGAAATACCTTTATTTTTTTCTAAAAAGGGAATTGATGCTAAAAGTAAAGTTAATGAACTAATAGATATTGTGGGATTAAAGGATAAAAAGAAATCTTTGCCTAATCAATTATCCGGAGGGGAACAACAAAGGATTGCTATAGCAAGGGCACTAGCAGGAGAACCTAAAATTTTACTGGCAGATGAGCCGACAGGAGCATTAGACAGTAAAAATGGCAAAGTTGTTTTAGATATCTTTGATAAATTCAGGGAAAAATACAATATGACTATTATAATGATAACTCATGATAGAAAAGTTGCAGAGAGAGCAGATAGAATATTGTACATGCAGGATGGGACTTTAAAAAGTGCGGAGGAAATATGATAAATACAAAACAATTATTTAAAGTTTATAATTTTAGTACTTGGAAAAAGAATAAATTTCAAATGTTTTTAAGCATTATTGCCATTGCCATATCAGTGGCCATATTATTATCGATAGAGCTTATGTTATCTCTTAATAATACCTACATAAATAATAATGCAGTTAATTCCAATGATGGAGATATTAATATTAATTTACTTCAGGGGAGTCTTACAAATAATCAATTCAAAGAATTAAATACACTCAAAGCTAAAGGATATATTAACTATACAACAATATATAAAATTCAAAATAATCTAGCACTTAGTGGGGTTTCTGGTACAATATTTTTAAAATTTGTGGATCCTAGTAGCTATCCTATAGCAGATTCTAGTTATAATTATAGGACAAAGCTTAAAAATAATTGTGCTGTTATAAGTAGTCAGGTAGCGAATAAGTTTAATTTAAGAAAAGGAAGCATTATATCCCTTCAAATTAAAGGTAAAGAGAGAAATTTAAAATTAAAGATATCGGATATTGTTAATTCTAATGTGAGTGATGAAGGTATTGTAGGAGTAATTACAATAAATAAAAATTTAATTAATAAGGAAGAAGGGGCTTTGACATCTAATGTACTTATTAAGGTAAATGATAAATACAAGCTAGAGGATGTACAGAATAAAATTAGTAAAGTCTTTAAAAATGATTGCGAAATAAACACTTATAAGGATGTAATAGAGCACAATAAACAAACCTTAGACAGTGAAAATAAGGTGCTAAATATACTTGAAATAATTGTTATATTAATAAGTGGAGTTAGCATAGCTACTACAGTTATTTTGCTTAACTTAAAAAGAAAAAAGGACTATATTATTTTAAATATTTATGGTATGAGTGAAGATTTATTAAAGAAACTTACTTTATACGAAACTTTTATAATAAGTACTTTAGGTAGTATAATTGGAATAATAATAAGTTTTATTATAATAGGAATTACACAAAAATCCATAGTGGGAAAGCTTAATCTTATATCCATAATTTCAGCGTCTGGTTTTAAGATCATTGAGACTATTTTATTTATTATTGCAGAAACCATTATATTTACTTTATTTGCTATAGAAATAAGCCAAAAAGTTAATCCTACCGATATACTTCGTGAAAGAAAAAGCGGAATTGAATTTAAGAGGAATTTGTCTAGCCCGTTTTTAAAAACTTGTGTGCTTATTATAGTAAGCTTTGCATTGTATATAAAATCACTGTCTATGAGTTGCACTTATGTTTTTCTTATTATTTTATTTATATCAATTATTTTGGCAGTAAATTATTTTATAATCAATTTAGTTGTGAAGATCAAAGGGAATAAGAACAAGTATCTTTTACTTTCAATTAGAAATTTAAAAAGACAGAAGTTGAAGTTTGCGATGGAGTGTACAGCACTAACTACTGTAATGATTTTATGTGGTGTTATAGCTAACTTATGTTATGGAGTTATTCCAAGCATAATGAATCAATATGTAATTAATAATAATGGCTATAATTTTATTATTGAAAGTGCCTATAAAGATGAAAATGAAATAAAGGAAGTATTAAAGCAAGATAAATTAGAAGGTGTAAAAAGAGCAGTAGCTACAGCAAAAATATTAAGTGATAACAATAGAAGTTTTGAGGATATTTTAAAGGATATTAATATTAGTGGAGGTATGGGAAGGGAATATATAGATACATTTAGTAATTTAAGTGCTTACGGAATTGACTTAAGTAGCAATGTTATGAAATATGAAGTTGTAGAGGGTAGGGGCTTAAATGGAAGTGATAAAAATAGTAATTCTGTAGTTCTAGGCAATGAATTTTCAGGCATGGGTATTAATGTGAATGATGAAATCAAGTTCAAGGTAGGTAATAAAATTTTAAAATTAAGGGTCATTGGTATAATGAAAAAGAACATTATTACTGGTGGTAAGAACTTATATATGAGTTTAAAGGTTATGAAAGATAATAACTTACTAAATGATGAGGAAAGTAATCTTGAGTATTTAGTAAAAGAACCTTTAAAGGATAAGAAGAATTTTATTTTTTATCTTAGTAAAAGGTTAAAGAATGCTGAGGTTTTTAGTATATCAGAGGAGCTAAATCAATTAAAGGACTACCTTCAAAAGTTAGTTTTTGCTGTGGTTGTAATTTGTTTTGTAAGTATATTTGCAGCAATATGTTTAATATCCAACATACTTATAGTTATTAATTATGAAAGAATAAAAGAGTTTCTTATTTTAAAAGTAGTAGGTGCTAAAAATAAGGATATAAGAAAAATTGTAATATTGGAAGGAATCATAGTCGGTTTCATTTCTGGAGTTTTGGCGGAGTTAATGGAAGAAGTAATAAGCTCTTTTATAATGAATAAAGTGTTATACTTTAACTATAAGCCTAATATTATTATAATTTTTAGTATGATTTTAATAACTTTAATTATAGCAATTAGTTCTGCTTTATTTGTTACTCAAAATATGAAAATTGAAGAGCACAGTGATGTGTTTAGGATAGAGTAGTTAGAGGATAAAAAAGGTACTGCATTAACATATTGAATAAATTGTTAATGCAGTACCTTTTAGGTTTAAATGGAACCGTATCAATATTGTAGAATTGTTAACAAATTTAAAATATAATTTACATATAGTGAAATATAATGTAAAATGCTAATCGAAAGGATGGTAGATATGAATAAAAAAATGATATTTTCGTTTTTTTTGATAGGTGTATTAATAGCTTCTATTTTAGGATATAGTAGGTATGCTTCTAGTAGAGAAATGGATACATATTTAGATAAAAATCATGAGAGTATTGATAGTAATTCTAAAGATTTTAAAATACTCGATAGTGATGTGAAAAATAATGATGTAATTTTATGTGGTGAAGGACATGCAATTAAATATAATTACAAATTGGAAAACAATTTGATTGAATATTTAAATAAAAATTATAATGTAAATTATGTTTTAATGGAATATTCTTATAGTGAGACCTGTTATATTAATGCTTATCTTGAGTCAGGCAACAAAGAAAATTTAAGCAACATATTTAAGGATTTCAAAGAGACAGCTTCCTATAGCGATGATTTTTATAATTTTTTAGTTAAGTTGAGAAACTATAATTTAACACGTGAAAAAGATAAGAAAATAAAAGTTGTAGGAATTGATATTGAGCATCAAATTCCTACATCAATAAGGTATTTAGATTCTATTATAGAAGTTAAGGATAAAGCACCAGATGAAATAGCAACAGACATTGATGAAATTAAAAAGCAAGCTAAAAATGAAAGTATCACCAACAAAGATGTTATTTATAATACTGATTTGAAAAATAATGTTTTAAAGCTTCAAAAAGATATGAAAAAAAGTAAAAAGTGTTATGAAGAGTATTTAGGAAATAACTATTTCGATTTTGAATTTATTGTAAATAATATGATTAATGCTTTTGATGCATATTCGAGTTTTTCAAATTCAGCAAATTCAACACAATTTAAAAAATTTGAGAAAAAGAGAGAGCTGTGTATTTATAATAATTTTAAAATATTGCATGCACAGTTGCCAAAAGGAAAGTACTTTGGGCAATTCGGAGGAGAGCATGTTTATCAAAGTAGTTTTAGTGATGAAGTTTATAAGAAAGAGGATCCAAGACTTGCAATGTATTTAAATGGTAATGGGTCTCCTGTAAAGGGTAAGGTATTATCCATAGAATATTATTATAAAAATTCGCAAGATATGGCATCAAAACCACCGTATTTTTCTGAAAAAGTAAAGTATCTAATCGATGATAAAGCTGTAAGTAATTATGTAAAATCAGATATTAATATATTTAAACTAGATGGGGACAAGTCTCCTTTTAATAAGTCAATGTATTTTATGAAATATAAAGGATTAAAGGGAAGCACTACAGATTATTTTAAATATATTGTGATTATAAAAAACTCTCCAGCAGCAAGTGTGTATAGTATTAGTGGAGATTAGTAAATAAAAGATATGCCGTTAAACATATTAAGGGAATATAGTAGGGTTAATTACACAAGTCTACTATATTCCCTCATTTTAATTTAGTTTATGATTTTTAAATTTAAACCGTTATTCTTATTACTGAAATGATACCATACATATAGATTCGGTTTGAATTTCTCTACTTTGCATTTTTCATTATTTATAGTTATTTTTTTTATGTTAGTGAAATTGGTTACTCCCCAATAAATGAAGCTGTATTTTATATTTCTATTATAATTTAAAGTAGTTACTGCACAACTATTGTTCTTTTGATTATATATATCATTAACACCAACCATATTAGTTACTTTGCAATGATTTAAGCTATTTTTATTTATAATATAAATGTATATAGTTTGTTTGTTCATCAAAATAAATAATTTTGAATTTTGATTTAGGGTTGTCTTTTTTAATATTTTATTGTTACTATAATTATTTATTTTGTCATAAAAAAACATAGCTTTTTCAGGAGAGTTAACATAAATAAACTTTATAAATATTGCTAAGCAAACTATGAATATAAGCGCTAAGCATTTTGAATATCTTTTCAATTAAAGCACATCCTGTTCGTATATGTTATAATAATACAATTTGGTATAAATGTTACACTTGGTTAAGTATTAAGTCAAATTATAAGAAAAACTGATTAAGCTTTTATTGAAAAGATATAATAATAGTTCCATTTATTATAAACATATTTTTATTCTATCATTGTAAGGGAGCATGTATAGTTATTTTTCTAAATTTAAATTCTATTTAAGAGCAGTACTCTCCGCTTTTAAATCATATAATCTAATTGCACCTTCTCGACTATTAGAACTGAGTTTTTTAGAATTCTTTCCTGAACTCATCCACTCTGAAGAGGGAACAATTTTTCCGTGAGTTTTAATCCAATCCATAATTGCAGTATTAGAGTTTCTGCCGCCACCAAAGCCCATTCCTCCTCTAGAGTTAGTGCTTGCCATAGCATATCTAATATCACCATCATTAACTAATTTTTTGAATTGATCTAAAGTAAGTATAGGATCAGATCCACTAAAGCCACCTAGAGTTAATACTGGTTTTCCTGAGTTAAGTATCAGATCAGAACCATAGGTCATAGCAGAAGGAACTTCAACAAAATACTTTTCATTTGTATCATGAGCATCCAAAAATTTTATTAATTTAGAAGAATTAGTAGAACTTGCATAGTTTATTGAGTTACTAATACGCCCATCTTTAAAAAGCTCTAAACCGGCAGAAGGACTACTTCCGTTCATTTTATGGAACATAGGACTTATAGACCAAACTGTTGGAGCTATTAAAATCCCTGCAAAGGCAATAGCAATTACATTTTTACTTAAAGATAAATTATTGTCTTTTAAAGAATTATTTCTAAGTAAAATCAAAATTATTGATGCTGCAATTCCGAGTACTCCAGTTAAAAGCATAACCATTTTATATCCGTTTGAGGAGCTAGAATTATAAGAAAGCATCAAAATTTCAATAAGTGAATTTACAATAAGTGAAGCTGGTAGTATCCATTTTTTTATACCTTCTTTTTTAAATTCACGACACATACTAACAAGGCCAATTCCAGTTAAAGCAGCTATAGGGGGTGCCATTGTAGTCATGTAGTAAGTGTGGGTTACACTTTTTGAAAAACTGAAATATATAAACTCAGGTAACAGCCAAGTGAACCAAAATAATAAGGCTAGCTTTCTTTTGTTATCAAATGGTAGTTTTAATTTCTCCTGAATTGCTGCAACAACAAAGCCTATTAAGGCAAAAGGTAAAAGCCAAGATATTTGATCAGACATATTATTTTTAGAAAACAATCTTGTTATGCCAGCCTTTGAAATTTGATTACCCATATTACGTTTAGCGAATTTATCATTAAAGCCTTTAGGTGGGTTCCAAGCTCTCATATTATTGGTGCTAAATTTATTTTTATAAGAATTATGTTTTGGGGTTCTTCTGCCTATACTATTTACATTTACGCCTACTCTTTGTAGTCCATTATGACCTACTATAAGTTGTATAACAGAATTATCAGTACTACTTCCTATATAAGGTCTATCTTTTGTAGGTACTAAATCCGTAACAACAGCCCAGGATAAGGACACCACTAAAAGAACCACAGTACCTAAAACAAGATGTTGAAATTTCTTCTTAAAGGGCAGAGCGGCAGAAAGAAAATAGGTTATATATATAGCTGGTGCTATCATGTAGGCCTCAACCATTTTTATATTAAAGCCTATACCAACAAGGACTAAACTCAATAAAAGATATTTTAGCTTTCCATTTTCAGCGGCTTTAAAAAGAGGAAAACAAGACAAAACTAATGCTAAAACAAGTAAGTTGTCGATAGTATTATTTCTACTTGCAGCTACAAATATAGGGGTAGTAGCAAGACATAGTGCAGCGATAAGACCAGCAGTTTTGCCAAAGGATCTTTTAACAAGATGGTATAAAAGAAAAACTGAAAGTACACCGGCAATAGCTTGTGGTAGAATTATGCTCCAGCCACTAAAACCAAATATTTTTGCGAATATTGTTTGTATCCAAAAGCCTAATGGTGGTTTATCAATGGTTACAAAGCCAGAAGGGTCAAAGGATGCAAAAAAGAAATTTTTAAAGTTCATAAGCATACTTTTAACACCAGCAGCGTAAAAAGTGTTGGCATAGCCTTCTATACCAATGTTTGCAAAATTTAATACTGCTGATAGCAGAAGAATAAGAGAAAGAAAAATATTTTCTCGTGTCAGTTCTATTTTTTTATTCAATTAATTTCACCTCACTAAGATTATTGAGTATTTCTAATGTAATTAGTTTTACGCCTATAAAACATATCAATATTAATTAAATTTAATAAGATATATTGGTCATGTGATATTTAATTATAATTGCTTTCCATCTATTCCACCTTTCTATATATGCCGTAATAAAATCGGTATATAATTGTAAATTGTTTATAAAATAGTATGAAAGTTTATTAATACAAAAATTATATTTTAATATTACTTGGTAAAAGTGTAAATTAGGTTTCGAATTTATTAATAATGTGTAAATAATAGGAAATCATTGACAAAGTTAGTATACAGAGCGTATACTTGAGTTACAAAGTGTAACATAAAAATGGATTTGGGAGGGTATTTAAATGAAGGTAACTGATGAAGTTTATGCATTAGATAGTACTAGAGGGTCTTATTCATATTTAATAAAGGGAGAGGAAAATATTCTTATTGATACAGGACAAATGTGGCAGGGAGAAGCTATATTGAAGGAACTTCAGTCTATGAATGTAAAAGCAGAAGAGATAAAAAATATATTATTAACCCATCATGATTTAGACCATGTAGGCAATGCAGCAATGCTTCAAAAGTTAACGAAAGCAAAGTTGTGGGCTTCCAGTGAGGATATTCCATATATAATAGGGGATAAAATGAGACCAGGTATAAAAAGGCTTTTTTCATTTATATTTAGAGTTAAGAAGCCAGAAAATATAATCCCATATAATAAAGGTATAAAAATTAAAGATATAAAAGTAATAGCTACACCAGGACATACACCGGGGCATGTTTGTGCTCTTTATAAGGACGTGCTATTTGTGGGGGATTTAGTAAAGGTTAAAGATGAAAAAATAGGGCCGTATCCTAACATGAATTGGGATGAAATAAAACTTATGGAGTCTATTAAAAATATAGCTGATGTACCGTTTAAATGGGTGTGTCCAGCACATGGAAAGCCTATAAAAAGAGAGGACAGGTGGCAAGAGATTTATAGCGCTTAACATTATAAATCTCTTATATTAATTATTTTTACGAATAGCGTCATTTAAAAGTGTAAGAGTAAAACTTATGAAAGCTTCTTCATCAAGTGAAAAATGATTCATAAACGTTTTACCAGAGATAGAAAGCATATTAAAAAAGCTGGTTATTAAAAATTCGGAAGATACAGCTAATTTCATGGTATCAATATCCGTGCGTATGCTGCCATCTTTTTTTCCTTCATCAATAATATTGGCAATTTTTGAGGCTATTTTATTTGTACTTTTAACAAAACTTTCACTAGCAGTAGTGTTTTCTTTATTTAATTTTATTGAGCCAACATGGTTCATAAGACTAAGAGTACTAGGATAAGCTTTATAAAATTTATAGTAACCAATAGATAAGTTATGTAGCTTTTGAAAGCCTGTACTGCCATTTTTTTCTTCCATTTCAAGGTAGGTTAAAAGTCTTTCAAGACCTCTAGTAATGACAGCATAACATAAGCTTTCTTTATCTTTAAAATACTGATATAAGGTTTTTCTACTAAAGTCACATTCTCTTGCAATTTCCTCCATTGAAGTATCAGTGTAAGATTTTTTATTAAATACTTTTTCCGCGGCATTTAATATATCTTGTTCTCTCGCTTTTCGTTCTCTTTCTTTTCTAGATATTGACTGCATTAAAATCCTCCTAAATATTTATTGAATTTATGATAACATTTTTTTACTCCACTCATTCATAATTACAAGACCAGGGAGTAAATCATTACATAAATCAGTTAAGGAGTACTCCACATGAGGTGGTATTATGTTATATTCAACTCTCTTTACAAGACCATAATTTTCTAAAGCTTGAAGAGAACGAGTTAACATTATATTTGTTATTTCAGGTAAACTTCGTTTTAGTTCATTGTAACGCATGTTTTTATTTATATATAGCTGCCATATAATTGGTATCCTCCACTTTCCACCTATAACATCAAAGGTATGAATTAAAGGGCAAATTTCATGAGATGGGCAGTTTTTTTCTTTTTGATTTTCGCTCATTATAATCCTCCAAAACTAAGGCACAAAAATGTGCGTACTTGATAATATGTTTCTTAATAAAATATAATATTAACATACCATATATGAGGTTAAGTGTAAATGAAAGGTTAATTAAGGAGTGATATTTTTGAAAAATTTATTTACGGAATTTAACATTAAAAACTTAAAGATAAAAAATCGCATTTGTATTCCACCAATGGTAGTACCACTAGCAGAAGAGGGGTATGTAACAACTGCAAATGTAGAAAGATATAAAGAATTAGCTAAAGGTGGAGCAGGTTTAATAATTCAAGAAGCTACCTGTATTAATGAAGATGGACTTTTAGCAAAAAAGCAGCTTGGAATATGGAAAGATGACCAAATTGAAGGACTTAAAAATATAGTTAATGCAGTTCACGAAGAAGGATGTCCTATATTTGTTCAAATACATCATGCTGGTGTTGTTGGAATATCCGAAGAACCAATATGCCCAAGTCCTTATAAATATGAAGGCATTGGAAGAACTGTTATTGGACGTGAGATGACTAAAGATGATATAAAAAAAATACAAAAGGATTATATTGAAGCTGCAAGAAGAGCTTATGAAGCGGGATACGATGGTATAGAACTTCATGGATGTCATGGCTATTTAATATCACAATTTTTAAACAATAGAGTAAATAAGAGAACAGATGAATATGGTAAAAATCCAGAAATTTTTGTGCTAGAAATATTACAAGAAATAAGAAAAATAGTGCCAAAGGAATTTATTGTTGGAATTCGTTTAGGAGGCTTTGAACCAACAATAGAAGATGGAATAAAGTATGCAAAAATATTTGAAGAGAAGGGCATAGATTTTCTAGATGTTTCTTATGGATTTTTAAATGAAATGGATATTAATGTGAAGAAAGACTATAAATACTCTAATGCAGTGTATGCAGCTGAAGAAATAAAAAAACATGTGTCTGTTCCAGTATTTGCAGTTGATAGAATAAACTCAGCTGATTTAGCAGAAGAAATATTAGAAAAAACAAAAGTTGATCTTGTGGATATAGCTAGAGGAACACTTATAAACCCTAATTGGGCCAATGATGCGAAGGCAGGCAAAGATACCGGAAAGTGTTTGAATTGCAAAAGTTGTGCATGGTTTGCTCAATCAAAAGTCTGTCCGGGAAGAGTTGTATTTGAAAGAAATAAAGCTTAAAAGATTTAAATTATAAAAATAAGATAGGCAAGCTATAAGTTTAATTTATAGTTCTCCTGTCTTATTTTTTTATTGACAATTCAAGATAAAATATATTAAACTAGAAATAGTTTCAATTCTAATAATTAGAATTGAAATAATTGCAAATGAAATAATTAATAAGAAAGGAAGGAATTATGAGAAAAACATTACATAATTTATTATTAAGCACACAGTCAGCTTTTTTTAAGCAGGTATTTTCTAATTTAAGTGATACAACTCTTACACAAGGACAACCTAAAGTACTTGATTATTTAAAATACAATGATGGGTGCGTGCAAAAGGATATTGCTGTAGCTTGTGAAATAGAGACCTCTACAGTGACTAGTCTTTTAATGCGAATGGAGAGAGAAGGTTTAATTGAGAGAAGAATGCTCAATGGTAACAGGCGTTCTCTTTATGTATTTCTTACTGAAAAGGGAAGAAAAGCTTTAGATAAGGTTAGCTTTGTGTTTAACATGCTTGAAGAAAAAGCCCTTGATGGTTTTTCAGAAGAAGAAAAAAGGGATTTTATTGAAAAGTTTTTTAGAATTTATACTAACATAACAGAAGAAAAGTAGATAGGAGAGGACTTTATAGCATATGTCAAAAAAGGAATTATTCAAAAGATATATTTTTTTTCTTATAGGATTATTTGTAAACGCCCTGGGCGTTAGTTTTATTACAAAGGCACAGCTGGGAACATCACCGATTTCGAGTGTGCCATATACCCTTAGCATGGGATTTCCACTTACAATGGGGACTTTTACTTTTATATTGAATATGTTTTTAATAGTAGGACAAATAATCTTTTTAAAGAAGGATTTTAAAAAGATTCAGTTGATGCAAATACCTATTTCACTTCTTTTTGGGTATTTTATTGATTTTACCATGTCACTTCTTTCAATTTTAAATCCAACAACATATTTTTTAAAGGTTGTATTTTTATTGATAGGTTGCTGTATTCTTGCACTAGGAGTTAGTATAGAAGTAATTGCAAACGTGGTTATGCTTTCAGGAGAGGCATTTGTAAGTGCAATTTCAACTAAATTAAAAAAAGAGTTTGGACCAACTAAAGTTTGTTTTGATGTAACATTGGTGGTTTTATCTATTATAATTTCACTAATAATGTTTAGAAGAGTTGCAGGTGTTAGAGAAGGTACAGTTGTTGCTGCTTTAATTGTAGGAATGATTGCTAAATTCTTAACTAAAATATTAGGTTTCATAAATACAAAAATACTTGTGGATAAAGAAGAAGATGAAGAAGAAGAAATCGCTTCATAAAATAGTAAGTGGCTGTTACACTTAAAAGTATAACAGCCACTATTGTTTAGAACTTAAAGTCATCTCATTACGACTCATAAACATAGTTACACACCCAAATAACCCTTTTATAATTTTATTTAAGCATCTCATTACACTTATAAATCTTCATTCGACCTATTAACATACCTTAAAAACTATATTAATATTTCAATTAATATAACCTTTAGTAATAGTGGTACAATGCCACGTAAAACATACGGCACATTAAAAAATCTTTGCTTGACTATTATAAATATCTTAGAACCCATATATAGTTTAACCTATATTAAGCTTGATGGACACTTGTAATAATCGTCCATTAACATGTATAAAACCACATATATAATATAACTACTAAAAATAGTAATTAGATTTGTTTTTGATCCTATACATATCGCAGGTCGAATAACTTCGAGCTCTCTTTAGAACCCTAATTACTCTTCGCTCAACAACTTTAAATCCTTCAACACCATATATGATAACCAGATTATTTTTTTATATACGTAAATGATATAATTAAAATATATTTTTTTATTTAAAGAGAGGATATAATTATGTCGCATATTTCAAACAAAGAAGCTTACAAAAGATTAGAGGAAAGAATTAATAGATTTCCACAAGGTGCACCGCCATCAAAAACACTGTATAAAATATTAAGTATGCTTTTTTCTGAAAAGGAAGCAGAATTAGTAGCAATGCTTCCTATAAAACCTTTTACTGTAAAGGTTGCTAGTACAATTTGGAAGATGGATGAAGTTAAAACGGAAAATATACTTCAAAAATTAGCTTCGAAGGCAATTCTTATGGATATAGACTATGATGACAAAAAGGAATATTGTCTTCCACCACCAATGATTGGATTTTTTGAATTTTCTCTTATGCGGACACGAGAGGATATTGACCAGAAGACCTTATCAGAGCTTTACTTCCAGTATTTAAATGTGGAAGAAGATTTTATTAAAGATTTGTTTTTAGGTACTGAAACTAGGTTTGGAAAGGTTTTTGTGCAAGAAGGAATTCTTTCAAGACAAAATGAGCTTGAGATAATGGAATATGATAGAGCTAGTAATATGATTAAAGAAGCTAGGTTTATTACAGTAAGTATGTGCTTTTGTAGGCATAAGATGCATCATCTAGGAAAGGATTGTTATGCACCTATGGAAACTTGTATGACTTTTGGAAATAGTGCTTATACTTTGAGTAAACATGGTTATGGTAGAGCTATAGAAGCGGCAGAAGCTTTAGATATATTAAATATGGCTTATGATTACAACTTAGTTCAATGTGGTGAGAATGTTAGAAGTGGTTCTGTATTTTTATGTAATTGCTGTGGTTGTTGTTGTGAAGGTATGCAGGCTATTAAGAATTTTGGATATTTAATGCCTATTCAAACCACACCATTTATACCAAAAGTTATTGAGGAAAGTTGCGTTGGCTGTGGAAAATGTTCAAAAGCATGTCCTATAGATGCTATGAAGGTTGATCCTGTAACGCACAAGGCTAAAAATGACGAAGATATATGTCTTGGTTGTGGAGTTTGCGTTAGAAACTGTCCTAAAAAGGCAATATACCTTAAAAATAGAGGAAATAAGATAATAACCCCTGCAAATACAACACATAGAATTGTGCTTCAAGCCATTGAAAAGGGTAAACTTCAAGAACTTATTTTTGATAACAAGGCACTTTTTAGTCACAGGGCTATGGCTGCAGTTTTATCCGCTATTTTAAAGCTATCGCCAGTTAAAAAGGCTATGGCAAGTAAGCAGTTGAAGTCAGTGTATTTAGATAAGCTATTGAGTGGAAAATAGTATTTCAAGATAGTATAATGAAATTATGTTTATACTTGGGAGAAGAGGGGATTTTATGAGTAACTTTATGTTTTTAAATAAAAAGTGGCCATCTTTAGCAAAACTAGGTACACAGGCAGAGAATTATTTTAATATAGATAGTAATGCTACTATGCTGAAGATGAGAATGTTTGGAGAACAAATTATAGATTATTTATTAAAAGGATTAAAAATTGAAACTAATAAATTTTTAAGTCAAGATGAAAAAATAAAACTTTTAAGAAAAACAAGAATAAATAGTTATATACCAGATTTGTTTGATATAGTAAGGCGTTTAGGAAATAAAGCTAATCATGAAAATTATGATAGTAAAGAAGATGCAAAAGAATGTTTGATTTCTATGTATAAGATTTCTGCATGGTTTTATATTAAAGTTACAAAAGACACATCCATAAAGCCATTAATATATAAAATTCCTAAATCAAGTACAGTTAAAACACCAGAATATAATATTGAAGATTATGCTAAAGAAAAGAATGAAATTAAGAATAAACATAATGAAGAATTGGATAATTTTAAAAAGCAAATAAAAACAGGTTTAGAATCTAAAGAAGATAAAAAGTTTGAAACAGAGGTTGAAAGTTTATTAAATATTAATGAGGCGGAAACTAGAAAAAGACTTATAGATGTAATGTTAAAAGAAGCTGGCTGGGATATTAATAATAAGGAGTTAGTTAAATTAGAGTTTCCTTTAAAAGACCACAAAAAAACAGGTAAAAATGGTTTTGCGGATTATGTTTTATTCAATAAAAAAGGTAAACCAGTTGCAGTTGTGGAGGCTAAAAAATCTTCTGTTGATCCAATAATAGGAAGAGACCAAGCAGTAGAATATGCAAATACTATTGAGAGAGATTACAAAATTCGTCCAATAGTATTTTATACTAATGGATATGAAATATATATGTGGGATGATAAATACAGTGAACCAAGACAAATTTGGGGATTTTATACTTTAGAGGATTTAGAAGAACTATTTTTTAAACATAAATATAGCAAAGATTTGAACAAAATTGAAATAGACAAAAATATTGCAGGTAGGCCTTATCAAATAGAGGGTATTAAAAGAGTATACGAGAAGTATGAAAGCGGCTATAGAAAAGCGCTTTTAGTAATGGCAACAGGAACAGGAAAAACTAGAACGGTTATTGCTTTAACTAAAGGAATGCTTGAAGCAAATTGGGCTAAAAGAGTGCTTTTTTTGGCTGATAGGGATGAGCTTGTAAGGCAGGCTAAAGAAGACAAAAACAGCTTTAAGACTTTTATGCCAGAACAAATAGCTTGTAGATTTACTGGAAAAAATTCAGATGATAGAGAATCTACAATATATTTTGCTACTTATCAAACTATGATTAACCATTATAGCAAGTTTAGTGTTGGATTTTTTGACCTTATAATATGTGATGAATCGCATAGAAGTATTTACAGAACATATAGGGATATATTGGAGTACTTTGACACTCACATTATAGGACTTACAGCTACCCCGGTTGACTTTATAGAAAGAAATACCTTCGATCTATTTAACTGTGATAATGAGGATCCTACTTTTAATTTTTCAGTAGACGATGCTTGGAACCATGTCCCACCTTATCTTATAGAACCACGAGTACTGGATACGAGTACTGATTTTTTAAGAAGAGGAATAAAGTATAGTCAAATGACAGAGGAACAAAAACAGCAAGTGGATGATGAGGGCTATGATGGAAGTCAAATTGAGTTTAATAAGGATGAACTTGAAAAGAAGATAACCAATAAAGCTACTAATAGATACATATTAAAGATGTTAATGGAAAATGGAATTAAGGTTGGTGATTACTTAGGAAAAACAATTATATTTGCTAAAAATAAAAGTCACGCCAATCTGTTAGATTCCTTGTTCAATGCAATGTATCCTCAATACAAGGGAAAATTAACAACTGTAATATATTCTGGAATCAAGGAAAAAGACAAGCTTATAGAAAAGTTTAAGTATAATGATTATCCAAGAATAGCTATATCAGTAGACTTACTAGATACAGGAATAGATGTACCAGAGATTGTTAATTTAGTCTTTGCAAAACCTATCTACTCTAAAGTTAAGTTCTGGCAGATGATAGGGAGAGGCACTAGGAGATGTGAGAATTTATTTGGTGATGGAATGGATAAAAAGGAGTTTGTTATTTTTGATTGTTATAAAAACTTCCAATTTTTTGAGATGAAGCCAAAGGGATTTGTTCCTAAACATCAAAAAACATCTATTCAAGTTAGATTTGAAATTATGTGTAGGTTTTTAGAAATATATAAAAAGAAAAATAAAGATAGTATATGTAGTGAATTCATAGAAAAGTTAAAAAATGATATTGATTGTCTTCCACAAGAGAGTATAGAAATAAAGAAAAATAGAAAGAAAATAGAACAGGCTAAAAATGAAGATTACTGGAATCATTTAAGTGAGGATTTTATTAAAAAATTGAAGCTCGAAATAGCACCTTTAACGCAGTGGATTGAGGCAAAAGAAAATTTAGACGCTATTTTATTTGATAACTCCATTTATAGAATACTTGAAAACCTTGAAAAAGATAATAAGGATGGACAAGCTAAAGAAATTAATTTCACAATGGAAAAGCTAGCAAGACTTAAGACAAATATAAATCAATTTGACGGAAAAAGGGAACTTGTAAAGTCTTTACTTAAACCATCAGGCTGGCAAAACTTAAGCTATGAAAAGCTTGAACAAATAAGAATAGATTTGAGAGATTTGATGAAATTTAAGGGAGATATTGCAACGACTTTCATAGTATTTGATATAAGGGATACTGGTGAATCATTAAAGGAAGTTAGTGCTGGTTCTGTTTTATATGGTTCTAATATGGAACCCTATGAAAAAAGAGTTAAGTCGGCGATTGAAGAAAAATTAAAGGATCAAATAGTAATTCATAAAATTAGAAAAGGTGAAAAACTTTCTGAAACTGAACTTGAGGGTATTTACTCAATGTTTAGTGATAATTTTGTTTACAGCATAGATGAATTATCATCCAAAACGGATATAGACAAAGAAGATATAGTTGGTATAATTAGAAAGTTCATTGGAATAGATGAAATTGAACTTAATAAAAGATTTGAAGAATTTGTTCAAAAGCATCACAATAAAATGAATGCAACTCAAATTAAAACCTTAGAAATAATAAAGAATGATATTGCAAAGAATAAAGGTATATCTTTTGCAGCATTATTTTCAGCACCATACACTTCCTTTAATCCAAACGGGGTAGATGGAATATTTGGAAGAATGGCAGATGAGGTTTTTGATTTAATAGCACCATTTAGAGTAAGTGTTATATCTTAAATTAGGAGGAAACAAAAGAAATGTTAAGTGCAGATATAAAGAGTAAAATAGATAAGTTGTGGAATAATTTTTGGTCAGGTGGTATATCAAATCCTTTAACAGTAATTGAGCAAATATCGTATCTTTTATTCATAAAGAGGTTAGATGATATAGATAACTCTAATGAAAAAAGAGCAAATAGAATAGGAAAGAAGTATACTTCTATTTTACCAAAAGAAATAATGAAGTGGAGTGAATTTAAACATTTAGATGTAAATGATATGTTTGATATAGTATCACAAGAGGTTTTTCCATTTATAAAGAACATGGGAGGCGAGGACTCAAGCTTTACAGCCGAAATGAAGGATGCTGTATTTATGATACCTAAAGCATCTCTTCTTCAAGAATCCGTTAGACTTATTGATGGAATAAACATGGATGATTCGGATACAAAGGGTGATTTGTATGAGTATCTTTTATCAAAGCTTGCAACCTCAGGAGTAAATGGTCAGTTTAGAACTCCAAGGCACATTATAAGAATGATGGTTGAGCTTATGGATCCAACAACCGAAGACAAAATATGCGACCCAGCCTGTGGTACCGCGGGTTTCTTGGTTAGTTCATTAGAGTATATACTTGAAAAATATACAAGACCAGAAAGTGTATTTACCGACGAAGAAGGACATCTTCACAATAAAATTGGAGACATGATGCGTGATGATGAATGGGAGAATTTTAGAACAGAGATGTTTCATGGCTTTGATTTTGATGCCTCAATGGTTAGAATAGCTTCAATGAATTTAATGCTTCACAGCTTAGACAATCCAAATGTAAAACAAAGTGACTCTATGTCTAAGGCATATGACGAGGAAAATAAGTATACCTTAGTACTTGCAAATCCACCTTTTAAAGGCAGTATAGATGCAGGCGATATAAACCCTACTTTGGTAAAGGGAGCTAAAACTACTAAAACAGAACTTTTATTTATGAAGCTTATAAATAGAATTCTAGATTTAGGAGGAAGATGTGCAGTCATAGTTCCAGATGGTGTTTTATTCGGTTCAACAAAGGCTCACAAGGAAATAAGAAAAGATTTAGTTGAAGAAAATGCATTAGAAGGTGTAATTTCCATGCCTTCAGGAGTTTTTAAACCATACGCAGGAGTATCAACAGCAGTGCTTTTATTTACAAAGGGTGGAGAAACAAATAAGGTTTGGTTCTACGATATGCAAAGCGACGGATATTCTCTAGATGATAAGAGAAATAAGCTTGAAAATGATGGTGATATTCCAGATATTATTGAAAAGTGGAGAGCTGTAAAGAAAGATAATACTTTGGAGCCAGCTAAGGAAGATAAGTGGTTCTGGGTTAATAAGGAAGAGATAGTGGGTAATGATTATGATTTGTCGATAAATAAGTATAAGGTGATTGAGTATGAGGAAGTTGTGTATGAGGAGCCGGGGGTTATATTGAGTAAAGTTAAGAAACTTGAAAAGGAAATAGTTGAAGGATTAGATGAATTGGAAAGAATGATTGAGGGATAAATTATGAATTTGAAAAAATTTTCAGAAATAGCAGAAATAATAATGGGGCAGTCACCAAGTTCTGAGACATATAATGAAAATTCAGAAGGAATACCTTTTTTTCAAGGGAAAGCAGATTTTGGCAAAATAAATCCTGCAATTAGAATGTATTGTTCAAGACCTACAAAATTAGCAGATAAAAATGATATATTAATATCTGTAAGAGCACCAGTTGGAGATGTGAATATATCAAATATAAAATGTTGCATAGGAAGAGGATTATCAGCAATTCGATGTAAAGATGAAATAGATTATAAATATGTATATTACTATCTTACAAATATAAAACAAAGATTTGAGGAACAAGCTACTGGAAGTACATTTAAAGCTATTAATAAATCAGTAATAGAAAATATGCCAATATTCATACCAGAAGAGTTTGGAGTGCAAAAAAGAATATCTCAAGTCTTAGATAAAGCTCAAGAATTAATAGATAAAAGAAAAGCTCAAATAGAAGCTTTAGATGAATTAGTTAAATCGAGATTTATCGAGATGTTTGGGGATTTAAATATTAATCAGAATAATTTTAAAATTGTTAGATTAGAAGAACTTACAGATAAAATTACAGATGGTGTTCATTCTAAACCAGAGTACATATCAGAAGGGGTGCCATTTATTTCAGTAAAAGATATTAATAGTGGAAATTTGATATTTGATGATTGTAAATATATCTCAGAAGAAGCTCATAAGAATTATGCAAAAAGATGCAAACCTGAGAAAGGAGATGTATTATATACTAAAGTTGGAGCAACTTATGGAATTCCAGCAGTAGTAGATACTGATAAAGAATTTAGCTTATATGTTAGTGTAGCTTTGCTAAAGTTGAAGAAGGAAATCGTAAATCCTATTTATATAAAGGAAGCTATGAGAAGTACTGATGTTAAAAGGCAAGCAGATAGGCAAGTAAAAGGAATAGGAGTCCCAGATTTACATTTAGTAGAGATTAAAAAATTTAAGATTTTTAATCCTCCAATAGAACTCCAAAACAAATTTGCAGCTTTCGTTAATCAAATCGACAAATTGAAATTTGAAATTCAGAAAAGCTTAGAAGAAATGGAGAATAACTTTAATTCATTGATGCAGAGAGCTTTTAAGGGAGAATTGTTTGGGGAGTAGTTAAAAGTGAGAGCAGTGAATAGTTAAATTATATACAGTAGCATTGCTTTAGATATGATTTAACTATTCATTATTTAATAACCTCAACAATACGAATTATTTAACTATGTAGTAGAGAAAAATTTTTATCACTAATTTTCTAAAAACTAAAACTTAATATAAAGTAGTTATTATAGGTCAATAATTTTAATAGATATAATATATGTGCTTTTTTCTTTGCTATTAAATTCAGTGTAAATACAAAAAAAATGTATATTTTATATGATGTTTATTAATTGGGAGGAGTAATCATGTCTGTTCTTGACATTAAAATTGACAATTGGAAGAAGAAATTGCTTGATTTAGGAAAAAGAAATAAACTGATTAATTATAAGGAAAACAAAAGATCTACTTTAAAAATAGTAACTCCTTGTATAGATGAACTATATAAGGAGCTAGTAGTAGAAGAAAAAAAGTTGAAATTTAGTAAGCCTAGTTACATGGAAAATTTAGAGGATAGTGATATAGAGGAAACAAATAGTATTGTAAAGGGAGATATTGAAACAAATCAGACGATATATGAACAACAGAAAACTCTATCAAATCTAAGAAATAAGTCAAGGTTAGCAAAAGAAGAACAAGGAATAAATACTTTATACTTATCATTAGGCTTTCTTAATTGGAAAGAAAATTTTAATTCAACTCAAATATTAGTATCACCTATAATATTAATTCCTGTAAAGATTACTTTAGAATCATTAACAGAACCTTTTATATTAAGCTTAGACGATGATGAAATAGTTGTAAATCCTACTTTGGCGTTTAAATTGGAAAATGATTTTGGAATAGCATTACCAGAATTTGATACTGATGAAGGGGATTTAAATAATTATTTTAAAACTATTGAGGAAATAGTTGTTAATAATAATTGGAGTGTAGATAGAAATTCAAGTTTATCATTATTATCTTTTTTGAAGATAAATATGTATAAGGATTTAGAAAAAAATAGAGATAAGATAGAACTTAATCCTATAATAACAGCAATTTCAGGTGAGGATAATCAACTGCTAGAGCCATCCAGTTCATTAAATAATTATGATCATGATAATAAAACAAAACCTTCAGAATTATTTCAAGTATTAGATGCAGATGCAAGTCAGCAAGATGCAATTTTATATGCTAAAAAAGGTATTAGCTTTGTACTTCAAGGACCACCTGGAACAGGAAAAAGTCAAACAATTACCAATATAATATCTGAATCTTTGGCAGATGGAAAAAAGATATTGTTTGTATCAGAAAAAATGGCAGCAATTGAAGTAGTTTATAAAAGATTAGATGCGGCAGGTTTGGGAGATTTTTGTTTAACGCTGCATAGTTATAGGGCAAATAAAAAGGAAATAATAAAGCAATTAGTTAAAATGCTTAATGTAAATAAAGTTAAATTGCAAGATGAGGCATTATATGAGCTAGATGCATTAAAATTTGAAAGAGATAAATTAAATGAATATGATAGAGAATTACATATGAAATGTGAACCTTTTAAGAAGAGCATATATGAAGTGAATGGTTATTTATCAAGATTATTAGATGTTGAAAGTGTAATTTTTAATATTGAAAATGTAGCAGAAATAGATAATGAGAGGTTTAATGAGTATAAATATTATTTAGAAAAATTTTCGAAAGCATTGAGAGAGAACAAAGATGATTTACTATTGAACCCATGGAGAAATAGTAATATTCATATTGTTTCAAATGAACTAAGATATGATATTGAAAAGCACTTAAAAGATTTGTTACCTAAACTTAAGGAAATAAATAATTTTTGTTTTGAAATTATAGCTAAATATAAATTACCAATATCAATATCTATCTCTAATATTAAAGAATTATCTTTAATATTGGAAATTTCTATGAAATCGCCTATAGTTCCTTTTAATTGGTTTAATCAAACAGACATAAAAGAATTGTCTCAATATGCTCATGAATTAAATAAAACTAAAAATGAATATTTGGATTTAGTAAGTGAAATTGAAGAAAAATATGATAAAAGCTATTTTTTAATTGATGCAAAAAAAACATATGATGATTTAGAATTATTTTTGAATAACGTAAAAAAGTTTTTGAATTATGAGACGTATAAAGATAAAGATGATCAAATAATCAATGAGTGCTCAAATATAAAAATTATTATAGAGAATACTATTAATAATTTTGAAGAAGTTGAAGAGGTAAGTAGAAAAACATCCGACATATTAGGAGTAGACAGTAAATTTTTAACTATAGAATATATTAGAGCCAAATGTGAATTATTAAGTCTTTTAATGCTAAATCCAAAACCAATTCCAGTTTGGTTTGAAGATGATAAATTTGAAATAATTGAGAAAGTATTTTTAGAAATGGAACATAAATATTTTGAACTTACTAAGAAAATTGAAGAATTGAGAAAGAATTATGATATTAAAATACTTGATATTGATTTTGAAAGAATATTATCAAAATTTAAAACGAAGTATACATCATTTTTTAAGCAATTAAATAAAAATTACAGAAATGATAAAAATATATTAAAATCATATTCAAATAAAGTTATTAAAAAGATTGATGATAAAACATGCGTAGAAGTATTAAATCAAATAAAAGATATTAATGACTTGAAGGAATACTTTAAAAATAATGAGCAAAAATTTGTTACTTTCTTTGGTAATTATTTCAAAAAAGAATATACGAATTATGAAGAATTAAAAAAATCATTAGGGGATTATAGAAAGATTAAAGAATATTATGGTAATGAAGGAATACCAGATATAATTAAAAAGCTTTTAATAAATAGTAATATGACGGAAGTAGAGAATATATACAACAAGTTTCAAAAATGTATTGTCAATAATAAGGATATTGATGAATTAGGAAAGATACTTCAATCAGAAAAGATAATATATAAATTAGATATTATTTCAGGAGTTAAGTTTTTGCAAGAGATTTTATGTGATTTTAATATTTTGGAGAAGGCATATAATAAATTAAAAACATATAGCACAAAAAATATCAAATATAGTGATTCTATTAATGATTTGACAAGTCTAATAAAAATTCAAAATATAAGTTTAGAAATTAGTGAAAAATCGAACGATATAAAAAATAAATTTGAATTTTTATATCAGGGAATTAATAGTGATTGGGTTGGAATATTAAACAAATTAGAATGGTTCGAAAATTTTAAAAAGAAAGTTATAGAATTTGAATTACCTGAAAATTTTAATAAATTAGTTTGTGGTAATAAGAAGTTTATTGAAAAAGTTAGAGAAGAACATGATAATTTATGTGAAAAGTATAATGATATAAAAGCTGATTTTCAATGGTTTGTTAATCTTTTTGAAAAGAAAGAAGAATTAATAGGTGCAGAGTTAAATGATTTGATAGGAAGAATTGAGTTATGTTTAAGTAATATTGCATTGCTTGAGATGTGGATAGATTATAGAAACTCTCGAGAAAAATGTATAGAAATTGGGTTAGAAGAATATATTGATAAAATTGAAAATGCTAAATTTAAAAGTAATATGATTGTACCAGTATTTTTAAAAAGATTTTATAGATTATGGTTGGATACTGCGATAACTAATAAGCCAGCTATAATTGAATTTAGAAGTAGAATTCAAAAAGATAGAATAAGCAATTTCTCAAGGTTAGATATAAAGCAACTTGATATTGCAAAATATAGAATTAAAGAGAGATTAATTAACAGTCTACCAGACGCAAATTTAATTACTTCTTCTAGAGATGAGGTTGGAATATTAAAAAGAGAGGCAAACAAGCAAAGAAAAATTATGTCATTAAGAAATTTATTTAAAAGTATTCCAGAACTAATTTTGACATTAAAACCATGTTTAATGATGTCACCTCTATCTGTTAGTATGTTTTTAGAATCAGATGAATACAACTTTGATGTGGTTATATTTGATGAAGCTTCACAGGTATGTACAGAAGATGCTATAGGTGCAATTTATAGAGGAAAGCAAGTAATTATTGCAGGAGATAAGGAACAACTGCCACCAACAAATTTTTTTAATTCCAATATTTCAGACGAAGATTTTGATGATGAGGAGGAAGATGTTGATGATGTCAATTCGTATGAATCAGTCTTAGATGAGGCATTAAGCGCTTTACCAGAGCGAACTTTATTATGGCATTATCGAAGTAAGCATGAACATCTTATTGCATTTTCAAATATAAAAATATATGGTGGAAATTTAATTACCTTCCCATCAAATGTAGATAAAGTGAAAGATAATGGTGTCGAATATATATATGTTAAAGATGGGATATATGAAAGAAATGGTAAGAAGTGCAATTCTATAGAGGCGAAGAAAGTTGCTGAAATGGTATTTGAACATATTAATAAATTCCCAAATCGTTCACTTGGAGTGGTTACTTTTAGTCAATCACAACAACATGCTATAGAAATTGCAATTAATGATTTAAGGATAAGTAATTCTAAATACGAAGAATTTTTTAATGAAGATAAAGAAGATGCATTTTTTATTAAAAATCTTGAAAATGTTCAAGGTGATGAGAGAGATACAATTATTTTTAGTATAGGATATGCTAAAGATATAAATGGAAGGATGTATATGAATCTTGGACCATTAAGTAGAAATGGTGGTTATAGAAGATTAAATGTTGCAATAACTAGGGCTAAATATAATATAAAATTAGTGGGTTCTATTTTGCCTACAGATATAGATTTGGATAGAACTAATTCCAAAGGTGTTAGGATGTTAAAAAATTATATGGAGTTTGCAATACAAGGTGTAAATGCTTTAGAAAATGAAATAACAGTTTCTGAAAGTATATGTTTAGAATCACCTTTTGAAGAATCAGTATATGATTTTTTAGTTATGAAAGGATATAATGTAATTACACAAGTAGGATGTTCAGGTTATCGTATCGATTTAGCAGTGAAGCATCCTACATTGAATGGAATTTTTGTAATTGGAATTGAGTGTGATGGTGCAGCATATCACTCAGCAAGAACTGCAAGAGAACGTGATAGATTAAGACAATCTGTTTTGGAGAATATAGGATGGAAAATTTATAGAATATGGTCTACTGATTGGGTAAAGGATAGAACTACAGAAGGGAATAAATTAATTGAAGCAATTGATAAGGCAATAGCTCAATATGATAATAATTTTGAAGATATATACATGTCAAAAAATAACAATGAAAAAGTATCGGATAATTCAGATTATTTAGTGGAAACAGATCAAGAGAATTTGAAAAAGGATAATCCATTTGGATTTACATTCTACAAAGAAACAAATATTTATGAAGTTGAAAAAAGTTTTAATTATAATAAGTATTTATCAGATGTTATTGTTCATGTTGTTAATAATGAATATCCTATACATTTTGATTTATTATGTAAAAGGGTAGCTGCACTTTTTGGGAATCAAAAGGTTACAATAAAAGTGAAAAAAGGTGTAAAAAATGCGATTGACTATATGCTTAATAATTTAATTGAAATGAAGAGTGATTTCTGTTGGTTAAAAGGAAATGAAGATGTGTGTGTAAGAATACCATCTGAAAAGGATGAAAATATACGACCAATACAATATATTGCTAAAGAAGAATTATCGGAGGCAATGATAACAATTATAGATAGAAGCTTTGGAATTGAGGTGAATGATTTACTTAGCATAACAGCAAAAGTATTCGGATTTAATAGATCAGGGACAAAAATTATAGATTCAATGAAAGTAGCTTATAGTGAATTGATTAATAGTAAAAGAATAAAAACCATAGATGATAAAGTTATAATAAATAATAATGAAAGCTAAGTTCTGTTATCACAGATGCTTTTAAGGAGAAGCATTTAGTTGGCAACGTATAGTTTTAGCATGTTATGAAAAATCTAAAATTCAATATTTATTTTTTAAAGAAAATTGATATTATATAAATAAGAAATAGGTCTATTACAAAACTAAATTTTGATGCACTCCATTTTTAATTGATGTTAGTTTCCTAGATTAAAATGAAATGTATCGTATACTTAATTAACAAAGAGAATGATAAGAGTATAAAGTAGGATTAGGAAAAGGACAGGGAAAAATTCCACTGTCCTTGGTACTCTTTTTACCAAGTTAATCCAGGGAAATTAGCTAAAATAGAAGCATGTCCTCCCACAGATAAATACCCAATAACAACACAAGCTAATAATGTCACACAAACTACCTTTTTTAACTTAAACTTTTTAAACTTCATATACAAAATCCCCTCTTTCACTTTACTCAAATTTGTGGCTTTAAGCCATCTTTTTACAGAACTTACAAATGGAAATTAACTCATCATTTTTATTTAACCTAGAAAAGTATTCCATTATATTATACACCAGTTTATTATCAATAAAACCCATAATTTGGGTAAGTATTACAAACTCTTCCTTTAAATCTATGCCAGTAACTTCATTATTAAAACCAGTAAACTCATTAATTATATCTTTTGTAACACTGTGATATTTGAATGACTTGGAAGTTTCTAATGCCTTTAACAGCAATTTCAGTCCCTTGTCCTGCTCTTTTAACATAATGTAAACCCTGCCCAAACCTAAATATATTTGGGGTAAATATTTGAAGTCATCTGAAACCTTAACTAAATACGAATTTACTGTCTGTACATAATTTTTAGCAGTATCAGTATTTCCCATTGAGCAGTATATTTCAGCCATATTATTATAGTATACGCATAGGCGGTTATAATCGTCCTTTTCAGCATTGTTCAGTATCTCTGTATAAGTACGTAAAGCGTCTGCATAATGTTTTACACCATGTAGACTTGACGCCTTTAGTAGTAGCAAATCGTTAATCCTGTCTGGAAAGGCTTGTTTTATATGGCTTTCTGATTCTAATATTACATCCAATGACTTTTCGTATTCTTTCAGATAATTGTAATACATACTCATGTTAAACATAAATATCGCTTTATAGGCGTTGTCCATTTTGAATCTACTTAAAGCATATTTACAGGTATTGACACCTTCTTTGTACTTACCATTGTAAACATAGATAGTTGATAATTTACGAAAAACAGATATCACTCTGCTCATATCAGTTTGACAGGCTATAAGGTATTTTACGTTTTCGTAATAAATATAGGCTTTCAGATATTCATTGTTATTTGCGTAATAATCTCCTGCTATCTCACATACCTCAATTTTTAAATCTCCAAATTCCCATTGTGATAACAGGGTTTCAATTTTTTCTAGACATTCAGCAAAACTACTATTACCTTTATATACACTAACTTCTTTTAATTCCTTTATATAAACTGTCAATACAGTTTTAGCCTGTGACTCCTCTGTTTCTAACAGATAATCAACACTATATTTAGGGTCTAACGGAATTGACCGCCTATTTAGTATTTTCTTTGTATTTCTGATAATTAGCTCTGCTGTGGATTTTGTTAAGTTGGCTTTTCCATGTTCTATCTGACTAATTAAGTTACGTGTTAGTTCTGTACCTACTATATCATCTTGGTTTAACTGGTACTTTTCTCTTAACTTCTTTATCTTAATTCCAACAGGTAGTATATTCGTGGTCATGTGGCTGTATCACTTCCTTTAAGTACGGTAATAAAATATTCTTACTATAGTATATCAATGTAGTAAATATATGTAAAGAATAGAATAAATTAAATTACGGGTTAATTGGGGGAAAAACCCTATTTTTGGTCAGATGGGTGCTTTTCCTCTTTGTCGTTAAAATCTCTTTGAATACCAGGAAATTTTATCTCGATAATTAAATTAAAAACAAGTCCCATATGTTACTTGACAGAATTCTCCTTTTGCCCTATAATTGATAACGATATTCAATATCAATTAGTAGAACCCAAAGGAGGAAAACTATGATCTTTGTTTATTCAATGATTTTTGTGGCAATTTTATCTATTGCATTTACAGCTAGTATTAAGAAGAATTATAAAATATATTATACTTTTGCTAGTGTTATTTCAATTGCGGTAAGTATTTATGAAATATTAAGAATTGTTTCACACCCTAAGCTTAATGGTTTGATGCTAAATTTTGAAAGAGCTTTTATAACAGGTAGTGTGGGTGTATCATTTTTTATTTTAGTTATGTTTGCGGGAGCATTAAGTACAAAACAGATAGTAGGAAGAAAATTAATGACTGTAAGAACAGAACTTTCTATTATAGCTTCTATATTAATATTACCTCACGGAATCGTATATTTTGTTAGATTTTTAATTTTGAAGCTCCCTAAAATACTCCAGGGTAAAATGAATTCACCACTATATTTAGCTTATATATTAATTGGAATAGTTGCTTTTATCATTATGATTCCTTTATTTATAACATCCTTTAAGTTTGCAAAAAGAAAACTTAAAGGATCTAAATGGAAGAAGCTTCATAGATTGTCGTATGTATTTTATTTATTGATATACGTACATATTATGTTAGTATTACTTAATGGTAGAATTGATAATATAAAAGTAACTTCGTATACTGTTATTTTTGCCATATATACTGTAATGAAAATTATAAAGCAGAGAAATATTAAAGTTAGGAAGAGTAATATCCAGAGTATGCACACGTAATGTGGATAAATTAAGGATAAAAAATAAGAAGCTGTGGATAGTTTACAGCTTCCTTCTATTAAATATAAAAATAGATGCAGTTAAAAGAAATAAGGTGGCTAAAACACATACTATAGAAGCAGAGTTTAGTGTGCTTAATTTTAAAGATCCTTTTAGAAGTTCAACATTATTAGAAGAAAGTGAAATGGGATTGAAGCTTTTTGCTTTAGGAATTACATTTATTATAATGAGAATGCCTAAAAAAATAGTACATAATAAAATTGGAGGATAACTTCCAGTACTTATTGTGTTACAAAAAATTATTATGGATATTAAAAAGCTGCCAAATAACCATAAAAAGAAAAGAGAAGGAAACAGATTCTTTATCGGTTTGTTATCAAATAGATAAATAGTATAGCCGTAGTTTAAAAGTGCAGAAAGGGTGTAGCTTATAGTCCAAAGTGCAAGTGCAGCTGTGTATTTTGATAAAATAACAGTACGTCTTAAAAGCCCTTTTGAAAGCATATTTACTAAAGTTCCTCTTGATAATTCAGAAGATAGCGTGTTTCCGAAAATTAGGATTACAATTATAAGCCCCATCTGAGAGAGATTTTTAAAAAATTGAGTGTAGGCGTCTATGCTTGTGGGTTTAGGCATTGAAATCTTTATTGAAGAGGTACTTAGATTTGATATGATATCTGGAAGAAGCTTTGCAGAAAGGGAGCTTATCATACCAAAGAATAAGAAAACAGAAAGTAATATTAAAAACTTATAGGTTCTAAAGTATTCTATAAGTTCTTTTTGCGTGAAACAAATAAAATTTTTCATTTTGTTACCTCCAGAAATACATTTTCTAAGGATGGTTCCATAACCTCATATTTTAGTAATACTATTTGTTCTTTAGATACTAAATCTATAATTTGAGTGCCAGTAGCAGCTACATTATTTACATTTAAGATAAGTGAGTTATCTTTCGCTTTTATGTCATATATAGAAGGAAAGTTTTTTAGTTTTTCTTGAAGTAAGTTTAAAGAATTTTCATCGATTGTTTCTATAAGAATAGTATCATGTCTGTATCTGCTTTTTATATTAGATAAATTACCTTGTAGAACCAGTTTGCCGTGGTCTAAAACCCCTATACTATCAGCTATTCTCTCTACGTCTGAAAGTATATGAGTAGAGAATATGATTGTTGTTTTATTTTTTATATTTAAAAGTATATCCATAAATTCCTTTCTTCCGCTGGGATCTAAGGCCGAAGTAGGCTCATCTAAGATTAAAAGCTTTGGATTATTAATTAGAGCTTGAGCTATACCAAGTCGTTGCTTCATACCTCTTGAAAAACCTCGTATTTTTCTTTTATTGCTGTATAGGCCTACTAGATTTAGAAGCTCTTCTGTTTTTGATTTTATTTCGGAAGCTTTTACTCCAGAAATCTTTCCACATAATTTTAAATATTCATAAGGATTCATGTATCCATAGTACTCAGGTACATCTGGAAGATACCCTAGATATTTATTGGTTTTTGAATTACCATAAATAACTTTTTCATTGCACACATAAATTTCACCTAGAGTAGGTTTTAAAAAACCAAGTATCATATTCATGGTAGTGGTTTTACCTGCGCCATTTTTTCCTATGAAGCCTAATACAGAGTGTTCTTTGACAGAAAAATTAATATCATCTAATACGTTTAAATTTCCGAAGCTTTTTGACAAATGTTTAATTTCTAAAATATTCATTAATCATCACCTCTGCCAAAAGTAAAGTATAAGATTGGACCTATGATTCCGAAAACAATAACTATTACTAGCCATAGGGCAGTGTTACCAAACTTAAAACTTCTATGCTTTAAAATGTGGATTACAGCGGCAAGAGCCAGGCCTATTTCGATTATTGCTATGGGTATTAAAAAAGGGATATACTGTGAAATATTTTCCATGCTTAACACCTCCAGTGTTAAATTCTATTTATTCTTTTAACTAATCTAATATAGTTTTCATTCGATTTTAAGGGTTCAAAAATAGGTTCAATTAGCAGTTTTTTTATATCTTCTTTTATGACTTTATCATTCCTTGGAGGGGTTGTTCCCAAATCAAGTGAATTAAAAAGGTCATCTAAAGAGTCGAAAAAGTCGTTACTTTTAAGTTTTATAGGAAACATATTAGGATTAAGAGCAGTATCAACGTATTTTTCGAGAAAATCTATAGCTTTATCTGTGTCATTATTCATCATTGATATATTTGCAGCTGTAATTAGCAAACTAAGATTTGGAGAAGGATTGATTTTCGAAATATTTAATACGTCCTCTATTTTAATTATTGCATCAGCCCACTTATATGCTTTTTCTCTTTCAGTTGAGTAAAGCATCATTAGATTAGGGCATGCATTTACAATTCCAATTATACATTCATAAATATAATTTTGAAGTATGGATATAGCTTTCTTGTTATCTCCCTTCATTTGATAGGCACTTGATAAGAGAATTTCAGGGTTTAGATGAAGGTTTTCAGTATAGTTAAGATTTTTTATAACGGAATCTGGTTTTTTTAAGATTAAAAAGCAGTAACTTTGAAGAAAAATAGCCTTTCCTTCTATAGTTATATTGTCACTATCGTCTATTACATGTTGCAATATATTAGAGGCTTTAGAAATAATAGCACTTGTATTTTGCCCAAGAGATGAATGATTTATAAGAATTAGTGCAATATTTAGTTGAAGTTCAAAACAAGAATAATACCTTTTTTGATACTCAATACACTTATCATAGATTTCTTCAAACGGTTTTGAAGAAAAATTTTCTGCAAGTCTTGAGTAAAGAAGTCTTATATCATTCTTTGATAACTGAGGTTCATAACCTATTAGTTCGTCTATAGTGGTGTTAAAATAGGAGGCTATAAGGGGAAGTAGCGTAATATCGGGATAAGTTTGACCTGATTCCCACTTTGATATAGCTGGCTTTGTTACGCCAAGGAAATCTGCAAGTTCCTCTTGAGTTATTCTTTTTTCTTTTCGCTTGCTTGAAATTTTAATACCTATATTTAAATCTCGCATGTTCAATACCACCTTTCAATAATCATTATATTGGTACAGTAGTTAACATTCAATTGAGTAAAAGTTAAATTAAACTTAAAAAAATTAACTGGATGGAAACTAATTTTTATAGCTTTTATTATACCAAGGATGATATAATGAATACTAAAAAATGGTTAAAGCAAGTATGATGCTTTATTTTTGTAAAGGGGGCAAGTAATAGATGGCGTATTTATTTTTATTAATTAGTTTAACATTGATATTTTTATTAATATTCATTAAAGATGTTTTGTATAGGCATGATAGCAAAATAAATGTTAATGTGAAAAATAAATTAGATAGGATGCTAAGAATAGTTTGTTTTGCACCTATAATAGTTTTTGTTGTAATAGTTATATTTATTTTGGTACATTTCAAGTCTAGAAGTTATGTTAGGTTATCTCATGCTTTTTTTGTAGCAGATTTTTGGATGTATAGCGTTATATTTTATTATATAACTATAATGACAATAAAAATGAAAAAATTATTTGCCAGTATAACTATTATTGCTGTTGGCGTATCTGTATTTAGTGCAATATATTTAACCCAGCTTCAGCATTATGAAGGTGTATTTAGAAGTGTTAATTTGATGATTCCAAACTTTTTTGCGGTGTTTATGTTGGTGGTATATTATTATGTGAATTATAAACTTTTGACAAAAGATAAAAAATAATTTATTTGTAAAAATCAGCCTGTTTTAAATTGACAGGCTAATTTTTATATTTAGGTAAATGTATAATAGAAGATGAAAATCAAGTTTTTGCTATGGTTGATAAGGAAATGACCATTAGAATAATACAAAACTTAATTCGTAATTGTATAGCCCACTCTGCTGGAGATGTTACAGTTAAGGTTTTTAAAAAGGATATGGCAATTATTATATTTAAAAATCCATTAGAAAATCATAAAGAAATTGATATTGAGAGAATATTTGACAGATTTTATGTGGGAGATTCTTTAAGGCATAAGAGTACTGGACTTGGACTATCTATTGTAAAGCTACTCACTGAAGAACAGAGAGGAAATGTAGGTGCAGATATTCAAGGCAATATGCTTCAAATAAAGGTATCGTTGCCGGTGTGAAAATAGTTTAACTAGGTTAAGCTATTTTTTTTATGCATTCAAAATTAAAATTTCTTAATAACCTCATAATACTACAGGAATACTAGGGGATTTAAAAAACATTCTCAAGAATTCATAAATTATTTTAATTATTTTTAATTATTTTTTGCATAATAATAATTTTCGCTCATATTATTAATCGTGGTAATTAATGAACCACATTGTAACAGCTTTTTAAAAAAAGTTAGTATAAAAATTAAAAAGTAGGAATAACTTTGAAAATATTATAGTATTATGGTCGTGTAGTACTTTTGATCTTTAATTTATTTACAGATTTGTTAATTGTATTTAATATTATTTAAAAAGGCAGGAAATATAATGATTAATAAAACCAAGATCACCAACGAGGTTAAGGTTCATTTAAGTAATAATAAAAGAGAAGATAAGGCTTTGCATAAAGTTATTATTAGTTTGGCTGAGGATTATACTATTAAAGATTTAGTTGTGGCAATAAAGAAACTTCCGAGTGTAGATTTGAACTTGATTGAAAATACTGAATATTTTGTTTTCGCAAAGCTTACAAATAACCAATTAGAGTTGTTAGAGCATATTCCAGAAGTAAAAAACGTATGGCTTGATAGAAAAGTAGAGAAGATGGATTATGAGGTTTTAAAAACTATAAACGAGCCTAGTTTTTTATATGGTGGAGCTGATTTTTGCAATGACATAACATGGGCAGTGTTAGATGATGGAATTGATAAAAATCATAATGCACTTAAATATTCAAAGGTAGTAGATGTTGATTTAACAGGGGAAGGTCCTATAGGAGCTCATGGAACGTATGTAGCTGGAATAATTGCAGGCTGGGATCCTAGTAATAAATTTTCAGGAGTAGCACCTAAATGTCAGTTATATAATTTTAAGGTATATGGCAAAAATTCTTCTAATTGGGTCAGCATTTGTATAAAGGCCATGGAACAAATAAGAAATATAAATAAAAAAGCAAATAAATTAGTTATTCAAGGGGCAAATTTGAGTTTAGGAATATCAAATGAGATAAATGTAAAAGAATTTAATACAGGGCATAGTCCAATTTGTGAAGAAGCAAATAGATTAGTTGAATCAGGAGTAATTGTATGTGTTGCGGCAGGAAATTATGGTGCCCAAGCATTTGAAGTTCCAGGAGATAATAGTACTCAGGTGTGGGCGAATTTTGAGATGATTTCTGTAACTGATCCAGGTAACGCTGAAAAAGTAATAACAGTAGGATCAACTCATAAAACAGAACCTGAATTATATGGAGTTTCTTCTTTTTCATCTAAAGGGCCTACTGGTGATGGTAGGATAAAACCAGATTTAGTTGCGCCCGGTGAAGAAGTGAGTTCAACTGCTCCCAATAATATTTACACTACGGCAAGTGGCACAAGTGCTGCAACACCATTTGTTTCTGGTGCAGCAGCTCAACTTATAAAGGCTTACCCTAATTTAATTGGTAATCCAATGGAAGTGAAAAATATAATTATGGATTCTTGTAAGGATTTAAAAAGAGATCCTAATTTTCAAGGCCGTGGAGTTTTAGATTTAGCTAAAGCTATAGAATTAGCTAAAAAAAGTTGATTTATTCTTTCAGCAATATATAGGAGGTGAGAAATATGAGCCAAAATATAGACGAATTAGTAAAAAATTTACGTGCTGCTGCAGATGAATTAGATACATTAAAAAATTCAAATTCACCTGAAGTTGTAAAACACATAGTTGAAAATCCTAGTGGACTTATGAGCTGCTGTGGTACATGTACTGGTGTTAGTGCTATACCACCATGTCAAAATGCATGCATTAAAGTTTCTCCTTTAATGTAACTAATTTATTACACAAAACATACCTTTTATATGTTTTGTGTACTGTGTTTGACAGCTTTTGCTGTCAAACATTTTATTTTAAAGATTATATCATTCATACTTAAAAGAATTTAGGAGGGAAATATGAAAAAAGACTGTTACCCTATATTAAAAAATACAGTAAGAATAAAAAAAATGACTTCGGCATGCTGGATTGTAGATTTAGTTGCAGATGATGGACTTTTAATACATCCATTTGAAGCTTTTGCATTGTCACTATGTACAGGTGAATATACTCTTGAAAATTTGAGGCATATATTTTCATCAGTATTTAGAATGGAAACTAATAATGCTTTTGATACTGTTTTGAATAAACTTGAAAAATACATTATATGTAATGATGAAATTTCATATAATGCTCATAGATATAACCCTAAAACATTTCTATATGATTTAAAAAAAGACAATTCTTCATCTCAATTGAGATTTGAAAGTCCTGGCGAAATGACAATAATTTTAACACACAAATGTAATTTTAGATGCATATACTGTTTTAATAGTTCGGGTGAGACAAAGGAAGTGGAATTAAATACTAAAGAATGGATAAATGTAATAGAGCAGGCACGAAAATTAGGAGTAGTAAAATGTACTGTAAGTGGTGGAGAACCTATGCTGCATCCTGGATTTTTTGATATTCTAAAATATCTTACTGATTGCGGTATGGCTGTATACACTTGTACAAATGGAAGCCTTATAGATGAAGATTCGGTTAGGCGTTTTAAGGAAATAGGATTAACATGTATTCAATTTAGCCTTGATGCAGCATCATCAGAGGTTCATGATAAAATGTCAGCAGTTAAAAATACACATCATAAGGTAATTAATTCTATTAAGCTATTAAGAGAGGCGGGTATAGATGTTTATATAAAATCAGTACTCACCCCTATAAATTATAGTAATGTAAGTGATCTTATCGATTTGTGTGGTAATTTAGGAGTAAAAAGATTAGTGCTTGACAGATTTGATCTTAGTAATGCTGGAAGAGGAAATACAAATCTTTTTATGACACGTGAACAAGAAATTGAATTGGCAAAATTGGTTGAAGTAAAAGCAAAAGAGCTTAAGGGAAAAATGGAACTTGTTGCAGTTACAATTCCTAGGTGTTGGACTAGTAAAGAGGATCTTATAGTTTGTGGGGCTTTTAGACAATCTCTTAACATTCTGCCTAATGGTGATATAAGTGTATGTGAAAAGCTTGTTGGAATTCCAGAAATGACAGCAGGAAATGTTAGAAAAAATACTCTTGAGGAAATATGGAATTCAAAAAACGTTAATGACATTTTAAATCCCAAAAAAGATGACATAGAGGAGCCTTGTAAAACCTGCGAGTTTTTAAGTGGATGTCACACTGGTTGTTTTGCTTTATCTCTATTTGTTAGTAAAAATCCATATTCCGTAGATCCGAGATGCTGGAAAGGTAATATCCCCAATAATCCTTACATAAAAGCAGCTTATGAGGGGATATAATCATGGGAACTGAAATTGAAACATTAAATGTATACCCAGTAAGAGCTAATTATATTAGAGTACACATTATGAATGATTATAATATAATATCTAATTTTAGAGATGGTGGATCTGAACCTATATCTAATCAGAAGGCACTTATTTGGGAACTATTTACTGGAAAGTATGATTTACAAACCATTATACAAATATTTTCGGGTACATTTAACATCGATTTTGAAAAGTCTAGAGAATGTATAAATGATGTTATAAAAGAATATGCTTCACATATAAAATTTTATTCTCATGAAATTAAGACCAATTTGTTGTGTAATCCAATGAGAATATTTAAAAAGATACCTCAAAAGTGGAATTATAGTCCTCTAAGATATGAAACACCGGAGGAACTTTTGCTATCACTTTCATATTTATGTAATCATAAATGCATTTATTGCTGTAATAGTTCAGGATACAGATTGAAAAATGAGCTGTCTATTAGCGATTTGCTTAAGGTGATTGATGAGGCGGCTGAATTAGGGGTTGAAGTAATAAATTTTTCGGGTGGAGAGCCTCTTATGTATCCTGATTTTATAAAGTTAGTAGAGCGAACTAAGAACAAAGGGATGTATCCAATTATTTCAACTAATGGGACGCTTTTATCGGAAGATACTGCAAAACAACTTTTAGAATTAGGAGTGGATTTTGTACATTTAAGTATGTCAGCAGCCAATGAAAAATTGTATGACAGTATAGTGGGTGTAAAGGGGAATTTTCCTAAGGTAAAAGCTGCAATAAGGTCTTTGAAAAAGAACAATATTTATATCAGGCTAAAGATGGTATTGATGCCTAATAATATAAAATATGTTGAAGAATTATTAGATTTTTGTGATGAAAATGGAGTGGATTGTGTGCATTTGGCACCATTCATACTTACACATATAGCTCGTACAGGAAGTGAACTTATGCCTTCGCTAGAAGACTTAGAAGCTTTACATGAAGTAGTTAATTCTAAAAAAAGAAAAATCAAAGTATTAGAACCATCTTTTGAAAGCATGTGTTGGAGTGAAGAATCAGATATTGTAAAATGTGGAGGAATAAAAACTAAGCTTACAATACTATCTAACGGAAATGTTACACTTTGTGAGGCACTAGGAAATAATTCGAATTTTGTATTAGGTAATATAAAAGCAACAAGCATAAAAAATATATGGAATTCTGAGCTGCCAGATAATATTTCTAAAGTAAATATGAAATTAGTACAAGAACCCTGTAAAAGTTGTGAATATTTAGATGGATGTAGGACAGGTTGCTTCATGAGTTCTTTGATTTATTCTGAAAATCCATACTCTGTTGATCCTAGGTGTTTTAAGGCCAATATTTTAAATAATGCATATAAAGGTGGAGTTTAAGTAAACAAAAGCCTTTATTATATATAATTATTTTTGTGGGGGAATAGATTTGAAAACTATTTTTATTAGTGACACTCATATAGGGCAAAATACTCCAGAGAACTGGTATCAAAAGTCTGTACATGAAAAGTATCTTAAAGCAATATTACAATATGTACAATCTAATGCAGAGGATATACAAGATGTTGTTATACTTGGAGATTGGTTTGATTTATGGATGTATACACCACAACCTCAAATTTCAGCTACTTTAAATAACATTATAAATAACAATCTAAATGTATTTACTAAACAAAGTGATGGTGATTTTATAACGTGTATGGATAGTATTCAAGGGAACCTATATTATGTACATGGAAATCACGATATGAATATTGATTTTAATCAAGTAAATAAATACTTTGCGCCTCTAAGTAGTAAAAATAAGCAGGTAATTTGTACAGATAGAATTTATGGGAAGAATGGTATTTATGCAGAACATGGACATTATTATGATACACTTTGTAAGCCTTATAGTGGAAAAACTGATAAATATAAGCCATTACCTATAGGTTATTTTATTTCTAGGATAGCAGCTTGGTGGTGCGAAAAGCAACTAAAAAAAGCTGGAAAATCAAATTCTTCTGAGCTTCAAAATCAAGGGAATCCTAGCGCTAATGACTTTTGGACAATAATTTTTGATAACGACTTTTATAAAATAGTATTTACCATGCCTGATGGAACATCAATAAAGAGGTCAGATGTTTTGAACCTTTATCCGGATTTGGTAACAAGTTGGGAGGATGTTACTAAGCTACTTACAGTTGATTTAAATAATTGCTTGGACAATTATGGTGCAAACTTATGTAATGATAGTTATAATGGGGTTAAAAATAAAGTCGTAGTAATGGGACATACTCATGTGCCTACAATGCAACAACATTTAAATTCAGTTTATGTAAATTCAGGGTTTATGTGTCCCGCAGTTCCAGATGTATCAGATGGAAATATGATGATGACATTTGTTGAAGTAGATCAAAACAGCTCTAGTTATACAGTAACAATAAAAAAGGTGAATTATCCAGATACAAGTATAATAAATTATAATCAATGTATTGTATAAGTTAAATTAAAAGGGTTAGCTTAAATAATTTCATAAGCTAACCCTGTTTTAAAACTATCAGTCACCAAGCATTATACCTGTTTTAGTGTCATCTGATTTAATTAATATTCCTTTGGAATCCAAAGTGTTCATCAAAGCTTGCCTATCCTGCGAGGCGTTAGAATAATCATCTTCTTTAAAGGATATTTCAGATATACTTGTCCCGCGTACATTATAAATTTCTAATTCTATTTTTAGACCATTAAAACTACCTATATATCTAGTACCAAGGTAAGGACCATGAAGAGTTGAGGAATTCAAATAATTTTGAGCCCATCCTTTATATATAAATTTACTTAATTTTCCGGGAATGTTTTCTATAGCTTCATCAATTGAATCAGATGTGTTAGGAAGCTCTAGTCCTGAGTAATCGTCAAGAGAAAAATATTTATTATTAGAAAAACTTAGAGATTCATTTGAATATCCCCAATCTACTTGAGGGGAGTAGTTATCCTCATTAGCATCAAAACCATCATTTGCAGCAGTTTTAAGAGCAGATTTTATATCACCATTTGTAATAGAATATCTTTTTTTGTAGGTTAGTTCAGTTGAAGTATCATCATTAAATTTTCTAAAACGCACAATCCATCCATTTTTATTTAAATCAAGATTATCAGTATCAAGGTATTGTACATTTAGATTCTTAGAAGAGGTAATGTCAAAATCAGAAATTGCGTTAGATTTTAGTGAACCATCAGAATTTAAAATTTTACTTGAGTCTACCATGAATTTTACTTCATAGTTTGGATTTGCTAAATTAGCAGCATTTACACTAACAGAAGAAAGAGTAAACATTAAACCAGCCAATGATATAAATTTAAATATATTTTTCATAAAGACACCTTCCTTTTAAGTTTTTTCATTTATAATTAATTTTTTTATAGTCTTCTAAATTTAGAAAGTTATTTGTTTTTGAAGTATTTTTATTACGTTTATTTCAATTGTTTTTTTACAGAGTTTTTTAAAAATGAAATTAATACTTTCTTCAGTGAGATTATTTATTATAAAATATCTCAATATCTTTCATACTTCAACTGGAGGTTTTATAAAGAGAACTGTTTTTTTATAACCACAAATCAGTGTTTCCATATTGCCATGTATACCAGCTAAAATAGCAAGATCCATTTAAGTTCTCTCCTTTTTTACTCCTGAAAGCATATTTAAAATTATTAAGAGAATAGCTGTAATTATTATTGATACCAAAGCCATAGCCATGCCAGCACCCTCGCTTCCTTGTTCAAATTGTGAGTATATAAAAGAGGCTGAATTTTGCATGGATGGAGGTAAAATCATCAAAGGAGCAACTAATTCACGCACAGAGACGATAAAAGTCATTATGAATCCAGAAAATATTGCCTTTGAATTCAAAGGAATTATTATTTTTTTTAGCATAAATAGATACTTTGACCCAAATAGATTCGCAGCTTCTTCAAGATTAGAATTTATTTGAGAATAGGAATTAGATACATATTCCACCGTATAAGGTAGAAATAGAACTACATAAGTTAATATAACCATGCCATAAGTATTGTATATAGGAAGAGGCATATATTTACTGTTAAAGACTAAAATTAATCCAATGATTATTACAATGCCAGGAACGGTATTTGGAAGTATGCTAAAGATAGCAGTTAATTTATATAATAATCCTTTTTTGTATTTACCTATAATAAGACCGTAAAAGGTTCCAATAATTGTGGTTAAAATGCTAGCTAAAATAGATATTTTAAAGGTGTTTATTAAAGCATTGAAACCATCAGAACCAGAAGAAAATATATTAATATAGTTAATTAAAGTAAAGTTTCTACAAGAAAGTCCATAGCCTTGTACTTTTATTATGGAGGTAAAAAATATAGATATAATTGGAACTAATATTGCCAAAGTAAATACTAAAAAAATATACATATATAAAATTACCTTAGCGAAAATATTTAAGTTATGTAAATTTTTTTTAGAGCTTTTGCCACCAATTAATAAATAAGAATGTTTTAAAGAAATATGATTTTGAAAAAACCACAGTATAAGGCAACTTAGAGTAAGAAGTAATGAAAGTGTAGAGGCTTTTCCAAAGTCTATAGGCCAATCTGAAACATACTTATAAATTTCTGTTGTCAAAACATAGTATCCAATTTTTCTACCAAAGGTTGCAGGTGCTCCAAATTCAGAAACGGTTCTTAAAAATATTAAAAGTGCTCCCACCATATAACTTGAAAGTAGTAGTGGAAATATTATTTTTCTAAGGGTGAAAAATAAACTGGAACCATGTACAAAGGCTGCATCTTCTAAGTTTGAACTTACTTTTAGTAGGGTGTTTTTTAAACCTAGATACATAAAAGGAAAAACATGAAGACTCATAATAATAACTAAGCCTGTTAACGAGAAAAAGTAGTTCCTTAAAAAGGATAAAGCTGGACAAAGAGTATCAAGGTAGCCCTTTTTTTGTAGAAATAAAATCCACCCCATAGATTCAATATAAGGTGGAATCATAACGGGAATAAAACTTAGTATATCAATTGAAACTTTAAAACGTAAATTTGTTTTCACATTTATAAAAGCTAGAGGAAAAGAGATCACGCTTGATACTAAAATTACTAAAATTCCAAGCTTTAAAGTATTAAAATATATATGAGCTATATCTTTTGTAAAAAGGGTTTTAAAGCTTGAAGCTTCATTACTATATAAATTGTAGGTGGATATAACTACAAGAGGAAGTACTATGAATAATGTAAGGAATATCAAAGAGATAATTACTGTAATTTTTCGGCTATTATTATTAAGAAAATTTTTCAATTCATATCACCAGCTTACTTAAACATTTCAATAAATTTATTGCTTATAGCTTTATTGTTTTTAGCAGTCCACTGCCAATCAACATTAAGTGACTTGATATCATTTGCAGTTGGTTTACCTTCAGGTGCTATGTCTTTTCTGCCAGGAAGAAGGTATTCATCAGAAACTGTTTTTTGGGCTTCGTCAGATAGAAGGTAATCTATAAACCTCTCGGCGTTTTCTTTATCTTTAGAACCCTTTAATATAAGAGCAGGCCTTGGGCTTATTACTGTTCCACTTGAAGGATAAATTAAATCAACTGGTTCTCCCTTGTTTTTTTTCTGATAAGTCATATAATCAACACCTGCAAGAACGATACTTTTCTCTCCAGTAATTACAGGGGTTAAAGCTTCATTGTTTGCACCTGCCATTTCAGCTCCATTGTTTTTTATTGTTTTAAAATATTTCCAAGCTTTTTCACCATTTATATTTACATATCCACTTATAAAATCAAGACAGGAACCAGATTGACTAGGATCTGAAATATTTATCTTGTTTCTATAAGTAGTAGATGTTAAGTCGTCCCAATCTTTAGGTGGATTTTTAACAAGCTTTGTGTTGTAAACTAGTGCCAAAGCAGAGCCACTATAAGCAAAATAGTTATTATCTTTATCTTTCCAGTTGGTAAAAAGCTTATCTGCATTTTTAGCATTACTATAAGGTTCAGTCATGCCGTCTTTTTTAAGACCTATAGCAGAAGAAAGTGAAGCCAAAATTGCTACATCAGCCTCAGGATTTGACTTTTCAGCTTTAAGCCTACTCATTATTTTTCCTGTAGTACTGTTAAAAAGCTTGACCTTTATCCCTGTTTTTTTAGTGAAGTTTTTTGTTATTTTCTTTATTAGGTTGTCAGGTCCTGCACTATAAATGACAACTTCCTTTGGATTAGAAGCAGTTACTTTACTACAACCAGGCATAAAAGAAAGGGCAGTGCAAATTAAGAGTAAAGAGCTAATAATTTTCTTGTTTAATTTTAACATTTTTCGTTCCCCCTAAAATATGAATATCAGAATTACGTATATAAACATTAATTTTTTCACCTATGTTTTTTCTTTGTTTTGAATATACTTTCCATAGTCCAATACTCTTAATATCAATAGTAAGCTCATAAAAACTTCCCATGTAAAATATGCTTTTTATTAAACCTGTATATTTGGTGCTGTTTTCAAGGTTTACTAAACTTACATTTTCAGGACGTATAACACCAGAATTAAGAAAGTTTGATTTACCAATGAATTGTGCTACAAATTTATTTATAGGAGCTTTATAGATATTTTCTGGAGATGAATTTTGTAGTATGTATCCTTTGTTCATTACAATAACTTTATCAGACATTGACATTGCTTCAACTTGATCATGAGTAACGTAAATTACTGTTACCTTTAATTTTTTGATGAGTTCTACTAATTGAGGTTTCATTTCTTCTTTTAATTTGGCATCTAAAGCACTTAAGGGTTCATCAAATAAAATAACCTTTGGATTATTAACTATAGCTCTTGCAAGTGCTACTCTCTGCTGCTGTCCACCTGAAAGTTCATGAGGATATCTTTTTTCTAAATTTTCAAGTTTAACCGTTTTTATAGCAGAAGATACCTTAGAAGATAGATTTTTTTTATTACCAGCTGCAAGTAGTGGAAAACTTATATTTTCCCATACGGTCATATGTGGCCACAGTGCAAAATCTTGAAATACCATACTTAAGTTTCTTTTATTTGAAGGGACATTTATTTTTTTTATATCTGAAAATATACACTTATTGTCAAAATATATTTCTCCATGGGTTGGAGTTTCTAGACCTGCTATAATTCTAAGTAAAGTGGTCTTCCCACAGCCAGAAGGACCTAAAAGAGTAGTAAATTCTCCAGTTTTAAAGCTTATATTTATACAATCTAAAACTTTATTTTGTTTATATGATTTCTCAACACCTTTAATTAATATATTCATTGTTTGTTTCACTCCTCAAGGTAAATGATACCCTTTGTTCTTTGTACTAATATTGAGTTTATGTAAAGGTGGTGTTAAATAAAGTATTAAAATATATTATTATCCATAGAAATTTTCTATAATAGCTATGGAGGGTGATGTTATGAGTTTTTTAAAACTTGAAATATTAATATTGATATGGAAGTATAACAAGGTAACTACAGTAGCGAATAAGCTTGGTATAAAGCAGCCTACAGTAACCTTTCATATGAAAAGTCTTGAAAAGTTACTAAAAACGAAGCTTTTTGAATATGAAGGTGGATATATAACGCTAACAGAATCAGGCACGATTCTTCTTCATTATGCTAAAAAAATTATAAGTTTAAAGAGTGAGGTTGAAAGGGCTGTTTATGAATTTAATAGTTTTGAAATAGGTTCCTTAAAAATAGGAGCCAGTTATGTTCCAGCTACATATTTAATTCCAGATATACTAAAGAAAATGAAAATAGGTTCTCATAAAATTAATATGTCTCTGACTGTTTTACCTTCGTCTAAGACAGTTCAAATGATTTTAAACAATAATTTGGATGTGGGAATAATTTGTTCAACAGGATTAATAAATAGCAGCATTGAATATAAAAAAATATATGAGGATGAACTTGGAATTATATTTTCAAATAAAAGTTCATTAAATAAATACAATTATATACCTGAAAGTGTATTTGAAAAAGAAACCTTTGTACACCACACAGAGTTATCATCAACTCGTGCTTTAGTGGATAAATGGATTAAAATTAGAGAAATAGAATTTAAAGCTACTATACAGATGGATTCATTGGAGGCTATAAAGCAGGTTGTTATGTCAACAGATTGGATCTCTATAATATCAAGGAAAGCAGTTGAAAAGGAGATTGAGAGGGGGGAACTTATATTTAAGTCTATTTATGGAGGGAATATAAAAAGAAATATATATATTATATACAATAAGGATAAGTGGATTTCACCAATTATGAGAAGGTTTTTAGAAATTTGCACATCATAAAAAATAGCTATTTACACCATTATGTTGATGCAAATAGCTATTTTTAAATTTTTTTGGCTTTTATAATAAGTCTGTGAGTAGCGATTCTTATAGGTGTACAGGTAACTAAGGTCATAGTGGCATCTTTGCTCTGATCAAGTACATGAACTTCACTCGGAAGAACAACTTGAGTGCTGTAAACTTTGTATTTATATGTGCCATTTATGGTTTCAACAGTCATTTCATCACCAATTTTAATTTCCCCTAGTCTGTTAAAATATTGTCCGTAGGTATAACTTCTATGACCAGCTAGACAAAAGTTTCCATCCTCTCCTGGCATAGCTGTATTTTTAAAATGACCTACAGCATATTTTAAGGTTTTCATATCTGTACCTTCACCTATAGCAACCTTTAAGTCTATTTTAGGGATTTCAAGTATACCTATGGTTCCATCAGCTATTTTATCTTTAAGTTCAGCAGCATGAGCGGGATTTTTCTTTTTAGAGTGTTTGGCATTGTTGATTTTCTTTTCATAAGCGTTTATCATGCTATTTTGTTTATGATAAGTCCAGTATTTTGCCCCAAAGGTAAAGCCAATTAATATAACACCTGCTGATATAAGTGTAGCAGCTACAATGGTTAATTTTTTCAATGAAAATTCCTCCCTTTTATAGCATGAAATTATATATGTATAAAATTTTATATAGGGAAACCAACTATTTAAATTGGTTCCCCTAAAAATTGTAGTTTAGTTGGAATTTAAATACAAGTATTTTGTTTACATATAACTTGTTAAATCCAACATATTACAAGTTAATGGCAGATAACTAGTTATTATCATCAGTAAGAGCTTTCTTTTTTATTTTGTTAATAAGAAGAAGAGCAACACCAGATGCAAGGCATAATGCAGAAATTATTAATAGCATAGTTGAATCCAGAAATTCTCCCGTTTTAGGAAGCGAGCTTAAAGCTTGATTGGAAGGAGTTGAAGTACTGGCTATGGAGCTTCCATTAGTTGAACTAGTACTATTTGGACTAGTTTGTGCTTTAAGTTTAGCTAAAGCTGCTTCTGCATCAGTTAATTTTGAGTAATTTGACACTAATTGTTTTTGAGGGTCAGTTAAATTGTTGTAGCTAGCTCTTGCTGCATTTATACTTCCCTCATCATTTAATGTAACATTATTTGGTATTGCATTTATTTTAGAAATAGTATCATTTGCAGCTTGACTGTTAGCTGCGTTGGCTTTTAAAGTTTGAATTTTATTTGAATCCTGATTTAACTTATCAGTATTTGGAACTAATTGTTTTTGATCTGGGCTTAAAGCATTGTAAGCATTTAAGGCATTTTGTACACTAGGATCATCATTTAGAGTAACTGAAGTAGGATCAGGTAGATTATTTATAGCATTTATAACATTCTGAGTGTCAGGTGCTGGTGCAGTGGATTTAACTAAAGAGTAGCTGTCGGTTTTAGTCATTGTGTCCATTCTGTAAGTATCTATTGTAAAGCTGTTGCTTGTTACAACAACGCGTGAAACTTCAGGTTCATGAAGCTGTTCTTTTTTTGCTTCATAATAGTTATTCACACCAGGATCATGAATTTCGTAATATTTACTTCCACTGGCTGAGTTTGCGGTTATATATACAGTTCCTTTGGGATTTATAATTTTACCATAGCTATCAACAGTCTGATCCTTAATTGGCTGACCACCCTTCATTTGATAAGATCTAGTGTAGCAGTGATCATGACCGTCTAAAACTACGTCAATTCCAAACTCATCAAAGATAGGAGGTAAATCACTTCTTCTTTGTATTATATCTGAATCAGTTTCATGATTTGCAGAACTGTAAACTGAGTGGTGCAATACAGCTACCTTCCAAGTGGCTTTTGGATTTTTGCTTATAGCATCTTTTATAAAAGCCTCATGGTCAGCTTCATTCATATCATTACTATTTAACATCAGGTATAAAGTATTTCCGTATGTAAAATAGTAATCAGTGCCTGTAGAAGGGTAATCGCTACAAGCTCCATAAGTGGAGGATAAATTCGGAGCATTAAAGTGTGTGTTATGACCTACACCATAGGTTTCATGGTTACCAGCAATGGCAGCAACAGGCAAGCTTTTAAATTCATCTGGAGAAAAATATCCCGTGTATTCTGGCTCATTGCTTCCGCCATTAAGCTCTTTTAAATTATTAACTTGATCACCTACAGAAATTAAAAAACTACTATCTGAAAAAGCACCAGTCATTTTATCTAATGAATTTTTCCAACCAGCTGCATCAGAGTCTATATTTCCACTTGCTCCAATTTGAGGATCGCCAGCAAATAAAAAGCTATACTGACTTGTATCATGTGTATTGAAATAATAAGTATCACTCCAATTTGTTCCGTCACCTAAACGATACGCATATTGAGTAGATGGTGTTAAGCCGTTGATAAAAACCTTATTGGAGGTAAAATTCAAGTTTCCTTGAGAGGTTTTCCCAGTAAAGGTTTGGCATTTATTTGTAGGAAAACTACCATTACTGATATCTGATTTAAGTGCTACTTGAACGGTTGGAGTTGAACTACTATTGTTAGAATACCAATTAAAGCATAATTGACTAGGATCACTACCGGGAGATAATACAATATCACTAAAATTTCCCGCAGCACCAGAGCTAGCTAATTTTGTAGCAGTATTAGTAGCTGAGTTTGCAAAGGTATTAAAACTTAGGGCAGTAGCGGATACTATCATAGTTACCCCCACAGCTATAGCAATTAATTTTTTTTGGCTTTTCAAAGATATCATCCTTCCTCTATATTAGATTAAACAATGCATTTACCATATAATGCTAACATTTTTGAGCTCAAGGTACTTGCACATTCATGTAAAATTTTGTAAAGAATTCATAACATAGAGTTAACCTGAATTTTACAATGGATTAACTATTTTTACCATTAAAAATCTTATAATGTAATTATGATTACTTTAAATAGACACAAATTAAATTGGAGGATAGGTATGATAAATAAAAGTAAAACGTTAAGGATGATTATTTTTACTGTAGCAATAATGATATTTTTGGGTTTTTTGTATATGTTTAATATAACACATCCAGTTAAATTCACCTATGATAATGGAAAAGCAAATGTTAGATATGAAAAGGCTAAGGTTTTAGAGGTGACTAATGAAAATTTAAGAAAAAGTATAAGTTTAAAAAATATATATTTTGGAAGCCAGAAGGTTAAGGTAAAGGTTCTTACAGGACAACATAAAGGAGATATTAAGGTAGTTCAAAATTACCTTTCGGATATACATAACGTATTTGTAAAAAAGGATATGGTGATTGTATTAGAGGTTGATACATTAAATCAAAGTAAATATACAGCTGTTGTTTATAATTATTATAGAGCGCCTGTAGAATATGTGTTTGTGTTTATATTTTTTGCAGCATTATGCATCATAGGAGGAAAAAAAGGCTTTAAGTCTATTGTTGGAATAATATTTACATTAATATGTATAGTATTTTTGCTTTTACCTATGATTTATAATGGATATTCACCAATTTTTGCATGTATTTTAATAGTAATTTTAACTACAGCAGTTACTTTAATCTCACTAGAAGGAATTACACCTAAATCAATATCAGCAGCAGTTGGAACTATTTTAGGCGTTTTAATAGCAATTCTTGTGGGAACAATATTTGGAGGTGTTAGTCATCTTTCAGGATTAAATATGGAAAATGCAGAGACTTTAAGTTTAATTTCTACTAAAACAAATATGAATGTTCAAGGCTTACTATTGGCATGCATTATTATATCAGCCTTAGGGGCTCTTTTGGATTTAAGTGTATCAATAGCATCTTCAATGCAGGAGGTATATGAAACTAATAAGGATATTGATATTAATGCGTTATTTAAGTCTGGAATGAATATAGGAAAAGATGTAATGGGCACTATGGCAAATACTCTTATTTTGGCTTTTGCAGGATCTTCCCTTAATATTTTAATTGTAATATATGCCTATAATATTAGCTTTACTCAAATGATTAATATGGATATGATAAGTGTTGAAATAATTGAAGGGGTTACTGGAAGTTTAGCAGTTGTTTTGACTGTACCGATCACCGCATTTGTATGTTCAAGAATAATACCATTATTAAATAAGAAGTTAAGATAATACACTTTAAATAAAAGGCAAATTTATAATACACAGTTTATTTATATGATATATTTGATATAATAATTAAAGAAATAAGTATATGCTATAGAGAAAGGCTAATTCTTTATGGCTCATAAGAAGGAATGTGGTAATATGAAGAAAAAATTTATAGCAGGAATAATAGCTGTTGTAATAGTAGCTGTTGGTGGATATATGTATGTAAACTCTAATAAATCAAATGATAAGTCTGAAAATAAAGTGGCTTCATCAAAAAAGAGTAAGCCCAAAAAGGCTGAGAAAAAGGTTTCAGATAATAGTACAGCTAATAATACGGCTCAAAGTGCTAATGAAAACTCAAGTAGTAATACTAGTACCAATAATAATAGTAGTAGTGCAAAAACTAATCCAAATCCACAGGATACAACAAAGGCTGTACGTGAAAAAAGTCAAGAAGAGATATACATGGGAACATGGGTTATAAAAAAGGATTTAGCTTATGCACCAGCTAGTACTTATAGTAAAGAAGATATAAATAAGCTTATTGGAAAGAAATTAGTGTTTTCTGCAGATAGCGCAACTTGTTTTGGTGATAGCATAAGTGATATGGATAAGACTGTAAAAACACCAATGTATGAAAAAACTAGTGTTCTAAAAAGTGACTTTGAACAGAATAATAAGGTTACTCTTGATAAATTAGGTCTAAGTGGGTCAACTGTAACTCAGGTTCAGGTTCAGGATGCTAGTGGTAATGGATGTGTATTTTATATAAAGGATTCTAAAACCATGATCTTAAGTGGTGGCGGCGTTTATTTTGAAATAGATAAGCAATAGAAAAATTGTGCACAGCTTTTTAGAAAGCTGTGCACAATTTTTTTATTAACAATAAATTTATATATTTTACTTTTTTAAGATATAATAGTACATAATATTTAAAAAAATCTGATAAATATAAAAAGAAGAGAATAAATTTACTACTGTTCATAGAATAATTTTAACGAAATTAAAATTATTGCTAAAAGTGTGTTGACCTTTGTTCACAAAACTGTTACAATATAAAAAGTTAATTAGTTTTAAATTTGAACGAATGAAAAAAAATGGAGGGTAATTATGAAAAACATAAAAAGAAATATAGCTGTTGCACTAACACTTTTAATGGTACCAGCAATGTTAATTGGCTGTAAACCTAAAATAGCGGCAGACGAATCAGCAAAAATATTATGTGATTTTATGGTTAAAGGAGATAGATCAAAGGTATCTCAAATCATAACTGATAAAAAAGAATTGGACAAATACGACAAAACTCAAAAAGATAAATTTGTTAAAGAATTAAAGGATTCATCTTCTACTGATGATTTAACTATAACTGATGCTCAATGTGATGAAGTGTATGATAGCGTTAAAGATGCACTTAAAAAAGTAAATGTAACAACAAAGAAAGTATCTGAAACTAAAGATTCTGCAACTGTTAATGTTACAACAACATATATCGACATGGAGACTGTTGTAAAACAAGCTGTTACTGAGTCTATACAAGAAGTTATGGCAGAAGGATTAACAGATGAAACTCAAGCTAAGAATGAAGCAGTAAAAGCATACATAAAAAATGTATCAAAAGATTTAAAAGCAGCAAAACCTTCAAGTAAAACAGTAAGTAATGATTTTAAATTTAAGGTAGAAAATAATGTTTGGGTTCCAGAAGATGAAACTTCTTTTGAAACAAAACTTGGACAAATGATTTTAGCACAATAAACGTGTTACTTGGGCGGGAATTCTTATGAGTTTCCGCTTAAGTTTTACATTTTTTAATATACATAGGAGAATTAAGAAAGATGAAAAAAAAGATAGGAATTTTAATTGTAACACTGCTAGTTTCGGCAATGTTAATGGGATGTACAAATAAGCTTACAGCTATAAAGAAATTTCAAGATACACCTAAAACAGAAGTTAAGAAAGAACCTAAAATTGATGTGGAAAAATCAGCACAAATTATGGCTGATCTTATAGTTAAAGATGATAAGGAAGAATCATCTAAGTTTAGTTTCTATGATAAGTTATTAAGTGATACTTCTGATACGGAGAAAAATGTGTTTACAACAAGTATTAAACAAGCATTTTTAAAAGAAGGTATACAAACTAATGATGCACAATGGGACAATGTATATAATGCATATAGAAATGCTGTGAAAAAAGTTACAATAACAGCAAAAAAGATAACTGAAAATGATAAAACAGCATCAGTTAAAATAGAAATGACGTACATAAATTTTGATTCAGTTAGAGATCAATCAGCTGCTAAGGCTAAGAATGACGTTGTAGCAATGCATTTATCAGATTTAAGTGTGGCTAAACAAAAATATGTAGAAGCTTATGCAAATAATTTGGTTACTAATCTTAATTCAGCAGAGCCATCAACTGATAAAAAAACTAGAGAGTTTGATTTTAAGGTTAATGCTTTAAGTGAATGGGTACCTACGAATATTTCAAATTATGAAACAGGACTTATGGAAATGGCAAGGGGAAAATAGAAAATTAAAATAAAAAATCCATGTGTAAAAAATCCATATGGATTTTTTATTTTATTATGTAAATGTTATTTTTATATGGTAGAATAAACTGTAAGTTATAGTATTACATCATTAAACATATAAAAAATAAGGTGTGAAGTTTAATGGAAACTAAAAGTAAAGTTTTACAAATACTCAAAGCAAATAGCGATGATTTTGTTTCTGGGCAAAGAATAAGTGATGAACTAGGGATAACTAGGACGGCTATATGGAAAAATATAAAGTCGTTAAGAGATAATGGGTATACTATATCATCTGTTACAAATAAGGGTTATAAACTTGACAGCTGTCCAGATATTCTTACATATGAAGAAATAAAAGAAGAACTGAAAACAAAATTTATAGGAAGAAAAATAGTGCATTTTAATTCTACTAATTCTACTAATATAGAAGCTAAAAAATTAGCAGAGACAGGTGAAAAGGAAGGAACTATTGTAATTGCTGAAGAGCAAACACTTGGTAAGGCACGCATGGGAGAAAGCTGGTATTCTCCAAAGGGTGAAGGAATATGGATGTCTATAATATTAAGACCAGAAGTTGGACCTGAGTTTGCAGCTGAAATTACCAATGCTGCAATAGAAGCTGTAGGAAAAGGTTTAATTAAAATAGAACCTAATATTGAAATAAAAAAACCTAATGATATAGTGTTAGATGGAAGGAAGATTTGTGGAATATTAACAGAAATAGATGGAGAATTAACTTTATTAAATTATATTATTATAGGTATAGGAATTAATGTTAATCAAGAAGTGTTTCCGCAAAATGCAGATTTAAAAGTTACATCCTTAAGAATATGTAGAAATAAAGCTTTTTCGAGAAAAAAAATATTATGCGATATACTAAACAGTATTGAACCAATATATGTAGAATTAATTACGAAAATAAAAAATAAGAAAATCTAGTCATAGGGGGAGTTAATGGCTAGATTTTCTTATTTTATATAATAATTGGGGATTGATATTAAATAATTTCTGCCCAATGCTTACACAACAGTAGGCAGAAATGCTTATATATTAATCTTAGGGGGAACTGAATTATTTTGTTTTTAAAACATTTTTTTCAGCAGGTATAACTATAGAATTACCAACCGATAAAACATTATTATTTTTGAAGCTATTATGCTGTTGAATATCTGTGACAACACCAAGAGGTTTGTAAGTTGGCATAAAATGTTGAGCTAAACTCCAAAGATGATCACCAGATTTAACTCTGTATTTTATATATACATAATCTGCATCCTCAGAAACTGTTTTTACAATTTCGTATGATTGTGTAGAGTTATCAACATTTTGAACATTTCCACTTGTGCTTATAGCAGCTTCATCATCAGTTTTAGAATTACCGGTATTAGATAATTGCATTGAAGTAGTTTTTTGACTCGGTTCTTTTTGCAATGCTGATGAAGCGCTATGTTTTTGAGAGTTGTTTCTAGTTTTATCGTAATAAACAATACCACTGCCAACAATAAAAACACAGATTATAAATAGTATAAAGCGTAATTTGTTTTTACTCATTAATTAGCACCTCTTTCCTTTTATATTGGTAATTATTGACTAGCAAAAAAAAATTATACATATTTTCTTGAAAAAATTTTAAATTGTATAAATAGCACAAATAGATAAACACTTAAGCAGGAATATTTTATAGGCCAAAATGTAAGAATTTATCACGTTATATATATAAGCGTGTAAATACTAAACACTATGCCCTATAAAAGATTCTATGGTCGAACCTTTTAAGTAGGAATATTTTATAGGTCAAAATGTAAGAATTTATCACGTTATATATATGTGTTATAATGTAGTCGTTGTTGGAAGAATATATATATAGATTGATAAATTAATATTTTTATATACAATAATATAAATTGGTAGGTGAAGAAATGGATACAAAGTTATTGCTTAAGGAATTATGTTTAAAGGATGCTCCAAGTGGAGTTGAGAAAGAGTTATTTGATACTGTAAATAGAGAATTTTCTGAGTTTTGCGATGTAGAGATGGATGAATTAAATAATATATACGCAAGTAAAAAGGGAAAAGGAATGGGTAAAATAGCTTTAATGGCACATGGAGATGAAATTTTTCTTATGGTTAGTGGTTTTGAAAAAAATGGATTCCTAAAATTTAAAGCTGTAGGAATAGATCCAAAGGTCTTAATTTCTCAAGAAGTTAAGATTCATGGAAAAAAAGATGTACTTGGCATTATAGGAATAAAACCTCCCCATCTTATGAATGAGAAAGAAAAGGAAGAGGGAGTTAAGGTAACGGAACTTCTAATCGACACAGGCATAAGTACAGAAAAATTAAAAGAAATTGTAAGTATAGGTGATTATGTAACTATAAAGAGAGACTTTTATGAGCTTTTAAATGATAATGTAGCTTGCAAGGCGATGGATAATAGAGCTAGTATAACTGCTATGTATGTTTGTGCAAGAGAATTAAGTCATATATCTCACAATGCAGATGTAGTTTTTATATGTTCCTGCCAAGAAGAGGTTGGACATAGAGGCGCTAAAATGTCTGCATATAAAGTAAAGCCTGATATATGTATAGCTATAGATGTCACTTTTGATGGTGGAAAGCTTGGAGATCCGGATAGAGAAAATGAAGTTGGAGGCGGACCTGTTATATGTATTGGTCCTAATATACATGCAAAGGTTAGAAAAAAAATAATTGAAACAGCTAATAAGTACAATATACCTTATAAGGTTGAGGTTGAACCAGGAAATACGGGATGTGATGCATGGGATACACAAATTTCAGGTACTGGAATACCATCTCTTTTAATATCTGTGCCTGAAAAATATATGCACACTTCTGTTGAAGTTGTTAATGTAAAAGATATAGAGAATGTGGGTATTCTTATAGCTAAATTTGTAGAAGAGATGAATAATGTTGAAATGGAGGAACTTTTATGCTTTTAAAAAAACTTTGTAATGCAGCTGGTCCTTCATCCTTTGAGGGAGAAGTAAGGAAAATTATTAAAGAAGAAATTAAGGATTTTGTTGATGAAATAAAAGTAGATAGAATGGGAAATATAATAGCGCATAAAAAAGGCAGCGGAAAAAAGATAATGTTAGATGCTCACATGGATGAAGTGGGATTTATAATAACAGCAATAAATGAAGATGGCACAATGAAATTTGCTTCACTTGGGGGTATAAACAGCAAAATCATACCTTCAAAGGTAGTTTACATAGGAGAAAATAAAATCCCGGGGGTAATCGGAATAAAGCCTATACATCTTCAAAACGGAGAGGAAAGAAAAAATAGTGCTTCTTATGAGAATTGTTGTATAGACATTGGTTCCAAATCAAAGGAAGAAACAAAAAAACATGTTTCTTTAGGTGATTATGCTGTGTTTGATACAGAATACGGTGAATTTGGAGAAGGTTTTATTAAAGCAAAGGCGCTTGATGATAGAGTTGGATGTGCTGTTTTAATAGAACTTTTAAAAGAAAATTATGAGTGTGATTTATATGCTGTATTTAATGTTCAAGAGGAAGTTGGAGAAAGAGGAGCTTATGTATCAGCCTTTAGTGTTAGGCCAGATATTGGAATCGCTATAGAGGGAACCATATGTGCGGATATGCCTAATATACCTGAACAATTAAGGGCAACCGAACTCACTAAAGGACCTGCTATTTCTATAATGGATAAGACTAGCATATATAATGAAGAAATAACAGAGGATTTGATAAAAGTAGCAAAGGAAAATAATGTGCCTTATCAAAGAAGAAAAGCCGTGGCAGGTGGAAATGATGCAGGCGCAATAGTATCAAGTACAAATGGTGCTAAAATAGCAGCCGTTTCAGTACCTTGTAGATATATACATTCCTCTGTTTCTGTTGCAAATTTAGAGGATATAGAAAATACAGTGGAACTTTTAAAGAAATATTTACTAGGCTTAAAAGGGGTGAGATAAGGTTATGGATATATTACTTGAGAAAGTTATTAACAGCTTTGGTGTAAGTGGAAGAGAAAAAGAAATATCAGAAATAATAAAGAAAGAACTTAAAAAATATGATTGCACGGTTAAAGAAGATAAGCTTGGAAATGTTATAGCAAAGGTTGGAGAAGGAAAAGAAAAAATAATGTTAAGTACCAGCATGGATACGAAGGGTGTAATTGTGTATTATATAGAGGATGATGGGAAAATTAGAATTGAACCGGTAGGAGAGTTAAAGGCAGATGATGTCTTGGGTAAAAGTATAATATTTAGAAGTAAGATAGTTGGAAAAATAGAATCAGACAAAAAGGAAAACAATGAGTTTAGAGATTTGTATGTAAAAGTTAATATGGAGAAAAAGAAAACAGTATTAAAATATATAAGTGAAGGTGAAGTAGGTTCATTTTCTGGAAATATATTTGAAGATGGAAAAAATATAGTTGGTTCATATTTAAGTAATAGAGCAGCATGTTTTGCGTTTCTTAAAGTAATACAAGAAATTAAAGATATAAATAAAGAAGTGTATTTTGTATTTTCTACTCAGGGAAATTTAGGTGGTAAAGGTGCTAGAGCTGCTGCTTTTGAAATAGAACCCAATATGTGCATTTCTGTAAATACTGAAGTAGAAGGAGAAATAAAGTTAGGAGAGGGACCTGTTCTTGTTTTAATGGGGAAGGGACTTATAACAAATACATGTGTTAAAGAAAAAATAATTAAGACTGCTGAAGAAAATAATATAAAACTTCAAAGATGTGTTTCTGATTTCTTTAGTGATGGAAGCTCTGTACATAAGGAAGTGGGAGGAATAAAAACAGCAAATATAGCACTGCCTTGTAAGAATAAGGATAGTATAAATGAAGCTGTAAATTATGAGGATATAAACAATTTAGTTAAGCTTATCTCTTCCATTGTAAAAGAGTAAAGTTCAGTGTAAAATTTAAATAGGGGCAAAGGAAGCCGGAATAAAACGTATTATGTTGTTTCTTAGGCTTCCTTAGTTGTATAAAAAATAAAAAGGGGTGGCATAATTGAAAAAAGTGGCAGCACTTGGTCCTAAAGGGACATTTAGTGAATTTGCAGTTAAGGAATATAAGAAAAAGATTGATAGTGATATTGAGATGAAGTTTTATCCAACAATATCAAAGGTTGTTATGGCAGCAGAAAATGAGTGTGATATTGCAATAGTACCTATTGAAAATACTCTTGATGGATTTGTACAAGTCACATTGGATTTATTAAATAAAACAAATCTTAGTATAGTTTATGAATTTGCGCTTCCAATACAATTTGCATTCGCAGCCAATAGCAAAATGGATGAAGTTAAAAGAATTTATGCTCAATTTAAAACTCAAGGTCAGTGTTTAGAATTTTTAGAAAAGTATGACAAACTTGAAGTTATTACAACAGAAAGTAATGGTACATCTTTAGAAAATCTAAAAAAAGGAGTTTGGGAAGAAGGAGCAATAATCCCTGCGTATGCAATAGAGAAAGAAAAAGAATTTAAATATATTATTGAAAATGTTACGGATGCAGAGGATAATGAAACAAGATTTATAGTATTATCAAAGCAAAAAAATAAAAGTTATCACAGTGGAGAGTATAAAACAGGAATAATAATTTCAGATGCCAATGCGGACAAGCCAGGAGCATTATGGAAAGTATTAAAAGAGTTTGCATTGTGTGAAATAAACCTTACATCTATAATATCAAGACCAACTAAAAAGGGCCTTGGGCAATACTATTTTTTTATTGAAGCTGAAGGAAATTATGATGGTGATAATAAGCTTAAAGGAGCAATAGAAGATATAAAACAGCATAGTGTTGTGAAAATAGTTGGATCGTATTTAAGTTTATAGATTTCAAGAAGTGAAAGTTAAGAAAGAGTATTTTTATTAAAACTGAAAGTTTTACGCTAAGAAATTTAATACCTAAAAACAAAAATGGAGAATCTATTAATAGGATTCTCCATTTTTGTTTTTTAACATTGAAAATATAATACTTAAAGCTAAAATCACGAATATTATTGTTAGAGATAAAATTATAGATATTTCTATATGAAAGAATAGAATAGCAAGCTTAATCCCTGTGAAAATAAGAATTAACGCCACTCCAAATTTAACATATTGAAATTTATCATGAAGTTTTTCTAAAAGAAAATACATGGATCGAAGGCCTAAGATAGCAAATATATTTGAAGTATAAACAATAAATGCATTAGTAGTTATAGAAAAAATTGCAGGGATTGAATCTACAGCAAATAGCAAATCAGAGCCCTCAATTAAAACTAAAATTGGAAGAAGAGGGGTTGCGTGGAGTTTTCCTTTTTTTCTAATTAAAAATTTATTACTATTACTTTCCTTTTCAACGGGGATAAACCTACCTACCATTTTGAAGAAAAAAGAATTTTTATAATCTTTTTTTTCATCTTCTTTTTGGAGGAACATTTTTATACCACTTATTATAAGTAATATACCAAAAAAATAAAGAATAAAGTGGAATCTATCAATTACTGCAACACCAAGAAGTATAAATATAAGGCGAAGTATCACAGCACCTAGGATTCCATAGTTTAAGATTTTCTTTTGATGTTCCCCTTTTAGAAGAAAGTTTTGGAAGATTATCAAAAATAAAAAAAGATTATCTAAACTTAAACTTAATTCAATAACATAACCACCTAAAAACTCTAAAGCATTTTGTTTTCCCATAAAAAAATATATGAAGATATTAAAAACTAGAGCCAAAGCAATCCAGATTAAAGTTTGTTTTAAGGCTTTTCTTGTATCTATGATAACCATCCTTCTTTCTATTGATTATTGTATTATATAATTGATAACATAATAAAAAAATAGTAAAATTATAAGTAAGATTATATCTTTAAAGTACTTTTTGAAGAGTGTCTTTTAATTTGAGCCAATCTTCTTCATACATTTTCTTGAAATCATCATTTCGGTTATAAGTTAATGATGAGGGGTGATACATAGGAAAAATGGTGCAATTAAATTCATCACTGTGAATGGATGTACCATGACATTCACCTATAGCTTTAAAGGTTGTAAGTCTTTTAAGAGGAACATTACCTAAAGTTATTATTATCTTTGGTTTGGTGAGTGAAATTTCTTCATCTAATATTTCTTTAAATAAATTCACTTCAGAGACTTTAGGAGGCCTGTTACTTATAGTAGTTTTACCAGTTTTTGAAGTTTTTATTTTAATAGGTCTAAAAAAGCATGTGTTTGTTATTCTGATATTTTTTCGTTCTATACCTATGGAGTTTAGATATTTTTCAAAGTTTTTACCAGCAACACCAACAAAAGGCTTTCCACTTTCAACTTCTGATTTTCCAGGAGCTTCGCCTACAAACATTATGTCTGAAGGGATAGGACCATCTCCGGTTATAAATCCGCCGGTAGTTTCTTCTTTATAATTATTTGATATAGTTTCAATTTTAGTTTTTAGCGTTTGTAAATTATTCATAAAATATACTCCTAACTATAGTTTGATTTATATGGTTTACAACTCCTTAATGTGAATCTCTATATATTTTACCAAACAAGAGGACAAAAAATAACATTTAAACTTAAAATAAAAAAAGGAAGGTGAAGTAAAATGAAAAAATTAGCATTAATATCAACAGTAGTAGCAGCAATAGTAGTATTGTCAGGATGCTCATCCAGCAGTAAAAACGTAAAAAGTGATAATTCAGGTAAGGCGCAAAAGGTAAACTCAAGTGCATCTTCAAATAAAAATAATGTGAGCAATGATAAGGATAAAACTTCATCTGATAGTAGTAATTCCAAAGCGGAAAGCAATAAGGGTAATGCCAGTAATGATGCTAACGGTGATTATATTATAAAGGATATAAATAGTTGGAATCACCCTGTTAAAAACATTTTAAATAGGGAAAATATTAAAATAAATAAGGTGGTTTTGCAAAATAATAAGACATATCCCATATTTTATGTTACTTTTAGTAAAGAATTAAATACTGACAATAAAGAGTATTATGGAAAGCTCATGAAGGAAATTGCTTTAGCTAATGGGTATTGGAATTTTGAAATAGTAGATGAAGGTAGAAATGCAGATATAAAGGTTAAATGTAAAGATAAAAAGAGCGTTGACTCTATAAGCTATAATAAGGATAGTAATTATTTTACACTTAATAGTGTACAGTCACTTTCAAAGGAACAGGAGCTTGTAAATTATCTTGTAAGTAATGTAAGTGAAGTTAGAAGTTTCATGAATGTACATGCAAACAATACGAATTCCAAATCAACTATATATGTAGAAAGATACCCTAATGCAGCAGCAACTAATACTTATGAAAAGAATTATTACATGATTTATGTAGGTGAGTCTTTTCCGGATCATATAGTTAATACTTATAGGTTTGCAATAAATAAGGATACAAACGAAATATTGTATTATGACACTGCAAAGGATAAATATGAAACATTGATAGAATGGAGAAATAGCAAAAATTAACTGAACTTTAAAAGGGACAATGCTTGATTATATAGTATGTCCCTTTTGTATTAAGATTAATGAATTGATAAAACAATTTATTTGTGTACACAATATTGTATATAACATGTCAAAATTATAATTAGAAAAGAGTGATTTTATGAGAATACCAATTATAATGACACCAGGACCTACTTCGGTTAGTGAAAATGTAAGATTAAAAAGAGCAGAGAAAACTACAAATCCGGATTTAGATATAAATTTTTATGATTTTTATAAGGAAACTACTGAAAAGATAGGTGAATTTCTTAAAACCAAAAATCAAGTGAGAATTCTATCAGGAGAAGGTATATTAGGACTTGAAGCAGCTTGTGCATCTCTTACTGAAAAAGATGATAGAGTTCTTGTTATAGAAAATGGTATATTTGGAGAAGGGTTTGCAGATTTTGTTAAAATGTATGGTGGAAATCCGTTTTTCTTTAGAGGAAATAGAAAATGTAAAATAAGCACAGAAGAGCTTGGAAGATTTCTAGATATTGATAGTAATTTTAAATATGCTACAATAGTTCATTGTGATACTCCATCAGGAATGTTAAATGATATAGGAGATATATGTGGTTTGCTTAAGAGTAAGGGAATAATGACAGTTGTAGATAGCGTATCGGCAATGGGAGGAGAAGAGTTAAAAGTTGATGAATGGAACATAGATGTAGTTATAGGTGCTTCACAAAAGTGTATTTCAGCCCCTCCAGGACTCACAATTGTAAGTATAAGCGAAGATGCATTTAATGCTATGAAAAATAGAAAAACACCAATAGCAGCATTTTACTGCAATCTACTGGCATGGGAAGATTATTATGAAAAGAAGTGGTTCCCATATACACCACCTATAAGTGATATATTGGCACTCAGAGAGGCAATAGAAAATATTCTTAAAGACAAAGATATGATAGTAAGGCATGATAAAATAGCATCAGCAACTAGAGCAGCAGTTGTGCTTGGAGGATTGGATATATATATAGAAAATGGCTTTTCTAATACTGTAACAGTGATTAAAGTTCCCCATGGTATGAATGATGAAAAAATATTAAACTATATGAAAGAAAATTATAATGTTATGATAGCAGGAGCTTTTGGTTACTTGAAAGGTAAAGTGTTAAGAATAGGTCATATGGGGGAAAATGCACGAATTGATAAAGTTAGTTATACTTTGTTTGCACTTCAAAGAACTCTTGAACACTATGGATTTGAATTTAAGCATGATATGACGAAAGTATTTTTAGAAAAATTTTAAATTGTATTTATAGATAAGGTGGTTTTTGTATGAAATTAATTTCTTGGAATGTAAATGGGCTTAGAGCTTGTATTAAAAAAGGATTTTTGGATTATTTTAAAGAAGTTGATGCAGATATATTTTGTATTCAGGAAAGTAAGCTTCAAGAAGGTCAGGTTGAATTGGATTTACCAGGCTATTATGATTTTTGGAATTATGCAGAGAAAAAGGGGTATTCGGGTACGGCCATATTTACTAAAATTAAACCTATAAGTCATAGCTACGGAATAGGTGAGGAGGAGCATGATAAAGAAGGCAGAGTTATAACACTTGAATTTGAGGATTTTTATATGGTTACAGTATACACTCCAAATGCCAAGGAAAAGCTGGCAAGACTTTCTTATAGAATGGAGTGGGAGGATAGCTTTAGAAAATATCTTAAAACCTTAGAAGAAAAGAAGCCTGTAATTGTTTGTGGAGATATGAATGTGGCACACACAGAAATAGATCTTAAAAATCCAAAGACAAATACTAAAAACGCAGGCTTTAGTCCAGAAGAAAGAAGCAAATTCACAGAGCTTTTAAATTCAGGTTTTATAGATACATATAGATATTTTTATCCAGACAAAGAAGGCATTTATTCTTGGTGGTCCTATAGATTTAAGGCAAGAGAAAAAAATGCAGGCTGGCGTATAGACTATTTTTGTACCTCAGAAAGCCTTAAAGATAGACTTGTAAGTGCTGATATTCATACTGAAGTTATGGGGTCAGATCACTGCCCTGTTGAACTTGTTGTAAAATAAGTAAAATGGTGGTAGTATGGTGTAAAAGGTGTTTTGGGGGTAGGGGATGAAAGAGTTTCAGATAGCAGCGTTTATTGGAAATATATTTATATTTATATTTTTAATGATGATTGGGATAGTAGGCTTTTATCGTATAGTGATAAAAAATTATAGAATAAAAACAAGGAGTAGAAAGAAAAGATATGCAATTAAAATTTCGGTAACTACTTTAATGTTGATTTTGATTATTTCTTCTTCAATCATTCTTATTCCCATGACAAAGGATATACCGGTACTTATAAGTGGAAATTTCGCAGTTGAAAAGGGATATATAGATGAAATAAAAAAGGATTCTAAAGGGTATTTTGAAACTGTATACATAAATGGAGTTGGCGTTACCTTTTCTTTAGAATCAAATATGAATACTTATACAGAATATTCAATAGAGTATTTACCCAATTCACAGGAGGGCATAACAGCAAAAGAAGTGAATTCTAAAAATAAAGAAGTTAAAAGTCCAATTATGGATTTTCTTATAGGTATAATGGAATTCATATTATGTATGGCTGTTATGTTTTTAATATTTTTTAAGTATAATGAAATATTTAAAATTTTAGGAGTGATAGGTGCTGTATTTTATGCCTTAAATATTTATTCTTATATTAAAATAGGTAAAAGTACAGGTGCATGGTTAAATATTAATGATAATTATGGGTTAAAAAAATTAATTTTAGAAACAGTAATATTATTTGCTTTAATTATGTTTTATTTTATTGAAAAAATTATGTTTAAAAGAAAATGTAAGCGCCGTTATGTAAGGAAGGAAGAAAAAAGCGATGCTATAACTAAGGTGTTTGCAGTTATAGTTATCATTGTATTTATTGTATTGATATATATAAATCCAATATGAGATAATAAACAATATAAATATAAAAAAGGAGACTGAAAAATGGATTTTACTTTAATAGCGACATCCACCTTCGGATTAGAATCCGTAGTTGCAAAAGAACTTAAAGAATTAGGATATGAGGATTTAAAAATAGAAAATGGCAGAGTTACGTTTGCAGGCGATGAAATGGATATAGTAACTTGCAATTTATGGCTTAGATGTGCAGATAGAGTACTTATAAAAATGGCAGAATTTAAAGCGGAAAGTTTTGAGGAATTGTTTCAAGGTACTTTAAAAGTTAAATGGGAAGATATAATGCCACAGGATGCGTATATGCATGTTACTGGAAAATCCATAAAGTCAAAGCTTCACAGCGTACCTGATTGTCAGGGGATAGTAAAAAAAGCTGTAGTTGAAGCAATGAAAAGAAAATATAAGCTTGAGAAATTTACTGAATATGGTGCGGAATACAAAATAGAGGTAGGAATACTTAAAGATATAGTAACATTAACACTTGATACATCGGGCGAAGGTCTTCATAAAAGAGGCTACAGAGAAAACTCAGGTGGAGCACCTATAAAGGAGACTTTAGCAGCAGCAATGGTACTTTTAAGTAAATGGAAACCAGAGGTACAGCTTGCAGACCCTATGTGTGGTTCGGGAACTATAGCTATAGAAGCAGCATTAATAGGAAAAAATATTGCGCCTGGACTTAAAAGAAGGTTTGTATCAGAGGATTGGGATATAATACCTAAAGATTTATGGAGTGATCTTAGAAAGCATGCAAGAAATTCAATAAATGATAAGGAATTTAGTATACTATGCTCAGATATAGATGGATGGGTAATAAAAACAGCCAAGGCAAATGCTAAAAAGGCAGGAGTGGAAAATTACATATACTTTCAAAAGCTACCGGTAAAGGAATTTTCATCCAAGAAAAAGGGAGGATCTATAATAACTAATCCACCATACGGAGAAAGACTTGGAGAAGGAAAAGAAGTAGAAAGATTATATAAGGAAATAGGAAGAGTATTTAAAGCTCTTGATGGATGGTCATATTTTATAATAACAGCACATGAAAACTTTGAGGATTGTTTTGGAAGAAAGAGTGATAAGAATAGAAAGCTGTATAACGGTAAACTAAAATGTTATTACTATCAGTACTTTGGGGATAGAAAGTAGAGAAGGGGCTACCTATGTATAGGATAATGGTAATAGAAGATGAAGAGAAAATAAGAAATATTATAAAAAAATCATTAGAAAAGTGGTCCTTTGAAGCCTATGCAGTAGAAAATTTTAATAATATATTTGAAGAATTTGTGAAAATTGAGCCTAAGCTTGTTCTTATGGATATAAATTTGCCCGTCTGTGATGGGTTTTATTGGTGTAGTAAAATAAGAAGTATATCAAAGGTACCTATAGTATTTTTGTCATCAAGAAGTTCTAATATGGATGTGGTAATGGCTGTTAATATGGGAGGAGACGATTATATAACAAAACCATTTTCTATGGAGGTTTTATTAGCTAAAATAAATGCAATACTAAGAAGAACCTACTCCTATAGTGAAACGGAAATGGATACCTTAGAGTTTAAAGACGTAATAATTTCTTTGAAAAACAATACCGTATACTATAATGAAAATAGTGTGGAGCTTACAAAAAATGAATTTAAAATAATATATGTACTTATGAAGAATCATGATAATATAGTAAGTCGGGAAAAAATAATGCAGGAACTTTGGAATGATGAGAGCTTTATAGATGATAACACGCTTACGGTAAATATAAATAGGTTAAGAAAAAAACTTAAAGAATTAGGTGTGGATTTCATTAAAACTATAAAGGGACAAGGATATGTTATAAGATGATATTTTTAAAATATTTAAGGGATAATTTGAGATTTATAGCACTATATATTTTTATTGGCATATTTGTAGTTCTATTTATGTATTTAGAACGTGAAAATATAATGAATTCAACTGACGCAGCGTATGTAATTTTTGTAATAACGTTTTTATTGGTAATATTTATTTTTATAGACTTTAATATAAAAAATAAATATATAAAAAGGTTACTTATAGACAATAATGTAGAGGATAAAACACCCATATTTCCAAAGCCATTGGAGTATAAGGATGAAGTGTATGCGGCTATAATAGAAGATTTATATAAAGATTATAGTCAAAAGTTAGAGGCGCTTCAGAAGGAATTTGAAAACAATAATGAATTTATGACAATGTGGGTTCATGAAATAAAGACACCTATTGCAACTTCAAAGCTTTTAATTGAAAATGGTGAAATAAATATTGAATCTTTTGAAGAGGAAATAGAAAAAATAGATGATTATGTTGAAAAAGTTTTATATTATTCCAGAGGTGATAATTTTTCTAAGGACTATATTATCTCGGAAATAGATATAAATAAGCTTGTAAAGGAAAGTATAAAGAATCATTCAAAGTTATTTATAAGAAAACATATAAAATTAAGTCTTAAAGTAGATGATAATTTTAAAGTAGATACAGATAAGAAGTGGCTTTTATTTATACTAAATCAGGTTATTGCAAATGCACTTAAGTATACAGGAGATAATGGTAATATAGAAATAAAGTCTTTTGAGGATGATAAAGAGAAGATAGTTATAATATCTGATAATGGTATAGGAATAAAAGAAGAAGACTTGAACAAAGTATTTAATAAATCATTTACCGGATTTAATGGTAGAAAAGAGAATTCTAATGCCACAGGAATGGGCCTATATCTATCATATAAGCTTGCTAGAAAATTAGGACATAATATAACCATAAAATCTAGGTATACCAAGGGAACTGAGGTTTTTATACATTTTCCAAAATGGTGTGATTATTACGAGGTTACAAAAATGTAAGGTAAAAAAGCAAAATGTAAGCCAGAAAAATGGTTGTACATTTTGCTTTTTTGTATAATTTACACATAGGAAATAAGAAAAAGGAATTTAAATTAAAAATATTCCTTGATTAACGGAGGTAGGAAAATGGAAGTTTTAAGTATAGAAAAATTAAGAAAAGTATATGGTTCTAAGTTTGGAGGCACTAAATATTCAGTTCTTAAGGATATAGATTTAAAAGTAGAAAAAGGAGAGTTTGTTGGAATAATGGGACCTTCTGGTTCTGGAAAAACTACATTTCTAAATGTAATATCTACTATTGATAAGCCAACCTCAGGAAGGATAGTTATTGATGGTAAAGATATAGTAAAGCTTAGAGAACCTGGTTTGTCAAAGTTTAGAAGAGAGAAACTTGGTTTTATATTTCAGGATTTCAATTTACTAGACAATATGACTATTAAGGAGAATATAGTATTACCACTTGCATTAGCAAAGGTACCATACAATGAAATTGAAAAGAGACTCATAGACATAACTAAAAAACTTGGAATAAGTGAAATATTAAATAAGCATACCTATGAGGTGTCAGGAGGACAAAAACAAAGAGCGGCAGCAGCAAGAGCTATAATAACTCAACCGTCACTTGTTTTAGCAGATGAACCAACGGGAGCATTGGATTCAAAGGCATCTAAAGAACTTCTGAATTCTCTAAGATATTTAAATGAAAAGAATCAAGCTACAATTTTAATGGTAACCCATGACGCTTTTGCGGCATCTTATTGTAAACGAGTTATTTTTATTAAAGACGGAAAGTTATTTAATGAGATATATAAGGGTGATAGAGATAGAAAAAGTTTTTATGAAAGTATATTAAAAGTACTTTCAGTTATTGGAGGGGATACAGATGACATTATGTAAAATGGCGTTAAATAATGTGAAAAGTAGCATCAGAAATTATTGGGCTTACTTTTTAAGTTCCTCCTTTAGTGTTTTTATAATATATATATTTATGGCTATAAGTTACAATAAGAGTGTACAAAAGAGTTTAGAAGATATAAAATCCGTAGCACTTCTATTTCATATGGGAACTGTTATGATAATAATATTTTCTGCGTTTTTTATTTGGTACTCAAATTCATTTTTTACTAAGTCAAGAAAGAAAGAATTTGCAACCTACATGCTTCTTGGAATGTCCAAAGGTCAGGTGGCTATGCTTAATTTTTGTGAAAATCTTATAATAATGATTACATCTTTAATTACAGGAATCATTCTGGGAGCTATTTTTAATAAGTTTTTTATAATGCTTTTGTTTGCACTTATGAAAACTACAGGTAAAGCAGAATTTCAGTTTGATATTAGAGCTGTAAAAATTTCGTTAATAGTATTTTTTATAATATTTGCATTAATAAGTTTACAAAGTTACCTAATAATATGTAAAAGCAAACTAATAGATATGTTTAATGCAGCAAAGAAAATAGAAAAAGGGTTAAAGATATCAGTTATAACTATAGTTATGAGTGTAGTAGCAATTATCTGTATGTCATATGGTTATTACGTAGCAATAAAAAAGTTAGGATATAACATAGTTTTGGCACCAAAGGTAGTAATTCTAATTTCAGTAGGAACTGTATTATTTTTTACTTCTGTAACAGCAGTTATTATAGAGATGATGAAAAAAAATCAAAAATATCTTTTTAAAGGAGCTAGACTTGTAACAGTGTCGCAAATGCATCAAAGATATAGAGGAAATGTAGGAAGTTTAAGTGTAATAACAATAACAACTACAATTGCTTTATGCGCTCTTTTATTTTGTTGGGGGGGATTTTCTAAATCAGTAGAAAATGCGAGAAATTTATGTCCCCTTTCAGTAGAATATATTAATGGCAATGATAGTACTAATAAGCTTTTTGACAGTATAGTAAAAAAGCATAAAGAGATAGATATTAAAGTTAAAGAGAATATAAATTTTATTGTGGTAAATGGCAGAGTACCTTTTGTTAATCAAAACGTCAATTTTTTCGTAATAAATCAGAGTGAGTTTAATAAAGTAAAAAATGATGAAGGGGATAGTAAGAATATAAATTTAAAAAATAATGAGGTTTATTATTCTGAGGTCCAAGACTTCTCAGGAGATCCTAAAAAAGCAATTGGAAAAAATGTTAATTTCAAATTTGCAGGTAAGGATCACAATTTTACAGTAAGGTATGTAGATAGTAAAAATTTTATAGCATTAGATCATTATAAGGATATTATTGTTGTAAATGATTCTACTTATAATAATATGAAAAAAGAAGCTAACCAAGAAAGTTTCTTTAAAGTTAATGGGTATATATTAAAAAATGATTTCAAAGCAGAAAAGTTTGTAGGTGAACTTCAAAAGAAGATGCCTAAAGAAAATAGCTTAGCAACATTTTATGAACATTATACTAGTGGTATGAAGCTTATGGGGGTGCTGGCTTTTATAGGTCTATTTATAGGAATACTTTTTGTAATGGCCACAGGAAGCATAATATACTTTAAGATGTTTATGGAATCAAGAGAGGATAAAGGAAATTTTATAATTCTAAGGAAAGTTGGAATTAGTGAGAATGAGGTTAAAAAATCTGTAATAAAAGAACTTGTTATTATTTTTGGAGCACCATTTTTAATAGCTTCATTAAATACCTATGCTGCATCATTTTCTATAAGTAAACTACTTGAATTTAAAATAATGAAAGAATATGTAATTATAGAGATAGCATATTTATTAATTTATAGTATATACTATTTTATAACACTAAAAAGTTATTTGATAAATATTAAAGAATAAAAGATAAAAAAGTAAGTTCTAAAGATTATAAAGAACTTACTTTTGTTAAATTTATACAACTATTTTGGAGATTTAAGATGAAAACCATAATAAACTTTCCCTAAAGTATCATTGTATTTAAAATAGAGCAATAAAGAGTATAATGTAGAAATATATAATTATTTCGTATAAAATAAAAACTTATAGTTAGCAACGTGTCAAAAAACATGTTATTATAATTAGCGTTGTCAGATAAATTACTTATCACTTACAAATTTGATAAAAAAATGTTGACAACAAGAAACAAAAATGTTATTATATAAAAGCTGTATGATTACAGCAGACAATTGAACTTTGAAAATTAAACAGAGAATTAAAGAACCAGCAATTCTTTTGAATAGAATTTATTCTATTTAAATAAATTTAGCGATGAGCTAAAGGAATACGGAGTAGCATCTGTATTATATCAAACTTTTAAATTGAGAGTTTGATCCTGGCTCAGGACGAACGCTGGCGGCGTGCTTAACACATGCAAGTCGAGCGGGGAACTTCGGTTCCCAGCGGCGGACGGGTGAGTAACACGTGGGTAACCTGCCTCATAGTGGGGAATAGCCTTCCGAAAGGAAGATTAATACCGCATAATACTCGGAAATCACATGATTTCTGAGCCAAAGGATTTATTCGCTATGAGATGGACCCGCGGCGCATTAGCTTGTTGGTGAGGTAACGGCTCACCAAGGCTTCGATGCGTAGCCGACCTGAGAGGGTGATCGGCCACATTGGAACTGAGACACGGTCCAGACTCCTACGGGAGGCAGCAGTGGGGAATATTGCACAATGGGGGAAACCCTGATGCAGCAACGCCGCGTGAGTGATGAAGGTCTTCGGATCGTAAAACTCTGTCTTATGGGACGATAATGACGGTACCATAGGAGGAAGCCACGGCTAACTACGTGCCAGCAGCCGCGGTAATACGTAGGTGGCAAGCGTTGTCCGGATTTACTGGGCGTAAAGGATGTGTAGGCGGATATTTAAGTGAGATGTGAAATCCCCGGGCTTAACTTGGGGGCTGCATTTCAAACTGGATGTCTGGAGTGCAGGAGAGGAAGGCAGAATTCCTAGTGTAGCGGTGAAATGCGTAGAGATTAGGAAGAATACCAGTGGCGAAGGCGGCCTTCTGGACTGTAACTGACGCTGAGGCATGAAAGCGTGGGGAGCAAACAGGATTAGATACCCTGGTAGTCCACGCCGTAAACGATGAATACTAGGTGTAGGAGGTATCGACTCCTTCTGTGCCGCAGTTAACACAATAAGTATTCCGCCTGGGAAGTACGGTCGCAAGATTAAAACTCAAAGGAATTGACGGGGACCCGCACAAGCAGCGGAGCATGTGGTTTAATTCGAAGCAACGCGAAGAACCTTACCTAGACTTGACATCTCCTGAATTAGTCCGTAATGGATGAAGTCCCTTCGGGGACAGGATGACAGGTGGTGCATGGTTGTCGTCAGCTCGTGTCGTGAGATGTTGGGTTAAGTCCCGCAACGAGCGCAACCCTTATCATTAGTTGCTAACATTTAGTTGAGCACTCTAGTGAGACTGCCCGGGTTAACCGGGAGGAAGGTGGGGATGACGTCAAATCATCATGCCCCTTATGTCTAGGGCTACACACGTGCTACAATGGTAGGGACAAAAAGATGCTATACCGCAAGGTGGAGCTAAACTCAAAACCCTATCCCAGTTCGGATTGTAGGCTGAAACTCGCCTACATGAAGCCGGAGTTGCTAGTAATCGCGAATCAGAATGTCGCGGTGAATACGTTCCCGGGTCTTGTACACACCGCCCGTCACACCATGAGAGTCGGCAACACCCGAAGCCCGTGAGGTAACCTTTTGGAACCAGCGGTCGAAGGTGGGGTTGATGATTGGGGTGAAGTCGTAACAAGGTAGCCGTAGGAGAACCTGCGGCTGGATCACCTCCTTTCTAAGGAGTCGACATGGAAATGTAATTTCCATGAAGGTTCTTTGTTCTCTGTTTAATTTTGAGAGTTCAACTCTCTATAATATCTATAATGTGGGGGATTAGCTCAGCTGGGAGAGCACCTGCCTTGCACGCAGGGGGTCAAGAGTTCGAATCTCTTATTCTCCACCATACGTGGGTTTATAGCTCAGCTGGTTAGAGCGCACGCCTGATAAGCGTGAGGTCGATGGTTCGAGTCCATTTAAACCCACCATTGTACTTTGAAAATTGCATAGTAATTAAGAGTAATACTCTAAAGCAAGGCAAAGTTAATTCTTTGTTGTTTGTATTTAAATATATTTATTTAAGGTCAAGCTACAAAGGGCGCATGGTGAATGCCTTGGCACTAGGAGCCGATGAAGGACGTGATAAGCTGCGATAAGCTTCGGGTAGACGCAAATAGTCTGTGAACCGAAGATTTCCGAATGAGGAAACTCTCATGGGTAACCCCATGAACTATATACTGAATTCATAGGTATATAGAGGTAAACCCAGGGAACTGAAACATCTAAGTACCTGGAGGAAGAGAAAGAAAAATCGATTTCCTTAGTAGCGGCGAGCGAAACGGAAAGAGCCCAAACCGGAAACTTGTTTCCGGGGTTGCGGGCAGATCATTAAAGCTTTATATCTTAACCGAAGATTTCTGGAAAGTTAAACCATAGAAGGTAATAGTCCTGTAGGTGAAAAGAGAAAAAAGCCCGATCTGTACCAGAGTACCACGAGACACGTGAAACCTTGTGGGAAGCTGGGAGGACCACCTCCCAAGGCTAAATACTACCTAGTGACCGATAGTGAAGCAGTACCGTGAGGGAAAGGTGAAAAGAACCCCAGACGGGGAGTGAAATAGAACCTGAAACCGTGTGTCCACAACCGATCAAAACACGTTAATGTGTGATGATGTGCTTTTTGTAGAACGAGCCAACGAGTTACGGTATGCAGCAAGGTTAAGCACTTAAGGTGCGAAGCCGAAGGGAAACCAAGTCTGAATAGGGCGCATAGTTGCATGCTGTAGACCCGAAACCGGGTGACCTATCCATGGCCAGGGTGAAGCGGAAGTAAAATTCCGTGGAGGCCCGAACCACAATGGTGTTGAAAAACCATGGGATGAGCTGTGGATAGGGGAGAAATTCCAATCGAACTCGGATATAGCTGGTTCTCCTCGAAATAGCTTTAGGGCTAGCGCCATGAATGAGTACCGGAGGTAGAGCACTGAATGAGGTAGGGGCTGACAACAGTTACCGAACTCTATCAAACTCCGAATGCTGGATACTTGAATCATGGTAGTCAGACTGCGAATGATAAGATCCGTAGTCAAAAGGGAAACAGCCCAGATCACCAGCTAAGGTCCCAAAGTATAGATTAAGTGGTAAAGGATGTGGGATTTCTAAGACAACTAGGATGTTGGCTCAGAAGCAGCCATTCATTAAAAGAGTGCGTAATAGCTCACTAGTCAAGAGATCCTGCGCCGAAAATGTCCGGGGCTAAAATCTAACACCGAAGCTGTGAACTTGTACTTCGTACAAGTGGTAGAGGAGCATCCTGTATGGGCTGAAGTCGTACCGAAAGGAGCGGTGGACTGTACAGGAGAGAGTATGTTGGCATAAGTAGCGAGAACTAAGTGAGAATCTTAGTGGTCGAAAACCTAAGGTTTCCTGGGGAAGGTTCGTCCGCCCAGGGTAAGTCGGGACCTAAGCCGAGGCCGAAAGGCGTAGGTGATGGACAATCGGTTGATATTCCGATACCGCAGAGTAACGTTATGAGAAATGGGATGACGCAGAAGGATAGGATATGCGTACGTTATTGGAAGTACGTCTAAGCACTGAGAGTGGAAGATAGGAAAATCCGTCTTCCTTAAGCTTGGGGTGTAATGGTGAGGTAGTTTACTACCGAAATATCTGATTTCATACTGCCAAGAAAAGTCTCTATCCAGGAGCTCTGTGCCCGTACCGCAAACCGACACAGGTAGGTGAGGAGAGAATCCTAAGACCATCGGAAGAATTGCTGTTAAGGAACTCGGCAAATTGACCCCGTAACTTCGGGAGAAGGGGTGCCTACGAGAGTAGGTCGCAGAGAATAGGCCCAAGCAACTGTTTATCAAAAACACAGGTTTCTGCTAAAGCGAAAGCTGAAGTATAGGAGCTGACGCCTGCCCGGTGCTGGAAGGTTAAGGGGAATGCTTAGCGCAAGCGAAGGCATGAACTTAAGCCCCAGTAAACGGCGGCCGTAACTATAACGGTCCTAAGGTAGCGAAATTCCTTGTCGGGTAAGTTCCGACCCGCACGAATGGCGTAATGATTTGGGCACTGTCTCAACAGCAAATCCGGCGAAATTGTAGTGCAAGTGAAGATGCTTGCTACCCGCGATTGGACGGAAAGACCCCGTAGAGCTTTACTGTATCTTAGCATTGAATTTCGGTATTGTCTGTACAGAATAGGTGGGAGACTTGGAAGCAGTTCCGTCAGGAATTGTGGAGTCGTCTTTGGGATACCACCCTGACAGTACTGAGGTTCTAACCGGAGGCCATGAAACTGGTCACGGGACATAGCTAGGAGGGCAGTTTGACTGGGGCGGTCGCCTCCTAAAAAGTAACGGAGGCGCCCAAAGGTTCCCTCAGCGCGGTTGGAAACCGCGCGTAGAGTGCAAAGGCAGAAGGGAGCCTGACTGCGACACAAACAAGTGGAGCAGAGACGAAAGTCGGGCTTAGTGATCCGGTGACTCCTCGTGGGAGGGTCATCGCTCAACGGATAAAAGCTACCTCGGGGATAACAGGCTGATCTCCCCCAAGAGTCCACATCGACGGGGAGGTTTGGCACCTCGATGTCGGCTCGTCGCATCCTGGGGCTGAAGTAGGTCCCAAGGGTTGGGCTGTTCGCCCATTAAAGCGGCACGCGAGCTGGGTTCAGAACGTCGTGAGACAGTTCGGTCCCTATCCGTCGCGGGCGAAGGAAATTTGAGAGGAGCTGTCCTTAGTACGAGAGGACCGGGATGGACTGACCTCTGGTGTACCAGTTGTCTTGCCAAAGGCACGGCTGGGTAGCTATGTCGGGAAGGGATAAACGCTGAAGGCATCTAAGCGTGAAGCCCACCTCAAGATTAGATTTCCCATAACATAAGTTAGTAAGACCCCTGTAAGAACAACAGGTGATAGGTCAGAGGTGTAAGAATGGTAACATTTTAAGCTGACTGATACTAATAGGTCGAGGGCTTGACCAATTAATAAGTAAATATATAATAATTACTATGCAATCTTGAAAGTATAAAGTACTTTCTATAATTAAATAAATCCGGTGATCATAGCATGGTTGTAACACCCGTTCCCATACCGAACACGAAGGTTAAGAACCAGAACGCCAATGGTACTGCAGGGGAGGCTCTGTGGGAGAGTAGGTCATCGCCGGGTAATGTTTGGCCGGATAGCTCAGTCGGTAGAGCAGAGGACTGAAAATCCTCGTGTCCCTGGTTCGATTCCTGGTCCGGCCACCAAAAAACTCAAGTTTATACTTGAGTTTTTTTTATTTTAAGTATATATTAATTTATATACTTAAAATTTGCTAAAGGTGGGAAAAAATAATGAAGGTTAAAATGTCTGAATTTTTAGTAGAAAAAAAACAGAGCATAAAAAAACTTATACAAATATTAAATAAAGATTTTAAATATGTATCTGTTTTAGGCACTGATTCTTATGGTAAAAAATACATAGTGCAAAAGACAGGTATTGATGTATCTGATTCTTTTTGGAATGAAAGAGGTTTTGTAGTAAGGGTATACAATGGAATAGGTTATTCTGAATATTCCTTTAACGAGTTGGACGAAAATAATATAGATAGGTTAGCAGAAAATATAAAACATAGAGTAAATGATCAAATAGATAAGTTAAAAAAATCTTATGAAATAACTCAATATGATGTTATTAAAGAAGAAAAAATGCAAGATAGCTTTTTGGGGGAAATTGCAATACCTAAAGAAAAGGCTAATAGTCAATATATAATAGAAAGGCTCACTAAGATGAAGGATAAAGCTTTAGCTATATCTGATTTTATAATTGAAGCAAAGGCTATATTTCATCAAGTACATGTGTCAAAAATTTTTATTTCAAATGATAAGGATTTATATCAATCATATATATGGAGCGAAGGATATATAACAATTTTATCAAGAAAAGATAATATTACAAGAGTAAACTATTCATCATGTTCTGGATTAAAAGGACCTGAATTATTAGATGAAGTAGAGAGTAAAGTTAAAGACACAGCAGATATAGCTGTTAGGTTATTAGATGCTGAGCCAGTAAAACCAGGCGAGTATGAAGTTGTATGTTCTCCAGATGTATCAGGAATAATTGCACATGAAGCCTTTGGACATGGTGTTGAAATGGATATGTTTGTAAAAAATAGAGCAAAAGCTGTTGAATATATAGATAAACCAGTAGCTTCAAAACTAGTATCTATGCGTGATGGAGCCAAAAGTGCAAACCATGTATCGTCATATTTATTTGATGATGAGGGTGTTATAGGAACTGATACGGTAATAATAGAAAATGGAATATTAAAAAGAGGGCTTTCAGATACTCTATCTGCTATGAGATTAGGTAGTAAACCTACAGGTAACGGTAAGAGATTTTCATTTGAAAGAAAAACTTATGCAAGAATGACAAATACCTTTTTTTCGGAAGGAAAAGATAAGATTGAAGATATGATAGCTTCAATAAAGAAGGGATATTTACTAGAATGTCCTTATAGTGGTATGGAGGATCCTAAGAATTGGGGCATCCAGTGTATGCTTAATTATGGATTAGAAATTGAAGATGGAAAATTAACTGGAAAAATTGTATCACCAGTAGTGTTAACGGGTTATGTACCTGACCTTTTAAAATCAATTTCTATGGTTTCTGAGAATGTTCAGCTTGAAGGTGGAGGAGCTTGTGGAAAAGGATATAAAGAGCTAGTAAAAGTTTCAAGTGGTGGACCATATATTAAAGCTAAAGTGAGGTTAGGATAATGGTAAGTAGAATAAAGGAAATATTAGAGAGTAAAAGTATTGATGACTATAAGATTATAGAAGAAAAGATAAATTCAGAGGAAGCGTTTTTTGTTAAAAAAGATATAGATATGACAAGAAGTAAGGAAGTACATCATTATAAGGTTACTGTATATAAAGATTTTGAGGAGAATGAGGTTAAATATAGAGGAAGTTCTACATTTAATGTAGATCCAACTATGAATGATAAAGAGATTAATGAAATAATAGAAGATGGGATTTTTGCAGCTGGTTTTGTAAAAAATGCATATTATGATATTCCTAAAATGGAAACAGCAGAAATTAAAAATGTTGAAAGTAAATTCTCAGAAGGTACATTAGCAGATTGGATGCCTAAATTAGTAGAAGCTTTATATAAAAGTGATAATGAAAAAAATGGTGAAATTAATTCAGCTGAGATGTTTTTAAACAAAAAGTATAAAAGAATAATTACATCTTATGGGGTAGATTTAAGCTATGAAAGTTATGAAGGTATGATTGAATTTATAACATCTTGGAAGGAAACAGATGAGGAGATTGAATTATATAAGATGTTAACTTTCTCAGATTATGATCCAGAAGCAATATCAAAAGCTGCTAGTGAAATGCTATTTTTAGCTAAAGAAAGAGCTAAGGCTAAAAATACAGTTAATTCAGGAAAATATAAACTCATACTAAGTGGAAGTCCTGTGAAAGAAGTTTTAAGCTATTATTTAGATAAATCTAATGCTAATAATATTTACAATAAAATATCTACCTTTAAAATGGAAGATTCCATTCAAGGAGATAATATCAAGGGAGATTCAATAAACTTAATTCTTGATCCTAGTGTAAAGAATTCTATATATTCATCACCAATAGATGATGATGGAGTTGTTTTATCAAAGACTCAAATCTTAGAAAATGGAAAACTTAAAAATTATCATGGAGATTTAAGACATAGCTATTACTTGAAAAACAAACCCACAGGAGTAATTAAAAATTTTGTTGTAGAGACCGGAAGTAAGAGTATAGAAGAAATGAAAAAGGAACCATATTTAGAGCTCGTAGCTTTCTCTGATTTTCAAATGGATTCAACAACAGGAGATTTTGGAGGAGAAATAAGACTTGGATGGTATTTTGATGGTGAAAAAACTATACCTGTTACAGGAGGTTCTCTAAATATAAATATACAAGATGTGCAGAATAATATCTTCTTGTCAAAAGAAATGCAGAGTGAAAATGGATTTATAGGACCTAAGGCGATAGAAATGAAGAATATAACTATAGCAGGAAAGTAAAAGGGAAGCTATGAGAGTGTAAAATTCTTTCTGTAAAATAACTTTCTATGGTAAGTTTTAAAAGACAAGATTGTCAAAAGTGACTTTCTATCTTGTTTTAAATATACATTCTAAAAATATGTATGTCAAGAACGCCTTTAAAAACAGGCGTTTTTGGCATATTAAGCTTTTTATTCAGTAAGTCGTCCTTCATACATAATGGATAATTCACCGTACACTTTACCCCAATTTCTTAGTGGCAAACGCCATTTTTTTGTAGCTTCAAAAGTAGCAAGGTATAAAGCTTTTAAAAGTGATGTATCGCTTGGAAATACAGTTCTTTGTCTATTTAATCTACGATATGTGCTGTTGAGACTTTCGATTGCATTTGTAGTATAAATAACTTTTCTTACATCAGCAGAGAACTTAAAAATAGGGCTAATAGCATCCCAATTTGATTTCCAGCTTTTCATTGAGTTAGGATAATGTTTTTCCCATTTTCCAGTGATTTCTTCTAATTGCTTATATGCAATTTCCTCAGAAGGTGCATGATATATAGTTTTTAAATCTTTTGCAAATTCTTTTTTATCTTTATCAGAAACATACTTTAATGTATTTCTTACTTGATGAACTATACAACGTTGATATTCAGTATTTGGAAAAGCTACTGATATAGATTCCTTTATCCCTGTAAGACCATCTGCACAAAGGATAAGGATATCTTGAACACCTCTATTTTTTAATTCATTGAGAGCACTAAGCCAATATTTACTGCTTTCATTTTCTCCAATATTTATAGAAAGTACTTCTTTTCTGCCTTCATTATTTATACCAAGAATAATGTAAGCTGCAAGCTTACGTATAACGTTATTTTCCCTTACGGAAAAATGAACTGCATCAATGAAAACAATTGGATATACTGTAGATAAAGGTCTATGTTGCCATGCTTCTATTTCAGGAAGAAGTTTATTGGTTATATTTGAAACCATTCCTTCACTAACTTCAAACCCATATATATCTTCAATTTGTTCTGAAATTTGTCTGGTACTTAATCCTTTAGCATACATAGAAATAATTTTTTCTTCTATACCAGAAATATCTTTCTGGTGTTTTTGTACTATTTTAGGTTCAAAAGAACTTTCTCTATCCTGTGGTACATCTATATTCATCTCACCATATTTGCTTCGAATTCTTTTTTGTTTTTTCCCATTTCTTGAGTTTGTAGTTTCGGCTCGTTCATATGGTTCATAGCCTAAATGCTCGTCCATTTCACCTTCAAGCATAGATTGAATAGTTCCACCTAATAGATCTTTTAAAGCTTCCTGAATATCCTCAGCTGACTGAATATCATACTCGTCTATAAGAGCTGATATAATATTTCTTTTTCCTTCATTCATTGGTTTTACCTTATAAATATCTTTTTTTCTTGCCATAATAAAAGGCCTCCTATGATTTTATTTTACCATAGAAAGCCTTATTATTTTTATTTACAGACTTTTCTTCACATGCTCGAAGCTATTGCAAAACTAGTTTTGCAATAGCTCTTTATTTAGTAGATTATGAAAATAACTAAATCGTACACAAAAAATTATATCAATTTAATGACGAATTGGAATTTATATTATCATTAAATTTTAATCATTTTGCCATAGTCCTTTATACTGCTTTTGTGTATATATTCGTTTCTCCTTGCTTTTTAGAATATTCCCCCATCATAGGCACTAATCTTTTAAAATGTTTAGATTGCATGTGTTTTTGTAAAAACTCCATGCTTTCCCATTCTTCAATCATAGTAAGAATTGTTTTATCATTCAAATCTTGATACATCTCATATTTTATACATCCTTTGTCCTGAGTAACTGTAAGTTCTACTAATTCTTTTGATATCTTTAAAAAATCTTCTATTTTCTCTTCTTTAATAAAGTTTTTCGCTACTACCTTTACCACATTAAATCATCCTTTCTCATTTAGAAAATCATATACAAGATTGTAATAAAACCTCATATATAATTGTACTTCTTATAAGCTACAAATTTCAACTTAATTAAGATAGATTAAGTTATTTCCTAAGGTTAGCAATTGCTAGATACCAATACTTATTTTGTATTACAATATAAAGGAATATATTGTATTTTAATACATAGAAATGAAACTCATATTAATGCTTAAATAGTATAACAGACCACTTAACACATTTTATAACTAACATTGTATATTAAAATCAATTTATATAATAAACTCATAGTTGTAACCTTAGATATTATTAACTAACTATATCTAATGCATGAAATAATTTTACATTGAATTTAGTAGTGTAAGGGGACTATACTTTAGGTGATTTATTTTTAGATTACTATTTTATTTTTCCGAGGAGAGTGGAAATTTATGTGAATTTTAAAGACGCATAGTTATTTCTTTGTGTATAAATTCAATATAAAATACGGGAGATGAAGTAATGTTTAGGAAAATAAAAAATGTAAAAATATCAAATATAATTATATTTATGGGTGTATTTTCTATACTTTTAACTTCTATTGTTGGTTTTCTCGGTTTCAATAACATGCAGAAGATAAATAATAATGTTAAAAGTATGTATAATCAAAACTTAATGCCAATTTCTGATATCGGTGGAATAAAATCAGAGTTTTTAAAAATACGTCTTGATGCTACTAATGCTGCAAGAAGTACAAGCTATAGTTCTGAGTACGACTCTAATATAAAAAATTATGATAATAGTATAAAGACTTATCTTGAGAACTTCATAGGCAGTGGTTTAGATTCAAGTGAAAAAACTTATATAGGAGCTTTTAATTCTAACTATGAAGAATACTTGAATTTATGGGCAGAATTAAATTCTGCATTAAAGACTGGTGGGAAAATAACAGAAAGCAAGGCAAATAGATTTGCACAACTTGGTGATATAATAGATAAATCCCTTACTACTTTAAGAGATTATGAAACTAAAAAAGCTCAATTGGTTATGAATTCAAGTGATTCAATATATTCTTCTAGTAATGAAGCTTTTATTATAGTATTGATGTTTGCCATTTTCATATCAACCTTTATTTGTGCTGCAGTTGTAAAAATTATTAAAAGTTCATCAAGAGAAATTATAGAGAATTTAGAATCAGTTGCTAATTGTGATTTCACTGTTAAAGTGGATAGTAGCCCTAAAAACGAATTTGGCATAATGAGCAGCTCTTTGGAAAAAACTATAATAAATATCTCAAATATGATAAATGATATAAAATCTAAGTTTGATGATATAGATTCAAAATCTCATGATTTAGCTTCTGTTGCAGAGGAAATGACTTCTTCTTCTGCTAATGTTTCAATAGCTATACAGGAAACTGCTAAGGGAACATCAGAACAATCTCAAAATTTACTTGATATAAATAATGCAATAGATAAATTTAGTCATGAATTAGATAAAGTTGTAGAGTCTATAAATAGTATTGATGATAATTCAAAAGGAATTACTAATTTGGCTAACAATAGTGGAACTAACATGGAAACACTTTTATCTTCAGTTGATAACTTAAGTGATTCCTTCAATGAATTTATAACAAAGATATCTACCTTAGAACAAGACGTAAACAGGATAAATGAAATAACAGACTTAATTAATAACATTGCTGATCAGACAAACCTTTTAGCTTTAAATGCTGCGATAGAAGCTCAAAGGGCAGGAGAATCTGGAAAGGGATTTGCTGTTGTGGCAGAAGAGATAAGAACTCTTGCAGAGCAATCAAAAGCTTCTTCTGAAAATATTGGCATTTTAATAAAGGACATTGTAAATAATATGGGTAATATGCTAGATAGCTCAAATCTTATGAACAAAGAGCTAGATGGTCAGACAAATATAATTAATGTTACTATAAGTTCCTTTAAAAATATAATTCAAAAAATAGGTGAAGTAATACCAAAGATAGAGATAGCAAATATGTCTGCTATGAACATTAACGAAAAGAAAATGAGCATAGTATCAAGTATAGAAAACAGTTCTGCCGTATCAGAAGAGATAGCTTCTGCTGCTGAAGAAATAGCAGCCTCAGCTGAAGAAATGAGCTTGTCGGCCAAAAGTGTTGGACAAACTTCTGAAAATTTAAATGTAATGACTAAAAAAATGCATAGAGATTTAATTAAATTTAAAGTTATAAAAGCTTAATTTAATATATCTCTAATTAGTAAGGGAGCTATTGCAAAACTCTAAATTAGTTTTGTAATAGCTCTTTATTAGTATATAAAAAATTATAATCAATTTAATAGCTTAAAAAAAGAATATTTCTCATAATTAAATTTTGATTAATTTTAATCATTTTGAGACATCACCTTTTTTTATATTATAATAACAAAATATAAGAATAATATAATAATTGAAAATACAAAGCTTGAGCGTTTGTGTTCATATGTGAATTATTTTTTAAAAAAGTTTGAGAAAAGATATTGACATTATGTTTGAATTCGTTTACAATATAATCAATCAAACAAATATAGACATAAACGCTCGTAAACGAATATATGAAAGGTGATTTATATGTTTGCAGAAGAGAGACAAAAAGAGATAAAAGCTATTTTAGATAAAGAAGGCAGTATAAAAGTAAATGAGATATCAAATTATTTTAATGTTTCAGAGGCCACAATAAGAAGAGATCTTAAAGAAATGGAAGAAAGAAGAATTCTAACAAGAACACATGGTGGCGCAGTTCCAATAGATATAACTAATTTTGAACCTTCATTTACAGATAAAAAAGATGAAAGACAAGTGGAAAAATTAGCTATTGCAAAATATGCGGCTAAAATGATTAAAAATGGAGATACTATAATTTTAGATTCGGGAACTACGACTCTTGAAATTGCAAAAAATATAGAAGCAGAAGATATAACAGTTATAACAAATTCTATTGATATAGCATCAGAATTATTAAATAGAAAAGAAAAAAATATAGAGCTTATAGTAGCAGGAGGAATTCTCAGAGCCAATACTAGAGCAATGGTTGGAAAGCTATGCGAGGACATACTTAAAAATTTTAGAGTTGATAAGGTTTTTATTGGAGCTAATGGTATAACGCCCATTGAGGGAATAACAACTCCAAATTTTACGGAAGCTCAAACCAAAAAGGCAATGATAGATTCCGCAAATAAAGTAATAGTTGTTGCAGATAGTTCTAAATTTGAAAAAATAAGTTTCTCAGTAATTTGTAAATCAGAAGCGGTTACGCAAATTGTTACAAGTGGAGAACTGTCAAGTGAAGAAATAAATGAATTTAATAAGATAGGGGTAGAAGTAATAATTACGTAATTGGAGGTGAAATCATGGTAATAACAGTAACATTGAATCCGGCTATGGATAAAACTCTAAATATTGATGATTTTAATGTAGGAGTTGTCAATAGAGTAGGTAGTATAAGATATGATATTGGCGGTAAAGGTATAAATGTATCAAAGGTATTAAAAAACTTTAACGTAGAATCAAAATGTACTGGTTTTATTGGTGGCATGTGGGAAAGCAGTTTTAAAGAAGAACTAGAAAAAAGAAAAATAAATAATGAATTTATAACTATAAATGGAGATACTAGAACTAATACTAAAGTTGTTGATGATTTAAATAAGGTTTATACAGATATAAATGAAGCTGGGCCTAATATAAGTCATGATGAACTTGAAGTATTTATAAATAAATTCAAAGCTATGTGTAATAAAGATGATATTGTTGTATTATCAGGAGGAGTAGCTCCAGGAATTGAAAAAAATATATATGGAACTTTAACTAAAATAGCTAAGGATAATGGTGCATTTGTGATTTTAGATGCAGAGGGAGAGCTTTTAAGTGAAGGCATAAAAGAAAAACCGTATATTATAAAACCTAATGACATGGAATTTGAACTTCTATTGGGTAAAAAGTTCAAAAACAATGATGACATTATAGAAGGAGCAAAGGAAGTAATTGCTAAAGGTGTTTCAAATGTTTTAATATCATTAGGGTCTAAGGGAGCACTATTTGTAACTAAGGATAAAGCATATTATGCTAAAGGCTTGGTAGTGCCAGTTAAAAGCACTGTAGGTGCAGGAGATTCTATGGTAGCAGCATTTGTATATGGAATAATAAATGGTCTTAATGAAATGGAAATTTTAAGATTTTCTATCGCATGTGGAGCAGCATCAGTATCAACTGAGGGAACAGAAGCATGCAGCTTAGAAGATGTTCAAGAATTATTAAAGAGAGTAGAAGTTGAGGAGGTATAGGATTATGTCAACAAAAGAGATGTTTTCAAAAGAAAGGGTTACATTTAATCTAAAAGCAAAAACAAAGGAAGAGGCAATAGATGAGCTTATAGATATTTTGTACAATGATGGAAAAGTTACTAGTAAGGAAGAATTAAGAGAAGCAGTACTAAAAAGAGAAGAAGAATTTTCTACAGGTATAGGAATGGGGATAGCTATTCCACATGGTAAATGTAGTGCTGTTAAAGAAGCAGCAATAACTTTTGGACTTAGCAAAGAAGGAATAGATTATCAATCAATGGATGATCAGCCAGCACATATGTTTTTTTTAATAGCAGTTCCAAAAGAATCGAATGATGTGCATCTTAGAGCTTTAAGTGAAATATCAAGAAAGCTTATGCATGCGGATGTAAGAGAAAAAATAAAAAATGCACAAAGCTTTGAAGAATTTATAGAAGTTTTTGAATAAAGAATACAATGTTACATTAAGTGTTTATAATAATATATAATAAGGGAGGAAAAGAAAATGAAAAAGTTAGTTGCTATAACATCTTGTCCAACAGGAATTGCTCACACATATATGGCAGCAGAGGCACTTCAGATGGCAGCAAAAGAAATGGGTCATGAAATTAAAGTTGAAACTCAGGGTTCAGTAGGAGCAGAGAATGTAATAACTACCAGTGATGTAAACGATGCAGATGCAGTTATTATAGCAGCAGATACTAATGTTGATAAATCAAGATTTGAAGGAAAGATCTTAGTTGAAGTTCCAGTTAAGGATGCTATAAAGGATCCCAAAGGACTTATAAATGAGGCACTTAACTCAAAAAATGTATATGGCAACGGCAAGGAAAAGTCTGAGGTTAAGGTAGAAAACAGAAAAGAAGAGAAGAGTGTAGCATCAGGAATATATAAACACTTAATGACAGGTGTTTCCTTCATGATACCATTCGTTGTAGCAGGAGGAATACTAATAGCACTAGGCTTTGCAATTGGAGGAATTTACGTTTTTAAAACTCCAGGAACAATAGGAGAAGTTATATTCAGCACAGGAAAACAGGCTTTTGCATTAATGCTCCCAGTATTAGCAGGATACATTTCATATTCAATATCCGATAGACCCGGACTTGTTCCAGGATTTGTTGGTGGAGCGCTAGCAAGTACTATAGGCGCAGGATTTATAGGAGCGTTACTCGCAGGATTTATTGCAGGTTACTTTGTTCTATTATTAAAGAAATATATAAAACTTCCAAAAGCTTTAGACAGTTTAATGCCAGTACTTATAATACCAGTACTTTCTACAGTATTTATGGCCCTTATAATGATGTTTGTCTTAGGTGATCCAGTAAAAGCAATTAACACTGGACTTACAGATTTCTTAAAAGGATTAAGTGGAGCAAATGCAGCAGTTTTAGGTATAGTTTTAGGATGCATGATGGCATTTGATATGGGAGGTCCTTTCAATAAAGCAGCATATGTATTCGCAACAGGAACAATAACAACAGCAGGAACAACTATAATGGCAGCTACAATGGCAGCAGGAATGGTACCACCTCTTGCAATAGCTCTTGCAACTGTTATAGCAAAGAAGAAGTTTACTGAACAAGAAAGAGAAGCAGGTAAAGCAGCATGGGCACTTGGCTTATCATTTATAACAGAAGGAGCAATACCATTTGCAGCCGCAGACCCACTTAGAGTTATTCCTTCAATTATGGCAGGTTCAGCAGTAACTGGAGCATTATCAATGATATTTGGTTCAACACTTGCAGTTCCTCATGGTGGAGTATGGGTTTTATTCATACCTCATGTTGTTAAAAATTTAGGTGGATATATAATAGCAATAATAGCAGGTATGGTAGTATCAGCATTATTACTTACAGTCTTAAAGAAAGATGTAGATAGAAGATAAAATATAAATATATAGAACGTTGCTAAGTTAAAAGGCAACGTTCTTTTATTTTTTGGAAATTATTAAATATATTTTATAGTTATGTAATTAATATGTATAATGTTATATTATTGGAGGAGATATAATGAATTTTAATAGAAAAAAATATATAAGGCTAATAGCTACTTTAATAATAATTGTATGTTTTAGCACAGGCTGTTCAAATAATAGTTCTAAAGAAGCAAGCTCATCAATAAAGGAGGTGAGTAATTTTATAAATAAAAACCATGAGTATGTAAATTTAAATCAAAAGATAAGTAATAAGAGCTTTAGTATAATGGATGAGGATATTAAAAAAAATGATGTGCTTTTAACAGGTGAAGATCATGCAACATCAAAGAGTTTTAAAGTTCAGCTAGCACTATTAATTTATCTTAATAAAAAATATAAGTTAAAATATTCTTTAACGGAACTACCTTATAATGCTGCATGCACCGAAGGAAATAAAATCAGTTTTAAATGAGTTTATAGATAGCTCTAAATTGCAAAATGAAGAGATTGTTAAAAAAGCAATCAAGGATTTACAAAATAGTATGAAGACAAACCCAAAATTTTATAAAGCTTATTTAGGAAAGAACTATTTTGATGTTAATTTTATAGTTGAAAACATGGTTAATAAATTGAATGCTTTTAAATCTGACTTTAATACTGTAAGAGAAATGTCTATTTGCAATAATTTTCGAAAAATATATAAACATTATCCAACAGGTAAGTACTTTGGTGAGCTTGGAATGGAACATGTTTATCAGAAAAATTATGATTTATATTCAAGTAAAAACTCAAAAAATTTTGCAACCTTTTTAAATAGTAGTAATAAATCACCAGTAAAGGGTAAGGTGTTGTCTATAGAATATGCTTATGAGGATAGTTTTTATATGAATGTTAATTATGATAATAGGTCTACACAAATACCTACAGTGATAAATGATAAGCTTCTTAGCAATTATGATAAAAGTGATATTACTTTATTTAAATTGAATGGGGAGAATTCTCCACTTAATAATACTAAACATTTTATTGATGATTCCTCCAAAGGCTTTACTACAGAATATTTTCAATATATTATATCAATAAAAAATTCAAAGGCAACAGAGCCACTAGGAAATATTTAATGTGAAACTAGGTTAATAAATCTTAAATTCTGTTATGTTATTAAACCTTAAATTAATCTATATTTATTTATGTATAAAATTTATTAGGGTGAGGTAAAAATGGAACTTGAGGTATATAAACATAGAAGTGGAATGCCAAAACTAATTCAGGCACTAAATAAAGGACAAGTAACACTTGGATTTATTGGTGGATCTATAACTGATGGAGAGCCACATAAAAGATGGCCAGAATATATAGTTGGCTGGTTTGAAAAAAATTTTCCACAAGTAAGACTTTATGTTGAAAACGCAGCAATAGGTGCTACAGGAAGTGATCTTGCAGTATTTAGAGTGGATAGAGATATAATCGAAAGAAAATGTGATGTGGTTTTTGTAGAATATGCGGTAAATGATAATGATGAAACTTCAGAAAAAAGAATGAGAACAAGAGAAGGGCTTATAAGAAAAATTTTAAAGCAGCAAATGGATGTCATAATAACCTATACTTATTGTCAGGATATGTATGAAAGCTTAATGAAGGATAAATTGCCTAATACGGTAGAGGAATTCGAAAAAATTGCAAAATATTATAATATAAGTTCTGTATTTATGGGACTTTATGCACTAAATCAAGTTAAAGAAGGTATGATGAGATGGGAAGAGTGGCTGCCAGATGGACTACATCCAGATGAAAGAGGAAGTTCAGTTTACGGAGAAAGTGTAGCTAAATTTTTAAAAGAGGAATTGATTGATAAGACAAGTTTAGAAAAAGCACCATATGGTGAAAATTTACCCTTATCGCTAAATAAAAATAATTGGGAACACACTCATTTTGTCTCATTTGAGGATATTAAGCTTAAAGGACCTTGGTGCATAAGACGAGGAAGAAGTAACAATATGATTCCACAGCTTCTTGAAACAGCTGCGGTAGGAGCTAAATTATCATTTCAATTTAAGGGGAGAGGCATGTCTATAGCTTGTGATTTTGGAAGAACCTCTTCTGAATTTAGATATAGATTGGATAAAGGAGAATGGAGAGAGACAAAACGTGAAAGACCAGACTGGGTACAAGATCAAGGATGGTTTAAGCTTGAAAACTTTTATGATAGTATAGAAAATAAAGAACATACATTTGAGTTAGAGGTGGTTCATGGAAAAGGTGAATATTGTAAAGGAACAAACTTTAGGCTTATTTTTGTAGGAGTAATAGATTAAAGGAGGAGGAAGAATGTCAGAGATTAGAGGTTGGATATCAAACGAGATAAAATATATAGGAAGGTTTGATTTTAGCGAAAAAAAAGGGCCATTATTTGCATGGACAGGTAGTGAAGTTAGAGCTAATTTTATGTCAAAAAAGCTTTCTGCAAAATTTGAGTCTTTTGGATTAAATTATTTGATTATTATGGTGGATGGGGAGATTATAAATAATTGCCTTGATATAAGTAATGGTGGTGAATTTATTTTAGCAGAAAATTTGTCAGAGGGTGCACATGAAATAAGACTTATAAAGAGAAATGAATTTAATGTTGGAACCGTTAGATTTTTAGGCTTTAACTTTTATGGGGGACAACTTTTAAAATCAGAGCATGATCCAAAGCTTAAAGTGGAAATAATAGGTGATTCTATAAGTTGTGGTTTTGGAAATGAAGGAGAAAATGAAGATGAATATGAACCTATTAAAGATAATGGGTATATGTCATATGGCGCAATAGCAGGAAGAAGCTTAGAGGCAGAAACCATAATAATAGGATGTTCAGGCTATGGCATGATACAAAATTATTTGGGTGATGAGAAGGAAGCAGTACCACTTAAGTACAATCTTATAACACCTAAGAGCCGCATTAATTGGCAGTTTTCAAAATGGGTTCCAGATGTAGTTGTAATAAACTTAGGAACAAATGATTTTTGCTATGGTGATATACCAGATTTAGATAAGTTTATATCTGGGTATATAGAGTTCATAAAAGTAATCCATAGAAATTATAAAAATTCAAAAATAATCTGTGCGGTTGGGCCATTAATGGAGGGAAAAGCACTAGAAATAATAAAATCGTGTATAAAGGATAAAATTATTAAGCATTTTAACAAAGATTATAATTTGAATTTTTTAGAGTTTCCTAAACACTGTCCTGAAAAAGATGGGCAAGGAATAGGTGGACATCCAAGTATAGAGACTCATAATAAAATGGCTAATATTTTAGTTCAAAAAGTTAAGTCTATTATGTCTCTTTAACTGTAATGCAAGGGAGAAGTACAATTACCTTTGTGCCTAGATTAAGTTTGCTTTTGATTTTGATTCCATAGTTAGATCCATAATGGAGTTTTATACGGCTATTTACGTTTTTAAGTCCTATGCTTTTAAAATTTTCATTACCACCATTTATATATTCGTTTAAAAGGGAAACTTGAGTTTCATCCATGCCAAGGCCGTTGTCACTTATACAAAAGGTCATATTAAGTCCAAGATTTTTGCCAATAATAGATACCCTTCCACCTGTTTCCATAGAATTTAAGCCGTGATAAAGGGCATTTTCTATTATAGGTTGAAAGGTAAGTTTTAATATTTCTTTATTATATAGAGAAGAATCAATATCAATATTAATATTTTCTAAATTATCAAATCGTATTTCTTGAAGCATAAGGTAATGCTTTAAGTTAGATATTTCATCATGAACGGTTACAGGTTTAGTTTTATTACTGAGACCATATCTTAATATTTGTCCTAGAGTAACTGACATTTTTGAAACTTCTTTATCGTTATTTATTTCAGCCATCATATGAATGGATTCAAGGGTATTATAAATAAAGTGAGGGTTTATTTGATTTTGAAGCATTTGGAGTTCTATATCCTTTTGCTTTAATTTATTAGTATAAACTTCATTGATAAGTTCATTGATTTTCTGTGTCATAGAATTAAAAGAATTAGCAAGGTCTCCAATTTCATCTTTATTTTTTGAAATTACGTTTACTTTTAAATTACCTGCTTCTACTAGTTTCATTATAGCTGAAAGGTTTTTTATTGGATCTATAATTTGTTTGGATAATATTAGAATCATAAATATAGACAATATTATAAATAAAAATATGAAAAAATAAAATTTTATTTGAAGACTATTTACGTTTGCATTCAAGCTTTTTGTAGGGATTATATTTATTATTGTCCAATCATAGGTAGAGGAATGAGCTTTAGTTATAAGGCTGTTAACCCCATTTACTTTCATGTGCTTAGAAGCGGCTGTAGATTTTATTAAGCAGGAGAAGTTAATTTTAGTTCCTATTTTTTTAGTATTAGTATCATAGATTATATTATTTTCACTATCTACAATTAATATTTCTTGACTTGGGTAGATAATGGATTTATTTATTATGTTAGCTAGTACGGTTATATCCGTATTTATTAATATAACACCTACTACCTTTGAATCACTATATTTTACTAGGCCTCTAGAAATACCAAATACATAATTACTTTTGGAGGAATCAGAAACATCTTTAAGTTTATAGGTTGGTACTATTGTTGCAGTTCCAAATTTTTTTATGGAATTGTAAAACCATTTATCTTTTGAGGGGTTAAAGGATTTGTATAAAGAGCCGGATTTTATTTTGTAGAAGCCGTCTCCTCTTGTATTAAATAAAAAAACTGAATGTAGGTTTTTGTTTAGTAGAAAAACACTTTCTAGTACAGAATTTATTCTATTTTGAAGGGCAAATATAGATTCTGTTGAATTATTAGTGTTTTCTAAGGATTTTAGAGTGTTATAGTTGTTTTCAGAAGAAGTATTCGCAGCATATGATAAATCTGTGTCATCATAGAATAGGGGAAATTTAGTTAAATCACATAAGTTCTCAAGTTCAAGGTCGATTTCACGCATAATTTGATGGTTATTTTGAGTGACTATGGATAGGGCAGAATTATTTTTATCACTTTTAAAATATGTAAAATTGATTGTTGAGGATATGAGAAACAGAAAAATTACTAAACTAAAGCATAAAATAAGTTTATTCATTATTGAAAGATTGCTAAATTTTATTTTTATTAGATTAAATAGTTTTGAGGTCATAAGTTTTTTTATACTCCTTTATATAAATTGGAAATTATATAGAATTATATAGTAAGAGGGGGCATAAATATACCTATAGAAAAACGTTTACAAAGATTCAACGTAAATCCGGGAGGAATTGGTATGATAAATATTTTTATTGCCGATGATGACAAAATAATTAGAAGAGGTTTAAAAAAGATAGTTGAGGAAAATATGAAAGGATTTAAAGTAGTAGGAGAAGCCTCGAATGGGTTAAGAGCACTTGAAAAAATGAAGGAAATAAGGCCAGATATACTTATAACAGATATAAAAATGCCAGTTATGAATGGTATTGAACTTATAAATAATTTAAATGAATTTTCTTTAGGTATAAAACCCGTAGTTTTGAGTGGGTTTGATGATTATATATATGTGAGAGAAAGCTTTAAAAGGGGTGTTGTAGATTATTTATTAAAACCTATTGATAATAATAATCTATTTATGATACTTGGTAAAATTAAGGATGACATAGAAGAGGAGAGATTAGAGAACGAAAAAATAAAAGAAAGCTTTTTGAGAAATATAATAAAAAAGAATTATATAGAAGGAGAAGATTATAAAGAAGCCATAAGAAAACTAAAAATTAATGAAATAGGGGATTTTTATCTTTTAGCAATAAAAAGTGATAACAAAATAAAGAACTTTTTTTTATACTTAGAAGAGGTAAAGAAAAAATCAAAAAGAATAATTAGAGAAGAACATGGAGTAGAGTCTATAATTTGTCCCATAGAAGAGTATGTAATAATACTCATATATTCATATAGTAAAGAAGTAAAATTAGATAAGAATAAGATGCTTAAAATAGTAAATATGCTAGAGTTAAATATGTGTTTTAGTAAAAAAACTTTTTCTTGTGGTATGTATGGATATCATGATATTAGAGAGAGCCATATGGCAATAAAAAAAGCTAAAATAGCACTTAATAGTAGCTTTTATAACGGTTTAGAAGCCTACTATTTATATGACAATGTTCATAAATTTAATGATATTAGTGAAAAAATAGTAAGTTTGTTTTTACAAAAAGTAAATAATTCTCTGGAATTGTGCAAAGAGCAAGAAACAATAAAAGAAGTAGAGGGCTTTTTTGAACTTGTTTATAACGATAAAGTAAATCCAAGTAAAGTTAGAGAAGTACTTTTAAATTTGGTATACAAAATGAAAACTTCTGTTAAGGAAACTAATTGTATGGAGAAAAGCTTAAGTGAATTGGAATATGCTATAAAGAATATAGCTACTTATGTGGAACTTAAAGAGTATTTTGTAGTTAAAATTTGTCATATAATAAAGGAAATATTAAAGATTAAAATATACAAGGACAAAAGAGTAATTGAAAAAGCAAAGAAATATATAAATGAGAATTATATGAAGGAAGTGACCCTTAAAAAGGTAGCTGAGTATGTGTATTTAAATCCCAATTATTTTAGTGAGCTTTTTAAAAATGAGGTGGGAAAAAACTTTATTGATTATGTTATAGAAACTAGAATAAAGGCATCTAAGCAGTTATTAAAAGAAACAAATCTAAAGGTATATGAGATTGCTGAAATAGTAGGCTACAATGAAGCTGTTTCTTTTACAAGGGCATTTAAGAAGGTAGTAGGAGTATCCCCTAAAAAATATGTGGAGCTTGTTGGTTAGTTTTCTGAAGATATGTTAATAAAGCTTAACATATGTAAGTCTATTTATTGGAATAAAAACTATAATGATAACTGTGCAAACATATAGGGGGGATTGATTTTGAAAAATACTAAAAAATTAATTTCATTGTTAGGGATAGCGTTCATTACAGCTTCTGTTTTTACAGGGTGTAGTTCTTCAACTAGTGGAAGTAGTAATGACAATATAACTTTAACTTGGGAAACTCATAGAACTGATATGGCAAATACAAAGCTTAAGGATTTGGCAGATAAATACCATAAGGAAAATCCTAATATAAAAATATCAATTGAATCTGTTAAAGATGGCGATAATGTAATGAAAACAAGAGCAGCAGCTGGTGAACTTCCAGATTTATCAGATATACCAGCTGATATGAAGCGTATAGATTTACCTTTATATTATGCGCCAATAGATGACCTAGGTTTTACTAAGAGCAATATTTTTGGATATGATATTGGAGCAATAAATGGCAAGCTTTATGGTCTTAACAGTTCAGTAAATTATTGTGGCATAATTTATAACAAAAAGTCTTTTAAAGAAGCAGGAATAGAAACAGTGCCTAAAACTATGGACGAATTCTATGCCGATTGTAAAAAGCTAAAAGATAAAGGAATGATTCCTTTTGCAAGTAATTATAAAGATAAGTGGCCTTTAAATGTATACTCTCAAGATATGGTGCTTGAGGTTGAACAGACAGCAAACGCTAACTTTAAGAATGATTTGAAAAATAAAAAATTATTTGGAGATAAAGATGGTATGCTTTATGCCTATGATTTTTTAAGGGGTATGAATGAAAAAGGATTTTTAGAGCCAGATTTAATGTCAACTAATTGGGATTCTATGAAAAAAGACCAAGCAACAGGAAAAACAGCTATGACCTTCTTAGGAAGCTGGTATCCAACACAGGTTGTTGAAAATGGTGCAGACAAAAATGATATAGGAATGTTCCCTTTTCCAGGGACTAAAAAGCTTTTAGTAAGCCCAGATTATATGTTTGGAATAAGCAAGAATTCAAAACATATAAAAGAAACAAAGGATTTTTTAAAGTGGCTTTATAAGGACGATAAATTTGAAAATGCTATAAATATTGCATCTCCTAGAAAAGGGGTTAAATATACAGATCCTGCTTTAACAGAGCTAATGAGTTACAATACTCCAACAATTGAAGCAGTAGTTACTACAACAGAGGTTGATAAGCTATTTAAACGTTCACAAATAGATTTTCAAGCATCAATTCAAGAATATGTAACAGCTAAAGATCCTCAAAGTGTTATAGATAAATACAATAAAATGTGGGATAGTTCAAAAGAGAGCAATTAGTTTATTTAGAGTAAGGAATTTCGATGTACTGAAGTTCCTTACCTATAAGTAAGATATGGGAGATAAATTATGTTTAAAAGTTTTAATGTTAAGGTACAAAAACGCGTGCTTATAATTGCGTTTTTAGTTGTACCAGTTTTTTTAATGCTTCTATTTTCATATTATCCTGCAGTAAAATTATTTCAGCAGAGTTTTACAAATTGGGATGGAGTAAGTCCAACATATAAATATATAGGATTTAAAAATTACATTTCAGTGTTTACTGATACTTCATCGCTTAAAGCTTTATTAAATAACGGTGCATATTTAGTAGGGATGTTTATTCAAACAGCAATTGCACTATATCTTGCAATTATACTTAATGCAAAGCTTAAGGCTAGAAATTTCTTTAAATCAATAGTATTTATGCCATATGTTTTAAATGGTGTTGCAGTAGCATTTATGTTTAATTATATTTATGACTATAATAAAGGACCACTTAATGTTCTTTTAAAAAGTATAGGATTAGGCAATTATGTTGTTCACTGGCTTCCTAATTCGTATTTTATTAATATTTCACTTGCAATTATAGGAGTTTGGCAGTATACAGGTTTAAGTATGGTGCTTTTTTTAGGTGCACTTCAATCAATACCAAACGATATATACGAAGCTGCAAGTCTTGATGGTGCTAATTTCTTTCAAACAGTAAGATATATAATAATTCCTAATATAAAAAGGGTTTTAGAACTTGTTTTATTTACAGGAATAAGTGGTTCACTTCAAGCATATTTTCAGCCTTATGTTATTACAAAGGGTGGACCAGCAGGAATGAGTGATACCTTTGTAACAAAGCTTTTAAGTGTTGCATTCCAATTCCAAAATTTCGGCAAAGCTTCAGCTATGAGTGTAGTATTACTTTTATTTGTAGTTGCGTTAATAGGAGTACAAAAACTATTTTTAGGTAGGAAGGAGGAATAATTAAATGAAGAGCTTAAGTAAACACAAAAAACTTATAAGTGGAGGCTATGAGGTTGAAAGTCCTATATTAAGGGCGTTTAACTATGTGCTTTTAATAATAATTACGTTTATAGTATTATGTCCTATTTATGTAGTTTTTACAGCTTCTTTTAAAAGTAATGGGGAGTACATGAAAAGTGGAGCCTTTTCCCTTCCGAAAAGCTTCTTTTACTTTGACAATTATAAAACAGTGTTGAAACAGGGACAATTAGCATTAGCTTATGCAAACACCTTAATACTTATTATAGTATCGGTTATTTTAAGTGTCATGATGGCAGCTATGGTAGCTTATGCACTTGGAAGATTTAAGTTTAAGGGTAGAAAATTTTTAATTGTGTTGTTTTTTATACCAACGCTTATTCCAAGCACGTTAACACAAGTTGCTACATTTACTTTGATTTCTAAATTGCATGTTTTTAATACCTTATGGTCATGTATTTTAATATATATAGGAACTGATATTGTTCAAATATATTTGTTTCTTCAGTTTGTTGAAAAAATACCCTATTCCCTTGATGAAAGTGCTTTAATTGAAGGCGCTTCTTATTTTAGAGTTTTTAGGTCTATAATAATACCACAATTAAAGCCAGCAATGGCAACAGTTATAATTCTTAAGGTTCTTGGTATTTATAATGACATGTTAAATCAAAATTTATATATGCCGAAATCTAGCCTTGTAACTGTAAGTACAGCGCTATTGTCCTTTTCAAATGATAGAAATTCACAGTGGAATGTTATGAGCGCAGGGGTAATTGCAATAATGATTCCAACTATTATATTGTATTTATTTATGCAAAAGTTTATATTTGCAGGAATTACAGAGGGTGCAGTTAAGGATTAATATGATTAGTATTTTAGGAGGAGTTAAATGGGTGAAGTAAAGATAATAGGAGAAAATCTAGAGAATATACCTTGGCAAGATAAACCAAGTGGTTTTAATCATGTTATATGGAGACATAATGAAAATCCAATTATAGATTGGAATCCAACAGATAAACTGTGCAGAGTATTTAATAGTGCTGTAGTTCCATGGAAAGATGGATTTATAGGAGTTTTTAGAGCAGAAGGAAGAAGTGGAAAACCTCAGTTAGTGTTGGGAAAAAGTAAAGATGGAGTTAAGTGGGAATTAGAAGATGAAAGAATACATTGGAAGGATGAAAAGGGTGAGGAATATGAACCTAATTATTCATATGATCCGAGAGTAGTAAAAATTGAAGAAGATTATTATATAATATGGTGCGTTGATTTTGCAGGAGCTGCACTAGGTCTTGGAAAAACTAGAGATTTTAAAGAATTTACAAGATTAGAAAATCCTTTTATTCCTTTCAATAGAAATGGAGTATTATTTCCTAGAAGAGTTAATGGTAATTATTTGATGTTAAGTAGACCAAGTGATAGCGGTCATACTCCATTTGGAGATATTTTTTTAAGTGAGAGTCCTGATATGAAGTATTGGGGAAAGCATAGACGTGTTATGTCAAGTGGAGGAGATAGCAGCTGGTGGCAATCCGTCAAAATCGGAGGGGGAGCAGTACCAATTGAAACTACAGAAGGTTGGTTACTATTTTACCATGGTGTTTCTAGTACTTGCAATGGGTTTGTATACAGTTTTGGAGCAGCAATTTTAGATATTGATAATCCTGCTAGGGTTTTATATAGAACTAGAGATTATATAATAACTCCTGAAAAAGAATATGAAACTAAAGGTTTTGTCCCTAATGTAGCATTTCCATGTGCAGCACTCTGTGACGCAAAAACAGGAAGGATAGCTGTGTATTATGGAGCAGCAGATACATTTCTTGCTTTGGCGTATACAAAGGTTCAGGAATTAATTCCATATATAAAAACTAATTCAGAGCTTATATATGGTGATAATATAGAATATAGATGATAGAAAATATAAGATATGAACGGTTAATTCGTGAATATCTTATATTTTTTCTTTTTATAATAACAGTTGTTTGATAGAATAGAATTATAAAGTTAAGAAGGGTGATAAGGATGCTTCTAGAAATAAAAAATCTGGTTAAAAGGTATGGAGATTTTTTAGCAATTGATAATGTGAATTTAAACATTGAAGAGGGAGAAATATTAGGATTTTTAGGGCCAAATGGAGCAGGAAAAACTACAATCATTAATTGTATAATAGGTCTTAATAAAATAGATTCTGGAAGTATAAAAATTTTTGGAATGGATTTAAAAAAGGATGAAATGGAAATAAAAAAGTCTATAGGTATAGTTACTCAAACTATATCAGTTTATGACGACTTAAATGTGTATGACAATGTAATGTATTTTGGAGGAATTTACGGACTTAAAGGGAGAAAACTTAAAGATAGTGCAAGAGAAGCCCTAAATTTTGTAGGACTTTTAGATAAAGCAAAGAAATTCCCCAAAGAACTTTCAGGCGGAATGCTTAGAAGACTTAATATAGCTTGTGGAATTGTACATAAACCTAAACTTATAATTATGGATGAACCCACGGCTGGAATAGATCCAAAATCTAGAGGAATACTTTTGGATTCTATAAAAGAACTGAATAAAAATGGTGCTACAATAATATACACTTCACATTACATGGAGGAAATAGAAAGGCTCTGCAACAACATAGCGATAATAGATAAAGGAAAAATTATTGCAAAAGGAGACAAAGAAGAACTTAAAAGTTTAGCGGCAAAGGAAGAAAAAATAAAAATAAAAATATCAGCGTTGAATTATACAATAGTAGATGAAATAAAAAAAATTTATGGAGTTAAGGAATGCAGCTTAAATGGAGAATATATAGATGTAGTTTCAGATAAAAATAGTAAAAATATAGCTAAGATAATAGATATTATAGTGAATTCTGGCTTAGATGTTCTAGATGTGATTATTGATAGACCTAATATAGAAACAGTATTTCTAACACTCACAGGGAGAAATTTAGATTAACCTAAGAATAGTTTGGTGGTGATAATTTGAGAGTATTACATATAGCTTACTATACTTTTAGAAAAAAGTTCAAAGCATCTATATTACCAATTGTCATATTTCCTATAATATTAATAGGAATTTTAGGAATATCACTTAAAAGTGAATATATTGGAAGTATGAACTATCATGAAAATATAGAGCTTTTTTCTTATAATAAGAGTGTATATAAAGATATTAATGACTTTATTAAAAATGATATGTTTTTTAAAGATAAAATTAATATGTCAAAGGTGAATTATATTGAAAAAGGTACATATGATCTAAAAAATAGAAAATGTGATGGCTATGTTGTTATAGACAACAATAATAATATAAAATTATATCTGAGGGAAACGGCAGAAGGTACTTTTAACACTTTAATAATAAAAAATTTTGTACATAACGTAACTGAAAAATTAAAGAGTAAGGGGTATAAGGACAATAGTGATTTGGCTATAAAGAAAATTAATGTTGTCACATCATCAATTGATTATTATGCAGTAACTATGCTTGTTATGATAACGTTATATGGAGCTACATATGGTTTTAAAGTGATTCATGAAGATATGAATAAAGAGATAAAAGGAAGAATAGAAAGTTTACCAATTAAACAGAATAATATAGTTTTTGGAAAAATGTTGGGACTTGTAGCAATGCTTATGGTTGATTTAGTAATTGTGTGTCTAGCTTCAAAGTTTATTTATGGAGCAAACCTAGGAAGCAATTATTCAGTAATTATATCTGTAATATTTTTATATTCTTTGCTCGCTATAAGTTTAGGAATGTTTCTTCAATTACTATTTTTAGATATTGAAATATCAAATTATATAATACAAATAGTAACGCCTATATTTACTATATTATCAGGTGGATATATGCGTATAAGTGCTTTGGGAGAAAACTTAACCAAATTAAGTTTTCTATCCCCAAGTTATGCAGCTCAAAATATAATTTTTGGAAGCAGATATGGATTTAATTTAGAAATTAAAAAATATTATATAGAACTTATAGTATTAGATGTTATTTTAGTATTATTAATATCTATTTTGTCAAGGAGGCGGTTAAGCTGAATATTATATTTTATGGAATAAAAAGACTTCTAAATCAAAAAAGAATGTTAATTTTTATTTGTATACTGCCTCTTATATTTTCTGGTGTATTTATAAACATTAGTACATCTAAAATCAAAGTAGGTTTTTTGGATAATGATAACACTAAATTAACTAAGATATTAAAAAATGAATTACGGAATAATTATGATTTAGTTGATATAAGCAGTGGTGATCCTAAATATCAAATTGAAAACAATACAGTTAATAACGTTATTGAAATAGAAAAGGGATTTACAGATAGTATGTTTAAAGGCAAAACTGTAAATTTAAAACTATATGGAGAAGAAAAAAATGATTATTACAAGTTAATAAATAATGAAATCGCATTATTTATTAAAAGTGTAAGAAAAGTTTATGATTCTTCTAATAAAAATAAAGAAGCGTTTTATAAAACAATAGATAAAAATGGTGTAAATAAAATTAATGTAAGTTCTATTGGAATTAATATAAAAGAAAGAAGTAAGATAGGAGTTGTATTTTATTTTTTAATTATGTTTTTACTTTTAAGTTCTTGTATTTTTGCCAAAAGACTTCTAAATGATGATAAAAGAATTTTTGCTGCACCAATAGATATAAAAAGCTATGTCTTTGAAAAACTATTTATTTTAGTTTCGATTAATATTATTCAAGTGATTGTGGTTTTTTTGGAAAGTATTATTTTATTTAAAAGTACAGTATTTAATTACATTGTATCACTTAGTGTGTTATTTCTTGTAGTATCTGTAATGTCTGCTTCTTTTGCAATGTTTGTAAATAAGCTTAGCGATAGAAGTTTTGACGTATATTTTGTTGTTGTACCTATGTGTATGCTGGGAGGCTGTTTTTGGGGTATTGAAAGCATGCCCAAAGAACTTCAATTTGTATCGCAATTTGTACCAACAAGATGGATTGTTGAAGGTATTGACAATATATTATTTTATAATAGTAGTAGGGAACTAGGAATAGACATTCTTATAATTATGTTGTTTACGACGGTATTTATATTAGTTGGTACTATTACTAAAAAAGATATAATAAAGTAAAGAGGTTTATATGAAGAATAAATTTTTAATTACCTTAAAAACTATATTTTTTTTGTATGTATTAATAGAGTTTGGTATTAGTTCTGTTAATGAAAGGTTTATAATAATAATGTTTTTAATTAATGTTATTATGTTTGTCTTAAAGGAAAGATTTTTTAAAGCTAAGTATACTTCATTTGTAGAACTTTTAATTGTTATGGTGTCATGTTATTATAATAATTGTTTTACATTTTTACTGCCAATTGTCATATTTGATTTTGTTTATGATGAATTTTATTTAGGAATGATACCTGCTTTTATTGGTATAATGTATTTTAAAGTATATATTAATTTGAATATTATTGGGTTCTGCATAATAAGTGCAATGATTGCTTATTGTCTTAAAATTATGGAAAAAAAAGAAGAGCAATATAGAAAAATATATGATGATGAAAGAAGATTGATATATGAGCTTGAGGATGCAAAGGTAAAACTTATGAATTCTTCTCTAGAAGTTGCACATATGGCTGAGATAAAGGAAAGAAACAGAATTGCAAGAGATATTCATGATAATGTAGGTCACAGTATAGCTGGAACTTTCATGCAGCTTCAGGTGGCACTTAAACTATATGATAGAGATAGTGAAAAATCAAAGAAAATTTTAAAAGAAAGTATTGATAGAATTTCAGAGTCTTTAACACTTATAAGGAATACAGTACATAATATAGTGCCTAAGGAAGAAGTAGGCATAGATTATATAAAAAATATAATAGATAATTTTAAATTTTGTAGTGTGGATTTTTCTTGTAATGGTAATACAGAATTAATATCTATAACAAATATGCAGGTAATAGCTTTAAATATAAAAGAAGCTCTTACAAATGCATTAAAGTATTCATCAGCTACTAAGGTAATTATAAATATAGATATAAATGATAAATTTATAAGACTTTACATAAAAGATAACGGAATAGGTGCAAGTACAACCATAAAGGAGGGGCTTGGTATAAGCGGAATGCGAGATAGAATAAGAGCAGTAGGGGGAAGCATCTCTACCAGTGGTGAAAATGGTTTTTTAATAGTATGTATAATTCCTATAAATAGTGAAGGAGGAAGAATTTTTGAAGGTACTAATAGTTGATGATGATGCACTTATAAGGGAAAGTCTTAGTATACTTTTGGATTTAGAAGATGACATAGAAATAATAGGCACATGTTCAAACGGTGAAGAAGCATTTCAGTTTTGTAAGAAGAATAGACCAGAGATTGTTCTTATGGATGTTAGAATGCCAGTTATGGATGGTGTGCTCGGAACTAAAATAATTAAAGAAAGCTTTAAAGATATAAAGGTGGTAATATTGACTACTTTTAAGGATGATGAGTATATAAAGGAAGCTATAAAAAATGGAGCTGAGGGTTATATTTTGAAAAACCAGTCCTCTGATAGTATAATTGATAGCCTAAAAGCTGTAACAAAAGGTAATATGGTATTTGAGAAGAATGTAGCAAAGACTATATCTAATTTTATTAAAGAAGATAAGAGTGGCAAAGGTTTTGAAAAGTATAATCTTACAAATAGAGAACTAGAAATACTTAAAAATATAGGTGAAGGATATTCAAATAAAGAAATTTCTGCAAAGCTTTATTTGAGTGAAGGCACTGTTAGAAATTATATTACTAATTTATTAGAAAAGCTTGAGATGAGAGATAGAACTCAGCTTGCAATATTTTATTTGAAGAATGTTTAAAGAGCCCATTTGGTTTCTAGTGTTGCATTAATACAATAAAATACTATTGACATTTAAAAAGGTAGTTATTGGATTATAATAAAATCCGATAACTACCTTTAATATTGGGTTATTATATTTTAAAAAGAAAAAAATACCATTTAGTAGTTGTAATTATCCCATTATCCACATCATTAAATTTTAAATATTTGCAACTGCTTATTAGCCTGTCCTGAAATACTCACAAATATCTTCGTCATAAAATTCCAATAAGTTGCTTCTCACAAATCGTGTTAACAATAGCATGGAGTACTTAGCTTTAGTAACCTTACAGCATAAATATATAAGCATATAAGATATAAGAGCAGAAAATATCTGAATTCTCACTGCATTTTCATTATAACCTATAAATTTCTTTATCCTTAAGTTTTGTTTTATCCACTTAAAAAATAGCTCTATTTCCCACCTATGTTTATATATTTTTATTATATCTTCTGCAGGAAGATCAAAGATATTAGTTACAAAAGTAACAGGTTCTCCTTCATCATCAAAAGTCATTATTTCTCTATAATTTTTAAAAGTTAAATTGCCTCCTAGAGTAGAGCCTAAGATAACTTCAGTATCATAAATATTTTCGCTAAGATTTGATCTTAGCATTCTTTCCTCCATAATGATTGCATTTTTTATTCCTCTTGTAACAAATTGTATTCCTTGTTCTGTTAATTTATCATACCAACGATAATCATAATATCCTCTGTCAAATACATGGATAGCATTCTTGTTCTCAAATAAACCATCAATACATTTTCTATCATTAACTTGCCCTTTAACAATATTTATCTTCTCTGGAAACTCTCCATTAAAAAGAGTACTGATTTTAATAGCTGCTCTTTTATCATCTATCTTTAGATGAGGTGCTAGATTTAAAGCAACTAATATTACAGTAGAATCTATTATTTTTATTGGTGGAATATCTTTGAAAATCCTAACGTCTCCAAATCTTCTCTTAGCTTTATCAACTAAATGATAGAAAATATCTTCAAAAATTCTATAATCACGCGCAGCGTTTTTGCGTGAAAACTGTGAAACACTTGGTACATTGATAAGTTTTTTTAGTTTCTTATTTGCAGATATTTCACCTTCAGCCTCTCTTAAACTCCTGCAGCCTTTTATATTAAGGTAAATCATCGAATTTATGTGAGATCTTGTGTCAAAGTGATGGCTCCTATAATCACCATTATATTTATTTATAGTTTTATTAATAAAACTTCCTCCAATTTCCTCTATTAATTTATGAAAAACTAATTTACTATTAATCTTGAACATAAAAATAGACCTCCTTGTGTTTGGTTTCTCGTCAAAACCATTAAAACACAAATTGGTCTATTTTTTTATCATTAATTTTTTCCAATAATATTTGTCAACAAGTATTATTTACTTTAATGCAACACTAGAACCATTTGGTGCTCTTTTTTTATTTATAAAGCTAAATGTTAAAAATTTATTACATTACATATGACAAATGTCATAATAGGTTATGAGAAAATGCACTATTTATAGTACCTGAAATTTAATATGATAAATACATAGGAAATACAAAAGGTATGGAGGAATTATTTATGATATTAGAAATTAAGAATCTTAAGAAATCATATAAAGACTTTAAAGCAGTGGATAGTTTAAATCTAAAAATAGAAGAGGGAGAAATTTATGGACTTTTAGGTCCAAATGGTGCAGGAAAATCAACAACCATAAATGCTATAACAGGACTTACTAAAATTAATGGTGGAGAAATTAAGATATTTGGAAAAACGTTTAATGGAACTGATACTAAGATAAAAAGAAATATAGGAGTTGTACCACAAGATATAGCTGTGTTTAGTGAATTATCAGCTTACGAGAATGTTGCTTTTTTCGGTAAGCTAAATGGATTAAGAGGAACAGTATTAAAAGACAGAATAAAAGAAGCTCTTGATTTTACTGGACTTTGGGATAGAAAAAAGGATAAACCAGGACAGTATTCAGGTGGTATGCAGAGAAGACTTAACATTGCATGTGCTGTGGTTCATAGACCTAAATTAATAATAATGGATGAACCAACAGTGGGAATAGATCCACAATCAAGAAATCATATTTTAGATTCTGTTAGAAAGCTAAATGAAATGGGATCAACAATAATATATACTTCGCACTATATGGAGGAAGTAGAAACTCTTTGCAGTAAAATAACAATTATGGATCATGGTAAGGAGATAGCAACAGGAACTAAAGAACAATTAAAAGAAATGATAGCTAATGAAGAAAAGGTAGAACTTGAAGTATCAGAACTTACAAAGGATTTAATAGAGGCTATAGAAAATATTCCTAATGTTAAAAGATGTACTAGAAATGAAAATATGTTAGAGGTAATTTCAGAAAAAAATAGTGAAAATATTAGTAATATAACAGCAAAGATAGCTGAGTTCAAAAGTAAAATTATTTCTATCAACGTTGAAAAGCCTAGTCTTGAAGGTGTATTTCTTACACTTACAGGAAGAAAGCTTAGAGATTAGGAGGAGATAATATGAATATTTTTTATATTGCAATTAATACTATAAAATCAAATGTAACAGATAAAAAAACACTTGTAATGATGCTGCTATTTCCTATAGTTTTAATTCTTATTCTTGGAAATGCGCTAAAAAGTGTTGGTAATTTTTCAGTTACTGATTTAGGTAAAACTACAGTATATTATTACAATGCTGATAGCAAAGAGGAGTCAAAAAACTTTGATGAATTTCTAAAAAGTAAAGAGATTAAAAAAATACTAAATGTAAAAAAAGTAAGTTCGTATAATGAAGGTAAAAAGTTTGTTGATAATGGAGAAGGAAATTCACTTTTATATATAGATAATCAGTATTCTACAAATATTGAAAATGATAAAAAGGCTAAAATTCAGATATACGAAAGTAAAAATAATGGGACACGAAATCAAATTATAGAAAGTTTAATAAATAGCTTTAATGATGGAGCAAATACTGTTACAGTTTCCTCTAAAATTGCAAAAATGAGAACAAATTATGTTAATAAAGATAATTTGACTGAAAAGTATTTAAGCGTTAAAGGAAAAGCTCCAAGTGCAATGGATTATTATTCAGTAACTATGCTTTTACTCATATTACTTTATGGTGCAAATTATGGCAGTTCTGAACTTCAGAATTTGTTCTTTGACAGAGTAGGAAAAAGAATAAGAACTACAGCAACCAAAACTTATGAACATTTAATTGGTGTAGTTTTAGGGGTTATGTTTACTTTAATACTTCAAGCATTAGTTCTGGTACTATTTACAAAGTATGTATATGGTGCAAATTGGGGAAGCCATCCTATTTTAGTTTTTGGAATAGTTGCATCATTTGCAATATTTTCAGCAGCTATGGGATTTCTATTTGTAATTGCAACTGGAGAGGATAAAAAAGCATCTATGCTTATAGGTATAGTGTCTCCTATACTCACATTTGTATCAGGAGGATATTTTAAACTTCCAATATCTGATGCAAGTATAGTAAAGTATGTACCTAACAATATTGCACAATCAGGTTTATTTAATATGATTTATAAAGGAACAACAACTACGGCTGAAAGTTCAATAATAATTTTACTTGCGATATCTGTTGTATTTTTAGCTATTGCGTCTATTTTAGGAAGGAGAAGAATGGCATGACAATATTTTTAAATAATATAAAAAGAATATTTAGGAAAAAAGCAAATATAGTAATTATGTTTATATTTCCAATAGCATTCATATCCATAATTTCATCCATTTCTAATGGAGGTTCGGGTTTTTCTATAGGAGTAGTTGATAATGATAACACAAGACTTACTTCTATGATGAAGGATAAAATAAAAGATACAGGCAGTGTGAAGGCTATAAGTAAAAATGACATAAGTGACTATATAATAGACAAAAAAATAGATGTAGCCATTGTAATTCCAAAAGGCTTTACACAAAATACTATAAATAACGTAAAAGGAAATAACGTTGAAGTATATGGAATAAAGGGTACTTCTAACAGTTCATCTATAAATTACTACGTAAATAGTTTTATTAATGCAGCACAAAATATATCTAAAGCAGCTAATGGAGATAAAACTAAATTTTATAATGGGGTTAAGGATTATCAAAAAGGAAATTTTGCAGCAGAAACAAAATATACAAATGGAGAAAAAGAAAAAAAACAGACATCAACAACGTCTATTGGATTTCTGATTGCAAGTATAATATATTTAAGTACAATGATAACAACACTTATTTTGGTTGACAAAAAAGATGGGGTTTACAATAGGATGTTTTCAGCAGGAGTTAAAAGATCAAACTATGTTATACAATCTCTTTTAAGTTTTATCGTAGTAAACCTTATTCAAATTGCAGCAGTATTGGCTATTATGAAATATTTAATAAAAATTGATTTGGGACCTTCACCATTTAAGCTGTATATTGTACTTGCATTATTTGGAATGAGTTGTGTAGCATTAGGAGTTTTAATTTCAAATAGATGTAAAAATTTAAAGCAAGCAAATTCTATGACGGTCTTAATAAGCACACCAATTGCTATGCTTGGAGGATGCTATTGGCCTAAAGAGGTTATGGGAAATACTATGCAGAAGATAGGTGATTTTGTACCAAGTAGTTGGGCTATGACTGCTGTAGGAAAAATAATAGATGGGGGTGATTTGAGTAGCATTTATAAGGAAATGTCAGTAATTTGTGTATTTATAGTAGTTTTTCTTGTAATTGCAATGGTTAAAAAAGTTGATATTGCAAATAAATAAAAAATAAGAGTAAGAAATTTTGAAAGCAAAGTTAGCTGGAAAAGTTTCTTGTTTTTTTATTATAAAATATTATTGTAAAAAGGGTGTTTTTATAATACAATATTAATAAAATGTATTAGTTAATAATAAATATTGATTATATTTGGAGGGGTTGAAATGCTAGAACTAAAAATAGCCTCAAGATTTTTGAAATCCAGCAAAGGGCAGACCATTTTAATTATACTTGGAATTGCAATTGGAGTATCCGTTCAAGTTTTTATAGGGACTCTTATACAGGGGCTACAAAAGAATTTAATAAATACAACTATTGGAAGCTCTTCACAAATAACAGTAACTTCAAATAGTAGTGACGGATTAATTGATGCTTCGAAGGACAAAATTAAAGTCATAGAGAATTCTAATGATAATATTAAGAATGTTTCTCCAAGTGCGGATTTTTCAGGATTTATGGAGTATAATGATAAAAATTATCCTATTTTACTTAGAGGACTTGACTTAAAAAGGGCTGACAAAATTTATAAAATAAAAGATAACTTAAAATCTGGACGTGAGCCTAAAAATGAAAATGAAGTTATAATAGGTACGGATTTAAAAAAGGAGTCAAAATTGAATATTGGAGATGAAATTACAATTTTAACTCCAAAGGGAAAGTCAAAAAAAGTTAAAGTTACAGGAACTTATGATTTAAAGTCTTCAAATATAAATAATAAGTGGATTATTACAACAATGAAAACTGCTCAGGATATTTTTGATAGTAAAGACAAAATTACAGGCATAGAAATGCAGGTAAAGGATGTATTTAGTGCAGATATTATCTCAAAGGATGTAAAAAAATCATTGAAGGAATATGATTTAAAGATATCAAATTGGAAAGAAGCAAATGCATCGTTATTAAGTGGATTAAGTGGCCAAAGTGCTTCTAGTATAATGATTCAGGTTTTTGTACTTGTTTCTGTTATATTAGGTATAACTAGTGTGCTTGCTATAACAGTTATGCAGAAATCAAAACAGCTTGGAATACTTAAAGCAATGGGAATAAAAGATGGAAAAGCAAGAAATATATTCTTATATCAAGGGCTTATTTTGGGGCTTTTTGGAGCTGTAATTGGAGTTGCTTTAGGAATTGGCTTAACATATTCTTTTACTAAATTTGCAGTTAATTCAGATGGTACACCTCTTGTTCCACTATATTTAGATTATAAGTTTATAGGTGCATCTGTATTGATAGCAATAGTGTCAGCTTGTGTAGCATCAGTTGTACCAGCTAGAAAATCTTCTAAATTAGATCCAATTGAGGTGATAAAAAATGGCTAATATTATAGAACTTAAAAATGTGAGTAAAACTTATGGAAGGAGTATAAAAACAACGGTTCTTCATAATGTAAGTTTATCCTTTGAGGAACATTCCTTTAATTCAATAATAGGTGCTTCTGGAAGCGGTAAAAGCACTATATTGAATATTATGGGTACGCTAGATAAGCCTTCAGAAGGAGAAGTATACATCAAAGGAAATAGAATAGATACTATGAAAAAAAATAGTTTAGCAGAGCTTAGAAACAAAACAATAGGTTTCATATTTCAATTCCATTATCTTCTTCCTGAGTTTACGGTACTTGAAAATGTTTTGATGCCATATCGTATTGGAAAAGGAAAACTTAATGACAAAATAATTAAAAGAGCAGAGGAATTACTATATTTAGTTGGTATAGATAAGGTTAAAAATAATATGGCGACTAATTTGTCAGGAGGACAACAGCAAAGAACTGCAATTGCAAGAGCCCTTTTAAATAATCCAGATATTGTGCTTGCAGACGAACCTACAGGAAATTTAGATTCAAAATCAACTGAAAGTGTTTACGAACTTTTAAGAGATATAAATAAAGAGTATAGCACAACTTTTGTAATCATAACTCACGATAACAGAATAGCAGAAAAAACTGATCGGATTATAAATATAACTGATGGAAAAGTAGACGGAGATTTTACGGCTGAAGCCTATAAAAAATCAAATTTTGTAGTATAATTACTGTATAGTAAAGTTTTATAGAGAAATGAATTTAGTATATTCTAAAAAGCTTGAAGTTTAGTAGGGATTCTTCTATTTAGGAGCCCTATTAAACTTTGTTTTCTATAAAAAAGGGGGAATTTTCATGATTGATTTTATAATTTATACTATAATTGGCATTGTAGCAGGAATTTTAAGCGGATTGTTTGGTATAGGTGGAGGAATAGTTATAATTCCGGCGCTAGTAACTTTTGCAGGATTTTCTCAAATAAAAGCACAAGGGACATCACTTATAGCAATGCTTCCGCCAGTTGGTATTCTTGCGTTTATGCAGTATTATAAAAAGGGAAATACAAGTATTTATGCGGGAATAGTTATTTGTGTAGCTATGGTTATAGCAGCTAGATTTGGGGGACAACTTGCCAATGTACTTCCTACCAGTGTATTAAAGAAGGCTTTTGGAGTATTCATTATTATAGTAGGAATAAAAACGGTTTTAGGAAAATAATCTTAATACGAAAAGGTGATAAGGGTTAACTTAAAGTAGACATACTAATTTTATATTTATAAAAGTAAAAAGTTTGTGCAGATGACGTTAAACACCTTTTTTAAGTACATATAAGTTGACTCTTATTTATTTTAATATAATTGTTTTGAATTTTTTAAAGTTCAGTTATGGTAGTTCCAGTTTGACTTAAGTCATAACCTCCTATTCCCATAAGTTCTGATTTAAAGTTTTCAGATTGTAGTATTTCTATTATTGCTTTAATAGGAGGATTATTTAGATCGTCCTTTCTTATAACTAAGTCATATCTTTCTTTTTGAATTGGTATAAAATCAATATTATCTACTTGAAGTCCTGTTTTTTCATTTCCTATTCCTACATCAGCACCATTTCTTGAGATTATACTAGCTATAGCCAAATGAGAGAGGCTTTCTCTTGAATAGCCTTTAATTTTATTTTTATCAATATTTAGAAGACGTAAATGTTCATCAAGAAGTATTCGTGTCCCACATCCTTTTTCTCTATTTACCATAGTAATATCATCCCGTTTAAAATCTTCCCAGCCAATAATATTTTTAGGGTTTCCTTTTGCTACATAAAACCCCATTATCCTAAAGGCTAAATTTATTATTACAGTATGAATTCCAGGAATTAGTCTTCTAACGTAAGGAGTATTGTAATCTCCAGAGTCGCCATCCCATAGATGAGCAGTTGCCACTTGTATTTTTCCAAAATATAAACCAAGAAGCCCGCTGTAACTCCCAACATATGCACGAAGAGCATTAGTACCAGAGGAATGAACTTGAAGATATCTAGACAATATATCTAATAGTATATCTTGACCGCAAATAATAAAGCCACCATCAGGTACTTTTTCATTTAAGTGTAAAAAGGTTTCATTTGTATTTTCTAAAATGGTGGATGAGGATTGATAATTATTAATTTTGGGGTTGCTTTTACATTTATGTTTATACAAATCCACATCTTTTGAATCTATACGAATCTTTTTACCAACTCTGTAACAATTTAAATCTCCTCGTTTTATCAATTCATAAACTGTATTTTTGGATATCCTAAGAAGTTTTGCTACATCTAGAGGAGTTAAAGTTTTATTTTCCAAGAGTATCAACTTCTTTCTAAAATTAATATATCACATCAATAATATAAATAACATTTTAGTACAACATTGTTAAAAATTCAATGCAAATTTAAATGAAAGCTCAATAAATAAAACAATATATTGAAAAAGCGAAAAAAATTAGCTGAAATTAGTTTACATAATAGAAATTTTTTTTTATGTAGAAATTCTTTTTTTTGGTGTTAAAACATTTTAATACAGTATTTTAAGATAAAAATATGAAACAAACATAACAAAACTAAATAATAAATTATAATAAGTGAAATAATTATGCATTCAAAACATGACATAAATAAATTAAAATGGTTAAGCTGTGAACAAGGCATATGAAATACTTAGTTATGAAATCGTTAATACAAACAAGTAATAATTTTAAAATAGTCAAAAATAAACTGATATTTTTAATAAATATTCAAAAAAGTTCATTGACACTTAAAAAAATCTGATATAGTATTTAGATAAATCCAATAAATTAATTATTGTTGGAAATAATTCAAATTAATAACATTGAAGGGTATATAATGCATGAAAATATTGCATTGTATATGAAAGGAGGAGTATACATGAGACAAGTTGCTATTTACGGAAAAGGTGGAATTGGTAAATCAACAACTACTCAAAATTTAACAGCTGGACTTGCAGAAATGGGTAAAAAAATAATGGTAGTAGGGTGTGATCCTAAAGCTGATTCAACAAGACTTCTTTTAGGGGGCCTAGCGCAGAAAACAGTTTTAGATACTTTAAGAGAGGAAGGAGAAGATGTGGATTTATCTACAATATTAAAAACTGGTTTTAAAAATATTAAGTGTGTTGAATCAGGTGGTCCAGAACCAGGTGTGGGTTGTGCAGGTAGAGGTATTATAACATCCATAAATATGCTTGAGCAGTTGGGAGCGTATGAAGATGACATGGATTATGTGTTTTACGATGTTTTAGGTGATGTTGTTTGTGGAGGCTTTGCAATGCCTATTCGTGAAGGTAAGGCAAAAGAAATTTATATTGTTGCTAGTGGTGAGATGATGGCAATGTATGCAGCAAATAATATATCAAAAGGTATAAGTAAATTTGCAAATACTGGAGGAGTAAGATTAGGTGGTATTATATGTAATAGTAGAAAAGTCCAAAATGAGAAGGAGCTTTTAGAAGCATTTGCGAAGGAACTTGGAACTCAACTAATTTATTTTGTGCCACGTAGTCATGATGTTCAAAAAGCAGAAATAAACAAGCAAACTGTTATACAATTTAATCCAGAAGTTGAACAGGCAGATGAATATAGGGCATTAGCTAAAGCCATAGATGAAAATGATATGTTTGTAGTTCCAAAACCAATGGCTCAAGAAAAGCTAGAAGCAATACTTATGGAACACGGCTTAATGGAATAATATTATGGAAGTTATATTAAATTAAAAGCATATCTCTTATGGTTTAAGGTGAAAAGAGATATACCTTTAAATGTCTGAATTTTAAGTCTATTCAAACAAATATATTTTATCATGTAATTAAAATTCATTCAATAGCACTGATAATAAAGTCAATTACAAGACTGAATTTTGAAAGTTAATTTTATGAAAGGATGGGTTTTATGAATAATATACCTGAAAAAGTTTTTGAAAAATATACAGAGAAAACTTTAAAAAATAGAAAACAACACATGGTTATAAAAACCAAAGATAATATAAACCCAGTTATACAGGCAAATGTAAGAACAATACCTGGAATAATAACAAACAGAGGTTGCTGCTATGCAGGTTGTAAGGGTGTTGTAATGGGACCTATAAAGGATATAGTGCATATCACTCATGGGCCAATAGGTTGTTCTTATTATACATGGGGAGTTAGAAGAAATAAAGCAAAAGCAGAAGCTGGTGGTCAGAATTTTATTGAGTATGTTTTCTCAACGGATATGCAAGAAAGAGATATAGTTTTTGGAGGAGAAGGGAAGTTAAGAAAAGCAATAGAAGAGGCAGTTGAAATTTTTCATCCGAAAGCTATAGGAATTTATGCTACATGTCCTGTTGGATTAATTGGTGATGATATAAATGCTATTGCAAAAGAGGCAACTGAAAAATATGGAATACAAGTAATTGCTTTTAACTGTGAGGGCTATAAGGGAGTAAGTCAATCAGCAGGACATCATATAGCAAATAATAATATTCTTGATACGGTTATTGGAACAGGTAATTGGGAGCATAAGAAGTATTCTGTAAATATATTAGGTGAATATAATATAGGCGGAGATGCTTGGGAAATAGAAAGAATACTTGAAAAAATAGGCTATAACGTTGTGGGAAGGCTTAGTGGAGATGGCTCTTATGAAAGAGTTAAGAATGCAGACACAGCAGATTTAAATTTAGTTCAGTGTCATAGATCAATTAACTATATTGCAGAAATGATGCAAACAAAATATGGCATACCTTGGATAAAGACAAATTTTATAGGGGTAACCTCAACTATAGAAACTCTTAGAGATATGGCAAAGGTTTTTGATGATCCATATATTTATAAAAAGACTGAAGAAGTTATAGCAGAGGAGCTTTCTAATATTGAAGGTGAAATGGCTTATTTCAAGGAAAAGTTAGAAGGAAAAACTGCATGTTTATTTGTTGGAGGTTCAAGAGCACATCATTATCAAATGCTTCTTAAAGATTATGGTGTAAAGACTATACTTGCAGGTTATGAATTTGGTCACAGAGATGATTATGAGGGAAGAGAAGTAATACCTACTATTAAGGTTGATGCAGATAGCAAAAATATACCCGAACTTCATGTTAAAAAAGACCCTAAAAAATATCGTATCATTATTCCAGAGGATAGATATGAAGTATTAAAACAAGAAATTCCACTGGAGAATTACGAAGGAATGTTTAAGGATATGGATGAAGGAGCTATAGCAATAGATGATTTAAATCACCATGAAACAGAGGAGTTCATAAAATTGATGAAACCAGATATTTTCTTTTCTGGTGTAAAGGATAAATATGTAATACAAAGAATGGGAGTTCTTTCAAAACAACTACATTCTTATGATTATACAGGTCCTTATGCTGGATTTAAGGGAGCTGTTATATTTGGAAAGGAATTAGTTGCAGGTGCATTTACGCCAGCATGGGGTTATGTGGTGCCGCCTTGGAAAAAAGAGAATATAAGTGAAAAAGTAGTTGGAGGTGAGGAGTAATGTTAGATGAAACGCCTAAAGAGATATATGAAAGAAAGGCATTAAGAATAAATCCTGCAAGAACCTGCCAACCAATAGGTGCCATGTATGCAGCACTTGGAATACATAACTGCTTACCGCACAGTCATGGTTCTCAAGGATGCTGTTCATATCACAGAATGCAATTAACAAGACACTTTAAGGATCCAATTATGGCATCAACAAGTTCTTTTAATGAAGGAGCAAGTGTTTTTGGAGGAAGAGCTAATTTCAACACAGCTATTAAAAATATATTTTCTATATATAATCCTGATATTGTAGCAGTACACACCACATGTCTTTCAGAAACACTTGGAGATGACTTAGTAAGTTATATTGCTGATTCAGAAGTGCCTGAGGGAAAAATTGTAATTCATGCTAATACTCCAAGTTACGTAGGTTCACATATAACTGGATTTTCTAGTATGGTTAAAGCAATGGTAAAATACCTTTCGGAAAATACAAATATGAAAAACGGAAAGATAAATATTCTTCCTGGATTTGTTGGACCTGCTGATATGAGGGAGCTTAAAAAGATATTCAAGCTTATGAAAATACCATTTATAATGCTGCCAGACACTAGCGGAGTAGTAGATTCTCCAATGACAGATGAGTATAAAATGTATCCAAAGGGTGGAACAACTATTGAGGAATTAAAAGATGCTGGAAATTCAAATTATACATTAGCACTTGGAAGCCTTGCATCAGAAGCACCAGCTATAGAGTTAGAAAAGAAATGTAAAGTGCCCTTTAGTGTTTTGAATACTCCAATAGGAATAGATGCTACCGATAGATTCATAATGGAACTATCTAAAATAACGGGTAAAGAAGTACCTTATGAAATAGAAGAAGAAAGAGGGCAGCTTGTAGATTTTATGCTAGATAGTTATCAGTATTTTCATGGCAAAAAAGTTGCTATAGCTGGAGATCCTGATACAGTAATAGCATTAACTGAATTTGTTATTTCACTTGGAATGAATCCTAAGTATGTTATAACAGGCACACAGGGAGAAAAATTTGAAAAAACAATAAATAAAATGCTAGAGAAAAATGGAATTGAGGGTTCTAAGGTAAAAAGTTATTCTGATCTGTTTGAACTCCATCAATGGATTAAAAATGAATCAGTTGATTTAGTTATAGGTAATTCTCACATGAAATTTATAGCTAGAGCAGAAGATATTCCGTTAGTTAGATTTGGATTCCCTATAATGGATCGATATGGACATTCTTATATTTCCAAGGTTGGCTATAAGGGAGCTATGAATTTAATGACAAGTATGTGTGATGCAATACTTGAAAGAATGGACAGAGATAGCTTGGATGAAGATTATGAATTAGTAAGATAGTAGTTTCTTTAATGCTTTATTTATATAAGGGAATCTAAGGCGAATATTAACTTTAGATTCCCGTAATTAAATTTTGAAGTTGGAGGTGAAAGGTCTATGGAAAATAAAGAAAAATATTATTACAAGGATCAAGTTGGTATTAATGGGAAGCTTAAAAATAGCTTGAATTTACAGGAAATAATAGAAGATAGAAAAGGTTTTGTTTGCTATAATTCTGGAGGTAGTTCAGGAACCTTACGATGTGATGAAAATAGTGTTTCTGGTGCTGTAAGCCAAAGGGCATGTGTTTATTGTGGTGCGAGAGTTGTCTTAAATCCAATAACTGATGCTTTTCATCTTATTCACGGTCCTATCGGGTGTGCTAGTTATACTTGGGATTTAAGGGGAAGCTTATCAAGTTCATCTGAGCTTTTTAGAAATAGTTTTTCTACTGATTTAAGTGAAACAGATGTTATATTTGGAGGGGAGAAGAAGTTAAGAGCAGCGCTTGATGAGATATACGATAAGTTTCAACCTAAAGTTGTTTTTATATATGCTACTTGTATTGTAGGAGTAATAGGTGATGACGTGGATGCTGTTTGTTGTGATGCAGAGAAGAAATATCCTAATATGAGAGTTATACCTGTTAAGTCACCAGGTTTTTCGGGAAATAAAGCAACGGGGTATAGAGCAGCCTGTGATGCTATTTTAAAACTTATAGGCAATAAAAAAAGTGATAAGAAAGTAAAGGGATTAAATTATCTTGGAGATTTTAATTTAGCAGGTGAGGCTTGGGTTATTCAAAGCTATTTAAAAGAAATAGGGATACCAGTAATTGCCAAGATAACAGGAGATAGTAAGTGTGAAGAGCTTCTAAAAGCGCCAGAAGCAAGTCTTAATATTGTACAATGTGCAGGCTCTATGGAGTATTTAGCAAAGAAAATGCAAGAGCTTTATGGAATTCCTTATATAAGAATTAGTTTTTTAGGTATAGAAGATACTGAAAATTCACTTTTACAGATAGCTCATATTTTGGGAGATGAAGTTGTATTAGAAAAAGCAGAGAGATTTATTGAAAAAGAAAAAAGAAAAGTAGAGGACAAAATTAATTTGTATAAGAAAAGGCTTAAGGGTAAAAAAGCAGCAATATATGTTGGAGGTGGCTACAAAGCTATATCTCTTATAAAGCAGTTTAAAAGCTTAGGGATTGAAACTGTTATGGTTGGTACTCAAACAGGTAAACCGAGAGATTACGAAATAATTAAGCAAATAACTAGGCCTGGTACAGTAATACTTGATGATGCAAATCCATCAGAGCTTGAGAAATTTATGCTAGAAAAGGGAGCAGATATATTGGTTGGAGGAGTAAAAGAAAGGCCTCTTGCATATAAGCTAGGAGTTGCATTTTGTGATCATAACCATGAAAGAAAGCAAATATTATCAGGTTTTGTTGGAGCTCTTAATTTTGCACAGGAAATAGATTTAACCGCTAATAGTCCGGTTTGGAATTATGTTTAGAAAGAAGGGGAGGATATTATGGCAAATAAAAATTTAGTTAATGTGGATATAAATCCGTGTAAGATGTGTATGCCAATGGGTGGTGTTATGGCATTTAAAGGAATAGAGAATAGTATGGTTATTTTACATGGTTCTCAAGGTTGCAGTACATATATAAGAAGGCACATGGCAACCCACTATAATGAGCCTGTTGATATAGCTTCCTCTGCCCTTACAGAAAAAGGAACAGTATATGGAGGAACTGAAAATCTTAAGAAGGGTTTAAAGAATATGATTAAGCTTTATAATCCATCAACAATAGGTGTTATGACTACCTGTCTTGCGGAAACAATAGGAGAGGATATAAACCGAATAGTAGGAGAATTTTTTGAAGAAGAAAAAGAATATTCTGAAAAAACAAACATAATAACAGTACCAACACCGGGTTACGGAGGTACAGAAGCAGAAGGATATTATGTTGCTTTAAGAAAAATTGTTGAACAAGTTTGTGAGCTGTCAGATAGAAATAACAGTATAAATATAATATGTGCAAACTTAAATCCAGGTGATGTGAGAAATATAAAAGGTATATTAAATAAATTCAATATAAAATATACAATGCTTCCAGATGTGTCTAATACTTTAGATTCACCTCATAATGAGAAATATAGAAGAATACCTATTGGGGGAACTAAGATAGAAGATATAAAAAGAATGTCCGGTGCAGTTGCAACAATTGAAATGGGAGCTACAGTAGAAGATGAAAAATCACCAGGTGTTTTTTTAAAAGAAAAATTTTCAGTTCCACTTTATAAATGTGAAATACCTATAGGAATTAGAAATACAACAAAGTTTATTTCTTTAATATCTAAATTAAGTACAACAAAAATTCCTGAAGAGCTTTTAGTTGAGAGAGGAAGATATTTGGATGGAATGATAGATAATCATAAATATACAGGTAAAGCAAGAGTGATAATATATGGTGAACCCGAACTTACACTTGCTATAGCAAAAACATGTCTTGAAAATGGAACTCAGATAAAGTTAATAGCTACGGGAGCAAGGAATAAGCTATTAGAAGCTGAGCTTAGTGAGGAAATAAAAAAGCAAAAGGAAGAAGCGCTTATTTTAGATGATACAGATTTTGATACTATAGAAAAGTACGCTAAGGAGTTTGATGTTAATTTATTTATAGGTAATTCAGATGGAAGAAGAATGGCAAGTAAATTAGGAATAGAAATATTAAGAGTTGGATTTCCTGTTCATGATAGAGTTGGAGCTCAAAGGCAAGTGATAACAGGATATAACGGGTCAGCGTTTTTAATAGATAGTATTTCAAATGAGATGCTAAAAATAATAGAAAACAAATTTAGAAAAGAAGCTTTTAATAATTATTACTTAAAATCAGTTAAAAATACAAAGTATATATATAATCAAAATAAGACTTGTAAACATCCATGTTTTGGCGATGATGCACATAGGTTTGCAAGAATGCATATACCAGTAGCACCAAAATGTAATATAACCTGCAATTATTGCAGTAGAAAATATGACTGTGTAAATGAAAGTAGACCTGGGGTTACTAGTGAAGTTTTAAACCCAATGGAGGCGCTAGAAAAATTTAAAGTAGTAAAAAGTAAGATGTCCAACTTAACTGTTGTTGGTATAGCAGGACCAGGAGATGCCCTTGCTAATTTTGATAAAGTTAAAGAAACCTTCAAAGCTATTAGAAATTATGATCCTGAAGTAACATTTTGTCTATCTACCAATGGACTTATGCTTCCGTTTTATGCAAATGAAATAATTGATTTAGGTGTATCGCATGTAACAGTTACAATGAATGCTGTGGATAAGAAAATAGGAGCAAAAATATATAAAGAAGTTAATTATCTTGGAAAGAAGTATAACGGAGAAGAAGGAGCAGAAATACTTTTAAATAATCAGCTTACAGGAATAAAGTATCTGTGCGCTAAAGGGGTAGTATGTAAGGTTAATATAGTTATGCTTAAAGGAATAAATGATAACCACATAAATGATGTTGTAAAAAAAGTCAAAGGATGTGGAGTTTATATGACAAATATAATGAGGATGATTCCTGTAGAAGGAAGTGCTTTTGAAAAGCTACCAACCGTTACCAATAAAGAATTAAATAAAATGAGAAAAGATTGTGAAATAGATATGAAGCAGATGTATCACTGTAGACAATGTAGAGCGGATGCAATAGGAACTTTAGCAGAAGATCATTCTATTGATTTCAGAAACATAGGTTGTGGCTCTTGTCATAGTATAACTTGTGATAGCAGCACTCAAGCTAGTAGCGAAAATATATATAAGTTTGCAGTTTCATCAAGAACAGGAATTAATGTAGATCAACATTTCGGACATGCTTCTGAGTTTTACATTTATACATATAGTGAGGGCAAGGTAAGATTCTTAGAGAAAAGAAATGTAGATAAGTATTGTAGTGGAGTAGAAGAATGTGATTCTACAGAAGATAAAATATCTAAGATAATTAAAACGGTAAGAGACTGCTCAGCGGTGCTAGTTCTTAGAGCGGGGATTGAACCTAAAAGGCAACTCAAAGAAAAAGGAATTGAGATAATAGAAATGTACGAAACAATAAATAAGGGTGTTAAGCTAGCAGCAGAAAAAATTTTAAGTTCTAGTGTTAATTCTTAAAAATATGTAAATGAATAAAGGAGGATTAACATTATGGCAGTTTTAATTAATAATAAAAAGAAATTCTTAATAGATAGAACATTAATAGAGAATAGTACAAGACTTAATGAGCTTAGAATAAGTAGAAAAGAAATGGATATTTTTCTTGAGCTTATTAATAAAATTGGTGCTGATTTATTTGAGATTGACAGATCAGTAATTAGTTATATAAAAACCAGTAATAAATTTATATATAGAATTAAAGATGAAAAAGATGTACGTATTATAGGTGAGTACAAATTCAAGTATATAATTATACAATTTAATACTGCTAGAAGTTTCAATAATTATAATATAACTAGAATGAATAAATTTAAAATAATTTTAGAAGTGGATATTGATGAGTTAGATGAAATTTTTAGTGATAATAATTACGAGATATTTAACAACTTCAATATAACATGTATTAGAATAAATAATGTCTATAGTTATAATTTGAAGGGCTGGAATGAAATTATAAGAAAAATTAAGAAAACATTTAATGTGTTAGTAGATTTTTATCCAAGTAATAAGCATTTTATGGCAACTGCTGTTGCGGTTGAAGCATGTATTGATGGAAGTGATTTTATAACTACTGCTTTTTGCGGGGAACACTATAACATATCTTCTCTGGAAGAAGTACTTTTAGCACTTAAAGTTATAAAAAATGCTAAGATATTAGGATGCTTAAAATTTTTAAGTGAAGCATCAAAGCTATATGAAAATTTATTTGAAAAAAGTATATCTCCAACAAAACCTATAATAGGGAGAGATATTTTTAAATGTGAATCTGGAATTCATGTTGATGGTATAGAAAAAAATTCTTTAACTTATGAAGCTTATGAACCAGGTATTGTTGGTAGTAAGAGACAAGTTGTTCTAGGAAAGCATTCAGGAAAAAAGGCAATAAAACTTAAGTTAAAGGAATTAAATATTAAAAATGAGAGTTGTAATCTGGAGGAGATTTTGGAGTATATAAGAGAAAAGAGCATAGAACTTCATAGGAATATTTCAAATGAAGAATTTAGAGAAATTTATTATAGATATACAAAAGGTTGTGAATTATATGAGAATAAATTTAGTTGATACAACCTTACGAGATGGTGAACAAAAACCTGGTATAGCATTAGGAATAAATGAAAAAATAGAAATATCCAAGCTATTAGATAGTATAGGAATTTATCAAATTGAGGCAGGTACACCAGCTATGGAAGGTGATGAAAAGTTAAGCATTGAGAGAATTGCAGAATTAGGACTTAAAAGTAAAATATCATCATGGAATAGAATGAGTATTAAGGATATTAAGCATTCTATTGATTGTAAGGTGGATATAATTCATATATCTGTTCCGGCGTCAGATTTACAACTTAAATATAATTTGAATAAAAGCAAAGAGTGGATAATTAGTAGTATGAAGAAAAGTATTTATTATGCTATTAGTAAGGGGTACGAAGTAACAATAGGTTTAGAGGATGCATCAAGAGCAGACCTTGATTTTTTAATTGAATTGTGTAAGAACGCTTATTTTGAAGGAGTAAAAAGAATTAGATATGCAGATACCGTTGGTATTTTGTATCCAAGAAAAGCATTCTTCGATATTAAAAGAATAATGGAGGAAGTTCCAATTGAAATTGAAATGCATACACACAATGATTTTGGAATGGCAGAAGTAAATTCCTTAAGTGCGGTAAAAGCTGGAGCAAGATATATTGATACCACAATTGGAGGAATAGGTGAAAGAGCAGGTAATTGTAATTTTATTAATTTTTCTAGTTTGATTAATAAGAGAGATTTAGAAATGAAGAAATTAAAAATAAAGGAAGAAGAAATCAAGAATATAATTAATTATACTATATTAAATAAAAATACCTTTAAGTAGTATTTCTAAGTTAATTAATAAATAATAATAAAGTAGAAATAAAATTTAATAAGGAGATGTATACTATTTTAGGGGTAAGTAAAAAAGTTCATATAAAAGAACTTTTAATAAGTATTTTAATTGCAGAAGGTACAGGAGCATTAAGTGGTTTTTTAAGTATGTCAAATGTAGGAAGCTATGATAACTTTAAAAAGCCATTTTTTTCACCGCCAGGTTTTTTATTTCCTATAGTATGGTTTATACTTTATTTTTTGATGGCGGTAGCCGCATATAGAATATGGGTTATTGGCAAAGAAGAAGGAGTGAGTGTAAAAAAGCCTTTAGTCTTATATTTAATACAGCTTTTTTTGAACTTTCTTTGGAGTATAATATTTTTTGGTGGTAATTTTTACGGTTTGGCTTTTATTGAATTACTAATCTTATTATTTTTTATATTGATAACTACCTTTGAATTTTATAAATATGATAAAGTAGCGGCATTTCTTATGATTCCATACATAATATGGGTATCATTTGCAGGAATTTTAAACTTTTCGATATGGCTTTTGAATAAGAAATAAGGTGAAAATTTAAAACTTGAGTAGGTGATTTAACTATATGTAACGCACTGAAACTTTTACATTGTGGATTATAAAATATTCCTATTAAAGAGGTTCGGCCTCAGAATTTTTTATGAGTCAGAATGTAATAGAATTTATGCGTTAACATATATTAGGTTGCCTACTTATTTTTATTTACTTGTATAGAAACTAATAAATGGGAACATTACATAATGGTAGAAAATATAATGAATAAGAAAATACAAAATATTTTAAAGTATTGAAAAATACTGATAATAAAATTATAATAGAAGGAAAACTTATTTTGAATAAGTGATTATAGAGCGGGGGATGAATATGAGAGTTAAAGCAGCATTTTTTGATATAGATGGTACTTTGTATAGAGAAGGACTTATATCTGAGGTATTTAAAAAGCTTATAAAGTATGAAATTATAGAAGAAGAAAAGTGGTATAAGGAAGTAAGACCTGAATTTACAAAATGGGATAATAGAAAAGGAGATTATGATGATTATCTATTAAAAATGACAGAAATATATGTAGATGCACTCAAGGGGCTTAGCAAATTTCAAATGGAATTTATTGCGAGTCAAGTTGTGAATCAAAAGGGTGACAGAGTATATACTTATACAAGGGATAGAATAAAGTGGCATAAGGAGCAAGGTCATAAAATAATAACCATTTCGGGAAGTCCACTTGAACTTGTAAAAAAAATGGCGGAAAAATATAAGTTTGATGATTATAGAGGTGCCGAATATTTAACGAATGAAAAGGATGTTTATACAGGAGAAGTTATTCCTATGTGGGACAGCGAAAGTAAAGAGAAGGCTGTTCATGATATGCAAATTAAATATAATATAGATCTTAGTGAAAGTTATGCTTATGGGGATACCTCTGGAGACTTTACAATGCTTAAAATGGTAGGAAATCCAGTTTGTATTAATCCCACTAGAGAACTTGTACGTGAAATATTAAATGATGAAGAAGTAAAAAATAAGATGAAGATTATAATAGAGAGAAAAGATATGGTTTATAGAATTTCTGCAAAATGCTTGGAGTGCGATGGAGAGTTTATGCTGTAAGTACTTCTTTAATATTTCTAAATAAACTAAAAACTTAAAGCCCCACCAAAATCACTTGAAGATTGTGACTTTTGAGTAGAAGAGAATAGGTAGGGATAAGGATAGATAATATTTCTAAATAAACTAAAAACTTAAAGCTTCAACCAAAATCACTTGAAGATTGTGACTTTTGAGTAGAAGAGAATAGGTAGGGATAAGGATAGACAATATTTCTAAATAAACTAAAAACTTAAAGCTTCAACCAAAATCACTTGAAGATTGTGACTTTTGAGTAGAAAAGAATAGGTAGGGATAAGGATAGACAATATTTCTAAATAGACTAAAAACTTAAAGCCTCATCAAAATCACTTGAAGATTGTGATTTTTGAGTAGAAAAGAATAGGTAGGGATAAGGATAGACAATATTTCTAAATAAACTAAAAACTTAAAGCTTCAACCAAAATCACTTGAAGATTGTGACTTTTGAGTAGAAAAGAATAGGTAGGGATAAGGATAGACAATATTTCTAAATAAACTAAAAACTTAAAGCTTCAACCAAAATCACTTGAAGATTGTGACTTTTGAGTAGAAAAGAATAGGTAGGGATAAGGATAGACAATATTTCTAAATAAACTAAAAACTTAAAGCTTCAACCAAAATCACTTGAAGATTGTGACTTTTGGTTGAAGCTTTAAGTTAAGTTTATTTTAGAAATATTGGTATTGACACTTATTTAATATTAGTGTACTATATGAATAGTACACTAAAACAATATGCTTTGCGTTGATATTAGGGAGGTTTTTTATTATGTTAAAATTTATAAAATATGAAGCTAAAACAGTATATAGAGAATATTTGTTGGTTTTGCTTATAGGCTTGCTTTTAAATATTGCCCTTATGACTAGGGTTGGGACTTGGGAAGGAATTTTAATATTTGGTCTTTCAACTGCTGTGGGTGGTGGAATTATGCTTGTTACTATGATAATGAATATAGCTATGTTTTCTAGAGATTTGAAGAAGGATACTAAATATCTTGTTTTTACTTTGCCTGAAAGTAGATCAGCGCTTTTAGGATCAAAACTTATATGTTCAGTTATAATGATGATCCTAGGTGCATTTGTTGGTTTGGCTTTTATGCTGTATTTTGGAGATAAGATAGTTCATATTAATTTTAATGAATTATTTAATTGGAATGTTTTTGCTTATTTTATCTGGGCTATTTTTATTTATATTTCGTTTTTGATTACAATATATTTTTGTATTTTGGTAGGAAGAACTTTAAGAAAGAATGGTAAATTTTCAGGTTTGTTATCTTTAATTATATTTGTAGTATATACATATATATTAGCTAAAGTAGAGACTGGTTTAGAGTATTTATTTCCACAAAAGTTTGTACTTGAAAAAATTGCGAGGTCATTTGGAGATACACATGTTAAGGCTAGCGTAAGCACTGCTGGCGGTTCAATTTATATTGCAAGCATGGTGTTAGAATTGCTTCTAATTATTATTTTATTTATGATTTCAGTGAAAATACTTGATGAAAAAATAGATTTATAAAATGGTAATATTAAATTTACTGACAGGAGGTTAGTAATATGGAGTTTGATAATAAGTCACCTATTTATATACAAATAATGAATGATATAAAGGTGGATATAATAAACGGAACCTTAAAGCCAGGTGATAAACTGCCTTCTATAAGAGAAATGGCTGTTAAGTTTAAGGTTAATCCAAATACGCTTCAAAGAGTTTATCAAGAACTTGAAAGAGAAAACATAACTTATACTCAAAGAGGTACAGGCAGTTTTATAAGGGAGGATTCTAATATGATAACTAATTTAAGGGAAGATATGGCGAGTGAAGTGATTGAGAATTTTATTGAAAGTATAAAAAAATTTGGATTTGATAATAAAGAGATATTAAAAGTTGTTGAAGATAAGCTTATTAGTAAGAAGGGAGAATAAAAATGGGAGATTATTTGTTGAAAGTAACTAACTTAAATAAAAATTATTATAATAAAAAAGCGCTTAAGGATTTTAATTTAGAGCTTAAAAGTGGCAAAATATTAGGTGTTCTTGGACCTAATGGAAGTGGTAAAAGTACATTTTTAAAGATAATAGCTGGGATTTTAAAGAAAAGTTCAGGGGAAATTTTAATAGATGGTCATAAGCCATCAATTCATAGTAGAGCTATAGTTTCATATTTACCGGATAAAGATTTTTTGTACAAGTGGATGAAAATAAAAGATGCTATAAATTTTTATAAGGATTTTTATGAAGACTTTGATTATAAAAAAGCTATGGAACTTTTAGATTTTATGAAGTTAGATAAGGAAGCTAAAGTTACGTCTCTTTCAAAAGGAATGACTGAAAAACTCTATCTTACATTAGTTTTATCAAGAAGGGCTAAGCTATACATACTTGATGAACCTCTTGGAGGTGTAGATCCAACAACAAGAGAAAAAATATTGGATACTATAATAAATAATTTTTCAGAGGACAGTTCTATGATTATAACTACACATTTAGTAAATGATGTAGAAAGATTATTTGACGAAGTGGTATTCATAGCAGAAGGCAAGAATGTATTGAGTGGGAATGCTGATGAGTTAAGAAATGAAAAAGATGGATCAATAGATAAAATATATAGGGAAGTTTTTAAAGATTTCTAAATTTAAAGTTAAATCTGCATAAAGTTTAATGTTGTTAAAAACACAAAATGCAGATTTTTTTATAAAGAGCATTGATAATAGATATCAAATGATATATAATATTAATAGTTAATAAATTAACAAAGTCTATATAATGTTGCATAATATGTAGTAATTAAAGAAATACTAATTAAAATAGTTGTTCTATTGGAGGGGATATTATGAATAAAAATACTAAAATTTCAGTAATTGGAGCAGGCTTTGTTGGATCTTCTACGGTATTTGCATTAATGAATGGTGGACTTGCATCAGAAATAGTAATAGTCGATGTGAATAGAGATAAAGCAGAAGGAGAAGCTATGGACTTATCACATGGTACAGCATTTGTGAAGCCTGTAGAGGTAAAAGCGGGAGATTATAAAGATACAAAAGATTCGGATATAGTTATAATAACAGCGGGAGCAGCTCAGAAACCTGGGGAAACAAGACTTGATTTAATTAATAAAAATTACAGCATATTTAAAAGTATAGTTCCAGAGGTTGTAAAATACAATCCAAATGCAATTTTAGTAGTTGTTTCTAATCCAGTGGATATTTTAACATATATAACATATAAGCTTTCAGGATTTCCAAAGTCAAGAGTTATAGGTTCAGGAACAGTACTTGATACATCAAGATTTAGATATATGTTAAGCGAGCATTTCAATATTGATGTTAGAAATATTCATACTTATATTATGGGAGAACATGGTGATTCTGAGATAGCTACTTGGAGTTTAACTAATATAGCAGGGATGGATGTAAATAAATATTGTGAAGTTTCCTGTAAAAAATGTGATGGAGAATTAAAATATAAGGTATATGAAGATGTGAAGAATGCGGCTTATGAGGTTATAGAGAAAAAAGGAGCAACTTATTATGCGGTGGCGTTAGCTATAAAAAGAATAGTAGAAGCAATTTTAAGAGATGAAAATTCAATTTTAACTGTATCAGCATTTCTTGAAGGGCAATATGGTATAAAAGATGTTTATATGGGCGTTCCATCTATAGTTGGTATTAATGGAGCCAAAGAAATTATAGAAGTTCCTTTAAATGAAGAGGAGAAGAAAGAATTAGAAGCTTCAGCAAAAACATTAAAGGAAACATTAAATAATATATTTTAGAAGAGAAATCTAAACTCTGAAAGTATAATTGAAAGAGTTTAGATTTTTTATTTGTTAAAAATTGAAGATTTTTATTGAAATTTTATTACGTGTGTTATATTATATATATAACATATTGGAGGTGTTAATATGATTGAACTTGTTAATGTAAATAAAACGTATAATGGTAAAAATAAAGCAGTTGATAATTTAAATTTTAGTATAAATTCAGGGGAGATATTTGGATTTTTGGGACCAAATGGTGCTGGTAAGAGTACTACAATAAAAATGATTACTGGTATTATAAAAGCTGATTCTGGTTCTATAAAAGTTGATGGTTTGGATATTACTGAAAATCCTATTGAGGTTAAGAAAAAAATAGGATATGTACCAGATAGTCCAGATATGTTTCTGAGATTAAAAGGAATTGAATACCTTAATTTTATGGCAGATGTATATGATGTTACAACTGAGGATAGAAAAGCAAGAATTGATGGTTTGAGCAAGTATTTTGATATGGAAAGTGCTTTAGATGATAAAATCCAAAGTTATTCACACGGTATGAGGCAAAAAATTGTTGTTATGGGAGCACTTGTTCATGATCCAGATGTTTGGATACTAGATGAACCTATGACAGGACTAGATCCAAAGGCTTCATATAATTTAAAGGAAATGATGAGAAAGCATGCAGATAGTGGGAAGACTGTATTTTTTTCAACACATGTACTTGAAGTAGCTGAAAAACTATGTGATAGAATTGGAATAGTTAGTAAAGGTAAAATTGTTTTTTGCGGTACAATAAATGAAATGAAACAGAAGCTTCAAGAGGAAGGAAGTTCTCTTGAAAAAATGTTCTTGGAGTTGATTGATGATGGAGATAAATAAATTCTTAATTTTAACTAAGTATCTTCTTCTTGGTGGTTCTTATGGTAGTGGAAGAAAGAAGTTAAGTAGATTTTCAAAAAATTTTGTTTCAAGAATGATATTGACGTTCATACTATTTGTAATTTTTGCTGGATTTGTAGGGTTGATAGATGTATCTATATATTTTGGAGTGAAAATTCTACACATGGAATATTTATTTCTCCAAATTAACTATTCGGCGATAACTTTAATTATACTTGTATTTGGGATATTCTCTACTATGGGTGTATTTTATTTTTCAAATGATATAAATTTTTTAATGCCAATGCCGTTTAAGCCAGAGACAATTGTCGCAAGTAAATTTACAGTAGCTCTTATAAGAGAGTATTTTATTACGGCTGCAATTTTAGTACCATGTACGTTAATATATGGCATAGGTTCAAGCTGTGGAGCTTTGTTTTATATTTATAGTATTCTATTTATAATATTTCAGCCAATACTTCCTCTAGCGATAGCGCTTCTTATAAGCATATTAATTATGCCGTTTATAAACAAATCTAAGAAAAAAGATTTATTTAAAACTTTAGGAGGAATTTTTGCACTCCTATTTGCAGTTGGTATAAATGTTGCTACAAGAATGATGGGAAATGCCAGTAACCTTCAATTATTACAAAACGCAAAAAAAGCTAATTCTGTAATGGTAAATATGTTTCCTCTTGGAAGCTTAGCGAGTACTGCGTTAGTTAATTTGAACTTGGTTTATGTCTTAATATTTGTTTTAATAAATGTATTAAGTTTTGTAATTATAATATTTTTAGGTAAGTACTTGTATTTCAAAGGAGTTCAGGGGCTTTCAGAGTCATCATCTAAAAGAAAGAAAATTGATTCTAGAAAAATGAATAAAGAGACTCAAAAGAAATCTATTTTATTTTCTTATACTATAAAGGAAATGAAAATTTTATTTAGGACTCCAGCATATTTTGTAAATTGTGTAATGTCAAGCTTTATACTTCCTATAATTTTATTGATACCTGTATTTTTTGGTAATTCAAATGAGCATGGACTAAAAGATGCATTATCATATGTAAGTACTTCTCAAAATTTTAGAATTATAATAGCATCGGCTATAGTATTTGGACTCATTATGGGAGCTATGAATGCAGTTACATCCACATCTATATCAAGAGAAGGAAGTAATTTTTTTGTAATGAAGTATATACCAGTAAGTTATTCGAATCAAATAACTGCTAAAATAACTTCAGGAATACTTATTGGTGCAATGGGTATAGTAATTATAGATATAATAGCCTTTTTTGTGATTGGATTTCCTGCATATGTTGGTATATATATATTTGTAGCAGGAGTTCTTGGAAATATTTTCACATCACTAATAGGTATGTATGTAGATTTAAGTATGCCAAAATTGGAATGGGATACAGAGCAAAGAGCAGTTAAATCAAATTTTAATTCACTTATTGCTTTTTTAGTTTCAATAGTACCTAGTGCAATAATAATTATTATGTGCATATTTGTAAGAGTGAATAGCAATGTATTTTTTATAATATCAGTAATAATATTTGTGGTTTTGGATTATATTGTATATAAATTTGTATGCTCTAGTGGAGAGAAAAAATTGAACAATTATGAGAGTTAGGATATGAAATTAGCTTATATAGATGCCGCGGTTTTGACAATCACGGCATATGTATAAGTTTTTATTTTAATATTAGGTTCTCATTTATAACATACAAGTTAAAACCCATAGATTGTGATATTTTTTTTGCATATTTATTTTTACTAGAAAATTTATATTGTAGAACTTTACCTTCTTTAAAACAAAATTGGCATAATTCAGCTATAAGGGTTTTAGCTATAATTGAATTATCCTTAAATGAAGGATGAGAGATTATATTTAAATCAGCAATATCATTTTTAAAATAAGAAATTGATGAAATACATACAAGAGAATTATTGTAAAAGCATCCTAACATTACAGGTGAATTTATGTCAGGTAAGTTTATTTTAAGTTTTAAATCCCAACATGATTTTTTAAAATTTTCTAACAATTGTGAATCTACTGATGAAAGTTTTCTAACGGAATACTCATTACTTAAAATGTCAGAAACATACGACGGTTCTGTAAGGTAACAAAAGTAACAACTTTCATCTGTTTGTACAGCATCCTTAAAATAGTTTTCGAAGTCTTTAGCATATACAGATTTATATAAGTAGTAGCTATTTATATAATCGTTTATTTTATCAAAAATATCTGGATCTGTTTTTATAAAAGATTTATCATTTATATGATATATAGATATTTTACCTGAGTTTTTTAGTGAAGCGTCTAAAATAACTTGTGATTCAGTGCCTTTATCGCTAGGCTTATAATCAAATGTATTCTGCCAATAGAAATTTATTCTTTTCATTTGGTTATCTGGTATAATACTGATCATTATTACCACCACCTTATACTTAAATATGATAACATAATTGAAAATATAATACAATTTTCTCTAGATACTGTTTGAATTAGTATATCCTAAAAGTGTAACTAAAATGAAAAAAAACTATTAACAAATTGTAAAAACAGGAGGTTATCATAAAAGATTTAGTGATAGATAGTTTAGTTAACTATGATATAATAGATTTACTAAATTACATATTAAAAGTTGAAAGGAAAGAATTGTTATGGATAAGGCTATTACTAGAATTAAAGTAAGATATGCTGAAACTGATAAGATGGGTATCGTACATCATGCAAACTATTATGTGTATTTTGAGGCTGCTAGAGAAGATTTAATAGAGCTTTCAGGTATAAAGTATAGTGAAATGGAAGAAATAGGAGTAATGATGCCTCTAGTAGAGACAAAATGTAAGTATCATGAGGGGGCAAAGTATGGAGATTATATATTAGTAGAAACAAGTATAGGAAGACTTACACCAATAAAGGTTGAAATTAATTATAGAGTAATAAGGGAAGAAGATGGAAGAGTTTTAGCAACAGGACAAACAATTCAGACATTTGTTGATAGTAGAAGCTTTAAGATACTGAATCTTATGAAGAAACATCCTAATATATGGGCAAAGTTTCAAATAATTCAGCAGTAAACATTTTTAAAAGAAATAAAAAATTTTATTTATGGATTGATATTATTTGTAAATATATTATAATAAATCTTATGTATACATAAAATTACTTTAGAAATACATTAGTATAACAATACTAAGGAGGATTAATAAATTGGTTAATAAGTTTTTTGACTTGCTTATAGGAAGACCTCTAGCAAATGAGCAGAGTTCAAGAGAAAAATATAATGTTCCATTTGGACTTGCAATTATGGCAAGTGACGCTATTTCTTCCGTTGCTTATGCATCACAAGAAATTTTATTGGTGCTAGTTCCAGCTATAGGTTTATTATCTTATAAATGGTTAGGCAATATATCACTTATGATTATTGGACTACTATTTATACTTACCGTTTCTTATGTGCAAATAATAAAAGCATACCCACAAGGTGGAGGAGCATATGTAGTTGCAAAAGAGAACCTTGGAATAAAGCCAGGCCTTGTTGCAGGTGCTGCACTTTTATTAGATTATATTCTAACAGTTGCAGTTAGTTCAAGCTCTGGAGTTGCTGCTATAACTTCTGCTTTTCCGGTTCTTGTACCTCATAAAGTTTTGCTGGCAGTGGTACTGATTGCAATTCTAACGATTCTAAATCTAAGAGGTGTAAGTGAATCGGCAAAAGTGTTTAGTGTACCTACATATTTGTTTATTTTTAGTATGATATTCATGATCATATTCGGACTAGTAAAATATGCTATATACGGACCATCTAGTAGTATGCAGATGATACATCAAAATCTCAAGCCAATGGGAGAAATAAGTATATTTTTAATTTTGAAAGCATTTTCTTCAGGCTGTTCAGCATTAACAGGACTTGAAGCTGTTAGTAACTCGGTACCTAACTTTAAGGAGCCCGGTCAAAAGAATGCGACAATAGTAATGGTTCTTCTTACTTTTGCAATACTATTTATATTTGGTGGATCTTCACTTTTGGCAAGATTTTATAATGCTGTACCTAACCCTAATGTAACTGTTTTAGCACAAATAGCGTATGGTGTTTTTTCTGGTAAGACATTTATGTTCTACGTAATACAATTTACTACAGCGATTATACTTATAATGGCATGCAATACATCCTATACAGGATTCCCTATGCTTATGTCTGTAATAGCAAGAGATGGATACGCACCTAGAAGTTTTGCTACAAAAGGAAAGAGATTAAGCTTCTCAAATGGAATATTATTTCTTTCTATAATTGCAGCAATATTAGTTGTTATATTTAAAGCTGATACGGATCTTTTGATACCTTTATATTCAGTAGGTGTTTTTCTATCATTTACATTAGCACAAACAGGAATGGTTATTCACTGGAATAAAACGAATGAAAAAGGCAAAAACTTTAGAAGAGCAATAAACGGTTTTGGAGCATTTATTACACTTATAACAACATGTGTAATAGTTTATGAGAAATTTTTGTTAGGTGCGTGGGTTATCATATTACTTGTACCTATAATAGTACTTGGATTCCTTCATATTAAAAAACATTATAATTATGTAGCTAGGGGATTAAGAGCAGATGAAGATTATGTTAAGAATTGTGGAATTGGACAAAGCTATAATCATTTAATAATAGTTCCAATAGCAAGTTTAAATAAAGCTACATTAGGTGCCCTCAAATATGCAAGAAGTATAACTAGTGATGTAATAGCACTTAATGTTTCACCTAATAAAGAGTATATGGACAAACTAAAAATTAAATGGGAGGAACTTAATACAGATATTTTACTTGTTTCTAAGTATTCCCCATATAGAGCAATAGTTACACCACTCATAGAGTATATTGGAGTAATTTCACATGCTTCATCACCTGATGAAAAAATAACAGTAGTTTTACCTCAGTTTATTACTAAGGATAAATCAGGACAAATTTTACATAATCATACTAGCTTTTTATTAAGAGAATCACTTTTGAGATATGATAATATAGTAGTATCAACTTTTCCATTTCATTTGAATCCAGGTGACGATGAAGAGTAAAAAACGATATGATAAAGAAATGATGCTTTGATTTAAATAATGTTAATTTTAAAGTAAATATATAACCAAAATGATAATATTTTTGGGTATATATTTACTTTTTTTATATAGTGTAGTAATATATAGTCAATTAATATAAACATATTGCTATGAACAGAACTAGTAAAAATCAGATAAACTTTCAGAGAATCGGGATTGCTGTGAACCGATAGTTTCTAAGATTTTGAACTCATCTGTGAGCAGTCACCTGATATTAGGGTAGAACGGAATTCCACCGTTATATGGATAGATAGTATGAACCTTTTATGGAGTGCTATTGAAAAAGTGAACTTTTATTTAAGTTAAGTAGAGTGGTACCGCGAGTAATCCTCGTCTCTTTCGTATTGATTGAGACGGGGTTTTTTGTTTATAAAATTTAAAAATAATTACTTTTAAAGGAGTGTTCTTATATGTCTTATAGTAAATATGTGAAATATCCTACAGTAAAAATTGAAAATCGTAAATGGCCAGACAAGCAAATAGAAAAAGCACCTATATGGTGTAGTGTTGATTTAAGAGATGGTAATCAATCATTACCACAACCTATGAATGTAGACGAAAAAGTAAAAATGTTTAAAATGCTTGTAGCTATAGGTTTTAAGGAAATAGAAATAGGTTTTCCATCTGCATCTGAAACAGAATATGAGTTTACAAGAAAATTAATAGAGGATAATCTTATACCTGAGGATGTTACGATACAGGTATTGACTCAAGCTAGAGAACATTTGGTTGAAAGAACTTTTGAAGCACTTAAAGGAGTCAAGAAAGCAATTGTACATGTATATAATTCAACCTCTGAACTTCAAAGAAGAGTTGTATTTAAAAAAAGTAAAGAAGAAATTAAAGAACTAGCTATAAAAGGAGCAGAGTTAGTAAAAAAATATAGTGAATATACGGAATATACTGAAAGTAAATTTATTTTTGAATATTCACCTGAAAGCTTTACAGGTACTGAACTTGATTATGCACTTGAAGTATGTGAAGCTGTGATTCAGGTTTGGAAACCTACTAAAAATAATAAAGTTATTATAAATTTACCATCAACAGTTGAAATGTCTACACCTAATATATATGCAGATCAAATAGAGTGGTTTTGTACTCATCTTTCCGATAGGGAAAGCATAATATTAAGTCTTCACACACATAACGATAGAGGAACTTGTACAGCATCTAGCGAACTTGGACTTCTTGCAGGAGCAGATAGAATAGAAGGAACGTTATTTGGAAATGGTGAAAGAACAGGAAATTTAGATATTGTAAATATGGCATTAAATATGTACTCGCAGGGAGTAGATCCAAGGCTTGACTTTTCTAATTTAAATGAAGTGGTTGAAATTTATGAAGAGTGTACAAAAATGGTAGTGCATGAACGTCAACCTTATGCAGGAAAGCTTGTTTTTACTGCTTTTTCAGGCTCTCATCAGGATGCTATAAGGAAAGGGCTCAAGGTTTTAAGTGAAAGTAAAAGTGAGTATTTTGAAGTACCATATCTTGCAATTGATCCTCACGATTTAGGAAGAGAATACGAAGAGGTTATACGTATAAACAGCCAATCAGGAAAAGGTGGAACAGCATACATAATGGAAAGCGATTTTGGATTTATACTTCCAAAGTCCATGCATCCTGAGTTTGGAAAAATAATAAAACAAAAATCAGATAGTCTCGGAGGCGAACTTACCCCAGAACAAATTTTTAAGTATTTTAAGGAGGAGTATTTGGAGAATAGAACCCCATACTATTTAAGAAATTACAGAATACATTCGATACAGGATATAGAAAAAGAAGAAAATAAGGTGGATATAGAGGCAATTGTAGCTATAAACGGTAAGGATACAAAAATAGAAGGAATAGGAAATGGCCCAGTAGATGCGTTCTTTAATGCAATGCATAATAATAATTACAATGGATGTAAATTTATATCATATGATGAACATGCATTAAATATTGGATCTCATTCAAAAGCAGTTGCATATATTCAAATTGAAAGTAAAGAAAAACGATATTTTGGAGTGGGAATATCGGACAATATCGATACAGCATCACTCAACGCACTTGTAAGTGCTCTTAATAGAACTAAATTAAACTAAATAAAAAATAAGAATGTCACCTTTTGTTTAGGTGACATTCTTGTTTTTTAAATACATATGTATTTCTCTTGAAGATTCTAAAGAAAACTAAAAGATTCGCAATTAACTGTAAAATGAATAAATGAATATGAAATCAATACATATTTGAAAGAAAACATTAAATTAAAAGTATTGAGATAAATATAATACGAAATACTTGTATTTTAAAGGAGATGTAATGTTCAGGTGTTTTTTATCATACCTAATGAAACCTTAAAATGATTTTAGATAAAATTTTTTATGCATATTGTATCTATTGTACTAAGTTTGAATATTCTGTTGTGCAAATTGTATATAGCAAATAAAATAGTAATGTGATAATATAGTGATATCAAAAATTTAAAATAGATAAAAACAATATGCTAATTTTTTATAATTATTAAAACTTACGATAGGAAATGTAATAAAAAGTAAATAACATTATAGTAGCTTATAAAAAAATTCGCTGGTTTTATAAAATGATAAAAATGTTTGTGCAATATGTATAAGTTTATATATTTTCTATACAATTTAAGGAGGAATTTATTGTGGAATTTAGAGTTGAAAGTGATTCTATAGGGGAGAAAAAGGTACCTAAAGGGGTATATTATGGAGTACAAACTTTAAGAGGTGCAGATAATTTTAGAATAACAGGTCTTAAGCTTAATAAAGAGTTTATAAAGAGTGTTGTTCAAATAAAAAAAGCAGCTGCAATAACCAATTTGGAGATCGGAATATTGGAAGAAAATATAGGAAACGCTATAATTAAAGCATGTGATGAGATAATAGAAGGAAAGTTTAAAGAGGATTTTATAATAGATCCCATTCAAGGAGGAGCAGGAACATCTATAAATATGAATGCTAATGAGGTCATAGCTAATAGAGCTATTGAGCTTTTAGGTAAGGAAAAAGGAAATTATCAAGTTGTCCATCCAAATGACCATGTTAATATGGGACAATCTACTAATGATGTAATACCAACAGCAGGAAAAATAACAGCACTAAGGCTTATATCGAAAAATATTGAAAAGCTTAAGGAACTTAGTTTAGCTTTTGGTAAGAAAGCAGCGGAATTTAAAAGTGTAATAAAAATGGGAAGAACGCAGCTTCAAGATGCAGTACCAATTACTTTGGGACAAGAATTCTGTGCTTATAATGCCGTTGTCAAAAGAGATATTGCTAGAATTGAAAGAGTAAAAACAGAACTAGAAGTTGTAAATATAGGAGGAACAGCAGTTGGAACAGGTATTAATGCGGATAGTAGATATATAGAAAGAATTGTTCCAAGACTTTCATTTGTTTCAGGGATAAATTTAAAAATGGCTGAAGATTTAATTGATAGCACTCAGAATTTAGATGGATTTTCGGCAGTATCATCTGCTATAAAAACTTGTGCTGTGAATTTATCAAAAATAGCTAATGATTTAAGATTAATGTCATCAGGTCCAAGAGCAGGCTTAGGAGAAATTAATCTTCCTGCTAAACAAAATGGTTCGTCTATAATGCCTGGGAAGGTTAATCCTGTAATACCAGAGGTTATAAATCAGATAGCCTTTAATATTATAGGAAATGATGTTACTGTGTCTATGGCTGTTGAAGCTGGGCAATTAGAATTGAATGCTTTTGAACCTGTAATATTTTATAATATATTTGAATCTATTGAAACTTTAACTAATGGCATCGATACTTTTATTAAAAATTGTGTTTTGGGAATAACTGCAAATAAAGAGATATGCAATGAGTTTGTAAATAATAGTGTTGGTATAGTTACAGCGCTTTGCCCCTATATAGGTTATACCAAATCGGCAAGAATAGCAAAAACAGCAATAAAGACAGGAGAATCTATAAAAAGAGTTCTCCTAAGAGAAGGAATTTTTAAGGAGAAAGAAATAAATAGTATAATAAATCCCCTTAAAATGACCAAACCAGGGATAGTAGGCAAATAGTAGATTATAAGTAAAAAATAGTATATAATTAAGAGTGCTAGCTTTATTAGCACTCTTAATTTATTTTTGGAAAAAATATCATTGTTATAAGGATAATAAGCTAGTATTCAACATATATATTTGGGTGCTAAATTTTTAAACGTATATAGATAAAGGCAAGCTGAGGTGATAGCTAAATGGGGTATAGTGTTATAGATATAATTGATAAAGCAATGGATATTGTTATCAGAAGAAAGGACGAATATGAGAAAATAAAAAAAGAAAATAATAATAATCCTGCTATAAATGTAATGACATCAGTATTATTAAAAGAATCTGATAAAAATATTGAATACTATAAAAAATTAAAACAAAGTATTAAAGATATAGAACTTGAAGATATTGATTTTGTTATATATGATAAAATGTCATTTTTGATAAATCAATTTAATAAAAAAACATATATTCATAATATAAGAAGTGTTAAAGATTATCTAAATTTTTCTATTGAATTAGAAAGAGATGCATATTCATTAATTGTTGATATTCAGGGCAGATTTGTAAAAAATACAAGTGATGTTAATACGAAAACCTATAAAATTTTGTCAGATATAATAAAAAGCAAATACAAGCATATTACTGAACTTGAAAAAGTATTGAAGCGAAAACAATAGTTTATAATAAATTTTGTTGCATAATAAAAATTAATAAGCTTAAACTGGTGAGGTGGTGTGTTGTATTATGGGAAGAATACATAAAGTATATGAATTTGTAAAAGATGAAGCTGTAAAATATAATAGAGAAGAAGGAATTATTGCATATTATATATAAGATAAAATTGATGTATTAAAAAACAATGTAATTAGTGATTAATGAACTTGTTAGAGAAGATAAATTAATAAAAGTAAGAAAAAGGCTCGTGTTATATTTAGATAAAAATAGATCAGAATGAACTTGAGGTATTTGAATTAGGGGGTGCTTTTTAAATATGAAAATGAATTCGAGAACCCTTTTGAATATTTAATCAGATATGATGGTAGCTTGAAAAAATCAAATAGAACAAGCAAAAGCCGCCATAATGTATACTCCTAATGGAGAATACATTAGTGGCTGGACAAGCAGGAGCTGAAAAAACTCTATTTGCAAATATGATGTATACGCATGATATTTATACGAAAAGATATATTTAGGAATGCAAAGGAAACGTTTACGAAAACTGATTTGAAAAAATAAGGATTAATTGAAAAAGCTAATGAAAGGATATTATTTTTATATGAAATACACAGATTGATGCTTGAAGGACAGGAAATGATATTTTATGGACAGCTGAACCTATAATTATAATAAACTTGTAGAAACAGATAAAGTTAGAAGAGGAAATGTACTTATTAATAGATTCTACAACAGAGGAACCAAATTCATATGAAGAGATATATATTAATTTAAATATAATGAGTGCAAACATAAAAAATGGATTTCTAGCTATAAATAAGATATATATAAAGGTGATAAAATAAGAGAAGTATTAAAAAGACATTTGGAATTCTTCAGTACACATCCTTTTGTTACTGCACCAATATTTGGTGTTATAACAGCCATAGAGATATAAATAGTATAAAGATAGGACGGATCTCTTGCATATATAGGAGATCTACTATTTTGAAGAACTCTAATATTTGTTTTTGCTAGACTAGTGTATTTTTACTGCTGTTAGCAAGTATAGCAGAACCAATAATATTTTTTTAGCCTTTAATATTATTGGTTCTGCCATAAGATGGTATTGAGCACAATATGGATATAAAGCAGGTTCTAATATAGTTAAGGGTATGGCTAGAAATAGACTTCAAAACTTACAGAAGGGGCTTTGCTTTTAGGACTATTTGTAATGAAGGATTTGGTTCCAAAATGGACTACAATTAATACTTCAGTGGTAATTTCAAGAATAAAGCTTCAAACAGAGAAAAAACAAGCAACTACAATTGAAAAGTAATTAGATGCATTAATTCATAGATTACTTGTACTTGTATTATTTACAGTAGGTATTATTAGATATGGATTAGGAATACTTAAATAATTGAGATATAATCATGATATTTTAACCTGATTATATCTATTTTTTTCATTTATCATTAATAGTAATAAATAAGATTATAAAAAATGTACAAAAAAAAGTATTGACATTATTAATAAATATGATAAAATAATATTCGTTGTCCAAGTTTCGGCATTTTGGTAAAATAAAAAAGATTTAAAAAAAATGTTGACAAAACTTGATGAAAATGATATTATAAATAAGCTGTCTGAGTGCAGCGCACAATTGAACTTTGAAAATTAAACAGAGAATTAAAGAACCAGCAATTCTTTTGAATAGAATTTATTCTATTTAAATAAATTTAGCGATGAGTTAAAGGAATACAGAGTAGCATCTGTATAAAAGATTCAGAAGACACTCGTTTTAGTAATAGCGAGGAAATTTTGGATAAGACGAGGAAATAAAGCGAGTCAATAGTAATCTATGATGAGTTTTATTGACGAAGTATTATACAAAATTAACCACTATAATCTATAGAGAGTCGCATGATTCTAATCAAACTTTTAAATTGAGAGTTTGATCCTGGCTCAGGACGAACGCTGGCGGCGTGCTTAACACATGCAAGTCGAGCGGGGAACTTCGGTTCCCAGCGGCGGACGGGTGAGTAACACGTGGGTAACCTGCCTCATAGTGGGGAATAGCCTTCCGAAAGGAAGATTAATACCGCATAATACTCGGAAATCACATGATTTCTGAGCCAAAGGATTTATTCGCTATGAGATGGACCCGCGGCGCATTAGCTTGTTGGTGAGGTAACGGCTCACCAAGGCTTCGATGCGTAGCCGACCTGAGAGGGTGATCGGCCACATTGGAACTGAGACACGGTCCAGACTCCTACGGGAGGCAGCAGTGGGGAATATTGCACAATGGGGGAAACCCTGATGCAGCAACGCCGCGTGAGTGATGAAGGTCTTCGGATCGTAAAACTCTGTCTTATGGGACGATAATGACGGTACCATAGGAGGAAGCCACGGCTAACTACGTGCCAGCAGCCGCGGTAATACGTAGGTGGCAAGCGTTGTCCGGATTTACTGGGCGTAAAGGATGTGTAGGCGGATATTTAAGTGAGATGTGAAATCCCCGGGCTTAACTTGGGGGCTGCATTTCAAACTGGATGTCTGGAGTGCAGGAGAGGAAGGCAGAATTCCTAGTGTAGCGGTGAAATGCGTAGAGATTAGGAAGAATACCAGTGGCGAAGGCGGCCTTCTGGACTGTAACTGACGCTGAGGCATGAAAGCGTGGGGAGCAAACAGGATTAGATACCCTGGTAGTCCACGCCGTAAACGATGAATACTAGGTGTAGGAGGTATCGACTCCTTCTGTGCCGCAGTTAACACAATAAGTATTCCGCCTGGGAAGTACGGTCGCAAGATTAAAACTCAAAGGAATTGACGGGGACCCGCACAAGCAGCGGAGCATGTGGTTTAATTCGAAGCAACGCGAAGAACCTTACCTAGACTTGACATCTCCTGAATTAGTCCGTAATGGATGAAGTCCCTTCGGGGACAGGATGACAGGTGGTGCATGGTTGTCGTCAGCTCGTGTCGTGAGATGTTGGGTTAAGTCCCGCAACGAGCGCAACCCTTATCATTAGTTGCTAACATTTAGTTGAGCACTCTAGTGAGACTGCCCGGGTTAACCGGGAGGAAGGTGGGGATGACGTCAAATCATCATGCCCCTTATGTCTAGGGCTACACACGTGCTACAATGGTAGGGACAAAAAGATGCTATACCGCAAGGTGGAGCTAAACTCAAAACCCTATCCCAGTTCGGATTGTAGGCTGAAACTCGCCTACATGAAGCCGGAGTTGCTAGTAATCGCGAATCAGAATGTCGCGGTGAATACGTTCCCGGGTCTTGTACACACCGCCCGTCACACCATGAGAGTCGGCAACACCCGAAGCCCGTGAGGTAACCTTTTGGAACCAGCGGTCGAAGGTGGGGTTGATGATTGGGGTGAAGTCGTAACAAGGTAGCCGTAGGAGAACCTGCGGCTGGATCACCTCCTTTCTAAGGAGTCGACATGGAAATGTAATTTCCATGAAGGTTCTTTGTTCTCTGTTTAATTTTGAGAGTTCAACTCTCTATTTGTACTTTGAAAATTGCATAGTAATTAAGAGTAATACTCTAAAGCAAGGCAAAGTTAATTCTTTGTTGTTTGTATTTAAATATATTTATTTAAGGTCAAGCTACAAAGGGCGCATGGTGAATGCCTTGGCACTAGGAGCCGATGAAGGACGTGATAAGCTGCGATAAGCTTCGGGTAGACGCAAATAGTCTGTGAACCGAAGATTTCCGAATGAGGAAACTCTCATGGGTAACCCCATGAACTGTATACTGAATTCATAGGTATATAGAGGTAAACCCAGGGAACTGAAACATCTAAGTACCTGGAGGAAGAGAAAGAAAAATCGATTTCCTTAGTAGCGGCGAGCGAAACGGAAAGAGCCCAAACCGGAAACTTGTTTCCGGGGTTGCGGGCAGATCATTAAAGCTTTATATCTTAACCGAAGATTTCTGGAAAGTTAAACCATAGAAGGTAATAGTCCTGTAGGTGAAAAGAGAAAAAAGCCCGATCTGTACCAGAGTACCACGAGACACGTGAAACCTTGTGGGAAGCTGGGAGGACCACCTCCCAAGGCTAAATACTACCTAGTGACCGATAGTGAAGCAGTACCGTGAGGGAAAGGTGAAAAGAACCCCAGACGGGGAGTGAAATAGAACCTGAAACCGTGTGTCCACAACCGATCAAAACACGTTAATGTGTGATGATGTGCTTTTTGTAGAACGAGCCAACGAGTTACGGTATGCAGCAAGGTTAAGCACTTAAGGTGCGAAGCCGAAGGGAAACCAAGTCTGAATAGGGCGCATAGTTGCATGCTGTAGACCCGAAACCGGGTGACCTATCCATGGCCAGGGTGAAGCGGAAGTAAAATTCCGTGGAGGCCCGAACCACAATGGTGTTGAAAAACCATGGGATGAGCTGTGGATAGGGGAGAAATTCCAATCGAACTCGGATATAGCTGGTTCTCCTCGAAATAGCTTTAGGGCTAGCGCCATGAATGAGTACCGGAGGTAGAGCACTGAATGAGGTAGGGGCTGACAACAGTTACCGAACTCTATCAAACTCCGAATGCTGGATACTTGAATCATGGTAGTCAGACTGCGAATGATAAGATCCGTAGTCAAAAGGGAAACAGCCCAGATCACCAGCTAAGGTCCCAAAGTATAGATTAAGTGGTAAAGGATGTGGGATTTCTAAGACAACTAGGATGTTGGCTCAGAAGCAGCCATTCATTAAAAGAGTGCGTAATAGCTCACTAGTCAAGAGATCCTGCGCCGAAAATGTCCGGGGCTAAAATCTAACACCGAAGCTGTGAACTTGTACTTCGTACAAGTGGTAGAGGAGCATCCTGTATGGGCTGAAGTCGTACCGAAAGGAGCGGTGGACTGTACAGGAGAGAGTATGTTGGCATAAGTAGCGAGAACTAAGTGAGAATCTTAGTGGTCGAAAACCTAAGGTTTCCTGGGGAAGGTTCGTCCGCCCAGGGTAAGTCGGGACCTAAGCCGAGGCCGAAAGGCGTAGGTGATGGACAATCGGTTGATATTCCGATACCGCAGAGTAACGTTATGAGAAATGGGATGACGCAGAAGGATAGGATATGCGTACGTTATTGGAAGTACGTCTAAGCACTGAGAGTGGAAGATAGGAAAATCCGTCTTCCTTAAGCTTGGGGTGTAATGGTGAGGTAGTTTACTACCGAAATATCTGATTTCATACTGCCAAGAAAAGTCTCTATCCAGGAGCTCTGTGCCCGTACCGCAAACCGACACAGGTAGGTGAGGAGAGAATCCTAAGACCATCGGAAGAATTGCTGTTAAGGAACTCGGCAAATTGACCCCGTAACTTCGGGAGAAGGGGTGCCTACGAGAGTAGGTCGCAGAGAATAGGCCCAAGCAACTGTTTATCAAAAACACAGGTTTCTGCTAAAGCGAAAGCTGAAGTATAGGAGCTGACGCCTGCCCGGTGCTGGAAGGTTAAGGGGAATGCTTAGCGCAAGCGAAGGCATGAACTTAAGCCCCAGTAAACGGCGGCCGTAACTATAACGGTCCTAAGGTAGCGAAATTCCTTGTCGGGTAAGTTCCGACCCGCACGAATGGCGTAATGATTTGGGCACTGTCTCAACAGCAAATCCGGCGAAATTGTAGTGCAAGTGAAGATGCTTGCTACCCGCGATTGGACGGAAAGACCCCGTAGAGCTTTACTGTATCTTAGCATTGAATTTCGGTATTGTCTGTACAGAATAGGTGGGAGACTTGGAAGCAGTTCCGTCAGGAATTGTGGAGTCGTCTTTGGGATACCACCCTGACAGTACTGAGGTTCTAACCGGAGGCCATGAAACTGGTCACGGGACATAGCTAGGAGGGCAGTTTGACTGGGGCGGTCGCCTCCTAAAAAGTAACGGAGGCGCCCAAAGGTTCCCTCAGCGCGGTTGGAAACCGCGCGTAGAGTGCAAAGGCAGAAGGGAGCCTGACTGCGACACAAACAAGTGGAGCAGAGACGAAAGTCGGGCTTAGTGATCCGGTGACTCCTCGTGGGAGGGTCATCGCTCAACGGATAAAAGCTACCTCGGGGATAACAGGCTGATCTCCCCCAAGAGTCCACATCGACGGGGAGGTTTGGCACCTCGATGTCGGCTCGTCGCATCCTGGGGCTGAAGTAGGTCCCAAGGGTTGGGCTGTTCGCCCATTAAAGCGGCACGCGAGCTGGGTTCAGAACGTCGTGAGACAGTTCGGTCCCTATCCGTCGCGGGCGAAGGAAATTTGAGAGGAGCTGTCCTTAGTACGAGAGGACCGGGATGGACTGACCTCTGGTGTACCAGTTGTCTTGCCAAAGGCACGGCTGGGTAGCTATGTCGGGAAGGGATAAACGCTGAAGGCATCTAAGCGTGAAGCCCACCTCAAGATTAGATTTCCCATAACATAAGTTAGTAAGACCCCTGTAAGAACAACAGGTGATAGGTCAGAGGTGTAAGAATGGTAACATTTTAAGCTGACTGATACTAATAGGTCGAGGGCTTGACCAATTAATAAATAAATATATGATAATTACTATGCAATCTTGAAAGTACAAAGTACTTTCTACATTTAAATAGATCCGGTGATCATAGCATGGTTGTAACACCCGTTCCCATACCGAACACGAAGGTTAAGAACCAGAACGCCGATAGTACTGCAGGGGAAGCTCTGTGGGAGGGTAGGTCATTGCCGGGTAATTTGGTTTATTAGCTCAGTTGGTAGAGCACATGACTTTTAATCATGGTGTCCGGGGTTCGACTCCCCGATAAGCCACCAAATATAATTAGAACACTTGCTTAGGCAAGTGTTCTTTCTTTACATAAGTTTATTAAGTTTGTGATTAAGTTTAGCTACTATTTAGCAGCAGTCATCATGAAAGTGCTCATGTTCGCAATCACAATCACATACAGGATCTACAGTACAGATGCAGCATATTTTAATATATATGCATTTGTCATGATGTTTTTTTACTAAAACTATATCCTTGCATACTTTTTTGATCTTTACGTGTTTCAATTCTTTACATCCACATTCTTGCAAAGTTATATTTACTCTTCTTCTTTTATATCTTCTTAATACTTTTCTCATGTTATCCATGTGTCTACATTTGCTCATCATTATCGCCTCCTAGTAACATAATATGTGTTTTATGCAAGAGTGACACAAAAATTTAAATAGAAAATTATTAACTTTACTATATTTAGTATAAGGAGGTATAATATACTTACAGAGAAAAACTATGGGGTGTGTTGAGATATGAGATTGACTCAAATTGAAAATGTAAAAGATGGAAATATTTTAGGAAAAACTTTATATGATGGTGAAGGAAGAGTGCTTTTAGCTAGTGGAAGTATGCTGACGCAGCCTATTATAGATAAAATAAAAAGTCTCAGTATATATACTTTATATATTGAAGATGAGTATAGTGAGGCTATAATTGAAGACGTTATAAAACCAGAAATAAGAAGAAATGCAATAAAAATGGTAAGAAATAGTTTTTATAAGCTTTCTAAGTATAATAGTAAGGAAAATTATACGGGAAGAAATCTCTATAAAGAAAGTGAAGAGGATTTCAAATCAATATATTATATAGCAACAGAAATTATTGAAGAGATTTTATCCCAGAAGAATGTTATGATAGGACTAGTAGATATAAAAAGTTTTGATGATTACACGTATCAGCATTCTGTAAATGTTGCTGTAATAGCTCTTATAATAGGGATCAAACTTAAATTCCATAAGTATGAATTATTTGATTTATGTATAGGTGCTCTTTTGCATGATGTAGGGAAGATGTTTATACCAAATGAGATTTTAAATAAAAAAGGTCCATTAACTGAAGATGAATTTAAAATAATGAAAGAGCATACAGTAAAGGGATATGATTATCTTAAAGGTTTTTATGAAATATCTGTACCAGCAAGAATAATTTCACTTCAACACCATGAGAGATTAGGTGGACAGGGGTATCCAGAAGGAAGGTTAGGAGATAAAATCAGTATTCTTTCAAGAATTGTAGCTGTGGCTGATGTTTATGATGCTATGACCTCTGATAGAGTTTACAGAAGGGCAATACAAGCAAATGAGGCATTGGAATATATTATGGCCAATAGTGGAACGAAATTTGATTATAAAGTGGTTCAAGCTTTTTCAAAATCAGTAATACCATATCCAGAAGGTAGTATTGTAAGATTGAGTAATGATGATATAGCAGTAGTAATAAAAATAAATGAAGATTTGCCACTAAGACCTGATATAAAAATAATTTATAGTGAAGATGACAGTAGAGTAGATGAAGTTGTAAAGTTAATAGAGGAGAATTCTATAGTAATAAAATGTATTGAGGAAAATGTTCCAGAAAAAAATAAAAACTAAATAAAGAAAGAGAAATGATATTAGTAGTATCATTTCTCTTTTTTAATAATAGTATTAATTGAAAGTAGTATATATTGATCTAACAGCTTTCTCAAAATCGGCTGTTTCAACTCCAACAATTACGTTTATTTCACTAGATCCTTGATCAATCATTCTTATGTTTACATCGTCTCTTGAAAGAGCAGCAAATATTTTTGCAGCAATACCTTTGATTTTTGCCATGCCAGTACCAACAGTAGCAACTAATGCCATGTTAGGGTGAACTTCTATTGAATCAGGATTACACTGTTTTTTTATTTCATCTATTATCTTATCGCATTTTCCATCAAGCATGCAGTCTTCTATAACAAGTGAAACGGAATCAACACCAGAAGGCATATGCTCAAAGGATACTCCGTACATTTCAAGGATTGATAGTATTTTTCTACAGAAACCTATTTCACTATTTAAAAGAGCTTTTTCTATCGCTATAACTGTAAAGTTTTTCTTACCTGCTATACCTGTTATTGTACCTAAGCTAATTTCTTTATGTGTGTCGCTTAATATAAGCGTTCCAGGATCAGAAGGCTTGTTTGTATTTTTGATGTTTATTGGTATACCTGAATCTTTTACTGGAAAAATTGCTTCTTCGTGAAGTACAGTAGCCCCCATGTAGGATAATTCTCTAAGTTCTTTGTAAGATATTTTTGATATTGTTTTTGGATTTTCCACTATTCGTGGATCGGCCATTAAAAAACCAGACACATCAGTCCAATTTTCATATAGATCAGCATTTACTCCAGCTGAAATTATAGAACCTGTGACATCAGATCCACCTCTTGAAAAAGTTTTAACTTCTCCATCGTAGGAAGAGCCATAGAAACCTGGTATAACAGCTCTATCGTATGATAAGATTTTTTCTTTTATTTTTTCATAACTTTTTTTCTCATCAAAAGATCCAGATTTGTCAAAGAATATAATTTCTGAAGCATCAATGAACTCTGCACCTAAATATTTAGCTAATATTACGCCATTGAGATATTCACCTCTACTAGCAGCGTAATCGCTTGAAGCTCCTCCCTCGATAGTTTTTTTTACTTTTTCAAGATAATAATCAATGTCGATATCGATGTTTAGCTCAGTTACTATTTCCTTATATCGCTGAGAAATTAGTTTGAATACATCATCAAATGGTATTCCATTTTTAACATGAGCATTACATAAATAAAGTAAATCTGTTATCTTGTAGTCTTTATTAGTTCTCTTTCCTGGAGCAGAAGGAATTATATATTTGCGATTTGGATCTGCATCAATTATTCCTTTTACTTTCTTAAATTGATTTGAATCGGCAAGAGAACTGCCCCCAAACTTTGTTACTACAATTTTCATGTTAACCACCCTTATTATTTATTATTACAAAAATATTGTATAGTTTTTAGTAAACTATTTTTATTATATACTATATTGTATAAAGAGTTCAATATTCTGTATTTTTTAAAATATTTAAAGAATAAGTGTAATAAGAATGCTGTACATTTTTATTGTGATAAATATAAAATTGATAAGATAAGGGAGAATAAATGAAAAAAGTAAGTAAAAAAATTTAATATACATTATTGTGTGGATAAAAGTTACTTTTAGTGTTATTATTAAAATTATAAGTAGATAATTTTTTATAAAAGGAGAATTTAAATGGAAAATAAGGTATTAGCCGTTGTTAATGGCCAAGAAATAACAGAAAATGATTTAAATGCAACTATAAATACTTTTCCTGAGGACAGAAAAAGACAATTTTTAAATCCAGAAGGAAGAAAAAGACTATTAGATGAAATAGTTTCTTTTGAACTTGTTTATAATGATGCAAAGGATTCAGGGATTGAAGATGAAGAGGCGGTAAAAATTCAAATTGAAAATGCTAAGAAGCAAATTTTGACACATGCATCTCTTGATAATGTTTTCAAGGATATTGTAGTAGCAGATTCAGAAGTAGAAAAGTATTATGAAGCTAATAAAGAAATGTTTAAGGATCCTGAAAAAGTTGCAGCTAAACATATATTAGTTCAAACAGAAGAAGAAGCTTTAAAAATAAGAGAAGAAATAAAAGAAGGAAAAACATTTGAAGAAGCAGCAGTAGAATACTCAAGCTGTCCATCAAAAGAGAGAGGTGGAGATTTGGGTGCATTTACAAAAGGCCAAATGGTGCCAGAATTTGAGCAAGCAGCCTTCTCTCAAGAAATAGGAGAAGTTGGAGCACCAGTTAAAACACAATTTGGATATCACTTAATTAAAGTTGAAGGAAAAATTGAGCCAACTCAAAGAGATTTTGTTAGTGTAAAGGATGCTATTAAAAATAGATTAATTCAAGAAAGACAAAGTATGAAATATAGTTGGTATATTGATCAATTAAAGAATAAATATAAAGTAGAAATTAAATAATTATTAATAAGAAATTATGCTTTAAGATAAATAATTTTAGTTTACGTTATTTAAATATATGAATACCAGGGGTTTTCTAATAATATAATGTTTTAATATTTATTAGAAACTCTGGTATTTTTATATTTAACTATAATTTTGAAAAAAGTTAGTCGTCCCTGGCACACCATGTTTTTATTAAAAATAGAATTATAAATGAAATAATGTAAAGAACTAAAGAAAAAGCTGCTGATTTAGCTATATTTGTTTGCATAAAGGTATAAATAAGAAGAGGCATAGTGGTGGTTTTATTCATCACATTTCCAGCGAACACAATTGTTGCACCAAATTCCCCCATTGATCTAATCCAAGTTAAGATTAACCCTGAAATTACTGATTTTTTTAGCATTGGTATAATAACTCTAATAGCAGTTTCAACTTTTCCACATCCTAATACATAAGAGGCTTCAAAGATTTCAATAGGTACTGTTTCAAGAGAAGTCTTGAGAACTTGGATATAATATATAGAAGAAACAAAAAATTGAGATAATACCACGGCAGTAGGTGTAAAAGTAAGTTGAATATTATATCTAGAAAAGAAACCTCCCAATATACCATTTTTTCCAAAAGCTAAAAGAAGGGCAATTCCAGCAGCAGCGGGTGGAAGGGTTATTGGAATTTCTATAATTAAGTCAATTAATCTTGTTAATAATAGTTTTTTTCTTAAAGTTATAAAAAATGCAGTAGGAGTACCAAGAAAAAAGGTAAAAAATAAAGATACTAATGAGGTCTCTAAACTTAGTTTTATTGCAGATAAACTTTCAGAATCTTGTATTGTTATTAGTATACTTGATATTCCAGAATATCTTACTATAGAGGCTATAGGAAGGCATAAAATAATTATGTATATAGTTGTAAGCAAGCTAAAAAGAATTATAAAGAATTTATCTCTATCAAAGTATTGATTTTTCATAAGCATGGTCTCTTTTTATGCTACACAGCTATGGTAATGTAAAGCCATGGTTTTTTAAAATTGTTCTACCCTTATTCGACATAACGTAATTTATAAAACGTTTAGCAGAGCTTTTATCCTTAGAAGAATTTATAACAGAGATAGGATACTTTGCTGTTATGCTATTAAACTCTTTTAAATCGATTGTGTTTAGTTTTGACATGTTTTGTTTATTTATATCCGTTTTATATACTATACCAGCATCGGCTTCACCAAGTAATACTTTGCTAACAACATCTTTTACGTTAAGTTCATTACTTTTAACATTATTTAATATGTGGGATTTTTCTTCTGAAGTTATGTTATTACTATCAAGAACTTTATAGAAATATTGTCCAACGGGAACAGATTTATCTGCAATAACTAAATTTAAACCACTTTGTCCTAAATCAGATAATTTTGATATTTTTATTTTACTATTTTTATTCTCACATACTACAATTTTATTTTTGACAAATATAGCAGGAGATGAAACAAGTTTTGAATTTTTCACATTATCCATATTCTTAGTACTAGCAGATGCAAATACATCAGCAGTAGTTCCTTGATTAATAAGACTTTCAAGTTGTTGACTTCCAGCATAATCAAAAGATACACTAATTCCAGTATCCTTTTTGAAGTTTGTTGCAATTTCATTGAAGCTTTCGGTAAGGCTTGCAGCAGCTAGAACGACTATCTTTTTATTACTTTTTTTGGTAGAAGATATGGATGTTTTTGCTGAACTTAAATTATTAGTACTACAACCATAAAAGCAAGAAGTTAGAAGTATGCTAAGCGACAAAATTGAAATAATTTTTTTTACATGCATAGGGGATTCCTCCTAAATTTTATTTTAAATTTTGAATTACTGACACAAGTGTTTTAATTAGAGAATAGGTGTAAACAGTAGTTATATAAGAGTGAAGAATTACATTTATTCTTAAATTTAAAGCTGAGAAATGTAATATTATTATAGTTTTGCTTATTAAACTAATATCATTTTTTCTTGAGTGAATACAGTGAGTCTTTAAAGTGGGTGGCTTACTAGGAATATTTAGTCTAAATTTTCTGAAAAATAAGGATATCTCTTCTAGAATAATAAAAAACAGATATAAATGATGTAAGTTATTATATTGGTTTTGATTGTGACAAAATAGTATATTAACTAGTGAATTTAAATTAACAGTTATGTTTCATTAATTTATATAATAACACAACTTAAAGAAAGTAGAAAATAATATATTGATAATTAAAACTATAGTTTGTTGAGAGATACTTAAAAAAATGGCTTTAATTTAACGATTTGCTATAAAACACAGGCTAAAAAATTATATTTATGTTTTTTGATAATATTTATAATTTATGTAGAATGCTTTTTACAATTTTTGTATTTGGATTTCTTTTTATGCTAATCTGTGTAATAATATAACTATAGAAATATAATATGGAGATGATTTTGTGGATACTAAAATAAAAAAGTTAACGGAAATACTTAAAAACAGTAATAATATAGTATTCTTTGGTGGGGCAGGTGTAAGCACAGCCTCTGGTATACCTGATTTTAGAAGTTCAAATGGCTTGTGGAATGAGAAACTGAAAATTAACTTTACTCCTGAGCAATTAGTATCTCATACGTTTTTTGTGAAATATCCAGAAGAGTTTTTTAGATTCTATAAAGACAAATTAATTTATCCTGATGCAAAACCTAATGGCTGTCATATAGCTTTAGCTAAACTAGAAGAAATGGGAAAACTAAAAGCTGTGGTTACTCAAAATATAGATGGGCTTCATCAAGCAGCAGGTTCAAAGGTTGTTTATGAATTGCATGGATCTGTTCTTAGAAATTACTGCATGAAATGCAATGCTTTTTATAATGAGAAATTTATATTACAATCAGAAGGAGTACCTACTTGTCCTAAGTGTGGAGGAAAAGTTAAACCAGATGTTGTTCTTTATGAAGAAGGATTGGATAATAATATTATTAATGGTGCAGTTAATGCAATATCCAATGCTGACACTTTGATTATTGGTGGAACTTCACTAGTTGTTTATCCTGCTGCTGGGCTTATTAATTATTTTAAAGGAAAAAATCTTGTGCTTATTAATAAAAGTACAACATCAGCTGATAATAAGGCCAATCTTATTATTAGTGATGATATTGCTAAAGTATTAAGTGAAGCTGTTAGTGAACTTTAGATATATGCTATGATGGATTATTATAAATAAATTATTACAACAGCAACAGTATTAGAAAGTATAGTATAAATTTATTTTGCGAGGTTTATTTAGATGAGTAAGGTGATTTTCCATGTTGATGTGAACTCAGCATTTCTTTCTTGGACTGCTGTAGAAAAAATTAAAAATGGAGAAAAAGTTGATATAAGAAAAGTACCTTCTGTTATAGGTGGAGATGAGAAATCAAGACATGGTGTTGTTCTTGCAAAATCTACTCCAGCTAAAAAATACGGTATAGTAACAGGAGAAAGTCTTTATCAGGCAAGAAAAAAATGCCCCAATATTCTTGTATTTCCACCGCGTTTTGAAATTTATAGGCGCTCTAGTGAGAATATGATGAATTTAATTAAGAGATTTACTCCACATATAGAGAAGTATTCTATTGATGAATGTTTTATGGATGTAACCAACGATTTAAGAGGAATGGAAGATGTAGAATTTGCAAATATAGTTAGAGAAAGAATAAAAAATGAGCTTGGGTTTACAGTTAATGTTGGAGTATCAACAAATAGGTTACTAGCTAAAATGGCATCAGAGCTTAATAAACCTGACAAAGTAAATACTCTTTATGACTATGAAATTAAAAAGAAGATGTGGCCACTGCCAGTAGGTGAATTATTTATGGTTGGAAAGAGCATGAAGAAAAAGTTAAATGAGCTTCATATAAAAACTATTGGAGAACTTGCCGCATATGATGCTAATATTCTTAAAGCGAAGTTTAAGAGTCATGGAAAAATAGTATGGGAGTATGCAAATGGTATAGATAATTCAGATATAAGTAGATATAGGGATGAAATAAAATGTATAAGCAATGAAACAACGTTATCTAATGATTTGACTAAAATAGAAGAAATTCACAACATTCTTATATCTTTGTGTGAAAATTTGGGTAAAAGACTTAGGGAGCAAAATAAGTATTGTACATCTATAGCTGTTAGTATAAGAACTAGTGACTTTAGAAATTATTCTCATCAAAAAACATTTAAAAATTCAATTAATAGTACTAAGGATATAATACTTTATGCAAGTAAAATATTTTCTGAAATGTGGGGAAAAGAACCAATAAGACTTTTAGGAGTTCAACTTTCAGGGTTATGCAGCAGTAGTAATATTCAAATTTCAATGTTTGATGAAGAAATTAATCCTAAGAATGAAATGCTAGATAAAACTTTAGATGCTATAAGGAAGAAGTATGGTGATAATGCAGTTATGAGATCCGTATTAATGCCAAAGGACAAATAATAAAGTTATGCACAAAAATAAATATAAAAAGCGAATTATCCACAAATATGTTTAAGATTAAAACGTATTTGTGGATAATTTGATTACTTTAAAAATATCATTTAATGAAATTCTTTGTTTTTAAAAAGTTTTGTTCCTGCAAAGATTAAAAGTATAAACAGTAATGCTGTAATTATAAATATATAAGCTTCACACTTAACATTCAAAGAGTTTTTTACATTGAAGAACATACCTTTACAGATATAAGAATAGGGAATGAATTTAGAAAAACCGTAGCAACTTATTACGAAATTAGGAAAACTTAAAACAATACCTACTATAAGTGGAAGTGCAAAGTTTTTAAAATTCATGCTTAATAAATGTTGGAGGCATATAAGTGGAAGAGAAAATAAAAGTCCGACAACAGGAGCATAAAATATAAAAGCTTTCACAGATTCTTTAGGAAGAAGTACTTTTACAGATACAAATATAATTATAATATATAAGAGTATATTAACAGTAGCTATTATAAAAGTAGTAAATAGTTTACTTAAATAAATATCTTTATGTGATTTATCTGTAATTAAAAGATTGTTTATGCTATTATTTTTAAACTCAACTCTCCATTGAAGGGAGATTAAGGCTGAAAGAAACACAGGAAATAGAATTCCACCATATAATGAAGAACTTTGTACATAAATAGCATTCCACATCTCATTCACACCAGAAAGTTTAACAGTTCCATTGTATACATTCAAAAGTCCCATAGCTACAAGTATTAGTGGAAATAAAAACGCTAAAATTACACCAAGCATAGATTTTAATTTTAATAATTCACATTTAACAAGTTTACACATAAACTAATCACTCCCTTATGTCTTTAAAATTGAAGGTTACAACACCAATTACTAAAAATACAACGAAATAAATTAAAGAAGTAATAAGTGATTGTCTTAAAATATTGGTATCACTAAATGGCGTTGAATTAGAATAATATAAATATGGTATATAAGGTACTATGCCTTTGCCTATATGAACAGCATTGAATCCAACTGCTGCCAAAAGAGAAACAATAGTAGAGGTTGTAATGTCCTTTAAAATAGATATTAAAAATAGTTGAAAACTTACTAAACCTAAAGAGAAAAATAACTCAAAACATATATATTTCATAATTACACCATTATCTAAAACGATTGGTATTCCAAATATTTTTGCATCAATAATTAAAATAAATATACCGATAGAAATCATTAATATTGTAGATATAAATAGGAACATCCATTTTCCAAGATATATACTGCCTCTTTTAAGATTACTTGAACAAATAGAAGTTAAGGAATCATTAGCAGTTTCAATATAAAATAAAGAAATACTCATAGCTATTACAAATAAAAGAAGTATAATATTCCAAGCAAGGATAGAGTTATTTGCCAGTAGTACTCCTGAGAAACTATCTTTTAAGCCACCGTAAGAAATAAAACTGTTTTTTCTAAAATAAAGACCTATAGTTAACATAGCAGCAGATAATACTGCGGGAAAAATAAACAAAAATTTTATAAAGCTTTTCCTAAATTTCATAAATTCTAATTTTAAACAAACAAATGATTCCATTTAGTTACCTCCTACTAATTCTAAGAATATGTCTTCAAGTTTCATATCTGAGCTATATTTAGATTTTAAATTTACAAGTGAGCCTTCGTAGAGAAGATTACCCTTATTAATTATTCCTACATCATCAACCATAAGTTCCATTTCACTTAGTATATGTGAGCTTATAATTATAGTTTTATTATGCTTTTTAGCTAAGTCTACTATAAGATTTCTGATTTCTTTTATGCCCATTGGATCAAGTCCATTAGTAGGTTCATCAAGTATTATAAGTTCTGGATCACCAATTAAGGCTTGTGCTATTCCAAGGCGTTGTTTCATACCAAGAGAAAATTTACTTACTTTTTTCTTTCGATGCTCATAAAGATTAACTAATCTTAGAACATCATTAATACTATTCTTATCAACATTTTTAATTGTTGCCCATATTTTTAAATTCTCATAAGCATTTAAGTGTCCATAATATGAAGGGGATTCCACTAAAGCACCAACATTTTTTAATATTTCTGATCTGCTTTCTTTAAGGTTCTTTCCAAAAACTTTTATGCTTCCAGAAGAACTTTTAATAAGGCCTAAAATCATTCTTATAGTAGTTGATTTTCCAGCTCCATTTGGTCCAAGAAAGCCATAAATTCTTCCTTCTTTAATATTTAAATTTATATTATTTACAGTATTAAAACCTCTATAAGTTTTACTTAAATTATTAACTTCAACAACATAATTTTTCATTTATATCTCTCCTATACATTAATTTCAAAAGTGATTAACTTGACTATGTTTAAATTGTAATATGCTAAGCTTATCTGTGTTTAATCTGAACCTTAACTAAACCTTAAATATTGATTATTAGATTGAAATGGATAAGAAAAGTATATTATCATGTTTAGGGAGGTGCTAATCATGAAAAATATAATGGACAGCAAAATACTTCTTATAGATGATGAGGAAAGTATTTTAAAATTGTTAGAAACAGTACTTAAAAAAGAAGGATTTAATAATGTAATAACAAGTGTAACGGGAAGCGATGGGGTAAAAAAGTGTAAGGATAACGCACCAGAAATTATTATTTTAGATATAATGCTTCCAGATATAGATGGCTTTGAGGTTTTTAGACAAATAAGAAACTTTGATGCGGTTCCAATAATGTTTTTATCAGCCAAAAGCGAAGATACAGATAAGATAATAGGATTAGGACTTGGAGCTGATGATTATATAACAAAACCATTCTCACCTAAAGAAGTAGCTCTTAGAGTTAAAGCACATCTTAAAAGAATTGAAATGGTAAGGAAATCATTAATAAATAGGGAAGACATAATAAAAACGGATGATTTCACAATAGATTTCGAAAAGGGTGAAATTATAAAAAATGGTGAGAGCGTTCTTTTAAGAGCAAAAGAGCTTTTATTATTAAAGTATTTAGTTAAGAATAAAAATATAATATTATCTAAAGAAAAGATAGTTAATGAAGTTTGGCAAGATGATTATGTTGGCTATGATAATACTATAATGGTACATATAAGAAAGCTAAGGCAAAAGTTAGAAGATGATCCCTCTAATCCTAAGTATATTTTAACAGTTAAAGGATTAGGGTATAAAATGAAGTTTTAAGAAGGGGAAAACTATGAGAAGAAAATCATCCAGCTATATAAAAATCACTAGCTTATTTACAAAAAGTATAGTATTAATTCTTGTAATAATTTTTATTGTAGATATGTTGACAATGATAAGATTAACGGAATATAGACCAACATTAACTCAGGATCCAGCTCAGTTTACAAATGATATAGGAAAATATATAAAAGTAAAAGATGCTAAACCATATATAGATGAAAGAGGAAAGAATATATTAAAAGAACAGAATGCATGGATTCAAATTGTGGACAATAAATTAGAAGAGGAATATTCATATAAAAAACCTAAAAACGTTCCTATAAAGTATAGTCCAATAGAATTTGTACATGTTTATAAATATGATACTGTTAATTCCACGTTGTTTATTGGAGAAAAAAGCTTTGAAGGTCAAAATAAATTTTCTTATTTTATTGGATTCCCTATAAATAAAATTGCTAAATATAATTTAGAATATAATCCTCATAATTTAAAAGAAATAATCGGTGGAGGCATTTTAATAATATTAGCTATTAATTTAATAATAATTTTAATATTTGGATATGTTTATTTTGCGCGTAAAATTGGTAAACCTCTTGAAAAAGTACTCATTTACATAGAGAAATTATCTAGTGGTAATTATAAAATTAATGAAAAAGAAAAAGGTATATATAAGTATGTATTTAAAAATTTAAATGTCCTATCTAAAGTTTTAATGGATAATAGGGATAGAAAAAAGAAAATAGATCAGTTAAGAGATCAATGGATTTCATCTATAAGTCATGACATGAAAACACCATTATCATCAATAAAGGGCTTTTCAGAGATACTTAAAGATGATGACTATGAATTTGCAAAAGATGAAATTATAGATTATGCAGGTATAATATATGATAAAGCATTATATATGGAAGAACTTATAAATGATTTGAATTTTAGTTATAAGCTTAGAAATAATTGTATCACTATAAATAAGAAAAAAGTTTATTTTAGCAAGTGGTTAAATAATATAATATATACGCTGCATTCATCACCAGAATTTAAGGATAGAAATGTGAAAATTTCTAATATAGATGAAAATATAGTTATTAATATAGATGAACTTATGATGAAAAGGGCATTTGTAAATATTATTACTAATTTCTTAATGTATAATGATAATAATTCTATAATAGAGATATTTGTAGAAAAGAGTGAGGAATTTATTAAAGTAGGTATAAAGGATAATGGAAAAGGAATACCAGAAAAAGATATTGATCACATATTTGAAAGATATTATAGAGGAACAAATACAACTTCAAATTCAAAAGGTTCCGGATTAGGAATGGCTATAGCTAATGACATAATAAAGTTACATGATGGAGTTTGTAATGTGAAAAGTAAAGAGGGTGAGGGTACTGAATTCACTGTGTTTTTAAAAGAGAATTAATATATAGATATGGTCAATAACTTATTAATATAAAAAACTATTGACATTATAATTGTATGTGGTAAAATATTATTCGTTGTCGCAAGTTTGTCGTTTTTAAAAATAAAAAAATTTTAAAAGATGTTGACAAAACTTGATGAAAATGATATTATAAATAAGCTGTCTGAGTGCAGCGCACAATTGAACTTTGAAAATTAAACAGAGAATTAAAGAACCAGCAATTCTTTTGAATAGAATTTATTCTATTTAAATAAATTTAGCGATGAGCTAAAGGAATACAGAGTAGCATCTGTATAAAAGATTCAGAAGACACTCGTTTTAGTAATAGCGAGGAAATTTTGGATAAGACGAGGAAATAAAGCGAGTCAATAGTAATCTATGATGAGTTTTATTGACGAAGTATTATACAAAATTAACCACTATAATCTATAGAGAGTCGCATGATTCTAATCAAACTTTTAAATTGAGAGTTTGATCCTGGCTCAGGACGAACGCTGGCGGCGTGCTTAACACATGCAAGTCGAGCGGGGAACTTCGGTTCCCAGCGGCGGACGGGTGAGTAACACGTGGGTAACCTGCCTCATAGTGGGGAATAGCCTTCCGAAAGGAAGATTAATACCGCATAATACTCGGAAATCACATGATTTCTGAGCCAAAGGATTTATTCGCTATGAGATGGACCCGCGGCGCATTAGCTTGTTGGTGAGGTAACGGCTCACCAAGGCTTCGATGCGTAGCCGACCTGAGAGGGTGATCGGCCACATTGGAACTGAGACACGGTCCAGACTCCTACGGGAGGCAGCAGTGGGGAATATTGCACAATGGGGGAAACCCTGATGCAGCAACGCCGCGTGAGTGATGAAGGTCTTCGGATCGTAAAACTCTGTCTTATGGGACGATAATGACGGTACCATAGGAGGAAGCCACGGCTAACTACGTGCCAGCAGCCGCGGTAATACGTAGGTGGCAAGCGTTGTCCGGATTTACTGGGCGTAAAGGATGTGTAGGCGGATATTTAAGTGAGATGTGAAATCCCCGGGCTTAACTTGGGGGCTGCATTTCAAACTGGATGTCTGGAGTGCAGGAGAGGAAGGCAGAATTCCTAGTGTAGCGGTGAAATGCGTAGAGATTAGGAAGAATACCAGTGGCGAAGGCGGCCTTCTGGACTGTAACTGACGCTGAGGCATGAAAGCGTGGGGAGCAAACAGGATTAGATACCCTGGTAGTCCACGCCGTAAACGATGAATACTAGGTGTAGGAGGTATCGACTCCTTCTGTGCCGCAGTTAACACAATAAGTATTCCGCCTGGGAAGTACGGTCGCAAGATTAAAACTCAAAGGAATTGACGGGGACCCGCACAAGCAGCGGAGCATGTGGTTTAATTCGAAGCAACGCGAAGAACCTTACCTAGACTTGACATCTCCTGAATTAGTCCGTAATGGATGAAGTCCCTTCGGGGACAGGATGACAGGTGGTGCATGGTTGTCGTCAGCTCGTGTCGTGAGATGTTGGGTTAAGTCCCGCAACGAGCGCAACCCTTATCATTAGTTGCTAACATTTAGTTGAGCACTCTAGTGAGACTGCCCGGGTTAACCGGGAGGAAGGTGGGGATGACGTCAAATCATCATGCCCCTTATGTCTAGGGCTACACACGTGCTACAATGGTAGGGACAAAAAGATGCTATACCGCAAGGTGGAGCTAAACTCAAAACCCTATCCCAGTTCGGATTGTAGGCTGAAACTCGCCTACATGAAGCCGGAGTTGCTAGTAATCGCGAATCAGAATGTCGCGGTGAATACGTTCCCGGGTCTTGTACACACCGCCCGTCACACCATGAGAGTCGGCAACACCCGAAGCCCGTGAGGTAACCTTTTGGAACCAGCGGTCGAAGGTGGGGTTGATGATTGGGGTGAAGTCGTAACAAGGTAGCCGTAGGAGAACCTGCGGCTGGATCACCTCCTTTCTAAGGAGTCGACATGGAAATGTAATTTCCATGAAGGTTCTTTGTTCTCTGTTTAATTTTGAGAGTTCAACTCTCTATTTGTACTTTGAAAATTGCATAGTAATTAAGAGTAATACTCTAAAGCAAGGCAAAGTTAATTCTTTGTTGTTTGAATTTAAATATATTTACTTAGTATAGGATTCAATACCTCATATTAGTAATGATGAGGGAATTTCGGGGAATACAAAGAAATAAAGAAAACTTATAGTAATCTATAGTTAGCTTTATTGATGAAGTATTGAACGAAATTAGCCATCATAATCTACAGAGATATTAATGAATTCTTGTAAGGTCAAGCTACAAAGGGCGCATGGTGAATGCCTTGGCACTAGGAGCCGATGAAGGACGTGATAAGCTGCGATAAGCTTCGGGTAGACGCAAATAGTCTGTGAACCGAAGATTTCCGAATGAGGAAACTCTCATGGGTAACCCCATGAACTGTATACTGAATTCATAGGTATATAGAGGTAAACCCAGGGAACTGAAACATCTAAGTACCTGGAGGAAGAGAAAGAAAAATCGATTTCCTTAGTAGCGGCGAGCGAAACGGAAAGAGCCCAAACCGGAAACTTGTTTCCGGGGTTGCGGGCAGATCATTAAAGCTTTATATCTTAACCGAAGATTTCTGGAAAGTTAAACCATAGAAGGTAATAGTCCTGTAGGTGAAAAGAGAAAAAAGCCCGATCTGTACCAGAGTACCACGAGACACGTGAAACCTTGTGGGAAGCTGGGAGGACCACCTCCCAAGGCTAAATACTACCTAGTGACCGATAGTGAAGCAGTACCGTGAGGGAAAGGTGAAAAGAACCCCAGACGGGGAGTGAAATAGAACCTGAAACCGTGTGTCCACAACCGATCAAAACACGTTAATGTGTGATGATGTGCTTTTTGTAGAACGAGCCAACGAGTTACGGTATGCAGCAAGGTTAAGCACTTAAGGTGCGAAGCCGAAGGGAAACCAAGTCTGAATAGGGCGCATAGTTGCATGCTGTAGACCCGAAACCGGGTGACCTATCCATGGCCAGGGTGAAGCGGAAGTAAAATTCCGTGGAGGCCCGAACCACAATGGTGTTGAAAAACCATGGGATGAGCTGTGGATAGGGGAGAAATTCCAATCGAACTCGGATATAGCTGGTTCTCCTCGAAATAGCTTTAGGGCTAGCGCCATGAATGAGTACCGGAGGTAGAGCACTGAATGAGGTAGGGGCTGACAACAGTTACCGAACTCTATCAAACTCCGAATGCTGGATACTTGAATCATGGTAGTCAGACTGCGAATGATAAGATCCGTAGTCAAAAGGGAAACAGCCCAGATCACCAGCTAAGGTCCCAAAGTATAGATTAAGTGGTAAAGGATGTGGGATTTCTAAGACAACTAGGATGTTGGCTCAGAAGCAGCCATTCATTAAAAGAGTGCGTAATAGCTCACTAGTCAAGAGATCCTGCGCCGAAAATGTCCGGGGCTAAAATCTAACACCGAAGCTGTGAACTTGTACTTCGTACAAGTGGTAGAGGAGCATCCTGTATGGGCTGAAGTCGTACCGAAAGGAGCGGTGGACTGTACAGGAGAGAGTATGTTGGCATAAGTAGCGAGAACTAAGTGAGAATCTTAGTGGTCGAAAACCTAAGGTTTCCTGGGGAAGGTTCGTCCGCCCAGGGTAAGTCGGGACCTAAGCCGAGGCCGAAAGGCGTAGGTGATGGACAATCGGTTGATATTCCGATACCGCAGAGTAACGTTATGAGAAATGGGATGACGCAGAAGGATAGGATATGCGTACGTTATTGGAAGTACGTCTAAGCACTGAGAGTGGAAGATAGGAAAATCCGTCTTCCTTAAGCTTGGGGTGTAATGGTGAGGTAGTTTACTACCGAAATATCTGATTTCATACTGCCAAGAAAAGTCTCTATCCAGGAGCTCTGTGCCCGTACCGCAAACCGACACAGGTAGGTGAGGAGAGAATCCTAAGACCATCGGAAGAATTGCTGTTAAGGAACTCGGCAAATTGACCCCGTAACTTCGGGAGAAGGGGTGCCTACGAGAGTAGGTCGCAGAGAATAGGCCCAAGCAACTGTTTATCAAAAACACAGGTTTCTGCTAAAGCGAAAGCTGAAGTATAGGAGCTGACGCCTGCCCGGTGCTGGAAGGTTAAGGGGAATGCTTAGCGCAAGCGAAGGCATGAACTTAAGCCCCAGTAAACGGCGGCCGTAACTATAACGGTCCTAAGGTAGCGAAATTCCTTGTCGGGTAAGTTCCGACCCGCACGAATGGCGTAATGATTTGGGCACTGTCTCAACAGCAAATCCGGCGAAATTGTAGTGCAAGTGAAGATGCTTGCTACCCGCGATTGGACGGAAAGACCCCGTAGAGCTTTACTGTATCTTAGCATTGAATTTCGGTATTGTCTGTACAGAATAGGTGGGAGACTTGGAAGCAGTTCCGTCAGGAATTGTGGAGTCGTCTTTGGGATACCACCCTGACAGTACTGAGGTTCTAACCGGAGGCCATGAAACTGGTCACGGGACATAGCTAGGAGGGCAGTTTGACTGGGGCGGTCGCCTCCTAAAAAGTAACGGAGGCGCCCAAAGGTTCCCTCAGCGCGGTTGGAAACCGCGCGTAGAGTGCAAAGGCAGAAGGGAGCCTGACTGCGACACAAACAAGTGGAGCAGAGACGAAAGTCGGGCTTAGTGATCCGGTGACTCCTCGTGGGAGGGTCATCGCTCAACGGATAAAAGCTACCTCGGGGATAACAGGCTGATCTCCCCCAAGAGTCCACATCGACGGGGAGGTTTGGCACCTCGATGTCGGCTCGTCGCATCCTGGGGCTGAAGTAGGTCCCAAGGGTTGGGCTGTTCGCCCATTAAAGCGGCACGCGAGCTGGGTTCAGAACGTCGTGAGACAGTTCGGTCCCTATCCGTCGCGGGCGAAGGAAATTTGAGAGGAGCTGTCCTTAGTACGAGAGGACCGGGATGGACTGACCTCTGGTGTACCAGTTGTCTTGCCAAAGGCACGGCTGGGTAGCTATGTCGGGAAGGGATAAACGCTGAAGGCATCTAAGCGTGAAGCCCACCTCAAGATTAGATTTCCCATAACATAAGTTAGTAAGACCCCTGTAAGAACAACAGGTGATAGGTCAGAGGTGTAAGAATGGTAACATTTTAAGCTGACTGATACTAATAGGTCGAGGGCTTGACCAATTAATAAGTAAATATATAATAATTACTATGCAATCTTGAAAGTATAAAGTACTTTCTATAATTAAATAAATCCGGTGATCATAGCATGGTTGTAACACCCGTTCCCATACCGAACACGAAGGTTAAGAACCAGAACGCCAATGGTACTGCAGGGGAGGCTCTGTGGGAGAGTAGGTCATTGCCGGGTAATGTTTGGCCGGATAGCTCAGTCGGTAGAGCAGAGGACTGAAAATCCTCGTGTCCCTGGTTCGATTCCTGGTCCGGCCACCATTATATTTATGGCGCTATAGCCAAGTGGTAAGGCAGAGGTCTGCAAAACCTTTATCCCCAGTTCAAATCTGGGTGGCGCCTCCAATTAATTATATGACGATTAGATAAGTAGTATATACAGTAATTCATAAAGAGTTAGCTGTACATACTACTTTTTATTTTTTTGAAAAAGTTGAAATGACTACATTTAATAAATTATAATATAATAATTAAGTTGATTTTTATTTTTTGGAGAATGAAATTACAATGAATATAAATATTTTGAAAACAAACAGTGATAATGTGGATTTCATCTACCTCATTAAATTATTAGATGAGGACTTGAAAGAAAAGTATGGGGATTTACAAAAACAATATGATGATTATAATAGAAATAAAGATATAAAGCAAGTATTGGTTATCTATAGGGACAATGTTCCTGTTGGATGTGGTGCATATAAGGAATATAAAGATAAAACTGTTGAATTAAAGCGTATTTTTATTGATAAAAAGGAACGAGGTAATGGGTTAGGTAAGTTAGTAGTAAATACTTTGGAGAAATGTGCAAAGGAAAAATATTATAAGTACGCTATTTTGGAAACAGGAATAAAACAAAATGAAGCTATTCATTTATATAAGAGGTGTGGTTATACTATAATATCAAATTATGGTCAGTATATAGGAAACACTAATAGTATATGTATGAAAAAGACTTTATAAATAAAAGTATTAATTTTAGTTATGGATCTATGATAAAATATAATATAATAATTTTAAAATCTAGGTGGTGAATATATTGATACGTGAATACATAAAGAACAATATTTTAGTTACAGATGGTGCAATGGGAACATATTATTCTAAAATTACAGGGGATTATAATAATTTTTGTGAATTTGCAAATTTAAATAATCCTAAAGTCATATTTAATATTCATAAGGAGTATATAGATGCGGGAGCTAAATTTATTAGGACAAATACTTTTTCGGCAAACACCTTAACAATGGATATATCAAAAGAAGAACTAAGGAATATAATAACAGAGGGGTATAAAATAGCTAAAAAAGCCGCTGCAACTAAAGATAATGTATTTGTTGCAGCGGATGTAGGACCAATTAATAAATTTGAAGTAGGAAAACCTGTAGAGTATATAATAGAAGAATATAAGTTTGTAGTAGATACTTTTATGGAATTAGGAGCCGATATTTTTGTATTTGAGACATTAAGTAGTATAGATTGTTTAGAAGAAATTTTTAAATATATAAAGTTAAAAAATAAGTATGCTTTTATATTAACTCAATTCGCAGTTATGCAAGATGGTTTTACAAGAGAAGGTATTAGTGCAAATAGTATTGTAAACAAAATGAACAGTATTAAAAATATAGATGCATATGGATTTAATTGTGGTTCTGGACCAGCTCACTTATATAGTGTTATTAAAAATTTGAAATTACTTGGGGATACAATATCTGCTTTACCTAATTCAGGGTATCCGGAATTAATTAATGAACGAATGGTATATGTAGATAATCCTGATTATTTTGCTGATAAAATGTCAATGATTAAAAATGTAGGAATTAAAATATTAGGAGGGTGTTGTGGTACTACACCAAGACATATAGAAAAATTAGTAGAAAAATTAAAAACAAATGTTAAACAGGTAGAAATAAAAGCAATTAAGAAAGAAGAAAAACCTAATAAAAAAAGGGAAAAGAATAAGTTTTGGGAAAAGTTGGTTAAGGACGAATTTCCAATAGTGGTAGAGTTGGACCCACCGTTCAATATTGATATAGATAAAATTATGTATGCAGCTGAGGTGTGTAAGAAAAATAATATAGATTTAGTTACTATTGCAGATTCACCTATGTCGAAAGTTAGAGTGGACTCAATAATGATTGCATCTAAAATTAAAAGAGAATTGGGAATAGAGGTTATGCCCCATATGTGTTGTAGAGACAAAAATGTAAACGCTATAAGAGCTAGTTTGCTTGCTGCGCATATAGAAGGTATAAGAAATATTTTAGCTATAACTGGAGATCCTGTTACAGGAATTGATAAGGTTAATACAAAAAGTGTTTTTAATTTAAATTCATTTAAACTTATGAACCTTATAAGTGAAATGAATAAAGAAGTATTTAAACATGACGAGATAAATATAGGAGGGGCGCTTAATTTAAATGTATTAAATAAAAAAATTGAGGTTTCAAGAATGTTGAAAAAGGTCGATAATGGAGGAACATTTTTTTTAACACAACCAATTTTTGAAGAAAGTACTATTGAATTTTTAGCTAACCTTAAAAGAGATAAAGGTGTAAAAATAATAGGAGGAATATTGCCTTTAGTAAGTTATAGAAATGTTCAGTTTATAAATAATGAGCTTTTTGGAGTTAATATTCCTAAAGAATATGTTGAAAGATTTAAGATTGATATGTCAAGGGAAGAAGCAGAAACAGTTGGAGTTGATTTAGCAACAGAGCTTATACATAAAATTAAAAAGTATGTTGATGGTATATATATGGTCACACCATTTAACAGAATTGAAATGGTTATGAAAATATTAAAGAATATTAGGAAGTGATTTTATTAAACTTGTTATAGATAGATTTGAAGGTGAATTTGCTGTTTGTGAAAGGCCAGATAGAAGTATGCTTAATATATTAAAAACTAGAATCCCTAAGGGAGCAGTAGAGGGTACCGTTTTGAATTTATATGATGATGGTAATATTAAAATTAATATTGATGAAACAAGGAAAAGAAAGATAGATATACAAAAATTAATGAGTAATTTGTTTATGTAAATAGTAAATTTAACATACAAAATACTAGATAATTTCTTTCAAGAATATTTTTAGATGAAAAAATTAAATTTCATAAGAAAATTTAATTTTTTTGTTTTTTTAGTAGTTGTATTTTTATGGAATTTTAAATAAAAAAATGAAAACTAAATATACGAATAAATACAAATAATAACATATAATGGAATAAAACAAGAATGCGCAATAACTTTTTTGTAAAAAATAAACACCAACGTTATATAATTGTATGACAAAAATGAAACAATCTATGTATTTTGTTTCATATTAGTATTTATTATATCACTTATAGTTACATTTTCCAACAGATAGTAAGAATATATTTTTAATATACTTTTGTTGAAATATGTTTAAATTTCTATACTTTAGTAAGTAAAACTAGTGTTGTTAAATAATCAAAAAACGTTTCATTATATTTTTTAAAATATATCAATGAATTATAATATTTAAACTAAAAAAGTTACTGAAATAGGCAAATTTTGCAATATAGCTATGAAACAAAATACATAGATTGTTTCATAGTATTTTATTTTCTTTCGATTATGGTTTTTTTAATATTAACTAATTGAGGAGTGAGGATTTATATGGTTAAAAAATGTAATGGAGGTGATTTACGTATTAAGTCGTTTCAATTAAGTGGGAATAAAAGAAAAAATATTAAAAAAACTAGTTTTTAGGGGATAAAACTTTATGTTTTTTATTTGGGGATTGATAATATAATTGGTTTATTAGTATGAATAGAAATATAAAATATGGTATAAGATAAATATAGTAATTGATGGGTATAGAGAAATTAATTCATTGTTAATTTAAATATGTACCAAAATGATTTTATAGTCAGCATTTTGGTACAATTTAAGTTTAAATGTACATAATTTCTCTATAATTTTTAATTTAATACAGTAGGCTGATTTATTTCTATAATTTTTTTCAATGAATTCATATATACTTGAGCACCTATAGGTAATGTTAGCTTAGGGTAATCATGTCCACTCATAAGATTTGTTATTGTTGGCTTATTTAGACTAAAAATTTTATCTGCAAAAACTTCATTTAATGTTAGACTTCTATTGTAATGTGGTAAAGTACAATTTTTGAATTGTCCCAATATAAAACCATTACAGGTATTAAGCTTGCCAGAAAGTTCGAGGTGAGTTAACATTCTATCTATTGCATATGGTTCTTCATGAACATCTTCAATAAATAAAATATTATCTTTAAAATCAATTTCATAGGGCGTGCCTAAAGTGTTACTAATTAAAGATAAGTTTCCCCCAACTAAATGTCCACGACATTCACCTTCTACACTGCAAATTAGTTCATTTTCAGAAGGATTTGAAATTATATACGGTTTGTTTCCATTCATTAGAGTGTTGAAAAATGAGTCAATAGTATACTTGTCTTTAAAATTAGAAGTAAACATTGGCCCATGAAAAGTAATCAAATTGCATTTAGAATAAAAAGTATTTAAGAAAGAAGTTATATCACTAAAACCTATAAATATTTTTGGATTGCTTCTTATAACATCGAAATCTATATAAGGCAAAGTTCGCATAGAACCATAGCCTCCTCGTACACATAAAATCATGTCGACTTCATTATCTTTAAACATATCCATAAGATCAGCTGCTCTATTTTTATCTTCACCGGCAAGATAACCACGCTTATCATATATATGTTTGCCGAGTTTAATTTTAAATCCTTTGTTTTGAAAAAAGCTAATAGCATTTTCAATAGATTTAGGATCTTCAGGGCTTGCTGGAGATATAATACCTATTGTATCTCCAAGCTTAAGTTTTTTACCTAACAAAATTATCACCTTCTTAATTTAAAAAGTATTCTTTTTATATAAAAATATTCCTGTTATGCAGGATATTAAGGCCATAAGTCCACAAATTATCCAAAATCCATATCTATATGTTGATAAAGGTATTCCAGCAACATTCATTGCGAATAAATTTGAAATCATTGTAGGAATTGATAGTAGTATTGTTACTGAGGTTAAAAATTTTATTACAACATTTAAATTATTAGATATTATTGAGGCAAATGCATCCATTGTTCCACTTAGAATATCGCTATATATACTTGCCATTTCAATAGCTTGTTTATTTTCAATTATCACATCTTCAAGTACATCTTGATCATCTGTGTATTTTTGCATTACTTGAAGTTTTAACATTTTTTCAAGAGTAATTTCATTTGACTTAAGTGAAGTAGAAAAATATACAAGAGACTTTTCAAGGGATAGAAGTTGAATAAGCTCTTTATTTTTAAGAGATTTATGAAGTCTTTTTTCAACCATAAGACTTTTTTTATCAATTTGTCTAAGGTACAGTAGATAGTAGGTTGCTACTTTATATAGTATTTGTAATATAAATCGTGAACGTTTAAAAGTAAAGAAAGTTTTTACTTTTCCATCAAGAAAGTCAGATAATATTTTACTGTTTTTAAGACATATTGTTATGATTTCCTTTTCAGTGTGTATTATGGCAAGTGGATAAGTATCATAAGCTAAAGAGTTATCTTCAACCTCTGTAAAAGGAATATCTACAATAATTAAAATGTTATTATCTTCTATTTCTAATCTAGAGGTCTCCTCATCATCCATCGCAGCATTTAAAAAGTCCATTGGAACATTTGTTTTTTTCTGTATAAGCATTAGTTCTTGTTTAGTTGGTGCTGTGACATTTATCCAACAGCCTGGTTCTACATTTTCTAATTTTTCAAGTTTTGATGGATTATTGAAATCAACACTTTTATAAATGGATATCATGTTTTATGGTCCTGTACAAAGTGTAAAATAATTATTTGTACAGTTCCTCCCTTCTTTAATTCAATTATAGTTATAGATATATTATAACTGGTAAGAAGTCTAAAATTCAATTATTAAGAACTTATTTATTGTTAAGTTCATTTTTTGCTTCAAATAAAAGGCTATTATTTTCTATTAAATCAATACATGTAAATGCTAAAGCTTTTATAGTTTTCATAATTATATTATGAGCATAAGGTGTAATTGTTTCATCTGCGAAGAAGTTAGTTCCATATCTCACTGAAGAATTTTCTGTTATAGATATGTATGGATGTATACAAGGAATTGAATGACTTATAATTCCTAAACTGAGGTATGAGGATAAGTTTTTAGGTTTATCTATATTTATTATCCCACATTCCTTTAAATTATGTGAAAAAAGTCGTGAAAGAGTACTGCTTGATAACAATTCTGTACATGGTGCGTCGCTAAGGTGAAGTTCGAAGTCAATATTTAATAGTGAGCATAAACCCTTGAAAAATTCTCTTATTTTTAACTCATGGTCAGATATATTTTGAGAAGATACAGAATTTAAAGTAAAGGCCATTTCAGAAATTTTAGGATCAGAGTCAACTAAATTTGAGAAACTTAAATTATTAATATCTAAACTAGCTTTTGAAGTGCTTATTAAATAATTTAAGGCATTAAAAATAATTAGGGCAGTATTAAAATTCCAGTGGGAACTCGCTATATCAGCCATTTTGTTATTTGATGAAAAATTAAGTTTTAGTGGAAGAGAAGCCATTGAAGTACCACTTTGTGCTGTTATTACATGTGGTTGAGCTGACAATATAGCGTCCATATCTTCAAAAGTTCCTTGTTTAAACATTGTTGATTTCAAACTACTCTTCAATTCACCAGGACAACCTATTAGAACAACACTTCCACCGATTTTAGAAATAGTTTTGGATAGAGTAAGGGCGGCACCAATAGAAATAGTAGTTTTAGCATTAAATCCGTATATATGACCGTAATTTATATCTGCATCATACTCACATATAAGGCATATTTTGGGATGACCTTCTCCAAATTGAGAAAAAAATGCGGTGTTAACATCTAAATAGTTTGTTAAAGTATTGAAATTATAAGACTTTAAAAGATCAGTTATATACTTGCAAGCTTTATATTCATGAAAGCTTTCTTCGGGATTATCATATAAATATTTTGTAAGAGAATACAATTCGCTATCGATTGTAGTTAAAAATGAAGCTAGTTCTTGTTTCAAAGTTACTCACCTCTTGATATAGATTAGAATCAAACAACATATAGAAGATTAATATTTAATAACTTATAGTATTTACTAAAAATAAAAATATATTAAAATTTTTTTGGGACAAAATAAAATTTCATAGTACAGTGAATAAAATATAGTATAAGGGTTATAGTGAATAAAGATTAGATGTTTAAAGAAAACTAATATGCTTGATTCATAGGAGGGATAGGCTATGAAAAAAATGTGTATCATATGCAGAAAGCCATTAAAAGATGGTATAATAATAAATGGAAAGGGTATTTGCAAGAACTGTGAAAAAAGGTTAGTAGGACTTGAATGTGGAAATGATTTTTATGAATATTATAAAAAACGTATAAAAAAAAGAATAGTTCATAATACAGGAAAACGATATAAAAGTGGGGTGTGTGATTGTATAAAAACTCCATGATATAAGGAAGTGAATTACTAGTGTCTAAAGCACCTATAATAGATGGAATAATGAAATATATAAGTGAAAAAAATAGTTTGTTTTGTACACCAGGACACAAAGGTGGTAGAGGATTTTCAAATAGTAAAATGGGTAAGAAGTTATATGAAAATATCATAAAAATGGATTTAACAGAAGTTGATGGGCTTGATAATCTACATGCGCCGGTTGGAATTATTAAGGAAGCTGAAGATAGGCTTAGAGACTTATATGGAAGTAAAAAATCATATTTTCTTGTGAATGGAAGCACAAGTGGTAATCTTGCTATGATATTTTCATGTTTCAATGAGGGAGACAAGATAATTGTTGAAAGAAATTGCCATAGATCAATATTCAACGGAATAATATTAAGAAAACTTAATCCTATATATGTAAAAAATTATTTTGATAAGAATATAAATGCTTCTTTATCTATAGATGAGGAGTATTTTTTAAAAGTTATACAAGAAAATAAAGATGCCAAGGGAATAATACTTACATATCCTAATTATTATGGTGTGTGCTCAGACTTGAGAAATATAATAAAGGTAGCTAAAAAATATAAAATGAAAGTTTTAGTCGATTCAGCACATGGAGCTCATTTTGGAATATCAGAAGGTTTGCCACAAAGTGCTGTTAAGCTTGGAGCAGATATGGTTGTAATGAGTTCACATAAAACTCTACCAAGTTTTACTCAGACTGCATATCTTCATTTATGCGGTGATATTGAAGAAAGCAAAGTAGACTTTTATGTAAGTTCGTTTTTAAGTACAAGCCCATCTTACATGTTAATGAGTTCTATGGATTATGCTAGAAATTATCTTGAGGACAGAGGAAAGCGTGATTACGATAACTTAGTAGAATTATGTATAAAATATTCAAAAAAAATAAGCAAAATAAATGGACTACATGTGTTGAATTCAGAGGATTTAAGTATAAATGGAAAAAGGCTTCAATTTGATGCAACAAGGTTTGTGATTAATGTAGAAGATGGATGCAGCGGATTTAAATTGTATGAATATTTAAAAGAAAATAATATACAACCTGAAATGTGTGATGACAGAAATGTTGTTTTAATTTGTTCACCCTTTGATGGAGAATTGCAGTTACAAAATTTATATAAAACATTAAAGAACTGTAACATTATAAAAATAAATGATAATAAAAATCAATTTATGAATCTACCAGATATACCTGAAATTAGATTTGCGCCATATGAGGTTTTAAATTTGAAATCTGAGAAAGTTAAAATTGAAGATAGTTTAGGAAAAGCAGTAAAAAAAGAATTGGTTCCATATCCACCTGGAATACCAATTATTATGCCAGGTGAAATTATAAATCAAGAAATTATTGATTGTATAATAAATTTTATTAAGGCCGGAATTACAGTTTTGGGAATTGAAAATCAAGGTAGAGATACTATAATAGAAGTTGTTTCTGAAAATTAAATTAATATTGGAGGATTAAAATGGGCAAAATAATTTGTTTGTTTGGAAAAAGTAATTCTGGGAAAGATACTATATTTAAAGAACTCAGAGGAGATGAAAACTTAAAATTAAAGCCTATTGTAACATATACAACACGACCTAAGAGGGATACAGAAAGGGACGGTACAGAATATTATTTTATAGATGAAAGTAAGCTAGAAACTTATGATAATATGGGAAAAGTAATAGAAAAAAGAAGTTACAACACGGTAAATGGGAAATGGCATTATGCTACAGTAGATGATGGTCAATTCGATTCAGATAATGAAAATTATATACTTATAACAACGTTAGAAGCTTATAAAAATATAAAGGCTTATTTTGGAGAAGAAAAAATCATACCATTTTACATAAATGTTGAGGATGGCATTAGACTTGAAAGAGCACTAAAAAGAGAACGAAATCAACATAAACCTAATTACGAAGAAATGTGCAGAAGATTTCTGGCGGATAATGAAGATTTTAGTGGAGAAAGATTAAAAGAATGTGGAATAAAAAAATATTATAACAATTATAGTCTTGAAGATTGTTTGAATCAAATAAAAAACGATATCATTAAGAATATTTAAATATATTTAAAAACATAGAATTTACATAAAAATGTGTTAAAATAAATATAAAGATTCTATAGAGGAGGGGTAAAAATGAAATTAGTTATATGCATTGTTCAAGATGATGACGCAGGTGAGTTAATTGATGTCTTAACAGACAAAGGATTAAGAGTAACAAAGCTAGCTACTACAGGTGGATTTCTAAAGTCAGGAAATACTACTTTAATGATAGGAGTTGAAGAAAAAGAAGTAGATGGTGTTATAGAGACAATAGAAGATGTATGCAAAACGCGTCAGCAAGTTGTAACGTCACCTTCTCCAGTTGCAGGGTCCACGGGAGTATATGTTCCTTATCCTATTGATGTAGAGGTAGGGGGAGCAACTATATTTGTAGTGGACGTTGATAAGTTTATTAAAATTTGATAGAGGAAGAAGTTTTCATGAAATTTGAAAATATATTTGGACATGAAGATATTAGAACACAGTTTGATGAGTTAATTAAAAATAAAAGATTTCCACATGCAATAATATTATGTGGTGAAGATGGAATAGGTAAAAGTGTTATTGCAAGAGAAATTGCTTCAAAGATTTTAAATAAATCTGAAATAAGGGAATATGCAGATTTAATTGAGTGGAAAATATTAAATGACAAAAAAAGTATATCGGTAGATCAAGTTAGGAAAATAATAGAGGAAGTAAATAAAAAGCCGTATGAAGGCAATAATAAAATAATAGTAGTTCATGATATGGATTCTATGACTATTCAAGGACAAAATGCTTTCTTAAAAACAATAGAGGAACCACCAGTAGGTGTTTATATAATATTATTATGTAAATCTCAAAATAGAGTTCTTGATACTGTAAAATCAAGATGTCAAATTTATAAATTAAATCGTCTCAATGAAGATGAAATACGAAAATTTATAGATATTAAATATAATATAACAAATGAAGATGAGATAAGAACATTACTAGCTTTTAGTGATGGTATTCCTGGTAAAGTGGATGAATTTTTAAATGATAAAGATTTGAAGGAAATAAGGAATATTGTCATAAATGCTATTTTAAATATAAAAAATCTAAATCCTAAAAAGATTATTGAATGTGCAAATAAGCTCTCTGAGTATAAGAAATTATGGCATGAAATTTGTAACTACTTTATTTTATATATAAGAGATGCGCTTATATACAAAGAAACGGGAAATAAGGATCTTTTAATAAATTTAGATAAGATAGACGATGTAAAAAAGGTAGCTAGCCAATTTTCTATGAAACAGTTAAATAAGATGGTAGAAGCAGTGAATTATGGACAATTAAACTTGGAAACAAATGTTAATATGCCTTTAACTTATGTTGAAATGTTGTTTAAAATACAGGAGGTCTAATATGATAACAGTTGTGGGAGTGAGATTTAAGAAGGCAGGAAAGATATATTACTTTTCTCCTGATGATCTCAATGTAAACAAAGGGGACGACGTTATAGTTGAAACAGCAAGGGGAATTGAATATGGTAATTGTGTTATAGGGTTAAAAAATGTAGGGGAAGAGAGTATAGTATCACCTCTAAAAAGTGTTATAAGAGTAGCTACAGAAGAAGATAAAAAGAAATACTTGGAAAACAAAAGCAAAGAAAAAGAGGCTTTTAATATTTGTCTTAATAAAATAAAAAAACATGAGCTTGTCATGAAATTGATAGATGTTGAGTACACCTTCGATAATAATAAGATAATATTTTATTTCACAGCGGAAGGAAGAGTAGACTTTAGAGAGTTAGTTAAAGATTTAGCATCTGTATTTAGGACTAGAATTGAGCTGAGACAGATAGGTGTGAGAGATGAAGCAAAGATGATAGGCGGTTTTGGTGTATGCGGAAGACCTATGTGTTGTTCTTTGTATCTAGGAGATTTTGCACCAGTTTCGATAAAAATGGCAAAAGAGCAGAACTTGTCACTTAATCCTTCTAAAATTTCAGGAGTATGTGGAAGGCTTATGTGCTGCTTAAATTATGAACAAGAGAGTTATGAAGATATAAGAAAAAGAATGCCGAAGGTTGGGTCTATAGTAAATACAAAAGAGTATGGTAAGGCAGAGATAGTAGACAATAATATAATAAAAGAATCAGTTAAAGTTAAGTATACAGCAAAAGATGGAGAAACAATTTCAGAAGCAGAGGTTCATATTAAAGATGTAAAATTAATATCTGGATCTTATGAAGGAAATGTAGATGAATCTCAAATAAAGTTAGAGCTTGAAGATGTAGATGCAAAAGAAGTAAAAGAGTTATTTAAACCTGATTAGGAGGCACTCAAAAAATGAAGACGGTTTTAAAAATAAGTAATATGGTTACTTCAAATGATATATCAAAGGTTAGAAGCTCTATATCTAGAAATGAGGGAGTAATAGCATTTTATATAGATAAGGATAAGTTAGAAGTTGAAGTGATTTATGATGAAAGACTTTTAAAAGTAGATGATATGGTAGATTCAATAGAAAAGTTGGGTTATATTATTGTTTAACATGAGCAATATGGTGGAATTGTAATTAATTTCATAAAAATACAAACAACATATCTATTTTTTTAGTATGCCCTCAAAATTATATAAATATTGTTTGAAATTTATCAAAATCATGTTACAATGTACGTGTAGTATTTAACGCCTATATGATAAGGAGGTGTATTTAGTATGGCATATAAAATAACAGACGCTTGTGTTAGTTGTGGTTCATGTGCTTCAGAATGTCCAGTTAGCGCTATAAGCCAAGGAGATACTCAATTCGTAATTGATGCTGATACATGCATTGAATGTGGAAACTGTGCTAATGTTTGCCCAGTAGGAGCTCCAGTTCAAGAGTAAAATAAAATAAATAAAAAGTTCGCATTTTAGTGATGCGAACTTTTTATTTATTTTATTGCAATTTTAAATAGCATGTAAATTAATTATTCTAGGTTACGATAATAAATTATAGACTTTCTTGAAGGTACATATTGGAATATATATAAATTTTATAAGTTTTCTTAACCGACGGGTATTAAGGAGGAGAATGGTTTGGATAGTATTATATTTGTGTTAGTGGCGGTGGTAGCTGTTATATTGGGTTTTATGATTGATGGTGGTTCAGTTACAAGCTTATTGCATGGTTCACCAGCAATAATTGTTTTTGGAGGAACTATAGGAGCAGTATGTACATCTTTCCCATTTGCTGATATAAAAAGGATTGGAAGTGTTGTCAAGGTTGTTTTTGCAAAACCTAAAACAGATTTACCAGCACTTATAGCTTACTTTAAACAGATAGCGTTTAAGACAAGAAAAGAAGGACTTTTAAGTATAGAAGAAATGATATCAGAAGAAGGCGTAGATCCCTTTATCAAAAAAGGTCTTCAGATGGTTGTAGATGGTATCGAGCCTCAAACAGTAAAGGACACATTAGAGTTAAGTGTAGAATTGATAGAAGAAAGGCATAAGGTAGGCGCTGATATATTTCAAGCTGCGGGCGGATTTGCTCCTACACTTGGAATCATAGGTACTGTTTGTAGTCTTGTTGTTGTTCTTGGAAACTTAAGTAGTGATACTTCCCAACTTGGAGAATCGATATCGTCAGCATTCTTGGCCACACTTTATGGTATAAGTAGTGCCAATTTAGTCTGCTTACCAATAGCAAGTAAATTAAAAAGACTTAATGCTATAGAAATACAAGAAAAAAGCTTAGTGATAGAAGCTATACTTTGTATTCAAGAAGGTATAAATCCTAATACACTTGATGAAAAACTTAAAGGATTTTTGGACAAGAAGCAACTTCTACAATATGAAAATATGAGTGGAGGAGAAGGTGAATAAGTTTGAAAAAGAAAAAACATGAGGAGCCAGAAAATTCAGAACGTTGGCTACTTACATATTCAGATTTAATAACTCTTCTTATGGCATTTTTCATAGTTATGTATGCTTCAAGTACAGTGAGTAAGTCTAAGTTTGCACAAATAGCACAATCCCTTAAAGCTGGCTTTGAAGGCTCCACTGGAAAAACAATTATAGGTAATGAAGATGCTGTTGATATAAAAACAAGCAATAATTATGTTACGCAACAATCTAATAAACAAAATGCTTCAGCAGAGAAGACTGAAGAAAATAAGCTTAAGGATGTAAAACAAAAAATAGACCAATATGTAAAAGAAAATGGTATGCAAGGTAGTGTAACTACTAACTTAGAAGAAAAGGGATTAGTGGTTAGTATAGTTGATACACTAATGTTTGATAGGGGAAGAGCAGAAGTAAAACCAGATTTTGAAAAAAAACTAGTTGAAATAGGAAAGATACTAAATACTATTGATAACTATATAAGAATTGAAGGGCATACAGACAATACCCCTATAAGCAATTCGCAATATCCATCAAATATAGAATTGGGTTCTGCTAGATCAAATAATGTTGAGCATATTTTACTAGATACAGCTAAAATACCACCAACTCAAATGTATACAGTAAGTTATGCAGATACAAGACCAGTAGCAGATAATAATACAGATGTAGGTAAGGCTAGAAATAGAAGAGTTGATATTGTAATATTAAATAGTAAATTTAACGCTGTAGAACAAGAAAGCGGCGGTAAATAAAAGAAAGCAAGGAAGTGATTTATGTTCCTTGCCTTTTTATTTTTATAGAAAAAATCAGTAATGTATAATATAATTAATAGAGTTTCTGATTAATGATTTTAGGAAGTGAATTTATGGATTTAGTTAAAATAGATGAAACGCTTGATGATTTACAAATAAAAGATATTCGCATAATACAAAAAAAACAAGGCTTCAGATTTGGAGTAGATGCTGTTTTGCTTGCAAATTATGCTAAGGTTAAAAGAAATCAAACAGTTATAGACTTGTGTAGTGGAACAGGAATAGTTCCATTTATTATAGAAGGAAAAAAGGAACCGAAATCTATTGTTGGTATTGAAATTCAAGAGGATATGGTTGAAATGGCAAATAGAACTGTTTTATATAATGAATTTCAAGGCAAAATAAAATTTATAAATGAAGATCTTAAAAATGTAGAAGTATTAAAAAAAATGGAAAGAGTGGATGTAATAACGGTAAATCCGCCATATAAACTAAAAAATTCAGGAATTGTAAATGAATTTGATAAGAATGCTATTGCTAGGCATGAGATATGTTGTAATTTAGAGGATGTTATAAAGGCCGCTAGAATTCTACTAAAAGATAATGGCAGCTTTTTTATGGTTCATAGACCTGAAAGGCTTGCTGACATACTGTGTTTAATGAGAAAATATAAAATAGAACCCAAATCCATAAAACTGGTTTATCCGAACACTAAAAAACCACCAAACATAGTTCTTATAGAAGGTAAACGTGATGGTAGAGAGTTCTTAAAATGGGAAAACTCTTTGTATATACATAAGGATAACGGAGATTATACGGAAGAATTAAATGAGATATATGGAAGGTAGGGGAAACTAGCATGAGTGGAAAATTATTTTTAGTTGGAACACCTATAGGAAATCTGAAGGATATAACACTGAGGGCTTTGGAAACACTACAAAATTGTGATGTTATAGCAGCAGAGGATACAAGGCAGAGTTTAAAGTTATTAAATCACTTTAATATAAAGAAGCCTTTGATAAGTTATCATAAGTTTAATGAAAATAATAGAAGTAAAGAATTAATGGATATGGTTAGGGATGGTAAGAATATAGCGCTAGTAACAGACGCAGGTATGCCAGGAATTTCAGATCCGGGAAGTGTCATAGTAGAGAAGTTTATTGAAAATAATATTGAATTTGAAGTTATACCAGGCCCTACAGCTTTAGTTACAGCTTTAGTATGTTCTGGACTTGATACATCAAAGTTCCTATTTAGAGGATTTCTGCCTAAGGAAACAAAGGATAGAAAAGCAGTGATTGAAGATGTGAAAAATGTTAAGGAAACGTTAATTTTTTATGAAGCTCCGCATAAACTATTAAATACATTAAGCTTTTTATTTGACAATCTTGGAAACAGACAAATAGCTATATGTAGAGAACTTACAAAACTTCATGAAGAGATAAAACATATTACTCTTGAGGAAGCAATTGAGTTTTATAATACTTCTAAACCTAAGGGGGAATACGTTCTAATCCTTGCAGGAAAGAGCGAAGAGGAGATTATAAATGAAAAAATGTCTGAGTGGGAAGATATGAGTATTGAAGAGCATATAATTAAATGTATGGAAGAAGGATTATCTAAAAAAGAGGCTGTGAAAAAGGTGGCCAAAGAGAGAAACATCGGTAAATCGGAAGTTTATAAACATTCTATAGCAATAAAATGATGTATAATCCCTTAAGAGATTTGAATAATCTTTTTATTGTACTATATGCTTATAAAAACTTGAATATAATATAAAAAGTGTCGGTTGTAAATTGTGCAAAAATAATGATATAATATAAACAATATTATAAAATTGAATACAAAAGTTGGACAGTCTTTTTTTATGAGCAAGAGTGAAAATATTTACATTGGATTAAGGGGGAGATATGTAGTGCACAAGAGGATATTGTCGACTGTAGTCGCAGTAGGTATAATAGCGACTATGGGATCTACGAGCGTTTTTGCATCGCCGGTTCAGGACGCTCAAAGTAAATTAAATGCGTCGCATAAAAATGTGCAAGATTTAGAAGTTACCATGGAAAAAATGGACAACCAGATTGAAACTATTATGAGTCAAAGGGATAGTGTTAATAAGAAGATATCTGAGGCTCAAAGCAATATAAATGAGGCACAAAATGACATAGAGACTTCTAAGGATAACATAAAGGAAGAAAAAGATAAATTTGCAGATAGAGTTAGAGCTTTATACATAAGTGGTAGTACTCAAAGTTATGTAGACATATTGCTTCAATCAAAAAGTTTTAGTGATATGGTGTCTAGAATAGATGCTATAAAGCAAATTTCAGATTATGATCAAAAGCTCGTATCAGATTTAAAAGACTCACAAAATAGAATAGAGGCTAAAAAGGATAAAATTGTAGCAGATAAGCAGCAGCTTGAAGCTTTAAATAAGGAAAATGATTCTAAACTTAAGGAATTAAATGATAAGAAGACTGAGCAAAATGCTCTTGTTGCAAAAGCAAAGGCAGAAGAAAGTAAGGATGCAGCATCACTTAAAGCACAGCAGGATGCAGAAAAAGCAGCTCAAGCTAGAGCTATAGCTTTGGCAGCAGCACCTAAAGCAACACCAGCAGCGCCAAAGGCAGCAGCACCAATAAGCAGAGGAACATCCAGTGCACCTGTGCAAAATAATTCAACGCCTTCTTCATTTGCAGGAAGTGGTAATGATGTTGTAAGTTTTGCAGAAAGCTTCCGTGGAGTTCATTATGTATGGGGTGGAACAACTCCAAGTGGATTTGACTGTTCAGGATTAGTTCAATATGTATATAATCATTTTGGAATAAGCCTTCCTAGGACAAGTCAAGAACAGGCAGGTGTAGGTACAACTGTTAGTTCGCCACAACCAGGAGATTTATTGTTCTTTGGACCTGCGTCAGCACCATATCATGTTGCAATTTATGCAGGTGATGGACAAATGGTAGAAGCACCACGTACAGGATTAGATGTAAGATTAACACCAGTTAGAGCTTACAGTTTGATTAAAAGAGTAAAATAGGACTGAAAAATATGGGGACACAAAATTTGTTTTGTTGTCCCTTTAATAATTTAAATAAAACTTAATATAAAAGGGGAGAAGTGGAATGCACAGAAAGTTTTTAACTTCGCTTGTGGCTTTGAGTATTATGGTATCTTGCAGCGGCAATATTGTGTTTGCGAGCCCGCTTCAAGATCAGTATAATAAAAGTTTACAGCAGTATCAAAATGCACTGAAGAGTGTACAAGATATGGAAAGTCAAATAACTGTACTGGACAACCAAATTGGAGAATTAAATGAGAGCATAAAAAACACTGATGAGAAAATAAATGAGAGTAAAGCAAACATGGCAATAACACAGAAAAAGATAGATAAGGCTAAGGAAAATATCACTAATGAGCAGCAACTTTATGGAGATAGATTGAGAGCTATGTATGTAAATGGCACAACAACTCAATATATAGAAGTAATTTTAAACAGTAAGAATTTTAGTGATTTTGTTTCTAGATTAGATGATGTAAAAGATATAATAAAATATGATAAAGGTGTAATAAATAATTTTAAAGCTCAACAGCAGGAAGTAGAAGCTCAGCAGAAGATTTTAGTTGATCAAAATAATAAACTTATAGTACTTCAAAACGATAATCATAAAAAAATGGATGATTTCAATAATAAGAAGAACACTCAAAATACTCTTATAGCAGCAGCAAAAGCTGAAGAAGCTAAACATAGTAACGAGATGCAGCAAATACAAAAGGCAATAGATGATGAGAGAAAGAAAATAGAAGCACTTAATGTTTCTACAGATCTTCAATTAAAGCCGATAGGTAAGAATGTTCAGAATAGTAGCAATAATAAAGCTCTTCAAAGTGGAGATGGGCTCGCTGTAGTGAAATATGCGAAATCTTTTGAGGGAACTCCTTATTTATGGGGAGGAACTCAGCCAGGAGGATTTGATTGTTCAGGACTTGTACAATACGTTTATGGTCATTTTGGTATTAAGTTACCAAGAACAACATATGAACAGGTTAATGAAGGGCAGGCAGTTGTAGGTGATCTTCAGCCTGGTGATTTGCTTTTCTTTGAACCGAGTGATAAAGGACCAGATCATGTTGGAATTTATGCTGGTGACGGCTATTTTATAGAAGCACCTCATACAGGAGCTAATGTTAGGCTTTCACCAATAAGACATTATTGTGCTGCAAGAAGAATAATAAACTAATTATAAAGAATAAAAGACTGCCTATTTATAGAGCAGTCTTTTCATATATGAAACTAAAAACTATCTACCTTCTTTTAATTCTTGAAGGCAGTGTTTGCAGATGTTTTTACCTTTGTAATTAATAACGTCACTTGCATCTCCGCAGAATATACATGCAGGTTCATATTTTTTTAAAATGATTTGCTCACCATCTACATATATTTCTAAAGCGTCTTTTTCTGCTATATTTAAAGTTCTTCTTAACTCAATAGGTATTACTATTCTACCTAATTCGTCTACTCTTCTAACTACACCTGTTGATTTCATTTTAAATTCCTCCTTAAATTACATTATCCGACAAACATTGCAATTAAATAATAACAAATATTACATTAAAAGTCAATGAGTAAAACATAATGTTTTAAATTTAGTTACAATTTTTTTAGTAACTTCCATCTAATGTTAATATACTACCATATAATTGAAATGTCAATGCTTTTTTTCGTATTAATACAAAATATTTCCATATGCTACATCCCAGAAATATCAAGGTAAATAAAAAAATTTAAGTGATTTATAGGGAAAAATACTATAAAATAGCTGTATTTTTTGATTTTAGGGGGATGCAAGATTGCAGAAAAACAAAAAAGTAATTATATGGGTTAAACCTAATAACATGTCGAAATATTTGTTAAAAAAATAAGAACAAATGTAAATTTTCGACCTTTATGTATATGTTGGAAATTAAAATGATATAATTATTTTAAGGAGTGATTTTTGTGAATGATATTATTAGACTAATAAAAGATATAATTACAGAGGTAGATATAAAAGCTTATGTAGTTGGTGGATATGTAAGAGATAAACTTATTAATTCTAAAAATGAACCGGAGGACTTAGATATTGTTTTTGAAGATGACTTTGAAGGTATACTAGATATACTTAAAGATAAGGGTGCAAAGATAAGCCTTATAAAAAAGGATTTGAATGTATATAGAGCTAGCTATAAAGGTTGTTTAGTAGACATATCTAGAATAAAAGGTAAGAATATAGAGGAGGATTTAAATAAAAGAGATTTTACGATAAACGCAATAGCTTTAGATGTAAAAGATAATAAGATAATAGACCCATTTAAGGGAAGATTACATATTAAGAGAAGAATTATCCAAGTAGTGAATGAAAATAGTCTTAAAGAGGATGCTGTGAGGATACTTAGGGGAGTAAGATTTTATATAAAATATGGCATGCATTTTAATGGATATACTGAGGAGTATATTAGAGAAGAAGCAAAGAATATAATGAAGTTTCCTAAGGATAGAGTTCTTGATGAAATTATGCACAGTATACATAATGATGAAAGTGGAGTGTTTTTTGAAGTAATGGATCAGTATATGGTTTTAAAAAATATACTTCCATATACAGAAGAATTAAAAACCGTAGGGAAATGTAAATATCATCTTGTGGATGCCTTTACACATATGAATACAGCTTATAGAGTTTTTAAGGACTTGAAAAAGGGATATTTAAAAGTTGATAATTTGAATTTAGAGAGATTTGAGAAAAAAATTGGGTTATATGATGAATCAGATTATTTAGCTTTCGCTGTTTTTGTTCATGACATAGGTAAGTATGTAAGTTATAAGAAAGAAGGAGAATGTATAAGCTTCAAGGGACATGATGAAAAGGGATTAGAAATAATTGAAAAAGTGTGTGATGAATTAAAATTCCCTATTGAAGGAAAAAAGATAGTAAGCTCAGTTGTTAGAAATCACATGTACCCGCTTATGATTTTTAAAACAGAAAAAGAAGCTAGAAAATTAAAAGAATACGAGTTCTTTAAGAATTTTGATAAATATATTCCACATATTATAGTGGCATCCTTTTGTGATGTGTATGCTACGAAAATTTATATGGATCATGGAAATGAAAAAGCTAGTTTTATAGAATTTATTTCTGAGCTAATGCTTAAGTATAATAAATTTAAAAACTTAAAAATAAATAGACTCTTAGATGGAAATAACTTGATTGATTTGGGTTTAAACGGAAATGATATAGGTGATATGATCAACAAACTTGACAAATTTATTTATCTTGAAGGAAGCAAAACTAGAGAGGAACAACAAAAATTTGTCTTAAAAATGATAAAGTAGGTATTCACAATAATATGTGTAAAATTTGTGTAGAACTTATTCACATATTGTTGATAATGTGAATTATAGTAGGAATAACGAGAATCATACTGAAAATAAGAGGAATTAAAATATTTATTGCACACAAAAACTGTGGACAAAATTGTGGATAATGTGGATAACTTGTTTTTTCGGTATAAAAATATGTGTATAACTGTGTATAAGTCAAAAAAATATAGCTGTTAAATAAAAGTAATTCTATTTAACAGCTATAAAAAAAGTTTGGTTTTTAACGTTCTAGATTTTCATAAGCAGAAGCAGCAAAATTAAAGTCTTTTTCATCTGTTATTTCACCATAGGAATCTTCTGAAATTCCTGGAGTATAGTAAAGAATAAATCTTTCTGAATTCATAAGATTTTCTATTAATATATATCGTTTATCCTCTAAAGCATCCTGTACTAGTGCTAAAACAGAGTATCTGTCATCACTTCCAGTAGCATTATTAGTTAGGTTTAAAACTTTATTTTTCCAAAGAACAACATTTGTGCGTTTGTGATCACAATAAGCTACCGTTTTTCCAGAAGAACAACCATTACAAGAATCAAATTTACATTCAGAAGTACAGTTTAAGCATGCACATTTTGAACAGCTTTCTAATTGAGTGAAGTCGGATATATGATCATTTTTATAACTTTGAACTAAGTCGATATATTTGTTATTACCTAATAGATTACCTAAAAATCCGCTTTTTTTACTTTCTAAGTTGGCAGAGTCTAAGAGTTCTATATATTTAGAAAGTACACTTATTCTAGTTACATACTTTCTATTATTTAATGTAGGTTTATCAAGGAAATCAGATATATCATTTATTGTAAATGATATATCTGAGAATATTTTTTCGTACTGAGCTTTTTCTGATTTTACAAAATCTTCTGTTCTACTCATATATTCTCCTATTTACTGTTGTTTTTATATTTTGCAAGTTCATCGTCTAGATTAACCTCATTTAATTTTTCGAACTCTTTATCAAGGGAATCTTCAACTCTTAAATCGCCTAATCCTTCAGCCATAGCTTCTTTTCTTTCTATTTTTCTTTCTATGTCATCAATATTTATGCTATTTGATCCAGCATCCACATTTGATAAAACTTCATTTACCTTCTTAGTTGCTTCAGCATTATTAAATCTTGCAGCAGCTTCATCTCTGTAGGCTCTTGTTTTAGTTATTTCTTCTTCTAATGTTCTTAATTTATCTTTAATGATTTTTGCTTTTTGAGCAGCATCGTCATAGCTTTTCTTAAGAGATTCACAGCGTTTGTCTGCTTCTAGTTTTCTTTCAAGTGCTTTTTTAGCAAGTTCGTCATTTCCAGCTTTTACAGCAAGTTTTACTTTAGAATCAAAATCTTCAGCTTCTAATTTTGCTTTTTCAAGTTTCTTCTCTATTTCATGTACGTTTCCAAGTATTTGTGCTGAAGAAACCTTTGCTTTGTTAAGACTTTCTTCCATATCTCTTATTTTTTGATCAAGTAATTCAATTGGATTTTCCATTTCGTCTAAAGTGTTGTTTACCTTTGCCTTCATCATGTTTGATACTCTTTTAAATATTCCCATAATAGTTTCCTCCTAATATATAATATGATTTTATGTTCGAAATTTTTGTTTACCTTCTTCTATTTTTTAGAAATTTGTATATAAAAACTACAACTATTACAAAAAGTATAAACTTTATTAAAAACGGTATAAAGAAGAATGAAGAATAACCTCTTCCATAGTAGCTGTGACCAAAGAAGGGGATTGGTATTGGCACATAAGTACGTTTTGAAGATGAACTATGGCTAGAACCTCCAAAAAAACCTGAGCCTGAGCTTTTTGATGAACTACTGCTACTAGAATGTGAATTACTAAAGCTACCAGATTTAAAGCCACCACTGCTGGAACTAGAACTTGAGTGGCTAGAAAAACTGCCTGAATGAAAGCCGCCTCTTGGGGACGCATATACCGTGTTATAAGTTATATTTTTTGATACATAGTTATTAATATTAATCGGTACAAAAAGGTTTGTACTTAAAAAAATTAAAACAAAGAGAAATAATGATATTAAATTTTTACGCTTTATTTTGAGCACCTCCTTTTAAGTTATATAATTATAGACTAATTATATAACAAAACGTACCGTTTGAATATGGATTTAAAACAAACTCAATAGTTATTTATGTAACTTAATTTATGAAATAATTATATAATATAAAATACTACATTACAATATATAAAATAACTCATTTTATGTTTAAATCAACCTTTTTACCATTAAAAAAGTGTACAAGCATTTTATATCTCTAAATATCATTAATTTACATACTGTTCTGGATAGAAAATAACTTGTAATAGGTTTATAATTAACTTATAATGTAAAGGAAGCTTTATTTACGTTATAAAGTGATTTAGTTTATAAATTAAAATATATGAGAAATGACAATCTTTAGAGGAGTAAAATGCAATAATTGTTTTTTATTATAGATGGAGGGGTATATATGAAGGAAGAATTTAGTATAGATGCTATAAAAAAATTAGTTGAAGAAATTTCTGCAAACAGTATAATATCCTATGACGAATTGCCAAAGCTTGATTTGTTCTTGTCACAGGTTATAGATTTTTTAAATGATAAATTTGAAAGTGAAAAATATACAAACAATATAGTGCAGAATTATATAAAGGGTGGAGTTATATCAAAACCTGAAGACGGCAGAAAAAAAGGATATACTAAGGATCATGTGGCTCAACTTTTGCTATTAAGTTATATGAGACCTGTTTTGAATACTGAAGAAATAAAAAAAGTATTTGCTTTAGCGTTTAATGAAATAAATGATAAAGAAGATGATGTAATATCATGGGAGCAAGCATATGAAGCATTTTCAGATGTTCAAAAGAATTATTTTAATAACGTATTTGCGGAAAAAGACTTTAGTACAGATAGACTTAAAAATATAGTAAAGAATTTTAAGTTAGATAAAAAAGATGAGGAGAAAATATTTGTATTTATTGTAGTAATGAGTCTAGTTGCACAGGCTAGTGTTATAAAAAACATAGCAAAAAAAATAATTGAAGAATATAAAGGGGAATAGGGAAATTAAGTGAAAGAGGATTTGAAGCTGGTAAAGCCATCTTTAGATATGAAATATGAATTTCAACGTATGGTTATGGAGTATAGAAGCTATGGAGAGAAAGAGTATTTCAAAATGTATAATAAGGCATTAGATGACTTTGGGGGGTATTTAATTAAGTTAGAAGAACAAGACAAAGGGATAAAGTTAAAAGAAGGCTTTGTACCATGTGCAACTTATTGGTTAATCGACAATGAAAAAAGTGTTCTAGGAGTAATAAGAATACGGAAAAAGTTATCTAGTGAAATCTTAAGAGATATAATTGGAAATATAGGGTATGATATATCGCCGCTTAAAAGGGATAAAGGTTATGGAAAGATTATCTTAAAGTTAGGGCTTGAAAAGGCAAAAAAACTCAATATAACCCCTATTTTGGTAACTTGTGATGTAAACAATGTTGCATCTAAAAAAGTTATTGAAGAAAACGGTGGAATTTTTGAAAATGAAGTAAATGATAGGTGGAAAAAAAGTAAGATAAGAAGATACTGGTTCTACAATGAATAAATATACATATACATTGGATATGGAATATTTTCGTGATAGAGATTCTTTAATATTATATAAATGTGAAATGTTTTTATTTTAAAGCAAAGCTCTTGTAAGATAAGATTGCTTATGAGCATAGACACATTGGATTATATATATTAGGAATCTCTATTATTTTTTTATATTAAATAATGTTTGTAATTTTATTTATTTGATGTTATAATTATTCATAAATAATGAATAATTATAACTGAAGAAGGTTAGTTATAGATTAGGGGGTAACATGGGCTATTTAAAAAATAGAAACTTTTTATCTTTATTGGATTTTACACCAGAAGATATAAACTATATGTTGGATTTAGGAAAGAAATTAAAGGAAGATAAGAAAAATGGAGTAGAAGAGCAATACCTAAAAAAGAAGAATATAGCATTGATCTTTGAAAAGGACTCAACTAGAACAAGATGTTCCTTTGAGGTTGCTGCACATGATCAAGGAGCACATGCAGTATATATAGGTTCTACAGGAAGTCAGATAAGTAAAAAGGAATCTATAAAGGACACGGCAAGGGTGCTTGGAAGGATGTTTGATGCTATTGAGTATAGAGGATATGGGCAAGAAGTGGTCGAAATACTAGCGGAGCATTCTAAAGTTCCAGTGTGGAATGGACTTACGGATGAGGAACATCCTACACAGGTTATTGCAAACTTTATGACTTTGAAGGAGAAGTTTAACAAACCGTTGAATCAAATTAAGTTTGTGTACTGCGGAGATGGAAGAAATAATGTTTCTAATGCACTTATGATAGGGGCTGCTAAAATGGGAATGGATTTTAGAATTGCAGCACCTAAGAATTTATTTCCTGACCAAGAGCTAGTTGAGAAATGCATTGAAATATGTAAAGAAACTGGTGGCAAGATAACATTAAATGATGATGTTGATGAAGTGGTATTAGGGGCAGATGTGCTCTACACAGATGTATGGGTTTCTATGGGGGAAGATAGAGAAGTGTGGAAACAAAGACTTAACATGCTAAAGCCATATCAAATAAATATGGATATGATAAATAAAACTAAAAATCCAGATGTAAAGTTTATGCATTGCCTTCCTGCTTTTCATGATTTTAGTACAGATGCTGCAAAGGAAATTTTTGAGGAGTTTAATGAACTTCCCTTCGAAGTTACTGATGAGGTGTTTGAAAGTGATTATTCTCTTGCTTTTGATGAGGCAGAGAATAGACTTCATTCAATAAAAGCTATTATGGTTGCAACTTTAGGTGATGTATAATTTGTTAAATAGGATGCTGCAAAATGCAGCATCCTATTTGTTTTTTTGTGAGTTTGTAATAAAAGCTTAAGGGGTAACAAATAATAAAATAATTATGGATTTATATAAAAGTAATTATATTTTATGCAATTTTTATAATTACTTTATTAGGAATTAAGAATGGCATAGTAAGATGTATTTACGGCATGAGTTTAAATTTATACTATAAAAAAGAGGAGGTATATATTGTCGATAAAAACTAAATTAGTATTATCTAATATTGCAATGTGTATAATTCCACTGGCATTATGTATAGTTACTTTACTTGGATTAGATAGTGTTTATACTAAAAAACTCCACACTTATTATAATATAGAGGATAGAAGAAAGAGAGCATTAATAAATCCTTATATGGAAATAAAGTCAATAAATTTAAGGCAATTATCAGAGCTTGAAAGTAAGGCAGAAGCTATTCCGGATAATTTTCAGGATGGTGAATTCTTGAAATCAGTTAATGCAGCGCTTTTAGAAAAGAATTCATATATAGTAGTAGAAAAAAACAGTAAAGTCATATTTAATGGTAGCAAAGAGGATAACAAAGATATAATAAATAAATTAGATGATTATAACTATAATTATAATGCGGATAGACCGCAATTTTCTAAGATAGAAAATAATTCAGATGATAGTGAAACTATGGTACGTCAGATAAGATTTGCTTTTTCAGATGGGGGATCAGGGATTATATTTTTAGTAATAGACACAAGCAAACTATCTGAATTGTCAAAGGAATTTATAATTTCTATTGTAATAGCAATAATAGCAATAGTATCTTTAACAAGTGCACTTATAACTTTTTTAGTATCAAGATCAATACTTATACCACTAACACAGCTTAAAATAGGTACTGAGAAAATTAAGGATGGAGATTTAAGTTTTGAAGTTAAGGCTGAATCAAGGGATGAAATAGGAGAATTATGTAATGCATTTGATGATATGAGAAAAAGACTTAAGGAGTCCGTAGAGTTGCAATTACAGTATGAAGACAATAGGAAGGAACTTATATCTAATATATCACATGATTTAAAAACTCCAATAACTTCAATAAAGGGATATGTTGAGGGGATAAAAGATGGAGTTGCAGATACTCCTGAAAAGATGGAAAAGTATGTGAATACCATTTATAATAAAGCCCAGTCTATGAATTATTTAATAGAAGAACTTTTAACTTATTCAAAATTAGATTTGAAAAAACTTCCATTTTATTTTATAGATATAGATTTTGTAAGTTACATGGATGATTTAATGGAGGAAGTTAAATTTGATGTTGAAAAAAATAATATAGAATTTCATTATGATAATTCTATAAAAGGTAAAGCTATTGTAAGAATAGATGTTCAAAATATAAATAGAGTTATAACTAATATAGTGTCTAATTCTATTAAATATATGGATAAAGAACATGGAAAAATATTAGTTGAAATGTTATCTAGTAATGAAGATATAATAGTAGGAATTAAAGATAACGGAATGGGAATATCAAAAGAGGCACTTTTACATGTATTCGATAGATTTTATAGAGAAGATTTTTCAAGGAATACCTCAAAAGGTGGAAGTGGGTTAGGTCTAGCAATTTGTAAAAAAATAATAGAGGAACATGGCGGGAAAATATGGGCAAAAAGCCAGAAGGGTAATGGCACGGAGATATGGTTCTCAATAAAATTAAAATCATAGGGTTAAAAAACAGAAACTAGTAACATAATTAGGAGGAATTATATAATGAATAAAAAGATTATTAATGTAATCATTGGTGCTGTAATAGTTTGTGTTGTATCCATCGGAGGATATTATTTCTACAGTAAATCTGTAAATGCTAAAAAGACAACGGCTAATAGATATTACACAGTAGCCGCTAACAAAAGTAATATTGATGTTACAGTATCAGGAACAGGAACGGTTTCACCGGCACAAACAAAAGATGTTACAGCCAATAATACAGGTACAGTTCAAAACTTGAATGTAAATGTGGGAGATACTGTTACAGCAGGTCGGGTGATTGGAAAAGTTCAAAGTGATACTATAGATCAGCAGGTTAGCAAAGCAAGTTTAGCCGTTCAGCAGCAGCAGCTTGTAGTAAATAGTGCTAAACCATCAGATTTACCTAAAGAACAATTGGCACTTCAATCAGATCAAAATGATTTGGCTAGTGCTGAGATGCAGCAAAACAATATGACAGTTATAACACCAATAGGAGGATTGGTAGTCAATAAAAATAATAACAATGGAGATAGTACTCAGCAAGGTAAAGCACTTATTACAGTAGCAGATACAAGTTCTTTAAAAATAAATCTTGCTGTTGATGAGCTTGATATAGCTAAGGTTCAGGTTGGACAGAAAGCGGATATAAAGTTTGATGCTATAAGTGGTAAAACATATTCAGGAACTGTACAGACAATATCTGAGCTTGGAACTACAACTAATAATGTAACAACATATTCTGTAGGTTTAAATGTAGATAATGCAGATGCAGCTGTAAAATTAGGTATGAGTGCTAATGTTAATATAAAAGTTGCTTCAAAACAAGATGCATTGGTTATTCCAATTGAAGCGCTCGTAGAGAAAAATGGAAAGAAATATGTAAGGGAAGAAAAGAGTAATAGTAGTACTTCAAGTTCAAATTCAAGCAGCACAAAGAGTTATACTAGAGCCAACTCTAATTCATCTAATAAAGGTTCTCAAAATAGCTACGGTAGATCAGGTTTTTCGTCAACTAATTCGTCTACAAGTTTAGTAGAAGTTCAAACTGGACTTGAAAATGAAAATTATGTTGAAATAACTTCTGGATTAAAGATGGGGCAAAAGGTTATGATTCAACTTCCACAAACTACTACAAATAGTTCACAAAATAGTAGGAGCGGCTTTGGAGGCATGGGAGGCTTTGGAGGCGTAGGCGGCGGCTCAAATAGACAGTCACAAGGCGGCAATAAGTAGATAATCTGGCAAATAATTTATGAAAGAGGTGCATAAAATGCCGTTATCAATTAAAATGAACAATTTAGGTAAAGTTTATAAAATGGGAAAAAATGAATACAGAGCCTTAAGTGATATTAATTTAGAAATTTCTAAAGGAGAGTTTGTGTCTATTGTAGGTCCTTCAGGAGCAGGAAAATCAACACTTATGAATATTATAGGATGTCTTGATAATGCTACAGAAGGTGAATATTTTTTAGATGGACTTAGTACGAATTGCAGCGATAATAGACTTGCAGAGATAAGAAATAAAAAAATAGGATTTATATTTCAAAACTATAATTTGCTTCCTAAATTAAGTGTTAGGGAAAATGTAGAATTGCCATTAGTATATCAGGGATTAAGTTCGGAAGAAATAAGAACTAGAGCAATGGAGGTTCTTACAAAGGTTGGACTTGAAGAGCATATAGCTCATAAGCCTTCAGAATTATCAGGTGGTCAGAAGCAGAGGGTAGCCATTGCTAGAGCTCTTGCATCTAATCCAGAAATTATACTAGCAGACGAACCTACAGGAGCATTAGATAGCAAAACAGGGAAAGAAGTCATAGGGATGATTAAAAAAATAAATGAAGATGGAAATACAGTTATTTTAATAACACATGATATGGAAATAGCAAAAGAGGCTAAAAGAGTAATTACTGTAAGGGATGGAAAAATACTTTCAGATGATAGTAGTGTAGGGAGGGAATAACATGCAATTTACAAGACTTATAAAAATGTCTTTACAGTCTATTTGGGCTAATAAGGTTAGGTCCTTTCTTACTATGCTAGGGATAATAATTGGTATAGCATCAGTAATAGTTCTTGTCGGTATAGGGCAAGGAACTAAGGAAAGTGTTGCTAGTCAAATCGAAAGTCTTGGAACAAACCTTATAGCAGTAAATATAATTGGAAATAGAAATAAAGCAATATCAGAAGCGGAGTTAAGTAATTTAAAGAAAAAACCAGGAATAAAAGATATAGCACCTCTATTAACAAGCAATGTAAATGTTAAAGAGGGAGATAATACAGCATCCACAAGTATGGAGGCAAGTACACCTAATTACTCACAGGTAAGAAATATCTCGGTTAGTGCAGGAAGATTCATAAATAGTAGAGATGTTGATAATAGATATAAAGTTGCAGTAGTTGGAATTGATGTTGCAAATGAACTTTTTAATTCTACAGATGTAGTTGGGCAAACAATGGATGTTAACGGGGTTGAATTTACTATAGTTGGAGTATTGAATTCAACAGGAACTTCAATATCAGGATCTAGTGATGATAGAATAATAGTACCATTAAGTACAGCAAAAAGACTTACTAAGACAACTGAAATAAAGACATTTTACGCAGAAGCACAAAGTCAAAATACTGTTGATGAAGCTATGGGATATTTACAATTATTTTTAGACAACAAATATAGGTCGGTAGAACAAAACACTACTGGAGGTAGTAATTCTAGTAAAAATAGCAACTATAGAATTCTAAGTCAATCGAGTATACTTCAAACAGCTACCAAAACAACTAGTAGTATGACAACAATGCTTACCGGAACAGCAGCTATATCATTATTGGTTGGTGGTATAGGCATCATGAATATAATGCTTGTTTCAGTAATAGAGAGAACTAGGGAAATAGGCATAAGAAAAGCAATAGGAGCAAAAAGACGAACCATATTAGTTCAGTTTCTAATTGAAGCAGCAAGCTTAAGTGCTGTAGGAGGAATAATTGGTGTTGCAATTGGTTATGGAGGAGCAAAGCTCTTATCAACGTTAATAAAAACCAACGTGGTTATATCTTCAAATGTAGTTTTGGGTGCATTTTTATTCTCAGTATTTGTGGGTATAGTATTTGGTATATATCCAGCCAATAAAGCGTCAAAACTTAGTCCTATGGAAGCTTTAAGATTTGAATAAATTAGATTGCAAATATATAATAATATATATGATAGATAAAAAAACATCGAAGAATAATTTGGGGTGATATAATGAAGAAAATTTTAATTATTGAGGATGAAGTTAGCATAGCTGAGCTTGAAAAAGATTATTTAGAGCTTAGTGACTTTGAAGTGGATATAGAGGAATCAGGAAGAATAGGATTAGAAATGGCAAAGGCTAAAAGTTATGATCTGATTATACTTGATTTGATGCTTCCTGAGATAGACGGATTTGAAATATGTAAACAAATAAGAAAAATTAAGAACACTCCTATTCTTATGGTGTCAGCTAAAAAGGAAGATATAGATAAAATAAGAGGGTTAGGTCTTGGTGCTGACGATTATATGACAAAGCCATTCAGTCCTAGTGAACTTGTGGCAAGAGTAAAGGCACATATAAGTAGATACGAAAGACTTGTAAATAGTAGCAATAAAAGCTTAGAAGATGAAATTGAAATTAGAGGACTCAATATAAATAAAGCATCAAGAAAAGTATTTGTAAATGGAAGAGAATCACAATTTACTACTAAAGAATTTGATTTGTTGGTATTTTTAGCTCAAAATCCAGATAGAGTATTTAGCAAAGAAGAACTATTTGATAAAATATGGGGAATGGACTCTTTAGGTGAAATAGCCACAGTAACAGTTCATATAAAAAAAATAAGGGAAAAAATCGAAAAGGATACATCTAACCCTGAATATATTGAAACTGTTTGGGGAGCAGGTTATAGATTTAGAGGATAATAGCATAAAAGAATTAGCAGAATTGAATCTATTTTGCTGATGTTTTTTATGTTTTTTTTATTATATTGTATAAGGAAAAAGTTATAACAGATAATATAAATAAAGAATATTGAATTTGCAGGATATAATTTCTATAAATAGTTTTATATTACAAAACATAGAAAAGTATGAATAAATCAATAATAAACTGAATAAACTAAAAATTTAACAAAATGATAATATGTGTCTGTTAGTTTATTGTTTTATTTACAAATATACTGTATAATTAATTATATTTAAATAATGGAAGGTGGTCTAGTGATGGAGGCAAGTAATGTTGATGTAAACAGTATACTAGCTAATAAGAATTTAATTATAAAATTTCAACCTGTTGTATCTGTAATAAAAAAATCTGTAATTGGTTTAGAAGCGGTTTGTTTAGGATCTTCTGATGATAATGGGGGAATTATTACTACATCAAAACTTTTTAAGACTGCCGAAAAGCAGGATGTTTTAATTGAGCTTGACAGACTTTACAGAGAAAAGGCAATTAAAGAATTTGCTAAGGTTTATAAAAGAAATAAGGAATTACTTTTATTTTTAGATATTAATATATCTATAATAGATAAATACGTAGGATCTGGAATAATAATGAACTTGGTGTCGGATTCAGGAATTTCATCTAATAATATTGTACTTCAAATAGTAGAAGGAAAAATGACTAACGTAGAAGCACTTAAAAAATTTATATATTTATATAGAAGCAATGGATTCTTAGTAGCACTTAAAGATTTAGGGACAGGTTTTGCCAATATGGACAAAATATCCTATGTTGAACCAGATATTATAAAAATAAATAGTGTTTTAACAAAAGGTATAGAAGTTGACTATTATAGACAAGAGGTTTTCAGATCACTTGTTAACTTGTCAAAAAAAATTGGTGCACTTGTAGTCTGTGAGGATATAGCATCAGAACAGGAAACAATGACGATTATGGAGCTTGGAGCTGACATGCTAGAGGGAACGTACTTTGAAAATGATTTCGATTTAGGTGAGAAATTTTTAGATGCAAGCAGAAAGCTTATAGCTGAAACAGCTGTAAAGTACGAAAAATATACAGAAGAAGAAGTAAATGCTAAAGAAATGATTTATAGTGGATATGATTCTGTTATAAATGAAGCTTTAAAAGAGTTGGCAGCGATAGAAGAAGAAAAATTTGATGAAACTATAGGTAAAGTTATAAATAGAAATAGTAAGCTTGAATGTGTTTATATACTTGATAAAGACGGAATTCAAGTAGGAAGCACGGCAACTAAATTTACAGATTTAGTTCCACAAAGAGCGCTTATATTTGAACCAGCACAAAAAGGAACCAATCATGCTTTGAAAAAATATTACTATTTTCTTAAAACAATGAGCCTTAATAAGTATGTAACAGAGCCATACATATCTTTAGCTACAGGAAATTTATGCATAACTATCTCAGCAGTATTTAAAAATTTAGAAGATAAAGAATATATATTATGTGTTGATTTTAATCCTGATTACATGAACATGTAGATAAAATGTATTATACAAACATATGAAAATTTTCAAACTAGGGGTTTTGATAAAGTTTAAATTTATTAAGAAATGAATATTCAAGTATCTTGAGATAAAAAGAGAAGTTAATTAAGTACATATCAAAATAGTTGTTTTGATATGTATTAATTAAACTTTGATTTTGGTTTTATATGTATAGCTTTATTAGTTAAACAATTAACATCATGATATTTTGAAATATTTATTTTAAGGTAAATAAAAATAATCCTCTAGTTTTTTATTTTATTGGGTGTGGTTAGATTTATATTGTATTAAGTTGTATGTTACTATATAATATAGGTAAAAAATGAAATTTACATATTGAAGCTTAGTATACACATGATAAAAAATATAGATATGGTAATCAATTGATTGAGAGGGATTAAAATGAATTATTCCGAAGTAGAAGATTTTGGAATTAAGTATAAACAAGAAAAGATAAACAAAGTTATATTTTTAACAATTGTATTTGGGGTATACATTCTTACACAGATTTTATTTTTTAATTATAAGTTTTACATAGAAACTAGTGAAATTTTTAAGGTATTTTTTGATTTGTACATACTTTTTTCGGCAAGTATAACCTATAAGATTTCGTCTAAAAAAGTTATAATTTATACAATATGTATTTTCGGTGTTCTTGGAGTTATAGACTTTATATCATTAATATCCATATTAAAATACAATAGTCATTTAATGGAGCTTTATGAACTTTTGAATTTTAATAATGCTGTAGAAAATTTAATAGTCTATACATATTTTATTGGTCTTATATCTGTACTTCAAAATAGTAAGAGCAAATATAGGAATATTAAAATTGTAGAGGTGGTAGCTTTAATAGGATTGATTTTGTTTGTATTACCTATAACGTTTATAAAAGCATTTTGGGGATATAGCATAATTAGCTTAAATAATTTGCATTTATTTTCTGCAATTGTATGCATAGTGATAACGTTCATATTTATCTACAATTTTCAAAAAAAGAGAAAATGGATTAAAAGCAAAGGTTTAATTTCTACATATATAGTTTTATATTGTTTTATTATCTTACCTAATATACTTTGTTTTAATAATCTTCTTGGAAGGTTAAGTTTTTTTGTGGAATTCGTGTGTTCTATTCTTGTATACATATTAGTATCTAAAGAAGTAATTAATAAGAACATAGACAATATAAAGAGTAAACTTGACGTTATAGAAAAGGATAGAACTTCATACAGAAATGCTTTAGAAAAATTAAGTGAAGGAATTATAATTGAAAGAGAAAATAAAATAATTTTTATGAATGAAGCTCAAAGAAAAATTTTTGATATTAAAAAGGACAAGTTTATCCCCAATATGGATGTGAATGAAATTGTATACAAAGCTTCGCCTAAGAATGAAGAAAATGAAAGAAAGATCATAACGTCTAGTGGAAAGGAAGTATATCTAAGGGTTGAGGAACTTTCTATTTCTGTAAATGGAAAAGAGTTTAACATACATTTAATTAAGGATATTTCTAAGAAAAAATTCACTGAAAAAAGTAAAGAAGAAATTGAAAAAATGAGAGCTACAGATAAGCTCAAAGGAGAATTCTTTACAAATATAACACATGAACTTAGAACACCTATAAATGTTATATATAGTGCAATTCAAGTTATGGAAATGAGAATTGATAAAAATAATTTTGATAGGCGCAACATAAATAAATATATGAAAGTTTTAAAACAAAATTGTTATAGACTTTTAAGAATAATAAGTAACTTAATTGATATAACAAAAATTGATAGTGGTTTTTTAAAGCCTTGTGTAAGTGATAGAGAGATAATTAGTCTTATAGAAAATATAACTATGTCTATAGTGCCATATCTACATGAAAAAGGAATGGAGCTCATATTTGATACAGAAGTAGAGGAAAAATACGTTCAGTGCGATCCAGATATGATAGAAAGGGTAATGCTCAATTTGTTTTCAAATGCAGTAAAATTTAGAAGAGAAAATGGACTAGTACTTGTAACAATACATGATAAAGGTTCTAAGATAGTACTGGAAGTGAAAGATAATGGTATAGGAATACCTAAGGAAAAGCAGGAGGTTATATTCAAAAGATTTAAGCAAGTTAATCCGATGAATGTTACCCCTCATCAGGGAAGTGGTATAGGCCTTTCGCTTGTTAAATCTATAGTTGAAATGAATGGTGGTAAAATATCAGTGGAGAGTGAAGAAAATGTAGGATCTACATTTATTATAGAATTTCCAGCGGTGCAAAATGAAGTTATGGATGAGTACAGGCATGTAAAAAAAGTAGATGATAATAATATAAAAAATATTGTAGAAAAGGTTAATATAGAATTTGCAGATATATATCTTGAGTAAATAGATGAGTTAATAAAGCGATTTTAAAAAGTTGGAATATTATATTCCAACTTTTTTTGTATGTAAAAATTTGAGATGAGTATATAAAAAGTAATATTAGTAAAAATATGCTATAATATAGATGTGTTAATATTGAATAAAAGTATAAATAAGTCATATTGGCACAAAAAATGATAAGAGGGTGAGATATAATGGCATTTAAGAAGATTATGTCATTAAGTTTAAGCGTTTGCTTAATGTTAGCAACTACAACAAGTGTTGTTTTTGCAAAGAATAATGTAGAAAATAAGACAGCAAAGGTTAGTACATCTAAAAAGTTAGTTAAACTTAAACCTATAAATTTAAAAAAGAGCAATTTAAGCATCAAGAAATGCAGTCCGAAAGTTAAAGATAATAAGATAGTAGTTGATCCTGGATATTTTAATACTAAACAAAAATTAGGAGTTTTAAAAGATGCTGCTACTAATAATCCACCAGTAGCAGGATTAGAGCCGTATATATTAAATCAAGACTCACTTGATGCTAATGGAAACTTAACTACTAATTCATTAATAGCATGGGTATGGTCAAATAATGGACAAAATTATACCTATGATCCAGATGGAGATGCAATAATTGACATGGAAGTTGGAGGAATTCCTAATGGTTCTATAATAGGATACTTAAATGATGGTACAAAGAATTATGGCTTTGTAACTAAAATAACTACAGTAGGTGAATATAATTTAACATTTCAATGTGAGGATTCAAAGAATGCATGGTCAAATGTTGCTCAGTACACATTTGATATAGTTAATCCAAGTAATAAACCTGTTAATACTACACCTTCAGTGCAATGGCAAAAAACTTACGAAGATTCTACATCAAATATTGGAAGCAATTCTGTTCAGCCTACAGATGATGGAGGATATTTAATAGGAGGATGCATAAACTACGGGAGTCCATATTTAATGAAAATAGATTCTCAAGGAAATAAGGTTTGGGATAAAACTATAAATGTACCTAATAGTAAAAATTCATCTATTTCAAGTATAAAGCCTACAGGAGATGGAAATTACATTATTATAGGTAATAAGGGATATATAGCAAAGATTGATCCTAATGGAAACATAATATGGGAAAAAAGTGATACTACTACTGAAGAATTAGAGTATAGTGAAATAATACAAACCAGTGATGGAAATTTTGCAATAGTTGGAGATGAAAGTACTCAAAATAATAAATTTGATGTATACTTACTTAAAATAGACGGGTCAGGTAATAAAATATTTGAAAAAACTATTGGAAATGCTGATAATGATTTTGGAGCATCAATTAAGCAAACAGTAGACGGAGGATATATAATTTTAGATACTAATATAGGTAATGCTACGGATCAACCATACCTCATTAAGACAGATAGATATGGAAACACACTTTGGCAGCAAGGTTATACAATATCAAAAAGTTATTTTACTGGAACATCAAATTCAGACTGCTTGAAAATAACCTCAGATGGAGGATATATTTTTGCGGATGGAGCAGTTCTTGTAAAAACAAATTCTTCTGGAAGCTTAGAATTTCAAAAAGGTTTTAATAATGAAAAAATTAATGGAGTTGAATTAACACCAGATGGATATATGTTAGCAAATTATAATTTTGGTACAAGCTCAAATGGAAATAAAATGTTTACTGATATTCTTAAATTAGATGCTCAAGGTAATAGTACCTGGAATTACACAACTAATGAATACAATTCTGATGATTATGCAGAAAACATAAAGGCTACTAATGATTCAGGATATATTGTAGTTGGAACAGTAAGGCCTAGTGCAGGAGCAAGTGTATCAAAAGAGTATATTAAGATTGAAAAAGTTAAATAAATGTTATAAAAAACCGCCTTTAAGGGCGGTTTTTGGTATTAAAATATAAATTTGGATATATTCCATCCTAAAGAAGGATCTAAGCTTAATAGCTTATGTGTTCCGCATGTGTTAAGAGTAAAGGCAGATACAAGAACTAATGTACAAAGAACAAAAACTAATATGAATTTATTGCTTCTTTTTGGAAACATATTGACACTCCCCCATTTATTGCTTGAATTTTATTAAAAAATTTAATATATTATCTATGTTGTTAGGTTTATTGTTTTTATTAAAAAACTTTAATAACTTATAAAATATTGAGGTACATGGTTTTTTGTTTATATTAGAAAGAAAGATTGCTTCATCATTTATATCTTCTAATCTTTCAAAGTTATTTGATGATATATACAAATCTGCTAAATTAGAAATTGCTCTTTCTTGAAAAGGATATTGCTTATTTTTCTTTGAAAATTCCAATGATTTTATAAGAGACTCTTCTGCTTCATTTAAATTATTAAAGTATTTAAATGCCTTGTATAAGTAGAAATAGGCACTACTTAAGTAAAGGCTATTTTGATCTACGTTTGGAAGTTTATTCAAAAGCATATTAAAATACTTAACAACGTTACTTCTTTCATTTAATTTAATATAAATATCTATAGCATTGGATAAAATTAATAAATGTTTAGAAGAGTCTGAGTCGATATTTTCTAAAAGTTCTAATACATTTAAATATACGTTTGCAGCCTTATCAAGTTTATTCAAAGAATCAAAACAACAAGCCTTATTATTTAAGACATCTATAAGTTTGGAAGTATTATTTTTAACAAGAGGTTCTAATTTATCAATAATTTCTAAGGCCTTTTCATAATACTTCATGTAATAATAGCATAGCGCACTATTGTACATGAATATTTTGACATAATCTTCGGGCATATCTTTAAAGTGATTTAATGCAAAATTACAACACTCAATGCATCTATCATATTTCAAGGAGTTTAAATACATCAAAGATAATTTTCTTAAGATACTTAATAAAGCCTTGCTGTAGGAGGTTTTATCCAATAAGTCAAAGGCTTTTTCGTAATACAAAACGCTTTTCTCTAAATCATTCTGTATGTAAAAATAATCTCCAGCAAGCTCATAAATTTCAATTTTCTTTTCTCTTATGTCCCAATGTATTAAAAATTCCTCTGCTTTTTTTAATTCAGCAAAAAAAGTATCTTCTTTATACACTAGCAAATTTTTCAAGTTGTCAACATAATCTTCTAGTATGGAATTTGCTTGAGACTCTTCATCTTCTAGAAGATAATCAGCGGTTACATCTATTGAAAAATCATTTTTTTTAGCAATTTCGTTTAAATTTTTTATTATAATCTCCGCGGTGCTTCGGGTAAGCTTTGCCTTATTGTGTTCTATTTGGCTTATAAGATTGCGGGTAACTTCTTCGCCCACGATATCATCTTGTCTAAGGCCGTATTTTTTTCGTATTAATTTTATTTTATCTCCGGAAGATAAAATTTCACAGTTTCCCATACCAAGTCTCCTTATAAGTTTATTAGTACTAATAATATCCTTACATTACAATAATATCAGAAATGATATTTGATGTAAATTAAGTAATAATACGTAAAATTAGGTAAAAGTGTCCGAAAAGATAGTTTATAATTAAGCTGCAATGGATTACTTTATCAGACTTGATTTTACAAATTAAGTTTTTGCAATTACAAAGTTTTTATGTAGGTAATCAAAACTTTGTAATATACATACATAATAGAAAATGTTTTTATAAAATAATAGTATTAACTACACTAATATATATATGATGTAAACGTATTTATATGCTTTAAGTAATGTAAAAAATATTGTACCATAATAAATTAATTATTTTTTATTCGTATTCTAAGATATATATAATTTAAGCAAAGAATATTTTGCTTTGCTAGGTAAGTTCTAAATAAATAGATAATTTTACTATATTCTAATTATATCAAATATTTTTTAAAATAATAGTTAAATAAATGGTGAATTAAGACCAATTTTCAATAATTTGGGGCTGTTTTTAATGAATATCATATAAATTCAAGTATTTTCCAATAGAATTTGCAATCTAAATTATGGTAGCAAAATATTAAGAGAGCAAATTAATTTATCTGCTCTCTTAATATAGTATTAATTTAGAATTTCGATAATACCTAGCAATATAAAAAGTATTCCCGAAACAAGAGGAGTGTATTTTCCAAAGAATCGCCCAAGTACATGATTACCTATATATTCTCCAAACAAAATAGTTAAAATACTCAGCGCAAAGGTGAAAACAACTGTAAACTCAATATTAACGCCTGTTATACTTGCAGCTACTCCTGTGCCTAAATTGTTAAAGGTTAGGCCAACAGCTATCAAAATAGCTTCTTTTATATTTATATCACCAGAATTATCTAAATCAGACTCCTCAGCATATTTAGCCATATCTTTAACATCTTTAACTGCTAAGCTCTTTGATAAATTATTTTTTTTAAGATTAGGTATACTTGCAATTACAAAATATATTCCTAAAATTATTATAATTACAGAACCTAAAATATTGGCTACATCCTTAGATAAAAACACAGATATATATTTTCCAATACTCATGGATAGAAAAGTTCCTATTGAGGTTATAATGGCTATTAATAGATTAGGGAGTAATCCTATCTTTATTTTTTTAAGACCGTAAGCCATACCTACTACTACATTATCTAAGTTTGAAGATATGCTGAAGAGTAGTGCCGAAAATACTAATATCATATAATCTATATCCCTTTTAAGTAGTTACAATATTAATATATTCTTAAAAATACTTTTGTTGTACGACTTTTATAATATTACAGTTAAGAATTGTGTTTTTTCTTTGTTAAGTAATCGAGCCTCTCTTTAAAAATTTTCTCTCTACCTTCGTCTGTTGGAAAATAGTATTTTTGATTTTTTAAATTATCAGGTAAACACTGCATATCTACTATTTTATCTTCAAAGTCATGAGCATACTTATAACCCTTAGAATAACCAAGCTCAGACATTAATTTTGTAGGTGCATTTCTAAGATGAAGAGGTACACCTTCGGCTAAATTTTCTTTAGCATCCTTCTTTGCCTTTTCATAAGCGGTATATAAGGAGTTTGATTTTGGTGCCAAAGAAAGATATACTACAGCTTCTGTAAGGTGCACACTGCATTCTGGCATTCCTATATAATGACAGGCATTATAGACATTTACAGTAACGTTTAATGCATTTGTGTCAGCAATACCTATATCTTCAGAAGAGAAACGTATAAGTCTTCTAGCTATGTAAAGAGGATTTTCGCCACCTTCAAGCATTCTAGCAAGCCAGTATATAGCAGCATCTACGTCGCTGTTCCTCATTGATTTATGTAGAGCTGAAATTAAATTATAATGCTCTTCACCATTTTTATCATAAATAAGAGTTTTATTTTGCATGCACCCTTCCAAGATTTCTTTTGTTATAGTTGTAATGTTATTTTCAGATTTACTGCTTAAAACAGCCATTTCAAGTATATTAAGAGAAGTTCGTGCATCTCCATTTGAATAAACAGCTATTAAGTTTAAGAGTTCATCTGAAATTTTTATATTTTTATTCTTAAAGCCGTGTGGACTTTTTATGGCATTTTTTAAAAGTTTAATTATTGCTTCAGTGGAAAGTGGTTTTAAAACAAAAACTCTACAGCGTGAAAGCAAAGCAGAATTAATCTCAAAAGAAGGATTTTCAGTAGTTGCTCCTATTAATACAATATCTCCATTTTCAACATGAGGAAGAAATGCATCCTGCTGAGATTTATTAAATCTGTGAATTTCATCTACAAAAAGCAAAGTACGAGTTCCAAATATTTTATTTTTGGCTGCTTTAGCCATAATTTCTTTGATTTCTTTTATACCAGAGGTTGCTGCACTAAATTCAACAAAGCTGCATTTAGTTATTTTAGCTATTATCATGGCGAGAGTAGTTTTGCCAACGCCAGGAGGACCCCATAAAATTAAGGAAGTAATATTATCATTTAGAAGCATATTTCTAAGAGGTTTTCCCTTACATAAAATATGCTCCTGACCAATATAATCGTCTAATGTTTCAGGGCGCATACGTCCTGCCAAAGGGACGCTTTCAAAGTTTTCAAATAATGAACCTTGTGTATAGTTCATATAAATATCTCCTTTCAAAGTGCGAACATATGTTTAATTATATCACTAAAAAATAGATGTATACAAATTTGTAATTTATAAAAGATAATGTGGGAGGTGATTTTTTGGAGATAAAAGAAGGAGATAAGGCACCAGATTTTGTGCTTATGGGTTCAGATGAAAAGGAGCATAAATTAAGTGATTACTTAGGTAAAAAAGTAATCTTGTATTTTTACCCAAAGGATAATACTAAAGGATGTACTAAAGAAGCTTGTGATTTTAGGAATAATATATATGAAATAGGTAATTCAAATGGGGTTATTCTTGGAGTGAGTAAAGATAGCGTTAAAGCACATAACAGTTTTATTGATAAATTTAGTTTGCCTTTTGTACTACTTTCAGATGAAGATGAAGGTGTATGTAAATTGTATGATGTTATAAAAGAAAAGAATATGTATGGAAGAAAGTATCTGGGAATCGAAAGAAGTACCTTTTTAGTAGATGAAAAGGGCAATGTGAAAAAGATCTTTAGAAAAGTAAGAGTTAATGGACATATTGAAGATATAATGAAATTTTTATGATTTTGGATTAATAAAAAGGGCTCCAGAAGCTCTTTTTATGTTTATTTGTAAACTAAAAATATTACTAAAGTTATTATAGAATATAAATATATTATAAGGTTAGTACGAGCTTATTAGCTAAATTGATATATTGAAAAAGTCAATTTATGCGTTTAATTTATATGAGATTATTAATAATTATTTATGAAATATGTAAAAAAATAAAATATGTGATATAATAAAAGTTAGGGAAACGTAAAATGATTTTATAACATTTATTTTGCGTTTTTCCATACAGATAAAATAAACCAATTATATATAAAATCAATAGGGTGGTCATGGTAAAGTTAAAGTAAAATTTATGAGAATATGTATTGTATAGGGGGGATTTATGATAATCTTGTAAGTTCGTTTATAGGTATAAAATTAAAATGAAAAGGGAAAGAAGTGCCATGAATATTGAATATATGAATCAAAAGGTTGAGTTTTCACTGGTTCGTAAGGAAAGAAAAAGCATAAAGATTTCTGTTAACAGAGACTTTATGATAGATGTAGTTGCCCCGTTTAATGTATCCGAAGAGGAGATAAAGAATGTTGTGCATAGAAAAATGAAATGGATACTAAAACAGATGAAGCGGATAGAGAATATTATTGATATAAATGATGAAATTAAATATTCAGATGGTGACATAATTTATATTTTTGGGACTCCTTATAGACTTATAGTAAAAAAGGGTATGAAAAACAAAGTGAGAATTTTTGGCGAGAATGTATATATGTATATAAAAGAAAAGGATAATTATGAGTATAAAAAGAATTATATTGAAAAATGGTATAAGAAAATAGCAGCAATTGAATTAGCATATTTATATAATGAAAAGTATAAAATATTTGAAACAATATATAATGAGAAGCCACAACTTAGCATCAGAAAGATGAAATCAAAGTGGGGAAGCTATAGTCCTTCTGATAATAAAGTGGTGTTAAATACACAACTTGTAAAGGTTCCTAAGGATTGCATTGAATATGTCATAATTCATGAACTTTGTCATGTGAAATTCAGAAATCATAGGAAAGAATTTTATAACTATGTAACTAATTTTCTACCTGATTGGAAGCTCAAAAAGGAAGAATTGGACAGGTACATTAATATTTAATATATATGATTCAATAGTATATATATTAGTAAAGGCAATGTAAAAAGGATTTCTAGTTTAAGTTTTAAACTAGAAATCCTTTTTGTTATTTTGGTTGATTTGCTGGGTCTCCTGATAAATTTAATTTTCCATTTAGTGAAAGGTAATCAAAAATCTGTTGATATATTTCTTTCACAACTGGAGCTGCGGTATCAGAAGCATAATAGCTGCCGTTACTAGGTTCATCTACAGAAACAAGTAAAGTGACTTGAGGATCATAGGAAGGAGCCATTCCTGCAAAGGATGACATGTATTTTCCAGCAGAATAACCTCCGGTCTTTGGATCAGCTTTTTGAGCTGTACCTGTTTTACCTGCAATATGATATCCTGGAATCTCAGCGTTTTTACCAACACCATCAGGGTCACTAACTACTCTTTCAAGATAGCCTCTTAACATGGTAGTTATATTTGGATCTAAAATATTTCTTTTTCCGTAATTTGAATAACTGCTTACATTAACAGTTGAACCGTTCTTGTTTTCAGTTATATCCTTCATTACATGAGGTCTAATCCAAGTGCCGCCATTTGCTACAGCATTAAAGGCTGCCATGTACTGAACAGAAGTAACAGATATACCTTGTCCAAAGGATATATTTGATAAATCAACTAAGTTTACTTTATCACTGTCTCTAACAATTCCTGTAGCTTCTCCAGGTAAATCAATACCTGTTTTTTGACCAAATCCAAATAAACTTATGTATTTTAAAAGATTATCCTTACCGATTCTTTGACCTAATTGCATAAAACCAACATTACAAGAATGTTTTAAAATATCAATGAAATTTTCAGGACCATGTCCAGATAATTGCCAACAGTGAATTATAGTACCATTTACATTTAAACTTCCATTACAGTTAAAGTCTGTAGCATTTGGATCTTTTACAGTTCCTGTGGCAAGTCCCGTATAAGCAGTAAATACTTTAAAAATAGAACCGGGTTCAAAGGTTTGCTGAACAGCGTTAGCTTGAAAAAGACTTCCGGTAGAGTTATCTATTCCAGCTTGCTTTGCGTAAGGTGTATTAGGGTTATAATCAGGTTTATTAACCATTGCTAGGATTTCACCGGTTTTTGGATCCATTACAGTTATATCTACAGCTTTTGCTTTATTATCGTTCAATGCCTTCTGAGCAGCTTGTTCTGCAATTAATTGAATATTTTTATCTATAGTTAATACTACATTCTTTCCATCCTTTGGAGCTTTATATTTATAAGTTCCATAAGGAAGTTGTTTTCTTGTAACATCAGTCTCAACGATTTTATAACCTGGTGTTCCAGCAAGAATTTTATCATAAGATAATTCAACACCAGAAGCACCACTGCCGTCTGATTTCGTATATCCGAGAACACTTGAAAGAAAGTTGTTGTTTGGATACTTACGAATAGAATCATCTGAGGAAACAAAACCTACCAAATTTAAATCTTTTATTTTATCCACCTGTTCTTTACTAATTTGCCTAGCTAAAGTGACAAATCTTAGAGGTACTCCTGATGAAGATTTTGCAGAAAGAGCAGAATATATTCTGTCAGAAGATATACCTAAAATTTTAGACAATTTAGAAGATAAGGTTTGTAAGGTCATTTTGTTAGTTTTTAGAGATTCACGAAGAGTATTCATGTCAACATCTATCCTGTAGTCGCTTATACTCGTTGCAAGTACATTGCCGTTTCTATCAAGTATATTTCCACGTTTGGGATAAATGGTGATTTGATTTACTCTTTGCTGTGTTACTTTTTTGTTATAGAAACTAGAATTTAAAAACATTATAGAAAAAAGTCTAAAAATAAGAGCAGAAAATACTACAAAAAAAATAACAAAAACTACAAAAAGTTTTTTGCCTAAAATTAGCTTTGGTTTAGTACGTTTTTTTTTCACTTGAGGCGCTCCCTTCGTTTTATGAAACGATTAAAATATACTTTAAATTATATCATATTTAATTTTTAAAATAAATTGCTTAAAAATAATAGGGCTTTGTGTTAAAATAGTATTATTCTATTTATGAAAAAAAAGGAAGTGATACTTTGAATCCAGTGGCATTTACATTATTTGGACTTGAAATAAGATGGTATGGAATTTTTATAGCCACAGGAGTGATTTTAGGACTCCTTATGGCATATTTAAACAGTAAATTACGAGAAGTTGACTATGATTCTGTATTGGATATTGTTTTGATTTCTCTTCCAATAGGCATAATAGGTGCAAGACTGTATTATGTTATTTTTCAATTTAAAAGTTATAATGGTAACATTATGGATATGATAAACATAAGAAATGGAGGACTCGCAATTCATGGAGGTCTGATATTTGGAGTGATAGCGGCTTATTTAGTGTCAAGATATAAGAAGCTTAGTTTTCTTAAGGTAATGGATATCGGAGCGCCATCTATAATTTTAGCTCAAGCTATGGGCAGGTGGGGAAACTTTTTTAATGGCGAAGCACATGGAGGACCTGTTAGTTATACTTTTATACAGAAGTTTCCTCAATTTATTCAAAAAGGTATGACAATAGATGGAGTTTATTATAATCCCACTTTTTTATATGAATCTACATGGGATTTAGTCATATTCTTAAGCTTAATGATTATAATTAGAAAGTGCAAGAGTAAGGGAGTAGTGTTCTTTGCATATATTGGCTTGTATTCTCTTGGAAGATTTTTTATTGAGGGAATGAGAACAGATAGTTTGATGCTCGGACCTATAAGAGTGGCACAACTGGTTAGTATTTTAGGAGTAGTTATTTCTATTGTGTATATTTTGGGTTCGTATTTAAAAAGTAAAAAAGCTTAGTATTATAAAAATTAGAGGAGCAAGGTAGAATTGCTTCTCTAATTTTTTTTTGATTTTAAATTTAACTCATAAGAACAAATGAAAAAGCAAATAATAAAAACAAGCAAAATAGGATTTTATATTGTCCAATATTACATAAAAATAATTAACCAAGAGTAAGGTATGGAAATATTACTAGCTATGGTATAGTTGCCAAAGACTAATGAGCATATATGGGTAAGGCATTAAAAGAGAAAGGTTGGTGAATAGTCCTGATTTTTGGATGGGTTTGAGCGTTTAGAAATCGGAAATTTATATGGATGATAATACTATAATAAATTGTAAACTATATGATATTATAATGCGGGAATTGGATATAAATACTGCTATAATAATTTTGGATAAATCAGGTAGGATTATTGATTTTAACAAATCTACTGAAAACATGTGGAAGTGTTCAAGAGAAGATTTAATCAATAAAAACATAGGAAATTTATTTCAAGAAGATATTATGGAACATATTAATACTGATAATATAAGTAGGGAAGAAAATGGAAAATCTAAAGTTTTTGCTATAGATAGTGGAGACAATTATTTAGATGTGAATTTCTATAATATAAAAGATGACAAGAAAAAATCCGAAGTTTTTATAATTGTGTGTAGGGAGATAAAGGAAAAGAGCAATTTAGTAAGTAAATTGGCAGCTAAAGAAAAAGAACTGCAGGATACAAAGGCCGAATTTCAAAAAATTAAAGATAACATAATGAAAATAGATAAAATGGTTAGCGTAGGAGAATTGTTGGCTGGGATTATACATGAGATAAATAATCCTCTGGGTTTTATAATAAGTAATTTTCAAACTTTAAAAAAATATATTGAGAAAATAAAAACTGTTATTGATTTATATGAAAAATGCGGTTCTAACTATCCAAATAATATGGATTACTTTAAGGATTCACTTAATACTGTTATTGATTTAGAAAAAAAGTATGGTTTGGATTTTATACTTAATGATATGGATGAACTTTTTAAGGATACCGAAAATGGTATAGAAAGGGTTAGAAAAATAATTGGAGCAGTTAGAAGCTTTTCACATGTTGATTTAAATGAGGAGTTTGATTTTATCGATTTAAACGAATCCATTAATAATACTCTTATAATTGCTAGAAATGAATTAAAATATGATTGTAATATTGAAAAGAATCTACAGAACATACCTAAAATTCAAGCAAAATCAAGTGAGATAAACCAATCACTTTTAAATTTAATTATAAATGCATCTCATGCAATTAAGGAAAAGCGTGAAAAAAATAATATAAAAGAAATGGGAACCATAACAATAAAAACATATAATGAAAATGAATTTGTATGCTGCTCAATAGAAGATACTGGAGTAGGAATACCAAAGGAGAATTTTGAAAAAATATTCAAGCCACTTTTTACGACAAAGGGAGTTGGAAAGGGTACCGGACTTGGACTTAGTATAACATATGAGATTATAAAAAATAAGCATAATGGACAGATAAAGGTAGAAAGTGATATTGGAGTAGGTACAACTTTCACCATAAAAATTCCTATCCATCAGGATAAAAGAAAGGAAAGTTATGAATAAAAAAATTCTGTTCGTAGATGATGAGAGAGCAATACTAAAAGCTATAAGGCGTGAATTATTTGATTCAGAATATGACCTCTTTTTTGCAGAAAGTGGAGAAGAAGCCTTAGAATTATTATCTAAAATTTCAGTAGATATGATAGTAATTGATATGATAATGCCTGGTATGGGAGGATATGAATTATTAAAAGTCATAAAAGTGAAATATCCATTAACAATAAGAATAATATTAAGTGGGTATACAGATGAGAAAGTAGTTTTTAAATCCATATATAATAATCTTGCAAAATTATATCTAAGTAAGCCATGGAAAAATGATGAATTTAAAAAAATGATAGATGGTGTATTTAAGACAGAAGAATTGTTAAAAAACGAAAAAGTATTAATGAGTATAAGAAATATTGAAAAGTTGCCGACTATAAATTTCATTTATGAAAAAATAAGTAGATTAATAGAAGAGGATAATTATGACATCGATGTTATTATAAAATATGTAGAAAAAGATATGGTTCTAAGTGGGCAAATATTAAAAATAGTGAATTCTGCCTTTTATGGATTAAAGGTTTCTTCGGTTAAAAGCGCAGTACTTAATTTGGGCTTAATTAATTTGAAAACTATAATTTTAACATCTGAGGTTTTTGATTTCGAAAATAGATTCGTTAAAAAAGAAAAGCTTTGGCAGCATGCAAACCTTACAAATAAATTAATAATTATACTATATAAAGCCATAATTAATAAAAAGATTCCGGAATACTACTATACCGCAGGACTGCTACATGATATAGGAAAAGTTATTCTTTTGAAAAATTATAGTGAGGAATATGATGAGGTATATAGATTGATTTATGAAGATGAGAATAATGATATATGCAGTGTGGAAAAGAAATACTTTAATGTAAGCCATGATGAAGTGGGTGGATATATGCTCCAGTGGTGGAATTTGCCATACCCTATAGTTGAAACAGCCTTGTATCATCATAGACCTATGAATTCTAATGTTGTAAATAGAGAACTTGTAGCAATATCACATATAGCAGATTATTATTCTTGGAGTTTAATAGGTGACACGGTAAGTGCAAAGTTAGATGATGAGGTTTTTAATTATTTAAATATATCAAAGCAGCAGTGCAAAGATGTAATAAATGAAGTAATAAGAAAGGAGAACAATTATGGCGAAATATAATGTGCTTTTTGTGGATGATGAGATTAATATCCTCAACTCTATAAATAGAATAACTATAAGTGAGAAATTTAATACTTTAACGGCTATAAGCGGAGAAGAAGCGTTAATAGAATTTAGTGAAAAAGAGATAGCAGTTATAGTTACAGATATGAAAATGCCTAAAATGAATGGGTTAGAATTATTGGAAAAAGTAAAGGAGATATCGCCTGATACTATTAGAATTGTGCTTTCAGGATATGCCCAAATATCGCAAGTAATTGCAACAGTGAATAGAGTAGGCGTATTTAAATATATAACTAAACCTTGGAATAATGAAGAGGAGTTTTTACCAGCTATATACCAAGGTTTAGAATATTATGATTTGATAAAGCAAAATGAAATATTCAAAACTAGGTTAGAACAGAAAAATAAGGCATATACCAAAATATTAGATGCTAACAATAAAATTACCCAAAATGCTAAGCTAGATGTAGAAGCAATTAAGGAAGTATCAAAGAGAATATTTAACTTAAAATATAAACTTTTAGAATATTATAAGAGTAAAGTAATAAATACAGAGGCTTTTGATTCATTTTTAAGTGGCATTGATGAAGTTTATTTTAAATATTTAGATACACTTCCAAGTGTTAAGGAAGAATTCAAGGTAGATGTGCTAAAAGAAGATCTTATTCAAATAGGAGAGGGAAAAATAAGAACGGTCTTTGATGGGGAAATTGAAAAAGTTAAGTTTTTTGGAAATAAAAAAGTTTTGCTGGTTATCATAGAAAGTATTCTTAAGGTATTTGCTAGGAACACAACATGGGAAAATATTATTGTTAACTTAACAGTAGTTAATAAGTTTGCAGTGAATTTTCTATTGATTAATAAAGAGGATGCTAAGGGAATATTTACTGGTTCACAATTTAAGCTTGTTTTTAATGTCTTAAACGATATTTGTAATTTCTTTGGTGGAAAGCTAGCTGTTGATAATGAAAGATTTCTAGTGAAATTTAATACTAGTATTGAAATACATGAACAGGAGTGTTGATATGAATATTCTAGTTATAGATGATGCTAAACTTAATTTATTAGCTGTTCAAAATATAGTAGCAGAATATAAAATAGAATGTAATTTAATATTAGTAAATTCGCCAGAGGAAGGTCTTAAAAAGATAGAATCAGAGAAAATCGATATTATTTTATTAGATATAGTAATGCCTAATCTATCTGGAATAGATGTACTTAAAATGGTTAGAGATAAGCATAAAAATATAGTTATTATAATGTTTACCTCTTTAACAGATAAAAAGTACCTCAAGGAAAGCTTTGACTTGGGAGCAAATGATTACATTAATAAGCCAATTGAACCTATTGAATTCATATCAAGACTTAAATCAGCAATAAAATTGAGAGAATACCAGTGTGAATTGATAGAGTCCTATGATAATATTAAAAATATCAATGTGGAATTAAAAGAATCTAATGCAAAATTACAGATAACTCAGATTGAACTTATTAATAGAGAAAAGTTATCTACTATTGGAAGATTCTCTGCGGGTATAGCTCATGAAATAAATACACCACTTGGCTACAGTATTTCAAATTTGTATTCTATAAATAAGTATTTCTCTATTTTAAAAGAAAATTATGAACGGATAAATGCTATAATACAAAATAATTATAATAATATTAAAGATACAAAATATCTAGAAGAACTTTATGAAAATAAAAATAAAATAGAATTCATATTTAAAGACTTTGATACTTTGATTAAGGAAAGTAATGAAGGATTAAATAAAATTAGCTACATAATAAAAAATCTAATACGATTTACTAATAAAAAAATGTATGATAGTTTTCAATTAAATTATCTCAAAGAAATTGTTGAGGAAACAATTATACTAATAGATTCAGAGCTTGAATATAATAAATTTAAAGATATTGCTACTATTGATTATGAAATAGAAGAGGAAAGTTATATAAAGTGCAATAGATTTGATATTGAACAGGTCATATTTAATATAATTATGAATGCTATAGATTTTTTTAATAAGTCAGACGAAAAGGTAAAAATATTAGTTGAAAGCTGTAAAGATGAAAAATGGTCTTATTTTAGTATATCTGATAATGGACCAGGGATAGATGAGAATATGAAGGATAAGGTGTTTGAACCTTTTTTTACAACGAAGGAAATTGGAAAGGGTTTAGGTCTTGGTTTAAGTGCATGCTACGATATAATAGTTAATAAGTATAAAGGAGAAATTCATGTTGAAAACTTACCAGTAGGTGGATGCAAGTTTTCTATTAAAATTCCAAATTAGTTTGTAATTTTAGTTTTAAATAAAAAAAAATTATGTTATAATATCTCCGGAAAAACAGTATTCCATTGAAACTGTATTTAAGTTGAAATTTTAAAGAAAAAAATCGACTTATATCCATAGAGGAATAAGAACGGAGGAAAAAATGAATAATAAACTAAAAACAAGGCAGTTAACTGTAATAGGATTACTGTCAGCTATTTCTATTGTTTTAGGACTAACAGGTTATGGGTTTATTCCACTTCCTATAACCAAAGCAACTATCATGCATGTTCCTGTAATTATAGGAGCTATTCTTGAAGGACCGATAGTGGGAGCTGTAATAGGACTTATATTTGGATTATTTAGTATAGTTCAAAATATAATGTCGCCTAGTTTACTATCTTTTGCCTATATGAATCCTTTGGTTTCAGTTTTACCTAGAGTTTTAATAGGGGTAACTGCATATTATTCTTATAGATTAGTTAAGGTTAAAAATCAATCTATAAAAATAGCTGTTAGCGCTGTGGTTGGAACTTTAACTAATACTTTAGGTGTTCTTACAATGATTTATGTTTTATATGCAGCTAGATATGCAACTGCAAAACATATAAGTGTCAAAGCTACCGCTGCTACTATTTATGGAGTTGCAGCAACTAGTGGTACTTGTGAAGCTATAGTTTCAGTACTAATAACTGTACCTGTAGTTTTAGCCATTAAAAAGATTAGAAAAAAATAATTATTTATATATAAAGAAGGATAAATTTTCATACTTATCCTTCTGTTTAGATATATTTACAATTTTTTGAATATTAAAAGTAATGAGAAAATTTAAAGGAAATTAGTAGCTCATATTAAACATGGAAGGTCCATTAATGTTTTTTCTTGGTTCATAGTCACCATTCCAAATTACAAAGTAGCTTGCCTTAGGGTAATTTAATTTAATAGCATCAGCCCATCTTTGGTAGTCAAATTTTTGTATAGAGTGATTTCTATTATCTATATATTGTCCACCAACATTTGGACCAAGTTCTGGAAAGCCGAAAGGTTTATTTATTCCAGGATAAGTTATACCATTATAAGTTCCACCTGTAAGTTCAGCATAAGCTCTTTTTACATATGAGTCTGTAGCAGGAGTATCACTATAGGCATCCATTCCTACGGTATCTACATAGTCGTCTCCAGGATAATATAACGCTGCATTCTTTCCACTGTTAGGTGCATAGCAAAATTTTAACCAAGTAAGTCCTCTACATCCCGAATCAGTACTAACTAAATAGTCGTGTAAGTTTATCCAGAGTTGTTTGTATTGGTTTACATCTTTGTCACCCCACCAAAACCAGTTTCCGTTAACTTCATGGAATGGACGAAAATAAATAGTTCCTGTATGTCCGTAATATTCAAGGCCATCAGCTATTTTAGATACAATTGCTTTGTACTTTTGAAGAAAAGCAGGACTAGATGAATTAATATTTTGAATTTTCGCACTAGATAGGGTAGCGAAATCCTGATCAGATATATAACCATTACTAGTTCCGCCTGTAGGACAAGGCATGTGAGCTGATATAATAGCAGTTTTTATTAAATGTGGATAAGGTCCAGTATATTGCTTTAATAATGATGGATTTGGTTTCTCGAGATCTCTTATAGTTGAGGCGCTGTCCCAACTTATGGAAGATGAATCGTTATTACCATTCCAATTGCAAAGATCATAGGATACTATGTCCAATCGATTGGCATAGCCATTAGTATAGGCTATTGATGTGTCAATATTTCTATCCCATCCAAGAAAAACACCAGTCTTGCATGTTGAAGAAAATGCGGAAACCTTAGTTGGATTTGCTGCAGATATTATGTATAGTACTGCAAAAATAGATAAAAATAATTTCTTGAAATTCTTTACTGTCATGTTAGTCACCCTCCCGATTTAAATAATAAATAGTTTGTGCTGTGAGAAAATTTATGTAATCAAATTTATTATTATAAATATAGACGTCATATTCATTTTATTTGCACATATACCAGAACGTTAATTTTATAGCGTTGTGGTATATTTATAAATAAAAAGATCATTAGTAGTCAATATGTAACTGTAAGTATATAATAACATTTTATTTAAACGTTTACAATAGTATTTCCTTATTTTTTTAATAGAAATTTGTATTTGATTAAAAATTTTATATAATACTCATTCCTATTAAAAATGATATCGATTATATTAATATTTAAAAAATTAATATAAACTAAACACTTTTTTTGACGAAATTATTATCTTAATATAAATTTTAATACATTTCTTAAGAATTTACAATATATTTCTTCAAATTTTAAATAAAATAAAATAAGCATAAATTAATTATAAAATAAATATAAAAAATATAAAGAATTATGTCGTCAAATATACTTTAAAATAGCTGCTTTAAAATTTTAAAGCAGCTAAGAATTTTAAATAGATTTTTGATTTCTTTTGAATTTATCTCTAAGCAGTATAACTAATCCTAAAACTAGAAGAAGCAAACCTATTATAATAAGAACAGTACTATCTATCATAGAACCTGTTTTTGGAAGTACAGCATCATTATTAATTTTAGCAGGTGTGTTATTTGATAATTGTCCATCAGTATTAGTAGTAGCTGAATTTGATGTTGATCCTGGTTGTGCTGTGTTTTGACTTGTAGATCCATTGGTCAAAGGATTTACGGGTACAGGATTCACAGGTAAAGGTCCTACAGGATTATCATTGTTTGATTCTGTAACAGGTGAAGTTGATAGTTTCCAATTATTTGAGTTAGTAGGAGATATAGTTTGATTGTTTTTAATGTAACTTTGCATTAAACTTCTAACTTGACCGTCATCTCCAAGAGCTTTAGCTGAACTATAGGTTACAAGACTTGGGTCGGTATTACTTATGCCAGCAGCTTTCATAAAACCTCCACCACCATTGTAACGATAATCATTTATTGCAACAGTATAAACATCAGAATCTTTAATAGGAGTACCATTTATTTTAAGATTTTTAATTCTATTTCCAGAAGCAACTCTTCCAGTAGTAGGATCAGTAGTACAAGCAGGCTCAGTCAAGTCTACATCATAGGTTGCACCATATAACTGATCAAGATTATAATCTGGAACGTTTAAAGATGCATCTTTTGTAATTTGATCACTTGGATTTGAAACTTGTTTGTAATAGCGTACTGAATATTCAAGCCAATCTTTTATTTGTTTGCCTGTCATTTTTACACCGTATAAATAGTTTTCGTACACATAAACTGACATAATGTCTTTTATAGTTACATCACCTTTTGGAATATAAGCAGATGAACTTAAAGGAGCAGATATTGAAAGTTGAGTTTTAGCTGCATCCTGTTGAACTTTGTTTATCAATTCCATTATAGCAGTAGGCGCAGTTGTTTGATTACTACCTGTAAATTCACCAGTAGAAGTTCCAAGCTTTGTTGATATATAATTTAAAGTTGCAGCCTGATAGGGTTGTGCTAGATTAACTATGTTAGGATCTTCGGATATTGAATCATCCATTTGTACATTTTTAGTATTTATGCTTGCAGCATTTCCATTAGCGTCTAAAGTTATATCTACCTGTGATACATATGAGCCCCATTTATTTGGCTCAACAATAGGTACAATTTTACCATCAGGGTTTTTTACACTTGTATCATTAACAGTGTTATGAACATGTGCAGCAAGTACAGCATCAACTCCTGAAACATTTGCAGCGATAGCTTTAGCTTCATTTTCTGGAATAGTATCAGAAGCACTCTCTTCTCCAGTATGAGCTGCTACAAGGATTATATTTGCTCCTTGAGCTTTCATTTTTGGAACCCAAAGCTTTGCCTCATCAACTAAATCGTTAAAATGAAGTCCTGCATAGTGAGAAGGGTCTTCCCAATTAGGTATGCATTTAGTAGTAAGACCTAAGATTCCAACTTTTACTGTTTTTCCGTTTATGTTAAAGTCTTTTATATAATAAGGATCAACAAAATTTGAGTTATCATCCTTATAAGTATTTGCAGATAATACTTTTATGTTTTCTTTTTTTGCATCACTTATAACTCTATTTAGTGTTGGCAATCCATAATTGAATTCGTGATTTCCAAGAGTCCAAGTGTCATACTTCATTGCACCCATAGCTTTCATAAGAGGGTATTCAGAAGTTGTGTCTATTTTATCATAATAGTAAGAAAGAGGAGTTCCTTGAATAGTATCACCAGAATCTACAAGCATCACATTAGGGTTTGAAGCACGCACGTTATTAACATAAGTTGATACTTTTGCTAAACCAACAGAACTTTTAGGTACAGTTCCAGTGGCATAATCATAATCAAGTATGTGTCCGTGAACGTCAGCAGTTTCTAAAACAGAAATAGTTGATGGTACTTCTGAACCAGTGCTAAGTCTATTATCCATTGTATATTTAACAGTCTTATTCTTTGTAACATCATCTATTAAAGCATCACGAACAAGCGTATGAGTGTCCATTAAGCTTGATTTTATATCATCTTTATTAAATCTTAAGAATCCATCGCCACCTGTAAGTACAAAATCAGGACCTGCAAGTTTAAGAATCTCTGAATCAGAAATTTGACTTCCATTTTCTCTAGTTATAGAAACTATTTTATTTCCGTAAGTTTTTGAAGGATCATAGGTGAATTTTATTCCCGAAACTTGAAGTCCTTTTCCACCAAGAGCTACGCTGCTGCTTGGATCACTAAATTGTCCAACAGCTTGTTCTAAAATATCTTTTAATTGAGCTTTATTCACAGTAACTGTATCTATATCATTATCAAAAGGCATTAAAGCGTATATTTGACCATAGGTAACATCTCCACTGCTTAAGTCTGTTCTTAAGCCTCCATTATTAGATATACCTATGTCAGCGTTTCCATAATTTTTTATAACATCACTTACCCAGTTACCTAGGGCGGATTCACCATATGGACTAATATCTTGTTTTCTAGTTATATCAGATGGTATAGTACCTAAGACTTTATTAAGAGTTGGACCAACTTGTGATTTAGCATCATTTACTATTTGTGTAATTTCAGGATCTGTAGTTGGATTTGAAGCCATATAGCCAGATGCATTATTTAAAGCTACATAACTTGAGGTTGTATTTGAAAAGCTTATTTTATTTCCGTCAGATATAGTCATTTTTAAATCTGCAAATCCCATACCGTTGTGATTTGCATTTATAACAGGTATGCCGTTAACTATTTTTTGTTCAATTGTGTGAGTATGGCCTCCAAAAACAGCATCTACATTTGAAAGCTTGTTTACTACATTGTCTAAGTTAGCTTCACCTTCATGTACTACAGCTATTATTACATCTGCCTTATTATTATCTTTGATATCTTTAGCCACACCATTAATTTCAGTTGCTAAATCTGTAAAAATCTTATCAGATACATAAGCAGGTGTAACAATATTAGGTGTTTCATTTGTTATTCCACCAATGAAGGCTATTCTTACGCCATCTTTTGTTACTATTTTATACGGATCAAAAACCCTATCACCCTTTGAACCATCAGAGTTTTTCTGGTATAAATTTGAGCAAATTATGTTATAGTTAGCACCACTCATAGTTACTTTGTTTAGGGTATCTAGTCCCCAATCGAATTCATGGTTTCCTAGAGTTGTGAAATTCATTCCTATATTGTTCATAACTTTCTGAACAGGTACACCTTTTAGAATGTTTGACATGGCAGAACCTTGATAAAGATCTCCACCACCGAAGACAATAGTGTCCGGATTGGAAGCTTCAATGCTTTTTACTCTGTTTCCAAGAACTGAAGCAACAGGATTTGCTGGATTGCTGGTGTCTTCAAGGGCACCATGGAAATCATTGATTTCAACTAGATCAAAAGTTTTGTCATTAGAAGCTGCAAAGGATTTTATTGGTAGGTTTCCTAGTAAAGTGAAAATGACAAAAAATATTAAGACTAGTCTTGAGGTTAGTAGGTTAAGTTTTTTTTGTTTAGACAAATTATATCCCTCCATTTGGTAGTTTTATATTAATTTTACCACAAAATTAATAAAGTTAATTAAATTTATGTTAAATTTTATTAATATAAGAAAAAATATTGAATAAAATATAAAAAAGTTATTAATTCCATTAAATTGTAAGTTGTTGCATATAAATGAAGGTAATATATTAGAAAAGAGCCTATATAGACTAAAATATAATCTATATAGGCTCTTTAAATTTTATGGACTAAAATCTTAAGTTGTAGTGTTTTTTTTGATACATAAATCAAAGGAAACTTTTATTAAGTAAGCAAAGGTTATTATATTTAACATGGATATAAATACTGTCCATATAGGGGTAGAAGAATTATTTCTCATGCTCATTTGATTGAATAAAACAGAATGCATATTAGCATAATTTATAAAGCTTAGCAAAAGTGAAATTATTAAAATTTTATTATTTTTAAAGTATATATAGGCTAAAATTGATATTAAAACGGCTGCAAACATATATCTTTCATGCATTCCAACAGATAAGTTAAAAACACCAACTACTTGAATTAAAGCGGCTAAAGCTGCGACACGTTTACTTTTACTCTTTAAGAAAAGTATTCCTGAGAAAACTGTTATTAAAACTATAAAAATCATTCCCCAGGTGTGGTAGCTAAATATAAACATTGTATTTGAATCTTTTACATTATTAGCGCCAATTAAATTATAAAGGTTATACGCATTGTTTGATGCATAAGGGTATTCAGAAACTTCTCTAGTATAAAGCTTAAAAATCCAAGTTATATTTCCGTTTACTATAGAGAAGGGTAAAATTACAATTATAGCAGTTATTATTCCTGAAGCTATTGATTTTAGTATAGCCTTTAAATCTCTATTGCGTATGTACCAGAATAAAACTAAAGGCAAGAATATTATTCCTTGAGGCTTCATTAGTACAGAGAGTGCAAAGAAAATAGATGATGGAATTATTTTATTTTCTGACATAAAATAAACTGCAAATATAATAAGTAAAGTAAAGAAGGAATCTGCCTGACCCCATAAAGCTGAGTTTATAAGTATAGCAGGGTTAAATAGGAAAAATAGGGTAAGTACAAAACTTTTTTCAAAAGAGAAATACTTTTTAGAAAGTTTGTATACAAAGTACGCTGAAGCGATATCTGCAATTATAGATGGAAGTTTAATAAGTAGTGTATAGTAGCTGCCTAAAGAAGTAGAAGCTATTTTCCCAATAATAAATAGCACATAAATATATACAGGTGGATAATCTATAGAACCGGTGCTTTTATACACAGAAGCAAAATTTTTAGCAGCAGAAGAAGCCCATTGTTTGTATAGTCCGATGTCAGAAGAGTAACCTGTTATTAAAAGTCCAACAATAATTCTAAATAAAAAACCTATTATTAGAAAACTAGCAAGAATAAAACCGCCATTTTCAGTGCTTATTTTAATTTTCTTTTTAACTATAGCTAGATAGCCTAAAATTGATAAAACAAAGAAAGCTAAAGCGTAAGCTATTACATAAGGTGAATATTTGTTATCTGAGTTAGAAAAACCGCCCATCATCCCTGGAGGCCCTCCATGTGAGCGTTTTATATTATTTTTAAAATTAGGGCTGCCTTGAGATCCAGGAGGACCTTGCATAGTAGATTTAGAACCAGAACTATCTTGAGAGTCTGGAGGACCACCTATATCAGCTCTAGAATGATTTTGAGAATTTGTCCTTGAATCTTTCTTTATATTATTAGTAGTTACTTTTTTGCTATTGGAAGAAGGTGTATTTTTTGAATTTGCTGAATTAGTCATATGATTTTTAAAACCAGCTCCAATTTTAGGAAAACCAGTGTTTTTGTCATTGCTTTTATAAGTACATAAAGAGTAAACACATATAATTACCAATATAGCTATAATAAATGATAAAATAAATTTAGTTTTATTTTTCTTTAAAGCCTCCAATAAAATCCCTCCTTAAATGTTAAGAGAAACTAAAATTGAATTTATACATATAGAGGTTTAAAAAAATAAAAGTTGTATAAATTAATATGTTAGTTTCTCCTATTATGGGTACTGTTTATATGAAAGTTTATATATGTAGAAGGACATATTATACTTGGGGGTTAATATATCTTTCTAAGTAATAAACTTTCGTATATTGGTAGTATATACATAAAATGTTGTTTTAATATCAAATTATTATGTGAAATATATGTGAAAATAAAAAAACTGTGTTGATAACTAAACTTATCAACACAGTTTTTTATAATAATAATTTTATATTTAACCAATATTTATTTGTGTTATTTCTTCATTTAAGGCTTTTTCTACAATAACATCTTCAAGGACTAATTCTTTAATATTGTTAAAGTACATACCGTTTCTCTTCATTGGCTCTAGGAAGCTCATCATATCAGCAAAGCCTTCCTCTGCGCTTTCATCGAAGCTTACTGATACATTTTTCATATGAACCTTACCTATTTTTTGTTCTGGAAGACCGTACATAAATGCAGCACATACTTTAGCATTAGTACAAGTTACATTTTCAACATTAATACTTCCAATGTAAGGAGTTCTATCATCAACAGGTAGTTTTTCTTTACTCCAAACATATTCTGTTTTTCCATCATCATCGCAGAAATAGAAGGAGTTAATAGCAAAAGGTGTTAGAACTTTGTCCATTTTTATATTTTTCATATGAATGTTATCTATAATACCTTTTGAACCTCTACCACGTCTTGTTTTAACTCTAAGGCCTCTATCAGTTTCATTAAAGATACATTTTTCAATGAATATAGATTTTATTCCAGAAGACATCTCACTTCCTAAAACAACAGCACCATGACCAGAATGCATATTGCAGTTTCGTATAGTTATGTTTTCAGAAGCAACAGGATTTTTTACACTTATGTCTATTTTTCCTGATTTTATTGCTATACAGTCATCTCCAACTGAAAAAGTATCACCAAGTATTAAAACATCTTTACAGGACTCAGGATCTAAGGCATCAGTGTTTGGTGCATCAAATGGATTTTGAATACTTAAGTTTATAAAGCTTAAATGATTACTCATTAAGGGATGAATAGTCCAAGATGGGGAGTTTTTAACAGTTACTCCTTCAACTAATACGTTTTTACATGCATTGATAAACAAGGTTCTAGGTCTCCAAGCAACTCTCTTTTCTTTAGCTTTAAACCACCAAGTATCAAAATCAGCATTACCATCTATAGTACCTTCACCTATTATATTTACATTTTCAGCACCTATAGCTGTAATTATACTTGCAAATGAGTCGGCTTCATTTCCTTCCCAAGAACCAAGATAAAAATCGTTATTACCCATAGGAATGTTTGCTTTTAGAATAGGGTAGCTTTCTCTTTCCTTTAAACCCAAAAGTACAGCACCTTTTTCTAATTCAAGAGTTATATGGCTTTTAAGAAATAAAGGTCCTGTTAAAAAAGTTCCCTTTGGAACAACAACTCGTCCAAAAGCAGGGCATACATTTATAGCAGCTTGTATGAAAGAGGTATTTACATGTGTTCCATTACCGATAGCTCCAAAGTCTAATATGTTAATAACTGAGGATTCAGATTTTGTTTTTATACTTATAACAGGGCTTTTAGATTTAGTAACAGTATCTTCTATAAATATATTGTATTCTGTACTTGGTTTTAAATTGTTTAGTGTAAATACATTCTTTTCTGATGTTAAAACTTTTTTATTATTTAGGTATACATCTGCTTTGTTTTCTAAATAAAAGCACTCATTATTTTCTATTTCAAATGAAGCAGATGTTGAAGTTGTTGCGACTGAATTAAAATTCATTGTTGTAAAGCCTCCATTCTTAAATTAAAATTATCATTAGTATCCAAGCTCATCAGCTATTATTATTATTTTTATTCTTCCTTCAAATTTTATTCCATTATGAATGATTGTAGTGAAGTTACAAATTCTTTTTTTGCAATCACAATCAACACAAAAACCTGTTTCGACGCAAGGTGTTTCATGTTTTATTCTTTTTGAGTTCATAGGTGCAATTTCACGAATTCTTTTGAAAGCAGCATCTATATTTTCAACAATTTTGTTTACACCAGCAACTATTATAACATTTTTGGGTCCAAAAATCATAGGAGCCACTCTATTACCAGTACAATCTGTGTTTACTAATTCACCATTTTCGGTTATTGCATTAGTTCCAGTAATTAAATAGTCGGCAGTTAAAGATTTACGATGAATCTCTACTATATCAGGATCAAAAGGAAGTTTTTGATATCTGTCAAAGAATTTATAGTTTCCATTTCTTAAAACATCAACCATTCCCATATCGCTTAAAGTAGTAGAACCACCAATAGCAACACTTGAACCTTCTTCAATCATTGAAATAAGCTTTTCTTTAGCTTCTTCGAGAGTTTCTACATAAGAAGCCTTAAAATGTCTTTTATTAAGAGTTTCGGTTATTTTTTTTGCTTTACATAGATTTTTCCACTTTTTCATTTCATCCATTAAGAATTACCTCCAAAGTTTTATTAATGTGAATAATTTATATATTGAATAAAGAATTAGTGTACATAGGATTAAAAATACAAAGAATTGTAACAAGATAAAACCTATAAATTTCATCTTGTTAACGTTAACAATGCTATGGTACCATTCTACAGAAGTATTGTCAATATATCAAATATTTATAAAAGCGATATTAGGAAACAGGGTATTTATATTTGAATATAAAATACAAAAAATGAAATACTAGTAATAATTAGGTTGATATATGTAAAAAAGTATTGTATTATATATTATATAAGAAATTTGATTAAATGTTAAATAATATAAAAAGTAAACGATTTTATAGTGATAATAATAAAAAAATTTATTATTTAAATGGATTAATAGAAGGGGATGAATTTTATGAGTGATGCAAAACAAGATTTGAGTAATTATTTGAAAAAGAAAGGCAATTTATTACAACAAGTTAAAAGATATTCACTATCAGCAATATATATTGAAGAACTTAAAGATATAGATCAAGAAGAATATACTAGAGCATTATTAAAAATACAAAAGCAAAAAGAATTAAATGAGCTTTTTTTACAAGAAATCAAAGAAATTAGTAAAATTGCACAAGAACGTGGTATAAAACTTGTCTTTTTAAAAGGATATTGTTTAAGTGAAGATATCTTTAATCCACCAGAAATGCGAGAGAGTAATGATATGGATATTTTAGTGGATTATGATGATATTAATGATGCTTTGAAAATATTTGAGGAAGTGGGGTATACATATTCATTTAAAAGAAAATTGGTAGGTACTCCAATTAGAAAAATATATGATATAAATCATTATACACATATCCATCCAATGTTAAAAAAAGTAGAATCTAAGATTACTAATAAAAAAACTTTAATTAGTGTGGATTTACATATTAATCCGTTGTATCACATGCCGAACTATAAAAAAAACGATCCTAAAAGTGTAATATATAGAGCTGTATACCAAAAGAAGGACTTCTATCAAGTTTGGGTATTAGAGATACATGATCGATTATTGCATTTAATGGGACATTTTGAAAGGCATATTGTTGAAGATATTCACAATCAGTTAAATAAGACTAAAAATCAAGTTGCATTTATTAGATTAAGGATATTTCATGAAATGGTTATATTAATTGATAAATATATAGATCAGATAAATTGGAATATTTTAAGTGAAAGAGCCAAGATAATGAATCAATGTGAAGGGGTTGCGCTTTCAATAGCATTATTAAAAGAAATATATCCTGGAAGAATTTCGGAAGATAAATCAGAAAAATTAATTAATATTATTAATGATCCGATTGTTAATGCAGATGATATTGAAGTTATAGTATGTAAATTTATAATAAAAAATATAAAAAATTGGGTATTTGAAGATCCTTTTATATTTGTTCATAAACTAATACAACATTTAAGAAAGGATACATTGAAAATAGGATGTAGATATTCAGAACAAACCCAATGTGTAGAAAATAATAGTTTTCAACTAAGAAATATATTTTATAAAAAAAATTTTAGAAGAATAGCAGTTGAACTATTAACAAAAAGAGAACAAGAATTTATGAAAAATTATTATGGATTTGCTCAAATATCTTGGAATAATGAAACCTTTAATTTATGCTTACATGTGATTAGTAAAAGTGAAAAGTGTGATGATGTAGAAAAGAATATAGAAACTATAAGTTTTAACTTAGATACAGGGAAAAGTAAAAATTACGGAGGTTTTACAGAACGATTTGTAATATTTTTACCAACAGTATATGAAGATGAGGAAAATTTAAGATTAATAAGAGATAATTGGAACTATAAAGATTATGTAAATATAGATAGAAGTGCAGTTCAAATAAAATCTGAAAAAAAAGAGTTCTATATTAATATGCTTATTCCATGGAATGTGATTAAAATAAACCCTTATATAGGAAGAAAATTAGGATTTGAAATTGCAATTGCATTTAAAGAAAACGATAAGAATAATGTATTTTATATGAAATGGTCAAATAAAAATAGTTCTAAAGTATTTCCTAATGCACAAGAATCAGAGGAGATAATCTTAGTGTAAATATGGGGAAGTGAGTATATGAAAAAGAATAAAAAAAGTCAATTTGCTGAGGAAAATTCAACACTTAAATGGGCATTAAAAATGGCCTGGGAAATAGATAAAAAGACTATGATTTTATGGATGATTGTTGGAATAATGGGAGCACTTATACCTGTGTTTTTTCTAACAGTAACTAAAAAGATAATTGATATTATAAATGTGAGTATAGAAAAGCAGAGTGGATTTTCAATTATAATAATATGGATAGCAGTACTAATGATATTTTTATTTTTATCGGCATTGTATGAAATTTTTCCGGATATACTAAAGTTCACTATGCACTCTAAATATTCAGTAGGGATGCAAAAAAAAATGGGAGAATGGGTAGAAACTCTGCCTATTAGGTTATTTGATAATCCTGATATGGTTACTAAAATAAACATGACTATGCCAACTATAAAAAGACTTGGATTTTTTATGCAAAATGGGATAAGCTTCTTAAGTCTTATTATTGGAATAATAGGAATTATAATACTTGCGTTAAATAATTCGCTGCTTCTTTTTATTGTAGGGATAATCCTTACATGTATAGCATTACCAATAGGGTTTTATAATGCTAAATGTACATACAGATTATGGCGTGATGATGGAAATGATCAAAGGATATCAGATTATTATTATGGATTGGTTTTTGATTATGCATTAGCAAGAGAATACAGGACATTGAATTTAAATAAAATTATCAAAAAAAAATGGAATAGTATTGTAGTCCCTATGAATTTAAAAAATATGAAGTTGCAAAACAACAATGAATTTAGATGGAATATGCTTGCTTTAATCAACATGATATTTAAATTTAGTAGTATTTTTGTTGCCTTTATTATGGTGAAAAATAAATCATTAACTATTGGAGAGATTGTACTGTTTATTTCTGTATTTGACCAGTTATCAAATGGCTCTATAAAAGTAGGTAGGGAATTTATGGATGCGTACGGATATCTCGAAGATTTAGGCTTTCAAAAAGATTTGATTAGCTTAGATTTTAGTAAGGAGTATTTACCTAAAAATAATATTGAAAAGGTAGCTAAGGATTATAAAAATCAAGAATCAATAGAATTTGAAATGAAAAATGTAAGTTATTCATATGATAATAGTGATAAAGAAGTATTAAAAAATGTATCATTGAAAATACATAAAGGTGAAACTATTGCATTAGTAGGAAACAATGGTGCAGGTAAATCTACTTTGATAAAGATATTATTAGGATTTTATAAACCTACTAGTGGGGAAATTTTATTTGAAGGTAAAAATTATGATGAAATAGATTTGAAAAAACTTGTAAATAAGATTGGAGTAACGTTTCAAGATTATGCAAAATTTGAATTTACACTTAGAGAAAATATAGCATTTGGAGATTTGTCTAAAATTAAGCATGATAATGTTATATTAGAGGCATGTAAAAAAGGTGGAATTAATAAAATTTTAAGCAGAATGAATGGAAATTTAGATGCACATATAGGAAAATGGTACGAAAGTAAGGGGACAAACTTTTCAGGGGGAGAATGGCAGAGAATAGCAGCTTCACGTGCATATATAAGTGACAGAGATATACTTATAATGGATGAGCCAGCATCAGCTTTAGATCCCATTGCCGAAATGAAACAATTCAACAATATAAAATCAGTATCTCGAGGAAAAACAGCTATATTAATTTCTCATAGAATAGGTTTTGCAAGACTTGCAGATAAAATAGCAGTTCTTCAAGATGGTAAACTTGTTGAATTCGGAGATCATGATGAACTTATATCGTTAAAAGGTAGCTATTACAAGATGTTTATAGATCAAGCAAAATGGTATTCCAAAGAGGAGGTACTGTAGATGAGTGAAAAGAATGAAAGAAAGAAAGCGAAAATAGGAGAGACTATTTTAACTTGTCTTAAGCTTGTTGTAAAAGGTACAAATATTAAAGAAATATCTATGGCAAACATTTGGCTTATATCAGGAGGATTAGTATCAATAGTAGCAATTTTTGAAAAAAACTTTTATAATGCTGCAGCACAACTTATAAAAAATCCTTCGAAAAAAAATTTTGATATGGGTATTAAATGGCTTTGTATATGGGCATTCATTATGATAATAGTTACTATAATAAATTTTATATCAACACATTCTAAAATACGTATTACTGAAGCAATGAATCATTTCATACAATATAGTTTGATGGAAAAAGTTTCACGCATTGAATTATCTTATTTTGATGATATAGAAACTCATAATAAATTTAATTGGGTTAAAGATGAATTGAGTGAAAAAATATCACTTATTGTTACTTCAAGTTTTGGATTAATCTCATTTGTAATTCAATTCATAGTTGCAGCACTTGTAATAATATCAAATAATTATTTAATAGCTATAATATTATTAGTAGGATGTATACCATCAATAGTACTAAGTGCAATGCAAACAGAAGAAAACTATAAAAATGAACAGAATAATTCTCATGAATTACGTTATCAAACATACGTTTCATGGGTAATGTTTAAACGTCCATATATGAAAGAAATGCGATTTGGAAATTTGTATAATTATATAAGAGATAAATTTGAAAAATCAGTAACAAAGTTAGATGAAAAAAGAAAATATATCATAAAAAAATATACTTTTATAACAGGAGCAGCAAGATTAGTAAGCTATATAGCATTAGGAATAGGGCTTGTTATGGTATCTTACGACATATATATGAGAAAAGTTAGTATAGGATCATTTATGTTAGTATATTCCTCCTCTAAAAATATGCAAGCATCATTTGAAGGAATATTTTTGAATTTAATAACCATTGCAAATGATGGAAGATTTATAGAAGATTATGCGGATATAATGAAATATAAAGAAGAAGATATTGGAGATAAGGAAAGTTTAGAATTAGCATATAAAAATAAAGATAATTTAAACTTTGATATTGAATTTAAAAATGTAACATTTAAATATCCTGGAACTAGTAGGGTAATATTGAATAATATATCTTTAAAAATAAAAAGCGGAGAAAAAATATCAATAGTAGGGGAAAATGGTTGTGGAAAAAGTACATTTATAGCACTTATATGTGGTTTATATAAACCAGATAAAGGACATATATATATTGGAGGAATAGAAGTTAAAAGTAATATAGGATTACTTAGACAATATATATCTTGTGCCTTTCAAGATTTTGGACACTATGAAATGTCAATTGCAGATAATATAAGGATTGGTGATTTAGAAAATGAGTATAATGATGATGAAATACGAAATGTTTTAAAATTAACAGATGCTTATGGATTTGTTAGTAAGCTTAATGAAGAAATAAATACACCTTTGGGATTTCAAAGGTTTGGTGGTACAGAAATATCAGGAGGGCAATGGCAAAAGTTAGCCATGGCAAGAGTACTTATTAAGAAAAATTCTAAAATATTGATATTAGATGAACCTACAGCAGCTCTTGATCCAATGTCTGAATCACAATTATATTCTGATTTTAATAAATTAACAGGTGATAAAACAGTACTATTAATATCACATAGGCTTGGAGCGACACGTTTAGCTGATAGAATTTTAGTATTTAAAGATGGTGAAGTTGCAGAAGAAGGTACACATAATGAACTTATTAGATTAAATGGCTTATATAGTGAAATGTATCATGTTCAATCTCAATGGTATGTAGTTTAAAATATTATTGTGAATTTCAATATAAGTATCATATATAAAAAAGTACAAAAGGTGGTTATATTATGTCAAATTTTAAATTATCTAGTATAAATGATTATAAAATAAGAGGAGAAAATTCACATTCAGCGTATTTATTACAAAAAATATTATTTGAAGTACAAAAGGCACTTTATGAAGAAGGTCATGTTAATAAATATAAGGAATCTTTTAAAAAAGAATCAACCGATTCATGGAAATTCATTAATAAAATAAATGATAAAGTATTAAAAAAAGCAGGTTGCTTAATAGTTAATGCTCCAACAGTTAATAAATTTGAATTTAGCATACATAATAAATGGAGAACAATAGGAAATTTGTATCATATCATTGATAAAAGAGAGGAACTAGACAAAATATATAATATGTTAGCAGATAAAGAATCCAAAGAATTCTTTGACTGGTTAATTTCGTATAGAATTTCATATGCTTTAGTTGGAAATTTAGCGAAAAAAATATATCCTTTTAGTAAGGAAATGGTTAAATTAGTGGACAAAAAGTCGAACAATAAGATAACAAAACAGGGTAAAGATTATAAGGTTAAAAATTTTTCTATAGAATCTAAAAAACATTCTATGATAGAAACTTGGGTTGAAGAAATGTATTTATTGAAAGGAAAATGTGAACCAAGTGAAAATGATGTGGTAATAAGTGGAGGCGCTTTTTTAGGAGAAACTGCAGTTTGGTTTGCTGACAAGGTTGGTAATAAGGGAAAAGTGTATTCATTTGAACCTTCTAAAGATAATTGTAAGGTTGTACAAAACAATATAGATAAAAATAATCTGAATAGTATCATATCAGTTGTCAATAAAGGTTTATGGAATAAAACAGACAAAATATATTATACAGATATGGGTAATAACTCACCAGGTAGTTTCTTAAATGAAGATGCTGGTGATTATAGTGTAGATGTTATTTCAATAGATGATTTTGTTAATGATAAAAAAATAGATGTGGTAAATTTTATAAAATTGGATATAGAAGGAGGAGAATTAAAAACATTAGAAGGTGCGATTAATACTATAACTAAATTTAAACCTAAACTTGCAATATCCTTATACCATAATGCTAATGATATAATCGAAATACCTCTATTTGTAAAAAAGATAGTAGATGATTATAAAATTTATTTAGTTCAGAATAGTAGTGCATGGGGAGATACAATACTCTTTGCTTCTATATAAATATATCATTAATTAGATTATAGCGAATAACAAAGAACAAAAAATACATATTTTAATTAAAACCATTTAATTACACAAAGTAAAAAAAGTATGTTTGAGATTTTATATTAAAATATAAATGGAGATGAGATAATTTTGGAAGACGATATTGTTATAGTTAACAAAAATGATTTGAAACCTTATCATAAATGTGAACATCAACCATATGAATATTTTAAATATGAATTGGAAAAATCATTTTATAACAGTAAAATGCGAGTTTCAATTTATGAGATACCACCATATAAATCTAATTATCCATATCATTATCATTTAAAAAACGAAGAGGGGTTTTACGTTATTAATGGAAAAGGGTGTTTAACAACATATAATTCAAAAATAAAAATAAAAAAGGGAGATATAATTTTATGCCCACCTATGAAAAAGGGAGGACATTTAATAGAAAACATATCTGATAAAGAATCGTTGGAATATTTAGAATTTGATGTTTCGGATTATCCAGATGTTATTTTTTATCCAAAGTCTAATAAAATTGGAATAATAGAGGATATGGAAGAAAAGTTCTTTTTTGATAAAGAATCAACAGTTGATTATTATAAAAATGAATAGAAGGTTGATTATGATGTTAAGTGAAGATGAAATTAATGAAAAATATTTAACAGAGTTATTTATAAAAAAAAATATAATAAGTAAGGATAATTATATAATATCCATGACAAAAGATTTTAAAAATAGTGAGGGGTCATTAGCATTTTCATCTACATTAAAATATTTAAAAAATGAAGAAACATTGCCTAAAGCTATTTTTATTAAATTAGATAAAATACATAGTAATCAACATTATAAAAATTTAACCAGGAATGAAATAAACTTCTACAGACTAATTGAAAATTGTAAAATAGATTGGAAACCTAAAATTATAGATGCAAATTATAATGATCAATTTTCATATTTGATACTTGAAAATATAGCTGATACTTATATGGAAAGTGAATATGATGCTGATATAGAACTTTATAAGATTGCTGTACGAAATATTGCTGAATATCATAATAAATTTAGAAAATTAAAATTAGATAATGTGAATTATGAAAAGTATAATCCAATGGATTACAAATGTGTAAATTTAAAATTTCTTTTATATAACCATAAAAAAATGATTCATTTATTAGGCGAAAACTATACAGATGAAATGGAAAGTATATTTAATGATATTACTTATAAGTTAGAAATTAACTTGAGAAAAATTAATAGGTATCTTTATTACAAAAAATCCACTATAGTTCATGGAGATTTTCATCTTAAAAATTGTTTATTCAACAAAAAAAATCCTCAAGAGAATATGGCTATTATAGATTGGCAATGGTGGAATTTTGGAGTTGGAACGTATGACATTGCACATTTGTTAAATTTATATTTACCCAAGAGGTACAAAAATAAGGAATTAGAAATATTAAAAATCTATTATGATAAATTGAAGGAGTTAGGATATAAATATACTTGGGATGAATGTCTAAAAGATTATAAGTTATTTACAACTTTAAATTTGTTTAAGCCTTCAATTTATGCAGTTAGTTGTAAATTGAGAAGAAAATCAAAATTTTGGGCAGAATTTATTAATAATATAATTAGCTCTTATAATAATTTGAATATTTAATATAAAAAAATAAAATATAAAAAAATAAAATATAAGGAGAAAAAATATGATTGAAAGAGAAAAAATTTTAGAGGAATTAGAAGAATTAATAGAAATGAAAGATGAAAATAAAAAGTTAGAGGAGGAAACAAATTTAGAAAATGTTAATATGGATTCAATTACTAAGTTAGGTATACTTGCAGTAATAGATACTTATTCATCTAAAAGGGTAAAAGTGCAAGATTTAATAGAGTGTAAAAAAATTAAAGACATTATTAATTTAATTTATTAATAAAGGAGAAAAAATGAAGGTAGATGCATTAGTAACAGTAGTTCCTAAAAATAAATTAGGACAAGCTGAACTAGAAAAGAGATTTGGAATAAAGCAGGCTAAAAGAGTATCTATGATAACTGGAATCAAGGAAAGACATGTAGTTACAGGGGATATGAGAGCATTGGAGTTGATTTTGAAAGCAGCAGAAACTGCAATAAATAAGGCTGGTGGAGATAGAAATTTTGATGCAATATTTGTAATTACACAAACTCCTGAGTATAAGTTCCCATCTACGGCATGTATTGTTCAACATAGGCTTGGTATTAATAAAAACGTACTTGCTTATGATATAAACCTTGGATGCTCTGGATATGTATATGGACTTATTACAGCAAATGCATTTATAGAAAGTAAATTATTTAAACGCATTTTACTGATTGTAGGAGATTTAACACAATCAACTGCATGTAAAGAAGATAGCTCATCATACCCATTATTTGGAGATGCATATTCAGCAACTATTATATCATCACATCATAAGAAGAATCAAATTCAGGCTATTGATTATGGTACAAATGGATATGGAGCTAAAAATTTAATTACTTATGTAGGAGGATGTCGTTACAGAAATGAGGAAGAATATAAAAAACATAATAGTTATAATGCAGAGAATAAGGTGAAATTTCCAAGCTATGTTTATATGGATGGTGCTGAAGTGTTTAACTTTAGTATAGATGTAGTACCTGATATGATTAAAAATTTGTTATCTATAAGTAATTACAAATTAGAAGAATTAGATTATTTTTTCTTTCATCAGGCTAATGCGTTTATAATAAAACATTTATGCCAAAAGTTAAATATTGATATAAAAAAAGTGCCTATATCATTGAATAAGTATGGAAATACTAGTGGAGCATCAATTCCTATTACAATATGTGATTTTATTGAAAATAATAAGGTAGATAAAATAATACATTCTGTGTTATTAGGTTTTGGAGTTGGGTACTCTTGGGCAGGTGTAATTATAGATTTAGATCCTAAGGTAGTACTTCCAGTAATAGAAATTTAAATTATTATAAATGTAGGTGTTAAATATGAGTAATATAATAAAAATGCAGACCAAAGAAGGAGAAAATAGTTGTGCGATTTCCGCTATACACAACCTGCTTGCCTTCAACAAAATACCAATAACTGAATACGAGACATATATTTTAGTAAATGGTTTTGATACATCATTTTATGAAGGATATGTAGCGTTAAATACATTAAGAAGAATAAGTGAAAATTTAAAAGTAGATGGAAAGCTTGAAGTAAAATGGATGGATAAAAACACTATTAACTCAAAAGAAATCGTTATTAATTCAATAATGAAACAAAATCCTGTAATTGTATTGATTAATAGTAACTTTCTTAATTTCGATGAGAGACTTAAAAAAGAATATGGTTTTTTGAGATCATTTATAATATATGGAGTTGATTTAGAAAAGGATTTTTTCTATGTGTATGATGTACTTCATCTTAATGAAAATCACGAAAAGGAAGTTATAGAGTTTACTATTCCGATTGATTATATGATAAGTAAAGCAAAAGAATTTCTTATTATATATTCAGATTCTAAAAAAGCAATTAAATATAATTATAGAGAAATAATTATAAAAAATATGAAGAAATATATAAAAAATACCAATGAGATTGAATCAAATGAGTATTTTGGAATAAGTGCAGTAAAATATCATATTTCTTATTTGGAATCAATATTAACAGATAATAATGTAGAAGATAAGTTAGCAAGTTGTTATTATGCTGCAAATAGTGTTTTCTATGGAACATTTATGCCTATGATAAGTTATTTGATAGAGTTTATAGAACATATAGAAATATCAAATAAATATGATATTTTAAATGAAGTGAAAGATTTAAAAATGAAGTGGAATATTATAACTAATAAAGCTATTAAATTAACTATAAGTAAAAGAGAAAATCAAGTTTCACAATTTTTAGATAATTATAAACTGACATTTGAAAAAACAATAATTTTTATAAAAAAATTTATTGGTATATTAAATAAAAGAGAGTGGGAATAATATGATAAAAAATTTTAATAAGGAAGAGTATGATCTAAATTATTCAAAAATGAAAAAAGTGTTGAAGTATTACAACAAAAGACATTTTTTTGAAGATGGAACTCCGTTAGTATTATCATTTTTAACAACAAATAAGTGTTGTTTGAGATGTAAGCATTGCTTTTATCATGAAACTCTTGATAATCATAATAAAAGCAATCAAGAAAAAGAACTCACAATTGATCAATATGAAAAAATATCAAATAGTATGCAATGGTTTAATATAGGTATTTTTACTGGAGGAGAACCTTTTATGAGGAATGATCTTCATGAAATTATACATATATTTAGAACAAATAATAATATGCCATGGTGTGATTCTGCAACTAATGGTCAGTTAACTGAATCAATTTTAAAACAAACAGAACTTATATGTAAACAAGATTCTAATAAAATATATTCGTTAAGTTTTTCCATTGAAGGGTTTGAAGAAGATAATGATGCCATAAGAGGTAAAGGAACATTTAAGAAATCATTAGAGACGTTACAAGAATGTAAAAAACTAAAGAAATATTATAAGAATCTCGAATTAAATTTGTGTTCCACATTTAATTCGATAAATCAGGAAAGATATTCAGAATTTTTAAATTGGTATATAAAAAATTTTGAACCTGATAAAGTAACATTATTAAAAATAAGACAAACACCAAGAGCTGGAAAGTCATTATGTGATATAGATGATAAATTATATGAAAAGGCAATAAAAAACTTAGGACAATATATAAGTGAAGGAAAATTTGGAGATGTAAATAAACCAGAAACACACTTTACACATCAAATGAGCTGTAATACATTAGAAACGACAAAAACAGGAAAAAGAAATTTCTATTGTTATGCTGGAAAACATGGAGGATGGATTGATTATAATGGAAATGTTAGTGTATGTGAAGTATTTCCAGATGTTAAGACATCAGGTGAAAACTTGTTAATTGGTAATTTGAAAAATTATGATATGGATTTTATGAAATTATGGAATAGTGAAAGAGCTTATCAAGTAAAGCAAAAGGTAGGTAAAATGCCTATATGTAGTAAATGCACACACGAAACAGAAGGTCAAATACCTTCACTATATTTTGAACCAAATGATTGTTTAGAAAGCAAACAAGTTATATGTCGATATTGATTTTAGCTGCTCAAACTGGACATGGCCATATGTCCGTTATGAATGCTATAAATGAAGCTTTTTTAGATAAGAAATATAAAGATTGCATATGTATTCCAGACTTTTATGAATCTATTTTACCTAGTAATAAAATACTTAGTGATTTTTATAATTTTTTACTTAGCAGTTCAACTGCTCTATGTGATAAATATGTAGAATTCAATAGTATAACTAGGCCTGAAAAAAATGAATATATATATAAATTAACAAAACATAAGTATACGAAATTATTTCGTATTAAGGGTATAGACGCAATTATTTCCACAGCTACATCAATTAATTATAACATGATTAGAGCAATGAAAGAAGAAAGAATACTTAATAAAATTCCATTTTATGTAGTTGTTACTGATCCCTATAATCCAATAGCGCCAGGATTTGATGCAATTGGTGCAACAAGATACTTTTGCCCTAATTCAATAGTAAGAAAAATTTTGGTAAAAAGTGGAGTACCAGAAAAAAACGTTATCATATCAGGATATCCAATATCAAAACGATTTTTTTGTGATAATTTATTTAAAAATGAAGAAATATATACGGATTTAAATATAAATAAAGATAAAAAAGTAATTGTTTTGAATTGTGGTTCTCAAGGAAATATATCAAATTTAGACTTTCTAATTAAATATTTAAATTCTAATTTACATGAAAACTTTATAATGCTATGTGGGGTTAATAAAGTTTTATACAAATTAGCTAAAATAGAATTAAAGAGAGCACAAAGGGATAACGTTACTATTTTGCCATTTTATGATCATGTTGAAAAGCTATTAGCAGTAGCAGACATTTATATAACCAAAGCAGGGGCAAATTCATTTTATGAAGCTTTAGTTACGAAAGTTCCAATGATTATTGATGCAGTAAATGGATTTATATATCAGGAGCGTGGTGTAGTTGATTTTTTAGAAAATGCAAAAGTTGGAAGAATATTAAGAAATAAAGAAAATTTAATTTCACTTATAAAAACTATGTTATCAGATAAAGAAAGTATGCGCATTAAAGAAGAGTATAAACAAATATTAATAAAGGATGGAGCTAACAATATAGTTGAAAAAGTTTTAGAAGATATAGGAAAATTGTGATTAACTTTATAAAGTAAGAAGGTGATATAAAATGTTAGTATGTATTGCAGGAACAGATGGCTCTGGAAAATCTACGTTAGTTGCAAGCTTACAAGAACAGATGTCAAAAAAATGCAAATGCAGTCAATTAAGGTTATACGATACTGTAGTTTTTTCGAAATTACAAAAAAAAGCTGCTATTTTTTTAAAAAAAAATAAAATTGAAAATACACATTATAATCTTGTAATTGCATATCTGATGTTTGAATTACAAGAAAAATCTTTTCCTAAATTAACTCAGGAAATACAAAAAAATGATATTGTTATTATGGATAGATATATAGAGACCATAGATTTTATTGTGAAAAATTATAAAGTGGACAAGAGGATACTTAACAAAATTATAGAAAAGTTTCAAAAACCAGATATATATATATATTTGAAAGTAAATCCCAATATTTGTTATAAAAGAATAATATCATTAAGAAAACCTGGTGATGGTGAAGAATTACATGAAATAATAGCAGCAGCTAAGTATTATGACAATAATATTAAAAATTATAATTTTACTGTTGTTAATGGTGAACAAACAAAAAAAGATATTGTTATAAATTGTCTAAATATAATACAAACTTCAAAATCAAAACTAAAAGCTAAGGGAAGTGAAAATTTTGAACGATTATAAAAAAAAAATTATAGAAATACTGAATACCATTTTTGATGAATATGAAGGTGAAATAACAGAAGACTTAGTTAAAGAAGATATAGATCAATGGGATAGTTTAGCTAGTGCTCAAATTATTATGGCAATTGAAAATGAATTTAATAAACATTTATCAGATGAAGAAGTAGCATCAATTAATTCAGTTGCAAATATTTTAAAATTGGTTATTGGAGATGATATATATGGAGTACTTTGATTATCTTCCTTTGCTAGACGAAAGCGAAAAAAAAAGATTATATGATTCCAATGTAAGTGATTATGATAAACTTAAAAATTTAATTAAACTATCTAAATATAAACTTACTTTATTGGAAAGTGTTAAATTAGGGAAACAAGTAGAAAAGCTTTCTTATTTAATTGGGAAATGTAACGAATATCGAAAAATTAATATAGGAATAATGGGTAATTATACTTTAAATCATTTGAAATATAATTTAATTGCATCTGCATTTAGAAGAGGAATACTTTTAAATATACAATTTGCACCTTTTGATAGTATATATCCAATAGCATTGGGAGAAATACATCCATTTAAAGGTAAAATGGATTTTTTGTTCATGTATATGTCACCAAAAAAGTTTTATTCAACAAATATGACTATTAGCAATGTAAAAAGTGAGATGATTTCGTTAATTGAAAAAATTAAGAAAATATATTCTACAACAATTATTTTGACCAATAGTAATAAAAGATTTTATGAAAGCACATCAAATATAAATATATTAAACAAAAATGATTTTGAAGATCTTGTTGAAAGTTACAATAATATTTGTGAAGAAATAATTAAAAATGATAAAGCTACATTAATGCTTAATATAGATAAGATTTCCAGTATTGTTGGTTTACAGAAATGGATAAAACCCATTGATTATTATAGAAGCAAGATACCTTTTGCATATGAAAATTCAGATATTTTTTCGGATTATTTTACAAGACTAATTTGTGCATATTTAGGCATAAGAAAAAAAGTAATAGTTTTAGATTTGGATGGAGTATTATGGGGTGGAATTCTTGGTGATGATAAAATTGATAATATTATTATTGGAAATGGCACTAGTGAAGGGGAAGCATTTAAGGTATTTCAAGAATATTTAGTAAAAGAAATGTATGAGACAGGAGTAGTGCTGACGGTAGTTTCAAAAAATAATTTAGAAAATGTTTTGGATGTATTGGAAAATTGTTCGGAAATGATTCTGAATAAAGAGCATTTTGCTATGCTTCAAGTAAATTGGAAAGATAAGGTATCTAATATAAGAGCTATTGCAGATACATTAAATGTTAGATTAGATTCAATTGTTTTTATAGATGATAATATACATGAAAGAAATTTGGTAAGGGAAAAGTTACCACAAGTTACAACACCAGAAATCGGAAATAATCCATCCAATTATCCAATTATACTATCCAATAGTGGCTATTTTGATTATTATAATTTAACTAAGGAAGACTTAAATCGAACAAATAGTTATATAAATCGAATAAAAAGTATTGAAATACAAAATAACTTTTCTGATTATGCTAGCTATTTAAAGTCTACTAATATGAAGTTAATTATACAACCTTTTCAAGATAATGATTTAAATAGAGTAGTACAATTAATTAATAAAACAAATCAATTTAATTTAATGTGTACAAGAGTAAAACATTTTGACATTGAGAAAGTAACTAAATCGTCCAATCAATTTGGAATTCAAATATCATTAGGAGATAAATACGAAAATTATGGGATTATAAGTGTTGTAATTTTAAATATAGATCAAAATATTTTAAGCATTGATACATGGGTTATGTCATGTAGAGTGTTTAATAAAAATATTGAAAATGCAGTTTTAAATTATTTATGTCAGTTAGCAAAAGAAAAAGGAATAAGAAAAATCATAGGTAAATGTAAAAATATAAAAGAAAAAAGTTATGTTGATGAATTGTATTTGAAAATGGGTTTTGAATATTTAAGAACGCAAGATGAGGTGGCTATTTATGAAATAAGCAAAGAAAATTTTAAAAAACATGAATGTGATATTTCTGAAATTGTAATAAAAGATTTTTTAAATGTATAATTATAGGAGGTAAAATGGCAAAAGGTATTTTTAAACACGTTTCTATTAGTAGTATAGCCACGGCAGTTCCAATATATGAAAGAGCACTTGATGATGAAATAGAGTTATTGGAGAATAAAAAGAATATTGATAAAATAAAACGGATTACTGGATTAGACAAACGGAGAATCGCAGATACAAAGACTACATCTATTGATTTATGCTGTTGTGCTGCAAAAAAAATAATGGGTGAAATGAATATTGATAAAAGCAAAATTGATGCTATTATATTTGTAACACAAACACCAGATTATAGGATACCTAATTGTGCATCTATAGTTCATGGTAAGTTAGGATTAAGTAAAGAGTGCTTGTGCTATGATATTAACCATGGGTGTTCAGGATATATCTATGGATTATTAAATGCATTTTCATTAGTGGAATCAGGAGTTTGTAAAAAAATACTGCTTTTGGTTGGAGATACTCTTTCAAAGGTAATTAATAAAAAAGATAAGTCATTAGCAATTATTCATGGTGATGCTGGTTCTGCAACTATTATTGAATATTCTGATGAATTGATACATTCTAGCTTTATTTTGAAAAGTCAGGGGGATATGTCAAATTCAATAATAATCAAAGCAGGTGGATTTAGAAATATGTCTTCTAAATATACAAGAATTGAAAAAAAAGATGATGAAGGTAATATTCGTACAGATGAACAGTTATATATGAATGGATTAAAAGTATTTAATTTTGCACTTCAGAATGTTCCTGACTTAGTTAATGAAGTATTAGAATTTTCAAAACTAAATATAAAGGATATTGATTTTTTTGCATTCCATCAAGCAAATGGAATTATTAATAATGGAATTATTAGTAAGTTACAAATAGATCAAACAAAGGCACCGTTGGAGGTAGTAAAACAATATGGAAATTCCAGTTGTTGTAGTATTCCACAAGTAATATCAAAAGCATTTGGAGGAAAAATTTTAAGAGATAAAAGGATAGTTATGACTGGGTTTGGAGTTGGTTTAAGTTTAGGTACATGTATTACTAATTTTAATAATACAACCATATTTCCAATTATTGAATATGATTATAAATAAATGCTTAAATAGAAAAAGAAAACAATTAATAACTTTTTAAGGAGATAAAAAATGGATAAAATAAAAATAATAAAAAGAATACTTAATGAATGTAAAGTACATTATATTGAAGATGAAAATGAAGAAATTAATTTTCAATCGATTCAATTAGTTATGTTAGTGGCATCCTTAGAGGAAGAATTTGATATAGAAATACCAGATGATTATCTTGAATGGGAAAAATTGAATACAATTTCAAAAATACTAGATGTTGTGGTAAAGTTAAAATGATGAATGAAATGAAAAATTATTTTAAGGGAAAAAAATTCTTATTATTAGGAGGCACATCTGGTATTGGTTATGATATAGCAAATTCTTTATTACAAGAAGGGGCTACAGTAATAGCTACAGGAAGAAATTTAAAAAAACTTGAAGTACTTAAAACAAAGTATGATGAGAAAAATATTGTTATAAAATTTGTTGATTTTGGAGAACAAAGTAGTTTTGAAAATTTTGATATATCGGATTATAAATTAGATGGATTAATAAGTACAGTAGGAATATGTATGAATATACCTGCGAAACTTAGTGATTATAATAAAGTGCTTTATAGTATGAAAGTTAACTTTTTAGGACCAGTTACTTTGATAAATAAACTAATAAGAAAGAAAAGATTTAATGAAGGAAGTAGTATTGTTTTATTATCCTCAATTTCTGGATGTAGTACAACTAGCGTTGGTTTAAGTAACTATTCAGCATCAAAAGCAGCGTTAATTGGGTATACTAGAGCAGTTGCTTTGGAAATATCACCCAAGATTCGCATTAATTGTGTATCACCAGGAACTGTTAACACCCAATCAGGTATGTTTTTGGAAACATTAGATAAAATGTCAGAAGAAAGTAAGGAAACAGAATTTTCAAGATACCCATTAAAATTAGGAAAACCAGAAGATGTAAGTAATATGGTGAAGTTCTTACTTTCGCCAGCAGCTTCTTGGATAACTGGTCAAAATTTTATTATTGATGGGGGGAGAACTCTTAAATAAGGGAAATATATGATAAAAAATATTGAGCCTTTACATAAGGATAATCGAAATTGTTATGAAGATGTTATAGTTACAATTTGTAATTGGTTTCAACGAAGATATGAATGTATATATGAATATTCATGGGCGTTTGAATATGAAAGATTGGAAACGTCAAATACATTTAATTTAGGAAAATACCTTAAATATAATAATTCAAAACGTCGAAGCTTGTTGTGTAAATATAGTGGAATTGAAATGATTAATCATAAATATGAAGAGTTGGATAAAGGATTGAAAGATATAAAAATAAAACTTAATAATAATATACCAATTGCTTTGACCAGTATGGATATGTTTTGGCTATATTGGACACCTCATTATAAAAAATCTCATGGTGGGCATACCATTATAGCAATAGATGTAGATAATGAATCGAATATTATATGTATGGATCCTTACTTTAAAAGGAAAAAATTAAAGTTATCAATTGAAGATTTTAATTTAAGTTCAAGTAGGAAGTACATTTCCTTTAATATTGTGAGTGATGAAATGAGATATTCTGATGTAAATTCTATAATAAATAGCGCAGTGAGTGAATTGTTAAGAAAAAGAAATTCAGAAAATTCATTTGATAATATGCGCAAGTTTGCAGATGATATAAAATTGTATTATAATGCAAAAAATGAGATGAAAGGATATCAAGATTATTTTACAGTTCCTATTTATAATACAATACAAAGAATTGGACAAGGAAGAAAACAGTTTAGTGAGTTACTTGTTTTTTTATCTGAAAATTATTCATGTAACAAGAATTTATTAAAGAAATATAGTAATAGTATTAATTTAATGGGAAAAAAGTGGGATGCACTTAAAGTATTATTTGGAAAAGAAGTGTTTTTATCTGATTATACATTGGTTAAAAATAAGGCACCAATTAAGATATATGATATTGCTAATTATGAAGAAGAGATAGCAAAAGAAATTTTTGAGTGTAACTTCAATTGATATTAGGTATAAAAAAATCTAAGAATAATTAAGAAGATGATTTCTGTATTTATAAGGGGTCATCTTTTTTTAGTTACATTGATACCTATAAATTCTATATTGCTTGATTTTTGTAAAGTTTCACATAGCTTTTATAAAGGATTATTTTTAAAATGCTTAAGAACGATTCTTAAAAAACATTAGCTCCAATTATCATGCTTATATATTGAAAACACCCTATAGAGTAGACTGCTTTTATTATCTATTCTATAGGGTATATTTTAATTAAATCCGTGAAGCCGACTTTTTAAAAGAAAATTTTTTATTATTGAACTTGTCAACTTAAAGGTATATATGTAATTACGTGTCAATTTGATTCATAATAGTTACTATTATTGAAAATTAAGATCATTTGATGAATTTTTATATGCGACATTGTTATTTCCAAAACATTTTTCATATTCCCAACCAGTTAATGCTTCAACAGCTGTTCTAGCTTCAGGAGTTGCTTCACTCATTGAACCACCAGCTTTAATTCTGTCTACTTCATCTATTAATAATTTGTGATTTTCTTTTGTAAGCTTAAATTTTGAAGCTGCAATCCAAGTTATTGTAAGAAGTACAAGAGGGAATACAATTGTAACTACCGATATTCCGATTATTGCACTATGTGGTTGGTGAGGCATGTGTTTTGCCTTTGCGCTTGTGCTTATGAAACCAAAAGCTCCTAAACCAATACCAAGTACCATTGATTCTATTGATGTTGCAAGCTTTCCAAATAAACCGTTTATACCGTTATATACACCTTCTCTTCTTTTTAGAGTTATTGCTTCATCTATATCAGCAATAAAACCCATTTGGTAAGTTGGTATATAATCAATAGCAGTTTTACCTACAATGTTGATTATTGAGAATATTACAAATAAAGTTAAAGTTAGTGAATTATGACCTGTGAATACAAGGTATATATATCCTAAAAGTGATAAAAAGATTACTACAACTCCAAGTTTAAAGGTTTTTGGAGCACCGATCTTATATGAAAGTACTATATATCCTAATAATCCAACACATGAAACTAAGGATGATACACCATTTACGGCTGATACTGCAACTGTTGTTAAACTTAATACATATACTGCAAAGAAGGTAAGTACACCTTGTGCAAGTTGTTTGTAAACACTACCTAAGAACCACATAACACTATGAAGCCTGAAGGCTTTGTTTCTCATACAAGAAACTAAATCTATTCCGAGTTTTTTAAATACTTCTACAAGTGAACCAGCGTCGTCTTCATATACAGCTGTTTTTTGATCTCTTTCATATACGTTAAATATGAAGAACAATAAAGCAATAGTAGTTATAATTCCCCAACTAAGACCTATATACCAGAAAGACTTAGTAGATGTTTTTCCGAAAGTACCAAATATGAAACCAGTTAAGAATCCAGTGATAGTATTTGATATAGTACCAAAATATTGTTTTCCACCAATAAGTTTTGCTTTTTCACCAGCATCTTGTGTCATTTCTGCTGGAAGAGTTGTTCCAGGTACAAAAACTAATGTGTAAGATATTTCATAAATCATGTTAACTGCAAAGTAATACACAAATGATTTTCCAGATACCCATAATAAAGGAAAGATAATAGCTATTCCAATTATTCCAACAGCGATAAAAGGTTTTCTTCTACCAAATTTTTTACCAAGCTTTGTCTTACCAAAACCATCGCTTATAAAACCGAGTACTGGGTTACCAACAGCATCTATAAGTCTTGCAATTGCAAATATTGAGGCTGCTTTTACTGAGTTAATACCACAGACACTACTATAAAAGAATAATAGCCATGCAGACATTAATCCTTGAGCTCCGCTTCCGAGGAAGTTTATACTTGAGTAACCAAGTATATTTCTTAATTTGATTCTTTTTTCCATAACGTACACCCCTTAATCATTAGAAATACATTTATAAATTAAAATAATATTACTTGCGTTCCGCCTTTTATCTCCATAACTTTATCGTTTACACTAATCCAAGCAGATTTTGCTGATGGATTGTAGACTAAATCACCCTTAGCTGAAAATTTCAAATTATCTAATATATTAATATAATATACTATTTCAATATTTGTTGCATACCATATATCTTCCTTATTTCCTACATATCTGCAAAAATCTTCTATAAGGTCCCAATTATTATCTTTTTCAAATTCATAGCTATGACCCCATACATACATCATATATAGATATTGTTTTTTGTATAGTGAAACAAATTCTTTAGCATGTTCCATAAGGTTATGGTTATGATGGCATGTAGCTTTCCATTCCGTAAAGTCAGAAGGAAGATCGAAAGAATCAGAGTTACCAACTATTCTTGAATATTCAATACCAAGTGGTTTAAGGAGTTTTTTTATTGAATCATTGTAGGAACCATTTGGGTAAGACAAACCACGTACAGGGTAACCTACAATTTCTTCTAAATTTTCTCTATCCATTAATATCTCTTTTGCTACTTGTTCCATAGGACACCTTGTTATTGTGGGATGTGTTAAAGTATGAGCTGAAACTTCATGCTTAGCATATAAGGTTTTAATTTCATCGCGCTTTAAACGATTTTCATCTCCGATAAGCCCAGAATTTATATGAAAGGTGCCTTTAATTCCATATTTATTAAAAATGCTTACAAGCTTTCTATCAGATAACTTTCCATCATCATAGCTCATAGTTAAAACTTTGAATTTTCCATCGGGGAAACATTTAAAAATTTTATTCATTTTAAAAATCTCCTTAATAATTTTTAAATGGTTTCGTATTCATAAGAAGCCATTAAGAATGGTCCTAAGCCTTTTGGTTCATTACTTACGATTGGTTCGCTTATATAGTAAGCAAAGCTTCCGTCTCTATTATCTTCTCCACCAAGACCTGCTACATAACAAATTTTATTTAAGTTAATAAGTCCATCTTTTGTCTCTAAAACGAATTCATTTACAAGTCCTTCATAGGCTTCTTTTGCAGTGTTTTTAAGTTCTCCAGGTAAGTAACCATTTTTTACACCTTTAAGTAGTGCATAGACTATCATGGAAGAACCAGATGCTTCTAAATAGTTACCTTTTCTATCAGCTTCATCTAGAACTTGATACCATACCTTGCTTTCAGGATCTTGAACCTTAAGTAGAGCTTGTATGCAATTGTTTAATATTTCTATTAAAGTAGCTCTATCCTTATGATTTTCAGGTAATACTTCGATTGTATCAGCTAAAGCCATAACGTACCAACCCATAGATCTTCCCCAAAAATGAGGTGATAAACCAGTTTCGTTGTTTGCCCAAAGTTCAGCTTTTGATTCGTCATAAGCATGATAAAGGAGTCCTGTTTTTTCATCCTTTAAATTTTTTTCAGTTACGATGAATTGATGAGCTATATCGTCAAACTCTTTTTCATCACCGAATTGTTTTACATACTTAGCGTAGAAAGTAGCACCCATGTACAATCCATCTAACCATATTTGGTGAGGATAGATGTTTTTATGCCAAAAAACGTTTTCTTTAGTTCTTGGATGAGTGTCTATTTGTTTTCTTAGATTACTCAAAGCTTTTCTGTATTTTTCTTTTCCTGTTTCTTTAAATAAAGTTATTAAAATTTTTCCGTTGTTAAGGTGATCTATGTTATATTCATTTAATTTATATCCGTTGATTGTTCCATCTTCATTTATAAAAGTGTCCATTGTTTTTATTATAAAGTCTAGGTACTTTTGGTCCTTTGTCCATTCATAAACCTTAGCAATACCATCTAGAGTTAAACCATATTCATAACCCCAGTGATCAGTTAAGTTTATGTTTTTTGCTATAATAGAATCTGCCATTAATTTAGAATATTTTTGCATAATAACACTCCTTATAATACTTTTCTTATAGTAAAATGTAATCGTTTGAATTATTATGTTCACGTTATCAAAATAAATAGTAAATATAACGATGCAATATTTAACTACACTATAATCGTAGCAAAATATTACAAAAATATTGAATAACATAACAAATTATAATTATTAAATAAATTGTTACGTTAACGTTAACAAAATTATAGTAACATTATAAAGTATGCTTGTCAATAACTTACTTGGTAATTTTTATAGTGAAAAATAATAAAAATTGAAAACGTTGACTAATTAAGCTTCTATATGTGAAAAATAATAATCATATGATATAATTTTTATATTCAAAGTTTAAACGAAGCAAAGGACGAAATATAAGAAATAGAATAGGTAGGTGAAATGCCGATTTTCAAATTTTGTAAGTCGGATTTTTATGGTTAGTATTAAGGATATAGCAAAATATTGTGGAGTTTCAGCAATGACTGTTTCTAGAGCACTCAATAATAGTTCGGATATTAAAGTCACTACAAGAGAAAAAATACTAAAGGCTTGTGAGGAATTAAAATATAAGCCTAATTCAGCAGCAAAAAGTCTTATAACTAAAAAAACTAATATGATTGGACTCATTATACCTGATATTGCTAATCAATATTATGCGAATATTAGTAAAGGTGTAGGGGAGTATATTGAAAAACATGGATATGGATTAATACTATGTAATAGCAATAGAAAGAAAATTAATGAGGTTAAATATTTAGATTTTTTAAGTGAAGGTAGAGTAGATGGAATGATAATTCTACCAGTGAAACCTATGAAAAAAGATTATGAGGATATTTTAAATCAAATTCCTATGGTTATGGCGGATAACTTTGCAGAAGGTCTTGAAGTGAATTTTGTAGGAATTGATAATTATACAGGAGCATTTAAAATTATTACTCATATGATAAGCAAAGGATATAAAAAAATTGGAGTTATACTAGGAGATGAAAGATCTACTGCATCTGGCGAAAGGCTTGAGGGTTACAAAAGGGCGCTTCTAGATAATAAAATAAGATACAATGATGAAATAATAATAAATAGCAATTCTACCTTTGAAGATGGGTTTAATATAGCAAGTACACTTATAAAAAAAGGTGTGGACAGTATTTTTGCTATAAATGATACCGTTGCAATGGGAGTCATGAAATATTGCTATGAAAACAAAATAAAGCTACCAATGGATCTTGGAATTGCTGGATACGATAATATAGAACAATCAGCTATGCTATCTATTCCACTTACAACAGTTGACCAAAATAGCAAAGAAGTTGGTACTATAGCAGCTAAAATGCTTATAAATTCTATTGACAATAAGTCAAAAAAAGTCGAAAAAGTAATTTTAGAGCCAATTCTTGTAGTAAGAAAATCTTGCAGAGAATGAAAAATGATGGATATTGACTGAAAAAAAAATAAGATGTATAATTTAAATATGTTACGTTAACGTTAACGGAAATTACGTAATAAGTAAATGTTTGATTTATAAATTATATATTTAAATTTTGTTGAGCTTTATTAAAGTTAGTACATTAGGCACTTTAAGTATGAAAAGACATTATGATTAAAGATGAAATAGTTATTATAGAGTTAGAGTAAGAAGGGATGTTATAATAATATGAGCTTTTCAGTAAAAGATTTTTCAATGGACTTTTTTTCACTAGACGGAAAAGTTGCAATAGTTACAGGTGGAAATACAGGTCTTGGACAAGGATATGCCCTTGCACTTGCTAAGGCAGGAGCTGATCTATTCATAGTTACACACGGTACTAACTGGGATGAGACTAGGAAGCTTATAGAGAGTACAGGAAAAAGAGTTGAGTTTTATCAAGCGGATTTATCTAAGAAAGAAAACATATCAGGAATAGTTGATAAGTGTGTAGAAGTTTACGGAAGACTTGACATACTTGTTAATAATGCAGGTACTATAAGAAGAGCACCTCTTACAGAATATAAGGATGAGGACTGGGAATACATAATAAATACAAATCTAAATTCTGTTTACTATTTAAGTCAAAGAGCAGCAAGGGTTATGGTAAAACAAGGTGCTGGTAAAATAATAAATATTGCATCTATGCTTTCATTCCAGGGGGGAAAGTTTGTGCCTCCATATACTGCTTCAAAGCATGGAGTTGCAGGATTAACAAAAGCGTTTGCAAATGAATTGGCTGATAAAAATATTCAAATAAATGCAATAGCTCCAGGGTATATTGCCACTAAAAACACTGAGCCTATAAGGAATGACGAAAAAAGGAATAATGAAATACTATCAAGAATACCAGCAGCAAAATGGGGAGATCCATTTGATTTAATGGGAACTGTAGTATTCTTAGCATCAAAAGCTTCTGACTATATAAATGGTCATGTTTTAGCTGTTGATGGTGGCTGGTTAGTTAGATAAGATTTACAATTTAATAAATAATATAGAGTGTTTGCCCATGAAAAGCTATTAGTTTTTTATGGGTAATTTTATTTTTATTTGTAACATAAGATACAGAACTCTTAAATTTAATTATTTATAATAAAAATATAGAATTTATAAATGGTTAGGAGAGGTTGTAAAAATGTATATGAATAATCTTAAAAGACAACATACAGAAATACATAATAGTATAAAAATATTAAATGGATTTATAGATAAAAAAATAAGTGAAGGGGATTACATAGAGGTAGCTAAAACTGTTAGTGTACTATCCGGAATTTTAAAGATTCATCTTCAATCAGAGGACAGATATTTATATCCGGAGTTAATAAAAAGTGAAGATGAGAGTATAAGAAATATTGCAAAAGAATATATAGATGATATGGGTGATATAGGTAAGAAGTTTGAAGAATATAAAAATAAATATAATACTAGGATTAAAGTGTGTGAAAACATTTTGAACTTTAAAAATGATACTGAAGCTGTTATTAAATTACTTGTAAATAGACTTAATAAGGAAGATGAAGCTTTGTATCCATTGATAAATTAGATGAAAAGATAATTTTTAGCGTATTAGGTTTTGTGAGATTAAATCTAGTACGTTTTTTTATTAAGTAAGGGTGGTAAAATATATGATATATTAATGAATTATAAAAGGTTGTAAAATACAAGTAAATATGATACCATATTAGTAAAATAATCAGCTATATTTTAACAATATGATAAAACATAAAGGGAGGAGATGAGATATTGAACACTAAAGCATTAATCACTTTCCATTTTTCTGAGGAGCAAATAAAAAGTTTAGAAGAGCTTGGCTTTGAAATTATATCCAAAAGCGAAAGAAACCTTAAATATACAGATGAACTTAAAGATGTAGAGTTCATGTTTACCTATAATCCATTTTCTCATTTTGATATAGGCAATCTTAAGAAATTAAGGTGGATTCAGCTTGAAAGTGATGGGTTTGATCAAGTTCCTAAAGAGTATGTAAAAAACAATGGAATTATAGTAACTAATAATAAAGAAGGGTATAGTGTACCTATTTCGGAATGGATAATTTGGAGTATTTTATCTATGTATAAGGAAGCAAATGGTTTTTTCAAAAATAAAGAAGAAAAGAGATGGAAACTAAGAACTTCTGTTAGAGAAATTTTTGGGGAAACAGTAGGAATACTAGGAACTGGAAATATAGCAATAGAAACAGCCAAAAGACTTCAGGCGTTTTCTGTTAATGTATTAGGCCTTAATACTACAGGTCATCAGGTGGAAAACTTTAATAAATGTTACTCTAGTGATGAACTAGAAGCTATGCTTAAAGAATGTGATGTTGTTATAAGTCTATTACCTATCACAGATAAGACATACCATTTTATAGATGAAAAGATTTTTTCAATGATGAAAGCGGGAACAATTTTTGTAAATGCATCCAGGGGGCAGATAGTCTGTGAAGAGAAGTTAATTAAATTTCTTAAGAATGGTAAAATACGATCAGCTGCTTTAGATGTAGTTGAACAGGAGCCTTTAAAGAAGGATAGTCCACTTTGGGAAATGGATAATGTTATAATAACACCACATAATTCATGGGTTTCACAAAACATGGCTAAGAGGAAATATAAATTAGTCTACGAAAATATGAAGAGATATAAAGAGGGAAAAGAGTTAAAAAATATAGTTGATTTAGAAAAAGGGTACTAATATAATTTAAGAAGAATTGTATACAAATACAAATACAAAAATTGCGTACATAGATTGAAAGGATATAGAAGAAAGTAATTTGGTATGAAAACTATATATGTATTTAAGCAAATTATGATTTTATTTTTAGTTATGGGGATCGGGTATTATGCGGCAAGAGCAAAGATAATTAATGAAGAAAGTACGAGTCATATATCAAATTTTATAGTTACAATTACACTTCCATTAATGATATTAACATCCTTTAACGTTAAATATTCTGTAAACACAATTGTTATTATAAGTCAGCTTCTTATATTTTCAATTATAGCTTTTTTTATTTCAATGATAATAGGAAAAGTTATCTCCTTTAAATTTAATTGTGATAGAAAAGATATATTGATGTTTATGAGCATTTTTTCAAATTGTGGTTTTATAGGCTTTCCAGTGCTTAAGGTTATATATGGGGATAAAGGTGTACTTTACACATCAATATTTAACTTGGTATATAACGTGTTTATTTGGACATTTGGAATAGTGATCATGAATGGAAGGAAAGAAAAAATAAACTATAAAAAAATATTACTTAATCATAATATATTGGCGGTTATACTTGGAATGGTGCTTATGCTTTCGTCCATAAAAATACCCTATGTTATAAATTCAGCCTTTAATTTAGTGGGATCAATGACAGCACCTTTATCAATGATTGTAATAGGTTCTATATTAACGACAGTAGAATTTAATGATATTTTTAAGGATTGGTCTTTATATTATATATCAGCTTTAAGATTGGTTTTAATACCAATGATAATTTATTTTGCACTTAAACCATTTTTGATTAATAAGATTGTTATAGGGGTAATTATTATTTGTGAAGCTATGCCAGGAGGAACACTTTGCCCCATACTTGCTAAGAACTATAATAGAAATTTTAAATATGCTTCAAAAATAGTTCTAGTAACAACAATTGTGTCAATGATAACTATACCCATTATTACTTTATTTTTAGGAATATAGAATTTTGTTTGGAGATGAGTTAAATGAGTAAAATCAGTGAAGAAATAGAAAACTTAACAATAGAGCTGGTAAAAGTACCAAGTGTAAATGGGACAGAAGGCGAAGGACATATAGGAAATAAGATGTTAAGTTACCTAAAGGAGATTGACTATTTTAAAGAGCACGAAGGATATGCATTTAGAGTTCCACTTAAAAATGACAAGCTTTCAAGGGGGAATATATTTGCTTTATTAAGAGGAGAAGCAGGACAATCTAACAAGACAATAATTTTGCATGGACATATGGATACTGTAGCAGTAGAGGATTATGGGGCTTTAAAGGAATATGCTTTTGATCCTAAAATTCTTAAGGAAAAGCTTAAAGAAATTGATTTAGATGAAGATGTGAGAAGGGATCTTGAAAGCGGAGATTGGATGTTTGGCAGAGGAGCATCAGACATGAAAAGTGGTGATGCAGTACATCTTGTTGTTTTAAAAGAATTATCTAAAAGGGTAAAAGAGATTTCTGGAAATATTTTATTTATGTCAACACCAGTAGAGGAAAATGAGCATAATGGGATAATTGAATCTCTTGATGTTTTAGAGGAATTAAAAAGAAAATATAATCTTGAATACACGCTAGCAATAAACAATGATTATATATGTCCAATGTACAAGGGAGATAACACAAGATATTTATATACAGGCACAGTTGGAAAACTTCTTCCTGCATTTTATTTTGTCGGAAAAGAAACACATGTAGGACAATGCTTTGAGGGAATTAATGCAGATGCTATTGCCTCAGAGGTAATAAGAGAAATTGATTTAAATATAGAACTTTGTGATGAATACAAGGGTGAATATACGCTTCCACCTTCAGTTTTAAAGTTTAAAGATTTGAAAGAAAGCTATAACGTTCAAACACCGTTTTCTTCTTATGCTTATTTTAATTATACAGTTCATGGGGAATCACCCAAAGAAGCTGCTGAAAAGCTTAAAAAGGCTGCAGAAAGAGCTTTTGAAAGAGTAATTAAAAGAAATGATGATAGATATAAAAAATATTGTGAAATGACAAATCAAAAGTATGAATCGCTAAATTTTGAAGCAAAGGTTATAACTTATACACAACTGTACACAATGGCTAAAGCTAGATTTCATGGGGATTTAGATAAAGAGCTTGAAAGTTATGAACAAAAGCTTGTGGATAACCATGTGGATATAAGAGAAATATCGCTTAAGGTTGTGGATAAAGTTTTTAATATATATGGAGAAAAGAAACCTTGTATAGTAATGTTTTTTGCACCACCATATTGTCCGCACAATACTTTAAATGATGATAACGAAAAGGAAAATGAAATCATAGATAAAATAAAAGAAAGTGCAGAGGAAATAAAAAAGCAGGGAATAAATGAAGAGTTTAAGGTTATGCAATTCTTTCCTAGCTTATCAGATAGCAGTTATCTAAGAATAGATGATGATGATGAAGGAATAGAAAGCCTTACCTCTAATTTTCCAGGTTGGGATAAGGTTTATAAGGTTCCAGTTAATAAAATAAAAAAGCTTAATATACCAGCAGTAAACTACGGGTGTTATGGTAAGGACGCTCATAAATGGACGGAAAGAGTGTATAAACCATACTCTTTTGAAGTTTTGCCGAAATTAATAATTACTACAATAGAAAAATTTTTATAGATAAAAAAGGGAACCATGTAATTTGGTTTCCTCTATATATACATAGATAGGAGAGAATAAAAATGAGCAGTTTATATGAAAGAAGTCTTAAGGTTATTCCACCTGTGGCAGGGAGAGCTACAAAGCTTGGAGTAATAAAAGGAGCAGGAGCTTATCTTTATACTGAAGATGGCAGAAAAGTTTTAGATTTTGCTAGCGGTGTTGCGGTATGTAATTTAGGTCATAATAATCCGGTAGTTGTAGAAGCAGCAAAGGATCAGATAGACAAACTTATACATGGTGGACACAATGTTGTTTATTATGAAAGCTATGTTAAACTTGCAGAAAAAATAGTTTCGTGTACGGGAAATAAAACAATGGTGTATTTCAGCAATAGTGGTGCAGAGGCTAACGAAGGAGCTATAAAATTAGCTAAATACGTAACCAAAAGACAAGCTGTAATATCTTTTAAAGGTTCTTTTCATGGGAGAACTCTAGCAACTACGTCTATAACAGGTTCAAGCTCTAAATACAGGGAAAATTATGAGGGACTTCTTCCAAGCGTATATTTTGCAGAGTATCCTTATTGTTTTAGATGTCCATATAAACAAAATAAAGAAAACTGCATGATGGAGTGCACAGCTCAATTTGACGATATGTTTAAAAAGCTTATTACACCTGAAAGTGTTGCAGCAATTATAGTTGAGCCAGTTCAAGGAGAAGGTGGCTATATTGTTCCACCTAAAAAGTTTTTAAAGGAGCTTAGAAATATTTGTGATAAACATGGAATATGTCTCATTTTTGACGAAGTTCAATGTGGCTTTGGAAGAACGGGAAAACTTTTTGCACATGAAAATTTTGGTGTAGAGCCAGATATTTTTACTTGTGCAAAAGCTATAGCATCAGGCTTTCCCTTAAGTGCGGTTATAGGTAAAAAAGAGATTATGGAAAAATGGCCGGCAGGTGCACATGGTGGAACCTTTGGTGGAAATCCTGTAGCCTGTGCTGCGTCACTTGCCACTATAAAAGAACTTGAAAACGGCGTTTTAGATAATGCAAAAAATATGGGTAATTATCTAAAAGAGGAACTTTTAAAGCTTAAAAAGAAGTATAAATGCATTGGTGATGTTAGAGGAATTGGACTTATGGTGGGAATGGAATTTTGTAAAGAAAATAATGAGCCGGATTCAGATATGTTAACCTTCGTAAGAAAATATGCAGAGGATAATAATCTAATACTTTTAGGCTGTGGAACAGAGCACAATGTGCTTAGATTTATAGCACCACTTACAGTAGTAAAGGAAGAGTTAGATACGGCCATAGATATTGTTGAAAAAGGAATTATAGAGTATTTGAATAGATAAATAATTAGGGAGAACCTTTGGAGTTTCTCCCTATAATTTTAGCAAATAATAATTGAATTCTTCTGTAGAATTAGTTAATTTGAAATTGCAGTTTTTAAGAACTCTGTTAGAGCCAGTATTTGTTTTTAAAACCTTACAAGCAGTTATGCCTTTTAGGTTTGGATTTTTTAAGGCCCAATTTGATAATAAGGATAGAGCTTCTGTCATAATACCTTGCTTTCTATAAGTACAAGCTATATTATAGCCCACTTCTACATAGCCACTATCATTAGGTGTACCCTTAAAACCAATAAAACCTATTCCCATTTTAGTTATGTTATCAATGATTAACCAATATGTATACCAATTATGTACAGCTGTAGATACTTTAAGCATTTTATTTATTTTTTTTGATATTGCAGCTTTGGTAAAGTCAAATATTGCATCCTTGTTAATTGTATTTTCAAGAAGATTGATATTGTCTTTTTCAATGTTTTGTAATTCAGGCAAAGACAATGGTGTTAAAGTAATTCTATTTGATGCTAATAATATTTTATTCATATTTATGCTTAGTAAGAGTTAAAAATTGGTCTAAACTCCCACTAAAAATCACCTCCTTACGTACTTTAATTATACAGTATGTACATTTTAAATTCTTCATTTTTCCTCCACAATTCTAATCTATAATTAAGATATAGTAGAAAATATTAAAGGAGAGTGAGCTATATGCCATGTCGAGAAGCTTTATTTAATGGAGGTTATGGATATCATAATGTAGGAGGAATGATTTTTATGATGGGATTTGGCATGATAATATTTTTAGCCATAGTATTTATTATTTTTAAATTGTCAAAGCAAAACAATAATGCTTTTTTCTATAACGATGATAATTCAGCATTAAATATATTACGTGAAAGATTTGCAAAGGGCGAAATTAATGAAGAAGAGTATAATAAGATGAAAGCTGCACTTAAAAAATAATATATAAATGCGATGCTACTCATAATAAAAAAGTAGCATCGCAATTTTTATATATAATTAAAGGAATATAGGGAGTGGTCACAACGAATAAAGAATTTAAAATTTTAGTGGTTGATGATGAAGAAAAAATTTTAAGTGTAATCAAAGCTTACTTAGAAAAAGAAGGTTTTGAAGTTTTAACAGCTAAGGATGGAGAAGAAGCTATAAATATATTTGAAAAAGAACATATTCATTTAATTATATTAGATTTAATGCTACCTAAAATTTCTGGTGAAAAGGTATGTGCTAAAATTAGATCAGTGTCATCAGTGCCAATTATTATGCTTACAGCTAAAATAGAAGAGGACAATAAAATAGAAGGACTTTCTATGGGAGCTGATGATTATGTAACTAAACCCTTCAGCAATAGAGAATTGGTAAGTAGGGTTAAGGCACTTATTAGAAGAACATATAGGGATAATACACCGCTTGCAGAGTTATTAATTATAAATAATGGTGATTTAGAAATAGATGTGGAAAAATTTATTGTAAAAAAGAGAGGGGAAAATGTTAATTTAACCTCAAATGAATTTAAAATTTTAATTGTGCTTCTAAGTAAGCCTGGCAAAGTTTTTTCAAGAGAAGAATTAGTTAATAAAGCTTTTGGAATTGATTATGATGGTTTTGATAGAACTATTGATACTCATATTAAAAATATAAGACGCAAAATAGAAGATGATCATAGAAATCCTAAGTATATTGTATCAGTATATGGACTAGGATATAAATTTAGAACTTACTGAGAAGGGAGGGATTTTATGAAGATATCTTTAATGAGAAAGTTATCACTAGCGTTTTTACTTACGGCAATTGTAGCTATTATTGCAGCAGGCTTAATTTCAAATTACATGATTGACAAAAAATTTAATAGCTATTTAATAAGTCAACAGAAGTCTAAGGAAGATAAAATTGCTGCTATGATAAATAGTTTGTATAAAGAAAAAGGTGGATTTATAAGTATAGATGAAGAGGAAATAGTAAGATACGCTTCAGCTGAAAAGTTATATATTCAGATTAAAGATAATAGTGGTAAAGTTCTACTTACAGCTAATAATCTACCAACAACTAAAAGTGCCATGATGCATTCTATGATGGGTGGAATGATGAAGAGATATTCAGAAAATAATGGAGAATATACTGAGGACAAATATTTACTTAAAAAAAATAATAAAAAGCTTGGGATAATAACTTTTGGATATTATAATTCATCTTATTTTAATAGTTCAGCACAAAGCTTTATAATGACACTTAATCATTCATTTATGATATCTTTTCTTGTGGCATTAGCATTCTCATTGATAATAAGTATATTTTTTTCAAAGCAAATATCAGCCCCATTAATAAAAATAACACAAACATCTAATAAGATGAGAGCTGGTGAACTTGAGTGTAGAGCACAGGTTAACTCTAAAACAAAGGAAATAAGCGATTTAGCTACTTCTATAAATTATTTAGCAGATACACTTCAAAAACAAGAACTTTTAAGGAAACGTATGACTTCAGATATTGCACATGAACTCAGAACCCCTTTGACAAATTTAAAATCTCATATAGAAGCACTGCTGGATAAGGTTTGGGAACCAACAGATGAAGTGTTAGAAGGTTTTCATGAAGAAATAGAAAGGTTAATAAAATTAGTTAATGGACTTAATAACATGGCTAAATTAGAACAGGCAAAGGTTATTTTAAATAAATCAAAATTCAACATATCCCAAGAGTTAGAAAAGATAATAAATTCTTTTGAACCTCTATATAAAAATGTAGGTTTAAATATATATTCTAGAATAGCTCCTAATATAGAAATATCATTGGATAAAGATAAGTTTAATCAAGTGATGTACAATTTGCTTTCAAACGCACTTAAATATTCTAAAGAAAATGGAGAGGTTTTAGTAACGCTTAAATCTTTAGAAGCTAACATCATTATAGAGGTTAAGGATAACGGTATTGGTATTTCTAAAAAGGATTTGCCGTTTATTTTTGAAAGATTTTATAGAACAGATGAATCGCGAGATAAAAACACTGGTGGATCAGGTATTGGATTAACAATTGTAAAAAATATTGTGGAAGCTCATAAGGGAACTATTACAGTGAGCAGTTCTCTAGGAGAAGGAAGTACTTTTGTAATTACCTTTAAAAAATTAATACAATAATGCACATAAGGATTAAGTTGCAGTTACTTAACCTTATTTTTTATTGACAAAAACAGAAAGCGAGTATATAGTGTATATATACAATATATACACTATATATACACTATAAGAGGAGTAATAATGAAAATAATCATTTTAAATTCATCACAGGAACCAATATATGAACAGATAACAAAGCAGATAAAAAATTATATTCTCAACGGACAATTAAAGGAGGGAGATATATTACCTTCGATAAGAAATCTAGCTAAAGAAATTGGTATTAGTGTTATTACTACTAAAAGAGCTTATGAAGAACTTGAAAAGGAAGGGTTTACTGAAACTGTTCAAGGAAAGGGAACGTATGTAGCAGCACAGAATAAAGAGCTTTTGACAGAAAAAAAGATAAAGCTTATTGAGGAAAAAATGAGTGAGATTATTGAAGAAAGTAAGTTTATAAATCTATCACTTGAAGATTTAAAAGAAATGCTTGAAGTATTATATGGAAATAGTAAATAAAGTAGGTGTGTAATATGGAAAATATTTTGGAAGTTAAAAATGTTACTAAAAATTATAAGGGCTTTTCATTAAATAATATGAATTTTACTCTTGAAAAAGGATATATAATGGGGTTTATTGGTTCAAATGGAGCAGGAAAAAGTACGACAATAAAGCTCATAATGAACCTTGTTAAAAAAAATTCAGGAGAAATAAAAGTTTTTGGATTTGATAATGTAAAAAACGAGAAGGAAATTAAAGAAAAAATAGGATTTGTATACGATGAGACCTATGCTTATGAAGATCTGAACTTAATTCAAATGAAAAATATAATAGCTCGTTTTTATAAAAAGTGGAGCAATGATACTTTTAATAATTATATTACTAGTTTTAGTTTGCCAAGAGATAAAAAAATAAAAGAATTATCAAAGGGAATGAAAATAAAATACTCTCTTGCCATAGCATTATCCCATGAGGCAGAATTAATAATAATGGACGAACCAACTTCTGGATTAGATCCTGTATTTAGAAATGAACTATTAGATATTATGCAGGATATAATCCAAGATGAGAATAAGTCTATACTATTTTCAACACATATAACTACTGATTTAGAGAAAATAGCAGATTATATAACATTTATAAATGACGGAAAAATAATTTTTTCAGAGGATAAAGACAGTATAATGGAAAAATATAAAATAGCAAAAGGAGATAAAGAAGTACTTAATAAAAGTAATAGAAATAATTTTATAGGAATAAGAGAGAATGAATTTGGATTTCAAGCCCTAACAGATGATGAAGAGAGTATTAAAAGAACTTTTGGGGAAAAAGTCATTTTTGAAAAGGCTAATCTAGAGGATATTATGGTTTATACTGTGAAAGGGTTTAAAAATGTTTAGTTTGGTATTAAAAGATATACTTATTCATAACAAAGGATGGATAAGCATAGCACAATCTATAGTGATTAATTTTTTTATTGTTGTAATTCTTCAGTTTTTCGGGAATTCAAGTGTTTATATAATTTTTCCATTCTTTATTTCAACTTCATATAGTTTATCAAGTTGTGGATTAGGTGAAAAATACGATGTAGATATAATGATTAATAGCTTGCCTGTGAATAGAAAAACAGTAGTATTAAGTAAATATATTTCATCATTTATATTTTTTTTAATAGGTGTGATTTTTGTTATTATATTTGCAAGTATAGTTAAAATTTTGCCATCTGGAAATATTACTAGTTTTATTAATATACAAGACATAATAATATCGTTTATGTTTAGCATATTATATATTTTTATGTATTTACCAATATATTTCAAAATTGGGTATATCAAATCTCAGCGTATTAATTCTATTCTCTACTTTATAATATTTGTTGTTTTAATTATTGCAGTTATGTTAATTAGTAGATATAAATCAAGCTTTAAAATATCATTTTTTATTCCTTGGGAACTGTGTACTATTTTTCTCTTAATAATTTCCATAGCTATTTCTTTAAAGATTTATATTAATAGAGAATTTTAAAATACCTTTTGTTTAGGAGGAGAAAATGCAAAATATTATAAATTATATAATGAATAAAAAAATATCATTTATATTTCTAATTTTAGCTATTTTTTCAGCTATTTCTATATACAAAAAATTCAAAGACGAATATAAAAAGTAGGAGGATTTAACATGCTGGGCTTTATTTTTAAAGACATAACTATTGGAAAAAGAAATTTAATTCCTATATTATTGGCTTGTTTAACTGGTAATTTATTTTTTATAAAAACTCCAATCTTTATTTATATTGTCGTTCCTACAATTCTTATGTACGATTATATTAGTAATTTGTCTTATTACGATTATAGATATAATTCTGAAATTATGTTTAATAGCTTGCCTGTAAATAGAAAAGAGGTTGTTTTATCAAAATATTTAAGTTCAGCCTTATTTTTTTTATTAGGCATAGTAGTAACGGCAATATTTACAATGATATTTAGAAGTTTTAATGTAGCTGGAAAAGGTGTAGGAGCATTTGTTAGCATAAATAAATGGATGAATTTGAGTCAATTCAATAATATTATTAGTTTTGAAGCATCTATTTTTATATGTTTGTTAAGCACAATATTTTTTGTAGCAATTTATTTTCCTATTTATTTTAAATTTGATTTTTTAAAAGTAAGAATCATTTTTACTATTGTAAGCATAATTTTTTCAATAATTCCTGTATTGATTTTTAAATTTATAGGAACCAGTACTACTCATAGAATTGTAAATTATATAAATAATGGTTCTAAATTGATTATTGGTGTTTTTGTGTTTTTAGTTAGTATTTTTATCATATATATATCAATAAATATATCAATAAAGTTTTACAGGAATAAGGATTTAAAAATTTAGCATAGAATTATATTTTAGAAGACTTACAGATTTGTAAGCCTTTTTTAAGTATAATAAATTTTATAATGTAGCTTAAGTATATAAAATTGTATGTATAGTATGAAAATATTCTTAAAGTATAGTTTTATATGAATGGAGGATACCAAAAATTGAATAGATTAACCAAATTTTCGCTGAAGAATGCATTTGTAGTATTTCTTATAATAATTTTAATTACGGTTGGAGGGTTGTATTCCGCAAAAGGTATAAATATGGAATCCATGCCTAATATAAATATACCAGTTGTAACGGCTATAACTGTTTATCCAGGGGCATCACCAGAGCAGGTGGCAAGTGATATATCAAGGCCAATACAAAAATCAATTTCTGGCATACAGGGTATAGATAATGTAAAAACCACGTCAAATGAAAATGTATCTATTGTAATAGCTCAATTCAGTTATTCTACAGATATGGATAAGGCACAAAAAAATATCGAAGATGCAATTAATAAGGTCAAACTTCCTCAAACAGCTAATAAAACAACTGTTTCAAGAATAAGTATGGGAAGCGCTCCAGTAATGACATACTCTATAGATAGTAGTAAAAATATAGATGAGTTAACTAAAATTATTAATGACAAAGTTCAACCAAAGCTTGGTGGAATTTCGGGAGTTTCAAGTGTAGATGTACAAGGAACCTCTAATGACGATATATATGTAAAGGTGGATAATAATAAACTAAAGGATAATGGACTTACACTATCTGATGTAAAAACTGCGATTCAAGGCAATAATATATCAATACCAGCAGGAAGTGTAAACGTAGGGGATAGTACTCTTCCTATAAAAATGACTAAAAAACTTTATACTACTGCAGATATAGAGGCTATGCCTATAGCTGTTCTTCCTAACCAAACTAAGGTTATAGGAAATGCATTTCAACAGGTTCAAGGTGGAATGAATCAGCTAGGTCAAGCAGTAGGACAATTAGGGCAAAGCGTAGGACAAATTGGTCAGGCAGTTGGACAAATGGGTCAAGGTATGGGTCAAATGGGACAAATGCTTGGAGGAAATACACAAGCCATTGCAATTTTAAGTCAAATGCAAAAAGCTCAAGCTCAGATAATATCAGAGGAGGCTACTTTAAGCAATCAAGCTTCTTCACCACAAGACAAAGCTAAAGCTCAAGCTACAATAGCAGCAGCACAAGGTATGTTAAAGCAGGCTCAAGATCAGCTTGATAAAGTAATGTCAGCTCAAATAGAAAGCAGCAAGGCATTAGCCAATACATCCGGAAAAACTTCTACTTCAAATGCGTCAGTAAGTAAACCAAGTAATTCTTCTGGTGCAGGTAGTTCTTCAAGTGTTTCAACTGATGCACAAATTAAAGTTATATACTTAAAGGATGTAGCAACAGTAACAAGAGGAAATTCAGATAAGGCTTATTTTGTAAGATCAAATACCAAAAATAGTATTGTACTTAATGTGTATAAAACAGATGACGGAAACACTGTAAATGTTGCAAAAAATATAGCTAGTGCAGTTAGTGAATTACAAAAGTATAATAGTGATTTAAAATTCAATTTAATAAACGATTCTTCAAAATATGTTAAGAGCTCTGTAAATGGAATGGTTAGAGAAGGTGTTTTAGGAGCACTTTTTGCCATAATAGTTATAGCTTTGTTTTTAAGAAATATAAAGGCTACTATAATAGCAGTAGTTTCTATACCGCTTTCAATACTTATAACACTTATACTTATTCCTAGGTTTGGAATAACCTTGAATATAATGTCACTTTCAGGAATGGCAGTAGCCGTTGGGCGTATAGTTGATGATTCTATTGTTGTAATTGAAAATATTCACAGGAGAATTTTAAAGGATGATGTGCCGAAGGGAGAGGTAATTCAGGTAGCTGCTGACGAAGTTTCTTCTGCAATTACCTCATCTACAGTAACTACAGTAGCAGTATTTTTACCTTTGGCAATGATAAGTGGAATAGTTGGAAAGGTGTTTGTACCTTTTGCAGTAACAGTCGTAGTATGTATTTTAGCATCACTTTTAGTTGCAGTAACAGTTGTTCCAGTAATGAGTAGACTTATGATATTAAATGAAAAGCCAAAGCCTGAAAAAGGAGAAGGTGCAGTAATAGGATTTTATAAGAAGGTGCTTAATTATGCACTTAGCCATAGAGTTGCGGTTTTATTAGCTTCAATAGCATTATTCGTAGTATCACTCTTTTTAATTAAGGGTGTTGGAATACAATTTTTACCTTCTAGTTCTTCAAATGTATTAAATGCAAAAATAACTACAGCACCAGGAACATCAGCTCAGAAGACTAGCGAAGAAGCTTTGAAATTTGAAAAGTATCTTGCAGATAGAAGCGATGTAAAAACAGTAGTTAGTTCTGTTGGAGATAATAGTTCTAGTTCATCTTCAGCAATGTCCCTTCAAGGAAGTAATTCAGGAGCTGTAACAATTGTTCTAAAAGATGGAAGTAACAATGACAAGGCAGCAGATGAAATTATAAAAAAGGCATCGGAAATGTCAAATAAGAATACCAAAATAACAGTTTCAGTCCAAAGCTTTATAGAGGGTATTAAGGATAATGTTGAAATAGTAGTTAATGGAAATAATATAAAGGATATAACAGCAGCAGCAAATAAGGCTACAGAAGAACTAAAAGGAGTAAAGGAACTTAGTAATGTTACAAATACATTATCAAGTAAAAAGCCAGAAATATCAGTAGAAATAGATAGTGCTAAAGCTGCAAATCAAGGACTTTCACCAATAATGGCGGCAGGTATGGTTCAAGGTATTATGAACTATAACAATGTCACTACTGTACAATCTGGAAAAAATGATATAAATGTATATTTAGGCTATGATACTAAAGACATTAATTCATTAGATAAAGTAAAGGCAATTCAACTTCAAGGAGCATCAGGAAGCTTTAATTTAAGTGATATAGCAAATGTTAGTATAGCTGATGGTCCTGTGAGCATAAATGAACTTGATGGAAATCAATATGCATCTATTACAGCGGACATAAAAACAAAGGATACACAAGCAGCATCTGATAATGCTATGAAAAAAATAAAATCAATTAAAGGAATACCAAACGGAGTTACTTTTACTCAAAATGGAAGTGCTAAAAGTATAAGTGATAGTTTCACGCAAATGGCAATGGCAATGGTTGTAGCTGTATTTATGGTTTATATAGTTATGGTACTTGCATTCGGAGAGCCTAAAGCACCATTTGCAATATTATTCTCACTGCCATTTGCTGCAATAGGAGCAGTATTAGCACTATTTGTAACAAGACAGCCTTTAGGGATTCCTGGGCTTATAGGAATGTTAATGCTTATAGGAATAGTTGTAACCAATGCTATAGTGCTTTTAGATAGGGTTCAGAGTAATAGAAAAAAAGGTATGCTTGTACATGAAGCTTTAATTGAAGCTGGTTCTATAAGAATGAGACCTATATTTATGACAGCAATAGCAACAGTAATGGCACTTATTCCACTAGCCGCAGGTTTTTCAGAAGGATCAGTAATTTCTCAAGGCTTAGGTATAGTTGTTATAGGAGGTCTTGTAATATCAACAATACTTACACTTATAATAGTTCCTGTAATGTACAGTATTCTTGAAAGAGATTAAGCATATATAATTTATTGAAAAGTAGAGGATTTATATAATATCCTCTATTTTTTTTATAGTAATATATCTTAAAATTTTGATTGAGTATATAATATAAATTAAATAGATATAATGAAAAAGTTTAGATGGTCAATTAAAGTTGGAGGAAGCTATGTATAAAATTTTGGTTATAGAGGATGATAAAAAACTCTGTGAATATACTAGAGAATATCTTAAAAGATATAACTATGAGGTTTTTGAAATAATTAATTTTAAAAATGTAGAAGATGAATTTGAAAATATAAATCCAGATATTGTGTTACTTGATGTGAATTTGCCATATTATGATGGTTTTAATTTATGTAGAATTTTTAGAAGAAAATCAAAGGCACCAATAATATTTATGTCAGCTAGAAGCAGCGAAATTGAACAGATAAGAGGACTTGAAATGGGTGCAGATGATTATATAACAAAACCTTTTAGCTTTGAACTACTATTAGCAAAAGTGCAGGCAGCTATTAGAAGAACCTATGGAGAGTATTCTGAAGACAGTGCTGATGCGTTTACAGTTGAAGGTATAACTATAGATAAAAATACTTTTAAAATGAGCTATAAGGATAAAAATGTTGAACTTACTAAAAATGAACTTAAGCTTATAAGTAAGCTCTTAAAAAGCATAAATAAAGTTGTAACAAGAGAAGAATTATTAGAAGAATTATGGGATGAATCCTCCTTTGTAGATGACAATACTCTAACTGTAAATGTAACAAGAATAAAAAATAAATTAAGTGAGGTTGGAGTTAAAAATGCAGTTAAAAACAAAAGAGGAATAGGATATTATTTAGAATTTCAAGATTAAAGGGGTTTGTTATGTATAGAGAAATTTTTAAGAATTTTTTAAAGGAAAAACTTTTTTATAGTATAAGTTTTTTTTTGAGTTCAGGAATAATACTTTTATATTTTTATGTTTCTAAGAATATAACAGATATAGTTTACCCTATAATGATGATGTTCTCAATATATGTCATATTTATAGTAGTTGAGTGGTTTAAATACTATAGATTTAACGTGAACTTAAAAAGAGGAATAGAAAGAGAGTACTATAATCTTGAGGCCGTAACTGAAGAACAGAAAATGGCACAAGAAGCTATATTAAAAATACATAAAAATTACTCGTCAAAAATAAGTGATATGGATTACAAAAATTCTGATATGAAGTATTTTATTTCCCAATGGGTTCATAACATGAAAACTCCAGTTTCAGTAATAAATTTAATAGTACAGAGAGAAAAAGAAAATATCAAAGAGGATATTATAAAGAGTATTGAAGAAGAAAATTATAAAATAAAAAATGGAATGGATCAAGTGCTCAACATACTTAGATTAGACGAGTTTTCAAGGGATTATGAACCTGAAGTAGTTAATTTAACAGAACTTATAAAGGAAGTAATCAATTCAAGGAAAAATCAATTCATATATGGAAAGGTATTTCCTAAAATTGAGTTTAAGGGAGAAAAAGCATTAGTTCTTACGGATAAAAAATGGAGCTTTTTTATAATAGATCAAATAGTATCAAATGCAATAAAATATTCTAAGAAAAATGAAAAGAGTTATGTATATTTTGATATATTAAATAATAATAACAAAATATATTTAAATATAAGAGATGAGGGCATAGGAATACCTAAGTATGATCTTAAAAGAATATTTGAACCGTTTTTTACAGGCGAAAATGGAAGAAAAGTTGATAACTCTACAGGTATAGGACTATACATATGCAAAAAAGTAGCAGATAATTTAGGGCATGAAATAGCTGTAGAGTCTCAAGTAGGAAAAGGAACTTTGGTTAAAATTACATATACAATGAGAGAATAAATAATTTTTTAAATAAAGATTATTTATGTGAAAATTGTCTTATAAATATAGTTGTATTTTCCACATTAACATAGATGAGACGTTTCATTTACTTGACTAACAATAGCTTCAACTATGCATCTCCAGGTTCCTTTAGGCATATCATGTCCCATTCCGTCAATTAAAAGTAATTTAGCATTAGGTATTGTGCGTGCTGTATCTTTTCCTGCTTCAACAGGAAACAATGTATCTGCAGTTCCGTGAATTACGAGAGTTGGGATTGTTAATAATGAAAGGTTCTTTCTTCTATCTCCATTAGCAACCAATGCTGCATTTTGGCGTACAGCTCCTTGTGGATAATAAGAACGATCATAGCTTTCTTCACAATATCGTCTTGCACGTTCTTCTTCAAAAGGAAACCCCTTACTCCAAATATTTTTCCACATGCGTAAAGTATAATCAATATATGCATTTCTTTCATTTGGAGGTGTTGCTGTAACAATCGCTAAAGTTTCTGGTGATATTCGAGGATTATTTGGATTGCCTGTAGATGACATAATAGAAATTAAACTACATATACGTGAAGGATGTCTATAGGCAAAAACTTGAGCAATCGTGCCTCCCATAGAAGCGCCACAGATGTGAGCCTTTGCTATTCCCAGCGCATCTAGCAAACCAGCTACATCATCAGCCATATCTTCCAATGTATATGCTGTATTAATTGGCTTTCCCTCTTTTGCTGCCTGATATATTTTTTCCATATCAGGAATGCCAGCTGCATTGAATTTTGTAGACAATCCTGCATCGCGGTTATCAAAGCGTATAACTTGTAAATTATTCTTTGCAAGCATTTCACAAAAATCTGGTTCCCAAAAATTTAGCTGAGCACCATTCCCGGCAATAAGTACTATTGTGGGATTTGTCTTCTTTCCGAAAATTTCATATTCAATTTGTATGCCATTTGCATTTACATGTGCCATAACATATCCTCCTTTAATATACCGTATTAATCATGAAACCATCAGTAACTGAATGATTCAATTTATCTGAAAAAAGTAGCTTTAGGACTTTTATTATTATAATTTTATCACAATAATATACTCGTATGTTTTTTGAAGAATATAACATAAGAGTATATTTGAAATTTATTGTTTATACCTTATATTACAAAAGTGTAAGAGAACTTTAAGACAATAACCTTTTTTCTCTTAAATAACTTCTGTATAATTTTATATATAAAGTTAATATTATTTTTATGTGAGGAGTGTGAAAACTTTGTATCTTCTTCAAGCAGAAAATGTAACCAAGGTTTACGGGGGAAGGTTTGAGGTTAATTCAAATAATGCTCTAAATGGTATAAGTTTAGATATTGAAGAGGGTGAGTTTACTGCTATAATGGGACCTTCAGGCAGTGGAAAAACAACTCTTTTAAATATATTGAGTGGAATAGATGAAGCTACCCGTGGAAAAATTAAAATAATGGAAAAGGATATAACAAAATTTACAAGGGATGAAATGGCTATTTTCAGGAGAGAAAATCTTGGCATAATATCTCAGGATTTTAATTTGTTAGATGATTTAACTTTAGAGGAAAATGCTATACTCCCTCTTTTTATAAAGGATGACAAGAGCCAAAATATAGAAGATAGAGTTCGGGAACTGTTTAAATTTTTTAATATATGGGATGAGAGAAATAAGTATCCTTATAATGTTTCTGGAGGTCAGCAGCAGAGAACAGCGGCCTGTAGAGCTCTTATTACAAACCCTAAAATAGTAATGGCAGATGAGCCAACGGGAAATTTAGACTCAAAAGCAGCCACTAAATTTATGAAGTATATGCAGATGATAAATGAAAATAAAAACACCACTATAGTTATGGTTACTCACGATTCATATGCCGCAAGCTTCTGCAAAAAAGTTATTTTTATAAAGGATGGTAGAATTTATACTGAAATTTATAGAAAAGAGAGTAAAAGAGATTTTTTTAATAGAATATTAGACTGCCTTGCTGTAATTGGTGGTGAAATAAATGAAGTATAAAAAAATTTTAGAGAAGAACTTAAGAATTAATTTTTTTAGTTATGTAGGTTTTGTTTTATCGTCAAGTTTTGCTGTAATGATAACCTTTATATACTCCACGGTAACTTTAAATACTCATATACCTCAAAACAATGAAGGTAGTTTTATAAATCATGTAGTAAAGCTTTCAATTTTATGTATAATTGTGAGTGTATGCTTATTTATTGTGTATTCCTATAGCAATTATATAAAGTGGAGAACTGAGGAGTTTAAAACATTTATCTTAATAGGAGTAACTAAATCAGAATTAAGGCTTTTAGTTAAAATAGAAAGTTTTGTTTTATTTACTACAGCTTTAATAGTGGGAACGTTTTTTGGAATTATTTTTTCTAAGCTGTTTTTTCTTTCAATACTTAAATTATGTGGACTTAAAAATATTCCATTTGAAATAACTTATAGAAATTATCTTAGTGTAATACTACTTTTCTTATGGATGCTTGTAACCATGGTTGAAAAAAGCTATAGGCTTTCAAAAGTTTTTGATGCAAAGGATATATTGAAATACAGAAATAAACCTATATTTATAAAAAATGAAAATAACAAAATAAAAGTATTTGCATTTATAATGGTAGCTTGTATAGTCTATAAATATATGTGCAAAAGCTTTATTAAAAGCACAGAATTTTATGTGACTAATGTTTTTGTAAGTATGATTATAGCTTATGCGGCTTCGAGTCCAATTGCTTTTATTGTACGTGAAATGATTAAGAAAAATAAAAAGAATAGATATCTTCAAATAAAAAGTGTTAGAACTATATTGGATATGGATAAAAAAATTACATTTTTATTGGCGTTTTTTAGTTTTATGATTATATCTTATGTGCGTATTAATTATGTTTATAGTATAAAGTATAAAAGAATGCTTGATGTTTTTAAAATAGATTTTACAACTTTTATTTATGTATTTACCTTGATTTTATGTTTTATTATTTTTTCTATTATTATTTTTTATAAAACTTCTTCAAATGTTCGGGCAATAAAGAGGCTGTATCATAAACTATTTATAATAGGAATAACCCAAGGTGAGTTCCAAAAGTTCATTAAGTTTAAGCTTTTAATAACTTTTTTTAAACCTTTTGTATTGAGTTTATTTATGAGCATTATATATATTGTGATTTCAAATTTAGAATTTGTTTTTTCATTCAAAACAGTGCTTATTTATTTAGTATATTTTATATTTCTTATGCTAGGTTATTTTATAGCAAACAAAAAATATGAGGAAGAAATTTTTAAATAGAAAACAAGCTGTAATAATAAACAGCTTGTTTTCTATTTAAAGTGAATTTATGAAGTGTCTTAATTTTTCCATACCCCTTTTTAATTCATTCATAGATGCAGCGTAGGAAATTCTTATATAGCCTTCACCTAAAGGAGAAAAAGCACTCCCAGGTACTACTGCCAGATGTTCTTTTTCTAGAAGTTTAATTGAAAAATCTAAAGAAGATACATTGAATTTTTTTATAGATGGAAAAATATAAAAGGCACCTTCTGGTTTTACTACTGTAAGCCCCATAGAAATTAACTCTTCGTATATAAAATCTCGCCTTTTTATGTATTCTTTTTTCATATATTCTGAATCATTAAAGCCGTTTGTAAGTGCTTCTAAGGCAGCATATTGGCTTATGGAGCAAGAGCAAGTAGTGCCATATTGATGAAGTTTAAATATTTGAGAAGTAAGATATTCAGGAGCAAATATAAAGCCTATTCTCCAACCTGTCATAGAATGCGACTTTGACACTCCATTTAATAAAATAACTTTATCTCTCATGTCCTTGAAGTTTGCAATAGAATAATGAGTATTATTAAAGGTAAGTTCACTGTAAATTTCATCAGATATTATAAATATATCTTTGTCCTTTAACAATTTGGCTATTTCAGCAAGAGCATTTTTATCCATTATACTTCCGGTAGGATTACAAGGGTAACATAAGATTAAGCATTTAGTTTTTTCAGTTAAATGTCTTTTTATTATTTCAGCATTTAAAACAAAGTTATTAGATGAGGTATCCATGTATACTGGTTTGGCACCGCAGAAAGTTATTACAGGCTCGTACCCAACGTAAATTGGAGCAGGAAGAAGAACTTCATCATTTTTTTCGAGTATAGTTCTAAGAGATATGTCAATTGCTTCAGTTGCACCGTTTGTAACTATAATTTCTTTATCAGCATTGTAGCTAAGATTATATTTTTTATTTATAAAATTACTAGCAGCTTCTCTAAGGTTAAAAATACCTGAATTACTAGTGTAAGAGGTATGATTATTATCAATAGCCTTTTTTGCATATAACTTTATATGTTCAGGCGTAGTAAAATCAGGTTGTCCAACTGTTAAATTAACTGCATCACAGTATTTTAATGCGGCATCTGATAATTCACGAATAGGTGATAATTCTATTTTTTTTACTAATGGATTAATAGTACAACTCATTTGTATAACTCTCCTTAAATTTATTTAAATGTGCTGTTATATATAAAAAATTAAATGAATAAGAAATGGATTTTATTGTATACAAATTCGTATACAATAATTTTACATTTATATATTAATGAAGTCAAGAAAAATGTCTAAATATAATCATGAAAAAATAATATATTAATAGATATGTGCGTATATTTTTATTAAAATATCAATAAAATGTATACATATTTATACATAATGAATTTGCATTAAATATTAGATATTTAAATTAAACGTTAATTGATAAATGCTTAACAATGTTGCTGAAATAGAAATAAAATATAATAATTTTATTCAATAAAAATACATTTATGTATTAAAAAGTATTGTAAAATAAATAATTATGGACAAAATAATAAAAAATATAAAATAAATTAGAAAAATGTATTGTAAAACTAAAGAAAAAATGATAACATATCATCAAAATTATCAATATATTATTATTAAAATAATAAAAAATGTGTGCTAATAATAAAGAATGATTAATAAATAAGAATAGAGAAATGTTGATTAATGAACGCATAAATATTAATCACAATTGTATACAAATACAAATACAGTATTATTGGGAGTGTTGATTATGGAAAAAAAATTTGTTTCAAATTCTACTGGAGTTTTAAAAAAAGTATTACTTTGTAAACCGGATTATATTGAAATTGAACCAATAGATGAAATATCAAAAGCATGGTATGAAAAAGAGTATGAGATAAATACAGAAGAATGTATAAAAGAACATGAAGAATTAGCAAGTGCATATAGGGAAAATGGAATAGAGGTTGTTCTAATGGAGGGAAATCCTAAATTAAAAAATCAGGTATTTTCAAGGGATTTTGGAGCAACTATAAAAGAGGGATATATATTAGGCAATTTTAAGGAAAGTATAAGAAAAGAAGAAACACTTGAGTATGAAGCTAAACTTAAAGAACTTGGAATCCCCTGTGCAGCTAAGTGTAAAAAGGGAGTGTTTGAAGGAGGAGATTTCTGGTTTTTAGATGATAAAACAATAGCAATAGGAGCTGTTGATAGGACTAATAAAGAAGGTATTTGTGATATTAAGAACCAAATAGGAAAGTTTGGCTACGAGGTTATAGAGGCAAAAGCTAGAAGAGGAAATTTACATTTAGATATGTGTTTTAATATTGTGGCTGAAAGGCTAGCAGTAGCATGTACAGAAGTTCTATCAGATGAGTTTTTAGGAATATTAAAAGATAAAAAGTTTGAGTTGATAGATGTGCCTAAAGAAGGAATAGCTAAACATCATTGTAATATCGAAGCTTTGGGAAATAACAGAGTACTATCTTTTTACAACAATAAAGAAGTAAATGAAAGGCTTAAAGCATATGGTTTAAAAGTTCTAAATATACACCTAAAAGAACTTTTAAAGGGTGGTGGAGGAATACACTGCATGACATTTCCTATAGTAAGGGTTTAATAAAAAATTCAAGTAAAGGAATGGTGATATATGGATTTAGGTACACTTAATAAAGTAATACCAGTACTGCTACAGGGTACAATAGTAACAATACAGCTTACGTTTATGGCAATAATATTTGGATGTTTAATAGCACTTTTAGTAGCAATACTTAAGGTTTCATCAAACAAAATTTTAAATGCTATAGGAGGCTTTTACACTTGGATATTTAGGGGAACACCGCTCTTATTACAATTATATGTTTTTTATTATGGACTCCCTGCACTTAATATTGATATAACAGCAACTCAAGCTGCGATACTTGGACTTAGTTTGAATTCGGGAGCTTATATAGCTGAAATAATAAGAGGAGGAATAATTGCAATTGATAAAGGGCAATTCGAAGCAGCAAAGGCACTTGGCTTCACATATGGTCAAACAATGAGAAAAATTATACTGCCTCAAGCTGTAAGGGTAATAATACCGCCTATGGGAAATGAATTTATAGCCCTCATAAAGGATACATCATTGGTTTCAGTAATAACAATGGAAGAACTTTTAAGAAAAGCACAACTTTTGGTTTCAGCTTCTGGTGATGCAGTTACACCATATGTTATGACAGGGGTATTTTATCTTATACTTACAACAGTATTTACATTTTTATTCTCACGAGTTGAGAGAAAATTATCAATATATTAGGAGGCGATTCCAATGTCAATGATAGAAGCTAGTGGCTTAACAAAGGTGTTTGGAAAGCTTACAGTATTTGAAGATTTAAGTATAAAAGTAGAAAAGGGAGAAGTACTAGTTATAATAGGGCCATCAGGTTCAGGTAAGAGTACTTTTCTAAGATGCATAAATCATCTTGAGGTTCCAGATGGAGGAAGTGTTGTAATAGAGGGGGAAAAACTAAATACAAAAAATAAGAAAACCTACAAAGGTATAATTGAAAAAATGGGCATGGTTTTTCAAGGCTTTAATCTTTTTCCACATATGACAGTGCTTCAGAATGTTATGGAGGCACCAATAACAGTGAAAAAAGAAAATAAAAAGGAAGTAAAAAAGAGAGCTGAAAAGCTTATAGATAAAGTAGGACTTATAGATAAATGTGATGTTTATCCATCAAAGCTTTCGGGAGGACAAAAGCAAAGAGTAGCGATAGCTAGAGCACTTTGCATGCAGCCAGATATAATGCTTTTTGATGAGCCAACTTCAGCCCTAGATCCAGAGCTTGTAGGAGAGGTTTTAAGTGTAATGAAGGAACTTGCAAAGGACGGAATGACAATGTTGGTTGTAACACATGAGATGGGTTTTGCAAGAGAAGTGGCAGATAGGGTTATATTTATGGATGGAGGAAAGATTGTAGAAGAGGGAAAACCTGAGGATATATTTAGTAATCCTAAGGAGGAGAGGACTCAGACATTTTTAAACAAAATTCTTTAAATTTTAAATTTATTATGATAGCATAGAGATTATAAGTATTATTGCATAAAAATACGATTTTAAAGCAGAGGGGAATAGTATGAGTAAGTTACCAGAGATAGGAACAAAAATTTCGCTAACAGATAAAGCTTATGAGATAATTAAAGATGCTATTATGACAAACGTTTTTAAACCAGGAGAAATATTAATAGAAGAAAAGCTAGCAGAACAACTTGCCATAAGTAGGACACCACTTAGAACCGCCCTAAGGAAATTAGCATATGACCATTTGGTTGAAATAAATTCATCTAGGAATGTAATTGTATCAAACATAGGACAAAAGGATGTAGAAGAAATAACCGTAGTTAGAGAAGTACTAGAGCCATTAGCTGTGAAGGAATTAGAAAATAATATGAAGCAAGATGAAATTAAAAAGCTAGAAGATATACTTTACACCCAAAAGAAAGCGGCTAAGGAAAATAATTATGAAGATCTTATAAAAATGGAGTATGAATTTCATGTATGTATAGGAGAATTTACAAAAAATAAGTGGCTTTACGGTATGATAAAGGATATAAATACAATTGTCCAAAGATATTTGATTTTATCTGGAAGCTTGAATAAATATAAAGAAATTGCCATTGAGGAACATGAAATTATAATTTCTCAATTGAAGGAAAAACAGTATGAGAAAGCAGAAGCTAGTATGAAGCTTCATATATCAAATGTATCAAGTAGAATGCTTAGATAATTCAGAATAAAATATCTTGTAAAGGGAAAGATGAAGATAAAAAGTTTAAATATTAAAATAACATAGAAAAATTCAGCACGAATACGAATAAATATTCGTGCATTTTGCATAAAAATACTTGAATATTTTATGAACTTTTTGTATAATACAACTATATTGAAAGAAAATAATTACGTATATGATATATAACGACGTGAATAAAAATTCAAAGAGGTGTTTATTTAATGAATAAATCTGTAAAAAAAATAATGGCAGTAGTACTTACAGCTGCAATCGGATTAGGTGTTTTAGGGGGATGTTCTAGTACAGGAAAAAGTGAAGATCAGTCTCTCAGCAATGTTAAAAAGGCAGGAGTTCTTAAGGTAGGGCTTTCTGATGACTATCCTCCAATGGAATTCAGGGATAGCAATAATAAAGAAGCTGGTTTTGACATAGATATGGTAAATGCAATAGGAAAGAAAATGGGAGTGAAGGTTCAAATAGTTACTAACTCCTTTGATGGAATATTTGTTGCACTTAAAGCAAAAAAATTCGATATGGTTCAATCTTGTGTAAGTGTAACTAATGAGAGAAAGAGTACTTTATTGTTTTCAGATCCATATATTTATGGAGGAGATGCTGTATTTGTAAAAAATTCCAATACATCAATAAAAGCTCCAAACGATTTAAAAGGAAAAGTAGTAGGCTGTCAAGCTGGTACTACAGCGGAAGAAGCGCTTAAAAATTTCAACGGATTAAAAGAAACAAAAAAATATCAACAAACAACAGATGCGTTTTTAGATTTACAGAATGATAGAACAGAAGCGGTAGTTGCAGATCCAATGGTAGGAGATTATTACACTTCTAAAAATCCTGGTAAATTCAAAAAGGTAAAAGAATATATAGGAAAACAGCCAATTGGAGCAGCATTTAGAAAGAGTGATAAAACACTTAAAGATGCATATCAAAAGGCATTTAATGAACTTAAAAAGGATGGAACAATGTCTAAATTATCTAATAAGTGGTTTGGATACGATATTTATAGATCTCAAAATAAATAGATAAAAAAATCTGATTTCTTAGTGAGGAATCAGATTTTTTATTTTTTGAAATTTATATTGACATATATATTAGAATATCCTAATATATAAATATAACGATATGTAAATAGGAGTAAATAAAATGAATAATAACATTTATGATTACAATGAAGCAGCAGAGCTTTTAAAAGTACTTGCACATCCGGCAAGGCTTTGTATAGTTAGAGGACTATTAGAAAAGGGTGAGTGCAATGTTAGCTATATGACAGAATGTATGAGTTGTCCTCAATCAACTATGTCACAACATTTACAGAAGCTTAGATTGTCAGGAATTATAGAAGGAAGAAGAAATGGTTCTGAAATATATTATAAGGTATCAAATAAAAAAGCCATTGAATTAATTAAAGTTCTTTTTAAATAAAAAATTTTGTATAGGAGGAGAGAGTATGAAAAAAGTAGTTATAGTTGGAGGAGTAGCTGGAGGAGCATCTGCAGCTGCAAGACTTAGAAGACTTGATGAGGATGCAGAAATAATAATGTTTGAAAAAGGAGAATATATATCCTTTGCCAATTGTGGTCTTCCTTATTATATAGGTGAAACAATAAAGGAAAGAGATAAACTTTTAGTACAAACACCTTTAAGTATGGGGAAGAGATTTAATATAGATGTAAGAATTAATAGTGAAGTGGTTTCAATTGATATAGAAAATAAAAAGGTAACAGTAAACAGTGAAAAAAAGGGAAGCTATGAAGAAAGCTACGATTATCTTGTATTATCGCCAGGTGCAAAAGCTTTAAAGCCCAATATAGAAGGAATAAACAATAGTAAAATCATGACGCTTAGGAACATACCTGATACAGATAATATAAAAAAAGTAGTTGATAGTGGGAACATAAAAAGTGCAGTGGTAATAGGTGGAGGCTATGTGGGAGTTGAGATGGCTGAAAACTTAAAAGAAAGAGGAATAAAGGTTACATTAGTTGAAGCTGCGCCACATATATTGGCTCCTTTTGATTCGGATATGTCAGTTATAGCAGAAAAAGAACTTTATGATAATGGTATTGAATTAGTACTTAATGATGGAGTTAAGGCTTTTCATGACAAGGGAGAAAAAGTTCAAGTAGCTCTTCAGAGCGGAAAAAATATAGCTGCTGAACTTGTTATTCTCTCCATAGGGGTTGTGCCTGAAACTTCATTTTTAAAAGATACAAATATTGAACTAGGTAAAAAAGGCCATATAATTGTTAATAAGAACATGGAAACTAACATAAAGGGGATTTTTGCTGTAGGTGATGCAATAGAGGTAGTTGATTTTGTAAATGAAAATAAAACAGCAATAGCACTAGCTGGTCCTGCAAATAAGCAAGGAAGAATAGCAGCAGATAATATTTGTAACATAAAATCTACCTACAAAGGATCTCAAGGAACAGCTGTAATTAAAATATTTGATTTTACAGCAGCAAGTACAGGAAATAATGAAAGAACGCTTAGGGCATTAAATATACCGTATAAGGTTGTATTTGTGCATCCAGCCTCACATGCAACTTATTATCCAGGTTCACACACTATATCTATGAAATTAATATTTAATGATGAAGGAAAAATTTTAGGAGCACAAGCAGTTGGATATGATGGAGTAGATAAGAGAATTGACGTTATTGCTTCAGTTATGAGACTTAAAGGAACTATATACGATCTTGCAGAACTTGAACTTTCATATGCTCCACCGTTCTCGTCAGCTAAAGATCCTGTTAATATGCTAGGATTTTTAGCTGAGAATGTACTTACAGAAAAAGTAGAGGTTATATCACCAGATGAGTTTTTAAAAGAAGACTTAAAAGATAGCCTTGTTGTAGATGTTAGAACTGAAATTGAATATGAGAATGGTCATGTGGAGGGCGCTGTTAATATTCCAGTTGATGATATACGTGAAAGAATAAATGAAATAGATAAAAATAAAGATATAATTGTGTATTGTCAAGTTGGCTTAAGAGGCTATATAGCTCAAAGAATATTAAAACAAAAAGGATTTAAAGTTAAGAATGTAACAGGTGGATATAAATCCTTATCCAGTCTAAGTTTTAAACCTCATAGTAGAAGAGCTGATACAGACAATACGGCATTAAAAGAAACTGCTGTTGATGTAAAAAAAAATTATGATAGAGAGTTAGATGCATGTGGTTTATGTTGTCCAGGACCACTTATGCAGGTAAAGGCTACTATTGATGAACTAAATGTAGGAAAAATTCTTAAAGTAACAGCTTCTGATCCAGGTTTTTTTGAGGATATAAAAGCTTGGTGCAAAAGAACAAATAATGAACTTTTAGAGCTTAATAGGGAAGTAGGAAATATAATTGCTTTTATTAAAAAGGGCAGTGGTGAGTCTATAACTTCAAGCAAAAATGAAAGTTCAAAGGATAATAAAACTATGGTAGTATTTAGTGGGGATTTAGATAAGGCCATAGCATCATTTATTATAGCAAATGGTGCTGCAAGTATGGGAAAAAAGGTTACTATGTTTTTTACCTTTTGGGGACTAAGTATTTTAAGAAAACCTGAGAAGGTTAATGTAAAAAAAAGTACTCTTGATAAAATGTTTGGATTTATGCTTCCTCGTGGTAGTAAAAAACTTAAACTATCAAAGATGAATATGATGGGTATGGGAAGTAAAATGATTAGGAAGGTTATGAAGGATAAGAATGTTTCATCACTTGAAGAACTTATAAAAGCAGCTATAGATAGTGGTATAGAGATAGTAGCTTGTCAAATGTCCATGGATATAATGGGAATAAAAAAGGATGAATTAATAGATGGAGTTAAGATTGGTGGAGTTGGCTATTATCTTGGAGAAGCAGAAGATTCAAATGTAAATTTATTTATATAAAGAAAAACGCACATCGAAGGCAATTCGATGTGTGTTTTTTAAAGTGATCTTGCTACATCCTCAAATGTTCGAGCATTATTATTTACCTCTTGAACAGAGGCTGAGATTTCTTCTAATGCAGCTGCTTGAGTATCAAAGGATTCATTGGAATCTTTAATTTTGGCAGCTATTTCATTAACGGATTCATCTATATTTTTTAATACGCTATTTATTTCTTTTATAGAATCGCTAGTTGAGTTTGATAATTTTCTAATATGCTGAGCTACAACGCTAAATCCTTTTCCGGCTTCACCAGCTCTAGCAGCCTCAATAGCTGCATTTATACCCAGTAGATTGGTTTCTTTTGCAACACTTTGTACAAATTTAAGGACACTGCTAGTATTCTTAGTATTTTCTATTGCCTTATGTACATTTACTAAGATGTTTTTATTATTTTCACTTAAAGTTTGAATATTGGCAGTAGATTCTTCTACGGCAGCTGATATATTTGATATTGATTCTGATAAATTGCTAGATAAATCTAAAAGAGAACTTTTAATATTGGTGTTTTTAGCAATCATAAAGCAACCAATTACTTCATTGCTGTCATTTTTTATAGGCAATACATAAGCGTTAAAAGCTTCGCCATATAAACTTGCATCTATTAAGTTAGAGTAGGGATTTCCAGAAGCTATAATTTGTTTAAGGTTATCGCTTATTGGCTGACCCTCTTTTATATTTAGATGTAAATTAGGAATACTTACTGCAGTTATATATTTTTCTTTGTCAGTTATATATGCAGCTGCATTGTTGTCAAAAATATTAGGTAAATTAGATGCTATAAACTTAAGTAAATTCATAATAGTTTCGTTTGAATTTTCCATAAAATCTCACCCTCTTTTCATAAGATATATAAATTTTCTATTATAAGTTTAATACTAATGTAAAATAAATGCAATTACAAATTAAATTTACTTTATAATTAATTATAGCCATATAAGGTTAGTTTTATGAATAATAAAATGTGAGTATATTTAATGATGTATATAAACTAAAATATTCCTACCTAAAAGACTTTAGAATCTTTTAGATAGGAATATAATGTAGGTCTTATATATGTTCATCTATAAAGAAGTTTGTGATGTAGCATAGTTCACTATCAGAGAAATTCACTAAATACTTATTATATAAGTAGACAAAATTCTCTTTTATCACAGAGTAAACTTCAAGATTATTTTTTATGAATTTGTCTTTGTCAGGATATTCAGCAGAGTGGCTTCCTTTTTGTAATCTACTTATGGCAAAAGCAATATGCAGTACTACACCTATGAAAACTTCATCAGAAATTTTTATTTTTAGTTTTAATTCTATTCTTCTTATAAAGCTCTGTATATCATCGTATAATTGTTTTCCATCAAAGTTGTCGATATTTTCCTTCAGAATTAATGAAAGTTTTAGTATTACAGCTTTATTATCAACTAACTCCTGGATTTCATCTAGCACATTCATACTCAAAACATCATGCATATTATATTGTTTTATATTTAAATCCACAGAGAAGGAAGAAACTAAAAATAAAATTTCCTTTTGTTCAATAATAGATAAAAGATCTTTTTTAAAGTGATTTTTATCAAGACAATTTAAGCAGATTATCTCAAATAAATCTTTATCATATTTTAGATTACTATTAAGAAAACTTTTTATTGCGAGAGAACCGCCTTCTCCTGTAAGGCAAGCTGTTACTATAGCTATTTTTTTTCGTGTAGGCTTTTCAGTAAGCTCACTTGAATGTTGAGTTATATGCTGATAAGAGTTTATCGTAAGTATGCTGTCAAAAATCTCATCAATTGAAAGTCCAAGCATAGATTTTCTAGCAGCTTCTATTACATGAAGCGTTGATACGAGAGGAAAAACCTTCACAGGTATACTAAATTCTTTTTTTATAACTTCTCCAAAGGTTGTAAGTGAGCCCATATCTACTAGAAGAATATATCCGCTTGTAGACAAATTTGCTTTTACAGTTTTTTTAAGTTCACTTAGTACAACAGATGGCTTCATATCTAAAGGGCAGTTTATACCTATTACAAAATTCTCTTCAAGTAAAGTGTTTGCAACTTCAGCCATAGAAGTAGCGGTTGATTTTCCGTGTGCAATTATGATTATTTTTACGGTGTCTATTACTTTAGATGGAGATTTATCTTCATTATTTACAATAAATAAAGCAATATAGCCTGCTTCATCATCAGGAATAGGAAGGTTAATATAATTTTCAATTTGTTTTTTTGCCTTTAAAGCAATTTCATACTCCACAGGATATAGACTCTTGATTTTCTTAAGTTCAGGGTTAATTATAGTTTTATTACTGTTTATTCTTGTCATAAGAGTGTTTATGTGAAGAGCAAGCGCAGTGTATACATTATTATTAATATTTTTTCTAAGATCAGTTACAATTTGATAAATAATTTTATCTACAAAATTTAGTGTATCTTCACCTAAAATAGTAATAAGATTTTTTTTATTTAACTCTTCAGAAATTCCACTTATATATTTATTGAAATATTTTGTTATATCCTTTTCTAGAATATTTTCTATATCAATATTAGATAGTCTTTTATCCTTTAAAGCTTCAAGTTTTTGTTCTATATATTCATAAATATCACTTTTACTTGCACGTTTTGAATCTTCATTTAAATCACGTACCTCTTTACTTGAAAATTTAAAGTATTCTATTTCGTCACCCATAAGTTTATTCCAAAGAATTCTATGCTCTTTTTCTTTATAAAGTCCTTCCTTTACATAAATAGGAATAAGACGGCTAGTTATTCTAACATCTCTTATGGAACCAGTTAAAAATTCGGAGTAAGCCCTAGCACACACTAATTGAACATCGCTTTTAAGTTGTCCAATATTGTTTGGACAATCGTAAGAAAGAAATGCTCTCATAGTATTAAGCGAAACAGATATATCACGATTAAGCTTTTTACTTTCATTTTTGAAGAAACTTTTTATAAGATATAGTCTCTCCTCTAAGGTTCTTTCATTAAGAGAAGGTATTGTTATGAGCATTGGAATTCTTCTAGTGAAAGTTTTTAAAAGTGAAGAGTTAGGGTTTTCAGTAGTAGCAGATATTATTAAAACATTGGAGTGCCTTACCTCATCATCCCCCATTCTTCTGAAGGTTCCCTTATCCAAAAAAGTAAAAAGCGCTTCTTGTCCCTCGGGAGGTAGTCTGTGAACCTCATCTAAAAAAAGTATTCCCCCATTTGCTTTTTCGATTAATCCAACCCTATCACTGTCCGCTCCAGTGTAGGCTCCTTTTTTTATTCCAAAAAGCTGAGAGGTTAAAAGTTGAGGATTGTTGCTATAATCTGCACAGTTGAAAGTTATAAAAGGAGAAGTTTTTTCCTTAACCTCCATTTCAACCGCATATTCGTGCATTAAAGAAGCAAACATTGATTTTCCTACTCCAGTGTTTCCAAGAATCAAACAATTCATTCCTTTCGGAGGATAAAGAATTGCTGCTTTTAATTGTTCAACGGCTTGTTTTAAACTTAAATTGTTTTTTACGAATTTATCTAATTTATTTTCTTTGATTTTAGTGTTTATAGTGTTTGATATAAAAAAAAGAACAGGTCTACCTGAAGTTTTGAATATTTTTCCTTCCTTACATAAGTTGTTTAACTCATGACTTACATTTGCTCTACTCATATGGAGCATTTCGGAAAGTTCCAGTGCAGTTACTTTAGTGTTCTCCGGCATATCATACAATTTATTGTATATTTGTTCTCTTCTGTTCATGTTGGAAAACCCCCATATAAAATTACTTAATATTGATTATACAATAAAAATTTACATATTACTACATGCAGCAAAAAAGTGTTTGAACACTAAAATGTTTACATATAAACACTAGATATAAGGTTCAAACACTAAAAAACAGTGCTTTAAAATAAAGGGTTATAGATAATAAAAAGTGTTTGGCACGGTATTTGCTATAAAGAATAAGTGAGAAAAAAAGTATTTGTCTGGAGGGGTAGGAATGGATATAGAGCAAATAATAATGAATATAATAATTTATTCCGGTGATGCAAGAAGTTACATGTATGAAGCACTTGGTAAAGCAAGAGAAGGAAAATATGATGAGATAGATGAATTAATAGGTAAGGCAAACAATGCCATAGGCGAAGCTCATAATATACAGACTTCAATGCTTCAAAAAGAAGCGGAGGGTGAGGCATTAAAGGTTTCAATACTATTCGTACATGCGCAAGATCAATTAATGACAACAATTTCTGAAAAAAATCTTATAACTGAAATGATTGAAATGACAAAGTCCATAAATGCTTTGTCAAATAAATAGAAAGTAAACGTTAGGAGGAGTAATTATGGTTAGAATTTTATTATTTTGTAGTGCAGGAATGTCAACTAGCATGTTGGTTACAAAAATGAAGAAGGCGGCAGCAGCAAAAAATATAGAGGCATTTATAGAGGCTTATCCACAAGCTCAAATGGCTGATTATGCAGATAAGGCAGATATAGCGCTTCTTGGACCTCAAGTTAAGTTTCTTTTACCAAAAGCAAAGGGCATATTTGAACCAAAGGGAGTTCCAGTTGAAGTAATAAACTCAGCAGATTATGGAATGCTTAATGGCGAAAAGGTTTTAAGTCATGTATTAAAAGTTTTAGAAAAATAAAAAACGAATTTTAGGAGGTAGAAAATGAAGTTTCCAAGAGATTTCTTTCTAGGTGCCGCCTCTGCATCATATCAGGTAGAAGGTGCCTGGAATGAAGATGGAAAGGGAGTATCTAACTGGGATGTATTCACTAAGATACCTGGTAAGACTTTTGAAGGTACAAATGGAGATGTTGCAGTAGATCATTACCATAGATATAAAGAAGATATAAAATTAATGGCAGAGATGGGACTTGATTCATACAGGTTTTCTGTTTCATGGCCAAGGATAATACCAGATGGAGATGGAGAAGTAAACGAAAAGGGTATCGAATTTTATAATAATCTTATAGATGAATGTTTAAAGTATGGAATTGTGCCTTTTGTAACCCTATACCATTGGGATATGCCAGAGGTACTAGAGAAAGTAGGAGGATGGACTAATAAAAGAACTGTAGATGCTTTCGTAAAATATGCAAAAGCTTGTTTTGAGGCATTTGGAGATAGGGTAAAGCATTGGATTACCTTCAATGAAACTATAGTATTTTGTAGTAATGGATACTTAACAGGAGCTCATCCACCTGGTATATCAGGAGATGTGAAAAAATATTTTCAGGCAACACATAATGTGTTTACAGCTCATGCAAAATCTGTCATTGAATATAAGAAATTAAACCAATATGGGGAAATTGGTATTACTCATGTTTTCTCACCAGCCTTCAGTGTTGATGACAAAGAAGAAAACAAAAAAGCTGCTTACCATGCAAATCAATATGAAATTACATGGTATTACGATCCAATATTAAAGGGTAAATATCCGGAGTATGTAATTAAAAATATAGAGAAAAATGGATTTTTACCAGATTGGACAGATGAAGAATTAAATATATTAAAAGAAGCAGCACCACTAAATGATTTTATAGGACTTAACTATTATCAACCTCAAAGAGTAATAAAAAATTATGACACAGGGGAAAAAGTAGAAAGAACAAGAGAAAACTCAACAGGGGCACCTGGAAATGCATCTTTTGATGGCTTCTATAAGACAGTAAAGATGGACGATAAAGTTTACACTAAATGGGGATGGGAAATATCACCTGAATCGCTAATCATTGGACTTGAGGCATTAAAGAAAGATTATGGTGATATAAAAATCTATATTACTGAAAACGGTTTAGGAGATCAGGACCCAATAATAGAGGACGAGATCCTTGATATGCCTAGAATAAAGTTTATAGAAGCACACTTAAAAGCAATAAAAGAAGCTATAAGTAGGGGAATAAATCTTAAGGGATATTATGCTTGGTCAGCAATTGACCTTCTAAGTTGGCTTAATGGATATAAAAAGCAGTATGGTTTTATATATATAGATCAGAAGCATAACTTAGATAGAAAAAAGAAATTATCATTTTATTGGTATAAAAAAGTAATAGAAGAGAGAGGTGAAAATATATAATTTATAGGACTTAATAATATCTATATATCATATAAAAATACGAGGAGGAATTATAATAATGAGTAAAGTAGATACCATTCAAGAGAAGATTTTGCCACCGATAATGAAATTTGCTAATTCAAAAATTATAACTGCCATAAAAGACGGTGTTATAATCACGATGCCACTTACTCTAGTTGGATCAATATTTTTGTTGATAGCTAATTTCCCAATTAAGTCATGGGGAGGCTGGATGACAGGAATATTTGGGCCAAACTGGGCAGTGCCATTAAGTCAAGTTTCAGGTTCAACCTTCGATATTATGGCAATTGCAGCAGTAATAGGAATAGCTGCTCAATATGCTAAAAATGAAGGCCAAGATCCTGTAACATCAGGACTTTTGGGTGCGGTAGCATTTCTAATAGTTATGCCAAGTTATTCACCAATTAACATAGGTGATAAAGTTGGCGGAGTTGTAATGAAACATGCAGATAAAGTTTCAGCAGTTATACCTAAGGGCTGGACTGGCGGTAAAGGAATGATTGCTGCCATAATTATTGGAGTACTTACAGGATTTATTTATTCATGGTTCTTAAAACGTGACATAAGAATTAAGCTTCCAGAAAGTGTACCATCAGGTGTTGCAAATGCTTTCTCAGCACTAATTCCAGGTGCTGTTATTATAACAGGTGCAATGTGTATATTCATATTCTTTAATGTTGTTACAGGTCAAACTGCACTTGAATGGATTTATAAAGTATTACAAATTCCACTACAAGGAATAACGGACTCATTAGGTGGAGCAATAGCAATACCATTTGTTATATCTTTCTTCTGGTTCTTTGGTGTTCATGGTGCTACTCTTATAGGTGGTGTTATGGGATCAATATACCAAGCAAACACTTTAGCAAACCAGGATGTTTTTAAAGCTGGTCATGCATTAGTAGCTTCAGGAGCTGGAAAAAATGCTCACATAGTATGTCAGCAGTTCCAAGATAACTTTATAACATTAGGAGGTTCAGGAATAACATTAGGACTTGTTGCAGCATGTTTCTTATTTGCTAGATCACAACGTCTTAAACAGTTAGGTAGACTTGCATTAGTTCCAGGTTGTTTTAATATAAACGAGCCAGTTCTTTTCGGTCTTCCAATAGTTTTGAATCCACTTATGTTTATACCATTTTTAGTTTGCCCTCTTGTTTCAGGAATATTAACTTACTTTGCAATATATACTGGTTTGGTACCTTGCTTTACAGCTGTTCAAGCGATATGGACTACACCACCTATACTATCAGGACTTATAGTAGCAGGTTGGCGAGGAGCAGTTCTTCAGCTTGTAATAATAGCAATAGCAGCTATAGTTTACTTCCCATTCTTTAAGGCACTTGACAAAGAATACTTCCAGGAAGAAATATCTGGAGAGGCAGAAGAGTAAAAAATTAATTATTAATTGGTGGATTAGCTCAAGCTTTCTTTGGGCTAATCCTACAATTAAATTCAAGTTATACATAGTAAATATAGTATATTAGGAGGATTAGAAATGAAATTATTTAAGATAAAAATAACAGGGAGTCCAGAGGATTTTAAAATTGAATATTCTTTTTCAACAGATTACTTTAACTACAATGATTGCACTTATGAAGGAACAGAACAAGAAAGATATACTCAATTTTATGAAGATTTAAAGAAAAACGGTGGACCTCAACCATTAAATATAAAATTAAAAATGTCAAATGGAGTAGCAGATAGAGCATTCCAAAAGAAAGAGCTTTTAAAAATTGAAGATGTTAATGAATTTGTAAAAAGAATGATAGCATAAAAACTTAAAAGCGTTTTTTAAATAGGCCATACAATACTATCTAAGGTTTTTTATATAAAGACACGTTCTAATATTTTGTTAGAATGTGTCTTATTAAATTATTTTAAATTCATTTTTCCTGTAACAAATTTATATTCTAAAGTATCTTTATTTTCGCTATATTTAACAATTCGTACAGTTTCAAAGGATTTTGAATTGGTTTTTAACCTGTCTGATAAAACTTTCTTAGTACAATCCTTATCCACCTGTTTAACAGCATCATTAAAGCTTTTAAAATTATAATCGTTATTATCAGTTAATTTTACTATGATTTTTTTTAGAAATTTGCAAGAGTCAGCATCAAAGGGTTTACCCGTATCTTTTTGTGAGACGTCAATTTCAACATTGTTAAAAGCATTTGAAGTGTTGGAGGCAGTTATAATATCTCCTGTATATGAAATAGTATAAGAATGTCCCTTTTCACTTTTTAATTTGATGTTTCCAGTATCGAAAGATAACCAATGACCCTTAGAATACTTGTAATTGGTTGTATAAGTAATTCCTTCTTTATCGCACAAATCTTTTAATATATTTATAATATCCTGACCATTAGATACAAATTCTGTTTGGGATATACTATATTTTGATTTTAGGTCAGCGGTAGTATCGCTAAGAACCCATTTTTGCTTGGCTTTGGTAGCGGCTTTTACGGTTGAAGTGTTGTCAGAAGTTTGTTTTTTACTTGAACATCCTGTAGTTAATAAAACTAACAAGGTTGCAGCTGCGATTAATATCTTTTTCTTTTTCTTCAATGTAACCACACATCCTTTGTAACTACTGTAAAAAAATACATATTTTCACCAACATTATTTAAAAAGATTATAAACAACATTAAATTTTATGTATAAAACATATTATAATTTGCAGAAATATAGGAGTCAAGAGGAAATACATAAAAAAAATGCCAAAGGAAGACCTTTGAGACAGCAATTTTTAAATTATAGAATTATACAATACAAAAATACTAGACATTCTTATAAATAAGGTATATAATAATCATACTAAACAAATACGAAAACTAAATAAATTGTTTCTTATCAAGAGTGACGGAGGGATAGGCCCTATGAAGTCCGGCAACATCCATGTATTTGGAAATGTGCTAATTCCTACAGGTTTATCCTGAGAGATGAGAATGTTTTTAAAACTGCTTCTTATTTTTTATGGATAAGGAGCAGTTTTATTTTTTATAAAATGGGAGGAAAAAAATTATGGAAGATATAGAGTGTACAAAATTTGAAACAAAAGCTGTTCACGGTAGAAGTGGTTTTGAGATTAGAACTGGGTCTATAAGTTATCCAATATACCAAAGCTCAACCTTTAGACATGAGGGCTTAAATAAAAGCACAGGATATGACTACTCAAGAACAGCAAATCCAACTAGAGATGAAGTTGAAAAAACTGTTGCAGACCTTGAAAACGGAAAAGCGTGTCTTGCATATTCTTCTGGAATGGCTGCAATATCAGGTATACTCACTATATTTGCAAGTGGAGATCACATAATTGTATCAGATGATTTGTACGGTGGAACCTATAGAATATTTGAAGAAATTTATAAAAATTATGGTATTGAAGTCACATATACAGATACAACGAATATTTCAAACATAGAAAAAGAAATAAAAAACAACACAAAAGCTATATATTTAGAAACGCCAACAAATCCACTTATGAAAATTACGGATATTAAAGAGGTTAGCAAACTTTCTAAAAAACACAATGCACTACTAATAGTAGACAATACATTTATGACACCATACTATCAAAAACCTCTTAACTTAGGAGCAGACATAGTTATTCATAGTGGAACTAAATATCTTTGTGGACATAATGATGCCCTAGCTGGTTTTGTTATTTTAAATGATGAGAAGTTAACTGAAAAATTGAGGTTTATACAAAATTCCATTGGAGCAGTGCTAGCACCCTTTGACAGTTGGCTAATTTTAAGAGGAATAAAAACTCTTCATATAAGACTTGATAGGCAGCAGGAAAACGCCATCAAAATAGCAGATTTTTTAAAAAAGCAGGAAAAGGTGATCAAGGTTTTGTATCCAGGTCTAGAAGAGCATGAAGGTCATGACATTTTAAAAAATGAAGCATCTGGTTTTGGAGGTATGATCTCATTTTATGTAGACAGTAAGGAAACTGTAGAAAAAATTCTTGAAAGAGTAAAAGTCATAATATTTGCTGAAAGCCTTGGAGGGGTAGAGAGTTTAATAACCTATCCATACACACAAACCCATGCAGATATACCAGACGATATAAGACAGCGCTTAGGAGTAACAGATAAACTTTTAAGACTTTCAGTAGGAATTGAAAACGCACAGGATTTAATAAAAGATTTGAAAAGAGCTATCGGCACAAAATAAGGGGGAAATTTAAATGAAATTCGGAACTAAACTTATACACAGTGGATTTGAAGGAGATAAAAGAACAGGAGCAATCACAACACCTATATATCAAACCTCTACCTTTCACCAAGAAAACATAGATGGAAATATAGTTTATGACTATTCAAGATCAGGAAATCCAACACGTGAAGCATTGGAAAAAACTATAGCACTATTAGAAGGTGGCTATAAAGGCTTTGCATTTTCATCAGGTATGGCTGCAATATCTTCTGTATTAAGCATTTTTTCAGCTCATGACCACATAATTGTACCTAAGGATGTTTATGGAGGAACATATAGAATAACAACAGAATTTTTTTCGAAATTTGAAGTAGAATGTGAATTCGTTGATACAACCAACATAGAAGAAGTAAGATACTCAATAAAAGACAACACAAAAGCTATTTATATAGAAACACCGTCTAACCCATTAATGAAGGTAACTGACATAAGAGAAATCGTAAAGCTTGCTAAAGAATTTAACCTTTTAGTAATTGCAGACAACACCTTTATGTCCCCATATCTTCAGCGACCACTAGAGCTTGGAGTAGACATAGTAGTTCACAGCGCTACAAAGTTTTTAAATGGACACAGTGATATAATAGCAGGATTAGTTGTTGCAAAAACAAAAGAACTAGCAGATAAAATATATTTCGTTCAAAATGCATTTGGAGCAGTACTAAGCCCACAGGACTCCTGGCTATTATTAAGAGGAATAAAGACCCTAAAGATTAGACTTAACTATCAGCAAAATAACGCCACAGAACTAGCAAAATGGCTATTACTAAACAAATTTGTAGATAGAGTGTATTATCCAGGAATGCCAAGTCATATAGGAAGAGAAATACACTTTTCACAAGCCTCAGGCGCAGGAGCTGTACTATCTTTTGAAGCCAGCAGCACCGAAAAGGCTAAAAGCTTCATGAAAAAAATAAAATGTGCTGCAGTTGGAGTAAGCCTTGGCGGTGTAGAAACAATAATCTCATATCCAGCCAAAATGTCCCACGCAGAAATTCCACACAATGAAAGAATTAAGCTTGGAATAGGAGATAACCTAATAAGAGTCTCCGTAGGACTTGAAGATTTAGAGGATTTAATTGAAAATTTTAAGATAGCATTGGAATAATAAATAAGAAATATATTAAAAGTACCCATATTTTTAAAAGATATGGGTATTTTTATATACAAAATGACAAAAAATAAATAATAAAAATGTTAACGGCAGTATATACATAAAATTCATTTAATTACAAGTAAGGAGTTTATAATGAAATATTTTGAACTAATAGTAACAGTAATGCTGAAAAAAGATATATTTTATGCAGACAGTGGGTATATTATTGGTAGAAATATAGATAAGTCTATGATTTTAGATGAAGAATTAAAGGAAATACATCCTAAAAACCAGTTTAAAAATTATGTCTTTGACAATTTATATCCTCTGGAAAAAGACAAAGTTTACAAAAAAGGTAGGCTGTATGTTTTCAGAATAAGAGGCATTGAACAAGGGCTTATGCAAAAGCTGCAAAACTGCATGATTAATCTAATAAATTATGACTTTGAAGTTATATCAATTTCCTTTAATGAAGTTCAAATGAAAAAAATAAAGGAACTATATACTATTAATCCTGTAATAATCACAGTAAATGATGAACCTTGGCTTCAAAGTGACAAGCTGAATATATTTATGACTAGGATAGAGGCAAACCTAGAAAAGAAATACAAAAATCTTTTTAACGATGATATAGATTTAAGCGGAACATTTATAGAAAAGATTCAATTTAAAAATAGATTCCCTATGTACTTCAATTACAAAGGTGGAATAAAACTCTTAGGAAATAAAGTGTCATTAGAAATTGAAGACAATGAAAATGCTCAAAAAGCTGCATTTGTAGCAATGGCAGTTGGATTAGGAGAGAAAAATTCAGTTGTAGGTGCTGGCTTTTGTAGAGGGAGATAAAAAGGAGAAATAATAATGCAAAATACTTTAAGATTTGAAATAGTTTCAGTTTCAGGAATGAATAAGGAATATGAAAATAATAATCAGCAAGATTTTATGTTTGATTTTATAAGCGAACTATGGCAGGACATTGCAAAAAAAGAATTTGATCACACAGGAATATATGTATCTGCCGTAATTATGAAGAGCAAAGCCGTGTACAGCGAAGAAAAAGGTTGCCCAAAAGGTGGAGAAAACACATTTGTAATAACAGGAGCAGCTAATAAGGAAGTTGTAATTGATATTGATGAATGGAAGGCCATGGTGATAAGATTAGCTCAAAAGTTAAAAGAAGAACTAAAACAATCTGTAGTGATATGTGAATTTTTAGATGCAGAAATGCATTATCTTTAATAGTTGGTATATGGAAAGTAATCATACACGGGGTTTGGGCGGAGCCCATTATCCTTCTATAACTCAGAAAAATCATTTTCTCAAGAAATAATATAAAGTAGGAAAAAGGCAAAATCTAATACACGGGGTTTGGGCGGAGCCCATTATCCTTCTATAACTCAGAAAAATCATTTTCTCAAGAAATAATATAAAGTAGGAAAAAGGCAAAATCTAATACACGGGGTTTGGGCGGAGCCCATTATCCTTCTATAACTCAGAAAAATCACTTTCTCAAAAAATAATATAAAGTAGGAAAAATGCAAAATCTCATACACGGGGTTTGGGGGGAGCCCATTAGAATCATGAACTGAAAGAAATTACTAATCCTAAATAATCAATCTCTAAAAGGTAAAAAATCAGCAAATAGCAAAATAAAAAGCAATATCAGAGGTTTTAAAGAACTCACCATAACATAAACCAAAACAATTAATCCTTTTATGTATTAATTTCACCAATAAATTCTTATCCCATAAAAAACATCATACTAATATAATTCCTCTTGAACCACATAGAAATCTAATGTTAAAAATACTAATATATTATTAAAAATATAGGTTTTGTTAATGAAGTGATAAAAGATAATAATGGCATAATATACATAAAGTTAATTTAGTTTCAAACGAGAAGAATAATATGAAATATTTTGAATTAATATAAACAGTTATTGAAAGTTAAGTTTTTAATACTCTTATTCTATTGATAAATACAAGCTATATAAAAATAAATTAAACGAAGATTATTAAAAAGCTGCAATTTATAGCAATAGCAGTTGAAATTAGTGGAAATAATTCTTTTGTGTGTGTAGTTTTTTTAGTGAGAGATAATGGGGGAATAATAATGGAAAATACTTTGAGATTTGAGATGGTTACAGGAATAAATAAAGGATATTTTAACAATAATCAGCAGGATTTTATGTTTGATTTTATAAGTGAATTATGGCAGGATATTGCCAAAAGAGAATTCAAGTTTAGTGGAATATATGTATCAGCGGTAATTAAGAAAAGCAAAACTGTTTACAATGAAGAATTAGGATGCCCAAAAGGTGGAGAGTATACATTTGTAATAACAGGAGTGGCTAATAGCGAGTTTATTAATGATATTATTGAATGGAAAAATGCTGTAATTAGAATAGCGAAAACATTAAAAAAAGAATTAAAACAATCAACATTATCATGTGAATTTTTGAATACAGAATTGTATTATTTTAATTAGATAAAACTAACCAATAATAAATTTAATGAAAAAAGAGAAGGAATTTATAAAAAATTTGATTTTTAAGCAATAAATCAAATAAAACACAGAAAGTTGCTTATAAAAAGTAGAACCTTAGAATAGTATAAACTTTATTCTAGGGTTCTACTTTTTATAGGTGATTTTTTATTAAAGATCACCACGTAATAAGTTCCAAGTAGCTGGTCCAACAATACCATCTACACTTAAACCATATTGATAGTGATAGTAATTTTGGAAGTACACAACTGCATTATAGGTACTTTGTCCAAATATTCCATCAATACTACTTTGACCACCAGATAAAAAGCCACCATTGACTAAACATGCTTGAACATCTTTAACAGCATCTCCGGTATCACCTAATTTTATAAGTCCGCCTCCAGCTATTACTTGGTCTGCACGTGAATTATAATAAGTCTTATAGTTTCTTGAAGGGTTAGCAGATGATTGGGTAGTTATATTCTTGGTAGATTTATTTACCTGTATTTTAGTATTAGTAGCAGCAAAAGCAGTTGAAGAAAGTAAAACAGTAGACACAATTCCTAAAGATAAAGCTTTCATTTTTAAACTTTTCATTTTTAAATCCTCCTAAAATTTATTTTTGATACAAGTACGATATACAATTAAAAGGATTAAATGTAAAATGCTGTATTTAAGCATATTATATTGTAAAATATTACATATAGTGAGGAAATTAGAATAAGTGTAACATACTTAAATTACATTTACAGCTGTAAGTTTGAAAAACATTACTTACTGTATTATAATGAATAAAAAAGTATACTTAAAATTTATTATATATTTGATTTAAGTCTGGATAGTATTGTGTACTATACTTGAACTATCAACCAACAAAAAATTTCATTTTCCTTATTGCAATTGAGCTTTCTTAGTAGTATGATGTATTTAGGAAACCGGTTACTAAAGGATGGTGAAAAATGGATAACAAGAAGAAGGTAATAATAGACGACGTAGCTAAATTAGCAGGGGTTTCTAAGGCAACTATATCAAGATACCTAAATGGTAAGTTTGAATATATGTCAGAAAAAACTAAAGACAGAATAAAAGAAGCCATAAAAGAACTTAATTATAGACCTAATAATATAGCGAGAAGTCTAAAATCCAATAAAAGCAGGCTAATAGGTGTTGTAATAGCAGATCTTACAAATCCTTTTTCATCAATAATAATCAAAGGAATCGGAGACGAGTGCAAGGCTAGAGGCTACAACATGGTCATCGCAAATTCAGATAACGATGCAAAGGAAGAAGCGGAATATATAAAATCGCTTTTAGATCAAAGGGTTGAGGGCATTATAGTCAATAGTACAGGCCACAACGAGGAGCTTATAGTTAGCATGAAAGAAAGAGGAATACCAATTTCAATGCTAGATAGAACCTTTTGTGAAGACAAAATTGATTCTGTTAAAAGTAACAACTATGAAATCACAGTTGAAACTATAAATTATCTTATTGATGCAGGATTCAACAGCTTGTGCTTTTTTACGGAAAGACTTAACAATGTAAAACCTAGAATAGAGAGAGAAAGAGCTTTTCTTGATGTTTGCAGTAAAAGACTTAAAAAAGAAAATTACAATATCTCAGTTATAGATCATAATGAAGGCGGAAATATAGAAGTAAATATATACAAATTCTTAAACAATTATAGTGGTAAAAAAGCTATATTTGCGGTCAATGGTGTTGTACTCTTAAATACTTTAAGTGCAATTAATAAATTAAATATAAATGTTCCAAAGGACTTAGGAGTTTGCGGCTATGATAACTGGGGGTGGGCATCACTAATACCACCAGGCATCACAACAATATCACAACCATCCTATGAAATGGGATTTGAAGCAGCAAAAATATTAATAGATAGAATTGAAGAAAAATTACCAAAGGATGCAGTTAGTAGAGTGCTTAATTCAAAGCTTGAAATAAGAGGCTCAACAATACCATTAAATAATTAGGTAAGATTTATCTGTGGGAAAATTAACTTATTGTAATTTTCCTACAGTAAATATAAACATAAAAATGCACTTAAAGATAAAAAAAGCTAGTATTCAGGTTTTAGAAACCGGTTTACAAAGTTTCAAAGTAGCAAAATAAACTAAAGACAATCCAAAGGAAATAGACATAAGCCTTATGTGCATTAAAATATCATAAAGGCAGACAATAGTACTGAGCAAGTTAAATTTAAAAGTATTGAAGATGGTCTTGAATATCCCCATAAGATCCTTCGATTGTTACAAAAGTAAATTGTTTAAAATAAGATTTTAGGAGAATGATAAAATGAGTGAATTTATAACAATTGGAGAACCTTTGGCACTATTTGCAGCTGAAGGTGAAAGTGAAATAGATAAAGAAATAAGTGAGATTGACCGCTTTAAAAAATTCTTAGCAGGAGCTGAAGTTAATGTTTCAGTTGGTGTATCAAGATTAGGACATTCAGTTCAGTATATAACAAAGCTTGGAGAAGATCCATTTGGTGAATTTATAAATAGAAGACTTAATGAAGAAAATGTAGGTACAGATTATGTAACAACAACTAAAGAAAAATTTACTGGATTTCAATTAAAATCAAAGGTGAGTGAAGGAGATCCTAGTATATTTTATTTTAGAAAAAATTCTGCTGCTGCTAACTTTACAGTAGAGGATTTAAATAAAGTAAACTTAGATGGTGTTAAACACATTCATCTTACAGGAATTTTCCCAGGCTTATCAGAAAGCACAAAAGAAGCATCTTATAAATTACTGGAGCTTGCAAAGGAAAACAATATCACAACTACTTTTGATACTAATTTGAGACCACAAATTTGGAGCAGCAAGGAAGACATGATTAGTACAATAAATGATATAGCTTTCAAAAGTGATATTTTACTTCCAGGAATAAATGAAGGTTTAGTGCTTATGGGTAGTGATAATCCAGAAGAAATTGCAGATTTTTATCTTAGCAAGGGTGTGAAAATCGTAATCGTAAAACTTGGTTCCAAAGGTGCATATGTAAAAACAAAGGACGGAGAAGCTTATACAGTTGATGGCTTCAAGGTTGAACATGTGGTTGACACAGTCGGAGCAGGAGATGGATTTGCAGTTGGAGTTATAAGCGCAATTCTTGAAGGCTTAAGCATAAAAGATGCGGTTAGAAGGGGAAATGCGGTAGGTGCTTTAGCAGTAATGTCCGAGGGGGACAATGACGGCTATCCTACACACGAAGAGTTAGAAAAATTCCTCGAGAGGTGATTTAATTGAAAATACAGTTAGCTTTGGATAGGATGACTTTAAGTGAGGCTAAAAGTATTGTAGAAGAAGTACATGATTATATTGACATAATCGAGGTAGGGACATCACTTATAAAGGACTATGGAAAAAAATCTATACAATTTATAAGAAGTGAATTTAAAGATAAAGTGATATTAGCAGATATAAAAACCTGTGATGAAGGTGAATATGAATTTAAAGCCGCATATGAGGCAGGGGCAGATATTGCAACTGTTATGGGAAATTCCCCTATTGAAACAATAAAAATATGTTATGAGGTTTCAAAAAAGTATAAAAAACATATTATGATTGATTTGATGGAAACGGATGATTCTAAAATTGAGACAATAAAAACATATGAAGATGCTATTTTATTTGTTCATCTTCCTAAAGATAGTGAAAATAAAAGTTTAATAGACATGTTTCAAAGTAAAAAACAACTTTATAAGGATATAAATAGACTTGCTGTAGGTGGGGGCATTAATAAAAAGATTATTGCTGATATAGAGGTTATTAATCCTGAAATAGTTGTTGTGGGGTCATTGATAACAAAGTCAAAGAATGCAGCGTATACAGCTAAAAGAATTTGTGAAAAATTACAAAGTGGGAGATGATATCCATGAAGGTGCTTGATGATATATTAAAAGAGGTTCAACAGGTAATTAATAATGTGGATGAAAGCAAAATGGATGAAGTTGTGGAATTTATTACAAAGGACAAGAGATTTTTTGTATACGGACAAGGACGTTCTGGACTAATAGGAAAATGCTTTGCAATGAGGCTCATGCATATTGGATATACGGTTTATGTGGTGGGTGAAACTATAACTCCTTCGGTTCAAGCTGAGGATGTAGTGTTTTTAATATCAGGGTCTGGTGAAACTTCCATGGTTTTAAATTTACTACAAAAGTCTAAGGCAAAGGGAGCGCATATAATCGGAATAACAAGCAGAGAGGGTTCAACTCTTGCAAAGGATTCTTCTAAAAATATAATTGTGCCTGGAGCAGTAAAAAGTGATAAGGCACAAAATGTAAAGTCAATTCAACTTTTAAGCTCTTTATTTGATCAAAGTGTTCATATAGTTATGGATGCCCTATGTTTAAAATTGAGCTATAAGGATAAAATAGATAATGATATAGCTATAAAAAATCATAGTAATTTAGAGTAATACATTTCTTTTGCATGATTTTTTAACATAAAACACACACAAAGAGCCGCTGAATAGCATAAAAAATGCTGTTATAGCGGTTCTTTGTTTTTCTAAAAAGCCGTTGGTCAAAAAAACATTGTGCACATATGTGCAATGTATGAAATAATGTCGATTTTGTAATCCTATGATGTTATTATAATAATATAAGTTAAGGATTCAAAAGAAGAAATAAATTTACCTGATAAACAATTAAAGAAAGGATGAATTTAAAATGAGCAAAATTCAAGAAATAACAAGAGAATCATGGATACTAAACACATTTCCAGAATGGGGTACATGGTTAAATGAAGAAATAGAACAAGAAGAAGTAAAGCCTGAAACTTTTGCAATGTGGTGGCTAGGATGTACGGGTATTTGGGTAAAATCTGAGGGAAATGCAAATTTGTGCATTGATTTATGGGTTAACAGCGGAAAGAAGACAAAAGCTAATCCTTTAATGAAAAAACAGCATCAACATCAAAGAATGATTGGATGCGTTGCTATGCAGCCAAACTTAAGAAACTCAGTTTGCGTAATTGATCCTTTTAAAATAAAAGAAGTAGATGCTATTTTGGCAACTCATGATCATAGCGATCACATAGACCCAAATGTAGCTGCAGCGGTAATGCAGAATTGTTCATCTGATGTGAAATTTATCGGACCTAAGGCTTGTGTTGATCTTTGGATTAGCTGGGGAGTACCAGAGGAAAGATGCGTAGTAGTTAAACCAGGAGATGTAATAAAAGTAAAGGATACAGAAATTGTTGCTCTTGAATCTTTTGATAGAACGGAACTCGTTACTGCACCTAAAGGGGTTATATTAAAAGATAAAATGCCACAGGATATGGATAAATTAGCAGTTAATTATGTTATTAAAACTCCAGGCGGCAATATTTATCATAGTGGAGATTCACATTATTCAAACTACTTTGCGAAACATGGAAACGACTACAAAATAGATGTTGCTTTAGGATCTTTTGGAGAAAACCCTAGAGGAATGACAGATAAAATCACCTCCATTGATATATTAAGAATGGCAGAATGCTTGAATACAAAGGTTATAATACCCTTCCATCACGATATCTGGACTAATTTTATGGCAGATACTAATGAAATTTTAGTTTTATGGAATATGAGAAAAAATAGATTACAATATAAATTCAAACCATTTATTTGGGAAGTTGGAGGAAAATTTGTATACCCTCAAGATAAAGACAGAATGGAATATCATCACGATAGAGGTTTCCATGATGCATTTGAGATAGAACCAGATCTACCATTTAAATCATTGCTATAGGAGGCGTTTTAAATATGAAATTTGAAAAGAAATTCTTGACAAACTTAACTAGATGCTATGCTACAAGCAGTACTGTAGTGGATGGGAAACAAAAGATCCTTTTAGCAACGGAAGGAGAAGGTAGTTGTTTCGAATATTCGGAAGATTTAAAACAATCAACAGTTTGGGATGGACCAGGCGGAACTATGTCCATGATTCCTATACCAGGAAAAAACGGAGACTTTTTAGCGGTTCAAAACTTTTTTCCTACCTTTCAATCTGAAAATGCAACAATAGTATGGTCTAAACCTGAAAAGGATGGAAGTTGGACTACTAAAGCCTTATTTAAATTACCATATGTTCATAGATTTGATATTTTAACTGTAAATGGAGTTAATTATTTTTTAGGTGCTACCTTATGTACAACAAAAGAATTTAAAGAAGATTGGTCAAATCCAGGCAAAATTTATGTAGGAATATTGCCAGAGGATTTAACTCAGCCAATTGAATTAAAAGTAATAAAAGAAAATCTTACTAAAAATCATGGTTATTGTCGTGGTGTTTGGAAAAGTAAAAATGTTGGTTTTGTAACTTGTGAAGAAGGTGTTTTTGTTGTTACACCACCCGACAGCATAAATGGAGAATGGAGCATTGAAAAAATTATTGATAGACCAGTTAGTGATGTTGCATTAGTTGATATTGATAATGACGGTGTAGATGAAATTGTTACTATAGAACCTTTCCACGGTGGAGACTTTGTTATCAATAAAAAAATTGGCGATAAATATGAACAGGTTTATAAATATCCAAAGGAAATGGATTTTGGACACGTAGTATGGGGAGGAAAATTACGTGGAGTTCCTACCATTATTGGTGGATACAGAAGAGTTGCAAAAGAATTGTTCTATATACAATGTGAGAGCACAAATCCTTTGAAGTTCAAGACAGAGGTAATTGAAGCAGGAGTTGGACCAAGCAATGTGGCAGTATTAAATAAAAAGGATAGAGACATTATTATTTCTGCTAATAGAGAAATTGGAGAAGCGGCTCTTTATTTTGTTACAGATTAGAAAAAAATAGGGGATGAATTCATGGAAAAGTATGATTTAGGGCTCTATGAAAAAGCAATGCCAAAGGATCTAAGCTGGCGTGAAAAATTGATCTGTGCAAAAGAAGCAGGATATGATTTCGTTGAAATAAGCATAGATGAAACAGATGAAAAGCTTGCTAGACTTGACAGTTCAAAAGAAGAAAGAATTGAGATACTTAAAACAAGTTATGAAGTAGGGATTCCTATAAGTACCATGTGTTTAAGTGGACACCGAAAATATCCTTTGGGAAGCTTAGATGAAAATGTTAGAAATAGTGGCATGGAAATAATGAAAAAAGCAATAGATTTTGCTATGGATTTAGGAATAAGGATAATTCAACTTGCAGGATATGACGTATACTATGAAAATTCAACTGAGGAAACAAGAGAATTATTTAATAAAAACCTTATAAAGGCAGTGGAATATGCAGCGAAAAGAGGGATTATATTAGCGTTTGAAACAATGGAAACAGAGTTTATGAACACAGTAGGAAAAGCTATGAAATATGTAAAAAGCGTTGATTCTCCTTATTTAGGCGTATATCCGGATTCGGGAAATTTAACCAATGCAGCAATAGCATACAATAATAGTGTTTTGGAGGATATTAAAAGTGGTAAAGGACACATTGCTGCATTTCATTTAAAGGAAACTGTACCTGGAAAGTTTAGAGAAATTCCTTTTGGCACAGGTCATGTAGATTTTGAAAAAATTATAGAAACAGCATGGTCACTTGGAGTAAGAAAATACGTTGCAGAATTCTGGTACGTTGGCAGTGAAAATTGGAGAGAAGAAATAAAATTTGCTAATAGGTTTATGAGTGAAAAAATAAATAAAATAATAGAAGAAAGGGGAGACAGGAGTGCTTGAAAAATTAAAAGAAAAAGTTTTAAAAGCAAATCTTGAATTGCCAAAAAGAAACTTAGTAACTTATACGTGGGGAAACGTAAGTGAAATTGATAGAGAGTCTAAGCTCATTGTAATTAAACCAAGTGGTGTTGATTACGATGAAATGACAGCAGAAGATATGGTAGTAGTGGATTTACAAGGAAATGTAGTTGAGGGAAAATTAAGACCTTCTTCGGATACGCCAACACATATTGAATTATATAAAAAATACCCTGACATTGGGGGAATTGTGCACACCCATTCATCTTGGGCAACAAGCTGGGCACAATCAGGAAAATCAATACCAGTAATGGGAACTACTCATGCAGATTATTTTTATGGAGAAATTCCATGTACTAGAAAATTGTCAGAAGAAGAAATAATGGGTGAATACGAAAAACAAACAGGTTTGGTTATAATTGAGACTTTTAAGGATAGAAATCCAATGTACACTCCTGGAGTAATTGTAAATGATCATGGTCCTTTTAACTGGGGAAAAGATTCAAATGAAGCGGTTCATAATGCAGTAGTAATGGAAGAGGTTGTAAAGATGGCATTTAGGGCAAAGATGCTTTCTCCTAAAGATAATGGTGCAGATGAAGCGTTAGTCACAAAGCATTTTTTAAGAAAACATGGTGAAAATGCCTATTACGGACAAGGTTAGGAGGAAGTCATGAATAAACAATTTTTAATACAGAATTCAAAAACCTTGAGAAAACATATAATTGAAATGCTATATGAATCAAAATCTGGACATCCAGGTGGCTCCTTATCTTGCATAGATATAATGAATTATTTATATTTTGAGAAGATGAACATAACTAAAGATAATTATGATGATTTTAATAGAGATCGTTTTGTTTTAAGTAAGGGACATGCAGCTCCAGCCCTATATTCAACCTTGGCTGAAAAGGGCTTTTTTAATAAAGAAGAATTATTAAAATTAAGAAAGCTAGGAGCAATGCTTCAAGGTCATCCTGATTCAAAGAAAATCCCTGGAGTAGATGTTTCTACAGGATCTTTAGGACAAGGAATCTCAAATGCAGTAGGAGTTGCTTTAGGACTAAAAATGGATAGTAGAAAAGGAAAGGTTTATGTTCTATTAGGTGATGGTGAATTGCAAGAAGGATTGGTTTGGGAAGCTAGTATGTGTGCTGCTCATTATAAATTAGATAATCTTATTGCCATCATTGATAATAACGGTTTGCAAATAGATGGTAAGAATGAAGAGGTTATGAACATATATCCACTAAAGGAAAAATGGCAAAGCTTTGGTTTTAATGTTATTGAATGTGACGGACATGATTATGCTGCATTACATGAGGCTTTTGATGAAGAAAATATAGTTGAAGGAAAACCAACCCTGGTAATATGCAAAACTGTAAAGGGAAAGGGAGTATCCTTTATGGAAAATCAAGCTGGTTGGCACGGTCAGGCGCCAAATTTAGAACAAAAAGAAAAAGCATTGTCTGAATTAGTTTAGGGGAGGAAGATCATGGGAAAGGCAACAAGAGAATCATATGGTAAAGCCTTAGTTAAGCTAGGGAAAGAAAACAAAGATGTAATCGTTTTAGATGCAGATTTGTCAAAGTCAACAAAAACGAATGATTTTAAAAATGAGTATAAAGATAGATTTTTTAACATGGGAATAGCAGAACAAAATTTGATGGGCGTTGCAGCAGGCTTAGCCACTGTAAATAAAATACCTTTTGCCAGCACTTTTGCTGTATTTGCATCAGGCAGAGCCTTTGAAATAATAAGAAATTCAATATGTTATCCTAAATTGAATGTTAAGATTGCGGCTACCCATGCGGGAATAACAGTAGGTGAAGATGGGGGTTCTCATCAATCCATTGAAGATATAGCTCTCATGACATCTCTTCCCAATATGACTGTAATTGTACCTGCAGATGATAGAGAAGCTACAGAAGCGGTACTTGCAGCAGCTAAAGTAAATGGACCGGTTTATTTAAGGTTTGGAAGATGCAATACAGAGGATATTTTTGATGAAAGTTATAAGTTTGAAATTGGAAAAGGTGTTCAAATAAAAGAAGGTAAGGATGTAGCAATAATAGCAACAGGAATGATGGTTCAAAGGGCAATAAAGGCAGCAGAAATCCTAGAAAAAGAAAATATCAAAGCAAGGGTTATAAATATTTCAACTATTAAACCAATTGATGAAGAAATAATTTTAAGGGCAGCTAAGGAAACAAAAGGAATTGTTACAGTGGAAGAACATTCTGTTATAGGTGGACTTGGAGCTATGGTTTCCAGTGTTGTCTGTGAAAAATGTCCTACTAAAGTTAAAAAAATAGGAATAGCTGACGTGTTTGGACAATCAGGAACTCCAAATGAGCTTATGGAGAAATACGGATTGACAGAGAATAATATTGTTAAGACGGTTCATGAATTATTAGATTAAGATTGGAGAGAGTTATTTATGAAAATATTTATAGATACAGCTAATGTAGAAGAAATAAAAGCGGCAAGCAAACTAGGTGTGTTATCAGGTGTAACTACAAACCCTTCATTAATTGCTAAGGAAGGCAGAGACTTGAAGGAAGTTATAGAGGAAATCTGTTCTATAGTAAATGGACCTATAAGTGCTGAGGTTATTAGCTTAGAAGCTTGTAAAATGATTGCTGAAGCTAGAGAGTTGGCTAAGCTGCATGAAAATATAGTAATAAAGGTTCCAATGTGCGCAGATGGTTTAGAAGCAGTAAGTGTTTTATCCAAAGAAGGAATAAAGACAAACGTAACATTAATATTTTCACCACTTCAAGCTTTACTAGCAGCAAGAGCTGGTGCGTCTTTTGTAAGTCCTTTTCTTGGAAGACTAGATGATATAGGAAATCCAGGAATAGAAGTAGTAAGACAAATTGTAGATATATTTGAAATACATAATATAAAAACAGAAGTAATATCTGCAAGTGTGAGAAATCCAATGCATGTTTTAGATGTAGCAATGGCAGGTTCACATATTGCAACAATTCCATACGGAGTAATTATACAAATGACAAAGCATACCTTAACAGATCAAGGAATTGAGAAGTTTTTGAAAGATTATGATAAGGCTTTTGGAGATAAAAAATAATACAAAAGGCTAGTTTGAGTTTAAATATTATCTACTCATTAAATAAGTCTTTTTAAAATGTAGTAGAAAGTGTCTTTATAATTTTAGGCACTTTTTTTCTATCTATAAAACAGAATATTTTAATAGTGCAAGGGGATAATGACTAATATTAAAATTTTGCACGAATGTTCAGTTAATATAATTGTATTGAATAGCAAATTTGATGATATTATAATTATATCATAAACAAATGTTCAAGCATCGGAAATGGGTTGTGGTTATGTAAAATTATTAAATGGAGGTAGTATTTATGAATGAGTATGATAGTTTAAATGAAAACGAGAAAATTAATCTTTTGGCCAGTGTAGCAACACTATATTATGAGAGAGAGATGACTCAATCAGAAATTGCTGAACGTTTGTTTACCTCTCGATCTAAAATTTCAAGACTATTAAAAGAAGCTAGAGAGAAGAAGATTGTAGAGATAATTATAAAAGAGCCTTGGGAAAGGATGCTAGAAATAGAAAATGAATTTCTAACTAGATTTAAATTGAAAGATATAAGAGTGTTAAACACAAGAGGGATTCCTTATATAGAAACATTAAAAAAGCTTGGGGAAATTGCCGCATATTATATTGATGGTGTTATGAATAAAAATATTATCTTGGGAATGTCCTGGGGAAATACTATTTATCATACGGTTAATAGCCTGAAAACTAATAAAAATATACCTATTACAGTAGTTCAGATAATGGGTGCTGCATTAAAGGATAAGCCAGAAATAGATGGTATAGATCTTGCTAAGCGTTTTGCAAGCGTTTACGGAGGCAAATATCACTATATATATGCCCCACTTTTTGTAAAGGATAAAAGTATGAGAGATAGCTTAATACAAGATCCTTACATATCAGATACGCTATCTTTAGCAAAAAAATCCACGGTAGTTTTAACAAGTGTAGGTTCAGTTGATTCAACAATTTCAAATCAAGCTTGGAATAACTATATAAGTAGCTATACACAATATACGCTTCAATCTAATGGCGCTGTAGGTCATATAGGAGGGCATTTCTACGATATAGAAGGAAAAGAAGTAGATGCACAGTTAGATGATAATATTATAGGTATAGATTTAAAAGACTTTCAGAAGGTGCCTAACGTAATATGTATAGCTGGATCAGCTGAAAAGGGTGCCGCCATTTTAGGGGCTATTAGAGGTGGCTATATTGATACTTTAATTATTGATGATACTGCTGCTTTAAAGGTACTACAGATTGATAATCAAAAGTAGGCTTTAAAAATAACAAGCTACTATAGTTTTGTAAATACTAAAGAATATTTACAAAACTATTTACTGTGTGATAAACTAGTTGTACCGTTTAGGGAAGATTCTCCCTTTGTATTTTATTTGTAGTTGTAAACCGCATTTTAATATACAAAGAGGGAATTTTTATTGTTACGGAGTTAAACTGTGTGAGGACAATAGAATTAATGTAATAGAAGGAATCAGAATTGATAAAAATGGTAAGTCAAATACCCCACGTGCACAAATGTGCAAAGCGTAAGCAAATGTTGACTTATGATTAATAAATTGTTATGCTATACATATAGAAGATAAAGAAATGGGAATCATAAAATAATAAAATTAAGGTGGTGTTTAAGATTAATAGTAATGTTATTTTGGAGGAAAATATTAAGCTTAAGGTAGAAGCAAAAGACTGGATTGATTCTATGAAAAAGTCTGGTAAATTACTAGTTAATTCAGGATTTATTAAAGAAGGTTACATTGATCTAACAATTAAAAATGTTGAGGAAAATGGACCATATATTGTAATAGCACCAGGACTTGCACTTTCACACTATAGGCCTGATGAAACCGTTTTAAAAACTGGCTTGAGTTTAATAACGCTAACTGAACCATTGAATTTTAATAGTGAAAATGATCCAGTAGATATTGTTTTAACCCTAGCATCTACAAGTGATGATGATCATTTGAATTTACTTCAAAAATTAAGCTGTTATCTTTCAGAAGATGGAAAAATGGATAGGATTCGTAATTGTACAAATCCAGGGGAATTAGCAAAGGAAATAAACGAATACGAAGTGGAATTTTAAAAAAATAAATTAAACGTGGGGGATAAATTATGAATGTTTTTATGCAAGGTTTTACAATCTTTTCAAATAACATATTAACGCATCCAGAATTTTTCGTTGGTTTAATCGTATTAATTGGTTACTTACTTTTAAGAAAACCTTTTCATGAAACGCTTAGTGGTTTTTTAAAAGCGATCGTAGGATACATGCTTTTAAATGTTGGAGCAGGAGGTCTTGTAAGTACTTTTAGACCATTGCTTGCAGGTCTTAATGATAGATTTCACTTAAACGCTGCGGTTATTGATCCTTATTTTGGACTTAATGCAGTTAATGAAGGGTTAAAAACTCTTAATATTGCAGTTTCATTTACAATGATTTCTTTATTGATAGGATTTGTTTGGAATATTGTTTTAGTATTATTCAGAAAACAGACAAAAATCAGAACTCTTTTTGTAACTGGTCACATTATGGTACAACAAGCAACAACAATAACATGGATTGTATTTATGGCTTTCCCTCAATTTAGAAATACAACTGGTGCAATAATAATTGGTTTACTTTCAGGAACTTATTGGGCAGTGTTCTCTAACTTAACTGTTGAAGCTACTCAAAACTTAACTGAAAACGCTGGTTTTGCAATAGGGCATCAACAAATGATTGGAGTATGGGTAGCAGATAAATTAGCTGGTAAGTTAGGAAAACCAGAAGATTCAGTTGAAAATAAAAAGCTTCCAGGTTGGCTTGCAATATTCAATGATAACGTGGTTGCAACAAGTATACTAATGTTAGTGTTCTTTGGAATAATAATGGTAGTACTTGGTGAGCCATATTTAAGAAAGATAGATAAAGTAAATTTCCCATTAACGTTAGCATTCCCAACATATATTTTCTCTAAGGCATTATCTTTTTCAGTATATATGGTTGTATTAATGACAGGTGTTAGAATGTTCGTTGCTGAATTAACAGAATCCTTTAGAGGTATTTCTGATAAATTACTTCCAGGTGCTATGCCAGGAGTTGATTGTGCAGCTACATATGGATTTACATCACCTAATGCAGTAACTTTTGGTTTCTTATGTGGAGCTATAGGACAATTTATAGCAGTAGCAGGATTATTAATATTTAAGTCACCAATAATGATAATACCAGGCTTCGTTCCACTATTCTTTGATAATGCAACAATAGCAGTGTTCGCAAATAAAAGAGGTGGAGTAAAAGCAGCAGCTATTTTAACCTTCGCACAAGGTGTTATTCAAGTATTAGGCGGAGCTATCGCAGCATCAATGTTTGGCTTATACAAATTCGGTGGTTGGCATGGAAATATAGATTTTGATACATTGTGGCCAGTAATGGGAATGGCGATGAAATACTTAGCAATACCAGGAATAGTATTATGTTTAGTGTTTATGCTAGTAATACCACATCTTCAATATAGAAGACATAAAGAAAATTACTTTGCGCATATGGAAGAAGAATAAAATAATAGCTCGTGTGTAATCGTTTTAAATAAAAATTATATGTAAAGGGGAAATGAAAAATGAAAGTATTAGCAGCATGTGGAAATGGAATGGGCTCAAGCCAACTTATAAAGATGAAAATAACTAAGGTTTTTAAAAAATTAAATGTGCAAGCGTCAGTAGATCATTTAAGTGTTGGAGAGGCAAAATCAGTTGCAGGAAATTATGACATGATATTTGTATCACACGCATTAGCACCAAACTTTAAGAATTCTTCACAAAAAACAAAGGTAATAGGGTTAAAAAATCTATTATCAGAGGCTGAGATAGAAGAAAAAATAAAAGAAGCTTTAGATGTAAAATAAAAACGTAAAAAGAAAATTGCTTAGCAATTTTCTTTTTTTATAAAGGAGAGTAGTTATGATTAAAATAGCCCCTTCAGTTTTAAGCGCAGATTTTTCTAAGCTTAAAAAACAAATAAAACAAATTGAAAAATCAAAGGCTGAATATATTCATATAGATGTTATGGATGGCCATTTTGTACCTAATATATCTTTTGGCTTTCCAATAGTAAAGACTATTAGAAGTCTTACTTCATTAACAATAGATGTTCATTTAATGATTGAAAATCCGTCTAAATATGTAAAAGAGTTTATAGAAGCTGGAGCAGATATAGTTACAGTGCATTATGAGGCAGACGTACATATTGATAGAACAATAAATTTAATCAGAAGTCTTGGCGCAAAATCATCAATTGCCCTTAATCCAGGAACTCCCGTTAATTTGATAGAAAATTTAATATCAGAGGTTGATATGGTTTTAATTATGACTGTAAATCCAGGCTTTGGTGGTCAAAAGTTTATTCCATATTGTAAGAATAAGATTGAAGAGTTAAAGAAACTAGCTAACAAAAGCAATGAAAATTTATTGATAGAAGTAGATGGTGGGATAGATATAAATAATATTGAAGAAATATCAAAGTTGGGAGCAAATGTTTTTGCTGTTGGTTCATCTGCTTTTAAAGATGGGGATATAGAAAACAATGTTGATAAGCTTATAAAAAAGAGTATAGAGAATGTTTAGATAAATATTTTTAAAATAAAGAGGATTTTAAGACTTTAAAATCTTCAAATATTAGAATTATTAGTTACTAGAAAACTCTCTAAAAGATACATGAAATCTATATTTTTATAGAAGTTCTGCTCTATTTTTCTTGATGAATAGAAGTTATTGCTATAAAATAGAGTACAATTTTGATGTGAATTAACTTATTTGGTCATATGTTAATTTAGCATAAATCTTTCACTTTTTTTAGTGAGAGATTTATTTTTTTGAAAATTTAATATTATTATAAGCTGACTATTAAAAATACTGTATGATTTTGAAGGTATACTGTATTATTTACACTGAGATTTAGCAATAGAATGATAAAAGTGTATAAAAAGGAATAAAACTGTATAAAAAGGAATAAAACTGTATAATTCACTTTTTTTGAATTATTATATTTTCTATGATTTAAGCCATATTTTACATAAAAAATACACTAAATTGGCACGATAATTGCTATTTATAAAAGTAAATAATTCAATGGATGAACATGGTAGATATTATTATTGCAACTCATAGGGGGATTTTAGAGCGAATATTCAAATTATCTGAAAGAATGTTTACCAAACAAGTAAACGTTTAACTAACTATTTTTACTCCATGTAAATCTATGATTATTTTGGAGGTATAAGTAAAACTATAATGTAAAAAATAAGGAGGAAAATCAATGAAATCTAAAAGACTTATTGCATTAACACTTAGTATTAGTATTTTTTTTGTTCTAGGGAATGTGACTATAACAAAAGCAAATGCTACATCATCAAGTACGACAACATATAGAACAGAGGAGTTACGTCCTCAATATCATTATACTCCAGATAACGGATGGATGAATGATCCAAATGGTATGGTGTATTATCATGGACAATATCATTTATTCTATCAATATAATCCCCAATCCACAGTATGGGGACCTATGCACTGGGGGCATGCAGTTAGTAAGGATTTGGTAAATTGGAAACAGGAGCCTATAGCGCTTGCACCAGATAAGAATGGAGATATTTTTTCAGGCAGTGTAGTTGTAGATTGGAATAATAGGAGTGGGTTATTTAATAATACGCCAGATCACACAGGATTGGTTGCATTCTTTACTAATAATGGTGCTACTCAATGTGAGAGCATGGCTTATAGTACAGATGAGGGAAAAACATGGACAGAGTATGGCAATAATCCAGTAATACCCCAACCAGCAAACACACCTGATTTTAGAGATCCAAAGGTATCTTGGGATAATGTACACAATAAATGGGTTATGACTGTTGCAGCAGGTAATAAGATACAATTTTATTCATCTTCAAATTTAAAAGAATGGACTTATACAGGAGAATTTGGAGCTGAAGGAGAAGCATCGCATGCAGGTGTTTGGGAGTGCCCAGATTTATATCAGATGCCCGTATCTGGGGAAAATGGTAAATCAAAATGGGTATTATCTATAAATATGGGAGCATCTGCAACTATTGATTCCCCACCAGCAAAGGGTTCAGGAATGATGTATGTTGTTGGAGATTTTGATGGCAATAAATTTGTGGCTGATCCTAAATATATAGCAAATAATAACGTTGGAAACAATGATTCTATTAGTGGATATTATTTACTTCCAGGAGATACCATTAAAGTTTATCATTCACGAACTGGTGGAAATGAACTAGGAGAAGCCACAGTACCAGCTGGTAAATCTTCTGTCAATATTCAATTAAATAAAAAATTAAGTTCTGGTGATGGAAAGGTATGGATATCTCTAGTGAGAAATGGAGTACCGGGAAGTAGGCAAGAAATCCATTATCTTGGAGAAAATACAGAAACAACTTCCAACACGCAAGCAGCATCAGGCAAGGATATTCTCAATCCAGGATTTGAAACAGGTAATTTATCTGGATGGGCAGCTACAGGGAATGAATGGACAAATAAGAATGTAACAGATAATACTACATGGTGGGGAGGAGTGTTTAATCAATCTGGAAAGTATCATTGTTGGGGATTTGCTGATCCTGCAATAGGAGGTTCTGGAGATGCGGGAACAGGTATATTAGAATCTTCTCAATTTAATTTAGGTGGAAGTGGAGAAATTAATTTTTTAGTTGGCGGCGGCGATGACATGAAAAACTTATATGTTACGTTAGAAACTGCTGACGGTAAAGAATTAAATCAATTTAAGGCATCAGGTACAAATTCAGAATCATATAGAAGGGTAGTATGGGATGCATCAGCATATATAGGTCAGAAGCTTCGTATAAAAGTGGTAGATAAATCTACTGGTGGTTGGGGACACATCAATGTAGATGATTTCCATGTATATAATACAAAAAATCATGTACAAAGTTCAACAGATTTGTATCCAATAAATTGGGTTGATTATGGACCAGATTTTTATGCAGGAGTTACTTGGAATGATACTATACTTCAAGATGATGTTTCTAGGTTTAAGTATGGAAATCATGTTCCAGATGGAAGACGAATCTTATTAGGTTGGATGAGTAATTGGGAATATGCAGGTAATACTCCTACATCAACTTGGAGAGGTTCTGATTCTATTCCAAGAGAAGAGAAATTAGTAGATACATCTGATGGATATAAGATTCTTCAGCAACCTGTAGAAAACCTTAAAAGTCTTCGTAAAGCTCCAGCAAAAATTTTAACTAATACTAAGGTTCAATCAGGAAGTAACTTGCTTTCTGGTATATCAGAAGATAGCTATGAAATTACATCAAAATTTAATGTTAATTCAACTACTGCAAAGGAATTTGGATTTAAAGTAAGAGAATCAGACAAGCAGGAAACAACTATTGGATATAATCCAGAGACTTCAACATTGTTTTTAGATCGTTCCAAGTCTGATAGTTTTAATTATCCAGAGTATATGCCACTAAAACAACAAGCACCACTGAAACCAGATTCAAATGGTAATGTGGAAATTCAGATTTTTGTAGATAAAGGATCTGTGGAGGTTTTTGGAAATAATGGACTGGTTTCAATTACAGATCAAATATTCTCCGCTGATTCAAGCAAGGGTATGGAGTTATATAGCACAGGTGGAGGAACTCACTTGGATTCTTTAGTGGTGTATCCTTTAAAATCAGCAAAATTTACTCCTTATATAAAACCTTTGGCTTACAATCCTAATACTGTTCCAAGAAATATTCTAAACGGTAATTTTGAGTCAGGGAAGCTTAATGGTTGGACACAAACTTCAGGTGGGGTCAATACATTTACAGTGTCAAGTGATGAATCAACATGCGATCCAAATGATAAATATTTCATCAGCAGTGGTGAAAACGGTAACACTAATACAGGTGTACTACAATCTAACTACTTTAAACTTAGTGGAAATGGACAAATTAGTTTATCAGTTGCTGGAGGAAATGCATCTGATAGAGAGTATGTGGCTTTATGTGATGGTGCTACTGATAGAGAATTATTTGAGGCAACAGGTAATAATAATGAAATATTTCAAAAAGTTCAATGGGATGCTTCAAAATATTTAGGAAAGGTTTTGTATATGAAAGTTGTAGATTACAATTGGGATAACTGGGGACATATAAATGTTAGAAACATAAAGATTAATTAACTTCAATATTAAATAAATTTAATCACTTAAGAAGTAGCTTTTGAAGAATATAATATGAGTTCAAAAGCTACTTCTTAAGTAATGTTATGTTATCATTTAGTGAAAATATTGACAATGGATATGACAAATGTTAGAATAAATCCATGGCTTATGAATACGTATTCATCAATTCTTTAATATTCTTAGTACCTTCAGAAATAAATTTATACATGATACACAGTGTATAATTTTTCACATGATTTGTATTATTTATATCAAACTTTAGGATAGAAGTGTATAAATAAAAATAAAAGTGTATAATTTATTTTTAAATTAACACTTTTCCCATCCATTGAACTTGTATTTCACAGTACTACAATGAAATATCATTTTTAATATACTGTTGTGGTATGGTAATTGCTATATAATCCTATATACGCACATGTAGAACTTGACAATTTTATATTACAAAAAATTGTCTAGCTAATAATAGAAAATTAGATATGGTAAATGTATTAGTTTTAGGAGGTGGTAACTTGAAGAATTTGAAGAGAATTGAAAAAATATATGAATATATTATTCAGAGAACAGAAAATTTTAATTTTGAAACTTTAAATGAGAAAATAGGTTTTAGTGCAGGTGAGATAGCTGAAAGTTTAGGTGCCTTAAGAAACAATGTAAGCATGGAATTAAATGAATTACTTAGACAGGACAAGATAATAAAAATAAAATCTAGACCGGTCTTATATGTTGATAGAGTTTGTGTTGAAAGAATTTTAGATAAAAAGTTAAAAACAGGCCCTATAGAAATAAAAGAATTAAATGAGTTGTTATTGGAAAAAAATCAGGTAAACCAGGAGCAATCTCCTTTTGATAAACTTATTGGAGCACGAACTAGTCTTAAAAATCAAATTGAACAGGCAAAGGCAGCTATACTTTATCCACCTAATGGTTTACACTCATTAATTGTAGGTCAAACAGGAGTAGGTAAAACCTTGTTTGCTAATATGATGTATAATCATGCAAAGTATGTGAAGAAGCTACAGAAGGATGCTCCATTTATAGTATTCAACTGTGCTGATTATTATAACAATCCTCAACTCTTAATTTCCCATTTGTTTGGACATGTTAAAGGAGCATATACAGGTGCTGATACTGAAAAAGCTGGGATTGTTGATAAAGCAGATACGGGTATATTATTTTTAGATGAAATACACAGATTGCCACCAGAAGGTCAAGAAATGTTGTTTTACTTTATGGATACGGGAAAATTTAATAGATTAGGTGAAACAGAGAGGAACAGAGAAGCCTGTGTTTTAATAATTGGGGCTACTACTGAAGATCCAAGTTCATCACTATTAAAAACATTTGTAAGAAGAATACCCATAATTATAAATATCCCCAATTTTGAGAAAAGAACAGCAAAAGATAAGGTGGACTTTATTAAATTTCTATTTTCTAATGAGGCCCATAGAGTAAATAAGTTAATAAAAATTGAAGATGAGGCTGTAAAAGCTATTATTGGAAGCACATCCTATGGGAATATTGGTCAGATGAAATCAAATATTCAACTTATATGTGCTAATGGTTTTTTGAAAAGTATCAATAATAAAGATTTCATAGAGATAGATTTTAAATCTCTGCCATCAGATATTAAGAGCGGATTGTTTTATTTAAGTGGTAAACGTAAAGAAATGGAAGCAATATCTAGTTACTTGGATTCACAGTTAATAATAACGCCAGAAGGACATGATGTATTAATTGAAAGGGATCCTTATGATCCACCATTTAATTTGTATAAAATAATAGAAGATAAAGCTGCAATTTTAAAAGACGGAGGTGTAGATGAGGAATATATAAATAAATTTATAACAACGGACATTAATGTACATATTAAATCCTTTTACAATAAGGTAAAAAATGATGAGGATGGGAGAAATAAAATATTAAAGATAGTAGATGAGGATATTCTTAAATTTACAGAAGAAGTAATAGAAATGGTTGAAAGAAAGCTTAATAAAAAACTAACAGATAGATTTCTGTATGCCCTTAGTCTACATCTAAGTTCATTTTTAAACAGATTAAGTAATCATCAAAACCTTAAGTATACAAATATAGAAGGACTAATAAATGATAAACGTACAGAATTCAACATTGCTGTAGATTTAAAAGGAATGATTGAAAAGAAATATAATGTAGTTGTTCCAAAGATTGAGGTTATTTATCTTACCTTGTTAATTAGTTCAATTACTGAGGAACAAACAAATCAGCATGTTGCTATAATTGTAGCAGCACACGGTAGTAGTACAGCAAGTAGTATGGTTAATGTGGCAAAACAACTTTTAGGTGATAGCATAATTGAGGCAATAGATATGCCTTTGGAAGTTAATCCTACTCAGACTTTAAATGAAATTATAGAAAAAACTAAAGAAATAGATATGGGCAAAGGAGTTTTACTACTTGTTGATATGGGATCTCTTGCAAATTTTGAGCCTATAATAACCGAAAAAACTGATATAAAAGTTAAGACACTGGATATGGTTACAACCTCATTAGTATTAGAAGCAATAAGAAAAGCAACTATTTTAGATATGGATTTAGAAAGTATATACAGATCCTTAAAAGATTTCAGAGGTTACAATACTTTTGAAGAGGAAGTAAGTACCAGTAAGGATGGTAAGGAAAATGTAATTATTACAATATGTTCTACTGGTGAAGGAACAGCAATTAAATTAAAGGAATTGGTAGAAAATATTGTTTCAAATATTACAGAAGAAAAAATTCAAGTTTTTCCTGTAAGTGTTAGAGATATAGATGATAATATAAAAAATATTATGAAGAAGTACAATATAATTGCTTCTGTTGGTATTATAAATCCTAAAATTGAAGCACCCTTCATTTCCATTGAAAAATTGATTGGTGGTAATGGAGAAAATATACTTATGAGCATAATAAAAAATCATGATTTTCCTGTGGAAGTGAAACATGAAAGTATAGTTACTAAGGACTTATGTGAAGATAGTTTAAATCAATTTTTAACTTATTTAAATCCAGCAAAAATAACAAGTATGTTGTATCAATTTGTAAGTGAATTAGAGGAAAAATTCAATTCTGAATTTAATAATTCAACGAAAATACGAGTGATGGTGCACTTGGGATGTGCTCTTGAAAGGATGGTTATTAATGATGGGATAAAATATAAAGGGGATGAGGAAAAGTTAGATAATAACAAGGTTAATATTATTAAAGATGCAAGCAAAATATTTAAAAAAAATTTAAATATATCATTAACAGAAGATGAGATATTTTATTTATCAGAAATGATTTGAATTTAAACTGTATATTTTAATATGAAAAGTAAGGGGCTTATAAAAAGCCTCTTTTTATTGCAATTATTTAAAAATACATAATCAGCAATGAAAGTGTTATGAATTTTATATAGTGTATAATTCCAAACCATATTAGTATTATTTAAGCTGAAATTTAGTATTAAAAGTATTAAAAATTATAAAAGTGTATAATTTACTTTTAAATCAGTATTTTTTTTAATGTATTAAACTGCTATTTCATGGTATTAGAATAAAATACAATTTATAATATACTTCTTTGGCATGATATTTGCTGTATATATGTATAGGCAACATGGTGTTATAAATTGGAGGTGAGATTATGGTAGCTATTATTATTGGAACTCATGGAGATTTTTCAGAACAAATATTAAAATCATCTGAAATGATATTTGGAAAACAAGAAAATGTCTCATCAGTTACTTTTCATCCAGGTGAGGGACCTGATGATCTTGTAGAAAAATATAAAACAGAATTAGAAAAATTAGATTGTAAAGATGGAGTACTTTTTCTAGTAGATTTATTTGGAGGTAGCCCATTTAATGCAGCAAGTAGAATAGTAACAGAAGAAGAAAACAAAAATATGGATATTGTTACTGGTATTAATTTACCAATGTTACTTGAGGTATATGGAGCTAGAAATTTTTCGAACGTTGAAGAACTAGTGAGTATAAGTAAAAAAGCAGGAAATGAAGGAATAAAATCATTTAAAGAAGTTTTTTCACAACAAGAAGAAAATGAAATACTATAATAAAAGTTAAATGGAGGAATTATAAATGAATATTAATTTTGTAAGAATCGATGATAGATTGATTCATGGTCAAGTTGCAAGTATTTGGGTAAAAGAAACAAAATGTAATAAGATATTAGTTTGTAGTGATGATGTAGCTAAAGATACGTTAAGAAAAACATTGCTTTTACAGGTAGCACCTCCAGGAGTAAAGGCCTATGTTTTGCCTATTGCTAAAGCACTTGAGGTTTATAAAAATCCTAAATACGATTCTTTTAAAGCATTAATATTATGTACAAACCCAGTAGATGCTTTAAGACTAGTTGAAGGCGGTATGGATATAAAATCTATTAATCTTGGAGGAATGTGCTATAAACAAGGAAGAACTCAAATTAGCAGCGCAGTATCTCTTGGACCAGAAGATGTTGCAGCCTTAAAAAAGATGCATGAACTTGGAATAGAACTTGAACTAAGAAAAATTGCCAGTGATTCAAAAGTTGACGTAATGAGTAAAATAAAAGATTTATAATCTACTAATGAAAGTTTGCTTATAAAAGATATTTTACAATATGCAAGATTCAAATGAATTTTGTATATGTAAAAAATCTTTTGTAATATAACTTAAGTGATTTTATAAAAATGTAAAGGTTTTGAAGTTAGGAGAACAAAAATAATATATTTTATAGAGGGGGATTACACATGTCAACTATTCAATTTGTTCTAGTAATTGTCGTTGCTATGATAACCGGTATGGGAAGTGTACTTGACAGTATGCAAACACACAGACCACTTATTGCATGTACTTTAATAGGACTAGTACTAGGGGATTTAAAAACAGGAATTATTTTAGGTGGTGAATTGGAACTTTTAGCTCTAGGTTGGATGAATGTTGGAGCAGCAATGGGACCAGATAGTGCACTTGCTAGTGTTGTTGCAGCTATATTGGTAATTACAGCTCATCAACCGATAGCATCAGGTATAGCAGTTGCAATTCCAATTGCAGCAGCTGGACAGGTTTTAACCATATTTGTTAGAACTATAGCAGTATTTTTCCAACATCTTTCGGATAAATATGCTGAAGAAGGTAATTTTAGAGCGATAGAAATAGCTCACTTTGGAGCACTTATATTACAAGGACTTCGTATAGCTATACCAGTGGCATTAGTGGCAGCTGTGGCTGGTACTAGTGGAGTTAACTCAATGTTGGCAAGTATACCTGTACCTGTAACAAGGGGATTACAGATTGCTGGAGGAATGATAGTTTGTGTTGGTTATGCTATGGTAATTAATATGATGGAAGCAAAATACTTAATGCCATTCTTCTTTATTGGTTTTGTAGTTGCTGCATTTACAACATTTACTCTTGTTGGTTTCGGTATAATTGGTGTATGCGCAGCACTATTATTTATTCAATTGAATCCTAGATACACCAAAGTTCAAGCAGCTGATGAATTAGATGATTTGTAGAAGGAGGATATAATATGAGTGAGAATAAGTTAACTAAAGGCGATTTAAGAAGTATGTTTTGGCGTTCATGGTTTATATTAGGTTCATATAACTTTGAAAGAATGCAAAGTATGGGTTTTTGTGTATCTATGATTCCAGCTATAAAGAGATTTTATAAGGATAAAGCAGATCAAAAAGCAGCATTAAAAAGGCACTTGGAATTCTTTAACACTACTCCATATATGGCTGCACCTATTATGGGTGTTACAGCTGCTATGGAAGAACAAAAAGCTAATGGAGCAGAAATTGATGATGCAGCTATTAGTGGTGTGAAAATTGGACTTATAGGACCACTTGCTGGTGTGGGTGACCCTATATTTTGGGGAACATTAAGACCGATGTTTGCTGCACTTGGTGCCTCAATTGCTGCTAGTGGAAGTATTTTGGGACCACTACTTTTCTTTATACCATTTAATATTTGTAGAATATTGATATTATGGTATGGACTTAAATTAGGATATGAAAAAGGAACATCAATGGTAACAGAAGCATCTGGAAATACACTACAGAAAATAACTGAAGGTGCATCGATAGTGGGATTGTTTATAATGGGAGTATTAGTTAACAAATGGACTAGTATTAATGTTCCATTAGTAATTGCACAATATAAGGACCAAACTGGTAAAATGATTACTACAACTGTTCAAAGTACTTTAGATTCATTCGTTCCAGGCTTACTTGCATTATTAATAACTTTCGGTTGCATGAAGCTACTAAAGAAGAAAGTTAATCCAATGGTAATAATATTTGGAATGTTCGCTTTAGGTATAGTTGGTTATATATGTGGATTCTTAAAATAATTCTTAAATGATTTTTTAAATAAGTAGGGCTGTCTCTTAAATTTGGGATAGCCTTAACTTTATATATTAGGTATAGGAGATGTAAGCTGTGATAAATAATATTATGATTATTGTTGTAGTAGTAATAGTACTAAGTATATCTGCTTATTTTGAAATTTTTAATTTCTATCAAAAAAAGTATTATGAAAACGCTTATAAACCCCAAATTATAAAATTTCGTAAAATTTCAAAATATCCAGAACAATTTATGATTAAGGGTATAACTAATGTATCAAATGACAAGCAATATCAGGAATCTTCAGCTTTAAAAATGATTAGTGATGTAGTTTATCCAGAAGAAAAATTATCTATAGAACATATTAATTTTCTTATGGGATACACTTATGGAACTAGTTTTAATTTAGTAAATAAAAATTTTATTCCATTTTCAGAACCAATTGAAGGATTAAGAATTTCCGCTCCATTTATAGGATTAAAGATGGATTATTATACAACTTTTAGTGTTAAGTTATTTGTAGATGCTGTAAAATATTACATTTCAAAAGGATATCCAGTATTAGTACAACTAGATATGTGTAGTTTTTTGAATAAGGCAGGCTTTTATCCACATAGTGAACTTTTTGTAGGCTATGATAAAAAAGGATTTTTCTATTATGAAACAATTGGAAAGCAAAATGAAGAAAAAAAATACATTAAAATGGAAAAGCTTATTACTGCTACAAATAGATTGAATAAAAAATTTAAAAAGCCATGGAAATATGGTTTTTGTGTATTTACAGTTGTGGAAAAAAATGAACACATTAATGATGTAATTAAAAGAAATGGTAACAGCCTTATTGGAGAAAAGAAAAATAAGACGGCTACAGGAGCACAAGCAATAGGCGAGTTTGCAGAATATATTAAAGAAACAAAAACTTTTAATAATGAATGGATACTTGAAACATTAAAATATTCAAGAAGTGATAATGCCAAATTTCTTGAACAGTTTTTTGAAAATAATAGTAATTTAAAAAAAGCATCTGAATTGTTTAAAGAAGCAAGTGAAAATTACAATAAATCCTTAAAAATAATGAAAAAAGGTAGAAATGAAGAAAATATAAATGAAGTAAGTAGACTTTTATTTGAAAATTCACAATTAGAGGAACAAATAGGGAAACTCTTAGGAAAAGCAGCCAATGATTATATATAGCTTTATTACTTATAAATACTTATCATATTGACAAATTACTTATAAATACTTATAATTAATTTGAGGGGTGGTAAAGTGTACCAAGAGGAAAGGCTTTTAAAAATACTAGAATATTTAAATCAATCAAATCACTCTTTATCTGTTCATGAGATATGTAAAATGTTTAACATATCGCGTGATACAGCGCGAAGAGATATAGTGAAACTTGTAGAAGAAGGTACTGCAGTTCGTACTCATGGAGGGATTACTCTTACTGGATTTATTGATACAATTCAATCCTATAGAGAAAGACTTGAATCACATTCACAAGAAAAAGAAGAGATTGCAGATAAGGCATTAACGTTTATAAAAGAACATGAACATTATTTTTTTGATGTTTCCACAACTGTTAGCCATCTTGCTAAGAAGTTAAATAAGAAAGTTACAGTATTTACTCATTCACTTGATAATTTAGAGATACTTTCAGGAAACAAAGATGTAACTGTGTATTCTATAGGAGGATGTTTGAATAAAGAAAATCGTTTTTTTTATAATTTAGATTATAAAAATTCAATTACAGACATTCATTTTGATGCTGCGTTTATAGGTGCTGCTGCCATAACTGAAGATGGAATTTATTTTGCAGATTATGAAGATGCACTTATTAAACAGGCAGTGGTGAGACAATCTGATAAAATAATTGTTCTTGCTGATTTTCAAAAATATGGAAAAACTGCTTATTATAAAGGAGTAGATTGGGATCAAATTAATACAATCATTACGGATAGACTTCCACCTGACTTTTATATTGATATTATACAAAGATATGATATTGATTTAATTACTATTTAAATTTGTATAATAAACCGTTAATATAAAAAATTTATGAAATGAGGTGAAAAGTTTGATGGTTTGTACTTGCAGAGAAAACCATCAAACGTAAATAATGAATAAATTTAAAATGATATGTTTAGACATTGATGGCACATTGTTAAATTCAGAACATAAAATTTCACAGAATACAAAAGAAGCAATTAGGATAGCCATAAACGAAAAGAATATACCAGTAATATTAGTTTCAGCTAGAATGCCAAAGGGAATAATATTTTTGCTTAAAGAACTTAATGTTAGTCAGCCAATTATTTGTTATAGTGGTGCTCTAGTTATGGATGATAAAACTAATATTATATCAAATGTAACTATTCCTATTATAGATGTAGAGGCAGTATTTAAATTTGCTAAAGAAATAGGCATACACGTAAGTTTATATAGAAATGACGAATGGTATATAGAAAAAATGGATAAATGGGCTAAACAGGAAAGTGAAATAACGAATATTTCACCTAGCATAATAGACTTTCATAATCTGTTTCATGCTTGGAAGCAAAAAGATTCAGGACCAAACAAAATTTTATGTATGGCAGAACCAAATGAACTAAAATTATTGTATACAAAAATCAGTGAACATCATTTTAATGAATTAAACGTATATAATTCAAAACCAACCTATTTGGAAATAATGCCACAAAATGCATCGAAAACTTCTGCTATTGAAATTTTATCTAGAAAGTTTGGTATAGAAAGATCAGAAATAATTGCAATTGGTGATAACTATAATGATATTAGCATGATAGAATTTGCAGGTATTGGAATTGCTATGGGTAATGCTCCAAGCGAAGTAAAACAATGTGCTGATGAAATAACATTGTGTAATGATGAAGATGGAGTAGCAGAGTCAATAAAAAAATATATTTTAGTTTAAGCTAGTTACTCTTTTTAAGGTCATGAAATAATGGTAGGATATTATTGACAAAAAATATTGCCAATGCTAGAATAAAATCATGAATTGTGAATACGTATTCAATGCTAAGGGGGAACCCAAATGGTTACAATGAAAGATATAGCTAAAAAGTCAGGTGTATCTCAGGCTACAGTTTCAAGAGTAATAAGTGGAAATGTATCCGTAAATCCTGAAATAAAAAGAAAAGTTATGGAATGGGTTAGAAAACTTGATTATAAACCTAATATCATTGCTCAAAGTCTTGTTAAGAATAAATCGTTGCTTATAGGAGTGATAATAACGGATATATCAAATCCGTTTTTTTCAGATATAATAAAATCTGTAGAGAGTGAAGCTGCGAAATACGGCTATAGCATTATATTGTGTAATACAGACTGGAATTTAGATAAGGAAAAAAAATATATAAGTATAATGAAGAGCTATAATGTTGATGGAATTTTAATAGTTCCAAGCAATGCTAAGGATACTTACTTTAAAAGTCTTAAAAATATAAATATACCAATTGTTGTTATTACCCAAAATATCGATGGTTTTAATTGTGTTTCTATATCACATTATTTGTCTGCAAAAGATGTAGCAAAACATTTAATAAGTATGGGTTATTCTAAATTTGTTTTTGTAGGCTCTGAAGAGGATGAAAAGTGTAGAGGATTTAAAGATGAAATAGAATCTTCTGGTTTTAAAATGGAAAATGATTTCTTTGCTGTAAGTGATAAAGCAGTTAATACTGATTTAAAGGAATTGTTAGAAAGTGATTTAAAGAATGAAGATATTGGTATTTTTGCATATAACGATATTGAAGCGTTAGTAGTATTACATTTATTAAAAGAAATGAAAGTTGAAATACCAGAGAAAATTGCCTTAGTTGGATTTGATAATACATTCATTAGTAAAGAAGTAAGTCCAACATTAAGTAGTGTAGCTCAACCTATTGAGGAAATTGGAAGACAATCTGTTGAAATATTGATTGATAATATATGTGGAAAGAAAGATGTACAAGAGAAGCATATAATAATAGAACCAAGACTTGTAGTAAGAGAATCTAGTGTAAAGTCGGTTGCGTATTAATTAAATATAATGATTAAGAAGATAATTTGAAAATTAGATCTTTTGATATTTGGAAAATAAGTTCAATATGGGAATAAATGCTAGTGAGCTTATATAAGCATCTAAAATATAGAGATTTTGTTAAGATGAGTGATGAATAAATAAAAAACGTATATAAAAAATAAATTTTCATTTTATGGAACCCATTTATTAATATAATTATAATTTCATGAATTTAATAATAGTTTTATATATTTTACTTGTAACTTTTAATACCTTAATTTATAATGAATAATAAGATTGTAAATAAGGAAGTGAAAGGGTTGTTTGATACTTTAAGCATTGGAAAAACAGCAATGTTACTCTCAATGGCTTCTGATAGTGATGAGAAAGAAATTAGAGATAAGGCGGAAGCATACGGGTATAAGGTGTTTAAAGGTCATGTTGGAGCAATGGATTCTTCTAAGATTTTTGCGGCCATAGAGACAGCAGCAAAAAGAGAAAAATTTATAAAAAATATTTATAGAGAAGAACATTCACTTTATCATGCAGTTTTAGAGGCCTATGAAGGTATTTGTCGTGGTCAGACTGGACTTGGAAATGTTATGCGTACAGCAGGACTTGTATTTACTATTGTCAAAGGTTCTAGAATACCTAGAGATAATGAAGATGGTCAGTGGATAGCCATTGTATTGTACGGAAATATGGGAGCTCCAGTAAAAGGTTATGAACACGAAGTAATGGGACTGGGAATTTATCCAGTATAGTAAAAGTTAATAAATAAATCATGTGATTTAATGCTCAAAGATTAAATAGGCATAAGCTTATTTAAAGAGTTTTTTTAGAGGGCAAGATTCGCTTTTGGTGAGTCTTGCCCTTTTTTGATTAAACAAGAAGGGGAGAAAGCGTAATGAAAACTATTTATATTAATGGAAATGATCTTACTTTGGAGGATTTAGTACTAATTTGTAGAGAAAATTACAAGGTTGAAATAGATGAAGAATCTGCAAAAAAAGTTCAAAAATCAAGAAAGATAATAGACGACATTGTGGAAAATGAGAAGACTATATATGGAGTAACAACAGGCTTTGGAAAATTTGCAAATGTAAGCATATCAAAGGAAGACTGTAAAACACTTCAAAGAAATCTTATAATCTCGCATGCTTGTGGTTTTGGAGATGCATTTAAAACAGATACAGTAAGAGCTATTATGCTTTTAAGGGCTAATGCTCTTTCAAAAGGATTTTCAGGAATAAGATTAAGTACCTTAAAAACTCTTATTGAAATGTTAAATAAAGGTGTACACCCAATAATACCTGAAAAGGGATCACTTGGAGCCTCTGGAGATTTAGCGCCTCTTGCACATATGGTTTTACCTATGCTAGGTGAAGGAAAAGCTGAATATAAGGGTGAAATAATGGATGGTAAAAAGGCTATGGAGCTTGCTGGAATTCCCTTAGTTGAACTAGTAGCTAAAGAGGGACTTGCACTAATCAACGGTACACAGGTTATGACAGCAGAAGGAGCACTTACAGTATATGATGCTCTAGAACTTTTAAAGGTAAGCGATATAACCGCAGCACTTACAATAGAAGCATTAAGAGGAATTACAGATGCCTTTGATGATAGATTAAATGTTGTAAGGCCACATAAGGGACAAAGAGATACTTCAAAAAATATACTTAAGCTTATAGAGGGAAGCAGCTTTGTAACTAGACAGGGAGAGCTTAGAGTTCAAGATGCCTATACTTTAAGATGTATACCTCAAATTCATGGGGCAAGCAAAGACGCTATTAACTATGTAAAAGAAAAAGTTAAAATAGAAATGAATTCTGTTACAGATAATCCTATAGTATTGGAAAATGGAGATGTTATTTCAGGAGGAAACTTCCATGGTCAGCCAATGGCTTTAAGCTTTGATTTTCTTGGTATAGCTATATCGGAAATTGCTAATGTTTCAGAGAGAAGAATTGAAAGACTTGTAAATAATCAGCTTAGCAATGGACTTCCAGCTTTTTTAACTAAAGAAGGCGGTCTTAACTCTGGCTTTATGATAACTCAATATGCAGCAGCTGCTTTAGTTTCAGAGAATAAAGTTCTTGCACATCCAGCAAGTGTAGATTCAATACCTTCTTCAGCTAATCAGGAAGACCATGTAAGTATGGGAACAATAGCAGCTAGAAAAGCAAGACAAATACTTGAAAATGCTAAGAGAGTACTAGCAACAGAGCTTATGGCTGCATGTCAGGCGGTTGACTTTAGAGAAGGCTTTAAGCTTGGAGAGGGAACTTCAAAAGCTTATAATGCAGTTAGAAAGAATGTTGAATTTATAGATAAGGATATAGTAATGTATAGTGAACTTGATAAGGTAACAGAAATGATATCTAAAGGGGAAGTAGTAAACAGCATAAAAGGAATAGATTTAGATATTTAAATAATATAAAGAAAAAGCCTCAAAATGCTAAGATACATTTTGAGGTTTTTTCCTATTCTTCGTTTTTGTTCTTATTTTTATTTTTGTTGTATTTATATATTATTATTCCTAAAATAATAAGAATTACAATCCATAAACCAATTGCTGCCATATAGACTATTTTATTATTTTTCTTTGTCTTAGCAGGAAGGATTTTGTGAACTATATTATGTATTTTTGAAGATACGGAGGCAGTACTTGACCCGTTTGCTTCAATAGTAAAATAAATCTTCTTTTCTGTCTTATTACCATACTCATCTTCAGCGGAAATTATCAATTCATGCTTTCCAGGAGAAGATATTTCATCACCTATGGTATAAGAACTTCCATCTAGAGTTATTTTTGTCTTATCATCCACAGCATCCTTTGAAAAGGAAATCTTAGGAATTACAGAATGAGTATACTTTTCTCCGTTTACCACTTCGGAAACATATATTTGTGGAGGTGTAGCTTTTATAAAGAAGTTATATGCATCCTTAGATACATTTCCAGCTTTGTCCACAGCTTGTATAAGAAGTATATGTTTTCCATCTTGTATATAACCACCGTGATAATTTTGTCCATCAAGGAGTAGTATAGACATAAGTTCATTAGGATCATCTATATAAACATAAGGGTTTAAGAAGTAGTTAAATAAACCATTCTTTGTGAGTCCTTTAACTGTAATACTAGGTGCATTTCTATCAATAAAGAAGCTTAGAACCTTCTGTGATATATTATTTGCCTTATCAGAAGATATTACAAGTAGTTGATAATTTCCGTCTTGAGTAATTGGCTCAAGATTGTAACTTGCTCCATTTAAAAACATCTTATAGGACTCTAAATTTGCATCTGTAACAGATACGTTAGGTGAAACAGATGAATTGTAGTAAAAACCATCAATCAGGTTAGAAATACCTATACTTGGGGCTATGGTATCTACGATAAATCTCATGTGAGATACATCACTTAAGTTACCAGCCGTGTCTTTGCCTTGAGCTTCTACATCATAAGTTCCATCAGAGAAAAAAGGTAAATCACCTGGTGAATAAATTGCACCATTTATAAGTATTTGTGATATAGAATCATCAGGATTTGTTGTTTTTACTAAAGGTTTAAAAGGTGTATTGAAATACTGACCATTTGTAAAATTAAAGTTTAAAGTAGGAGCAGTTTTATCAATAACAAAGCTTATAGGATCACTTGTAGTAGTGTTTCCTAATTTGTCGTAAGCTGTTACTGTAAAAGAATATGTTCCTTCTTCGCCAACGTCAAAAGATAGCGAGCCATCTGAGTTTTGAGTTAACGATGTAGGCATTACAGAACCGTTTTTTGTAATATTAACAACGGTTTTACTAGGATCAAGATCCGTATCAGTAATGCTTATCTTAGGAATTACATCAGAATTTACATGATCATTATTTTTTATACCTGAAATACTGATTTGAGGAGCAGTATTATCGATGCTAAAAGATCTTGAAAAAGTAGTAGAGTTTCCGGCATCGTCAATTACCTTAACAGATAAATTATAATTTCCATCTGTCGAAATTGCTTTACCAGTGAAAGTAATATTACCATCAGCATCTTGTGATGCACTGCCTTCATAAGGACTACCGTTAAGGTTTATATCAAAGCTGGCAATATGATAATTATCGCTTAGTTTTATAACAGGAGTTACTGATCCTGAATAAGGGGTAGAATCCTCAATATCACGTCCATTTTGGTCACTAAAGGTAATGGTTGGTGGAGTAGTATCTATAACAAAGCTTACTGAAGAACTTTTTTGTTCTGTACTACCGGCAGTGCCTGTATTAGCTGTAGAATATACAATAAGTGTGTTTTTTTGACCCTTTGAAGGATTATCACCTATAGTATCTCCCTGGAGAGTTAATATATCTCCATCCTTACCTTTAAAACTAAGTTTATAAGGTTTACCATTTAGAGTTGCGTATATTGCCTTATCTTGTCCAATATCAGCTTCTGTCAAAACTGAATTATTAATTTTTATTATAGGGTCTACCGTACTGTTAAAAACTGAATTACTATTAATGTTAGTGATAATTGGGGTCCCATCAGTAGGTGCATCAGCGCTATTAGAGGAAGTAGTGGCTTGTATAGTAGTAGTGTTGTTAATTTGATCGGCCTTTACAGAATGAAAAGAAAAGGCTACGGATACTATAAGTGCTGATAAGATAACTGAAGTAATTTTCTTGTAATTCAATGTTTTACCTCCTTTGGTTAGATTTATGCTCAAAATTAAAATTAAAACACTAAAGTATACAATAAATCAAAATACAAAAAAATTCAACTAAATTATACAGAAATTTAATGAAAAATTTAAACCTATCAATTTTTACGTTAAAAACCTAGAATGTTATGGCTAAAAGTGTTAATATAGTAATGAAAAAATTTCACGGGGTGTTATGCTTGGATTTAGTAAATGAGGTATTTGAAAATAAATATAAAATTGTAGATTTACTTGGTAAGGGCGGTATGAGTACTGTTTATTTAGCTAAGGATATTAAGCTTCAAAAGTTTTGGGCAATAAAAGAAGTGTCGGCTAATTTAAATGATACTTCCAAGCTGAAAATAGATTTATTAGCGGAGACTAATATACTTAAAAAATTAGATCATCCTGCTCTGCCAAGAATTGTAGATATTATAAAAAGAGATAAAAATTTATATATAGTAATGGATTTTATTGATGGAGTATCATTAGATAAATTTATACATAAAAAAGGTGCTATTGATGAAAAAACAGTTTTAGATTGGGCAAAGCAAATATGTGATGTGCTTACGTATTTACACTCACAAAAACCTAATCCTATAATATACAGGGATATGAAGCCTGGAAATTTAATGCTTACAGAGAGTGGAAAAATAAAGCTTATAGATTTTGGAATTGCTCGTGAGTATAAAAAGGAAGTTTCAAAGGACACAACCTACATAGGTACAAGGGGATATGCTGCCCCAGAACAATATGGCGATTGCCAGAGTGATGCTAGAACAGATATATATAGTTTTGGTGTTACTTTGTATCATATGCTTACAGGTAGAGGACCAAATGACCCTCCTTTTGAATTAAAACCAGTAAGAGAACTTAATTCATCTCTTTCAGAAGGAATAGAATATATAATAGAAAAAAGTACAAGACAAGATCCTAGTCTAAGATATCAAAACGTAGATGAAATGCTTTATGATATTAAAAACATACATAAGTTGAATTCAAATTATAAAAGACAACTTATGAAAAAGTACATTAAAGTTGCGGCTAGTGCTTGTTTGTTTATTTTTTCATTATTCCTTATTATTTCTGGAGCTCTAGGAGTAAAAAGTGAGAGTGTAAATGAATATAATAACATGATTGAAAATGGTAGTAAACAAAATGGGGATAAAGCTGTGGATTATTATAAGCAAGCTGTGGACAAAAATTCAAGTAATCCAAAAGCGTATATAAAGATCATATCAACATATCTAGAAAATGGAGAATATGATCAAAGTGTAGATTTTATTGAAGCAAATTTAAAGGATAAAAATTCAAAACTTCTCAAAGACAATGAACTTTTGTTTCAAATAGGAATGGCATATTTTGATGATGAAAGCTATGGTAAGGCTTACCAGTACTTTAACAAGATAGATAATGCAGATATAAGCATAGGTGAACCCTTAAAGTACTATAAACCTGTTGCCAATGCGTTATCTAAGTTAGATTTGAAAAATAAAGATAAAATAGTAAGTTCTATTACGGATCTTGAAAAGTATATAGATTCAAGAAGTGATGTTAATTATAAAGTAGAATCTTATATAACTTTAGCTGAGCTGTATAGAGATAATCCACAAATATTTCCTGAAAATACGGATAAGGAAATAGAAGTACTTGAAAAGGCAAGCTCAAGTTTAGCAAATAAAAACAATGCTATATTATATGCTCAATTGGGACAAGCATATTTTGACAAGGCAAGTGAAAGTAAAATAGAGCAGGATAAGTATACTCTTTATTTAAATAAAGCATTAGATAACTACAAAAATGCAATACAGATGGGAAGTAAGGTGTCTAATACTTATTGTCAGCTTGGACTTATTTACAAGTATTTAGGAAATACAAACGAGAGTAAGAATACCTTTGAAAAAGAAACACAAGTATTCAGTGATGATTATAAGGGTTACATGGAATTAGCTCTTTTAGAATATGATGCTCAGCAGGCTACGCCACAAGAGAAGCGTAACTATAATGATTTTGTTAGATATTATAACAATACAATTTCTAAAAAATATAATGAAAATGATGTGGATTTCATGACCTTAAAGCAAGAATATAGTGATTTAAAAAATCAAGGAGCTATAAAATAGGAGGATAAAAATGGATCCCAAGGTCGTAGATATTATTAAAATAATTATTGGAATTTTAGGAGTTATACTCAGTATAGTACTTCTCTATTTTTCCATTATACATAATTATCAAGGGAAGATAGAGGAAAAAATTGAAGTTCCTAAGCTTGATGATATTAAAGGTTCAGAGGGAACCTCTGGTTTAGATACAGTTATACTTGATAATCCCGATGATACATTTATAATTGATAAACCCGAAGTTGAAGAAAATCAAGGAAGTAAGGATGATACGGTTTGTTTATAGATTAGGCTTTAAGGAGGAAGTTGGTATATGATTGATTATAGCGATATAGAGCTTTCCGATGAAATTGTAGAGAGAAAATTTGCAGTACTTAATTTCAAAGATTCTACAGATATTAATAAGGACGAGATAAATTGGGTAAATAGCATGGAGGATGGGATAATTCCTATGCAGTTAAAAGGCTCGGAGGTTCTCTATGATGTTACAAATAAATTTAATCTTGAGTCTTATTTAAAGAAAAGAAAAATTAGAGCAGAAAAGCTTTGTAGTTTACTTTTGAATGCATTAGAAGAATTAAAGAAAATAGATCATATATCCCTTAAATCAGGAAATATTGCAGTAGAAGCTAAGTTTATGTATATAAATGAAACTAGAGATAAGTTGTTTTACATATATATTCCTGGTAAGAAAACTGAAGAATTCAATTTAGAAAGAGAGTTTAAAGCTTTAGTAAAGAAGCTTATAGTTGATGTAGTTAATATTGAAGATAATGATAATTTCCTTTTTACTCTTTTAAGAAATTTAAGGGAAGAAGATTTTAGAGCCTTAGAAGAATTTATTAAAAATCACAGTAAAGGTGAAATTGAGGATCACAATATAATTAATGATAAGGATATAAATATAAATATAAATATTAATCCAAAACCTTTTGAGGAAGGAAATCATCTTGAAGTAGAGGTTAATAGTAATAATAAAAACCATACACAAGCATTTAAAATTAATAAGGAAATTAGAAATAATGAACCGCGAGTAGCTAAAGAAAACATCAATTTAAATAAAAGTTCTATAGTTACTCCAATTTCTGAACCTAGTGAAACTTTTAACCCTAGGACAGAGTTTATTATGGATGTGAAAAATGAGATTGTTAGTAAGCCAAATGTATATGAAAAACCAGTAGTAGCTGCGGTTAATCCAGAAATAAAAAAGTTTAAATTAAAATCAATATTTTGGATAGTAGCAATTCAAGTATTGGTGCTTATACTCTTTTTGTGTGTATTTATTCTTTTCGGAGATTATACAGCACTTAAGGTTCTTACTATATCCATTCTCTTAGGACTTGATCTTATAACTTCAGTACTTATTGTTCTTAATTTTATGAAGAAAAAAAATAAAGTTACATTTAACAATGTGTATAGCAGGAATACAGAAAGTATTGGTAAAACAAGCAATACCAATTCAAATACTACTAATAATATAAAAATGTCTAAAAGAGAAATTGTATCTGAAATGTCTTACTCTACTCAATTAATTAATGAGAAATTTCCATATTTACTTGAAAATAAAAAGGGTGTAGTTGAAAAGATATTTATAAATAAGGACAGTTTTAAAGTAGGGAGATTATCTGGAAGTGTGGATTATGTAAGTGATAATAGAGCTATTGGAAAACTACATGCAGAAATAAGAAAAGTAAATTCAGATTATTATGTTATGGACTTAGAATCTAAAAATGGAACATTCATTAACGATAAAAGGCTAGAAAGCAATAAATTATATAAAATGAAGGAAAATGATATTATAAAATTTGCTAATAGTTACTATACTTTTAAGTTCAATTAGGGGTGAGGTATGAATAAGTTTATTTTAATGGCGGGAGCTCTTAGTGATAAAGGAAATTTTAAGGAAACAAATGAGGATAATATATTAGTCAAAATTGGCGAAGATAAAAACGGTGATTTTGGAATGTTTGTTGTGTGTGACGGACTGGGAGGGCTCTCTTCAGGAGAAGTAGCAAGTAATATGGCAGTAATGAGATTAAAAATATGGTGGGAAGAGGATCTCAAAAACCTCATAAAGCAAAAAAAAGAAAATCAAATAATTTATATATTGTCTGATGTACTAAGGGAAATAAATCAAAGTATAATTCAGTACGGCATAAATAAAGGAAAAAGATTAGGAACGACAGTATCGTTAATTTTTATGTATAAAAGCATGTATTATATATTACATATAGGCGATAGTAGAATTTATAGTATAAAAAATAAAACAGTTCAGCTTACAGAAGATCATTCGTATGTGGCGTATAAGGTAAGAAATAATATGATGACACCTGAAGAAGCTAAGGTTAGCCCTGAAAAGCATGTACTTCTTCAATGCTTAGGAGTTAAAGAAGAAATAGATATATTTACTACATATGGCGAACTTAGCAATAATCAAATTTTCATGATTTGTAGTGACGGTCTTTATAATGAACTTAAAGAAGAGGATATAAATACGTATATTAAAAGCAATATGGAATTTGATAATGATGCATTACAGTACTCTTCAGGAAAGCTTGTTAATATAGTTAAAAGTCGTGGAGAGAGTGATAACATTTCTGTAATTCTTGTTGGAATAAAGAAGTTATAGAAATATGAAAAAAGGTGAATTTTTAGATGAACATGAAATTACTTGTGTATTCTGATAAAAAGTTATATGAGGTTAAGTTAGGAAATTCAAAAACAGCAGTTACAATTGGAAATAGAAAAAGATTTAAACACTACATAGAGACAGAAGAAAAAAACCGTATAGATATGAGTATAAAACCCATTAAAGATATATGGGTTTTAAAAAGTAAGTACTACATAGGGGCAGAAGGACAAGAAGTAGATATTAAACTAGAGCATGGTGTAGTACTTCAATTTGGTTTGAATGGTAAGAGTAGCATAATGGCAATAGCTTTTTCTGAAGACAAACTTCTTAGTAAGGAAAAGCTTATGCTCAAGGAGAAAGTGAAATTTACCATAGGAAGAGGCAAATTCAATGATATAGTTTTTAATGATATAAAAGTATCAGAAAAGCATGCAGAGATTTTTGAGGATGATGGAAAATATGTTCTTGTAGATTTAAATAGTACAAATAAAACTTACTTAAATGGAGAAATGATAACAAGAGCTATATTAGCTAGAGGCGATGAAATAAATATATGTGGATACATAATACAATTCAATGATGAAAGCATAGTCGTACAAGGAGCATTAAAAAATACAAAACAAAAAGCTGGTCAAGAAAAGGTGGTTACTGAATATCCTTTTGTACAAAGGGCTCCTAGAATATATCCTGAAGTGAAAAGAGAAGACTTAAAAATAGAAAATCCACCAACCCTTCCAAATAAACCATCTATATATGGGCTTATGACAGTTTTACCATCACTTATATTTTTTGTGGTTACAATAATAACTTCTATGAAAAGTAATAACGGTAGTTCAACCATTATATTTGCAGCAGGTACAGGAGCAAGTGCACTTGTGTATGGCGGTAGTTATATTGGACAAAAGATTGTATACAACAAAAAAGTCAAAAAAAGAAACAGCAAATACACAATTTATACAAATGAAATTGAAAAGAAACTTTTAAAAGCAGAAAAAAATTTAAGAGAAGTTCTTTTTGATGAAAATCCAGATTTAAGTGAAGCAATAGAAATAGTAAAGAATTTAAATATGAAGCTTTGGTCAAGAAGCTATGGAGATGAAGACTTTCTTATTTTGAGAGTTGGTCTTGGTAATGAGGAATTTCCTCTTAAGATAATTAAAGAAAAAAGAAATTTCTTTGATGAGGATACTCTACTAGATAGATTAGATAAAATAACAGAGAAATATAACATAGTTGATAATGTGCCTATTTGTATACCTATAAAGAGCAATGGCATAACAGCAGTAATAGGAAACAGAGATAAAGTTGTTGAAACAGTAAAAAATATGCTACTTCAGATTTCTATAAATCATACACCTGATGAGGTCAAATTAGTTGTTATATCTGATGAAAAAGAAAATAAGCATTGGGATTGGGCAAAATGGTTGCCACATGTTTGGGATGATGACAAAAACATGAGGTTTATGGCAAAGAATAAGGAACAAGCACATAAGCTGTTATCAAATCTTTATGATGTACTGTCAGAAAGAAAAAATAAGTTAGAAGACAAAAACAATTATGACAGTTATAGATTTAGTCCACATTTTGTTTTTGTACTTGCGTCTAGGGAACTTATACAAAATGAGGCCATTTTAAAATACTTATTAAATGTTGATGCGGATATGGAGATATCTACTATATTCTTGTCTGATAAGTTAGGCAATCTTCCTAGAAATTGCAATAATATAGTTCAATTAAATGAGGGAGAAGGAATAATTTATAACATACAAAATTCATCAGAAAAATCTTACGTTACCCCAGATAAGATGGACAACAAAATGTTAATGGAATACTCAAGAACAATGGCTCCTTTAAGGCTTGAGAAGGATTCATATTCAAATAAATTACCGAGATCTATATCGTTATTTGAGGAACTTGATATAACTAATGTAGAGGAAATAGATTTTAATAGTATTTGGAGTCAAGCTGAAGCACATAAAACCTTATCCGTGCCTGTAGGTATAAGAGAAAATGGAGAGAAATTCTATCTTGATTTACATCAAAAGTATCACGGACCGCATGGGCTTGTAGCAGGAACCACGGGTGCAGGAAAGAGTGAACTTCTAGAGACAGTAATTGCAGCACTGAGCTTTAGCTATAGTCCTGAATATGTTAATTTCCTTTTAATAGACTACAAGGGTGGTAGTATGGCAAATGTATTTAAAAATCTTCCACATGCAGTTGGAACAGTTACAAATTTAGAGGGAAATGGATCTAAAAGAGCTATAATTGCTATAGATAGTGAGATAAAAAGAAGAGAAAAAATACTTACAGACAATACTTACAGCAATATAGATGAATACCAGAAAAATTATAAGTTTGGTAAGCATAAGATGTCACTTCCTCATTTAATTATAATAGTTGACGAGTTTGCACAACTTAAGAAAAATGATCCTGATTTTATAAGTCAGCTTGTAAATGTAGCAGTGGTAGGAAGAAGTCTTGGTGTACATCTTATCCTTGCAACGCAAAAGCCTTCTGGTATAGTAGATCCACAAATAGAGACAAATACAAATTTGAAGATTTGTCTTAGAGTTCAAGATAATGAAGATAGTAGAACGGTTATTGGTAAACCAGATGCATCTAGTATAGCTAATCCTGGAAGAGCCTACATAAAAGTAGGAAATGATTTAGTATATGAACTTATACAAACAGCTTTTGCAGGAGAAAAATACAGAAAAACAGCGGCTAAAAAAGATAAAAAAATACTTATGGTTGATACAGATGGAGAAAGATTTGATATTGTAGAAAGAGAAAAAGAAGGTCATAGCGAAGATGTAACACAGCTTTCTAAATTAATTGATTCCATTAAAGTTTACTGTGATTTAAATATGAATTATGAGAGAAAACTTCCATGGCTGCCACCACTTAAAAGCCACATATATATAGACAAGTTATCATATATACCTCAGGATAAATTTAAGGCAAGAATAGGTGTGTATGATGATCCATATCACCAAAGCCAAGAGATTTTTGAAATTGATATTCAAAAAGAAAATCATATTGCTTTGTATGGAATGGCTGGAACAGGTAAGACAACGTTCCTTCAAACATTTATTTTAAGCCTTGCTAGTAAGAATTCCCCTAGAGATATAAATTTTTATATAGCGGATTGCGATAAGGGAACATTAAATATGTTTAAAAGTCTTGTTCATACAGGTGAGGTTGTTTTAAGTGATGATACTGACAAAGTTAAAAAGCTTCTTAAATTTATAATGAAGGAAATTGATAAGAGAAAGAATGCATTAACATCAATGAGGGCTATAAGTGTTAATGATTATAATTACAAAACAGGAAAAGTTCTTCCTCAGATAATTTTCATAATAGATGATATAGTAACACTTTTAACTGTAAATGATGATTTTAAAGAAGACATTGTAAAGATAGTACGAGAGGGTGGGGCACTTGGGGTACACATGGTCTACACAGCCAATTCCTCTAATTCAGTACATATGAAGATTAAAGAAAATGTAGCCTTTAATATAGCTTATAATTTAAACGATACTTCTGAATATAGAGAAATCTTTGGTAAAAATAATGGAATAGTACCAGATAAAATTTCTGGACGTGGTGTTTTAAGAAATGTAAATTTACTTGAATTTCAAACAGCACTTCCGGTTGAAGCAGAAGAGTTTAATTGGAGTAATGAGGTTAGCGATAAAATAGCTTCTGTAAACTATAGTTATCCTAATATTAAAGTCAAGGGAATTCCTGTTTTAACTGAAGTACTACCACTTTACGATTTTATTCATGGAAATGAGTTCCTTGATTATGGCTTAGAGGAGGAATTTGTGTACAACAGTAGGATTCCAGTTGGAGTAAATATAGATGAGATGGAAAGTGTATTTGCAAATTTTTTAAGCATAGATAATATGCTTGTTTCCGGTGAGAGTGGCTGTGGTAAAACTAATTTTCTTTTATCATTTATAATGACAATTGCAGAAACAAAGAATAGAGAGAATAACAAGATTTATATTATAGATTCACCTGAAAGAAATATGATTGCTACAAGTAAACTAAATTGTATAGACGGGTATTTAGAAAATGCTGAAAAAGTAGCAGATAGTTTAGCGTTTATAAAGCAGGAAATAGGAGAAAGAAAGTCTATTCTTAGAAATCTAAGAATGGAATATGGAAGAGATGCAAATAAAAAGATCATTAGCGATAAGGGAAATATATTTTTAATAATAGATGTTATAGAAAACTTTAAAATACGTTTTTCAGATGAAATAGCACAGGAATTAGAGTGGGTAATTGCAAATTGCAAAAGTACAGGAATTCACGTTATTGTAGCTGATAATATGGCTCTTTTCACCCGTGCTTGGGATGGAATGGAAAAGGCTATAAAGTCATGGGAAACAGGTATTATATTTAGTACAAGTGTTGATTCTGTATTCAGTAGTGTTAATATTGGTTTTGAAAATTCAAAAAGAATACTTGGTTTGGGAGAAGGTTTTCTTATAGTAAATAGAAAAGCAGTACCTGTAAAGCTTCCTGCACCATTTGAAGGTAAAGTTAAATTTATGAACTATATAGATAAATTAAATGAGAAGTTGAATTGAGGTGTTTATTATCAATAAGGTAAATAATATTATCGTAACAGTTAGAATGAAAAACGAAAATAAACAAGCAGACTTTGATTTACCCTTAGATGAAAGCCTCCAAAGTATAATGAGTGTAGTTTATCCTTCAATGCTTCAGATGAGCAGTGTGGAGGAAGAAATTATCACTTATAAACACTTTTATATTAATGGAAAAATGCTTGATAAGGATTCAACTTTAAGAGAAAATGCTATTTGGGATGGAAACATCCTGGAAATAAATTAAGAATGAGGTGTTTTGAATGGCTTTAATAAAAATCACACCAGAAGAATTAGAACAATTAGCAGCAAAATTTTCTGGAGCAAGTGAAGAATCACAACAAATGGTTAGCACATTAGGTTCAGGAATATCAAATGTACAACAAAACTGGGCAGGTGTATCTGCGACGAAATTCTTTGGAGAATATGAGGCTTGGAGTAAAACAATGACAGGATATGTTCAATTACTTCAACAAATATCAACTGAATTAAAGCAGCAAGCACAAAAGTTCAGAGAAGCAGATGTAAGATAATTAAGATTAATTTTATGGATGGGTGCTTTATAATAAGCAGCCATCTTCTGAATAATTAAAGGGAGATGATTTTATGGCAGGAAGAATTAAAATGAAGGAAGAGGAAGTAAGTAGTGTTGCTTCTAATCTTTTAAATGATGCTAAAACTGTTCAAGGAGTATTAGATAGCCTTCAAGCAAAATATTTACAAACGCTAAATGATAATTGGGAGGGAGAAGCCAAAAATAAATTTGTGGAGGACTTCCAAAATAGTACAATAAAGCTTCTTCAAAACTGTGTTACTAATTTAAATAATACAGGAAATAGTCTTAAACAAATAGTAGAAATGTTTATAGAAACTGATAACAATTACAGCAGTAAGACAGATATAAAATAAGGTGAATGATCAAATTATAGATTTAGCTGGTTTTGTGCCAGAGTTTTATAGGATGAAAGGGGCAGACCTTGAAATTTTAGGAAAGCATGAAGAGGCAAAAGAAAATTATGATTATGCATTAGACATTAGACATAGATTCAAAACATGCTAAGGCCTATTATTATCGTTCAAAATACTACAGAGCTAAAAATATGATAAAAGAAGCAGAAGTAGATATGCAAAAGTGTATTGAACTTGATAAAAGTTATGAAGAAAAAGCGAATTAAATTGTATTATCGAGGTGTTAGTATGGAAAACAAAAATTTAGCTGATGCAGATAAATATAAAAAAATGGCATCGAATTTAAACTTTGTAGGTAAATTTGATGTAGCAGTGAAGTATTTTAAAAAGTCATTAGAAATTAACGAAAATGATTTTGGTGTACTTATAAATATGGGAGCTAATCTTACCGTTTTAAAAAGATATGATGAAGCTCTAGAATATTATAATAGAGCACTTGAAATTAATAATAAGGATGAATTTGCACTAAGTGAAAAGGCAAATATTTTATTTATACAAGGTAAATTTAGTGAAGCAATCAAAGGTTATGAAGAAGTAATAAATAGCAATAAGAATTCTAAAATAGCCAATTACAATAAAGCGATGGCTTATGAAAAAATGATGGATTTTGATAAGGCTATTAAAAGTTATGATATACTTATTAATTCGGATAAAAGCTATATAGATGCGTATTATTCAAAGGCAAGATGCGAAGAGAAATTTGGAAAATATAAAGATGCAATAGTAACTTACAATAAAATTGTAGATATGAAAAAAGATGCTGGAGAGGCTTATTTGAAAAGTTCAAGTATATATAATAAAATAGGATTTTACGATAAAGCCTTAGAGTATATAGAAAAGTTAATAGAAATTAATCCAGAGATGACCATAGGATACATAAATAAAGCGCTTATTTTAGATACTTTGAAAAAATATGATGAAGCGTTAATATGGTTTGATAAAGCAATTAAAATAGAAAATGATGATCCCGACACTTATATGAGAAAGGGAAATACATATAGAAGAATGTCACAAAATTATAAAGCATTAATGTGCTATGATAAAGCTATTGAAATTAATGAATCGTTTTTTAAAGCATATATTTTTAAGGCAGAGGTTCTTAATGAGATTAAACAGTATGATAATGCCAATATATGCTACAAAGCTTTAATAGAAAAAGATAATTCTAAAGTATACTCGGCATATGCCAATGCTCCGTACAAATTGGTCTTAAATTATATGAAGCTTTGTGATTATGAAAAAGCTAAAATAGCATGTATTAAGGCTATAAAGTATTACGAGGAACTTATTTATTTCTCAGATGGAAGTGAAGAATTTAAAGAAATAAAGGAAAAATTGGGAGGTATACTAAATGGATTTAGGTAATCATTATAATGCAAGTGTAATGAATAGTAGGATTAAAGTAAATGTTGAAGAAATTGAAGCAATGGCAAAACAATATAAAGATATGGCAAGTAAGGTTAATAGCGTACTAAGCTCATTAAATAGTACAATGAATGAGGTAAAAGAAAACTGGAAGGGTAAATCTAGTACTGCGTTTGAAAGTAAATATGAAGGATGGAAAAACAATGGTACAAAATATGTCAATGAATTAGATAGAATAGCTGATGAGTTAAAAAGAAAAGCTGAAAATTTCAGGCAAGCTGATGGTATGTAACTGAATATAAATAATGTTTTCTCCGTCTTATTTAGGTAAGCGGAGCTATTTTTTATTAGATTTAAGGTGTGGTTTAAGGTAGAAAAACCAATTATATACATATAAAGGCAACTAGTGAGAGAAAAGAAACAAAAAGTTAATAATAAATTTGGTTGAATAGTAAAAAAAGATGAAAATATATATAAAATAAGGTAAAATAAATAATGAGTTATTATTAGAAATATAGAAAAATGTTATTTTTTGTATAAAAATTAACTGTTAATAAAATAAATGAGAATAAAATAAGGGTATTGATAATTTAAGTCTTATATATGTATTTTGAAATATTAATCTAAATATTAGACAAAGGGGGGGAAGTGTATGGATGAGATATTTTTGCAATCTGATAATTTGCAAGGATATGTATCGAATATAAAAAAGTTTACAAATCAGATAAATGATGTTCAAGTTGAAATAAATAAGTGTATTAATCAGCTTTATAATAGTGATATGAGCGAAGCATTCAGAGATATTGTAAGTGAAATGCTTAAAAATTATGATGATGGCAAAAAAATCCTAGAAGAAATCACAAATATAGAGAGCATAATTAAGGGAGCTGTAATCACATTTAATGAACTTGATACAAGTTTAGCAAAAGATATAGAAAATTCAAGAGCGGAATCTAAGAAGTCTGGAGTTTTTTGGCAGAAGGAGAGCTTGGCAGTAAAAATGGATATAAAAAGTGATTTTCAAGAGATCGATAAAAACGAATTAAATATAAAAAAAGATATGTTTAAACGCGACATCCCAGAAGCCTTTACTAAAAAGCTTGAAAATTTTTTTGAAGAACCTAAAACCCAAGCTATGCTTACACTTCTTGGTAGTGAAGCTTTAGCTGCATATGGTTTGCTAGAAGCAAAAAAAACAGACAATATAATAAATTCTAGAGATGAAAGAGAAGTTCTTAAATATAAAATATATAATTTTAATAAAAATGGTGTGCATGCTGAGGAAACGAATTTAGATCAGCATGAATTAAATCTATCTAATATAGGAATGAGATTAAGGAAGGTAAATGATTTAGCTAAATCAGGTGCTCAGTATCAGGTTAATAAGATCTTAGGGAATACTGATTTTGTTGATGATGTTTTGAATATTAAAGATAACTATGTATATTCAAATGGTGCTATAAAAAATGGAGATAGTAGTGGTATAAAAGAGGCTATTAATTTTTCAAGAAATTACATTAAACTCACACGGGGTGGAGTTGAAAATAGTATTGCGGATATTATGAATAACGTAGGTGATTATGATATCAAAAGCAATATAAAAAGTTTTTTTTCTAATGATTCATCTAAATAGTAGGATGAATTTATAATATTTAAATTTTCCTGATTATTTGCAATTGTAGACGGAAGTATCGGAGATATTAATAAGATTATATGTATGTATGGGTATAAAGAAAATTGAGAAGATGGATACATAAGGCGCGTGTTTAAACTAAGTTTTATTTAAAAAGCCCGTAGTTTTTTAGATAAAAATAAAAGTTAATTGAGGTGTTTATACATGAAAGAAATTGGGATGAATAAAGAGGATAAATATACGGAGCTTGCAAATAATCTTAAATTAACAGGAAAATACGATGAAGCTATAGAATATTATAAAAAGGCATTGGAGATTGACGAAAATAATTTTGAGGCTTATGCTAATCTTGGAGATTTATTTGATAAAACTAACAAATGGGAAGAGGCATTGAGGTTTTATACAAAGGCGTTAGATCTTCAACCAGAAAATGAAATTATTTTAAATGAAAAAGGAAATATGCTTTTTAAACTTGAAAAATATCCAGATGCACTTAAATACTACAGCAAAGCTATTTATTATAATTACAAGTTTGTTGTACCATATCATAATAAAGGGCTAATTTATGAAATTTTTAATGAATTTGATCAAGCTATGAAATGTTATAAGTTATCTATTGATATTGATCCTGAGTATGAAGAGTCATATGTTTCAAAGGCTAGACTTGAGAAAAAATTAGGAAAATATGAGGATGCTTTGGAGACATATAGAGAGTTAGAAAATCTGCCTAAAAATAATAATAAAGCACTTCTAGATAGGATAAAACTTAATATTGATATAAAAAATTATGAAGAAGCATTGAGGGACGTTGAAAGATTAATAGAAATATATCCAGAAGAATCTTCAGGGTATTATATTAAGGGTGTTTTGGTAAATTATTTAGGAAAAAGTGAAGAGTCCTTAGAGTTTATTAATAAAGCTTTGAAATTGGACAACGATAATCCCAAAATATATTATGAAAAGGCTCTTATTTATAGTAAAATAAAAAAATATGAAAAATCACTTGAGTTTTTAGAAGAAACCTTAAGTGTAGATCCTGATTATTATGAAGCCTATATTCTAAGAATAGATATTTTGATGAAAATAAAAAAATATAACGAAGCAATATACTACTGTAGAAGTCTTATAAATAGGGACAAAACAAAAATGTATTCTGCTTATGGTAAAGCCCCATATAAAATGTATTTATCATATAAGGCTATGGGGAAAAAACAAGATGCTTATGAAATATGTAAGTATGCCTTAAAATATTACAATGAAATTATAGACTTAAGTGGTTTTGTACCAGAGTTTTACGTAATTAAAGGAATATTACTTACAAATTTAAATAGGTCTGACGAGGCTAAGGAATGTTATGATTATGCCTTAGCTTTAGATTCTAAATATGCTGAAGCGTACTACTATCGTTCTAAGTATTATGAAGCTCAAGGTATGGATATAGAAGCAGATACAGATATGAAAAAATGTGTTGGATTGGATAAAAGCTATGAAGATTATAGAGAAAATATAAATTAGGTATAATGCAAAATACTAATAAAATGGTATATTTGTTGAGGTGTTTATAATGGGAAAGGGAAATTTAGACAATGCAGAAAAATATAAAAAGATGGCACTGAATTTAAATCTTGTAAATAAGCATGATTTAGCAATAAAATATTTCAAAAAATCTTTAGAATTAAAAAAAGATGATTTTGGAGTACTCATAAATATAGCAGCAAATTATACTTTGTTGAAAGAATATAGTAAAGCGCTAGATTATTATAATAAAGCACTAGAAATTACTCCTGATGATGAATTTGTAATGATTGAAAAGGGAAATGTTTTGTTTCTTCAAGGCAATTTCAAAGAAGCAGCATATCAATTTGATTGTACTGTGAAAAATAATGAAAATAACAAGACAGCTTTATATAATAAATGCATTTCTCTTGAAAAGGCAGAAGAATTTTTAAAAGCAATAGAAGGTTGTGACTCACTCATTAAACTAGACAATGAGTATATTGATGCCTATTATACAAAGGCGAGAGTACAGGAGAAGATGGGGAAATATAAGGATGCTATAAACACATATATAGAGATTTCAAGACTTAAAAGCGATGATGGAGAGCCTTATCTTAGAATTTCTAGTATTTATAATAAAATAGGGTTTTATGACAAAGCACTTATCTATATAGAAAAATTACTTGATGTTAACCCAGAGAAAGTAATAGGATATGTAAATAAAGCTCTTATTTTGATAAGTAGTAAGAGATATAATGATGCCTTAGAGTGGATTAACAGGGCTATTAAAATAGAAAATAGAGATCCTGATATTTATACAATAAAGGGTAATTTATATAGAAAATTAAATCAGTATGACGAGGCTATTAAATGGTATGATGAAGCTATTAAAATTGATAGTAATTTTTTTAAAGCTCATATATTTAAAGCTGAGGTTCTATTAAATATTAAAGCTTATGATAGAGCTATAGAGACCTATACATATTTAATGGAAAATGATAAATCTAAGTTGTATTCATCTTTTGCTAAAGCTCCACTTAGATTAGTTTTACTTTATAAGAAGCTAGGAGATTATGATGAAGCGAAGTTTATAGGAGAGAAGGCTATAGAGTACTATAAAGGACTTATGAATATAGCAAAAGAAAGTAGTGAGTTCGAGGGTATAATTAAAAAAATTAAAGAGCTTATAAGTTATTAAAGCAAAAGAATATAAAAATGTTTATCAATCAAAGACAAGATTTATGAAGTAAGTTAAATCTTGTCTTTAAAATTTCTCGGAAGGAGAATTAAATATGAATATTCAAATTTTTGGCACTAAAAAGTGTTTCGATACAAAAAAGGCAGAAAGATATTTTAAGGAAAGAAAGATAAAATATCAGTTTATAGATTTAAAAGAAAAGGGACTTAGCAAAGGTGAATTAAATAGTGTAAAAGCAGCAGTAGGCTTAGAAAACTTAATAAATATTAAAGCAAAGAAATATAAAGCTTTAAATTTAGATAAAATTAGAACAGCTTCGGTAAAAGAAGAAATTTTATTAAATAATCAAGAGGTATTAGTAACACCTGTAGTAAGAAATGGGAAGGCTGCTACTTGTGGATATAAACCTGAAGTATGGAAAGAATGGGAATAGAACTATTTACGAATACTTTTTTTATATTCAGTAGGAGAAAGATTATAGACTTTTTTAAAGGTTCGTATAAAATGAGTGCTATTTTCATACCCAAGAATATCACTTATGTCATGAATTTTTAAGGTGGAGTATGTTAAAAGTTCTATTGCCTTATTTAATTTTATTGTTTGTATTATTTGTTTAAAATTATGACCTGTGTTGGTTTTTATTAGTTTACTTAGGTAAGGAACTGTAAAATGAAAATTATTTGATAATTCTTCTAAAGTAACAGTCTTATAATTACTTTGCATGTAGGTTAAGATTGATGACATGTGTTTTGTACTTTTGTGCAATTCATTTGGTAACTCAACTGTATTTTTTTCATCTCTAAGAAGATATGCAAATAATATCATAAGTAAATTATCAAGAACCTTATTGCAGTATTTTTTATTTTCAATACTTTCAATAAGTATATTTAACATGGTATCTGTTACATTTGAATTGTTGTTTTTAAAAATAATATAATTATTGTATTGTTTGGTATATAGTATTTTCATAAAAAATGAAGATAATATATTTTCATCACTGAGCACTTCTAAAAAAGTATCATTAAAAGTACTTTTTTTAATCAGTACATCAATTATTATGCTGTCGTCAAATACACTTACAGAGTGTTCGATTTCAGGAGAGACTATACATATATCACCAGTATTTAGTATAATATCAGTTCCGCCAATATTCTGCTTACAGGAACCAGAATAAACATAGAGCATTTCAAAAAAAGCATGCTTATGGTTAAAAGTAGGAGTATACCTATAATGTTTTGTAACAAAAATATTATAGGTTGTTTTTTCATTGAAAAATAAATTTTCTTCTGGAAGATAAGTGAAAAAATCGTTTACTTCAGGAATAAGAATATTTTTAGCTATTATAAGCTCCCTGTCGAGATTTTTGATAAATTCTTTATAGGCTTTTTTATCATCCTTAGCATAGTAGTATTCTTTATATATAAGTTCATCCTGTGTATATTTTTTTAAAAATACATCTAATTCTTTATTGTTCAAAATATCACCCCTAAATAAAAGATTAAAAAATGTAAGCAAAAATAAATAAAATATGTAAGCCTTTATAGTGAAAATTATAATACATATTATGAATAACAAAGCTATTAAAGTCAAGTAACAGATTATATATTTTAAAAAATATAGAGTTGAAACAAAAAAATATAGATTAAAAAATGTAAGCTTTTTTAAGCAAATTGTGTTATTGGTTTTCGGCGGTATATAAATTATTATTAACATGTAAACGATATAAAAAAAGTTTGGATGGTGAAAATATGGAAGACGCTATAGTACGTAACAAAAAATTTATAGATATTGCAGAAAAGTTAAAACCAAGGCTTAAGAAATCAAAAGTTTATGGTAAAAATTTAGTAGAGGTTGTAAATGATAAAAATTTTATTCATGGATGGAAAGTGAATAAAATTGGAGATATAAAAGATTTAGATAAAAAAGTATGTGGAAAGGGAGACAGCTTTATTGTAGATTTTTCAGACCATGAGGTTGGATACTTAAGTATGAAAATTAGGACTGTTGGAAGTCCGCAAGATGCGCCACTTCGTATGAAGGTTATTTTAGGTGAAATGCCTTGTGAGATGAAAGAGCCATTTTCTAGCTATAAAGGATGGATAAGTAGTTCTTGGCTCCAAGAAGAGATTATAACAATAGATGTTATTTCAGAAGTAATTACGTTACCAAGAAGATATAGTTTTAGATATTTAAAGATAGAAGTATTAGATACATCGGCTAAATATAAGGTGGTTTTTGATGAAATTTATTGTACAACTGTAACCTCGGGAGATAGAACACTCATAAAAGGGCTTCCGGAAAATGTAAATAATGATTTAAAGAAAATGGATAATGTTAGTATTAAGACTCTAGAAGATTGTATGCAGGATGTATTTGAAGATGGACCTAAAAGAGATAGAAGATTATGGTTAGGTGACTTGAGACTTCAAGCTATTTCAAATTATAAAACCTTTAAAAATTATGATCTTGTAAAGAGATGTTTATATCTATTTGCAGGAGTTCAAGACAACAAGGGACAAGTTCCTGCTTGTTTATTTATAGAACCTAAAATAATGGCAGATGATTCGTATTTTTGGGATTATTCTTTGTTTTTTATAGATGTACTATATGATTATTATAAAGAGACAAAAGATAAAAATATTGTAAGAGATTTATGGAGTACAGCATATAGACAAATTGAAATAGTTATGGAAAATTTAGGTGATGATAATATTTTAAAAGAAAATGGAGATTTTTATGTTTTTGTAGATTGGAATCAGGAATTAGAAAGACAGGCATCAGCTCAAGCTATACTTATATATTGTGCTAAAAAGGCATTACAGATAGCAGAAGAGTTTAACTATGAACAAAGAAATTTTTTAAGATTAAAAATAAAAGAACTTACAAGTGCAGCTTTAAATAAATTTTGGGATGAAAAAGAAAAACTATTCATTGGAGGTGAAAAGAGGCAAATCTCATGGGCTACTCAGATATGGATGGTTATTGCTGGTGTAATTTCCAAGGAGGATAGTAAAAGATTGATGAAGAGATTATTTGAGAGAAAGCCTACGATAAAACTTGTAACACCATATGCCTATCATCACTTAATAGAAGCTCTTATATTAAGTGGTAATAAGGAGTTTGCTATTGATCAAATGAAAGCATATTGGGGAAAAATGATAGAAGCTGGAGCTGATACTTTTTGGGAATTATATGATCCTCAAGACGAAAAATATTCTCCATACGGAAGTAATTTAATTAACAGCTATTGTCATGCTTGGAGTTGTACCCCAACATACTTTATACGAGAATATTTAATTTAAAGATAAAAGAGATATGGGAATGAGAAGTTATAAATACCAGTGAAAACATTTACTTAAGACAAATAGATTTAATAAGGTGGGAAAAATATGAATATGAAAGCTTTAAATTCAAATATTAAGGTTAGCTTTAAAGAAAAAATATCATATGCTTTTGGTGATTTGTCAAATAATATAATATATGGTTCTATGGGTGCATTTTTAGTATTTTATTATACAGATGTGGCTAAGGTAAGTGCAGCAGCAATTGGTTCTATAATGATAATTTCACGTTTATTAGATGGAATACTTGATATATTGATGGGAATAATTGTAGATAAAACAAAAACAAAATATGGAAAAGCTCGTCCGTGGCTTTTAAGAATGGCAATACCTTTTGGAATTGCAGCTGTTTTAATGTTTTCTGTTCCTGATTCGCTTACAGATAAGGCTAAATTAATATACATTTTTATTACATACAATCTTGTAAATATAATATATACATCAATAAATGTTCCTTACGGAGTTTTAGGTTCGTTGATTACTCAGGATCAATATGAACGTTCTCTTTTAAATATTATCAGAATGATATTTGCTATAGGTTCAAATCTTGCAATAACTACCTTGACACTTCCTTTTGTTAAAATGCTGGGAGGAGGATCTAAAGCATGGACACTTGCATATGCAATATTTGGAGTTATAGCAACAGTATTGTATTTGATAAGCTTTTTTAATACAAAAGAGAGGGTTGAACTTTCAGAGAATAAGGAGAAATTTGAGAGTGTACCTATAGGTATTGGAGTAAAATCTCTGTTTAAGAATAAATATTGGGTTATACTAACCCTAGTTGGACTTTCTAATGGAGTAATGATGGGCGTTATGGTCGGAATGGGAGTATATTATTCACAGTATATTTTAAAGGACAGTTCACTTACTGGAATAATTACGATGTGTTTATATTTGCCAATGCTTTTAGCAATGTTTTTACTTCCACCATTTGTTAAAAGGTTTGGTAAAAGAAATGTTGCCATAGTAGGTTTATTTATAATGGTATTAGGATGTTTAGTTACAATTATAAATCCCTCAAATGTTACAATTGTTATTATTGGTTCAATACTAAAAGGGATAGGTTTTTCTCCAATTATGGGAGTGAACTTTGCCATGCTTGCAGATACTGTTGAGTATGGAGAATGGAAATTTAAAATAAGAACAGAAGGATTAATTTTTAGTGCACAAAGTTATGGAGGAAAAGCAGGTTCAGGATTAGGTTCAGCAATTATAGGATGGATATTGGCTTTTGGTGGATATGTGGGAGGTGCAGCAACACAATCAGCAACAGCTTTGTCTTCAATAAAATTTTTGTTTATAGCTATTCCTATTGTATTTGTTGCTATTGAAATAATTCTATTATTACCATATAAACTAGATAAAGAATATCCTAAAATTTTATCAGAACTTAAGGCTAGAAAGAAATAATATAAAAGTAAGAGAGGTATTAGTGCCTCTCTTACTTTTATGAATAATTAAGAAAAAACTACATTACTTATCTCTAATATTTTCTTATAGAGCTCGTCCACACTATTAACAATATAGTCAGCGCCAGCCTCTTTTAGTTCTTCAGAGGAACCAAAACCATAAGTAACCCCTATTGAAGGGAGATTGTTTTTAAAAGCACCGATTATATCATATTTTCTATCTCCAATCATTATTGCGTCACTAGAGTCTATATTAAGACTTTTAAGGGCATAATTTATTACATCTTCTTTTTTACTTAAACTGCCATCGAGAGAACTACCAACTATTTTATCAAAGTACTCTTTTAACTTAAAATGTTTAAGTATTTGTTCTGAAAATACAGTGGGTTTTGAAGTAGCAACTACCAGGTGAAAGCCTTTAGCTTTTAAAGCTGTAAGAAGAGTTTCAATTCCTTCATAAACTCTGTTTTCAAACATGCCTTTAGCTTTAAAGTATTCTCTGTAATAAGAAATTGCAGTGTTTGCTTTGTCTTCATCAAAATCATAATAATCCATAAAAGATGCCTTAAGGGGTGGGCCTACAAATTTATTTAGGGAAGATATATCGTCTACTTTTATGTTGAATTTGTTTAGCGAATATTGTACTGATTTTGTTATTCCCTCAGCTGAATCTGTTAGGGTTCCGTCAAGATCAAATAATATATAGTTGTACAATTTTAAAAAACCTCCTGTTTTGTTGTATAATTTATTATAGCATTATTAAAACTAAAAGAGAAAGTTGAGGTTAAATGAGTGAAGAGAAGGATAAATGGTATAATAACGATTTTAGCTTTTTTATTTTTGGGGTTATATATTTCAAAATGGAATATTGTGAGTGAAGCAAAATTAATTTTAGAAATTTTATTAGCAGCTATAATGTGTATAGTAATTCAAGAAATTAGCTATATTTTAGTTGGTAGAATGTTTAAAATACAGTCTCAAGTAATATGTATTGGACCTTTTGCTTTTTTTAAGTATAAGGGCAAGCTCCAAATTAAATTTAAGATGAAAGTGTATCCTGGCTTTTTTGGAAATATGCAAGGAGTACATATGCCAGATGTAAAATCTGAAAAAGAATTTTATAAGGTAAATAGAAATTTAAAAATAGTATTATGTTCTGGAATCTTTTCAGATGTAATAATTATAATAGCAGCACTTGCTTTGATTTTTACAGTAGCTACTAATAATGAAGAGTTTAAGAGATTTTTAATTGTCACAACTGTTGTAGCGGAGCTTTTGGCATTTGTAGCTATTTTCAGCGGAAATGTAAAACGTGTTTTAAATATGAGAAAGGCATCTGAAGAAAATTTAGTGCAAGAAATGATTTTACTGGCTGTATTTTATGATGGAACTAAAGAAATAGATCGGTTTAGTTATTTAATTGAGAGATATATTGATTTTGGAAAGGATATAAAATCTAAAAATTATAGTGATGATGAAATGTTATCTAAAATAGATTATGTATCGTATATAATTTATCTTCGATTAGGTGGAGTAATAAAAGAAGTACCAAGTAATATTAGAAAGTTTACAGAGTATACAGTTAAAAAAAGAAATCTTTTAGTTGGAAAGCCAAAGTTCTCGAGAAAGGTTTTGAATTTAATTTATAGATACATTTTATACCTAGCTTTAATTGATAAAAATAGAAAAGAAGCTGTTGAATTATATGATTATTTTAGAAAATTTTTATATAATGGAGATGGAAAGAAAAAAAATTATACTAAGATATTTCTAGAGCATATACTTGATATAGAAAATAATTATGATTATTTAATGGATATAAATAATTTGATAAAAAGTAAAGGTGAAATGTGGTTTGGCTATGGAGTATATGAGATGGAAAAAAATATGATTAATCTTAAAAATAGTTAAGTGGTGATAATATGAAGGAAAGTATAAAATGGGGTTACTAATATGAGTAGGAGGATTATTTATGGACAAAAAATTAACTTTAGCTCAAAGATACTCAAAACTTAGAAGTGGCTTTAAGGTTGTAATTTGTTTTGTTCTTATTATAGTGGTATTAATCCTATATGAACTGGTGACGTATGGACATCATAATTTGGCACAGTATGCTCAAGAGATAGCGTTTATAGTTATTCCTATAATTCTATGGAAGTATGTTGAAAAAAAGCCACTTGAAATGCTGGGGTTTTCAAAAGGCAAAAGGTCAGTTTTAACGTTAATAGTAGGACTAGTTTGTGGAGCAGCTGCAATAAGTATTGTTCTAGTTATACTTCTTTTCAGCAAAAATGCAATTTTCGTAGGAAGTATATTAAAACCTAATTTTACAGCAGGAACTTTTAACGGCTTAATATTATTTATTTTAGTGGGCTTTGCAGAGGAAACATTTTTTAGAGGGTACTGCCTCAGAAGTATTTCAGAAAAGAACAAAAAAATTATAGCAGCGGTTATAGCATCTATTCTATTTTCACTACTTCATGGCTTAAATCCTAATGTGGGAGTTCTATTTTTTATGAATGTTTTTCTTATAGGAATGCTTTTTGCCTATATGACTTTTAAGTTTAATATATGGCTTCCTATAGGTTTTCATATAATGTGGGATTATTTTGAAAGTAATGTATGGGGCTTTGCTGATAGTGGTATAGTGATTAAGGGGATTTATAATATAAAAGTTCCAGTAAATAATATTATCAATGGGGGATTAGTTGGTCCTGAAGGAGGGCTTGCGGTTACTTTTACTGTTTTATTAGGCTTTTTAATTATTTTTATGATAAAAAGAAGGGACACTGCAAATTAGAGCGTCCTTTCTAAATATAAATTTAATTATTATTTAAAACCTTATTTCTTTTTAGAATACTTATTATAATTACAGCTATAATTCCACCAATTAATCCAGTTATAAGCTGAGGAGTTGTCATGGATTTTGCTAAAAGTTTGGTTGCTAGTTGTCCTTTTTGCCCCTTTGGTAAGATGTTTAAAGCGTGTACAATTTTTGTAGCAGATAAGTCTAAAAATGCAAATTTTACAACAGAAGCAATTACAATTCCTGTATAGCTTAAAATTATGCCTTTGTTTTTAAGTAATCCAAAACATAAAACATAAAGTGCGTTTCCAATCATTACAAAAGGGATAAAAGGTCCAAGCATAGGATTTAATTGACCTAATAAAAAAGCTAAAAGTGGAGTGAATATACCAACCATTATTCCAAGTCCAGTTCCTGATACGAAAGCAGATAATATTAAAATTGCGTTTACAGCGGGTCCCACAAATACTTGACTATCTGGGAAGTTTTTTCCTATAAATTGAAATACAATTGCGATTGCGAGTAGTAGTGCTGCTCTTGATAAGTTTTTAGTATTTTGTTTCATACAAAGCCTCCTATAATAAATGTTAGTTAATAATAAATATTACTAATATGTTCATAATAATTATAACATTAGTAAAGGATTTTTCCAAAAAAATATTATTGACAAAAGTTTATGAAAATGTTATCATAAGTTCATAGTTTGAATATAGGGATTGTTACTGGTAAGCAGGCAAAACCCAAATTAAAGTAAATGAAAAGATGATATCGTTTATTTTAATTTGGGTTTTTATTTATTGGTGTCTTTTTAATAATGGAGTGATTTTTATGGTTATAAAAAAAATACTAAATAATAGTGCAGTTACCACAATAGATGATGCTACAAATATAGAAAAAGTTGTTATGGGAAGAGGTATTGCTTTTCAAAAGAAAACAGGCGACATAATAAATGAGGACAAAATAGAGAAGATTTTTTCAATAGAAAACAAAAATGACAATTTAAAATTTCAAAGTCTTATTAGCGAAGTACCAATAGAGCATATTAAGGTATCTGAAAATATCATAAGCTATGCAAAAAGAAAATTAGATACAAAGTTTGATGAACACATATATATAGCTCTCACAGATCATTTGTCCTTCGCGTTTAAAAGATACAGCAAGGGAATAAAGATAAAAAATAATCTTTTGTGGGATATAAAAAGGATTTATAAAAACGAATACAATATAGGTATATGGGCAATCGAATATATAAAGGGAGAAATAGGAATAAAAATGGATGAAGATGAAGCTGGCTTCATAGCTCTTCATTTAATAGATGCTTCACTAAATGAGTCAATGGATAATACTATTAACATAACTGAAATTATTGATAGTATTTTAAGCATAATAAAGTATTATTTCTCCATAGAATTTAATGAGGAAGATATGTCCTATGACAGATTATTAACTCATTTAAAATATTTTGCACAAAGAGTTGTTTCAGGGAAGGTGACTCGAGAGGAAGAAAAAAGTTTTCTTAAAATGGTAAAGGACAACTACAAAGAAGCATATAGATGTGTAAGCAAAATTAAAGATTTTATTGAGGAAAATTATGATTATGAAGTAAAAAGCGGAGAAATAGTTTATCTTACGCTGCATGTACAAAGAGTTACATCAAGTTTAAAGAATAGAGAAATTTAATATTGAGGATTGTTACTTTTTAGAATTTATTTCTGTTAAGGCAATACCTAAATTAAGTGGTTTATTTGAACCATTTAGTTTAGGTATTTTTTTTATATTATTAAACAATATAAAATTAGGAGGAGAAACGTATGGATTACAACAAAACGGCAAAAGATATTTTAAGATTTTTAGGTGGAGAAGAAAATGTTATAAGTGCAGCTCATTGTGCTACAAGACTTAGGGTAGTTCTTAAAAATGAAAAAGCAGCAAAAACTAAGGAAATAGAAAAGCTAGATGGAGTTAAGGGAGTATTTTCAAGTGCAGGACAGTATCAGATAATAATTGGTCAAGGAAGTGTTAATAAAGTATATAAGGCTTTTGTTGAAGGTACTGGTATATCAGAAGCAAGTTTAACTGATACAAAAAAAGCAGCTATGAATAATATGAATTTATTCGAGAGATTTGCAAGAATGCTTTCAAACATATTTGTACCAATTATACCAGCTATAGTTGCAAGCGGACTTCTAATGGGTTTACTTGGAATGTTAGATGCTTTCCATTTGGTGAATTCTAAGAGTGGTTTATATATAATTTTAAATATGTTTTCAAATGCAGCCTTTCAATTTCTACCTATAATAATTGCGTTTAGTGCAGCTAGAGAATTTAAAACAAATCCATATTTAGCAGCGGCGTTAGGTGCTATAATGATTCACCCAGATCTTCAAAACGCGTGGACACTTGGAGAAGGTATAAAGCATACAGTAAATATTTTTGGGCTTAACATAGGAATGGTAGGTTATCAAGGAACAGTTCTTCCTATACTTATTTCAGTATGGGTTATGGGATATATTGAAAGAGCTCTTAGGAAAGTGATTCCAGAAGCATTAGATATTCTATTAACTCCATTTTTAACATTGATGGTAACAGGTTTCTTTGCAATGGTAGTTATAGGACCAGGTGGAAGATTTATAGGTGATGAGATATCTTTAGGTCTTCAAACCTTGTATAATACAGCAGGTTTCTTCTCAGGAATATTATTTGGAGGACTTTATTCTTTAATTGTTATAACAGGAATTCATCACAGTTTTCATGCTATTGAGGCAGGACTTCTTGCTAATCCAGCAATACACAAGAATTTTCTACTACCAATCTGGTCAATGGCAAATGTAGCTCAAGGTGGAGCGGCTCTTGCAGTTTATTTTAAAACTAGAGATAAAAAAATAAAATCAATAGCAGCACCAGCATCCTTATCATGTCTTTTAGGTATAACAGAACCAGCTATCTTCGGTGTTAATCTTAGATACACAAAACCTTTTATTGCAGGAGCAATAGGTGGAGCAATAGGTGGAGGTTATGTAGTATTTACAAAAGTTGCAATGACAGCTATTGGTGTAACAGGAATACCAGGTACTGCTATAGTTAAACAAGGTTCATTTATTAACTATATTATCGGAATGGTTTTAGCCTTTGGAGGAGCGTTCATAGTAGCTACTATCCTTGGAATAAAGGAAGAAGAAAAAGATGAATCCTTAGAAGAAAAAAGTGAGGCTTTTGAAGAAAATATAACTGCACCTGCTAATGGAAAAGTAGTTTCACTTAAAAATGTACCAGACAAAACTTTTTCAACTGGGTTAATTGGAGAAGGAATTGGAATAGATCCAGAGGATGGAGAGGTCGTTGCTCCAATAGATGGAACAGTAGTTCATATATTTGAAACGAAACATGCTATTGCTATAAAAAGTAAAACTGGTGTTGAAATGCTTATTCACATAGGTATAGATACTGTAAAAATGGAAGGTGAAGGTTTTAAAAGCTTTATTAGTGATGGCCAAGAGATAAAAAAAGGTGACAAATTAGTTCAATTTGATCTTGATTTAGTTAAAGAAAAAGAATTTTCACCAATAGTATTAACTATAGTAACAAATCATGAGGATATGGGATTTGTAAATGTTGAAAAAACAGATGGAAAACAGGTAAAACAAAAAGATGAAATTTTAAAAGTTGGAACAAAATAAATATAATATGAAAAAGTACACCACAAATTAGATTTCTGTGGTGTACTTTAACAAAGGTTAAGGAGTAATTAAGCTATGAATAATGTTTTATGTATAGGAGAACTTTTAATTGATTTTATATGCTCTGATATAGATACAACACTTTCTAAAGGAGAAAATTTCAAAAAGAAGGCAGGGGGAGCACCTGCAAATGTAACAGCTGCAATTTCAAAATTGGGAGGAAGTGCCTCGTTTTTGGGAAAGGTTGGAGCTGATCCCTTTGGGCAATTTTTAAAGGATACTTTAGGGGGAGTGAAAGTGGATACATCTATGCTTATTATGGATAGCAATTCAAATACAACACTTGCTTTTGTATCGCTTCAGGCAAATGGAGAAAGAGATTTTGTTTTTAATAGAGGTGCAGATGGACTTTTAAGGTATAACGAAATAAATTTAGATAAGGTTTATTCTAATAAAATAATTCACTTTGGATCTGCAACTGCACTTTTAGGTGGAGATATGACAGATACGTACTTAAAAATAATGAAAGAAGCTAAAAAGAAGGGTATATTTATATCTTTTGATCCAAATTACAGGGATAATCTTTGGGGAAGTAGAACAGAAGAGTTTAAAGATATTTCACGTGAATGCATGGAACTTGCAGATTTTGTGAAATTAAGTGACGATGAACTTAAAATTATTTCTGGTAAGGAAACTTTAGAAGAGGGAATAAAGTCTTTAGTATCTGAAAATAGGGTTATTGCTGTAACTTTAGGTAAAGAAGGCACTTTGATTTCAAGAGGAAAAGAAAATGAAATTATAAAAAGTATAAAAGTGAAATCAATAGATTCAACAGGAGCAGGGGATGCATTTGTAGGAGCATTTCTTTATAAGCTTTCACAAGCTATAGAACCTAAAAAAGTTTTAAATGATTTTTCTGAAATTAAAGAAGTCACTTGCTTTGCTAATAAAGTTGGAGCAATAGTTTGCACAAAGCTTGGTGCTATAAGTGCTCTACCTAATTTAGAAGAAGTTGAAGGTGATTAGATGGATATGAATCAATTTATACAAAAAGTTAAAGATGTTGAAATAAAATACAAAGACGAAATTGAAGCAGATCATTACAGACAAAAGTATCACCTTATGCCAAGGGTTGGTTTTATGAATGATCCTAATGGATTAATAGAGATAGCTGGTGAGTATCATGTATTCTACCAATACAATCCCTTTTATCCAGAGGAAAAACATGTTTGTTGGGGGCATTTTAGAAGTAAGGACTTAATTACATGGGAGGAGCTGCCAGTGGCCTTGAGCCCTCTAGAATGGTATGATAGTCACGGCTGTTACTCAGGAAGTGCTGTGGATAAGGATGGAAAGTTTGTTTTAATGTATACTGGAAATGTAAAAGACAGTAAGGGCGAAAGAGAAACTTATCAGTGTCTTGCAGAAAGTAGTGATGGCGTTAATTTTAAAAAACTTGATATTAATCCAGTAATAAAAAATCAGCCTAAAGGCTATACTAGGCATTTTAGAGATCCAAAGGTGTTAAAGCATAATGATAAATGGTATATGGTTATAGGTGCTCAAAGAGAAGACGAAAAGGGAAGTACTGTTTTATACTGCTCTGAGGATTTAGAAAAGTGGAACATAGTTAATGAAATATTAGGATCTAATTTAAGTAAATTTGATTTTTTAGGCTATATGTGGGAATGCCCTAATTTATTTACTTTGGATAACAAAGATGTTCTATTATTTTGTCCACAGGGAGTGGATAAGAAAGGTGATTTATATAATAATATATATCAATGTGGATATATTCTAGGAAAACTTAATTATGAAACAGGAGAGTTTAATTGTGGAGATTTTTTAGAACTGGATCGTGGATTTGAATTTTATGCTCCTCAGATAATGAAGGATCATAAGGGAAGGATACTACTTTTGGGGTGGATGGGGCTTCCTGATAAAGAAAGTAGTCCAATAACTAATAATAGGTGGCTTCATTGTTTAACTAGTATAAGAGAGTTAAAAATAAAGGATAACAAAATAGTACAGCAGCCTATTATAGAAATGCAAAAATTGAGAAGAGAGAAAACCGAACACAAAGAAGTGTTAATAAAAGATAATGAGCTAGAGCTTAAGGGAATATCAGGAGATAGTTTTGAACTTAAATGTACTTTTGAGTTTGATAAAGTAGAACAATTTGGAATAAAAATGAGGTATAATAGTGATATAAATGAGGAAACTGTCATGTTTTATGATACTGTAGAGGAAAAATTAGTTTTTGATAGAAGTAAAGATGGATTTCATAAAAAAGAAGATGGTCAAAGACGATGTTATGTAAAAAATAACGGTAAATTAAAGGCTCATATATTTATGGATAAATCCTCCATTGAAATATTTATAAATGATGGAGAGGAAACTTTTACTTCAAGAATATATCCAAGTGAAGAGAGTACAGATGTTGTATTTTTCTCAAAAGGTGGAGAGATTAAACTTAACGCAATTCATTGGGTAATATAATACACTATCAGCATAAAGCAATATAGGACAGGATAAATATTTTGTTATTTCCTATAATTATGTTGAAAGGAAGATGGTATATGAATTGGATAGGCGATATGAATAATGCACTTAAATATGTGGAGGAAAATCTCAATAAAAATATTGATTCATGTGAGGTGTCAGGTGCCGCACATATGTCAAAATTTTATTTTTTAAGAACATTTAAAATTTTGACGGGAATGACTTTAGGAGATTATATAAGAGAAAGAAGACTAAGCTTAGCAACTAAAGATATAGTTTCTACTAAGGATAAAATAATCGATATAGCTTATAAGTATGGTTATGAGACACCAGAAGCCTTCACAAAGGCCTTTAAAAGACTTAATGGAATATCGCCTACAGAGGCTAGAAAAAATAAAAAAAATCTAAAAGCAATACCGCCGTTGTCCTTTCAAATAATTGTAAAGGGAGAAGAAAATATGAATTATAAAATTGAAACTAAAAAGAGCTTTAAAATAGCAGGAGTTTCTAAAAGAATCTCAACTGAAGGTGGTAATAACTTTAAAATTATACCTGAGTTTTGGAATGAGATAGAAAAAAATGGACAGTGTGAAGTTCTTGAAAGAAACGCAGGAAAGTTAGGCGTTATGGGAGTTTGTACTAATTTCGATTGCGACTGTCAAGAGTTTGATTATTTAATAGCTGTTGAAGGAGACAAAATAGAAGGTATAGACGATTATGTAGTTATCGAAGTTCCTGAATTGTCTTTTGCTATATTTGAAAGCATAGGACCTATGCCTGATGCCCTACAAGATGTAACTAGAAGGATATTTTCAGAATGGTTTCCTGCTACAAAATATGAAGAAGCAAAAGGGCCTGAATTTGAAGTATATTCAAAAGGAGATCCTAAAGCAGAGGATTACAGAGCAGAAATTTGGGTTCCGGTAATAGAAAAAAGAGAATAGTAAATATTGTAAGCCTATAGGTAAACGTTCAGTTTATTTATGGGTTTTTTTTATTATTTTAACATTGCCTTAACTTTAGATAGTACGAACTTAATAATTATTAAATATAGTATATATAGATTTTCTAGAAAATGTTTATAGGAGGTATAGGATTTGCAAAGAGTTGAAGAAAGAGTTTTTAAGCGAGAATTTTCATGGGGAAGAAAAATCTCACTTCATGGTAAAGAGGCATTTTTATATATGCTTCCATGTCTAATAATATTTACGGCATTTACGTACTATCCATTTCTAAAAACTATATATTTGAGTTTTTTTGATATGAATGCACAAGGCAAAATAGGGGGCTTTGTGGGGATTTCTAATTATGTTGAGCTATTAAAATCTGAGAGTTTTCTTAATACTATATTTGTAACATTTAAGTTTATTGTTATAACAGGTATACCATCGATTTTAATAGGGCTTTTCATGGCACTTATAGTTAATAATAAATTGAAATCAAAGGGGATATTTACAACAATGTATGCCATGCCAATGGCAGTATCATCATCATCAGCAGCTATAATATGGATGTTACTTTTCAATCCTAGTATAGGAATTATAAATTATCTTTTTCATTTAAAAATTGACTGGTTTACCAGTTCTGCCTGGGGGATTATAGCACTTGCAATTGTAAATATATGGCTAAACACTGGTATTAATTTTATATTCATAACTTCAGGACTTAAAAATATACCAAAGGAGTTATATGAAAGTGCATATGTTGATGGAGCTGGCTTTTTTACAACATTAAAAAATATAACCATTCCATGCTTGTCGCCTACTCTGTTCTTTGTAACAGTGATAACAATCATTAATACCTTTCAAACCTTTGTAACGGTAAGTATAATGACATCTGGTGGACCTGTGGAGTCAACTAATCTTATTGTATTTTCAATATATAGGAATGCCTTTTTTAATAATAAGTTTGGTACAGCTAGTGCTGAATCTGTAATTTTATTTTTTATAATGCTTGTGGTTACGTTATTTCAATTTCGATATGAAAAAAGTAAGGTATTTTATAATTAGAGAGGATAATTTAAATGATAAAAAAGATAGGTCTATATGGCTTGAACATAGTATTAGGATTTATTACAATTGCACCACTTCTTTATGCTCTTTGTGTGAGTTTTATGCCTCAGGATCAGATATTTTCTTTTCCGCCAAAGCTTATTCCTAAAGGTATTTACTTTGGAAATTATGAGGAGGTACTTAAGAGTGTACCTATAATAAAATTTTTAATGAATAGTTTTATTGTTTCACTTGGCATAACTATTTTTCAAGTAATAACTTCAAGTATGGCAGCCTTTGCATTCTCATTTTTAAAATTTAAGGGTAAAAAAATTCTGTTTATAGCTGTACTTGCAACACTTATGATACCAGTAGAAACTACAATGCTATCTAATTATCTTACAGTAGGTTCTGTAGGTTGGCTTGATAGCTACAAAGCTTTAATAGTTCCATATATGTGTTCGGCTATGGGAATATTTATGATGAGACAGTATTATTTGACTATACCAAAGGAATTGTATGAAGCGGCTAAAATAGATGGATGTGGAAGTTTTAAGTTTTTTACTAGAATATTATTTCCTTTATCAAGGCCAGTAATTGCAGCTTTTGGAGTATATTCATTTTTAGCAAGTTGGAATCAATATTTGTGGCCACTTTTAGTTACAAGCAAGCAAAGTTCAAGAACAGTTCAAATAGGAATAAGCATGCTTCAGTTTTCTGAAAATCAGTCTTTTGGACTTATAATGGCAGGAATAGTTATGGTTGTATTACCATCAGTTTTAATATTTATAGTTGGTCAAAAGCATCTTATAGAGGGAATGACCTCTGGTGCAGTAAAAGGATGATTTATATAGAATTATTTTAGGGGGAAAAAAATGAAAAGAAAAGTTTTATCTTTGTTATTAGTAGGAGTAATTTCAGTAACTGCCTTAGTAGGATGCTCCAAAGGTGAGGCAAGTGGAGTTAAATCAAAAACAGTAGAAATAACATTTTGGCATGCTATGAGTGGTAAAAATGGAGAAGCTTTAAATAAGCTTGTAGATGATTTTAATAATTCTCATAGTGATATAAAGGTAAAAGCTGAATTTCAGGGAAAATATGATGATGAACTTAATAAGCTTAAGAGTGCGGAAAAAGGTAATGAAGCTCCTGATATTGTTCAGGTGTACGATATTGGTACTAGATTTATGATAGATAGTAAATGGGCAGAACCTATGCAAACCTTTATTGATAAAGATAAATATGATACTTCAAGCTTAGAACCTAATTTACTTTCATATTATACAGTGAATAATAAATTATATTCAATGCCATTTAATTCATCCACACCAATATTATATTACAATAAAACTGCATTTAAGGAAGCGGATTTAGATCCTAATAAGCCACCAAAAAACTTTTCTGAACTAGAGAAGTATGCAAAAGCTCTTACTAAAAAGGATTCATCAGGCAATGTAACAAGATATGGTTTTTCTATGGCTATATATGGTTGGCTGTTTGAACAATATTTAGTTAAGCAGGGAAGAAATTATGCTAATAATGGCAATGGTAGAGAAGGGGTAGCAACAAAAGTTGACTTTGATACTAACGGAGGCGGGGTCAAGTTTTTGGATGAATGGAAGAAGCTTGTTAATTCAGGATATGCAGGTAATTTGGGGAGAAGTGAAGACGATACAGAGAATGCATTTATAGCAGGAAAGACAGCTATGTATATAGAATCAACGGCTGATTTGAAGCATGATTTAAGTTCTATTGGTGGAAGATTTGAATTAGGTACTGCAGCACTTCCAACCATTGATGGAACTAAAGACAGCGGAGTTTCTATAGGGGGAGCCTCTATGTGGATATTAAAAAATAAAGATGCAGAAAAGCAAAAAGCTGCTTTTGAATTTATAAAATATATGGTATCATCTAAACAGCAGGCTTATTGGAGTAGTGAAACAGGATATTTCCCAGTAACTAAAAAGGCATATGAGGAACAAACTATGAAAGATAATATTAAAAAGAATCCTCAATTTAAAACTGCTATAAATCAACTTCATGCATCACCTAAAACTTCAGTAGGTGCACTTATGGCTGTGTTCCCAGAAGCAAGGCAGACTATAGAGGGGAATATAGAAAAAATGCTTCAAAATAAGCAATCGCCAGAAGAAGCTATTAATAATTCAGCAAAGTTAATAAATCAGTCTATTGATGACTATAATAATAAAAATAAGTAGGGGTAAATATGAGAAAAAATACATTAAATATAGCACATAGAGGTTTTAGTGGTAAGTATCCAGAGAATACTATGTTAGCCTTTAAAAAAGCGGTAGAAGCAAAATGTGATGGGATAGAAACAGACCTTAACATGACAAAGGACGGTGTACTTGTAGTTTGTCATGATGAAAAAATAGATAGAACAACGGATGGATGCGGTTATATAAAAGATTATACTTATAATGAATTAAAGAAGTTTGATGCAGGGGTAAAATTCGGGGATGAGTTTAAGAAAGAAAAAATTATAACTATTGATGAACTTTTAGATTATATGAAGGATAAAAATTTGCTTTTGAATTTGGAACTTAAAAATAATCTTATAGAATATGAGGATATTGAAAAGAAAGTAGTTCAAAAAATTCATGAATATAAACTTCAAGATAATATAATAATATCTTCCTTTAATCATTATTCCATAGTGAAATTGAAGAATTATGATAGTAGTATAAAAACGGGCTTACTATATGGGGCAAGTCTTTATGAGGTGCACGAGTACGGAAAGAAATTAGGTGTATATTCACTACATCCTTATTTTGCGGCGGTTTTAAATAGAGAGGTTGTGGAAAATATAAAGAGGGCTGGAATTAATATAAATACTTATACAGTAAATGAAGAAGAGTATATGAGAAAATTAGTGGATTTAGAGATTGATGGAATAATAACAAATTATCCGGATAAGTTAAATGAAGTTCTTAAAGCAGTAAAATAGAAAGAGAGTAACCTATGATAAAAGTAGGTTACTCTTTTTCTATAGTAAATTAAAACATATTTCCTTTAAAGCCATTTCCGTGTACTTCTGATATATCTAATATTGACATAAAAGAAGTACTATCTATATTACTTACTAATCTTTTTAGTAAAGGTAATTGGTGAATTGACACAACACAATATATAACTGTTTTATCGGATTTAGTATAAGCACCTTTTCCATAAAGAAAAGTGACGCCTCTTTGTAAATGTTTCATTATAGTAGAACTTAAATCTTCTTCTTTATTGGTTATTATCATAACAAGCTTTTGCTTATTAAAACCTATTATAACTTTATCCATTACAAAATATGATATATATATAGAAAACAAAGTATACAGGGCACTAGAAATTCCGAAAAATATTGCGCCAAAAGTTATTATTAAAATATTTATAGCAAAAGATGTTGTGCTAAATTCAAAATTTTCATTTTTTTTCTTTATAGTAGCAGCAATTATATCAAGACCTCCCAGAGAACCATAGTTACTAAGTACTACACCCATTCCAAGTCCATTTAGAACACCACCGTATACACATAAAAGAATGGGATCTTTTATAGTTAATAAATTTTTAAAGGGTGCCGTTAAATTAAAGGCAATAGAAAAAGTTAGAGTCCCAAGTATAGTCATTATAGTGAATTTTTTCCCCATTACTTTATAGCTAAGAAAAAAGAGAGGTAAATTTATTATTAAATAGGATATACCAGCGGGGATTTTAAATAAATATTGTAGTATTAAACAAATACCGGAAACACCAGAACTTAAAAGGCGTGCATGGATAAGAAAAAGATTCATTCCAATGGAACAAAGAATGCAGCCTAGTACTGTGAAAAATATGTTTAAAGTAGTCTGCTTAGTGATTCTTATTTTTATATCTTCTGACATTTCTTCACCCCTATGCTTTTTATATAGTATGTGAAAAGAATTATTATAAAATACAAAAAATAAAAAAATGTCACATGAAAATCATGTGACACAGGGGAGTAGGGTTATTATTGTAATAATGAAATAAAATATAATTCATTATCAACAAAATTCGACTTAACTTACAAACTAATTGTAACAATTTACTTCTCTAAAGTCAATAATAAATAAATGATTTTAGAGTAATTTTATAAGTATATTATATATAATTTACAAATTTATAATAAAATAAAAATAATATAAAAAAATTATGGAAAATTAATAATATAAAATAAGAAAATATATTACTAAATTAATGGATGTAATTCCAAAATAAACATTAAAGTTTTTATGGTTTTAATATTAATAAGTGCATAGATAAATACGATAAAAAAATTATATAAATATAATCTTAAAATAATACGATAAGAAAAATAAAAGGGAGAATGATGGACTATGGAATCGAATGGGATTGGAAAATTAGCAATTACAGATGTAATAGATGTTGGATTTTTACAAGAATTTCAGGATAGTTTTTCAAAGAGCATGGGTATTGCAGCTGTAACCGTAGATACAGAAGGAAAACCTGTTACGAAACCTAGCAATTATGTGCGTTTTTGCAAAAAGATTCAGAGTACGGCTAAGGGTGAAGCCAGATGTGCAGATTCACATAAAAAGGGAGGAGAAGAGGCTGTAAGGACTGGAAAACCTTATATTTACACATGTAATTCAGGACTTATTGACTTTGCAGCTCCAGTAATAGTTGGAGGACAGCATATCGGAACTGTATTAGGTGGACAAATATTTTACTCAAGGAACGATGAGAATAGAGTTGGAGACATTGTAAGTGATTTGGACTTACCAAGGGAAGAATACACGGGCAATCTTAACAGTGTAAATATTGTAGAAGAAGAAAGAGTTAAGGCAGCGGCGGACGTATTATATACAGTAACTAATACAATAGGTACTGTAGGTTATCAGAAAATGAAAATGCATGATGCAGCTAACAGTTTTGTAGACAATTTTGAACAAATTTCAGCAGCTATGGAACAATTATCAGCATCATCAATAGGGGTAACGCAAAACCAAGAAGTGCTTAATAAGGAAATAATAAATGTTAAAGAGATAGCAGGAGAGATAAATGAGATTTTAGCTCAAATAAAAAGTATAGCAGATCAAAGTAAAATGCTTGGATTAAATGCAGCAATAGAGGCAGCGCGTGCAGGAGAAATTGGAAAGGGTTTTGGAGTAGTTGCAGCAGAAATGAGAAAGCTTTCTGAAAGTTCAAAGGAAACAGCAATAAAAGCTGGAAATTTAACAATTCAGATATCAAAAACTGTAGATAAAACTCTAGACGTTTCAAAATCAACGTTAGATGTTACAGCGCAACAGTCAGCAGCTATAGAAGAAACAAATGCAAGCATTGAGGAAGTTACTAGTATGGCAGAAGAATTAACAAGATTAACATAGTAATATATTACTATAAAAAAAGATACCAACCATGGAAGTGAAATAAACTCCAAAGGTTGGTATCTTTTTTAAATATTTTTAAAATTCGAAATTTCGTCTTCTAATTTTTGTGAAAGTCTTTCTAGTTTTGAGGAGTATTCAGACACATTTTTTATAGCAGCGAGTTGTTCTTCAGCACTTGCTGCGACTTCCTCAGTTGAAGCAGATGTATCATCTGATTTTGAAGATATTGTTGATATAAGAGAAATTAATTCATTCTTTTCACTGTCCATTTCAACGTTAGCGTTTTTGATTTCACCTACTACAGCATTCATTTCAAATAAAACATCAGAGATATCGTTAAATATTTTCTTAGTATCAATAGAAGATGTATTTTCTTTTGCCACTATACTTGAAGCCTCTGAAATTGCTGAAACTGCTTCTTTAGAATGAAGTTGTATGTCATTTATAAGGGATTCAATTTCACCTATAGATTCAGTTACTTGCTCTGCAAGGTTTCTAACTTCTTCAGCTACAACAGAGAAACCTTTTCCGGATTCACCAGCACGGGCAGCTTCAATAGCAGCATTTAATGCTAGTAAATTTGTTTGTTCTGCTATTTGGGATACTGTTTTGGTTATATTACCTATACCGTTTGAATTTTCATTTACTTTAAGTACAATTTCATTAACTTTTGAAGTAGCTTCAAGGGCCTTTTCTGATTGATCATTAAGAATATTTATAGTATTGAGACCACTTTCTATAAGATCATTAAAAGAACCTGCTTCAATATTCATAACTTCTGTTCCGCTTAGAACTCTATTAATTTTTTCTGATAAGGAATTTGCTTTGTTATAACATTCTTCAGCGTTTTTAGCTTGGATAGAGGCTGCTTTTGCAATTGAGTCAGTTGCTAAAGCTACATCTGAAGCTGATTTATCAGTTTTATCTATAATGTTTTTTAGTGCAATTGAAGTTTCTAAAACTGTTTTAGAGGATGTCCTTACTTCAATAATAAGATGTTGAATTCTATTGGCAGTTTGGAAAAAAACATCTGCAATAGACTTAAATGGTTCTTTTATTGTTAAATTTTTAGCAGAATTATCGGAAAAAGTTCCATTTAAAACATCTGTGAGAACTTGTTTTAAACTTTGTAAACCATTGGTTAATATTTTAAATAAAAATAAGGAGAGGATAACAGATAGTATACAAAGTATAATTGTACATATTATAATTATGTTCCTTATTAAAGAAAGCTTGTCATTAGTTCCTGAAACTGATGATAAAACGTTAGAACATACAGCATATATAATAATGCTGTATATACAAATTGAGACTATGATTGGGGAAACTGCTAGTAATATGAATTTTGATTTTAAATTTGACTTAGAATACATAATTAACACCACCTAAAATTAAATTTTAGCCCTAAATAATCACACAAGCAGGCATATACTTTGGCTAGAGATGCCTTCTCCACTACCTGTAAATCCAAGACCTTCTTCTGTTGTAGCTTTAACATTAATATTTTCTAAATCAATATCTAATACAGTACATAAACTCTTTTTTATATCTTCTATATAAGGTGAAAGCTTGGGCTTTTGAGCTATTATTGTTGAATCAATATTACCAATTCTATAGCCCTTATTTTTTATTATTGTGTTAACTTCGCTTAATAATTTAAGACTTGATATTCCTTTATATTTGTCATCATTGTCAGGAAATAACTTTCCTATATCACCAAGACCAGCAGCACCTAAAATGCTATCTATTATGGCGTGTATAAGTACATCAGCATCAGAGTGTCCAAGTAGGCCCTTTGAATACTCAATTTCGATTCCACCAAGAATCAATTTCCTATTTTCGACTAATTTATGAACGTCATAACCAATTCCAACTCTCATTCGCATTCTCCTTTGCATATTCATATTATTATTATAATATCAACTATATTATAAATATAATTTGCAAAAAATGAAATAGGTTAAAAAAAAATATCACTTCATTAATATAATTTAAGAAGTGATATTTTTATACTAAAGAACGCGTCTATTATTATCAAAGGTACCTTTATTTTTTGAACCAGCATTTTTCTTATTGAGTTTTAAAATAGATTTTAGTGTGTTTAAAATAGTAAAAAATACATTTGCATTTTTCTTGGCTTTGCACCTTTTTGAAAAATCTACATAAATAATATTGTTTTTCATAAATACACACCTACCCTTTAAGATATCGTTTTCAACTATAGTATATCATATATATTTATAGTTGTTAATAGTTTTAAGAACATTATTTAAAGGAACATATAGAAAATTAAAAAAGAGCATTTTTGTTAGTATAGATTTTATAATTGTTTTAGCGTAAAATAATGTTATAATTAGTATCGTTGCTTTTTTAAAAGTATTGATATATAAATAGGAAAAGTAAAGTAATAATATGAATATTTTTTTCTTATATATAAGTTATAATATAATGAAGGGATGAGTAAGTTGAGCAAACTAAAAAAAATTCTGCTTATTATTGTTACAATTTTAGTAATAGCCTTATGTTTAATGATAATAAAGGACTATTATAAAAATTATAAAAACGTTGCATATAGTAAAGAACTTACGAAACAGAATGTAGTTAAGGATTTACAATCAAATAACCAAATTCCAGTTCTTATGTATCATGAGATTGATGACAGTAAAGGAATTAACCTCATGAAAGTTAACAAAGAGGCTTTTAAACAGCAAATGAAATATTTAAAAGATAATAAATATAATACTCTTACAATAGATGAGTTTTATGATTGTATTGTGAATAATAAGAAAGTACCTAGCAAGTCGGTACTTATAACTTTTGATGATGGATATGAAGATGATTATAAGAATGTATATCCAATATTAAAAAAGTATAATTTTCATGCCACTATGTTTATTATTACAGGATATTTGGACAAGGGTACCGTATATTTAAAGTCAAATGAGGTAAAGGAAATGAGTGATAACGGTATAGATATTGAAGGACATACAGTTTCTCATCCTTATTTGGACAAGTTAACATACAGTAATCAATTTAAACAGTTAGAGGAGTCTAAGAGTAAATTGGAGAATATATGTAAAAAGACGGTTAGATTCATTGCATATCCATATGGTGCATACAATAAGGATACAATTGATGCAGAAAAGAAGTTGGGATATATCATGGGATTTACTACAAATGGTAAGTGGGCTAATTTAAGCAAAGGTGTTTATGCTTTAAATAGAATATATATATTCCCTCAGTATGATTTGAATAATTTCAAGGAGAGACTAGATAATCCAAATTATTCTCAAGTTGTACATCCTATAAAATCAATTAAAGCGGTTTATTATAGTGTACGTTCTTGGTATTAGTTTAGTATGTGTTAAAGTTTTTTTATAAAAATAAATTATAGAAGGCTTTTACTAAGAAAAATTAAATATAAGTAATTTAAATTTTATTTTTTTTGTAGTAAAATAGCGACAAGTATATAATATAAACGACAAAATTCGTCAAAAGAATACTAATCATATGCATTATATCACAGCCTGACATGTATATGTAAAGCATTATGTCATATTTTGAAAAATAGTTATTATTGTATTTTATTACAAATAGTACGATAATAATTATTGTTCATAGTTACATAAAGGGGAAAGTGAATTTTATGAGTTATTTATTTGAAGAGATATATAATTATGAGGAGAAAATCTATGTGGAAATCTCAGAGCTTTTTGACAAATACAATATTGGTCTTCAAAATAGAAACAAGGAAATTTGGTTAAAGTGTATAAGAGAGATAAATAAAGGTATAAAGGATATTAAAAAGGAAACTATTGATAATTTCATTGTGAAGTTGATAAAAATAAATCAATTTTATAACAGGGATAGCATTTTTCAAATTTTAAAATGTATTGAGAATGCGTATATTAACTACATCATAAAAAATGTTGATAATGTTAATCATATTAAAGAGACTTTGTCTAAGGTGAACGATTTTTTTTATAATGTAGAGAAAACTATTATTGATAATAAGATATACTATGAACAAAAAATAGATATGCAAATAATAGATAAAATACTTGATAGTATTCCTTTTTTAGTTATGATTAAAGATGAGAATGGAAAATGTATTAAGGTCAATAAGGAAGCAAGAGAGTTCTATGGTATTGAAAATGAAAATGACATTAATGATGATGTAATTATTAATAAGATTTTAAACTTAGATAATTTGAAGAATTTTAAAATTGATACTAGCAGTTCAAAGACGTTCTATGAGAAAGCCTATAACAAGGATAAAGACAAAAAAACATTATATGTTATATCGGTTCCTATTTTAATAAAAGATGACAAGTTTACAATTACCATAAAAAGTGATACCACTAAGTTTCAAAAGAGTGATATTGCCAATGATAGTTTTAACTTTAAAAATATATTTAAAGACATACCAGAAGCTGTATTTATTCATGATAATAAAAAAATATTATATCTTAACAAAGTTGCTATGGAATTGTTTGGTTTTGAGAGACTAGAAGAGGCTATTGGACAAAACTACAATAATTTTGTAGAAGTTTGCGTTGGTGATATAGGAAGTAGTAAAATAGGCAAGCCTGAATATAATATCAAAAGAGCTGATATTATAAGAAAAAGTGATAATAAACTCTTGAAAATAGCATATATAAAAGGAAATTATATATATAGTAGTAAAGAAATAGAATTGATTGTAATATGGGATATGGAATATAAAACTAAAATTGAAGAATTAAAAAATAAAATGAGTGAGAAGAACGATGTATTAAATAAAGTATTATATTATAGTAATGCTAAAACTCAATTTATGGGTACTATATCTCATGAACTTAGAACACCATTAAATATAATATTAAGTGCACTTCAGGTTATAGATTTGTATGCTAATTATGGTGATTTGGAAGAAAAATGTAGAGTCTATGAGAAATATTCTGTTGTTATGAAGCAAAATGGATACAGACTTCTTAAAATGATAAATAATTTTATGGATATTACACAAATAGAAGATGGTGCAAGTAAACTTAATTTTGTACAAGGCAACATAGTAAACATAGTAGAAGATGTTACTTTAGCAGTAGCAGCTTTTCTAAAGGATAAGGGAAAAAATATAATATTCGATACGGATGTTGAAGAAAAGATAATGATTTTTGATAAAGAGAAAATTGAAAGAATAATATTAAACTTATTATCTAATGCAGTTAAGTTTACAGGAAAAGATGCTAGTATAAAGGTCAGAATTCATGATATAGGAAGTAATATACAAATATCTATTAAAGATAATGGTATAGGAATACCAGAGGATAAAAAGAAAATGATATTTGAAAGATTTTTTCAACTTGATAAGACTTTTACACGTAAAAATGAAGGAAGCGGTATAGGGTTATCCATAGTGAAGGTTTTAGTTGAACTTCATGACGGTTCAATTGAAGTGGAGAGTAATGTTGGGGATGGAAGCGAATTTATTATAAAGCTTCCTGCTAGAAAATCAAACAAATATAGTAAAAATTATTCGGACGGCTTAATAAGAATGTCTAGTAAGGACAAGGTTAATATGGAATTTTCTGACTTGTTAATTTAATATAGAAAAAGGATTAAAGTAAACTACCCATACTTTAATCCTTTTTATTTAGTTTAAAGTCTTTTTTAGTATTTTAATTGGACGATCAACTAAAAAAGGTGCTGCAAATTGAAAAACCCTTTCATGTCCACATTTTCTGCAAGAACATTCACATATATCATAAGGCTCATCATCTATAAAACCTATTCCTTCTTCAGAGGCTTCATAGCTGCCTCCGCAAACTTCACAAGGAGTGTTTTTGATTATAGAGTACTCACTTTCAACGTATTTCATTATTTCATTTATTACCATAGTGTATTTATTCCCCCCATCGGTATTTATTTATATGAATAAGTTATATAAAATACAGCTTAACTATATTTCATTTTTGGGTTAAAATATTCGCATATATAAAATGGAAATTGGATTTTAATTACAATGCTTTATAAGTAAATGTTAACACTAGGTTAAAGGAAATTCAATAATAAATCAAGTGATTCTTATTTCCTTTTAAGGTTATTATCTTATAAAGTGATTAATATAGGATACCTATAAGTAATCTTAAATCAAAATATATAATTTAAATTTGAAAAAAATATTGACTATCGAACAGATGTTCTCTATAATTACAGTAGAACATCTGTTTGGTATATAATAAATTTTCTCTTTATATATTTGATTTTGTTTGGAGGATGAAATATGGATAACAACAATATATTTTTAAGAATAAGCTATACGTCTCAAGATATGCAACAAATTTGTAGTGATGAACTTGTAGATAACAATGATATTAATAGAAAAACTATAGTTAGAAATCATAAACAAAAATCAAAAAAATACCTTGTTGGTGGTGGGATTTATAATAGAAAAGGTGGAACTGTATTTTTTAGTCTGAAAAATATGAGTGATGTAGAAAAAATAACAAATAATGAAAAGACATTTGTTAAGGATTGTGCTATGAAATATGATGTGTTCATAGTTCCTAAATCATTATAAATTTAAAAAAGTGTTAGAAAGTTTAATCTATTTTATTTTAAAAAATAAATATCTTTATGTTAATATTTTGTCCATATTTATGAGTTAATATGTTAGTAGCTATTAAGAATAAGAGGATTAGTAAAATTAAATCTATAATATGCTATATATAATAAGTTTTGTTATGAATTTTAAAGGAGATTATATGAAAAGAATTGGACAAAAAACTTGTGGAAATATATATATAATATTAGGAACACTAGAAATATTATATTTCATAGCTTGTAGACTCACATTTGCAATGTATGTGAATTTTATGGCTTTTTTTATAGTATTAGGTTTTATATGTATAGCGGTAGGTATTTTTTATAAAAAGTATGAAATTAAAGATGGAAGTGTTTTGAGAAAAATAGATAACATTATTAAAGCCATAGTATGCATCTTTTGCGTTATATTTGTTTTAACAGAAGCTGTACTTATTTATAATGGTAAAGCTGACTATAATGGTAAAGTAGACTATATAATAGTTTTAGGTGCAGGATTAAATGGCAAGCAAATGCTTGGAACTCAATATGAGAGAGTAACAAAAGCAATGGAATATGTTAAGGAAAATCCTGATGTTAAGATTGTGGTTTCTGGTGGTAGAGGGCATAATGAGAGTATAAGTGAAGCAGAAGCAATGAAAGAATATTTCTTAAAAAAGGGAGTTTTAAGTCAGAATATAATAATGGAGGATAAGTCCACAAATACCTTTGAAAATTTAAGAAATTCTAAAAGAATCATAGATAAAATTTCTAATGAAAAGGATATAAAGGTTGGAGTAGTAACTAGTAGTTATCATATAACGCGAGCCAAGCTTTTAGGAAAAAGAGTTGGTTTAAAGCTTTATGGAATATCTGCACCAATAAATAAGTTATTACTTATTCAATCATATACTAGAGAATTTTTTGCTTTCTATAAATCTTTGATTTTAGATAGAGGATAAATAGCTAAAGAGAGTGGAGAGTGTAAAATTCTTTCTGTAAAATAACTTTCTATGGTAAGTTTTAAAAGACAAGATTGTCAAAAGTGACTTTCTATCTTGTTTTAAATATACATTCTAAAAATATGTATGTGAAGAACGCCTTTAAAAACAGGCGTTTTTGGCATATTAAGCTTTTTATTCAGTAAGTCGTCCTTCATACATAATAGATAATTCACCGTACACTTTACCCCAATTTCTTAGTGGCAAACGCCATTTTTTTGTAGCTTCAAAAGTAGCAAGGTATAAAGCTTTTAAAAGTGATGTATCGCTTGGAAATACAGTTCTTTGTCTATTTAATCTACGGTATGTGCTGTTGAGACTTTCGATTGCATTTGTAGTATAAATAACTTTTCTTACATCAGCAGAGAACTTAAAAATAGGGCTAATAGCATCCCAATTTGATTTCCAGCTTTTCATTGAGTTAGGATAATGTTTTTCCCATTTTTCAGTGATTTCTTCTAATTGCTTATATGCAATTTCCTCAGAAGGTGCATGATATATAGTTTTTAAATCTTTTGCAAATTCTTTTTTATCTTTATCAGCAACATACTTTAATGTATTTCTTACTTGATGAACTATACAACGTTGATATTCAGTATTTGGAAAAGCTACTGATATAGATTCCTTTATCCCTGTAAGACCGTCTGCACAAAGGATAAGGATATCTTGAACACCCCTATTTTTTAATTCATTGAGAGCACTAAGCCAATATTTACTGCTTTCATTTTCTCCAATATTTATAGAAAGTACTTCCTTTCTGCCTTCATTATTTATACCAAGAATAATGTAAGCTGCAAGCTTACGTATAACGTTATTTTCCCTTACGGAAAAATGAACTGCATCAATGAAAACAATTGGATATACTGTAGATAAAGGTCTATGTTGCCATGCTTCTATTTCAGGAAGAAGTTTATTGGTTATATTTGAAACCATTCCTTCACTAACTTCAAACCCATATATATCTTCAATTTGTTCTGAAATTTGTCTGGTACTTAATCCTTTAGCATACATAGAAATAATTTTTTCTTCTATACCAGAAATATCTTTCTGGTGTTTTTGTACTATTTTAGGTTCAAAAGAACTTTCTCTATCCTGTGGTACATCTATATTCATCTCACCATATTTGCTTCGAATTCTTTTTTGTTTTTTCCCATTTCTTGAGTTTGTAGTTTCGGCTCGTTCATATGGTTCATAGCCTAAATGCTCGTCCATTTCACCTTCAAGCATAGATTGAATAGTTCCACCTAATAGATCTTTTAAAGCTTCCTGAATATCCTCAGCTGACTGAATATCATACTCGTCTATAAGAGCTGATATAATATTTCTTTTTCCTTCATTCATTGGTTTTACCTTATAAATATCTTTTTTTCTTGCCATAATAAAAGGCCTCCTATGATTTTATTTTACCATAGAAAGCCTTATTATTTTTATTTACAGACTTTTCTTCACATGCTCAGAGAGTGAGTATTTAACTTAAATATTCACTCTTTATTTTTAAATTAAGTCTTTAAAAAATACAACAAGTTCTGTTCTATTATTTAGATCAAGCTTATCTAGTATTTTAGATACATAGTTTTTTACTGTACCTTCAGTTACAAATAAGTCTTTACCTATAGTTTTATTACTTTTTCCATCCATGATATGTTTTACAACTTCAAGTTCACGTGGGGTTAGTAGGCTTATAAGTTTTTCAGCATCATTTTTTTTCTTAGTTTCCTCTTTGGGGGGTTTTACACCATTTAGTGCTTGTATTACTTTTTCTGTAACTTTAGGATTTAATAATATACTTCCATCAAGAGCACTTTTTATTGAGTTTATTATTTCTTTTGATCCTGCATCTTTAAGAATATATCCATCAGCACCATATTTTAAGCCTTGAAAAATGTATTCGTCCTCATCAAAAGTAGTTAATATAATAACTTTAACAGTGGGATACTTTTCTTTAACTATTTTAGTTGCCTCAATTCCATTCATTATTGGCATTCGTATATCCATAAGAACTACATCTGGTGTCATGTCCTTCAAAGCTTCAAGTAATTCCATGCCGTTAGAAGCCTCTCCTAAAACATTTATTTCTTCATTTAAGCTCAAAATCATTTTTAAACCTTCGCGAACAATTTGTTGATCATCAACAATAATAATATTAGTCATGTGGTATCTCCTCCAAAATTTTAAATGGAATTTTTCCTTCTACAATAAAGCCAGTTTTATCAGGTGAACTAAAAAAGATATCACCATTAAATTCATTAATTCTTTGCTCCATACCGATAAGTCCATTTGATTTAATGATATCAGATGAATTAATTCCTTGACCATTATTTGTAATTTTAAAGTGTATATAGTTATCTTTTTTATAAATATCAATTGTAAAAATTGTAGCTTTTCCGTGCTTTACACCATTAGTGATAGCTTCTCGCACAGTTTTAAAAATACAAATTTTAATGGTACTTTCTATTTTTTCTACTGTATTATCGTATTTTAGATTAAATTTATATTGGCTTGTGTTTTTAAAATTATCAAATATTTTATGTATTTCTTCATTAAGATTATACTTATTTGAAGTTTCTTTAAGTAAGTTAACTACTTTTCTCAGAGTTTGTAAACATTCTTTAGAAATTTTATAGCAATTTTTAACTACAAGCTTTGCCTTTTCAGGTTTAATTTCAATTATATTTTCTGTATACTCTAGATTCATATTTAAAGCCACTAAAGAATGGCCAATAGAATCGTGTAGTTCTTGAGCTATTCTAGTTCTTTCCTTTTCTATAGTAAGTTCTTCTATTTTTTTTGCATATTTCTCTAATTTTAAATTTGTTTCATTAAGTTCTTTGTTTAGATTTTCAGCTTTGACTTTTTCTTTAATAATTCCTTTAAATAAAAGAGAAACAAGTATAGTTAAAATATAATTTGTAAGTCCGGTTAGAAATATATGAATAGGATTATTGCTGTAAAGTATACCACTGGCAACATAATAGGTTGCAAAATTTATTATAAGTAGACTTTTAATGATCTCTTTATTCAATAATATTATTTCTACAGAGAGTAAAACTGCATATACTATAATTTCAGTTCCTGTGTTTGTATATGCAATATAAAGTAATAATAAGTTACTTATAGCACAGGAGACATACCTTAAGGGATATTTTATAAAATCTCTTAATAAGTCATTAAAGCATAACAAAATTAAAGCAATTAAGTTTAATATATGTATCCCATTTTGAATAGAAGCCTTAAATATTGAGATAATGATGAAGAATTGTACAATTCTAAAGGCAGCGCGCCTATCTTTACTTGAAGAAAAGAATGTATTCATATTTATATACCTTTCGTGTGTGTTTTTTTTATTATAACAAAATATAGTACTTAAGTCATATATAAAAGGTTACTTAAGTGGATATAAATAAGGTTTAGGCTATAGTAAAATAACATTGTAAGTTAAGTAAAGAAAACAACAAATTAAAAATAAAGAGGTGCTCAATATGGAAAAAAAATCATTAAGTAATTCTAATAAAGCAATTATATTTAATACAGACTTTGTTGCAAGTGCAATTATTCCAATAATAATTTTTTATGTTTTTAATAAATTCAATATGACGTTACAGGGGGTAACTTTATCTGGTGTATGGAGCATTGGTATCATATTATTCAATTTTGTAAAATCACATAGAGTAAATGCTTTAGCAATTATTTCTGGCATTATTTCTATTATTGGATTAATAGGAACGCTTCTTTCTAAAAATCCAACTTTTTATTTAATATCACCTATAATTCAAGATACTTTAATTTCTATTATATTTTTTATTTCACTATTTTTAAAGAAATCATTAATTCAAGTAATTGTTGAGCAGAGCTATTTTAAAAATGCTTCAGAAGATACTAAAAGAAACTCAAGATATTTAAGAACATGGAGAATACTTACTTTCTCATGGGGATTATTAGCTTTAAGTCAAGCTGTTGTTAGATTAATACTACTTCATTACTTATCTATGAGTTCTTATTACACTATAGGTATGCTTTATGGAAATATATCTACACCACTATTTATAGCTTTTACAATAGCTTTTCCAAAATGGTATTGGCATAGAAAAAAATAAAACAGTTTAATTAGTAAATAAGGAGTGATAAAAATGGGAAAAATTCTTTTTTTAAGTAGTCCTGCTTATGGACATATAAATCCTACATTAGGGATTATTAACGAGTTGGTTAAAGATAGACAAGAAGTAACTTATTTTTCTACAGATAATTTTAAAGATAGTATTGAGAATACTGGTGCAATTTTTAAGGCTTTTAAAAAACCTGTATATACATTTAAAAATGATGGTGGCTATGCACCAAATTCGGCTATGGGTTTAAAGCTTAGAATGGAGTATTTTGTGCAGCTTTTAAGCTCAGCTGAAGAATATATTGATGCTATTTTGGAACAAATTAAAGGCTTTAAATTTGATGCTATAGGTTATACTGCAATTTTCCCCTTTGGAAACATTATTTCGCAGATATTAAAAATTCCTTCGTTCTCTTCTTTTGCAATATTTGCATCTCCAAAAGAAATGATATCTGAAAGAGCTATTAATTCAATGAATAAAATGGCTGAGCAGTCCGGAATGTCAGAGCTCTTTATTGATATTTCTACAAAATTGGAAGAAAAGTATAATATAAAAATGCCTTCAATAATAAACTTACTGTTTAATGAAGGAAATTTAAATTTTGCTTATACCTCTGAATATTTTGTTGCTCACCCTGAGTATTATAATGAAAACTTTAGGTTTATAGGGCCACCTATATATAATAGAAATGATGTTAAAAATGATTTTCCTTTTGAGAAGCTTGAAGGAAAGAGAGTAATATATGTCTCATTAGGTACGGTTTTTAGTAATTTTGATAAAACTCTTTATGAAATATTCTTTGAAGCATTTAAAGATATGGATGCAATAGTAGTTATGACTGCTTATAAAACAGATTTATCAGAATTTAATATTCCTAAAAACTTTATAGTGAGAAATTATATTTCACAAAGTAAAGTTTTAAAATACGCTGAGGCAGCGGTAACACATGGAGGTATGAATAGTGTAAATGACTTAATAGTTAACAATGTTCCGTTTGTTGCAATACCATTAGGTGCTGATCAACCATATATGTCATCAAGAGCAGAAAAGCTAGGTGCATGTATATCACTTGATAGAAACAATCTCACAGCCGAAATTTTGAAAAATTCCTTGAATGAAATTTTATCAAATTCTAAGTATACTCAAAATATAAGAAGAATAAATGAGTCCTTTGAAAATTGTGGTGGATATAAAAAGGCTGCAGAAGAGATATTAAAATTAATGTAAAAGTACCTGTAAAAGTCACATAGTAATTGTGATTTTTACAGGTACTTTTTTTAATGTTTAAATTTATTTATGATTTTTAGAAAAGAGTGGCTTTTATTAGATACATTAAAACTATGTGAATTATTTACAGATGTATTTGTTTCTACATCAAGAGATGGTGTTTTAGATGTCATAATAAATTGAGTTGGATAGATACTAGTATGTCCAACTATTATATAGCTTACACCAATTGCAATAGAAGCATATAATCCAATATTGCCACCAAAAAGTTCTATAGCAATCACAATTGATGAAATTGGAACATTTGAACAAGCTGCTAAAAATGCCACCATTCCTATAGCAGAATAAAAAACTAAATTTGAGTGAATAAGTTGTGCAAAGGCATTTCCAAGTGTTGAACCTATAAATAGCATAGGTGTTAAAATTCCTCCACTTCCACCACAACCTAGAGTTAATGAAGTTGTTAATGATTTTGTAAGGAATAAGGTACTAGTGGTTTTTGTTCCAAGAACAGCGTTAGTAAAGACATTATCACCTATTCCAAGAGTCTCGGTTGAACCTGTTATTGTAACTAATACAATAATTATAGCACCTCCAATTATTCCTTTTAGTGGTGGGTAAATTTTAAGTTTTCTAAAAAACATATCAATGGATCCTACTAGTTTTATAAATAATATAGAAGCAATACCAACTATAAAGCTAAATATAAGAACACCTACAAATGCTTTAAATTGATTCTTGGGAACGTAGGAGATTGGAAAACTTAAAGGTTTATTTCCAAGATATAGACCAGTATAGTAGCTTGTAAAGGATGATATCAAGGAAGGTAAGAGAGAAATATAAGATAATTTTCCTATATATAAAACTTCGCATGCAAAAATTCCGGCACCAATAGGTGCGTTAAATACAGATACAAAGCCTGCGCTTATACCACACACTACAAGCCTTCTTTTATCGGCGGTATTCATTTTAAAACTTGAGCCTAAAAAAGAGGATATAGTACCGCCTATTTGAGTTGCAGGACCTTCAAGACCTACGGAACCACCAAAAATAATTGTTATAAGTGTAGTTAAAAGTTTTATAGGAACTACCTTTATATCCATATTTCCTTTATTTTCATTAACACTTTTAATTGCTTTCTCAGTACCATGACCTTTTGCTTCAGGTAATAAATTTATTATAAAATTACTGAGAAATAAGCCTATTGGTAGAAATAAATAATAATAACGAAATTTAAAAGTAAAACCTATAGTAATGTTAATTAGTTTAACGAATTCAGTTGTTAAACCTCCAACTAATGCGCCTATTGCGGCAGATAAAAATATCCATTTCAAAGCACTAAGTATTAAAATGGATTCTTCTGTTATAAATTTTTTAAAATATTTCAAATAAATCACCTCGTATGTATATTTAATATTTTACAACTTTATTTAAAATACTACAAATTATATTAATAAAGTTAAATGAACATAATTTATAAATTGATAAAAAATAATAAAAATATGAAATACATCTAAATATTTACTTATAAATGACGATTAAATAACTGACTGGCTTATATTGGAAGGGAGAGACGCTATTATGAGCAAGATTAAAAATATTAGAGTTTTTAAAAACCTAAAAATTAGCTATGGTATCATAATACTTTTTGTCTTAGCCATATTTTCAACAATTTCTGTTGGGACGATATCTTATTTAAAACTTAAGAGTGTAAATGAAAATGTTCATACTATGTCAAATGTAGAAGTTCAAGGGGTTGATAGGATAGCAGATATATATGGAAATGTGGGCACACTTCGTAATACGGTGACAAAGCTTACAGATAGAAAATTTGACAATTCATATGTAACAGAAATCGAGGAGATAAATAAAGCTATTGTTAAAAGTATTAATGAGGAGATATCGGCAATTAAAGACGAGAATGGTAAGAGACAAGCTGAAGCTTTAAAAAGTAATTTTGAAAAGTATAAATATTTTGATGACAAGTTAAAAGACTTAAGAAAGGTTGATCAAAATCCAGATCAGGACTTTTTAGACAGACATGCTAAAGCCGGAAGCAATCTCACAAAATCAATTAAGAATCTTTTGAAGTATCATAAAAATCAAGCTGAACTAATGAGAGTAAGCTCAGATAAAGATTTTCAAAATGCTGTAATTATGTTATTTACAATAATAATTCTTTTGGTAATTATAGGTTCAATAATATCAGTTGCAATATTGACTTTAATAAAAAGTTCTATTAAAGATTTTACAGAGGCTATAAATGAAGTATCTAATGGTAATCTTACTGTTAAAGTAAACACTGAAGGGAATAGTGAATTTGCAATTTTAAATAAGGCATTACATAAAACAATTGAATCAATTTCAAAAATAATGGTAAAAATAAAAGATAATGCAAAAGAAATAAACAATCAATCGGTTTCACTTTCAGCTGTATCAGAAGAAATGTCAGCAACTACACAGGAGGTAACTAATGCAATTAGTGAAGTAGCTAGCGGATCTGTAAGTCAAGCAGGTGAACTTGTTGATATGACAAATGTACTTAATAGATTTGGAAGTAAAATTGATGGAGTAGTAGAAACAGTAGATGGTGTTAATTCTACAGCCAAGCAAATTAGTTATAAGGCAAGTTTAAGTAATGAGCAATTACAAGAATTGATTTCATCAGTTCAAAATATCAATAAATCTTTTGAAGATGTTGTACCTAAAATTAATAATCTTGTATTAAGTGTAGATCAAATAAATACTATAACATCATTAATTAATGGCATAGCAGACCAAACTAATTTGTTAGCATTAAATGCCGCCATTGAGGCTTCAAGAGCTGGGGAAGCTGGTAAAGGCTTTGCTGTAGTTGCGGATGAGATAAGAGAATTAGCAGAACAAAGTAAAAACTCTTCTACTGAAATATCAACATTGGTTGAAGATATAAGAAAAGAAACAAAAATTGTGTTAACTACAACACAAGATGTAAATAAAAATTTGAATTCTCAAGTTAGTATAATAGACAATTCAATATCTTCGTTTAAGGAAATAATTAATGAAATTGGAAGTATAATACCTCAAATAAGCGAAGTTAGTAAATCTATGGAAAGCGTTACTAAAGATAAAGGATTTATTATAGAAAAGACTGAGGGAGCTTCCTCGGTAGCTGAAGAAAATTCAGCTTCATCTGAAGAGATAAATGCATCAACAGAGCAAATGGCGGCATCATCTGTTGAAGTGGCAAATGCCGCCGAAAAGTTATCTCAAAGTGCCAATGTTATGGTAGAATCAATAGAAGAATTTAAATTGTAATATATTAAAAAAGCTATCCTATATATAGTCTAGGATAACTTTTTTTTATAAGAACATCATACTGTGATGTTTTTATCAATATGTTTTTCTATCTTGTGTGAAAATACTATTTTAAGAAGTAAAGGTGTTATTATAGTTGTTAGTATAACTACAATTAAAGTAGGTAAAAATACTTCTTCAGATATAATTTTTGCCTGAAGCCCCATATTTGCAGTTATTATAGCAACTTCTCCTCTTGAAACCATACCAACTCCAATTTGAAGTGCCTCGCTTTTTTTGAATTTAAGTGCGATAGCAGGCAAACCACAACCAACAATCTTACCAATTACAGCAATTGAAAACATAACTAAGGTTATTAAAATCACTTCAAAATTCAAGCCATTGACACTGGCAGATATTCCAACTGAAGCAAAGAAAATAGGAGATAAAAAAGAACTCGATATAATTTTTATTCTTTTTTCTAGATATTCCTTATGGCTTGTAGTAGATAGGATTAATCCACATATGTAAGCACCAGTTATTGAGGCGATTCCAAGTTCTTCGGCTGCAAAAGCACAAAGAAGTGCAGCTGCTATAGAGAAAAGGGTAAGTCCTGCTTGAGGTTTAAATTTATTTATTAATTTATCAATATGTTTTGGCAAGAAATAAAGCGCTAAAATTGACACTATACAAAATATACCTATGTGAATAAAGGTGATTATTAGTGAAGAACTTCCACTTTTAGCACCTCCTGAGGTTGCAAGTACAGTTGCGATTAAAATAAGACCTAAAATATCATCAATTACAGCTGATCCTAATATATTTATTCCAGAACGTGTATTTAATTTTCCTAGTTCTGTTAGTGTTTGAACAGAGATGCTGACACTAGTTGCAGTTAAAATTACCCCTATAAATAAGTTCTCGTAAAAATTGTCAAAAAACATATAAGCCGAAAATGTTCCAAGTATTAAGGGTATGATAACTCCGCCAAATGCAATTAAAAGTGAACTTTTACCAGCTTTTTTTAATTCTTCAAAATTTGTTTCGACTCCTGCTAAAAACATTAGGAATATGACACCTAAATCAGATAAAAGTTTTATGTCTGAACTTTCGTGAATAAGATTTAAAACAAAAGGGCCAAGGAGCACACCAGCTAAGAGTTCACCAAGAACTCCAGGCATTTTAAAATGTGTACTAATTAAAGCACCTATCTTTGTAAAAACTAAAATTAAAGCAATGTCTAGTAAAATTTTCAAAGCTTACACCTCCTATAATATTATGCACGCAAAAAGGGCAGGAAATCCCCTTAAGGAATTTCCCACCCCAGAAATTCAAATGCTCTTGAAAACAAATTAATATTTGTTCAACCGAAAATCAATATAATCATTTGATTATTATAATAGCACATTATATATATCGTAGCAAGGTTAATTAACGAAATACAAACAATATATTGTTTAGTTGACAAATGAGCAAACAATATCGTATAATGTTTGCATAATATGAAAAGAGGGATAGAATGGATATTTCTGAATTGTTTTTTAGTTCAAGTGTTGAAGATATAAAAAGGGGATACATGTATGATGATAAAAAGGAAGAATATATATGTCTTATATGTGGTAAAGTTTATGAAAGTGGAGTAATATATAAAGAAGAAGAAAATTTTTATGATGCTAAAAAATACATGCAAGTTCATATTAAAAATAGTCACAAATCGGTGTTTGATTATTTAATAAATATGAGTAAAGTGTATACAGGCATAACTGATATGCAAAAACAATTTTTAATGCTTTATAAAAGTGGACTTTCAGACAAGGAAATAGCTGAAAAAATGATGACAAGTAATTCGACTGTTAGAAATTATAGATTTAAGCTTAAGGAAAAAGAAAAACAAGCTAAAGTGTTTATGGCCATAATGGAAATAATAAATGAAAACAAAAGTAATGAAGATGAGCTTATAGGCGTTCACAAAAGCGTAACAATGACAGATGATAGATTTTTAATAACAGAAAAAGAGGAAAAAAATATAATTAAAAATTGTTTTGATAAAAATAATCATCTTAAAGATTTTCCAGCAAAAGAAAAGAAGAAGGTAGTTGTACTAAAACATATATTAATTAATTTTAAACGCGGAGAACAGTATACTGAAAAGCAAGTTAATTTGATAATTAAGAGAATATATGATGATTATGCTACAATAAGGAGAGCATTAATAGAGTATGGTTTTATGGATAGGAAAAATGACTGCAGTAGTTATTGGGTTAAAGATTAAAAATTTATTTCCTATAAAACTCATGATATAAAGTAGCAGTAAAGTAAGTGACTAAAAATGATATTGACAATCACTATCATTTATAATATCATATAAGTAGAGATTATTAGAAGCACAAAACTATTGCGGAGGTATTTTATATATGAGTTTATGTGATTTAAAAGCTAATAGTAAAAGAAGTATAAAAAGTATAGTCGGAGACGAAAAACTTTCGAAGAGGTTAAGTGCTTTAGGTTTTATAGAAGGTACTGAAGTAGAGGTTAAAATGGTAGCGCCATTAGGTGATCCTATACTTGTAAATGTAAGAGGATTCAATATAGCTATTAGAAAAAAGGACGCTAAAAATATTTTTCTTAAGGAGGATAAGTAATGGTTACAGCTGCACTTATTGGTAATCCTAATGTTGGTAAGACTTCTTTGTTTAATGTACTTACAGGTTCAAACCAATATGTCGGAAACTGGGCAGGTGTTACGGTTGAAAAAAAAGAGGGATACTTAAATAAAGATATTAAGATTGTGGACTTACCTGGAATATATGCAATGGATACTTATTCAAACGAGGAAAAAGTATCAAAGAATTTTCTAGAGAATGGTAATGTTGATATAATAATAAACATAGTAGATGCTGCAAATCTTGACAGAAATCTTTATCTTACAATGCAGCTCAAGGAGTTTAAAAAACCAATTATACTGCTTTTAAATATGATAGATGTTGCAGAAAAAAAAGGTCTGAAATTTGATTTCGATAAATTATCAAGTGAACTAAAGGTTAAGGTTATACCCATAGTGGCATCAAAGAACAAGAATATAGATGAGGTTAAGGCTATATTAGAAAACGAAGACTTTTCCAAGTTTAAGGATGATAATGAATATAATTTTTCCACAGAAAAAGAAACTTATGATTATATAGAAGGTATTTTGAAAAAATCTGTAAAGCAAATTTACGAAGTTAAAAACTCAATTACAGAAATGCTGGATAAAGTGCTCCTTAATAGATTTATGGCATATCCAGCTTTTGCATTTATAATATTTATAATATTTAAAATAACATTTTCGTGGGTTGGAGCACCGCTGCAAGATTTTTGTAGTAGTTTAGTAGATGATAATATAATCCCATATTTACACAAGATACTAAGCTTTACAAGTCCATGGTTTAATTCTTTTTTAATAGATGGTATTTTTGGTGGAGTTATTTCAGTAGTTGTATTTTTACCGATAATACTAACTCTATTTTTTTGCATTTCTATACTAGAAGACAGTGGATATATGGCAAGAGCAGCATTTTTAATGGACAAGTTAATGAGAAAAATGGGACTTTCAGGGAAAGCATTTATTCCACTAGTAATGGGGTTTGGGTGTAATGTTCCTGCTATAATGTCTGCTAGAACACTTGAAAGTGAGAAAGACAGGAAGTTAACAGCACTCTTAATTCCGTTTATGTCATGTAATGCTAGATTACCGATATATGCACTTATGACAGCAGCATTTTTCCCTAAAAATAAAGGGTTAGTAATAGGTTCGCTATATTTATTAGGAATTATAATTGCATTTATAATAGGCAAAAGTTTGAAAAATACTCTGTTTAAAAAAGGAGAGGAACCTCTTGTAATAGAGCTTCCAGAATATAAATTTCCAGCACCTAGAAACTTATTTTTACATACTTGGGATAAGGGAAAAGGATTTTTAAAGAAAGCAGGAACTATAATATTCTCCATATCTGTTATAATATGGGCATTATCTCATTTTGGATTTGGCGGTATGGTAGATATTAAATACAGTTTTTTGTCATATATAGGAAGAGTTTTGGTCCCATTTTTTACCCCACTTGGTATTGGAACTTGGCAGAATTCAGTAGCTCTTTTAAGTGGACTTGCAGCAAAGGAAGTTGTGTTAAGTACAATGGGAGTAATTTATGGAGCTAACCTGGTAAAAGTTTTACCAACTTTATTTTCACCGCTTACGGCATATGTATTCTTAGTTTTTGTACTTTTGTATCCACCATGTATTTCGGCACTTGGAACAATGAAGAAAGAGTATGGAATGAAGATGACTTTATTTTCTATTGTTTTTCAAATTTGTACAGCTTGGATAGTATGTTTTGTGATTTATAATATAGGAATTTTACTAATAAGATGAATATATTCTTAATATAAAGAGAACTATAATATAAGGTTTTAAAAAGCCTATATTATAGTTTTTTTGGTGGGTGAAAAATAATGATAGTTATTTACCATGATGTTGGAGGAACACATTCTACTGCAGTAGCTGCTAATATACACATAAATAAGTTACCAATGGATAAAGTCCCTAAAAAAGAAGAACTATTGAAGTTAAAAACCTTTGATAAAATTGATAAAGGAGATATGGGGCATCTTGTTTATATAGGAGAAGATGAATTTAAAGATAAAGTGTATACTATTGGTAGACAATATGCGGCTAATCTTGTTATACCAGCTATTGAAGATATGTATTCAATTCTAAATGGAAATAATGAAGATCTTATGATAGTTGATACAAAACCAACGGTTAACACACTTATGAAAATAGGGGGATTTACATCTAGAAGATTACATATGGTTAGTATAGGAAGACCTATTGTTACATATGGAAGTCTTAAAGCTTATATGGAGATAGCAAATATAGTTAAAGGTGTGAAGAATAACCTTAGAAAGGTATTAAAGATAAGTTAGAAGTCTTTCGCCTTAAAATGGCGAAAGACTTCTAAATATAATTTATTTATCATTGCTTGATACTGATAACAAATTATATTAGTATTATTAGTAGTATACATAGTTAGATAAGAGGAGGAGTAATTATGGCAAAAATACTTCTTGTTGAGGATGATGAAGCACTTTCAATGGGAATTAGATACACTCTTTTGAGTGAAAAATTTGAAGTTACTGCTGCAAATTGTATAAAAGATGCTAAAGAAGTTTTTAACAAGGAGAAATTTTCACTTGTACTTATGGATTTAATGCTACCAGATGGAAGTGGATATGATTTATGTAGTGAGATAAGAAAAAACTCAGATATCCCAATAATATTTTTAACTGCCTGTGATGAGGAAGTAAATGTAGTAATGGGATTTGATTTGGGAGCAGATGATTACATAACAAAGCCATTTAAAATAAAAGAACTTATATCTCGAATTAAAGCTGTCTTAAGAAGATGTACAAGTAACGGAGAGGTACTAGAATTAAAATCTAGGGATGTTTCTATTGATAAAAAAACACTCAAGGCATATAAAAATGATGATGAGATAATACTTACCCATATGGAACTAAAACTCCTAATGCTTTTTATAGAAAATTCAGGACAAACTCTCAAAAGAAATTTAATACTTCAAAAGCTGTGGGATGTTTCGGAAGAATTTGTAGATGATAATACACTTTCTGTTTATATAAAGCGTCTTAGAGAAAAGCTTAAGGATAATTCAGAAAATCCTTATATAATAACAGTAAGAGGTATAGGCTACAGATGGAATAAAGGGGGAGATTTAAGTGAAGGACGCTCTTAAAAACCCAGAAATTATGAAGGTACTACAGCTTAATTTTATATTTGGATTAATATTTATGCTTGCATTATATATTTTTGTAAATAAAGTATCTGTTAATGCAAATAGTGAACTTATAAAGAATGATGGAGCAATAATGGAGACACTAATAGAAGCTCATCCGGAAATTAAGAATGATATAATAAGCGCATTTACTAGAGAGAATACAAGCACAGTTAACGTAAAAAAAGGAATAGAATTATCAAAACAATATGGATTTGATGATAGTAAATACAACTTAAATGAGACATTGAATGTATTCCATAGTAAGCTAATATATATAACTTTAATAATTTTTGCATTTTATTTCATATTTAGTGTTGCTCTTATTATAACCCAATTTAGAAAGGTATTTTTTAAGATAAATGAAGTCTACAAGGGTGCAGAAAAAATAATGAATGGGAATTATTCTCTGAGATTAAATGATTATACAGAAGGTGAACTAGGAAAGTTAAGCGCCTCATTTAATAGAATGAGTTCAATAATAGAAAATACTTTGAATACGCTAAAGGGAGAAAAAATTTTTCTTAAAAATATGATGCAGGATATATCACATCAATTAAAAACACCTCTTTCATCTCTTAAAATTTTTAATGAATTGCTCTTAAATCAAAGTGTTAAAGATGAAAAAACAGTAAATGAGTTTTTATATGAAAGTGAAAAACAGTTAGATAAGATGGAATGGCTTATAATTAATCTTTTAAAAATGGCAAGATTAGATGCAGGAGCTATAGATTTTAAAAATGAAAATAAATCTATAGAAGAGACAATAGATGAAAGTATAAGGCTTTTAAAACCAATGTATGTTCTTAAAAATCAAGAGGTATCAGTTAATAGTACTGATAAGTCTTATTTTAAGCATGATAAAAAGTGGCTTATAGAAGCTTTCAGTAATATAATAAAAAATTGTATAGAACACACAGAAGAGTATGGACAAATAAAAATTGAAATATATAAATCACCCATAATGGTTAAAGTAACGATTGAAGATAACGGAGGAGGTATATCAAAAGAGGATTTACCTCATATATTTGAACGATTTTATAAAGGAAAGGGAGTATACAATAAAAACAGTACGGGAATAGGTCTATCTATGGCAAAAAGTATAATAGAAAACCAAGGTGGATTTATAACTGTTAAAAGTATTATTGGACAGGGAACAAAATTTAGTATAGTTTTTTTATACGATGAACAAAAATAAGGAGCCATTTAAGGCTCCAAAGGTGCATTATTTTATGCTGCTTTTTTGTTAGTTTTTGTTTTTTTAAGATATTTTGCAGAAGCAAGAATTATATATAAATAAAATATAATTTGTATTATAAACACAGAAGTAATCTTTATTCCAGCTGCAAAACCTATAATATAAGTTAAGAATGTAGCGCCACAGTTATTAAATATATTTATAACAGCTGAAGCTGATGGAATATCCTTAGACGGAACATGTTGTATAATATAGCCTTGAATTGCAGGATATATAACAGATATAGTAATACCTATAATTCCTACACCTACTAGTGCAAAATAGCTATTAGATTTAGATAATATTATAAATATTCCTAGTATAGATATTATTGGTGAAATACATAAAAATCTAAGGGCACCGATTTTATCAATTATTTTATCTCCAAAAGCTCTTCCAAGAGTAAATAAAATCCAAAAGGCTAGCAAAATATTTGGTACGTTTGCCTTACTTATACTATAATATTTCTCTAAAAAAGTACCAGTCCAATTTGTGGTTGAAATTTCAGCACCAACATAAAAGAATATAGCCAAACACATAGTTAAAACTAAAGGATTTTTTAGTACTGAAAGTGATACATGAGAGTTTTCTGAAGAATTTTGATTGTGTATCGATACATCTTTTAAGCCTGTAGCTATAAGGAAAAACACAATTATTGTTACAATATGTATTATATATACATAGTGAAAGCTTATACCATTCTTTAAAAAGAACTTACTAATTGGTAAAATTAAAATTCCTCCAAGACCAAAAAAGGCATTATAAAGACCAAATTTTTGATATTGTTTTGGTAATAAGGATATTATGGTAGTAGCTATAAGAGACCCCATTCCAACTGCAAATCCAGAGAAAAAGTATCCTATAAGTAATACATAAAAGGATTTCGCAAATATAATTATGGTACTAGCTATTATTATAAAAGAAAAACCAAAATAAAGGCCTTTTTTTAAATCAAGCTTTGCCATTAATTTAGCACCGATTATGCTCATAGCAAAAGAAGCTAAGTAAACTGTAGGGGGAAGCACTGCAATCATAGTACTTGAAACACCATAAGTATTTTTTATGGTAGTTATAAAGGGGGACAAAGTGTTTGAAAATAGTGATAAAAAGAACGCGCCAATAAAGGCAATAAGCATGTTTCTAAAGTTTTTGTTCATGTTTTCAATGTGTAAAATAGTAAAGTGAAATTACTTTATCATTGTGGGTATTTTACACATATCCTCCTCTCGGTTTTTTATTCTAACCATTTGTAGTACATTTAATAATCTAGGGGTTCAAGCCAGATTAAGTAGTTTACAAAAGGATAGGTATTTACTACAGTTAAACTAGGGGAAACTAAGTCATACATGTTAAATATTATAGGGTTTATAGATCTTTAAATATGTACAATTTTATAGTTGCTCACGTTTAACTATATGGCTTTTTTATTTTATCATATAAGTATGCTTAAACAAAGAATAAATGATAAAAATTAATAAAAAGTAAGAATAAATTACATACAAAAGTAAGATTGAACTATTAAAATTTAAGTTATAGGTTTTATAATCTTAATTTGAAGGAGAATATTTATGGAGATAGCATTTATAGAAGGTCTTTCTAAGATTTATGGAAAGGGAGATTCAAGAGTTGAGGCTTTAAAAGATATAAATTTAAGTATAAATAAAGGTGAATTTACAGCTATAGTAGGACCTAGTGGATCAGGAAAAAGTACTCTTCTACATATGATAGGAGGATTGGATAAACCCACAAATGGTAAGGTTATTATAGATGGAAGTGACATTTACTCATTTAAAGAAAAAAAACTTTCGGTATTTAGAAGAAGAAAGATAGGAATAGTTTTTCAATACTATAATCTAATTCCAGTATTAACAGTAGAAGAAAATATAAAATTATCACTTTCTCTAGATAATATAGATCCTGATGAAAAATACATTGATGAACTTATTGAAGTATTAGACTTAAAAAATAAAAAAAATAGTTTTCCAGAAGAACTTTCAGGTGGACAACAGCAGAGAGTGGCAGTAGGCAGAGCTCTTGCATATAAGCCAGCTATAATTCTTGCTGATGAACCTACAGGAAATCTTGATACAAAGAATAGTAGAGCTGTCGTTGAACTCTTGAGATTTTCGGTTGAAAAGTATAATCAAACACTTGTGATGATAACTCATGATATGAATATAGCTTCCTCTGCAGATAGAATAATAAAAATGGAGGATGGTACTATTGAAAGTGACGAGGTGATACGTGGATGAATATATCTAAACTTCTTGCTTTAAGATATATTAAACGTCAAAAAAGAAGAACCATTGTAACAATACTTGGAGTAATTCTTTCGGTAGCACTTTTTACATCCATTGGAGTAATGCTTTATAGCATACAAAATTATCAGAGCTCATACCAATCAAGTTTGAATGGGAGTTATGATGTTATATATGAAGGAGTTAATTCAGATAGTGTAGAGTATCTTAAGAATAATTATAGTGTGGATAAGGTTGGAACTGCATTAGATTTAGGCAATGGTTTTATAAGTAAGGAGGAAGCAGATAAGTATGCTTTAGGAGATAGTTCAGTAAGGGCATATACTGCGGTTTATTTTGATAATGAAACTGTAAAAATGACAAGTGTAAAATTAAAGGAAGGTATTTTCCCTAAGCAAGAAAATCAGGTGTTAGTACCTAAAATTTTAATGAATAAAGGTTACAGAGTTAATAGTAAAATAAAATTGTGTATAGCAGGAAGTGGAATGAAAAAGAGTCAGGAAAAAGAATTTGTTATCTCTGGTTTCTTAGATAATGATGAGAATATTATATATTTGTCTAAAGACTTTTCGGAAGAATTTCTTGCTGGCAATAAAAATTATAGGGTATTTGTAAGCTTAAAAAATGAAGCTGATTATAAGAAAAGCTTTAGAATTATACAGAAACAAATTAAATGTAATAATGTAAGCTATAATTATACTGGTATGGCGAACAAAGGAAAGTACATGGAAAATTATTCAGACTATTCAAATCTATTTGTTATATGCTTGCTTGGAGTTGTTATATTAATAGCGTCGGCGCTTGTTATATATAGTGCCTTTAATATATCTATATTTGAGAGAATAAAAGAATTTGGAGTACTAAGAGCAGTAGGAACTTCACGATATCAAATAAAAAGTATTATATTTATAGAATCATGTATAATGATAATAGTTGGTATTCCTATTGGTATTTTATGTGGTATAGCTGCCATAAAAATTCTTGTTTTTATAGTGAATTTAAATAAGTTTAATATGTTCCGTGATATTAATATACATATATCTCTTAGTGTTATTATATCAGGCGCAGGTTTTGGTGTTTTATGTATTCTTTTTTCATCAATAGTTCCTGTTATTAAAAGTGGTAGGATTAATCCTATTGAGGCAATAAAAGGCTTTAAAAAAATAAAGCTATTAAAACATAAAAGAAAACATTTTAAATTTATAAAAGGTATAAAATTTGAAACTATTTTAATTTTTAGGAATATTAAAAGAAATAAAGGCAGATTTAGGTTAGTTGTATTGTCTATTGCAGTTAGTATAACAATTTTTATTTCATTTTACAGTTTTGTAATGCTTATATTTAGAAACATAGGTAAAGTAGGATATAAAAAAGATATGCATATAAGTACAACGGATATTACATTTAAAAAAGAAGATATATACGATATGAAAAATATTAAAGGAGTAAAAGAAATATATCCTTTAGAAGAAAGTAGTATTCTAATATTTTGTCCTTTAAATAGACTATCAGAAAATTTTAAAAAAACAAGTAGGACTATACACTATAAGCAGGGATATTTTTGGGATACATATAACATATATTTTTCTGGCTATGATTCAAATGAACTTGATGAGATTAAAGACTATGTTATTAAAGGAAAAATAGATATTGATAAGCTTAATAAAGGTGAAGAAGTTTTAGTATTTGAAAAAGTAAACAGTAGAACAACAGGGGAAGTTAATGAAACAAACTTACAAATTGGTGATGAGATTTACATTGATAATAATAATATCTATAAAAAACCTGAAGATTACCCTAAAATTGATTTCCAGAAATTAAAAAAGGTTAAAGTGGGAGCAGTAATAAGTAAAAGTATTTTTCAAGCTTATGGAGGTTCAAGTATGCTTTTTATATCTTCGTTGGAAGGATATAAAAATATAGTTGGACACAATAATTTTAGTGATTTTGAGGTTGAACTTTTTAAAAATGCAGACAAAAAAAAGGTTAAACAAAAAATAAAAAGTAAGCTTGGAGTTAATTATAAATACACACTACAAGATTCAGAGGAGATTCAAAAAGAATATGAAGAGTCTAAAATAGAGGTGTTTATATTAATTTATGGATTTATAGGTGTTATATCTTTAATTGGTATTTTAAATATAGTGAATACTGTAAATACAAATTTGATTTTAAGGTTAAAGGAGTTTGCATGTCTTATAGCAGTTGGAATGAGTATAAGTGATTTGAAAAAAATGTTATTAAAAGAAGGAATACTTTACGGAATATATGGAACTATATATGGCATGATTTTCAGTAGTGGATTATATTATATAATTTATAAATCAATACTTAAGACAGAAACTGTTATATGGTATATGTATGCTAAAGAAGTTATTATATCTGTAATTAGCGTTATTATAATAATATTTGTTTCTATGATTTTTCCTTTAAAGAGAATAGAAAAAATGAATATAATAGAAAATATGCGAGGAGAAGAATGACAAGTTGAAAAATTTGACTTGTCATTTTTCTTATAGATTAGTTTTATATTAAAGTTTGAGTAAAAGAAAAATAAAAGGGAATATATAAGATATAAAACACAGTATATTATGGATGATAATAAGAGGGATAAAATGGATAAAAATAATAGTGAAAAAATAACAATAGAAACTGTTGTTAATGCACCAGTAAAAAAAACATGGGAGTATTGGACAAAACCAGATCACATAAAAAAGTGGAATACTGCTTCAGATGATTGGCATACAACGATTTGTCAAAATGATTTAAAAGTGGGAGGAAAATTTATTTCAAGAATGGAAGCCAAGAATGGAAGTATGGGATTCGATTTTGGTGGAATTTATGATGAAGTGAAATTGCATGAAAGCATTGAATATACTCTTGGTGATGGGAGGAAGGTTGAAATTAAATTTAATCCTAAAGGAGATGAAACTGAAATACTAGAGAGTTTTGATGTGGAAAAATCTAATCCAATTGAACACCAAAGAAGTGGATGGCAAGCAATTTTAAATAATTTTAAAAAGTATGTTGAGAAAAATAATATATCTTAAAATCAAAACAGCTAATGGATAGGGTTAAGTGCATTAGCTGTTTTTTGTATCACGATAATGTTTAGGTGTTATGCCAGTGAATTTTTTGAATATCCTAGTAAAATGGCTTTGATCATGAAAGTTTAGAAGATTAGAAATATCCAATATATTATAATTTGTTGAGGTAAGTAAGAATTTTGCTTCTTTAATTTTTTCTTGATGAATATAATCGGTTAAAGTCATACCTACATTTTTACTAAATAATTCAGATAAGTATTTTGGGCTTAAGTTAGCTTTAGTAGAAAGAAGTTTAAGAGAAATATTATCGTATATATGATTTGAAATATAGTATTTACAAAAAACTATTGGCTTTGGATACTTAAGTTGTTTTATTGTATATACTTTTTTGGAAAAATCAATAAACATGCTATTTTTCAAATTCAATAAGGTATTTATATCATTTAGTTGTTCTACTCTTTGTATGTAACTATCACTTAAGGAATAGGCAAGTTCAGAAGATAGACCTCCAGCTATAGCAGATCTTGTAGCCAAAGTAATACTACAAATAACTAAATTCTTCTCATTTCTTAAATAATTATCTGCAAGTAAACCATAGTCACCTTCTGGAGGTATATCTATATACTCAAGAAGTTTTTTTACGTTACCTTCTTCTATATTTTTAAAAATATTTCTTTCATAAGTAAAGCTATGATGTTTTCTTGATGATAAATTATTAGTAATGTTTTTAATTATAATATTACTATTTTTTTTTATTACAGTTGAACTTTTAAGCTTTTTTCTATAAATACAGTAATAAAACAATATGCTAGTATTAACAAGATGAGGGTAGTTCATTATAGTTAAATTATTGTAGAAATCTACTAATTTAAGCTTAGAACTTATGGGTAGATTATTTTCTGAAATTACTATATTTATAGCTTTATCGTTCATTTTTAAATACAAAGAAGGACCAACTATAAATTTTCCTATAAAGGAATTGTTGAGTTTGAGATTTACCGCAAAGTAATTTTCTTTATATTTGGTGGATTTTATTATAGGGTAGTTTGATAAGGTGTCTTCGCTAAATAAATTTTCAAATAAATTATCTTGATCTTTAATAAATGGATTTAAGTTATCCTTGTGATAGTATGCAGAAGATATAGCTTTATTGTTAGATATAAAGTATACAGGTATTTTTAAAACATCAAACATGGTTTTACATATAAAGTCAATATCATTAGCTTCAAGAAACATAAAGAACCTCCATAATAATTTTAAAACGGATTTTGTTATATAAAACAAGAAATTATACAAAAATAATAGCACAAAATATGATAATATCAAAATGAAGTTTTAAATGAAGTTGTACAATTGCAAATATTGTAAACGTTATATTAAAGACGAGGAGTGTTATATATGGAATTTTTGGTATTAGATGTTGGCGGAACTGATATAAAATATGCTATTATGAATGAAAAAGCAGAAATAATTGAAAAAGAAAAAACAAAAACACCTAGAGACAATATAGAAAATTTTATTGAAACTATAGGTACTATTTTTGATAAATATAAAAGTAGAGTTAAAGGAATAGCCATGAGTATGCCTGGACGTATAGATAGTGAAAGAGGCTATTTATATTCAGGAGGTTCGTTAGAATATAATAATGATAAACAAATAGCAGAAATACTTAAAAAAAGATGTCCTATGCCTATAGCAATAGAGAATGATGGAAAGTGTGCGGCTTTAGCTGAAGCTTGGAAGGGAAATCTAAAGGAATATGAAGATGGAATTGTGGTTATTATAGGTACTGGAATTGGTGGAGGAATTATAAAGGATAAGAAATTACATAAGGGAAAGCATTTTATAGCAGGTGAGTTTAGTTTTATTTTGACAAATGATGAAATGCCAGATCCAAAGAATAATTTTGCAGCAGCATGGGCTGTAACAGGAGGAACACCTTCGTTATGTAAGAAACTAGCTGAGGTTAAAAAATTTAAAAAAGAAATTGACGGATTTACAGTGTTTAAATATGTTAATGAAGGCGATGAAGAGGCTATTAAGGTATTAGATGACTATTGTTATAAGATGGCTGTGCAATTATACAATCTACAATATATTTATGATCCTGAGAAAATAGCAATAGGTGGAGGGATAAGTCAGCAGAAGGTTTTAATTGAATATATAAGAAAGAATATTGAAAAGTATGCGGAAAATATGGCACCTATGGTTTTGTTTAAACCAGATATTATTGCTTGTAAGTTTTATAATGATTCAAATTTAATTGGAGCACTTTATAATTATATGCTTAAGTATAATATTAATGATAAATAAAAAAGTAGAACTAGAGTTTTCTAGTTCTACTAATATTTTAACGAGAATTTAGGCTAAAACTTTCGCTTAAAAGTGTGTCAGTATTAAAAAGGTATTCTGCCTTTGGAACTGAGATATCAGAGCCTTCTCTTAAAACATCTTCTATAGTTTTAACAGGAATAATTTTGAGGTTTTCTTTTACTTCATCCGGCACTTCGTTTAAATCTTCTATATTATCATTAGGAATTAATATCTTTTTAATTCCAGCTCTTTCAGCTGCTATTAATTTTTCCTTAAGACCGCCAATTGGAAGTACAGCACCTCTTAAACTTATTTCACCAGTCATTGCAAGCTTTGAATCTATGCTTTTTCCTGTAACAAGTGAGGATAAAGCTGTAAACATTGTTATACCAGCAGATGGGCCATCTTTTGGAACTGAACCTGAAGGTACGTGAATGTGTATATCCTTTTCTTTAAAGTCGAATCCAGTTAAAGGTAAGCGAGATTTTACTAGGCTTAGAGCAATTCTAGCAGATTCTTTCATTACATCACCTAATTGACCTGTTAATATTATTTGGCCGCTTCCAGGCATTGCAGCAGCTTCTATAAACAAGATTTCTCCACCAACTTGCGTCCAAGCTAATCCTGTTACAACACCAGGTGGATTGTAATCTTGAGCTTTGTCGTGGCTTGAAACGTGTCTACCTAAAGCTTTTTTAATATCTTCTAAAGATACATCGAAAGATGTAAGCTCATCTATAACTATTTTTTCGGATGCTGTTCTAGCTAGCTTTGATAGTTGCTTTTTTAGCCCTCTTACACCGGCTTCTAAGGTGTAATCACTTATTATTTTTTCTAGCATAGAATCATTAATTTTTAGTTGATCAGCTGTAAGACCATGTTCACTAATAACTTCAGGTAGGAGGTGATCTTTAGCTATATGGAACTTTTCAGTGGCAGTGTAGCTTGATATTTGTATTACCTCCATTCTATCAAGTAGAGGTCTAGGTATTGTGTCTAAAGAATTAGCTGTAGCGATGAAAAATACATCTGATAAATCATAAGGTAAATCAAGATAGTGATCTGTAAAGGTATTGTTCTGCTCAGGATCTAAAACCTCAAGAAGAGCACTTGCAGGATCACCATTGTAGCTTGAAGAAAGCTTATCAACTTCATCTAAGACCATAACTGGATTTTTTTCTCCAGCTTTTTTTATTCCATCAATTATTCTTCCAGGAAGAGCTCCAACGTAAGTTCTTCTATGACCACGTATTTCAGATTCATCTTTTACTCCACCTAAACTTAAGCGTACATATTTCCTTTTTAAAACTTCAGCTATACTTTTACCAAGACTTGTTTTACCTGTTCCAGGAGGACCAACTAGGAGTAAAATAGATCCTTTTTTGTCCTTTTTTAATTTCATAACAGCTAAATGTTGTATTATTCTTTTCTTTACTTTATCTAAGCCATAATGTCTAGCATCTAAAATTTCTTTCGCATTTTTTAAATCTATATCTTCAGTTTCTTTTGTCTTCCAAGGTAATTTTATAAGTAGTTCAAGATAATTTCTTATTATATTATAATCTGAACTGCTTGGATTTTGTGTTTCAAATTTATCTACCTCATAAAGAGCAGCTTCTTTCACTTCGGCAGGCATGTCTGATTTTTCTATTAAACTTCTATAGTCATTTTTGTTTTTAGAATCTGATTTTAATTCATCATTTATAGTTTTTAATTGTTCTCTAAGAACAGTTTCTCTATAATTTTTACCTGATTTCTCTGATAATTTCTGTGATATTTCAAGTTGAAATTTTATAGATTCTCTTCTCTTAATTAAATAATCTAAAAATCTAAGACTTCTATCCTTAATGGATTGAAGTTTTATAAGTTCATACTTTTCATCTATTGAAAGAGGCATAAATTGTGTTAGATATCCAATTAATTTATTCAAATTTGAAAACTTGTCTATTTTCTTTATATATATATCTGCTTCTGTAAAGTTTCTGCTCAAATCATGAATTATTTCTTTCATGTCAAGTAACGCCTTGTTAATATCAGCATCAGTTAAATCAACTATATCTGGAGCTATATTGTAATCTGCCAATATAGTAGTATTGTTAAAAGTTTTAGAAAGTACTTCAACTCTATCTACAGCTTTAATTTTAATTTTGTAGCCATCAGATAGTCTTTCTACTTCATTTATATCAAAAGTTACTCCGATTTCATAAAAATCCTCTTCTGAAATTTCGTTTAATTTTACTTTTTTATTTAGAGGAAGTGCTATGTTAACTGTATTTTCATCATTTAAATAATTTAACATTTCATTATCTATATTATTAAGTTTAATTGTATAATCCATATCAGGTAGTAAATTTACATCCAAGATAGGGAGTATAACTGCTTTATTTTTACTTTCCATATTAATTATCCTTTCAAAAATATATTAAGAGCATTATATAACTAAAGCATCCTGAAGAATTTGTATTATTTCCATAAGTAAAGCTTGTCTTTCATTTGGGCTTAAACAGTGATTCGTAGCTATATCTTTAACAGGTGAAAAAATAACACTTAGAATTGTATCGTTATGATAATTTTTAAGGATGCTAGAATTCTTCATTTTATCTAATAGAGTATATATATAATCTAATTCCTTTAGTTTTTCACAAGTATTAGATAGTGAGGGACAGCTAGAGAACTGTTCTACAAATAAAAATATTTCTTTATTTTGCTTTATATAAAGATAATAATTTCTTATTAAACTTTCTATAAGTTCTTTTCCTGTTATGTTTTTGGAAATCCCCCTAAGTAGATGATTTAAAATTTCTTTGGAGTATTCGAAATAAATTTCACGAAGCATTACATCCTTATTTTCATAATATATATACACGGTAGCAGGGGAAACCTCGGCTGCTTTTGCTATTTTAGATATGGAGGTGCCGTGAAAACCTTCATCTAGTATAAGTTTTACTACTGCATTTTTAATATTTTCCTGCTTTTTGTCATCTTTTTTTCTCACATCATCACCTCCTAGTAAAATATATAATAAATGAACATTCACTTATTGTCAATGGAAATTTAAAGGATGTACATGTATTTTAAATTGTGATATAGTTGTAAATAAATGTAATATGAGAAATGAGGATCGTAAAATGATAAAGATAGAGCATTTAGATTTAAATGAAGTTTTGATATTAGAATATGAGTCGAAAAAAGATAATAGAGCGGTTTCTTTTAGGAATTTTTCTAAAAAAGAATTACAAAGCATTGGAATTTTTACAGAGTTTGTTGAAGAAATTTCTTATCACATCATGAAGAAAAGCACATTATATGGAATTCATTTTCAAAATAATCCAAAAGCTCAATCAAAATTATTATATTGTACAAAAGGAAAAGGTATTGATTTTGCTGTGGATTTAAGAAGTGATTCAATTACATATAAAAAATGGGTTTGCGCGGAATTAAATCCTGAAAATAAAAAACAAATATATATACCAGCAGGTTTTGGACATGCTTTTTTAGCGCTTGAGGATGATACACACCTTGTTATGAAAATTGATAAATATTTTGATTCTGATTTATCAAAAGCTATTACATATAAGGATACTGAGCTTAATATCAAATTCAATATTTTAAATCCTATACTTTCAGAAAACGATAAAAATGCACCTACTTTAGCTAATAGTAATTGTAACTTATAAGATAAAAATAAACCACAATTATAGAAAAAGTGGTTTATTTTTGGATGGGGGTGAAATCTAAATTGTGTTTGCAGAATTATTTCTATAAATCATAGAAAAAACAGCGGCTAGAATAGCAGTTATAAGTCCAGCAGAAAGAAAACCATATCTCCCACCAAAATTATTCATAAAAGAGCCTACTACTAAATTTCCTATAGGGGTTGTGCCCGCGTTGAATAAGGTATATATGCTCATTACACGTCCGCGATATTTATCTGAAGTATTTAATTGTAGTATAGAATTACTTCCATTCAAAAAACAAAGATTTGAAAAGCCAGAACCTAGTACTAAAATTGCGGTAAAATATAAATTTCCTGAAAAAGCAGCTATTACTTGAAGAAGTCCACTTGAAAGACCAACAATTTTTAGGAGTTTAAAATTCAAATTGTTTCTTCTTAAGCTAGCCATTTTCATCGTGCCAAATAGAGAACCAATTCCCATAGCAGATAAAAGAAAAGTGTAACCATGTGAACCTTTGTTTAAAACTGTTTTTGAGAATACAGGAACAATTACATCAACATTCATAGCAAAAGTACATACTATAGCCATAAAAATAAATGCTTTTAGAAGTATTTTGTTAGAATAAACATATTTAAGTCCTTCTTTTATTTCCTTTAAAAGATTGCCGTTAGAGGTATTTGCTGCTAGACTTTTTTGCTTTATAAGAAATAAGCCTGTTAGAACAGCAGCATAACTTAAAAAATTAATAAAAAAGCAAAAGCTCATACTAAAGGTTGTCATGATTATACCTGCAATTGAGGGACCTATAATTTTAGCTATATTAAAAATAGAAGAATTTAAGGATACAGCGTTTGGAAGATCTTTTTTTCCAACTAATTCAATGAAATAGGATTGTCTTGTAGGCATATCAAGCGTTGTTGTGAAACCTTCAATTGTTGCAAGAAAAAATATTAAAAGTGCAGTTATGTGATTTGTATACACTAGTAGAAATAATACTAAGGCTTGCAGCATTCCAACACTTTGCGTTAAGTAAAGTAATTTCTTTTTTGGAAATCTATCTACAATGGCCCCGCAAAAAACTGAAAAAAGTAGGGTAGGACCGAATTGGAATATACTAAGTGCGCCTAAAAGCAAAGGGGATTTTGTTAGGGTATATAAAAGCCAAACTTGAGCTGTTCTTTGAAGCCAAGTTCCCATTAAAGATATAGATTGTCCGACTATAAAACATTTAAAATCTCTATGTGTTAGTGAAGAAAATGTCTGTTTGTTTACTAAAAGCATTTTAAAGCCTCCCTGTTAAGATATGTTACTATTATTTTAAGCAAGAATCATGCCAACTTTAAAATGGTGATTTTTATATAAAAAATAAAAGGCCTGTTTCAAAAATAAAACATACCTTTTCAAAAATGAAAATTATTTTTTTCTCCATAGAGTGGTCCTAGCTATATTTAATATTTCAGCTACTTTATTGTGATCGTTATTATATTTTTCTAGTAAATTATTTATAATGTTTTTTTCAGTGAAAGCTGTTATTTCTTTTAGTGTTAGATTACAAGGAACCTTTAAAGTTAACGTATTGTTGTTTTGATTTCCATGTATTACACTATTTAAAACCTGAGACCAGTTTATTTCTTGATCATTGTCAATAAAGAGAGCTATTCTTTCCATTACATTACTAAGTTCACGCGTGTTTCCAGGCCAATTATAGGACATTAAAGTAGGAGATATTCTTTTTAATATAGTAGTACGATTTAAGGAGAACTTAGGGGTGTTCTCCAAAAAATGTGCTGCTAGTATTTCCACATCATGTCCTCGTGACCTTAAAGGTGGAAGAGTCAGGTTAAATACATTAAGTCTGTAATATAGATCCTCTCTAAAGGTACCATTTTCTATGGAATTAAGTAAATTTCTGTTTGTAGAGCTTATTATTCTTATATCTACAGGAATGATTTTATCTCCACCTATGTGCATAATTTCTTTTTCTTCAAGAACTCTTAAAAGCTGAGCTTGAAGTGGTTTTGAAAGCTCACCTATTTCGTCAAGGAAGATGGTTCCGGTGTGAGCCAATTCAAAAAGTCCTGGTTTCCCTTCTTTTTTCGCACCAGTAAAGGAGCCACCTTCGTAACCAAATAGTTCACTTTCAAGAAGATGTTCAGGAAGAGCAGCACAGTTAATTGCAACAAAAGGACCATTTTTTCTAGGGCTACTGTTATGTATACTTTGTGCAAATAGTTCTTTTCCAGTACCGGATTCTCCCTGTATAAGTACTGAGGAGTCTGTTTTTGAATATAAGACTGCAAGCTTTTTTAGTTCCAGCATGTTCTTATTTTCAGTTAAAATATCACTAAAATTGTATTTAGCTACAAAGCCTTTTTCATGTATTTTTTTTCTTATAATTTTTTCCAAAGTCTGTATTTTAGTTACATCCTCAAAGGTATTCACAACACCTATAAGCTTATCTTCTACTTTAACAGGAAATTGATTGGCAGCAATAATAAGTCCATGTAAATTTTTTATTATTTTTGTTTCGGGTTCTCCAGTTTTTAATATATTATCTATTTTATAATTTGGTATAACAGATTCAATTGGCTTTCCAAGCAGTTTCCCCTTTGCTTTAATGAAAATTTTATTTATTGAATTATTATAAGTAGTTATTTTTTTAAATTGATCAGTTACTATAATTCCTTCACCTATAGCATCAAGTATTGCTTTAAAACGAGCAGCACGTCTAAGCTCTATGTTTCGAACCTCTATTAAATTTAAAGCTTCTTCAATAGCTTGTCTTAAAGCTTCTTCTCCAGAATTTATAGTTTCACCATAAAGTCCTCTGGATATTGCTTCATCAGTAACACTTTTGCCACTAACAACAATTTTTATATTTTTATTTTTAACTTTTGAAATTAATGAACTGATTTCTTGTTCAGAAGAAAACATAAATTCTTCAATCTGTACATCTAACATATTTTCAATTTCAGCTTTGTTTAAAATACTCCGCTTATAAGTTATTAGTGCTATTTTATTACCAAGTTTTTTTGCGGTAAAAATGGCACGTAAGGTATCAAAGCGAGTAACCTTAATTGATACAGAAGGTATATTTACAGTTTCTTTTATGTAATCGCTAGTTGCACCTCTACTTATGATGGCATCAACTTTATCCTGCAATTTGAAAGCTATTTTACTGGCATGGGTAAGAGAGGCTGTTTTTGTAATTGGTATAAAACCTTTTTCTTTGGCTAGCTTAGGAAATAATTTTAATAAATTTTCGTTTGTACTTATAAGAGCAATTTTTAGAGACATAAAAACACCTTCCATTAAATTTAAAATATATATAATTAATTATCTTTAATAATTTTAGCATAAGGTGGAGTAGCTTTAAACAATAAACAAACTACACACTTCTAAGTAAATGTTTTCATTTTGCATATAAGTGGTACTTTTTATTTTTCAAGTATCTTTATAAAGCTACTTGAAAAAGTGTAAGTAACGTGATATATTTAAAATACTAGGAGGAAAATAAATAAAAAAATATAAAATATAACTAAGAACAAAGTTATTTACTAAAGGTATTTTAATTGTATTAAGTTATTATATATATGTAAACGGTTTATTGAAAGGAGAATTAATTATGAATTTCTTAGGAATTGATTTGGGAACTTCTTCTGTAAAGCTTGTTGTTATGAATGAAGAAGGAGAGATTACAACAAGTGTATCTGAGGAGTATGGCATAAGTTATCCAAAGCCTGGCTTTGCAGAACAAAACCCTGATGATTGGTGGAAGGGTACGAAAATTGGAATTAATAAGCTTATAAATGAGAAAGGTATAAATCTACTAGATATTGCAGGGATAAGTTTTAGTGGACAAATGCATGGTTTAGTTGCTTTAGATGAAAATGGAAAGGTTTTAATTCCAGCAATACTTTGGTGTGACCAGAGAACAGGCAAACAATGTGATTATTTAAATAAAGAATTTGGACAGGATAAATTATCTAAATACACAGGTAATATGGCTTTAACAGGCTTTACACTGCCTAAGGTTTTATGGGTTAAAGAAAATAAACCAGAGATTTATAAAAAAATAGCACATATAATGCTTCCAAAGGATTATATAAGCTATAAGCTTACAGGAAAATTTGCTTCAGACGTATCAGATGCATCAGGAACATTAATGTTTGACGTAGAAAATAGAAAATGGTCAGAGGATATAATGAAGCTGCTTAATATTAAAGAAGAGGTATTGCCTAAGGTATATGAATCTTATGAGGTAATAGGAAATGTTTCAGAAGAAGCATCAAGGGAAACTGGATTATCAATAAAAACCAAAGTTATAGCTGGAGCAGGAGATCAAGCAGCAGGTGCTGTAGGAACTGGAACAGTTAATTCTGGTGTTTTATCGGTAGCACTTGGAACTTCTGGAGTTGTATTTGCATCTAGTGAGAAGTTTTATGTAGATAAAGATAACAGACTTCATTCGTTTTGTCATGCTAATGGTAAATGGCATCAAATGGGAGTTATATTAGCAGCAGCATCAAGTTTAAAGTGGTGGGTAGATAATATAAATGAAGATGGAACACAAGATAGTTTTGAAAAACTCCTTTTGGAGGCAGAAAAATCACCTGCAGGTAGCAGAGGAGTATTTTTTCTTCCTTACCTTATGGGAGAAAGGACACCATATAATGATCCATATGCAAAAGGAAGTTTTATTGGGCTTAATATGACACATAAAAAGGGAGACATGACCCGTGCCATTTTAGAGGGGGTAGCATTTGCACTTAGAGACTCTTTAGAAATTTTAAAAAGTTTAAAGGTTGATATGAAGGAAATAAGGATTAGTGGTGGAGGTTCAAAAAGTGCACTTTGGAGACAAATAATTGCTGACGTATTTAATCTTAGAGTAAGTATTATAAATTCAAAGGAAGGACCAGCATACGGAGCAGGCATACTAGCAGCTGTTGGAGTTGGACTTTTTAAATCCGTAGATGAAGCCTGCAAAACACTTATAAGAACTACAGATCAAACAGAGCCTATAGAGCAAAATGTAATCAAATACAATAAACATTATAAAGTGTATTCATCCCTTTATGCTTGTTTAAAAGATAAATTTAAAGAAATAGATAATTTATAATTTTTTTTAAAGGTGAGTGTTAACGTTAACATCAAAGTAAATAGTGGGGTGATTTTATGAAAAAGAACGCAGCTAATAGTATTTCTGTAAGAGAAAAGATAGGATATGGTTTTGGAGATTTTGCTTGTAATCTTGTTTATGCTAGTATTTCAAGTTATTTATTGTTTTTTTATACAGATGTTTTTGGAATAGCTTCAAGTGCAGCTGCATTTATGTTTTTTATAGTTCGTATTATTGATGCTGTTTCAGATCCTATTGTAGGAATTATTATTGATAAAACTAATACAAAGTATGGTAAGTTCAGACCATTTCTACTTTATGGAGCAATTCCCTTTGCAATTTTAGCAATATTATGTTTTACTACTCCTTCACTTCATGGTGGTGCAAAATTACTTTATGCATATGCTACTTATATTGCTTTATCAGTTTGTTATACTTTGGTAAATGTTCCTTATGGTGCTTTAACTTCTGCAATGACACAGGATCAACATGAATCCGTAAGTATAACAACCTTTAGAACATTTTTAGCTAATATTGGTCAAGTTATTGTTGCCTTTTGTGTACCATTACTTGCAGATACCTTTTCGAAATCAATGAGCCTCTCAAAAAGTTGGCAATTAACTATGCTTATTATTGGAAGTACTGGAGGAATTTTATTACTTATATGTTTTAAGTCAACAAAAGAAAGAGTTAAAGTTCCTTCTTCACATCAAAAGATAAAATTTAGTGATATTTTTGAACAATTTAGAGTAAACAGACCTTTAGTGGTTTTAGCTATATTTTTTCTTGTTATTTATGGAGTAAAATCTATTGTTAGTGCAACTGGAGTTTATTATGTAACTTATTATGTTGGAAAAGCTAATTTAGTTAAATGGTATTCAGCAATAGGTACCTTTCCTGCACTGATTATAATTCCTTTTATACCTTGGTTAAGTAGAAAATTGAGTAAGAAACAGCTTATGACAATTTCAATAATTACAGATATTGTGGGGATGGTAGGACTTTTTATTTTACCAAAAACTTGGATTGTCCCTATATTTATTTCAAGAGGAATAGCATCTGTTGGAAATGGAATGATTAGTGCGTATATGTGGGCACTTATTCCTGAAACTGTTGAGTATGGTGAATGGAAAACAAATAAGCGTTTAGGAGGTATGATTTATGCAGTTATAGGTTTCTTCTTTAAATGTGGTAATGCACTAGGAGGTATGATTCCAGGCATTGTTCTAGCTGCTAGTGGATATGTTGCACATAAATCACAGACTCCATCAGCTCTTCACGGTATTTTAATTACAACTGCTATAATACCTATTTGTCTATATGCAGTAGCTATTTTCTGTATGAGATTCTATAATCTAGATAAAGACACATATTCTAAAATTTCAGCAGAATTACAAAAAAGAAATGCTTTAGAATTACAAAAGGAAGGAATTTAATTTTATAAGAGGTGAATTTTATGCAATTTATTCATAATCCAATTCTTGAAGGCTTTAACCCAGATCCTTGTATAGTAAAAGCAGAAGGGAAATATTATATAGTTGTTTCAACCTTTGAATGGTTGCCAGGAATAAGAGTATATGAGTCCTATGATTTAGTTAATTGGAGATATTTAACTTCGGTTTTGACAAATGAAAGGTTAACTAATTTAAAGGGAAATCCAAAGGGCTGTAGTATTTGGGCTCCACATTTAACTTACTCTAAGGGTACGTTTTACCTTGTTTATACAGATGTTAAAAGTACAAAGGTACCATTTAAAGATGTAAACAACTATTTAATAACAGCGAAGGATATAAAAGGACCTTGGAGTGATCCAGTTTATTTAAATAGTTCAGGCTTTGATCCAGCATTATTTCATGATGATGATGGAAGAAAGTGGCTAGTAAATGAAATATGGGATTATCGCATAAATGAAAGAAATAGATCCTGCGGAATAGTTCTACAGGAGTTTGATGATGAAAAAAAAGAACTTATCGGTGACACATATAAAATTTTTAATGGAACAGAGTACAAAAAAACTGAGGCACCTCAAATTTATAAGCATGGAGAATACTATTACTTATTAACAGCAGAGGGAGGGACTGAGGAAGGGCATATGGTAACAATTGCACGTTCTAAAAATGTAACAGGTCCATATGAAGTTGATCCTAAAAACCCTATGTTAACTTCAAGAGATAATTCTGATTTAGTTTTACATTGTGCAGGACATGCAAGTTTGGTTGAAACTGAAAATGAGGAGTGGTATATGGCACACTTATGTACTAGGCCAGTTTTAGGTAAATACCCCATTTTAGGTAGGGAAACTGCACTTCAAAAGGTTAATTTTACAGAAGATGGATGGCTAAGATTAAGTAAAGGTGGTCATTCACCATATGTGGAGGTGCCAGTACCTAAGTCTTTTGAAGGGACTATTAATGAAAAAAGTAATGAGTTCTTTGATGATTTTAGTAATGAGGATATTAAAGATGAATGGAGTACTCTTAGATTATTTAAAAGTGAAGATTGGATAAAGGTAAACTCTAAGGAAAGCTATGTACGTATATATGGAGGGGAATCGCCTCAAAGCACCTTTGATCAACACATAATAGGAATAAGACAAAGAGATTTTAAATTTAAAGCAGAGACTTCTATTAATTTTAAACCAGCTAATTATTTAAATATGGCAGGAATAATATTGTACCTAGATATAATGAATTATGTTTATCTATACATTTCCTATGATGAGGGAAAAGGAATTTCAGCAGGAGTAATGAAAGCAGTAAAAGATGAGTTTAGCATAGAACAAGTACAGGTTTCAGTTAGTTCCAAAAATGTGAAATTAAAAATAAATGTAGACGGTATTGAAGCCAAATTTAGTGTAGAGAGTGAAGGAAAAGAGACTTACATTACAAGTGAAGATATAGGATTTTTATCTGGAGGCTTTACAGGGAATTTTGTTGGACTAACAGTAAATGATTTAGAAAAGAAAAATAGATGCTTTGCAGATTTTGATTACTTTAGTTATAAGCCGAAATGAATTTTTTATTTATATTTTAAGGAGGATGTAACATGGGAGCTAAATTTAATAGTAGAATTATAAAAACATTAACTTTATGTGGATGCATAGGTTTAGTTATCAATTGTATAGGTATTAGCCAAATGGGTAAAACAGTTAAGGCAGCAACAAATTTAACAGTTGATATAAACAATAATAAACCAAATGGGGTTTCTACGTTTAAAAATATTACGAGCGCAATTAATTATCTAAATATTCATAAGCCTACTAGTGAAAGCACAAGAGCAGTAATTAACATAAAAGCAGGCACTTACAAAGAAAAAATTGATTTAAAGGTACCATATGTAACTTTTAATGGAGATTCAAAGGGAATAACAAAATTAACCTTTAATGCTAGTAATAAAACTGTTAATCCCCAAGATCCAAATAAAGGCACATATGGTTCGGGTAATTGTGCAGCACTTATTGTTGAAGGAAAAGATTTTAAAGCAAATAATATGACTTTTGAAAATAGTTATTTAAAGGACAATGGAATTGATACACAAGCAGCATGTGTGCAAGTGCAGGGAGATCGTGCAGCCTTTCAAAATTGTAAGTTCTATAGTGGTCAGGATGTTCTTAATTTAAATTATAATAGATCATACTTTAAAAATTGTTATATTGAAGGTGCTGTGGATTCTGTTTGGGGACTCAGAAGTATAGCAGTATTTGAAAATTGTACACTCAATGAAATAAAAGATGGAGCAGCATATACTGCATTTGGTGATAAAGGCTGCAAAGTATTGCTTGATAAATGTAAGTTTACCTCAAATATTAATAAACAAGTAGTTCAAGCGATTACAAAGGTTGGTGGAGATTCAAGAAGATATTCAAAAGTTACAGGTGTATTATTCGGAAGAACGTGGTATCCAAGTTTAGAAGTCTGTATTAAAAATTCAGTAGTTACATCACCACTTTTACCTAAGGCATGGACTAACATGAAGAGTGATGCTATAGATCCTTCATGTCAATTATTAGAATACAAAAATATAGATGGAAATGGTAAATTATTAAATACAAGTCATAGAAACGCATCAAGACAACTTAGTGATAAAGAAGCAGTGGACTACAATGCATATAATTTGTTAAAGGGGACAGATGGATGGAAGCCTGTAAATAATTAGTTTTTAATCAATAAGGAAGGATATTATTAATATCAATCAATACATGTGATTAAAGCAAAAAGATAAAAATAGGGGGTAGGTTATTATGAAAAGTAATAAACTTAAATTATTTATAATCGGAACTTTAATATGTATACAGCCAATTGCATTTGGACAGTTTTCTGCTAAAGCTAGAAATGTAAAGATTAAGGATATGGTAATAGCGAATCCTACAAATTTGAGGGAAGCACCAGCAGCAGTTACAGATACGTCAGTTGTACTTGTTTGGGAAAAACCTCAAAATTATTCGAATGTAACAGGGTATACAATTTATGATGATAGCGGTAAAAAAATTGGAGATACAAATAAAACATATTTTAAGGTGCAAAATTTAAAGCAAAATACAAGTTATAGTTATTATGTAAAAGCACATGATGCCAAACTTGTAGAATCTCAAATAAGCAATGAAGTTACAATTAAAACTGATGCAACAAAACAAGTAATAAATGTTAAAGATTATGGTGCAGTTGGTAATGGCACAGCAAAGGATACGGTAGCCATTCAAAAGGCAATAGATGCTTGCAAAGATGGGGAAACTGTACTCTTACCACAAGGAAAATATTTAAGTGGAGCACTGTATTTACATGATAATATGACTTTTTATGTGGACAAAGGGGCACAGCTTGTTCCAAGTACAGACCTAAAGGATTATCCATGGACTTCAGCAAGACATGATATTGAAGATATTTATGATCCTAATAGTCCAACAAAAGGTAATCCTGCATTTTCAAGCCTAATAAATGCAGGGACAATGGACCACAACCAAAAGCCAACTACACATAATATAAAAATAATGGGAGAGGGAACTATTGGTGATGATAGCAATGGATTAACTCTTAGATCAGCCTATGATGCTTTTGGCGCAAAGAATACAGCTACACATTATGGTGGCGGAAGTCTCATAAGTCTTAAAAATTGTGACAATGTATATATGGACGGAATTCATATCAGAAATGGAATGATGTGGACAATAGTTCCTGTTTACAGTAAAGATATTACCTCTTATGAACTTGATATAAATACAACAGTTCATAATGGAGATGGCTTCGATCCAAACTCTTCATCTAACGTATATCTTTTGAAGGATACATTTTCTACAGGAGATGACTGTTCAGCTATTAAATCAGGCAAAGATGAAGAAGGAAGAAAAATAGGAATTCCATCTACTGATATTTATTATAGAGATTGTACATTTACAGCAGGACATGGAGGAATTACTTTGGGAAGTGAAATGTCTGGTGGAATTAGTGATGTTTTTGGAGAAGATTGCACACTTATGCCAATTGATTTAAAAACAAAGGCTGTTAATAGTGGTGTTCGTGTTAAGGTAAGTCCATCAAGGGGTGGATATATTCATAATTTAAAAGTAAGAGATTCTATTTGTAATAAAATTTCTGTAATTACTAACTATGATAAGCAAAAAGCCGCAACACCTGGAGTTCCACTGCCTGATATTTCACAATTTGAATTTACAAATGTGAATGCACCAAAAGGAAATTCTCAATATATATTGGATCTGAATGGCTCGAATTTTGGACAAGACATATCTTATTTAAGCAATCTTAAATTTAACGATTGTAATTTCTACTCAGCAAGGCTTGATTCTTGTAAAGATGTAATATTTAATAACTGTAATTTTGATAAGGGTATAACAAAAACAAATAGTGTAAATATTGAAGAAATTAAGTAGTTAATGAAAAGTTGGTTCCCTGATTATTAGGAGCCAGCTTTTTTTTAGAAATTATATAGCTGTATTTTTTATGCTATTTTTATTTGATATGAATAAGGATAAGATTACGGCAACAATAAGAACTACAGTTTCAATTAAGAAAGTATTGTGCACACCAAATACTAAACTTAAAGCTTGATTTTTTGAACTTGATGGGCTACTAACACCTGATAGATAATTCTTTTGATAAGAAGTCATAATAGCTACAAATAAAGAGGTTCCAAAGGCACCTGCTATTTGTTGAAGAGTATTTAATATGGCAGTTCCATGAGGATATTGTTTTGGTGATAGCTGATTTAAACTATTAGTTTGCACAGGCGTATTTATAAGGCCTACAGCAATTAAGGATAAGCAATGTAAAACAACAAGAACAGGAATACTAATGCCAGTAGATACTAAATATGAAAGTAATAAGAATGAAATAGCCGATATTATATATCCAGGTAAAATCAATGCTTTAGGACCAAATTTATCATATAAATGTCCTGCAAATGGTGAAATAAGGCCGTTAAGGAAGCCACCAGGTAACATAAGAAGACCGGCAGTAAATGCTGCTAAGCCTAAAGCTCCTTCAAGAAACATAGGAAGTATCAGCATTGTCGCAAAATTAATCATATGCATAACCATAAGTAGTATACAGCCAAGGCTAAACATAGACTTTTTAAATGGATGCATGTCTAGCATAGGTTCTTTCATATGCAATTGACGAAGCACAAAGGCAGCTAGTGATATGCACCCGATAATTATAGGTGCTGCTATTAAAACTGCAGTTGTAGTTCCTATATTGCTAACACCATATATGAAGCCACCAAAGCCTATTGTAGAAAGTACAATAGATAGAAAATCTATAGATGGTTTTGAAAGGGAGGTTACATTTTCAATATATTTTAAACCTAAAATTAGGGCTATAATTGAAAAAGGCATTGTTGCAAAGAATAACCATCTCCAATTAAGGTTTTGAATAATTAAACCAGAGATAGTAGGGCCAATGGCAGGAGCACAAAACATTACAAGATTGAAGATACCAAGAGCTTTTCCACGTTTCTCAATTGGATTAATAATTAATAAAGTATTTACTATGTTAGGTATTAAAATTCCAGTACCAACAGCTTGAATTAATCTTCCAATAAGTAGTATTGGAAAGTTTAGAGCTAAGCTGCTTACAATAGTACCTGCTAAAAATATGATTACAGAAGTTAAAAATAATTGTCTAGTTGTAAAAGTTTGAATAAGTAGGGCAGAAACAGGAATTAAAATTCCCATAATAAGCATATAACCTGTACTAAGCCATTGAACAGTAGTTGCAGATACAGAAAATTGAGCCATCAAATTTTTAAGTGCCATATTTAATAAAGTTTCACTTAACATACAGCAAAAACCTGCAAGTATTAGAGCAATGCTTATAGGTAGCACATTATAATTTTTTTTATTAAGATTCAGGTCCTCTAGAGTTTCTTCCATGTATTTTTTCCTCCTCAATAGAAATATTTTTTTCAAGTGTACTTAAAGTGTTTAAAAATAAAATCAATTGATCTTTGGAAATACCATTTATAATATTTTTAAATAAATCTTCAATAATAGGATATACCTTTGCTTCTAATGCCCTCCCTTCCTCAGTGGAATATATTAAAAATGAACGCCTGTCTTCGCTGCACTTTTTTCGTGTGGCTAAATTCTTTTTCTCAAGGATATCTAATATTCTAACTAGAGTTGCTTGATCCTTATCAACTGTTGCAGCTAAATGTTTTTGATTGATACCATCTTTTTCAACTAGATTTATTAATACAGACCATTGTTCTGTCGTTATATTATAACTTTTTAATTTTGAAGATAAGAGTCTAAGCATTTTTCTGTTGATGTAGTTTATATACATACCAAGGGATTTGTCCAAAGATTTCATAATTTACCTCCTAAAACACATGTACACATATAATTGATATACATATTATATTCATACCTATATTAACCAATTTAAGAAAAAAAGTCAAGTAAATGTAATGTAATACATAAATAATATATAAATTATGTAATGGGATAATAAGGGGTAGAATTAAAAGGTGATATAGTGTTATAATTTGATATATATATATAAATGTGATAAAATTAAGCTAATTTATTTTTAGGAGGAAACAATTAAATGGAATCAGATCCCGACCCAGCTAACATAATTTTTCAATTCATTTTGATAGCGATACTTACATTAGTAAATGCCTTTTTTTCTTCAGCAGAGATGTCTATAGTATCCCTTAATAAGACTAAGCTAAAGGTCTTAGCAGAGGAAGGAAACAAAAAGGCTCAAATCTTACAGAGGTTAATTAAAGAACCAACTAAGTTCTTATCAACAGTTCAGGTTGGAATAACATTGGCAAGCTTTTTTTCAAGTGCATCAGCGGCTACAGGCCTTTCAGACAGGTTTGGTAGTTACTTACAAAAAATGAATATTCCATATGGAAGTCAAATAGCATTTGTATTGGTTACACTTGTGTTATCTTATTTTACACTTGTTTTTGGTGAGTTATTTCCAAAAAGGATAGCACTTCAAAAATCACAAAAAATTGCAATGTTTTCAGCAAGACCCATATTATATGTATCTAAAATTACAGTACCATTTGTTAAGTTACTTTCCGCTTCTACCAATATTTTATTAAAATTAACAGGTATGAATATGGTTAAATTGGAGGAGAAAGTATCTATAGAAGAAATTAAATCAATAGTTGAAGCAGGACAAGAATATGGTGTAATTAATGAAGCTGAAAAAGAAATGATTAATAGTATTTTTGAGTTTGATGATAAAGCAGCAGAAGAGGTAATGACACCGAGAACAGAGGTGTATTTAATTAATATAGATAAGCCTTTAAAAGAGTATATTGACGAACTTTTAGAAGTTAAATATTCACGTATACCAGTATTTGAAGGTGACAGTGATAATATAATAGGTATTTTGTATATGAAGGATTTCATAGTGGAAGCACGTAAAGTTGGCTTTGACAATGTTAATATAAAAAACATATTACAAACAGCGTATTTTGTTCCTGAAAGAAAAAATATAAATGAATTATTTAAGGAGCTTCAAGTATCCAGAAAGCATATGGCAGTATTAATTGATGAATATGGTGGATTTTCTGGTATAGTTACAATAGAGGATTTAATTGAAGAAATAATGGGAAACATTAATGATGAATATGATGAGGATGAGAATTATATTCGAAAAATTGATGAGGATATCTTCATAATTAAAGGAATTATGCCTATAAGGGAATTAAATGAGCAATTGGATTTAGATTTGGATGAGGAAACAGATGATTATGATACACTTGGAGGACTTATTATCAAACTTATTGGACATATTCCAGAAGATGATGAAAGACAAAGTGTTGAGTATAAAGATATGATTTTTACTATAGAAGAAGTTAAGGAAAAAAGAATAGAAACTGTTAAAGTTCATTTACAAAAAAGTTCTTTAGATTAGTTAAATAGAAAGTATGCTTAAATTATACAGCATACTTTTTTAGTGTTTTTGTTTTATATATTTTAAGTTGAACTTTGGATCACAACACTGACAGTTTTTTCGCCTGACTTAGTATGAAGTTTTAAACTTACTTTATTGTTAGCACCAATTGTATAAACCGCTTCTCTAAGTTCATTCATTGAGTTTATATCTTTTCCATTAAGAGATAAAATAATATCTCCCTTGTGTATTCCAGCAGCTGATGCACCACTATTAGGTGAAACGTCATATACATAAATTCCTTTTTGAATATTTAAATTAAGATAGCCGTTCATTGATTTATCAAGACCTATAATTCCTATTATTGGTGTTTTAAATTGACCTGTGGTGGTTAAACTTTTAAGAACAGGCTTAACTATATTGATAGGTATGGCAAAACCTATTCCTTCGGCACTAGTTATTTTGGCTGAGTTTACTCCTATAACTTTTCCGTCTGAATTTATTAGAGGACCACCACTATTACCAGGATTGATGGAGGCATCTGTTTGAAGCAAATCTTCCATGAAAGTACCTTCACCTGCTTCAACGGTTCTATTAACAGCACTTACTATTCCAGAAGTTACAGTCCTTTGAAAGTTTAATCCTAGAGGATTACCTATAGCGATTGCGGTTTCTCCTATCTCAACATTTGAAGAATCTCCGAAAGCTACAGGCGTAAGATTTTTTTTATCAATTTTTAATATGGATAAATCTAAGCTTTCATTTGCCCATAGTGTTTTTGCAGGAACGGAGCTTCCATCATAAAGTGATATTTTTATGTCCTTACTACCTGCGCCAGCAACATGATTATTTGTTAAAATATACCCATCGCTGTCGATTATCATTCCTGAGCCTACACCTTCTTTTTTTGTGTAGTCTCTATCAATATAGGTTGTAGTAACGCCAACTACTGAGGGAAGAACTTTTTTAGAAGCCTTTGTAATAGGAGATTCTACGCTGGCAGAAGCATTTGCGGTATTAGGAGTTATGCTTTTTTTACTATTAAATTTGCAGCTAGTAAATGAAGAAATCAAAATAGTGTTTATTAAAATTATGGATAATATTTTATGAGTTTTCATAATATCGCCACCATTGTTTTTCTAATATTTTGACACAAAAATGCATATATTATTCTTAAATATTTACATACAAAAATTAATGTTATAAAATGATTTAAAAAGATATTTATAGGAGCTGATTGAAATGCAAATAAATCAATTCAAAATTGAAATTTTTATTCCAAAGGAGTTTGTTGAACAGTTAGGTGACAAACTTAGCGAAGCAAATGTGGGCAAAATAGGTAATTATGATCACTGCATGTCTATAAATGAAGTAAAAGGATATTGGAGACCGCTTAAAGGAGCAGAGCCTCATGAAGGTAATATAGGAGAACTATGTAAAGGTGAGGAATGTAAAATAGAAATGAGATGCAAACGTGAATATGTAGAAAATGCTCTAAAAATTATAAGAAAAGTGCACCCTTATGAAGAGCCAGTAATAAATGTTATACCTATTTTAAATGAATTATTTGAGTAAAAATATATAAATGTATGTGCGGTTAGTATTTATATATGGAAGGTTGATAGAATAAAATAGTTTAATAAAAGATAGGAAAGTCAAATAAAATCAACTTCTATAAGATTATTTAATATTAAAGTGTATTAATCCCAAAACCATGGCTAGTTTAAACTATGGTTTTGGGTAGTTTTATTTTTTAAACTGTTTGTTCACTTAAATTGGTTATGAAATTATATACATTCTCATCCTCATATCTTGAGATTTTTATATTTCCAAAATTACTTTTTTCACAATTAAAATTCAAAAAATCATTTAGAATATCATAATTAAGCGCTCTATCAATTTGAAAACTGCTAATTATTATCTTTTGACAGCAGGGTTTGCTGTTAGCGTCAGAAGGAAGAGATAACATGGCAAGTCCACCTATGTATTTGCTTTTATTTAAACTTGGTTTAATCATTGTTATATAAGCATAGCCATTTTCTTTACTATAAAGATTAAAGAATATAAGATTATCTGATATTTTATATTTTCCTTTAAATTCTTTTATAACTTTATCTTTAATACATATCTCAAAAGTACAATTATTTTTATTTATACTTAATTTAGCTTCATGAATTCCAGCCTTTTTTCCTGAATTTGTAACGAAAAAATAACAAAAATAATTAAGCTTGAAAATTTCATGTAGAGCATTACTATTCTCTATTGGTTCTTCAAAATATGAAGAGTTTAAAGGAGTAGTCAGAAATTCATCTACAGTTATGTGATATAGTTTGCAAATATACAAAATTGTTTCTATAGAAGGAAAAGTGTCACCAGATTTATATTTTGATAACAGATCCTCAGATACTCCTATTTTTGAAGCAAGCTTTTTTTGAGTACCTTCAAGCTGTATTAATTTTTTTAAATTATGAATAAATACAATAGAAGTTTCATCGTATATTTTATTTTTTAATATTTTTATTTCAAGGTTGCCGTTTTTCATATATAGCCTCCTTAAACTTGATTTTTATTCAAGATTATATTCTAACGTTATATATAATATACCATATTGTGCAAGATTATGTTTAGATTTTATATAACTATTGAGTTTATGTTATGCGTGAACTATATTTATAAATAAGTTTTAGCTGGAGGTGTAAAGCGAGGTGAAATTTAATTACCCTTGTTTTGGTATTATGAAGAAAATATATTATGTTAAATCAAAACTTTATGAATACGAATTTCAACTTAAAATATATTTTGAAGATAAAATCTGCGGAGTTTATGTATATAAAAATAGAGATTCGAAAGGAAATAAGTATATAGAATTTATGACTATTATAAAGGATGATTTTACAGAAAGTGAAGTTAATTTACTGAAAATGATACACAATAAGCTTAAGTTTAATAAAAAAATAAAGGGAAGATATGTGAGGCTAGAGGATATAGGTAAAACGGACTTAAAAATGGAGACTTATAATTGTTTAGAAAATAATGAATTAAAAAAAGAATATACAAATATAGACTATTTTACGTGGTGGCTTTTTAAGAACAAAGGTATAGGGGTAAGAAGTCCAGCGATAAATAAATTAAGCAGCGAAATAGGTTAGGAAGTGATGCTTTGAGTATACAGATTTTATTGATCTTGATATTTAATTTTATAATAACACTTATAGGAACACTTGCATATTCAACTAGATTAGTAGGAGTTAGAACAGGGAAAATAGCTATTTCATTTACTGTATTTAATATATTAACATTGATATCAAGAACAGCAGTTACTTTTCAAGAGCCACTTTTAACTAACTATGCTGAAAAAAATCTATATTCTAGTAATTTACTTAATGTTTTTAATATTATAATTTTGGTATCAGGTATAGCTTCGGTTTTAGGGGTAATTTTAATACCAACTTTTCAAAGAATGTTTTCAAAGGGAGTATTATTTTTTTCAGTAGAGAAATCTATTCCTAAACTTATAGTACATAGCATCACTAGAAGGGGTATTAGATCTATGAAACAGTGTGCTGTTCTACCTTCTAAAGAGAGTGTTAAAAAAATTGATTATAGGAGGTTGCCGCGAAAGATAGTACTTTATAATTTTATATCCGTTGCCGTTCTGACGGTTGGAGCTTTAGCGCCTATATATGCTTTTAAAATGGTACCTAATCTAAGAGCTACCTGCGTTACTTTATCTTCAGTTGTAAATGGCATTGCGCAGATACTTATGACTATTTTTATTGATCCTGCCATGTCTATTATGACAGAGGAAGTGATAGAAAAAAAGTGTAGAGAAGAAGATTTTAAAAATTGTGTTACTGCAATGGCTTTAAGTAAGGTTGCAGGTACATTTGCAGCGATAATTCTCTTAATTCCAGCGAGCTTTATTATTGTATATGCAGCAAAAGGTGTAGATTTTATATCAAGAATTTAGGTGGGTGAAAAATGATTAAAGCTATTTTAATGGATTCTGGAAAAGTATTAAATAAGCCTGTTACAGGAAATTGGTTTATTCCTCCTAAGTTTTTTTATTATGTAGATTGGGAAAGGTTTGAGGCCATACCAATATTAAAAAGAAAAGAAGCATTTAAAAAAGCAAATGAGGCTATGAAAAATCAAAATTTAATTGTTACAGAGAAAGAGGAATATGAGTATTTTGTTCAGTATTATAGAGTATTTTCAGAAGAACTTTTGTGTCTTAAATTAAACGATAGAGACGTTGAGGCTATTGCAAAAGATTTAGTTTATAACTATAGAAAATATGATTTCTATGGTGATGTTAATTCAGAAATACCAAAGTTAAGTGAAAAATATAAATTGGCCGTGGTTTCAGATGCATGGCCTTCACTAAAGGGTGTTTTTAAAAAAGCAGGGTTTGGAAGATATTTTTCGTCTTTTGTAATATCATCAACAAAAGGTACAACAAAACCAAATGAAATAATGTATAAAACAGCACTGTCTGAACTTGGGGTTTTGCCAGAGGAAGCTGTATTTATCGATGATAATATTAAAAATTGTAAAGGAGCAGAAGAGCTTGGTATAAAAAGTGTTGCGTTAAGCAGAGATAAAAGATCATACTTTTATAATAAAATATTTAATAGAAAATTTAAGGTTATAAGAAATTTAAAACAATTGAATAAGATTATTTAAAAGAAGTAAAAAGCCATAATTAGCTAGTCAATCTAATTATGGCTTTTGTGTTTTTATAAAAACATTTTTTGGTATTCTATTACATTATATATAAATCATATACTATTATACAGTAATTAAAAAGTGGAGGTTAAAATTGATAAATTATATATGGTTTATATTTATATTTGTAGGAACTATTGTAGGAATTTTTTCAGGAAAAGGAGAAACTCTTTCAACCTCAATAGTGCAATGTACTGAAAGTTCCGTTAAGTTAATGATATCACTTTTAGGAATTATGTGTCTTTGGTGTGGGGTAATGAAAATTGCAGAGAAAAGTGGTCTTACGGACAAGCTTTCCATAATATTAAGACCTATATTAAAAATAATATTTAGAGATGTAAATAAAAACAATAATGTAATGGGACCAATGGTTATGAACATAACTTCAAATATGCTTGGACTTGGAAACGCTGCAACTCCTTTTGGAATAAAAACTATGGAAGAAATGCAAAAAGTAAATAAGGACAAGAATACTGCAACTAATGATATGGCAAAATTTCTTGTTATAAATGCTGCATGTATACAACTTTTACCTACAACAATAATATCAATTAGGGCTGCGTCAAATTCGTCAAATCCAGCAGTTATAGTTATTCCTACTATAATAACATCAGTAATTACGGCTATTATGGGAATAATTTATTGCAAAATTCTTGAAAAACACTTTTAGGAGGAATGCAAGTTGAATTATATTTCAAGAGCATTAATACCAATTATAATATTTTCAATAGTTTTATACGGTATGATAAAAAGGGTAAAAGTATATGAGTGTTTTGTAGAAGGAGCTAAAGATGGAATTAGAATATGTGTTAATATATTTCCTTATATTCTTGCAATGCTTCTATCAGTTACTATATTTAGAGAATCAGGTGCAATGCAGTATTTAATAAATATATTAAAACCAATATTTAAAATCATAGGATTTCCATCAGAACTAGTTCCACTTATAATAGTAAAACCTTTATCTGGAAGTGGAGCAATTGGAGTTTTCGCAGAACTACTAAAAAAATATGGAGCGGATACATATATAGGAATAATTGCATCAATAATAATGGGATCTACAGAAACAATATTTTATACTATAACAGTTTATTACGGAGCCATAAAGATAAAAAAGATAAGACACACATTATGGGCAGCAGTTATGGCAGATATGACGTCAATTATTGTAGCAATATTAGTAGTTAGATTTTTAGGAATTTGAAATATCTCAATAAAAATGGTGCTATTGGGAGAATGATGGATTTAATATTATAAAATTGTATGTTATAATTATAAATGCATATTTATTACATATAAGGGGCTTACTATTACTAATAATCAAAGAATATAGTAGGAGGTAGTTTTATTGAAGTGGTTTAAAAATCTCAAAATGGCACCTAAGTTAATGTCTACATATTTTGTTATGATAATATTTATACTTGTGGTTGGAGGTATAGGTATAAAAAATGCAAATCAGATGTACAAAAATGGTCTGCAAATGCATGATTATAGTTTTGCAGCTATAAAGAAATTAGATGATATAAAGCAAAATGTTGCTGATATTAGATATGACATATTAAAGATTACATATGATAATAATTCCAGTGATGAAACTAATAATTTAGAAAGAGAAATTTCAGAAAAGTCTACAAAAATTGATGCGGATATGAATTATTATAATCAAAATTTATTATCAAACGATGAAAAACAAATATTTAATGCTGTAAATGAGGACTTGCTAGAGTACAGAAATACATATTCAAGAGTGTTAGATTACATGAATTTAAGTAGTACGGATGAAGCTAAAAATGAATTTGGTCAGTTATCACAACTCAGGGATAAGCTAAGTAATGATATCAATAAAAATATATCAGTAAAAACAAATCAAACAGATAAAGCTAATAATCAGAATAAGTCAACATATTACAGCTCATTTTATATTTTTATAGGGATAATAGTTTTAGATGCTGTTGTAGCAATAGCCATGGGATCCATGCTTGCAATATTTATTTCTAAAAGACTTAAAAGAATTAGTAAATTTGTAGAAAGTTTTGGTAATGGAGATCTTACCAAAACTTTTAAAGTAGATAGCAAGGATGAAATAGGAATGTTAGGTGAATCTTTAAATAAAGCGGTAGAAGCCATGCAGGAACTAGTAAAGGTAATATATAAGAATGCAGATGAAATGGGAGTTTCAAGTGAAGAACTATCCGCTACAACCCAGGAAATATCCTCAAAAATTCAAGCGATGAATGATGAAGTTGAGAGTATTGTAAATGAAATACAAAGCAATAGTATGACGTCAGAAGAAATAAGTTCATCTGTACAAGCAGTAGATATGAGTGTAAGTAAATTATCAAGTAAAGCTGGAGACGGAAATTCTAATTCAACAGAAGCTAAAAAAAGAGCTGAGAGGGCTCAAGATCAAAGTGACATATCAATAAAAAGAATACAAGATGTATATGAAAAGAAAGAGAAAAAAATACTAGAATCAATTGAAAAGGGAAAAGTAGTTGAAAATATAAGAGTAATGGCAGATACCATTGGAAATATATCAGAGCAAACAAATTTGTTAGCACTTAATGCAGCTATAGAATCGGCGAGAGCAGGAGAAATGGGGAAAGGCTTTTCGGTTGTAGCAGATGAAATAAGAAAATTATCGGAGGAATCATCAAAGGCAGTTGAAGAAATATATAACACCATTTCAAAGGTTCAAGAGGCATTTAAAAGTATGCAAATTGATAGTAAAGAAATACTTCAGTTTATTGATAAGGATATACGAGAAGAATTAACAAGCTTTAAGGATATGGGAAAAGATTATTACTCTGACTCTCAGTTTGTAAGCTCTATGTCTGAACAGGTAGCACTTATGTCAGAGAATCTTAGGGTAACAATAAATCAGGTAAATGGAGCAGTTAAAGGAATGTCAGAAACCAGCAAAAAATCCTCCGAAAAATCACAATTTATAAGAGAAAGCATAAACGAAACCTCAAAAGCAATAGAACAAGTAGCAATAACATCACAAACCCAAGCAGAACTTGCCCTAAAGCTAAACAACGTAGTACAAAGATTCAAAGTAAACCCATAAGGGGTTTGGGCGAAAGCCCATTATCCTTCTATAACCCAGAAAAATCACTTTCTCAAAAAAATAATAGAAAGTAAGAAAAGACAAAATCTAATATAAGGGGTTTGGGCGAAAGCCCATTATCCTTCTATAACCCAGAAAAATCACTTTCTCAAAAAATAATAGAAAGTAAGAAAAGACAAAATCTAATATAAGGGGTTTGGACGAAAGCCCATTATGATTCTAAACATACATGAGGTTTGGACGAAGTCCATTATCCTTCTTTAACTAAGAAAAGAACTTTCTCAAAAAGAAAACAAAAGTTATTATTATAACCCAGAAAAATTACTTTCTCAAAAATGTTAAGAGGTGTAAAATGATATTTTTCGATATAGATGGAACACTATTAGATCATAAGCAGGCTGAATTATTAGGTGTTAAAGAATTCTATGAGATTTATAAAGAAAATTTTAAAATTGGAAGAGAAGAATTCTATAAAATTTGGTGCGAAATATCAGATGAATACTTCAATATTTATTTAAAAGGTAAAATTACATTTAAGGAGCAGCGTATTAACAGAATAAAAGGTATATTTTCCTATTCAAACATAAAGCTTACAGATGAAGAAGCAGAAGAAAAGTTTAAAATTTATTTGAGTAATTATGAAAATAATTGGAGACCATTTGATGATGTAATACCATGTTTAAAAGAGTTATCAAGAAGTTATAAACTCGGCATTATAAGTAATGGTGATTTTAATCAACAATTATTAAAGTTAGAAAGAATGAAAATTAAAAAGTATTTTTCAAATATTATTACATCAGGAGAACTGGGAATTTCAAAGCCTGATATAAAAATATTTATTAGTGCTTGTGAAAAAGTTAATGAAAAACCACAACAATGTTATTATATAGGTGATAATTTTAATACGGATATAATATCTTGTGAAAATGCAGGATTCAAGGGTATTTGGTTAAATAGAACACAAGAAGTATTAGTGGAAAATAAGGTGAAAGTGATTAATAAATTAGAGGATTTAGTAATAAATTTATAATGATAAAATCGACTGATAAGTATCAAAGTCAGTCGATTTTTTATTAAGTGCTTTTAAAGTATTCATCACAAAATTTAGTTTCAACATAAAATATAGTATAAAGATTAAAGATAGGGTGAAAAGATATGAAGTTAAATGCCGCTGAAATTATAGACATAGATAATATAAATTATTTTAAACAATTCAATATCTATAAAACAGTACATTTTCCTAATAGTAATATAAATTTAAAGGAGGAAATTAATTATACTTCAAGAATCGACATTGTATCTGCAAAGCTTATTAATACACCAATAGGTATATCTATTGAAGGACAACATTTAACAGGTAAAAAGCTTGTAATATTAGGAATTTTAAATGTGAATTTATTGTTACATGGAAAATGTAAATATGAAGATAAAGCTATGAAAAATATAAAAATACCTTTTAGTGAATTTATTGTGGTACCAAGAGAAATTTGTGAAGATAAAGAAGTAAATTTAAGATATTTAATAGAAGAAGTTATAGTAAGACCCATTACTAAACATGATATTTTAATAAGTTCAGTTATTTTATTACAGTATATAGATGAATATATATTAGAAGAAAAATAAGCGGAAAATCAATAAAATACTTTGATAGCTTATAATAGAGGTGATGAGTTATTTGAGAATAGTTAATATTGTTCAAGTGGATTTTAAATATAGGTTATCAAAAGATACTTCTGTAATAACTAAAACTACATTCTCAAATAAAGTTGTAACTACTATAGTAGAAAAACCGCTTATAATAAAGATGTGGGTTAACAAAAGCTGTAGTTTATTTTATGATATTTTATCTTATAAGATAGAAATTCATAATGTTAGTGGCGGAAAAATAGAGAAGTTATTGTTAAGAGATTTTTTACCTGAAGGTATAAACTTTATTTATAATTCTTTGCATATTAATCATGAACTTTATCGCTGTACTAATGTTGAGGGCTTAATATTTATAGGGGAAATTGAAGAAGATGAAAAGGTTGAGATTTCATATAAAGTAGTAATAAATGAAAAGTGTAAACTAGATATAATTAAAAATATGGCAGAGGTTACTTTTGAGTGTATATATAATATAGAAGAAAAACCAATAAGAATCTCAATTTACAGTAATGTTGTTGATACTATATTAAAACGTAATTTATTTAAAGAATTTATAGTGAAAAATAAAATTAATATACCTAGATGTAAAGGATCAATAGATAGTATTGTGAAAGTTGAAACCAATATTAAAGCTGTAGATGCAAAAGTTATAAATACAAAGAATAAAAAAGTTTTAGATGAATGTCTTAATCTAAAGGCAGAGAAGGTGCTATTTTTAGGAGTTGTAGAATATAAAATAAAGTACATTCATAAATGTAAATTAATTTGTTATAGCTGTGTAAAGGGGTTTTCAACAATAATGGAAGTTCCTAAAGGTGTGAATTATTTTAGAGAAATTAATATTGAAATGTTAAATGAGAATATTGATTACTTTGTTTTAGACAAACTTAATATAGTTATTTCCAACTGCTTAATTATAAAGATTGGAAATTGAAGGCATGTAAGCTTAAAATGAAGGTTATATGCTTTTTTTAGTTTATAAATTCGTTATTGTTAGAATATGTTTAAGATCAAGGAGATAAGGGACATAAATGATATTTCCCTATTTTAATGTAAATAAGAATAGTAGACTAATTTATGATATAATTTATTTTATGTAATTGGCAGTATATAAAGCAACAATTGATAATAGTTAAATTAAAATTATTAAGGTGGTGTTAATTTGAAAAATCATTACATTACTAAAATCAGGATAGATAAATTAAGACATTTAGAAAATATTGATATAGAGTTGAGTCAAAGTGAACGTAAGCATCTGTTATTAACAGGTAAAAATGGAGTTGGAAAAACAAGCACATTAGCTGCTATTAAAAGTTGGATGATATGTATACAAGGGGGTTCTGTTAAAACTCTAAGAATATATCAAAACCAAATTAAAAACTTATCATTTAAATTAAAAGGTGAGATCAGTGAAGATAAAAAGCTTAAAATACAAAATGAATTAAAACAATGTTATTATTTATTAAATAATATTGGAAATAGTCAAGTGGATTTAAGTTTTTTTGGCGATGAAAATGAATACTGTACATTTTATGATCAAGGGAAATTTATTTTAGCGTACTATGGTGCTAACAGGAAAACAACCGTTGAAATACCTAATGGAGTTGAAAAATTAAAATTAAAAGAAACCTATTCTTTAAATGAAAATCCAAGTAATATTTTTGTGAAATATCTTGTGGATTTAAAAACTCAACAGTCTTTTGCAAGAAATGAAAATGATTTAGAAGTTGTCGCTAATATAGAGGCATGGTTTAACAGACTAGAAAATGCATTAAAGGTCATATTAGGAGATAACAGTATTAAGTTGAAATTTGATTATAGAAATTATAATTTTAAGATACTTCAAGAGGGAAGAGAACCTTACGGGTTAAATGAATTATCAGATGGATATTCATCAATTTTAAATATAGTATCAGATTTAATATTAAGAATGGATAAAAATAGAGCAAGTGAAAAGAGAAATTATGTATTTGATACTGAAGGAATTGTAATGATTGATGAGTTGGAAACACATCTTCATATAGAACTTCAAAAGAAGATACTTCCGTTCTTAACTGAGTTTTTCTCTAATATACAATTTATAGTTACAACTCATTCTCCATTTGTATTAAACTCTGTAGATAATGCAGTAATATATGATTTAGAAAAGAAAATTAGGTTGGAAAATCTATCAAATTACTCCTATGATGGTATAGTGGAAGGATACTTTGAAGTTGATAGTTATTCACAAGAATTAAAAGATAAAATAGCTGAATACAAAAAGCTTGCTTTTAGAAATGATTTAAATGAAGAAGAACGTGCACATAGAGCGGAATTAAGAATAGAATTAAAAAACGCATCAAATGATTTAGCAAAAGAACTAAAATCTGAATTTAACGAAATAGAAGAGAAAAGGAAGAAGTTAAATGATCAGAATAGATAGGACAATAGAAGCACCCAAAGTCTTAGAAGAAGAAAAAAACAAACTAAATGGAAGCTATAATAAAAAGGAAGTTTTAGATGCTTTAAAAATAGTATTTAATAACAAATGTTATATATGCGAGAATAAAAATATTACTTCATATAATATAGAGCATCTAAGACCTCACAAAAATGTAAATAAAGATTTGAAGTTTGATTGGCAAAACCTATTTTTAGCATGTGCACATTGTAACAATATTAAATCAGATAATTATGAAAATATATTAGATTGTACAAAAGTTGAGGTAGATGAATTAATTGCTTTTAGGAAAATCGGTAATTTTTCTTGGGAAGAAAGAATAGAAGTAACCGCTTTAAAACATACCACTGAAATAGATGAAACCGTGGAATTATTGAGAAATGTTTATAATGGGACAACCGAAATGAAAAAATTAGAATGTTTCGCAATAAAAAAAGAATTGAGAGATGAAATAGGACGATTTATTGATGCTATAAATAACTATAAAGAATCAGATGGTGAAGATAAGAAGGATGCCAAAGAATTAATAAAAAAATATTTAAAATCGAACTCACCTTTTTCAGCATTTAAAAGATGGATAGTAAGAGACAATAGGGATAATTTAAGCGAATTTTTACAAGAAGACAGTATTAAATTAAGTTTATTATAAGGGGTTAGTAAATATCCAATAGCAATATACTTATGTAATGCGAGCTGAAAAAAATCAACTCGCACTTTTTAATTTCTAATCAACTGTAACTTTGTATATTACAGTTATTATTTGCCCAGGATTCATAGTACCTAGATCGAAACCAACAGATGGATTAAGACCAGGTTTACTTACTCCATTTACAGTTACAGAATTTATAATAAAGGTTGTATTTTTAGGCGTATAATCCAAGAACTCAACATTACTTGTGTCAATGTTTCCTGTATTTTTAATTACGATTGTATAGGTTAAAGTATCACCAATTGTTGCAAAGTTTTTGTCAACAGCTTTTGTTACAGTTAAGTTTCCTAGAGCTACGTTTGTGGTTGTAGTATTGGAATAGGATGAACCATTAACAGGACTTCCTTTTGGATCAACTAGAAACTTAAAGGTTGTTATGGCTTGGTTTGTAATCTTATTACTATCAGGTACAGCGTTAACTGTAGCTGTAAATTGTATTGTAGTTACATTACCAATACCTAAACTACTAAGCGTGAAACCTTTAGTAGGATCAAAGGTTGGTTCTTGCGTTCCATTTACAATTACGCTTCCAGTATTAAAGGAAGCACCATTTGAAGGTGTATCTTGAAATAAAAGATTACTTGCGATAACATTTCCAGTATTAGTTAAATTGATAGTGTAGGTTAAAATATCACCTATGGTAGCAATAGATTTGTCAACAGTTTTTGTAGAAGTAATTTCACCTTTAACCACATTTGTAATAACATTATTTGATGAAATTGTTTTTGTTGTGGAATTACCAGAAGGATCTATCTTATAGTTAAAGGTTGTATTAGAGTTATTAACTATTTGTGCGGTAACAGGGAGAGCTGTTATTTTAACCTCAAAGGAAACCGTCACAACAGTACCTACAGTCAAGTCTCCAAGAGTAAAACCATTAACAGGATTTAAAGCAGGATAAACTACATTATTAATACTTACAGTTCCAGCAATAAATTGAGCTTCTGCTTGAAGATTATCAAAGAACCAAGTATTTAAAGCAGTTATATTTCCTACATTTGTTATTGTGTTTGTATAGGTTAAAGTATCATAAACTTTAGCGTACATAGTGTCTACAGCTTTTATATTAGTAAGATTTCCAACATTTATTTGAGTTGAAACAGTATTTGAAGTTGTGCTTACTTGATAATCGATGCCGTTAGGATCTACTTTGTATACACCATTAAAGGTTGCGTAATCAGTTACTATAGGTGGTGTTGTAAGAGTTGTTGCTTTGGTATTAAAGGTTATAACTGTAGTGTGTCCTGATATTATATCTGGAAGACTGAAGCCTGTTATTGGATTTAAATTTGTATTAATAACACCATCAATAGCCACAGTTCCAGGAGTAAAGGTTGCCCCTTGTGATAAATTGTTTAAGAAGTATAAAGAACTTACAGTTGTGTTTCCGGTATTTTTTAAGTTTATAGTGTAGCTTAAAGTATCGCCTATAGTAGCGTAAGCTAGATTAACTACAGCTAAGGAACTTAAATTTGCATATACGATTATAGTTGAAACGGAGTTAGAATTAGTGGATTTAGTGTAGAGTCCATCGTTAGGATCTATCTTATATGAGTAGGTTGAGGTTGCTAAATTGATTATAGTGTATTCTTCTGGAAGCGAGTTTACAGTTACCTTAAAGCTTATTGTAATTGAGCTTAAGGTTGCTATAGTTCCTAAATTGAAACCAGAAGTAGGATCATAGTCAGGTTGAGTAGTACCATCTATAGTTACAGAGCCAGTTACAAATGAAGCAGCACTAGGTAATGGATCTGTGAACAATACATTTTGGACATCCACATTACCAGTATTAGCAACTTTTATTGTATAGACCAGAGTGTCATTTATTTGTGCATAAGCTTTGTCTACGGTTTTAGTAAGGGTTAAATTTCCAACATTTATTTGAGTTGTAACAGAGTTACTATCTTTTTCTGTAACTATATAGTCCTTAGTTGGGTCAATTTTATAAGAGAAAACTATATTAGCTATATTTTTTACAATATTAGGAGAAGGTAGAGAGGTTATTTTGGTATTAAACTTAACTATTACAGTATCACCAGGAAGTATAGTTCCCAAAGTGAAACTTTGATAAGGATTAAGTCCAGGTTTAATAATTCCGTTTATTTGAACAGAATCCGTAACAAAGGTTAAACCGCTTGGTATTACATCTCTAAAGTTTATATATTCTGTATTGGTATTACCCGTATTAATTATAGTTGTAGTATAGGTTATTATATCATCAAGTGTAGCGTAGGTTTTACTAGTTTGTTTAGTTACAGAAAGCATTCCAACATTTATTTGAGTTGTAACAGTATTACTTGTAGATGATGAAGAAAGTGCAGTTTTAGTTGGATCAACTAGATAACTGTAATTTGTAGATGCATTATTTCTTATATAATAGTTAGTTGGAAGTGATTTTACAGTAACATTAAAGGTTACGGTTGTTGAAGCACCTTTTGCTATATCACCCAAATTAAAACCGGTATTAGGATTTAAATTTGGTTTAGCAGTATCATTTATAGTTACAGAACCAGCTACAAAAGCAGCATCACTTTGAATTATATCCTGAAGTGAAATATTGGAGCAGGTTACATTACCTTCATTTTTAACTACTATAGTGTAAAGTAAAGTATCGTTAATTGTAGCATAAGCTTTATCTACAGCTTTAGTAAGAGTTAATTTACCTAGATTTATATAGGTTGTAACAGTATTGGAATAAGCTGTAGAAGTTGCTGTAGGATCTGTTACTGTAAGTTTATAGCTAAAAGAAGTATTTGCGATATTATCTACTTTGCCTGATGCTGGAAGTGAATTTACAAGTACATCAAAGGAGACAGTGTGTGTTCCATTTGGTATTAAATCACTTAAACTAAAGCCAGTATTAGGATCAAAATTGCTTTGTTTTACACCATCTACAACAATAGTTCCTGGTACAAATGCAGCACTAGTTGGATTAGGATCCTTAAATATAAGGTTTGTTGCATTTACAGAACCAGAGTTTGTTATATTAATCGTATAAGTTAAGGTGTCTAAAACAGATGCGTAAGATTTATTTACAGCTTTAGTAAGAGTTAATTCACCATAAGCAACATAAGTTGTTGTGCGGTTAGTGTTTATACTAACATTAATATAAGGATCAGCTGGATTTACTCTATAGCTGTATTCAATAGTTGCGTAGTTTTTAACTAGATTATCACTTGGACGTTTTGCTATTGTTACAGAAAAGTTTACAGTAGTGCTAGAGTTTGCACCTATATCGTCTAAAGAAAAACCATCATTAGGGTTAAAGGTTGGTTTACTTTGACCATTAATTGAAACTGTTCCTTCATTGAAGGTTGTATTTGTATCTATTGGATCTGTAAATTGAACGAATTTAGCAGGAACATTACCAGCATTAGTAATAGTTACAGAGTAATTTAAGGTGTCTCCTATTTTTGCGATACTTTTATCCACAGTTTTATTACTAGAAACAATAGCGTTGTTGATATTTACAGTTGTTTTATTTGAGGTTATATTCTTTGTTAATGCAGCCTTACTGGGATCTACAAAGTAAGAGTAATTTACATTACCGGTATTGTATAACTTGCCGTCACCAGGAAGGGAATTTACTGTTACTGTAAAGCTAATTGTAGCAAAAGAGCCCACTGGTAGATTATCTAATGAGAAACCAGTGTTAGGATTGTAATTACTTTTATTCGTACCATTTACATATACACTTCCTGCATTAAAGCTGGATTCTACTTGAATGGCATCCTGGAATAATAGATTACTTAAAGTAGTATTTCCTGTATTTGTTACTACAAAATTGTAGGTTATGGTATCTGTAAGTCTTGCATATTCTCTATTAGCAGTTTTATTAACTGTTAAGGTTCCAGAGGTTATAGTTGTATCTACAGTATTACTGTTAGAATAAGCTAAAATGTCAGGGCTTGTTGGATCGATTTTATAGTTATAGTAAATGGTAGAGGAGTTATGAACATGACCTTGATAAGGCAAAGAATCTACAGTAACTTTGAATACTACTGTTATAGTACTATTAGGAGTAATAGTTCCTAAAGTAAAGCCAGTAGTTGGATCATAATTAGTGAAAGGAGTACCGTTTATAGTTACAGAACCACTAGTAAAGCTTAATTCAGAAGCTAAAGAATCAATAAAATTAGTGTTTGTGGCATCCACGTTTCCTGTGTTTTTTATAACAGAAGTATAGGTTAAGGTATTTGAAACCTCTGCATATAATTTATCTACAGATTTAGTGTTTGTAATAACTACTTGATTTAAATAGGTTGTTACGGTATTACTAGTAGAAGAATCAGAATACTCATAGCCAGAAGGATTTATTTTATAAGTGTAAGTCATGCTAGCGGTATTATTTAACTGGTTAGGATTTGGTATAGTAGTTACAATTACTTTAAAGCTTATTACTGAAGTTCCAGCACTAATTATATCAGGTATATTAAAGCCAGTATTAGGATCATAGCTAGGATAATTTACATTATCAATAACCACAGAACCAGTAACAAATGAAGCACTAGATCCAATTAAATCTTTAAAAAGTATTTTAGTTAGAGGTACCGTTCCAGTGTTATTTGCAGTAATAGTATAAGTTAAAGTATCATCTACAGTAGCATATTTTTTATCCACAGTTTTTGTTAAAGTTGCAGAGCCTTTGTTTATAACTGTTGTTACAGAATTACTATTTGAAGTTTTGCTAACAGGTTGATTAGCAGGATCAATAGTATACGAGTAACTTGCAGAACCAGAATTTATAATTGTGTTAGGGGATGGCAGTTTACTTACAGTTACGTTAAAGTTTATATCAATTACCTGACCTACATTTAAAGAACCTAAGCTAAAGCCAGTAACTGGATTATAGTCTGATTTGTTAATACCATTAACTGTTACTGAACCAGATACAAAAGCAGCTTCACTTTGAAGTGAATCAAAGAAGAATACATTGTTAACAGGAACATTTCCAGTGTTAGAAATTTCTAAGGAATAAGTTATGGTATCACCAACAGCAGCATAAGAAAGACTAGCAACCTTTGTTAAAGATAGCCTTCCATCAATAATTTTGGTTTGTACTGCATTGGACTTTTTACTTTCGGAAATAGTAGGTGAATCAGGATTTACCTTATAGTTATAAGAAATATCACCCATGTTAACAACATATCCAAAAGGTGGGGCAGTTTTAACTTGAGTACCGAAAAGTATTTCTACACTTTGGTTTGGTTTTACGGTTCCAATGTTAAAGCTAGTATTAGGATTGTAATCTAAATAGTTAATACCATCTACATAAACAGAACCAGTTAAAAAACTTAAATAAGCTGATATTTCATCGTTAAATTTAACGTTATTTAAATCCACAGTTCCAGTATTTAAAAGAGTACATTTATAAACCAAAAAGTCTCCTAATACAGCATACTTTTTATCCACAGTTTTTGTAAAAGTGAAACTTGCTGTGTTGATAACTGTTTGAACTTGGTTGCTAGTAATGGTGTTAGTAAGTGGATTACCATTTGGATCTGGTTTATAGCTGTAAACTAAATTTGAACTGTTATAAATAATATTAGGATTTGGAACAGAATCTACTTTAGTCTGAAAAGTTACATTGATAGTGTTTCCAGGTGAAATAGTACCTAAACTAAAGCCTAAATTAGGATTAAAACCAGTTTGTATTAAACCATTTATTGCTACGGTATTTGGAATAAAAGTACTTTCACTTTGTATAGAAGATAAAAATGTCGTATTTATGGCATCTATATTACCTGTGTTTGTTATATTAACTGAGTAATAAAGTATATCATTAAGAGTTGCATAAGGTTTATCTACAGTTTCGCTTATAGCCATAGTTACAAAATTAGTTCTTGTAGTTACTTTGTTAGAATCCTTCTCTGAAGATATTACAGGTGTTGAAGATGAAATTTGATAGTTAAAAGGAATTTTAGCTATATTTTCGATTATTTGATTTGGTTGTATTTCATTTATAATTACTTGATAAGTCACTGTAGTTGTGTCTTGAGCGCTTATATCATCTATAGAAAAACCTGTAAACGGATTAGCACCAAGTTTTCGTACTTTGTTGACATAAACGCTGCCATCTACAAAAGAGGTACCATTAACAGGAGGTTCTATAACTTGAAAATTTGTAGCTGAAATATTACCAATGTTAACTAAGGATAAGGTATAGGTTACAGTATCACCAACATTAGGATAGTAGTTATCAGCGGTTCTTTTTGCTACAACGTTATAGAATTGAGTTTGAATACTTGTAGAATTACTTAGTATTGTTTTAGTTACAGGAACGGCATACTGATTAAAAATATAGGAAAAGCTTACAAGAGAGCCGTTGTCTATAACTGTATTTGGAGACAAGCTATTTACTTTTACAGAAAAGGTTATTATAGTTTGTGCTTTTGAGGCTAAATCACTAATAGAAAAGCCAGTATTTGGGTTATAATCTGAATAGGAAACACCATCAATTTTAACTGAATTAGGGATAAATGAACAATATTTATTTATTTTATCCTGAAATAATATATTAAAAGCCTTTTCAGAACCTGTATTAGTAATGGTATTAGTATAAACTAAAGTGTCACCAAGCTTCGCAGTAGGTGAAGAAACTGATTTTACTACATTAAGGCTTCCATCTTGAATTATTAAGCTTAGAGAATTTGTATTTGCGTAATTAATATAAGTTGGAGAACTAGCACCAGAGGTAAAGGCGTAATTGTAGTTAACAGTAGTATTTGCAGTAGACCCATTTTGAGTAAGTGATACAGCTTTGATTGTAAAGGCTACATTGGTTACGCCAGAAGGTTCGATATTACCAATGTTTATACCAGTTGTAATGTTTGCACCGGTTTGAGTTACTCCATTTATAGTTATTGAATTAGGAACAAATTGAAGGGATGAGTCTAAATTAGTAGATAAAGTTACATTTTGAGCAGTTGTTTTGCCACTATTAGTTATTTTTACAATATAGACTGCACGTTCATTTACGTTTATACTATATTCATTATCTCCATCTACATCATAAGCATTTAAAGTGGCTACTATATTAGGTGCAGAAGAATCTATTTGTGATGCAATTCCTATAAGCTCTAAAGCACTGGTAGAATTACTTAAGGTGTATTGACCAGCTAATTGTGTTTGATTAGCAACTAAAGTATTTGAGATATCAACGCAGGTTATATCCCACTTATTTCTTGCACCGAGTACTTGAGTTGGAACGAAGGCATCATGATTTGAAGTACCTTTAGTACCACTAATATCTATAAGACCTTTATTACTATTTAAAGTATCTGCAATATTTATTTGACCAGAGCTAAAGGAATTCCATGGATTATTAGGGGCAGTACCTGGATTAGGATTAGGTGTTCCTATAGGATTTCCAATAGTTGTTAGCTTTGCAAAGGAAGGACCTATTTTTAGTATATCATTGCCATCTAAAGGATTACCGTTTGCTGTTACTATAATTAAATCACCCTTTAAAGTTTCTTCATTGGCTTCTGTTGTAAAGCCTGTAAAGGAAGCTTGAATTGGAATAGCTTGAGTTGCAGCTTCAATTCCTAAGGCATAAACTATTCTCTTTGGTTTAAAAGAATCATGTCTATATATTAAAGTAAGAGTCCAACCGGCTTTAACTTCACTTAATCCAGTAGGTGGAATACTTGTTGGAATATTTTTTACAGTGTATGTGCCACCAAGAGAAGTTTTAACTATAGAGGTTATATCAGCGGATCTAAGTCTATCAGTGTCAGAAGTTGGATTAGTGTAGCTGCTAGAAAAATCAGGATTTACAGAAACACTTCCAGTTGGAGTTACAAGAGTTATAGGATTATCTTGAATACTTCTAACATCAATAGCACCATTAGCTGAGCTCTTTACAGTAGAAAACCAAGTTAACTCTGCATATAAAATAGTGCTTCCACTTAATATATTGATTTTTGCACTACTGCCACTTAAGCTGTAATCTCTTGTAACACCACCATCAGGTGTTATCATATAAGACGTATTTATTGTTGGGGCAGTGGTATCTCCGCATATAACTAAAGAGTTACCAGTGGTTGTGATTATAGCTTTATCAATAGTAGAAAATCTCCCTATTAATGCCATTATTATCTCCTCCATTGTAAACAATTTTATAAGTTAATTTAGTTTTTTATATACTAAACGCAGTATATACTATGAAAAAAAAATGTGTTAGGTGAAGGTTTTATTGTGAGAAACTATTTTACACCTAAGAATATATTAAATTTAGAAAAGTATATTTTTAGGAGGAAAATTTCATGGCAAATTTAATGCTTACAATAGATAAAGCCTCTGATGTAGCGATTCTTTTGGGAGGTACAGCAACTTTTACCTTGAAAATAAAAAATGTAAGTACAAACAAAAAACTTTACAATTTAAATATATATTTAATACTTCCGGATGGAATGACTTACTCTTCAGCTTCAATTTATGAAACCTCAAAAATATATAATAGTGATGGGACTTCTAAAATTTCATGGATAAATTTAAAAGACTTAGTTCCTACAGAAGATGCATATTCAGTGGATATTACAGTAAAAGGTTCAACTATTTTTAAAAGTGGAACTACGATTCCATTTGGCTATAGTTTTAATGGAATAAAAGTAAGCTGTGAAATGGATACTATGCCAAGAGGAAATTATGATGTAGGGAATGAAAAGGAAAATGCAGAAGTTAATATGACTTTTAAGGCTGTTAGATTTTATAGTACAATTACAACCTCAGGAAAGGTTTTAAAGGGGGCTGGTACTAGTAGAATTTCTACTGATTACACTAAGGTTTATACATCAACTTGTAAATTCTATAACAATAGTGTGGGAACTTCTAATGTAAATATAACAATATTATTGCAAAATGGTATTAGATATATAGGCTCAATTACAACTTCTGGAACGGACAAACAGAACTTTTTATATCCTACAGTTTCAAGCATAAATATAGGTGGAAAGATTTTTACTAGTTTATATTATGGTAGTGTTACATTGTCTAAAGGTTCCAGTACCACTGTAAATTTTAAGTATTCAGTATGGAACAGATATGATGATAACATAGGGGATTTTATAGTCCATGGTACAAAAATGAATATGAGTTGTAATATAATGTCAAGAGATGATTCTGTGGATAGCAGCTGTTCTTTTTCAGCTATGGATTTGATAATTACTGATAGCATAAATAGCCAGTCAGTAGATGTGGATGATAGTGCAACTTTAAGCTATACTTATGAGGTAGGAGGATATTATAATGTTAAAGATATAGTTGTAGGTTATATTATGCCTGATGGAACATCATATGTATCTAGTACAGCTTCACCATATTCCGCTACAGAAAATTCTACACTTAAAGGGATTGAACTTATATATAAGTTTCCATTAGCAGCCATGAATTCATTAAAAACTGTAAATATAAGTGCTAAAATAAATAAAAATTACAAATATAATTTGGATACTTCGGGAAATGGTTTGCCTATAGTGGTGTATGATAATTTTAAAGCAGATACAACAATATCAGGTACGAAGGTAGAAAGTTTAGAAGTGGTTATAGATTCATCTAATATAACTTTTTATATTAAGTTTCCTAATATTTATAAAGATTTTTTGAATGGATATTATAGAGATGGAACTATTAAAACTATAAGTACACTAGCACCTTACGACTTTGCAGAATATAAACTTACCTACGATGCCAGTAATTTAAAAGCAGTACAAAAAGCTGTATATATGGATGATTTTTTTCCTTTATCAGTAGAGCCTATAAATAATATAAATTACAGTATATCAGGTTATAATCCAAACAGCAATTATGATATTGATCCTCATGGAGTGGAATTTAATTATGGTCATATTTCAGGTCTACAAAAATCAATTATAAACTTCAAAGGACCTATAAAATATTTAGGTAGTATAGGAGAAAATATTAATTTATTGAAAATGAAGGGCACTAATACAGTAGGCGTTTCCTATAGCAATAGGACTCAAGTAGCTGTGAAAATAGGAACTCCTAATATTCAACTCACAAAAACAGTTACAGGTCCAAATAAAACAGCAATTAGAAGTAATGAGGTTTACTCTTATATTGTCAGAATTTCTAATACAAATACACTAGGTACAGAAACGGATGCTTTTAGTTTTGTGCTTTCAGATGAATTTTCTAGCTGGTTTACAGTAGATGTCCAAAGTATATCTATATCAGGAACAGGAACCTTTTCTGCACCAAACTATGATAGCTCTAAAATACAAATTCCTATTACTAAACTTGCTCCAGGAGCATATATAACCTTAACTTATAATGTAATTATAAATGATTTGTTACCACCAGGAATATCCATTAAAACCACTGCAACTAATACCAATCCTTATTCACAACTTTATGATACGTCTCTTGATAATTATCAGTATACAAATGGAGTAAAATCAACTTATACAACAATATCTTCTCAAAATATTTCTGTTACTAAAGCTAGTAATACAGATGTCTTTAAAGTAGGTTCATCAATTAATTATACAATTACAGTAACGGTTCCAATTGGTACTGTGGTTTTTGATTTGTATGTTAAAGATACTCTTTTAAATGGCTACCAAGCTTATAATGGAGAGGCAACTAGGAATGGAACGGTAGTGAGTCCAACAGTAACCAATAATTTAGTGACTTTTAAGAGTGAAGGCTATATTGATGCTAGAAATGAAGATAAAATTATTACCTATACTATAAGCTGTAAAATTATAAAGGGTTCAAAAATTATAGGTGCTATTTTAAGTATTCAAAACAATACAGTTCAAGCTTATTTTAAACAAAAAAGCGATAGTACAACTTGGATTTCTGTTAGCAAGACTTTAGGGATTACAATAAATTATCCTAATATTGTTATGAATTTAAGTGCAAATTGTAGAGAAGTAGGGAGTGGCTATAATATTACTAACGATATAATGGCTGGATCAACTTTGGATTTTAAACTTAAATTTGTGAACAATAGTATTATTGACTTGGTTAATGGAATAATTCAAATACCAATAGATAGCAATTATATTTTTAGTTCTATAAATTCAGCTTATGGTTTTAATGCAAGCTATGATAACGTTAATAAAAATATAGTGATTAATATAGATAGACTTCAACCTAATATAAATAGAACTTTAAATTTTACAGTGGTATGTCAGGGAGCGTTAAGGTCAGGGACTATAATTAATACCATAGCAAAAGCGATTAGTTATTATAATGATATTACAATGAAAGAGGTTTACAGTGGCGAGCAAAGTAACACATGCACTTCCAATCTTCCAGCAAAGGTATCAATGCTTCCAGATGATAGTGATAAAATTGATGACAATACTTCTTATAGAGTTACAGCACCAGGTAATGTGGTTACAATCTTTAACTATTTAAAGAATATAGGAGGAGGTTATGATGATTATAGCCTAGCTTTTAAGGAAGTAGGTATTCCTTATGATATTTATATAGATAATGTTAAAATAGCATCAGTTACGGCTAATAAACCTTTTAACTATACTTCTAGTTATTTAAATAATATGCCTCCAAATGTAGTGAGAATAATACAGATAAAGGCCCTTGTACCCAAGTCTTCAACCTTAGGTTGCAAATATAATTTTGTTATAACGGCAAAATCTAAAACAGCACCCTATAATGAAAAAACAGTGGTGAATATAGATCCTGTTTAGAAAAATAGAGATGTTTCATTGAGATAATTGATGAAACATCTTTTTTACTTTTAAATATTAAAAAGTAATCAATAAAAAAGGCTATTATTGACATACAATAAAGAAAACAATAAAATAAAAAGATAAGTAAGGAACATATTTTACTAAAGATAAAATTTATGACATAAAGTGGTGATACAAATAGCAGATGAAATATTAGTAGTAATTTCAAAAATGGACTCATTTATAAAGGAATTAAGAAAAGGAATAGACAAAACAGAAGCAGTTAAAAATGATATAAAAAGAGAGCAGAGAAGATTAAATAATGGATTAAGTTCAGATATAATTAAGGCAGTTCAAGGTGATGTAACTAAACTTATAAGTTCTTCAAAAAGTATTTTAGATATAATGGTGAGGATGTCAATAAACCTAAACACTGCAAAAACGGAATTTATAAATGCAGATAAAAACAGCTTTGAGTTAAAAGCACTTCATATTAAAAGAATTTACAGAGGGGAGGAGCCTTCAAAAGAAAATACAGGAAAAGCAAATTTATTGCCAAATGCTAAGTTGGAGAAAGATATATTAAGGTGGGTATTTGAACAAGCTATTAAAAGTAAAATTGAAAGTGATATAGTAAAAAGTAAGCTAAAGGTGGGAGACTTTGATGGGGCCTCAATAGAGCTTACTGGTATGGATGTAGAAAATGTGCTAAATGCCCTAACTATGGGGGAAGCAGGAGCAGCAATTGAGGGGTTTCAAACGCTATTTAAGTTAGGTTCAAAAGGATACAAGCTACTTAAAGTAGGCATAACTGGAGCAAAAGAGGCTCTATCAAAATTAACAGTAGCAAGCGTAGCGTTGGCATTTGCAGGTGCAAAGGGATTTGAACAAATAGAAGAAACAGCCCAAAATTTAAAAAAAGAAGAAGGAATAATAAAGACAGCTTTAGAGTCAGCAAAACGAAAATTAGATGATCTTTATAAAATAGTGTATGATGGGGAAAGTGGTGGTAAAGAGAAGGTTAGTAGTGATGCTAAGTCTAAGGTAGTAGGTCAAACTGAAAAATATACTGAGAACATGAGAAAATATATTATAGTTCCAGAGGACGGTTTTCAAGCGTTGATTGAAAGAAAGTATATTGAAATTAGAAAATTAGGGTTTAGTGATGTTAAAACAGTTTCAAAAAATACAGGGTTACCAGAACAAGATATTATAGAAATGAAAAAACATTTGTTTTTAGATACTCATGATTTATCTATAAGAGGTAATTCTCCTAAAAGATTATATTTTCAAGCAGATCCGGATATTGCTTATGCTTGGCAAAAAGCACAAAATGGAGAACTTACACAATTACAAAAAAATTGGTTTAAGGAACTGAAAAATCATGAGATAACAGAAAAAAAATCTATGGATAAAGGGATGCTTTTAAGAGATCCATCTACATGGAATTCAGGAACAGAGCAATTTACTACTAATCCTTTAAAAAATGCACACGATAAAGCAAATTTAACATCTCCCAATCCAACAAATCCATTTCCAGGATATGATTCAGCATCAGATTTTATTAAAAATATGGATAAAGATATTAATTATTAATTTTGAGGTGATAAAATGTATATGAAAGAAGCAATTGCTAGGATTAACAATATAAAATGGGATATAGTAGGTACAAATGTATCAGAAAAAGAAAGTAATTTAGGATATGAATTTTTAAGAAGGTTAGCTAACTTCTTTAAAGATGAATCAATAAAACCAATGAAGCCACTAGTTACTAATATAGCCAAATTACTTGGTGATACTGAGGAAGAAATAGTTATTTCTGATTATTGTACTTCTGAAGTTATAGAATTTTTGGGCGAAAATTTATATATGAAAAATGTGATGCAATACTATATACAATTGGCTAGGTATGCTGATAAAAATTTAGAGGCTATTAAATATCTAAGTGTATACGAACCATTGATTAGGATATTTGAAGAAGGGGGTATGTTTATTCTTAAAATAAATACGTTAGATATAGTTAATGTTGCACATTTCCCATTAGATAGATGGTATGAAAGGTTTGTTGAAAAAGAACATATTAATATAGATAATCTATAGTTGTTTATTCATAAGACGTAACAATTAATGTTAATAATAAATTAATACTAAATAGGTTATATGAGGTGTAGGTGAAATAAATATTATTATTGAAAAGTGAATAAAATAATGAAAGATGAATTATTTGGACAATTAAATTATGACTATCTTTGGGAAGGAAAAACCCAAATTAGATTATATGAAACTGAGTATGAATTAAATTTAAATGTTGATGGAGAAGAAGATGAGGAAATAAAACAAATTCAGAAGGAATCTTTTATATTTTATAAAAAATATGAAAATAATATAGCTAAACAAATAGAAGAGGAAATTTATAATTATTATAAATCCATATATAAATATATAAGAGAAAGAAATGATGTTAATATATTGAAAAAAGCACCTGATGTTACAAATTATTTGGATATAAAAAAGTTAATTAAACCTATAACATTGTGTATACCATATTTAGATGATGATGAAAATAGAGAAATAGATATATTATTTGAATGTACATGGGATTTTGATCTGGGTATGGGAGTACGAATTATAAATGAAAAAGTTACAAAGATAGGGATTCAAAGCGATGTTTTATAAATAAAAAGGGGAAATTTTAAAAGTGAGATTAGGTATAGAGATGTTTCATTTGATATGGTGGAGGAAACATCTTTTTTGCTTTGATAAGTATATTAAATAAATTTAAGTTACAATATTTGATAAAAGATTAATATTGTAACTTAAAAACTATTAATTTAATAAAAAAATACACTTTATCATGATAATATGATATAATATTCTGAAAGATAAAATTATATGAGGGTGAGTAAGTATGAATGAAACTAATGTAAGTTATGGTAAATTAAAAGGAATAAGCAATGCAGAATATTATGAAAGTGGACAAATAAGTGAATGTAAATTAACAGAATATTGTGAACTTGTAACTGATTTAGGAATTTTAGTTCCAAAGTTTCAAGAGGACGGTGTAAGAACTAAAAATACAAGGTCATTATCCTTTTATAGAAGCGGAAAATTAAAAAGCATTTCTTTAAATACAAGCTCAATAATAAAAACATCTATTGGTGATATAAAGGCAGAACTATTAACCTTTTATGAAAGTGGTAATATAAAAAAACTTTTTCCCGTAAATGGTAAAATAACTGCTTTTTGGCCTGAACAAAAGGAATATAATTTAGCAGAGGAGTTAAACCTGACGCTTAAAATCGGGAATATTGCAAGTAAGCTTGTAGCTATCAGCTTTTATGATTCAAAGAAATTAAAAAGTCTTACATTTTGGACAAGAGATCAAATATCAGTAGCTTCGCCTATAGGCAAGGTAAAAGTTAGGATGGGTATAGCTTTTTATGAGAGTGGAGAAATAAAATCCTTAGAACCGATAAATAAAATATCGGTCAATACACCTATTGGAGTTATTAGGGCATATGATATAACTGCAATTGGACTTAGTGGAGATGTAAATTCTCTTTGCTTTTATGAAAATGGAGAAATTAAATCTTTAGTTAGTTCTACAGATAGGATAGAGATATATGATAAAGAAGACGGCTATATAACAGCTTTAGAGCCTAGTTTAAAACCTAGTTTATTTAGAGAAGATAAGATGGATATTATACCATACAGTATAGAGTTCATAGGTGATAAGGTTAAGTTTGATAATACAGATAAAGTATTTAGCATAAAAGAAAATAAATTTAAAATAATAAATGATTTTTATAAACTTAATGAAGATATAAATAATTGTAAGTCCTGTAGTTAATTTAAATCTTTATTACCCTTTCCTGTAATTCTTCCGTTTTGAAATTGTATGCTAATAGTACTGCCATCACTATTAATCCATGCATATGCTTGTCCATGATTCTTACCATAGTGTTCTGTATAAAGCCTACCAGGTCCTAAAATTTTTACTACCTCATCATAGGACATACCAATGGAGATTTTGTTAAAATCATCTTGTGTTACTTTTGCGTTCATGGAAGTGTCTATAAAACTGTGATATTTTCTTAGTATTTTATCATTATAGAAGTCCACCCAAATACTATTTTGTGTGTCATTTGACCATTCATAAGATTGTGAAGGAAAATGTGCTCCGAGATCTTTTCCGTCATTATTCCCTAGAATAGCTTTTACTTCATTGTAATTCATGCCTTCTTTTATTTTCATAAATTGATCTAAAGTATACTTTTGAGTTTTAGCCTTAACATGTGTTATTTTATGTTTTTTATGAGTATATGTTATAGGATGATGAGGTTTAAATATAAAATATAAAAATCCACATAAAATAATGCATATAAGAAATAAAATGATAATTATTTTCCTTTTCATAATGGCCATCCTCTTTCACAATAAATATTTTATTGGTATTTAAAATCAGTAGAGTAATCACTTATCAGTTTTTCTTTTGAAATTTTATAATTTATCTCCATTAAACTCCTCTTAAAATATGTGTGCAGATATAAAGTTAATATTTACTATATAGGGTTAGATTAACAATGATACATATGGATGTCAATAGGTTATTTAGCTATGCTTAGTGTGAAGGAAACACTATAATTCTCGAGGTGGTGTAAAAAAAAGTATGTTTTGTATCGAAAAACATTATAAGGGGAAAGGATATTCATAAGGTACATTTTACAAGTTATATATAATGCTATATATATTAACAAAAGTTAAAATAAAAGTTATAATAAAAATATAATTTTGAAAATTCAAATCTAAATGGAAAATGTAAATAAAAATTATATAAAAGGTATAAGCTTTATTCATTTCCATATAATGCGTAAATGGGGTATGTATCGTGGAAAACGAAACTTTAGAAAATTCAGTAGTAAAAGATTTAATAAAAAAGATTGATGAAAAAGCAGAACAGTTTACAGCACAGATTGAGAATTTAAAAGAAGAATTTGAGAGTAAGGTAAAATATGACAAACATAAAGACGATATAATAGATAGTCTTCATGAACAGCTTCAAGATTACAAAAATGACATAATCGGGAAAATGATAAAACCACTTCTTACAGATATAATTTATACCATCGATAATAATAATAAGACTTGTGAAGCTTTAAAAGAAAAAGATGCAGCTGAGTTTACTAAAGAAAAAGTACTTAAAGTAGTAAGTGGTTTATCAGAGGATTTAGAGGATATGCTTTATAGGCAGGGAGTAGAGGACTTTACTTTTGATTTTCCTGAATTTGATCCTAAAAGACAGAAAATAGTTAAAACAGTTGAAACTGAAGACAAGGACAAGGATAGAACTGTTGCTAGAAGTATAAAAAAGGGTTACCTTCTAGAGGGTAAAGTAATACGACATGAACTTGTAGAAGTATATGTTTATAATAGTTGTTTAGTTAACAAGGAGGAAGAACATGAATGAGATTTTTGGAATAGATTTAGGTACTACCTATTCATGTATATCTTATGTAGATGAATATGGAAGACCTGTAGTTGTTCCTAATGCTGAGAATGAAAGGATAACTCCATCGGTGGTATTTTTTGACGGAGATAACGTTATAGTTGGAGATGTAGCAAAAGAAAATTCAAAAATGTATCCGGAAGAGGTAGTATCTTTTGTCAAGAGATCTATGGGTGATGAAAACTTTTATTTTGAGCATGGAGGAAAAAGCTATCATGCAGAGGAAATTTCCAGCTTCATATTAAGAAAACTTATAAGTGATGCGGAAAATAATTTGGGACAAAAGATAAGTGATGTTGTAATAACATGTCCAGCTTATTTTGGAATAAATGAGAGAGAAGCTACAAAGCTTGCGGGAGAAATAGCTGGCCTAAATGTAAAAGCAATAATAAATGAACCTACAGCAGCTGCAGTTGCCTATGGTGTTGATTATGATAAGGACAAGGTTGTTTTGGTGTATGATCTTGGAGGAGGAACCTTTGACATAACAATGATTGATGTTAAAAAGGATTCTATAAAGGTTATATGTACAGGTGGAGACCATAATCTTGGTGGAAAAGATTGGGATGATGCGCTGATTGCATATATGGCAGAGCAGTATAAAGAGATAACAGGTAACGATAAAGATATATTGGAAGATCCTGAGACTTGCCAAGAGCTTCAGCTTTTAGCAGAGAGAGTTAAGAAAACTTTATCACAAAGAGAAAAGGCACCTATATCCATTAATTACGAAGGAGAAAGGGCAAAAATAGAAATAACACGAGAAAAATTTAATGAATTAACTTATGACCTTCTTCAAAGAACTATAAGTCTTACAGATGATATGCTTAAAGAGGCAGCGAAGAAAAATTATACTGCTTTTGATGAAATACTTCTTGTTGGTGGTTCTTCACGTATGCCTCAAGTTGAAGAAATAATAAAAAGTAAATACAGTATAGAACCTAAAATATTTGATCCGGATGAAGCAGTCTCAAAGGGAGCAGCCTTGTATGGTTGGAAGCTATCTGTAAATGATGAACTTGTAAGAAGAATATCAGAGGATACAGGAAAAGATATTGAGGATATAAAGAAAAGTATTGATGAAAAAAGCATTGACGAAAAGATTATTGAAACGGCGGCAAAAAAAGTTGCAGATGATACAGGTTATACGCTTTCAGCAGTTAAAGCTTCAAATGTTAAGGTGGTTAATGTAGTAAGTAAAAGCTTTGGAGTTGTAACATATAATAATGAAGAAAAGGAAGTTATATATAATTTAATAGTTAAAAACTCCGAGGTTCCATATGAATTTACAGAAAGATTTGGAACTAGGGAAGAAAATCAAGAAAACGTCATGATAAAAATAGTTGAAGATGAGCTTACAGATAAAATAGTAGATATAACTTATGGAAATGAAATAGGAGAGGCTGAGCTTACGCTTCCGGAAAATTTGCCTAAGAATTCTCCAGTAGATATAACTTTTAAATTAAACGAAGAGGGAAGACTTCAAATTAAAGCAGTTGAAGCAGTTGAAAAAAGAGAAATTAGCACATCTATAGAAACAAGTTCTGTAATTAAAGGCAAAGATCTTGAGGAAGCTAAAGAAAGAAACAAAAATATTGAAGTGTCGTAAGGATTGATAAATATATGAAATACAGTTTAGGTATAGATTTAGGAACTACATTTTCTGTAGTATCTATCATTGATGAAAATGGAACTCCTAAGGTTTTAAATAACAAAGAAGGAAATACGTTAACGCCTTCAGTTATATATTTTGGTAATGACGAAATCATTGTAGGTGATGATGCAAAAGAAATGCAGGCAATGGGAGATAACAACATAGCCTGTTTTTTTAAAAGAAATATGGGTGACGAAAATTTTGTGTTGGAATTCAATGGCAAGTATTATAATGCAGAAGATTTGTCTGTTATAGTATTAAAAAAGCTTAAGAAAGATGTAGAAAATATTCTTAAAGCCGAGGTTAAAGATGCAGTTATAACAGTTCCAGCTTATTTTAATAATTTGCAAAGGCAATCTACTATAAATGCTGGGACAAGAGCAGGCTTTAATGTTTTAAGTATATTAAATGAACCTACAGCTGCAGCAATGGCTTATGGAATGAAAAAAGAAGGACAAAATAAAAATATACTTGTGTATGATCTTGGAGGAGGAACCTTTGATGTTACTTTGGTTCATATAGAAGATGATATTATAAAGGTTTTGAGTACAGATGGTGACCATGAGCTTGGTGGAAAAGACTGGGACGATAGAATTGCTATGTATATTGGAGAAAAATTCTTTGAAAAGTTCGGAGTAAATCCAATGGATGATATTGAGTATTATAATGATATACTCGTAAAATGCGAAAATGTAAAAAAACATTTGTCTAAAAGGGAAAGCACAGAAATAAGCATATATTATTGTGATTTAAGTGAAAAGTTCACCATAACAAAGGGTATATTTGTGGGACTTACAGGGGATTTACTTCAGAGAACAAAGAGTTTAAGTGAGGATGTTTTGAAAAGTGCAGGGCTTACTTGGGATAATATAGATGGTGTACTTCCAGTAGGAGGCTCCACTAGAATGCCTATGGTTCTAGATTTTATACGTGAGGTTAGTAAAAAGGAACCTATTGTTGGAATAAACGTTGATGAAGTAGTTTCAATAGGGGCAGCAATAAAGGCAACAATGGAAACGGGTCCAAAAGTTACCATAAATAAGGAAGAAAAAAGCCTTTTCACACTTGGAGGATATAAAAAAACAGAGGATGTAATGAGCCATAGTCTTGGAATGGTGGCATTGGATTCTTTGGGCAAAGGGTATATAAACAGTATAATAATAGAAAAGAATAAGAAAATTCCATGCATCGAAAAAAGACCCTATGAAATTAGAACAGGAAAGAATAGAGATAATGTTCTTGAGGTTTATATGCTTCAAGGAGAAAGTGAAGAAATAGAGAACTGCACTGTTTTAGGTAAGTATGTTTTTCATGATATAAGTTATGTAGGAAGAAAGCCTGCGGTTATAGATATTGAATATTCCTATAATAAAAATGGAGTGGTAGATGTTTTTGCAACTCAAAGGGAAACAGGTAAAAAGCTTCCATTAAAGATAGAAAAAATACCAGAAAATTTTAGCTTTGAAGAAGGTTTTGGCAAAACAGAAGAAGTAGTTCATAAAAATATAGTTATAGCTATGGATTTATCTGGAAGTATGCGCGGAAAACCACTTGAAAAAGCCATGGAAGCTTCAAAAACTTTTATAGAAGCCCTAGATGAGGAGAATTCTTCAGTTGGATTAATAATATTTGCAGATAGAGTTCAAACTTTAATGCCATTAACAGAAAAAAGGGACGACATAATAAGTGCAGTGGAAGGGTTAAGAAAAGCAGATGTTGGAACTTCAACTATGTCTGAGCCCTTTAGCGAAGCCTATGATATTTTGAAAGATGCCTATGGAGATTGTTTTATTGTAGTGTTAACTGACGGGCAATGGTACGGAAAAAAAGATATAATGGCAGAGGTTAACAAATGTAAGGAAGATGGAATAGAAATTGCAGCAATTGGATTTGGAAATGCCAGAAAGGACTTTTTAGATAAAATAGCAACCTGTGAAGAAAATTCTATTTTTACTGAAGTATCTAATTTGAAACAGTCCTTTTCAAGGATAGCGAAGGTTATTTTAAAATCAGAGAGTGGAATAAAAATGTTTCAAAAAAGCAATTCTATAAAACTCCAATAAAAACTAGATTTTAGCAGCGAGTGCATACCATATTAGCTTCGCTGCTAAAATATTATGCAAATAAATAATAATTTTCACAGTAATTATGAGGTGAAGCAAATGCGAAAAAGAGAAAATTTCTATACTCTTTTAGGATTATCAATAGAGCCAAAACAGCAGGATGAAGAAGTTATAAAGAATGCCATAAATAAAAAAAGAAGTGAGTGGTCAAAGCTTAGAAACCATCCTACTAAGGCAGTAAAAGCAAAGCTTTATTTAGGTATGATAAAAGAAATAGAAAATGTAATGCTAAAAAGTGAATACGCTAGGAATGAAGAGTGGAAACAGGCAATTAAAGAAAAAAGGCAAAAGGAAAAGCTAAAATACGAACTTTTAGATGAAACTATAAAACTTTTATGTACAAAGGGATATATTTTTGATATTGAAAAAAAGGAATTAAAGAAAAAATTTAAAGAGTTTAATGAAAATGAAATAAATAGTAGAATTAAAGTCCCAATAAAATTGTACGAAAAAAATAAAAAAGAAAGAAATAGTGAAGATACTTTTGATATTACTAGAATTAATAAAATAAAATTAAATCTTGAAATAGTGGATAAAAAATCTTTATATGATTTTCTAGGAGTACCAAAATTGTCTAGTTTAAGTATTATAAAACTAGCTTCAAAAAGAAAATATGAAGAGATAAAAAAAGCTTCTTCAAAAAATGCGTTTGTAACAGCTAGTTCCATACTTCAAGGTATGTGTGATGATATATTTAAGGATGAGGAAAATAGAAAAAAATATGATGAGGCAATTAAGAAAGTAAGTTCAAAAGATTTATCAGAGCTAATAGAAGTTACCATAACAAAAGGTTACATAGCTTATGAAGAATTTGATTATATAGTAAAGTTACTTGTAGAGCGTGGAATGGAATTAGAGGAAGCAAAGGAGTATATTAAAAACTTCTGTTTTAAAAGGAAAACATCAATTGAAATTCCAAGGCAGGTATCAGTAGAAACTATGGAGAGATGTAATGTATGTGGATGTTTAAACCATAAAATTTCGAGATTTTGTTATAAATGTGGTTTCCCTTTGAAAGTAACATGTCCAAAGTGCCATAGAGTAATAAGTGCTAATAATAAAGTATGTACTAGCTGTGGATTTCATGTAGAGGATATGACAACAGCGGCAGCACTCTTAAGAGAAGCAGAAAACAAACTTCAATGTAACAATACAGAGGAAGCATATTTTTTACTTAAAAAGGCTAAAGAATTATGGCAAGATAACAATAGTATAGATAGTATGCTTAAAAAAATTGAAATTCAAACAAATATAATTACTGATAGGCAAAACAAGATTATTGAGTTTATGGAACAAAGAGCATATTACAGTGCAATGAAGGAAATAATAGCCTTGAAAAAAATAAATATGTCAGAATTTATAGATACTTATGAAAAAATAGCAAGCATAAAAATAGCTGAAGCTGAAAATTTTATAGGAAGAATTAAGGATATAAATAATGAGAAAGAGATAACGGAGTTTTGCAGTGAGGCACTTAATGTTTGTAGTGATTGTGCTTATGCATTAAAATATCTTTCTAAATATCCACCTAAGCCACCATATAATTTAAGATACGAAATATTAAATAATAGTGTGGTTTTAAAGTGGGATAGTACTGAAATAGAGAAAGTAAAATATAGGATTATAAGAAAATTAAGAAGTGAACCTGGTTCTATTGATGATGGCAAGCTCATAGGAGAGACTTCAGAAAAGGAAATTACAGATTTCAGTGTAGAGGCTGGCCAAAGTTATTACTATGCAGTATTTTCCTACAGATCAAGCATTAATTCAAAAGTATTTTCTTACATTGGTCCTATTATTCCTGTGGCTGAAGTAGATAACATTGAAGTAGAAAATAGTAGTACAGAAATAATATTGTCCTGGAGTACCCCAGTTAAGGCAAAAGCTATAGAAGTATGGAGAAAAGAAGGGGTTGCACCAAGTGATAAAGGTGATGGTGTTAGGTTAGATAATGTATCATTATTTGGTGTGGAGGATACAGGACTTGTTAGTGGAAAAAATTATGGATATTTGATAATTACCAAATATAGAGACGATAAAGGCAAAGAAATATCAACTAAGGGAATAACTTGTTTTGGAAAAACTATAACCCCCCCAGAAACAATAAGTGATATAAAATTATCATTTTTGGAAGATAATAATATAAAGGTTGTTTGGAAAAGAAAAAGTTATAAAGGAAGAGTGCATATATTTTACTCAAATAATCCTTTTAAATTTGAAGAAGGACAAATTATATCAAAAAATAAACTTAACAATTTTGATAATAGAGCGCTTATAAAAAATAGCAGTGAATGTGAAATAAAAAATGTTGAGGAAGGAACTATTTTCGTTCTTCCAGTAGTAACAGAAGGAAATTCAGCATGTATAGGAAAACAGCAGCATATATCTATCTTAAATGAAGTGGAAAAAGTTACAGGATATATATTTGATAAAAAGCTTTATCTGCAATGGAGATGGCCTAAAGCAGTAGAAAAAGTTCTAGTAGGTTTAAAATTTAATGATTATTGTCACTCTATAAATGATAAAGATGCATTTTATAAAGAAATTTCAATAATGGAATATAATGAGAATTCTGCGTTTGTAATAGAGAATCCAGAATATAAAGAGTATTTTTTTACTGTTTTTGTAATGAAGGAAACATCGCATTCAAAGAAATATTCTTACGGCAGAAAATGCAAATTAGGTAATTTAGGTATTGAAGAACTTCACTATGAAATAAAAAGATCAAAAGGGATATTTGGATTAAATAAAGGAATTAATTTTGTAATAAAAAATCCTGATAAAAATGGAATACCGAATTATGTTTTAGTAGTTAATGAAGAGAGGGAGCCTTTAGGAAGTGAGGATGGAAGAATAGTTTATGAAGGTAACGAGGATAAAGTTTTTATAGATATTGAAAATGTTGATACTTTTTTAAGACCTTTTTTTACAATTGCTAGTGACAGATACAAGTTTGTAAGAATTTAGATATTAAATTTTAATAAGGATGTGTCTACTGATGAAAATAGTTTTTCTTAAAGATCTTGAAACTAATGAAACAATTGCAAAAGATATATATGATGAAGAAGGTAGGCTTTTAATTGCTACAGGTACAAAGGTTAGTAAGGGAACCATAAGTTTTTTAAAGAAGAATAATGTTTTCTTAGTTCATGTGGAGGATGAAAAACTAAGTGATATTAAAGTAGATAGAAAGATGCAAAAGCTCAAAGCAAAAACACTTAACAAAATGCCTTTAATATTTAATAATATACTCACAGGTGAGTACGAAAATACTAAGGAAGCAATGGAAACTGTGGATGAACTTGTGGATTATGTAGTTGAAAAAGGAACTATAAATACTAACCTTTACGAGGTTAAGCTTTATGATGATTATACCTATGTACATTGTTTAGATACAGGAATAATGGCAGCTTTTTTAGGTATGTCTATGGGGCTCACTACAGCAGAAGTAAAAGAGTTAAGTATTTCAGCAATGCTTCATGATATTGGAAAAACTAAAATTTCAAATGCTATAATAAATAAAAAATCAAAATTAAGTGATAACGAATATGAAGAAATGAAAAAGCATCCTGGTTTTGGACGTGATATATTAAAAAATATAGGAATATTAAGCGAAAAAGTAGTAGCTGGAGTCTATCAGCATCATGAACGCTATGATGGAAATGGATATCCTGAAGGTATAAAGGGTGATGAAATATCGCTGTTTGGAAAATTAATAAGTATATGTGATGTGTTTACTGCTGTAAGTGCAAATAGATCCTATAGAAATAGATTTAAGCCTAATGAAGCATATGAACTGATACTTGCAAGTGCAGGAACTATGTTTGATCCTAAACTGGTTGTTGATTTCAAAAATACATTTTTTATTTATCCGCTTGGTTCATGTGTAAGGCTTTCTAATGGAATTGAAGGATATGTTGTGAAGCAAAATAAGGGTTTTCCAGATAGACCAATTATAAGAGTTATATATGGAAAAACTAAAGAAGAAGAAATTACTCCATATGAAATAGATTTATTACAACATAATGATATAATTATAGATGAAGTCATTTAGTAATTATAGAAAGAGAGTGTTTTTTATGGAGGAAGTAATAGAGAGATTTTTAAAATATGTAAAGTTTGATACTCAATCTGATGAAAATTCAAATACTGTTCCAAGCACAAGAAAACAACTTAAGCTTGGAGAAAGGCTTGTGCAAGAATTAAAGGGTATGGGAATTTCAGCTGATATTGATGATAAGGGATATGTGATGGGTTATCTACCAGCAAATACAGAAGAAAAAGTTAAAGCAGTAGGTTTTATAGCACATATGGATACTAGTCCAGATATGAGCGGAGAAAATGTTAATCCTCAATTTGTAGAAAATTATGATGGAGAAGATATAGTTTTAAGTAAAGAAAAGAATATAGTTCTTTCACCAAAGGATTTTCCGGAGATGTTATCCTATACTGGGAAGACACTTATAACAACAGACGGAACTACTCTTTTAGGTGCAGATGATAAGGCTGGTATTGCGGAAATAATGACAGCCATAAGCTATATAGTAAAGCATCCAGAAATAAAGCATGGCAAAATTTGTATTGGATTCACTCCAGATGAGGAAATAGGACGAGGAGCTGACTACTTTGATGTTAAGAAGTTTGGGGCTGATGTAGCTTATACAGTAGATGGCGGAGAGTTCGGTGAACTTGAATGTGAAAACTTTAATGCAGCAGGTGCTAAATTAGTTATTCACGGGAGAAATGTTCATCCAGGTTCAGCAAAAGATAAAATGATAAACTCAATTTCTGTAGCAGAGGAATTCATGAGTCTTTTACCAAAAAATCAGGTTCCAGAACATACTGAAGGATATGAAGGCTTTTATCATATAGTTGCTTTTGAAGGAAGTGTAGAAGAAACTAAACTTCAATATATAATAAGAGATTTTTCAAAAATTGAATTTGAAAATAAGAAAAAATTAATGCTTAATGCTGTTAAGTTTATAAATGAGAAATACGGAATAAATGTAATTGATATAGATATTAAAGATCAATACTATAATATGAAAGAAAAAATTGATGAAGCTAAGTATGTGGTAGATATAGCATATAAGGCTATGGAAAAAGCTCAAATTAAACCACTTGTAAGACCTATAAGAGGCGGTACAGATGGAGCAAGGTTATCTTTCATGGGTCTCCCAACTCCTAATTTATTTACTGGTGGGGTTAATTTTCACGGTAAATTTGAATACATACCTACATTTGCTATGGAAAAAGCTGTAGAGGTAATAATTAATATAGTTGAGCTTTACAAAGAAAAGTAATATAATATGAAAAAAGAATCTATAATAAGGTTTCTAGGTTTTTTAACTTAGAGACCTTAAACATTTTTATTAAATTTAACTATACTTTAACGAAAAAGTCCAAGTACATAATGATAATATGATAATAAAAACAAATACTAATTTGGAGGGAAAAACAAACTATGAACGGAAAAGCGAAGCATCTAGTGGTTATATCAATCGATGCTCTAAATGCAAAGGATTTTGATTTTATAAAAAAGCTTCCTAATTTTGCACATATTATTAATGAAGGTTCATATGTAAGAGAGGTTGTAGGAGTGTATCCATCAGTAACATATCCATCGCATACCTCTATAATAACTGGAACATATCCAGAAAAACATGGAATATTTAATAATGAAAAAATGCAAATAGGAGTAAAGATGCAAGAATGGTACTGGCAGAAAAAATATATTAAAGTACCTACCTTAGTTGATATTGCTCTTGAGCATGGTATGAAGGTTGGAAATGTATTTTGGCCAGTTATGGGAGGAGCTAAAATACATTATAATTGCCCAGAAGTTTGGAGTGTAAAGCCTTATAGTAATCAAGTTATAGCATCGCTTACAAATGGGACACCACTATTTTTACTTAAATTAATATTAAAGTTTGGAAAGACACTAAATAGAGCAGAGCAACCTAATTTAGACGATTTTTTATGTAAGTCAGTATGCTATATGTTAGAGAAAAAGAAACCAAATCTAACATTATTACATTTAAATGAAATAGATCATGCTAGACATAAGTTTGGTTTTGCAGCTGATGATGTATATGAAGGTTTAAGAAGGGAAGATAGAAGACTCGGAGAAATATTTGAGGCTGTTAAAAGGGCAGGTATATATGAAGAAACTGCTTTTATAGTTTTAGGAGATCACGGCTTTTCTGATGTTGATTACAAAATTTGCATAAATACTGCTTTTGTAAAAAAAGGTTTTATACATATAGATAAGAAAGGAAAAATAGTAAATTGGAAGGCATACGCCAATTATTGTGATGGCTCTAATCAAATAAAGGTAGTAGATGATAAAAATAAAGAAGAGGTTTTTAATCTTTTAAAAGATATGAAGGATAGTGGAAAATACGGAATACAAGAAATATATACAAAAAAAGAGGCCGCTAAAAAAAATATCAGAGGAGATTTTGATTTCATGCTTGAAGCTGAAGATGGATATTATTTTGATAATGATTGGAGAGAAAAGGATGTTATTGTCAAAATAGAAAAATCACGTGATAGAGCAAGTGAAGAAGGATACTTTGCAGCAACTCATGGATATGATCCGTTAAAAGAAGGGTATAGAACGTTTTTTTCTGCCTTCGGATGTGGCATAAAAAAAGGCGTTAAGTTAGATACAGCTAGGCTTGTAGATGAGGGCCCTACCATGGCAGCAATACTTGGATTAGAAATGAAAAATGTAGATGGAAATGTGCTAAAAGATATTTTGCTGTAGTATATAAGAAAATATTGGAGAATAATAATATATATGTAATAAAAAAATATTTAATTGACATTTTAGCATGCGTATATATTAAGGACACCTTAAATTCCATGTGTTTAATGTTTTTTCTATATTCACAACAAGAATTTTGTATTATAATTGTATATAATGCAATAGAATCCTAGCGTTGTGCCTCATAAAATATTCCTGCATAAGAGGCTCGACCACAGAATCTTTTGTGAGGTAGAAGGCAGAAGAATTCTAGCATTATATAATACGATAATGCAATAGAATCCTAGCGTTGTGCCTCATAAAATATTCCTGCATAAGAGGCTCGACCACAGAATCTTTTGTGAGGTAGAAGGCAGAAGAATTCTAGCATTATATAATACGATAATGCAATAGAATCCTAGCGTTGTGCCTCATAAAATATTCCTGCACAAGAGGCTCGACCACAGAATCTTTTGTGAGGCAGAAGGCAGAAGAATTCTAGCATTATATATATTCTAATGTATATTAATACAAGGAGGGCTATTTTTTATGAAAGCTATTATTACGGTTATTGGAAAAGACAAGGTTGGTATAATCTCTGGGGTGAGTTCCATTCTTGCAGAAATGAAGATTAATATTCTTGATATAAGTCAAACTATAATGCAAGAATACTTTACAATGATAATGCTTACAGATTTATCCAGTGCTTCTGTTTCCTTTGATAAGGTAAAGACAGAACTTGATGAAAAAGGTAAAAAACTTGGGGTATCAATAAAAATACAGGATGAAGGCATATTCAACTCAATGAACAGAGTGTAAAGGAGATTAAAAGTCAATGAATACTAATGAAATCATGAGTACAATAAAAATGATTGAAGAGCAAAACCTTGATATACGTACAATAACTATGGGAATATCTTTAAGGGATTGCTGCAGCTTTAATGGAGAAGAATCTAGAAAAAGAATTTATGACAAAATAACTAAATATGCAGAAAATTTAGTTAAAGTGGGAGAGGAAATAGAAAGAGATTATGGTATTCCTATAATCAATAAAAGAATTTCAGTAACTCCAATTTCAATAATTGCAGAATCTTCTGATGACAAAGATTATGTTGAATATGCTAAAACATTAGATAGGGCAGCTAAAGCAGTTGGAGTCAACCTCATAGGTGGATTTTCAGCACTTGTACACAAAGGATGCACTAAAGGTGATAAGATTTTACTAGCGTCTATTCCAGAAGCATTACATAATACAGATATTGTTTGTTCTTCTGTAAATGTTGGAAGTAGCAAAACTGGAATAAATATGAATGCTGTTAAGCAAATGGGACATATAATAAAGGATGTTGCCAATTTAAGTGCCTCAACTAATGGAATGGATTGTATGAAGCTTGTGGTATTTGCAAATGCAATTGAGGATAATCCTTTTATGGCAGGAGCATTTCATGGTGTTGGAGAAGCTGAATGTGTAATTAACGTTGGAATAAGTGGACCTGGAGTTGTTAAAGCGTCACTTGAAAAAGTTAAGGGAGAGACTTTTGATGTGGTTGCTGAAACTATAAAAAAGACTGCTTTTAGAATTACGAGAGCAGGTCAACTTGTAGCTAGAGAAGCATCTAGAAAACTTGAGGTTCCATTTGGAATAATAGATCTATCTCTTGCGCCAACTCCAGCAGTTGGAGATAGTGTAGCAAGAATAATAGAAGAAATAGGTGTAGAAGCATGTGGTGCACCAGGAACAACAGCAGCACTAGCAATGTTAAATGATGCTGTTAAAAAAGGCGGAATAATGGCTGCTTCACATGTTGGAGGACTTAGTGGTGCTTTTATACCTGTAAGTGAAGATGAAGGAATGATAGCTGCAGTTAGAAGTGGAGCACTTAACCTAGAAAAACTAGAAGCAATGACTTGTGTATGTTCAGTAGGACTTGATATGATTGCAGTACCAGGAGATACACCAGCTGAAACAATTTCAGGAATAATTGCGGATGAAGCTGCAATAGGTGTTGTAAATAATAAGACAACAGCAGTACGTATAATTCCTGCAATAGGAATGGGTGTAGGTGATAGTGTTGAGTTCGGAGGACTTTTTGGAACAGCTCCTGTAATGCCTGTAAGTAAATTTTCTTCGGCGGATTTTATTAATAGAGGTGGAAGAATACCATCACCAATACACAGTTTTAAAAACTAATATATTAAGCGTTATGAGAATATTTTATTTCTTCATAACGCTTTTTTTTCATAAAAAGTTATTAAAAGAATAAATATTCTTGCAATTTAGGTTTACACCCAGTTATGAGAGTGAAATCAAAGTACCAATCATGATGTTAAAAATATCAAACACAGTATGGCTGAGAAAAAGATAAGAAATAAAGTCCATGGAGACTAAAAACTAGATTATAATGTAATACGTATATTTTAGATTTTGATATAAAAAAAATCCTAATGTATAATATCAAAGTACAAGATATAGTGTATTGGAGGACGTTTATATGCTAAATGTAGTAAAAAGAGATGGTAGGCAAGTAGTATTCGATTCTAATAAAATATTTAATGCCATAAAGGGAGCAGCTGATGAAATTGGCTATGATATTAAACAAAGTGATATACTTGAATTAACACAAAAGGTTATAGAAAGAGTTGAAAACGTAAAGATAAAAGAAATTTCGGTTGAAGAAGTACAAAATGTAGTGGAAGAAGTACTTTTAGAAAATGGAAACCGAGAAATCGGTATGGCATATTGTACATATAGAAAAGAAAGAACAAAAGTAAGAGAAATAAAATCTGATTTAATGAAGGTCATAGAAAAGATTGGAATAGAAACAGATAGGGATAATGCTAATGTTGGAAATAACTATAGTTCAAAGCTTTTGAGAATAGCTAGTGAATCCAATAAGTGGCACAATCTTTCTGCTATGCCTAAAAAAATATCTAGAGCACACGAGAATGGTGACATATATTTACATGATTTAGATAGTTATAACTTGAGTATAAACTGTCTTCACATTCCAACAAAGGAAGTTTTGCAGAGTGGGTTTAATACAGGTTATGGATATATAAGACCACCAAAAAGAATAGAATCAGCAGCAGAACTTTCATGCATATTGTTACAATCTACACAAAATGATATGTTTGGAGGCCAAGCACATCCTGATTTTGATAATGATATGGCTGAATTTATTGAACCAACAAGACAACAGATAAGACATGAGTATGAGGAAATAGGTGTTACTTCAGATAAATTAGATGAAAATGTAGAAAAGAAGTTAGTGAAAATAGTCGGACAATCAATGCAGGGTATAGTATACAATTTAAATACAATGCACAGCAGAGCCGGTTCACAGGTTCCATTCTCATCTATAAATATAGGAATACCTAAGTCTAAAGATGCTGCACTTGTGTGTGAAATATTCTTAAAGGAATATGAAAAAGGACTTGGAAATGGTGAACAGCCGATTTTCCCTAACATAATTTTTAGAGTTAAGGAAGGCGTAAATAGAAATGAAAATGATCCATATTATTATTTATTCAAATTAGCTTGTAGAGTTGCAGCTAAAAGAATGAATCCAACATTTATGAATATAGATGCTGATTTTAATAAAGAATATTATGATAAGGGATATATTCCTGCAACTATGGGATGTAGAACCTATATAATGTCCAACATAAATGGAGAACCAGGAGTAAAGGGAAGAGGAAATATAGCACCTACAACTGTTAATTTACCTAGAATAGGTATACTTGCTAAAGGTGATGTAGATAAATTCTTTGAGCTTCTACATTCAAGATTAGAGATTGCAAAGGAAAGTTTACTTCATAGATATAATGTACTGAAAAAATTAAAGGTTAAGGATTTACCATTTGTTGTAGGTCAAAATCTTATGAAAGGTTCTGAGAATTTAAAGCCAGATGATTCAATAGAACCAGTTCTTAAGCAAGGTACTTGGGGTGTCGGTTTTATAGGACTTGCAGAAACACTTGTAGCACTTACAGGACATCATCATGGAGAAACAGAGGAATCAAAGGAGCTTGGATTTAAGATAATTTCATATATAAGAGATTATCTTGATGACTTAAAGAAGCATATAAAACTTAATTGGAGTTGTTATGCTACACCGGCTGAAGGTTTATCTGGAAAGTTCATAGTTAAGGATAAAGCTATTTTCGGAGAAATACCAGGTGTTACAGATAAAGATTATTATACTAATAGTTATCACATACCAGTTGGTTTTGATATATCAATAAAGGAAAAAATAAATATAGAAGCACCTTATCATAAGTTATGTAACGGTGGACATATATCATATATAGAACTTGATGATTATGGTGATGAAGAAACTATAATGAATATAGTTAAATATGCTTATGAAAGCACTAATATAAATTATATCGGTATAAACTTCCACATAAGATACTGCAGAGATTGTGGAGAATATTTGGATGCCTCTGATATGAAATGTCCAAAGTGCAGTAGTCACGATATTCAAGGTATATCAAGAGTTACAGGATATTTAAGTTTAGATGAAAGATTTGGTGCTGGAAAAGCAGCAGAAAGAGCTGATAGAGTATCACAAGGAACCGGAATACACTGTTATAAATAAAATAAAAAACTTCTTCATCTTACTGAAAAGGGTAAGATGAAGAAGATTATTTTTGTAAAGGAGAATTTTATGAAACTCACAGTTGCTGGATTTTTAGACAATTCCATGGTAAATGGTGAAGGAATGAGATCCGTATTATTTTTATCAGGCTGCAAAAGAAGATGCAAAGGGTGTCAAAATGTAGCTATGCAAGATTTTAAATATGGAGAAGAAGCTACAGTAGAAGAAATTTTAAATAGAATAAAAAGTAATATGCCCATAATAAAAGGAGTTACATTTTCAGGTGGAGATCCCATGGAACAGGCAGAAGCTTTGAGTAAACTTGCAAAAGATATAAAGGCTGAAGGCCTTAATATATGGTGTTATACAGGGTATACTTATGAAGAGCTTTTAGAAGAAAAGGATAAAAATAAGCTTGAACTGCTTAAATACATAGATGTTTTAGTAGACGGAGAATTTAAAGAAGAATTAATGGATAATTCACCTAAGTACGCAGGTTCAAGCAATCAAAGAATTATTAGGTTAAAATAAATTTATATTGAAAAGATTTTAACCTGATTTTTTTGGTTATTTTTTTCATTTACGGTTAATACATTGCTGCTTAATTTTTCAGCATTTTTCATATTCATTATAAATTTTTCTGCTCCTTCAATAGGCATAACAGTGAAGGAGGTTTTGTAGTGCATAGGTAAAACTATGCTGCTGTTTATTTTTTTACATAAAAGAGCAGCCTCTTTCCCATCGATTGTAAAGTTTCCTCCTACAGGAATCATTAACACGTCTATAGTTCCAAGTTCTTTTATTTCAGAGTCTGATAAGATGTATCCAAGATCTCCAAGATGGCATATCTTAAGTCCATCAATATTAAATAAAAATATAGTATTTTTGCCTCTAGCAGCACCTTTAACATTATCATGAAAGGAAGGTATTCCTTTTATTGTGATATCATCAATCCTATATTCACCAGGTTTATCTAGTATTTTTGGAGAGTTAGTAATATCATCAGTGTAATCATGATCAAAATGATGATGACTTATAGTAACGATATCAGCTTCTCCTTTAAAAGTAGAATAACCTATAGAGTTATCAAAAGGATCTAATAATATCTTTTTATTATTTTTTGACTCGATAAGAAAACATGCTTGACCGTACCAAGTAAATTTCAATTTAATCACCAACTTTCTTGAGTATTATAGTATGAATGTACAAATTTTTCAATATATATAGATTATGCTGTTTAAAAAAAATACAATAATGGTATAATTATATAGGTATTTGTATCTATTTTACATATTGAGAGATTTTCAGTACGAATAAAAAACTTAGAAAAAGGAGGCAATGAGTTGAAAAAAATTATAAAAGTCAATTTGTTTTTTCTTTCTTTAATAATCCTTCAAGTAATAGTTGGTACAATAATAGAAATAGTGAATTCGAAATATAAGCTTAATTTCCCTGTTGCAATGGTTATTGTTCAAATAATTCTTTTAATAATTCCTAATATAATTTATATTTTGGTAACTAAACAGTCTTTTAAAAAAGTTTTAAGAATTAATCCAATAAATTTGAAAAGCATTGTTCTTATTATATTGATAACGTTATTTTTTATACCTATTGCAAGCTTCTTAGCTAATTTAACAGGACTATTTTTTCGTAATAATGTTGAAACTGTAATAAGAAATATGAAAGGTACACCACTTATAGAAATGGTTTTTGTGCTTGGAATAGTACCAGCTTTTTGTGAGGAACTGCTAGTTAGAGGTTCTATTTTATCTGGATATAGAGAAGTGTCTATTAAAAAGGCAGCAGTAATAAATGGATTTTTATTTGCTCTTCTTCATCTTAATCCACCGCAATTTCTATATACTTTTGCACTTGGTACAATTCTCTCCTATCTTGTATATTCATGTGATTCTATATTTGCATCTATGACCTCACATTTTATTTTTAATACTTTTACAGCGGTAAGCTCATGGTTCTCTATGAGGAAAAATACAAATGCCTCAGCTTCAATTAGAAATTTAACCTTAAGTGGAAAGATTACAAATTTAGTTTTTGGAGCAATTTTAGCAGCAATAGCAGTTGGTATTGTTATCATGTTAGTAAGAGAACTAATGGATATAAATAGAGATAAGGTTGAGATTCAGGAGAGCAGTATAGCTAGTAAAGAAGGTTATACTTTAAGAGATAAAGTTAATGCAAGTATGCCTATTTTGTTTTCGGTAATATTGTTTTTAACTTATATATATGCTAATCTATATAAGATATTATAAAGAGTAGAATAATATAAAAAGGTAGAATATAATATTTTTATAATAGTGGCTTAGAAAGGTAGGATAATATAACTATGGGTAGAATGTTTGGAACTGATGGAGTAAGAGGAATAGCTAATAAGGAACTTACAGCAGATCTTGCATACAAACTTGGAAGAGCTGGAGCTTATGTTTTGACAAACGAAACTCACAAGCCTAAAATTTTGGTTGGTATGGATACTAGAATTTCAGGTGATATGCTTGAGGCAGCACTTGTTTCAGGTATACTTTCTGTTGGAGCTGAAGCTGTCTGTGTTGGTATAGTACCTACCCCTGCAGTTGCATATTTAACTAGAAAATATAATGCAGATGCTGGAGTAGTAATATCGGCATCACATAATCCAGTGGAATATAATGGTATAAAGTTTTTCGATGGAAAAGGTTATAAACTTTCAGATGAACTTGAAGATGAAATTCAAAGAGTTATAGAAAATGATTTCAAAGGAGTACCACTTCCTACAGGAGAAGATGTTGGAAGAAAAGTAGTAGAAGAATCAGCTGAGGAAGATTATATTGAATTTGCAAAGAGTACAATAAATGTTGATTTAAAAGGAATGAAAATAGCTCTTGATTGCGCAAATGGAGCAGCATATAAGACAGCATTAAAAACCTTTAGGGAACTTGGAGCACAGGTAGCAGTTATAAATAATGATCCAGATGGAATAAATATAAATTGTAACTGTGGTTCTACACATCCAGAAGAATTGATGGATTATGTTGTTAAAAAGAACTGCGATTTAGGTCTAGCATTTGATGGCGATGCTGACAGATGTCTTGCTGTAGATGAAAAAGGAAACTTAATAGATGGTGATTTTATAATGGCCATTTGTGGTAAATATTTAAAAGAAAAAAATGAGTTACATAAAGATGTGGTAGTTGTTACTGTTATGAGCAATATGGGATTATTTCTTGGCTTAGATAAAGAAAATATTAAAACAGTAAAAACTAAAGTTGGAGATAGATACGTTCTCGAAGAAATGAAAAAAGAAGGATACAAGCTTGGTGGAGAACAGTCAGGACATATAATATTTTTAGATTATAATACAACAGGAGATGGACTCGTAACAGCACTTAAGTTATCTTCAATAGTAAAAGAAAGTGGAAAAACATTATCAGAGCTTGCAGGTATAATGCATAAACTTCCACAAGTTCTTGCAAATGCAAAAGTACCAAACGATAAGAAGGATATATATATTACGGATCAACAGATATCTGAAGAGATTAAAAAGATCGAAGAAGAATTACATGGTAATGGTAGAGTATTAATAAGACCTTCTGGTACAGAGCCGCTAGTTAGAGTTATGCTTGAGGGAGAAGATCAAGCAAGGCTTAATACTTTAGCTCATGGTTTGGCTGAATTAATCGAAAAAAAAGCAAATTAGAAATTAGAGAAAAAGATTATGTAAAACTATATTAAAGTTCTACATAATCTTTTTTTATTATGAACCCAAAAGTTAATAAAAAAATAATAAATGTGGATAATATATATGGAATATAGTTACTTTATATTTTTGTGAAATTTATACTAGAGGGGAATTAAACTATGGTTAAAAAATGGTTGAAAATAAAGAAATGCAGTTCTATTTTTATAAAAAAGCTTATTGATGATGGTATATTTGCATTATCATCTCAACTTGCGTATAGTCTAATATTTGCCTTTTTTCCATTCCTAATATTTCTTATGACTCTTGTTGGTTTTAGTAGTATTAAAAGCAGCGATGTACTAGAAGCTATGAGAAAAGTTGTACCATACCAAGTTTATGGACTTATAAAAAATACTGTAAGAGAAGTTGTAGATACCAAAAATGGTGGACTTCTTTCCTTTAGTTTAATAACAAGTATTTGGTCTTGTATTTCTGGATTCAATGCAGTAATAAGAGGAATAAATAATTCTTATAAATATAATGAAAGAAGAAGCTTTTGGAAAGTACAACTTATATCAATATTATTTACTTTTGGTCTTATAATAACTATATTTTTTGTTATGCTTTTAATTGTATTTGGAGATATAAATGAGGCAATAATAATTAAAAGATTCGGTATTTCTGAATTTTTTGGTCTTAAAATTTGGGATTTTGCAAAATATGTAATTTTAGCATTTGGAATGATCTTTGCTTTTGCAGCATTGTATAGATATACCCCTTCAAAAAAACATAAATGGAAAATGGTAATGCCAGGTGCAATAACAAGTACTGTAGGTTGGATAATATCATCTATAGGTTTTACATTTTATGTTAATAACTTTGGTAATTACTCTAAAATATATGGAAGTATAGGTACGGTTATAGTTTTGATGACCTGGCTTTTCATGATATCATTTATAACGATTTGCGGAGGAGAAATAAATGCGATTTATTTTAAATTGAAAAATCTTAACAAATTAGCAAAGTTATAAAAATATATGTATTTACATGACAATCAAATTAGTGTAAAATTTAGAATTGCAGAAAATAATAATAATTTTAGAATAGAGGTAAAGTGGTGAAAAACTTTTGGTTTAAAATAGTATTAATTGGGGTTGTAGTTTTTGGAGTTTTTATGTTGTTTGGGTGTGGAAGTAAAGATAAAAATCAAAGTAATAATAATAAAATGGATAAAGAAAATTCTATTAAACCAGAAGAAAAAAAATTTATCAGTATATACTATAATGATGAAGTGAGCAAAGATGAAAAATACTTAAGTAAATTTTATAGTAATCCACAAAGTTCAAATATATCATATATAAAAAAGAAGCTTAATGATTTTGGAATAACAAAAATGAGTCTTATAGACCTTTATAATGTTAATTCTAAAAGTAGGTTGAAGGTTATGGTATCAGCCTTTAATGTATATTTTAAAGGAATAAATAAACCAAGACCCGATATAGAAATAATAACACTTATTAATAAAAATAATTCGTGGTATTTTTTAAATGATGAGAGTGTTCTCAATGCAGATGAGAAAAAATGGCTAGACAGTAAAAGAGAAAAGGAAAGAAAATTTATAGTTACCAGCAGCAATATACAGAATATATTTAAATTAAATAATTCCTTTGATATTGAAAACCGTAATTATATGAAAAATTGCCAGCAAAAATTTTTAAGTGATGCAAATTAATTAGTAAAAAGTTAACATAAAAATTACAACTCATACATATATAATGTAAAGGTATTTTGGCGTTATATGTGTATGTTTTTTTATTAAGTTTTTTTAGAAACGGCTGATTTCACACTTACTCCAGGTATTTTACCAAGCTGACCAGTAAGAGCACTTAAATCATCCATAGAGCCATCAACAATAAGAGATATAACAGATATGCCTCTTTCTCTATAGGGAAGGCCCATTCTACCAACAATTATTGAGCTGTGAATATGAAGTATCTTATTTACTTCCTGAGCCATATTTATATCATCTAAAATTATACCTACAACAGCAATTCTTTTATCCATAATAAAACACATCCTCATGAAAATATTAACTTTTGTAGTTATAATTATATCATTAAAAAGTATAAAAGTATGAATAACTTTAAAATATCTTTAAACAATAAAGCACACTATTGTAAATAAATGAGATAAATATGTTAGAAATGTAAGCTGGAATTTAACTATAGTTATTATGTTGCATATTACGACATGAAAATACAATGTTTATTGAAGTTTAGCAGGAATAAAATTCCACATGGAGATTTCCGAATTATGATAAATTAAAAAAAAGAAGAAAATAGCAATAATGGATTATTTATTTTAATTATGTGTCGGAATTTAAATAATGATTTTTTCTTGAGCATTTCATATAATGACACAATATTTCTGAAAATTATGATAACATGTATTCAGAAGGTTGATTGGAGGTTTTGTTATGGAAGTAGTTGAAATTTTGAAGAAAAAAGTTGAGATGCCAGATAAAGTTTATGAATACGAGTACAGGCTTATAAGAGGTGAATTCATAGTATATCATGAATGTGAAAATATAAAGATACAATCTTACGGTATAGAGGTTGAGAGAAAAGATGTTGAGGATAATAAGGTTATTAATATTGAGAGAGATAATATAAAAAATATTAGTAACAACAAAGATAAAGTACATAAACTCATGGAGATTTTATACAATAATATAGTTTCACCAATACATTTCATAGAGGTTTTGGGGTTACAAGTTGATGAATGTGTAAGTGATTTTGATATTATTAGATAGTGGACAAGATAACTTAATATAGTCATATGATTAGGTGAAAAATCAGGGGTTTTTATTAATATAATATATCCCTGTTCTTTCACTATTTTTATGTCATAAATTATAAGCTTTCTATTTAAAATTACTCATATATTGCAGTACTGCAGAAGTTTAGCGTTTATAGTATAATTATTTTATGAGTTATTTTAGAATAAGAGGTGCATTTATGATCAAGGGTGTAGGTGTTGATATTATTGAAATAGAAAGAATAAAGCGAGCTATAGATAGAAATAACAATTTTATTGAAAAACTATTTAGCGATAAAGAAAAAGAATATATAACGGACAAAAAAATAATGGCACAATACATAGCAGGAAGATTTTCAGCAAAAGAAGCGGTATCAAAGGCTCTAGGAACTGGATTTAGAGGATTTGGTTTTAAAGATATAGAAATTCATAAGGATAAATTAGGAAAACCAATAGTTATCTTAAATGGAAGAGCAAAAGCTATAGCTGAAGATATTGGAGATTATCAAATTGAATTAAGTATTTCTCATGATAGAGATAAGGCTATAGCTTATGCTGTTATGGAGGTGATTTGAAATGAGAATAGGTAATTCAAAAGTTATGAACTATATAGATCAATTTTGTACAATCAATTTAGGAATACCAGGAACTATTCTTATGGAGAATGCTGCATTAAAAGTAGTCAAAAATGTTGAAGAAAAATACAAAAATATAGTTATAGTATGTGGAGTTGGTAATAATGGCGGAGATGGAATGGCATGTGCAAGGCACTTTAAAGCTATGGAAAAAAATATAGAGGTATTTTGTATAGGTAATATGGAAAAAATGAGTAAGGACTGTAAATTTAACTATGATATTCTCATAAATATGGGGATAAAGGTTCAAAATATTACAGATGATGAATATATAACAAAGTTTGAGGAAAAAATAAAAAATGCAGATTTAATTTTAGATTGTATATTTGGTACGGGACTTAACAGAGAAGTTAAAGGAATATACAGTGTAGTAATTTCAATTATTAATGAAAATGCAAATTATATTATGTCAGTTGATGTACCAACAGGACTTAATAGTGACAACGGCTTTGTAATGGGAAATGCAATTAAGGCAAATAAAACTATTTCATTTGTAATGCAAAAAAAAGGTTTTTTCAATTATAAAAATGAGGTTTACACAGGTGAAGTTATAATAGAAAATATAGGTGTTCCTGAATTTGTCATAGAGAAATTTCATGAGTATATGTACATAGTAGATGAAAATATGATAACTAATAGTATTCTTAAAAGAGATAAGTATGCTCATAAAGGTGACTTTGGTAAAGTATGCATATTTGCAGGATCTAAAGGGTATTCAGGAGCGGCATATATAGCAACAGAGGCCGCTGTAAGGTGCGGGTCTGGATTAACTACATTGTGTACAGCAAATGAACTTCAAGAGGTATTAAGTAGTAAGCTTGTAGAAGCCATGACTGTAAACTTTGAGGAAAAAGAAAGGGTACAAAAGCTTATTAGCTCATGTAATGCTATAGGAGTAGGTCCAGGAATGGGAAACAGTAAAGAAACTTTTGAAATAGTTAAGGAGATTATATCAAAAGCATCTTGTCCTGTAGTACTTGATGCAGATGCTATAAATGTACTTAAAGATAAAATAGGGATATTGAAGTTGAAAAAAAATAAAATAATACTTACACCTCATCCAGGTGAAATGTCTAGAATTTCAGGTATTTCAGTTGAAAAAATTGAAGAAAATAGAATAGATGTTGCAAAAAAATTTGCATTTGACCATAACATTATATTAGTACTCAAAGGATATAATACTATAATAACAGACGGAAAAAGTGTCTTCATAAATTCAACAGGTAGCAGTTATATGGCATCAGGGGGAATGGGAGATTGTTTAACAGGAATAATAGTTTCATTAGTTGGTCAAGGATATGCTCCTATTATAGCAGCAGTAATCGGAAGCTTCATTCATGGATATTGTGGAGATAATCTATCTCATAAAATGGAAAATGTAACGGCTTCTGATGTGCTTCATGAAATTCCATATGCAATAAAAAAATTAGTTATAAAAAAAACTAATTATGAATATTAATTAAGTAATAGAAATTTTAAGGGGAATTGCATGAAGAAAAGTAAAAAAGTATTCATACCTATAGGTGTTGTTGTTTTTGTAATGTTAGTTTTAGGGAGTGTTATGATTTACTACTTTATAAACAGGGAACATGAAAAAGATGTAGTTGAATACTTAAAAGACTTAAAAAGCTATAGTTGCAGTATAAGCATGGAAGTTAAAAATGAAAAGCAGCACATTGAGTATAATGGAAAACAAATGTATAGACTTAAATCAGGATATAGAATGGAATTAAATGACAAAAAAAGGATTATGATATACAAAGAGAATATGGTTTATGTTCAAGATGTAGAAAATAATAAAACATATACACTTCCATTAAAATTTGATGATGTGTACAATTTAAGCTTCATATGTGAATATATTGGTATGCTTTATACCAATGAAAATATAAAATATTCTATAAAGAGTATAGGTGGAATTCAATACGCTTTAATTAAAATAACTATACCATCTCAGAATAATAATATGAGCTATGGTGTGCTCTATGTAGATTTGAAGAATAAATTTCCAACACAGCTTAAAGTATATGATGTAAACAATGAAGAAAGGCTAAATATAGAATATAGAGATTTTCAGCCTAATGTTAATCTGGAAGATAAATTATTTGAGCCAGTTAGTATGTAATTATATTTATGAGTGGTTCTTGATATTAAAATGGTTTTTCTGTATCATTTGTAGAAGTGTAGGTTTTAATTTTTAAGTTTAATATGTTATAAAATTTACGATAGTTAATAAGGATGGTGTACAAATGTTTAGACATATAAGACCTGTATGGGCTGAAATAGATTTAGATAATATTGCATATAACATGCAGCAAATTAGAAAGTGTTCAAAAAGTGATGAAATAATAGCTGTGGTTAAAGCTGATGCTTATGGACATGGAGCAGTTGATGTAGCACCTATTCTTTTGAAAAATGGGGCAAATCGTTTTGCGGTTGCTGTTGCAAGTGAAGCTGTTGAGCTTAGAAAGTCAGGAATTGAATGTCCAATAATGATTTTGGGATACACACCACTAAGTTTAGTGGACAGCATTGAAAAATATCATATAGAGCAAACTGTTTTTTCATATGAGTATGCCAAGGAATTATCTAGAATGGCTAAGAAAAATAATGTAACCATTAGAATTCATATAGCCTTAGATACAGGAATGGGCAGGATAGGATTTATACCTAGTGAAGAAAATGTAGAAGAAGTTTGTAAAATCAGTAAGCTTCCAAACATAAAAATAGAAGGAATGTTTTCGCATTTTTCTACATCAGATGAGGAGAACAAAGATTACACATACGCTCAACTTAAAAAGTTTGAATGGTTTTATGATGAATTAAAGAAAAAAGATATAGAAATAAATGTGAGACATATAGGGAACAGCGCGGCAATAATGGAATTGCCAGAAACTCATTTTGAAGCAACAAGGCCTGGGATTATACTATATGGATATTATCCATCAAATGAAGTTGACAAAAGTAACCTTCATTTAAAACCAATTATGACACTTAAGACCAATGTGGTTCATATAAAAAAAATGATGCCTGGACAGTACGTTAGTTATGGTAGAAAGTTTAAATGTGAAAGAGAGTGTGTTATAGCTACACTTCCTGTTGGGTATGCAGATGGTTATACAAGAATGCTTTCAGGCAAGGCCAAGGTAATAATAAATGGTAAGTATGCTCCAGTTGTTGGAAGGATATGTATGGATCAATGTATGATTGATATTACTGATATTTCAGGAGTTAAAGTTGGAGATGAAGTTATAATCATGGGCGAAAGAGATGGAAAAAAGTTTACAGCTGATGATATTGCTGAAATTATAGGAACAATAAATTACGAAGTTATTTGCATGATTGGTAAGCGTGTACCACGAGTTTATATAGAGAACGGAGAAGTTGTAAAAATAAGAAACTATGTGTAGATAAGAATTATAGAAAAAACTTAAGTTTTATCAAATCCTTTGACATATTGACACTTGATGAATTATAATCAGTATATACATATATTCGTTATAGTTGATAGGAGGTATTAATTTTTGTATGTCAAGTTCAAAGAGATTAGTGGTTAGCCTCTCAGAAAAACTGTATGACGAGTTTGATAAGGCACTTAAGGAAGATTGTAAAAAAAGAAGTGAATTTATTAGGGAAGCTATAATATTATATATAGAGGAGAGAAAAAAACTTCAACAAATAGAATTAATAAAAAGTGGATATAGTGAAATGGCTGAAATAAATATGGAAATTTGTGAATGTGGTTTTTCCTCTGATTTAGAAGATTTGAATCAATATGAAGTTATGCTATCGGAGAGTGATTTGCTTGATGACAATAGTGGTGAAACGAGGAGATATATTCTATGCTGATTTGAGTCCAGTAGTTGGCTCTGAACAAGGAGGAATACGACCTGTCATAATTATTCAAAATGACATGGGTAACAAGTACAGTCCTACGGTGATTGTTGCGGCAATAACATCGCAGATAAATAAAGCAAAGCTTCCAACGCATGTGGAAATTTCTTCAGAAGATTATGGTTTAAACAAAGATTCTGTTGTTTTGCTTGAACAGATAAGAACTTTAGATAAAAGAAGACTTAAAGAGAAAATAGGTCATATGACGGATATGGATATGAAAAAAGTGGATGAAGCACTTTTGATTAGTATAGGTCTTCAAAGTATGTTTGAAAGTGTATAGCACGAGATTATAAAATTAATAAGCACTATTCTCATGGAATGGTGCTTATTTTTGTGAGGTTAGGAGGAGTTAACATGAAAAAGGTGGATTATAGGTTATACCTTGTTACAGACAGAAAAGTATTAAAGGACAAAGATCTCTACAAAGCAGTAGAAGAAGCAATAGAAGGGGGCGTTACATTAGTTCAATTAAGAGAGAAAGAAATGGATACTCTCGACTTTTATAAGTCAGCTCTTAAAGTGAAAAGTATCACAGATACTTTTGATGTACCACTGATAATAAATGATAGAATCGATATAGCACTTGCGGTAAATGCAGATGGTGTACATATAGGACAAAGTGATATGCCGCTCATAAAAGCACGTGAATTGTTAGGAAAAGATAAGATAATAGGAGTTTCGGCTCACAGTATAGAGGAAGCAGTAGAGGCAGAAAAAAATGGAGCAACTTACTTAGGAGTTGGAGCTATTTTTAATACCTCTACTAAAAGTGATGCTAAAGCTGTTAGTCTTGAAAAACTCCAACAAATAAAGAAGAGCGTTAAAATACCTATGGTTGGTATAGGTGGAATAGATGAAGAAAATGCAAGAGAAGTTATTCTGGCAGGAGTAGACGGAATAAGTGTTGTATCGGCTATACTTGGAGCAAAAGATATAAAGAAAAAGTCCGAGCTTATGTTTAAGATAGTAAATTTGAAATAAAACTTTAATATTTTATAATCTACAATGTAAGAGCTTTAGTGCGTTATATATAATAAATAATAAATTTTAAATTAAAATATGAAAAAATGCACAAACTATAGGAAAATATTATAGATATATAAAAACAACAGTTATTAACCATATACAATCTGATAAATAAATTTACGTAACTACCGATTAGGGGGATAATATATGAAAAAGTTTAAAGAATATTTTTATATAACATTAGGTTTCTTAATAGTAGCTGCTTCAGTTAGATTCTTTTTTGAACCCAATAATATAGCAGGAGGAGGGGTGACTGGTTTTGCAATAGTTATAAATAAGTTTTTTGGGTCACTTTCTGTAGGATTAATTACTTTTGTATTGAACGCTATTTTATTTGCAGTTGCAATGATATTTATAGATGGGAACTTTGGAATTAAAACTTTATATTCTAGTTTTGGACTCTCTATTTCTTTATGGATTATGGATAAATATATAGTGTGCGAGCCCATAACTAAAAACTTATTATTAGCTACTTTATTTGGAACACTTATATCAGGCGTTGGTATGGGAATTTGCTTTAACCAAAATGCATCTACAGGTGGAACTGACATACTTGCTAAGATGATGAATAAATTTTTACATATGGATATAGGAAAATCACTTCTCTTAGTGGATTTTGTAATAACGCTTTTTGCTGGATTTGCATTAGGAGCAGATATTGGTATGTATTCACTACTTTCAGTTATAATAAGTGGTTTTGTTATAGATAGTGTTATAGAAGGCTTGAATATATGTAAAAAGGTAATGATTATAAGCGATAAAAACAAGGTTATAAGTGATTTTATAATAAAGGAATTAGAAAGAGGATGTACTATTGTAGATGGTAAAGGTGGTTACACAGGAAAAGATACTTATATATTGTATACAGTACTTAATAGAAAAGAATTTATAAAGCTTAGAATTTTTATAAAGGAAACTGATCCAAATGCATTTATAACAATAAGTGATGCAAAGGAAGTTCTTGGGGAAGGCTTTAAAGAAATTTAGAAAACTTAATAGTATATTAATAAATGGCATTTTGTATATTTAGCAGAGTGTGTTATAATAATAATAGTTTTGTTGATTTATGATAATAGTTTTGTAGAAAAAAAAGATAAGTGGGAGAGATATATGATAGAATTTAAGAATGTTAATAAAACTTACGGAAATGATGTAAAAGCTCTTTCTGATATAGATATCTCAATCGATAGGGGAGAGTTCGTATTTGTCGTTGGTCCAAGTGGTGCAGGTAAATCAACTTTTATAAAATTGCTTATGAAGGAAATAGAACCAACATCAGGAACTATAGTAGTAAATGATGTGGATATCTGTAGTTTGAAAAGAAAACAAATACCTTATTATAGAAGAAAAATAGGTATGGTATTTCAAGATTTTAGGCTTATACCTACTTTAAGTGTTTATGAAAATGTAGCATTTGCAATGAGAATAGTACAAGCGGGTCATAAGGAAATAAGAAAGAGAGTACCTATGGTTTTAGCACTTGTGGGGCTTTCAAGTAAAGCAAATGACTTTCCAAATCAACTTTCTGGAGGAGAACAGCAAAGAGTTGCTCTTGCCAGAGCTATAGTAAATAATCCGGCGGTGTTAATTGCAGACGAGCCTACAGGAAATCTCGATCCAGAAACAGCAAATGAAATCGTTAGTATAATGAGTGATATAAATAAAGCAGGAACAACAGTAATAATGGCAACACATGCTAAAGAAATAGTAAATGATATGAAAAAGAGAGTTATAGCTATTGAAGATGGTACAGTTGCTAGAGATGAACGAAGGGGAAGATACGATTATGAGAGTTAGTACATTAAAGTTATTTTTTATTGATGCTCTTAAAAGTTTAAAAAGAAATAAAACTATAAGTACTGCAGCAGCAGCAACTGTAGCAGCAACTCTTTTTATATTAGGAGTATGTTTATTGGTGCTTCTTAACGTAAGAACAGGAATAAGCGATGTAAGATCCAAAGTTCAAGTACAAGTTTACTTTAAAGATGACATAACAATAGATCAGCAGAAAAATGCTTTAAACAAGTTAACAGATGTACCAGGAATAAAATCTATAAAATATGAGAGCAAAAGTGATGCTTTATCTAAGTTTAAAAATCAATTAGGAAATGATAATAAAACTTTGGTTGAGGGTATGGATACTAGAAATCCTATGCCAAACTCATACGTTGTAAGTGTTACAGATTCAGATTATGCTTCAGGTGTGGTTAAAGCCCTTAAAAATAAAAATGGTTCTTCAATAGACGGAATTGAAAAAGTACAGGATGGAAGAGAATTAATTAATAAAATATCAACTATAACTAATACAGTCCAATGGGTTGGAATAGTTATATTTATAATACTAGCGGGAGTATCATTATTCCTAATTGGAAATACTATAAAGCTTACAGTATATTCAAGGCGTAGAGAAATAGGAATAATGAAATATATAGGTGCTACTGATTGGTTTATAAGGCTTCCATTTGTAATAGAGGGAATGCTTATAGGCTTAGCTGGAGCTATTGTGACAATAGTAGTTGTATATAACTTATATAGAGTGTTCTTTAATAGAATAAGAAGTAGTTTTTTAACAATGAACATAATAGATCCGTCATATGTATTAACAGTTATGTCATGGGAATTTGTATTGGCAGGAATGTTTATTGGGGCATTAGGAAGTATTGTAGTTATAAGAAAGTTCCTTGATGTATAAATTGAGTTTGTGATAAGTTTAGTTTTTAAGAACTAGTTTAAGACCACTTCAAACTTTAATATTACTTGGAAATGTATAAATTTCTAAGGTATATTTTAGTGTGAAGTGGTTTTTGTATATTTTCTTTGGTTTATAGTGAATATATATAAAGATTTTGCCAAAGAGTATTTAATAGTGTTATAATAAATAATATTTGTTATATATGAAGACACTATAATTATATAGATTAAATAGTATCGATGGAATTTCTCGAGATAGTTCAAAAAAATTTGTGGGACGGTGAAAACTTTGGATAACAAGAAAAAAAAGTGGATTGCCATTGTGGTGGCTATTTTAGTTGTTACTAATGCAGCATCATTATTTTTAGGCGGAAGATTTTTGGTGTTTCAAGGAAACAATAAGGTTGTTGTAGATAAAGATACATACAATAAATTTTCTAAAATATTTTCTGTAAGGGATCAGCTTTATAAATATTATGATGGAAAAATTAGTGATGATGTGCTTTTAGACGGTGCGTTAAAGGGAATGACAGCATCTTTAAAAGATCCGTATACTGTTTATATGGATAAGAGTGAAACTAAATCTTTTAATTCAGAATTGCAGGGAGAACAGTATGTAGGTCTTGGAATGGAAGTACAGGCGAAAGACAATAAAGTTATAGTATCTACTGTATTTGATAACTCTCCAGCTGAAAAAGCAGGAATGAAATCAGGAGATGTAATTTTAAAGGTAAATGGTAATGATGTAGTAACAACAGATCTTAATAAAACAGTTTCTATGATAAAAGGTAAAGAAGGTACAGATGTTACACTTACTTTATACAGATCAACTAAAGGAAATTTTGATATAACGGCCAAAAGAGCAAAGGTTGCAATTGATACTGTAACTGGAGAAATGTTAAATAATAAAATAGCATACATTCAAATAAGTATGTTTGATGAAAATACTGGAAATAATTTTAATAAAAAAATTGATGAATTAAAAAGTCAAGGAATGAAGGGACTTATTCTTGATTTAAGATCAAATCCAGGTGGACTGCTTAATTCTTGTATTCAGGTAACTTCAAATTTTGTTGAGAAAGATAAAGTTATAGTTTCAACTATTGATAAATATAATTCTAAGGAAGAATATAAGTCAAAGGGTGGAAATTATATAGGTTTACCACTTGTTGTATTAGTAGATGGAAATACAGCAAGTGCATCAGAAATTTTTTCGGGTGCTATAAGAGATTATAAATTGGGCACACTAATCGGTGTAAAGACATTTGGTAAAGGCGTTGTTCAGGCTCCATTCGATTTAAATGACAATACTCAACTTAAAATAACTATATCAAAATACTATACTCCAAATGGTGAAAACATACAGCATAAAGGTATAAAGCCTGATATAGAAGTTAAATATCCTGATACCCTAAAGGATAAACCTTATGATAGAAATGTAGATCCACAATTCCAAAAAGCTTTAGAACAAATACAAACAAAAATAAAATAAATTTTATGATTATAGGGAGTCCAGATCAAAAATGAATATTTGATTTTGGATTCCCTATAATAGACATAAATTATTGAAATGGAGAGGGGAATTTCGTTTACATGAATATTGCGGTTCAGACACTACGAGCTCTGGCGCAGATGATAGTTACGCCGTCATATTTGGCTACAATAATTATTATAATGACATTGTTTTATATGAAAAATAGAAAGATTTCTTTTATGCAGAAGATGATAATAGGGCAGAATATAGAATCGCCTTTTGAACTTACATTGTCACAGATAACACTTAGTATAATTGCTGGAGCTTTAGGGAGTGTTATTCTCGCATATCTTGGAGTTGCTTTTAAGGATAACAGCGCAATAGTTTTGCTATTTTTAATTTCTGTAATTCTAATGTTTCTTGGTGGAAGATTTATATGTTTTTCCTATTCTGGAGCAGTACTTGGAGTTATAAGTGTAGTAATTCAATTTATTTCAGTGAACAAAATAGCAGATATGACTTCAATGAAATTTCTTGAAATAGATGTTGTAATGCTTATGTCTCTTGTTGGGGTGCTGCACATTATAGAGGGTTTACTTGTAATGTTTGATGGAAAATCAGGTGCTATCCCAGTATTTACTAAGAGAGAAGACAAAATAATAGGAGGTTTTGCTTTTAAAAGATATTGGGCATTACCGATAACGCTATTATTTTTAATTAATAATGCCGATTTAAATGGGAGTGTTAATGTAGCTACTCCAAGTTATTGGCCTTTAATTAAAACAGCGCTTACAATAATTGGACCAAGTGCAGTGATTTCTTTTGCTATGTTCTATGGAATTATAGGATATAAAAGCGTTACTTTTACAAAAAGTAAAAAGAGTAAGGCACTTACATCGGGAATAGGTATAGCACTTTATGGAATTATACTACTAGCTTTGGCTCAAATATTAAAATATAATTTAGTGGAACAACTAGTTTTGGCTATATTAGCACCCGTAATGCACGAGACTATGCTAAGATTTGAATCTTATTCTGAAGTGAAAGGTAAACCTAAATTTATAAATAGTGAAGATGGTGTCATGGTTTTAGAGGTTGCTCCAAATTCTCAAGCTTATGAAATGGGCATAAAGAGTGGAGATTTACTTTTAGAAATAAATGATATGAAAATATTTTCAGAGGAAGATGTTTCAAAATCAATTCAGAATATGAGTAAACATATATGGCTTAAAATAAAAGATGTACAAGGCAAATTAAGTGAGATAAAGTACAGTAAATTTGATAGAAATAAAAGACTTGGAGCAATTTTTGTACCTAAAGGAATGCCAAAGGAAGATAAGGTCGTGAAATTTGAACATAAATCTTTCGATGATATTTTAGATAATGTTGATAAAAAAGAAGATGAAACAGAAAAAGATGATAAAGACTTAAAAAAGTAAGTCTTTATCATCTTTTTTAATTATGCATTACTTTGTTTGCAGAAAATATTTTTGAAATACCAATAATTATAAGTATACAAGGTGCAATAAGTGCAGCTGCATTGTAAGGTAGAAGATGGAATGCATCTAGTTCAAATAAAACTCCCAACAATATTACTATAGCACTGGATGTTCTAAAGGTATTGTTTTTATATAAACGCTGAACACCTGCAGCAATAAGTATCAAAGGCCATAAAAATGAGTATACATCTTTTAAATTCATAATTCCTAATTGTGTACAAAATATTGATGCTCCTAATAATATAAATATAACTCCTACAAATAATTTTGTTTTCATTTAAATCACTCCTTAACGTATTTCATGATGTAATTATACAACGAGGAGATAAACTTTTTAAGTGAGTTCAGTAATATGTTATATGTGACATTAGTCATATATTTATTTTAAAATATAAGAAAATATATTAATACAGCACAGCCTAATATAATTCTATACCAACCAAAGGCTTTGAAATCATGCTTTTTAATATATACAATAAGAAACTTTATAGCTAGTATTGAAACTATAAAAGCAGATAACATTCCAATAAATAGTATATATAATTCTGCCCCAGTAAAATTTAAGCCAAATTTAAATAGCTTTAACAAACTTGCTCCAAACATAACGGGAATTGCAAGAAAAAAAGTATATTCGGCAGCTACAGTTCTTGATACTCCAATTAAGAGAGCCCCTACAATAGTAGCACCAGAGCGAGATGTCCCGGGAAATACGGCAGCTATAAGCTGAAAAATTCCGATAAGAATAGCTGTGGTATATGTAATTTCAGAAATAGAATTTATTCTGGGATATTTACCCTTATTGCTGTTTTCAATCATAATAAATAGTATACCAAAGGTAATTAACATAATAGATACAGTTTGATAATTATAAAAAAGTTTGTCTATTTTATCATCAAAGGGTATACCAATAACGGAAGCGGGGATACAAGAAAGAATTATTTTAAACCACATAGATAAAACATCGCTTCTAAGAGAAAAACCATTATCAAAAGAAAAGGGAATAAGTTTTTTAAAGTAAAGAACTATAACTGATAAAATAGCACCTAATTGAATTACAACTAAAAACACTTGTTTGAAGGCTTCAGTTACATTTAATTTTATAAACTCATTGACAAGTATCATATGACCTGTACTGCTTATAGGTAACCATTCTGTAATGCCCTCAACAACTCCAAGAAAAATCGCTTTTAATATTTCTATATGTTCCATAGAATCCTCCTAGCTTATAGTTTTTTTATTGTAAATGCCTTGTTTAATTTTATTTTTAAATAAATAGTTTATTACATTTTGTATAAAAAAACATTGTATTAAAACACCATATTGAAATAAAATGTAATTTATGTAAAAATAATTATAAGAGCTTTGATAAAATTAAAGGGGGATGAAAGTATGAGGAAGAAAAATTTATGCCTTATTATCAGTTTTGTTATATGCTTATTTATTGCTTTTGATATTGTATATGCGTTACCAAATTCTAAAATGAAGGCCGAGGATGTAAGATATGTTGATAGTGTATTTCGTAACATTCAATTATATAAAGATATTGAATATAGTGATGCAGTAAATTATTCAGGACAGCTAGAGAAACTATTATTAGATGTGTACATGCCTAGTGGTGATGTTGAAAAGAATAGGCCTGTAATAATTTGGGTTCATGGAGGGTATTTAGCCGAAGGAAGTAAAGATGATCAAGATAGTTTTCAGACTATATATTCAAAAGAATTCGCTAAAAAAGGATATGTGACAGTTAATATCAATTACAGATTAGATCCAAATGTTGATAAGGAATGGAACTTAAGTATGAAAAATGCTATGACAGATGTAGCATCAGCAATAGGATGGGTAAAATCTAATTATTTTAAATATGGTATGGATAAAAATAATATAATTGTTGCGGGTTATTCCGCAGGAGCTGAGGTGGTTACTAATTTAATTTACGGTACTTATGTGGATGGCTGGGATAGAAGTGGTGTTTCAGGAGTTGTTGACATGTCAGGAAATAGATTGGTTTGGGGAGATGCTCTAAGGAATACTCCACCATGTACAATTATTCATGGCACGGATGATACTATAAATCCTTTTTCAGCTAGTGAAGAACTTCAAGGACAATTAAATTCAAGTGATATATATTGTGAACTTAATGCTATAGAAGGAGAAAATCATTTTTATAATCTTAAGCCTGATAGTACCTCTAAAATAGAAAACATAATAACAAAATTCTTATATAACAAAGTAATTAAGAATAATAATTAGGAAAAATTTTAATAAAGATTACCATAAACAAATATTATGGTGATTTTTTATTTTATAAATTTATGTATTAAGTTAACAGTGTATATTTATATTTCTAATTGACAATAGATATAACTAATATTAAAATTATATATTATGATACGAACAAATGTTTGATGGAGATGGTGCAATGGGTACATTTAAAATAAATTCGGATTTTAAGCCTACAGGAGATCAGCCACAGGCTATAAATAGCATAGTTAAAGGAATAAATAATGCTGATAAATGGCAAACTCTTTTAGGAGTTACTGGTTCAGGAAAAACTTTTACAATGGCAAATATAATAGAAAAAGTTCAAAAACCTACATTGGTTATTGCACACAATAAGACTTTGGCAGCTCAGTTATGCGGTGAATTTAGAGATTTTTTCCCTGATAGTGCAGTTGAGTATTTTGTATCTTATTATGATTATTATCAACCAGAGGCATACGTAGCACAGACAGATACATATATAGAGAAGGATGCGTCTATAAATGATGAAATAGATAAACTTAGGCATTCAGCTACTTCTGCTCTTTTTGAAAGAAGGGACGTTATTGTTGTTGCTTCAGTTTCATGTATATACGGCTTAGGTAACCCAGAAGAGTATAAAAAGTTATCCATATCTTTAAGAACAGGAATGAATAAGGACAGGGATGAAGTGTTAAAGAAGCTAGTTGAAATGCAATATGAAAGAAATGAAATAAATTTTGTAAGAGGTACCTTTAAAGTAAAAGGTGATACCATAGACATTTTTCCAGCGGGTTCTACGAATAAGGCAATAAGAGTAGAGTTTTTTGGAGATGAAATAGATAAAATAAAAGAATTCGATGTTCTTACAGGAAATACAATATCATCATTGAAGCATGCGGTTATTTTTCCAGCATCTCACTTTGCAACCTCAAGTGATAAGATGGAGGCTGCGATAGGTCAGATAGAAGTTGAATTAGAAGAAAGGCTTAAAGAATTAAATTCTGATGACAAACTTCTTGAAGCTCAGAGATTAAAGCAGAGAACAAATTTTGATATTGAAATGATGAGAGAAGTTGGTTATTGTACAGGAATAGAAAATTACTCTAGAATTATGGACGGAAGGCAAAAGGGAGAGCCTCCTAAGACATTGATAGATTATTTCCCAGATGATTTTCTTATGTTTATAGATGAAAGCCATGTTACGCTTCCACAAGTAAAAGCCATGTATGGAGGAGATAGATCAAGGAAAAATTCTTTAGTTGATTACGGTTTTAGATTACCAAGTGCTTATGACAATAGACCTCTAAAGTTTGATGAGTTTGAGAAAAAAATAAATCAGGTAGTTTTTGTAAGTGCTACCCCAGCTGATTATGAACTGGAACATTCAGAGAATATAGCAGAGCAGGTTATAAGACCGACAGGACTACTTGATCCAGAAATAGAAGTGAGACCTACAAAAGGTCAAATAGATGATTTGTATGCTGAAATAAAGAAGACAATAGAAAAGGGATACAGGATTTTAGTCACAACACTTACGAAAAAAATGGCAGAGGATTTAACAGATTATCTTAAAGATTTAGGCATAAAAACTACTTATATGCATTCAGATATAGATACTTTAGAGAGAATGAAAATAATAAAAGATATAAGAACAGGAGAATTTGATGTTTTAGTAGGAATAAATCTTTTAAGAGAAGGTCTAGATATACCAGAGGTTGCATTAGTTTCTATACTTGATGCTGATAAAGAAGGTTTTTTAAGATCAGAAAGATCACTTATTCAGACTATAGGAAGAGCTGCAAGAAATGCTGCAAGTAGAGTAGTAATGTATGGTGACAAAATAACGGATGCTATGGGCAAGGCAATAAGTGAAACGAAAAGAAGAAGAAAAATTCAGATGGATTACAATGAAAAGAATGGTATAACACCTACTACGATAAAGAAAGCAGTTAGAGATGTTATAGGTATAAGTGAGGTAGCAGAAGGAAAAGCAGAATATAAAACTATGGATGAAGCTGTAAAGGCTGATAGTAAAAATTTAGATAAGTTAATAAAAGAATTTGAGAAGGAAATGAAAGAAGCAGCAAAAGAACTTCAATTCGAGAAAGCAGCATACTTTAGAGATAAAGTAAATGAGCTTAAGAAAAAATTAAATGAAAACAAAGAGGTAATGAAATAATGAAAGAGAAAATAGTAATTAAAGGGGCCAAGGTTCATAATTTAAAAAACGTTGATTTAACAATACCAAGAAATGAATTTGTTGTTTTTACAGGGCTTTCAGGTTCTGGTAAATCATCACTTGCTTTTGATACACTTTATGCAGAAGGACAAAGAAGATATATGGAGTCACTATCTTCTTATGCAAGGCAGTTCTTGGGGCAAATGGATAAACCAAACGTAGAATACATAGAAGGCTTGTCACCGGCGATTTCCATAGATCAGAAAACTACTGGAAGGAATCCAAGATCTACAGTTGGAACAGTAACTGAAATATACGATTATTTAAGACTTTTATATGCTAAAATAGGAGTTCCACATTGTCCTAATTGCGGAAAAGAGATTACTCAGCAAACTGTGGATCAGATGGTTGATAAGGTTATGCAGCTTGAAGAAAGAACCAAGGTTCAAATTCTTGCACCAGTTGTTAGAGGAAGAAAAGGAGAGCATACAAAGCTAATAGCAAACATAAAAAAGAGTGGGTATGTTAGAATTAGAATAGATGGAGAAACTTATGAAATAGATGAAGATGAAATAAAAATTGATAAAAATAAAAAACATCATATTGAGGCAATAGTAGATAGAATAGTTATAAAAGAAGGGATTGAAAGCAGGCTTTCAGAATCCATTGAAACAGCCCTTAAACTGGCAGAAGGATTAGTTGTAATTAATGTAGTAGATAAGGAGGATATGCTATTTAGTGAAAATTTTGCATGTCCAGATTGCGGTATAAGTATAGGAGAAATTACACCTAGTATGTTTTCATTTAATGCACCCTTTGGGAAATGTGATGTTTGTGATGGAATAGGTACATTACTTGAAATTGATGAGGATTTAGTTATTCCAGACAAATCAAAAAGTATAATGGAAGGTGCTATAGCTCCTTGGGGTGAAGGAAGATTGAAGGAAGAATCTTGGACATTTGGAGTACTTAAAGCTTTATCTAAGAAATATAAATTAGATATAAACAAACCAATTGAAGAATTTGAAAAGGATACTTTAAATATATTATTATATGGAGCACCAGATGTGCTTAAGGTTAACTATGTGAAGGATTCGCAGGAAATGGTATTTAATCATCATTATGAAGGTGTTATAAACCAGATGAAGAGAAGATATATGGAAAGTAATTCTGATTACATAAAAACGGAAATAGAAAACTATATGAGTAATAATCCATGCCCAAAATGTAAAGGTGCAAGATTAAAAAAAGAAGTTCTTGCTATTACAGTTGGAGATAAAAACATATTTGAATTTTGTTCTATGCCAATAAGAGAAGAGGTTACCTTTATAGATTCACTAGAACTCTCAGAAAAACATAAGCTTATAAGTGCACAAATAGTTAAAGAAATAAAAAGTAGACTTCAATTTTTGATAAATGTAGGATTGGATTATTTAAACCTTACTAGAGAAGCTAGAACACTATCTGGTGGTGAATCTCAGAGAATAAGGCTTGCTACACAAATAGGTTCAAGTTTAGTTGGAGTACTATATATATTAGATGAACCTAGCATAGGTTTGCATCAAAGAGATAATGATAGGCTTATTGCAACTATGAAAAACTTAAAAGATATAGGAAATACTTTAATTGTAGTTGAGCACGATGAAGATACGATCAAAGCAGCAGATTATATTGTAGACATAGGACCGGGTGCAGGTGAACATGGGGGAGAAATAATTGCAGCTGGAACTCTAGAGGATATAGAAAATTGTAAGGAATCTATAACTGGACAATATTTAACAGGAGCAAAAAAAATAGAGGTTCCAAATGAAAGAAGAAAATCAGGAGATAAGTTTATAGAGGTTATTGGAGCTAAAGAAAATAATCTTAAAAATGTAAATGTGAAATTTCCAGTAGGTTTGTTTACATGTGTTACAGGAGTATCTGGATCTGGAAAAAGTACGCTTGTAAATGAAATACTATATAAAGCCTTAAATAAAAAGATAAATCGTTCAAAGATAAATCCAGGTAAATATAAAAGTATAGCTGGTATAGAAAATATAGATAAAATAATTGATATAGACCAAAGTCCTATAGGAAGGACTCCTAGATCAAATCCTGCAACCTATACAGGAGTATTTGATATAATAAGGGAATTATACGCATCTACAAAGGAAGCAAAGGTAAGAGGATATAAACCAGGTAGATTTAGCTTTAATGTAAAAGGTGGAAGATGCGAGGCTTGCAAGGGTGATGGAATAGTAAGAATTGAAATGCAGTTCCTATCAGATGTATATGTACCTTGTGATGTATGTAAAGGAAAAAGATATAACAGAGAAACATTGGAAATAAAATATAAGGAAAAGAATATAGATGATTTGTTAAATATGACAGTAGGAGAAGCGTTAAAGTTCTTTGAAAATCTTCCTAGAATAAAAAATAAGCTTCAAACCTTAATGGATGTAGGACTTGGATATGTAAGATTAGGTCAGCCTTCTACTCAGCTTTCCGGTGGAGAAGCTCAAAGAATAAAGTTGGCTTATGAATTGTCTAAAAGAAGTACAGGAAAAACTCTATATATACTTGATGAACCTACAACGGGCCTTCACACAGCTGATGTTAAAAGACTTATAAGTATACTTCAAAGGCTTACAGACATGGGAAACACAGTTGTAGTTATAGAACATAATTTAGATGTTATAAAATGTTCGGATTACATTGTGGATTTAGGACCTGAAGGAGGAGAAAAAGGAGGTACTATAGTTTGTACAGGAACTCCTGAGAAGGTGGCGGAAAATACTTTGTCATATACAGGACAATATCTAAAAAAAATGTTATAATGAAAAAGTATATTAAAATGCACGTATTATGCTTGAAATTATAACGTAAGAAGGTGTTAAATATTGTTTTCTGTATACAACATTAATTCTTTAGCAGTGATTGGTGCAAGCCTAAGTAATATGAGTACAATTTTAAAGTTTGTAATAATAGCTATTGTATATTTAATAATATTCACTGCTTTTAAAATAATGTATAAGGATATGAAAAATGGAGATAAAAGACCTACAAGTAGTAGGAAAAGAAAGACCTTTGGACTTGAAGTAGTGGATTCAGGAATGAATGAATCAATAAGAAATGGTTCGGTTGTTCCGGTGAGTCGTGAAATAACAATAGGAAGAAAAGATGATAATTCCATTATGCTTAATGAAGGCTATGTTTCCGGTCATCATGCTAGGGTTTATCTTAGAAATAATCAGTATATTCTTGAAGACCTAAATAGTACTAACGGTACAGTGCTTAATGGGCAAAAAATAAAAAGTAAAGCATATATAAAAGCCGGTGATGAGATAAAAATCGGAAGCAGTGTTTTTAAGGTAATAGGATAGGTGAGAATTTAATGAATAGTAGTTTGAAGGACGAAAAAAAACTTTTAAGATATACTTATTTCTTCTGTTTAATATGTTTTCTTAATATATCATTGCTTAAAGATCCATTTGATGTAGGCTCATTAGTGATGTTTGGTGTAATATGTTTTTTGATGGGATATTCGCATTTTATACTAAGAAAGTTTTTCCCTGATGGAGATAAGTATTTACTGATATTTGCATGTATTCTTTCCTCCATAGGTATTGTAATATTGTATAGACTAAATCCAACTTATGCAGTTAAGCAAATAGTATGGTTTATTGCAGGTATTGCTGTTTTTATATTAATTGTTGTGCTTTTACCAGAACTTAAAAAGTATGATAAGTATAAATATGTATACATGGTAATATGTCTTATATTTATGGCTATGGCTACTTTTAAGGGAACAGAAAAAAATGGTTCTAGAAACTGGGTATACATAGGTTCGTTAGGATTTCAACCATCGGAATTTGGTAAGATATTTTTTGTAGCATATCTTGCAGCAGCACTAAAGAAATATAAAAATTTTAAACAGCTTATAGAGCCAGCTTTTGTAGTAATGGTTTCGTTAGGTTTTATGGTGCTTCAAAACGATTTAGGTTCGGCACTATTATTCTTTGTAATATCAATTACTATGCTTTATATAGCAACAGGTAAGAAGAAATATATAGTTGTATGCTTTATTTTATTTGCAATAGGAGCAGTTATAAGCTATAAGCTTTTTGCACATGTTAGACTTAGAGTTGAAATATGGCAACATCCGTGGATATATAAAAGTAATAAAAGCTATCAATTAGTGCAATCCATGTATGCTATAGCCTGGGGAGGATTGTTTGGAACAGGACTTGGACTTGGATATCCTCAATTTGTACCAGTTTCTGAATCGGATTTTATATTCTCAGCTGTATGCGAAGAAATGGGAGCACTTATGGGATACGCCATAATGATTTTGTACTTTTTACTTTTCTACAGATGTATGAGAGCGGCAGTTAGAGCAGAGGATAATTTCTCTAGACTCCTTGCTGTTGGATATAGTGCTATGATAGGTTCAGAGGTAATAATAATAGTTGGAGGAGTTACAGGAATGATTCCGCTTACAGGAATTACGCTCCCACTTATAAGTGCAGGAGGAAGTTCAATGATAATGATATTTGTTGCGCTTGGTATTTTGCAAAAGATATCGGAGGGTGGAAGATAACGTGAATAATATTTCTAGTAGTATAAAAAAAGTACTTTTTATTTTTCTTGTTATATTTTTTGTTACTATATCTTATATAACTTATTTTGAATTAATAGTTTCACCTAAAATAGTTAATAATACAGATAATAAAAGATTGTGGGCAAAAAGAAATGAAGTTCTAAGAGGAACTATATATGATAGAAATAAAAAACCATTAACAAAAAGTGAAAGAGTAAATACGTTGACGCAAAAAAGAGAATACACAGGAGGAGAAGTATTTTCTCATATACTTGGATATGTTAATCCACAATACGGAATAACAGGACTTGAAAATAAATATGACCAGTATCTAATGGGAGCTGAGGACGAAACGATAGGACAGTATCTTACAAAGCTTATAAAGAATAAGGGTAAGGTTTCTGAGGAAGATAAACGGGGTGAGGATCTTGTTACAACCCTTGATTATAATGTACAGCAAACAGCTTACAATCTTTTAGGAGATAACAAAGGCGCAGTTGTAGTACTTAATCCAAAGACTGGTGAAATATTGGCATCCGTTTCTAAGCCATCCTATGACCCAAATGCTGATGCACTTAAAGCAAATTGGTCTACACTTAATAGTGATCCTAATAGACCTCTTTTAAATAGAGCAGTATCTGGTTTATATCCACCAGGATCTACATTTAAAACAATAACTGCTACAAGTGCTCTTCAGAATATACCAGGAATTCAAAGTATGACTTTTGATGATCCGGGTGTACTTACATTTAACTCAAGAGAGTCTTTAAGAGATTTTGAAGGAGAGTCCTTTGGAGAAATAGGATTTAAAAGAGCATATGTTTTATCAAGTAACGTAGTTTTTGGTAAAATTGGACTTCAACTTGGAAATGATAAGTTGAGGCAAACAGCAGAAGCCTTTTATTTTAACAAAGACATTCCTTGTGATGGAATTGTAATTGATAAAAGTAAATTTCCAACATTGAAAAGCTATGAAAAAGGTAATATGGCTCAGAGTGCTATAGGTCAAGCAAGCGTATTAGCTACACCAATGCAAATGGCGCTTGTAGCTAGTACGGTTGCTAATAATGGAGTAATGATGAAGCCTCATGTTGTAAATGAGATAATATCTCCAAATGGTGATAAAATAAAAACTTTTGATCCGGAAAGCATAGGAACTGTAATGTCTAAGGATAATGCCGCTACAATGAAGGATTTAATGAAAACAGTTGTAGAAGATGGTACAGGTATAAATGCCGCTATTGATGGAGTGCAGGTTTCAGGAAAAACAGGTACAGCTGATCATAAGGAAAATGGAAAAGATGCACCACCACATTCATGGTTCATAGGTTTTGCTCCTTATGATAATCCTCAAGTTGCAATAGCAGTAATAGTAGAGGATGGAGGCCAGGGAGGAAAAGCAGCGGCAACAATTGCATCTAAAGTAATCCAAACGGCTCTTCCTAAATAAAGGTGAGTAAATGACAGGAAAAACTCATGCTGGAATTGGTGCGGCAGTGGGAGTAGCGTTAGCTACAAAGTTGCCAGGAGGATTTAATGCAGTAGGTATGGGGCTTATTATTACAGCCTCATTACTTCCTGACATTGATCATCCTAAAAGTATATTAAATAAATACATATTGCCTATAAGAAGCAAATTTATAAAGACTCTCGTTTACAGTTCTTTTGGAGCTCTTATCATATTTTTAAACTACCGTAGATTACATATATTTATGCTTTATATTCTCGGCGCTCTTCTTTTTTTGATTGCTCTTTCCTCACATAGAAACGGTCTTATGCATAGTTTAGCAGGAATGATAGTTTGTACTGTTTTGGTTGGATATGTTGCAAATAAATATAACATGCATGTTATCATATACTATTTTATGGCCGGTTATACACTACATCTCTTATGCGATATGAGTACCTCAAGAGGTATACCGCTTTTATATCCTTTTAAGAAAAAAAATTATAAATTTTCATGTACTTTTAGTGTTGGTTCAACAAAGGGTAAATTAATTGAAACGCTTTTGACAATACTAAGTTTACTATACATAATATATAGACTTCCAGCTATCTTTGGAACCTAAGGAGGCATGGCTATGTTTGATTTTGAGTATCAGTTAAAAACTCTTCCGGATAAACCTGGAGTTTACATAATGAAAAATTCTCTTGGAGAAGTAATATATGTTGGAAAAGCAAAAATACTAAAAAATAGGGTTAGGCAATATTTTAGAAGTTCTAAAAATCATTCTGAAAAAGTAAAAGCAATGGTTAAGAATATTTCTGAATTTGAATATATAGTTACAGATTCTGAAATTGAAGCTCTGATTTTAGAATGTAATCTAATAAAAAAGTATAAACCCCGTTATAATATTTTGTTAAAGGATGATAAGCATTATCCATTCATAAAGGTAACTACGAATGAAGATTTTCCTAGAATTATTGTTACTAGAAATATGGTTAAGGATGGTGCTAAATATTTTGGACCTTATCCAGATGTTTCAGCAGTACATGAAACAGTAGAGCTAATGAGAAAAATTTTTCCTATAAGAACCTGCAAAAAGTATATAAAAGAAGATGGAGAAAAAGTAAGACCTTGCCTTAATTACCATATAAAAAGATGTAAAGCTCCATGTGCAGGCTATATAAGTAAAGAAGAGTATGGTAAAATAATAAAAAAAGCTATTGGACTTATAACAGGAAGAGATAATAATATAATAAGAGAATTAAAAGATGAGATGGAAAAGGCTTCTATAGAACTAGAATTTGAAAAAGCAGCGGAAATCAGAGATAAGATGCTAGCTGCGCAAAAGGTAACAGAAAAACAAAAAATAATAATAGGAAATTTTGAAAACGAGGATTATATAAGTGCGTATAGCGATGAAAAGGATACATGTGTTCAAGTATTCTTTTTAAGATCAGGAAAAATTGTTGGAAGAGAACATTTTATGTTTGAAAATACTCAAGGAGAAACAGAGGGTGACATAATAGGGGAATTTATAAAAGAATTTTATAGTGGAACGGCATATGTTCCTAAGAGTATATATGTTTCTGCTGTAGAGGATTTGAAACTTTTAGAGAATTGGCTTACAATGAAAAGAGGTTCAAAGGTTGAAGTTAAAATTCCGCAAAAGGGAGAAAAGAAAGATATAATTGAGATGGTTAGAAGAAATTCTAAAATCACCCTAGAAAAATTTAAAATAAAGCTTTTGAGTGATAAAAGGTTAAATGAAAACATACTTATAGAAATGACAGAGGTTATTGGACTTGAAGAGGTTCCACATAGAATAGAGGCTTACGATATTTCAAATATTCAAGGAGTGGATTCCGTTGGTTCTATGATTGTGTTTGAAGACGGAAAACCTAAGAATAGTGACTATAGACGTTTTAAAATTAAAACAGTAAAAGGTGCCAATGATTATGACAGTATGCGAGAAATTTTGACACGAAGATTTAAACATGGGTTAGAGGAGGTTAATTCTATAGTTGATAAAAACCTCCCACTTAGTGCGGGTAAGTTTTGTGTCTTTCCTGATCTTATACTTATGGATGGAGGAAAAGGTCAAGTAAATATAGCGCTTGAGGTACTTAAAGAGTTTAATATAGATATTCCTGTATGTGGTATGGTTAAGGACGATAGGCATAATACTAGAGGTATTATATATAACAACAATGAAATAAACATAAAATCCAATAGAAAAATAATTAATTTTGTTACTAGAGTTCAGGATGAGGTACATAGATTTGCAATTACATATCATCGAAGTCTTAGAGATAAGAGAGTTCTTCATTCTGTACTTGACGATATCCCTTATGTAGGGGATAAAAGAAGAAAGGCATTATTAAAGACCTTTGGAAGTATAGACAATATTAAAAAGGCAACATATGAAGAACTCATCAAGACACCTTCTATAGACAAAAAAGCTGCAGAAAGTATTGTTAGTTATTTTAGGGGAAGAAAGGGAGAGTGAAAAATTGAAATACCTTATTGATTTACATACGCATACTATAGTAAGTGGGCATGCATATACCACTTTACTTGAAAATATAAAACAAGCATCTGAAGTAGGAATAAAAATAATGGGAACTTCAGAACATGGACCTAAAATGCCGGGAGCACCCCATATATGGTATTTTGGAAACATGGATAAGATACCAAGAGAAGTTTATGGTGTTACAGTATTAAAAGGCTGTGAGGCTAATATTTTAAATATTAATGGGGAGCTAGATATTCCTGAAATTATACAGAATAAACTTGATTACATTATTGCAAGCTTACATGATGTTTGTATTGAACCAGGTGATAAAGAATATAATACAACAGCAGTATTAAATGCTATGGATAATCCTAATATAGATATTTTAGGACATCTAGGTAATCCAGTTTACCCTATAGACATAGACGCTATAGTTGATAAAGCTAAAGAAAAAAATATACTTATAGAAATAAATAATGGTTCGTTAAGTGGCTCTAGAGAAGGAAGCTATGATAACTGCATAAAAATAGCACAAGCTTGCAAAGAAAAAGGAGTAAGAGTAATTCTTGGGACGGATTCTCATATAAGTTTTACTATAGGAAACTTTGATAAAGTAAAAGAGCTAGTGGATAGTGCAAAAATGCCAGAAGAACTTATTATGAATACAAATGAGAAAAAAATAGTTGAATATTTAAAAGGTAAAGGTAAACTTGAGAATTTTAATCTTGAATAAGCCTATATTTTAAATTATACTAACTTTATATTAATAATTTGAGGAGATGTACTATGGATTACTTTCAAGATTTTATAGCAGCATTAAAAGGTATTATAAAAAAGGATAATCTTCAGATTGATGTTCCAATGAAAAATCACACTTCTTTCAAGGTTGGTGGACCTGTAGATGTTTTAGTGATGCCAGAAAAATATGAAGAAATAAGTAAAACAATAGAACTTTGTGAAAAATATGATGTTAACTATTATATACTTGGAAATGGCTCTAATCTTCTTGTTAAAGATGGAGGCATAAGAGGAGTAGCTATAAAATTATTAAAATTAAATAAATTACAAATTGGTAATAATAAAATTATTGCAGGCTGTGGAGTACCACTTGGATACCTAAGCAGGAAGGCTAGAGATAAATCGCTTACAGGACTTGAATTTGCATGTGGCATACCAGGTAGCGTTGGAGGAGCAGTTGCAATGAATGCTGGGGCATACAATGGAGAAATTTCGAATGTAGTTGAAAGCGTTCTTGTTATAGATAACAAAGGTAAAATGAGAAGAATTAGCAAGAATGAGCTTGAATTTGGATATAGAACAAGTGCTATATTAAAGCATAAATATATAGCTTTAGAGGTTTCTTTTAACTTAGATAGTGGAGATAAAGAAAAGATAGGTAGTAGAATTGATGATTTAATGAGGAGAAGAATTGAAAAACAACCTTTGGAGTACCCTTCTGCTGGAAGTACTTTTAAAAGACCTGTTGGACATTTTGCAGCTAAACTTATAGAAGACAGTGGACTTAAGGGTAAAGGTATAGGAGGAGCACAAGTATCTGATAAACATTCTGGATTTATTATAAATAAAAATAATGCAACAGCAAAAGATATATTAGAACTAATAAGTTTTGTACAGCGTACAGTAAAAACAAAATTTAATGTTGAACTAGATACAGAAGTTAGAATTATAGGAGAAGATAAATAAAATATAGTAGTATTATTGAATTATATATGTAAAAAATATAGTGAGAAATCACATTAATTATTTGAAAGTGACTGTGATTAGAATAAACACCTACAGTCACTTTTATGCTATAATTAATTAATAAAGATATATAGAAAAATTCTATAAATAGACAAATAAGGAGGCCGAGTTTTATGAGATTTGTTATTGTTACAGGCTTGTCAGGTGCAGGGAAAACACAGGCAATAAGAAGCCTTGAGGATCTTGGATATTTTTGCATTGATAATTTACCTCCAGCGTTAATACCTAAGTTTGCACAGATATGTTATGAAACTGAAAGCAAAATTAACAAGATAGCGCTTGTTATTGATATAAGAGGAGGAGAATTTTTTGATAATCTTTCTGAAAGTTTAAAATACCTTAAGGAATCAGGATATAAATATGAAATTTTATTTTTAGACGCAGATAATGAGGTTTTAATAAAAAGATTTAAAGAATCAAGAAGAAAGCATCCACTAGCACCAAATGGAAGAATATTAAATGGAATACAGCTTGAACGTAGAAAACTTAAAGCTATATATGGTATGGCAAGTAATGTTATAGATACTTCCAAATTAGCGACAAGGGAATTGAGAGAAAAAATAAACTCAATTTATCAAGAAGAAGGTCAAATCGAAAGCAAACTTATTGTAACTGTGGTATCCTTTGGCTTTAAATATGGAATTCCAGTAGATTCAGATTTAGTATTTGATGTTAGATTTTTACCAAATCCATTCTATATACCAGAACTAAAACGCTTTTCTGGAATAGAAGAGCCAGTTAGAGATTATGTTATGTCTTTTGATCAAACTAAAGAATTCGTTAATAGAATAGAAGAATTATTGAAATTTTTAATTCCTAACTATTTGAAGGAAGGTAAAAGACAACTCATAGTTTCTATAGGATGTACAGGTGGAAGACATCGTTCTGTTACCATTGCAAATGAAATCTATGAAAGACTTAAAAATGATGGTGAAACAGTGAATATAGATCATAGAGATATCGATGAGGATATTAATAAAGGTGGTAAAAAACTATGAAGTTTATTGATTGGATAAAGCCTGGTATTAAGCTTAAAAGGTGGATTATGCTAGGAGGAATGGGAGTATTATTTATTTCCTTTGCCCTAGCAGAATTGATTACTAAGGGAAGTTACTACAATTTATACTATAAAGCCTTTTATATATTTTTAATAATGGTTGGGGCATTTATCCTTTATATTTCTCTAACACAAGGTATGAAATCAGTTATATCCTTGATAAATAAGGGGTATTTAAATGTATCCTTGGATTCAAGGAAGCTTGGAAATCTTATATATGAAAAAAGACTTCTTGTTAAAGGTCCTAAAATAGTTGCAATTGGAGGAGGAACAGGTTTATCAACTCTTTTAAGAGGTCTTAAATACTATACCTCCAATATAACAGCAGTGGTTACAGTAGCGGATGATGGAGGTGGTTCAGGAGCACTTAGAGAAGATCTAGGAATACTACCTCCCGGAGATATAAGAAACTGTATTTTGGCATTATCAGATACTGAGCCGTTAATGGAAGATTTACTTCAGTATAGGTTTAAAGATGGAAGACTTAAGAATCAAAGTTTTGGAAACTTATTTCTTGCTGCAATGGATGGAATATCAACTAACTTTGAGGAAGCAGTTCATAAGATGAGTTCAGTTCTTGCAGTTACAGGTAAAGTACTTCCTGTAACATTAGATAATGTGATTTTAAAAGCAAAGCTTAAAAATGGTGTTGTTGTAGAGGGAGAATCCAATATACCAGAACAGGCTATTATGTATGAAAGTCCAATAGAAAAAATATTTATAGATCCTGAAAATGCAAGAGCACTTCATGAAACAGTTCAGGCAATCAAAGAGGCAGATGCTATAGTACTAGGACCTGGTAGTTTATTCACTAGTGTTATACCTAATCTTTTGGTAAGGGATATAGGCAACGCTCTATTAAAGACAAAAGCATTAAAGCTTTATGTTTCCAATATCATGACTCAGCCAGGAGAAACAGATAATTTTTCGGTAGCAGATCATATAAATGCTATAACAAAACATGTCGGAGGCAGAGTGGTGGACTATACACTTGTAAACAACGGTACTGTTAGTGAGGAATTAAAGAAAAAGTATTTTGAAAAAACTTCTGAGCTTGTAAAAATAGATAAAGATGAACTAGATAAAATTGGTGTTGGAATAGTAGAGGGAAACTTTATTAAAATAAAAGATGGATTTGTTAGACATGACTCAGATGAAATTGCAAAAATTTTAGTGGAAACCATAATGGATAAGAAATTATTCTATGATAGAAAGAAGATAATAGAATACTTCTATTTATCACAAAGACTTAAAGAAAATAGAAAATTAGAAAAAGAAAACAGGGGTAATTAAGATGTCATTTTCATCTAAAGTTAAAAGCGAGGTTTGCAGATACGATGATTATAGTAAAAGTGAAACTATAGCAGTTTTATCAGCGATAATGAAAGCTAGTGGAACCTTAGCGCTGGAAGGAAATAGAAAGATAAGTTTTAAGATTATTACAGAAAACCCTGCAATAGCAAGGCTTGTCTTTAAATTATTAAAAAAAAGTTTTGATATACATACTGAAATAATGGTGAAAAAGAGTAATTCTCTTAAAAAAAATAATGTATATGTTATTTCAATAACGGAAGAAATGGGTGTAAGAGAATTATTAAAGAATGTTGGAGTTATGAAAAATGAAGATGGTATTATAACCTTGAATTATGATATACCGAAGGAAATAGTCAAAGATGATGAAAGCAAAAGGATGTATATAAGAGGTGCTTTTTTAGGAGGCGGAAGTGTAAGTAATCCTGAAAAAATGTACCATCTTGAATTTGTAACTCATAATGAAGATTATGCTAGTAACCTTAAAGAACTAATAAATAGTTATGGCCTTAATTCAAAGGTTATACAAAGAAAGAATAGTTACGTGGTTTATATAAAAGAAGGAGAGCAGGTAGTAGATTTACTTAATATTATTGGAGCACACACAAGTTTACTTGAACTAGAGAATATAAGAATACTAAAAGAAATGAGAAACAATATAAATAGACTTGTTAACTGTGAAACTGCTAATCTTAGTAAAACGGTAAATGCTTCTGTAAGGCAAATAGAAAGCATAAAGCTTATAGAAAAACAAATTGGACTTTCAAGATTACCTGAGAATCTTAGAGAAATAGCAACACTTAGAGTTAACTATCCTGATGAATCATTAAAAGAACTAGGCAAAATGCTAGAGCCTCCTGTTGGAAAATCAGGAGTAAACCATAGATTAAGAAAAATAGAAAAAATAGCAGAAGAACTAAAAAAAGAGGGGAGATAGTAAATGTCTAAGCACGAAGAGATAATAAATCATATTATGTCTTTAAAAGCTGGTACTAAAATATCTGTAAGAGGGATAGCAAGTAATTTAAGTGTTAGTGAAGGAACAGCCTATAGAGCTATTAAGGAATGTGATAATTTAGGTTTAGTAACTACGATACCAAGAGTAGGAACGGTAAGAATAAAAAAGGTTGAGAAAAAAAATATAGAGGCTCTTACTTATAGAGAAATTGTAAGCATAATAGAGGGTTCTGTAATAGGTGGGGCAAACGGAATAGATAAGGTTCTTAAAAAATTTGTTATTGGAGCTATGACAACGGATGTAATAGGTAAGTACATAGATCCGGGAAGTCTTATGATTGTTGGAAATAGAGAAGATGTTCAAAAGCTTGCAATACTTAATAACATGGCAGTTCTTATAACAGGCGGCTTTGATTGTAGTAATGAGATAAAAAGATTGGCTAACGAAAGATGTCTTCCAGTAATATCATCTAATTACGATACTTTTACTATAGCAAGTATAATAAATAAAGCTATATCTGAAAATCTTATTAAAAAAGATATAATTCTTGTGGAAGATATAATGGAAGAAGCACCTAAATATCTTAGAAGTTCTGATAGTGTTGAAAAACTGAGATCCTATAGTAAAGAATTTAATATGAGTGTATATTCAGTAGTAGACAAGAATAAAAAGCTTATAGGAATAATTTCTGTAAAAGATGTTGTAGAGGTTAAAGGCAGTGAGGCTATAGAGAAGTATATAAACAGAAAGCCTTTGACTGTAAATTATAAGACTACTGTTGCATATATTGCGCATGTTATGGGTTGGGAAAAGATATCTATGTGCCCTGTAGTGGATAATAATGATAAATTATTGGGTACTGTTACCAGTGTGGAAGTTATAAAGGCTCTGCAGTACATATTAAGACAACCACAAATAGGAGAAAAATTAGAAGATCTTATATTAAAAAATTTCGATTATTCATATGTAGAAGATGGTATGGAGTTTTCAGGTAAGATAGTGACAGAGATGCTTGAACCAATAGGAACCGTATCTTGGAATTCTTTAAATATGCTTCTTTCCACAGCCGGAGTTATGACACTTAAACAGCAAAATAATACTAATATTTCAATAGATAGTATCTCTACTTATTTTTTAAAACCCGTTCAAATGGATAACATTATAAATATACATACTAGAGTTTTAAGTATTGGGAGATATTTTGGTAAACTAGAGGTTGATATGGTAAGCGATAATGGAGAAAGTATAGCAAAATCAATACTTTCTGTAAAATTATTAAAGGTATAGGGAGGAATTTGTATGTTTACACATATTGTGTTTTTTAAGCTGAACGATAGAAAAAATGTTAATGAAGTAAAAAAGATTTTTCAATCTATTGAAGGAAATATAGATTTTGCAAGAAAAGTTAAGGTTGGAGTAGATGTAGTTCATTCTCAAAGAGCATATGATATAGCACTTATAATTAAATTTGACTCTTTGAAGGATATGGAGACTTATCAGGTACATCCATATCATGTAGATGTAGTTATGAAAAAAACAAAAGAGTTTATACAAAGTTCTGCTTCGGTAGATTTTGAAGACTAAAGAAGGGATGAGTATTAATGGAGGCTGAATTTAAAGATTTTGTTCATCTTCATGTCCATACCGAATACAGTCTCCTTGATGGTTCCGGTAAGGTTAAAAAACTAGTTAAGCGTGCAAAAGAGCTCGGCATGAAAAGTATTGCAATAACGGACCATGGTGCAATGTATGGATGTGTGGAGTTTTATAAGGCCGCAAAAGAAGTAGGCATAAAACCTATAATAGGGTGTGAAATTTATGTGGCAGGTAAGTCTATGCATATAAAGCATCCTGATGCTGAAAATGAAACCTATCATTTGGTTTTGCTTGTTAAGAATGAAGTTGGCTACAAAAATTTAATGGAGATAGTATCTAAGGCATCTATTGACGGTTTTTATTACAAACCAAGAGTAGATCATGATTATTTAATGAGTCATAGTGAAGGACTGATAGCTTCAAGTGCGTGTTTTGGAGGAGAGGTTCAATCTTATATATTAAAAGATAATCTTGAACGTGCAAAAAAGGCAGCACTTTTTTATAAGGAAACTTTCAAAGAAGGCTTTTACTTAGAACTTCAATATCATGCACTTAAGAATGATATGAAGGTTAATGATGCTTTAGTAGAAATGTCAAAAGAGCTTGATATACCACTGATAGCTACTAATGATGTTCATTACATAAATAAAGAAGATTCTATAGCACATGATGTACTTTTATGTATACAAACAGGTAAGACTGTTGATGAAGAAAATAGAATGAGGTATGCTCCTGAGCAATTTTATCTTAAAAGTCAAGAGGAAATGTACGAACAGTTTTCTTATGTAAAAGATGCATTACTCAATACTTCTAAAATAGCTGATCAATGTAATTTTGAATATAAATTTCATGAATCAAAGCTTCCAAATTTTCCTCTTAAAGAAGGAATAGATCACTATGAGTACCTAAAGGACTTATGTTATGAAGGCTTAAGAGAAAGATATAAGGATATTACAGATACCATTATAGAAAGACTAGAATATGAGCTTGGCATAATAAAAGAAATGGGATATGTAGATTACTTTTTAATAGTTTGGGATTTTATTAAGTTTGCAAGAGAAAATGGAGTGCCAACTGGACCAGGTAGAGGGTCTGCTGCGGGATCAATTGTTGCATATACTCTTGGAATAACCAAGATCGACCCAATTAAGTATAGTCTTATTTTTGAAAGATTTTTAAACCCAGACAGAGTTTCTATGCCTGATATTGATAGTGATTTTTGCTATGAAAATCGCCAAAAGGTAATAGATTATGTGGTTGAAAAGTATGGTAAAGATTCTGTTTCTCAAATTGTAACCTTTGGAACAATGGCAGCAAGACTTTGTATAAGAGACGTTGGAAGAGCTATGAATTATTCTTATGGTGAGGTTGATAGAATAGCTAAAATGATTCCTAATGTTCTAAATATAACTATTGATAAGGCTCTAGAGATGAACCCAGAGCTTAAAGCTGTATATGATGATGATGAGAGAATAAAGGATTTAATAGATATATCAAGAAAGCTAGAAGGGCTTCCAAGGCATACCTCAACTCATGCTGCTGGAGTTGTAATAGCTTCCCAGCCACTTGTAAATTATGTTCCGCTTTTGAAAAATGAGGAATCTATAGTAGCTCAATTTACTATGGGCATACTTGAAGAACTTGGACTTTTAAAGATGGACTTCTTAGGTTTAAGAACTCTTACAGTTATCAATGACACAATAAAAATGGTTAAACAAAATAGAAATATAGATATAGACATCGATAGCATAGATTTTGATGATGCTGGCGTATATAAGATGATCGGTGAAGGTAAAACTGTAGGAGTATTTCAGCTTGAATCTGCAGGTATGACTAGTTTTATGAAAGAACTTAAGCCAGATAGTTTAGAGGATATAATAGCGGGAATAAGTCTTTATAGACCAGGTCCTATGAATGAAATACCAAGATATATAAGAAACAAAAATAATCCTGAAGAAATAAAATATGTTACTCCAGAGCTTAAACATATTTTAGATGTAACTTATGGATGTATAATATATCAAGAACAGGTAATGCAGATAGTAAGGGACTTAGCAGGGTACTCAATGGGAAGAAGTGACCTTGTAAGACGTGCTATGTCTAAGAAAAAGCATCATGTTATGGAAGAAGAAAGACATAACTTTATACATGGAGTTGTTGATGAAAATGGTAAAGTAGAAGTACCAGGATGTATAAAAAATGGAATTTCTGAAAAAATAGCTAATGAGATATTTGATTCCATGATGGATTTTGCAAGTTATGCTTTCAACAAATCACATGCGGCTGCCTATGCAGTGGTTGCCTATGAAACAGCGTATTTAATTCATTATTATCCAGCAGAATATTTAGCAGCTATGCTTAACAGTGTTATGGGTAACAATGAAAAAGTAGCTTTTTATATAAGGTGTGCAGAGGAATTAAAAATACAGGTTTTACCTCCAGACATAAATGAAAGTTATTCAAGATTTACAGTAAAGGGGGATACCATAAGGTTTGGTCTTGCTGCTATTAAAAATGTAGGAGTTAATGTAATAGAGAGCATAGTAAGATCAAGACAGAAAAAGGGTAGTTTTAATTCCTTTACGGATTTTTGTAATAAAATTGATACCTCAGAGGTAAACAAAAGAGCAGTTGAGAGTATAATAAAAGCAGGAGGGTTCGATACACTTGAAATTTATAGGTCACAACTTCTTGCTGTGTTTGAAAAAATAATGGATGGAATTTCAGGGCAGAGAAAGAAAAATATAAAAGGTCAGATGAATTTATTTACGGACTTTGCACAAGATGAGTACGAAGAAGTTGAAATTCAGTATCCAGATATAAAAGAATTTGATAAAAAGTATTTACTTGCAATGGAGAAGGAAATGACAGGATTATATCTTTCAGGTCATCCCCTTGAAGATTATGAGGAAACTTTGAAAAATATGACCAGCATAAAAATATCAGATATAGTGGCAGAACAATCCTTAGAAGATGATGAGATAAAGGTAGATGAAACTTCAGGAATTGAAGATGGAACAAGAGTTATAATCGGTGGAATAATAAGTTCTGTAACTAAAAAAATTACTAAAAGTAATACAATGATGGCATTCATAAGAGTAGAAGACATGTATGCTTCAATAGAGGTTGTTATATTTCCTAAAATACTAGAAAAAAATTCTACCTACATAAAGGAAGACGAAATGGTGATAATAAAAGGTAGAATAAACAAAAGAGAAGATGAGCAGCCTAAAGTAATATGTGAAGAAATAATGCCAATTGTTAAAAGTACAGAAAAAATATATATACTTGTTGAAGATGATGCTGCTGTTAAAAATTCAATAAAAGAAATAAAAAAAATGCTTGCTTTATATACTGGAGATACCCCAATATATATGTGCACAAGGAAAGAAAGAAAAAAGTTTCTTATAGATAGAGCTCTTTGGGTTCAAAAGGAAGTTGATTTAATTAAATTTTTAACAGATAAATTTGGCGAAAGTAATGTAAAAGTGTTATAATTAGAAAGGTATATTTTGCACATAATATATACAAAATATTACTATGAGATTACTTATAAAATGGAAATATGCATATTTTTTATAAAACCATTGAATATTTTTACTTTTTCGATTAAAATTATATACGAAGAAATTCAGAAGTTGTTGTTTGAAAATATCTATGAGTAATTGTTTCTATAAACAACCCGGGACAAATTCAGTCCCTATGGTCATGGGAGGTATAATATGAAAACAATAGCTGTTTTGACAAGTGGTGGAGATGCACCAGGAATGAATGCTGCCATAAGAGCAGTCGTAAGGACTGCCATTGAAAAGGGTATTAAAGTTAAAGGCATTCAAAGAGGATATAGTGGACTTATAAATGGTGAAATATTTGATATGGATAGACATAGTGTATCAGATATAATCCAAAGAGGTGGAACTATGCTTAGAACAGCTCGCTGTCCTGAATTTTTAAAAGAAGAAGTTAGAAAAAAGGCAGCAGAGGTTTTAAAGGTTTTTGGTATTGATGGTCTTGTTGTAATAGGTGGAAATGGTTCCTTTATGGGAGCTCAAAAGCTTTCTAAGTTAGGAGTAAAGACAGTTGGACTTCCAGGTACAATTGATAATGATCTTCCATATACAGATTATACAATAGGCTTTGATACAACACTTAACACTGTATTAGATGCAATCAATAAGTTGAGAGATACATCTACTTCACATGAAAGAGTAAGCATAATAGAAGTTATGGGAAGAGATTGTGGTGATATTGCTCTATTTTCTGGAATAGCAGGAGGAGCAGAAAGTGTAATAATACCTGAAATAGGGTATGATTTTAATGAGCTGTGTAAAAACATACTAGAAGGAAAGTTAAGAGGAAAAATGCATAATCTTATAATCCTTGCAGAAGGTGTTGGAGGAGCAGCTGAACTTGCAAAAAAAGTTGAAGAAGTTACAGGACTTGAAACTAGGTCAACAATACTTGGTCATATTCAAAGAGGAGGAAGTCCATCAGCCTTTGACAGAATGCTTGCTTCTAGAATGGGAGTAAAGGCAGTTGAAGTTTTAATGGAAGGAAAGACCTCTAGAGTAATAGGAATTAAGCAAGGAGAAATAATGGATCAAGATATTGATGAGGCTTTAGCAGTACCAAGAAGTTTCAATAAAAAATTGTATGATATAGCAAATATGCTTTCAAAATAGATAGTTATTAGTCAAATGATTAATTAACATATATAAATGATTTTTTTATTTCAAATCACAATTTATATAAAAGATGAGGAGAGAATATAGAATGCAAAAAACTAAAATGATTTTTACAGTTGGACCAGCAAGTGAGACAGAGGAGATTGTAACAGCTTTTGTTAAGGCTGGAATGAATGCATCAAGACATAACTTTTCACATGGTGATCATGCAGAACACGGTGGAAGAATAGCATTAGTTAAGAAAGTTAGAGAAAAACTTAACAAACCAGTAGCTATATGCCTTGATACTAAAGGACCAGAAATCAGAACTGGAGACTTCAATCCTTCAAAGCTTGAGCTTCAAAAAGGTTCAAAATTCACTATACACTGTGGAGAAGAGATAGTTGGAGATGCTACAAAATGTTCAATATCATATAAAGATTTATATAAAGATGTAAAAAAAGGAAACACAATATTAATAGATGACGGTTTAGTTGGACTTACAGTAGAAGCTATAGAAGGAACAAACGTTGTTTGTACTGTAGCTAACACTGGATTAGTTGGAAGCCATAAAGGAGTAAATGTACCAAACGTTTCAATACAACTTCCAGCAATGACAGACAAAGATAAGGGCGATTTAATATTTGGATGCCAAGAAGAAATAGATATGGTAAGTGCATCATTCATAAGAAAACCAGAAGATGTAATTGCAATAAGAAAAGTATTGGATGAAAATGGTGGCGACCATATTCAAATATTCTCTAAGATTGAAAACCAAGAAGGCGTTGATAACATAGATGCTATTATAGAAGTTTCTGATGGAATAATGGTAGCTAGAGGAGATATGGGAGTTGAAATTCCTATACAAAGAGTTCCATTAATCCAAAAAATGATAATCAAAAAATGTAATGCAGCAGGAAAACCTGTTATAACAGCAACACAAATGCTTGACTCAATGATGAGAAACCCAAGACCTACAAGAGCAGAAGCTTCAGACATAGCAAATGCTATATTTGATGGAACAGATGCAATAATGTTAAGTGGTGAAAGCGCTAATGGAACATACCCAATAGAAGCTGTAACTACAATGGCAAAAATTGCTCAAGAAGCAGAAAAAGAAATTGATTATGATAAATTCTTAGCTGATAGAAAAGCAAACGAAAAGAAAAATACTGCAGATGTAATAAGCTTTGGAACTTGCACAGCAGCAACAGATTTAAATGCAGCAGCAATAATAACTGCAACTCAAACAGGAAATACAGCAAGAACAGTTTCAAAATATAGACCACAAGCACCTGTAATAGCTGTTACTCCATCTGAAAAAGTAGCAAGAAAGCTTGCTATGAGCTGGGGAGTACATCCAATAATATCTGATAAATTTGGTTCAACAGATGAGCTTATAGCTACTTCAGTAGAAAAAGCAAAAGAAGCTGATTATGTTAAAAAGGGAGATCTTGTAGTTGTAGCTGCAGGAGTACCAACAAACGTATCAGGTACTACAAACATGCTTAAAGTTCATGTTGTTGAGTAGTAACAAATTTTTTCGATAATATAAGTAACTTTATATTATAAATTAACTAAACCCATTTATAAAGAAGGGATTGTTTGACGTAGGGGCTTGCAATCTCTTTTTTTATTTGAAAAAGTGTGTATAAATTGTTATTGTGGTTATAATAATAAGATGGTAAAATATAAGAAATATTAATAAAATGGCAACTATTCTCTTTTTGCACCTTCGGGTGCTTTTTTGTATAATTAAATAGGTATGTTCTAAAAAATTAATATAATGGAAGAGGTTTAACATGAAAATTATAAGAAATGGATATGTAATTGATCCTTTTACTAAAAGAGAGGGGAAGTTTGATATTTTAATTGATGAAGGCAACGTAGTTAGAATATCAGAAAGTCTAGAAATAGAAGATGATTTAGAGATAATTGATGCTGAAGATTGCATAGTTTGTCCTGGATTCATTGATATTCATAGTCATTTTAGAGATCCTGGTTTTACTGAAAAAGAGGATATAATAACAGGTGCAAATGCAGCAGCTAGGGGCGGATATACAACAGTAATATGTATGGCAAATACTAATCCAGTTGTGGATAATGTGGAAACTTTAAAATACATAGTTAATAAAGCAAAAGAAGCAAAAATAGAAGTACTTCAAGTAGGCACAATAACAAAGGGAATGCAAGGAAAAGAATTAGTAGACATGAAAGCTTTAAAGGAGGCAGGAGCAGTTGGATTTTCAGATGATGGAAAACCTATAGAAGATGCTAGTCTTGTACTTAAAGCAATGGATATGGCTAAAGAATTAGATGTGCCATTAAGCTTTCATGAGGAAGATCCTAAACTTATATATGAAAGCGGAATAAACAGTGGAAAAATAGCAGAAAAGCTTAATATGAAAGGCGCAATGGAAGAAGCAGAAACAGTTTTAACTGCTAGAGATTCAGCACTAGCAGTATCTAGCAAAGCAAAAATTGATATACAGCATATAAGTTCGAAAGTATCAGTTGGCATTGTAAAATGGGCTAAGGAAATGGGAGCAAACATAATTGCAGAAGCCACACCACAGCATTTCAGTATAACAGAAGAAGAAATATTAACATGTGGAACTAATGCAAAAGTTAATCCACCACTCAGAACTGAAGAAGATAGAATAGCAATAATAAAAGCACTTAAGGAAAATACAATTTCAGTAATAGCAACAGATCATGCACCACATACAAAAAGTGAAAAAGAAAAAGAATTTAAAAAAGCTCCAAGTGGAATGATAGGACTTGAAACAGCACTTTCCCTTGCAGTAACTAATCTTGTTAAAACAGGAGATTTGACTTATAAAGAAGTAATATCAAAATTAACAATAAATCCAGCTAGATTTTACAATTTAGACAGGGGATATATAAAAGAAAGACATAGAGCTGATATTGTAATATTTGATCCTGATGAAAAGTATACGGTAAAAGAAGAAGAATTTCAGTCTAAGGCATCAAATTCTCCTTTCATAGGAAAAAAACTTTCAGGAAGAATAAAGACAACTATATGTAATGGTAAAATAGTATATGAAGATAAATAGGAAGCCCTTTGGCTTCTTTATTTAGTTAAATAACTTATTACATAATCATTAGTTATAATCAAATCAGAAGGAAATTCATTACTGCGTGTTGATAATATTGAAAAATAACCTTTCTCCTCAAAACTTTCTAAAATTCTAGCATTTTTAAAACCTAATTGTTCTATTAATTTAATATAAAAATCTTTGTAGTTTACGCTAGCGCTTGAGGTTAGGTGAAAAATTCCTTTTAAGTCATTACGAATTATATGACAAAGCTGTTTTGCTATTATTACATCTGTATTTGTATTAATGAATAGTTTTGGATATAGAATAATTTCTTTATTGTCTTTCAATGTAGATATGAGCTTATCCATTCTTTTTGAATTTTTTGCCCATACCGCTGGAATTCTTAATATACATGATTTACTGCCTAGTAAATTTATGAGCATTTTTTCACATTCTATTTTATATTTCCCATATTCAGTTTGAGAATTTGGAATATCATTTTCATAATGAGGAGTATTTAAATTGCCATCAAATACGTTGGTAGTAGAGAAAAAATAAAATTTACCATTATGTTTTTTTAGAAATTCAGCAGTCTTTGTGTGTAAAATTAATTGCGCTTTAAAATCTCCCCTCAAGCATGAAATTACAATATCAGGCTGTACTTTATTTAATAAATTATTTATACCTTCTAAATTTTTAATATCTAAATTAAAGCTAGATACTAGATTTGAGTATATTTTATTTTTAAAGTAAGTTGCGTAAACTTTAAAGTTATTATATTTTGTTAATTCCTTTATTATAGAAGACCCTACAAGTCCACTTCCACCTAATATTAAAACTTTTAACATAAAATCACATCCCTTAAGTTAATTATAAAGCATATGATAGTGAATAAAAATCCTTGAAAGGGTAAAAAATAGAATAGGTATTATAATATTTGACAATGGAAGGTGATATAATATGTCAACAAAATTAATGTGTAGTGCTGGTACGTGTGTTAACAATATAAACGGCTTATGTACAGCTAAAACTATTAATGTACATGGTATAAAAGCTAGGGCATCTGTTGATACTGAATGTGAGACTTTTGCAGAAAAAGGAATTAAAAATGCACTTTCAAATCTAGTAAATATGAATATTCCAGGGGAAATACGTCAAGTATTTAGTAAAAATTCAATAGAGATGAGTCCTGAAATACAATGTGAGGCAATAAATTGTTCTTACAATCATAGTAAAATATGTGCAGCAAGAAATGTTCAAATATACGGTCCAGGAGCTGCTACAAGTGAAGGTACTGAATGTGAAACTTTTGCATCAAAAATTTAGCAAAAAACAGAACTAGTATTTTTTATATATAAAATTACTAGTTCTGTTTTTATTTAAGCATCCAATTTTAAAATTTTATCTTTAATTACGTGTATTACACCAGATTCATCATTACTTTTAGCTAAAAATCTTCCATGCTTTTTCATTTCATCAGGAGCATTTTCCATGACATAACTATGATATACACTTTCAAGCATTGATACATCATTGTAATAGTCACCAAATGCCATTGTTTCATTTTCTTTTATGTTAAATTTATCTTGAAGAAATTTTATGGCAGTGCCTTTATTTACATCTTTTCGTCCAAGATCAAGCCATACTTCACCAGATACAGTACATTGAAGTGTTTCTCCCCACTTTGGAGTTAAAATAAGATTTGAGTGGTTCTCAGAACCTTTATAGTCACAAACAGCTATTTTAAAAAATTCATCATCAATATCATCTAAGCTGTCAACTACAGTATTTTTATGGTAGTATTTTTCAACTTCTCCTACAAATTCAGAGGAGTTATCTAAAGTATAGGCACTTCTTTTTCCGCACAAAACCAACTTACAGTCAGGAATTTTGTGTACATCATCTATTACTTTAGCTACTATATTTCTATCTAAAGTTTTAGCAAATAGTTCTTCTCCGTTTTTTACTATGAAGGCGCCATTTTCGGCTATAAAAGTTATTTTATCCTTAAAAGCGTCCATGTTATCTCTTAACGTAAAGTATTGTCTTCCACTTGCTACGCTAAACATAATGTTTTTATTTAGTAAGCTGTTTAATATGAAGGGGAATTCATTAGGAAATTCACCATTACTTTTAAGCAATGTTCCATCCATATCTGTAGCTATTAATTTAATCATATGTTTACCCCCAGTATTTATAAATATCATTATTATTATAGCATACTTGTACTAAGATTAATGTATGAAGTTTATGGATATGTTATAATATATAGAACGCAAAAAAATCAATGAAATGAAAGTTTGAAAGGTGAGTTTATGGATAAAGTTGTACCAGTTAAAAAAAATAATGATTATGAAATTTACATAGATGATTTTGGAAATATGGGAGAGGGTATTGGTAAGGTTGATAATTTTACTGTATTTGTAAAAGGTGCAGTTAAAGGGGAAAAAGTAAAGGCAAAAATAATAAAGGTTAATAAAAACTTTGCAATAGGAAAGTTAATAGATGTAATTGAAAAATCAGAAGATAGGGCTGAGCCAGTGTGTTCGATTTATAATAAATGTGGTGGATGTCAACTTCAACATCTAAAATATGAAAAGCAACTTGAATTTAAGAAAAACAAAGTAACAGAATGTCTTAGAAGAATAGCAAAAGTGGATTTAAGCACTGTAAAAATAAATGAGACAATTGGTATGGAAACTCCAAACTATTACAGGAACAAGGTTCAACTTCCTGTGGGAGAGGTTAATGGAGAAGTGAAAATTGGTTTTTATAGAGAAAGAAGTCATGACATAATAGAAGTTGACAAATGTTTTATACAGGATGATACTGCAAATGAAATAATGCTTGTAGTAAAGAAGTGGATTAAAGATTTTAACATAGAAGCATATAATGAAGCTTTGGGTAAAGGTGTTTTGAGGCACATAATGATAAGAAAAGCCTTTAAAACAGGACAAATAATGTTAGTTTTAGTAACAAATACTGAAAAGCTTCCACAAAAGAAAGAACTTATCCACAGAATAACTACTGAAATTAAGGGTATAAAGGGGATAATTCAAAATATTAATAATAAGAAAACTAATGTGGTATTAGGACAAAGGGAAATAACTCTTTGGGGTGAAAATATTATAGAGGATTACATAGGAGAGTTTAAGTTCAATGTTTCATCTAAATCATTTTTTCAAGTAAATCCAGTTCAAACTGAAAAGCTTTATGAAACTGTTTTAAGATTTGCAGGACTTACAGGTAATGAAGTAGTATTTGATGCCTACTGCGGAACAGGTACGATTTCATTATTTTTATCACAAAAGGCAAATAAGGTTTATGGAGTAGAAATGGTGCCGGAAGCAATAGAAAATGCTAAGATAAACGCACAGCAAAATGGTGTGGGTAACGCAGAATTTATAGTTGGAAAAGCGGAAGAGGAAATACCAAAGCTTATAGAGAAGGGCATAAAGCCAGAAATAGTAGTGGTAGATCCGCCAAGAAAAGGCTGTGAGAAGGCATTACTTGAATCTATAGCTGGTGGAGAGCCTAGAACTATAGTTTATGTTTCTTGTGATCCAGCAACTTTATCAAGGGATTTAGGAATATTAAATGAACTTGGATATGAGGTTAAAGAAGTTCAGCCGGTGGATATGTTCCCGGAGACTGGGCATGTGGAGACGGTTGTGTTGCTACAAAGAAAAGTTATGTAGAAATCCTTAATTTTAGGCATTTCTTCAAGCATTTTGTGTTTACGAGTGAAGGAGATAAAATCCGTAATAAACGGTTTTAAAAATATATTAATGTTTCTGTAGGTATTGACATGAAGTGTGGGAACACAAAATAATAGTGATTGAGAAGGTACTATTTTGAAAAGTAGTACCTTTTTTATTGTTAGATTTATTAGTCTAAATATGTGTCTAAAATAGCCATTTTATGTTGTAAAGCATCAGCAGAGGTTATACAATTAAGGCGATATTTTATTTATATAACTATTCCATTTTGAGTTGTCATATATTTTTATTAGGTTAACTGTTTCATAACCCTATTAAGACAGCAAAGAATGGAATAATTTCTATGAAGAAAACTTCTCTTATTTAGCAAAAATATAAAAAAAGTTGTTTATCTTGATGATAATTTGCAAAAATTTGATGTTTTTCAGTGCAAGTGATATAAAGAGCTATTATCACCTTTAGTATATATGAGTGAGTTTGGAAAACCCTGCTACTATAAAACATGAGATAATTAATATTGATAAAGAAGTCTATTTTAGTGAAATTAATAAGAAAAAATTAAAACTTCAAGTGTATTTGTTTAATTTACAGAGAACTATAGAAGATAAGTATAAAATCAAATATTGAATTAGAAAAAGGAGATATTGCATAAAAGTAATATTTCTTTTTTTCGGTTCTAAGTAACTTCATTTTTGAATTATAAATTTTGTCAAGGATGTGCTTTTCAACGTTCATTTTAACCTTCATTAAATTTATATATTCTGAGTACATTAAATAGTGGTATACATAGCATATATATAAACAGCTTAAAATACATTGATTTCCCTAGCCTTACATAATTTTAGTATAGATAAGTTAGAAATGTATCTTAAAGAAAATGTTTACAAAACGCCCATATTGGGATAAAATGATTTATGTAAACGAATAACTTAACATTTTATATCGTAAACATATATTTAAAAGATTAAATGTTAACGTTAACAATGAGTATTATCGTTAATTAAAATGAGTTTTATGGAAAAATTTAAGGGATAAAAATCACATGAAAATATTTTATTATATAAGCGCAGCCAAATAAATAAAAGATGGGATTTTATTTAAAACTTAAATGTTCACAATTTATTATAATAAATGTTCTTGTTAGAGTATGACGTGAGTAACCTATATCTCCATATTTAAATTCAAGAAATTAAGGAATCAATGTCAGATCAATACAATCAAAAAATAGCCAACAAAATTAATTATTAGTTGTGATGTAAATAAATTAACTATGTAAAAAACCCTTTTCTTTGTGTTATTTGTTAATACCTCCGTTAATGTAATCAATTAGTTTATGCATTTATAGTCAGTCTTATCCAAAGGAGTATAAAAGATATTGGAAAATTTAAGTGATATAAAAAATCTAGGTCATAAAGGCCTTGATATATAAGGGTTAATAAGGATGATTAACCTTATTAAAAAACTAGCAAGTGGGGGTGATTTAGTATTAATGAAAATTAATTAAACATGCTTATATCAATATTGTAAGGGGGATAATAAAAATATGTTAATAAATAAGAAATTAGCTTTAATTTTAGCTATTACATTAGCAGTTCAAACAGGCGGGAGTTTTATATGTTCACAAAAAGTAGAAGCAACAAATCAAAGTTCATCTATAACTAAGACCAAACTACAGACAACAGTAACTGTAGAAAAGCGGAATACATCTAAAGTAGATAAAAAGAATAAGATAAGTGATTCTTCTTATAAGTTTAATTTTACTAATAAAAGTAAGAATGGATATACATCAGTACCAGGAGTAACAATATATAATGATTCCACTGGATACGGTTTCGTTAACAAAACAAATGCATTTCCAGCAAGAGATGTGCATACTTCACAGATTGTTTCAACATCAAATGGATTTCAAATTACAGAACCAAGCTTTCAAGTAGATGCAAGTGATCCAAAGAATAACTATAATAACTATGGGATGGATTTTCGTATTAAAGCCCCAGCAGGTGCTTACAAAGTGCACGTTAAGACAACTTCTGATACTAAAGATACAACAGTTGCAATTTCAGGAATGAACACAAGCAGATTGTTAAAAGGTGGCTCTTGGGATATGGCAGGGTTAGTTCCAATAAAAAATATTGTTTCTGCTAAAGGAAATGAATGGACGTATAACTATGTTAATGGTCAGAACTATATGGATATTGAAGTTGAACCTAATAATGTAAATGTGCCAGTTGGTATTCAAGAAATTGCTTTAGAACCAATAGCACCAAAGAAAAATACTGATAGGAGTATTCCAACCATCTTTGAGTTAGGTGATTCTACAGTAACATCATATGATTTTGATCAAGCGCCAATGAGTTCTTGGGGAGAATTACTAAACAATATGTTTGATTTGAAAAAGGTAAACGTAATTAACTATTCTGCTGGAGGACGCTCTTTAAAAAATATGTATTTTGAAGGTCGTTTAAACGATATTTTATTAACTGGAAAAGAAGGAGATTATGTTTTAGTTCAATCAGGTCATAATGATGAAGTTACAGATGAAAATGTAAGATGGGGAAGAGGTGCAACAGAAGAACAGTATGAAGCGTACCTGAGAAATGTATTTGTACCTGCTATAAAATCAAGAGGTATGATTCCAGTGTTTGTAACACCTATGTCAAGAATTAAAAGTGATGCAAAACCAGGATATACCTATGTAAATTCATTTGTAAAAAGAAAATTTCCTGATATTATGAAAAAAGTAGGAGCAGATATGGGAGTAAATGTACTTGATTTAAACTCAGAAAGTGTTAAGTACTATAATGAACTTGGAGTAGAAGGTACAACAGCAGTTTTTATGTCTATAGAAGCTGGAGAAACTCCAGGTAAGACAAATGAAGGAAGTTATGCTAATGGACATCCTGCAAATAAAGTTGACGGAACACACTACAAGGAAGCACTTGCTAAGCAATTTGCACGAATAGTTGCTACAGAATTTTCAAAACGGGCAAAGGAAGGAAATAATGATGCGACTAGAGTTGTTTCATATATGAAAGCTAATGTAAAAGATGCTATTAAATCAGGAAATTGGGATAAGGTATTCCCTGAAATAGCTAAGGACACAGTTAAAGGGGAAGGGGCATACTACAGAAATCAAATAGAAAAACTTATACAGCTTCGTGTATTAAGTAAGGATGCCAATGGGAACTTTAATCCCCAAAATACGATAACAGTTAAACAATATGTAGCAGCAATCAATAAAACTATGAAATTAAATAAAAATGTATTATCAAAATATAATAGTTCTAGTATTTTGACTAGGGAAGCAATGGGAGCTATATTAGATGATGCATATCATTCTAAATTTTCAGAGAAACCTAAGTATATGACAGATTATAATGGGAAAACGGTAGTGCCAGGTGATCCAAATTATGATCCCAACTTAGACTCTGGAGCTAAAGAAGTTATGTATTATCCAATTATATCGTATGAGCAACTTAAGGATACAAGTTCTATATCAGCACAATATGTTGATAAGATAAAAGATGCATATAATTTAGGATTAATTCGTTCTGAAAATGGAATTGCAAGAGGAAAAATGCAAGATGGAAATTTATTTGAACCAGCAGTTCAGGTTACAAGAGAAAAAGCTGCTAAAACATTATATTTTATGTGGGTGATGAGTAATGATGTTAATGATTTAGATGATTTATCTCATATAAATCATGCTAGATAGATAAAAATATGTTATAAAAACCTATTAAATTCTGGATAAATATAGTAAAGCTCAAATTTACAAACCGATAGATTTAAGAGGGCTGCTTAAAATATTTTTAGTCAACAGATTATTTTATTGAGTTCACATAAATTTTTATTATAATCACTACTGTTTAAACATTGATTAAAATCTCCATTAAAAAATTTCATATTTAACCATAAATTTACACATGAAAATAGTCAGTAATGTTTGATTTAGTGTAATTACACATTAATTATTTAGAGATTTCGAGAATATAAATATTTTTGTGTAAATTTAATATTATAGCAGTCTTATATAACTGGAAATTTTATTTCCAGTTATAGTTTTAGAATTTAAGTTTAATACTAAAATTAGATTACTATCCTTATAATGGATATAATTATTTTAATTTTTATGATGTTGTGGTTAGGGAAAAAGAATGCTAACCTGTTACATTTATGCTGGGTTATGAATTGGTTGATAAAAATAAAAAATTGTTTTTTCATAAAAGATGATATGATTCTGATGATAATTTTCATTTGCTAAAAAATGAGCCAAGGTAGTTAAAATTTATAGTAAATAAAACAAAAAACTATACAACGAAGAGTGGAAAAATACTTTTAGTGATACAGTTAACACAGCCAATTAAAAAAGCTGACTTACAGAATGTTCTTCAGGATAATGATTATATTTTAAAATATGAGATCCTTCAGACAATAAATTATGATGTGGTCGATTCATCGCATGAAATAAATGATTATACAAATAAAATTTTATCTGATATAACTGAAATTCATAAGAATCCCAACATAACACAGATTAAGATTTGTGTTGCTGCATCAGGAGCATTATTTTTGCATTGGGAACTAAATTCAGTAAAACTCAGAATAAGGATACAGTAATATTTCACTATCAAAAGGTTATTTATAAATTAATACAATCTATTCCGTTTTGCTGTATATTATGATAATATTGTAATATACCCAAATATACTTTTTTTCGGTAAGGAGGAAAATGTTAAAGCAAATGAGTAGAAACACAGACTAGTTATGTTCTTATGTAAACAATTACAAGAGCGATTAGTTATTCAATTGCAAAATTAATGAAAATAACATTTAATAATTTTCTGGATTAAAAGTAAATGTTTCATCTGCTTCAATAAGTAAAAAATTAATAAAACGATTTGTTGAGTAATTTCGCATATAAATAATTTTGATTTTAACCATTATCCATTGAAATTTGACACATTCCTCTATAAGTCTAGGCAGTGTGGATCATCACAAAATATGGTGTAAAACGTTTTCTTATTGACTCAAGCTTTTTTGATTTTGGATACTACCATTTTGTTCTATTAGCTTTTCCTTTCTCGCCAATTATTCTAAGTTCACTGGTTGCTGAAGATGTTTTTTAAAGCACAAAAGTTATGTAATTCAGAACTTAAATTTAAAATTATTATGAATAAAGAAGTATCAGTAATTGAGAATATTAATTAAGATTTTAATATAGCAGTTATGGATAATTTAAATTTTTTAGCAAGAATAGTTTCTCTCTAAAATTAGGTTTTATTTTTGGTATATAAATTTCGACTTTTGGTCGAGAAAATCATTCGAAAAATATATTTGCAAATATGTATAAAACCTATGGTTTTAGCGTTTTGCAAGAGATTAAATTAACGTAGTGAAAGGTGGAAAAAAATGATTAAAATTTCAAAGAAAACTATTGGTAAATTGTTAGTATTAACGATGGCTTTAACGGCAGGTTTAGGAAGTACAACTATTGGTAAAATTGCATCAGCTGCTACAACAACTGACTTATATGTCGGCGACAGTTCAAAGCAAAAAAACTATAGCACAGTTAAAGCGGCTGTTGATGCTGCAACTAAGATTAACCCCAAAAGTGAATCGCAGAGAGTCACAATTCATATTGCTCCAGGAGTATATAGAGCACAGCTTAAAATAGTTACACCATACATTACCCTTCTTAATTCTAATCCAAGTAAACAGGTTAAAATTACTTGGTACTATGGCTTTGGGTATGATTATTATAGTGTTGGATCAGATGGTTTCTATAACCAAAGCAGTGCCACTGCTAAAAATACAAAAAACAATGTCAGTAGTGGTAAATGGGGAGGTTCAGTTTATCTTACAAGTAATGCAAAAGAATTTAAAGCAGAGAACATAGTATTTGAAAATTCTTTTAATAAATATGTTACTAAAGAAGAGGTAGAAGATGGTGTTACTCCTTCGAGAAATTTTCCTCAAAGCATATCTAAAACTCTTACACAGAGAACTTTATCTACAAATGTTACCTCAAAAGTGGAAACTGAGAGAGCGGCAGCTATGATTATTGAGGCGGATAATGCGGAATTTTATAAATGCAAATTTATTGGAAGTCAGGATACACTGTATACTGGTTCTAATGGTTCTAATAATAGTTATTTTAAAAACTGTACCATGGAAGGAAATACTGATTATATTTTTGGTGATGGAAATGCAGTATTTGATAATAATACATTAAATTTCTGTGGTTATAGTGATCAGGCTGTAGGGGGATATATAACAGCAGCAAGAGATACAGCAACCTATGGATACCTATTTAGAAATTGTACAATAACGGCTAATAGTAGTAATAAGCAGACAGCTGGTTACTTTGGGAGGCCTTGGGGTACAGGCGCAAGAGTTACCTTCTTAAATACTAAACTTCAAAATAGCACAATAATAAACCCTGATGGTTGGGCTTCTATGAGCACCAATGCAGCTGAAAATGCACATTTTGCAGAATATAAGACAACCTATAATAATGCTGAAGTAGGTATAAGTACGTCCTTAAGAAAAAGATTTGTATTAAGCAGTTCTAATGCTGCTAAAATAGGTGCTACTAAATATTTTGGAGATTGGACTCCAAAATATTATACGATTAAATAACAATTTTTATTAAATAAAGGGTAAGTTAGAAAGCTGAATCGGCAATGGAGTGTTGCAAAATGATACATTGGAGTGATTTAACATATATGCTTTTAAAAGTATAGCAGAAAAAGTTATTATAGGTTAAACTGACAAAGATGGAGATGAAGACCATAAATAATGCTGAGGTTTATTTAAGCACTATTCAACGCAGGTTCATACCAAAAACTTTTAAGTGAATATTAAATGTGTTTTATTATCCCTTGTACTACGGTGCCAGGGATTTTTTAATTCAGAGGTTAACTTTACCACAATTAACATTGACTTTTTATAACAATAAAAGGTGTAAGGTATTAAAAAAAATAATATATATACGATATATGACGTATCTTTATTTATGAATTTAGGCATTTTTTGCATTTGAATATATGAAAGTTTTAAATAGAGTATGAATAACTATGATATTTTAAGTTAGTTTATGTAGTAAGTTTTTTTGTATTTAGGTAGAAATATAAAATTTTATTTATAGAGTGAGATAGTTAGGATTACTGGGGGAATTGTAATTGAATAAAAAAAGGATAAACCAGTATATTTATATATTGTTAATTGTGGTATGTATGAATAATCCACTATATAGCAGCAAAACTATAGCATATGCTAGTGATATTATTAGTTCTAATAAACTGATGCTTAAAGAATTAAATGATTATACTATTGATGATAGTTGGACTGTAATTGATACGACGGATACAGCTTCAAAATCCTTAGATCAGGTTGTAAACGAATATATATCTGGGGGAAAAGCTAAATTTTATATTTTAGATGGAAATTATGAGGTAAATGGAAGTTTAAATTTGAATCAACCCAATATAATTATACAGGGACAATCAAAAGAAAATACGAAAATCATACAAAATAACATTAATAATAGCTGTATAAATATAACTGCAGATAACGTTGAGATTTGGAGTTTAAATATTGATAGCAGTCAGGGAGTAATAGCTGTTGCTTCTAAAAATTCAAATAATGTTAAGCTTGAAAATTGTATAATTAAAGGTTCTAGTACAAATCCGGCAGTTGCATTTTGGGGTAATGCGGGTGGAATTGATGATGTTACCGATGTTGAGACTAGTAACCTATCAGATGGAAATGTAATTGAGGGAAATATAATTTATTCTCAATTAAGTAGTAATGAAAAGGATGGAGTCGTATTTACAAAGCAAAAAAATGGGTTAGTTAAAAACAACAATTTAAATGGAAGTAGAATAGCATTTTATTTAAGTAGAAATTCTGAGGTAAGCTATAATATAATCGAAAATTCAGAAACTAATGGAATTAGATGTGCTGTGCCAGCTTATGATAATACAATCTCTAATAATACAATCCAGAACACCTTGGGATCAGGAATTTGTCTAGTTAGAAATGATGCTGGAATTACTCCATCTACATATAGAGCTTCAAATATTAATATTACTAATAATAGCATAACTACCTCGAGGTATTTTGGAATAGAAATAAGTAATTTAAGGGATTCCAATATAAGTAATAATACTATAAATAAAGTTGATTTAGATGGGATATATTTATTATATGCTGATAATCTTAATGTAAAAGAGAATGATATAAACGACAGTGGTTTATCTGTTGTAAATGGCAACATGTGGGGTTGGAATGAAAGTCTTAACTCTGGTATTTTCATTGATTACATGGTGTCAAATTGTATTTTAGATTCAAACAAAATAGACAATGAAATTACTACTAGCTTATACGGTATCAAAGTACAATCAGGAAATAATAATATTAACAATAGTATAACTAATAACTCTGTGTTAAGAAAATTTTTAAATGGTATAGTTGCTAATGAAGTTGGCCCTGAGAGTACTATCATAAATACAAGCATAATTCAATTAGAGTATTTAGAAGTTCCTCCAAATATAAAAACCGTAGCAACAGAAAATTCAATAACTGTAAGTTGGGATACAGTACCAAATTCATTAGGTTACGAAATTGAAGTTTGTGGCAATATTATAGATAATGGAACAAGTACAAGTTATGACGATACAGGCTTGCTTAGTGGAATAAACCGTAATTATAGAGTAAGGTCAAAAGGAGGAGAGTGGAGCAATTTAATAGTAGTAGAGACATTAGTTCCAGCCCCAAGCAATATAGTAGTGCTTCCGGGAGAAAATGATGTAAAACTAAGCTGGGATGCAGAAGAGGAAGCATTGGGATATGAAGTAGAAGTGGATGGAAACGTAGTAGATAATGGAACAAGTACAAGTTATGACAACACAGGACTACTTAGTGGAACGACTCATAATTATAGAGTAAGAGTCAAAGGAGGAGAGTGGAGTAATGTAATAACAGCAGAGACATTAGCTCCACCACCACCAGTAATAATTTTAGCTCCAAGCAATATAGTAGCGCTTCCAGGAGAAAATGATGTGAAACTAAGCTGGGATGCAGGGGCGGAAGCATTAGGATATGAAGTAGAAGTGGATGGAAACGTAGTAGATAATGGAACAAGTACAAGTTATGACAACACAGGGCTACTTAGCGGAACAAGCCATAATTATAGAGTAAGAGCCAAAGGGGGAGAGTGGAGTAATGTAATAACAGCAGAGACATTAACTCCACCACCACCATTAATAATTTTAGCTCCAAGCAATATAGTAGCGCTTCTGGGAGAAAATGATGTGAAACTAAGCTGGGATGCAGAGGCGGAAGCATTAGGATATGAAGTAGAAGTGGATGGAAACGTAATAGATAATGGAACAAGTACAAGTTATGACAACACAGGACTACTTAGTGGAACAAGTCATAACTATAGAGTAAGAGTCAAAGGAGGAGAGTGGAGTAATGTAATAACAGCAGAGACATTAGTTCCACCACCAGTAATAATTCCACTAGCACCAGACAATATAGTAGCTTTTCCGGGAGAAAATGATGTGAAACTAAGCTGGGATGCAGAAGAGGAAGAATTGGAATATGAAGTAGAAGTAGATGGAAAAGTAGTAGATAATGGGACGAGTACAAGCTATGACAACACGGAGCTACTTAGTGGAACAAGTCATAACTATAGAGTGAGAGTCAAAGGAGGAGAGTGGAGCAATTTAATAGTGGTAGAAACATTAGTTCCAGCACCATTAATAATTTTAGCCCCAAGTAATCTAATAACATCAGTAATATCATCACAACCACAAGCAATTCTAAAGCCTTTAGTGACAGTAGCTGAAACACCAATAATAACATCATCTCAAAATAGCAACACAATAGTAGATGATTTTTCAGAAAGCAAAGAAATAGCTGAAAATCCAAACGTTAAAACAGGAGAAACAAACAAAACAACAAAAGGCAAAGTGAAAAATAATAAATATGGCGAAAATAACACAAAATTTAATATTATTAATTATATTCAGCAAATAGGTTTAATTAAAATTATAATTGTAAACTTAATAGTTTTTTCTTCTGTGGCTGGAATTTATATTAAATTTTTTAGGTTATCAAAATAGAACTATAAATATTAAGCATAGTATATTATATTTTAAGGAAATTTGTTAAATGGTAATAATAACTAAAATAGAGTTGGGGGCGGACAAAAAGTATTTTAATAGTAAGCGTAAAAAAATTATTAAATAGAATAAAAACACTTCCTTTAATAAAATATAGAAAAATTCTAATTTTAAAGGAAGTGTTTTTACTATGTATAAAGTATCAATTATTGCTTTTTGAGTTCAACTGTTGTAGTCGTACCCATAGCAGAAGCTTCATAGCTTAATACTCCATTTTGATATTTTATAGTCTTAGTATCATCGCTTGAAGCAAGCAAAGAACCATCAGTTTTACTATGGTCATTTTTAGAAGTCCATGAATAAGGTTCCTTAGTAGTTGTTGGAGCCGCAAAAGAACCAACCCAATAAATTGACTTTGTTTTTCCGTTATCAGTTATCCAGTAAATTGTAATTGTATTACCACTTATTGTTGCTGATTGATAAGAGTCATTAGATTTGTTATTTTGTTGTTTCCATTCACCCTGTAAGTTAGGTATTTTCTTTTCAGATGTTTTACCCCCATTGGAAGTGCTTGCCGATTTAGAGCTGCATCCTGTAAATGTTGCTATGAGTAGAATCACACAAAGACTAATTGTAACTATTTTTTTCATTCTTATTATCCTCCCAGTATACATATAAAAGCACAAAGATTTTTGTATAAAAAAACAATGTCTCTTTTTATAATAGATTTATATTACTTAGTTACTAAAATAATACACTAATAGATATTAGTAGTCAAATTTTAGGGAATAAGAAATAAAGTTAATCTTAGTAAAGCTTACTATTGTCTTACTAGGATATTTTAATATATAGATACTAAAATTTTTATGTTTACTCTAAATATAATAGACTAGAAAAGGAAAAGATATAGGATTAGAAGTATTTAAATTCATTAAAAAAGGAGAAAACTATGTTTAAGGAGTTCAAAGAGTTTGCAGTAAAGGGAAATGTAGTAGATTTAGCTGTCGGTGTTGTTATAGGTGGTGCCTTTGGAAAAATAGTTACATCTATGGTGAGTGATATTATTATGCCAATATTAGGGGCTTTAACAGGTGGGATTAATTTTACATATTTAAAGGTTGTAATTAAAGAAGCACATGGTAAGGTTCCAGCAGTTACCCTCAATTATGGAAACTTTATTCAAAATATTATTGATTTTTTAATTATTTCATTTTCTATTTTCATGTTTGTAAAGTTAATAAATAAACTTAAACGAGAAAAGAAGGTTGAAGCTGTTAAAGAGGAGGTTAAGCCACCAGAAGAGGTTTTATTGCTTCAAGAAATTAGAGACTTATTAAAAAATAAGAGGGCTTAATTATATAAGCAAGGGGTGTCGCATGAAAGCAAAGTTTTGTAAAGCAATTCAACTATCGAATATTTTGTACATTATACCTTCATTTATATATTTTTTAAGATAAATATAATAAAATTATGGAGGAATTATGAGTGAAATTAAAGAATGGAGGATGAAGATAAATGAAACAGATATTTTTTTCTCTAAATGTTATAATAAAATATAAACTTATAAATTTAACAAGTGATTTTGTATTTATAGGAGGATAAAGATGTTAATAAGAGAAGTACAAAAAAAAGATAACGCCAAAGTTGAAGCACTTATTAGATCGTGTTTAATAGAGTTTGGTGCTAATAAGCCAGGCTGTGCTTGGACTGATCCTAATTTAGGATGTTTTTATGAGGTTTATCAAGATGAAAAATATAAATATTGGGTTGTGGAAGAAGATAATAAAATAGTAGCAGGTTGTGGTATTGGACCTTTAGTTGGGATGGAAAATGTATGTGAACTGCAAAAGATGTATTCTTTAAAAGAAGTAAGAGGCAGTGGAATTGCAAAAAAATTACTCCATATAGCTTTGGAGTTTGCTAGCAAATATTATGAAAAATGCTATCTTGAAACTTTTGAAAATATGGTTGCGGCTAATAGGTTTTATAAAAAGAATGGATTTATAAATCTAGATAAGCCACTAATTAAAACTGAACATTACGCTTGTGATGTATGGTACTTAAAAAATCTATAGCTAATAGGAAATCTCAAGTTACAATAATTAACCGGTATACAATCCCTTTATATGCTTGACTGCTAATATTATTTTGAGTACAATGGTGTCTGTTTAATTAGATAAATTAATAATATAACCACTAAAATTGAAATTTTAGTGGCTTTTTTATTAAAAAGATTATAATTTATCAAATATATTTATAATTCTCAAAGGTGCCCCAGTTTTCAACTTTATTAAATTCAGGATATACAGACATAAAGAAAACTATTATCGGAACATTATTTAATTGAGGATGTGCTTTAAAAAACTCTCTATCACCATAGCTAATTGCTTCTAAGGCAAGAGGTAGTTCTCGCCTAAAAATTAAATTTCTCATGGTAGGAAAATTATAGCTATTTGGATCATCTACATATAAATGCACACAATAAATATAAGAACCTTCTTTATTTATCCACTTTCCTACTACTTCATCTCTCATATAATTATCAATCTTATCATAAGCATAGCTTAATCCAATGGTTAAAAAAAGTTCAGCAGTTACATCAGAATGAGTAAGAGTATATCGTCTAGGAATAATAGGTTCTGTTTTAGTAACACCTTTTCTAAATTCAACTGAAAGCTTATCAGGGTTAAACTTATTCATTTTTTTTCTCCTTTATGTTACTTTTCAATTAAGTATTATATGATAAAAAAAGAATAGTGTACCTGCGTATCTTTTTAAAAGTAGAAGTTTATTATGGGGGGAGGTGTGAAGAGAATATTATAAATATTGTTGAGGTTATAAAATAATTAAAGCCCTATATAATAGACACAACAATCTATTATATAGGGTATATATAAGGCAAGTATTTGAAGATAGTGATTTTCCTATAGCTATTATTGGTTTTAACAGTGTGTACTCTTGTTCAAAAATTCACTATAAGCTCAACACTTGATATTATTACTTCTCAAGGCAACTTACAATGATTTTTGCACATTTTGTAGCTCCATTTTCAGTTTTTATTTTTTCGCCTAATTTTTTAGCGTTAGCTGCGATTTCATTAGTTAAAGCAAATTTCATTGCATCAGCAAGTTTATCAGAAGATAAATCTTTTTTATATATAGGCTTTGAACCTACACCTAAATCATAACTTCTGTGTGCCCATGCGAATTGATCATTAGAAAAAGGTACAATTATACTTGGAATTCCTGCTTTAAAGCCAGCCGCTGTTGTGCCAGCCCCTCCATGATGGCATACAGCAGAAACCCTTTCGAATAACCATGAATGAGGAATATTATTAATTGCTATGATGTTTTTAGGCAGATTTTTTGGTTTTCCCATGCCGCAAATAATACCTCGTTTACCACTTTTGACTATAGCTTCAACAGCTATTTCTGCCAGTCCCTCATGTTTTCCTATAGAAGTCATACTTCCAAAGCCTATATAAATGGGTTTATCACCTGCATTTAAGAAAGCTTCAAGCTCATCATCCGGAGTATACTCGTAAGGTTCTTCAACAAACCAATAACCATATTGATGAATGTTTTCGTTCCAATCCTCTGGTCTTTTAAAAACAAAGTTGCTGCAAGATACAATGGCAGGGTGTTTTTTATCTGTATGTCTTTCAAAGGGAGAGCAAAAATTGTTAGGTTTGTCACCAAAATTCTTTTTCCAATAACCTTTAACAGAACTTTTAGAAGCCATCCAAAGCATACCTTGAATCATAGTATAACTTAATTTTTTCGTCAGTGCATTGGAAGGGGATTTTCCGTACATTACCATAGATAAATATTCTTTTGTTTTGTGCATTGGGAAAGGAGAAGCTAAAACAGAAGGAATACCAAATTTTTGTGTTGCAAAATATCCAATGGTACAGCCAGGATGATATATAATTAGTTCGCTTCCCTCACAGGCAGAGTAGAAGTCATTCACCATATAAATTCCGTATTCTTTCATTTTATTAAAGGTTAAAAGCATCTTTAAAGGATTATCAGATGAGCCAGCATCCGTTAATAGCTTAGGGTCAACCTTTAGAGTTTCAATATCTGCAGATATAGGGTAAACATCAATTCCATAGCTTTTAATAAATTTTTCGAAGCTTTTACTTGCTGTTATACGAACATTCTTCCCTAGTTTTTTAAGCTGCTGTGCAAGTGCAATATATGGTTGAAAATCACCACGTGAACCAGAACAAAGAATTGTAATCATATTTAAACCCTCCTCTTGTTAACTCCGACAACTTGTTGTATGATTACAGTATACGCATGTTAATACTAATCATCAACCGACAATATAATAGTATGTGTCGGATTTTAGGAGATGAAAAAATGAATAAAAAGCCAAAGGTAACTGCACAGACTAAGCAAAACCTAATTGATGCCTTTTGGGATCTGTACTGTGAAAAAAGAATAGAGAAAATAACTATAAGGGAAATTACTCAAAAAGCAGGTTATAACAGGGGAACTTTTTATGAATATTTTACAGATGTCTATGATGTCATTGATAAAATAGAAAAATCCTTAATACCTTCATTGGATGAATTACCTCCAATTACTATAGCTGAAGATGATATTGGTATGCCAATAGATATGTTTATGAAGTTATATGAAAAGAATAGTAAATATTATTCTGTTTTGCTTGGTGATAATGGTGATCCAGCCTTTGTAAGTAAACTTAAAAATTCAACAAAACCTATACTAAAAAAAGCGTTCTCTGAAAAACATGATTTAAATCCCATTGAATTTGATTTTATTTTGGAGTATGTGCTTTCAGCAATGATTGGTATTATGAGTTATTGGTTTAGACAGGATAAAGTATTGCCAGCAGAGGATTTGATTACTTTGATTCATGAACTTATGGAAAATGGTGTTATGTCAAAGTTATCAAAATAATTTATATGGTTCTTCTAGTGTTAAAAATAATAGTTTTATAAAGATTCAAAATTGAATATAAGGTGAAAATATGGGTAAAGGCTGATATTCATATGTGGCTTAATTTTTAAATAATAAATGGAATTGACTATATTAATTAAGTAAAGAAATAAAAAGAGCAGATAAGTCTGCCCCTAAAAAACTATTTATGAAAATTAATATAAATTAATATTAAAATGATTAATATTAAGATAATTAATGCTAAGGTAACTATTATTGAAATTATATTCGATAAAAATTCAATAATATCTAATAGAGTTTTTTTCTTCTTTTTCATATTAGATTACCTCTCCTATAATATTATTTATAATTTTTATTTTTTAGTTACGTACAAGCTATTTAATTAATTATATGTAAGTACTTGCATATAAATTAAAGCTATATTCTATATTTTCATACCGCAGTTTGTATATTTCCGTAATAAGAAATATAATGAAATTATGGAGGTGTTTTGTGTGGATTACATAACTACGAAAGAAGCAGCGAAAAATTGGGCAATCACAGACAGAATGGTTGTTTATTATTGCTCTGCTGGTCGAATTAATGGAGCTAAAAAAATGGGAAATACATGGCTTGTTCCTAATAATGCTAAAAAACCGGCTGATGGACGATATAAGAGTAGTAAGGTAAGGGATGGTGAAAGGGAATGAAACGGATATTTTTGGTTGAGGATGATAAAACAATTGCTAAGAACCTTACACTTTTGTTGCGTTCGGAGGGCTTTATAGTCATTCATGCGTCTACGAGGGAAGATGCTCTTGCAGGTATTGAGGAAAATAAATTTGACTTATCACTTGTAGATATTTCTTTGCCTGATGGAAATGGATTTACAGTTTGCACAGAAATTAAACAAAAGCAAGAGGTTCCTGTTATCTTTCTGACGGCTTCTGGTGATGAGTCTAGTGTTGTTACTGGGCTGAACATAGGTGCAGATGACTATATCACAAAGCCTTTCCGTCCTCGTGAACTAATCGCAAGAATCAGAACAGCACTGCGAAAAAGAGGAAATTCCTCATCCACTTTTGAAATATGCGGGCTTCATGTAGATATAACAAGCGGTATAGTGAAAAAAAACGGCATTGAGGTTTTTCTTTCAGCACTAGAATATCGATTGTTGCTGTTGTTTATTAATAACCCCAAAACTATTATTACAAGGGGCAGACTGCTTGATGAATTGTGGGATGCTGCGGGCGAATTTGTTAATGACAATACATTAACCGTTTATATTAAACGCTTGAGAGAGAAGATAGAAAAAGAACCTGCAAATCCAGAAATAATTCTAACCGTTCGTGGAACAGGATATAGGCTGGGGGATGGATATGTTTCGGAATAGAGAAATTCGGAAGTTTGCTATTTTATTTTCGTTAATAGCGCTGGTGACTATTACACTTGGATTTGTAATCAGTATATTAGCTGGAATACTTGCCATTGCTTCTGCCACTGCCTTTGGAACAGTGTTTTTTGTGTTTACAAAAGCTAGATATAAAAGTATTGCACAGATTTCAGATCAAATCGATCTTGTGCTTCATAACGCTGACCATTTATATATTGCAGAATTGGATGAAGGTGAACTTTCAATTCTGCAAAGTGAGATAACAAAAATGACGCTGCGTATTCGAGAGCAAAACGATGCACTTAAAAAAGAAAAAGAACATCTTGCTGATTCCTTAGCAGACATAGCCCACCAACTGCGAACTCCGCTAACATCGGCTAATCTTATTCTGTCATTGTTAGAGAATAACCCTGATGAAAATGACAGGAAAGCATTGATGCGTGAAACGGAGGAATTATTTATAAAGATGGATTGGCTTCTTACCTCTTTGTTGAAGTTATCTCGCTTAGACGCAGGTATTGTGGTGTTCAAAAGCGAGCAGATAGATGTAAACAACTTGATATGCACCGCATCTCGTTCATTACTAATCCAAATGGAACTACACAATATTGATCTTAAAATAGAGGCACCAAAAGGGATGATTATTAAAGGAGATTCTGGTTGGCTTTCAGAAGCAATTCAAAATATCCTGAAAAATTGTATAGAAAGTGTAGGTGAGAAGGGTAAGATTGAGATTGTCTGTAGGGATAACCCGTTGTTTACCAAAATTCACATTCACGATAGCGGAACAGGATTCAAAAAAGAAGAGTTGCCCTTCCTGTTCGATAGGTTTTATCGTGGGAAGAACTCAAACGCTTCGGGATACGGTATTGGATTGGCGCTTTGCAAAATGATTATAACACGCCAGGGAGGAACAGTTATTGCAAAAAATCATCCGCAGGGTGGCGCTATGTTTTCTATTAGTTTTCCAAAGTGACGAATCTCTCACCTGAAAGTCACAGGGATGTAAGTTCAATGTTCTATTATATGGGTAAAACATGAAAAGGAGGCTCACATAATGGAGTTTTTAAAAATAGAAGATTTATGCAAGGTTTACGGTAGAGGTGAAAATAAGGTTACTGCTCTTGACCATGTTTCTCTTACAATAGAAAAAGGAGAATTTACTGCAATTATCGGTTCCTCTGGCTCAGGTAAATCCACATTACTTCACATAATGGCCGGTGTGGACGTGCCAACGAGTGGTAAGGTGTATTTGGAAGGGCAGGATGTATATGGTCAAAGTAATGAGAAACTCGCTATTTTTCGCAGACGACAGGTTGGACTAATTTACCAGTTTCACAACCTTATTCCCACTTTGAATGTGGTGGAAAACATCACCTTGCCTATACTTATGGATAAACGTAAGGTTAATGAAGAGAGGCTAAATGACTTGTTGGATTTGCTTGGGTTAAAAGATCGAAAAAACCATTTACCCAATCAGCTTTCGGGAGGTCAGCAACAGCGTGTTTCCATAGGACGTGCTTTGATGAATGCACCAGCAGTAATGCTTGCCGACGAACCAACAGGTAGCTTGGACAGTCGAAATGGACATGAAATTATAAAACTACTGAAATTAAGTCATAAAAAATATCAGCAGACCCTTATTGTGGTCACTCATGATGAAAATATTGCATTGCAAGCAGACCGTATTATAGGCATATCCGACGGCAAAGTAGTGAGAGACGAGAGGGTGAGACCATGAATATTTTTAACAAAGTCACCCTGCAAAGTATGAAAAAAAGCCGTACGCGAACCATTGTAACTATTATAGGAGTTGTATTATCTGCCGCTATGATCACGGCAGTGGCTACCTTTGCCGTTTCTTTGCAAAACTACATGATAAAAGGTTCAATACAGAAATATGGAGGTTGGCACGTTGGATTTTTGAATGTTGATTCTTCCTTCGTAAAGGAACGAGCTCTTGACAAAGAAGCTAAAAACACCGTAACATTTGAAAATATCGGTTATGCAAAACTTAAGGGTGGAAAAAATCCTAATAAGCCATATCTTTTTATAACAGGGTTTAATAAGAAAGCCTTTGATAACTTGTCTATAAATTTGGTTTCAGGCAGATTACCACAAAATAATAGTGAGATTCTTGTACCAGCACATGTGGATTCAAACGGTGGCGTTAAATTAGCAGTGGGTGATACGCTTTCACTTGCTGTGGGAAACCGCATGGAGGCAAATAAAAATCTTAATCAACATGATGCCTATATTTCTGGTGGCAAGGAAAAAGAAACTCTTGCACCTAAAGTACAGAAAACCTACAGAGTTGTTGGTATCTGTGAAAGACCAAGTTTTGAGGAAGTTTCTGCACCGGGATATACGTTGATAACAAAAGCAGATTCAGCGGACAAAGTAGATAGTTTTAGCACATTTGTTACGCTTAAAAAGCCGTACTCAGTTTATACTTATGCAAGAAGCGTAGCAGGAACTCATAGCTATGAGTTTAACGATAATGTATTACGTTTTATGGGTATTTCCAGTGATAATCAGTTCAATGCATTTTTGTATTCTGTTGGTGGAATTTTAGTTGTATTAATAATGATAAGTTCGGTTTTTCTCATTTATAATTCTTTCAATATATCCTTAAACGAACGAACAAGACAGTTCGGCATTCTTTCGTCCGTAGGAGCCACAGCAAAGCAACTGCGAAATTCGGTGTTATTTGAAGGACTTTGCATTGGTGCAGTAGGTATACCTATTGGTGTTATTGTTGGTATAGGCAGTATAAGGCTTGTTATTTCTGTTGTAGCCGAGAAATTTGGAAACATTATGTACAGCGGCGTACCTTTAACCTTGACAGTATCTTTCCCAGCTATTGTCGTTGCGGCGGTAGTTAGTATAGTTACAATTCTTATTTCTGCATATATACCGGCTCGAAAGGCTGCAAGTACTCCTGTTATGGAGAGTATCCGCCAGACTAATGAGGTTAAAATTGAATCTAAAGTTGTGAAAACGTCAAAACTCTCACAGCGTATTTATGGCCTGGAGGGAACTCTTGCGTTAAAGAATTTTAAAAGAAACAAGAGACGTTATCGCAGCATTGTGTTATCTCTTTCTTTAAGCGTAGTGCTATTTGTATCTGCAAGTGCTTTTGGAAATGATTTGAAAAGATTTACAGAACAGTCAGTAGTGAATAGTGACTATGATATCTGTTTTTTCACACAGGATATGGATAAAACCAAAATGTTTAGGCTTTACGACAAACTGAAAACTGCAAATGGAGTTTATGGAAGTTCATACCAAGCCATTATGACTTATTCATGTGTATTTAATTCAAACAATTTTTCAGATAACTATCGAAAATACTCAAGTTACAATTTGCCTAACCAAACAGTTAATATGCCAATGGACATCCAATTTATTAAAGATAACGAATATCTGAATTTTATTAAAAGCTTGGGCTTACCTGTAAAGGAATATACAGGGAACAACGCAAAAATGATTGCTGTTGCTAAAGCAAAAAAGGCAAATAAAACTAAAGACAAGAATATCAAATTGATGGATATATTTTCAAGTCGCTCTATGAATTTTACAATTGCTCCTCAAATAAATGATAGGCCTAAGATGGAACAGAGCCAAAATGTAAATATTACGTTTGTGGATTCATATCCTATTGATCAGCTGCCAAAGAACCCTTATGATGTGAGGCCATACGTTTTTGTGGTGGTTGCCCCTTATAGCCTAAAAGAAAAGTTTGAAGCTCCTGGTGTCCATGCCAATATGGGATTGACCTTTAAGTCAAAGACACCATCAAAATCGGTGGCTGAAATGGAAGGGATGATTAAGGGTGAAAGAATTACATCTGCCTATACCATTTATAATTTGGGTAAAATACTTGAACAAAATCGTAATACTGTATTTGTTGTTGATGTGTTCACATATGTTTTTATTATTATGATTTCACTGATTGCCACTGCAAATGTGTTTAACACAATTTCTACCAATATCAAGTTGCGCAAACGTGAGCTTGCTATGCTGCGTTCTGTGGGAATGTCTGATCGTGACTTCAAAAGGATGATGAATTTCGAGTGTGCTTTTTATGGCATGAAGGCACTAATCTTTGGGCTTCCAATAGCAGGAATCCTTTCTTGGTTAATTCATAAAGGTATGACTAAGGGTGGAGCGGATATAAGTTTTATGTTTCCGTGGCAAAGTATGGCAATTAGTGTGTTCAGCGTGTTCCTTATAGTATTCATTACAATGCTGTATGCTATTAGCAAAATAAAAAAAGAAAATATTATTGACGGACTTCGTGATGATATGACTTGATTCAAAGTCATATCAAAAAAATATTTGTGTGATTTGGATTTATACTTTATATATTTACAATTAAGTAGACTGTTTGAGTTTTTAAACAGTCTACTTAATTAAAATTAAATCTAGTTTTGTTTGTATAATCCGAATCCAGTTATAATTAATTTGTCCCACCCAGTTTCTTCATCAGCAATCCAATTATATTCGAGGTTAAGTTCTTTTAACCAAGCATTAAGACCGCCACTTTTTTTATTTACATTTGAATATTGTCTTCCGAATATGTCCCTTATTGTTTCAAGCAGGACCGCTTGTTCTTCTTTCCCAAGTTCTATAGATAATTTGTCATTTATAACTTCACAACATTGTGCGTAACATTTATGATCTTCAGCATACAATTTGTTGGATAATAATTGTTTTTTGTTATTTAGGCTGTCTCTTACTTGATTTATTTCATCTACATTGGATAAGTATTTTTTAGCGATATTAATAGCAGCAATATCGTTAGAAAGTTTAATTATAGATCTTTCTAAATTTTCATTTCTCATTTTATGATTCTCACTTTACATTTTTTATTTGGTCATTAAATTAACACGGTATACTAAAAGATAAATTTTTATTAAGCTCTAGCATACTGCTGTATTCCTATCGTTGATTGGTTGATCTTTTAATGATAGGTTAATGCTGGAGTTTTTCTATTTGTAAATACTAATGGTTAATATAATGACAATATGTAATTATATCACTAAACTAGGGATCATACAAAATTTAAATGTAGACTAAAAATGAAAAACTATGAAGAAAAATATACGGGCTTTTAATATAGACTTAACATATTAGATCTATTTGCAGGGTTTGGCTAGGAATTTAGGAATATTAAATGAACTTGGATATGAAGTTAAGGAAGTTCAGCCAAAAAAGAAATAACTAGATGAAGTTAGTTTGATAAAGTATATATTCCATGTTCAAAACCTTGTACTGAAGATGTTTATAATAATAAAGCAATGATAGATAGAATGATTAATAATATGGGAAACTCTTTGAAAATTAAGGAAGAAGACATCCCAAGATGCCCTAAATGTGGTGAGTTTTTAGTTGCTAACCTTCGTGTAGATGATACTTTTGTACAAAAATCACATTTTTTTAATGTAGCTAAGTATGAAGAATTTGTTAGAAAAGCAAAAGATAAAAAGCTTGTACTGTTAGAGCTAGGAATAGGACATAATACACCTGGAATTATAAGATATCTATTTGAAAATATAACTTATAATTATCCTTTTACTAATTTAATAAGAATTAATATGAATGATTCAGAAGTGCCTACAGAAATTGAAAAAAATCAGTCAGTATATCAGAGGATATAGGAAAAGCACTGGGTGATATTTTAAATTACTCATGTGGAAAAATAGAATGTTAAATTGGAGGATAGTTATGGGAACAAAAGAATATTTAAAAATTTTGGTTATATGTGATATACTGTTCTCTAGTGAGCTAATAGTTAGCCATAAGTAGCTCAAAACAATATAAGCTTAAAAAAAGTATTATTTAAAGAAGCTTAATTAGGTGGAGGATAATAAATAATGAAAATTTCAAAGAAAGATGCATTAAAATGGTTTGAATTTTTTGCAATACTACCAGAAGATGAACAAGTTATGATAAAACAACAAGAAATCATCTACGCTACCTTTGCTCAAATTGAGGCAGCAATTGATCATAGAAATGAAAAGCTAATGTCAGAAATTAAGGGATTAAAGACTGTAGAGAATAGAACATTTTTTGTGGGAAACGAAGAAAAATTTGCAAAAGGATGTCGTTCATGCCTTTTAGGAACTGGGCTGAGTGCAATTAGAAAAACAAATAAATGTAATCTTAACTGTAAGTTCTGTTATAATTATGGAGAACTAGATGATATTGCACCAATTGGTGAAGGTATGTGGGAAATTGGAGGTACAAAATTCTACGAGAAGGATATAGATTTACTTCTTTCTATACATAACAAGCCTACAGGTATTTCCTACGTTTATTTAGAGCCATTTATGGAGATAGAAAAATATTATTCTGTTATGAAAAAATTCAGTGAAGCAGGTATTCATCAACATCTATATACTAATGGAACTTTAGCTACGGAAGAAACTTTAAAAGCATTAGGTGAAGCTGGTCTTGATGAAATACGTTTCAACTTAGGTGCTTCTAATTGTTCAGATAGAGTTATTGAAAATATTAAAATAGCAAAAAAATATATTAAAAATGTAGGTATTGAAACTCCAATGACTCCAGAGCTTTTTAAAGGATTTTTCGAAAAAAAGAAAGCAATATTAGCTACAAATCTTGATTTTATCAATTGTGCAGAATTACATTTAAACGAGAACAACATAGGTAATTATGCTGGAGAAAATATGTATATTGCTAGACAAGGTTATATATCTCCTATTTGGAGCAGAGAATTAACTTTGAAATTTATGAAAATAGCAGATGAAGAGAATTGGGATTTAGCAGTTCATGATTGTTCAAATCATACAAAATTTGCGAGAAACTTAAATTTAAGTGACAAAGAGGGAAAATGGTTTGGTGCTAGTGATTATGGCTGTGAGTTTTCTAGAATTCCATATGAAGCATTTTTACCAATACTACGTGATGATAATTTTGAATTTTTGACTGAAGAAGAATTACCTGATGGATATAAACCAGGTAAGATGCTTTTTTAAGGAATTATTATAGTTTTTGATTTGTTAAGGTGTTACGGAAGTTGAGTATCATGAAGGATTTTTGTTTTTATAAAACTATATAGTATGTTTGTATTTTCCCTCAGACTATGTTTTGAGGGAATTTTTATTACTATTTATAAGGTATAACTTTGATTTTAAAAATTTTATTTACTATAGATTTTATATCTATGAACTATTGATTTAAAGTTAACTTTAAGGTGTATGATTTAAATATAAGTTTAATTAAATACAATCAAAGTAGAGGTATGAATAAATGAATTTAAAAGAATGTTTGAAAATCTTAAATACTGGAAAAGAAATAAAGAATGATTCAGAAGTTCATAGGTTTATGCATTTTTTATCTCAAGAAGCGCTTAAATTAACAGTAGAACTGAATAATACGTACCATACACCAGAAGAGGTAAGAAATATATTTTGTAAAATTATAGGTAGGCCTGTAGACAATAGTTTTGGATTATTTCCGCCTTTTTATACAGACTGCGGAAAAAATATCACAGTTGGAAAAAATGTGTTTATAAATGCTGGATGTAAATTTCAGGATCAAGGTGGGATTTACATAGATGATAACGTATTAGTTGGGCATAATGTAGTGCTTGCAACTTTGAATCATGATTTTAATCCCAATAATAGGGGAAGTATGGTTCCTGCGCCTATAAAGATTGGCAAAAATGTTTGGATAGGCTCTAATGCCACAGTGGTACCTGGAGTTTGCATTGGAAATGGATCAATTGTTGCGGCTGGGTCTGTAGTTACAAAAGATGTTCCGGAAAATGTTATTGTTGCAGGAGTTCCGGCTAAAGTAATCAAGAATATAGAGGAAAAGTAATCATAAGAGCTTATAAATAAGGGTAGCGATTGCAGAAGTATCAGTAAGTATTGACACTTCTGCAATCGCTTTTGATTTAATGAAAAATGTGGTTATTAATACTAGCTTAAGCCTAAGCCTTTTCTTTTATTAATAATATGTGCTTCGATATTTTTAGCTACTTCTTCAGGATCATCACCAAGGGCAATCTTACCACCGACTAAATCTTCTGCCTTTTTTGTCAATAGTTCTACTAATTGAGGAGCACCAGTCATGAAAGGTGTAGGTGATAAATGAGTATAAGCACCATAAGCTAAAGCAAAAATTCCGTCTATTGTTGCCTTTTGTTCCATCCACTCTGGTGCGGTTACTGCAATTGGAAGATCTGATACATCTACATTTAAATGGTCAGCAAGAGCAGTTACAAGCATTGATATTCTTCCGGTGTCGGTACAAGTTCCAAAGCTTAAAACTGGTGGAATCTTTAGTAGGTTGCAAACTTCCTTCAAGCCTTCACCTGCCATTTCATTGGCGGCTTCAAGTGTACAAAGTCCTGCAACTTCTAGTGCATGATTTCCGCAGCCACCAGCAACAACGAGAATGTCTCTCTTTATTAGTTCTTTAGTGAGACCTATAGTCATTGTATCCTGTGGACCATTTCTTAAAGTTGAACAGTTGGCTAAGGCTACAACACCTTTGATTTTTCCAGCTGATAGTACATCTACTAATGGATCAAGCTTGTTGCCAAGTGCACCTAATACAGCTTCTGTGGAAAAGCCTGTAATAGCCTTTTGCGTTTTTGCGGGAACCTTTGCAACTATATTTTTTGCTTTTCTTTGTTTAAAGTTCTCTATGCCAAGTTCAATTAATTTATCTGCCATCTTATCTACTTCAGCAGGATCATATGGGATTTTGTATTTACATCCAGGCAAATCAATAATAGTGCTTACAGCAACTAGAGTTATTTGATATTTTTCAGCGTACATATCTATAGCTGGTGGAGAACAGTTTTCTTCCATGGCAAAGACATCAACAGTACCAGTAGCTAATAGTGGTTCTATAGAAAGCCAATTTCCCATATGACCTACAAATACATCGTCCATTTCAAATCTTTGTAATAATTCCTGACCAGTTTCTATTGAACCTACAATTCTAAGTCCTTTAGCGCCAGCTTTTTTAGCCATATCTTGAACTTCTTTTGTTCTAGCCTTTAATATTGTTGCAGCGCCAGGCCAAGGTTGATGACCATTAAATACGATATTAATATAATCTGGATCCATAATTCCCAAATCCATATTTGCTTCGTGAGGCTTTGGTGTTCCAAATAGAATATCTTGAACCATTTCTAGACCTATTTGTGTATTATATATTGTAGCAATTCCTAGTCTAAGAGCTTTCATAGCCAATGATACATGACTTCCATCTACGTTAGTTAAACAGCTAGCTACACAATTTTGTTCCTCATGAATTGTTCCAGCAGGAGAAATGTCAAGCTTTTTCCAAAGTTCTTTTCTCTTTTTTGGCGCAAAAGCTTCAACCATAAGGTTTTGTTCGCTATTTCCAATATGCTGTTGATCTTCAAGTAGAACTGCTAGCTCTATTGCCATGTCATTTATTTCCTGATTTGTGTCTATTTTAACCTTCTCGCACATATATTTAAGTTTATCTACATCAGTAATTTTAAATGGTGTTTTTCCTTCAGCAGTAGCTTTTAAAGTTCGAAAAGCTTCGTAAGCATGATGACTGTATGTACCTGCACCCATTATATTTTTAAGAAGAAAGTTCCTCATTGCCATAGCATCAGGACCAATTCCACATACTCCTTTTTCTTGACCTGTTTTTTCACTAATTCTGCAAGGACCGTTAGAGCAAAGTTGGCAGCTTAAACCCTCCAGACAGAATTTACAGCGAATTTTCTCTTGAGAAACATATCTGTCAAATGCGTTAGACATGCCATCTTCACGAATTCTTTTGAGCATTTCTTCAACGGAATCGTGATAGCTCACTCTACCCTTGAACTTTTCTAGTATTTTTTCAGACATTCTTTATCACTCCTCATGTTTTTATACATGATAAGTTTTTCCTTATAAATCTTTTATTATGCAAAGATTTAATGCACGATAAATTATATAAATGCTTGTTGATTAACTATAAATAGTACTATTTTTTAGATAGATATTATATATTCAATTATTTTGAGGTGCTTTATTGAAAGATAAAAATAAAAGTGTAGAATTAGTAAGCATTGGGCAGAGCGACATCATAGGATTAATAAACAAAGCAAAGATAGAGATTGAAGAGGTTAAGAAAGGTAGAACAGAGAATAAAGAGACTATTGATGAAATTAGTAGTTTAAAAGGTAAATTGCAAGATATTGAAAAAGCATTACGACCTGTGAAAATGGAAATGGAAGATAGAATAAAAAATTTAAATTTAATATTAAATGAATTATCAAAAATAAAGTCTGATATAATATTAAGTAAAAAAGAGCAAATGCTTAATGTTATTGAAAAAAATTTATTATATGGTATGGTACTTGAAAGTGAAGAAGGTAATAAAAAGTTAATTAAATTTGATAAGACACCAATTGGCTTTATAGAAGTGTTAGAAGAAGATATACCAGATATTAAGATTAGAGTTACAGTATATAATAACAATGAAAATAGTTAAAAATCAGTGTAAAAAAGTATACCCCAATAAATTAATTGTTTTGGAAGTAAGAGCCTTCAATGAGAGAGCAGTTAAATGTTACAAAAAAGCAGGATTTAAGTTAAAGGAAACTTATAAAAAGGATACGCCACTTGGACAAGGTGAATTTATAAGAATGGAATATATGGATATTGATTAATTTTATATTTATGTATATGCTAAATAGAGGAAGTTTTCATAAATTTTAAAGATATATTAACTAATAAATTTTGGTAATGAAATGGAGGAGCAAAATGAATAATATAAAACCGTCATTAGATTGGCTTGAAAATCCAGAAGTATTTAGAGTAAATAGAATAGATGCACATTCAGATCACTACTTTTATGAAAGTATGGAAGAAACTAAACTAGAAGATAATATGCCACTTAAGCAAAGTTTAAATGGTAAATGGAGATTCTCCTATAGTGAAAACCCATCTTTAAGAATAGAGAACTTTTATGAAAACGATTTTGATATAAGTGGTTTTGATTATATTGAAGTGCCAGGACATATTCAACTTCAAGGTTATGATAAACGTCAATATATTAATACAATGTATCCTTGGGAGGGGCATGATGAATTAAGACCACCTCATATTTCAAAAACTTATAACCCTGTAGGCAGTTATGTAAAATATTTTGAGGTTAAAGAGGAATTAAAGAATAAAAAGACTTTTATTTCCTTCCAAGGTGTTGAAACCGCATTTTATGTATGGGTAAATGGTGAATTTGTAGGATATAGTGAAGATACCTTTACTCCATCAGAATTTGATATTACAGATTATTTAAAAGATGGACAAAATAAGCTTGCAGTTGAAGTTTATAAAAGAAGTAGCGCAAGTTGGATAGAAGATCAGGATTTTTGGAGATTTTCAGGTATATTTAGAGAGGTGTATTTATATGCAATTCCAGAAACTCATATAAATGATATATTTGTAAAGACAGATTTATCTGAGGATTACAGAAGTGCAAAATTAAATGCAGAAATTAAAATACTTGGAGGCAATGAAAACGTTATAGAAGCATATTTAGAAGATAAAAAGGGAAATAAAATAGCTACTACTAAAAAAGAATTAAGCTCAAACGAATTAACGTTAACTTTAGATGTACAAAATGTTAAGTTATGGAGTGCTGAGGTTCCTAATTTATATGATTTTTATATTTTGGTAAAGAAAAAAGATGGAACTTTAGTTGAAGTAACAACTCAAAAAATAGGCTTTAGACATTTTGAAATGAAAGATAAAGTAATGTTGCTTAATGGAAAGAGAATTGTCTTTAGAGGAGTAAATAGACATGAGTTTAATTGTAGACGTGGTCGCTCAATTACCAAAGCAGATATGCTCTTTGATATTAAATTTTTAAAACAACATAATATCAATGCTGTTAGAACTTCACATTATCCAAATCAAAGCTTATGGTACAAACTTTGTGATGAATATGGTATTTATTTAATAGATGAAACTAATTTAGAAAGTCATGGATCATGGCAAAAGATGGGGAAATGTGAGCCGTCTTGGAATATTCCAGGAAGTCTTAAAGAGTGGCAAAAGGTTATTTTGGATCGTGCTTCTTCAATGCTTGAACGTGACAAAAATCATCCATCAATTCTTATATGGTCCTGTGGTAATGAATCTTATGCAGGTGAAGATATATACAATATGTCAGAGTATTTTAGAAAAAGGGATTCTTCACGTTTAGTTCATTATGAAGGAGTATTTTGGAACAGAGAATATGAGGCTACCAGCGATATGGAAAGTAGAATGTATGCCAAGGCAAAGGAAATAGAGGAATACTTAGATAATGATCCAAAGAAGCCATATATCAGCTGTGAATATATGCATTCCATGGGAAATTCTACTGGTGGGATGATGAAATATACAGAACTTGAAGATAAATATTTAATGTATCAAGGTGGATTTATTTGGGATTATAGCGATCAAGCCTTAGCAAGAACACTTCCAAATGGAGAAGAGGTTTTAGCTTATGGGGGAGACTTTACAGATAGACCTACAGACTATAATTTTTCAGGTAATGGAATACTATATGCAGATAGAACTAAATCTCCTAAGGTTCAAGAAGTTAAATATTTGTATCAAAACGTGAAATTAACTCCAGATAGAAGCGGAGTAACTATAAAAAATAAAAATCTTTTTGTTAATATAAATAAATATGATTTATATTATGTAATTAAAAATGAAAATAAGTTATTACAAGAAGGCAAGTTAAAGGTAGCTGTAGAGCCAGAAGAAGAAAAATATATTAAACTTCCAATTGAAGATTTTAAAGATTTAAGCGAAGTTACAGTTACGGTTTCATTATTGTTATCAGAGGATACACCTTGGGCAAATAAAGGACACGAAGTTGCTTTTGGTCAAACTGTTTTAAATAACCCTTGTAGTAGAATATTAAAAAATAACAAAAGGAATATAAAGGTCGTTCATGGAGATGTAAACATAGGTGTTCACGGAGAAGATTTCAAAGTTATATTCTCTAAACAAGAAGGTGGAATTGTTTCTTTAAGATATAGCAATAAGGAATTCATAACAAGAACACCAAAAACTTTTTATTGGAGAGCAACTACAGACAATGATAGAGGAAACAAGCATGACTTTAGATGCAGTCAATGGTTTGCAGCTACCATGGGACAAAAGTGTGCAGATTTTTCAATGGAAGAGTGTGAAAATAAAATTGTATTACATTATGTTTATGAATTGCCAACAGTTCCAATGGCTAAGGTTAATGTAGATTATGAAGTTTCGGAGGACGGAATTATAAATGTAAATGTAAAATACAATGGAGTTAAGGGTTTACCAGAGCTTCCAGTTCTAGGTATGAATTTTAGATTGTTAGCTGAATTTAATCATTTTAGTTGGTATGGTATGGGACCTGAAGAAAATTATATTGATAGATGTGAAGGTGCAAAGCTTGGAGTATATGAAAGTACACCAATGGATAATCTATCAAGATATTTAGTGCCACAAGAATGTGGAAATAGAACAGGCACTAGGTGGATAACTATTAAAAATGAAAAGGGTGAAGGACTTAAATTTGTCTATGATAAAAAGCCTTTTGAGTTTAGCGTACTCCCTTATAATAACATGGAGCTTGAAAATGCTCTTCATAGAGAAGATTTGCCGAGAGTTAATTTTACTAATGTAAATATAATAGGAAAGCAAATGGGAGTTGGAGGAGACGACAGCTGGGGAGCACCAGTTTTAGAAGAATTCTTAATTGATTCAGAAAAGGATTTGGAATATAGTTTTAAAATAATGAATATATAATTTGAGGCTGCCAGTTTAGCATGGAAAGTATGCTAAACTGGCAGTTTTGTTTTATTAAAATTAAGCTAGAATTAAGGTAGCCTAAATGATAACTTAAGTTCCTCCTTCTATAATGAAAACATAAAGTGATTGAGAGGAAAAGGAATATGAATAATTATATAGTTGAAACTAAGGAACTTGTAAAAGATTTTAAAGGTTTTAAAGCAGTAAAAGGTATAGATTTGAAAATAAAAAAGGGAACTATTTATGGATTTTTAGGACCAAATGGAGCAGGAAAGTCTACAACCATAAGAATGCTGTTAGGACTTGTAAAGCCAACCTCAGGTTCTATTAAAGTTTTAGGTGAAAATATTGAAACTGAAAGAGAAGAAATTTTGAAAAATGTTGGAGCATTAGTTGAAAGTCCTTCTTACTATGCACACTTAACTGCTTATGAAAATTTAGAAATAACAAGAAAAATTTTAAAGTTCCAGAAATCAGAAATTACTAGAGTATTGGATTTTGTGAAGCTGTCAGAGGTAAGAAATAAAAAGGTTAAAGAATTTTCACTAGGTATGAAGCAAAGATTAGGAATAGCTCAAGCACTAATGGGTGATCCTGAACTGATAATTTTAGATGAGCCGACTAATGGTCTAGATCCATCAGGAATTCATGAAATTAGAGATTTAATAAAAGCACTTCCAAAGGAAAAGGGCAGTACGGTTATAGTTTCTAGTCATATTTTAAGTGAGATAGAGCTAATGGCAGATGAGGTTGGAATAATTAAAAAAGGTGAACTTTTATATCAAGGAACTATAGAAGAGCTTAGACAGGGTAATACCTCTAAAATTCTTGTACAAGTTTCTAATAAAGAAGAGGCAATAGATTTACTTATTAAAAGAGGTTATAAAATAAAAGAAGAAAATGAAAAACTATGGGTTAAAGGTGAAAGTCTAACAGCAGCAAAATTATGCAAAGAACTTGTTTTATCAGGTTATGATGTAAATTATTTATGTGACGAAGGAAAATCTTTAGAGGATATGTTTTTATCATTAACAGTGGAGGAAAGGGTATGCTAAAGGAATTAATAATAAATGATATTTTTAAGCAAAGGAGAACAAAACTGATTTTAATGGTTGTAGCTATACCTACATTTATATCATTTCTGCTGTTTGCTGACTTAAGAATAAGATATATAAGTTATTTACGTCCATTGGCTATAAAAGAGGGACTTACTTCTTGGCAGATGCTGCTGCATGAACAAAACATAGTATATTTTAAGCAGTATCTTCCCATATTTGGAGCTATGATAATTTCATCTATATTTGATAATGAATATAAAAATAACGCTTGGACACTATCGTTAATTTATCCTGTTAAAAGAAGAAATATTATTATATCAAAATTTATAACAAGTTTATTATTTATGGTGGTTATGTTAAGCGTAAATGTTATAGGATTGATTTTAGTAGGTAAGGTTAATGGATTTCCAGAGCCAGTTAATGTTGAGTATTTTGCTAGAATGTTTGGAATTCAATTTATGGCAGCTGCTGCTGTAATGGTTATTCATTTATTTATAACTTTAAAGAATAAAAACACACTAATTTCAATAGGAATAGCTGCAATAATTAGCATTGTTTCTTCAAATCTGTATTTTAATAAAAGTATCATAAGTAAGTATAATCCATATTCTTTTGCATCATATTCTGATGGACTTATGCCGGTGAATCTAAATACTATTATTATAATAGAGATGGTGATTATTATTGTAGGTTTAGTTTTTGTGATAAATTATTTTAATAGAAAGCAATATTACTAAATAATGGGGAGACAAGATATTATGGAATTATTTAAAGTAGAATTACTAAAAATTAAAAGGATGTCTGTTTATCAGCTTGCAGTTTTATCACCATTATTATCAATTATAATAGGTGCAAGATCCTATGGATTTATGAAAACAAAAGTAGCTAAGGTTAATCCATGGCAGGTTATGGATACTATTGCACCAATAACCTTTGTGGGTATGCTTCTACCGATATTAATAATATATGTAACAATGACAATAGGTCGAATGGAGAACTCTAATAATGGATGGAAACAGCTTTTAGCTATGCCAGTTAAAAGAAGTAAAGTATATTTGACAAAGTATTTTTTAGTGCTTTCAGTAATTATAGTAGCGTTAATAGCTTATTTAATTGAATATATTCTAGGAGCGTATTTTTTAGGGGCTAAAGGGACGATTCCCATAGAGGTGATTGTTAAGATGATTTATGTTTTTATAGCTATGCAGCCATTTACAGCGTTGCTATTTTTGCTATCAAATAAATTTAATTCTGTAATAATACCACTTGGAGCGGGTATTATAATTATTTTGTCCTCTCTTATAATAGTTCAATCAAGTTATTGGAAATATGCACCTTGGACTTATTCCTTAAGTTTGTCTCAGGGGGGATTTAATATAATACAGGCTTTACCCATACTATTTATAAGCATATTAATATTTGCTCTTATATTTTCTTTAGATATAATTAATTTTAATAAAAAGGATGTAATATAAAAATAAACAAGTTTAAACAGCTTGTTATTTTTTATATGTTAAAGTTATAATATAAAGAAATAATTAGGAGGATAGTATGATAAGTGAACAGGAATTATTAAATAAAAAAATAGTACTTGTGGATGATGAAGAGCAGCTTTTGAATTTATTAGAAGAGGCTTTAGATAGAGCAGGTTTCAAGAATATTTATAAAGCACCTACAGGTATTGATGGTATATTAAGTGCAAAAGAAAATAATCCGGATTTAATATTATTAGATGTAAACTTGCCGGATATTGATGGATATATGGTATGTGAAAAGATAAGAAACTTCTCCTTTTGCCCTATTATATTTTTAACTGCTAAGGGAGAGGATGAAGATAAGCTCGATGGATTAGAGGCTGGCGGAGATGACTATGTAACAAAGCCATTTAATATAAAGGAAGTAATTTTAAGAATAAAGGCACAGCTAAGAAGAAATAATTATTCACCAGTAGAAGCGAAAAAGGAAAAAATTGAATTTGGAAGCATTACAATAAATGAAGAGAATGGTGAAGTTTTAAAAAATCATGAAGTAATTAGACTGACAGCAAAAGAGTATCAACTACTATTATTTTTAGCAAAAAACCCTAATAAGATTTTTAGTAAAAATAGCTTGTGCAGCAATATTTGGGACTTTGACTATGACGGATATGATAATACTATAATGGTACATGTTAGACATTTAAGAGAGAAGGTTGAAGATAATCCTAGTAGTCCACAATATATAAAAACTATGAAAGGACTAGGCTATAAGCTGGTGACAAAGTAATATGAAAACAAAGTTAACACTGCAGTTTTTATTTTGGAACGTAATAATTATATTTTTTATACAGTTTGTATTTATGGGGGTAAATTTGTTAGGCCTTTATAAAGGTTTCGCTTTTTCAAAAAACTTTTATAATTTTAACTTTAATACTAGTGAAATTTCTGATAAATACAAAAACAAAATAATCAATTCTAAAAAAGGATTTCAGTTAACAAAATCAGATATAAAGGTATTAAAGGATAACGGTATATGGCTTCAAATTTTAGATGATTCTAATAAGGAAATTAATAATATCAACAAACCAAAGGAGATTCCCAAAGAGTACCTTACGGGAGATGCTATGAGATATGCAAATAATGCTTATGATATGCCAAAAGCATCAACAATACATGCTGACACCTTTATTAAAGCTGGAAAAAAATATAGTTTGATTTTAGGCTTCCCAACACAAAAAATATGGAGATATACTTTTTCATTTACTGCTGAATCTATGAAATTTTACATGTCACTTATATTTTTGAATTTTATTTTAATTATATTGGCAGGATATTTATTTAGTAGAAGGCTTGCCTCTCCTGTTGCTGATATTATAGATAATATTAAAATAATTTCTAAAGGGAAATACAAAGTTAAGAATATAAATAAGTTTGGAATTTATGAAGAAGTTAATGAAAACTTGAAAAACTTAGCCAGCACAATAAAAGAGAATGAAGAGGAAAGAAAAAGTACAGAAAAAATGAAAGAACAGTGGATAGCAAATATAGCCCATGATTTAAAAACACCGCTGTCATCTATCAATGGATATTCTCAGTTTTTAACAAGCGAAGATTATAAATTACAGGACAAAGATGTAAAAAGATATGGGCAGATTGTTAAGGATAAAACAGAATATATTCAGGCTTTAATAGAGGATCTTTCACTTATATATAAATTCAAAAATAAGGTGGTTCCGCTTAAGAAGAAGAGGGAGAACATAGTAGAGGTAGTACGGGAAATAATAATAGATATTTTAAATAATCCTCTTTATGGCGATAGAAACATAAATATTCATTATACTTCGGAAGATATATATTTAAATTGTGATAAAAAATATATAAAAAGAGTTTTTAATAATTTTATAATGAATTCTATAGTGCATAATCCCAAAGATACAGAGATAACTATAGATATAAAAGAAGGCGTAAAGTCTGAAGTGATAATAGAAATTAGAGATAATGGTAATGGAATAAGAGAAGAAGAATTGAAGAGTTTATTTAATAGATATTATAGAGCCACTAATACTGGAGAAAGCCATAAAGGCTCAGGACTTGGAATGGCTATTGGAAAGGAAATTATAAATATGCATAATGGAGGAATAGAGGCTTTTAGCAGACTTTCAGAAGGAACTAGTATAGTTATGAGCTTTAATACAAGTAGTAGTTAGCGTATTTCTAACTATTTGTATTTATTTCTATACTCAGAAGGAGTGCAGTTTCTATATTTTTTAAATACTTTTCCAAAGTAACTTATTCCATTAAAGCCTACATCAAGAGCTATGGTAGAAATAGCTTTATTACTTTTTAAAAGTAGTTCTGATGCTTTTGAAACTCTATATTCCATTAAATACTCAAAAGGTGTTATATTCAAAATTCTTTTAAAACTTCTACAACATTCACTCTTGCTAATATTTGCTGCTATAGAAATATTATAAAGACTAATATCATCGTTATAATGCTTTTCAATATAATGCATGGCTAATTTTACACGTTCATCATCATTTGATACTTGATGCATATCATTTTTAAGTTCTTCTTTCACTTCTCTAATTAAATTTAACCAAATAATGCTTAAGTAATTTTTCATTTCTAATTCATAACCATAGACCTTCTCATTGGATAGTGTGAAGGTTTTTTCTAGATAGTTTAATATTATTTTTTGCCAAGGTATATTAGGTTTTAAAACTATATATTTTAAATTACTATTTTCAATAACTGGGGTTAAATACTTTTTTTCAATAAGGGAATTACTCTCGCAAATCAGAGTAGAATCAAAATCAATAGAAAACATCATACAATTACTATTATTATAAGGCTTAATTTGATGAAGTACATTGGAATTTATCATGATTCCTTCACCCTCAGATAAGATTATTTTTTCATCACCAATAAAAACAACAATTCTATCATAAAGTGAATATGAAAATTGTATTTCCTTATGCCAATGCCATCTGATATATCCATCCTCAAATAGATTAAATTTATCTGTATAAATTGCCATTGGAAAATCAAGAGAACCGTGTTTAACTGTTTCCTGTAAATTACTATTTACCTCTATTTTTTTTGCTTGCATATTTATCATCTCGCTAATATAGTTTTAATTATTGATAATATATTAATTGTTTATAGCTTATAATAGTAATAAAATTATTACATATTTATTTAAATAAATCAATATAGTTGCAATTAGCTAGAGTATAGTACTAATAAATTTATTGGGATAATTAGATAATAGGAGTGAAGCATAATGAAATTTAATTCTAGGATAAAGGGAATAGTACTTGTAATACTAGGAGCTATGTTATGGGGAATATCAGGTACTGTTGCTCAGTATTTATTTCAGAAAAAAGGATTTAGTCCAGAGTGGCTTGTTGTAATTCGTTTATTAGTATCAGGAGTGATTTTGTTATTAGTTGTTGTTGTTATGGGAAAACAAAGCATATGGAGCATATGGAAGAATAAGCGGGATAATGTGAGTCTTATATTTTTTAGTATTTTAGGTATGCTAGGTGTTCAATACACATATTTTGCTGCCATAAAAAATGGAAATGCGGCTACAGCAACAATACTCCAATATTCATCACCAATAATAATAACTTGTTATTTAGCCATTCGTTCTAAAAAAATTCCAAGTTTACAAGAAATCATTGCTATCTTCTTGGCAATGCTAGGAACATTTTTTATAATTACAAAGGGGAATATCCACAGTATATCGATTTCTAAACTGGCATTATTTTGGGGGATTGCCTCAGCATTTGCAGCAGCATTTTATACCGTACAACCTCAATCACTTATTAAAAAATGGGGTTCTGTTCTAGTAGTTGGTTGGGGAATGTTAATAGGTGGTATAACTTTTAGTTTTATTCATAGACCATGGGATTGCACGGGCAGCTTATCTATTACTTCAATATTAGCTATAGCATTTGTGGTAATATTTGGAACACTAATTGCCTTTACTTGTTTTCTGGAAAGTTTAAAGTATATAAAACCAACGGAGTCAAGTATACTATCATCAGCTGAACCGTTATCGGCAGCTTTATTATCTGTATTATGGCTGCACGAAAAGCTTGAATTAATGCAGTGGATAGGAACAGTATGTATTATATTTACAATTACAATTTTAGCTTATGCAAAAAGTAAGAAAACAATTGTAGCTTCAGAGGAAATAGTACATGATAAGAAGCAATTGTTCCAATAGAATCTTTGAGATAAGCTTAAAAAGAGAAGTAATTGGAATTTTATAAATCCTAATTACCTCCCTCTTTATTTTTGTATATATTTTAGAATGTATAATCTTCTCCGTCATCAGGAATTAATACATTAGAAGAAATTCCTTTTTCCTTAACAAATTCCTTTAATTCTTTTCTTGATAATGTCCAGTGATTTACGCCTTCCATGTGAGTAGCAATAACTTTTGCATCAGGAGAAGCCTTACATACTTCATAAACATCCTCTTTTCCCATTATTAGAGGCTCGTAACCTATAAATTGATTAGCACCAGAATTTACAGCGATAACTTCAGGAGTATAAGTTTCAAGTACATTTTTAACACCATCATACCAAACAGTATCTCCGGCTACATATAAAGCTTTTTCAGTTGAATGTTTAAAAATAACCCCACACACATTTCCACTAAGCTCTAAAATTTTTCCTCTTCCATGTTGTCCCTTTGTTTTAATTAATTTAATACCTTCAAAAGTTGTATTTTCAGTTAAAATTTCTATGTTTTTAAATCCAACATTTTGTAATTCTTTAAAATCTTCTTCATTTTGTACAAACATTTTTATGTCTTTTGGCAGAATTTTTTTAGCAGCTTCATCAAAATGATCTAAGTGTAAATGAGTTGCAATTACAGCATCTACATTTAAAATTTCATCCATTGATACAGGTAAATCAACTATAGGGTTACGCTCTGATCTTGCTGAAGCAGGGAAGCCAAGTTCAAGTCCAAAAGCTGGAAAAGCACCTTTATCAGCTAAAAGAGGATCTATTAAAAATTTCTTATTTGCATAGTTAACTATTATTGTTGCATTTCTAATTTGTTTAATATTCATGTATAAATTCCTTCTTTCTATGTTAATTAAGTAATTTCACATGAGTAAATTATAAAATACTAATATTTGAAATTCAAACAAATAATAGTTGATGCCAGTAAACCAAATGGTTGATTCAATAGGATAGTTCACTAAAAAAATTCAAGGCTATTAAAGCACTAATTAAGCATTTTATATAGACTATTTAAAAATAAGACTGGGATTATTTTTCAACCATTCTAATGTGAATTTTTCAAAACATTTGGCTTCTGTGCTTAATTTTTTTCCTGATTTTTTTACTATATAGACATCTTTTGCACAGGATTTATCTGGTACAGGACGTATCACTATGTGGTCATTTTTATCAGCATGTGCCAAAAAATCAAGAGATATTCCAATTCCTAGGTTTCGTTTTGCTACTTCATGGATTAAAGTTTCCTCTGAAGTTTCTAAGAGTACATTAGGAGTAACTCCATTTTTAAGCCACAAATTAACACTAGTTTTATAGGTCTTAAATTCTCTACCATTGACAGCTATGGGTATATTTCTTAAATCCTCAAAGGTAATATGATTTTTTTTGGATAATGGATTATTTTTGTTAATAATAAGACAATTTTTATGGGTTGTGCAAAACTTTGCCTCAAAATTGTTAGTATCAATAGGGCTTGATAAAAATGCTATTTCAACTTGTTCATCCTTGAGCATAATTTCAATAGGTTCTTCAGGATATTCTACAATATCTAAACGAATGTTAGGAAACTGGGTATAAAAATCTTGTATAAAATCAAGTGTTAAGTATTTAAGCATATTAAAAGTGGATAATACACGGAGTACAGTTGTGTTAACTTTTTTATCTAAAAGCATATCATTTTTTATATTTTCAAATTCCTCAATAATAATTTTAGCTCTTCGATTTAAGTTATGTGCGTGTATTGTAGGTTCAACACCGTGAGATGTACGTTTAAATAATTGAACAGAGAGTTCAGCTTCAAGATTTTTAATAGTTTTACTTAAGCCTTGAGAAGAAATAAATAAAGCTTCTGCTGCTCTTTTTATGCTTTTATTTTCGTACACTTTTAAAAAGTAATTTAATTCTCTTTTATTCATGACAGTTCTCCTTTTTTATAAATGAGGTTGTACAAAGAATAAAAACTGAAATATAGTAACATTTCTTATTACCACATTTTTTATAAATTTGAGATTAAAATATATAATTTATTCGTGCAATTCTAAGGGTAAGCCATCTGGATCACTAAAAAAGGTGAATTTTTTTCCAGTATATTCGTCTAATCTAATTGGTTCAGTAGTAATTCCATTTTTATTTAATTCATTCACAATATCTTCTATGTTTTCAACGTGAAAAGCAAGATGTCTTAAACCACATGCTTCAGGGTATGAAAGTCTTTTAGGAGCTTTAGGCATAGAAAAAAGTTCTATTTCACTATTTCCTATTTTTAAATCTAGTTTATAAGAATCTTTATCTGATCTATAGTTTTCACGAATAATTTCAAAACCTAATATGTTTACATAAAAATTTTTAGAGGCCTCATAATTGGAAGCGATAATAGCAATATGATGAATTGAATTTAATTTCATAATAATTCTCCTATCTTGTATATAGTTTAACTGTTTTGTAAAAATCGTAGTTTATTATATCATACTCACTTAAATATGGAGCAATAAAATATTTTATATAGTCTAAAAAACTTATTTTTTAAAAAAGATATTATTAAATTAAAATAAAGATTAATGTAATGAATAACGATATAGATATTAAGTATAGTTGAATTAAATATGATAATTCAATTTTAAAAATGTGATTTAATTCAGCATATTCAGTTAGTGAGGGTGTGATGTATAAAAATGCAATAACTATGTATAACTTTGCTTTTACTTAATTATATTCCAAAGTAGCTTTTGAAAAAATAGGCTTTAAGTTGTGGAAAAATATAGATAAAACGGCTCAAGTATATAAATAAAACTTGAACTAATTAATAGATACAAGAAAAAATAATACCATATAAAATTTTACTAAAAAAGGGAGCTTATACTATGAATAAGAGAGTTATTGGAATAAAGGGGAAGATCTTAATATCTTCAATGTTAGTTCTTTTGTTAACACTAGTAAGTATTAGCGGTATTGTAATTTATCAAGTAAATAGTAAAGCTTATAATGATTACATGGACAACTCCAATCAACAATTGAAGACGGTTTCTCAGGCAATTAATATTTTTTATGATCAATTAGATAAGAATATCAATATGTTAGCTACAAATCCTGTAATAATGAAAGCTGATAGTAGCATAGAAACCTATAAAAATACGACTCAAGATACTCAAATGGATGCCTCTGCTAAAGGAGGAATTGAAAAAGAAATTTATGAAGTTTTGGAGCAGTACGGAAAAAGTCACGAAGGTACAAGTTATGTATATATGGGAATGCCAAATGGAGAATATGTACAATGGCCTAAGGAAAGTGCACCAGCAGGATATGATCCTTCAAAAAGACCTTGGTTTATTGCAGCTATGAATAAAAAGGGAAGTGTTATTAGAACAGCACCATATATTTATAAGTCAAGTATGCTTACAAGTAATGCAATTTCATTTAATGATCAAAATGGAAAAGTTATAGGTGCAATAGGCATTGATGTACAACAATCTGATATTAGTAATATGTTGAATAAAACCAAGGTTGGTAAAACAGGATTCTCAATAATTGTGCATAATAAAGGTTTTATAATGGCAGACGGAAAAAATCCTAAAAATAATTTTAAAGAAATTAAAGATGTTGGTATTACTGGTTTAGATCAGCTATTAGCTAAAGATTTAAAATCATTTAATGTTACTATAGACGGTGAAAAGTATGTTGTTAATCCATATAAAGTTGAGGGTACTGATTGGATATTAGCATCATTTATTACACAAAAGGAGTTAATGAGTGGAGCAACAAAAATAATAAATATAGTAATTATTTCAGCAATAACCATATTATTATTAACATCTATTTTATTTAATTTTGTATCAGGTAGTATAACAAAGCCTATTTTAGCTGTTACAAAGAAAGTACAGGATTTCGCTAATCTGGATTTTTCAATAGATGAAAATTCAGAAGAATCGAAATATTACAATAAAAAAGATGAAACGGGAAATATGGTAAGGGCTTTTAGAGTTATGAGAGATAATGTTGCAGAATTTATTAGCAAGACCTCAGATGCAACTGAAAGAGTTGCTGCATCAGCAGAGGAATTAACTGCTACCTCTAACGAAACAGCTACTGCTTCAGAAGAAGTTGCTAAAACTATTGATGAAATTGCTAGGGGAGCTAGTGAACAAGCTAAAGATACACAAATAGCAACAAATAATGTAGAAGATTTAGGTAATCTATTAGAACAGGATTTAAATAATATAGAGGAACTAAATATTGCAGCGGTTCAGATTGAAAAGCAAAAAGAAGAGGGTTTCTTAATTTTGAGAGATCTTATTGATAAAACAAAGAAAAATAATGATGCTTCAAATAATATTTATAATATTATAATGAGTAACAGCGAAAGTGCAGAAAAAATAGAAATTGCAAGTACTATGATTGAAAGTATTGCGGATCAGACTAATCTTCTAGCATTAAACGCTGCAATAGAGGCGGCAAGAGCAGGAGAGGCAGGTAAAGGTTTCGCAGTTGTTGCGGATGAAATAAGAAAACTTGCAGAGCAGTCTAACAGTTTTACAAATGATATTAAAACTATAATAAGCGAATTAAAGACAAAATCAGAAAGTGCAGTTAATTTAATGCAGGAAACAAAGGAAATTGTTAAGGAACAAGCTGGTAGTGTTGAAGCAACTGAAGGAAAATTTTCAGGTATAGCAGAAGAAATAGATTCTATAAAAACTATAATTAATAAGCTTAATCAATCTGGAAGATTAATGGGTAATAATAAAAATAAAATTATTGAGTTAATGCAAAATTTATCTGCTATTTCTGAAGAAAATGCCGCTGGAACGGAAGAGACAGCTGCATCTATTGAAGAACAGGTTGCTACAATTCAGGAAATTGCTAAATCAGGAGAAAGCCTAGCTTCAATCGCAGAAGAATTAAGTGTAGTAATAAGCAAGTTTAAAATTTAGACTTAAAAAACTTTAAATCTAAAAAAGGGATAATGAGTAAAAACTCATGTCCCTTTTTTAGATGCTAAAAATTAATTATGAAATAGTTATGTACTTTATTGTACTTGTTTGACTAATATGCTTTATAAGCATATAATTTAGTTTTCTATTATATTTTGAGAGGAAGATAAAAAATGACTTTAATACATAAATTTAAGCAAGGAAACAATTATTTTGTTTTAGATGTAAATACAGGAGCAGTTCATATAGTAGATGAAATAGTTTATGATGTGTTGGATAGTGATAAGCTAAAGAGTAAAGGAGAAATAATAGCTGAATTTAAAGAAAAGTATGACGAAAAAGAAATTGTAGAAGTATATGATGAATTGCAACAATTAATAAAAGAGGAAGTTCTCTATTCAGAAGATCAATATGAAGAAATAGCTAATAGTTCCATGGATGACAGAGATTATATAAAAGCTATTTGCTTAAATGTAATACATGCGTGCAATTTGAGATGTAAATATTGTTTCGCAGATGAAGGAGAATATAATGGACATGCAGGTGCCATGAGTGTTGAAACTGCTAAAAAGGCAATCGACTATGTTATAAAAAGAAGTGGCCCTAGGAAGAACATAGAAATTGATTTGTTTGGTGGAGAGCCAACTTTAATAATGGAAACCAATAAAGAAATAATAAAGTACGCAAGAGATAATGAAGAAAAATGGGGCAAAAACATTAGATTTACCATGACTACTAATGCTACATTATTGACTCCAGAAATGATGGATTATATGGATAAAGAGATGGGAAATATAATTTTATCCTTAGATGGTAGAAAAGAAATTCATGACAAGGCAAGAATAAAACCAGATAAAACTGGTTCATACGATGATATAGTTCCTAAAATAAAAGAAATGATTAAAAGAAGAACTGAAGGAAAAACTTATTATGTAAGAGGAACATTTACAAGAGAGAATACTGATTTTTATCAAGATGTAATGGCGCTAGTTAATGAAGGCTTTAAAGAATTATCTTTAGAACCAGTTGTATTAGAAGATGGACAACCACTTGCAATTAGAGAGGAAGATCTTGATACAATATTCTCTAATTATGATAAACTATATGAAGAAATGGCAAAAAGAAAAATAGAAGCAAAGGATGAATTTAATTTTTATCATTTTAACATAGATATACAAGGTGGACCATGTGTTTATAAGAGAATCTCTGGTTGTGGAGCTGGATTTGAGTATGTAGCAATAACACCACAAGGAGAGGTATATCCGTGTCACCAATTTGTGGGAAGAGAAGAATTTAAATTAGGAAACATTTATGATGATACCTTTGATGAAGCATTATCTAAGAAGTTTAAAAAGGCTCATATTTACAATAAACCAAAATGCAGAGAATGTTGGGCAAGGTTTTATTGCAGTGGAGGATGTCAGGCAAATAACTTCAATTTTAATGGAGATATGAGTATTCCTTATGAAATTGGATGTAAAATGCAGAAAAAGAGAATTGAATGTGCAATAGCATTAAAAGCTATAGAAAAATAGTAGGCATTTATAAATAGTTAAATAAGAATGTAGATAAATTTGGGAATCAAATCTATCTACATTCTTATAATTTTAAATCAATTTATTTAAGAGATTAGCTTTTAATTGAGAGTGTAAAATTCTTTCTGTAAAATAACTTTCTATGGTAAGTTTTAAAAGACAAGATTGTCAAAAGTGACTTTCTATCTTGTTTTAAATATACATTCTAAAAATATGTATGTCAAGAACGCCTTTAAAAACAGGCGTTTTTGGCATATTAAGCTTTTTATTCAGTAAGTCGTCCTTCATACATAATGGATAATTCACCGTACACTTTACCCCAATTTCTTAGTGGCAAACGCCATTTTTTTGTAGCTTCAAAAGTAGCAAGGTATAAAGCTTTTAAAAGTGATGTATCGCTTGGAAATACAGTTCTTTGTCTATTTAATCTACGATATGTGCTGTTGAGACTTTCGATTGCATTTGTAGTATAAATAACTTTTCTTACATCAGCAGAGAACTTAAAAATAGGGCTAATAGCATCCCAATTTGATTTCCAGCTTTTCATTGAGTTAGGATAATGTTTTTCCCATTTTCCAGTGATTTCTTCTAATTGCTTATATGCAATTTCCTCAGAAGGTGCATGATATATAGTTTTTAAATCTTTTGCAAATTCTTTTTTATCTTTATCAGAAACATACTTTAATGTATTTCTTACTTGATGAACTATACAACGTTGATATTCAGTATTTGGAAAAGCTACTGATATAGATTCCTTTATCCCTGTAAGACCATCTGCACAAAGGATAAGGATATCTTGAACACCTCTATTTTTTAATTCATTGAGAGCACTAAGCCAATATTTACTGCTTTCATTTTCTCCAATATTTATAGAAAGTACTTCTTTTCTGCCTTCATTATTTATACCAAGAATAATGTAAGCTGCAAGCTTACGTATAACGTTATTTTCCCTTACGGAAAAATGAACTGCATCAATGAAAACAATTGGATATACTGTAGATAAAGGTCTATGTTGCCATGCTTCTATTTCAGGAAGAAGTTTATTGGTTATATTTGAAACCATTCCTTCACTAACTTCAAACCCATATATATCTTCAATTTGTTCTGAAATTTGTCTGGTACTTAATCCTTTAGCATACATAGAAATAATTTTTTCTTCTATACCAGAAATATCTTTCTGGTGTTTTTGTACTATTTTAGGTTCAAAAGAACTTTCTCTATCCTGTGGTACATCTATATTCATCTCACCATATTTGCTTCGAATTCTTTTTTGTTTTTTCCCATTTCTTGAGTTTGTAGTTTCGGCTCGTTCATATGGTTCATAGCCTAAATGCTCGTCCATTTCACCTTCAAGCATAGATTGAATAGTTCCACCTAATAGATCTTTTAAAGCTTCCTGAATATCCTCAGCTGACTGAATATCATACTCGTCTATAAGAGCTGATATAATATTTCTTTTTCCTTCATTCATTGGTTTTACCTTATAAATATCTTTTTTTCTTGCCATAATAAAAGGCCTCCTATGATTTTATTTTACCATAGAAAGCCTTATTATTTTTATTTACAGACTTTTCTTCACATGCTCTTTTAATTCATTTGATATAAAGGCTGCTTCTATTCCATTTTTTATTACAACTTTTATTTCGTCCATATTAAAACCTAATATATTTATTAAATTTAAATATTCATCTACAAGTGATACATTTGAAACAGTTCTATTATCACTATTTAAAGTTACTTTAACTCCAGCATTAAAGTAATCTTTAAATGGATGTTTAGAGTAATCGCTTATAGCTTTTGTGTCTAAATTACTTTTAGGACACATTTCAAGTGGAATCTCATTTTCTATAAGATATTCTAAAGTTTTCTTATCCTTATATGCAAAAATTCCATGACCAATTCTATTTGCATGAAGAAGACGTATAGATTTTAATATATTTTCAGCTATTCCTGTTTCACCGGCGTGAATTGTTATTTTAAGGTTTTTATTATAGGCTAAATCAAAAGCTTTTTTATGGATTTCTGGAGGAAAATCACTCTCATTTCCAGCTAAATCAACTGCACAAACACCTTGATTTTGGTATTCTAAACCCAGCTTTACTAGATTTATGGAACTTTCCACAGGTTCATGCCTAAGTGAGCATAAAATTAAGCCAGAATGTATATTGAATTTTTCATTACCATCTTTTAATGCCTCTAAAGCAGCTTCAACTACATCATTTTCACTCAAACCCTTATTCATATGTTGAAAAGGTGCAAATCTTATTTCTATATGTTCAATGCCATCTTTTTTTGCATCCTCAAGAAGTTCTAAAGTAACTCTATATATGTTCTCTTTTTTTTGCATCACATTAACCGGCAAGGAAAATTTTTCTAAGTACTCTTTTAGTGAATTACAGGTATCAGAAATTTCTAGTACTTTCTTTATATCATCAATATTTTTATATGGAATTTCTATATTCTCTTTTAAACATAAGTCAAAAACAGTTTCTGGTCTTAAACTGCCATCAAGGTGACAGTGAAGCTCAACTTTAGGTAAATTTATAATTTGATTACGAATATTCATATTTTATCTCCTTTTCAGTGTAATAAAATCATATGTTTCATGTTTTTCATTTTCTATTACAGAATAATCTTCATAGTTAAATTTAGGGAAATAAGTATCTCCATTTTGATTAGAATGAACACGGGTTAAATATAGAATACTTGAGTATGGTATAAGAGCTTTATATATTTCGCCTCCACCAATTACAAAGTTTTCTTCTTCTGTATCCTTAAGTTTAATTATTTCACTCAGATCATTAACAACAGATACATTTTTATTAATATATCCAGTGTTTTTTGTTAATACAATGTGTTTTCTGCCAGGAAGTATGCCAGGTAGAGAGTTAAAAGTTTTTCTACCCATTATTATTGTTTTACCATTAGTTATTTTTTTGAATCTTTTTAAATCCTCAGATATATGCCATAAAAGCTTATTATCATTTCCTATTACATAATTATCATTTAATGCAGCTATAATACTAAGCATTACACAGCTACCTCCATTTTTATTTTTTCATGATGTTTGTAGTCTATTAATTTAATGTCATTAGGTGTAAAATCATAAAAGTTTTTAATTTCAGGATTTATCCAAAGCGTTGGTGCTTCGTAAGCTTGTTTTCTTCTTTTTAACTGAAGTTTCATTCCTTCAATTTGATTTTTGTATATATGAGCGTTATTTATTACATGAGTGAATAGTCCTGGTTTAAAGCCTGTAACTTTTGCTATAAGATGCACTAAAACAGCATATTGGCACATATTAAAAGGAACACCTAAGGGTATATCACCACTTCGTTGTACTAGCATGCAATTTAATCTATCATTTTCTACATCCCATAAGGTTTCATAACAGCAGGGAGTAAGAGACATATCTTTTAAATCAGCTATGTTCCATAAGGATATTATCATACGTCTACTTTGAGGATCAGTTTTTAGAGTGTTAATTAAGTTGTCAATTTGTTTGAATTTTGCTACTTGATATCCATAAGCTTTCCCAATGGTGCCATCTTCAAGCATCCATTCATCCCATATCTTGACATTCTGAGCTTGAAGTTTTCTTACATCGTTCGATTGATCTTTATATATCCATAAAAGTTCTTTTACAGCAGTTTTAAAAGCGACAAATTTTGTTGTGAGTATTGGAAATTCTTTTGATAAATCAAATTGCATAATCTGGTGAGGCAGTTTATATGTTTCAATTCCAGTTCTATTATTATCGTAATAACCATTATTTAAAATATTTTCTACTATATCTAAATATTTTTCATCAGCCTTGCTCATTATTATTCCTCCAAAATGAATGGTATAGGTGCAAAAGTTAATTGATTTAGCACTTAATAATATTTTATTATACATTTATATGAACATCAAATGAAGTTTTTAAGAATAGCAAAGGGACTGATATTTATTAATCAGCCCCTTTAAGTTATCGTGTTTTACCCATACTAAATAACATATTATAGAGTGATGCATGCCTAAGTTCATCAGAAATTATTTCTGTAAGCATATTTATATTAGTTCTATTTTGAAGTGCAAAAAGTATACGTCTATAGCGTTTAACTGCATCTGTTTCTCCAATGATAGAGTTTTTTATGCCATCTAAATAGGAGGAAGGTTTTTTAAATTGTTCATTTTGTGAAGCAGGTAGTGTTTTCCCCGTAAGTTGGGTATACATGCTTCTAAGTAAGACATTATGCTTTTTTTCATCATCACGTATTCCAGAAATTATACGTTTAGCTTCTGAACTTGGTGCAGTATTTAGCAAATAATTATAAAATAGCTCATCTTCCCGTTCACCGGCAACTGAATCTTGTATCAATCCAAGCGCTGCTTGTAAGTTTTGAGGATAAGAATATATATTAGTAATTTGACTCGGCATGGATTCTGTTCTGTATAAGTCATCATAGCCATAGTTATCGTAGTCATTGTAGTCGTTTATATAATTAAACGGACAATTATAATATTGCATTGTGAACCTCCATGAAATATATACATAAATATTATATTAAAATTTTATGTAAAGTGTTACAAAAATATAGTAAAAGAGAATAAATCAATATTGAAGTTAATAAAATTAAATTATAATGATATATAAATGAATAAAATTAATATTGACATTAATAAAATTAAAGAGTATTATGAATTACAAGATACATAATAGTTATATGAATGAGGTGATAAATTTGTCGTATAAGGTTATTAGTAGGTGTCCTGTATGCGGACAAAAACTTTTTATTACTAAGTTGAAATGCAGTAGATGTGAAACAACTATAGAAAATAATTTTAAAATGTCAAAATTTGAATATTTAACCAATGAACAGCTTATGTTTATAGAAATTTTTCTTAAATGTAGAGGCAGTATAAAGGAGGTTGAAAAGGAATTAAATATATCTTATCCAACAGTTAGAACAAAGCTTGATGAAGTCATAAAGTCACTTGGCTATAGTGTTGAGTCTGAAAATTCTGCAAACGTTGATAAAAAGAAAATTATAGACATGCTAGAAAAGGGAGAGATAACTCCCGATGAAGCAATTAAAATGTTGAATTAAAATGGAGGAATTAAAATGAATGAAGAAGTATCAAGAATATTAAAAATGGTTGAAGAAGGAAAAATAAATGCGGATAAAGCTCAGGAATTAATTGAAGCTATTGGTAAAGAACAAAACAATAACAGTATTAAGGTATTAGAAAATGACAATATAATGGATAAAATGCTTAAGATAAAGGTTAATTCAGCATCCGGCGATAATGTTGATATAAAATTGCCTATAAAACTTATAAAAACACTTCTTAATACTTTAGGAAAATTGCCTATAAAAGATTCAACTCCAGGAATGGAGAATATAGATTTAAATGTAATCTCAGAAGCAATTGATGAAGGACTTGTCGGTAAAATAATTGATGTAAAAAGTGCTAATGGTGATATAGTTGAGGTTGTAATAGAGTAGGAAGTGATCTTTTGAGAGTATATGTTAAAAATAATAACATAAGATTTATAATTCCTGTGCCAAATTTTCTAATAAGATTTTCTATGAATTTTTTAAGTAAGCCATTTATTATTGAAAAGATATCAAAAGAAAATAGAAAGTATGTTGAAATGATTGATTTTAAAGAACTATATAAATGCATTGATTTAATAAAAGAGTATAAAGGATTGAGAATTGTAGAGGTTAAGGACAAAAATGGAAACGAGGTTTCAATAACTTTATAAATGAGATTTATAGCACAAAGAAGCTAACTTTATTGTATTTATAAGCAGTACAATAAGGTTAGCTTTTTTATTTTATAAGTTTTTCAAATATAGATGAATTAAGTTAATTGTTGTGCTTTTTTAAGAGCATCGTTAGATTCCTTTGTTTTTCCCATTTTCTTTAGAATATAGGCTTTATTTGTATAGAAATCTTTTGAAAGAGGATTAAGTTTAATTGCGTTATTAATATTTTTTAAAGCTTCATCTAATTTCCCCATATCTGAAAGTGTGCAGGCTTTATCGTTATAAGCAGACGCATTATAATTGTCATGCTTTATGGAATTATCAAATTCTTTTAAGGCATCATTATCTCTGTTTAGTGATCGAAGAGCAAGACCCTTTGCATCATATGCATTTGAAAATTTTGAATCCAAGGAAATAGCTTTATCAAATACAGTAATAGCTTCTTCATAAGAACCCTTATTACTTAAAGTAATACCCTTATTGTAGTATAATACGGAATTTTTAGGATCCAAGGAAATAGCCTTATCAAATGCTGCTATAGAATCATCATACAAGGAAGCTTTTTTATAAAGTAACCCTTTTTTATTATAAAAATCAATTTTATTTGTACTGAGTTTCAGAGCCTCATCTAGAGAAGTATTAGCATCTGTGAAATTTTTCGTATTAATTAAAGCTGATGCTTTATTTAAATAGGCTTCATAGTATTTTGAATTCATTTTAATAGCTTCTGTTAAAGGCTCAACTGCAAGATCACTTCTACCTATTTGTATTAAATCAAAACCTCTTTCATTTAAGGTTTCGGCAGTTTTGAATTTTAATTCTATACTCTTATCTAAATATTTTAATGCCTCAATATAATTATTTTCCTTTGATAGTGCAAGACCAATATAGGCGTAAGCTTTTCCGAAATTTTTATCAACTTTTATTGCAGTTTCAGAAGCAGCAATAGCTTCATCATATCTACTAAGCGCAATAAAGACATATGCTTTTTGTACCATAGCTTCTTTATTAGTTTTATCAGAATTTATAGCAGAAGAGTAAAAATTAATAGCTTTAGTATACTGCTTATTTTTTAATGCAGTGTTTCCTTTGTCTAAATATCCTTTACTTCTAGAGCATCCAGATAAAACAAAAATTGCAATTAGCATAAGTAATATGCTTTTTATAAAATTCTTTCTCATAAAAAATACCCCCAATGTAAACCTTATAAATCAATTATACCATTTATACAATTGGTTGAGATATATAATTTTTTTAGGTTATTTTCCGAGAAATGTTTATATATGTAAAAATAAAGTATATTTTTTGTTTGGATTTTTTATATGGTATACTAAAATTGAGGTGATAAAAAATGCTTCAATGGAAAGAATTATATAGTGAATGTATAGATTGCCATAAATGTAGACTTGGTGAAAATAGAATTAATATGGTTTTTGGTGAAGGAAATCCTGAAGCAAAATTGATGTTTGTAGGAGAAGCACCAGGAGCAGATGAGGATAGGCTTGGTAGACCATTTGTAGGTAGGGCAGGTAGTCTTCTAACTAAGGGATTAACAGCGCTTAACATATCAAGAGAAAGAGATTATTATATAGCAAATGTATGTAAATGTAGACCTGAAAAAAATAGAACACCTTATGAGGATGAGGCAGAGTTTTGTATGCCATATCTTAGAAATCAATTTGCACTTATAAAACCCAAAATACTTGTATGTTTAGGGGCTACTGCAATGAAATTTATAATGGAGCCAGCCTTAAAAAAAATTTTATCTGAAAATTTTGTAGAAGAAGAAAATAAGGCGTGGAAAGATCACAATATGAGAATTACTAGAGATAGAGGAAAATGGCTTAAAGTAAAAGGAATTTATATGATGGCAACCTTTCATCCTGCAGCTTTATTTAGAGATGAAAATAAGAAAGCATTATTTTGGAAGGATTTAAAACGAGTGAAAGCTAGGCATGAGGAGCTTAGATAATGCTTTCTTATAAAATAAATTGTTATGTTATAGGGAAAAAGTATATAAATTACAGCAAAAAAGAATATGATGGTCGATAATATACTAGGTGCAAAATATTTTGTCCAATTTTAATAAGTAAAGGTAAGGAGGATATTTAAGTAAAAGCATAATTTTGTAATTTGAATTTTTTTCTATGGTATTTTAAGGAGGAGTAAAATTGAGTTGTGAGAATAATATTGTAGTGAAGTCACCGATGGATGGAAAGGTAATTGATATTTCAGAGGTTAGTGATGAGGTATTTGCAAAAAAGCTTGTAGGAGATGGTGTAGCTGTAAAGATTAAAACAGGTGAAATTGTATCACCTGTTAATGGTACAGTTAAACTTATACTACAAAATAAGCATGGTATAGGTATAGAAACTATTGAGGGTGTAGACATATTACTGCATATAAATACAGAAAATTTTCAGGATAATATTAAACACTTTCATCCAGTAGTAAAAGAAGGAGATAGTGTAAAAATTGGTGATGATATACTGAAAATCGATGAAAAAATTTTAGAAAAGGAAGAACTTGTAGCATGTGTTGTAGTTTCAAATATGAGTATGGTTAAGGGCATAGAAAAAAGTATTGATGGAGATGTTTCTAAAGAAGATACTATATTTAAGATAGTAATTTAAGAATATAATTCTGTGCATGTTAACAAGGATTAACATGCACAGGATTATTTTATTTTTTTCATATATTCAATCTTTAACTGTCCTAGTTTAGTAAGACCTTCTTCACGTAGTCTTTTATTTTCTTCCTCTATTTTTTCTGTTTCATTTATTCCATCCATTATTATTTTCCAGGTTTCTTCAAGAGTTTCTATTTTTATTGATGGGGAGCCTGTTATTTTAGCTATATCAACGCTTTGGTTTTTTATGTTGTTTGCATTTTTTATAAGAAGTTCGTTTGTAGCATTGTCTAAAGCTTCCATGGATTTTGCCACTAACTTTTGTCTTTTAAGTGTTACAGCTTGAATTAATCCATTTTTAAATATAGGAATAGTTATAATAAAGGCAGAATGAATTTTACCAATTAGTTTATAGTTACCCTTTTGTATTGTTCTAATTTGTGGTGCAGTTTGAAGTGATACCATTTTTGCCATTTCAAGATCATAACGTCTTTGTTTTAACATTTCAAGGGAGTATTCAACTTCTTGAAGCTTAAGTAAATCTTCATTGGAACCATTTTGTGACTTATTTCTCCAATAGGGAAGATCTTCAGATTCTATTTCCGTTATTGTCAATTCGCAAGCAGCAGAATATTTTTCTAATTCTACATAGTAATTAAAGTTCTCTGCAAACATTTCTTCGAGCATTTTATTTGTTTTTTGGATTTCTGATTTATAAGAACTTATACTGGAATAAATTCTATCAATTTCACTTCCAAAGGTTTGATATTTACTTAAAATTCCTTGAATTGTTTTTTTTCCAGAGTTAAATATTTTAGATAAAAAGCCTTGAGGTTTTTCCTCTAATTCCTCTTTATCAAATTTATTCATAACGGTAGTGAGCTCTTTTAAAAGTGCACTTGAGTTTTCTACACTTTCTAATTTCATAGTTTTTAGAATTTTATCTGAAAACTGGGAAATTTCTTCTGCAGGAGCACTGCCAAAATTCATTATTGAATTCATATCTGAAACATTAAGACTTTTAGAAATTTCAATAACTTCAGGCGAGTTTTTTAATTCCTCATTTATTCTTTTGATTTTGTCTTCAATTTCTTTATCTGTATTTTCAGGAATAGAGTTAATTTCGTTAGAAGTATTTATTACTGATTTATTTTCACCATCAAAATTAAATCTCATGAAAATCCATCTCCTTTTATTAAGATTTTTTAAAATGCATTTTTATTTTTCTTATAAGGCGTACAAAAAAGTTATTTTTCTTGTATTTAAGGTTTTCTTTTATAAACTGAAGTCTATGTAAATCAAAATAAGATTCATTTATAAAATTTTCAATATCATTTGTACCTGCTGGATTAAATATTATAATATCTACTCCCATAGAGTTCATAAACATTAATTGTGCAGCATCACAAAAGGAAAATTCACCACTTTTCCCACTATTATAGAGAACTATTTTAGGAACAGTTAAAGGATAGTCAAAACTTTGAAGTAAATTAAGAAGTCGTTTATCAAGATTAAGCATAATATTTAGCAATGACATTTTCATCATCAATTTTTCTTTAGCGGTTTTATCATTTTTATATGTTATAAGATTGTTAAATTTATCCAATAAGGAAAATTTTATATTTATAGAAAAACATTTTAATTTCCAAAATTCAGGGAGTTCACAAAATTCGATAATTCTTTCAGCTATATTTTCTTGAATACCTGATTTTAAATTACCATATTTCCAATATTCTGAACCTAATAAACGCTGTCTATCTATTTTTCCATCACCATTTAAAAGGGATGAGTAAATTTTTGATATATTTTTATGTGGAAAAACATGAAACATAGGAAACTTTTTGAAAAATAGTACATTTTCCTCTGTTACTAGTGAATTAACTTCGTCACGATATTTTAAAATATCATCATAAACTCCACTTATCTTTGAAAAAATATTTGGAACATGAACCTTATTTCCATCTACTTTCCAACCTGGGCGTATTATGGCTTCTTCCTTACTCCATATATTTATTTCATCATATGTGGTTTTTAGCGTATCTGCACAAACTTCATAATCAGCAAATTGCCAAGGTTCGTAAAAAAAGGAATCTTTATCATGAAATTTTTCTTTAAATTCTTTAGTTGCTCTAAAAGCATCAGTTTCAGTTCTTGATGATGTAGACTCATTTTTTTCGTTATTTAAATCTGACACCGTAAGCTCCCCTCCCAAGTTATAGATAAAATTTGTATTATTAATTATTATATCAAAAAAAATAACTTATAGGCTAATTCGATATATATTTTGTGTTATATCTTAGTGGTATAATATATATAATGCGGAAATAATAAATTTATTATAAGGAGATTATCCTATGACAGTACTTATAACAGGAGCATCTACGGGAATAGGACGTGAACTTACAAAGATATTCGCTAAAAATGGATATGATGTTGTAATTACGGCTAGAAGTAAGAAAAAACTTGATGAATTATCCAAGGATATTGAAAAATTTTCTTCTTCTAAAGTTACAGTAATAGAAAAGGATCTTTCATGTATAAACTCCGGTAAAGAGCTTTTTTGTAAAATTAAAGAAAAAGGCATTATTGTTGATATATTGATAAATAACGCAGGAGTGGGGGATACTGGATTCTTTTTTGAATCAAATATAGATAAAATAATAAACATGCTCGAATTAAATATAAAAAATCTTACTATTTTAACTAGACTGTTTTCTAGTGAAATGGCACACAGGAAAAATGGCGGGATTTTAAATGTAGCATCTACAGGTTCTTATATGCCTGGACCATTCATTGCAGTTTATTATGCTACAAAGGCATATGTTTTGTCATTTAGTGAGGCTATAAGAGAAGAATTAAGAGACTTTAATGTCAAAGTGTCGGTGCTTTGCCCAGGAGCTACTATTACTGAGTTTTCTAAAGGAGCACATAAACTTGATCTTAAAGGGGCTATGACAGCCGAGAAGGTAGCCTATATTGCTTATAATAAGTTTATGAAGGGGAAGGCAGTAATTGTTCCGGGATATTTTAATAGAGTAGGAATATTTTTTTCTAAAATAATGCCAAGAAAGTTAGTTGGAAGTATAATAGGAAAAAGTCAAAAGAAGTTACATGAAGGCTTTATGACTAAAAATAGCCACATAGGATAGAATACTAATAATATAACTTAATTTTTGCTTGACAACTCTTAAGTTATATACTAACATAATAAGCAAAAGCATTGATGGGAAGAGTAGTAAATTAAGGTTTTTAAAGAGAGCTGATTTTGGTGAGATTCAGCATTACTTAGATTTATGAACATGGACCCTGAGCTTAATACTTGAATTATAGTAGGGTATTACGTAGAGCAGACGTTACAGTGCAAGGTGATAAATAACTATAAGTTAGAGTCACTTAGTGAGATTTTCATTGTGAGATGAAAGTGAATTAGAGTGGTAAAGCGAAATCACGCCTCTAAATAAGGGATTAATCCTTTATTTAGAGGCTTTTATTTTTATACAAATTAAAAGAGGAGTGTATTAAATGCCAGAAAAGAAGAAGTTTTATATTACAACACCTATTTATTACCCATCTGCTAAGCTTCATATAGGAAATACATATACAACAGTTGCAGCAGATGCGCTTGTGAGATTTAAAAGGCTTCAAGGTTATGATGCTTTTATGCTTACAGGAACAGATGAACATGGTCAAAAGATTCAAAGAAAAGCAGAGGAGAAAGGAATTACTCCAAAAGCTTATGTTGATGAAATTGTTGCAGGAATAAAAGACTTATGGAAGATGATGAACATAAGTTATGATAAATTTATAAGAACTACAGACGAAGAGCATGTTAAGGCTGTTCAAGAGATAGTAAAAAAATTCTATGATAATGGTGATATATACAAATCAGCTTATGAAGGATGGTATTGTACACCTTGCGAATCTTTTTGGACAGAAACTCAACTTGTTGATGGAAAATGTCCTGATTGTGGAAGACCAGTTGAAAAGACAAAAGAGGAAGCATATTTCTTTAAAATGTCAAAATACGCTGATAGACTTATAAAGTATATAGAAGAACATCCTGATTTTATTCAACCTGAATCTAGAAAAAATGAAATGCTAAATAACTTTTTAAAACCAGGGCTTCAAGATTTATGTATATCAAGATCTTCCTTTGATTGGGGAATTCCAATAACTTTTGATGAAAAACATGTAATATATGTTTGGATAGATGCACTCTCAAACTATATAACAGCTTTGGGATATGGAAGCGATAATGATGAACTTTACAATAAATTTTGGCCAGCTGATTTACATCTTGTAGGAAAAGATATAATTAGATTTCATACAATATATTGGCCAATTATGTTAATGGCTTTAGGTTTACCACTTCCAAAACAAGTTTTTGGTCATGGATGGCTCTTAGTTGATGGAGGTAAGATGTCAAAATCAAAGGGAAACGTTGTAGATCCAGTAGTTTTAATAAATGAATTTGGAACAGATCCTGTTAGATATTACCTTCTTCATGAAATACCATTTGGTTCTGATGGTTTGTTTAATAATGAAATATTTATAAAGAAAATAAATTCCGATCTTGCAAATGATCTCGGAAATCTAGTTTCAAGAACTGTTGCAATGATTGAAAAGTATTTTGATGGTGTAATTCAAGCTCCAAAGGATAAAGAAGAAATTGATAATGAACTTATAGATTTAGCTATAAAGCTTCCAGAAGTATTAGATGCAGACATAAAAGATTTAAAAATACCAGAAGCACTTGATCACATATGGAATGTAATTAAAAGAGCAAATAAATATATAGATGAAACAACTCCATGGATTCTTGCTAAAGATGAAAATAAGAAAGAAAGACTTGGAACTGTTCTATATAATCTAGTTGAAAGTCTAAGATTTGTAGCTACAGCTGTAACTCCTTTCTTACCTGAAACAGGAGAAAAAATAAAGAAACAACTTAATGTAGAATTAGATACATGGGAAAGCCTCTCTGCTTTTGATGGAACTAGAGCAGGAACAAAGGTTCAAAAGGGAGAAGTAATATTCCCTAGGATCGATGTTGAAAAGAAAATAGAAGAGCTTAATAAATTAAAAGAAGAACAACTTAAGGAAAACGTAAAAATGCAGCCCTTGAAACCAGAAATAAGCATTGATGATGTTGACAAATTAGATTTAAGAGTTGTTAAAGTTTTAGAATGTGAGCCAGTAAAAAAATCTAAAAAACTTTTAAAACTTAAGGTGGAATTAGGAGGAGAAGAAAGACAGGTATTGTCTGGAATTTCTCAATTCTATAAACCAGAAGATCTTATAGGAAAGAAAGTTGTTTTTGTAGCAAATTTAAAACCAGCAAAATTGATGGGGCAGCTTTCTGAAGGGATGATACTTGCGGTTTCTACTGATGATGATAGTAAATTATATACATTAGATATACCTGAAGATATTCCTACTGGAAGTACTGTTAGATAAATAAAAAATAATCCTCATATGAGGATTATTTTTTTATAATTTAATTTATGTGAAAGGCTTAATGTTTTACAACATTAACTGCTTGCTCGCCCTTTTGACCTTCAGTTAAATCAAATTCAACTTCTTGACCTTCTTCTAAAGTCTTAAAGCCATTATCTTTGATACCTGAGTAGTGAACGAATACATCGTTACCTTCTTGGGTAGTTATGAAACCATATCCTTTCTGAGAATTAAACCATTTAACTGTTCCTAACATAAAAAAACCTCCGTAAATTGAATATAAGATGAATACTTTACTTCATCCACCTAATAGTATATCACTAAATGCTAGCATTATTCAGCGTTTTTGTGTAAATTATTATGAAATATAATTACATAACGAATTACAGAGAAAAACAAAGGAAGAATGTATTATTATAGATAAATACCAAATTTCACCCATAATTATCTAAAAATGATGATGTTTAGTATAGAATTAAATATTCACATATATAATAACTAGTTATCTATTAAATATAAATATACTTGGTGATATAATAGTAAAGTATTATAATTTGTACAGTTTATAGTATTTCAAAATATTATAAAGTTATGTATATAAGTTGTGAAATTTTTAATATATTCTGACTTTTAGAATATCCTAGAATCGAACCTGTTAAGTAGTGATATTTTAGAAGCTACAATGTAAGAACTTTATTAGAACATAGTTATTTAATATTCATAATTTTTGTGAAAGGAGATTTTTAAATGATATTTGATGCGCATGCACATTATGATGATGAGGAATTTGATAAAGATAGAGATGAGGTCATAAATGAAATTAAAAATAATGGAGTAATAGGAGTACTAAATTGTGGTTCTTCTATGGAAGGAAGTTTAAAGTCTTGTGATTTAGCAGAAAAATATGATTTCTTTTATGCTGCAGTTGGAATACATCCTGAATATGCTGATAAATTTAATGAAGATACTTTAAAAGAAATAGAAGAACTTGCAAAAAAGTCCAAAGTTAAAGCTATAGGTGAAATAGGACTTGACTATTATTATGAGGAAAATCCGCCTAGAGAAGTTCAAAAAGAAGTGTTTATAAAGCAGATGGAATTAGCTAAAAAGCTTAAGCTTCCAGTAATAATTCACGATAGGGATGCTCACAAGGATACTTTAGAAATAATTAAAAAGTTTCCGGAAGTTAAAGGAGAAATTCACTGCTTTTCTGGAAGTGTAGAGTTTGCTAGAGAGTGCTTAAAACTTGGATATTATCTTGGATTTACAGGAGTAGTTACTTTTAAAAATGCAAAGAAGGTTTTAGAAGTAGTTAAGGAAGTTCCACTTGATAAAATGCTTGTAGAAACTGATTGTCCATATATGTCCCCAACCCCAAATAGAGGAAAAAGAAACAGGTCAGATTATATTGAATATATAGTAGAGAAAATAGCAGAGATAAAGAGTGATTTGCCAATAAATGTAAAAGAACAGACTGCTCGCAATGTAAGAAACTTGCTTAATATATAGTTTTGGTGTACAATAAATACATAATTGATTAATAAAGTAAATACCACATGATACTAGTGGTGTTTTTTATTCTTATAAGCGAATGAAAAAGTTATACTTCTAAAGAGTATAACTTTTCATATATTAATAATATAATATCAATCTCATAAATGAAAAATCAGTGAAATTAAACGCTATTATTCTTATTTTTAATATATGCTCAAAGAGCATACTACTGATTTTTGTTTGTATGGGCTTAAAATTTGACATTATTCCAAAATTGTTGTTATAATGTTAAAGACTTTTGCCTTGTGGGGGGAGGTATTATTATGTTAGAAATGCTGAAAAGTAAGTTTGAGTTTAAGTTTAAATTAAACAAAAGCAACTTCAAATCAGATGTTAAAACTTACTTTTCAACTGGTCCTAAGGTATTAGCCAAATTGATGTTGCTTATGTTAGTAATAGCAATAGCAGCTGTTATGGGAATTAGTTCTATGAAGAAAGAAATCACAGTTAATGTGGATGGAAGAACATCAAAAATTGTTACCCATAGGAGTAATGAAAAAAATATTTTGAGTAAAAATAGTATACTGGTAGGACCAAAAGATAAGATTCAACCAGCATTGGACACAAGCTTAAGAAATGGAGACAAAATATATATAAAACGAGCAGTAAACATTGAAGTTGCAGTAGATGGAAGAGTAAGAAGGATTAAATCCTCGGAAAAAACAGTAAGTAAAATGCTTAAAGCGGAGAAGATTGCAATTAGTAAAATAGACAAATTAAATGTTCTAAGAAATTCAGAAATTAAAAGTAATATGAAAATTTCAATAACCAGGGTTAATTCTCAAATTGTTAAGGAAGATCAGCAGGTGGATTTTCCTACTGAGGTTGTCTCAGATGATAATATGGGAAATGATGAAAAACAGGTTATCCAGCAAGGTCAAGCTGGTCAAAAAGAAGTTTTCACAAAAGTAGTTTATGAGGATGGAAAAGCTGTATCAAGAGAAGTAGTAAGAGAGATTGTAAAAAAAGAACCAACAAAGCAGATATTTAAGGTTGGAACACTAGGAGTTTTAAAGCCAGATAGAGGTGGACGCGTGCTTTATAAAAAGTCCATTTCAGCGCTTGCTACTGCATATACTGATGATTTCGGTTTTGGCATAACGGCATCAGGTACGAGAGTTAAAAGAAATTCTGATGGTTATAGCTCTATTGCAGTAGATCCGACAGTTATTCCGCTTGGCACGAAATTGTATGTCCCTGGATATGGTTATGGCATAGCAGAAGACACAGGTGGTGCTATAAAAGGCAATAGATTGGACTTGTTCTTTTCAAGTGAAAAGGAGTGCTATGACTGGGGAGCAAAAAACGTTACAGTATATATAGTTAAGTAGGGAGCTTAGGCTCCTAATTTTTTTTGTATGCCTAAATATATTAATATAGTATAATAATTAAAGTATGAATAAATTATTGAGAATTCAAATAATAATTGGTTTTAAATTAGAAAGGAGAAAGAGAAGAACTTAGAGATATTTTCTAAGGCATTCTTGTACATATATGATTAAAGAAGTTATTGTTGTAGAAGGAAGAGATGATATAACAGCAGTTAAAAGAGCTGTAGAAGCTGAAATAATTGCAGTTGGTGGTTTTGGTATAAATTCTAAAGTTATAAGTAAAATAAAAGAAGCACAAAAACGTAAAGGTGTTATTGTTTTTACGGATCCTGATTTTGCGGGAGAGAAAATTAGGAGCATAATAAGTAAAAGAGTAAAAGGGATAAAGCATGCGCGTATATCTCAAAGTGAAGGTACAAAAGATGGTGATATAGGAGTAGAAAATGCATCACCAGAATCAATAATAAGAGCACTTAAGCATGCTAAATGTGAAATTCAAAAAAAGACTAATGAGTTTACAGTTGAGGATATGATATTTTTTAAACTAGTAGGAGATCCAGATTCTAAAAAGAGAAGAGATTTAGTTGGTAATGAATTAGGAATAGGTTATTCCAATGGAGCACAATTTTTATCTAGGTTAAATAATTTTGGTATATCTAAAGAAGAACTTATAAATGCTGTTAATATTGTTAATAGGAGATATGATAATGAATGAATTTAATACAAAACAAATAGTAAAAAAATATAATTTTAAATTTTCTAAAAGGTTAGGTCAAAACTTTTTAATTGATGATACTGTATTAGAGGATATAGTTGAAGGTGCAGAAATAGATAAAGAAGATTTTATTATTGAAATAGGACCAGGAGTAGGAACTCTTACAAGAAGGCTTTTAGAAGCTGCTAAAAGAGTTTGTGCTATAGAACTTGATGAAAGTTTAATACCGATAATAAACAATGAAATGAAGGAATATGATAACTTTTCATTAATACATAATGATGCTTTAAAGGTTAATTTTAATGAATTAATAGGTGATGAAAAATCCGTTAAATTGGTTGCAAATCTTCCATACTATGTAACTACACCTATAATATCTAATCTTTTAAATAAAGGATATAATTTTAAATCTCTTACAATAATGATTCAAAAAGAAGTTGGAGACAGAATTGCAGCAGAACCTGGTAAAAAGGATTATGGGGCTCTTACGCTTCTTGTTAAATATTATTGTGATGTTAAAGTGATAAGAGTAGTTAAGCCAACATGTTTTATTCCTGAGCCAAAGGTTGATTCTCTTGTTATAAGATTAGATAAACTTGATGAGCCTAGAGTTAAGGTTAAGGACGAAAAAATGTTTTTTAGTGTAATAAGAAGTTCCTTTAATATGAGAAGAAAAACATTATGGAATGCTATGAAAACTTTTAAGCTTTCCAAAGAAAAATTAGAAAAAGTATTTGAAGCGGCTGAAATTGATCCTAAACGACGTGGAGAAACGCTTTCAATAGAGGAATTTGCAAAACTAGCAGATGAAATGTTGAAGTAATTATTCATTTTTTAAATAAAACTCTCATATATTATATTAAATAAATTTTATGGGAGGACACTGACTTGAGCCAGAAAAAGAATTATAGCAGAAGTTTCATAATTCTTCAAGAAAATGAAAAGGGATATGGATTATCTTCTGATAAGCTTCCTACAGGTTATGCTAAAATTGAAATAAAAAATGGTAAGTGTAAGATATCCTTTTATGTTCAAAATTTAAAAAAGGTATCTAAACCATATAACATGCTTTTGGTGTGTAATAAAAAGGACACAAAAAAAATAATCAATCTAGGTAAAATTAACATAGATGAGTATGGAAGGGCTGAAATAAGCAAAGAATTTGAAGAGAGTGATGTTGCTGGTAGTAAAATATCTATAGATAAAGTAATAGGTGCATCTATTTCTCAATTTATAGAAGATAATATTATTGTGGTAATGAGCGGTTTTAATGCTTCAGATGTATCTGATTCCTGGAAGACATATCCTTTAGTGCAAATGAACAATGAAAGTTCTAAAAATAAAAAGGAAGAGAATAAAGAAAAGAATACTAATTCTAATGAAAGAAAATCAATTAATAATCCTCAAGATTTGAAGAGGAATATATTTGATAAATATGAAGAAAAAATAGAAAAAGAAAAAAATGAAAATGAAGAGAAACCTAAAGATAAAGAACAAAAAGTAGATATTAAAAAAAATGCGGATGAGAAGCCTGAGGTTAAAGAAGCTGTAAATATCGAAGAAGAGGTTTCGAAGGAAGAAACAAAAGTTGATGAAAAAAATATAGAAGATCAAAGAAATGAAAATGAAAGCAATGAAAAAAATATAGAAGATCAAAGAAATGAAAATGAAAGCAATGAAAAAAATATAACAGAACAAAAAAATGAAAATAAAAGTAATGAAAAAAATATAGAGGAACAAAGAAATGAAAATGATATTCATGAGAAAAATATAGAAGAAAAGAATGAAGAAAACTTAGAAGAACAAATAAGCGAAAATGAAGGCGATAAAGAGGAATTTGAAGATTTTCCTAGTGGTAAAGTAGGGGAATTCTTTAGAGGACTTACTGATGGGCTTGAGGATTTAGGAGAAGCTTTTTCAGATGTTAAAAATTGTAGATGGTATAAAATTTCCTCAGAATATCAGCAAAATATGTTCGATTATCAAAGCTACAATAGATATACAGTTATATACTATCCAATGCTTATGTATTATCCATACATCCAAAAATATGGACACTATTTAATGGGATACAAATATGACCATAAAGGAGATATGAAGTATATTGTATATGCTGTTCCAGGAACACGTAGAAGAAGAGAGCAACCTTTTGATGGTAAAACAGGCTTTGTTTCATGGATTCCACTTGTAAATGGAGAAGAAGAAGAGGATTCACTGGGATATTGGCTTATGTTTTATGATTTCAAAAACTCAATTATAGCTGTACCTAAAAGATAAAAAATATATAAAAAGCGATATTTTAAATTCGTAGGTGATAATATGAAGTTTATAGTAGTAGATGGTAGGAAACTAGGGGCTATAATAGTAGTAGTTGGGCTCATGCTTGTGTTATTTGGAATAGGGAATAATTTTAATGATAAAATAAGATCTACAGCATATATACAAAGTAATTTAGGACAATTAAAAGAATATAAAGTAAATGAGCTCGGCTTAAGTTATATGCTCCCTGAAAAGTGGGAAACTGAGACAGAAAAATTTAGTGGTGGAGAGATATTGTATCATAATAATTTTACAGATAAAGCATCAGGAATAAATGGTTTTGTAGAGGTATGGAATATTAAACAAGATTTAAAAACATTTCTAAATAACAGTAAGAATGCTAGCATTAAGCAAAATGTAGTTGAGAATTATAAATTACAAAGCGTTACAATGAGTGTAGGGCAGGGATATTTTGTTCAATATATTATAAAAGATAAGTACGAAAAAGGCTATGTTGCTAATGAGTATTTTATAAAAAGTGGTAAAAACTTTGTAAGGTTTGCCTTTTATGTAGAACAAGATAAGTATAAGAGTAGTATGCAGCCAGTTTTTAAGGCAATAGTAGAGACATTAAAATATGAAAAGAGTGTAAATTTCATTGATAAAAGTCAGTTTAAGTATTATAATAGGAGAAGTCAAATACTTCTTCTTTTTTTATGTCCAGGTTATAGAAGAGGAGTATACAATACTAACTTCAATTAGGGGGTATTCAGTTGAAGCATAGAAGGCTTTTTAGCTTTTTTTTAATTATGATTTTTAGTTTAGTTTCATTTACTGGTTGTGAAAGTATAAGTAATAGTATAAATAAAGCACAGGTTAAATTAGGTTTTAAAAATCAAGACTTTGAATACATAAAACAAGGAAAAATAAGTAAAATAGTCATACAAAGCACAAGAGATAATGGTTTCAGATTTGTTGTTACAGATAATAATGTAATTAATGAAATATATGATATGCTTTCTACTGCAAAGCCAGTACCTAAAAAGACAACTTTAAGACCGGATTATACTTTTCAGTTATATAAAAATGATAAAAAAGTTTATGCTGTATTTAATTATGTAGCTGGAGTTGACAAGAAATATGGTGGAGGAAACTTTTATAGTGGAAATAAGAGTTATATAGTTTCAAATAGAATAGATAGTGATATAATTAAAAACTTCTGGGAAATAGACGGAACAAGAACACTTGTAAACTTTAATCAGGTCTATTATAAAATGGCTTTAAATGCCATTAGTAAATATATTACTTATAGCAAAGACAGTAATATAGGTATAGAAATTGACAATGATGTTGAGGCAGAGAAATTTATCTCATCTACTGATTTAGAGGATTTCAAGAAAGAACTTCCTTCAGGGGTTTCTGTTATAGAAAGTACTGAGGATGATAGTAATAAAGATGTTACTTTAAATCTCAATACTGAAGGTTATGATCAAAAAATTTATAAGTGTATAGCTACATTTAACAATAAAAAGACACTGGAACAAAAAAAGTACTACATGATCGGAAAATATAATAATGGTTATTGGAACATATCCGTACAAGAAACTAAGCCTAAAGATTTTTAGGCTTAGATATTTTCTTTGGGAGAATTAAAAAGCATAGCCAAATTAGGAGGAACAATATGAGTAAGTGTGATAGTTGTGCTAGTAAGAGCAGTTGCAGCAGTAAGGAAAGCTGTTCAAGTATAGAATGTAAGTATGGTAATATAAAAAATATAATAGGTGTTATAAGTGGAAAAGGTGGAGTTGGAAAATCTACTGTTACAGGTATTCTTGCTGTAAAGTTGAGAAAAAAAGGATATAAAGTTGGTGTTCTTGATGGTGATATAACAGGACCATCTATGCCAAGAATATTAGGTATAAATGATAAGAGAAGTCTCATTGTACAAAAAAAAGGAAGCGAAGATGTTAAGTTTGTTCCAGTTGAAACTGAACATGGAATAAAGGTTATTTCCCTTAATTTAATGATTGAAAGTGAAGATCAGCCAGTTATATGGAGAGGACCAGTAGTAAATAATGTTTTAAATCAAATGTATACTGATACTGAATGGGGAGATTTAGATTATCTTATTATAGATATGCCTCCAGGTACAGGAGATGTGGCGCTTACTGTAATGCAAAATATACCTTTAAGTGGAATGATAATAGTATCAACACCTCAAGATATGGTATCAATGATAGTAAAAAAAGTAGTTACAATGGCTCAAAAGATGAAGGTAAATATGCTTGGTGTTGTTGAAAATATGTCATACATAGTTTGTAATAAATGTGGAGATAGAATGCGTGTATTTAGTAAAAAATCTGCTAAAGAACAGTCTGAGTATCTTGGACTTCCACTAATATGTGAAATGCCTATAGATTTAGAGCTGGTTGACAATTTAGAAAATGGTACAGCAGAACAATATATATATAACAGTAATGAATACGATGAAATTTTAAATGATGTAATTAAATAAGGATGAATTTTAAAAATAAGGATTAGCCATTTATGGTTGATCCTTATTTTTATTTTAATTAAATAATTGGAAATTTGCAAGCATATAGTAAATATAATGATTATATATGGAAGTTTAACAAAAGGGTACAGTTTAGTATATGAATAAAGAAATGTAAACGTTAATAACTTTTCTTTACTTTAGTAATTGTTAATTTAAATAAAACTAGAATCAGTAGATGATATATTCAAAAAAGTAAGATGTGTGAAAATGAGGGGATGTTATAATGAAAGCCATTGTCATGGCAGGAGGTCAGGGTAAACGACTTAGGCCACTTACTTGTAATTTACCCAAACCTATGATGCCAATTGGTGAAAAGCCTGTACTATTATATATTATAGAGCTTTTGAAAAAACATGGAATAAAAGAAATCGGAATTACACTGCAATATCTTTCTGATGAAATAATGAACTATTTTGAGGACGGAAAAAAATTTGGTGTTAGCATAAATTATTTTATAGAGGAAAGTCCTTTGGGGACAGCTGGAAGTGTAAGAAATGCGGAGGAGTTCCTTGATGAAACCTTTATCGTTATAAGTGGAGATGCATTGACCAATATAGATTTAACAAAGCTTTTAGAAAGTCATAAAAGTAAAAATGCGATGGTCACTATTGCTTTAAAAAAAGTTGATATACCCCTTGAATATGGAGTTGCAATAACAGATGAGGAGGGAAGAATAAGTAATTTTATAGAAAAGCCTGGTTGGGGAGAGATATTCAGTGATAAAGCTAATACAGGTATATATGTAATGGAGCCGAAAATTTTTTCTTTTTATAATAAAGAGAGGGAAGCTGATTTTAGTGAAGATGTATTTCCTAATCTTCTAAAAAGTGGTCAGAAAATTTATGGATATATAGAGGACGGATATTGGAGGGATATAGGTAATATAGAGCAGTTTGTAAAGTGTAATTTTGATATATTTAATAAAACCTATGAATTTCAGATAAAAGCTGCAGAAGCTCGAAATGACGTGTGGTTAGGAAAAGATGTAACAATAAGTCCTGGCGCTAAAATAATTCCACCGGTTTATATTGGTGATAATTCGGAAATCCGTTTTGGGGCAGAGGTAGGGCCATTTGCCATTATAAGTAGAAACAATATAATATCAGAGGGTGCTAATATAAAAAGAAGCATAATATTTGAAAATTGTTATATTGGAAATAATTCAGAGGTTAGGGGTAGCGTAATTGGAAACAATGTTCAATTAGGAAGAGGAGTATGGACTTTTGAAGAATGTGTTATAGGCGCTGGAAGTATGATCGGAGAAAGAAGTGTTATAAAAGCTGGAGTTAAAATATGGACGGACAAGGTTATTGGAAGTAAGAGCATAGTAAAAACCAATGTTGTGTGGGGAGAAAATAGACGTAAGATATTTTTTGGTAAGAATGGTATAAGCGGTGAAATAAATGTGGAATTTACTCCGGAATTTGTTTGTAAATTAGCATCTGCTTTTGCAGCTAATTTAAAACAAAATTCAAAAGTTATAGTATGTTCGGATAGCAATGCTTCTTCTATAATGCTTAAGTATTCATTTATTTCAGGACTTTTATCAATGGGGATAGAGGTGTTTTCAGCCAAGGAAATGATTATTCCTATGTTTAGATTTTCTACAGCCTGCTTTAAGGCTGATGCTGCTGTGTATATTTGCTCCAGCGAATATGATAAGGAAAAAGTAAATATAATATTCATAGATAAAGATGGAATAATGATATCAAAATCAATGGAAAAAAAAATAATAAACAGCTTTATAAGAGAGGACTTTAGAAGGACAAAGCCTAATAATTTTAAAGGTGTAAAAGAACTTGAGGATTTTAGATACTATTATGATGCTCATATTAAGAAAAACTTGGGCTTAAAGGAGGTAAAGAATAGTGATATAAAAGTTATAATATCACTGTCTAATAAATTATTAAAGGGTATTGTTCAGGATATATTTTCTGATCTTAAAATAAAATATTATATCTACGAAGACTTTGATAATTTAGATAAGTTAAAAAAAGAAGTTGTTTCTAGAAAAATGGATTTTGGAGTGCATATAGGATATAATTGCGAGGAAGCTATTTTAATAGATGAAAATGGCAGTATTTTAACTTCTCAAATGTATGAAAGTATAAAGGCAAGAATACTTATAAGTGTATATAAATTTAAGACTATAGTTGGACCTGTAAATTCTTCAATTGCATTGGAGGAGATTGCCAAAGGATATAAGTGCAAATATGTTAAATCAAAGCTCTCAGAAAGATGCATTTTTAATGAATATATTATTAATGAAAGGGATAAAAATATAAGGGAAATTCTATTTTCATATATTTCTAGTATGGATGCCTTGAACATAGTGGTAAATATAATTAACATTATGGTTAGATGCAGTATAAAAATATCTGAATTAGTAGAAAAAATACCCAGCTATATTTTTAGAGAAAAAGAAATAGCATGTTCTTGGGATAATAAAGGAAAAGTAATGAGGAGTTTGATAGAAGAGAATATATCAAAATCTATAGAGCTTATTGAGGGAATAAAAGTAAACTATGAAGATTCCTGGGGACTTGTTATACCTGATTCAGGTAAACCTACATGTAAAATTTATGCTGAATCTAACAATGAAGAAAAAACTAATAAAATAATAAATAAATTTGAAAGTGAAATAGAATTGTTTATGAAAAAATAATAAAAAACTATTGATTTTATTTTTAGTTAGTTTTATAATGTAATCATCATTTAATATTAATTTTATAAAATTACAGTGAAGGAAAGAGTAAATTTAATTGAGTTCCCAGAGAGCCGGGCTTTAAGCTGTGAACCGGTAGCGAGGTTAAGTTGAAGAACATTCTGGAGTAGTTAACCAAAATCTTTTTGAAAGTAGGCTTAAACGGACGTCCACCGTTAAAGGGAATAGGTATCGATGCCATATATATGACATTCGTACTGATAAAGTTAGCATTTTTGCTAAATAGGGTGGCACCGCGTTATATAATCGCCCCTATACCAGTTTGGTATAGGGGCGATTTTTTATGTTATAAAAAAATGGAGGGCTATGTTATGAAAAAATTTTACGTTAAAGATGTGTTCCTTATGAACGAAGGAGAAGAAATAATACTTAAAGGTTGGGTTCATAAAATTTATGATTTAGGTCATGTTAACTTTGTAAGGCTTAGAGATAAAACGGGTATTGTTCAGCTTGTAGCCGAGAAAGAGCAATTAGTAGGTCTCAGAAATGAAGCATGTATAAAGGTAAAAGGAACTTTAAGTAAAAATGATAAAGCAATTAATGGAATGGAAGTTCAAGTTAAAGAAATAGAAGTTTTAGGTAAAGTCTACTATGATAAATTACCTTTTGATATAAATGGTCAGAAAATAAATGCGGCGCTTGAAACACAATTGGATCACAGAAATGTAAGCTTAAAAAAACCAAGTGTAATGGCAGTATTTAAAATTCAAGAAGAAATAGGCGAATGTTTTAGAAAATTTTTAAAATTGAATAATTTCACTGAAATTCATACACCTAAAATATTAGCTTCAGGAACAGAAGGAGGAAGTGAATTATTTACAGTAAATTACTTTGATCATAGAGCATTTTTAGCACAAAGTCCCCAATTTTACAAGCAGATGATGGTTGGTGTTGGCTTTGAAAAAGTTTTTGAGGTAGGTCACGCTTATAGAGCAGAACTTCACAACACTTATAGACATTTAAATGAATATGTAAGTTTGGATGCAGAAATGGGTTTTATAGAAGATGAAAATGAAATAATGGATCTTGAAGAAGGTTTCATGAACTATTTATTTGAAAATCTACGTGAAACGTGTGCTCGTGAACTTAAAATGTATAATATAACTTTACCGGAAAAAGTAAGTATACCAAGAATTCCTTTAGCTGAAGCACAAAAAATAGTTTATGAAAAATACGGTAAAAGATCACCTAAAGGAGATTTGAATGCTGAAGGAGAAAGATTATTTTCTGAATATGTAAAGGAAAAATATGATAGTGATTTTGTATATCTCACGAAATATCCATTATCTAAAAGACCTATGTACACAATGCCAGATGATACAATCGAAGGAGCATCAAAGAGTTTCGATTTAATATATAAGGGACTTGAAATAACAACTGGAGGACAAAGAATTCATGACCATGATATGTTAGTTGAAGCAATAAAAAATAAAGGATTTAAACCTGAAGAATTCGAATTCTACACAGAAAATTTCAGATACGGAATGCCACCACATGGAGGTTTTGCCATAGGACTTGAAAGATTAACAATGCAAATTTTAGGACTCGATAATATAAGAGAAGCATCCCTACTACCAAGAGACATGAAAAGAATAACACCATAATCCTATAGAGGTTTGGGCGGAGCCCATTAGACTCTTGAACTGAGAGAAATCACTCTCTTGAAAACAAGAGGAAAGCAAATAAAATAAAAAACTAATATAGAGGTTTGGGCGGAGCCCATGTTTTAGCACTTGAAGTAAAATATTAATAAAAAAGCTAAATTAATACACTGATTTAGTTAGAGTAAAGTATAGGAGTGATAATTTTGAGTAATAAACATGTTGATATAGATACTGTTAATTATATTGCTAAACTTTCAAAGCTTAAATTTACAGAAGAAGAAGCAACTAAGCTTGCGGGGGAATTTGAAGCAATACTTGGACATTTTGAAACAATAGATAAAGTTGATTTATCAGATATTAATATAAATGAATTTGATGATGTTAATACAGAATTTAGAAAAGATATTCCTAAAGTTTTTGAAGATAAAAAGAAATTAATGCAAAATGTTAAAAGCTTAAGAGATGGTGCAATAGAGGTACCTAAGATAATAGAGTAGGGAGGATTTAACCATGGATATACTTGATATGACAGTAGAAGAATTGAGAGCTGCTATTTTAGATAAAAAGCTTAAATCAGAAGATATTGTAAAGGCTTATTTTGAAAATATAAGAGAAAAAGATCCAGAAATAAATGCATACATAACTTTATGTGAAGATTATGCACTTAAAGAAGCTAGAAATGTGGATAAAAAAATTGAAGCTGGGGATAAGGTTGGAAAACTTGCAGGAATCCCAATTGCAATAAAAGACAACATATGTACAGATGGAATAAAAACTACATGTGCATCAAAAATGTTATATGATTTTGTTCCACCATATGATGCCACAGTAATAAAAAAATTAAAAGCAGAAGATGCAATAATAATAGGAAAAGTAAACATGGACGAATTTGCTATGGGTTCCTCTACTGAAAATTCAGCTTTCAAGGTTACTAAAAATCCTAGAGATATAACAAGAGTTCCAGGAGGTTCTTCAGGTGGATCAGCAGCTGTAGTAGCAGCTAAAATGGCACCAATATCCTTAGGTTCTGATACTGGGGGATCAATAAGACAACCAGCGGCTTTTTGTGGAGTGGTAGGACTTAAGCCAACATATGGATTAGTATCAAGATTTGGGCTTATAGCTTTTGCATCCTCACTTGATCAAATAGGACCATTAGGAAAAACAGTAAAGGATTGTGCTAGCCTTTTAGATATAATTTGTGGAGAAGATGAATTAGACAATACAAGTGCTAAGGGTCAAAAAAAGGAAGACTATCTTGAAGGAATAGATGATGGTATTAAGGGCATGAAGATAGGAATGCCAAAAGAATTTTTAGGTGAAGGATTAGATCCTGAAATAAAAGAATGCGTAGAAAATACAATTGAAAAGCTTAAAAGTCTTGGAGCGGAGGTAGAGAGCATGACTCTTCCTATTACAGAAGAAGGGCTTTCGGCTTATTATATAATATCATCAGCAGAAGCTAGTTCAAATTTAGCTAGATTTGATGGAATAAGATATGGATATAGACCAGATGATTTTGAAGATGTATATGATTTAATGGAAACTACAAGATCAGAAGCTTTTGGAGATGAGGTAAAGAGAAGAATAATGCTTGGAACTTATGCACTTTCTTCAGGATATTATGATGCTTACTACAAAAGAGCGTTAAAACTTAAAAAGAAGATAAAAAATCAATTTAAAGCTGCATTTGAAAAATATGATTTAATTTTAAGTCCAGTTTCACCAGTACTTCCATTTAAAATAGGTGAGAAAAAATCAGATCCTTTAGAAATGTATCTTGCGGATATATACACAGTAAATATAAATCTTGCTGGAATACCTGCAATATCATTACCTTGCGGCGCTAGTAAAGATGGAGTTCCAATAGGTCTTCAACTTCTAGGACCTCATTTTGGAGAAAAGAAAATATTTAAAGCAGCGAGAGCACTTGAAAAGGAGAGATAAAAAATGAGTTATGAAACCGTAATTGGTCTTGAAATACATGCTGAATTAAGTACAAAAACTAAAATATTTTGCAGCTGTTCAACTGAATTTGGTGCAAAGCCAAACGAACACACATGTCCAATATGTATGGGACTTCCAGGAACTCTTCCTGTTTTAAATGAAGAGGTTGTACATCTTGCAGTAAAAGCAGGAGAAGCACTTAACTGTAAAATAAATCAGTTAAATAAAATGGATAGAAAAAATTACTTTTATCCTGATTTACCTAAAGCTTATCAAATATCACAGTTTGATCTTCCTATTTGTGGTGGAGGATATGTCGAGATCCAAACAAAAGACGGTATAAAAAAAATTAGATTAAATAGGATTCATATAGAAGAAGATGCTGGAAAACTTGTACATTTGGAGTACGAACCACATTCACTTATAGATTATAACCGTGTAGGTGTACCACTGATAGAAATAGTTTCAGAACCTGATATGCGTTCACCAGAGGAAGCGGTTGAGTTTATGAAAACACTAAGAGCAATGCTTCAATACGCTAACATATCTGACTGTCGTATGGATCAAGGTTCTATGAGGTGTGATGCTAATATATCTTTAAGAGAGGTTGGAAGCAAGGAGTACAACACTAAGGTTGAGATAAAAAATATAAACTCCTTTAGAGAACTTCAAAAAGCTCTTGAAAAAGAAGAAAAACGTCAAAAGGAGCTTTATGACTTCAATGAGGGCTTTAGAATAAAACAAGAAACTAGAAGATGGGATGCAGGTAAAGGTAAAACAGTTACAATGAGAACTAAAGAGGATGCAAATGATTATAGATATTTTCCAGAGCCAGATATAATTCCTATAGTTGTAAAGGATGAGCTTTTAGATGCGGTAAAGGGTGAAATGCCAGAACTTCCTGTACAAAGAAAGGCAAGATTTAAACAGCAGTATAAGCTTACTGATAAGGAAATAGAAATTTTGGTTGAAGATAAGGCATTGGCTGATTATTTTGAAAAGCTAACAGAAGCGGGATGTGAAAGTAAAACAGCTTCAAACTGGATACTTGGAGATATGCTTAGATTAATGAGAGAAACTGAAACAGATTCTAAGGCTATACCTGTAAATGTTAAAGATATGAATGAACTTATAGAAATGATAAAGAAGAAAGAGATAAGTAACACTGCGGCAAAAGAAGTATTTGAAGAAATGTTTAAAACATCAAAAGAACCTAAAGCTATTGTTAAAGAAAAAGGACTTTCACAAATTAGCGATGAAGGTGCTCTTCAGAAAATGGCTGAGGATGTTATAAATAGCAATGAAAAATCAGTACTAGATTATAAAGCAGGTAAAAAGCAGGCAATAGGATACCTTGTAGGTCAAGTAATGAAGCAAAGCAAGGGAAAAGCAAACCCACCAATGGTAAAAGAATTACTTGAAAAATTATTAAATGCATAAGAAAAAGGGAGTGTCGCAAAATGATTAAAATTAATCATGAGCGATGCTCTTTTTTTGTTTAAGCTATAAAATTGCCTAATATTTTAAATACTATATTAATTATTTGAATTTCCATGAGATTTTGACGCACTAAAATAAACCTAACTATATTATTCCATAATTAGGAAATAGTTTTTAATTCGTGAAGATACTTTTGAGTTCTTTCATTTTGGATTTTTAAATGTAATTTGTTAATGTTATATCCAAAACAAAGCAAAATAAATTCAGTTTTTACACTATTTTTTCCACGTGTTAAAAATCTTTTGAATTCATAGTCGCTTTTTAAAATTCCAAACGCACCTTCAACTTGAATAGATCTGTTCATTCTCAATTTAGTTCCCAATTCAGTTTTGATATTGTTGTATGAAATTTGACGCTTTTTAATAAAAGTCTTTGAAACCTGCATTTTTCGGTTATTCTTTGCTTTTGTGCACTTTGATTTCAAAGTGCAGTTATCGCAATTTTCACATTCATAAACAGTAACCTCAGACGTATACCCACTTGCAGATTTTTTATGAATAATATATGATGGGAATAATTTTCTATTATTATGACAAATATATGTATCTGTTTTAACATCATATTTCATATTTTCACGCTTACTGATGTCGTTTTTAAAACTTCTTTTTTTCCATTTCTCATAAGTTTGAGGTTTTATATATGGTATTTGATTATTAGACTCTAAAAACAAATAGTTTTCTTCACTTTCGTAACCAGAATCTGCAATCACATTAGTATATTTATGACCAATTTTTTCTTGCATATTAGTAATCATTGGTATTAATGTTGCTATATCATTTCTATCATCAAATACTCCAACACCAGTTACATATTCACTATCAACTGCTATTTGTACATTATAGGCAGGTTTTAATTGACCATTTCTCATATGATCATCTTTCATATGCATGAAAGTTGCATCAGTATCAGTTTTAGAATAGCTATTTCTTTTTGAAAATATTTTCTTACTTAAATTATATTTTTCTTGTCTTTCTTTATATTGTGATAGTTGTTCTATCCACTTTTGAATTGCAGTTTTTCTTTTACCGATTCCATGAACAAACTCTATATTTCTTTTTTCTTTTTCAAATAAAAGCCATTGAAGAATTTTGTTTATATCATCAATCAAAGTTTCTCTCTCAATAGTGAATTTCATTAATCTTTCAAGATTAATGGTTTTAACAAGAGCAATAATTTTATCAAACATCTTACCTTCATTTTTATAAATAGCTTTCTTCCAAACAAAAGTATATCGGTTGGCATTTGCCTCAATTTTAGTACCATCGATAAATACATTTTCAAATAATAATTCTTTTTCTTTAGCTAAATAGTTAACTTGTTGATAAAATAAATCTTCAATCACTTCATTTGAAAGATATTTTTTTCGAAATCTACTTATAGTAGCGTGATCAGGTGCTTTAAAGCCTTGAAGTAGCCATTTGAAATTTATATCTCTTTTGCATGCTTTTTCTATCTTTCTACTTGAATAAATATTTTGAGAATAAGCATAAGATATTATTTTGAACATGATTTTGGGTTCAACTGCTGATTTTCTTCCTATGGAAGAATACGCCTTGTACAATTTTTTATAATTTAATCCCTCCAACAAATAGCTTAGCAAACGAACCGAATCATCTTCTGGTATTAAGTTTTCTAAATTTAATGGTAATATAAGTTGCAAATTATCATTAAATTGATTATAATTTTTTGTGTATAATTTAGTTACGTTCATAATTTAATTATACAATCAATGTGAGTTCTTCGGAACTCACATTTTTTATATACAACAAAGGAGCTATTGCAAAACTATTTTTTAGTTTTGCAACAGCCCCTTTTTTCTTAATACTATTTGTTTCTGTTACTTTTTCTATCTTTGCTATCAGAAGATATTTCGCTTGAAGCTTCTACATTCATTTTGTTTAAATCATTTTTTGCATTGTTTCCATTGTTGTTGTTATTGTTTCTTTGTTTCTTGCCATCTCTTTTTGCCATTTTAAAGGCCTCCTATATAATTAAAATTTACTACACTATAATTGTTCCCAAAATCCAAAAAAATATAATTAATAGATTATTAATACTTTCTTAAGTGATATTATATACTACTTATAAAAAGTTGTGCTATAATACATGTATAAAGATTGAGAAAGAGAGTGATTAGAATGAGTTTTTTAAATAAAAATATATTTAAGACTATAGCAGTTTTGGCTATAATAATTTTAGCAGCAATACTATTTATAAAATTAGTTCCTTATATAATAGTAGCTGGACTAGCTATATGGTTAATATTAAAGTTTACTAAAAAAGTGGACAAAACAAATAAAGATAAAGATTATAAGATTAAAAATGATAGTTTTAAAACTCAAAATACTGGTTTTAGCAATGAAAAGGAAACTATAATTGATGTTGATTATACAGAAGTTAAACACTAAATCTTTTCATTATATATATAATAAAAAAATATAGGGGCACTGAAAGTTTATTGATTTTCAGTGCCTCTTGACTTATACATAATGTTGACATTCTTATATATATGTTTTAATATTTATCCTGGGAAGTAGTGTGAATTTTTATACTTTAGAGAAAGTGGTGACTATGGTGGTTTACTTTGATAACAGTGCAACTACAAAGCCTCTTTTGGAAGTTGCAAATATAATGAAGAAACTTTTTTATGAATATTATGGAAATCCGTCCTCTCTTCATTTGTTTGGTAAGAGGGCTGAAGATAAATTAATAGAAAGTAGAAAAACTTTAGCAAAAACGCTTGGAGTTTCTCAAAATGAAATAATATTTACCTCTGGTGGAAGTGAGAGTAACAATTTTTTAATAAAGGGTTTTGCTAAGCCAGGAAATCATATAATAACATCTAAAATAGAGCATGAGAGTGTACTGAATACCTTTAAGCAGCTTGAAAGATTTGGAGTTGAAGTAACGTATTTAGATGTAGACAGTGAAGGAAAAGTAAAAATTGAAGAGCTTAAGGAAAGTATTAACAAAAATACCGTTCTTGTAAGTATAATGCATGTAAACAATGAAGTTGGTGTAATTCAAGATTTAAAGAAGATATCATCAATTATAAAAGAAAAAAGTACAAGGGTAAAATTCCATGTAGATGCAGTTCAAAGCTATGGAAAAATAAAAATAAATCCTAAGGAAATGGGAATAGATTTGCTATCTGCAAGTGCACATAAAATATATGGACCAAGGGGAATAGGATTTGCTTATGTGAGAAAAGGTCTTATGCCAGATCCACTTATATGTGGAGGAGGACAAGAGTTTAATTTTAGATCAGGGACTGAAAATGTACCAGCCATTGCAGCTTTTGCTTATGCAGCTGATGATATAGCTAAAAAGATGAACGACAACTATAAAAAGGTAGAAGAGTTAAAAGAGTACTTTATTGGTAAGTTGGAACAAATAGATGGTGTTAAAATAAACAGCAAAATTGGAAAAGACTATCTTCCACATGTATTAAATGTATCCTTTAAAGGGGTTAGAGGAGAGGTTTTTGTACATGCACTAGAAGAAAAAGAGATATATGTATCAACAGGTTCTGCATGTTCATCAAAGAAAAACCAAAAGAGTCATGTGCTAATGGCGCTTGGACTTGATGATGCTGAAATTGATGGTGCCATAAGGTTCAGTTTTTGCCCTGAAAATACCTTTGAAGAAATAGATTATACAGTATATAATATAGAAATGATACTTAAATTCTTAAGGAGATTAAAGATATGAATAAACTATTGATGGTAAAATACGCCTCTGAAATATTTTTAAAAGGATTAAATAAAAATAAATTTGAAAAAATACTTAAAAATAATATAAAAGCAGCTCTTAAGGGAATAGAATTTGATTTTGTATTTGATTCTGGAAGATGGTTTATAAAAACAGAAGATTTAGAGGAAGCTGTAGAGAGAGTAAAAAATGTTTTTGGAGTAGCTGAAGTTTGTATCGTTACAGAAATTGAAAATGATTTTGAAGTTATAAAAAGCTTAGCACTTTTAGAAGTTAATGAAAGTGCAAAAAGTACTTTTAAGATTGAAACTAATAGAGCTAATAAGACATTTCCAATTAACTCAATGGATGTAAATCGTGAAGTTGGAGCGTATGTACTTAACAATAATAAAGACGTTACTGTAGATGTTCATAACCCAGGATGTCTTGTAAATATAGAAATAAGAAATAAAACTTATGTATATGGAAAGAGAATTAGGGGAGTAAACGGAATGCCATACAAGACAAACGGACAAACTCTTTTAATGCTCTCAGGGGGAATAGATTCTCCTGTCGCAGGATATATGATGGCAAGACGTGGAGTTGAAGTAAGTGGAGTATATTTCCATAGTGCACCATATACAAGTGAAAGAGCTAAGGATAAGGTTAAAGATTTGGCTAAAATACTTACAAAGTATATAGGAAGAATGACTTTGTATGTAGTGCCTTTCACTGATATTCAAATGCAAATAATTGAAAAATGTAGAGAAGATGAGCTTACTATAATAATGAGAAGATTCATGATGAGTATAGCTTGTAGAATAGCTGATGACAAGGGTATGCACTCTGTAGCTACAGGAGAAAGTATAGGACAAGTAGCAAGTCAAACAATGCAAGGCTTAGTTGTAAGTAATGATTGTGCAGATAGACCTGTATTTAGACCTTTGATATCAATGGACAAGATTGACATAATGGATATATCAAGGAAAATTGGAACTTATGAAACATCAATTCTTCCATATGAAGATTGTTGTACTATATTTGTTCCTAAGCATCCTAAAACAAAACCTATTTTAGAACAAATAAGAAAAGCTGAAAGTGTTTTAGATAAAGAAAAGCTTATAAATGATGCGGTTGAAAATACGGAAGTGATAGAAATAGTTAATGATTAAAATATATTGATAAAAATTTATGGAATTAACGGCTTCTAAGCTATGTTCGTTTACAATTTCCTACCCATTTAAATGCATCGTCCTGATGCTTAAATGGCTTTGATCATCCTGATCAAAATTATAAGTCACATAGCAAAGAATCCATAAATTCCAACATATAATATCAATATATTTTAATCTTAAAAGGTAAGAAAAGGAAGTTTTATATAAGTGTGAAAAGAACACTTATATAAAACAAAACCTGTAAAAATTTATGGAATTAACGGATGATTTTCTTAAGGGGGAATCATCCTTATTTTAAATTGGAGGGGTTTCTTTGTATAATTTTGATAAATTAGTTGAAAGAAGAAATACAGCTTGTGCAAAATGGGATGAAAGACAGGATGTTTTGCCACTTTGGGTTGCAGATATGGATTTTGAGGTTGCACCAGAAATTTCAAAGGCTATAAGAAAAAGAGCAGAGCATGCTGTTTATGGGTATGTAAAAACAAGTGATGAATATTATAATTCCATAATAAATTGGGTTAAGAGAAGACATGGACTTGATATAAAAAAAGAATGGATAGTTTTTTCTGGAGGTATTGTTCCTGGAATAAATGTTATGATAAATGCGCTTACAGAACCTAATGATAAAGTTATAGTTCAAACACCAGTATATTATCCCTTCTATAGTGCAATTACTAATAATGAATGTAGTATTTTAAAAAACCCACTTAAACTTAAAAATGGGAAATATGAAATGGATTTTGATGATTTAAAAGAAAAGCTTAAAGATGAAAGAGTTAAAGTAATGATTTTATGTAGTCCTCATAATCCTACAGGAAGAGTATGGACAGAAAAAGAGCTTAAAGCTGTAGGAGAATTATGTAGAGAAAACAATGTTGTAGTAATATCAGATGAAATTCATTCGGATCTTGTATATAAGCCTAATAAGCATACTCCATTTTTAGATGTAGATGATGAATTTAAAAATAATTCAATAATGTGTATATCTCCAAGTAAGACTTTTAATCTTGCAGGACTTCAGGTATCGAGTCTTATAATACCAGATAAAGATATAAGAAAAAAAGTTATAAAAGCAATGGAAAGAAGTACAGCAGTATGGCCTAATGTTTTTGGGATGGAGGCATCTATAGCTGCTTATAATGAAAGTGAAGCTTGGTTAGAGGAGCTTATGGATTATTTAAAGAGTAATCTTAAATTTATGGAGGAATATATAAATTTAAATATTCCGGAAGTAGAATTAATAAGACCAGAGGGAACATATCTTGTATGGCTTGATTTTAGAAAGTTAAATATGTCAGTTAAACAGCTTAAGAGTTTTATGCTTAATAAGGCTAAGGTTTGGCTTGATGAGGGATATATATTTGGAGAAGAAGGAAATGGGTTTGAGAGAGTAAATATAGCATGCAGTAGAAGTACCTTAAAAGAAGCTTTAGATAGAATTAGTAATGCATTAAAAAGTAGGTGATATATTTGAAATTTTCTCGTGAATTTTATAGTAGAGATACAATAGTTCTGGCAAAAGAACTTTTAGGAAAGGTATTAGTACATGAAGTAGATGGAATAAAAACTTCTGGAAAAATAGTTGAAGTAGAAGCCTATAGGGGAATCAAAGATAAGGGAGCTCATGCCTATGGGGGTAGGAAAACAGCTAGACTTGAAGCTCTATACGGTGAAGCAGGGCATGCCTATGTATATTTTATATATGGTCTATATTACTGTATGAATGTGGTCGCAATGCAGGAAGGAATACCAGAAGGAGTTTTAATAAGGGCTATAGAGCCAGTAGAAGGAATAGAAGTTATGAGCGAAAGAAGATTTAAAAAGCCACTTAATGAGCTTTCAAAGTATCAGCTTAAAAATCTAACTAATGGTCCTTCGAAGCTCTGCAGTGCAATGGATATAGCGCGCGCACAAAACTTAATGGATTTGCTGGGAAATGAGCTTTATATTGAAGACGCAGAAAACGAAGACTTTGAGATAGTAGAGGCTAAAAGAGTTGGAATAGACTACGCAGAAGAAGCCAAGGATTATTTATGGAGATTTTATATAAAAGGTAATAATAATGTATCTGTAAAATAGGTATAAACTAAAAAATTGCTAGGGCACTTAGTCCTAGCAATTTTTTATTGTGTAAGTTTAAAATCATGCTACATATAAAGTAAAATGTTGAAAATGCATCCTTAAAAGTTTATTATATAGTTATATTTGGTAATAATGAGGTATTAAAATGGATGAAAAAGATTATATTTTAAGATTGATAAAGTCATGTACGCAACTTACAGTTAGTATTCTTTCAGGAAAAAATGTTATGGATTCTTTAGCACCGAAAGAGAAAAATAATATAACTATTTCTGAAGGAGAGCTTTTATCAATTATGATAAGTAAATATGTAAAAGAAAAGAAAATCAATGAAGCTGAAGATATGATATTTAGAGAAATTGAGGAATGTAAATCGGCAGATAATTTGGAAAGGGCATTAGCATTTTATAGAGAGTTGAGTAGTTGGACAGATAAAGAGCTTGAAGAATGTAACTTTTCAAAGAGGGAGATATTGGAAGGCATAGAAGATGTGAAAAAATTATATGAATGAATTTTTAAAAACTAAATTAGCATAAGCATAAAAGGAGATTAATTAGTATGAATACAGATTTTAATATTGTTGATATGGAAAAATGGCCGAGGAGAGAGTCATATATTTATTTTACAGAACACACATCACCTGTGACCTATGCCACTAATGTAACAATGGATATAACAATACTTATGAGGAACTTAAAAAGTAAAAAATTAAAATTCTATCCTGCATACCTTTATTTAATAACTAAAATTATAGGAAAACAGAAAGAATTTCTCATGGGGATTCAAAATGGAGTATTGGGATATTGGGATTGTAGAACACCCTTTTATCCAATATTTCATGAAGATGATAAAACCATGACCTTTCTTTGGACAGAGTATGATGAGAATTTTAAAGTTTTTTATGAAAGGTATATGTTGGATTTTGAAAAATATAAAAATGATCATGGAATCTTAACCTCGAAGGGAGCACCACCAATGAATAATTATATAATTTCATGTATCCCATGGTTTACTTTTAATAGTTTCTCAATGCATGTTGAAAATGCAAAACACTATTATTCTCCAATTGTTGAAGCTGGTAAATTTACCGAAAGAGAAGGAATAATTACTATGCCATTATCTATAACAGTTAATCATGCGACAGTGGATGGATACCATTTGAAGGTGTTTTTCGAAGAGTTGCAAAGAGAAATGAATTGTCCAGAAGAATGGATTGGTTATTAAAGTAGCAATACGCTGTAAAATGTTAATCACCACATACAATTGCGTATCATATTATAAAATGATAAGCAATAAGTAAATGTGGTGTTTTTTTTGTTATATGCACTTGTACTTGCAGGAGGCAAGGGAACAAGATTGTATCCACTTTCAAGGAAGGAAAGACCTAAGCAATTTATCAAGTTTATTCATAATAAAAGCTTTTTAAGAAATACCGTAGATAGAATTAAGAATTTAGTTGATAAAGATAATATATATGTTGTGACCAATGAAAGATATATAAAAAAAATACAAGAAGAGCTTCCTGAAATAAGCCGCAGTAATATATTTACAGAGCCTGAAAACAAGGAGACTGCCACATGCATAGGACTTTCGGCAGTTAAGCTTTTAAAAAAAGATAGTGATGCGACTATGATAGTTCTTCCTTCAGATCATTATATTGAAAATGAGAAGGAATTTATAGATACCCTAAGACAAGGAATTGAAGTGGTAGAAAGAAAAAGATGTCTTGTAACAATGGGCATAGTGCCTAATAGACCGGAAACAGGGTATGGATATATTCAAATGGGTGATAAAATAACTAATTATGAATCAATATATAAAGTAGAACGTTTTCTTGAGAAGCCTAATATAGAAGTAGCAAAAGATCTTTTAAGTAAAGGAAATTATCTTTTTAATAGTGGCATGTTTGTATGGAGAGCAGATACCTATCTTAGGGAAATGAATAAGTATTTACCTAAAATGTATAAAGCTATGATGGAGATATATGAGGATATAGGTACAAATAAGGAAGAAGAAACTATAAATGAAAAATATAAAATGATAGAAGGTATATCTGTAGATTTTGGAATAATGCAAAAAACTCGTAAAGCATATGTTGTGAAAGCTAATTTTGATTGGGATGATTTAGGAAACTTTTCATCTCTATCAAAATTTCTTAGAAGCTATGATGGTGGTAATAATATAAGTGAAAATGTATTTTTAGAAGATACGGAGAATTGTTCAGTATTTGGAGATAAAAATTTAATAATATGCTTTGGTGTTAAGGATTTGATAGTGGTAGATGCTGGAAATGTGGTTTTGATAATGGATAAAAATCGAGATCAAGAATTAAAACATTTGGTGGAAGAATTAAAAAACAAAAAAGATGTGGAAGACTATCTTTAAATTGCACAGAGAAAAACTTAATTTAGTATGAAAGTAGAAAGTGTATAGGTATTCTATTATTTTCTACTTTTCTTAGTTTTGTTAAATTAAAAATCTCTAAAGGTTAAATATTAAAAATTGCAAAAATACTGATTAAGTGTTATTGTTTTTAATTGTGGGGGCTATCATAACTTGGTTGAGGTGAAGAAAAATGATAGAAGATAGAGTGCCTAATCATATATATCAAATGTCTACAATAAATGCTCTTGTTTCAGGTCTTTATGATGGGTGTGCATCACTAAAAAAGCTTTTAACAAAAGGGGATTTTGGATTGGGTACATTTGAAGATTTGGATGGAGAGCTTACGCTTTTAAATGGTGAATTCTATAGGACTAGACCTGATGGAAGTATTTGCAAATGTTTAGAAGGAGAATCAGTTCCTTTTGCAGTAGTAACTAAACTTGAAAATTATAATGAATATGAAATTGACAGTTGTAATTCCTATGATGAGTTAAAGAAAAGTTTAGATGGCTTTATAGATAGTAAGAATATATTTTATGCCTTTTACATACAAGGAGAGTTTAATTATGTAAAGACTAGAACAGTTGTGAAGCAATGTAGACCCTATAGGCCTATGACAGAGGTTGTACGTGATCAACCCATCTTTAATTATGAAAATATTGAGGGATATATAATTGGTTTTAGATGTCCGTCTTATGTAGAGGGGCTTAATGTTCCGGGATATCACTTTCACTTTTTAAGCAAGGATAAGAAATTGGGTGGGCATGTCAGTGAGGTTTCTGTAAAAAAGGCAAAGGTCCTTGTTCAAAATTGTTTGTGTTTTAGAATGGAATTACCTCAAAGTGAAGATTTTTATAGCATGAAGGTCAAAAATAGAAATGACGAAATAAGTGAAGTAGAAAGATAAATAATATAAAATCAATATCAAGTCTAACATGAAATTTAATTTCTTTTATGTTAGACTTTTATTTTTGATTTTTTAGAAGTGCCCATGATCATATATAATGTGGGGTTGGATGTCATACAAAGCTTTATGATAATGAAAAACTTGTCTTTGATATGATTAAGCATATAAAGGATTGTTGCTATAAACGACAATATAAAGTGGTATAATTAGTATAAACCGTTTTCATTTGCAACGTCAGGTAAGTTCAAGAAAGTAAGGGGAGTGTTGTGTCATGAATCAAAAAGAAAGAATGTTAGCTAATTTACCATATAAAGCGTATTTAGATGGGCTTAGTGAAGAAAGAGTAAAAAATAAAGTGAAAATATATGAGTATAATTTACTTCGTCCCGATGAATTGAATAAAATTAAGGAATCAATTAAAGATATTTTAGGAAAAACTGGTGAAGAGATTTCTATAGAACAACCATTTCATTGTGACTATGGTAAGAATATTGAAGTAGGTAATAATTTTTTTGCTAATTATAATTGTACAATATTGGATGTGGGAAAAGTGATAATAGGCGAGAATGTAATGTTTGCACCTAATGTGTCAATTTATACAGCTGGACATCCAATTCATCCTGAGTCAAGAAATTCTGGATATGAGTATGGTATTGATGTGATAATTGGAGATAATGTATGGGTAGGAGGAAGTGTTGTAATAAATCCAGGTGTTAAAATAGGAAACAATGTTGTGATTGGTTCAGGAAGCGTTGTAACAAAAGATATTCCAGACAATGTTATAGCTGTAGGAAATCCATGTAAAGTTATTCGTGAAATTACAGAAGAAGATCGCAAATATTATTATAAAAATAGAAAATTTGATGTTGATGATTACAAGTAATATATAAATAGAAATGTATTAAAAATATAACTGAAAGCTAGGCTTCCAGTTATATTTTTACTCTTTAATTAAATATTTGAGCACAGCGATTATAGTATATTTGTCTATCACTTAAACCATTATATCCACCATTTACCTTATGAGTAATGACTTCAACAGAAGCTCCTGAATCGCAAAGATCATTCATCCTGTTTGAATACCACCAAAAACCTGCACTTAACCAAGGATAATTTTGAGCAACATAATCACAACCAGTCATAACATTTTGATCACCAATATAATTTGCAAAAGCTTGATAATTTGCTCTTCCGGTTAATTGAATATATCCAGCACCTTTATATTTAGGACCATCGCCTGGATATATGTTCCCAAGATCACGTCTTCCTTCGTATTGTGTTCCGCTTGCAAGTTCCTTAGTGTAGATTCCACACCCAGATTCATAACTACATTGACTTATAAAATGCCTCAATCTTTGAGTTGTAGTTATATTGAATTTTTTTAGACAATTATTTAAATCTGATAGCATGTTATTTGTAACATTAGACCAACCAATTCTTCTAAGCTGGTCAGCAGTAACATAAAAGCTATCTGAAGAAAATAATTTACTCCAGGTATTTGTGCCTACAATTCCATCAGGAGAAAGTCCATGTGCTGATTGAAATTTAATTATAGCATTTTTGGTATTTTGGCCAAACCATCCATCGGCGTTACCTGAACTATAACCTAATTGATTCAATTTTTCTTGAACTTCTTTTACGTCATCCCCATGCATCATAGGATTGGTGTACTGTAATAATCTTGAGTAAGGTATATTGTTTCCACTATTATTACCAGCTATTTGTATATTAGAAATTTTCTCAACAACATTACCATCATTACCAATAGCTTGTATTTTTACTGTATGATTTCCCACAGCAAAAGCGTTCTTACTCAGTATGCTTAAAAATCCAGCGTTTACGTTGTGAGGATAACTAGGATAAGCATTTGTCACATCATTTCGTGATATAGAAAGCTGTGCATTAACAATATAATTGCTATCTACAAATACTTTAACTTCTCTAATTCCAGAAGAATTTAAAGCCCAACCTTGAATGACAAGATTATCAGTTAAAGTTGAATTATTTGCAGGAGTATCAAGAGCCATTATAGGTGCTCTATAGTTTAAGTTAAAATTAGAAGTTTTTTCAGTAACATCACCATCATTACCGATAGCTTGTACTTTTACTGTATGATTTCCTTGAGTAAAAGCATTCTTACTCAGTATACTTAAAAATCCTGCATTCACGTTGTGTGGATAGCCAGGATATGCGTTTGTCACATCATTTCGCGATATAGAAAGCTGCGCATTAACAATATAATTACCATCTACAAATACTTTAACTTCTCTAATTCCAGAAGAATTTAAAGCCCAACCTTGAATAACAAGATTATCAGTTAAAGTTGAATTATTTGCAGGAGTATCAAGAGCCATTATAGGTGCTCTATAGTTTAAGTTAAAATTAGAGGTTTTTTCAGTAACATCACCATCATTACCGATAGCTTGTACTTTCACTGTATGATTTCCTTGAGTAAAAGCATTCTTACTCAGTATACTTAAAAATCCTGCATTCACGTTGTGTGGATAGCCGGGATATGCGTTTGTTACATCATTTCGCGATATAGAAAGCTGCGCATTAACAATATAATTACCATCTACAAATACTTTAACTTCTCTAATTCCAGAAGAATTTAAAGCCCAACCTTGAATAACAAGATTGTCAGTTAAAGTTGAATTATTTGCAGGGGTATCAAGAGCCATTATAGGTGCTCTATAGTTTAAGTTGAAGTTGGAAGTCTTTTCTTCAACAAGACCATCATTACCAGTAGCTTGTACCTTTACAGTATGTGTTCCTACAGTAAAAGCATTTTTACTTAGTATACTCAAAAATCCTGAATTTTTATTATTAGGATAACCAGGATATACTCTAGCTACATCATTCCTCAATATCCCAAGCTGCGCATTAACAATGTAATTACCATCTACAAATACTTTGACTTCCTTTATTCCAGATGAATTTAAAGCCCAGCCTTGTATAACAAGATTATCATTTATAGTAGAACCGTTTGCCGGAGTATCCAATGCCATTATGTGCCGGCTGCTACCATTTACATCATTATTTTTTGCATAAACTTTATTATTTCCTAATAAAAATAAAGTTCCTATAACAAACAATATTATAAGGATACATTTATTTTTATTTTCTCTCATTTAATTCCCCCTTTCCCATCTCTATTATACCAAATTTAATAAAAAAGTGGAAAAAATTAAAATAAAAAATAAAATATTTAAAATATAAATAAAAAAAGCAACTTTCTAAAATAATTTACTTATTTAGAAAAAAGTTGCTTTTAATTAGTTATTTTTAATTTTTTCAGCTAATTCATTTAAATATTCCCATCTATCGTATAAATGTTGAAGATTTTCTTCTACATTCTTTTTTTCAACCATAAGGTCTTCTAAAAGCATATAATCGCTTCCAGCAGAATTAATTTTATCTTCAATTGAATTTAATTTGTTTTCAGTTTCTTCTATCAATGAGTCTATTTTTTCATATTCCATTTTTTCTTTGAATGAAAATTTTAACTTTGATGATTTAGCTTTTTCAGGTTTTGTTTGTTTGTTTTTTGTAGAATTAATAGATCTTACTTCTACTTCTTCTGATTTTATTTTATCTAGATAATCTGAATAATTTCCAGTATTATAATCTATAATTCCATTTCCCTTGAAGATTAATAGTTTATTTGCAAGTTTATCAAGAAAATATCTATCATGGGATACCGTTATTATTGTACCTTCAAAATCTTGGAGATAGTCTTCTAGTATAGTTAAAGTTTGTATATCAAGATCGTTGGTAGGCTCATCTAAAATAAGAACGTTTGGCGCTTCCATTAGTATTCTAAGCAGGTATAGACGCTTTCTTTCACCACCAGACAATTTTGCTATAGGTGTCCACTGCATTTCAGGGGAAAATAAAAATTTTTCTAGCATTTTTGAGGCACTTATAAGTTCATCATTTGAATCTCTTATAAATTCTGCACCTTCTTTGATGTATTCAATTACTCTAAGTTTTTCGTCCATATTTGAAATTTCTTGAGAGAAATAACCAAGTTTAACCGTTGCTCCTAAATCAATTGTTCCACTATCAGGAGAAGTTTTACCTGATATCATATTTAAAAGTGTGGATTTTCCAATACCATTAGCACCTACAATACCAAGCCTATCACCTTTTGAAAAAATAAAGCTGAAATTGTCTATGATTTTACTGTCATTAAAGGATTTATTGATATCTTTTATTTCGATTACCTTTTTTCCAAGTCTTGATCCAGCTGTTGAAATATCTATTTTATCTTCAATTATTTCATCTTTCTCATTGCTTAGTTTGTCAAACCTTTGAATTCTTGCTTTTTGTTTTGTTGACCTAGCTTTTGCGCCTCGTCTAATCCAAGCAAGTTCTCGTCTAAGTAGGTTATCTTTTTTTTGCTTGGAGGATAATGCAATTTGTTCCCTTTCTAATTTTTTTTCAAGGTATAAACTGTAGTTACCTATATAGGCATAGAGGTCACCTGCGTGTATTTCAAATATTTTGTTTGAAATTCTATCAAGGAAATATCTATCATGAGTAATCATAAAAACAGCACTTTTAGTAGAACTTAAGTATTGTTCAAGCCATTCTATAGTTTCATTATCTAAATGATTTGTCGGTTCATCTAAAACTAGTAAATTTGAAGGAGTTATAAGTGTTTCGGCAAGAGCAACACGTTTTTTTTGACCACCTGATAAAGTTTTTATTTTTGCATTAAAATTTTTTATACCTAATTTAGTAAGTATGGTTTTTGCACTACTCTCCATATTCCATAAATTTAAGGCGTCCATTTGCATGGTTAGTTTTAGAAGTTGTTCTTGTATATTTTTATCTTCAGGGTGATTTGAAGAGCTTTCAAGAGAAGTTTCATAATCTCGAAGGAGCTTCATTTCCTTAGAATTTCCTTTGAAAATTTGCTCTAATATAGTAGCATCATCATGAAAATCCTCGTTTTGAGAAAGATAGCTCATAGATAAATTATTTGAAGTTATTATATTTCCGCTGTCATAATCCTCTAGGTTGCATAAAACCTTGAGTAAAGTTGATTTTCCAGTACCATTAATACCAATAAGACCTATTTTTTCGCCTTCGTTTATACTAAAAGAGATTTTATTTAAAAGAGTTTTTTCGCCATAACTCTTTGATATATTTTCTAAAGTTATTAAGTTCATAATTAAAATCCTTTCTTATTTAATATGTAAGAATTTGTTTTACATATAGTAGTAGATGTTATATTATTTATAAATTATAACATGGCTTAATAAAAAATAGCTATAAGGATATTGTACCACTTAAGTAAGACTTAAAAATAAGTTTAAGATTAAACGTATACTTAGGTTGCTTATTAACGTACGGTATGATAAGATTGTTAATGGTAATTTACTTTGGGATTTTACTGATGCATGAAATTATTAATTTGGGCAATACTAAAACTATAGTTTGATTTTAGTGGCTGTTGATGCGTCAACAGCTTTTTTTTAGAGCGAAAAGTGTATGATATGAGGAAGGAAAGATTTAATGGAAAATAAAAAATTTACCGATTTAAAGTTAAACAGCAGCGTTTTGAAGGCAATAGATGATATGGGATTTGAGGAACCATCTAATATACAGGCGGAAGCTATTCCGGTTGTTATAGATGGATATGATATGATAGGTCAGGCTCAAACAGGAACGGGAAAAACAGTTGCATTTGGAGCACCAATAATAAGTAAAATAAAAGATATCAATGAAAGAGAAGGAGTTCAAGCAATAATATTAACACCTACAAGAGAACTCGCTATTCAAATAACTGATGAATTAACAAGATTATCAAAGTATGCAAGAGTTAGAATATTACCAATATATGGTGGTCAATCAATAGAAAGACAAATGAGAGCTATTAAAAGAGGAGTAGATGTTATAGTTGCAACTCCTGGAAGAATAATGGATCACATAAAAAGAAAAACAGTAAGATTGGATAAAGTTAAGTTTTTAGTCCTTGATGAAGCAGATGAAATGCTTGATATGGGATTTATAGATGATATAGAGGGAATAATAAAGAATATAAGTGGTGATAGGCAAACAATGCTATTCTCAGCTACAATGCCAGCTCCAATAAAAAAATTAGCTTCTAATTATATGAAAAAGGAAGTTAAGCATATAGCAATAATAAAAAATTCTTTAACAGTTGAAAGAATACAACAATTCTATTTTGAAGTAAAAAATAAAGATAAGTTTGAAGCATTATGTAGGGTAATAGATGTTGAAGAACCAGGAATTACTATTATATTTTGTAGGACAAAAAGAGGCGTAGATGAGTTAGTTGAATCAATGCAATTTAGAGGCTATAATGTTGAGGGAATGCATGGTGATATGAGCCAAAATCAAAGAATAAATACTCTTAAAAAGTTCAAGGAAAATAATATTGACTTTTTAGTGGCAACAGATGTAGCTGCAAGAGGTATAGATGTACATAATGTATCACATGTAATAAATTATGATATACCTCAAGATATGGAGTCATATGTTCATAGAATAGGAAGAACTGGAAGAGCAAATGCAGAGGGAATAGCATATTCATTAGTAACACCAAGAGAATATGTTATGATTAAGCAAATTGAAAAGTTTACAAAGAGTAAGATAAGAAGAAAAGAAATACCTACAATAGATGATATATTTGAAACTAAATATAATAGCTTAACAGACAAAATAAGAACTAATATTGAAAAAAATGACTTTAATAAGTATATTCCGTTTGTGCAAAAGCTTGATGATGAATTTAATTTAGTAGATGTATCAGCAGCTTTAGTTAAAATGATCTTCGATAAAGAAATGGGTTTTGATTATTCAGGTAATGATAATGATAAACTTAAAAATGATGAAAGTGTTAGATTATTCTTTAGTGCAGGAAGAAAAGATAAATTATCAGTTAAAAAACTTCTTGAATTTATAGATAAATCATCAGGTGTTGAAGGAAACGAAATAGGTGATATAGATATACTTGATAAATTCACTTTTGTTGATGTTCCAGATAGATTGAAGGACGTTATAATAAAAAATTGTAGTGGCAAGAAATTGAGTGGAAGAAAAATAAGTATAGAAGTAGCTAAGTCAAAAAAGAAATCTAAATAAAAATGAAAAAAACATTTTAGGATAGTAAATCCTAAGGTGTTTTTTTTTACTTAATATATATTTTAAAAAATAGAACATAATAAAATTGAAAAGGGAGTGTTACAGTTGAAGAAAAAAGTTATTTTGATTTTAATTGTAATATTAGTAAGTATGGTGGTATTACCTAATAGAGTTATAGCCGCACCTGTTATGCAAGAGAATACTAGCTTTGAAACTCCACAAAAAGAAAAGTTCTTAGATAAAGTAAGAAACACTGTTTTAAATAGAAACTATAAAGGGTTTAATACGCAGCCTCATGAGTGGTACTATATGAATAAGGGAAAGAGTGAAGAACAAGGACCACCAAAAGAAACTTCGGATTATGTCCCTAAGTATAACTGCTACTATATTGGGGATAGTTCTAAAAAAATAATATATCTTACTTTTGATGAAGGATACGAAAAAGGATATACGCCTAAAATACTAGATGTTTTGAAAAAGCATAACGCAAAGGCAGCTTTTTTTGTAGTTAAACCATATATAGAATCAAGTCCTGAAATAGTAAAGAGAATGGAAAGAGAAGGCCATTATGTATGTAATCACACAGTAAACCATAAATCTATGCCAAGTATATATGATGAACAAAAATTCAAAAGTGAGTTAGATGGAGTCGAGAAGGAGTATAAAAAAGTTACAGGAAAAGAAATGCCCAAATATTTTAGACCACCAATGGGTAAGTATAGTGAATTATCGCTTTATTATACTAAGAAATTAGGTTATAAGACTATATTTTGGAGCTTTGCTTATGGAGATTGGGAAACAGGAAATCAACCTTCAAAAACAGAAGCAAAGAAAAAAATATTATCTAGAACTCATAATGGAACAGTGTTACTCTTACATGCTGTTTCAAAAACTAATGCTGATGTTTTAGATGAGCTTCTGACTCAGTGGGAAAAAGAAGGATATAAAATAGGAACATTAGATGAATTAGTTAAGTTTAAGCAATAGCATTTTTAAACTTTAAGTAAAGCTGTGCTGAAATAATTTTGGCGCAGCTTTATTTTATTACAACTTATATATTTGAAACTTTTTATATTACTTATTTATCTAACATATGTAAAATGAATGTGCTGCAGCATTTGAAAGAAGGTAAGAAATGGACGTAAAGATTTTAGTTAAAAAAAGTAAAAAGGGAGATATTTCCTCTTTCATGAAGCTTTTAAGGGAAAGAGAAGAATTTATTTATAAGATTTCTTTTACATATACTGAGAACTCTTATGATGCTGAGGATTGTATATCAGAAGCTGCTATAAAGGCCTTTGATAAAATTAAACAACTTAAGGATGATAATAAATTTTTTAGTTGGTATACTTCAATTCTTATAAATACTTGTAGAAAAAGCTTAAAGAGAAGGATAAATGCATCCACAGAAGAGGAATTAAATGAAATAAGAGATGTATTTTCCTATAATGCTATTGAAGATAAGATTATTATTGAGGGACTTTTAAATAAATTGAAAAAGGATGAAAGGGAGATATTAGTTCTAAGATATTTAAAAGATTACTCAATACAAGAAGTGGCAGATATAATGGACATACCTTTAAGTACTGCTAAAACTAGAATATATAGAACTTTGAATTTTTTAAGAGGTAAGAGTGGAGGGGTAAAAAATGAATACTATTATACCAGAAAATTTAATGGACAACGTTGAAAAGAGTTTAATAAATCATGTTAAGAACAAAGATAAAAAAAGGCATATGTATAAGGTTGTATCAGTGATAATTAGTTTTTTGGTGATTTTGCCAGCAGCAACATTTGCTTATTCAAATTATAATGATAATGTCTTATATAAACAGTCAATAGATTTGGCACGTAAAAATAATGATGTTACAAAAGTGAATAAAATCTTTAAATATAAAGGTGTATCCTTTAATATTAAGGAGATTGTTGCAGATACAACAGGTATAGAAGTTATTTATGAAGTATCAGATTCAAAGTATTCAATAAATAAGATTAGTTTCGGAGATAAAGACAATAAAAAATTTAATGCATTTGCCTATACGTATTCTGACTCAAATCCTAATAGTAAACAAAGATCTTTTTTTATTGGTCTAGATAGCAGTGAGGTAGAATATGTGAAAAATAATCCAGTTAGCATAGACATTGAATCAATTAAAAATGAAGGTACAAATACTTCTAAAGGTATGGTGGATAAAGTTAAAGATTTTGTCTATGGAAAAGATAAGGCAACAAAGCTGGAATGGGTATTAAAAACAAAGGTTTCTTTAAAAGAAACTAAAATAGTACCAGTAAATAAGGAGTACTCTTTAGATGTAGGTACTTTAAAGATTAATTCACTTAGAATAGGTTTGTTTACAACCAATTTTGATTATACATTTATTCCTAAAGATAAAGATATATCAATGGTAAATCCTATGTTTTCTATAAGATTAGGTAGAAATTATGTGGATGGTTCTATGGGGGAAAGTTATGGCCCTTTTGAAGGAATGATTAGTTCTAATAAGTCTTTTTCAGAGGTCAGAAATGGAGTAGGAGAAAATAGTGGTTTTTTTGGGACAAGGAGTTTTAAATCATTATATTATAAAAAACCAAGTCAGATAGGTATAAAATTAATTGCTTTAAATGTAGAATACAAAACTAATGATTCTAATAAAAGCTATAAAATAGATAAAAATAAACTTCCAATAGAAATTAGTTATAATGGTGAAAGCTTTAAAATAACACATATTAAAGAAAATAAAGATTCTATACAATATAATATAGAATACAGCAAAAATAATAGGATATATAATGAGGTTTTAACTAATATTTGTGAAGAAACTACGAATAAAAATATTTTCAATAATTATTCTGAAAGTCAATGTAAAAGTGATAAAGTTAAATTTGTAGATCAGATTTCTAGGGATGCCGTGTATAATTCGCTAGTTAAAAAAGTTCCTAATCTTAATGAAATTGAAAAGCATGTAGCAACTAGTGAAAAAGAGACTAATAGCTTTCAAAATGCTGTTATTTCAGCTCAAATAACTTTACATCATAAAAGAAATAATGGGCCAATGAGATTTGTAATTACAGGGGCTAATAAAAAACTAATTTATAATGTAGATGAATTGATTATAAATAATTATGGTAATTAAAAAAATTTGTGTTTAGTAAACTTAAGCATTTGTAAAATGTGGTGTAGGTGCACAGCAAGGTGAGCTTATAAAAAAATAATAAAAAAGGGAGTATATTTTTTTAAATGTACTCCCTTTTTTAGAGGAACTATAAAAATTTATTCAACAAGTAAAATGTATATATAATGTAAATGTATTTTCGCAATGTTATACAATTTAATGAAATCAACTTAGGTGTAGTAAGATGATTTTTAAGGTTCAAAATGAACATTATAGATACATTTTAAATGAGTTAAACAGCATAAGATTTTTCATAATTTAGTATGTCAGTTTTTTTAACTATTCCTATAAATTTGTTGCTGTCATCTGCAACTGGAAGAAAATCTGTATCATTCATAGATAAAGGAATATCCTCCACATTATAATTTATATTTATGGGATTATTTATCAAGTATTTAATTATATCTAAAATACCAACTTTATTAAAATCCTTAAAATGAAGTTGAGGCGAATTTTTTATTTTTCTAATAATATCTTCTTTGCTAATGAATCCAACATATTCCCCTTTGTCATTTAGGATTATAAGTTCATGACAATTATAATATTTCATTCTTTCAAATGCCTGTCTTAATGTAGAAGTTAATTTTGCGTACACAACTTGTGTTTTTGGTGTTATAAAAAACGCTATATTCATATTTATTAACCTCTTTTCTATTAATTACTATTACAATATTTATTATATAGCACATTTAGAAAAAAGTCCATAGCAAAATTGATGATTTGATAAAAAAAGTAAAGATAATTGATAAATTGTTAAAAGAAACTTGAGTTGACAACAAAAAAATAAAAATGTAAAATAAAAGTAAGTATTAATGAAAGGGTAAGGTATTAAAATAGTGCGAAAGTAATCTTTTTTAGAAGTTATCAAACAAAAGGATATATTCAGATATGTTTTTTTGTTGTGTTTAAAATTCTAGAGAGGATTATAAATTTAATAATTACCCATGCACTATAGCTGTATAGTTTTAATGGCTTAGCTATTTTGTAATATAATTAAGTAAATATTAGTTTGGATAGTTCTCTCTTATATTATTTAGGAGGGATTTTTTGTTATATTTAGAAATTAGAAATTTGAAAAAATGGTTTAAGGATAAGTTAATATTAAATATTGAAAATTTGAAGATTTATAGTGGAGATAAGATAGGAGTAGTAGGTGTTAATGGTGCTGGAAAAAGTACTTTTTTGAATATAATTTCAGAAAAAATTAAACCTGAAGAGGGTATATTAAAAGTAAGCACTAGCTATTCATATATAACACAGCTTAATGAAGAGTACTCAGATGATGAAGAGAAATTAAGTGGTGGGGAAAAAACAAAATTAAAAATAGAAAATTCTTTTAAAAAGAAAGCAAATATGTTAATAGCAGATGAACCAACAGCTAATCTTGATATAAATGCTGTAGTGAAATTAGAAAAGCAGCTTATTAATTTTAATGGAGCAATAATTTTAGTATCTCATGATAGAAAGCTTTTAGACAGAGTATGCAATAAAATAATTGAAATTGAAAATGGAAAGGTGACTGAATATAAGGGGAATTTTACTGAGTTTTATAAGCAAAAAAGTCTTGAAATGAAAAGAAAAGAAATTGAGTATATAAGTTACTTAAAGGAAAAGAAAAGACTTGAGGAAAGTATACAGAATATAGAGAATAAAACAAAGTCTATAAATAGAGCACCTAAAAGAATGGGAAATTCAGAAGCTAGACTGCATAAAATGGGAGGGCAAAAGGAAAAGGCAAGTCTAGATAGAAGAAGGAAATCTATAGAGACAAGAATTAAGCATTTAAATGTAAAGGAAAAACCTATTAAATTAGAAAGATCAAAAATAGATTTTGTGTATTCTAAAAAAATATATTCTAAAATAATTATAAAAGGAAACAATATAAATAAGAGGTTTGGTAAAAAAATAATATTAGAAAATGCAGATTTCAATATATTGAATGGATCAAAGGTTGCGCTTTTGGGAAGTAATGGATCAGGAAAAACAACACTTATTAAAATGATAATTAATTCTCAAACGGATATAGTTGTATCAGAAAATGCTCGTATAGGCTATTTTAGCCAAGAACTTGATTTGCTTTCAAAAGATAAAACTATATTAAATAATATAATGGAGAGTTCTGTCTACGATGAGAACTTTGTAAGACTTACACTAGCAAGATTATTATTTAAAAAGGAAGATGTATACAAAAAAGTTTCAGAACTAAGTGGAGGAGAGAGGGTAAAGGCTTCATTTGCAAAGATAATACTAAGTGAAAGTAATATGCTCATATTAGATGAACCCACAAATTATTTGGATATATATTCAATGAATGCATTAGAAGAAGTACTTAAAGATTATACTGGTACAATACTTTTTGTATCTCATGATAGAAAATTCGTTGAAAAAATTGCTGACTCTATAATAGTAATAAAAAATAATAAATTAGAGCAATTTAATGGAGTATATAGTGAGTATATAAAAAAGAAAAATGATAAAAAAGAAGATATAAGTAATAGGGATAAAAAAATAATTTTAGAAAATAAATTAGCAGAAATAGTTGGCAGAATATCAGCACCTTCTAAAAAGGATAATGTAGAAGAGTTAGACAAAGAATATAATAGTATTTTAGAAAAAATAAAAAAATTATAGAGTTTTTTTGGATATTTTATTAATTATAGTAAATATTCTTGTAATGTGAAGGTGAGTTACTTTATAATATGTATATATTGCCATAAGTTTCTTGCATTTAAATTAAGGAGTGATATTGAGTGAATTGTTTTAAAAAAGATAGCGTATATCATGGTTTTAAGTTTTTAAGAGAAGAAGATGTTAATGAAATAAATTCAAAAGCATTTATTTTTGAACATATAAAAAGTGGAGCAAAGCTTCTATATTTACAAAATGAAGATACAAATAAGGTTTTTTCAATTAGTTTTAGAACACCACCTAAGGATAGTACAGGAGTTTTTCATATATTAGAACATTCTGTTCTATGCGGATCAGACAAATATCCTGTTAAGGAGCCTTTTGTTGAACTTTTAAAAGGATCATTAAATACATTTTTGAATGCCATGACTTTTAGTGACAAAACAATGTATCCGGTTGCAAGCAAAAATGATAAGGATTTTTTAAATTTAATGGATGTATATCTTGATGCAGTTTTTCATCCTAATATATATAAATATGAAGAAATATTTCAGCAAGAAGGTTGGCATTATGAGTTAAACAATAAGGATGAAAATATTAGTTATAAGGGTGTTGTGTATAATGAAATGAAAGGTGCATTTTCTTCACCAGAGGGTGTACTTATGAGAAGAATTCAAAATTCACTTTTCCCAGATACAACTTATGGTTTTGAGTCGGGTGGAGATCCAGATGTTATACCTGATTTAACATATGAAGATTTCATAAATTCACATAAAAAATATTATAGCCCTAGTAACAGCTATATATATTTGTATGGAGATATGAATTTAGATGAAAAATTACAATACATTGATGAAAATTATTTGAAAAATTATGATAGAATAGACGTTGATTCTAAAATAGAGGTACAAAAACCCATTGGTAAATTAGTTGAGTCAGTATATGAATATCCAATACTTCAAGATGAAAATGAAAAGGATAAGACATATTTAAGTCTTAATTTTGTGGTAAGTACACCAACTGATAATGAGAAGTATCTAGCATTTGATATTCTTGAATATATTCTTCTTGAAAGTGAAGCAGCACCTCTTAAAAAAGCAATAATAAAAGCAGGTCTTGGAAAAGATGTTTTTGGACTTTATGATAATGGTATAAAGCAAACGTACTTTAGTGTGATAGCTAAAAATTCCAATGAAAGTCAAAAGGAAGAATTTAAAAAGTTAGTATTTGATACATTAGAAGATTTAGTGAAAAACGGAATAGATAAAAAGCTTATAGAAGCTGCAATAAATACAAGGGAATTTGAACTCAGAGAAGCTGATTACCATAGCTATCCTAGAGGACTTGGATATGGAATAAAAGTTATGGATAGTTGGCTTTATGATGCACAGCCGACTAATAATCTAAAATTTGAGGAAGCACTTAAAAATATAAAAAAGGCTCTTACAGAAAATTATTTTGAAAAACTTATTGAAGAGTATTTAATAAATTCAAATCATAGTAGCTTAGTAATTGTTAAGCCTTCAAAAACTGTAGAAGTAGAGAAGGGTAAAAAAATAAATGAAGAATTAATTAAATTAAAAGAGTCTATGAAGGAAGAGGATTTAAGCAAAATAATTTCAGATACTAAAAAATTAAAGGAAAGACAGACTACTGGTGATACAGAAGAAAATTTGAGAAAAATTCCAATGCTTTCTTTAGAAGATATTAATAAAGAAGTAGAGAAACTTCCGCTTGAAGAGAGAGAAGAAGATAAAATAAAAGTACTTTATCATGATGTTTTTACAAACAAAATACTATATTTAAAATTTTACTTTGATTCTCGAGTAATTAAGTATGATGATTTACCATACCTTGGACTTGTTGAAAATATACTGGGAAGAGTAGATACACAAAAGTATAAATATGAGGAATTGGCAAATGAAATAAATATTAAAACAGGAGATATAAGCTTTGAAAATGCTTTGTTTACAGCAAAGGATGATGACAAGGATTATACTACAAAATTTGTTTGTAAAACTAAAGTTATAATAGATAAAGTTCCAGATGCAATTAGTTTAATAAATGAAATAATGCATCATAGTTTATTTGACGATGAAAATAGGTTGAGAGAAATAATTCAAGAAATGAGATCCAGATTTGAAATGATTATAAATCAAAGTGGAAATTCCATATCATCCTTAAGACTTAAATCTTATTTCTCACCATCAGGAGAATATAGTGAAAGACTTAATGGAATTAGTTTTTACAAATTTATATGTAATTTAGATGAAAATTTTAGTGAGAAATTCAATGAAGTAAAGAAAAAATTAAAAGATATATGTGACGTGCTATTTAATAAGGATAAAGTTATAATAAGTGTAACAGGTAACAATGAGATTTATGATAAGTTTAAGGGAGAACTTTCAAAACTTGAACTTAAAAGTCTTGAAGTTCCTGAAAAACCAGAAGAGTACAATAAATTTGCTCAATCTATTAATGAAGGATTAATTACTTCAAGCAAAGTTCAATATGCTGCTAAAGGTTTTAATTTTAGAAGACTTGGATATGAGTATTCAGGAAAAATGAAGGTTCTTAATAGCATAATAAGCTTAAGCTATTTGTGGAATAATGTTAGAGTAATGGGAGGAGCTTATGGGTGTTCTTCTTATATACTAAGAAATGGAAATGTATTCTTTGTATCTTACAGAGATCCAAATTTAGCTGAGACTCTTAAAATATATGATGATGTGTATAAGTATATTGAAAATTTTGAAGTTGATGATTACGAAATGACTAAGAGTATACTAGGAACAATATCAACTATAGATAGACCACTTTTACCTAGTCAAATTGGAACAAAGTCAGATTCATATTATTTCAACAAATTAACTTATGAGGATATACAAAAGGAAAGAGACGAAATTTTAAGTACAAAGAAAGAAGACATTAAGGCTTATGCTAAGATGCTGAAAGAGGTTATGAGTAAAAACTATATATGTGTACTTGGAAATGATGCTAAAATAGCAGAAAACAAACAGATATTTGGAAAGCTTATAAATGTGTTTGAATAGAAAATAAATAAAGAAAAAATGTAGATGGATTTTGTTTATTCATCTACATTTTATTTTTTAATTTATTATATAATCTTAAAGTATCAGATTTGCTTTTATAATTGAAAAATACATAACTTCCATCCTTTAATTTGAAAACTATATAAGGAGGCTTGTTATTAAATACATAAACCATGGATGTACCATAATCATTTATATCATAGTGTCCTCTGGAATATGTATCTGTACCTATTCCATTGGTTTTAAAGCCATGAGGACTATCTTGTATTAATGATATTTTAAGAATATTTGATTTGTTAAAGCTTGTAGAGTACATAGAACAATTTATTTTTATTTCATTTTTATAAACATTAAGTGTAGGACTATATGAATCTTGAATGAAGCCTATGGTAAAAATAAAAATAATAATTCCAACTAAAAAGGCAGCTATAAAATACATAAAGGCTCTTGCTGATCTTTTGGCAAAGTTAAAGGTCATACCTATTCCAGCCCTTTTTTCAACTAAAAGAGAATTATCATTAGGGTTATAATAGATTAAACCGTATTTCCAATATTCATCATCGTCTACAATAACAGGTTTATCATCTTTACTTAGAAGATCTAATTTAAGTTTTCTAAATTTATTGTAGTAATATATGAACAGCAGAAGAATTAAAATAGGTGGAATTGTAGAACATGAAACTAATAAGATTGTATTATATAATTGTACATTAGAAATTATTACACTTAGCACTAGAACATTTAAACTATCTACATAGGAGAATATAATTATGGAGGCAGTTAAAATTCTTTGGCGTTCACAATTTAAAGCTACGTTTACGGTGCTATTTTCACTATATATTTTGGTTTTCAGCTTTTTAGTATAAAGATATATAAAAATAAGTATTACTTTTGTAGTTAAATCAACTATAGGGATTAGAATAAAAGTTGTTCTCACTATATAGAAACAAGGTAAGGTTATTAAAAATGAACCAATAAGCCAATATATTGATATAACTTTTTTGTTCTTTAAGCTTGAGGCCTTAGTATCTATTGTAACTTCATGAGTAGTACCAGAGAACCAACTATTTTCTTTTTTTAGTGATTTTATCTTTTTATGAATAATAATATATGGTTTTAATGCCCAATAAAATGTTACTATAAATGCCCATGTTAAAAGATATATAATATTGTAAGGGGGAAGCTTCAATAAAAATAAAATAGGAAGAAAAATTAAAATGCTTATTAAAAAGTATTTATGATATAAAGTCTTGTATTCATTTTTTGAATTTTGTATATATTTATTTTTTAATTGGTTATTTGGAAGTGTTACACCAAAAATTATATTTCCATTTTCATGTGAACATGCTGCAAATGAAATAATTTCACATAGTAGTACTATAACACCTACAATTAATATAATGATAGTTTCCATTATAAAATCCTCTCCTTAATAAAGCGAAAGTTTATATAGTATCAATATTTAAGGTTGGATTTATCAGCCCTTTGATACCGTTCATTTCATTGAATAATTTGTTACAGATGTTTATGAAATCAGTTTTACTTACACCTTTAAGCCCAGCTTCTGAAATAACTAGTGCTAGTTCTTCTTCTAGCTTTTCACGAAAATCAGTATTATTAGTAGTTAATACCTTAACTTTTGCACCATGTCTCCTATCTATAGATATAAAGCCTTCATTTTTTAATATTGTATATGCTTTATTGACGGTCATAGCATTTACACCAATATCTTCTGCTAGTTGTCGTACGGTTGGTAAATTTTCATCTGGTTCTAAGTCACCCAAACCTATACCCATTACAATTTGATTCCTAAGTTGAACGTAAATAGGAGTAGAACTATCAAAATTTAATTTGAAAATCATAAAAAACCCCCCTTTTGTATTACTTACATTAATACAAATAATACTAAATGTCAATAAAACTACCTTAAATTGAAAATTTTTTTGCAAAAAGAGATTAGGTTAAACTAAAATTTGGTTAGTATTTTCTGAAGCATAATAGAGATATCTTCCTTTGGTATTATCATTCCATTGTTTAACCAATGTTCTATAACTCCAACAACTCCGGAAACAATAAAATTAGCTTCAACTAAATCATAATCAATATTGTTATTTATAGGTCTAGAAAGTACTATACTTTCATGCAAAATCTTATCGAAGAAATAATTTTTTAGTTTAAAGAGCAGATTTCCTTTAAATTCAAGACGAATGAAAATTTCGAATATATTGCTATGCTCTGATATGTAGTCAATAATATTATTAATTAAGTCCATAAGATTTGTTTCATTAGCGTAGGGATTGGATTTTTCAAATAATTCACCAAGTTCAGTATATATTTCATTTTCAATAGTATTATATAAATCGTAAATATCTTTATAATGTAAGTAAAAAGTACCTCGTCCTAAATTTGCTGATATTGAAATTTGGGACACAGTTATTTTATTAAGAGATTTTTCTTTTAAAAGATTCAAGAAGGTTTCACGAATAGCCTGCTCTGTTTTTATAAATCTCCTATCTTTCATTCATAATTCCTCCTCAAACAATACAAATGTTTATTAAGTGTTCATTAATGGACAAAGTTAGGGTAATTGCCGATTGTATTTATATATGTATCAAAGTATAATGTACACGTATTAATTAGTCAACATGTGTTAAGAAAAGATATTATGAGGAGAAAATAGCATGATTTTTTATCGTAAAGTAAAAAAAGAAGACTTAAAAAAAGTGAGTAAGTTATATGCACAAGCTTTTAAAGAATATTGTTACTTAAAATGTACTATAGGAAATAATTTTAACAATGATGACAAATATTTACACTTTTTAGAGATGCTTTTTTTTATTAATATAAAGGCTTACATGAAAAAGCATATTTGTTTAGTTGGTATTTTAGATGGGAAAATTGTTTCATCTGCGGTATTAAAAAATCCTGATAGATCAGAAATTGGATTATTTGAGTATATATTTTCAGGAGGTATTAAATTACTTAAGGAAATTAGCTTATTAAATATTTTATCTTTCTTAAATTTTATGGACGATTCACAGAAAGCATTTAAAAGTATAAGAAGGCCTATATGGTATCTAGAAGCCTTAGCAGTTGATAAGTTATATCAAGGTAAAAAACTTGGGAGTAAAATGATAAATGATTGTGTTATACCATGTGTAATTGATCATGGAGGCAAAGAAATTTTTTTAATTACCAATTCTGAGATAAATCGTAAATTTTATAATCAAAATGGATTTGCAGAATTTAATGATGATGTTATACATTTTAAAAATATTAATATTAATAATTGGAGTTATTTTAAGAAGTTATAGAAAAGAAAATATTACATAGTGAGAGCCCTTGTATATAAATTTACAAGGGCTTTTAAATATTAATTTAGTTAATAGTAAATATCTTTTTCTAATAAATTCATATTTAGCCGCTTGCACAGTGTAATTTAATAATGGTATCATTAAAGTAAAGAAATTGTTATTAAAAAATGGCAATTGAATCGTATATATCTATAACGAAGGAGAGATATTAAAAAATGGACAACACTAAATTATTAATAGAAGAGGCAAATAGATGTTTATTATGTAAAAAACCTAACTGTAGAAAAAATTGCCCGATAGATACCCCAATACCAGAAATTATAAGTCTTTATAAAGATGGAGAAATTGTAAAAGCAGGAGAAATTTTATTTAACAATAACCCACTTTCAGTAGTATGTTCAATGGTTTGCACACACGAAGACCAATGTAAAGGAAATTGTGTAAGAGGAATAAAAGGAGAACCAATAAGATTTCATGATATAGAACATGAAATATCAGAAAAGTATTTAAACGAGACAAGCTTTAAAAATATAGAAAAAAATAAGGACAGAGTTGCAGTAATAGGAGGGGGACCAGCAGGAATAACAGTTGCTTTCATATTAGCAAACAGAGGATATAATGTAACTATATTTGAAGCTCACGATAGAATAGGAGGAGTACTTAGATATGGTATTCCAGAATATAGACTTCCAAAGAAATTAGTAGATACACTAGAGGAAAGATTAGTAGAGGTCGGAGTAAAAATAAGACCTAATACACTTATAGGACCAGTTATTACATTAGATAAGTTACTTGAAGATTCATATAAAGCAGTATTTATAGGGACAGGAGTATGGAATCCAAAGACCTTAGATGTAAAAGGAGAAACTTTAGGAAATGTACATTTCGCAATAGATTACTTAAAATCACCAAAAACATACAGATTGGGTGAAAAAGTAGCTGTAATAGGAGCAGGAAATGTAGCAATGGATGCAGCAAGAACAGCAAAGAGAAATGGAGCAGATGTAACGATATTATACAGAAAAAGCTTTAATGAAATGCCAGCATCTAAGCAGGAAATAGAGGAAACAAAAAAAGATGGAGTAGAATTTAAAATATTTAGAGCCCCAATTGAAGTAACAGAAGAAGGAGTTAAATTAGCACCAACTGAAAATATTACAGATGAAAATGGAAAAATAAGAACAAAAATAATAGAAGGAAAAGAAGAGTTCTTTGAGTGCGATTCAGTAATAGTAGCAGTAAGCCAAAATCCAAAAACAAATATAGTATCAAATACAACAGAATTGGATACTAATAGATGGGGATGTATAGTGACAGACGAGAATGGAACTACAACTAAAAAAGGAACTTTTGCCTGTGGAGATGTAGTTACAGGAGCAAAAACAGTAGTTGAAGCAGTAAGAGATGCTAAGAAAGTTGCAGAAACTATTGATGAATACTGTAAAAATAATTAGATGATTTAATATTGGTTGTATTTTTATAATGTTAAGTATTGAAATATTCCCCAGGATGATTTAAGGGGAGTATTTCATTTCTTATATGAAACTTTTTTAAAATTAAGCTAAACAGCTTATTGTTAAAAGAGGTAAAATAAAAGTGTTATCTTGTTGAAGAATAAATAAATTTGGAGTAGTTATATTTACTAGGTTCCAATTTGGTGGTGTATAATTAAGAGCTGCAAAGTAAGCAAGTGCACCTAAATTAGCATTATTAACTGTAACTCTTATATTAATTATCCAAGATTCAGTTCTATTAAAGCTATAAAACGTAGTTGCATTATTTGGATTTAAATTGAAGCTTGCATTGCCATTTTGGTTATTATTAGGAAGGCACCAGATTGAAGGATGAGGTGCTAATAACCAATCTTGGTTATGGGTACCTGAATTTTGAAATTTTATAAGATAAGGCATTTTATTATATCACCCTTAATGATAATTTGTTGATTAACAACATATAATATTATATGAATATATATTAATATATGTTACAGCCTGGTAAGTGAATATTATAGATTAGTTTTGTAGTTTGTATAATTGAAGAAATTGAAAGGAAAAATGTAGTGTTTTGTATTGTAAACCCTACATATAGGATGTAATGATTTTTTGTTATGTATCAGTAGTATTTTTTGTTTTATTTTTTGTTTCTTTTGTAAGTGAGAAAAGAAGGTTTAGAAACGCAGTATATTTATTGTGTGCTATTCTAAATTTATATTTTTATAGTACAGCACTTATGATTAGTACTGGGAATATTGGACTAAATTTATTTGTTGTAGCATCTGTGCTTGTAATCGTACCCATTGGTGTTCTTACTATTTCAGTTTTATTTATGATTGCAGGAGTTATTACAATTAAAAGAGAAGGTTTTAGACTTCCTAATTTATTGGCTTTAGCTTTTGGTGGCGGAATTTGGATCATCTGCATTTTATTTTATTTAGCTATAAGTAATTACTTTGAGTATAAGTGGATTAAAATTGCTATTTATTTTAGTACAATTATGGCTTTATATATAGGGTTTACCTTTGCTGCATTAGTTATTTATTCAGTGCTTTATTGTATATTCCCCAAAGGAAAGAAATTTGATTATATTATAGTTCATGGAGCAGGGCTTTCAAAAGGAGAAAAAGTCACTCCATTATTAAAAAGAAGAATTGATAAGGGAATTCAGGCATTTAATAGGCTTGAAGGAAAAGCAAAAATAATTGTTTCTGGAGGAAAGGGATCTGACGAGAAAATATCTGAAGCAGAGGCAATGAAGAGATATATTTTAGAAAACAATATTAGTGAAGAAAATATTATTTGTGAGGATAAATCCACAACTACTTTTGAAAACCTAATGTATTCAAAAAAAATAATGGATTCACAAAAAAAGGATTATAGATGTATATTTGTTACTAATAATTATCACGTATTTAGAACTGGGCTTTATGCTAAAAAACTTAATATAAAGGCAGAAGGCTTAGGATGTACAACGGCAATGTACTATTGGCCAAGTGCTTTTATTAGAGAGTATATAGCAATAATGCTTAGTATGAAGTGGTATTCTATTTTTATTTTGGGATCAGCATTACTTTTATTGATTTTAACTTGAATATGATTTTGGGGAAAGTTAGGAAATTAAAAAATGTCTAAAATATATAACTTTAAGTATAATATTATATTGTTTACAGATTATAAGAAGTCGGAGAAGCATAAAAATCTAGCATCCATATTATATTTCGATTGGTGGAAAAATGGAATGACAATGCTAATTTTAATTATCAATTAAATTGTATAATTATATTAAATGCCGGAATAAACTAGCGTAGGAAAGGTTTTTCTGTATATAACTGGGGAACGCTAATTATAATATGTGACGTTTTAAAGAAGTTGCAAGTATCAAAGGATAGTTATATTTACACTATAGCAAATTATGGTGACATCTGGGAAAGGCTTTAGAACAATGTGAAGATATATTAAGAAAGAGAGAATTATCTGTATTGGTTGTGGTTTGTACGCAAAACGTTGTCCTGTTGATAATATTAAAATTGTTAATGGTAAGCCAGTATGGTAGCATAAATGTGAACAGTGCTTTGCATGTATTCAAAGTTGTCTCAAGGAAACTATTAATTATGGAAATAAGACTAAAAATAAAAAACGATATATGAATCCTAATGTAAAATTATAATATAGTAGTTTAAATGGCTAAAAGCTTTAGATTTTATCTTGTCTAAAGCTTTTATGTTTTTATTGAACATCTAATTTCATAATTAGGATACACAATTCAGGTATTATGTCTATAAAAATACAACACAGTACCTGTTAATTAGTTATAGCTAATTTCGATAGTAGAATATAATCAGTACCTGTTAATGGTTCAAATATTAATATTGGGAAGTGCTTTGAAATTTATATTAAAAATTAGATTTTTGATAAGTCTAAGAAAAATATGTGCAAGATTAAATAAAATTTACAAAAGGCACAATTCATGTGAATATTAGAAGTGAAATTATTAATTTATATCAGGAAGCTTTTGATTTGATATATAGTCTTTGTAACTATTTCCCCATGCTTCCATTTCTTTAAATAAGGGACGTAAAGTATTGCCTAATTCACTTAATGAATATTCTACTTTAGGTGGGACTTCAGCATAAACTGTTCTCGTAACTAATCCATCGGATTCTAAAGCTCTTAAATTATCAGTTAAAACTTTTTGGCTAATTCCAGGAATATCTTTTCTCAACTCACCAAAACGTGATGTACTTGCCAATAAATTTCTTATAATTAGCAACTTCCATTTGTTTCCTATTAATTCTACCATAGTTGCTACAGGACAAGCAGGTAATTCGTTTTTGGTTAACATAAATGAACCTCCTAAGATTAAAACATATTAGTTTCAAAATGAATATTACATACACAAATTATAATTCAAAATTGAAAAGTGGTCAATAAGTTAGAGAAACACAAGAAGTAATGTATATAAAAACAGTAGTTACAAAAAAGTGACTATATAATAAAAAAGTGCGTACTTTTAATCTTAAATATTAAATTATAAAATTATCTTGTAAATAAATTTATAATAACCTTAGGAGGTAACAGCAATGGGAAACTTAAATTTTTTAAATTCATGGAAAGAAGGAATTAGTGAATTCTTTTCAAAGACAAATGCTCAAAGTTATATGAAACCAGCGTTTGCAATGGCAAGTTCTTCTTGTGGAAGTTCATGTGGAGCTGGAGATAAAGAACCAGAGCACAAGCCATCAGCATGTGGTTCAGCATGTGGAGCTGGTGACAAATAATTTACCTATAAGTTAGTTAAAGGTCTTCGGTTTATAATATGAGCCGAAGGCACTTTTTAAAGCTGTTACGAAAAATTAAGTTGAAATTTTTATATAGATTAAAGTATAAATTGAAGGGATGGTATGAATGAATTATTTTGCTTTTCAATGGCATATAACAGATCAATGTGATCAAAGATGTGAGCATTGTTATATTTTTTCAGAAGATAATAACAAATGTTTAAAGGAAATGAGTCTAGATGATATAAAAGTTGTTTTAAATAATTGTATAGAAATGTGTGATAAACTCAACAGACTTCCGTATTTTTATATTACAGGAGGCGACCCTATTTTACACAAAAATTTTTGGGATATATTAACATTGCTAAAAGAAAGAGATATAACATTTGGAATATTAGGAAATCCTTTTCATTTAAGTGATGAAGTTTGTAAAAAATTAAGAAGCTATGGATGTCGAAAATATCAGCTCTCAATTGATGGGATGAGAGAAACTCACGATTCAATTCGTAAGTCAGGCTCTTTTGATGCAACAATTGAAAAAATACAATGTATTAGAAATGCAGGTATTGATTGTGCTGTTATGACTACTGTTTCAGGAACAAATAAAGATGAAATAGAGGATATAGTAGATTTAGTAGTTGAAAATCACGTGGATATTTTTGCTTTTGCAAGATACTGTCCTACAAGTTTTGAAAAAGAAACTCATTTAGAACCAAAAGAGTATAGAGATTTATTGGAAAGACTTTGGGCAAAGTTTGAAAAATACAAGAATTCAGGTACTACATTTAATTTGAAGGATCACTTATGGACACTATTCTTATACGAAAAAGGATTATACAAAATACCAGAAGGGCTAGAGGATAAAGTTATTTATGATGGATGCAATTGTGGAAATTGTCATATAACTATTTTGCCAACAGGAGATATATATGCATGTAGAAGAATGGAAAGTAAAGTTGGAAATGCATTGAAAGATAGTTTATTTGATGTATTTATAGGCAATAAAATGGGTGAGTATCGTCAGTATGATAAGTTTGAAAAATGTGCAAAGTGTGAATTATTAAGATTTTGTAGAGGATGTCCAGCGGTTACGTATGGGTATACACATAGTATGTATTCTGCAGATCCGCAGTGTTGGAAAGAGGTCGAATAGATAATGGATTTTATGGATATTTCAAAGAAAAGAATGAGTGTTAGGAAATATAGTGGAAGAAAAGTTGAAGATGAGAAACTTAAAAAGATATTAGAAGCAGGTAGGTGGGCTCCCACAGCAGTAAACGCCCAACCACATTAGATAAAGAAGAAAATCTAGAAAAGGTAAGTAAGTTTTCTACATTCAATTATGATAAAAAATATATAGACCTTGCTAATGAATGTGAAAATAGAGAACAGCATAAAAATACTTACTATTATGGAGCACCTTTAGTTTTACTTGTTTGTTATGACAATACAGTTTGTTGGAAACATCCTTAAAGTGGTAAAAGTAGTGGTGAAACAGATGCAACAATTGTAGCAACACATATAATGCTTGAGGCAGCAAGCTTAGACCTGGGTACTGTATGGATTAGTTATTTTGATACAGATAAGGCAAAACAACTGCTCCAGCTTCCAGATGAGGTAGTGCCAGTATGTATGATATATGTAGGATATCCGGCAGAAGATTTTAAGCCAAATTCAAAAAGCAAAAGATATCCGGTTGAAAAAACAGTTTTTTATAATAAGTATAAATTTTAATAGTGTTTAATATAAAGAGAGGCTAGATTTAAAATGGAAAATTTTAAACAAAGGGTTAAACAGGCAAAGGAAGTAATCAAAAATAGTGAATATATATTAATTGGTGGTGGATCAGGATTATCTTCTGCTGCCGGATTAACGTATACTGGAAAGCGTTTTGAAGAAAACTTCTCTGATTTTATTGAAAAATACGGTATTACTGATATGTATGCTGGAACTTTTTATCCGTTTAAAACTGATGAAGAGCTGTGGGCGCATTGGGCAAGGCATATTGATGTGAATCGCTATCAGATGCCTGTAACAGATTTATATAAGGAAATATTAAGGCTTGTAAAGGATAAAAAGTATTTTGTAATATCAACCAATGTGGAAAGTCAGTTCGTAAAGTCTGGATTTCCTAAAGAAAAAGTATTTGAAGTTCAAGGAGATTATTCATACTTACAATGTGCAAGAGCATGCCACGATAAGCTCTATTATAATGAGAAACTGATTAAGGAAATGGTATTAAAGACGAAAAACTGTAAAATACCATTTGAGCTTATACCAAAATGTCCAGTTTGTGGTGGTAAGATGGATGTAAATCTTAGGCATAATGATTATTTTGTACAAGATGAAGCATGGTATAAAGCAGATAAAAATTATGATGAGTTTCTCAATAAAGTAGGTAATAAAAATATAGTGTTGTTGGAATTTGGGGTTGGATTTAATACACCTGGAATTATTAGATATCCGTTTGAAAAAATGACATATAGCAATAAAAATGCAACATTGATTCGATTTAATCGAGACTATCCTTTAGTAATGAAAGAAAATGAAGAAAAATCTATTTCTTTTGATGAAGATATTATGCAGGTTATACAATATTTGCTGGACAAAAAAGATTGCAATGAGAGTTTTGTGTAGAGATGGAGTGATTAACATGAAAGCAGTTGTTTTAAATGGAGTATGTGAACCTAAAGATTTGAAAATAAGTAATGTAAAAATACCAGAAATAAAGTCAGGTTGGGTATTGGTTAAAGTCAAGGCATTCGGATTAAATCATTCTGAATTGATAGTTCGTAAGTATGAAGCAAATGCTCCTTATATAAAATTGCCAGTAATTCCTGGAATAGAATGTGTAGGTGAAATAGTAGATGCATCTGATAGTGAATTTAAAGTAGGAGAAAAGGTTGTAGCACTTATGGGGGGAATGGGACGTAGTTTTGATGGTAGTTATGCAGAATATGCACTGTTACCAATTCATCATGTATTTTCAGCAAATACAAAGTTAGATTGGATTGAAATGGCAGCAATACCTGAAACTTTTTTCACAGCATATGGTTCACTGTTTGATTGTTTACAACTTCAAGCAGATGATGTTCTTTTAATTCATGGAGCTACTAGTGCATTAGGACTTGCAGCTATACAATTAGCAAAAGCAATCGGTTGTACGGTAATTGGAACAACGAGAAAAGAAGAAAGACTCAAATTTTTAAAAGAAGTAGGAGCAGATTTTTCAATGTTAGATGATGAAAATTTAACAAAAGAAGTTCTCAAAGCATTCCCTAAAGGAATTACAAAAATTTTAGAATTAGTGGGGGCTACTGCAATAGAAAAAACAGCTAAGTTGCTTAAAAGGCATGGAATTGTATGTTCAACAGGTCAGCTCGGAGGGACTACAACTCAAGACTTTGATGTGATTAAAGCAATACCAAATAGTGTTTATTTCACATCATTTTATAGTAATTATCCGTCACAAGAAGTTATGAATAATATATTTAAAATTATTGATGATAATAAAATAAAACCAGTGATAGGGCATAAATTTAAAATAGAAGAAATTGCACAGGCACATATTCTTATGGAAAACAATAATGCTAACGGAAAAATAGTAGTTACTATAGGATAAGGAGGAAAATGATTATAACTGTAAATGGATTGGTAAATTGGGCAGTTAGTAATCAAAAGTTTATGAATAAAATAATGAAAATTGGAAAAAAAGACTTTGAAATTGGAAAAAGAACTTACATTATGGGCATACTTAATGTTACTCCAGATTCTTTTTCTGATGGTGGAAAGTATAATACTGTAGAAAAAGCTATTCTTCATACACGAGAAATGATAGAACAAGGTGCAGATATAATTGATATTGGTGGAGAATCTACAAGACCAGGTTATACAAAGATAAGTGATGAAGAAGAAATTAGTAGAGTAGTGCCAGTAATAGAAGCAATAAGAAAAGAAACAGATATTCCAATATCTGTAGATTCATACAAAAGCGAAGTGATAGAAGCATCATTAAAGGCTGGTGCAGATATAATTAATGATATTTGGGGGTTTAAAAAAGATTCTAAAATGGCACAAGTAGCAAAACAATATAATGCAACATGTTTATTAATGCATAACAGGGACAATACTAGTTATTGCGATGTTATGAAGGACATATTAGAAGATTTAATGGAAAGTGTTAAGATAGCTTTAAAAGCTGGAATTAAACCTGAAAGTATTATTGTAGATCCAGGAATAGGATTTGCTAAAACATATGAACAAAATTTGGAAGTTATGAATCATTTAGAGGATTTTACAGCATTAGGGTACCCTGTTTTATTAGCAACGTCAAAAAAACGAATGATAGGAACGGCTTTAAACCTTGAAAAAGATGAACGTGTTGAAGGTACTGTAGCTACTACGGTTGTTGGAATTATGAAGGGATGCGATTTCGTAAGAGTTCATAATGTAAAAGAAAATAAAAGAGCTGTGCTTATGACTGATGCTATTGTGAGAAAATATATATGATGGAATAGTTGCTAGGATGTATATTCACATTTTTGGAAGTATTGGAATGATGCTGATTTCAACTGATGCTATAAATAAAGTGGTTTTAATGGGGGCAATGCATTTTTTTTATAGTAATAGTAAGCTGTGTAGCTTGGCTAACTTTATATTAAAAGCTTTATATTAAACATAATTAGAATTATTAAGTAAATTAAAAGAGATTTGCTTCAAACCCTTAAGCAAGTCTCTTTTTTTAACCACAATTTCATTTATATAAAGGTTATGAATTATATTAATGGTTACAAAAGGTAACAAGGTTATATTAAAGTGCCGTATTTACTATAAAAATATATTTAATTATTATATAAGTAAGATGAATTGAGTTTGTAGAATTGAATGCTTTGATGAAAATAAGGATTTTTGTAATATAAATTCATATTAAGTATAAAATATCATAATATGATGTGAAACAAAGAGGAGAGAATTTTGGATATTAATATTAAAACACAAATTTTAGAATACTTTGCTAAAAATATGAATGCTTATTTAATTTCTGTAAAGGGACACATTGAGATTAGTTTATTAGCATTAATGGTTGCTATATTAATTGGAGTACCTTGTGGGTATGCTTGTTCAAAATATAAAAAATATGGTGGTGTTATTGTATCTATATTTCAAGCATTGAGAATTGTTCCTAGTTTAGCCATTCTATTTTTATTAATTCCTATTATGGGCGTAGGAATTAAGCCATCAATAACAGCATTAGTAATATTAGCAATTCCATCAATTCTCATGAATACAGCTGCAGGTTTAGAACAGTTACCTAGTTTTATGTTAGAAACTGCTTATGCCATAGGTATGACAGAAAAGCAAATGTTAGTAAAAGTTAAAATACCTTTAGCGATGCCTTTGATTTTGACAGGAATAAAAACTGCAGCGATAGAGATAATAGCAAGCGCTACTTTAGCGTCTAAAATAGGTGGAGGCGGACTTGGAGATATTATTTTTACAGGATTAGGTTTAAACAGAATGGATTTGCTTTTGATTGGTGGTATTTCAGTTGCAGTATTATCCATTGTGGCAGGAGTACTACTTGATATTATAGGTAGATTGTTACTTAAATATAAATATATAAGAAAGTAGGATATGAAAATGAAAATTAGAATTAAAAGATTTATAGCAGGTTTTTTGGTTATAGGAGTAGTTGTATCTATGACAGCATGTGGTAGTAAAAATAATGTGGACAATAGTAAAAATGCTACTATTCGTGTTGCTTCAAAAGACTTTACTGAAAATTTAGTTGTGTCAGAAATATATTCATTAGCGTTAGAAAATGATGGGTATAAAGTAAAAAGAGTACCTAATATTGCAAGTTCAGTAATTCACGCATCACTTGTTAACAACCAAATTGATATGTATCCAGAATATACAGGAACAGGATTATTAGCAGTTCTTAAGATGAACTTAATCACAGATCCAAATGAAGTTTATAAGACAGTAAAAGAAGCTTATGAAAAAAAATATAAGGTTACATGGCTAGACTATTCGAAAGCTAATGATGGAGCAGGCCTTGTTATACGTACAGATTTATCAAAAAAACTAGGTATTACTAAAATTTCAGATTTACAGAAGCATGCAAGTGAAATTAGATTTGCATCACAGGGAGAAGTTGATCAAAGAGAAGATGGAATTCCAGCATTGGAAAGAGTATATGGAAAGTTTAATTGGAAATCATCAAAAGTATACGACAACGGTCTAAAATATGAAATCTTGAAAAAAAATGAGGCCGATGTTGCACCAGCATATACAACTGAAGGACAATTAGTTAATACAAAAGAGTTTACTTTATTAGAAGATGATAAACATGTATGGCCACCATATAACCTAGCACCGGTTATACGTGACAATGTATTAAAATCACATCCAGATATTGCAAATATTATAAATAAAGTAAGTTCAAAATTAGATACAAAAACAGTCACAGCATTAAATGCAAAAGTTGATGTTGAAAAAGAAGATTATAAAAAAGTAGCAAAAGATTTTTATAATAAATCAATTAAATAATTAAGATACAGGAGGATAATATGTCCAATACAGCAATAGAGTTCAATGATGTATGTAAAAAATTTAATAATGCAGGATATAGTGCAGTGAATAATGTGAGTTTTACTATTGAAGAAGGAGAATTTATTACTGTACTTGGATCCTCAGGTTGTGGAAAAACTACATTGCTAAAAATGATTAATCGATTATATGAGCCAACTAATGGCAAAATAAGTATATTCGGCAAAGATATAAAAGAGATAGATGTTGTTAATTTAAGAAGAAGTATAGGGTATGTAATTCAACAGGTAGGACTTTTTCCTCATATGACAATAGCAGATAATATTGCTACAGTACCAAAGCTTTTAAAATGGAAAAAAGAAAAAATTGAAGCTAGAGTTGAGGAATTGTTGCAGCTAGTAGGATTAGATTACAATGAATTTAAAAAAAGATATCCAGCACAATTGTCAGGAGGGCAACAGCAGAGGGTTGGGCTTGCTAGAGCACTAGCAATTAATCCTAAAATTATGCTTTTAGATGAACCTTTTGGTGCTATTGATGCAATTAATAGAATGAATCTTCAGGATGAACTTCTACGTATTCATAAAGCATTAAAACAGACATTTTTATTTGTTACACATGATATAAATGAAGCTTTTAAAATGGGAGCAAGAGTAATTATTATGAATAAAGGTGTTATATGCCAATTTGATACACCAAGAAATATTGTAAGGAATCCTTCAGATGATTTTGTAGCATCATTAATTACATCATCTCGAAAGCAGGAACAGTTTTGGGAGGAATTAGGGTGATAGAATATGCAATAAATCATTTAGATGAATTAAGTACAGCACTGTTAGAACATTTGGAGATAACAATTATAACTCTAATAATCTCTATTTTTATAGCAGCAGTATTAACTGTATTATCAATGTACTCTAAAGTATTATCTAAAATATTCATATATGTATTTTCTGTTATTTATTCTATACCTAGTTTAGCGCTTTTTGCTATATTGATTCCTCTTACAGGATTAGGTCAAGAGACAGCTATAATAGTTTTAGTTTTTTATAATCAGTATTTACTACTACGTAATTTTATTGAAGCATTAAATGAAATTCAACCATCAATTATTGAAGCAGCAACTGGTATGGGTATGAGCAATATGCAAATATTATTTAAAATAAGACTGCCATTAGCTAAGAAAGCACTTTTTACAGGAGTACGTTTAGCAGTGGTTTCTACTATTGGTATTGCAACCATAGCTGCATCAATAAATGCGGGTGGTCTTGGTAGTATTCTATTTGATGGTCTTAGAACTTTAGATGGTCCAGAGATATTATGGGGAAGCATATTAGCAGCAGCATTGGCAATAAGTGTTAATGGTATATTAAGCCGGATAGAAAAAATATATAAAGTTTAAAAAGTGTTTATTTAAAAGGAGAAATTGTAAAATGAAGGCGGTTGTATTAGAAAAACCATGTAAAGCGGAGGAATTAAGCGTAAGAGAAGTACCTATACCTAAAGTGAAGTCGGGTTGGGTACTTGTGAAAATTAAGGGCTTTGGAATAAATAGATCAGAGATATATACAAGACAAGGAGATTCTCCATCAGTAAGACTTCCAAGAATTATAGGAATAGAATGTGTAGGAGAGATTGAAAATCCATCAGATAGTTCTTATAAAAAAGGGCAGCGTGTTGTTTCCATGATGGGAGGTTTAGGGAGAGATTTTGATGGAAGTTATGCAGAGTATGCACTTATTCCAACTAATCAGGTGTATCCTGTGAATAACGATATGCCGTGGATGAAAATGGCGGCAATTCCTGAAATGTATTATACTGCATATGCATCACTTTTTGATGTTTTAAGTATTAATCAAGGAGAAAGTTTATTAATACGAGGTGGAACTAGTTCTGTTGGTTTAGCGGCACTTCAGCTAGCTAAGAGTATAGGCGCTACTGTTATTTCAACGACAAGAAACAAAGATAAAGTAGAACTTTTAAAAAAATATGGTGCAGACTTTGTATTAATAGATGATTCAAGTATAGTACAACAGCTATATTCTATTTTCCCTAAGGGAGTAAATAAAATCCTAGAATTAGTAGGTACAGTAACATTAAAAAATTCTTTAAAATTACTTTCAGAAAAAGGTGTTTTATGTATGATAGGTATATTAGGTGGTGAATGGGTAGTAAAGAATTTTGAGCCTATGGTTGATATACCTTCAGGTGCGTATTTTACACAGTTTGATAGTCAGAATATTAAAGAAGATATAATCGTTAGTCTATTTAAACATATTGAAAAACATAAAATTGAAGTTCCTATAGCAAAGGTCTTTTCTTTAGATGAGATTAATAAAGCACATGTGTTAATGGAGCGTAATGTTGCTAATGGAAAAATTGTGGTTGTTAATTAGTACATAGTTTAATGAAAATCAAGTGGAGGTATGATAAAGAATGATAATAAATACAGGTAGTAGGACTGATATTCCTGCATATTTTAGTGAATGGTTTTTTAATAGAATTAAAGCAGGATATGTTTTGGTAAGAAATCCATATTATAAGGAGCAAGTTACAAAATATAAATTGACACCCGATGTAGTTGACTGTTTATCTTTTTGTACAAAAAATCCAGAACCAATGTTATCTAGAATTCATGAACTTGATGAATTTAAACAGTTTTGGTTTGTAACTATTACGCCTTATGGTAAGGAAATTGAACCTAATGTGCCAGATAAGGAGAAAGTAATGGAAAATTTTAAAAAGCTTTCAGCTATTGTTGGAGTAAATGCCATTGGTTGGAGATATGATCCTATTTTTATTACAAAAAAATACACACTGGAAAGTCACATAGAGAACTTTGAAAAAATGGCGAAAAATTTGGAAGGATATACACATGACTGTGTTATTAGTTTTGTTGATTTATACGAAAAGACAAAGCGTAATTTCACAGGTGTTAAACCAGTTACAAAAGAGGAACGTGAAACAATTGGAAAAGAATTTGTACGTATAGGCAAAAAATATAATATCCAGATTAGAACATGTTTTGAAGGTGATGATTTAGCAAAGTATGGAGTTGATTGTAGTGGTTGTATGACACAGCCAATAATTGAACGTGCAATGGGAAGTAAACTAAAAATACATAAAAGGAAATCTTCTAGAGGTGGATGTAATTGCTTGCTTCAAAACGATATTGGAGCATATAACACATGTGGACATGGTTGCGTATATTGTTATGCAAACTATAATCATAGAACAGTGGTTAATAATATGAAAATGCATAATTCTAAATCACCATTTCTACTTGGTGGAAATATGGATGGCGATATAATAAAAGATGCAAAGCAGGCAAGCTTTATAGACAGGCAAGTAACACTACTTTAAGTATTGAATTTTTGAAAGTAGGTGATAATGGATGAAACAACAAGAAAAAGTGTTTTTTTTGATAAAGGAATTAATAAAAGAAGATGATAGATATATAGGTTTGGAAATACCTGATTCTTATATAGAACGTACTAGATTATTACGTTCGCTTATGAATGTTAGAATGCCAGGAGAAGTTAGTGAAAAATTTTTACGTATTCAGAATGAATATTTAAATGAGCAGGTTAAGGAAAAGGGTATTGTTAGGATTACAGATATACAAAGTTTAGAGGAGGAATTTCCTAAAGCATCGATACCGTTCAAAGATAAAATATCAATATGGCAGGGAGATATAACAAGGTTACAAGTGGATGCAATTGTAAATGCTGCCAATTCCCAAATGCTTGGATGTTTTACACCATGTCATGGGTGTATTGATAATGCAATACATTCAGCAGCAGGAATACAACTTCGTGATGAATGCTATAGTATAATGAAAAAACAAGGTCATGAAGAGAAAACGGGAATAGCTAAGATTACCAAAGGGTATAATTTGCCATGTAGACATGTTATACACACTGTAGGACCTATTGTGGGTTCAAAATTGACTAGAGAACTTGAAGATGCTCTACATTCTTGTTATAAATCTTGTTTAGGGTGTGCGGTACAAAATGGGGTTAGGACCATAGCATTTTGTTGTATATCTACAGGTGAATTTCACTTTCCAAATGAAAAGGCGGCTGAAATTGCAATAAAAACAGTGATACAATTTTTAGAAGAAAATGAATCAAAGATTGATAGAGTTATATTTAATGTATTTAAAGATTTAGATTATAAAATTTATAGGAAGCTTTCAAGTGATTATTAATATTGAAAAAGAAATTAGAGAAAGTTGTAGAGTTCCTAATAGGAAAATCTAAGGTTATAAAAATATAACTAACTACCTAAGTTTCGTACAAACTAAACTTATACATTTGCCAAATTATAGTTTCCAAAAAATAAATAATAGATAATACCAAGCCTTAAGTTATAATTTTCTTACCACAGAAAAAATTAAGAAAGGCAGGTATTATCCTATGAATAATTTTAACTTCACTCAAGATAACTGTAAAGAAGAAACTACTTCCACTTGGTTAATTTCAGTACTGCAATTTGGATCTAAACTTGAAGTTTTCAAGGCATTTGAAAATTTCAAACTTAATATGAAGAAAGTAAAATACTCTGTATCCCAAAAACTTATTACGACTATGATGTCTATTATAATTGGTTGTGAAACAACCAAGGATATTAATGAAAAGCTTGCGGTAGAAAAACTTGCTCTAAATATGTTTAATATGGATAAAGCACCAGATCAATCACAAATTAACGAGTTAATCAGACGTTTTGATTCTGAAAGTATAAACCAACTACAGGATATTCATCATAATCTTTTTATGAATCACAGCAATTCCATTAATTCGTGTACGAAAGTAGTGGTAGACTGTGACCAAACAGGGCTTATTGCTAACGGTAAATCTTTTGAATTAGCTGAAAAAGGTTATTTTTCAAAGAAAAAGAATCAAAGAGGATATCAACTTTCTGTAGCTTTTACTGGTGAACATTCTGAAACAGTAGCAATGTTTTTAGATTCAGGGAATACCCATTGTACAGATCATTATGATGATTTATTGAATGCGATAATATCAAAATATAAGGAACAGCTTTATAATGGTAAATTAATATTAAGAACTGATAGTGGATATGGTTCAACTGATAATATTGAAAAACTAATTTCAATACCAAATTTAAAATTTGTTACAAAGGGATACTCACCAAAAACAGCAAGCAATATTGCAAAAAATATAGACTATTCAGAGTATATTCAAGCTGACGAGTCAGCTTTGGTATATGAACTTCCTAAAACTAATGGTGTTAGATATATTTTAGTTCAGACATTATCTAAAAAGGGAAATTTAAAATATTCCTTTCTTGTAACAAATATAAGTGTTAATGACATGAATGTAGTAGAAATTTTTCATTTTTATAATAAACGTCAAACTATAGAAGCATTTTTTAAGATGGCTAAAAACGTATATCATATAAAAAATCTTAGAACTTCAAAATTTTATGGTATTTACGGATTTTTATGGTTAGTATTTATAACTCATAATCTTGTAAGTTGGTTCAAATCTACAGTTTTATATGGAACAAAGCTAGAAAATATAAGTGTAAGAGGTTTAGTAAAGACTATTGGAAACATAAGAGGTTTTGTTACAAGATCTTCGAATGGAATAACAATAAATATTCCGCCAATAACAAAGTTAACAAAATTAATTGTTGATGCACTTTGTGCTCCCAAATATATACAAATAACTTTTGATATATGAGGCTGTGCTAATATAAAATTTAATCCAAAATTGTAAATTTCAATTTAGATTTTTTTAGTGTTGCCATTTTTGCATTTTGTATATTATTCCAATAGTTTTGAACTGAGTTATTGGAAATTAAATGAAAATGTTAGGAAATTTAAGTAACTAATAAAAATGTGAGTACTTATAAAATTATGGACAATATATCTTATGGATGGTTGTTTATTACAGCTGGTAATGAAAAAAATAATACCATGACAGCATGATGGGGACATCTTGGTGCTGTTTATGGAGCATGATACGGAAAGCGTAACTGGTATATTTGGGTTATGATCTTTTGTGAATGTGGCTGTAAATATATACTTAATAAAGATTATATAAGGAGGAAGTTATAATTATGAAAGTGTTACTAATCAATGGCAGTCCTAATAAAAAGGGATGTACATATACTGCGTTAAGTGAAGTGGCCAAGGAATTAGAAAATGAGGAAGTAGAAACTGAAATATATTATATTGGTAATAAGCCAATTAGAGGGTGTATTGGATGTAATAAGTGTGCATTCAATAATAATAAGTGTATTTTTAATGATGATCCTGTAAATGAAATTATCGAAAAAGCAAAAGAATCAGATGGTTTTATTTTTGGATCACCTGTTTATTTTGCATCAGCAAATGGGGCATTTACTGCTATTTTAGATAGAGTAAATTATGCAGGAAGTTCTGTATTTGCTTATAAACCAGCAGCTAATGTTGTATCTGCATGGAGATCAGGTACAACTGCCGCTTATGATCAATTGAATAAATATATAGGATACTCAAGAATGATTATGGTACCATCCACATATTGGAACATGGTTCATGGCAGTACTCCAGAAGAAGTAATTCAAGATAAAATGGGTATGCAATTAATGAGGACATTAGGTAGAAATATGGCATGGCTATTAAAAGCATTAAAATGTTCTAAAGAGAATGGCATAAATTATCCTGTAGAAGAAAGAAGAGTATATACTGGGTTTATTAGATAAAATATAAGTTAATAATCTTATTAGCTTTAAAGTATAAATAAAATAACAGATAGGAATATATAGAAAATTTGAAGATATTATAGTTGTTAGACTTGAAACAGTAGAAGATATTCATAATTCAATTAAAGAAAGCTCTTATTATAAATCTTGTAGGATTTAAGCTTCTAAATTTTTTAATAGAGGAATTAATTTCAGATTTATAGATTTTTAGTTGACAACATAGTAAAGGTTTGTTATTATTTTATTAATCGATATTTATAGATTAATAAAATCTATAAATATCGATTAATAAAGGTTGCATAAAATATTAAAGTTAATATTTGGTGCAATTTTAAAATTATAATGTTTTATAGCAGCAGTTTATAAGTAATTAATTAGTAAACTGACATTTTTGTTTTTAGGAGGTAAAATTTTATGCATTTTTCTAGTGGAATTAATAGACCGCCATACGAAGCACAATCGGCATATTTGCAAGTAACATCAGGATGTAGTACTCATAATCAATGTGCATTTTGTTCTTTTTATAAAGAGAGTAGCTTTAAAGTATCACCAATAGATGAAATTAAAGAGGATTTAAAAGAACTTAGAAGCATGAATCTTAATGCTAAAAGAATATTTTTGCAAGGAGCTGATCCGTTTGTATTAAGTTATGATAAGCTTATGACTATTGCGGAACTTATTCACGAATATCTACCAACAGTGGAATCTATCGGAGGGTATGCAAGAATAAATAATATTATAAATAAAAGTATTACGGAACTTCGTGCTTTAAGTGAAGCAGGATATAGTAATCCTTATTTTGGAATAGAATCTGGTGATGATGTGATCTTAAATAGGATGCATAAAGGTTACACATCAGAACTTATTACAGAACAGTGCTTTAAGATGGATGCTGCAGGATTTAAATATGTAGCTAATTTTCTAAATGGTTTAGGTGGTCATGGATATGGTATGAAACATGCACATGATTCAGCAAGAATTCTAAACGGATTAAAACCAACAATGATTTATGCCTCATCATTGACTCTTATGCCAGGTACTCCATTATATAAACAAGCACAAACAGGAGAGTTTGAGGAAGCTACAGAAGTAGAAAAACTTCAAGAAATGATGGAATTTATAAATACGCTTGCAATACCAACTATATTTGAAGCTGTACATGTTTCAATAGCAGTACCTATTGTGGGAAAAATCCCCAGAGATAAGGATGAAATGATTGCAAAACTACAACGTGTAATTGATAATACACCTGAAAGTAGACTTAGAAGTTTTAGAGAAAGCATAACAAGTTTATAGAGTAAATTATATTTATTTCACGCTTTATTATATAACTTGTTTGCGACGTTTAGTGATATGAGTTAAAATATAATAAAAAATATAATAGTGAGGTAAATAATGGATCAAGTAAAGATTTTTAAAGCGCTTAGCAATGATACACGTCTTAATATTTTACTTTGGCTTAAGGATCCAGCAGCCAATTTTGAGCAGCAATTGCATGCTGGAGTAATGAAGGATTTTCAAGGCGGTGTATGTGTACGTAGCATTAAGAAACGTACGGGACTCTCTCAATCAACAACTTCAAAGTTTATGTCAATCTTAGAGGATGCTGGATTAGTAGAATCACGTAAAATTGATCAATATACGTATTTTCGTCGTAATGAAAAAATGCTAAAAGAAATTACATTTTGGATAAATAGTGATTTGTACTAGAAGTGATTTATATCTAAAATTAAATTCTATATATTATTTATAAATAAAAAAATGTTTGGATGCGATAAAAATGGATTATAGAAAAATAGGTGAAAATATTTATGTCAGAATTGATAAAGATGAAGATGTAATTAGTAATATAATTGAAGTTTGCAAAAAAGAAAATATCATGACAGGACAGTTTCAAGGAATAGGAGCTTGTGGTATAGCTACAGTTTCTACGTATTTGCCAGATGTTGATGATTTTGCAGACCATACAATATCAGGAATGCTTGAAATGGTGTCATTGATGGGAAATATTACTTTAGATGATAATGGTCAACCGTTTTTGCATAGCCATGCAGTCTTTTCATATCTTGATGAAGCCGGAAAGCCAGTTGTGCTAGCTGGGCATTTAACAAAGGCAGTAATTAGCTATACTGGTGAAATTTCAATAATGCCTGCTAGAGGATTGATAGGAAGAATGATAGATAAAAAAACAGGTATTGGTGTGTGGAAATTTTGAGGAGATGGAATAATGAAAGTATTGTTGATTAATGGTAGCCCACATAAAAGCGGATGTACGTATACTGCTTTAAGTGAGGTGGCTAAACAATTAGAAAATGAAAAAATAGATACTGAAATATATTATATTGGTAATAAACCAATTAGAGGTTGTATTGGATGTGGAAAGTGTCAAGAATCTAATAAGCATTTATGCATTTTTAATGATGATCCCGTAAATGAAATAATACAAAAGGCAAAAGAGGCAGATGGTTTTATTTTTGGATCACCTGTTTACTTTGCTTCAGCAGCTGGCTCTATGATTTCTCTTCTAGATAGAGTGAATTTTGCAGCTAGTTCTAACTTTGCATACAAACCAGCAGCAAGCATTGTATCTGCAAGAAGAGCAGGTACCACTGCTGCTTATGATCAATTGAATAAATATATAGGACATTCAAGAATGATTATGGTACCATCTACATACTGGAATATGGTGCATGGTTTTACTCCAGAAGATGTAAGGAAAGATGAAGAGGGTATGCAAATAATGAGAACACTAGGAACAAATATGGCATGGTTATTAAAGCTAATTGAATCTGGCAAAAAGAATGGAATAGATTATCCTATAAGTGAAAAGATAGTTCGTACTAATTTTATTAAATAAAATATTAAATTGTGTAATTAAAATCCTATTGAAAAAAATCATTGTTTTTCAATAGGATTTTTTTCAATAAGCTTATGGTTTAAACTAAAAAAATTGCAAAAAAGGAAGAAATATTAAGAGAAGTACAGGAAGTAGGAAATGTTTCGTTGGTATCAAGGAAACATGGAATATCAAAATCAACAATATTTACATGGATAAAAGAATCTAAGAATAAAAATGAAATAAAACTAAAACCAGGTAGAAAAACTTTAGTTGAGGGAAAAAAAGAACTTGAAGGCGAAATTACAGAAGTAACAAAAGAGAATGATCATCTAAAAAAACTTTTAGGTGAAAAAGATTTGGAAATTGCAATTCTTAAAGACTTAATAAAAAAATCAAACCCTCAATTAAAGATAAAGTAGAAATAGCTAAAAAATATATTAATCAAGGCTATAGTGTATCCTTTGTACTAAAAATAGTTAAGCTTGGTAAATCAACATATTATTATAATTTAAGTGTAGAAGGAAAAGAAAAGATAAAACCTAAAGGTGGAAAACCTAAGGGATATAGCATAAATAAAGAAAATAAAATAATATGTGATGGACAAATTAAAGAATTTATAATGGAATCAATTAATGGCGATGCCATTAATTATGGTTATAGAAAAATAACCTATCATTTAAGAAAATACTATAATCTTATAATTAATCATAAGAAGATTTATAGACTCTGTAAAGAACTTAATATACTTAAAAATCAAAGGGTAATTAAGCCTAAAATAAAAAGAACTATTGCAATTAATAGAATTATATCCGCTTCAAATCAGCTCTGGGAAATGGATATAAAATATGGGTATATTCATGGTGAGGATAAATTTTTTTATCTGCTAAACTTAATTGATATTTTTGACAGATGTATTGTTGGCTATTATATAGGCTTACACTGTGAAGCTAAAGATGCAGCAGCCTTATTAAGACAGTGTTTAATAAAAAGAAATTTATTTGAAGAAGAAGCAGAAAAACCTATAATACGAACAGATAATGGTCCACAATTTGTAAGCTATAAGTTTAGTAAATGCTGTGATGAAATCAAGGTAGAGCATGAAAGAATACCTGTAAAAACACCCAATAAAAATGCACATGTAGAATCATTTCATAGAATTCTTGAAGATGAATGTTTGAAAATCAATGAATTTCAAACTTATGCAGAAGCATATGAAACAGTAAACGAATTCATGGAATTTTATAACAATAGGCGTCTTCATTCAAGTTTGAAATTTATGTCACCAAATGAGTTTTATAATCTTTATTTTGGAGAAAAACAAACTAATATTAAGATGAGGGTCTAAATCTAAGAAAATTAAAGAATTTATTAGGCTTTGTCCAAAATGAAGGGTTTAATCCGCCTTATTTTTTAAATCATTTTTCAATATATAGGAAGTCATATTGGAAACAAGACGATTATGAATTATGGAATAAAATGTCAGATTACTTAATTAATTTTGCTAAAATTGGAAATCCAAATAGTAATAATCTTAATAAATGGGAATCGTATGATGGAAGTATGTCTTTCATAAATTTTGGGGATTCAATATCTACTATAACATTTAGCAAAGAAAAGATGCATTTTTGGGAGGGATATTATAAAAGTGTACTTGGAATATAAATTACTTGAGAATAGTTGTTTATAATAAAGAAATAGAATATATGAGGCTGTTCCAATAATAAATATTATGCAACAGCCTCATAAGTCTTATATAAGATATATTTTTTTAGTTAAATAAATCTACCAGCCTCAAAGCCTTGAGATGTTGCATCCATAACAAGCCCAACTTTGTTTGCATCACCAATTACTTTAACATCAAAGCCAGCATTAACTAATTTATCTTTTAATTCATTTACAGGTCTAGAACCAGTAGCAATAACAACTGTGTCGGCAGGAAATTTTATTTCAGTGTTTCCTACAGCTTTAACAGAATTTTTGGTAATTTCTGTTACTTTTATACTTGTATATAATTTCACCTCACGGGTTTCTAAATCATGGATTAATTGCCATCTAGGTCCTATAGCTTCTTCAGGAGCAATTTTAGGACCCATTTCAAGTACAGAAACATCTCTAAGTTGTTGACCTAGAAAGTTTGCTGTTTCAGCTCCAACTTGACCACCACCAATTACTACACATTTTGAACCAGGAAATACCTTACCATCAAGAATATCATTAGCAAGTACAACGTTACTATTTTCAATTCCTTTAATAGGTGGTTTGAATGGAGAAGCACCTGTAGCTAAAATAATTACATCTGGTTTCTCTTTTTTCATAAATTCAATAGTGACTTCAGTATTATATTTAATTGGAATATTTAATTTTTTACATTGGTTAGTTTGCCATACAATGAAATCAGTAATTTCACCTTTACATGGTGGCATAGCAGCTAAATAAAATTGTCCGCCTGCATGATTTCCTTTTTCGTATACAGTTACGTTATGACCAGCTTTTTTTGCACTCATAGCAGCCTCTAGTCCAGCGGGACCAGCACCAATTATAGCAACATTTTTGGGGATTTTTGTAGGTTCAATTACAGAAGTTAATTCTTTACCTAATGTAGGATTTAAAACACATTTAACATCCTGATCTTTAAACAAACTTCCTAAACATCCATGATTACAGCCAATACAGCGGCGAATTTTATCAAATTTACCTTCCTTTGCTTTGTTTGACATATCTGGATCAGCTAAGGAAGCACGTCCCATAGCGGTAAAATCAGCTTTACCAGAACGAATAATATTATTTGCTAATATTGGGTCGTTAATTCTAGAAACAGCAATTACAGGAATATTGCAAACATCTTTAATTTCTTTTGCCATATTAACAAACCATCCGTGATTCACATAAGAAGAGGCTACGTTTAAATCTATAGATAAATAGTTTCCCACAGAAACGTTGATAAGGTCTACGCCTGCTTCTTCAAAGTAAGGAACGATTGATTTACTATCTTCGATTGTAAGTCCACCTTCAACCATTTCATCAGCAGAAATACGTATACCAACAATAAAGTCATTGCCGCATTTTTTTCTAATATCGTTAATGATTTCAAGTGCAAAACGTGCGCGATTAAAGAAACTTCCACCATATTCATCTACACGTTTGTTTGAGAAGGGTGAAAGAAATTGAGTAATAAGGTAACCATGACCACCATGAATTTCTACACCATCAAAACCACATTTTTTTAGCACGTAATGCAGTATCACCATATTTACTTATCATTTCTTTGACTTCTTCAGTTGTTAATTCTTTAGGAATGTCAGTACCAAAAGGTGATGGGATTGTGCTAGCTGAATATGGAGCTGAATTAATTGCACCACGATCTGTTTGTCTTCCAGCATGATATATTTGTGCAAGTATAGTAGCACCATATTTATGTACTCTTTTTGGTAATTCACTATGACTTTTAATTTGTTCATCATTCCAAAGACCTGCTACATGTTGAAAGCCACGGCCAAGAGGATCAATGGCATAATCTTCAGTGATAATAAGACCAAAACCGCCTTTTGCCTTTGCTTCATGATAAGCAATAAATCTCTCAGTTGCAGTACCATCTGATTCGCAATAATTTGTTACCATAGCAGGAACAACAAGACGATTTTTTATGCTTTTACCTCTGATTGTGTATGGGCTGAAAAGATAATCTAACATAAAAGTATACCTCCATAATAATTATTGATGTTAAAAACTTAACAATTAAATTATAGCGCACAATTGACTCATAAGTTAATATTGACTTATGAGTCAATTGTGCGCTATAGCGATAGTTATAACTGTCAATCTTTATTTTTTAAAGTAAATAGTGTACTATAAATAATATATAAACAAATTAGGGTGATATAAAATGTCAATGTCTGAAAAAAAACAAAAGGAAATAGAGTTAAAAAGAAGAACACAAATCTTATCAGTTGCACTAAGTTTATTTTTCGAAAAAGGATATAAGAATACAAAAATTACAGATATAGCAGAAGCTGCAGATATTAGTAAAGGTTTATTATACCGTTATTTTAAAAGCAAAGCAGAAATTTTATTCTCATACAGTGATATGCTTAATGAATGTTTGGAAGAAATTAATAATATTTCAAGCGCTAAAGAAGCTATTAAAGAATTTGGATTACGTTTTCTTTCAACTTCAGATGAGAATGGATACATACCACCATTACAAGTATATATTACAGTATTTGTAAGAGGGGAAATTAATGATAGTGAATATGAAAATCCAGTTAATCTTAACTTTGGAAGTTCTTTTTTTGGTCCAATATTTGAGAAAGGTATGAAAGTAGGAGAATTTAAAAAAGGTGATGCTAATGAATTTGGTAATATTTATTGGCATTGCTTATTAGGATATCTTATGGATATAATTCAAAATCCAGATAGGTTAATAAATAAACCCAATTTAGATTCTATAATTGCTTTATTTGAAGCTTAATTTATTAATTTAAAAATCAGCTTTTAATTTAACTAAAAGCCGATTTTTAAATTAGAAAGAAAATGCTGTTAATTATATAACAACAGTGTTAACAGTTATAGCAGGCTCTTTTTTTGAGTTTTCTGTTAATTTTGGCAGTATTTCTACAAAATGTTTCGAATTATTATGCTTATTAATAGCATCTTGATCTTTCCATTCTTCAATAAATATGAGCATTTCGCTGTTGTCATTATTTTGAAGTAATTGATATGAAATACATCCATCTTCTTTTCGAGTTTCAGCAGCTAATTTGGCGGCATATTCCTTAAATTCATTTACTTTATCTTCATTAATAACAAATTTTGCAACTATTTTTAACATTTAAAACCCTCCTATTTGATAATAAAAACATTATATATTTTCAATTATTTCTTCTGAAGTCATTTTTGTTGCTATATTATTCATGGCATAATTTAGAGCGGCATTTTGCCATTCTTCGTTAATTGTTGAAGTTCCGTCAGTTGCAATTATAACATTGTATCCGTAATCTGCACCATCTCTGCAAGTATGTTCTACAGCCATATTTGTCCAGACACCAGTTATTATAATTGTTTCTATACCTAAGCCTCTTAACAATGTATCTAATTGAGTACCATTGAATGCACTCATTCGAGCTTTTTCTAAGACAAAGTCTCCATCCTTTGGTTCTAGTCCATGAACTGGTGCTGCACCCCAAGTTCCTCTAACTATGCTTCCTGTTTCAGCTATTGATTTAAATATTCGGGCATTATTATCAATTCCTTTTGCCTCTTTTTCTACAACAAAATAATTATGAAAAACAGGTATACCTAAGACTTTTGCTTTATTATAAATTTTCTTTATGTTGTCAACTACATTTTGCTGTTTTGCATGTTCTACAGCTCCTGAGTTTTCAAATTTACCACCTTTTGATATATTATCATTTTGTAAATCAATAATTAATAAAGCTGTTTTGCTAGTGTTAAATTTCATTTTATATCACCTCTTTAATTCTAAAAATTTTTAAAGTGAAGCTTATTTATAAATTACGTAAGTAGTATAAGATATGTATAATCAATAGGTCAATAAGGCACTTTTATATAACTTAGTAATAAAAAGGTTACTTTATATTATTGTTTCCTCAATGAAAAAGTTGGTCTTTATAAATTACAAAAAGGTAACTAGGTAATATTAAAGTGCCTTATTTATTAAGATAATATATTAAGCTATCATATAATTAAAGGTATACGTTATTATTTGATAAATTGAATATAAAGTGGGGTGCTAAAGTTGTTAAAACAAAATGGAGAGGAACTATTAAAAAAATTTTCTATTGCAGCATATCCTAAAGAAATCATAAAGATTGCAGAGGGTATTTATCATGTTGTTGGATACGGTCATAGCAATTCAATAATCATAGAAGCAAATAATTCAGTAATTTTAGTTGATACTCTTGATACAGATGTAAGAGCTGAAAAATTAAAACAACTAATTACTAATATTACCGATAAGTCTGTTAAAACTATTATTTATACTCATGGGCATCCTGATCACAGAGGAGGAGCCGCGGTTTTCAGTGACACTGTTAATGAAATTATAGAATTTGAGCCAAAGAAACCAGTGCTTGGTCGTACGAATGAGCTGAAGGATATACTCAACAAGCGTGCATCCTACCAATTTGGTTATAAGCTGTTAGATAAAGAAGTAGTTACTCAAGGAATAGGAATTAGAGAAGGTTTTACTGTAAATGAAGGTAAATATACGTTTCTTCCATCAACTACTATATATAAAGAAGAAAAAGTTAATATTAATATAGATGGTATTAATATGGAACTAGTTTCAGCAATAGGAGAAACTGACGATCAAATATTTGTTTGGTTGCCTGATAGCAAAGTGCTTTGCTGTGGTGATAACTATTATAGTTGTTGGCCTAATTTATATGCACTTCGTGGTAGTCAATATAGAGATGTAAGTGCTTGGATTGACACACTTGATTTAATACTGTCGTATCCAGCTGAATACGTATTACCAGGGCACACAAAACCATTAATAGGAAGAGATATGGTAAAAGAGGTATTAACAAATTTCAGAAATGCTATAGAATATGTATTAGAAGAAACTCTTAAAGGTATGAATAAGGGATTAACAGCGGATGAATTAGCAAGTACTATAATGTTACCCGACAATTTGGCTGGATTGCCATATTTGGGAGAATACTATGGTACTGTTGCTTGGTCTGTTAGAAGTATTTATAATGGATATTTAGGTTGGTTTGATGGAAACCCAACAAAACTAAATAAACTACCAACGAAGGAATATTCTTTGAAAATGTTAAAGTTAATAGGGAGTGAATTAAAGCTAATAAAGGAAATAAAAAATTCTTTACATAATGGAAATCAGCAATGGGCAATTGAACTTTGTGATTTGTTAATAGGAGCAGAAAAAGAAATTAAAATTGCAAAACAACTAAAAGCTGAAGGGTTAATTAAATTATCAAAACTTGAAACAAGTGCAAATGGAAGGCATTACTATATTGCGTGTGCTAAAGAATTGATGGAATAATGGAAAATTTTATCATATAATTTAGTAGTTAAAAGAACAACATCTTTTATTATATGTATGTTGTTCTTTTAAAATTAAATTAGAGTTATTTAATAACCTTTAACCAACCTTCAGGTGCTTTGATACGTCCCATTTGAATACCTGTTAATGTATCAAGTAATTTTTTTGTAATAGGACCCATCTCTGTCATACCGCTAGGAAAGCAAATTTCTTTTCCATGATCTACAATTTTTCCTACTGGAGATATAACAGCAGCAGTTCCACAAAGTCCGCACTCTGCAAAATCTTTTACTTCATCAAAATAAACAGTTCTTTCCTCTACTTCTAAACCAAGATAATCTTTTGCAACTGCCATTAAAGAACGACGTGTAATTGAAGGAAGAATAGTATCTGATTTTGGGGTAACAACTTTATTATCTTTAGTTACGAATAAAAAGTTAGCTCCACCTGTTTCTTCAACTTTTGTTCTAGTAGCTGCATCTAAATACATGTTTTCATCGTAGCCTTCTTTGTGAGCAGTAACAATTGCATGAAGACTCATTGCGTAGTTAAGTCCAGCTTTTATGTGTCCAGTACCATGTGGTGCAGCACGATCAAAGTCACTAACGCATAAAGTTAGAGGTTTAACGCCACCTTTAAAATATGGACCAACTGGTGTAGCGAATACTCTAAATTGATATTCATCTGCGGGTTTAACACCTATAACTGGTCCTGAAGCGAACATAAATGGACGAAGGTAAAGAGTAGCGCCGCTTCCATATGGAGGTACCCATTCAGCATTTGCTTCTATAGTTTTTACTACAGCATCTACAAAATTTTCTTTTGGAAATACTGGCATTTCAAGTCTTCTACATGTATCTTCCATACGCTCAGCATTTAAATCAGGTCGGAAGGTAACAATGTGTCCATCTTCAGTTGTGTAAGCCTTCATACCTTCAAAGCAAGATTGAGAATATTGAAGAACTCCAGCACATTCACTAATTGCAATAGTAGCCTCAGAAACTAATGCACCATCATCCCATTTTCCATCTGTATAGTTGGCAACGAATCTTTTATCTGTTTTAACATATCCAAAGCCAAGATTAGCCCAATCTATATTTTTCTTTTCCATGTTATCTACATCCTTCCATATATTGATTATTAATTATAATACTTCCCTTTGAGTATTAATGAATTGCATATAAATAGCAAGATAAATATTATGTAGCGATTTTAAAGCTTAGTCGTTGATAAATATAATGACAGCTTTTTCATGATTGCTATTTGTATTTGAACACCCCCTTATTTAATTTTATAACAAAAATCAAAGCAATCAACTATAAATTTAATAAATTTTTAATTAAAAGTCTCATTTAGATATAGAAATCGTTATTAGTAGCTTAAAAGTAGTAAAAATAATTAAACCTCGTAAGAAAATCGTAACAAATTTTCAAATACATTGTAAGAAGTTAAACCTATAATTAATAATTGTAAATTAAATATAGGTAAATCAGTGAAAAGTCTAACTTATAGATGTTTCAAGATGGCATTTTTAAGTTAATAATTTCACTGGTTTAACCACATATATGGGGTGATAATTGTGAACATATTTCTTAAATATTTGCTTAAATCAATTTTTAAGAAAAAGGGAAGAAGTCTGCTTTTGATAATTACTATAACAATTGCAGCAGCTCTTTTGATTACATCACTTGGAGTTGCGGATTCTGCAAATAGAGTTACCGAAAAGCAAGTGAATAAACAAAATGGAGTCTACAACATAGCTGTAACTGCTAAAAATACAACATATGAACCATTTTTTGATGAAAGTAGAATACCTAAAGAAGATTTTATAGAGTTTGTACCGATTCTAAATTTAGATGGATATTTAAATAAAAGGGTAGAGGTAGCTGTAGAAGGGGTTGAAGAAGGGAATTATGAAAAACTTCCTAATATGAAAATATTAAAGAAGACAGGAGCTAATCCACTAGATGGAAATGGTGCCATAATTTCAGAGAGAATGGCAAAAGCTCATAGTTTTAAAGTTGGAAGTGAAATAACTATAAAATCAGAAGATAAGAGTCAGGTTTATAAGGTAAATGCTATTGCAGAAAGTGTTGGTGTATTTAGTACAGATGAAAAAGATAAATTTGCAATTGTAGTCAATGAAAAAAGTATATGGAAAATACTAAATATAAACAAGTTATATAACTACATGTTTGCAAGCCTTAAAAGCAATGTAAATAGCTCCAAATTTATTAAACACTTTAATAATAAAGGTTATAATTGTACAGCTAACCTTATATTTGACAAGGCAAAAGCAGAAAGTGATATGGAGACAGTACAAATACTTTTTTATTTTATGTTGGTAATAGTAGTTTTTATGAGTGCTTTTATAATTTATAGCTGTTTTAAGCTTATAGTTTTAGAGAGGTTACCAGTTATAGGAACATTTTTGAGCCAAGGGGAAACTAGCTTCGGGATAATAAAATTACTTTTAAGTGAAAGTATTATTTATGGATTAATAAGTGGAATAATATCAATATTTTTAGGTAAAGGGCTTTTATATTTACTTGCAGATTTGCAAAATAATTATAAAGCCTATGGAGTTCAGACTAGTGTGGATTTAAAGAATAGCTGGTTTATTGCAGGGGTTGCTTTTGCAGTTATTATAACTTGTGTGTCAGCAGTTTTGCCTGTTTTAATTATAAAAAAGCTTCAAATAAAAGATATTATCTTAAATAAAGCCAATATGCCTAGTAGTAAATACAAGATATTTATAATTGGATCTGTTTTGGTGGCTATATCGATTATTATTAATTCTAGTAATAGTGAATTAGCCATAGAGTTTTCACCAGTAAGCTTTATTTTATTTATGGTGGGTTCAATTATTATCTTGCCATCATTTATAAGAATAATAAGTTATCCTCTTATGTATATGTCTAAAAATATAAGTATTTGGATTAAACTAGCCTTGAACAATATTAGATCCTTGAAAGCACTTTTAAACAATATAAGGCTAATCATAATAAGTATGGTATCTATACTTATTATATTATCTTTTTCACATTCTTATATTAATGCCTTGATAGGAGCGGCAAGTAACTATAGTTATGATATTGACGTAAATCAAGGAAATGATCCTCATAAAATAGAACTTGTTTTAAGTAAAGATAAAAATATAAAAAGTATAATAAAAACCTATGGTGTGGGTAATGGCGAAATAAAAGGTAGTAATATAAAACTTCCTATTGTAGGTATTGAACCTAATACTTATAGAGCCTTTAATAATTACTATACAATTAATGATAAAGATAAATTTTATAATGATCTAAGCAAAAAAGAAAGAAATATGGCAATCGATAGTAAATCAGCCAAGAGTCTAAAAAAATCCATAGGGGATAGTGTTGTATTAAAGATTGATAATAGAGAAGCTAAATATAAAATAACAGGTATTTTTGATGCAAAGGTTACTGAAAGTCAGATTTTAATTAATAAGGATAATATGATAAATGACTTTAAAGTAGAGGTACCAGATGATTATTCACTTGTGGTAAAAGGAAACGTAGATAAAGAAAAAAGTAACTTAGAAAATGAACTAATGGGAACCTCAGCAAAAGTTAAGACGCTTAAGGAGACAGTGGCAGCCTATAGGGAAGATTTTCAACTTTTAATAACAGCGCTTATGTTTTTTTCAATAATGACTGTAGCAATGGGAATATTTGCAATTATAAATAATATTTCTGTAAGTTTTATTCAAAGAAAAAGAGAGTTAGCTGTATTAAGTTCTGTTGGAGCTACAAAAGGTAAAAATGCATTAACTATAGTTATTGAAGGTATATTTACAGCTGTATTTTCAATAATTGGAGGTGGTATAATATCCTATTATTCAGTGGGGGTATTAGGTAAACTTACTAAGCTTGTAGAAATTTCAATAGCTATGACGTATGATTTTAAAGCATTTTATTATGTTTGTATTGGAATTTTAGTAACTATGCTTTTAGCTAGTACTCCAGCAGTAATTAAAAACAAAAAAGTATCAATTGTAGAAGAATTAAAATATGAATAGGAGAGGTATAAAAATGAGTGAATTTTCTATAGAAGTTAAAAATATTTATAAGTCTTTTAAACTAAAAAGAGAAACAGTTGACATATTGAAAGGTGTAAGTTTTAATGTAAGGAAGGGAGAATTTTTATCAATAATGGGGCCTTCTGGTGGAGGAAAATCTACGCTGTTATACATACTTGGAGGACTTGATGTTCCATCAAAGGGAAATATAATAATAGGTGGAAAAGATATATACCAAATGAAAGAAAAAGAAAAATGTATTATGAGAAGAAGAAAAATGGGTTTTGTTTTTCAATTTTATAATTTGGTTCCTAATTTGTCTGTTGAGGATAATATAATGCTTCCAATGCTTATAGATGGTAAAAAACCAAGAAACCTTAAAAATGAGTTGAATAAAATACTTGAGATTACTGAAATGAGCCATAGAAGAAAACATAAGCCAGCAGAGCTTTCTGGAGGTCAGCAGCAAAGGGTAGCTATATCAAGAGCGCTTATATTTAATCCAGAGATAATATTAGCGGATGAGCCTATAGGTAATTTGGATTCAAAAACTGGAAATGAAATAATGAAGTTATTTAAAAACATTAATAGAGAATTTAATAAAACGATAGTTCAAGTTACTCATTCAGAAGAGTCAGCAGCATTTGGAACAGATATACTTAAACTTCGAGATGGGGAAATTGAATTAAAAGAAATGCTGGCATAAGGAAGATGAGTATGGAGAATATATTAAAAACCAATAATCTATTAAAAAAGTATAAGGATAAAATTGCAGTAAATAAGGTAAACATAACAATTAATAGAGGGGATATTTACGGCTTTTTAGGTGAGAATGGAGCAGGTAAAACAGCTACTATAAAAATGATAATGGGACAAGAAAAATCAGACGAAGGAACTATAGAACTTTTTGGAGAGACAATAAATATAAATTCATACATTCATAAAAACAGAATAGGCATTTTACCAGAAAAGCAAATTTTTTATCCTATGCTTACAGCAAAAGAAAATCTTGAAATCCATAGAAGATATCTGGGAGTACAAAATAAAAAGAAAATAGATGAAGTTTTAAGTTTAGTGAAATTAAATGGAATAAGTAAAAGTGTAGATAAATTTTCAACAGAGATGAAACAGAGATTAGGGCTTGCACGGGCCCTTCTTAATGAACCTGAACTTTTGATTTTAGATGAACTCACAAAAGGACTAGACACAGCAGCTATAAATGAAATAAAACAAATTATTATAACACTTAATAAAAGAAAAAATGTTACGGTGCTTGTTTGTAGTAACAAATTTCATGAGGTTGAGAATTGGGTTAGCAAAGTAGGAATAATCCATAGAGGGAATTTAGTAAAGGAAGTTTTATATAAGGATTTAAACCAAAAAAATAGAGTATATTTAAAACTTAGGGTAAGTAATTTAGAAAAAGCTTGTGTAATTTTAGAAAAGAATTGCTGCATAAGTAATTACAAAATTTTTAAGAATAATAGCATTCTCATCTTTGAAAAATTAGATAATGTAGAAGATATAAACAAGCAGTTAGTTGATAATGGAATTGGAATTAGCGAACTAAAAATTCATACTGAAAATATTGAAGATTATTTTTTTAGACTTATTAAAGGAGAAAAGTATGTTTGATTTTATTTATATAGAAATATTAAAAGTAAAAAAATCAAAAGTAATATTATGCTTGATACTAACTGCTGTAATTTTACCGGCAATATGGTTTTTTTTATCTTTATTTTTCTATCCACATTCTAGTTGGATATCATCTTCCATAGAAGTGGAGGATTTTATGTTTCTAATTTTAGAGACTCTTATTTTTATACTACTATCTAATTATGTATTTGTAAAAGAATATTCATATGGAACTAAAGAAATAGAATACGCTTATCCAGTAAATAGAATCAATATATATGTAAGTAAAGTTTTAGTAACTTATGTAATATTAATAGTTATTTACATCGTACATTTTTTTATAGTATTTCTTGGATTGACAGTTACAATGGCTATGTTTCATATAAAAAACATATTATTCACTCATTTTAAAGCGTATATGCTTTCAATATTATTTCAATTTTGTGTTGTACCCATTATGGTTATTATAGGAAATGCATTGAAAAGATATTCTTATTCAATCTTAATATCAATTTTTATTTATTTTTTTTCTATTGTATTGTTTTCATTAAACAAATATAGAAACTGGCCATTTATTTTTCAGTACATACCTGTTTTAAATGTTAATAATATTGGAAGTAAAGCTAATAGCATTTATATCTTAATGACTTTTATAGGTACATTTATTCTAGGTGCAGTTCAGTATTGGAAAATGAACGAAAATAAAATTATATAATAAATGTGAGGTGGGAAGGTATGGATAGTAAAAATAGAGTTGAAATTTTAGTTGTTGAGGATGATAAAGAAATAAGTAGACTTATTGATAAGATTTTATTGAACGAAGGGTTCTGTGTAGTAAAGGCATACGATGGAGAAAGTGCTATGGATAATTTTTTGCATGATAAGGACAAAATTAAATTAATTGTATTAGATTTGATGGTTCCTTTTATAGATGGTTTTGAAATAATAAGAAGGATTAGACAAAAAAGCACAGTACCGATACTTGTTATATCAGCTAAAAGTAAAGAGATGGATAAAGTTTCTGCTATTAGCATGGGAGCAGATGATTATATTGTAAAACCATTTTCACTAAATGAATTTGTAGCAAGGGTAAAGGCACTTATAAGAAGGTATTTGTATTTTAGTGGAGAGGAAATGTCTAGTGATAATATTGTTAATTATAAAGAACTCACTGTAAATATTCAGGATTACTCTATTACTAAGGAAGGCAAAGCAATAAAAATAACTCCTATAGAATTTGAAATACTAAAATTATTTCTGTTAAATCCTAAAAAGGTATTTACCAAATCTCAAATATACGACAGTATTTGGGGAAAAGATCCAATAAGAAATGACAATACAATTATGGTTCACATAAAAAGACTTAGAGATAAAATAGAAAATGATACAAGTTGTCCTAAATATATAGAAACTGTTTGGGGAATAGGATATAAGTTGGGGGAATAAAGTATGTATAAAATATTATTTTTTATTTCTGTAGGGATAATTTTAATACTTATTCTTTTAATAATATCTACAGTTACGAAAATAAATTATATTAAAAAAATTTTGGAAGATGTGATAGCAGGAAACTTTAGCAGAAAGATTATGATAAATAATAATTTTAAATTTATAGCTAATTTAGTTAGTAATATAAATTTAATTACTGATAAACTTCAAGAAGCTAAAAATGATAATTTAGAAAAAGCCGACATAATGTCAAAAATGGTTTCAAATATATCTCATGACTTTAAAACTCCACTTACCTCACTTATTGGGTATGTTGAACTTATAAAGCAAAGCAAAAACTTGAGTTTAGGGGAAATAAACGAATATTTAGATATTATACATAATAAGGCCTGTTATTTAAATTCAACCTTAGAAAACTTTTTTTATTTATCTAGATTAGAAGCCAATGATGAAAAATTTAATATACAGAAAATAAATCTTAGTGATGTAATACAAGAACAGGTTCTGTTTTTTTATAATGATTTTAAAACTATAGGAATAACTCCTGTCTTAGAATGTACCAAAGAAGAAGTTTATGTTTTGGCAGATAGGGTATCTGTGGGAAGAATACTTAATAACTTGCTTTCTAATAGCTTAAAGTATGGGAGGGATGGGAATAAAGTGGGGATACATATATATGAGGACAAAGATTATATTTACACTGAGGTTTGGAATAACGGAAAAGGTATTGATAAAAAAGATTTGCCATTAGTATTTAATAGATTATATACGGCTGAAGAGTCAAGGAATTCAAAGTTAAGTGGAAATGGTATTGGTCTTAGTATAGTTAAAGAACTGGTTAAGGGAAACAAGGGAAGCATAAGTGTAAAAAGTATTTCTTTCAAGAAAACAGCTTTTACATTTTCGCTTCCCAAAATTAATTTATGAGGAAATATATTGTTGCTAAGTTTAAAATTTATAGTTAGTGATTTTGTATTTAAAACTATTAATTCAAAAACATTAATAAATTTTTATATTTGTGTGCTTAAAATTTTTAAACCAATTTCTAATTCATTTAATGAACTTGTTGAAGAAAGTGCAATACGTAGATATTTATCATTCGCAGTTGAAGCGCTAAGAAATCGATTTGAATGGAACACATTAACTCCTTTTTTTAAAAGGTTTTCTTCAATTTTTTGATTAATATTATTTGAAATTGGGAGCCATCTATAAAAGCTAAGAGGGTGACCAATAATAGGAACACTGGGAAAATATTTTGAAAATATATTGTTAGCAGCTTCTGCTAATTTCTTTTTTTTATTCACTATTTCATTTGCTTTACCTGATAAAATAAGTTCTGTTACGATTTCACTATCCAATGATGAAGTTTTAACGTTTATATTGAAAATAGCTTGTAATATCCTTTTTTTAAATCGCTCTGCAAAAACTATATAAGCTATTCTAAGTCCAGAACAAATGGCTTTTGAAGTGCTGCAGATATATATGGTTTGTTCAGGAAGTAATTCAAAAATAGGTTGTTTATAATCCTCAATAGTTCCAGCGGTTAAAAAAGCGTGAATGTCATCTTCTATTACAATGAGGTTGAATTTTTTTATAACCTTAGCTAATTCAAGTTTACGACTATTTGAAATTATTATAGTTGTAGGATTAGAACAAGATGGCATTAAGAATATACCGTGTATAGAGTTTTTACGACATTGAGTTTCTAATTCCTCTGGTAACATACCGTTTTCATCATTCTTAATAGGAACTAGCTGTAAATGAAATATTTTTGACAGCTCAATGAAATTTGAATAGGTATACAGGTCAACTGCAATACGATTTCCAGGTTCAAATAGTGAAAATAAAGTAATTGCTAATGCATTTTGAGCGCCTGAAACAATAGCTAAATGTTCCGTGTCAGTATGTATTCCGAAATTTTCCATCCAATTCAAGGCAGCTTTTTTTTGATGAGGTATTCCAGTTGGATTATCATAATTGAGAAGCTTCTCTAAATAATGTTTTTCCATAATTTTTTTAGTAGTATCTAATATCATAGAATTACAGCATTCAAAGGAGGCAACGAAGCCAAGGTTTATACTACCAGAAAAACTATTAGTGGAAATAGTTATACATTTAGTGGCATTAGGAGAAACAAAAGTTCCTTTTCCAGTAACAGCATAGATTAATCCCTTTAACTCGCATATTTTGTAGGAGCGTGTTATTGTTGTAAAGTTAATATCTAAAAAATCAGCAAGTTCTCTTTGTGGTGGAAGTTTTGTACCTGGAGCTAGAAAACCATTATGTATATCATTTTCTAAAGCTTCAGCAATAGATAAATAAAAAGGTCGTTTTAAATTGCATTTATTTGGTTTCCAAGACATGGGGTAATTTTCAAAAGAATTAATAGGCATAAGTAACCTCCAGAATAATTGTAATACATACAATTATAACATTGATTGTATGTATTTGCGATGATAAAATTTTATTTAATGGTAAGAAGAAAAGTTTAAAAAATAGTTTAGATATAGAATATTAAAATGAGGTGTATGCATAAAGTATGAAAAAAAATAATTATATTAAAAAAGCTTTTGTTACGGCATTTCCACATACAATTCCTATATTTGCAGGTTTTTTGTTTTTAGGAATTGCTTATGGAATTTATATGAATGTATCAGGGTTTAGTCCTATATATCCTATGATTATGAGTTTAACTATTTTTGCTGGATCTGTAGAATTTGTGGCAGTTAATCTTTTAATGGGATCATTTAATCCACTAGGTGCACTTTTTATGACTTTAATGATAAATGCACGCCACTTATTTTATGGAATTTCAATGCTTAATAAATTTAAGGGAATAGGAATTAAAAAATTTTATCTAATTTTTGGTATGTGTGATGAATCATTTTCTATAAATTATGCAGCTAATATTCCAGATGATGTGGACAATGGTTGGTTTATGTTTTTTGTGACAATGCTTAATCATCTGTATTGGTTTTTGGGAGCTACTATTGGTGGAATTTTTGGAGCTTTAGTTAAATTCAATACAAAGGGACTTGATTTTGTAATGACTGCGCTTTTTGTAGTGATTTTTCTTGAGCAGTGGAGGAAGGAAGATAAACATGAAAGTTCATTAATGGGATTAGGATTTTCTCTTATTTGTCTTAGTATATTTGGAGGAAAAAGTTTCATTATTCCATCAATGGTAATGATAATTGCAATTCTTACTTTATTTAGAAAAACTTTAGATAAGGCAGGTGAATGTAATTGTCAATGACGTTAATACAAAAAATTATTATAATTTGTATGGTTATATTAGGTACTGTGATAACTCGTTTTTTACCTTTTGTTATTTTTAGCTCGGACAAGCAGACTCCTAAATATGTTCAATATCTGGGAAGGGTACTTCCATCAGCAGCATTAGGAATGTTGGTTGTTTACTGTTTAAAGGACGTAAGTTTATTTGGAGGCAATCATGGTATTCCAGAATTTATTTCGATTATATTTGTTGGTTTGCTTCATATGTGGAAAAGACAAATGTTAATTTCAATTGCTGGAGGAACTATTTTATACATGATTTTAATTCAGTTTGTGTTTTAATTAGTTCAATAAATTATATATATTTAAAGCATAGCATTAATAATAGCAGACAAGAGTACTAAATTATAAGCAGTTAATAGAAGAAGTGGTGAAAAAGGTAAAAATGAGGTATAACATTATATAATACTGTAATTATCCATATTTATCACATTTAAAGTATATAGTATAATATGTGTATAAAAGTGAGATAAGGGGGAGAATTTAATGAAAAAAAGATTTGCATTGCTATTAATTGTTTTTATGATGTTGTTAAATGTAAAATTTACAGTTAGTGCTTCTGCTGTTAAAACTATTAATTCAAAAACATCACAAAGCCTTTCTAAGGTTCTTTTTATTGGTAGGGTGGATACAAGCGACCCAGCTGGTCCAAAGTTCGCTTGGAGTGACACAACGATAAAAGCAAACTTTAAAGGAACTGGAATAAGTGTGAATTTAAAATCAGCAGGTGATAATTGGTTTAATGTAATAGTTGATGGAAAGGTTCAAACACCTATTAATGTATCAACTACAACTTTATCACCTATTGTTTTAGCATCAGGACTTACACAAGGAAAACATAGTATAGAATTAGTAAAAAGAACAGAGGCTTCAGTAGGAGAAGTGCAGTTCTTAGGCTTTAATGTTACTGAAGGAAAATTACTATCTGCGCCAAAACCTTCTGATAAGCGAATAATGTTTGTTGGAGATTCAATTACTTGTGGTTATGGCAATGAAGGGACAAGCCAATATCAATCCTTTACAACAAAAAATGAAAATGCTTACCTTGCTTACGGTGCTGTAACTGGTAGACTTATAGGTGCAGATTCAGAAACTGTCTGTTGGTCAGGAAAAGGATTAGTTCGTAACTATGGAGGCAATACTACAGATTTGATGCCTGATCTGTATGATAGAATATTACCTTACAATACAACACTTCTTTGGGATTCTAGCAAGTGGATTCCTCAAGTTGTAGTTATTAATCTTGGAACAAACGATTTTAGTATAGGCGCTCCAGATAAAACAGTATTTACTTCAGCATATTTAAAATTTATTTCTAAAATTCGTGGGCAATATCCTAAGGCCGATATTTATTGTGCGGTAGGACCTATGCTGAATGGGGATAATCTTACACAAGCAAGAGACTATGTTAAGAGTACAGTAGATTCAGAAGAGGCATTGGGAGATAAAAAAGTTCATTTTATTGAGTTTCCTATGCAGGATCCAGCAAATGGATATGGAGAAGACTGGCATCCTACTGTAAAAACTCATGAAATTATGGCGAATCAATTAGCTAATCAAATTAAAGCAGATTTAGGCTGGAATAAGTAAAAACTATATATTTGTAAATACCACTCGGGCAATAATGAGTGGTATTTTTTAATTTTAATAATATTAAAAAATAACGTTTGTTTTGTGAGAAATTTGACATAATTATGCGAAAAATGAAATACATACGTTTACATATAGAAAAAAATAAAAATAATGGAAGTTTACATGTGGTAACTTATAATGTAATATAATATATCGGTGGAAAGTTATAAAATTTTTATAAAAAAACTATAATGTTTGTATAAATAATAAAAAGGAGTAACATTATGACATTGAACAAAACAAAAAAGACAATAATAGCTCTTTTAGCGACGACACTAATATTATCGCCACTAGTTACTAACAAAGTTCATGCCATGCCAACAACATGTACTACTGGTGCATTTCTTGGTTGGGGAAATAATCTCGATAAACCTTCTATTACAAATGATTCTGCCTATTCAGGGAAAGTGAATATAATTTCTTTCGATCTTGCTACTTTCAGCAATACAGGCTATGAAACATCCATAAGTGGTGATAGTGCTGCAAAGTTAGCTCCACTTGGTAAGGATACTATTATATCAGCAGAAATGCCAAATCCAGCTGGTGGGGATACACATTCAAGTATATCTAGTGAAGATTTTGAAACACTTTCTAATGTAAGAATTCAAGATATAAATTCATCAAGTTCTTTGCTGCTTCAAAATTATAAGACAATGATTTCGAGAGTAGCTGATGAGCTTTATAATTATAGACAAAAATTAAATGGATATAACCCAAATGCTGTTATTTACTATAGACCATTTCACGAAATGAATGCAGCCTGGTTTTGGTGGGGAAATCATGACAGCAGTCAGTTTAAAAAACTTTGGATGAATATACGTGAATATTTAGTAAATTACCGCGGCTTAACTTGGCTTAAGTTCTGTTATTCTGCTAATGAAAGCTTAGAAAATGATCCTAGAGTTAAAGATGCATTAGATTACTACCCAGGAGATAATTATGTAGATACTGTTGGGCTAGATGGTTACAGTGATGATCCAGAAAATGATAATATATTAAAAAAGACATATGCAGAGCTTGCAGGTGGAAATTATAATGGTCAAAATTATGGAGGATTGGGAAAACCTTTTGGATTTACTGAAGTTGGTCCAAAGGTTGGAGGAGATTATGTTGATTTAGGAAACAATGAAATAAGACCCTTCAATTATCAGAAGTGGAATAATGCAATTCAAAATCAATATAATAAATCAAGTTATTCAATAATATTTGATGGTGCATATGATCCTCGTAATAATATTCATGGTGCATCGCTTTTTAATGGTAATGAATGGGAGAACGGAAACCTTTCAGACCAAGCGCATGTACAGAACATAGGCTGGCAAGGTAATGTAAGCGATGGAGATACTACAGGAACAATCGGACAGTCTTTACGTGTGGAAGCTGTAAAACTTAATTATACTAATAATGTAGGATTACATCTTGCATATCAAGCACATGTACAAAATATAGGTTGGATGCAAGAAGTAACAAATGGTGAGCTAGCAGGTACAACAGGACAAGCATTGAGAATGGAAGCTATAAAAATATCTCTAAAGGATGCAGCAGGAAATAATGCTTCTAATTATTCTGTATACTATAGAACTCATGTACAAAATATAGGCTGGACATCTTGGAAGAAAAATGGAGATGTATCAGGAACTATAGGACAGTCATTAAGAATGGAAGGACTGCAAGTATATGTTGTAAAAAATGGTACAGGTTCTGCTCAAGTGTTAGAAAACTTAGTTAAAAGCGGAAAATAAGAAATATGGAGGTGAAGAATGAAAGTTTCTTCACCTCCATATTTTTGAATTATATATAAACAAGCTGTATAATTTATAGTGAAAATGTTTTATTTATAATATGAAAGGGGCAATTTTCATGGGTAGATATTCTATTCTTTGTGCATAAGAGAGGCTTATAGCACAAAGAGGGTATAGCCTCTCTTAAATCCTAAAAGAAAGATTAAGTTTAGGAGTTGAGAAGGTGTACATTAAGGCTAATGAGGTATTACCAAAAGAAATTTTAGAATTAATTCAAGATTATGTAGATGGTGAATATTTATATATTCCAAGAAAAGAAGAGAATAAAAAAAGTTGGGGACAAAATACAAAAACTAGAGATGAAATTAAGCTTAGAAATATAGAGATTTATAATGAATATAAAAATGGAATTACTGTAAAACAGCTTGCACAAAAATACTATTTGTCGGAGAAGAGACTTCAGAGAATTATTTCAGAAATGAAGAAAAAATGTTTATAGAATTGGTTAAAAATGTACCATATTATTTTAGGATATATGGTGCATTTTTATTTATGAAATATTTTAAAGGTTGTGTACAAAATTTCTAAATAATATAATTGGATTGTAGAAAAGGGGATGGTTAAATGAATTTAGAGGAAATGAGCAGTTTTTTTAATAAACGTGTTAATGAATATGAAGAGCATATGATGAAAAATGTTGGGGGAGCAGATAGATATTATATAGAGACTGCAAAATTAATCCCACAGTTTAGAGAGATAAATCTCTTAGATTTAGGATGTGGAACAGGTTTAGAGGTAGATGAAATTTTTAAAATTAATAATAAGGTTAAAGTCACAGGAATTGATATATCAAAGGAAATGTTAGAAAAAATAAAAGAAAAACACAAGGATAAATTAGATAGAATAAAATTAATTGTAGATGATTATTTTAAGTATGATTTTGGAGAGGAAATATTTGATGTTGCTGTATCTGTAGAAACACTTCATCATTTTACGCATGAAGAAAAAATAAAATTGTATAAAAAAATTTTAAGAAGTCTAAAAAATGAAGGCTTTTATATTGAAACTGATTATATGGCTCCAAATCAAGAATTTGAGGACTATCATTTTAATGAAAATAAAAGAATTCGTTCAAGGTTAGGAATAACCGAAGGATTTTATCATTATGACACTCCATGTACAGTTGAAAATCAAATTAGAATGCTCTATAAGGCAGGATTTAATACTGTAAAAGAAGTTTTTAAGTATGATAATACGGTTATTTTAGTAGGGAGAAAGTAAAAATATTGGGTGAGTATAAATTACTTGCCTTTTTTTATTGCAAAAAACTATTGACTCTAACGTTACGTCATGGATTATTATTTGTTATGAGGAGGGGTTTTGGATGAAAGATAAATTTAAAACTGTCAAGGATGTAGCAAAATTAACAGGTGTTACTATTAGAGCACTTCATTACTATGATGAAATAGATTTACTAAAGCCATCATATACATCTGAGGCGGGTTATAGGTTTTATAGTAGTCAAGATATTGAAATGCTGCAGCAGATAATGTTTCTTAAGGAAATTGGATTTGAATTAAAGAAGATAAAAGATATTATAAAGAGTCCAAATTTTGATAAAAAAGAAGCATTAATAAAACATAAAGAGGTGCTAAAAATGAAGAAAAAAAGAATTGATAAATTAATAAAGCTTATAGATTCAAATTTAGAAGATAATACAAATCTAAGTTTTTCTGAGTTTGATGAGGAAGATATTATACAAAAGCAAAAGGAATATCAAAAAGAGGTTTTAAATCGTTTTGGTAATACAAAAGAATACAAAGAATTCAAGTCAAGGAAGCCTAAAAGTGAAAGTGAAGTAATTGATATGAATAAAAAAGCAAATGAAATATTTCAAAAGATTGGAAGATGTAAAGATACACCTCCAAGTAGTGAAAAAACTCAAAAGCTTATTGCTGAATGGCAAAATTATATAACAGAAAATTTTTATAAATGTACTGATGAAACCCTTCAAAATCTAGCTTTAATGTACAAGGAGGATGAGAGATTTAAAAAGTATATTAACAGCTTTGGAGATAATCTAGTAGATTATGTTTATACAGCAATAGAATATTATTGCAAAAATAAAAGTTAAAAAAACACTTAAAATAATTCATTAGTTCACCTGATTTATATTTGATAATTGAAAAAAGTATAATCTAATAAAAATATAAATGATAATATTGTCATAAATAATCGAATATATGCTTTAGAATTTAAAAAATAAGTCGATAAAATTACGAATAAAAAAATATAGATAGGTGAAGAGGTGAATTTATGAAAAGTGGAGGAATTAAAGGAAACTTATTTCTACTAGTCACTTTTATGATTATATTTGCAATAGGGTTAGGAGGTTTTTCTTTTTATGCATTAAATAAAACTCAGCAGCAAGCAAAGGAAAATGTAGATACTATTAATGAGTATATAATTTTAGTTGATAATTCTAGGAAGGCACAGGTTACATTTAAAAAGCAAGTACAAGCATGGAAGGACTTGTTATTAAGAGGAATGGATGAAACACAACATAATACCTATTTTAATCAATTTAAGAACTATAATGAAGAGGTAATAAATGAACTAGATAGTTTGAAAAAATCTATGAATGCCTTAGGTATAGATACTAGTTCAGTTGATAAGGTTTCAGCTGAAATTAATCAGCTTGAAGAGGATTATATAAATGCAATGAAAAATTATGATCCAAGTAATAAAGAAGGTTACAAAATTATTGATGCTTTAGTTAAGGGAAAAGATAAAGCTCCAACTAATGACATGGATAGTTTGATTGAAGCAATTAGAAATAAATCTGCTACTCAAATAAAAAATATGAATTTAGAGGCCGAAGCTAGAAACAGAAGATTGGACATATACTTAGTTTCTATTATTATTATAAGTATTTTAATAGTTGCTTTACTTACACTTATCACATTAAGAACTTATAAAAGTATTGAAATGTTTATAAAACAATTTAAGGATCTTATGGAAAAAGCTGAGGATGGTGATCTTACTGTTGAGGGAAAGGCATTTTCTGGTAATGAATTAGGGGAATTGACTATTAGATTTAATCAGTTTATAAAAAATATAAGAACTTTAATTTTGGAGACAAAAGATATGAGCTATTTATTAGCTTCATCATCAAATGATATTCTTCAAAATTCAGATGAAACAGTTAAGACTTCACATCAAATAGCAGAAACTATTTCTCAGGTTGCAGAAGGTGCTACAAAGCAATCGGTATTAGCTAATGAAGGTAATGATATGGTTACTCGAGTTACAAAAGATTTGAATAAGGTTACAGAAGCCACTAAATATATGAAAAAGTTAGCTATGGAAACTGATAATGTACTTACAGAAGGTATTTCAAGTATAAAAATTCAAAATGAAAAAATGAAGGACAGTAAGGATACTACAAAAGAAGTTTCAGAAGCGATTTTAAATCTTTCTTCTCAATCCTCTAAAATAGCAGAGTTTGTCGAGATTATTAATGGAATAACTTCTCAGACAAATTTATTAGCTTTAAATGCATCAATAGAGGCAGCTAGAGCGGGTGAAGCCGGCAAAGGATTTGCAGTTGTTGCTGAAGAAATAAGGAAGCTAGCAGAATCTTCTAGTAGTTTTACAACTCAAATTGAAGAACTGATTAAAGCAATTCAAAGCGGTGTAAATGAGACAGTTTCTAAAATGGAGAAGTTTGAAAAAACTATGGAAGAACAAATTGATGCTATAAAAAATACAGAAGGTGTTTTTTGGCAAATAAAAGATTCAACAGCTAAAGTAGCTAATCAAGTTATAGATGTATCCAATAATACTCAAACTATTGATGAAAATTCACTTTTACTTGAAAAAGCAATTCACAATATATATGTTGTGGTAGAACAAAATGCTGCTGCAAGTGAGGAAGTTGCTGCTTCAACTGAAGAGCAAGTGTCTTCGGTTGATGAAATAAGTATGTTAATAGATGATCTTTCAAAGTCTTCAGATAAACTTAAACATTTTTTGGACAAATATAAGGTTCAGTAAATTAAGCAAAATATAAAAAAGCTTGCATATAAAAAATATATATAAGTATAATTTAGAGATAGATTTTTTGTATGGAGGAAAGCTTGTGCAAGACAAGAGAACTGTGGAATTTGTTTTAGGACTTATTGGAGGAATATTTGGAATAATTTCAGGTGTAGCAGCAATTGGTCTTGGTGGATTAGGAGCAGCAGTTGGGGCTACTGGTTCAACTACGGTTGGAGGACTAGGAATATTAGCTATATTATTTTCTATATTAGGTATAGTTGGTGCTGTAGTTGTTAGAACAAAGGGAAAGCTAGGCGGAATATTTATGACTATTGCAGCAATTTGTGGATTTATATGCATATCTTATTTTTATATTTTACCAGGAGTTCTTTTAATAATACCAGGACTTATGGGATTAATAAAGAAAAGCCAGAGTGATAAGAAAGCATAAAGTTGTTTAAAAATTACACATAATCTTTTTTAGATTATGTGTAATTTTTTTATTTATTGAAATGTGAGAATAAGTGGAATATAATATAAAAAATATAAATTGTGAAGGTGATAAGATGAAAATTATTGAACAAAGCCCTAATGAAGAAGCTTCTTTAGTACTTTTAGAAGAGCTATCAAAGTGCCTTAAAGATATAACAGGAAGTAGTGGGAAGTCTTCTTTTAATAGTTTAGATGTATTGGTACCACGTTCTTTATTTATAGTGGCATATGATGAAAATGAAAATGCCGTTGGATGTGGTGCATTTAGACCTATAAATAAAGAAATTGCAGAAGTTAAGAGGGTATATGCAAAGATTAAAGCTAAAGGAATAGGTAAAAAAATTTTAATATACTTAGAAAATGAGGCACATAAAAGAGGATATTCAGCTTTAGTACTTGAGACTCGAAAAGTGAATTTAAGAGCTGTAAATTTTTATAAGGCTATGGGATATGTCGCTACAGCGAATTACGGTAAATACGTAGGCAATACTGAGGCAATATGTTTTAGAAAGGAAATATAATAATGAAATTTAACTGTCCACTTATAGTAGTTACAGATATTGAGGTATCAAGAAGGTTTTATGAGGATATTTTAGGTCAAAAAGTAAAATATGATTTTGGAGAAAATGTAGTTTATGAAGGTGATTTTTCTATACAATTAAAAGCTCACTTTTCAAACATGCTGAAAATAGATGAAGAAGAAATAAAATTTAATTCTAATTCCTTTGAATTATATTTTGAAGAGGAAGATATAGAGGCATTCGTTGAAAAGTTAAATAAAAATAAAAATGTAAAGTATATTCATGATTTAATTGAGCATCCATGGGGACAAAGAGTTATTAGATTTTATGATCCGGATATGCATGTAATTGAGGTAGGAGAAAGTATTAAGAGTGTTGTGAAACGTTTTTTAAAGGAAGGAATGTCTGTTTATGAAACGGCAAAACGTACACAACATCCTATTGAATTTGTTGAAAAGGTTCTAAAGGATAAACTGTCTTAAAACTTTATAAGGAATTTCTATGTAGGCAGCAATTTGTTCTAAAGACATTCCCATAAGTGCTACCTCATCAAATTTAATATTACTTAGTTTAAAGGCAAAGTAATTAGCTTGTTTTTCAAATTTGCCTTTATTTGAAAATGTAAATGCAGCGCAAAGTAAATTTGGATTACAAAGAGCATGTCCTAGTTCATGAGCTAAGATGAATTTTTCTAAGGACAAAGGAAGTGTGTTATTTATAAAAATAATTTCGTTGTCTTTGTAATCTCTATAATAAAGAGCATCTTTTTTTCTAAGAAGTATGCTATCAAATGGAAGCTTTACTATTTTTATATTTAAGCAGTCGCAAAGCTCATATACATCTCTAGTATTGAACTTATCTATTAATCCTAAGATTATATTATCAATCCATTCCATTAAAATATCATCCCCACTCACTATAAAAGATTATTTTTTATATTTATAACCTAATAATTTTAGTTGATTTAAAAGTTCATTAGCAAATTGTAGTATTTCATGAGGGGTCATCTTGTTTATATCGTAACCACCGTAAGCAGCTAAAGCAGGTTGCTTTACTATGAATTGCATTGCAGCCTCTGGCGTTTTAAATTCCCCAAATTCGTTTAAATCATCTTCAAAAACTCTATCAGGATCAGATAAAGTTTCAGAAGTGTTCTTTTCGTTTGTAAGTTTATCTACAGTTATATCTAAAGCAGAAGCTATTTTTTGTAATGTATTTATGCTTGGATTTTTCTTCTTGCCACTTAATATTTCAGATAATGTCGATTGACCTATTTCTGCTTCCTTTGCAAGTCTGTATTTAGTCCAACCCTTTCTAGTCATATAGAAGTCTATTCTATCTTTGTTAAACATATAAAAAACCTCCGCTGTAATATTGTACCATGGATATTTCGCTATAAGTTAATAATAAAAGAAATACTTCGCTATGTCAATATATTTCGCTTAAAATAAGTATAATGTTGAAAAAATAGGAAGAATCAGTCCTTGTTTTTATTTCGCTGATAAGATACTATGTAGACACGATATATTTCGCTTAAAAGTAATATAAATTTATAAGAAAAAATATATGTATGACATATAAGTATTCATATGGAGGGGAATAAGATGAGAGATAAGTATAAAAAAATAGAAGGTTTACTATGGGATTATAAAAATATGAAGGCAGAAATAAAAAACGTGGAGCTTGAGATTGAGGCACTAAAGGAAGATTATGAAGGTTGTGTGGCTATTAGCTATAAAGAAAAATCATCACCTACAAATAAATTTAATTCCGTTGTAGAAAATGAAGTGCTTAATAGAGAAAAAAAGATTAACGTTCTTCAAAAAAAGAAGAGAATTAATGAAATACTAATACAAAAAATTGATAATGCACTAGAGACACTTTCAGATACAGAAAAAAGAATTATAGAATTAAGATACTTTTATAAACTTCAATTTAAGCAAATAGCTGAAAGATTGTGTATGAATGAAACTTATTGTATACAGTTTAAAGGCAAAATATTACACAAGTTAGAAGGACTTGTGTTTATGTAGATATACATTAAAGTAGTACAAGAGTATAAAGATAAAAAGTTATAATACGAAAATCAAACGTGTGGATAAAAAATACATAATTGGAGGTAAAAATAATGAATGGAAAAATTAAAGTATTCTTTGCAGTGTTTTTGGTTTCTATTTTAGGTTGTTTTACTAGTGTTTTTGCAGATAGTACTAGTGGAAATTATGTGCCTGAAAATAATTACTCAAGTAATCTGGTGGCAAATTATAAGTTAGATGAGACGACAGGAACAAATTGTATAGATAGTGTGCATAATAATGCAAATTATAATGGTACTTACAATGGAACTACAGGTGGAAATGATAGTAATGAAAATTATAGAAGCTTCAATGGTTCAAGCGATTATATTAGTTTTAGCAATTCTATAGTACCAGTGGGAGAGAAAACTATTAAATTCAAATTAAAAATGTCAGGTAATCCTTATTATAATTCTGCTGTTTTAGACAATGCAGAAGATAGTTTTGGAAATAAAGGCATAACTATATATGTAACTACAGATGGAAAAATCCAAGCAGACTTTTTGAATGGACAAAGTAGTTGGGCAGATACTATGTGTATGGAATCTAATAAGAAGGTATGTGATAATAAATGGCATACTGTAGTGTTAACTTGGGACGGAACTACAAACAAAGATGGAATTAAATGGTATATTGATGATTTAGTGAATCCGGATAGTACTTTTACATCAAAATATACTATGTCAGGAAATGCAACAAATTCTCTAATGATAGGGAGATCAAATAATGATAATTATAAATATTATTTTCAAGGAGCATTAAAGGATATAGAAATATATAATACTGTAGTCAAATATGATAGTGTAAAAACAGGTATAACTTTAAATAAAAGTACAGATTCTATTCCTGTAGGATCAGAAGATTTGTTAACTGCAACTATATCTCCAGATAATGTAACAGACAAGTCAGTAAACTGGAGTTCAAGTAATGCAGCAATTGCAACAGTTGATAGCAATGGAAAAGTAAAGGCAGTAGGAGTAGGCGCAGCAACAATAACAGCAACAACCGTGGATGGACAAACAGCTACATGTACCATAAATGTAACTTCACAGGGAGAGATAAGGGAACTTTTAACTATAAAAATGGTGGATGGAAGTTTAGAAAAATATGATTTATCTAAGGATGAATTAAATGATTTTGTAAATTGGGTTTACAATAGAGCTGATGGAATAGGAAAGGCATATTATGTGTTTACGGTTAAACCTACTGATCCATATACTACAGATATACATACTGTGTTTTTTGATAAGATAGTTTCATATGAAATTCAACAATATACAAAACAATGATATATAGAAATTTTAAAGGGGCTGTTGCAAAACTAAAAAATAGTTTTGCAATAGCTCCTTTGTTGTATATAAAAAATGTGAGTTCCGAAGAACTCACATTGATTGTATAATTAAATTATGAACGTAACTAAATTATACACAAAAAATTATAATCAATTTAATGATAATTTGCAACTTATATTACCATTAAATTTAGAAAACTTAATACCAGAAGATGATTCGGTTCGTTTGCTAAGCTATTTGTTGGAGGGATTAAATTATAAAAAATTGTACAAGGCGTATTCTTCCGTAGGAAGAAAATCAGCAGTTGAACCCAAAATCATGTTCAAAATAATATCTTATGCTTATTCTCAAAATATTTATTCAAGTAGAAAGATAGAAAAAGCATGCAAAAGAGATATAAATTTCAAATGGCTACTTCAAGGCTTTAAAGCACCTGATCACGCTACTATAAGTAGATTTCGAAAAAAATATCTTTCAAATGAAGTGATTGAAGATTTATTTTATCAACAAGTTAACTATTTAGCTAAAGAAAAAGAATTATTATTTGAAAATGTATTTATCGATGGTACTAAAATTGAGGCAAATGCCAACCGATATACTTTTGTTTGGAAGAAAGCTATTTATAAAAATGAAGGTAAGATGTTTGATAAAATTATTGCTCTTGTTAAAACCATTAATCTTGAAAGATTAATGAAATTCACTATTGAGAGAGAAACTTTGATTGATGATATAAACAAAATTCTTCAATGGCTTTTATTTGAAAAAGAAAAAAGAAATATAGAGTTTGTTCATGGAATCGGTAAAAGAAAAACTGCAATTCAAAAGTGGATAGAACAACTATCACAATATAAAGAAAGACAAGAAAAATATAATTTAAGTAAGAAAATATTTTCAAAAAGAAATAGCTATTCTAAAACTGATACTGATGCAACTTTCATGCATATGAAAGATGATCATATGAGAAATGGTCAATTAAAACCTGCCTATAATGTACAAATAGCAGTTGATAGTGAATATGTAACTGGTGTTGGAGTATTTGATGATAGAAATGATATAGCAACATTAATACCAATGATTACTAATATGCAAGAAAAAATTGGTCATAAATATACTAATGTGATTGCAGATTCTGGTTACGAAAGTGAAGAAAACTATTTGTTTTTAGAGTCTAATAATCAAATACCATATATAAAACCTCAAACTTATGAGAAATGGAAAAAAAGAAGTTTTAAAAACGACATCAGTAAGCGTGAAAATATGAAATATGATGTTAAAACAGATACATATATTTGTCATAATAATAGAAAATTATTCCCATCATATATTATTCATAAAAAATCTGCAAGTGGGTATACGTCTGAGGTTACTGTTTATGAATGTGAAAATTGCGATAACTGCACTTTGAAATCAAAGTGCACAAAAGCAAAGAATAACCGAAAAATGCAGGTTTCAAAGACTTTTATTAAAAAGCGTCAAATTTCATACAACAATATCAAAACTGAATTGGGAACTAAATTGAGAATGAACAGATCTATTCAAGTTGAAGGTGCGTTTGGAATTTTAAAAAGCGACTATGAATTCAAAAGATTTTTAACACGTGGAAAAAATAGTGTAAAAACTGAATTTATTTTGCTTTGTTTTGGATATAACATTAACAAATTACATTTAAAAATCCAAAATGAAAGAACTCAAAAGTATCTTCACGAATTAAAAACTATTTCCTAATTATGGAATAATATAGTTAGGTTTATTTTAGTGCGTCAAAATCTCATGGAAATTCAAATAATTAATATAGTATTTAAAATATTAGGCAATTTTATAGCTTAAACAAAAAAAGAGCATCGCTCATGATTAATTTTAATCATTTTGCGACACTCCCTTTTGTTAGAACGAAAATTATATAACAAACTCATAAGTTTTTGATAATACCATTATAAGGTTATGAGTGATAGTATTTATACTGTAATAAAAAATAATAGTGCTAAGGCTTTAAAATAGTAGTTTTTCTGTTTAAGGCCTTATTTTGCTATGCTTAAAATTAAGGAGGAATTTAAAAGTGTTAATGGATTTACAAAGTTTGGGAATTGATTTCAAGGATGAAGGGGAAAATTATGTACCCAAGAAGGATTATGCTGGCAATTTGTTTGCTAAGTATGTATTTGATTCAAATGGAGTATCAACTGACAAAACTACAGTTAAAGATTTAAGTGGTCATGGCTATGATGGAACTATGACAGGAGTAAGTATAACAAAGGATGATGAGTTAGGAGAATGTGCATATTTCAATGGAAGTGCAAGTATTGCTTTTAAAAATCAAATTATACCTAAAGGTAATAAAACAATAATTATAACTTTAAAAAAGGATTCTGGTACACAAAAAAGTAGTGAATATGAATTTGTTATTAAGCAGGGAGGCAAGGAGCAAATATTTACCTCGTGGTCCATAAGATTTGATGCTTTTAATGACGGATGTTTAAATAATTTGTATTTTTGTAATGATAGCAAAACAGATATGTTAAATTTACATCCACTTGCAACTAATGTGTGTGATGGCAAAAAACATACTGCAATATTTAATTATTATGATAATAAAACTAATAATGTGTATTGTGATAGTTTAAAAGTGCCTGTGTCTTCTTTTGATTTTAGTGGTGGAGAATATTATACTGCAGACAATACCATAATTGGAGAAAGCTACACAGGGTATATAAAGTCAATTGAAATATATAATGATGTGGTTGAATTCAATAGCATAAGTACAGGTATATCTTTGAACAAAACCTTAGATCAATTAACTGTAGGACAAACAGATAATTTAATAGCAACGGTCGCTCCGGACGATACTACAGATAAATCGGTAGTATGGACAACAAGTGATCCTTCTGTGGTGTCAGTGGATGAAAACGGAAAAATAACAGCTTTAAGAGAGGGGAAAGCAAGTATAATAGTAACAACAAAGGATGGAAGTAATTTAAGTGCAACCTGTATAGTAAATGTTGTCGATGTATCTGTTCCAGACAGAGCTTGCCTTAATATATCGATGACTAATGGACAAGTAAAGCAATATTATGTAGACATGAAGCTAGTAAATGATTTTATATCCTGGTATAAGCTTAGATCATCAGGAAGTGAAGCACCTTTTTATGAATTTGATATAACTCAGACATCTTCAATAGATGTTTTAAGACATGATTATGTTGTATTCGAAAAGATATCATCTTTTACAGTTGATGATTATACAAAATAAATATTTTAAAAGTTAAACCAATTTTAGAAAGGAAAAAATATGTATGAAATTTATACAACTTATAAATGCAAGGTGTGCAAAAAAGAGTTTGTACTTCTTACAGAAGATATTGAAAACATGTTAAAGGATAGAAAGTTATCATGCCCATACTGTTTGAGTAAAAAAATTTTAAAAAGAAAACCTACAAGTGATTTAAGAGAATGTATGGAGCAAAGAGTATATAAGAGGGTTAAAGGGGCTTTGAGGCAAATAAAATAGAAAAGGAGATGTAAAATGAGTGAAGATTATGATGCAAAATTATGTAAGGAATGGCACAAAGTTATTGATGAAAAACTTAATCTACAAAATATAAGATTAAATGATCACAGTGACAGAATAAAAAAATTAGAACAGAGATCAGCAGCGGTAGATGAAAGAGTGGAAAATTTATGTGAGCAGCTTAAAAATTTAGTGGATACACTTAAATGGGGTTTTGGTATATTAGTTACCATTACCCTTTTTATTTTGGGGTATTTAATAAAAACTATTGTTTAAAAAAGAAAGGAATTGATAAAATGAAAGGTATTGATATTTATTCAGGACAGGGAAGTGTAGACTTTAATGCAGTAAAAGAAAGTGGAGTTGAGATTGTATATATTAAAGCCACAGAAGGGGTAACTTATACAGATTCAACTTATCAAACTTTTTATAATGGAGCTAAAGAAGCGGGATTAAAAGTTGGATTTTATCATTTTTTAAGAGCAAATGATCCTGTTAGTGAAGCAAAGCATTTTTTAGACGCTATTTCAGGGCTATCAGTAGATTGTAAATGTGCTATAGATGTAGAAGTAACAATGGGACAAAGCACTGATGAAATAAGTTCTAATGTTAGGAGCTTTGCAGACTATTTAATAGCCCAAGGCATAGAGGTTTGTATGTATACTTATGTTAGCTTCTATAATGATAATTTAAATAGTACTGTTAAGGATTTACCTCTATGGATAGCTGAATATGGAGTAAGTACGCCTGATATAGATGAATCATATGTTGGGTTTCAATATTCAGAAAGTGGGAGTGTAGATGGTATAAGTGGAGATGTAGATTTAGATGAGTTTGCAGATGGTATACTTGTTGGTGGTACAGTTGTTATAGATCCAAGTCAAGGTGGGGATGACAGTGTGAAAACTATTCAGCAGGAGTTAAATACCTTATTGAAAAGAGGACTTGAAGTAGATGGAATAGAGGGAAACGAAACAGAACAGGCAATAAAAGATTTTCAGTCAATAATGGGTCTTGAGGTAGATGGAATTTGGGGATCCAACACTGAAGGTGCTGCACAGCAAATTTTTTCAAGACCACTGGATGGAGTAGAATATCCTCACTATGAATATGCCACAAGATATATTCAATATAGAGTTGGAGCAGATATAGATGGAGTTTTTGGTAATGGAACAGAAGAAAAGGTTGAGACTTGGCAGGAGAACAATGGGCTTACGGCAGATGGTGTTGTAGGGGCAGATACTTGGTCAAAATTCTTAGATTAAAATTGTTATTGGGTTAGGCTATGTAAAAGGGCACAAAAAATGTTCTTTATATAGCCTTTTTTTATTTATCAAAGATTTACAGAATTATATGGTAATATATATTTAATAGCTATGATTAACCAGAGGTATTTATAAATTATTAAATACATATAATAAAATGTATTATACTTATTTAAGTATTGGAGGAAATATGAGTAAGAAAAAAACTAATATTATATTTTTAATATGTATTTCAGTAGTAATTTTTTTTGTAAGACTTAAAAGTGGGCCAATGGCTAATTATTATCATGTAATGTTAACTAATGATGCGATTAGAATGAGATATTATAAAATCAATGTTATGCTTGAAATAATTTATACGATTATGGGCATAGTAGTACCTTTACTAATTATTTTTTCAAGAATACATGTAAGTCTTGAAAAATTTTCTTATAAAAATAGAAAGGTATGTCTTCCGGGTATTTGCATTTACTTGTTTCTATTTGTTATAGTGGACCACATTTTTTATTTGCCACTTGATATTTATTCTGGTTTTATAAATGATCATATTTTTGCATTATCTAATCAAAGCTTGGGAAAATGGGCACTTAATTGGTCTATTAATGTATTAACTACAGCTTTTTTTCTAGCACTTGTTTTATGGATTCCATACAAACTTGCTAAAAAGTCTCCTAAAAGATGGTGGCTCTATACTTGGGTAATATTTATTCCTATTATTATATTTTCTTATATAATTTCACCTATAGTGATAGACCCTATGTATAATAAGTTTGAGCCTATAAAGGATAAAAAACTTGAAAATAAAATACAAAATCTTGCACATAGAGCAGGAGTATATAATTGTCAACTTTATCAGGTTAATAAGAGTGCGGATACAAAGCAAATAAATGCATATATGACGGGTGCTTTAAATACAAAAAGAATTGTTATATGGGATACGGCTATAAAGAATTTATCTGAAAGAGAATTAGAGTTTGTTGTTTCTCATGAAATGGGACATTATGTTTTACATCATAATACAATAAATTGCTTTGGGACTATAGGTGGATTATTTATAATGCTTTATATTATACATAAAATAACTCCGTATATAATTGAAAAGCGCAGTAGCTTACTTAGAATAGACAGTATTTCTGATGTTAAATCTCTTCCTCTCATTATGCTTATTATATTTATTTGTACAGCTATATCAGATCCGGTTTATAATGCGGCAAGTAGAAAAATGGAATATAGTGCAGATACTTTTGCTATAGAACTTACTCGTGATAATGCTGCGGGTGTAAGTTTGTTTAAAAAACTTTCAGTTAAAAATTTATCTATAACTGAGCCGGATAAATGGTATGAAATTTGGAAATATACACATCCATCCTTAAAGGAGAGGATTGATTTTGTTAATAGTTATAAACCATGGAATCAGAATAAGCCTTTAAAATATAGTAAATACATCAAATAAAACCCTGCAAAATGGTTTTATTATAAAAAATTAAAATTATAAGCTCCTTTTGTAAACGTTAAATTTGTGGACAAAATAATGAAAAATTTTAATATATCATATATGGAAAAAAAAATCAATATTTAAATTTGTTCATTTTGATTATTTATGTTATAATAAATAATACAGAGAGGTTTATACAATAAATTTAACTATATATGACACCACCTTTATAAGGTGTTTTTTTTGGCTGAATATATAAAAAAAGAAGGAGCGGTCACATTGAGAGTAAATAATAGAAGAAAGAATACTATATCGTTAAAGATGTTCATAACAGAATTTGGTGATCAATTTTCAGAAAATGTAACGAAAAGACTTATGGACTTAGATTTGAGATGTGTGCTTACAAGGTCAAGGGAGAGTTACAATATATTAGACTTAAAACATGTAGAACATACTAAATATGATGATGAAAATAAGCTTGGAAGCGAGCTTAAAGAATACTGTTATGCTGAGTTTGCAGTTATAGACGGAGAACTTTATTTTTCAGAGAAGTGTATGGAAAATGAAAAGGTAATGAAATCTTCAGTTGTAGATAAAATATATAATCATTTAAGTGATGATAACATGACTTGTGAAGGTGAAAAGAATTTTAAAAAGGTAGAAGAAGATAATATAGATTATATTGTTGATAATATAATACTTAAATGTCCGCAGGTTTCTCAAAAATACATTGATATTGTAAATGAGATGACATCTTTAGCTGAAAGAAAATAATGTAAGTGGTTTCTACTGGATATGCAGTAGAAACTTTTTTTGACATAAGTGTATAGCAGATATACAATATTAATATGATGAATTTAAATTATGAAAAACAAATAAGTGAACTTTTATTAGATACTATATGTAAATTTGATGAAAGAGATTCTAAGGAAAGAAATTTTGGTACAGATGTAAATATACATCATTCTGAAATTCATATGATTAAATTTATAAAGGAAAATACAAATTTGCATATTTCGGCTATAGCTAGAAAACTAGGAATTACAAGGGGGGCAGTTTCTCAAACTATAAATAGGCTTCAGAAAAAAGGTCTTATAACAAAGGAGATGAACGAGGTTAACAATTCTAAGCTTGTATTAAAATTAACACATAAGGGTGAAAGTGCATATTTAAACCATGAAAATTACCATAAGCAATATGAAATTAGAATTAAGAATATTTTAGGAAATATGAGGGGAGGAAGTGAGGAGGTTATATATAATTTCTTGCTGGAATTTAATAAGGAAATATAAATTTATACTTAAAGCAGTTGTTAATCAAGTGTATAGTATGTATATGATCAAGATGGAGATGTTGGAGAATGACTAGCAAAAAATCTTTTGAACTTAATAAATTTATTATATTTATTATGGCGGTAACTTGTACGTTTACAGTTGCTAATTTATATTATTGTCAGCCTCTTTTAGGACAAATAGCTAAAGCCTTTAATGTAACAGAAGCCAGTGCTGGATTTGTTGTTACATTAACTCAAATAGGGTATGCTTTTGGAATGTTTCTACTTGTGCCTCTTGGAGATATAAGAGAAAGAAAAAAGCTTATATTAGAAATGCTTTTATTGGTGTCTATATTTCTTCTTGTAGCCTTTTTTTCTGAAAATTACTATGTGTTATTGATTGCAGTCTTTTTTATAGGATTTACAACAATAATACCACAGCTTATTGTTCCGTTTGCAGCCCATCTTTCAAGACCAAAAGAGCGTGGGCAAGTAATAGGAAATGTTATGAGTGGGCTCTTAATAGGTATTCTGTTATCTAGAGTTTTTAGTGGAATAATAGGAGATGCTTTAGGATGGAGGAATGTGTATTTAATAGCTTCAGCAATGATGATTGCTTTTTTATTAATAATTGCAGTCGTATTTCCTAAAAGCACTCCTATATCTAAAATAAGTTACAAGAATCTAATATTCTCCATGTGGGGATTAATAAAAAGGGAAAAAGTACTTAGAGAAGCTTCTATTAATGGTGCTCTTATGTTTGGATCCTTTAGTATTTTTTGGACCGCACTTGTATTTTTATTAGAATCTAAGGTGTATAATATGGGATCAAAAGAAGCAGGATTTTTTGGAGTGGTTGGTATAATTGGTGCATTAGCAGCTCCTATAGTTGGAAAAGTTGCAGATAAAAAAACTCCAAGATTTGCTTTGGGGTTTGCTATAATTTTTTCTACAATAGCATATATTTGCTTTTGGACAATGGGATATAAAATATATGGACTTATAATTGGAGTTATTTTACTTGATCTAGGAAACCAAACTGGACAAGTTTCAAACCAAGCAAGAATTCAAGCTATAAGTGACCAAGAGAGAAGTCGTATAAATACTGTATTTATGGTTTCGTATTTTACTGGAGGTTCAATTGGATCCTTTATTTCAGCTGTATTTTGGCAAATGTTTGGATGGAATGGTGTATGTCTTATTGGTATGCTTTTTCAAATAATCGCAATTATATTTCACTTTATTATATATAATGCTAAATTATCTATTAAAGAATAGATAAACGGTATTAGTGAAACATAAAATGGTAAAATTACAGTTTTAAGATTTTAAATACGTAAAAGCAAGCTGGAGGTAGTTTGCTTTGAATATAAGTATGTGGTAAAATATAACTATTAGTGTAAACAATGACTTTTATGTTTTGGAAACAATGATAAATTCCTCTAACCTGGACACTTGAGGGATTTGGAGTTAGTAGTGTAACCGGCCAACAATTAATTTAGTTCTGTTATGAGTTCTATTAATTGTTGGTTTTTGCTTGCGTCAGGAGGTGCATACGTAGTATAAATTTAGATACATAATAAAATCGCTAAAATATATAATTGAAAATATTAGTATTTTGAATTATATATTTTAGAGGAAAATTTAGTTACTAATTCGTTTTTCAACTATAATGGCAGAATTGAGAATTGTGGAGATTTATAGGGAAATCAAAAACTTAGTTTGATTTCCCTATATTTATTTTTTGTAAAAGTAAAAATTAAATTTTAACACTATTTTGCACTGAAATTAGTAAAAAAGACCGATAACATATAATTATTAGAAATTAAGTTCTTGAAACATATAAATACATGCTGTGATTATATTAATTCAACGTATTTGATAAAAAACTATTTAATTTCATATAGTTTGTAAAATTATTAGTAAGAAATATAATTTACATATATATTGACACACTAAGGTAAATAATGTATTATAATTTTGTAGGATATTTTATACATAATAGTAATAAAAAATATAAAATTCATTGTTTTGTATAGAGTATCACTATAAGCGATTGTAAATTAAAGGGGGAAAAAGTAATGTTAAGGAGAAAATTACTGTCTATGATAGTTGCTGCTTCTCTTGTAGTAGGAGTAGGATTCTCTAATATTTGTTATGCTAAACCACCAGCTCCAGATCCAAATAGTAATGTAGGTACACATGATCTTATAAGAAATAGTACCTTTACAGATGGAATTGGATTGCCATGGACTGAGGTTGAAACAGCACCAGCACATGCGGATTTTGACATTTCAGGAGGTACTTATAATATAACTGTTACAAAACCAGGAAGTAATATTTGGGATGTACAGTTTAGACATAGGGATTTAGATCTTGAAGCTGGACATAAATATCATGTAGAATTTACAGTTACAGCAGATAAAGATTGTGATATTTATCCACAGATAGCTATGTCAAAAGATCCATACACTCAATATTGGCATTTTGGAAATTGGGAAAATGTACATTTAACAGCAAATCAACCTAAGACTGTAACTGGCGATTTTACTATGACTTCAACTGATAAGGCTGCTGAGTTTGCTTTTCATATTTCAAACACAGGTGACAATTCGAAACTTCCAATAAAATATACATTTGATAATATACATTTAACAGATCCACAATATACACAACCAGCAATACCAGATGAAAACATCTATAATGCTGTAAGAGTAAATCAGGTTGGATACTATCCTAATCTTGAAAAAATAGCGACAGTAACTTCTGATTCAACAAGTCCAATACCTTGGCAGCTTCAAGACAGCACAGGAGCAGTTGTTGCATCAGGTCAAACAAAAGTCTTTAATAATGATGAAGCTGATGAAGCTTCAGGAGATAAGGTTCATATTATTGATTTCACATCTTATAATAAAACAGGTAAGGGATATAAATTAGTAGTTAATGGAGATACTGATGAAAACCCAGCTTCCAGTGTACCTTTTGATATTGGAACTGATTTATATTCAAATCTTAAACAAGATTCTATAAAATATTTCTATCACAGTAGAAGCGGTATTCCAATACAAATGCCTTATTGTGGAGATCCTTCACTAGCTCGTCCAGCAGGACATCCAAGTGATATAATGGGAATAGATCCTAATTCTTGGTATGCTAGTAAAGCAAACTATAGCTTAGATGTAACAGGTGGTTGGTATGATGCAGGAGACCATGGTAAATACGTTGTAAACGGTGGTATATCCGTATGGACTATGATGAATCAATATGAGCGTGCATTATATAATGGAGGAGATCTTACAAAAGCTCCATTTGCAGATAAAACAATGAATATTCCGGAAAGTGGTAATGGACTTCCTGATATACTTGATGAAACTCGTTTTGAAATGGAAATGCTTCTTAAAATGCAAGTTCCAGCAGGAAACACATATGCTGGTATGGTACATCATAAGGGACATGATGATACTTGGACAGGACTTGGAGTTCGTCCAGACCAAGATACTAAGCCACGTTACTTAAAACCACCAAGTACTGCAGCAACTTTAAATTTAGCAGCAGTAGCAGCACAAAGTTCACGTTTATGGAAGGATAAAGATCAAGCCTTCTCAACTAAATGTGTGACAGCAGCAGAAACTGCATGGAAAGCAGCACTTGCACATCCTGACATTTATGCAGATACTGGTGATATAGGTGGAGGAGCTTACAGTGACAATCATGTAACAGATGAATTCTACTGGGCTGCCGCTGAACTTTATGCAACAACAGGAAAACAAGAGTACTTGGATTATATACAAAAGTCTCCATATTATTTACAAATGCCTACTGAGTTAGACGGAGCAGAATCTAACGGAAATGCAGGAGCATTTGATTGGGGTAATGTACAAGGTTTAGGAACAATAACTCTTGCTACTGTTCCAAATGGATTACCAAAAGCAGATGTAGATACAGCTAAGACAAATATAGAAAAAGCTGCAGATACATTTATTGATCATCAATCTAAAGAAGGATATGGTACATCACTTGCTGAGTCACAGGTTGATACAACTTATCACGGTGTAACAGGACCAGTTGTTAAAGGATATCCTTGGGGTTCAAACTCATTTGTAGCTAATGAAGCTATTGTAATGGCATATGCTTATGACTTTAGTAAAGATTCTAAGTACATGAATGGTATGGAAGAGGATATGGATTACTTACTTGGACGTAACCCTAATGTTAAGAGTTATGTTACAGGCTATGGTACAAATAGAGCAGAAAATCCACATCATCGTTTCTGGGCACATCAAGCTGACCCAACTTTCCCTAGTGCACCAGCAGGTTGCTTCGTAGGAGGACCAAATAGTGCGCTTCAAGATCCATGGGTTAAGGGTTCAGGCTGGCATCCAGGTGAGAAAGCACCAGAAAAATGCTACATGGATAATATAGAATCATGGTCAACAAATGAAATCACAATCAACTGGAATGCACCTATGGCATGGATTTCATCTTACTTAGATGATAATGCTTCAAAAGCAAATGCAACTACAGTTAAATATGGTGATGTAAATGATGATGGAGTTGTAAATGGTCGTGACGCTATGTTATTAACTCAATATTTAGCAGGTAAATCTGTAACTATAGATACAAAAGCTGCAGATGTAAATGGTGATGGAGCTGTCAATGGAAGAGACATGATGCTTATAAGACAGTACTTAGCAGGAAAGATAACTTCATTCCCAGCAGAAAATAAATAATAATGTATGAGAAAACTGCTTTAAAGCTCTAGGGCTTCAAAGCAGTTTTTTACATATAAAAATGAACATACTTCTGTGCGTTAATTAAAAAGCAGAAGAAAAGGGTTATAAAAATTAAGATGAAACTTATAAAATCATACCTTAAAGTTGTATTTTTTTTAATGGAAAGATGATTTAAAAATAAAGTTTCAAAGCCTAACAAAATAAAAACAAGTGGCCATAATTTTAAAAGCATATTATAAATTGGAAGTCCTAAGATATTGATACATAAATAAGCTATACCCGAGGCTATTAGTAAAATACCAAAGGTTAAAGTTCCTACTCTTCTTTGTTGCATTTATTATCACCTGTCTTTAATTTTCTACCTTTTATTATTATGAGTAAGCCTACAGCTATGAAAATTAATGAAATAAATAATTCCTTTGATAAACGAAGTATTTCATAATTAACATATCTACTTAATAGGGGTAACACTATATTATCCATTAAAGATAAAAAGCCTAATAAAATGAAAACATAAGCTATATATTTACCAGTGTTATTGCTTTTTAAAAGCTTACTAAAATCTGTAGATTTAAATATTGGTAAGTCTGTATCTTCAAGTTCAGTTAGGCTAGAAGCTTTTTTTCGTGCATCAAATATACTATAAAACCATATTATAGGAAGTAATATTCCGAAAAAGCTTAAGTGAAATGAGTTACTCACTGCAAAGGTTAAAAAGAATAAAAACATAATTTCTATACCTTGGCGCATAAGCCCTAAATACATGTGACCAGCACCAGGAACTATAGCGAAAAAAGTTGCGTTTGATTTTGAATGATTCATAATAATCCTCCTTAAAAAACCTGTCGTAAGTTTATGTTTTTATTATATAAGGGTAACCTTAAAATTAAATCTATAAAAATCTTAAAACTTTCTTAAGTTTAGTATTATAAAGATTTAAAGCGTAGTAAAAAAATATTTATTATGTATAATATTATATGAGGTTAAAATTAAATTTTGGGGGAGAGTTTATGGAAAAGGAAACTGTTCTAGTTGTTGACGATGAGAAGGAAATAAGAAATCTTATAGATATATATTTAAGTAATGAGGGCTTTAAAGTTTTAAAAGCTGAAAATGGAATAGAGGCACTAGAGATACTTAGCAGTGAAGATGTTCAGTTGGTTGTATTAGATATAATGATGCCTAAAATGGATGGAATAGAGACTTGCATGAAAATAAGAGAAAACAAAAATATGCCTATTATAATGCTTTCAGCTAAGGGGGAAGATATGGACAAAATATTGGGATTAACAACAGGTGCTGACGACTATATAGCTAAACCCTTTAACCCTCTTGAACTTATTGCTAGAGTTAAATCTCAAATTAGAAGATATACTAAGCTCAACACTTCCTATGAAGAAGCTAAAGAAGATGGGAACCTTGATGTAGGAGAACTTAATATAAATCCTAATACACATGAGGTTAAAATTGGAGAAAAACTTGTAAATTTGACTAAAAGAGAGTTCGATATTTTAGTATTACTTGCTGAAAATAAGGGTATGGTATTTAGTACAGAAAAAATATATGAAAGTGTTTGGCGGGAAGAGTTTTATGATTGTCATAATACAGTTATGGTACATATAAGAAAAATAAGAGAGAAGATAGAAAAGGATCCTAGAAAGCCTGAGTATATAAAAACTGTTTGGGGAGTTGGATACAAAATTGAAAAGAATCTTTAAAGTGTTTTTCAATTTATACCATTTTTGCAAAAGGAGAGTTGTAAAGAGCATAAGGCTTGAATTAGTGGGGACATTTAGTATATGTCTTGTAGCTGCCTTTATAATTGGAAGTTGGTATAATGGATATTATAAAGAAAGCCATATGATAGTTAAAACGGATTACAATAAAGGAATACAGGATATATCTAATCGCATGAATAGCCTAAAAGATCAGCTTAACAATAAAACTTCAGATGATAATATAAATGAAATAATAAATAATAATGTAGAAGACAATATCAAAATTTATATAACAGATGATAGTGGAAAAGTTATGTATAAATCCAATAATTCGAAGGAAAGTAAATTAGATATACATGAAGTGATAATGAAAGCTGAGGATTTTAAAAGGCAATGTGATAATGCCACTATAATGGATAGTGAAAATGGCATTGTTCAAAAGATAATAAGTTTTGAAGTTCAGTATGAGGATAATGAAATTGATGCTATAACATTTGATAATAAAAGTACATACTTGATAATCACAGGAAATCCTAAATCTAGAGCTGCTTACATAAGACCTACGCATAGTTTGTTTTTTTCGGGTTTACTTGGTATTGCTGTTTTTATTTTTATATTTTATTTTTTAACAAATAAGAAGATGGAATACATAGAAAGTATATTGGAAGGGCTTAATAAGATTTCTAAGGGAGATTTAAAATATAAAATAAACTTAATAGGTGAAGATGAACTTAAAAAATTAGCAGATAATATTAATTCTATGGCAAGTGAACTAGAAGAGAAAATTGAAAAAGAAAGAGCAGCAGAGAAAACTAAGAGTGAGCTTATAACAAATGTATCGCATGATTTAAGAACACCCCTTACGTCAATAAAAGGATATTTACTTCTTTTAAAGGAGAAAAAGTATAAGTCTTATGATCAGTTAGAAGATTTTGTAGGAATCTCATATAATAAATCCGAAAAATTAGAAAAACTTATAAATGATCTTTTTGAATATACTAAGCTAAGTAATAGGGTCATAGAATTAAATAAAACAAAGCTATGTTTAGATGAGCTTTTGGAACAATTGACAGAAGAGCTATATGTTATATGTAAGGAAAGTAATACAGTTATTGAAAAGGAAATTATGACTCAAAATGTTTATGTAAATTTAGATGGTGACAAGATGGTTAGAGTATTTGAAAACTTACTTATGAATGCTGTAAGGTACAGTACAAAACCAGGTACAATAAAATTAAAACTTCAAGATAAAAAAACTTCTGTTTTAATAACTGTAGAAAATAAATGTGAACATATAAATAAAGACGAGCTTGAAAGGATATTTAATAGATTTTATAGAAGAGAAAAATCAAGGTCTGAAGCTTCCGGTGGAAGTGGTTTAGGTCTTGCAATAGCTAAAAGTATAGTTGAACTGCATAAAGGCAGAATATGGGCTGAAAGTGAAGAGGAAAATGTGAGATTTTTGGTTGAGTTGCCAAAGAGTTAATCTGTAATTATATAAATGAATACTTGAAAATTTGGGGAAAATAAATTAAACTTAATATATATGATAATCATTATCAATAGATTCATATTATAGAATGGAGGCTTTTGTATGAGTGAATTAGCTAGAAGATTAAATCAATGTAAAAAACCTGTGGGAGATCAGGGAAAATTAGTTGTTGAAGATATGAATGAAAGTCATTATAAGCTTACAGGCTGGGGACTTGATAAAGTAAATATATTAGAGGATAGTACTGTGTTAGATATTGGCTGTGGAGGTGGAAGAACTGTAAATAGATTAGTAAGCCTAGCTAATAAAGGAAAGGTATGTGGAATAGATTATTCTTCTGATTGTGTAAGGTGGGCAAGTGACTACAATAAAAAATTAATTGAAGAAGGAAGAGTACTTATAAAAGAAGCAAGTGTTGAAAAACTTCCCTTTGAGGATAATAAATTTGATTTTGTAACAGCTGTGGAGACTATATATTTTTGGCCTCATCTAAAAGAAAATATAAAAGAAGTAAGAAGAGTTCTGAAAAAAGGCGGAAAATTTATTATAATAAACGAAATATATGATGATGTTAAATTTAAGGAAAGAAATGAAGAGTTTATTAAAAATAGTGATATGAAAATATATTCAAAAGATGAATTAAAGGATTTTCTCAAAGATGCTGGATATTTGAATATACACATGGAGGTAAAAGAAGAAAACAACTGGATATGCTATGTGGGAGAAAAGTAATTAGCGAGAGATTTTAAAGTCTCTCGCTATATTTTAATATAAATAACCTTCTTTATATAAAAGTTCAGCAGTTAAAACAGCTCCGCCTGCTGCACCTCTTAATGCATTATGTGAAAGACCAACAAATTTATAGTCAAATAGGGAATCTTCTCTAAGTCTTCCTATGCTTATTCCCATACCCTTTTCGATATCTCTATCTAGTTTTGGCTGTGGTCTAAAATCGTCCTCAAAATAAGTTATAAACTGCTCTGGTGCAGTTGGAAGATTAAGAAGCTGAGGTTTACCTTTATAATTTTTGAATTTTTCAATTATTTGTCCGCGCGTTGGCTTCTTTTCAAAAGAAACAAAAGTTGCTGCTAGATGTCCATCTGAAACTGCAACTCTAATACATTGAGAAGTTATTAGAGGAGCTTTAGCTGAAACTATTTTATTGGCTTCTATATGGCCCCAAACCTTTAAAGGTTCATCTTCGCTTTTTTGTTCTTCTCCAGGAATATAAGGTATAGTATTGTCCACTATTTCAGGAAATTGTTCAAAGGTTTTTCCACTTCCAGATATTGCCTGATAAGTGCATACCAATATTTTAGTAGGTTTGAATTCAGAAAGTGCACTTATTGCAGGAACATAACTTTGTATTGAACAATTTGGTTTTGCCACAATAAAGCCTTTTTTTGTACCTAATCTTTCTTTTTGTTTTGGAATTATGTCAAGGTGCTCCGGATTTATTTCAGGAATTACCACTGGAACATCGTCTGTGAATCTGTGAGCTGAATTATTGGATACTACCGGAATTTCATGCTTTGCATAGTCTTCCTCTATTTTTTTTATTTCACTTTTATCCATATTTACAGCACAAAAAACAAAGTCAACTTCCTTTGAAATTTCATCAATATCATAGATGTCCTTTACCACAAAATCTTTTATATAATCTGGCATTGGTATATTAAGCTTCCATCTGTCGCGTACGGCATCAGAATATTTTTGACCAGAAGAGCGAGGGCTTGCTGCAACACATGTCACTTCAAAATACGGATGATTTTCTAATAAAGTAGCAAATCTTTGCCCCACAAGACCTGTGCCACCAAGTAAACCAACCTTTAACTTTTTATTCATTATAATCCCTCCGTTAAATTATGGGTATATTAAAACATATACAATACATTAGTTTATTCATCATATACATGTAATGTAAACGATATAATAATTATGTAAGGTTTTATGTTATTATACAACGTTAAGTGTTAAAAGTAAATTGTATTTAAAGCATATTAGTGATAATATAAATAAAGGCAATAAATTTTTTATCATATGTTCAAAAAGATTGAAAGCTTTAGGAGAGGTAGTATTTTATGGTAAGTTACGTTGTCAAAAAATCTCTAAATAATAACGTGGTTATTGCTGTTAAAGACAAGTATGAATTTATAATTGTTGGAAAAGGAATAGGATTCAATGCTAAAACAGGAAGTCATGTTCCTGAAAACAAAATTGAGAATGTCTTTATTAAGCAGTCGCTTGGTGAAAGCAAATTTGATACAGTATTAAATAAAGTTGATAGCAAAATAGTTGGGATTTGTGAAGAGATAATTTTTCTATGTGAAAATGAATTGGGGAAAAAACTAAATGAAGCCATTCATACATCACTTCCAGATCATATAGATTTTGCTTTTACTAGAATTAAAAAAGGAATAAAAATAGAAAATCCTTTTTTAAATGAAATTATGGTTTTATATCCGAAAGAATACAGGCTTGCGGAAAAGGCACTAATTATGATCAATGAAAATTTCTCTACAAAATTGCCAAGGGACGAAATTGGATTTATATCTATGCATATTAACGCTGCAATTGAAAGAAAAAATGTTAATGACACTGTTGAATACATGAGAAAAATTGGTGAGGTTATGAAGTTTATTTCTGTAATATTAAAAAAGGATATAGATAAAAGTTCTCTTTCTTATGAGAGGACTGTTACACACATAAACTTTGTACTTGAAAGAATAAAACAAAAAAAGACTATAAAAAATCTTTTACTTGACAGTATAAAAGAACAATTATATAATGAGTACGGTTTAGCGATTAAAGTCGCTATAAAACTTGAAAATTTATTTTCTGTGTCAGTTCCTGAAGATGAAATAGGCTATATAGCTATGCATCTTAAAAGATTAAGGGAACTTTAAGCAGTGTTACTATTAAATTAGGCACGAGCTTTTAAAAGAGTTTTGCTTGGGTAAGCAGTATTCTTTTATGTAGCTCGTGTCTATTTTGTTTGTATACATTTATTGACACTGAAAAAAATGCTAAAGATAAAACAGTAGGAGGAATAATTTAATGGGTAATAAGATATTTGCCGTGCTTCAAAAAATTGGTAAATCTTTGATGCTTCCAGTATCAGTTTTACCAGCAGCTGGACTCTTATTGAGACTTGGACAACCGGACTTACTTAATATGCCATATGTTCAAGCAGCTGGAAATTCTATTTTTAACAATTTGCCTATGATTTTTGCAGTCGGAGTTGCTATAGGTTTCTCAGGTGGAGAGGGTGTTGCGGCGCTTGCAGCTGTAATTGGAGAATTTATATTAGAAGCGGTTGAAAAGACAGCGGGCGATAGTGCAGCAGCATCATTAGCTCAGGCAGCAGCTTCATCACATCATATGTCTCTTGCAGCTTTTCAAAAAACTCAAGAGTACAGTAACATAGTAACTAAAACAACTATTAGTATGGGTGTTTTTGGAGGAATAATAATTGGTCTTACAGCGGCCATTTTATATAACAAGTTCCATGATATTAAGATGCCTCAAGTTTTAGGTTTCTTTGGAGGAAAGCGTTTTGTTCCTATAATTACATCAATTACTGCTCTTATAATCGCGTCTATTGGTGTAAATATATGGCTTCCAATACAAGCAGGAATAAATTCATTAGCGGCCTTTGCTAGTACATCACCACTTGGACCTGCAATGTATGCTGGAGGAAAAAGACTTTTAATTCCATTAGGTCTTCACCATATTTACTATCCTTTATTCCTATATCAATTTGGTCACTTTGTTTCAAATGGAGTTACTTATGTAGGAGATACAGCTAGATACTTCCACGGAGATCCTAATGCCGGAAACTTTATGGCATCAGAGTATCCAATATTAATGTTTGGTCTTCCAGGTGCTGCATTAGCTATGATTGCAGCTGCTAAGAAGGAAAAGAGAAAAGAAATGGCTGGAATGATGATTTCAGCGGCATTTGTAGCATTTGTGACAGGTATAACAGAACCAATTGAGTTCTCTTTCATATTTGTTGCACCAGTATTGTTTATATTCCATGTAGTTGCTGCATTTGCATCAGGACTTATAACAAGCTATCTGCACATAAGACTTGGTTATACTTTTTCGGCATCATTTATAGACTATGTTTTAGGATTTAAATATTCAGGCCATCCATGGCTTATATGGTTCGTTGGTATAGGATTCTTTGCATTATACTTTGTTGTATTCTATTTTACAATTAAAGCGTTAAATATAAAGACACCAGGTAGAGAAGATGAGAATGAAGATGGCATTAAAAAGATAAATTTAAAAGGAAGTGCCAAGGCAGCTAAGGTACTTGAAGCTATAGGTGGAAAGGATAATATAAAGGTACTTGATGCTTGTATAACAAGATTAAGACTTAACTTAAAAGATTCTTCTAAAGTTGATAAAGCTACACTTAAGGCTCTTGGAGCAGCAGGAATAATGACAGCAGAAGATAGCGTTCAAGTAGTTTTTGGAACTGAAGCTGAAAGAATAAAAGATGATATAAAAGCAATTATCGAAAATGGTGGATATGTTGCAGATGATTCAGAAGAGGTAGAAGAAATTCAGGAAGATAAGAAAATATCTAAAGGTTCACATGAGCTTTTAAGTCCAGTAGATGGAGAAGTTGTTGGAATTGAAAAGGTTCCAGACATAACCTTTGCTGACAAAATGCTTGGAGATGGTTTTGCAGTAATACCTTCAGGAAATGAAATATATGCTCCAGCAGCTGGAGAGGTATCTGTTTTATTCCCAACTAAGCATGCTTTTGCAATAACAACAGAAGGCGGATTAGAACTGTTAGTTCATGTTGGTATTGATACCGTTGCATTAAATGGAGAAGGCTTTACAGCACATGTTAAGCAAGGAGATAAAGTTAAAAAAGGAGATTTGATTTTAACTTTAGATACTGAGTTTATAAAAAGTAAAGATAAAAATCTTATAACTCCAGTAATTGTAACAAATATGGATGTTGTAGAAAGTATAAATGTTAAAATAGGAAACGTTAAGAATTCACAAAAAGCTGCGGATGTTAGCGTAAAATAATTATAAAGTGTCTCTAAACTATTTAGAGACACTTATTCTTAAAAAGGTATCTTGTATTAAACAGTACTAAATGTTATACTGTAGTTATGGAAACAATATATATAGAAATTAAGATTTTCTTAGTTTCGTTAAGATAAGGGGTAATGAGATGAATACTCAATTAAAAAAAGGAATTTTGGAATTATGTGTTCTTTCGTTATTAGATAGAAAAGACTGCTATGGATATGAGCTTGTGGATGAGATTTCCAAGAGTATAGAAATTTCAGAAGGAACTATATATCCCCTCTTAAGAAGACTTAGTAAAGAAGGATTTTTTACTACGTATTTGCAGGAATCTACGGAAGGACCTCCTAGAAAATATTATAAATTAACTGAACTAGGAAGAGAAGAAAAAGAAAAATTAGTAGAAGAATGGGTAGAATTTGTTGAAGGTGTAAGGAGTATATTGAAAGGGGTACAAGAAAATGAATAAAAGAGAATTTCTCAGTTTGCTTAGGTCATATCTTGAAGGATTTAATGAAGATGAGAAACAGGAAATATTATATGACTATGAGGAGCACTTTAGGATAGGAATAGAAAATGGAAAAACAGAACAAGAAATAGCAAAAGAACTGGGAAGTCCAATGGATATAGCAAATCAATATAGAGAAGCAAATGGAATGGGAAAAGCTAATTTTTATAACAGTGAAGGAAGGTCAGCTGTAGGCGCGGTTTTCGTTGCCATTGCATTACTTTTCTTTAATGTTATATTTGTCCTTGGGATTTATATAGGAATAATTGGAGCTGTAATTGGAGTTTGCGCAGCTGCTTTTGCAGTAACAGTAGCAGGTCTAGCGGTCATTTTGGCCAGTGTGTTTGGAGGATGGTTTATAACTTATATACAAACACCTGATATAGTGTCACGAATTGCAGTTTTCTTTGGAGGTATTGGAACCTTAGCTTTAGGACTTTTAATGTGCATAGCAATGTTTTATGTAGTTAAAATTGCAATAGTGCTTACGGCTAGATATATTAAATGGAATATAAAAGTGATTAGAGGGTAGGGGTGATAAAGTTGAAGATTAATATAAAGAAAATAGTTTTATACCTAGTTGGAATTTGTTTAATTAGTTATGGAATCGCAATGGCATTATCTTTTGGGCATGGTAATTTGTTAAAAGTTTCTGATAAGGATTATAAAGTTAATGAGAGTAAAGAATTAAGCACTAATAGTATTTCAAGAATATATGTGGATTCTTCAGCGGCTGATGTGTATGTTTCGAAGGGTAGTAAAGTGAATGTAACTGCCCAGGCTTTAGGAAACGTAAGCGCCACATCTAATAATATTCCTAAATTGGATTGCTATAAAGACGGAGATACTTTGTATATAAACTTTAAAAGGAAAGGACCATCAATACACATATTTGATTTTACAAATAAATCTGATGTTAAGTTAAATATTACTATTCCAGAAGCTTATAAAAATAATCTGGAAGTATATTCTTCAGCAGGAGATACAAGTATAAAGGATTTAAGTTTAAATAGTATGTATGCTAAATTAAGTGCAGGTAAGATGGATTTAGAAAATTTAAATATAGCAGAAAAATTAACTTTAAATAATAGTGCCGGAGGTATAGATGGTAAAAGTATTGTATGTAAAACTTCTGCAATAGATGCTTCAGCAGGAAATATAAAATTAGAAGATTTTAGTGGTGATATTCAAGGAAGAAATTCAGCAGGAAATACTACTATAAGTTATAGTAAATTTAATAATAATGTCGATTTTAGAAGTTCGGCAGGAAATATAAAGTTAACAATTCCTAAGGATTCTAAGTTTAAGCTAGATGCGTATGCAAGTGCAGGAGGCGTAGATTGTGATTTTCCTTTAAGTAGTACTGGAAGTGGAGCGGAAAAAGAAGTAAAAGGAAGTGTTGGAGAAAGTAATAATATTATTCAATTAAAAAATTCAGCAGGAAATATAGATATAAACAACTAAATTATGCACTTATACACTATGAAAATGGAGTTTTTTTGTCAAAACTCCATTTTTATTTATATTAAACAACGTTAACGTTAACAGGTAATAGATTTTCTTTAATATAAAAAGGAAAAGCAATTTAATTATGTAATTATGAGGATTATAAACGTTTTATGGGTAAAAATATAATTTTACAAGTGAGTAAAAATTTAATATAATTTCTAAGTGTTAGGTGTGTTATAACTTGCAGCTAATGAATATAGAGGGAGGTCTTGTAATGTCTAAAAAAAGACTATCAAAATTAATTGCATTATGTGTCGTTGCATCAACTATATCAATTGGCAGCTTTTCTAGTAACTTAGTTAAGGCTGATGCAGTGAATGGTGATGTATATGTTTCAACTACGGGAAATGCAAATGCTGATGGTACTTTAAATAATCCTACAACATTTGAGGCGGCTTTAACTAAAGTGGCACCAGGTGGAACTATATATGTTATGGGAGGAACTTACACTTACAACAATCAAATAACAATTCAAAGAGGTAATGACGGACAAGCTGATAAATTAAAAAATATACAGCCATATGAAGATGGTAAGGTAGTTTTGGATTTTTCATCTGAAACTTATGGTAATCCAAGCAAAGTTAGCAATGCTAGAGGACTTCAGGTTAACGGAAATTATTGGCATGTAAAGGGAATAGAAGTAAAGGGCGCAGCTGACAATGGTATATATGTTGCTGGTAATAATAATTTATTTGAGCTTTGTGAAACTGACTATAACAGAGATGCTGGTTTTCAGGTTGGAAGATACGCTAAAAATGTTCCAAGTAATAATTGGCCATCAAATAATTTAATATTAAATTGTACCTCACATGATAATGCTGATCCTGACAACGGAGAGGATGCGGATGGATTTGCATGTAAACTTACTGTAGGACCTGGAAATGTGTTTAAAGGATGTATATCTCATCATAACATAGATGATGGTTGGGATTTATATGCTAAAAAAGCAACAGGTGCTATAGCTCCAGTAACAATTGAGGATTGTGTAGCATATAACAATGGGGCAACTTCTAATGGTACATCAACTGCTGATAGTGATGGTAACGGATTTAAATTAGGAGGAGATAAAATAGCAGTTAGTCACGTGGTTAAAAATTGTGTTTCCTTCAACAATAAGAAACATGGATTTACTTTCAATAGCAATCCTGGTTCAATAAGCTTAACTAATTGTACAGGATACAACAATGGATCAAGCAAAGGAAGTAACTTTTCTTTTGATAACGGTACTGCAATTTTAACAAACTGCTTATCGTATAAATCGTCTGCCAACGATAAAATAAGTGCTAATGCAACTATAAAATCAAATGTATTTTGGAGTATAGATCACAAGAAAGTGACAACCCAAGTACTTTGTACAGATAAGGATTTTGTAAGCATAACTCCATATGTAGGAAGAAATGCTGATGGAACAATTGATCTTGGAGATTTTCTAAAGCTTAGCTCTGCAAGCAAATTTGTTGGAGCAGGGGTAGGAGGAGCTAACATAGGTGCTAGATAATTAAATGATTTTTTAGCGAATTATATTTAAAGGGTAATTAATTGGACATAAGGGTAATGTTATTGAAATAATTATTTTAATAACATAAATAAGAGAAGTCAGGGATTGTAATATGTACATGCTTTCAACAATGTGTATGAGTAGGCAAGGGCAAATAGAATAAATGGGGTTTTTGGTTTATTTACTGACAAGAGAAGTAAAGTATATATGTTTATAAAAGGGTAGAGTTATGGGTTTTATATAGATTGAATTCGGTGCAGAAAGAGAGGAATAGGGTGCCTAGCTTTCTGTAAATAGAATTTATATATAATGTAGAAAGTACATTATATATGTTGCTATAAAATGCCTTTAGGCTTATAGCAAGCATTTAAGTTTAGCAAAATTATAATTGAGATGAGAGATTATAGGGTAAGTATATCGGATACTTGTAAATAATACTTTTCTAAATTTTCCCCAAAAATATTAGAAAATTAAAATCAGACTACATGAAAAATTGTGATTTTTTATGTAGTCTGATTTTTTTTTGATGAAATTCGTTTTCGATAAAAAATCAATTTTAAAAGAATATATTAAATTTTGTTTAATTTTAGCAGACTTATTATGAATAAAAATACAATTTATACCTTTTAAATATATTTAAAGCTGCAAAGTGTGTTAATCTGTCTGAAAAAGCATGTAAAAAATTAATACTATTGACAATAAATTTGAGATTTTTACATTAATTAGGTAGTATAATAGCATGTATCAACAAAATTAACAGAATGTTAACAAGAGGTGAAGGTATGAGAAAAATTAAAAGGAACATTTCTTTTGGGTTAATTGTATTTTTGATAACAGCTATGTTTCATATTACAATTTATGGACAGACAGTGGATATAAGTAGTCTTATTAAAGGACAAAGTAATCAAAATAACCAAACTGAAAAAAAGCAAAAGAAGAATGTAAGTAAAATCACAAAAGAATTGGAGGAACAAAGAACCGAAAATACAAAACGATATCAAAAGGAAGATGGAAGCTATGAAATAGCAGAATATGGTACAGCAGTTCACTATAAAGAAAATAATAAGTGGAAGGATATAGACAATACTTTAAAAACTTCTGATGATAGTGGCTTTTTAGAAAATAAGCAAAATGGTTTTAAAATCAAAATATCTAAGGAGTCGGATAAAAAGAAGCTTGTTGATGTGAAAAAAGATAAATATGAATTCTCTTGGAATTTAGAGGATATTAAAGAGGTTGAAGGAGAAGTGGCTTCAGAAGCTTCTAATAAAATAGCCTCTGAGGTTAATGAAAGTGTAGATAGGGAGATTAAAGCTAATAAAGAATTGGCAAGAGAATCAGCCCCTGAACAGCAAAAAGATAAAGCTATTTTAGTAAATAATGAAAAAATAAAAACCTTAAAAAATATAATTTCAGGTATAAATTTTAAGGATGCCTTTCAAGATACTGATTTACAGTATGTTTTAAAAGGAAGCGATATAAAAGAAAATATTATATTAAATAAGTATACAGATAATTGTGAGTACAAGTTTAATTTAAATATAAAAAATATGATACCTAAGCTTCAAAAGGATAATTCAATCATATTTTATGATTCAACAGATAAATCAAAGGAAATATTTAAAATAAATGCACCTGTAATGTATGATAGTAAAGGAAAAACAAGCTCAAATATAAAGGTTAGTTTAACTCAAGACAAGGATACTTGTGTATTAAAACTAACACCAGATACAAAATGGCTAAAGAGCAAAAAAAGAGCATACCCAGTAACTATTGACCCATCTGTTAGAACATCTCTTGATAAAAATAGTATACATGATACTTTTGTTGCTTCAAATGATACAGCTAATAAAGCTCAAAATCAATATCTCAGAGTTGGAAGCGTACCTCAAATTGGAACAACAAGAACATACATTAAATTTGATTTGCCACAGCTTTCCTCTGGAGATATGATTGTTTCAGCTGGACTTAATTTGGAATATAATCCTCAGGTGAGTAAAGGCTCAAATAATCAGGTAAATGTACACAAGGTAAATCAAGATTTTAATCCAGATAACTTATCTTGGGGAACTCAACCAAGCTATGATTCTCATGTAGAAGCTTTGAGTGTAATAAATTCAACACAGCAGGATTGGATTTACTGGGATATAACGAGCATTGCAAAACAATGGTATACAAGTGGAAACAATTATGGACTCATGCTAGAAGAGGATAATAGCAGCAATTATACTTCTTTTTGGTCAGACAACATTGATGATGATTATTCAAAAGCAAGACCACAGGTTAGTTTTACCTATATTAATAACAGTGGTATAGAAAATTATTGGACTTACCATACTCAAGCTATAGGAAGAGCAGGAACCTCATATTTAAATGACTATAATGGTAATTTGGTTTTAAAGCATGACGATATTAGTATGAGTGGAAGTAGATTACCTATTGCTATAAATCATATTTTTAATAGCAATGATAGGGGAGATAACATTAACTATGGAAATGGTTGGAGGCTTAATGTAAGTCAAAAAATTGAGCAGCAAACCATAGAGGGTCAGCCTTGGTATAAATATACAGATGAAGATGGTACAAAGCATTACTTTCTGGATTCAGGAGGAGCAGAGCTTCAAGATGAACTAAATTTAGGTTTAACCTTAAAGAAAAATCCAGATGGTTCTTGTTCAATATCAGATAAAAAGAATAACACAATAAAATTTAATTCGAGAAATAATGATTTGGAACAAATTACTGATGCGAATGGAAATGTAACTGTATTTGTTTCTGATAATGTTAATAATAAAAGAGTGCTTACTGAAGTAGTAGATCCATCAGGTAGAGTAGTAAAGTTAAGTTATGGAGCTAATGGGAACCTAGCTTCAATTGTAGATACTTCTGGAAGGACAACCTCCTATAGCTATGACGGAGCTGGAAATTTAACTGGTATAACTTATCCAGATGGAAAGACATCTTCTTATAGCTATGATGGAAATCATAATCTTATAAATGTTACCGATTATGATGGGTATAAGGTAGACTACAGCTATTATGGAGCCTTACCTTATAGGGTTAGCAGTATAGCAGAAGGAAATACAGATGGTACAGCTGGAGATAAACTGGATATTAGCTATGGAAATAATAATACTACCTTTACAGATGAAAAGGGAAGAAATAATGAATATATGTTTGATGACAGAGGAAAAACTCTTTCAGTTAAAGATATTGATGGCAGTGCGGAGTATTATCAATATGGTGATACTACGAATGTAAGTAAATTAACCTCTGAATCAAAGCTGCAAAAAACAGTGGAAAATTTACTTACCAATCATGAATTGGAAGCTACAGACGGTTGGGGCTTTAATAGTGATGGCGGCAGCGGAACAAGCTCCTTTAGTACAGAAAATCATTATCTTGGAAATCAAAGTATAAAGATAGATAAAACAGATAACGTACAAAGACAATATGCAGATCAGTGGAATAACTTGACTAAAGGCGAAACTTATACTTTTTCAGCCTATGTAAAAACCTATAATGTATCAAATACCAATGGTAAGGGTGCAGTTATAAGCTTTTACTATAAGGATAAAAATGGCGTATATCAAAGCATTGATTCAAAGGCTATTAGTGGTACTAATGATTGGCAAAGACTTAATGTAACCTTTACTCTTCCAAACGATGCTTCGGATACTAATGTACTTACAAGAGTAGGGGTATTAGAGGAGAGTGGTACTGCGTATTTTGACAGTCTTCAGCTTGAAACAGGAAGTGTTAGTAACAGATATAATCTAATAGAAAACGGTGATCTTTCAGGTACAATTAGTGTACCAAATAAGTGGGGGACCACAGGTACAAGTGGAACAGATAGCTTAACCACAATTAACGATTCAGATCATCCGGATAATTTAAACAATACTGTGTATTCGGTAAGTGGAGCTTATGGAGCTTCAAAAAGGTTGTGTCAATCTGTTAATGTAAGTGGAGATTCTGGAGATATATATTCCTTTGGAGCTTGGGGAAAGGGTTACTCAGTTCCAAGTGGTACTTTTCAAATTCAATTGGCATTTGTTGATGGCAATTCTGCCCAATGGGTAACACTTGAGTTTAATAAGAATTATGATAAGTGGCAGTATATTAGCGGTAAGGCTATAGCAAAACAAAAGTATTCTAGAATAGATATATACTATCTTTATGAGAATAATGCAAATACAGCATATTTTGATGGTGCACAGCTTTATAAAGAAGATTTTGATCAAAGTTATCAATACGACTCAAAAGGGAACGTACTATCTACAGCAGAGATTGCAAAGAAGGATTCAACTTTTCAGTTTCAGTATAATGGAAACAATGATTTAGAGCAGTCTGTTGCTCCAAAAGGAGGCTCCTTTAAGTATGAATATGACAGTAAACATAACGTTACAAGAGCAACAACAGGAGAAAATACAAGTTACAACTTTGGCTATGATGCAAGTGGTAATCCCACAACTGCAAAAGTAGGGGATGGAACAGATTATCTTCAATCTAAAGCAACGTACACAGACAGTGGAAATTATATAAAATCCCTCACAGATAGTTTAGGTAATACCACTACTTATAATTATGATGAAACAAAGGGACTTTTAAACAGCACTACAGACCCAAAAGGAAACACTACTAATAACAGCTATGATGGTATGGACAAACTAACAAGTACTAGTACTACAGCAGATGGACAAAATGTAAGCAATAGCTATGAATATACTAATGATGCTATAAGTAAAATCAATCATAATGGGTTTAGCTATAATTTTGCATATGATCCATTAGGAAATAATACTTCTGTATCAGTTGGAAATCAAAATTTAACTCAAAATATCTATGAACCTAGAACCAGTGTGCTTTTAAAATCTAATTATGGAAATGGACAATCAGTTAGTACTGACTATGATAATCTAGATAGAAAAACAGCAGATTTGGTTGGTGGAGATAATTCAGTTGGAGTAAGCTATTCAGGTCAAGTTCAAAATATAGGCTGGCAAAATCCCGTAAGTGATTACAGTGAAGCAGGAACAGAAGGACAATCTTTGAGATTAGAAGCTATGAAGGTTAAATTAAATAATGCACTGCCGGGAATGAAAATAAAATATCAGGCACATGTACAAAATGTAGGCTGGCAGGATTGGGTGTATGATGGACAGGAAGCAGGAACAGAAAACCAAGGGCTTAGAATGGAAGCAGTAAAAATAGAGCTTGAAGGCGCACCAAAAGGTTATATTGTAAGATATCAAGTACATGTAGAAGGTATAGGTTGGATGGATCCAGTACAGGATGGTGAAACCGCAGGAACTGTAGGAAAGGGCTTAAGAATAGAAGCTATAAGAATATCAGTAGAAAAGCCAAGATATACCTATAAGTATGATGCAGCTGGAAATCTTGCACAGGAAAACGATAATGTCAATGATGTAGTTAACAGCTATACTTATGATTTAGAAGACAAGCTAGTTAAAAGCTCAGACTCTAATGGAAATGAAATAAATTACAATTACGATAAAAATAATAATTTAGCCTCATTAAAGGATAAGGTCAATGGTGTAAATCATGAAACTGATTATACTTATGATAAAGACAATAAATTAACAGCCTCAAAATATGGTAGTAATGAATTTGATAACAGCTATGACACTTTGTCTAGAAGAACAGCAAGCACTATAAATACGGGAACCTCAAAATATAATATTAGTTATGAATACCTGCCAGGGGCACAAACCTCAAATACAGGTGTAACCTACGATGCTCACGTTGAAAATACAGGTTGGCAAAATCCTTGGGTAAATGATGGACAAACGGCAGGAACAGAAGGTAAAGGACTTAGAATGGAAGCTCTTAAGGTGAAGCTTACCAATCCAACTAGTGGAATGAGAATAAAGTATCAAGCACAAGTGCAAAACATAGGTTGGCAGCCTTGGGTGTATGATGGAGATGAAGCAGGAACAGAGGGGCAAAACCTTAGAATGGAAGCAGTTAAAATAGAGCTTGAAGGTGCAAAAAGCGGATATCACATATACTATCAAGCACAGGTACAAAATAAAGGATGGACAGATGTAGTAAGCGATGGACAAACAGCAGGAACAGAAGGTCAAGGACTAAGGCTTGAAGCTTTAAGAATATATATAGTAAAACCAGATGTGGATTCAAAGGATTCTTCAAAAATAGGAACAGTAGACAATAATGGAAATAAAACAAGCTATACCTATGATGGCAATGGAAATATTGAAACAGTAACTGAAGCTGGAAAAACAATAAAGTATACCTATAATGAATTAGAAGAATTAAAAAGAGAGGATAACGGGGTACTAAATAAAACAGAGGTTTATAACTATGATGCAGGTGGAAACTTGCTTAGTAAAACAGAATACCCATATACTACAGGAGATTTACCAGCAGCAGGCAGTACCATAAATTATGGCTATGGAGATTCAAGTTGGAAGGATAAGCTTACAAATTACAATGGAGTAAACATAAGCTATGATGCTGTAGGAAATCCATTAAATGATGGAAGGTACAGTTACACCTGGGAACAGGGAAAACAACTGGCAGCTATGTTAGGTAATGGACAAAATATAAGCTATAAATATAACGAAGATGGAGCTAGAACTGAAAAAACTGTAAATGGAGTTACAACAAAATATCATTTAGATGGTGACAAGGTAACCTATGAAACAGATGGAACTAATCAAATATACTACACCTACGATAGTTCTGATCAGCTTATAAGTATGAATTTAAATGGCAGTGACTACTATTACATTAAAGACGCAACAGGAATTATAATAGGATTAATTGACAAATCAGGTACACAGGTGGTAAGTTATACTTATGACAGCTTCGGCAAGCTAATAGCTATAGATGGAAGCTTAAAGGATACAGTAGGACAAATAAATCCATATAGATATAAGAGTTACAGATATGATAGTGAAACAGGATTATACTATTTGCAAAGCAGATATTACAATCCAGAATGGGGAAGATTTATAAATGCAGATTCAATTACTGCAAATCAGGGAGAATTGTTGTCAGGTAATATGTTTGCATACTGTGAGAATAATCCTGTAAATAAAGCTGATGTAGATGGAAATATAGGAATAATAATGGATGGAGATCAAACGGTATTTGTAGTGCCAGCAGGCATTGGAGGAGTAAGCAAAGCTAGTGCTTATGAAACACCTAGTAGGCCAGCCAGTAGACCAGCTAGCAGACCTGTAAGTAGGCCATCCAACAGTAGTGGAACGAGAAAGGTTATTCATAAAGTTAATAGCTACACAGGAGATAAAAAAGCAGCACCAGTTGAATCAGGTTTAGATAGTGTAACAGCAGGGTTATCTAAGTGGGGAATTAGTAAAAAATATGTTCTCTTTCCGCCAGAAACCTTTCCAGAAGCAATAAGAGGTAGAGTAGGAGCTATGTATGCTTCAGCAAAAATGTCAAAGTTTTGTGGACCGCTTTCTGCAGCAGCATCAGTGCTGGGTATGGTAGATGATGGCTTGAATTATAAGCATAAATATCAGAGGTTACTTATAGATGGTGCGGGAATTGCGTTAGGTGTAATTGCAACGGTTCTTTTACCGGAAGGAATACTTGGAGCAGTGTTATGTATGGGAGCTTCTTATGTTATAGGAGCAGGTGAAGAGTGGGCGAAAAAAAAGTATGCTGGTGGAGATAATGATTTAATAAAAGAATAAGAAGGTGATAGAGGATGATGAATAAAATATTTAAGAAGGTAGTTAAATTTTATGATATAGATAAATTGGGAAGAGGTACATTAGTAGGTATATTCATGATGTCATATCTTATGGCAAAGCGGATAGACAGAGATGGAAAGTTTTGGGCAAGTTTTGTACTTACATTGGTAATGATATTAGGTTTAATAGTTCAGATATTAAGAGAAGATAGAGATAAAAAAAAGATAATAAACTATATATTAGCAACTTTAGTTATGTCACTTATAAGTAGTGGTATATATTTTCTGAATAAATATTGGAATGATAAGGTTATGGGGTCTATAGTATTTGTAACTATAATATGGGTTGCTGCTATAGTTGTAATTATAAGGGCTATATTTATGATGAAAACGCAAAAAAACATGAAGAAAAGTAAAAAGATAATGGTGGTTATAGCGGTTATATATATTATAGTTTTAGCAATAGCAGTTACAATTTTATGTTGGAAAGACATAACATATGTTTTTAGAAACTAAATTGATTTAGAAGATATTAAAGCAGATTTTCATAATATAGAAAAATTATTATGGGAATCTGTTTTTGTATAAAGAGAAAAAGTGGATGGAGTTAATTGACAAATAAGAAATAAAAATGGTAAATTGAATTTATAATTTTGAGGCAATAAAATTATGAAGATGAGCAAAACTAAGGCAATTGGAATAGTGTTAATAATTACGGCAATTATTAAAAGTATAGGTATAGAAAATATACCATTTCCAGTAACAGTAGTAGCATTAGCGGCACTTATAATAGGTGCATTTGTTTTGACTTTTAAATATAAAATAAGTAGGGAAGAAAGAATACTATTAATAATTATGACGTCATTGTTGGCATTAATAATCACTATACTTATAATATTTGTTATAATTCAGGATAACTATCCTCAAATTTCAGTAATATATAAACCTTTAATTTTAACGGTATTAGCAATTTTATCAATTATATTAATGGCAGTTGGAGTTTTTAATGCCATATATAAAATTAAGCATAATAAATTATAAGGTAATATATTTTTAAATAATTGTGACACTTTAGAAATCACAATGTAAGAACTTTATTACAACGTATATGATAAGCAGATTTTCATAATAGAGAAAAATTATTATGAAAATCTGTTTTTTTATAAAGTGAGAAAATTTAATGGAGTTAATTGACAAATAAGAAGCTAAAATGGTAAATTGGATTCATGATAATGAAGAGGTAGAGTAGGAGCTATGTATGCTTCAGCAAAAATGTCAAAGTTTTGTGGACCGCTTTCTGCAGCATCATCAGTACTTGGGATGGTAGATGATGGCTTGAATTATAAGTATGGAACGCAGAGGGTACTTGTAGATATTGCTGGACTTGTGATAGGGGCAGGGGTGTCTGTAGCTATAGGAGCTTTTTTAGCACCAGGATTATTTGCAGTAGGAGTAGGTATGCTTGCATCCTTTGGAATATCTTGGGGGGAAGTGCTTTGAAAGATGCTCTCTGGAAAGAAGAGAAAGATTAGGATTAATAAGAGGGTGATAGAGGATGAGGAATAAAATATTTAGAAAGTTAGTTGAAATTTATGATGCAGGTAGTTTGGCAACAGGTACATTAGTGAGTATATCTATAATATCGTATATAGTAGCGAAAAGGACAGCAAGGGATGCAAAAATTTGGGTATGCGGTGTGATTACACTTGCAATGATATTAGGCTTAATAGTTCAGATAATGAGAAAAGATAGAGAAGCCAGAAGGATAAAAACATATTTATTTGGAACTTTGATTGGTATATTTGTAACTTCTATATCATATTTGATGAATAAATATTACAATAATATTGTCATAGTTGGATATTTAGTTGAACTATTTTTATGTGCTTTAGCGATAGTGATTATTATATGCACAATTATTGTTTTGAGGAACAAAAACAATAGATTTAAGAAAGGTCAAAAAATATTCTTTGTAGTTTTTTCGATATATTGTATAGTGATATTAATAGTAGTCATGATTTTATTTAAGAGCAAAGGATGATAGATTTTTAAAAAATAAGTTATTTTAGAAAGTCCTAAGCAGATTTTCATAATAGAGAAAAATTATTATGGAAATCTGTTTTTTTATAAAGTGAGAAAATTCAATGGAGTTAATTGACAAATAAGAAACTAAAATGGTAAGTTGGATTTATAATTTTGAGTGTGTAGAAGGTTGAGGAAATAAAATTATGAAGATGAGCAGAAGTAAAGCAATTGGAATAGTGTTAATAATTACGGCAATTATTAAAAGTATAGGTATAGAAAATATACCATTTCCAGTAACAGTATTAACACTAGCGTTACTTATAATAGGTTTATTTATTTTGAGTTTTAAATATAAAATAAGTAGGGAAGAAAGAATACTATTAATAGTTATGGATTCACTCTTGGCATTAATAATTGCTATAATTATAATATTTGTTATAATCCAGGATAACTATCCTCAAATTTCAGTAATATATAAACCTATAATTTTAACGGTATTAGCAATTTTATCAATTATATTAATGGCAGTTGGAGTTTTTAATGCCATATATAAAATTAAGCATAATAAATTATTAGGTAATATATTTTTAAATAATTGTGACACTTTAGAAATCACAATGTAAGAACTTTATTACAACCTATATGATAAGCAGATTTTCATAATAGAGAAAAATTATTATGGAAATCTGTTTTTTTATAAAGTGAGAAAATTTAATGGAGTTAATTGACAAATAAGAAGCTAAAATGGTAAATTGGATTCATGATAATGAAGAGGTAGAGTAGGAGCTATGTATGCTTCAGTAAAAATGTCAAAGTTTTGCGGACCGCTTTCTGCAGCAGCATCAGTACTGGGAATGGTAGATGATGGTTTGAATTATAAACATAAAACTCAGAGGTTACTTATAGATGGTGTGGGAATAGCGTTAGGTGTAATTGCAACGGTTCTTTTACCGGAAGGAATACTTGGAGCAGGGGCATGTATGTTAGCTTCTTTTATTATAGGAGCAGGTGAAGAGTGGGCAAAAAAAAGTTTGCTGGTGGAGATAATGATTTAATAGAAGAATAAGAGGGTGATAGGGGATGAAAAATAAAATATTTGGGGAGTTAGTTAAATTTTATGATATAGATAAAGTAGACAAAGGACTAATGCTAACTTTAAGTGCAGTAGCATATTTTATTGCAAAACATACACCAGTAGGTAAAGATTGGCTACCGGTTGTTCTTGAATTTGTAATGATATTAGGTTTAATAGTTCAGATATTAAGAGAAGATAGAGATAAAAAAAAGATAATGAACTATGTGTTAGCAACTTTAGTTATGTCACTTATAAATAGTGGTCTATATTTTCTGAATAAATATTGGAATGATAAGGTTATGGGGTCTATAGTATTTGTAACTATAATATGGGTTGCTGCTATAGTTGTAATTATAAGGGCTATATTTATGATGAAAACGCAAAAAAACATGAAGAAAAGTAAAAAGATAATGGTGGTTATAGCTGTTATATATTTTATAGTTTTAGCAATAGCAGTTACAATTTTATGTTGGAAAGACATAACATATGTTTTTAGAAACTAAATTGATTTAGAAGATATTAAAGCGGATTTTCATAATAGAGAAAAATATTATGGAAATCTGTTTTTTTATAAAGTGAGAAAATTTAATGGAGTTAATTGACAAATAAGAAGCTAAAATGGTAAATTGGATTTATAATAATGAAGAGGTAGAGTAGGAGCTATGTATGCTTCAGCAAAAATGTCAAAGTTCTGTGGACCGCTTTCCGCAGCAGCATCAGTACTTGGGATGGTAGATGATGGCTTGAATTATAAGCATAAATATCAGAGGTTACTTATAGATGGTGCGGGAATTGCGGCAGGGGTAATTGCAACTGTTTTTTTTCCGGAAGGAATACTTGGAATAGCGGCAAGTATGGTTGTATCTTATGGAATAGGATATGCTGAGGAAAAATTGAAAAAAGGTCTTGATTAATAAATAAGGGGTTAATGTAATGAGAAATAAGATATTTAGGAAGTTAGTTGAATTTTATGATATAGATAACGTTGGAAAAGGCACATTAGTAGGTGTAAGCATAATGTCATATCTTATGGCAAAGCGAACAGGACATGATGGAAAGTTTTGGGTGTGTCTTGTAATTACCTTTATAATAATATTAGGCTTAATAGTTCAAATATTAAGAGAAGATAGAGATGTGAAAAAAATTAAAACGTGTTTGGTTGTAACTCTTCTTGGTGCGTTTGTAACAAGTATAATATATTTAGGTAATAAATATTATAATAATGATGCTGTAAGTGATAGATTGGTGGAACTCTTGCTATGGGTTTTAGTTATAGTTGCAATTATAAGAGCTATGTATATGATAAGAGATAAAAGTAATAAGATGAAGAAAAGTAAAAAAATAATAGTGGTTATTGCTGTTATATATTTTGTAGCTGCGACAATGGCAGCTACGATTTTCTTTGAATTTAAAATAGGATATTTTTTTTGAAAATAAATTAATTTAGAAGATATAAAAGCAGATTTTCATAATAGAGAAAAATTATTATGGAAATCTGTTTTTGTATAAAGAGAATAATATAGAATTAATTGACAAATAAGATACACGGATGGTAAGTTATACTTATGACAGCTTCGGCAAGCTAATAGCTGTAGATGGAAGCTTAAAGGATACAGCACTCCAATAAATTCATATAGATATAAGAGTGAAACAGGATTATACTATTTGCAAAGTAGATATTACAATCCAGAATGGGGAAGATTTGTAGATTCATATAGGGGGGTAAAATAATAACAGGAGTAGGATCAGCAGCAGATTCAGGTGCAGGAGTAGGTATATGAAAGGGAGTAGCGAAGTTAACTAAACCGATTGATTATCTTTTTTCAACACCTACAATAGCTAAAGTTGGTGGAGGGATTAGTTTAGAAATAAATTTTCATGTGTTTTTAGTTTGCAATCTAAATATAATGTTATGTGATTTTCTTAAAGTTTGAATAAAAAATCAAAATAATATTATATATGATAAGTGTATTATATGACTTTTTACTCATTTTGTTTTCTATTATATGATAAGATTAGTTCGGACTTGTATAATAGTACGAACATTATTCAATCAAATAAGATAGATATACATTGAATAAACCCTAATAGATATTGAGAATTTTAAGGTGGTAAAAGAATGAGAATATTTCAAACATGTTTTTTTATAATTGGAATTATATTCTGGTTAATAATAGGAGTTATAATAGCACTAAGTTCTAATTGGTTTTTAGGCATTAAAAAAAATGCAACGAAAGGAAAATATAAATATTATTATTTGCAAAGTTTGCCTAAAAGAAAAAGATGGGATATAAGTAAGGTTAGTCCATGGAAGGTTATTTGGTTCATAATCGTTATGAGTATAACAATTTACTTTCTTAAACCGAATTTTCTTGATATTCCTCAATTAATAACTGGAAAACTAAATTATGTCACTGGGGAAGTAGCAGAAATAAAACATTATAGCAAAGACCCAACATACTATGTTTATCTGTCTACAGGAGAAGAGATTGAATTTTTCTTTTCATGTGGTGTAAGTCAATATGATTTTTGCAAAATAGGATATCTAACCCACACGCATAAAGCGATTTATTGTGAAAAAATTGTTGTGGGAAGTAATAATAAAAAAGAAGGAAAGGTTGTAGGGTTTCCTTTTAAAGATATTTTATTGTTCATTGCTATAATGGGCGCGGCATTCTTTTTAGCATTTATTTCACCATTTATTAAATTGAAACTATTCATACCAACAAATATAATTGCTATTCCTATTTTTGCTTACTATTTTATAAAATATGGAATGGAAAATGGTATTTGGTTTTCTATTGAAAATGAAAGCATATTTGGTTTGATTATGGGAATCATGGGTTCATTAATGATATTTTCTATATATTTACTTGAAAAACGAAAGTTTGATGATTTTTATAGAACTTATCTTTGTGCTCAAATGTGTTCGATTCTTGAATTAGTAATGCTTATATGTTTAGTGTTTAATTTGGAGTAAAATAATCCAATATCCTCCATGAAAACAAAGGAAACCCTAGCAATAAGCTTTCGGTTATATAAATATTGTAAAAAATATAGCATGATGATATAATTAAATTCGATAAAATATTAAGGAGTGATAGCTTGATAATTTGGGGCTGGGGTAGAGTAACCAAAAGGAAGATAGGAGAAGTTTTTCAACGTACATGTAGTTATTGTAACAGTACAGAAGTTTGGAATTTATGCATTATTAGAACCTGGTTTACTTTATTTTTTATACCTGTAATACCTTATAAAAAAATGTACTGTATTACTTGTCCTAACTGTGGAAGTTACATACAGCTAACAAGTGAACAGTTTGAAGAAATAAAGAAGTCATTGCAGGCTTCGTCGGGTAATGGTAATAGTGAAGCTGCTGTGGAAGAAATTAAATATTCAGGAAAAACAGAAACTCAAATAAATTATTTAAAGCAAATGGAAGATTACAGAAAAAAGCAAGAAAATTAAATAATTTATTATACATAAGGTAATTTAATAATTCTATCTTTACATAATGTAAATTAAAACATCGGATAAGTACTATATTATTCGGTGTTTTTGTTGATTGAAGGTAAAATGGTATGGTATAATTATCATATAAAGTAATAAGGAGGGTTGGAGTATGGCATATTTAATTAGCAAAGTTAAAATCGATAAGAGTCCTAATTATTGTTGTGCAGTTACAAAAAATGGAATCAGACGTTTTAACAGGAGAAGTCTGTCCATTTTTAATGATTTTGCTAATATATGTATATTTCCATAGTGCCTTTTATGTAATTAGAAGATGATATTTAATTCTATGGTTTGTATATATTCCATAGGATTTTTTGTTTTATTAGTGATATATTAATTTGGATAAACTCTCCATTGAGAAAAGTAAAAACACATACAATGGAGGAGTTATTGTGAAAAGTATAAATAGAAATATAAAAGTAAGTTATATATATAATCTTATGATGAATTTTGATATGACATCGGCTATATGGGTGCTGTATTTGAGCTATAAAGGGTTGAGCTTAACAGAAATAGGTGTGATTGAAGCTATATTTCACGTGTCCAGTGTTTTAGGAGAAGTACCTACAGGTATAGTTGCAGATTTTCTTGGAAGAAAGACAAGTGTTGTAGTTGGAAGAATAATGTCCTTGATTTCTGGCATTATTATGATATTTGGAAATGGATTTTTTATGTTTTCTCTAGCTTTTGTATTTTCAGCTTTAGGCCATAATTTGAATTCAGGAGCAGAAGAAGCTCTTATTTATGATACTTTAAAAAAGCTTAATAAAGAGGAAGAGTATAATAAAACTGCAGGAAAAATAGCGGTAATGATGGAAATAGGAAATGGACTTGCGGTATTTGTTGGTGGAATTTTATCGGATATTAGATTTGTGTATGCATATATTTTATCTTTACTAGTTCAAGCTTTATCCTTTATAGTTTCGTTATTTTATGTGGAACCAAAGGAAAAACAGAAAATCACTAGAAATAGTTTTTTCAAGCATATAAAAGAGTGCGGTCATATTTTCTTTAAGAAGAAGGAAGTATTTTATCTAATATTATTTTCTGAAATTACGGCTACTATAGCGGCAACAATATATTATTATAGTCAAAAGTATTTTGGAGACATGAATTACATGAAGGTTATAATAGCTGTAATTCTCCTTTTGGATAATGTGGTTCAAGCCTTTGCTTCAAAGGTTTCCTATAAACTAGAACAAAAATTGAAAGTAAAAGGAGTTATAATATTAATACCGTTATTGTATGTAATATCACTCTTTGGACTATTTTTCTTTAAAGGAAAACTTACAATTTTATTTTTTCTTGTATGTTCCTTTAGTTGTGGGATAACCTATCCTATATTTAGTAATTATATTAATGGTCTTATACCATCAAAAAATAGGGCAACTATACTTTCCTTTCAAAGTATCTGCTATAGTATTTGTATGATTGTTGTTTTTCCTACTATAGGTTTTTTTAGTGACAGGTATGGAATTACAAATGCATTTTTGTTCATTATGTTTATGCTTGTTCCTGTTATTTTTGTAGGTATTGGTATAGTAAAAGAAAATAGGTAGTTAAAAACCTGGGATTAAAAGTTTTCTTATAGAAATTTTAATTCCAGGTTTATTGATTTATATATAATATTTTAATTAGGAATTAGCTCCCAAAGTTGTCCATCTCCACCCCAATAGTTCCACTGGCAAACATTAGCGCCAGAATCTTTACTCATGTTATAAACATCTAGACAAGATTTGAAGTTTGAGGCTTTAGTTAAAATAGCATACTTATTGCCAGAAACATTTTGCAATTTGAATTTCTGCATGTCTCCACCCCAATAATTCCATTCTTCAATATTAGTCCCATCAGTAGAGGAGTTATTTGTAACATCAAGGGAACTTTTGTAGTTAGAAGCACCTGTTAATATATTGTAAGTGCCATCATTATTGGATACTATCTTAAATTTTTGAGCATTATTATTTAAAGGTGTCCATTGTCTAATATTAGTTCCATCGGTAGTCTCTCCGTTAGCCACATCTAAATACATTCCGCTTAAAGAGCTTTTAATATAGTAAGTACCATCCAGTTTAGTAGAGGGATTTATTGTTGAGTCAGAAACCTTTGAACCCCAAATTGATTCATCGTTTGAACCTATTAAAGAAAAAGTCATAGTGTTTTTATGTGAAGCTGATTCATCGTATTGCTTGAAGAATACTCCTTTGTAAGTAACACTGCCAATTACCATAGTGCAGTAGTAGCTTCCAGACTTTTCGCTCCAGGTTCCAGTATAATCCCCAGAAATAGTACCATTAGCATTTAATGAAACCTTAGAGGTTTTTAGCATACCAGTTTTTGCTGTGGTTGCGTTTAATCCATGGTTAACAAATTCGTAAGTTCCAACAATATCACTATTAGAGTAACCAGAGTTAGAAATTTGACTTCCTAAATATTCATATACTGCGGTTACAGGCCAGCCATCTTCATTTAAGAATTGTTGATGCACTCTAATTTGATGGTTTTCAGTACCATTATTAAATCTTGTATGATAAATGAGGTATCTTTGTCCAGAATTATTATCAATCAGTGCAGAATTATGCCCCCCTGACATATAGCCTTTTGAGCTTAATTCAGAGCTATTTACACCTGCAAGAGAAGAAAAATAGTAGTTACCGAACAGTTTTATACCTTTAGTTGATTTATCATCATTAGCACTGGTGCATATTGCTGAATTTCCTCGTGAATCCGTATAAGGTCCAGTTATATTTTTTGATCTAAACATACGGATTTGATATCCGCTGAAATTATCAGTAGCATCAAGGCCACAGTAAGATTCATACAGGTAATAGTAGTCTGAGGCTTTGTCGTATTCAATATATGAACCTTCACCTGAGGTTCCATAGCCACCAGATATTTTTGTGCCAAGATATTGATCAGAAGCATTGGTTTTAGTTGAATATTTATATGAATAATCCCTTAAACCTGTAGAATTATCTAGCTTTAATATAAAAAGTCCACCAAACCATGAACCGTAAGAAAGCCACAGGTTACCTGATTTATCGTATTTTATGCAAGGATCAATAGCGTTAGTACCATAAGCTGAATTCCAAGAATTATTTGATAAGTATCTTTTGTCTACATTGTTTGTACCAGTAACCTTTGCATAATCAGTTTGGCTAGCTTCGGAAGAGTTGGTAAAGCCCGAATATACAATTGTTCCAGCGTATTTGTATGGTCCAGTTATACTATCAGAGGTTGCAAGAGCTATAGAAGAATAAAAATTGTTACCGTTAACACTCATATACATGCACCATTTCTTCATTTGCTTATTATATATAACATCAGGTGCCCATAGATTTCCCGTTATATCATAGGATTTGCTACCGTGAGCGGCCCATTTGCCACCTACAGAAAAAATATTTGCATAGTCATTATTTATGTTTGTTTGGAAGTAACTCCAAGAAGTTAAATCAGAAGAAACTGCATCTGCTCTATGTGAGCCAAAGAGATAATATTTTCCGTTAGCTTGTACTATTGACGGATCGTGTACTGAAACCCTCGAAGTGTTTAGTGCAGCAGCAGAAGCTGTAACAGGGGTGTTAAATGAAATTACTCCAAATTGACCTACTAGAGTTAAAGATAACCCTAAAATAATGGACGTGATTTTCTTAAATCTATTTTTCATTATTATTCGATATATAAAAATATCTTTCCCTCCTTTTATTTTGGAATGTAGTATAAAGTTTCCCTCCTTTACAAAAGCTTTTAACAATAATTTTGAATAAAGCTAATATTATTACTGACTATCCTTTTGTATTTTAAAAGAAATTTTTTACTATTTTTTAAAATACGTTGACTACCGCTATATTTATAATGTTAAAGGTAAGAAAAATAATTGTCAATACTCTATAATATAAAAGAATAATTTAAAAAAACACCTTAATTAATAAAATTTAATCGATTAGTATAAAAGTGAAAAAATGTAATTAAATATATTTACAATCATGATTTGTTCTGTTACAAATAAAACTAACTGAATTCAGTTTTTTAAAATTAATTATATAGATTTAATTATGTATGTAATGATATACTAAAAAGAAAATGCATTTTATGAACAGAAGGTGTTTATAGTTGGGGAATAATGCTATATTAACAGAACTTGAGAAAGTAATGTTAAATAAAATACAAAATTATATTAATAAAAATGAAAAAGTTGGTATAGATATAATAGCAAAGGAATGTTTTGTTTCAAAGTCAGCAATTATTAAACTATCTAAGAAGCTTGGGTATAGTGGATATAGTGAAATGTACTACACTATTCTTTCAACCGCTAATAATGCACAAAAGTTAGATTTTTCTAACACTAGTGGTATTATAGGTGTAAATGATCATTTAAAAGAGAATATTGATATGCTTGTAGAGGTACTAAGAGAATTTAAAGATAAAAAAATTTATTTGGATTCATTAGGTCTTTGTGATAGTGCAAAGGAATATTACTTGCAAAAGTTGTTGATATTTGGATTTGATGCAGCTAGTAGTTATCACTATGAAGCATTTAGAAATAGTAAGTCTGGACTTTATTTTTTCTTTTCTTATTCAGGATATAGGGCTGAAATTATTGAAAAAGTTAATGAAGCCATTAGTAATAATTTTAAGGTTATAGCCTTTACTTCTAACAAAGAGTCTCCGCTTGCAAAACTTTCATATGTAACGGTTGAAGTTGGAGGTATCAAGTCTGATGTGGAGCATTACTTACCTAATTTTTTTACTGCTAATTTAATAATCTTATTAGAATTAGTGTTGGTTGAATATTCTAAGAAATACTTGAACAGAGAAAAAGATTAATGACATATAACAGACCAGTAATGGAAATTGCTGGTCTGTTTTGCGCTTATATTGCAGTAAACTTTTTTACTTTAGGTAAACATTTTCACAACTATGAAAACTGTATTGATAGGCAAAACAAACTGGGGTATATTATAAACAAATAAAAGAAGGAGGCATTATCTCATGAAAGAAAAATTATTGTCATTAAGTCAAAAATTTTCACAGGCTGCAGTACAACCAGTTATGTTTTTAACAGTTATGGGAATTGGTCTTGCAATAGCTGTTATTATGCAGCTTAGTTTTATGCCATCATTTATAGTTTTTATAGGTATGCTGCTAAAGAAGATGATGGATGCTATGCTTAATAATCTTTCTATTATCTTTTGCGTTGGACTTACCACAGCATTTGCTAAAAAGAAAAAAGTGGATGCGGCTATCATTGGATTAATCGTTTACATTATATTCTTAGCTGCTAATAATGCTTGGCTTACATCTCAAAATATGCTGGCTAAGTCAGGTGCTATGGGATTATTTGGAACTGGTCAAAATACTGTATTAGGATTTCAAGTAATAGATATGAATGTGTTCTTAGGAATAATATTAGGATGTATTACTGGATATGTGTTTAACAAATTTTCAGATATACAATTTGGCGATATGTTCAGAATTTATGGAGGATCAAGATTTGTATTTATAGTTATGATACCTATTACTTTGATATTGGCAATTGTGCTCAGTTACGTATGGCCAGTTATCAATTACGGTATTAATGGCTTATCAGGATTTATGAAAGGTGCAGGTGCTTTAGGTGTATTTGTATATTCATTTGGCAACAGATTTTTAATTCCAACAGGATTACATCATTTATTATGGATGCCATTTTGTTTTACAGGAATCGGTGGAACCTTGAATGTTGATGGAAAGTCTATACAAGGAGCTGTTAACATTTTTTATTCTGAAATGAGTAATAGTGCTAAGCTTACAGCAATTGATCCATCTATAAGATTTGCAACCTTTGGATTTGCAAAGATTTTTGGAAGTATAGGTATTGTTCTTGCTATGATAAGGACTGCAAAACCTGAAAATAAGAAAGCTGTAAAAGGCTTACTTATACCATCGCTTTTCGTTGCAGTTGTAGCAGGAATTACAGAACCTCTTGATTTCGCATATCTTTTCATATCTCCACTACTATGGTTAGTACATGGCGTAATTACTGGCTTTTCAGAAATGTTATTGTGGATTTTGGGTTCAAGAACGTATTCGATTTATGGTCTTTTAGATACAGTGGTTTGTAATTCTGTAATAAGCCCAAAAATTTCCAAAATATATATTTTCTTCGCAGTTGGTATCATAATGACTGCAGTATGGTATTTCGTATTTGTTTTCCTAATTAAGAAATTTAATATTAAGACACCTGGTAGAGAAGATTCAGTTAACAATTCTTTAAATAAACAAGTAAATGATAACGTTTCTAAAAGTGATAGTAGAGATGAAGACTCTGAATTAATTATTGAAGGATTAGGCGGAGCTGAAAACATAGTAGAGGTTAATAACTGTTTTACACGTTTAAGAATTGATGTAAAGGATGTTAGCAAAGTAAATAAAGATATAATAGGAAAAGCTCAGCAAAAGGGCATTGTTGTTAAAGGTAATAATGTACAAATCATCATAGGAATGACAGTAGAAAATTCAAAGGAAAATCTTATTAAATTATTAGATAAAAAGAAAGGGGTAATTTAAAATGAAAAAGTATTCAATTTGTATTGTTGGTGGGGGAAGCCGTTACACACCAGATATGCTTGCAATGTTATGTAACCAAAAAGAAAGATTCCCATTGAGAAAAATTGTTTTATATGATAATGAGAGTGAGCGTCAAGAGATAGTAGGGGAATATGCAAAAATATTGTTTAAAGAATACTATCCTGAATTGGAAGAAGTAATATGGACAACAGATGAAAAAGAAGCATTTGAAGATATAGATTTTGCTCTTATGCAAATTCGTGCAGGAAGATTAAAGATGCGTGAAAAGGATGAAAAAATTTCATTGAAGTATGGATGCCTTGGTCAGGAGACATGTGGAGCTGGAGGATTTGCATATGGACTTAGAAGTGTTCCTGCGGTTATTGATTTGATAAAAAGTATTAGAAAGTACTCTTCTAAGTGCTGGATTTTAAATTATTCTAATCCTGCTGCAATTGTTGCAGAGGCAACTAAAAGAGTATTTCCAAGTGATTATCGTATAATTAATATTTGCGATATGCCAATTGCAATTATGGATATTTATGCTGCTGTGCTTGGTTTAAAAAGAAGAGACTTGGAACCAAAATATTTTGGATTAAATCATTTTGGGTGGTTTACGCACATTTTAGATAAAAAAACAGGGGAAGATTATTTGCCTAAATTAAGAGAAATTTTGAAAACACCAGTAGATGTTCAAACAGAGCCTCTTTTTCAAGAAAAATCTTGGAAATCCACCTTTGAATTTATGAGCCAAATGATAAAAGATTATGATGAATATTTACCAAACACATATTTACAATATTATTTATATCCTAGGAAGATGAAGGATAAGGAAAATCCAGAATATACAAGAGCTAATGAAGTAATGGATGGAAACGAAAAAGAAACTTATGAAAGGATGCATAAGATTATATCCTTAGGAAAAATTCACGGCACTGAGTATGAGCTTACTAGTGATGTGGGATGTCATGCTGAGTATATAGTAGATTTAGCAACAGCAATTGCAAATAATACAAATGAAATTTTCTTGACAATTACAGAAAATAAGGGAGCTATTAATAATGTTTCTCAAGGTATGATGGTAGAAGTTCCATGTCGAGTTGGAAGCAATGGAGTTGAGCCTTTAGCTGTGGGAAGTATACCAACTTTTTATAAAGGACTTATGGAAAATCAGTATGCATATGAAAAGTTAGCGGTAGATGCATGTTTAGAAGGAAGTTACCAAAAGGCATTACAAGCACTTGTTTTAAATCGTACAGTTGTAAATACCGATGTTGCTAAGGAATTATTACAAGATTTAATTGAAGCTAATAAAGGCTACTGGAATGAACTTCAATAAATTTTAGACAACCTATAGTAATAAATAAATATTCTTGATTGTAGTAAGGAGCTGTAATCAAGAATATTTTAAGGAGAGAGATATATGTTTGGAAAATTATTTTCAAGAAATAGTAATAAGGTTGAAGCTATATTTGCCTATGCATCAGGTGAGCTTTTAAAAATTGAAGATGTTCCTGATCCTGTTTTTAGTGAAAAATCCATGGGAGAAGGAATTGCAATATTACCTACAGATGGAAGAATTGTTGCACCAGCAGATGGAGAGATTATTTTAATTTCTCCAACAAAACATGCTTTAGCATTAAAAACAACTCTTGGGCAAGAAATACTTATTCATATTGGATTAGAGACGGTAGCACTTAATGGACAGGGCATTGAGGTTCTCATAGGATTAGGAGATAAAGTTGTAAGGGGACAAAATATTGTCAATATTGACTTGAAGTTTATTGAAAAAAATGCAAGCAGTACAGTAATACCAATGGTAATCACAAATAGTGAAGAAGATATCTTTAATTTTGAGTGGGAAAATATTAAAGAGGTGAAAGCAGGGGAAACAAAGTTATTTAAGGCAAGTTTAAAATGAAAATAGGGTGCTCAAATGATTTTGGGCATCCTATTTTTAATTAATATTGAAAATCTCTTTTATAAAAGTGTATCCAGTAATTTTCTTGTTTCTTTTATATCTTTATTGCTTCTCAAAGTGTAGTCTTCTAATTGATCTTTACCTATTTTGTTTATATTAAAGTACTTTGCCTCTTTGTTTGCAAAATACAATCCACATACACTTGAGGGAGGTGTCATCATATAGCTTTCAGTTAAGCTTACACCGATAGAATCATTAGATAAAAGTAAATCAAATAATTTTATTTTTTCCGAATGATCTGGAATAGCAGGGTAGCCAATAGCAGGTTTTATGCCTCTATAACCCCCTTTAAGTAATTCTTTTAAGGATAAGTTTTCATTAGGAGAGTATCCCCAATGTTCTTTTCTAACCTTTAGATGAAGTAGTTCTGAAAATGCTTCTGCAAGTCTATCACATAGTAGCTTAACCATAGTAGCACCATATTCGTCGCCTTGTTTTTTTAGTTTGTTAGAATATTCTACTGCACCTATTGAAGCTGTTACAATAAAGCCGCCTATATAGTCTTTAATACCACTAGCTTTTGGGGCAATGTAGTCAGAAAGAGCTTTATAATCTTTATTTTTTAGTATTTGCTGCTGACGAAGAGTGTTAAAGGTTATGGTTTTACTATCAGAGTAAACTTCTATATCGTCATTAACGGAATTTGCAGGGAATATACCAAAAACACCATTGCAGGTTATAATATTCTCCTTTTCCAATCTATCTAGCATTTTATTGGCATCTTTAAAAAGTTTGTTAGCTTCATCACTGTATTTTTTGTCTTTAAGTATTTCGGGATAAGTCATTTTCATATCCCAGGAAGTGAAGAAGAAAGTCCAATCTATATATTCTCTTAAAGTTTTTAATGGAACAGAATCTAATTTTTTTGTGCCTAGGAATTTAGGTACGGCTATTTCAGCTTTAGTCCAGTTAATAGAAAATCTATTTTTTCTAGCATTTTCAATGGAAGTAAGCTCTGCTTTATTTATAGAAAAAGTTTCTCGTATTTTGGCATATTCTTCTTTTAAATCTTTTAAATATCCGGGTCTGTTTTTGCTCATCAAGTTTTTTGCTACAGTTACGGCATCAGAAGCATCACTGCTATAAACTACAAAAGGATATTTTGGTTCTAATTTTAAAGCTGTATGGGTTTTTGAGGTAGCAGCACCACCAACCATAAGTGGAATATTTAGATTAAGTTTCTTCATTTCCTCTGCTACATGCGCCATTTCATTTAATGAGGGTGTTATAAGACCGCTTAAAGCTATTATGTCTGCTTTTTCATTTTTAGCTGTTTCTAGTATTGTTTCACAAGGAACCATAACACCTAAATCGATAACTTTAAAGTTATTACAGGAAAGTACTACAGATACAATGTTTTTTCCTATATCATGTACATCACCTTTAACGGTTGCAAATATTACCTTACCGGCACTTTTGCTTTCGCTTTGAGACTTTTCTTCATTTATATAAGGAAGAAGACATTCAACAGCCTTTTTCATAACTCTAGCGCTTTTTACAACCTGAGGAAGGAACATTTTTCCCTCTCCAAAGAGTTTTCCTACTTTTTTCATTCCATCCATTAAAGGACCCTCTATAACCTCAAGTGCTTTAGAATAATTCTTCCTTGTTAATTCCACGTCTTCTTCTATAAATTCAACATTTCCCTTAACTATAGCGTAACTCAATCTTTCGTTTGGAGCTTTATTTCTCCATTGGTCTACATCGCTTTTAACTAAAGTTGTTTGATTTTTATAATTTTCTGCAACCTCCAAAAGTGCATCTGAAGCGTCTTTAGATTTATTAAGTACAACAGCCTCTACTTTTTCTAGAAGTTCTTTATCCATATCGTCATATAGATCAATCATTGCAGGGTTAACAATCCCCATGTCCATTCCCGCGTCTATTGCATGATAAAGAAAAACAGAATGCATAGCTTTTCTTATAATGTCGTTACCCCTAAAGGAGAAGGAAAGATTACTAACGCCTCCACTAACTTTAGCATAGGGAAGATTTGCTTTTATCCATTTAACTGCTTTTATATAGTTAACTGCATAATTGTCGTGTTCTTCAATTCCTGTTGCTATAGCTAATATATTTGGATCAAATATTATATTTTCAGCTGGAAATTTAACTTTTTCTGTGAGAATTTCATAAACTCTTTTACAGATTTCAATTTTTCTTTCATAGGTATCCGCCTGACCTTTTTCATCAAATGCCATTACAACTACGCCAGCTCCAAAGTTTTTTATGAATTTTGCTTCTTCAATGAATTTTTCTTCTCCAACCTTAAGACTTATGGAGTTTACTATAGCTTTTCCTTGTATGGATTCTAAACCAACCTTAAGTACTTCAAAATTGGAGGAATCTATCATCACTGGAACCTTTGAAATTTCTGGTTCACTGGCAATAAGTCTTAAAAAAGTTTCCATTTCAGAAGGGGCATCTAAAAGTGCATCATCAAAGTTGATATCTATAATTTGGGCACCATTTTCAACTTGATGTCTTGCAATAGTTAGAGCTTCTTCATAATTTTTTTCACGTATGAGTCTTGCAAATTTTCTTGAGCCTGCTACATTCGTTCTTTCTCCAATGTTAATAAAGTTACTATTATCATTTATTTTTACATTTTCAAGTCCGCTGTAAATTGTTTCTGGTTTTAAATTGGGTAATTTTCTTGGAGGGATGCCGCGCACGGCTTCACTTATTGCTTTTATATGTTCTGGTGTAGTACCACAGCAACCTCCAACTATGTTTAGGTGAGAAGAAAGTGCAAGACTTTTTACAAGAGAAGCAGTTTCCTCTGGTAGTTCTTCATACTCACCAAGAGAATTTGGAAGACCTGCATTTGGATGAAAGGATATGTATCTATTTTGAGTTTCTGAAAGTATTTTTATAAAAGGTACAAGTTCTTTGGCGCCAAAGGAACAATTAAGACCTATGGCAATTACATTTTCATCCTTTAAACTTTCAGCAAAGGCATCCAGAGTTTGCCCGGAGAGTATTCTTCCACTTTTGTCCGCAATAGTTCCCGAAATTATAATAGGAAGATTTATTTTTTTCTCTTCAAATACCTTTTTAGCTGCAACTATTGCGGCTCTAGCATTTAAGCTGTCAAATACAGTTTCAACTAATAGAAGGTCAACACCTCCATCGACTAAGCCTTCTATTTGATTTTTATAAGCATTTAATAAATCATCGAAGCTCACATTTCTAAAGCCTGGATTTTCAACATCTGGTGATAGAGAAGCAGTTCTATTAGTTGGTCCTATTGAGCCAGCTACAAATCTAGGCTTTTCAGGATTTAAATTTGTATAGTGCTGACAAGCTTTTTTCGCAAGAGAAGCACCTTTAAAGTTTAGTTCATATACCTTCTCCTGCATATTATAATCCTTTTGAGATATTTCATTTGAGTTAAAGGTGTTTGTTTCTATTATATCTGCACCTGCCTCAAGATATCTTTTATGGATGTTTTCTATTATGTCTGGATTTGTTAAATTTAAAATATCATTGTTACCTTTTTGGTTTGAATGACAAGAGCAGGATACCTTTCCACTAAAGTCATTTTCGTTTAAATTTAAAGCTTGAATGCAGGTTCCCATAGCTCCATCCAAAACTAAAATTTTTCTATCTAGTAATTTTTGTATTGAAAAATTCATGAGTTTGCCCCCTTAGAATTAGGATAAAATAAAAAGCCCTTGGAAATAACCTCGGGCTTACATTCGTGATTATTCTCATCTATCAGCATTTGCTGCAGGATTTGGCACCGCGTATAAAATATACTGGTTGCCGGGTTTCAAAGGGCCAGTCCCTCCACCACTCTTGATAAGATTCTATTATTAAATTTGATTTTATTATATTAGTTAAATTAAAAAATGTCAATACAGTAATTTTACAATAATAAATACATATATTTATTATAGATATTTCATTCCCAATATATATGTTGTAATAAAGTTCTTATTTTATGGCTTCTAAAATATCACTGCTTAATAGCTTAGACTCTAAGATGTTTAAAAGTCAGAATGTATTAGAACTTTCACAACTTATATATCAATTTTATATAGAATTTAATTACTTTCAAAAGGGATGTTATAAAATGATTGGAGGTGCATTCATGGATTTTAAAGAAATTATAGAGAATGATAGAATTAGCACAAGAAAAACGAAATTTGAAGGTACATTTATAGAATATCTTGATATAGTTAAGAAGAATCCAGAAGTTGTTAAACTAGCTCACAAAAGAATATATGATCTCATAAAAAATAAAGGCTCTGAAATTTTAAGACCAGAGGAAAACCATAGGATAAGGAAAATTTATGGAAATGAAGTAATAAAAAGATACAACTTTTTTAAGAATGACTTTTTTGGTATAGATAAGGTCATAATGAAGCTTATGAATTATTTGAACGCAGCATCAATGAAAGGTGAGGAAGCAAGACAGGTACTTTATCTTGTAGGACCTGTAGGAGCAGGAAAATCTTCTTTAGTTGAATCAATAAAAAGAGCACTTGAGGAAGCAAAACCAGTTTATTCATTAAAAGGTTGCCCTATGAGAGAAGAACCACTGCATCTTATTCCTAAACATTTAAGAGAAGAGTTTCAAGATTTGCTTGGAGTTGAAATTGAAGGAGATTTATGCCCTGTTTGTAGATATAGACTTATGCATGAATACAATGGTGAGTATGAGAAATTCCCTATAGTTAGTAATGGCTTTTCTATAAGGTCAAGAAAGGGAATTGGAGTAGTACCACCTGTTGATCCTAATAATCAGGATACATCAATTTTAACTGGTAGTATAGATATATCTAAAATGGATTTATACCCAGAGGATGATCCAAGGATTTTCTCATTAAATGGAGCTTTTAATGTTGGTAACAGAGGACTCGTAGAGTTTATAGAAGTATTTAAAAACGATGTAGAATATTTGCATACAATAATAACAGCAACTCAAGAGAAATCAATACCATCACCAGGTAAAGGAGCAATGATATATTTTGATGGACTTATAATAGCACATTCTAACGAGGCAGAATGGACTAAGTTTAAATCAGACCATACAAATGAAGCTATACTAGATAGAATTGTAAAGATTGAAGTACCTTATTGCTTGGAATTAAATGAAGAGAAAAAAATATATGAAAAAATTCTTAAGAAGAGTAATTTTACAGCGCATATAGCACCACATACTTTAAGTGTTGCAGCTATGTTTGCAGTACTTTCAAGACTTAAACCATCTTCAAAGGTTGATTTAGCAACAAAACTTAAGATATACAATGGAGAAGATATTGTAGAAAATGGAACTACTAAGAAGGTTGATATAAGTGAACTTAGGGAAGAAGCAGGAATGGCAGAAGGCATGAATGGAATATCTACAAGATTCATAGTGAAAACTATAGATAACGCTCTTTCAAGCTCACAATATGACTGCATAAATCCTTTGAGCATAATGGAAAACATTATAAGATCAGTTAAGGATCTTGACATAGCTGATGATGAAAAGAAAAAGTATTTAGGCTTTGTACAAAACGTAATAAGAAAAGAATATAATAAAGTTTTGGAAAAAGAGATAACGAAAGCATTTATTCATAGCTATAGAGAGCAAGCAGAAACTTTATTTAATAATTATTTAGATAATGCAGAGGCCTTTGTAAATAAAACGAGAATTAAGGATAACTCAACAGGTGAAGAGCTTAATCCAGATGAGAAGTTTATGAGATCCATAGAAGAGCAAATAGGTATATCTGAAAGCTCATCTAAAGGTTTTAGAACTGATGTTACATCGTATATGTTTTATGTAGTAAGAAATGGCGGGAAAATAGCTTATGATGCATATGAGCCCTTAAAAGAAGCCATCGAAAAGAAGCTTACCTCTTCAGTTAAGGATTTGTCAAGAATAATAACAAAATCAAGAGTAAGGGATAAAGAGCAGGACGAAAAGTATAATGCTATGGTTGAGGAAATGAAGAAGAATGGCTATTGCGATCATTGCTGCGATGTTATATTAAAATACGCTGCTAACAATTTGTGGAAGGATTGATAGTATGGCTATTTTTAGAGATTACAGTATCAATCCTACAGAACACGATAGAACTATAGGAGACAGAAGAAGGCATAAGGAGTTAGTTGAAAAAGCAATTAAAGATAATCTTGCGGATATAGTTTCAGAAGAGAGCATAATTGGGGAAAGTCATAATAAAAAAATTAAAATACCAATAAGGGGACTTAAGGAATACAAATTTGTTTATGGCAACAATAGTTCTTACGTTGGAAGTGGAAATGGTAATGAAAAAAAAGGAACTGTTATAGGGAAAGAGCAGATGGGAAGTTCGTCTAAAGGTAAAGGAAAGGGAGCAGGAAATAGTGAAGGGGAAGATGTTTATGAGACAGAAGTGACAATTGAAGAAGTTTTTAGCTATCTTCTTGAGGATCTTAATTTACCTAATTTAGACAAGAAAAAGTATTCTGAGATAGTTAATGATAGTTCAAAGAAAAAAGCAGGATATCAAAAATATGGTATTAGACCAAGGCTCGCTAAGAAAAGAACTGTTATAGAGAAAATAAAGAGAGAGCAGGCTAGAAAAAGGGCTATAAAGGAAGCAGGAAAAGAAGGTATAGTAGAAAGATTGCCTTTTAATGAAGAAGATTTAAGATACCACAGAATAAAAGAGAAACCTAAAAAAGAATGTAATGCAGCTATTCTCTGCATAATGGATTGTTCTGGTTCTATGGATAGTACTAAAAAATATCTTGCCCGTTCTTTCTTTTTTATATTATCAAGGTTTATAAGAATGAAGTATGTTAATGTTGAAATAGCTTTTGTATCACATTCTACAGTAGGACGTGAGGTTACGGAAACAGAGTTTTTTCACAAGGTAGAATCGGGAGGTACCTATATTTCAAGTGGATTAAATATGGCAATGGATATTATTAAAGAAAGATTTAATCCAGCAGCCTGGAATATTTATGGTTTTTATGTAAGTGATGGCGATAATTTTACTGAAGATGATGATAGGGCAATAAAATCAATGCAGAAGTTCTGTACTATAGCCAATATGATTGGTTATGCTGAGATTTTACCATATTCTTATTCAGGAACGATGAAATATAAATTTGATAATCATGTAGATGATAAAAACTTCATATCTTCGACCATAAGAAATAAAGAAGACTTATGGCCAGTGCTTAAAAAAATGCTCATAAAGGAATTAAAGGAGTGATAGATATGGGGGATTATACATTAAAAGAACTTGAAAATTGGAATGAAAAAATTGAAGCAAAGGTCAATGAAGTGGGACTTAATTACTACGAGCAGGAATTTGAAATTATAAGCTACAATGAAATGCTTGAGGCAGAAGCATATACAGGAATGCCTTCCAGGTATCCTCATTGGAGCTATGGAAAGGCATATGAAAAGCAAAAAACTTTATATGGATATGATCTTGTTGGACTTCCATATGAGATGGTTATAAATTCTAATCCTTGTATAGCATATTTGATGAAAGATAATACTCTCTTACTTCAAATTTTAACAATGGCACATGTTTATGGTCATAATGATTTTTTTAAGAATAACAGACTTTTCAAAGAGGGTACTGATGCAAATGAAACTGTAAACATGTTTAAGAATGATGCAGATACAATAAGAAGGTATATAGATAATCCTGCCATAGGAAATGAAAAAGTTGAAAACATTCTTGATGCTGCTCATGCAATTAGGTATCAAACAAAGAGGGTAATAGGAGAAAAAAGGCTTTCAAGTGAGGAAATAAGAAACAAAATAATAGAGGAGTTTAATTCTAGCTACAGACCCAAAAGTATAATTGAACCTTATGAAAAACCTAAGGAACCAGATCTTAGTAAAATACCCTTAGAACCAGAGGAAGATATTTTATATTTTATAGAAAAGTATGGTGGACTTGAGGATTGGAAAAAGAATGTTATAGATATTGTAAGAAGAGAAACAGCATATTTTATACCTCAAATTGAAAGTAAAATAATGAACGAGGGTTGGGCAAGTTTTTGGCACTATACAATACTTAATGAGCTTAATCTTGAAAGTGGACTTCACTTAGAGTTTTTAAAGAGGCATAATGATGTATTAGCTCCAAGTATGGGATCTCTAAATCCATATTATCTCGGTTTTAAAATATTAAAGGATATAGAAAAGAGATATGGGAGAGATAAAATTTTTGAGGTTAGAGCGGTTGAAAGAGATGAATCTTTTATAAGAAAATATCTCACTCGTGAATTGTGTGAAGAACTGAATTTATTTGAGTTTTCCAAAAAGAGGGGAGAGTATATAATAGATAACGTGGCAGATGAAGAAGGGTGGAAAAATATAAGAAATTCTATATGCAATGGATGCGGAATGAATGGAATACCTATAATAAGAGTTGTAGAATTGATTAAGAAAGATAATAATTTAGTACTTGAACAAATCTATGATGGAAGAGAACTAAACATGCAGTATGCTGAAGAAACTTTAAAGTATGTAGCTAATTTGTGGAGAGGAAAAGTTACTTTAAAGACAATTATTGCAGATAAAGAATACAAAATAGTCTGTGATGAAAATAAAAAAATTTGTGAAGTAAAGTAGGGGTATAGTTTTATGGAAAAAGTAGACGCCTTTTAGTCTGTTTTTTCCTATTTTTTATGTATAAAAATCAAGAAGAGGAGAAATTATATATAATGTAAGTCCTTAACTTGTATAACTTATATATAAAAATACTATTGACATAGCATCTAAATAATTATATCATATTAATATGATAATGAAAGTTATTATCAGTACAAACTTTAACTCTCTCAAATATTGGCTGTTACAAATATAATATTTATTTGTAACAGCTTTTTTCATAATAAGAAAATAATAAGTGCATTATATTTTACAATAAAGTATTTATATTACAATACTATTGCTATTATAGAACATTATAAGTTAAAATTAAAGGTATAAAGAAATTATAAATAACTAAAGTTGGGAGTTTATTAATGTTAGATATAGTAATAGCAGTTGTAATTGATTGGATTATTGGAGATCCTTATTGGTTTCCTCATCCAGTTATATATATAGGAAAATTGATAAAAATGCTAGATAAACTAGGGAGAAAGCTTTTTAAACAGAATAAGAAACTACGAATTTGGGGTGGTTTTATTGTAATAATAGTATGCAGCTTCAGTTTTCTTATTCCATTTACAATACTTGAGCTTACTAAAAAATACTATATATTACATCACATTATAAATATTTTAATTTTATGGACCACACTTGCAGCAAGAAGTTTGCATAAAGAAGGCGGTAAGGTATACACAGCACTTAAAAATAGAGATATAAAAGATGCACGGTTGAAGCTTTCATACATAGTAGGAAGGGAAACAGAAACGCTTTCAGAAAAAGAAGTAATAAGGGCAGACATAGAGACAATAGCTGAAAATTCCTCTGATGGTATAATTGCACCACTTTTTTTTGGAATTCTAGGAGGAGCACCGCTAGCAATGATGTATAAAGGCGTAAATACAATGGATTCTATGCTTGGGTACATTAATGAAAAGTATAAATATATAGGTTTTTTCCCTGCAAAAGTAGATGATGTGTTTAATTTTATACCCGCTAGAATAACAGGTTTCTTTATGTGTTTAATTTCACCTATAATCGGGGGAAATATATTTTATAGCTTTAAAATAATGTTTAGAGATAGAAAAAATCATAAAAGTCCTAATTGTGCTTATCCTGAAGCGGCGGCAGCGGCAGCTAATGGTATAATGCTTGGTGGCAATAATGTGTATTTTGGCGAAATAATGAAAAAACCTACTATAGGTGATGTGAAATATGAACTTGAAAAAAAACATATAAAAAGAACCATAATACTTATGTATGCTTCAGAGATTTTGTTTATAATTCTATATGTTCTGTATTATATAGTTCTATATATTTTTAAAATTAATACTAATATTTTATAATAAATGCTAAAATTAATATATATAATGGCATTAGGGTTAAATTTTAGCCAGGTATGTAACAATTTACCTCGAAAAGTTTTATATTCTCAAAAAAGCTTGAAAAAAATTATAAATAGGGCATATAGACAGTGAGAATTCAACCGATATATATGATACCTGGAGATTATTATAAAAAAATATATATTTATTGGATTAATGTACCAGAAAAGAGTGACAATATAGTATTATAAATAAAGACATAAAGGGAGAAAATAAATATGGTTTATATAGTTGGAATAGGTCCAGGAAATAGGAAATATATACTTCCTTTTGCAGAGGAAATCATAAATAAAAGTGATGTAATTATTGGTTTTCAAAGGGCAATTGAGAGTATAGAATACATTTGTGCTAAAAAAATCACAGTTAATTCAATGAAGGATATAATTTCCTTCATAAACTTAAATTTAGATATTAATATTTCAATTTTAGCTTCCGGTGATCCTTGCTTTTATAGCATATTAAATTACATACAAAAAAATTATGAACATAAAATCGAGGTAGTACCAGGAATAAGCTCATTTCAATATCTTATGGCTAAGCTTAAAAAATCATGGAGCGAAGCTTATGTTTCAAGTATACATGGTAGAAATGAAGATTTGATTGAAAAGATAAGAGAAAATAATGTCACAGTTTGGCTTACTGATAAACAAAATTCACCTAAGTATATTTGCAAATTATTAAAGCAAAATAAAGTAAAAGCAAATATATATGTTGGAGAAAATTTATCTTATGAGGATGAAAAGATAACAGCAGGAAATGTGGAAGAAATATTAAATATGGAATTTGGTAAATTATGTGTAGTAGTTATAGAAAGACATTGAAGTACTATAATAGTATTTTAATATATAACTTATATGGTTAATTTAGCATATAAGTCATGGTTAAGGGATATTATAATTATTAAAGAATTTATGGCAATTGGAGGGGATTTGTAATGAATAACATAAGGATAGTGATTGTAGATGATTCGCCATTTTCAATTTCTGTTTTATCTGGTATGCTTGAAAAAAATGGGTTCAACGTTGTTGGTAGCGCATCAAATCTAAAAGAGGTTAAAGAGGTTATAACAGAATTAAAACCAGATTTAGTAACTATGGATATGGTTTTAGCAGATACCGATGGTTTGGAGTGTACCAGGGTTGTACATGAAATAGATCCAAACATAAGAGTAATAGCTGTAAGTTCTATGATGGATGATGAGATTATAGCTCAAGCTAAAAAAACTAATATAAGTGCATATATACAAAAGCCAATTGATGAGGAAGAATTAGTATTGGCAATAAATAGAATATCTGCAAATGATGATTTATATCAGGAACTTAAAGAAAGATATTGCGATATTTTTAAGCAGGCATTTACTTTTTCCTTTAACAATTTTATAAAAGAAATTCCTAAATTTACTGATATTGAAAAAGAAGAACGTAAAATTGAGCATGTAGAGAATGGTATTTCTATAGTCATGGGTATTATTGGAAAATATTGTGGAAGGTTAATTATAACTTTAACTAATGAGACCGCTGGAAAGTTTGTTGAAAAAATATTAAAGAGACCAGCTAAAGATTCACAAGAAATATTAAATGTTGTAGCTGAGTTTGGTAATATAGTTGGTGGTAATGCTTGTTCTATGATAAATAGAGAGAATAAGTTGTTTGGAGTGAGAATAGCACCACCTACTACAATATATGGAGAATCTATCAATATATCGAGAAATAGTCTTGATGCAATGAGTTTTTTTACAGTTACATTTGCCGCTGGAGAAATAAATGTTAATATTGGGTTCAATAAGGGGGCAGTAGAATGGATGTCAAATATATAAATCCTTTTTTAAAATCATTTATGACTGTGATGCCGCAGCTGGGGTTGACTAATCTAAGGAGGGGAAAGGTTACTCTTAAGGATAGTTCAATTGAAAGCTCAGGTGTAATTATTATAATTGGTATTGTAGGAGATATTAAAGGTAATGTCATGTATTCAACGAGCGTAGACGCAGCTAAAAAAATTGCGTCTACAATGATGATGGGAATGCCTGTTACTGAACTAGATGAAATTTCTCAAAGTGCGGTTTCAGAACTTACCAACATGTTAACAGCCAATGCAGCTACAAATTTCGCAGAAGAGGGGTTAAATATAGATATATCAACTCCAGCTTTAATGTACGGAGAGTTTACTGCTAGTGCAAATTATAATAAAGTTATATGCATTGAGATGTATATAGATGATATGCCTTTTGAAATAAATGTTTCCTTAAATGTTATGCAAAAGTAAAAATATAAATATAGATGAACACCCTTATGATTAGCCGTATGCCCAATCATAAGGGTGTTTTGTAGTTGCAAAGAAATACGTATTGACAAAAGAGGAAAATTGGTATAAGATACAAATGAGATTGAAAATCAATATCATTTGTATAGGAGGAATAAAAATGTTAAATGTAAATATAATTTTTTGGTCTGGAACTGGGAATACTGAAATTATGGCCCAATTAATATCAGACGGTATTAAATCAGCAGGAGGAGAGGTAGAGTTACTTTCTGTAAGTGATGCAAGTATAGATAAGGTTAAAGCTTCAGATATAGTTGTGCTTGGCTCACCTGCAATGGGAGATGAAGTAATAGAAGAAGCAGAAATGGATCCGTTTATAGAGTCTATTTCTGAAGAGATAAAAGGAAAGAAAGTAGCGTTATTTGGTTCATACGGTTGGGGAGATGGAAAGTTTATGCGAGATTGGGTAGAGCGTATGGAGGGATATGGCGCTAAAGTATTAAATGATGGATTAATAATTCAAGATGCACCTGAAGGAGAGTCAAAAGATCAGTGCATAGAATTTGGAAAAAAACTTTTAGAAAATTAAGTGAGGAGTAGAAAGATGGTAGAACTTTCATATAGCTTTATAGATTTTATTAAAGGAGTTACAGGAAAAAAGTATATGGTGAATTTGATAACATATTCTATAGCACCAGTTATGTTTAAGCAAAAACCATCTTCTATAATTACTATATCTAATGAGTATAAAGGGATGTATGATTTATGGAAAGCTTATGGGGAAGAATATTTAAAATATATAGATTTAGATACCTTTGAAATTAAAAGGGAAAAAGATTCTTTAATACTTTTGTTTTATGATAAAGAGTTATTGAATAAAACTCTTTATCATAAAACAAACATGAAGTTTTTAACTAGATTTGGTTATAATTACAAAATGAATTTAGATGAAATTCTTGAGTTTTTAAAAGAAAGATATAAACAGACTCTTTGTCCACATGAACTGGGGATATTTTTAGGTATTCCAGTTGAAGATGTTGAGGGATTTATAAAATGTAATGGTGAAAACTGTTTATATTGTGGATATTGGAAGGTTTATAAAAATAAAGAAAGAGCTTTAGATACATTTAAAAAATATGATGAATCAAGAATAAAGGCAATTAAATTATTAAGTGAAAACATTGAATTAAGTCAAGTTAAAAATATTTTCACTCAATAGTTTATTTAGAAACTAGTAAAACTTGTTGAGAGTTACTTCGCCCGAAATTAAATTTTCATAACTCCCATCTTTGAAGGCTACAACTAATTCTCCAGCATTACTTATATCAATTACCTTAGCTGATTGTGTAGAATCTTTTTTGGTAACGGCAATTTCCCTTCCTATAAGAGCTGAATTTTTTTTACATATGCTAAGAAAAGCATCAGGATTTTGTGTATTTAAAAAATTATTATACATAGTTTCAAAGTCATTTAAAATACTTGAAAGAATAGCTTCGCGAGAAAGTTCTTTATTTAATTCTATTTTTAAGGAAGTTGCCTTTTTTGTTATTTCAGGTGAAAAATCTTCAGGAGCTTGATTTATGTTTATTCCAATGCCTAAAATTATGTTTGGTTCATTATACAGGTCTTCTGATAATTCAGCTAATATTCCAATGAGTTTTTTACCATTTAAAAGTATGTCATTTGGCCATTTAATAAGGCTATTTATATTATTTTTGTTAAAAGAATATGTTATAGAAGCTGCAGCTAATTGTGTTATCAAAGGAAATAACTTTTTTTCTATAGTTGGTTTTAATATAAGAGACATCCATAACCCCTTATATTTTGGTGAATTCCATACTCTATCAGAAAATCTGCATTTCCCAAAAGTTTGCTCTTCTGCAATTACAAGAGTTCCATTATAGTCAGAGTTTTTTATAATTCGTTTTGCCTCTAAATTAGTTGAATCTACAGTATCTAAAAGTAGTATGTTTCTTCCAATATATTTTGTTGTAAGGCTTGAATTTATTTTATTTATATCTAGAAAATTTTCTGTATTATTCATGAATTTGCCTCCTAGAATTAGGATATATTATAGTTGAATTTAAGTGTAAAAGAGATTATATATACCTCTTTCTATGAATTATAGCATATTTGTAGGGTATTGACATAAAAATTTGTAAGTAGTATACTAAAGAAAATTAAATAAGGAACATCCTTCAGGGATGGGTGAAATTCCCAATCGGCGGTAAAGCCCGCGAGCCATTTGGCAGATTCGGTTAAATTCCGAAGCCGACAGTTAAAGTCTGGATGAAAGAAGGAAGCGTATTTTAAGTACGCAGATTTTGGATGTAAATCCCTGGAGAATTATCTTTCTTTAGGGATTTTTTTGTTTGCCGGCAAATCCTATTAAATAAGGGAGATGTTTAAATTGAATGAAGCTTTTATGAAAAGAGCTTTAGATATTGCAAAAAAAGGTAGTGGATATGTAAATCCTAATCCTATGGTTGGGGCAGTTATAGTTAAGGACAATAAAATAATTGGAGAAGGGTACCATGAGAAGTTTGGTGGAAATCATGCTGAAGTAAATGCTTTAAAAATGGCAGGAGACGAAGCTAAGGGTGCTGAACTGTATGTTACTTTAGAACCCTGCTCTCATTACGGAAAAACGCCACCTTGTGCGCTTGCAGTTGTCAAAGCAGGTATAAAAAAAGTTATAATAGCAATGGAAGATCCTAATCCTTTAGTTAGTTCAAGAGGTATAAAAATATTAAGGGATAATGGCATAGATGTTGTTACTGGAATTATGAAAGAAGAAGCTGAGAAGCTAAATGAAGTTTTTATAAAGTATATAAAGACTAAGAAACCATTTGTAGTTATGAAGACAGCTTGCACGTTGGATGGTAAAATATGCACAGTGTCGGGAGAAAACAGGTGGATAAGTGGAGAAGCTTCAAGGAGATATGTGCATTATTTGAGAAGTAAGTATATGGGGATAATGGTTGGAGTAGATACAGCTATTTTAGATAATCCACTTCTTACAACAAGAGTTGATAATAAAAAATTAAGGAGTCCTACAGCGATAATCGTTGATTCTAAGCTTAGAGTACCATTTAAGCTTAAAATTTTTGGTACACTCTCTGAAAGAAAGATTATCCTTGCAACTACCGAACTAGCAGAGGATGATAAGGTATCTAAATTTAAAGATATGGGGGTTACAATTATAAAAACTCCTGATAAAAATGGGCGTGTAGATTTAACTTATTTAATGAATGAGTTAGGTGACATGGGAGTGGATAGTATTTTACTTGAGGGTGGCAGTAAATTGAATTTTTCTTGTTTAAAGGAAAGAATTGTAGATAAAGTAAATTATTTTGTTGCTCCAATAATTGTAGGAGGGGAAAAAAGCAAGGGAACAGTTGGTGGAGATGGAATTGATCATTTGGTTGATGCTATAAAGATATTTGATTTTCATTCAGAAAAGATAGGACAAGACATTTTAATAACTGGATATGTGAATAGGAGGTGATGCAGCTTGTTTACTGGTCTTGTAGAAGAAGTAGGAGAAATAAAAAGTATAAAAAAATATGGGAATTCAATACGTTTTGCTATAAAGGCATCAAACATAATGGAAGAGGTTAAAATTGGTGACAGCATAGCAGTAAATGGAGTATGTCTTACAATTACAGATTGTACTAGGGCAGAATTTGATGTTATGAAAGAAACGTATAAGGTGACTAATTTAAAAGATTTAGCAGTTGGAGGCAAGGTTAATCTCGAGAGAGCATTAGCATTAGGAGATAGATTTGGTGGTCATATAGTAACAGGGCATGTGGATGGTATAGGTATTATAGATAATATAAAAAAAGATGAAATAGCCATTGAGTACAAAATAAAAGCAGACAAAGAAATCTTAAGCGAGCTTATATATAAAGGATCAGTAGCTATAGACGGAGTTAGTCTAACCTTAGGAGAAGTCACAGAAAAATATTTTAAATTTTATCTTATTCCACATACTCAGGAGAAGACAATATTAACTGAAAAAAGTATAGGGGATAAGGTAAATATTGAGTGTGATATTGTTGGAAAGTATATTCGAAATATTATAAATATAAAAAATATTTCTACAAATAATTGTATGACAAAAGAATTTTTAAAAGAAAATGGATTTTATTAGGAGTGATATTATGAGTTTTAAATTTAGTAGTATAGAAGAGGCTATTCTAGATATAAAGCAAGGGAAAATGGTAATAGTTGTAGATGATGAGGATAGAGAAAATGAAGGAGATTTGGTTGCAGCTGGTGCCAATATAACAGGAGAAACAATAAATTATATGGCTAAATATGCAAGAGGACTAATTTGTACACCGATGGACTCAGAAAGTATGGAGAGGCTTAATATAAATACTATGGTAGATAAAAATACAGAGTACTTTGGTACAGATTTTGGAGTGTCAGTAGATGCAGCAAGTACTAGAACAGGAATTTCAGCTTATGAAAGAGCAGAAACAATAAGAAAGCTAGCAGAAAAGAAATCTACAGAGGAGGACTTTGTAAAGCCAGGACATACTTTTCCTTTAAGAGCTAAAAAGAATGGTGTTTTAGACAGAAATGGGCATACAGAAGCAACAGTTGATTTGGTTAAACTTGCAGGCTTTAATCCTCCGGTTGGTGTGTGCTGTGAAATTATGAATGAAGATGGTACTATGGCAAGATTACCACAGCTTATGGAGTTTTCAAAGAAGAATAATATAAAAATAATAACTATTGAAAAGTTAATTGAGTATAGAAAAAAAAATGAAGTGCTTATAAAAAGAGAGGCAGAGGCAAAGCTTCCTACGAAATATGGAGAATTTAAGATAATTGGATATAAAAATTTAACAGATAATAAAGAAAATATAGCCATAATAAAGGGAGATGTAACTTTAGAGAAGGAGGTACTTGTTCGAGTACATTCTAAATGTCTTACAGGGGATGTATTTGGGTCTTTAAGATGTGATTGTGGCGAGCAACTAGCAAAATCGCTTAAAGCAATAGAAAAGCAGGGAGTAGGAGTTGTACTTTATTTAGATCAAGAGGGAAGAGATATAGGATTATTAAATAAATTAAAAGCTTATGAACTTCAAGAAAAAGGACTTGATACAGTAGAGGCAAATATAAAGCTAGGATTTAATCCTGATTTAAGAGAATATTGGGAGGCAGCAGAAATATTAAAGGATTTGGGTATAAAAAGTGTAAAATTAATGACTAATAACCCAGAAAAAATAAATGAGTTAAAGAAGTATGGAATTGATGTTACTAAAAGAGTTCCTATAAGTACAAGACCTATTAAAGAGAATGAATTTTATTTGAATACTAAAAAAGAAAAAATGGGACATTTAATTTAAATTTTAAGGAGAGTGTAAAAATGAAAATATATGAAGGTAAATTAGTAAGTGAAAATTTAAAGTTTGCAATAGTAGCAGGAAGATTTAACGAATTTATAGTGTCAAAATTAGTATCAGGAGCAATGGATGCACTGAAAAGACATGGTGCTAAGGAAGAAGATATTGAACTTGCATATGCACCTGGAGCCTTTGAAATACCTTTGATATCACAAAAATTAGCTGAAAGTGGCAAATATGATGCTGTAATTTGCTTAGGTGCAGTTATAAGGGGAGCCACTCCACATTTTGATTATGTATCTTCAGAGGTTTCAAAGGGAGTAGCACAAACTTCACTTAAAACAGGATGTCCTGTAATATTTGGAGTTCTTACAACAGATAGTATTGAACAAGCAGTAGAAAGAGCTGGAACAAAGTCAGGTAATAAAGGTTTTGATGCAGCAGTCACAGCAATTGAAATGGCAAATTTAATTAAGAATATCGAAAAATAAAATACAAGCTATACTTTGTATCCATACACTTTTCAAAAATATATATATGTAATATGATGGAAGTATATTTTGGAAAAGGAGTTATGAGTATGGATAGAAGTGAAATGAATAAAAATCTCGCTCAAATGTTAAAGGGTGGGGTAATAATGGATGTAGTAAACAAGGAGCAGGCCATAATAGCTGAAAAAGCTGGAGCTTGTGCAGTAATGGCACTTGAAAGAGTTCCAGCAGATATAAGAAAACAAGGCGGAGTAGCTAGAATGTCTGATCCTAAAATGATAAAGGAAATCAAGGATGCAGTAACAATACCAGTTATGGCAAAGGTTAGAATAGGACATTTTGTTGAAGCTGAAATTCTTCAGGAGATGGGGATTGATTTCATAGATGAAAGTGAAGTTTTAACTCCAGCAGACGATTCCTACCATATTGATAAAAAAGATTTTAATGTTCCTTTTGTTTGTGGAGCAAGAAATCTTGGAGAAGCTTTAAGAAGAATTGGTGAAGGTGCTTCAATGATAAGGACAAAGGGAGAAGCCGGCACTGGAAATGTTGTTGAGGCTGTAAGACATATGAGAACAGTTATGGATGATATAAGAAAAGTTAAAAATGCAGCTAAAGAACAAATTATGACAATTGCAAAAGAACTTAATGCTCCTTATGAACTTGTAGAATATGTATGGCATAATGGAAGGCTTCCAGTAGTTAATTTTGCAGCGGGTGGTATTGCTACTCCTGCAGATGCTGCTCTTATGATTAAACTTGGAGCAGAAGGTGTATTTGTTGGTTCTGGTATATTTAAATCCGAAAATCCAGAAAAGAGAGCAAGGGCTATTGTTATGGCAGCTGCCTATTATGATGATCCTAAGGTACTTGAAGAGGTTTCATTTGATCTTGGAGAACCGATGTATGGACTTGAAATAAACAGCATAAAAGATAGATATCAAGAAAGAGGCTGGTAATGAGAGTTGGGGTTCTAGCTTTTCAAGGAGGAGTTACGGAGCATATAAGTCATATAGAAAGACTTGGAGTTGAGTCCGTAAAAGTAAAGAGTGTAGAGGATTTAAAAAGAATAGATAGATTAATAATACCAGGAGGAGAAAGTACAACAATTGGAAGATTTTTAATGCTTTCCAATATGATAGATTATTTAAAGGAAGAAATATACTCAGGTATGCCAGTTTGGGGAACCTGTGCTGGTATGATACTTTTAGCAAAGGAGATAGAAGGTAGTAACATTAGTTATATTAAAGCTATAGATATAACAGTAAGAAGAAATGCATACGGAAGTCAAATTGATAGTTTTAATACAAGAGCTTGTATAGAAGAAGTTTCTTTAAATGAAATACCGCTTGTATTTATAAGAGCACCATATATAACGCATATTGGTGAGAATGTGAAGTCTTTATGTACTCTTAAAGGAAATATAGTTGCAGCTAAAAGTAGAAACGTTATTGTAACAGCTTTTCATCCAGAGCTTACAGATAATTTGGAATTTCACGAATATTTTATAAAAATATAATATAATAGAAAGCTACCATGTAAATAGGATATCTTGTTTATATGGTAGCTTTCTATTAATGTAGATTATTTCTAAAAATTACTTGAGTATATACTTTTTTGTTTGGTAATACTAAAAAAGAAATACTTTAATTAAAGCTTTTTTGGGAAGGAGAAAAAATGTGAATACAAACAATAAAGCTACTACTATTAGTGATATAAAGAGTGCTATTGGTGATGATAGCAATTTAATAGTTAAAGAAATTATAATAGGAAAAAGACAGCAATTAGATGCAGTAGTAATATATATAAATGGTTTAGTTAACAAAGATATGATAGATATGAATATTATGAGTCCATTAATGTTTCAGGTAGATGAAGAATTTGATTACAATAGAGAGCTTGCAGATTATTTATGTAAAAAATATATTTCAGTTAGCAATACTAATATAGAGACAGATTTAAATAATGTAATTGAAGATATTAAAAGGGGAAAAACCGCAGTTATTATTGAAGGTTTAAATAAGTTTATTATAGCAGATACAACAGGTGGACCTTACAGATCAATAACAGAACCACCTAGTGATGTATCCTTAAGAGGACCTAGAGAGGGCTTTATAGAAAATTTAGAGACAAATTTGACTATGCTTAAAAGAAGAATAAAGGATAGAAATTTAAGGACTGAAAAGTTTACACTTGGAACAAGAAGTCAGACAGATCTTGCTATGGTATACATAGATGACATAGTAGATAAAGAATATTTAAAAAAAATAAAAGAAAAGGTAAAAAGTATAGATATTGATTCAGTATATGGGAACTCAATAATAGAGCAGTGTATAGAAGAACATACATATAGCTTATTTCCTCCAGTTTGTGGCTCTGAAAGACCGGATGTTATACAAGCAAATCTTTTAGAGGGTAGAATAGCATTTATATTGCAAGGAACTTCTTATGTAACTGTATATCCAAGTACGTTTTTTGATTTTTTTCAAACAATAGAGGATTACTATGGAAGAATGCTTCAAGCTAACTTTATAAGAATTGTAAGAATGATTGCAGTGTTTGCAGTTACTAGTCTTCCAGCTATTTATATAAGCTTTATAAAATTTAATGCAGAGCTTATACCTATTGAATTTGTTCAGTCTCTTATTCAATCTAGAAAGGGTATAGCGCTAACACCATTTATGTCGTTACTAGCTATGAATTTTACAATAGAATTATTAAGAGAGGGTGGATATAGACTACCAAACAAAATAGGGCAAACTCTCAGTGTAGTTGGAGGTATTATTATTGGTGATGCTGCGCTTAAAGCAAAAATTGTTAGTTCAACAACTCTTTTAGTTGCGGGAATAACTACAGTAGCTGCGTTTGTAATATCTAATTATCAAATGTCTGTATCAATAAGATTAATTAATTATCCAATGTTAATATTGGCAAATTGGCTTGGAATGCTTGGAATAATAGTAGGGTGGTTTTTTATGTTAGCTTACCTTTGTGCTATGGAAAATTTTGGGGTACCTTATTTTTCTTTTAATATAGATGATATTAAGGATGTGTTATTAAGGGTACCAATATGGAAAATGAATAAAAGACCTAGTATTATTCCAAATAAAAATCCAATAAGGCAAAAGGATTTTAGAGGTGGAAAAAATGAATAAAAGTAATGATGTATATTTATCAGGAAGTCAAATTACTTTTTATATGTTTGCATCCTTAATTGGGGTTGGTTTTACGTATCTACCTAATGCGGTTATAGAAAAGGCAAATCAAGATGGTTGGATTGCGTGTATTGTGGGTGCAGTTTATCCACTATTTTTAATTTTGTGTGCCAGTTATATGTGCAAAAAATCTCCCAAAGAAAATATATTAGTGCTTAGTAAAAAATATTTTGGAGGCATAATAGGAAATATTTTAAATTTTATTTTTATAGGTTTCTTTTTATTTGTTTTGACTTCAGAAATAGAAGGATTTAATAATGTATTTACTGTATATGCCTCCGATTTTTTAAAGGGATATCAGGTTATAGCACTTACGTTAGTAGTAACTGCTTTTGCTGCATATAAGGGCATAAAGCCACTAGGAAGATTATGTGAGGTTACATTCTATTTGACAATTATTTTAATTGTGCTACCGATAGAAACATTAAAGGAAGGAAATATATTAAATATTATGCCAATTGGTCAAGCTGGCTTAGCGAATGTACTTAAAGCATCGAAGGAGACGGCTTTTTTCTATACGGGAGCAGAGGCGGCTTTATTAATATATCCTTTCGCTAAAGGCAGTAAAAAACTGTTAGAGAGCAGTCTTATTGCGCTTGGTCTTACTATGTTTATATATACTTGGGTATGTTTTTTGAATATTTATTATTATGGAATAGATGCCTCGCCTAAATTATTATGGCCCACTATTGGCTTAAGTGACAGTATACATATTCCAATTATAAATAGCTTTAGATTTATATTTATATCCTTGTGGTCTATTGTAATTATAAGATGTATTTCAGTTTATTATTTTGCTGTTTCCTCTGGAATTAGTAGAATAACGAAAAAAATATCAGCAGAAACTGTAACAATTTTCTTGTATCCAATAGTTTTTTTACTTTCAATGTTATATGGTAATACAACTAAAAGGAGATATTATTCGGGAATTTTAACGGAGTACTTTGTAATATTTATATTGATATATGTTTCCATTATAACTATTATAACTAAATTTAAAGAGGTAGGAAAACATGCAAAGGAATAATAAAATAATATTAATTACAATAATTTTAATTCTTGTTTTAGCGTTTTTTAGTGATAAAGGAGAGCTAGTAGAAAACTTGCAAATTCCCATAGCTATAGGAGCAGATATAAAAAAAAATGCGGTAGGAACCATTTATAAGATTCCAGTTTCAATATATTCTTTTGAGGGAGGAGAAAAGGTTAGCAGCTATGTATTAAGTGGAGAAGGTTTTAATTTACCTAGTACTAGAGATACGAGACAGCTTAAATCGGATAAAAAATTTATGCTAGGATTGAATAGAGTATTTATATTTAGTGAAGGGGCAGCGCAAAATGGATTAAATCCCTTTATTGATTTGAATTTGAATAATCCGCAGTTAAATGATAGAGCACTGTGTACGGTGTGTAGGGGAAAAGCTGAGGATATAATTAATCATAAAGCAAAAGATAACATAAATACTTCTGATTATATTGATGGAATGATAAAAAATTTAAAACAGTTTAATTTCTTTTCATCGCAGTACAGCTTTATGGATATTGCCGTAAGAGTTTGTACTGAAGGCAGGGCAACTTTATTACCATATATAGAAATAAAAGATGGTGAAATACAAACCACAGGGCTTGCTATATTTAATAAAGATAAAATGGTTGGTAATGTAGATATGGCAAAAGCTAGGGTTATAAATATGCTTAAAGAAAATAACGTATGGGGGATTGTTACTATTCAGGAAGGTTCTAAATATACTAGCTTGTATGGAAAAACCAAGAATAAAGTTAAATGTTATAAAAAGGATGGTAAATATAGCTTTGTAATAAATATTTCATTAAGTGGTAAAGTTATCAATAACACATTGTACAAAAATCTTAATTCTGATGTGAATCAAATGGAAAGGTTTAAATTAGAGTTAGGGAGAAAGGTAGAGAAGGATTGTAATGATACTATAAAAGATGTAATGAAAGAATATAAAGTAGATGTTTTAGATTTGGGGAGAGTTGCTGCTGCAAAATATGGAAGACATACTGGAGTTGATTGGAACAAGGCAGTAAGTAATTCAGATATAAAAGTAAATGTAAAAATAAGAGTTATCAATGAAGGAAGAGGAAATTATTAAAAGGTGTTTCTAAATAAAGATATATTGCATTAAAAAATTATATTTGTTATATTATATATATAATACTTAGTTATATTATAGGGAAGGTGATTTTGTGCTCATAAAAATAGATTTTGAATCAGAAACACCTATATACGAACAACTGAAAAATCAACTGGTTAAGGGAATGGCTAGAGGAGAGTTAAAAAGAGGGGAAAGCCTTCCTTCAGTTAGACAAATGGCGGAAGATATAGGAATAAATTTGCATACGGTTAATAAAGTTTATAACATACTAAAAGGAGAGGGATATCTTAATATAGATAGGAGAATTGGTGCTGTAATTAATGAAAATATGCCTCAAAAAACTGAGGAATTTTCGGAAAAATTATTAGATGAACTGGAATATGTTATAGCAGATTGTAAGTGTAGAGGAGTAGAAAAGGAAGAATTTTTAGATATATGTAGTAAAATTTATGATGGGTATGATATTTAGATGGGGGTAAGTAATATGAATAACGGAATAGTATTAGGTATATTTACATTTGGCATATTAATTATTTCTACAATATCCCAAATAGTAGCATTTAAAGCAGGACAAAAAGATATATATTTAGGCATTAGAATTCCTTATGAAGAAATAGAAAATTCTAAGCTTAAATATATTGGGAAAAGTTACGTTTTATTCAACATAATTTTTGGAATACCTTTGGCTATATTAATTTCTTATTATGTGTATATAACGGATAACAGTATTGCCTATTTAGTGGCTATATTTGCATTTATATTTTTTGACTTTTTAATTTACTACTATCACAACAGAAAAGTTTATAAATTAAAGAAAAAAGAGGGATGGTTAAAAACCAAAAAGCAAGAGATTATTATAGATACATCCTTTAATAAACAAAAAAAGGAAAAGATGATAGCAGGAAATAAGTGGTTTGTTATATCATTAGTTTTTGTAATAATATGTTTGGTAGTTAATATAATTCAGTACCCTAATATTCCTCATAGATATCCAAGTCATTGGAATATAAGTGGAAATATTACTGGATACTCCATAAAAACATATTTTGCCATTTTTTCTACACCTATAAATCAACTGATTCTTATCTTAATAACATTCTTTATTTACAAGATAACCTTTTGGAGTAAAAACGAAATAAATACAAATGTCTCTATAGAGAATAATATAAAGTTTAGAAATGTATGGGGAATATATATTATAATATTAAATTTTGTTATGCAGATTGTGCTTTTAATTGATGATTTTCAAACAATTCAACTTATTAAAGAAAATATAAGTCTTATAAATATTATAATTATAGTTATTACAATGCTTGTAACTTTAGTATCATTAGTTATAGGATTTAAAGTTGGACAGGGTGGAAGCAAGCTTAAAGCTAATGAGGGAAAAAGAGAAATTGCAATCAATATGAGAGATGATGATAAGTATTGGAAAATGGGTAATCTTATATATTACAATACAAATGATCCATCGATTTTTGTTCAAAAAAGATTTGGAATTGGGTGGACTGTGAATGTGGGAAGCAGAGTTGGACAAATCTTTTATGCGATAATAATTATATTTATTATAGTGAGTTTATTAATAGGAAAAAAATAATTTCATTTAATATAATAAAAGCTGTCCTGTAAATGTAAGTTTAAGTTACATTATAAAGGACAGCTTTCAATCTTAGAACTTAAAGTCATCTTAATTATGACCTACATTCATAACTTCGCACCCAAATACCCCTTTTTTTATTACTTGAGCACTTCGTTACAGATGCAAATTTTCATTCGATTCATTAACATATCTTTAAAAACTATAACAATATTCCAATCATTATAACCCTTAAAGAAAAATTAATAAATCTTCGCTCAACTATTGTAAATCAGTACATAACCTTATATAGTTTAGTCTATATAAAGCAATGTAGAAACTTATAATAGTCTTCCTCCGACATATATAAAACTTACTACATTTAAGTAGAAAAATCCTATATACATCTTTGGTCGAATAATTTTGAGCCCATTAATGAACCCTCATTACTCTTCGCTCAACAACTTTAAATCCTTCGATGTTATTATAATGCCCAGTAGGATTTTTTATATGCATAAGTATTAGATGAATGTAATGGCGTATTTATAACTAAATGTATAAAATTCAAAAAAAAGTAATAGTATATATATATCTTAACTTTGAAGTAATTTTACTATACGTATACCATGATTATTTATAAGGATGGAGGATGAGAGAATGATGGATGGAAAATTTGAAATTAATAAACTTCAAGAGCAGCTTAAAAGAGATCCCTTTGAAAAGTATGATGAATATGAAAAACGCATAAGAGATATAAAGGCTGTAAATATTGCAAAAGGAACACTTGAAGAAGAAAATTATGATGATGACTATGGTTTTTGTTATATAAAAATTGAGTGGTATGGAATAAACTCAGTAGAAAAATTAAAAAGTGAATATTTTTTTTGTATGATAAGTAGAAAAAATTTAAATGGTGATGTGGATTTTAATGAAAAATACGATATTAGCTGTAAGTTTATAGCTGTAGGAGAAAAGGTATATATAGATAATGAAAGTTTAAATATAAGCATTAATGGAGAGAATTATAAAATATACTGTGTTAATTTATACAGACAAGCATTTGAAAGTAATGAGGAGTTTAAAGCTAGAATAACTACAATAAAGCATATACCTGTTGGCAGAATAAAATTTAATAAGAACAATTATGATATAAAAACTTCTTCAATTATATTAAATAGTGAGTGGAGTACAATAAGAGAAGTTAATGTACCTAAATCCTATGGATTGTTTGCTATAATTAATAATGTAACTATTAAAGAAATATGCGAAAGAAATGTTGAGTATATTTTGTATGGAAAGCTTATGATAATAGACAAAATGATAAGTATAGATATGGGAAGTTTATTCATAATGTTTGAGGATAAACCTATGGAGATATTTTCAGTTTGTCTTAATGATATTGATTTCTATAGTAAAAGTAAATTTGAAGATAATATAAAAAGTATATCAACAATAAGTGCAGGTAAAGTAAGATTAAGTCCATCTAAATATGACTTTGAAAAGTTGAATTTTTCTGTAGATGTAATATGGAAAAAATGGGCATCAATATTTGTCAGTGATTTGTGTTCATTTTCTATTAAAGCTTCAAAGGATGATGCAAGTATACTTTATAAGGGTGGTTGTGTTTATGATGTATACATAAATTTTGAAGTTAACGAGGATGGAATTTCAGTAGATAGTATAGAAACTATTACCTTCAATAAAAGTATAAAGCTTCAATATGAGATTCAAAGTAGTGAAGTTGTAGTTTCACCAATTATAGATAACGGAAGTTCGAATGATATTGATTTTGGCATGGGATTAAACTTAATGAGATATATAAGTGATAAAGGTAAATATGGCTACATGGATAGTTCTAAAAGAAAAATATTAATTGAGCCTAAGTATGATTATATAGGAAGCTTTTATGAAGGAGTGGCTAGAATAAATATAAATGATGACTGGGGATTTATAAACCTAAATGGGGATATGGTAATAGAACCAAATTTTACAATGGTAAAGGATTTTCATGAAGGACTTGCTGCTTTTAGCATAAAAAAATTTGGAGTAAAAAAGTGGGGTTATGTTAATTTAAGTGGTAAAATTGTAATAGAGGCTAAATATTCAGAAGCAGGAGACTTTTATAATGGAATTGCAAGCGTTAAACTGCAGGGATTTTTTATGTCAAAGAAAAATATTTATATATCAAAAACTGGTAAGGTGGTTAATTACAAAAAAATGCTTACTGCAAAATAAGTATATTAAAAAATTATTCATAACTTTAAGGATAAATTGTGGTATTATAATATAACGATAAGGAGGAGATGGGATGTTTGATAATAAAAATTTCAAAGATAACAAGTATAAATACGCTATTTTTTATACACTTGGAGCAATAATTTTTGTTCTCATAGTTAATTATGTAGCATCCTCAATAAGAACAGAAGAAATAACATATAATAAATTTCTTGATTTATTAAATGCTAAGAAGATTTCAGAAGTTAATATTTCAGATGAAAAAATAATGATATTGCCAAAAGAGAATGCTGGATTTCATAAAAAAATTCTCTATACAGGTAGAATAGAAGATCCTGATTTGAAAAATGAACTTAAAAAGTCAGGTGCACAAATAAAGCCAGAAATAAAAAATAATGATCCAATAAAAAACTTTTTTATAAATTGGATTCTTCCAATATTACTTCTTGCGTTTTTTGGTAGAATTATATTTGGAAAGCTTGATAAAAAGTTTGGAAATGGAGTTATGTCTTTTGGTAAAAATAATGCTAAACTTTATGCAGAAAGTGAAACTGGAAAAACCTTTGAAGATGTTGCTGGACAGGAAGAAGCAAAAGAATCACTTGTTGAAATTGTGGATTTTTTACATAATCCTAATAAATATGCAGAAATAGGTGCTAAACTTCCTAAAGGAGCTCTTTTAGTAGGTCCACCAGGAACTGGTAAAACTCTATTGGCGAAAGCAGTAGCAGGTGAAGCTAAAGTACCATTTTTTTCGATGTCAGGTTCTGATTTTGTTGAAATGTTTGTAGGAATGGGAGCAGCAAGGGTTAGAGATTTATTCGAGCAAGCTCAAGAAAAGGCACCATGCATAATTTTTATAGATGAAATAGATGCTATTGGTAAAAGTAGAGAAAATGCAATGGGAGGTTCTAATGATGAAAGAGAACAGACCCTAAATCAACTTTTGGCGGAAATGGATGGATTTGATTCGTCAAAGGGAGTTGTTATTTTGGCTGCCACTAATAGACCAGAAGTTTTAGACAAAGCACTCTTAAGACCAGGTAGATTTGACAGAAGAGTTATTGTGGATAGACCAGATCTAAAAGGTAGAGAGTCTATACTTAAAGTACATGTAAAAGATGTTAAAATGTCAGAAGATATATCCCTTGAAGAAATAGCTAAAGCGACTTCAGGTGCTGTTGGAGCTGATCTTGCAAATATAGTAAATGAGGCTGCACTTTTAGCTGTAAAATTTGGAAGAAATAAAGTTGAACAAGAGGATTTAGAAAAAGCTGTTGAAGTTATAATAGCAGGAAAAGAGAAAAAGGATAAAATATTATCAGATAAAGATAAGAGGACAGTTGCATATCATGAAGTTGGTCATGCATTAGTTGCGGCGCTTTTAAAACATACTAATCCAGTACATAAAATAACAATAGTGCCTACAACTATGGGTGCACTGGGATACACTATGCAGCTTCCAGAAGAAGAAAAGTATCTTGTAACTAAAGACGAAATGATGGATGAAATATCCGTATTATTAGGAGGAAGATCAGCAGAAGAAGTTGTTTTTAAGGCTATTTCAACAGGAGCTTCAAATGATATTGAAAAAGCAACCCAAACGGCTAGAAATATGGTTACGGTATATGGAATGACTGATAAATTTGATATGATGGCACTTCAGTCTCAACAAAACAGGTATTTAGATGGAACACCTGTTAAAAATTGTAGTAATGAAGTTGAGTACGAAGCAGATAAAGAAGTATTAAGAATTATAAAAGAAGCACATAATAAGGCAAAAGATATTTTAAATAATAATAGGGAACTTCTTGATAATATTGCAGAAATTCTTCTTCAGAAAGAAACATTGACAGGTAGTGAATTTATGAAAATTGTAAAGGAGAGTTCAGCATGGAAAGAGATGAACGAAACAGCACTGGAGACATTAACAGACTAATTGAAGAAAAAAATAAAGCTGAAGAATTTGAAAGTGAATACTTAAAGTTAAAAGGTGTTATTGAAATTATAAATAAGGAAATAGTCCAGTATGTAAATAAGAAAAAGGAAATTTCACAATATATACTAGACGAAAGAGAGAAAAATCTTGAAGATTACGCAGATGATGAAGATAAGGTAATAGAATACTTTGATCATGAGCGCTATGTAAAAGAAGAAACCTTCAATATAATATACAAAAGGCTTAAGGAGCTTAATATATTATTATCATCACCTTATTTTGGAAAAATTGATTTTGAGGAAGAAAATTTTGGTGAAGAAAAAATATATATAGGAAGATTTGGAGTTACACCTATTGGGAGTTATGAACCATTAATTGTAGATTGGAGAGCACCAATAGCATCAATTTTTTATACTTCTCAGCTTGGCAAGGCAACATATAAAGCGCCTGCTGGTAATATAGAGGTAGATATAAAGAAGAAGAGACAATATATAATAAAAAAAGGTAAACTTGATGGTTTTTTTGATTCTGAAGTTGATGTTAAGGATGAAATACTTCAAATGGTTCTAAGTAAAAACACGGGGGATAAGCTCCGTGATATTATAATGACTATACAGGCAGAACAGGATAATATTATAAGGCAGGAAAGAAATAAAATTTCTGTGGTAAATGGAGTTGCGGGAAGTGGTAAGACAACAATTGCACTTCATAGAGTTGCTTTTCTTTTATATAATTACAGAAATATACTTCAAGATAAAATTTTGATTTTGGGACCTAATCCTGTTTTTATGGAATACATAAAAAATGTACTTCCAAGTCTTGGAGAGGAAAATGTAAGACAGCAAACGTTTATTGATTTTGCTCTCGATATACTTCCACTTGATACTTATGATATTATGAGTACTCAAGATTATATGGAAAAAATTCTTGTGGGAGATAGTGAATTTATAAAGGAAGTAAAACATAAAACCTCTGATGAATATATAAAAGAACTAGATAATCTAATTTATGAACTAGAAAAAGAGTATAGAGATAATATAAAGGACGTATGGTATGGTGATAGAAAAGCCGTTGCTATAGATGAAATAGAGGAACTGTTTACTGAATACTACAAAGCTATGCCTCTTTTTAGAAGAACACAAAAAATAAAGAGAATAATTTTTAGTAAGCTTAAGGATATAAGAGATGAGGAAGTAAGAAAAATACAAAAGGATTACGATGAAGCGATTAAAAGTAGTAGTCAGGAAGAGCTTAATGAACAAGGAAATAAACTTTTATTTCAGAAAAAGTTAGGAATACGCAAAGCTATAAAAAAGGTTATGGATGCTAAAAAAGCTCTAACTTGGCTTCAAGATGCAGATATACTTAGAATATATAATAGGCTTAATCACGATAAATTGTATACAATAGATGATACAGCACCACTTATATATATTAGGATAAAGCTTGAAGGTATAAAACTTCAGCGTGAGATAAAACATGTGGTTATAGATGAAGCACAGGATTATAGTAAACTTCAATTTATGGTAATAAAAAAGCTCACAAATTGCCTTGGAATGACTGTCGTTGGAGATTCAAATCAGAGATTAATTCCAAGATTTGAAGAAAATATTGCCATGGAAAAAATGGATGATATATTTGAGAATATGGATTTTGAAATGTTTAGGCTTAATAAAAGTTATAGATCAACAAAAGAGATAATGGAATATGCTAATTATTTTATTAATGATACTAGTATAATACCATTAGTTAGAGATGGGGAAAAGGTTGAAAAAATAACGCTAGCTAGTGAAGATGAGTTTACAGATACTGTAGTAAATTCTATAAAAGATATGAAAAAAGAAGGTATTGAAACCATAGGAATTATATGTGAAAACATGGAGGATACCAAGTATTTCGGAAAATTACTTAAGACAAAAACACATATAAATATAATAGAGAAGGAAGATCAGATATATATTGGTGGAGAAACAGTTATGCCTTCTTACTTTGCTAAAGGATTAGAGTTTGATGGTGTAATTATTGTAAGTAGGCATGAAAAGAAAAATTTAGATAGAGTTTTGTATGTAATGGCTACAAGGGCGCTTCATAAGTTATGCCATATTAATATTTCTATGTAATAGTTTTTTACTATATATTTAAAATGCTTTCAGAATAATTTTTGACTTTAAAAGAGAAAATACTTTTGGAGGTGTTTTAAATGAAAAAATTATTATATATTTCTGTTAATACAAAGCCTGAAAATGCATCAGTAAGCAAAACTGTAGGAAGAGAATTTATAAATAAATTTCTTGAACAGTATTCGGAATATGATCTTATAGAGCATGATTTATGCAGCGAGTACATTCCTGAATTGGATGCTAGATTCCTTAATGATAATGGAGAAATTGTATCAGGAAATGATTATGCATTATTAAGTGAAAATGACCGAAAAGCTGTTGATAGAATAAATCAACTTTGCGATGAATTTATAAGTGCGGATGTATATGTAATTGCTTATCCTATGTGGAGTTCGCTTTTTCCTTCAAAACTTAAGTCATACATTGATTGCATAATACAAAATGATAAGACTATAAAAATTTCAGAAGATGAAGTTAAAGGACTTTTGAATGATAGGGAAAGAAGTGTTCTTTGTATACAATCATCAGGTGGGGTTTATCCAAAAATAATTTCCTGGAAAATAAATCATGGAATAAATTATCTTCATGATGTACTTAGACAAATAGGAATAAGAAAGTTTGAAAAACTTCTTGTTGAAGGTGTAAATACAGAAGATGTAGGTAGAGATAAAGCAATAGAAAAAGCTTTTAATGAAATTGATAATTTGATTCCTAAAATGAATGTAAGAGATTTGGTAAAACAGTAATTTTATAGTTAAGGGATGGGGGATTAAAAATTGTTTGCTAATAATATTTTAACAGGGCAATATAACATAGAAATAATAAAATTTTTACAACAATTTTCTAATCCCTTTTTAGATAAAATAGCTGAAGCGGTTACTATGACAGCAGAAGAATATTTTATAATAGCATTCATTGCAATAATATATTTATGTATAGATAAAAAACTTGGATACATAATGGCAGTAACAATTTTATATAGCAGTATAATAAATTATTATGTTAAAAGTGTTTTTAAAATAAAAAGACCCATAGGAACCTTTGGCATAAGATCACTTAGGTTACAGACAGCAGATGGATATTCTTTTCCAAGTGGACATACTCAGGGGGCCACTGTTTTTTGGCTTTTATTGGTCAAACATATAAAAAAAACTTACATATATGTTATTGCAGCTATAATGATAATTCTTGTTGGTATATCAAGAATTTATCTTGGAGTCCATAGACCTATAGATGTTATAGGTGGATTTATATTTGGAAGCTTTTGTGTTGAAGTTCTAAATAGGACAAATAAATTGAAAAAGTACAAAAAAAACTTAGTCATATTTCTAGTGATTATTTTTCCAATGATGGCAATCACAATATGTATTAATGATGCTAAATTATATCAGGAATTAGGTGCAGTGTTAGGTTTTATAATTGGACATGATATTCAAGAAAAATATATAAAGTTTAATCCTAAAACTAATGCTATAAATAATATAATAAAGATTTTAATAACGATTTTAGGAATGATTATTTTAAAAGTGTTATTTGATGCTATTTTACCTAAAATGTTAGTGTTTTATTTTATAAAGTATTTTTGTATTTTATTATGGTTTACTACTGGTAATTTATATCTAATTACGAAAATATGTAAGACTTCAAGTTTATAGTATAAAAAAGTACAGCGTGAAATTCTATTTTTTCACGCTGTACTTTTTTAAAAAGCTAAGTTGCAGAATAATCTCTATCAACTGTAATTACACAATCATAATTAGGATGCTTTTCATTTATTTTATTCTTTATAGTATCGCCTAAATTTTCCAGAGTTTGTTCAGAAACTTTCTCGTCAAAGGGAACGACTATATCAAATATTAATTTTTTATCATCACCATCCCCGACAATTCTAAAGTCATGAAAGGATTGGACATACGGAAAGTCTTTAAGGATTTTTGAAACATATTTTTTGGCTTCAGTTACTTCTGGAGAACCTATTAAAAGGGGATCCATATGAATTACCACAAATAAGCCCAATTCTTCAGAAATCATTTTTTCAGTTTCATCTATTTTAGTGTGTATGGTCATAATTGAGATATTATAAGGGACTTCAGCATGGAAAGAAATCATTGTTCTTCCAGGCCCATAATTGTGTATTATAAGGTCATGCACTCCCAGTATAACATCGCATTTAAGAGCCATTTTTTTTATTGATTTTACAAGCTTAGGATCAGGTGCCTGACCTAAAAGTGGATCTATAGTATCTTTCATTAAAGAAATTCCTGACCATACAATTAATCCACCTACAAAAATACCAACATAGCCATCTATAGAGATGGTAGAAAATGCAGATACTAAAAGAGATAAAATAACACTTGAAAGTATATATACATCATTTAAGGCATCAGCACCAGATGCTTTTAATGCAGAAGAATCAATTTTTTTACCAATATTTTTATTAAAAAAGCTTAACCATAATTTAAGAGGTATTGCAATTAAAATTATTATAAAAGAAACAAGATTAAAATGCACAGCCTGTGGTGATAGAATTCTTGAAAATGAAGTCTTTATGAATTCTAAACCTACAATTAGTACTATTGCAGATACAAGAAGTGCAGATAAATATTCTATTCTCCCATGCCCAAAAGGATGTTCTTTATCAGCAGGTTTATTTGATAACTTAAAACCTATAAGGGTTATAATTGAAGCGCTAACATCTGCTAAATTATGAAAGGCATCAGCAATAACCGCAATACTATTTATAAAGATTCCGATGGTTAGTTCTATAATAAATAGTATTATGTTTACTATAAGTCCCATAATGCTACTTAAAATACCGTAATTTTCCCTGACTTTTTTATCATTTATATTTTCAAAGTCTTTTATAAACTTTGAAATAATGAGTTTAATAAACATTCTATCACTCTCCGTGTGTATAAACATTAATATCTAGTGCATCATAATTAAAATTATATTTATTATAACATATAATGGCTATATACTGGAAAAAAATAAATACATTCTGTATACTATAACTTAGGAAATTTAAACTATTTATATATTTATTAAAGTAGTTTTCCTATATGTTAAAATAAAATACTAATCTTATATTTTGGAGGAATAGATAATGCAAAATGAACTTGAATTTGCAAAAAAGTTAATAGATTTCATATATGATAGTCCATCACCATTCCATTCGGTGGAAAATATTAAAAATATACTACTTGAAAATGGTTTTACTGAAGTGAAGGAAGAAAATAAATGGGAACTCACTAAGAATGGTAAATATTTTGTTGAAAGAAATGATTCAGCATTGGTGGCATTTAATGTAGGGAGTGGATTTGTGGCAAAAAAGGGTTTTAAAATAATAGGGGGACATACAGATTCGCCTACTTTTAGAATAAAACCTATTCCAGAAATGGTTTCGGAAAATTCATATATAAAGCTTAACACAGAGGTATATGGAGGACCAATATTAAATACTTGGTTTGATAGACCACTTTCTATAGCAGGTAGGGTTACGGTAAGAGGGAAAAACGTGTTATGTCCAGATACAAAGCTCATAAATATAAAAAGACCTATACTAGTTATACCTAATTTAGCTATACATATGAATAGAGATGTAAATAGTGGAATTAAAATTAATCCTCAAATTGATACTTTGCCTGTATTAGGGCTTATTAATGATAAGTTCGAAAAAGAAAATTATCTTATTAAGGTTATTGCTAGTGAACTTGGAGAAGATATTTCTAATATATTAGATTTTGACTTGTTCTTATATGAATATGATAAGGGCTGCATTATGGGAATAAATAATGAATTTATATCAAGCAGTAGATTAGATGATCTTGAAATGGTTCACGCAGGAGTAACTGCATTAGTTAACTCTAAAAATTCTGAAGCTACAAATGTTTTAGCTTGTTTTGATAATGAGGAAATAGGAAGCTCTACAAAGCAAGGAGCAGATTCACAATTTTTATCAGATATTCTTGAAAGAATAGTTTTATCCTTCGGAGGGGATAGAGAAGATTTCTTTAGAGCTCTTCATAATTCTTTTATGATATCATCAGACTCAGCACATGCAGTTCATCCTAATAAGGGAGAAAAGGCAGATCCAATAACAAGACCTCATATAAATGAAGGTCCAGTTATAAAAATAAGTGCAGCTCAAAAGTATACTTCTGATAGTAATTCTATAGCTGTATATGAGGAAATATGTAAGCTTTCGGGTGTTCCGTATCAAAAGTTCGTGAACAGATCTGATGAAAGAGGTGGAAGTACGATAGGACCTATAACAGCTACACATACTGCAATAAGAACAGTTGATATAGGCACAGCTTTATTAGCTATGCATTCAATAAGAGAATTGTGTGGCACTCTAGATCATGTATATGTAGAGAAATCCTTTGAAGAATTTTATAATTTATAGAGAATTATATTGTATATTTATTCTTTGTATGTTACAATTAGAAAAAAATATTAATAACCTTTTGTAGAGGTGCTTTAAGTTAAGAGTAACTGTTTGGAGTTGGCAAATGTTGATAACAGTGAAAGGGACTTTTAGCCGAAGTAAATAAATTGGCGGATTTATTTACTGGCTTTTTATATAATATATGAAGGGCTGTCACTTTATTAGTTATTAGGTAAGTGGAGCGCTACAAGGTACACAACATTGCAATTATAACGGCAAAGGTGTTCCTTTGCCGTTTATTTTTATACATTTGTAGCGCAAAGAAAAAATAGAGAGGTGTTTTAGGTGAAGCTATTTGGCAGTATGCAAGTGGAAAAAAATCAATTATATATAGGAGGAATAAGTTTAGAAAAATTAGCAAAAGAATATGGTACTCCTCTTTATGTAGTTGACGAAAAGTTAGTTCGACAAAAATGCAAAGAATATTATGAAAATTTTAAAGTGAATGAAAATGGAAACAGGGTAGCATATGCAGGAAAGGCATTTTTACCAATTGCTATGTGCCAGATTGTTAAAGAAGAGGGACTCAGTTTAGACGTGGTTTCTGGCGGAGAACTTTATACAGCCTATAAAGCTGGTTTTGATATGGATAATGTGCTTTTTCATGGAAATAATAAGACCTTAGATGAAATGGAAATGGGTGTAAGATTAAATGTTGGAAGATTCGTAGCTGATAATTTTTATGAAATAGAAAATTTGAATAAAATTGCTAAAAAAATGCATAAAATTCAGAAGGTGTTTTTAAGAATAACGCCAGGGATAGAAGCACATACCCATGAATATATAAAAACAGGACAAATTGATTCAAAATTTGGTTTTACATTGATAAATGGGGATGCAATTAAAGCGGTAAAAGAGGTTTTGAAATTCGATAATATAGAATTAGCTGGATTACATTGTCATATTGGATCTCAAATTTTTGATATAGAACCTTATTTAGAAGAAACTAAGGTTATGTTTAAATTTATAAAACAAATAAAAGAAGAAACAGGCTATGAAATAAAAGAACTTGATTTAGGTGGAGGGTTTGGTATTTATTATACAGAAAAGGATAAACCTAAAACTGCAAAACAATTTTGCACAGCTATATTAAATGAAGCAGGCAATTTAGTAAAAGAGTTTAATATAAAAACACCTAAATTAATTATAGAACCTGGTAGATCAATAATAGGAAATGCAGGATCAACGCTTTATACAGTAGGTTCTATAAAAGAAATACCAGGCATAAGAAAGTATGTATCTGTAGATGGAGGTATGTCAGATAATATACGATCTGCACTTTATAATGCTGAATATGAATGTGAAATTATAAATAAGTTTAATGATTCAAAGGAAAAAGTTGCAGTAGCAGGTAAGTGCTGCGAATCAGGAGATATACTCATAAATGATATTTGCATATCGGAAGTAAAGAGTGGCGATGTTTTGGTAGTAGCAACCACTGGAGCCTATGGATATTCCATGGCTAATAATTATAATAAAATACCGAAACCAGCAGTAGTATTAGTTGGAGACGGGAAAGAAAAGCTTATATGTAAGAGAGAAAGTTATGAAGATATGCTTTCAAGAGAATTATAATTTGAAATTTATAATAAAGAATAAAATTATTAAAATAGTAAAAAATAAATATAAGGTAAAAAATTGATTAATCTTTAGGCTGTGATTATAAAGTACAGCTTAAGTTTAGAATAGTTACTTATAAATAAGCAGGGGGCTTAAATATAAGAGATTTGTAAGAAGTCTTTGTGGGGGCTTAGACTTCTTAATTAAAACATAAGAATCCGTTAATTATATGATTAGCGGATTCTTATGTTTTATGGAGTAAAAAAATTGTTTGTTACTTTCTGTTTAAAAAAATATATATGTGGGAATAATAATCGAAGTTAGGTTAACGAGTATATTTGCTGAAAGGATTGATTATTATGCTTTATGTATATATTTTTCTTTTGTGTCTAATTATTTTTGTTATATACATATTGAGGGATATAAATAAAAAGAAAAGTTATGACTATAGTGAAAATTTAAATCAAGATGAGTATTTAAGTGCTATAAAAAACTATAGTAGATTACCTAAAAAAAAGAGTAGTAAGGTTTTAATAAAAAAGCTAGATAGAAGCTTTAGTATGATTATAAGAGGCTACGAATATTTTGATAGAGAAATAAGAAATAGTAAAGAAATAGTGCCGGCAGCAGAGTGGCTGCTTGATAACTTATATCTTATAGAGAAAGAGTATAAAGATATAAAACATAATATGCCTGAAATATGTTGTAAAAAAATGCCTGTTATGCGAGAAGGGGCATTTAAAGATTTACCAAGAGCATATTACCTTGGAGTAAAAATAATAAACAAATTAAGTGGAAAAATAAGTGAAGATAGTATAATTTCATGTGTGCAGCAATATCAAAAAAGTTCTATGCTTACAAGTTCAGAACTTTGGGCACTTCCACTTATGTTTAGAATGGCAGTTATTCAAAATATAAGTAGAATTATTGAGAGTATAGTATTTGCACAAAGGGAGAAGAGAAAAGCTGATAAACTTGGATTTGAAATAATAGACTCACAACAATTAAATGTTGATAGAGTAAAAAAAGTGCTTATGAATCAAGAAATAATGACATCTCATTTTATTGAAAGATTTGTTAAAAGTTTGAGAGATAATGGTGTTGATGATGGGGAAATTTATGAATATATAGATACAAGGCTTCAAATGCAAGAAACCACAACTAGTGAGATGGTGGTTTTAGAACATAAAAGGCAGGCAGAGTTTCAAGTTCTTATGGGTAATTGTGTAAATGCTATAAGGGAAATTGAAGCACTAAATTGGAAGAGCTGCTTTGAAAAATTAAGTATAGTAGAAAGTATACTAAGAGAAGATGCTGCTAATATTTATTCTAATATGGATTTTTCTTCTAAGGATTATTATAGACATAATATAGAAAAAATGGCTAATAGATTTAAAATGCCGGAATCATTTATTGCTAAAGCAGCAGTTAAATGTGCAAAAGAAGACAATTCAAAGTACGATATAAAAAAGCACATAGGATATTACATAATAGACAATGGGGTAAATCAATTAAAATATAAGATAGGTTTGAAAAGCAAAAAAAATGGAATTTTGAATTTATTGAACAATCATAGTGTTGGTTTTTATATAGGAGTTAATATACTTGGAACTATAGCATTATCATACTTTTTGATTTATCTGATTTTTAGAGGAACAAATGATTATAGAATATGGCCGTATGCACTTGGATTTTTTGCTATTTTAGTTCCATGTTCAGAGATAGTTAATGCAGTGTTTAATTGGAGTATAAATCATTTAACTACACCTAAGTTTGTATGTAAGTTAGAATTGCCTAAAGGAATACCTGATTATGCAAAAACTGTTGTTGTAATTCCTGCAATTTTAAATAGTGAAAAAAAAGCTAAAGAGTTAATTGATAGAATGGAGGTATTTTATTTAGCGAATAAAGAGAAAAATCTTTATTTTGCTCTTTTGGGAGATCTCAAGGATAGTAGAAGTGAAGTAGAAGAAGCCGATCATAAAATAAATGAGATAGCTCTTAATGCAGTAAATGCTTTGAATCGAAAGTACCATAATAGGGAAAGTGAGATTTTCTTTTTTTTCAATAGAGCTAGAAAATTTAATAAAGGTCAAGGTAAATGGATTGGTTGGGAAAGAAAAAGGGGAAAACTCATGGAGTTTAACTCACTTTTAAGAGGAGATAAAAATACAAGTTATAATGTTATAAGTGGAAATTTAAATGAATTATATAAGGCTAAATATATAATAACTCTTGATGAGGATACAAAAATGCCAAGAGATACAGGAAAAAAACTTATTGGAGCTATGATACATGTTTTAAATAAGGCTGTAATAAATAATGGCAGAGTAGTTAGAGGATATGGAGTTATGCAGCCAAGGATTAATATAAATTCTATAAGTGCAAATAAAACTATTTATTCTAAGGTGTTTTCTGGAGAAGCAGGTATTGATACCTATAGTACAGCTGTTTCAGATGTATATCAAGACCTATTTGGTGAAGGAATTTTTGCAGGAAAAGGTATATATGATATAGATGTATTTCAGACTATGTTAAAAAATCAGATACCAGAAAATACAGTATTAAGTCATGATTTGCTAGAAGGAGCATATGTAAGATCGGCTTTAGTAACTGATGTTGAATTGATAGATGGATATCCTGCATATTATAGTTCAAGTAGTAAAAGGCTTCACAGATGGGTTAGAGGTGATTGGCAATTATTAAAATGGATATTTATAAAATCACCAATAAATACAATTTCTAAGTGGAAGATCTTTGATAATTTGAGAAGAAGTCTAATAGCGCCAGCTATAATGATTTTAATAATACTTTCTATAACTATTTTGCCATATAATCCTGATAAATGGCTTGCAGTAGCTTTTTTATCCATGATATGTCCATGGCTTTTTGATGTTTCAGAAATGGTTGTATCACCAATACGAGGAATGAATTTATCTGGAAAAATAGTTGGAAGTAAAGTGGTTATAGAGCAGATGTTTTTGATATTCAGTTTTTTGCCATATAAAGCTTATTTAATGGTAGATGCTATTATAAGAAGTCTATATAGAGTATTTATAAGTAAGAAAAATTTACTCCAATGGCAAACCTCAGCTGATTCAGAAATGTCATCTAAAAGATCTTTAAAGGATTATGTGAATTTAATGTGGTTTGGCAGCTTTATAGCTGTTGTAGTTGGAATTATGGCATTCTATAGAAATGTAACAATTGGTGCTATAATGATGCCTTTAAGCAGTTTATGGTTTGTAAGCCCCTTCATAGCTTATTTTGTAAGTAAGGAAAATATTGAAGTCACAAGCTTAAGTAAATCAGACGCTGAATTTTTAAGGATAAATGCTAGAAAAACATATGCTTATTTTGAAGATTTTATAAATGAAGAAGGTAATTTTCTTGCACCGGATAATTATCAAGAGTATGAAAATAAGGGTATTGCATTTAGAACATCACCAACAAATATGGGAATGGGCTTAACATCAAATTTGGTAGCTTATGATTTGGGGTTTATTGGAGTTGTAGAATTTACAGAACGAATGGATAAAATACTTACTAGTATGGAATCCTTGGAGATGTATAAAGGACATTTTTACAATTGGTATGACACAAAGACTAAAAATCCATTAAGTCCGAGGTATATATCTACTGTAGATAGTGGAAATTTAGTATCATATTTATGGCTTATAAGCAAAGCTATTGATGAACTTAAAGAAGCACCTATGTTCAATTTTAATTTTAAAAAAGGTTTAGTAGATAATTTGAATTTAGCAAGTGAAGAAATTAAAAATAATTCTATTAAAATAGAGGATTATTATAAAGATATAAAAGATGAATTAGTAAATGAAGATTCTAATTTAGATGGTATTTATAGATTATTTTCAAGAATACTGGAAAAGGAAAGTTATATTGGGGGAAAAATAAAAAAAGAAAATGTATATTGGAACATGAAATTAAAGAATAGCGTTAATAAAATCAGAGTAGAATTTGATAAATTAATGCCTTGGATAGATATTTTTAATAGAACTAATGTGGGTGATGGATATATTTATGGAAGTTTAAATGAAACAGCATTAAGGGTATCTTTTAAGGATGTACCTAAAAAACTAGAAGAAATAAAATTAGAAATAAGGCATAAGAAAAACAATATTAAAAGTGAAATAAAAGAAGAATATAAAAGAATAATAGCTTCATTAGATAGCGCTGAAAAAGAAATTAACGAAATTCTTAAGAAATTGCAACACATTCAAAATAGAATTAATATTATGGCTGAAAACACTAATTTTAAAATGCTATTTGATAAAAAACGTGAATTGTTTTCAATTGGATATGATATTGAAAGTGATAGCTTAGGAAAAAGTTATTATGATCTCCTAGCATCAGAAGCAAGGCAGGCCAGTTTTATAGCAATAGCAAAAGGAGAAATAAACCAAAATCATTGGTTCAAGCTTGGAAGATCGCTAACCAATGTTGAAAAAGAAAGGTGCCTTGTGTCTTGGAGTGGAACTATGTTCGAATATTTAATGCCGATCATAATAATGAGAAGTTATCCTAATACACTTTTGAGTGAAACCTATAAATCAGTTGTGGAAAGTCAAAAGAAATACTGTAGAAGGAGAAAAATACCATGCTGGGGGATTTCTGAATCTGCTTATTCTGAAGTTGATTCACAGGATAACTATATGTATAAAGCTTTTGGAGTACCAGGAATAGGACTTAAAAGGGGACTTTCGGATGAATTTGTAATATCGCCATATTCTTCCCTTATGGCACTTCAAGTAGATACTAGGGCTTCAGTAGAAAATATGAGAAGATTATTAAAAGAAGGTGCAGGAGGAAAATATGGATTTTATGAAGCAATTGACTATACTAAAGAGAGATTAAAAGGTAAAAATAATAAGCTTGTAGTAAAATGTTTCATGGTTCATCATGAAGGAATGAGTTTAATGTCTCTCGATAATGTCATAAATGATAACATTCTTCAGAAAAGATTTCATAGTATTCCAAGAGTAAAGTCAGCTGAACTTCTTCTTCAAGAAAGAATGCCTAAGAGGGTAATATACAATGATGAAAGAGCATTTGAAATTCCAGAATTTAAAGAAGAAAAACAAAGAATAATCAAGAGGGAATATTTTACAGCCAAAACAGAATTTCCTGAAGTTCAAATTTTATCAAATGGTACTTATTCTGTTATGCTTTCAAACAGCGGAAGTGGCTATAGTAAGTGTGATAGAGAGTATATATATAGATGGAGAAAGGATTCTGTAGAGGAAGGGCATGGAATGTTCTTCTATATAAAAGACTTAAATGCTAATAAGTGGTGGAGTGCAGGATATGAGCCATGTCAAAAAGAGGGAGATAGGTATAAAGCTACTTTTTCTATTGATAAGGCTAATATTACAAGAGAAGATGAAGATGTAGTTACAAGTACTACTGTAGTTGTATCAAGTGAAGAAAATGCAGAAATAAGAAGAGTATCTATAAAAAACAAAGGCAGTATCACCAAACTTTTAGAAATAACAAGTTACATGGAGGTTATAGCAGCTCCATTTGATTCAGATTTGGTTCATCCTACATTTAGCAATTTATTTGTAAGAACAGAATTTGAACCTCAATATGGATGTTTAATTGCTAGAAGAAGAATAAGAAGTGAAAAGGAAAAGAAGAGTTATGTTGTTCACTCTATGGCTTACGATGGAAAACTTGAAGGCAATATTCAATATGAAACTAGTAGAACTAATTTTATAGGAAGAGGAAAAGATATTCATAATCCCGAAGCTTTAAATTCTCCACTTAAAAATACAGTGGGAGATGTTTTGGATCCTGTTATGAGTCTTAGAGGAAGAATTAAGTTAGAACCAGGGAAAAGTATAAATATATCTTATATAACAGCAATTTCGCCATCAAGAGAAAGTGCACTAGAAATTGCTAAAAAGTATTCAATGCAAAATAGTATTAGAAGAATATTTGCAATTGCAACTACTGAGGTGCAATTGTGGATGAAATATCTAAATATGATGTCTTCAGAAGCAAATTTATATGAAATGATGGCAGCTCAAATATTATATTTAAATGAAAACTTATATATGAGGTCAGACTATATAAAAAATATAAGTAAGGCTCAACCAGCGCTTTGGGGATATGGTATTTCAGGAGATATTCCAATAATGCTTTTAATTGTAAGAGAAGATGGAGATATTGGTATTGTAAGGCAAATGGTAAGGGCACACGAATATTTTGAGATGAAGGGATTAAATGTTGATCTTATAATAATTAATCTTATGGAAAATTCATATACTCAAGATTTTCAAGATTTAATAAATGGTACCATAAGTAAAGCTATGATAAGGCTTAAAAAAGATAGAATAGGAAAAATATTTGCATTTAATAGAGCAACAATGCCAGTAGAAGATATGAATTTTTTAATAGGAGTCGCTAAGCTTGTCATAGATTCTGCAAAAGGACTTCTAATACATCAGCTTAAAAAGCAAATGAAAGCACCTAAAGAAATTGAGAAAATTGAAACACAAAACATTGATTATAATGTAAAAGATTATAAGTTTAAAATAAATTCTCTTAGATTTTTTAATGATTATGGTGGCTTTGATGAAATGAATAATGAGTATGTAATTATACTGAATGACAGTAAGAATACACCAGCACCTTGGATAAATGTTATTTCTAATGAAAAGTTTGGATTTCATATATCTGAAAGAGGTTCTGCATATACATGGTGTGCTAATAGTAGAGAAAATAAAATAACTCCTTGGAATAATGATCCTGTATCAGATACCTTAGGAGAGGCACTTTATATAAGGGATGAAGTTACAGGAAAATATTGGAGCTTGAGTCCTGAACCAGTTAGAGATAATGATGACTATATAATAGAACATGGTTTTGGATATAGCAGATTTAGTCATTATAAAGAGGGAATAATAGGGAATATGACAATGTTTGTACCTATGTATGATAATGTGAAGCTTTTATTAGTAAAGCTTAAAAATAATACTGAAGTAGAAAGGAAGCTTTCAGCATCGTATTATGCCCGTATGGTTTTGGGAGTAGTACCAGAGCATACTGAACAGTACATTTCAACAGAGCTAGATTTAAATGGCAAGATAATTTATTCGAAAAACCCATATAGCACAAGTTTTGGTGATTTAAATGCTTTTCTTAAAATAGCTGGTGGAGAAAATGAAAGCTTTACAGGAAGTAGAAGAGAATTTATTGGAAGAGGAAATAATCTTCATAACCCGTCTGCTATGAAAAAGGTTAGATTATCTAATACAGTAGGAAGTGGGTTAGAGCCTTGTATAGCAGAAAATGTAACGATAAACTTAAAGCCTAATGAGGAAAAAGAAATAGTTATAATGCTTGGAGAAGAGAAGTCAAGGTCACAAATTAATATAATAACAAGTAAGTATTCAATTATTGAAAATGCTGAAAGAGAATTAAAAAATACAAAAGAATATTGGAAGTCTATTTTAAATACTGTGGTTGTAAATACACCAGATGAAAGTATGAACATAATCATGAATGGATGGCTTATGTATCAACTTATATCTTGTAGATTATGGTCAAGAACAGCATTTTACCAATCAGGTGGAGCTTATGGTTTTAGAGATCAACTTCAAGATACTATGCCGTTAACCTTTGTAAGACCGGAAATGACTAGAAAACAAATTTTAATTAGTGCATCAAGACAATTTATAGAAGGTGATGTACAGCATTGGTGGCATCCAGTTGTAGATAGTGGTATAAGAACTAGATTTTCTGACGATTTATTATGGCTTCCTTATGTTACTATAGACTATATAAAGAATACTGGTGATACGGGTATTTTAGATGAGATTGCACCATATATAGAAGATGATCCTCTAAGAGAAGGTGAAGATGAAAGATATAGTATGACTAAGCTTTCAGATAAGAAGGGAACTATATATGAGCATTGTATAAAAGCTATAGATAAAGCACTTAAGTTTGGGATCCACAATATACCTCTTATGGGAAGCGGTGATTGGAATGATGGAATGAATACCGTTGGAAATAAGGGAAAAGGTGAAAGTGTATGGCTTGGATGGTTTTTATATTCCATACTTATAAATTTCAAAGATATAGCTAGAGTAAAAGGTGACAATTATAGAAGTGGAAGATATCTAGAGTTAAGTGATTTTATAAAAGAAAGTATAGACAAAAATGCATGGGATGGAAACTGGTATAGAAGGGCTTATTTTGATGATGGAACGCCACTAGGGTCAGCACAAAACGATGAGTGTCAAATAGATTCTCTATCACAATCCTGGGCACTTATATCAGGTGGAGGTAAAATTGATAGAGCTAAGGTAGCTATGCAGTCAATTGAAAAGTATCTTGTAAAAGAGGATAAAGGAATGATACTTCTTTTAACTCCTCCATTTGATGAGTCTAAATTGAATCCTGGATATATAAAGGGATATGTACCTGGAGTTAGAGAAAATGGAGGACAGTATACTCATGCAGCAACTTGGGTAATATTAGCTATGACAAAGTTAGGCGATGGCAAAAAAGCTTGGAAACTATTCAATATGATAAATCCTATAAATCATTCGAGATCTTTTTATGATTGTCAAAATTACAAAGTTGAGCCATATGTTATGGCAGCGGATGTTTATGCAAAGGAACCTCATGAAGGAAGAGGTGGCTGGACTTGGTATACAGGTACTGCAGGTTGGATGTATAGGGTTGGTCTTGAAGGAATACTTGGATTGAAGTTAAAAGAAGGTAGAGGTTTTACAATAGAACCATGTGTTCCTAATAAGTGGTATTCTTATAATATGGAATACAGATATAAAAATAGTGTCTACAATATAAATATAAGAAGAGGAGAAAAAAAGGAAATTTTATTAGATGGTAGATTAATGGAAGATAATGTGGTTCCATTTTTAGAGGAAGGTAATCACAGAGTTGATGTTACAATAGAGAAAAATTAATAGATTTTGTTTTTATGGCAGAGCTTTATATTAGAGAGCTCTGCCATTTGCTTTTCTAAGTATTGACATTAAGGTTTTAGTAATATACTATAATTGTAATAAATAATTATTCCTATATGATTTGTATGTAAATGGATAAAGTTCTTTGATAAAAAGAATACAAGGAGAGGGTAAAATGCAAAAATTGAGTAATAGGTTGGATGGATTTACAGAGTCAATAATACGAAAAATGACAAGAATAGCTAATAAATATGGAGCTATAAATCTTTCTCAAGGCTTTCCGGATTTTGATCCTCCTAAAGCTATAATAGAAGGTCTTAGGGAGGTTTCAAGTAAAGGTCCTCATCAATATGAAATAACATGGGGATCTATAGAATTCAGAAAAAAACTTGCTGAAAAACAAAAAAGATTTATGGGAATAGATATAGATCCTGAAAAAAATATTGTTGTTACTTGCGGAAGTACAGAAGCTATGATGGTTTCAATGATGTCAGTATGTAATCAAGGTGATAAAGTTATTGTATTTTCTCCGTTTTATGAAAATTATGGAGCAGATGCAATTTTAGTTGGTGCTGAGCCTATATATGTTCCCTTAGTGCCACCAAGATTTAATTTTGATAAAGCTACCTTAAAAAAAGCTTTTGAGCAAAATCCTAAAGCATTAGTACTATGCAATCCGTCTAATCCAACAGGGAAAGTTTTTACAAAAGATGAACTTTTATATATAGCTAAATTAGCAAAAGAGCATGATACATATATTATTACTGATGAAGTTTACGAGCATATAGTTTATAAACCTAATAAGCATGTTTATATGGCATCACTTCCTGGAATGAAAGAAAGAACTATATCTTGTAGTTCACTTTCAAAGACTTATTCTATAACAGGATGGCGTCTTGGATATATAATAGCAAGTGATGAAATTATAGATAATTGTAAGAAGGTCCATGATTTTCTGACAGTAGGTGCGGCGGCACCACTTCAAAGAGCTGTACTTCCTGGACTAGAATTTGGAGACGAATACTATGATAAGCTTAATGAAATATATACTAGGAAAAAGAGTATATTTATAGAGGGAATTAGAGAAATAGGATTAAAATACTTTGAACCACAAGGGGCATATTATGTTCTGGTTGATATAGCTGAGTTTGGAGAAAAAGACGATTATAAGTTCTGTGAATGGTTAGCCAAGGAAATTGGAGTTGCAGCCGTTCCTGGTTCAAGCTTTTTTAAAGAAAAGGTTAGTAATTACATAAGGTTTCATTTTGCCAAAAAAGATGAGACTTTAATTGAAGCAGTAAAAAGATTAGAAAAGTTAAAAAAGTGAATGATATGGCAAAAGCTACAATACAATTCTGTATTGTAGCTTTTGCCATATCATTACTATTTAAGTTTACTCATTAAAAATTTGAAATTATCTTCAGCTAAAAGTTCTTTTCGATTAGAATTTAAAATATTTTCGTTGTAGGTATTTATATTTTTCTCAAAGTTGTCTAGTGCTATGTTTATATTTTCTTTAAAAAGTGGTATTAAAGTTATTATCATAATGAGTATATCCACGTAGTCATTATCATAAAGCCTAAAGCAATTAAGAGAGTCTGAAGTTAATCTTCCAGCATCAAATATGTAAATATATCTAGTGTTTTTTGGAAATAAATTTATTTCTATTTTGTGTTTGTATAATCTAAAAGAAGCAGTTTCTCTTCTTATATATACAGGAAAAATATTTGAAAAAATTGAATTTGCCTTTTCAGATTCATCAACTAGGTCTGAAAAGTCAGTTTCATAAAGTTTTGTAATGATATCATCTGTAAAAATTAAATTTTTAATCTCTTTACCGAGTTTACTTCTAAGATTTTGTTCTTTTTCAGCAGCAAATAAATTATCAATAGACGTAAATAATTTATTAATTGGATTTGTTTTATCTTTCATAATTTTTCTCCTTCTATTTAGTAAGAATTAAAAACAAATGCCATATAAGAGGAGCTAAAAATACAGTAATGATTCCAGAAAGGGCCATAGTTAAACTGCTCATAGCACCCTCAGTTTCACCTAGTTCCATAGCCTTTGCCGTACCTATAGCATGAGAACAGGCACCCATAGCAATACCAATAGCTACCTTATCCTTAAATTTTAATATTTTATATAAAAATGGACCTACTATAGTTCCGAGAATTCCAGTTATTATTATAGCAACAACTGTAATTGAAGGAATACCACCAAGTTGTTTAGATAGTTCCATACCTATAGGTGTTGTTATTGATTTTGGAAGTAAAGATTCTGTTAAGGCATCTGAGAAATTAAATAATTTCGAAAATAAAATTATATAAATAATTCCGGATATAGCTCCACATAAAATTCCAATAATTATAGGAAGAGCATTCTTTTTAAATAATGAAAACTTTTTATAAAATGGCAGCGCAAGTGCTACAGTTGCTGGTGATAGAAAAAAGGAAATTAGTTGTCCACCTTTGTTGTAATCAGTATATTTTATATTAAATTTCATTAGAAAACATATCAATATAATAATAGATATTAAAAGTGGATTGAAAATTGAAAGCTTTGTTTTTTTCTTTAAAAATTCTCCAATTAAATAAGCAACTAAAGAGATTAGGACTCCAAATACAGGAGAAGTAACTATACTATTCACGCGTAAGCACCTTCCTTAAAAAATTTACTACATAAGCTGTTACTACCCAAACTAATATTGTAGACATAATAACTATTGTCATTAATTTGAGCCATTTTCCTTTCAATATTCCGAAGGATGTTATAAGACCTACTCCAGCAGGAACAAAGAAAAATGACATATGAGATATTAGAACATCACATATATCTTCAATCATTTCTACTTTTATTATTTTTGTGTATAGAGCAAAAAATAATAAAATAAGGCCTAAAACAGTTCCTGGTATAGGAAGATTAAACAATAATTGGATTATTACCCCGAGAAAATATGCCCCTAGAATAATCGTTAACTGTTTTAAGTATTTCACAATATCGCCTCTTTTGTTAGTGAATTTTTATACAACGTCATTAATATATCATATATTGTCAATAAGAACAATAATATAAAAGAACTTGTAATCGTTATAAAAAAATAATAACGATTACAAGATTTTTGTCATAAATTATCAATTATAGATTAGAAAAAATAATAAAAAATTTAAATTTGAGTTTTTTAAGTGAATTAAATTATATTGAAAAATAAAAATAAAATATGATATAATTTTCTCTAAATTACAATGTGTAGTATAAATTTGAATTTATAAGTTTTAGGAGCTCAATTATGAAAGAAATTTTAAAAAAATATAATTTACCAATAGTATTTGTTTTAACGTACATTTTTGGATGTATACTTAGTATGCTTATTAAAAATACATCATTAGAATTAATATCTTTATATAGTGAGATGTTTTTTTTAGTGGTGGTATTTATATATGGTATGATTTATAATTTTTTTATGTATGCAAAATTGAATTTTGGGGGGAGTCTTATATATACAATATGTTCAGCAGTTATATATTTTTTTAGCATGGTTATTTTATTAATATTTATGATTCCAATTGAAGGTGTAATTAATGATGCATACGATAATTTTGGATTTTTATTGGTATATTTCGGCACAAGCTTTACATTGGCAATATTTTTGGTGTATATTATACCTTTAGTATTAAGTAGCATATATAAAAAAGTAATGTATGTGGCTAAAAATGAAGATAGAGAAAAGTAATGATTTAAATAATATAATTTTATAATAGGGTGAGAAAATTATTTTTTTAATTTTATTTATTATATAATTTCACTTAATAATAAATAATTAATGAAATTTACTAAAGTAGTATGCTATAATTTATAAGTTATATTGAATTAATAGACGAGGTATTTATATGGAAAAGTACTTTAATAAATTGGATGAAATTGAAGAAAAAGAAGAATTTAATGAATATGATTTTGAGATTTTAAGATATTTTTCAAGAAATCCTGACAGTGAAATAAGGTGTAGAGTGGCTGAAGTTTTGGCATATCAAAATATTAAAGCTAGTGAAGAGATATTACTTATGCTATTAGAGGACAAAGATGAGTTAGTTAGAACTAATGCATGTGAGTCTATATGTAGTAGTACTTCAAAAGAGGTTGTGGAATTTTTAAAGCATAAAGTAGTAGAAGACAAAAGCTACTTGGTAAGAGGATATGCAGCAATGGCAATATCAGAGATTGCAGTGAAAATAGGCTATGATATAAAGGAATTCCTTATAAAAGCACTTGAAAATGAAAAAGTTAAATGGGTTAAAATTAATTTTTATAGAGCACTATATGTTATAGGTGAAGAGGAATATTTAAAATTATTAATGAAGGATTTAGATGACGAATACTATGGAATTAGATGTGCAGTTGTAAATATATTAAGTGAACTTGCATCAAAAGAAAACTTTGAAATAATAATAGAAACCTTAAAAAATAGGCTTAAGGTTGAGGATAATATTTCAGTTAGAACAGAAATAGAAGAATTTATAGCTTTAGAACGTGCAGTTAAAAATCATAAGAGAACACCAATGAAGACAAAATAAATATCTTCATTGGTGTTTTTTATTTAGAATTTTCTTTTTAATTTTTTTTCTAAAATAGCTACAGCTATATACATTAAATAAGCTAAGATAGATAAAAGTATTATACTCATCATAACCATATCTAATTCGGAAATTTGTCCACCATATACAATTAGAAAACCAAGACCTTGTTTTGCAACTAAGAATTCTCCCATTATAACCCCAACCCATGATAGACCAACATTTATTTTTAAAGCTGACATAAGGGTAGGAATTGAAGAAGGTATTATTAGATTTTTTAGTATTTGAAATTTACTAGCTCCAAAGGTTTTCATAAGTTTGATTTTTTCTTCATCAACTTCCTTGAAGCTATTTAAAACGCTTATTATGGTTACAACTATAGAAATTAAAACTGCAATTAAGATTATTGCTTTTATTCCATTACCTACCCAAAATATTATTATTGGAGCTAGTGCAACCTTAGGTAATGAATTAAGAACAACAAGATAAGGATCAAGAACCTTTGAAGCAAAATCTGACCACCATAAAAGTATTGCTATAAAAGTTCCGATAATTGTACTTAATAAAAATCCAATTACAGTTTCAAAACAGGTTATACCTATATGAGTAAATAAAGTTCCTTCTGCATATATTTTTATAAAACTTTCAAGCATTCTAGAAGGAGTACTTATTAGAAAAGGATCTACTATATTTAAGTCACCAGCAATTTCCCATAAAACAAAAATAAATATTAATATGAGAATTCTAGTTAAAGTAATTTTATGTCTTTGTCTATTTAAACTTTTTATATATTTTTCATGTTCTATACTAACCTTCATTGATATCCATCTCCTTCCAAACGCTATTGAAGTAAAGTGGAAAATCAGTACATTCACGTCTCTTTACAGGAGAAATATCAGGAAGATTTATGGAAATATCTTTTTTTAATTCTGCAGGTCGTTTTGAAAGTACTAGTATTCTTTTAGAAATTGAAACAGCTTCTGCAATATCATGAGTTACCATTATTGCTGTTTTTCCCTCTGTTTTGATTATTTCACATATTTCACTTCCAACATTTAAGCGTGTTTGATAATCTAAAGCAGAAAAAGGCTCGTCTAGAAGAAGAACTTCAGGATCTAAAACCAGTGTCCTTATAAGTGCAACCCTCTGACGCATTCCACCAGATAATTCATTTGGATGATGATTTTTAAAGTCTTTAAGATCGTACTTTTCAAGAAGTTGTTCTATTTTATCTGTGGTTTTTGCATTCAACTCTTTTTTTATTTTAAGCCCCAAAGATATATTATCCCATACATTAAGCCACTGAAATAAATTATCCTTTTGAAACATGTAGCCTATTTTTGGAGACACCCCTTTAACAAGAGAACTATCTATAAAAACTTCACCACTTGATGGAGGGAAAAGTCCTGCTATTATGTTTAAAAGAGTTGATTTTCCACAACCAGAAGGCCCTACAATGCTTACAAAATCACCATCATTTATTTTAAAACTTATATTTTTTAGAGCGTTTGTTTCTGTTTTTACTGAATGATAATTTACAGATACATTTTTTACATAAACTTTATCCATTTTATCATCTCCATAAACCTTACTTTACTTTTTTTACAGCTTCTTTTGCAAAAGTTTCATTTGTTATGGTATTAAATGGAGGTCTAGTCTTTATGATAGTTTTATCATAACCTTGAATTATTGTCATAAGTCTATCCATTTCTTCTTTTTTTAAGATTGGATCTGATGCATAAGCACCAATACTTTTATAATTTTTTATGGAATTTTCTATTACATTAATGTCGCTTCCAGGAAAAAATGATTTTATAAGAGAAGCAGTTTCTTTGTCTGAATGTTTGTTCATCCAAAGCTGTCCTTTGTAAATAGCATTAGTAAAGCCTTGTAATACTTTTGGATTTTTATCCATGTAAGATTTTGTGGTGAAGAAGCAAGTATATGGTAGTGAACCTGATGCAATACCGACGGATGCATTTATATATCCTGACTTATTTTGTTCAAGAAGACTTCCAGTAGGTTCAAATAACGTAGCATAGTCACCAGTACCACCTTTAAATGCTCCACCTACAGAGGAAAGACTTATATTAGTTATTATATTTACATCCTTACCTGGTTTAAGTCCATTATTTTTAAGAGCATATTCAAAAGCCATTTCAGGAACACCCCCAGGTCTACCCCCTATTATTGTTTTGCCTTTTAGGGATTTCCAAGTAAATGATTTTTCTTTATGTCTGCCAACAAGAAATGAACCATCCTTTTGCGTAAGTTTAGCGAAAATTATAGGATAATCTTTTCTATGTTTGTTGTAAATATATATAACTTGTTCAGGACCACAAAAACCTATATCGGCACTTTTACTTAAAACATCTTGCATAGTTTTATCAGCACCCTGACCAGTAGAAAGATCAAGGTTTATTCCGTTTTGCTTAAAGTAACCATTTTTTATAGCAACATACATGGGAGCATAGAAAATTGAACGAGTAACTTCATTTAGTTTTACATTAATTAATGAGGTGTCAGTAGATTTTGAACAACCTACAGAAGTGATACATAATATTAAAGTAAACAATAGTAAAAATTTAAAACAAGTTTTTCTCATGAATCCTCCTCACATATTACAATGTTTACTTTATATTATGAATTTTATAGAGGATAAGTTATTAAATTTTACACTATATAAAGTGATTTATTAAAGGCAGCTTTAAAGAGAGATGAACTTACCATAGCTTCTTTAATTAAAAAGGTTGATGAACTGTCGGAAATAGTTTTTATTATAACAATATCATTATCTATTTGGCAGTTTAAATCATAAATAGAGCCAGATAAATCTTTATCTAGATTTGCAGCAATTCTTAAAAGTACTCCAATAATTTTTATTGCGTAGATGTCTTCTTTTTCAAGTATACTGTTATATTCTTCTAAAATTGAGTCTAAGTTTTCACTTCTTTGATAAATGGCAATACAAGCACTTATGATACGTTCCTTGTGAGAGATTCCAAAGAGGTAAGAGTTTAGAATTATATATGAAGAATGTCTATGATTATAGTAGAAAGAGATATTAATTCCTACATCATGAAGCATAGCAGCTGTTTTTATGACTTTATCAAAGGAAGCATCTATTCTATGTATAGTTTTTAAGGCTGAAAAAAGAAGCTTTGTAAGCTTATATACATGTAAGCTGTGTTTAATATTGGCATTATTATTAAGCAGTATGTTGTTTATTGAAAAATCAAGAATATTTTCTATTGGCTCGTCATTAAATAAATTTGACAATAATAGCCCTTCTCTTAAACCATTTCTACAAATTATGATTTTTTTGATTTTGGTTAACTTTACTAGTGATGAAACTGCACAAGCAGCACCAGTGAAAATATCAGCTCTGTTTTTAGATAATCCCTTTATTTTTTTTCGCTGCTCAGTGGATTTGTCCTTTACCTCATTATAAATATCTTCAGCTGACTTTGAAGACATGATGTAATTATGTATTAAATCGAAGGGATAGTTTTCATTTCTTCTGGAAATTTTGCCTAGATTTCGAATGCTTCCACCTATTCCTATTAATGTAGAAGTAGAAATATCTTTAATCCATGGAATATCTTTAAAGCTTTCTAATAAAAACTTTTTTAGAAGTTCTTCTTGCTTTGAATCTATAGAGTTCTTAAGTTTGAATTTTTCAGTTAAAGTCAAGGCTCCAAAATGAAGACTTACGCATTCTTTTAAAGTTCTGTCTTTTATCCATATAAGTTCTGTACTTGCTCCTCCAATATCCATTACAAGAGCATCCTTAATATCCAAGGTATTTATTGCAGAGAAATAATCGTAATATGCTTCTTCTTTGCCAGATAGAATTCTTATATTTAGAGATAGGGTATCTTTAATTTTTTTTGCTATGGAGTTTCTATTTTTGGCTTTTCTAAAGGCTTCAGTAGCAGTTATAATAAGTTCACTATTTTCAAATTTATCACAAAAATTCTTATATAAATTTAAAATTTCAAGTAGTTCAGCTATTTTTTCAGTAGTAATATTTCCGTTAGAATCAAAGCCTGCACCAAGTCGTACATATTCTTTAAGTTCAGTTAGAATTTTAAAGGAATTTTTGCTTGTAAGTTCTATAAACAAAAGTCGTACGGAATTTGATCCTATATCAATTATTCCAATATGCTTCAATATTATCACCTCGTATATAATTAAGTAGTTTTTATAACTATAGCATAGTATTAATAGAAGAATTTTATACGTTTATTATAGAGTTTTCTAGTTATACTAAAGGATAAAGGACTTTAAGGCAGATGAGGATGGTAGCTATGAAAACTTTTGAAAGTAAAAATTTTATAAGTAGGGAACTTAGCTGGCTAGAGTTTAATAAAAGAGTGTTTGACGAGTCGAAGGATAAAAATAATCCACTAATAGAAAGGATTTATTTTCTATCAATAACTAGTTCTAATTTAGATGAATTTTTCATGACAAGGGTATCAGCTTTAATTAATAGACTAAATGGTAGAAATAATAGATTTAATGCTAATGTAAATAAAACAATAAAATTGCTTAAAGTAATAAGAAGAAGAGTTGAACTTATAATTTATAAAGAATATAAATGTTTTAATAAGCTTACTGAAAAACTGGAAAAGGAAAAGATTTTAATTGTGAAGCCGGAAGCTTTAAATAATAAAGAAAAAACATACATAAGTAGTTATTATAATAGGAAAATAATATCATTAATAACTCCAATAGCAATTGAAAATAATAAACATTTTCCATTTTTAAATAATAAGGCTCTTAATTTAGCGTTCTTAGTTGAGAAAGAAAATAAAGCTTTAGTATTTGCCACATTACAGCTTCCTTTGTCAGTATCGAGGCTTGTAAAATTTCCTAATAAAAATAAATTTATTCTTTTAGAAGATGTTATAAAGATGTTTTCTTCTGAATTATTTAAGGGGTATAAAATTTTAAGTATAAGTGCTTATAGAATAACTAGAAACGCAGACTTAAAGCTGGATAAAGAGGTAGGTGAAGATTTACTTGAAACTATTGAACATTCTATAAAAAGAAGAAAAAGGGGAGAAATTATAAGGATAGAAGTAGAGGAAAATATGGATAAAAGGCTTCTTAAGAAATTAAAGGAGTATTTAAAGATAGATAAGCAGTATATATATAAAATCTCTGGACCTATAGATTTGACATTTTTGAATATCATTACAAATATCAAAGGATATGGTTATTTAAGATATCCTAAATTTGAGCCTAAAAAGGTTAAAGAATTTGAAGGTAAAAATATTTTTAAGGTTATACAAGAAAAGGATGTGCTTTTATCTCATCCATATCAGAGATTTCAATATATAGTAGATTTCCTAAAGGAGGCAGCAAATGATCCTAAGGTATGTACTATAAAACAAACGCTTTACAGAGTAAGTGAGAAGTCACCAATTATAGAAGCATTAATAGAAGCAGCAGAAAATGGCAAAGAAGTACTGGTTATTATGGAATTAAAGGCAAGATTTGATGAACGAAACAATATAATTTGTGCAAAAAGGCTTGAAAATGCTGGGTGTCATGTTATATATGGTCTTGTGGGTTTGAAAATTCATGGGAAGCTTTTAATTGTGGTAAGACGAGAAGGAAGTAGAATTAAAAGATATGTTCATATGGCAACAGGAAATTATAATGAGACTACAGCTAATTTTTATACGGATTTAGGGCTATTTACATCAAAGGATTCTATTACAAAGGATGTTTTATCAATTTTTAATATGCTTTCAGGATGTTCTAAAATAGTCAATTTAAATAAACTATTTTTAGCACCCATTAATATGAAAAAGAAATTTATAGATTTAATCAATGAGGAAATTATAAGTGCTAAAGAAGGTAAAAATGCTAGAATTATAGTTAAAATAAATTCACTTGAGGATAAGGAAATAATAGAAAAGCTTTATGAAGCTTCAGTGAGTGGTGTGAAAATAGATTTAATAGTAAGAGGTATATGCTGTTTAAGACCTAATTATGGTAAAATAAGCAAGAACATAAATGTTATAAGTATAGTTGGAAGATTTTTGGAACACAGTAGGATATTTTATTTTTATAATGGGAATAAGGAGAAAGTATATCTTTCAAGTGCAGATTGGATGACGAGAAATTTAGATAGGAGAATTGAGATATTATTCCCTATAGAGGATAAGAAAATAAAGTTAATTATAAAGAATCAACTTAAAATATATTTAATGGATAATGTAAATGCAAGAAGGTTAAAGAGTAATGGAACTTATGAGAAAATAAATAGTAATAATATTATTATAGATTCTCAGAAATATTTTCAAAAGTAATGATATATTAAAAAAGGAAAATGGGATTGCTTTTAGGCAATCCCATTTTTATTCAAAATAACTATATGAAAATAAAGGTTACTTTGAATTTGATGTTTTAAAGAGACATAAATTTAGTTTTTGGTATAGGATTAGGAGCTACTTTAATCAGCTGAGGTATTAATTGGAAGTTTTAAAAATGTCATCATTCCCATTGTAGGTATAATCAAACTCCCAAGTAGCTATATTGTTGCATACTATTGGATCAACTACTGGATCAGGAAGCATAGTAGAATCATATTCTGAATATGATTTTACCTCTTTAGGATCCTGATCAAAGTAATCCCTCATATGAGGAGCGTAAGTTTTACTACTATTATTCAAATTAATCCCTCCTCACAAATACTATGGAACATTTATAGTATGTCTAGAAATAATATATTAATACATTAAAATATTAATAAATAAAATATTGATTTTGCGAAATTTATGTAAAAGTTTACTTATAGTGAATACATTGTAAATAGCTGTATTAGAAATTTGTTTTATGTAAATTTAACGAACTTGATAAACAAATAACAAAAAAATAATCAATGTAGGTATTGTAAACATTTATTAATATGGTATATAATAAAAAATATACACTATTTTTATGAAATTAATAAAAAAGGGGGAACGTTTTATGAATAAGTGTACAAAAACAATGCTGTCAATAAGTGCAGCAATACTTTTAAGCATGGGAAGTTTTACAAGTATTACTCATGCAGAAACTCAAGGTAATGTTGGAGTTTCAGAGGGAATAGCGGATACAATTACAGATAAGGCTTCATTTTTTGGGGATGTAGACCCAAATACTAAGGTTACAATTGATATTGTAATGAAAATTCAAAACAAACCTGAACTTCAAAATTATATTAACAGTACAGTCACACCTAAAAGTTCTAATTATAGAAGATACTTAAGTGTAGCTGAATTCAAAAAATCGTTTGCACCCAATTTGAAGCAAATGAACACATTAACTGAGTACTTAAAAGCTTTTGGTATTAAGAGCGAAGTATATCCAGATAATTTAATTGTTACTGCTACAGGAACAGTAGACCAAATAAATAAAGCTTTTGGTGTTGAATTACAACATGCATCGTATAAAGGAAAGACATTCCGTGCAACTAAAAAGCAGCCTAAACTTCCTAAAAAGGTTGCAGAAAATATACTATGTATCTTAGGTTTAAGTAACTATTCAAGTTATACAACAAAAACTGAAAAGGTTCCAAATGATTTAAAACCTTCAAGTGCAAATGGTCCACTTTCTCTTAATCCTTCAGATTTAATAAAACATTATGATGTACAACCTCTATATGATAATGGTGCTAGTGGTAAAAATGAGAGTATAGGTATTGTTACATTAGCAGAATTTAATACAAATGATGCATATTCTTTCTGGCAGAAGGAAGGAATAAAAGCTAAACCAAATCGTATAAAAGTTACTAATGTTGACGGTGGTTCTGGCACTGATGGTGCAGATGAAACTACACTTGATGTAGAGCAATCAGGTGCATTGGCTCCAAATGCCAAAATGAATGTATACGTTGGACCAAATACAGATCCTGGTTTTGTAGATGCATTTGCTAAAGTAATTAATGAAAATAAATGTCATCAAGTATCTGCAAGTTGGGGAGAAAGTGAAGATCTTATTGAGTATACAGCATCACAAGGTCAAGAAACTCGTGAATATGCAGAAGCATTTAATCAATTATATATGCAAGCAGCCGCACAAGGAATTTCGATGTTTGCAGCAGCAGGTGACTCAGGAGCTTATGATTCACAAAGAGACACACCAGCTTCATATGAGCTTTCTGTAGATAATCCAGCTGATAGTCCATATATTACAGCAGCAGGCGGTACTACATTAGCTTGGCAGGGAACTGTAAAAGGTGTACCAGTAAAAGTAGACAATGAACGTGCATGGGGATGGGATTATTTATATCCTGCATTTGATGCTGCTGGATTATATGCTAATGGAAAATTAGAGAAATACTTTGTTGGCGGTGGTGGAGGTTTTAGTAAAGACTTCGATACCCCTGATTATCAAAAAGGTGTTTCTGGTGTAAATACTTATACAGGCGTTGAGCAGTGGACAGCTTCAAATCCTAATGGTGTACTTCTTTTAAATGTAACTAGAGATAGTGCTCCAAAGGTTGTTACAGGTAAAGGTACTGGAAGAAATGTGCCTGATATCTCAATGAATGCAGATCCTTATACAGGTTATAATATATATTATGATGGTGAAATGACTTCTATTGGTGGTACAAGCATAGTAGCTCCACAACTAGCAGGTTTATGTGCTTTAATAAACGATAATAATAATACACAGGTTGGTTTCTGGAATCCACAAATATATAAATTTGCACAAAGCAAAAATTCACCTATAACTCCACTTAGTAGTGCAGGTGTAGATAATGACAACATCTTCTATACAGGTACAAAAGGAACAATATATAATCAGGCAACTGGTTTAGGTATACCAGATGTTGCAAAGTTAACTACAAATTTTGGAAAATAGGACAAGCAGTCATAAAATTTAATGTAATATTTTAGAATTAATGCATTAAGTATGTTTAAAAACTGTTAAAAGGATAAGGTTGTTAAACTTTACTTTTTGACAGTTTTTAGTGTTTTTGTTCCAGTAAATAAAATATATTGACAAATATAAATATAAAGATTATCATTTATATTAAATAGCATATGAAAATCGATGAAAAGAAGAGTAAATTTAAAAACAGAATTAAAGAGAACTGTTGTTTGGTGGAAGTACAGTATTTATGATTAAATTGAATGGATCTTTGAGATTTGGAGTGAAAGTATATAATTTATATTATTAGTTTCAAACGTAGCCTGCGTTAAAGGATATACATTATTTTGAGGGGAGTTATGCTCCTGAAAATAGGTGGTACCGCGTGAAATATCTACGCCCTATAGAACTTTAGTTCTTTGGGGCGTTTTATTTTTTTGTGAATTTAAATTAATAGGAGGAAATTTATTATGGGTGAAAATAAAAAAGTAATATTTAGTGGAATTCAACCATCAGGTGAACTTACTATAGGAAATTATTTTGGAGCAATTAAAAACTGGGTTAAGCTTCAAGATGAATATGATTGCTATTATTGTATAGTTGATTTACATGCAATAACAGTAAAACAGGAGCCAAAAGATTTAAGAAGAAGAACACTTCAGCTTATTGCAACATATATTGCATCAGGGATAGATCCTGAGAAAAACACTATTTTTATACAATCACATGTTCCTGCACATGTTCAAGCTCAGTGGATTCTTAATTGTACATCATACGTTGGAGAACTTTCAAGAATGACACAATTTAAGGATAAATCAAAAAAATATGAGGATACTGGTATTGGAGCAGGACTTTTAAATTATCCAGTTTTAATGGCAGCAGATATATTAATTTATCAAGCTGATTTAGTTCCTGTTGGAAAAGATCAAACTCAACATATTGAGCTTACTCGCGATTTAGCTCAAAGATTTAATTCAACTTATAGTGAAACCTTTAAGATCCCTGAAGGATATATACCAACCGGTGGTGCAAAGATAATGAGTCTTCAAGAGCCTATTAAAAAGATGTCAAAGTCTTCTGATAACCCAAATAGCTTTATTTTAATAATGGATCCACCAGAGGTTATAAAAAGAAAAGTTGCTAGAGCAGTAACTGATAATATTGGAGTTGTAAAATATACCGATGATCAGCCAGGAGTAAAAAATCTTATGAATATAATGAGCTGCTGCACTGGTATGAGTACAGCAGATATAGAGAAAAAATATGAAGGTCAGGGCTATGCTAAATTTAAAGAAGATGTTGCTGAGGCACTTATCCAAGAATTAGAGCCAATTCAAAATAAGGTAAATGAACTTTTAAAGGATAAGTCATATCTTCAGGATATATGCAAAAAAGGAGCACAAAAGGCATCTTATGTAGCCAATAAAACTGTGTCTAAAATGATGAGAAAAGTTGGATTTATTTTGCCAGAAAAATAATTTTTAGCTATTAGAAAATCAAATGTAACATTTATTAATTTTCTATAGAAATTCAGTATAATTGATGATATTATTATGAGTGTACTTATAATCAACTGATTTAGTTATGTAAATAAAGTAGTATACTGAATTGGGGTGGGTGAAATGATATCTCAGAGTAAATTTTGTATTGTTGATGTTTTACAAAAAATTATAGATAAGTTGAGAGTAATAGAATATATAAAAGCAGAAGAACTTGAGATCTCTGTAATGGAAGTTCATGGTATTTTTGAAATAGGGAAAATAGGAGAAATTACTATTAATGAGTTTTCTAAAATATTGTATCTTGACAAAAATTCTGTAAATAAATTGGTTAATAATCTTGTAGATGAAAAGTTTCTTTTAAGACATATACACCCTGAAAATAAGAGACATGTAATTTTAAAACTTACAGAAAACGGACAAAAGATATATGAGAGCATTCGTGATGATTTTAATTTATACTTCAAGAAAATTTTAGGGGATGTTCCAGAAGATAACAAGGAAGATATATCAAATGACTTTAGAATTTTACTGAAATCTATGGAAGATAATAATTAATAAAACATTGTGAGAAGAAAGATTTATTTTGGGATCTTATAGGTAATAAAATAAATCTTTCTTCTTATATTTTTTTGCAATAATACTCTTAGTTATGGAAATTATATATTTAGGAGGTGATCTGTTGATAAAAATCAATGTATTTAGAGGAAAGCATAATGCACAACGTACGGCGATAGATTTTATTAAATATATAGGACCAGGATTATTAGTTACAGTTGGATTTATAGATCCAGGAAATTGGGCTTCAAATGTATCAGCAGGTGCAGATTATGGATACTCACTTTTATGGATAGTTACACTATCAACTATAATGCTTGTAGTACTTCAACACAATGCAGCACATTTAGGTATTGTTACAGGAGACTGTCTTTCAGAAGCAGTTAGTAAGCGGTTTAAACCCTGGCTTACTAATATAATATTATATAGCGCTATTATAGCCTCAATTTCTACAGCAATGGCAGAGCTTCTTGGTGGAGCAATTGCTTTAAACATGATATTTAAATTGCCCATAAAACTTGGAACACTCATTATGCTGGCATTAGTTATATGGATGCTTTTTTCTAATTCCTATAAAAAGCTTGAAAAATTGATGATTGGATTTGTTTCAATAATAGGTCTATCATTTCTATTTGAACTATTACTTATAAAAATAGATTGGAACACAGCAGTGGTAAGTTTTGTAAAGCCTACATTTCCTAAAAATTCCATGCCCATAATAATGAGTGTTCTTGGAGCTGTTGTAATGCCACATAATTTATTTCTTCATTCTGAAATAATACAAAGTAGGCAGTGGAATCTTGAAAAGGAAGAGGTTATAAAAAGGCAGCTTAGGTATGAATTCTTGGATACTATTATTTCTATGCTTATTGGATTTGCAATAAATAGTGCAATGATACTATTATCGGCAGCAACATTTTTTAAAATGAATATTAGGGTCAATGAGCTTTCAGAAGCACAATCACTTTTAAGGCCACTTTTAGGAGGTTTTTCAGCAGGCATATTTGCCATAGCACTTTTATTTGCTGGAATAGCATCAACAGTTACGGCAGGAATGGCAGGAGGAAGTATTTTTGCTGGAATATACAAGGAGCCTTATGATATAAAGGATAGTCATACTAAAGTAGGAGTTATTATAACGCTAATTTCAGCAGCTGTAGTTATATTTTTTATAAGTAATCCATTTAAGGGTCTAATATATTCTCAGATGCTTTTAAGTATTGAATTGCCAATTACCATATTTACACAAATTTATCTTACATCCTCAAAAAAGGTTATGGGCAAGTTTGTTAATTCTGTGCTAGATAAAATTTCACTAGTAATAATAGGGGTTATAGTTACATTTCTTAATTTAGCATTACTTATTAGCTATTTGTGATATATATTGGATTTAAATAAAAAGCTTTCACACTTTGACGGTAGAAAGCTTTTATTAAAAATATTTTTTATTGATTTATCATGAACTTGTGAATAACCTTTGCAACACCGGAATTTTCATTGCTATCTGTTATATAATCGGCACATTCTTTTACAGAAGGAAATGCGTTTCCCATTGCAACCCCAAGACCTGCATGTTCTATCATGGATATATCATTTCCAGCATCACCAACGGCAATGAGTTCTTCTTTTTTTAATCCGAGGTGATCAGATAAAATTTTTAGTCCCATTCCTTTGTGTATGTCCTTGGGAGAGAATTCAAGGAAAATTTCAGAACTTCTAGTAACACAATAATCATCATATATATCTTTAGGTAAAAGTTTTTCTACATTATCTAAATTATCTTTAGAATCTATCATCATTATTTTTACGACAACAGTATCCCTAGGTAACTCACTGAAATTTTTTTCTATCAATTTTATTTGATTTAAATTAACTTCTACATCTGTATAAGGATTCTTTTTAGGAGTTATACATTCATCTATACTTAACATATGTATATTTACATTGAATTTTTCGCTTAATTTATATAATCTATCTAGATCTTCGAATTTAAGTAGTTTTTTACCTAGAATTTGACCTGTTTTTGTGTTCTGCACCAAGCCACCGTTAAAAGCTATAGCATAATCATCTTCATCAACTAAATTTAATTCTTCAAGGTAGCGCTCAATTCCCTTCAAAGGTCTACCGGTAGACAAAACAACTTTATATCCTAAGCTTTTAGCCATTTTTATAGCTTCTTTGTTTTCTTCAGATATTGTTTTATCATCATTTAAAAGAGTACCATCCATATCAAGTGCAATTAATTTATACATTAGAAACCTCCAATATTAGATTCAGTTTAATTATAGCATATTATTGTGATTTACTTTAATATGTATATCAAAACAATTATATCATATTTTCTATTTATAGTTTGTTGTAAATAGTTCATCGATATATTTAATAGAACCGTGCAGTAAGGAGGATTTGATTATGTTGAAAAAAACTATATAAACTGATATAATTTATAGTTGTTATTAATATGCCTATGTAGAGGAGATTTAAGATGTCAGAGTTGGTTAGTGAAATAGAAAAAAGGCGTACGTTCGCTATAATATCCCATCCAGATGCTGGAAAAACTACACTTACTGAAAAACTTTTGTTATATGGAGGAGCAATAAGACTTGCAGGTTCTGTTAAAGCAAGAAAAGCTTCAAAACATGCAGTATCAGATTGGATGGAAATAGAAAAACAAAGAGGAATATCTGTTACGTCTTCAGTTATGCAATTTAATTATGAAGGCTACTGTATTAATATACTTGATACCCCTGGTCACCAGGATTTTAGTGAGGATACATATAGAACACTTATGGCAGCAGATAGTGCTGTTATGGTAATCGATGCAGCTAAAGGTATAGAGGCTCAAACTAAAAAATTATTTCATGTTTGTAGTCTTAGAGGAATACCTATATTTACATTTGTAAACAAGATGGATAGAGAAAGTAGAGATCCTTTTGAACTTCTTCAAGAAATAGAAACAGAACTTGGAATAAAATCATATCCTATAAACTGGCCAATAGGTGCAGGTAAAGATTTTAAAGGTGTTTATGATAGAAGAAAAAAAGCAGTTCATGTTTTTAATGGTGGAAATCATGGTCAAACAGAAGTAGAAGATGTTGAAGGTGATGTAAATGATGAGGCTTTAGCAGGACTTTTAGGTGAAGCGCTTCAAGAAAAGCTTTCAGAAGATATTGAGCTTCTTGATATAGCTGGAGATGAATTCGATATAGAAAGAGTTAGACAGGGAGAAATAACACCAGTATTTTTTGGAAGTGCACTTACAAACTTTGGTGTAGAACCATTTCTTGAGGAATTTTTAAAACTTACTACAGCACCAACACCTAGAAATTCCGATAAGGGTGAAATAAATGTATTTGATAATGAATTTTCAGCTTTTGTGTTTAAAATTCAAGCGAATATGAATAAGGCCCATAGAGATAGAATTGCCTTTATGAGAATATGTTCAGGTAAATTTGAAAAAGGTATGGAAGTAAATCATGTTCAAAAGGGAAATACTGTAAAGCTTACTCAACCACAACAATTTTTAGCTCAAGATAGAGAAATAATTGAGGAAGCTTACGCTGGAGATATCATAGGAGTTTTTGATCCAGGTATTTTTAATATAGGTGATACCTTATGTAAGAGTTCAGATAAGTTTAAATTTGAGGGAATTCCCGTTTTTGCTCCAGAACATTTTGCAAGAGTTAGAACTGTTGATACAATGAAAAGAAAGCAGTTTATTAAAGGAATAACTCAAATAGCTCAAGAAGGTGCTATTCAAGTATTTAAAGAGGTAAATATAGGAATAGAAGAGCTTATAGTTGGAGTAGTTGGTGTTCTTCAGTTTGAAGTGCTTCAATATAGACTTCAAAATGAATACAATGTTGAGATAAAGATGGATATATTACCATTTAAATATATAAGATGGATAGAAGAAGGAGATGCTGAAAATCTTACAATTACATCTGATACTAAAATAGTTAAGGATGTAAATGAAAGAAGTTTATTGTTATTCCAAAGCGAATGGTCTATAAGCTGGGCAATTCAGCACAATGAAGGTCTTGTTCTTTCGGATATAAGTAAATAAGCATATAAATTTAATAAAGAAATTAAGGATAATTTATAATTATCCTTAATTTCTTTTGTTTTTTGTAAAAAATATGCTAATGAGGAAATAAAATTTACTGAAATTAAAATATTCTATAAAAATAAGGATTTCACACTATTTTTTTTGAAAAATAAGTCGATATATTAAATGTAAAATTTGAAGTTAAATTAGTAATAAAAAATAATTTTGAATGTTGATAGGGTGAAAATAATGGAAAAAGGACATAGGATATTTGTACATATTTTATTAGTAGTTTATATTATAGTATATTTTATTTCGGCAATTTTTCAATCTAATTTATTTGGTGATATATTATCTCCGATAGGAACTTTAATTTCATTTTTTATATTAATATATGTTTATAAAAAATCAGAAAGATCAAGGAACGTTTGGTTTATTTTATCTTTAGCATCGTTAATTTGGGCATTATCAGATATAGCATGGGGAGTTTGTGAATTATTACTTGGAATCAATCCGGAAAATATTAGTTTATTTAATTTTCTTTATTTAGGGACTAATATAGGTATATTAGTTGCAGCAGTTATATATATGAAGAAGTTTGTTAAGGGTATAAATTTAGTTCAGCTTATTATTGATGTTTTTGCAATAACGATAAGTTGTTTTGTTATATTTTGGTTTTTGTTTTTACACAGAAGCCTATCTATATTTATAGAAAATATAGATAATATAACTGAGTTTATATACATTATTACAGATTTTTTAATTATTAATTGTATTGTAGTCGGTTTGTTTTCTTTACGTAGAGGTAGATTAATTAAAGGCATATATATTACTATTTTAGGATCAGCAATGTATGCTATTGTTGATTTGATTTACGTGTATCAGTATTTTTATAATTCATATGTTCCAAATTCTATAACAGATTTTATGTATGCCATGTCCTTAATGATTATTTCATTTGGTGGATTAAATGTTTTAAAATACAATACCTCCGAATGGGCAGATAAGTTTTATTCTGAAGTTAAAAATGTTGGAAGTACCAAAAAGGGTTTAGTTTTATTATTCACTATTCCAATAAGTATAATATTTGGTGACTTCAATTTTGAAAAAATAGTAATGCTGATCTTTATTTATGTAGTTTATGAAGTATTAAGTAATTATGTACAAAAAGCTATAAATAATGAAAAGCTCTTTACCGATGAGAAAAACATGAATTTAATCTTAGAGGAAAAAATTGAGGAACGCACAAAGGAACTTTTGCAAAAAAATGAACAATTAGAATATATATCCAACCATGATTTTGTTACAAATATTTATAATAGAAGATATTTAAATGAATATTTAGATTATATTATAAATGATAAAAAAACAAATCAGCAAATAACTATATTTTATATTGATGTAGATAGATTTAAGACCATAAACGATATATATGGTCATGATATAGGTGATTATATATTAATTGAAATATCTAAAAGATTAGAAGAGGGAATTCATAAAAAGGGTATTTTAGCGAGGTTAGGTGGAGATGAATTTGTAATTGCACTAGAGGGAGAGATTAGTAGACCTGATATCGAAAAACTTGCCAAGGATATTAGTAGTACTTGTAATAAAAGTGTTTATGTAGATAGCTATGAATTTAATATGACGCTTAGTATAGGAATTTCAGTATTTCCAGACGATGCATTATCTAGAAATGTTCTTTTGAAAAATGCAGATATAGCAATGTATGATGCAAAGTCTAAAGGGAAAAATACTTACTCGTTTTTTAATTCGTATATGAGTAATGCAATTGTTGAAAAAAATGAAATTGAGATACTTCTAAAAAATGCAAATTACAATAAAGAATTTGAACTATACTATCAACCACAAGTAGATATAAAACAAAATAAGTTGATTGGTATGGAGGCACTTATTAGATGGAATTCTCCTGTAAAAGGAAACATTCCACCAAACAAGTTTATCAGAATAGCAGAAGAAATTGGTTGTATTGAACAAATAAGTGATTGGGTTATGAATACTGCAGCAAGACAAATTGGAATATGGAATAAAAAATTTGGAATGGAGTTAAAAATGTCTATTAATATTTCGCCTAATCAACTTAGTAGTGTAAAGTTTGCTAGTAAGATAAATAAAATAATAACAAAATATGGACTTCAACCTAGTTGGATTGATATAGAAATCACAGAAAATATTGCAATGAAGGGTGAAATAGTTTTAGAAGAGATATTCTCTATGTTAAACAATATGGGAGTATCAATTTCAATAGATGATTTTGGAACAGGATATTCTTCTTTAAGTTATATACAGCAATTTTCATTTGAACGTTTAAAGATTGCAAAAGAATTAATTGATAATATTACGGATGATTTGAATAAGCGTTATATTGTAAAAGCAATAGAAATGTTATCTGAAGGACTTAATATTTTAACAATAGCTGAGGGAGTAGAAACAAAAGAACAACTCAAAATAATAAAAGAACTTGGATGTGATCAGGTTCAAGGATATGTATTTAGTAGACCTATTACAGCATACATGTTTGAAGAAAAATTCCTTTCTGGAAAAAATAATGAATTTAGTTAAAAAATATTATAAATATAATAAAATTCTAACATTAATAATTTAAAATATATAGTGTTAGAATTTTTTTATTTATATGTATTTAAAGATTTTTAGCTTAAATTGGAAACATCTATTTCGTCAAAAGAATTGATTATTATATCAGCTTTAGATAAATCCTGATTGCCTGAGTTTGTATTTCTAAAACCGATACATTTCATTTCAGCATTTTTGGCAGCTAATACTCCATTGTGAGAATCTTCTATGACAATACATTCTTCAGGTAAAACGTCCAGTTTATCAGCAGCATATAGAAATATATCTGGGTTTGGTTTGCTCTTTTTAACATAGTCGCCAGTAACTATTTCATTAAAATATTCTTTTAATTTTAGAGTATCTAATATATAGCTTATAACCTTAATTGGAGATGAAGAGGCTAATGCAATTTTAAAATTATTCTTCTTTAGGGTATTTAGAAGTTCAGGTATATAATAAATAGGCTCTATGTTGTGTTTTGAAGACAGAAAATCAAAAAAACCATTTCTATCGATTTCGATAAGAGTTTCTACTGAGTAATCCAAGTTAAAACGTTTTTTTATAATACCCCACATGTATGTTGAGGTGGTTCCAATAAATTTAGAGTATTCATAAGTACTCATACTAACATTAAGAGTTTTAAATAATTTTAGTAAATATTCAAGGTGAAGGGGTTCACTATCTATAATAACTCCATCCATATCAAAAATAACTGCTTTTATCATAAAATTATCTCCTTTGAATAATAAATTAAGGGCTTGTACCGTAAATTGATACATAGCCCTTTATGTTCGATTATTGAATTAAATTGGAAACAGATTTGCTATTAGATATATCTTTACTAGAATTTCTATAATAGTATTTATCTATAAGTGGCTGAAGCTTAGGTTGAAGCTTGGCAAACACAAAATCTGTTAATTTCACAGAACAAAATGCCAAAATTAAGCCGCCTAAAACATCAATTGTCCAGTGTATTTTAAGGTACATAGTAGAGTAAATAACACTTAAGCAAAAGAATCCCCAAAATGTTTTAAAAATTTTATTTTTTTCTCTAAGTAATAGTAAAAAAGCTGCAAAGGCTATAGAAGTATGCATGGATGGAAAACAATTTAATGTTGAACCATAAGCTTGTTTATATGAATAATGCCTTAAAAGCATATCAGGTTGTCCGTGAACAAACCATACTTCTTGAAGATGAAAAATAACATAAAAAGGGCTTATTAAAAATATTTGAAATACGTGAGCACTGCACATATATTTAAGCATTTTCTTTATATCTTTACAAATTGCAGAACGGAAAATACATATCATAGTACAAAGTGTAAAGCCATTATTATATACAAGACGCATAAACCAAGTTAGGTTATCACTTTGATATATTCTTGCGAAAGAAGCATCATTAAAAGGTATACCATCAAAAATAGGATTTAAATTAAATACTATTTTCATTTTAGCTTCCCACTGCAAAACACTACCCCAAAATGCATATCCATGTTTGTTGATATAAGATACAAACAAGAATAATGGAATAACTAGGAGTATAAAGGATATCCATCGAACATCTTTTCTTACATCCTTATAAGCAGTTAAAAATATAACTGGATAAATTAAGGTTATTAATTTGTACCCTGGTGAATAATTTCCTACAAATATGTGAAAATTGTACATGAAAATTATAACTCCGATTATAAACGGATAAAAACTGTTAATAAAATCAAGAGATTTTTTAAAATAGTATTGTAATGTTTCTGTGTTTAATTCCTTCATTTTCGTACCTCCATTAACAAGTCTCATTATAGCACATTTTATAACAAAAATTAAAGAAAAATTAACATCAATATGATAAAAGATATTGGAAAAAATTAAAATTTTTATAAAAAGACCACTCAAAATTAATAATGTATCATAATAAAAAAAGAAACATGAGTTTTGAGTGGTTTTTGTATATTATAAGGTAGATTTAATTTCTAATAATATTAGTTTTAGAAAAGCTTTTTTCTTCTTAGAAGAATATCCAAGCTAAAAACTAAAGAGGATAAGATTACAAGGAAGTATATTCCTAATAATACAGAGTTAAATATCAAAAATGACAGGAATATTAAAATAATCAATCCAATTAGCCATCTTAAAAAATTCATATAAATCGTCCTCCAATTAAAGTATATATAATGTAAAAATATTAAAACACTATAGTTATATTATTATTTATATATTAAAAAATTATTCTAATAGTGTATGGATACATTTGCATTAAAAAAATTGTGATATATAATTTTATTTAAGAAGCTTCTGAATTAATATTAGTATAATTAGTAATAAGGAGATATTATTATGGAAAAAAACACTATGAATATTAGATATAATGTTAGAGATATAGTTCAAATATCATTGATGGCTGCTATAGTATTTGTAGCAACTAAGCTTACAGCAATCCCTGTTGGAATTGGGTACAAGGGAGTAGTACATCTTGGTGATAGTATGGTATTTATAGCTGCTATTTTATTATCAAATCGTAATGCAGTTTTATCTTCTGCCATAGGAATGAGCCTGTATGATGTTTTGTCACCAACACCTATGTGGACTCCATTTACTTTTGTAATAAAGGGAGGAATGGCATTTATAGCGTCTAAAATTAGTTACACAAAAAATTATAAAGGGAATAATATAATAGTTAATTTTATTGGATGTATTTTGAGTGGAATTTGGATGGTTGGAGCATATTATTTTGCAGGAGCAATTATAAATCATTATTTAATGAAGTATCCTTGGAATCAAAGCTTTATTGCTCAAGCTACACACGTGCCAGCGGATATAGCACAGGTGGTTGTAGGACTTATAGTGGCATTGCCAATAAGTAAAATTTTAAAAAAAGCTAATATCGTATAATTAAAGAAATTAAATATTATAGTTTGATTTAATAAATTTAGGATATAATAAAAAGAGAGGGTAAAACCTCTCCTTAAAATTTCTATTTTATGCTCTGCCGAAATTGTTTCTTTTGTTTTTTCTAGCCTTTCTACATTCAGGGCATCTTACAGGATCATTTTCAAATCCTTTTTCTTTATAAAAAGCTTGTTCCCCTTCAGTAAATACGAATTCTTTTCCACAATCTTTACATACAATAGTCTTATCTGCCACGATAAAAACCTCCTTAAACATAGGACTAATTTATCTTGGGTAGTTTTAGCTCCTATGCTTGAGGAGGAAAAAAGACCTTGATAATTAAACCTAATTTTATAAAATATTGAGCATACACTCTATAAGTAATTATAGCATAAATAGTAAAAAAAACAACAAAAAAATTCGGCTTAAAATCATTATGTAATCGTATTAATTTAAATACATAGTATAAATTATTGTAGCCAAAATTACGATAAAATTATATAATAAGAGGGAAATGTTATTACTAGAAAATGAGGATTTAATTTATAGGAAAAGTGGGTATATATGGAGACTAATTATAAGATGTTATATGAAAAATATGAAAAATTAAAGAATGAATTTAGCACATATCAAAACTTTGCAGAAGCACAAATTCAGCGCATGAATGGAAAAAATACTGAATTAGAAAAAAAATTGGATATTTTAACGAATATCATAGAAGTCAGTAAGTATATAAATTCCAACATTAGTGCTGATAATTTGATACCTATGATAAATGATATGATTATAGGTATATTAGGTGTTACGTATTCTACAATATATTTGGTTGAGGACAATGAAAAATTAATAGTAAAGGCTTCAAATGTTATGGAAAATTATAATGTTATAGTAAATCCGGCATTTTCAACTTTTAGTGATAATAGACCAGTTGTAATTAACTCAAAGAAACCACTATTTAAAGAATTTAAAAACAAATTAGAGGTGCATTCCATTATTGGAGTTCCAATAACTTTAAGAGATAACTTCAGAGGTTATATAATAGTTGAACATACACTATATGATTTTTTTAGCCATGGTCATATAAAATTTATATCTTCAATAGCAAATCAAATAGCAATTGCAATTGAAAATAGTTTCCTATATAACAAAGTTAAGGAGTCTTCAATTAAGGATCCGCTTTTGGGGATTTATAACAGGAAACATTTTTTCGATATGATAGAGGAAAAAGTAGCAAAAGATTTACGTAAAAGCTTTGCTATAGTTATGATAGATATAGACCATTTCAAAAATTTTAATGATTCTTATGGTCATCAATTTGGAGATGAGGTTTTAATTCAAACAGCTAAAGTATTGGAAAATAATATTAGCAATAATGATGAAGTTGCAAGGTATGGTGGAGAAGAAATTGTAATTTATCTTGACAATGCTGAAAATACTGAAGAAGTATTTAAGCTTGTGGATGAAATTAGATTTAAATTAAGTAATAATTTGGTGAAACATGGTGGAATAGAAAAGTCTGTTACAGCAAGCTTTGGTATAAGTTATTATCCTCAAAATGGAGAATCTGTGGAGAAGGTTATGAGTGTTGCTGATGCTATGCTTTATGAGGCTAAAGATACAGGAAGGAACAAAGTGGTTTCATCATTATAAGATTATAAGACGTTTAAGGAGGAACATTTATGACGAATGTTTTAGATGAATTAATTGAGCGTGGATACGCAAAACAATTTACACATGAAGAAGAAACAAGAAAGCTGCTCAAAGAGAAAAAGGTGACCTTTTATATAGGATTTGATCCAACAGGAGATAGTTTGCATGTAGGTCACTTTATAGCGCTAATGCTCATGGCGCGTATGCAGAGGGCGGGACACAGACCAATTGTTCTTATTGGTGGAGGAACAGCTATGGTTGGTGATCCTACAGGAAAGACAGATATGAGAAAAATGCTAACTAAAGAAGAAATAAACCATAATGTAGAATGTCTTAAAAAGCAGATGTCAAGATTTATTGATTTTAGTGATGATAAGGCTATTATAGTAAATAATGCAGATTGGCTTATGGGACAAAATTACATAGAGTTCCTAAGAGAGGTTGGAGTACATTTTACTGTAAATAAAATGCTTACAGCAGAATGTTTTAAGCAAAGAATGGAAAAGGGCTTATCATTTCTTGAATTCAACTATATGCTTATGCAGGGGTTTGATTTTTACAAACTAAATGAAAAGTATGGTTGCGTAATGGAACTTGGTGGAGACGATCAGTGGGCTAATATGATAGCTGGAGTTGAACTTGTAAGAAGAAAATCAAATAAAAGAGCATATGCTATGACTTCAACTCTTTTAACTAATAGTGAAGGCAAAAAAATGGGAAAGACAGAAAAGGGAGCCTTATGGTTAGATGCAGAGAAAACATCTCCATATGATTTCTTCCAATATTGGAGAAATGTTAGTGATGCAGATGTTGAAAAATGTCTCTCTATGCTTACTTTCTTACCAATGGATGAAGTTAGAAGACTTTCATCATTAAAAGATCAAGAGATAAACAAAGCAAAAGAAATATTAGCATATGAGGTTACAAAACTTGTACATGGTCAAGAAGAAGCAGAAAAGGCATTGAATTCTTCTAAAGCACTGTTTGGCGGTGGAAATAATATGGATAATGTTCCAACAATTTCCATAACGGAAGATATGCTAGATTTATCAATCTTAGATATATTAGTTAGTACCAAAGTGCTTCCATCAAAGGGAGAGGGAAGAAGATTAGTACAGCAAGGCGGAATAAGTCTTAATGATAATAAGGTTGAGGATTTTAACTATAAAATAACCAAAGAAGATTTTAATGATGGTTTTGCTTTGATAAGAAGAGGAAAGAAAAAATACTATAAGCTAGTAGTTGAATAGATATATTAAAGTCTGTAGTGACAGGATAAAAGAAAAAAGTACAAGTGAAATAATGTGTTTTTTTGCTTGTATGTTTTTTTCTTCTATTCTGTCATTTTTTGTTTGAAATAGTATGATTTTAATTAGAGGCAAAATTATTCAGAATGGGCTAAATATAAACGATAATATATCTATATCGAAATTTTTAGGAGTGATAGATTATGGCTGGTGTATCTAAGGTCGATAATGCCTCCAATGGAAGCTCACCTATATCTAAAAAAATTTCTTTTAACGTGGGAGATTCATTTTCAGCAAGAATTATTTCTGGAAAAAGTGGAGAGGTTACTTTAAGAACGTTAGATGGATGGAATTTTAATGCTAAAGTTGAGAATCCAGAGGATATTAATGATGGACAGACTGCAAAATTCGTTGTCACAGGTGTTGAAGATGGTAAGATTAAATTAAAATTTGTACAGAATGAAAATAGTTCTGAAAGTACTATTAGTAACAAGAATATTTTTGAGGATTTGGTTAAAGAACTTGGACTTAATAAGGCAGATGTTAATGAAAAAGTTTTAAAGCTTATGATTAAATATAATATGCCATTAACAAAAGATAATATAGTAAATATGGAGAACTTGATAGATTTTAATAATAGGTTATCAGGCAAAACTGAAAAAAGTGATGAATTTATAATGAAATATCTTCAAAATAGAAATATAGAGCCTAATAGTGAAGAAGGTAAAAATATAATTAGCACATTAAAAAACTTATCTACTACATTGCAAGGTATGACGACAGAAGATATGTTTACACTTATGGAAAACCATATAGATATAACATCTAAAAATATAGAAAGCTATATAAAATTATTTAAAGGTGAAGGATCTATTTATAATGAACTTAAGAATATAGAACAAAGCCTAAATGAAAATATTAAGCCTCAGATATCAAATGAAAAGAATATAGATGGTATGAAGGATATAAATATTAAAGAAGCTATACAGCAGCATAATGATGGGACAGTTGGTAACTTAAACAAAGAAACTCAGGATAGCAATATAAATAAATTGCAGGGAAATCTTAAATTATTAGATTCTATGAAAGAAACATTGAATCAAAATGGGCTTAAAGAGGTAACAGTAGCTGGTAAAAAAGTAAATATAGATAATATAATAAAAAACTATGTATCTGAAAATTGGCAAGATATAACTAATGAAAGTGAAACAGAACTTGTTTCAAAGATGATTGACAAGATTTCTAAGGAAACTGGTATGGATAAAACTCAGCTATCAGATATATTTAAAAATATTACAGATGGAGATAAAACAAAAACTAATAATTTAGCAAAGAGTTTAAATAGTTCTCTAGTAGAAAATAGTAAAACTATGACAGTTATAAATGAAGAAAATGTATCAAATCAAATTAGTGATAAAGAAGAGAAGGTATTGACTAATTTAGTGGATAATAAGCTGTTAAAAGGAGAAAATGTAAAAACTACAGCAGATAATATTAAACAGGAAATAAATTTAAAGATAAATAATATGCAGGAAACCATAAGTAGATTACTATCCGATAGCTCAGGAAACATGAATTTACAAGAAAAAGTATCAGAATTAATTAAAAATAATATAAATGATTTTAAAGTTTTTAACTCTATAAGTAATGAATACTATTATATGGACATTCCTGTTAGAAATAATAATGATGATTATCAGTGTAAATTAATAATAAAGGATGATAGAAAATCAGGAAAAGTAGTAGATAGTAAAAATGTTAAAATAGTAACCTCAATAAAAACAGTAAATATGGGAAAAGTAGATGCATATATAACTGTTTTAAATAATAGTATGGGCATTAATATGAAATGTGATGAACCGTGGGTTAAAGTTCTGGATAAGACAAAAACAAATTTGGTTAAAAAAATAGAGAATATGGGTTATAATATAAATATAAATGTCCAAAAGAAAAAAGAGGAGAAAATTGATATTGTTGAGTGTAGGGACTTTTTTAATGACAAAGGATATTTTAAGTTAGATACAAGAGTTTAGATAGTATAAATAAATAAGTATAGTGCTAGGGGTGATTTTTTGGCTAAAGAAAGAAAAAAAGCTGCCGCTTTAAAATATGAACTGGGATATACTGCGCCAGTTGTAACAGCAGTAGGTGTTGGTAAAATTGCAGATAACATAGTGAAAAAAGCGTCAGAAAGCGAAGTCCCTGTAGTTTATAACAAAGAACTTACAGATTTATTACTTAATGTAGACGTAGGTTCAAGTATACCCTATGAAATATATGATGTAGTAGCTGAAGTAATTGCATACGTTATGGAAGTAGACAGTGGATTAAAAAAAGGAAGGTGAATTAGTGGGTTTATATGCTATTTCGGATTTACATTTGGCTTTTAATTTAAATAAACCTATGAATATATTTGGTGAAGATTGGTCAAATCATGATGAAAAGATAAAAAAAAATTGGATTGATAAAATTAAAGAAGAGGACACAGTACTTATTGCAGGAGATATATCTTGGTCCATGGATATGGAAAATGGTGAGGAAGATCTAAATTGGATTGATTCTCTTCCAGGGAAAAAGATAATTTGTAAGGGAAATCACGATTATTGGTGGAAAAGCATAACTAAGTTAAATAATATGTATAGCACTATAAGCTTTCTACAAAATAATTTTTTTCAGTATGAAGATTATGCTATTTGTGGAACAAGAGGGTGGATAGATAAAAGCTTTGATAATTTTGATGAACATGATAAGAAGATATATAAAAGAGAAATTATAAGATTAAGACTATCTATTGATGCCGCTGTAAAAAAAGGATATTCAAAGATAATTGTAATGTTTCATTATCCGCCATTCAAAGATGAGAGTAGTTTATCTGAATTCACAGAGGTACTTGAAGAATATAATGTTGAAAAAGTTGTATATGGTCACATACATGGACCAGCACTAAAAAATGTACAGGGACGCATTTCTAAAAACAATATTGAGTATATTTTAACATCCTGTGACTATATAAAATTTAATCCAATAAAGATAATTTAGAAACAAAAAATACTAGGGTTTTACCTTTGTATATGCTTTGATAAGTATAAGATAAGGTTAAACCTTAGTTTTTTATTAATTATTAAATAATTTTGAAAAAAAACCTTTTTTCTTGGGCGTGTCAACTTGACCTTTATCATTAATTTCAGTTGAAGTATCTGTATCAGCTTCTGCGAGTTTTTTTTCTTTTTCACGAATTAAATCTTTTTGATTTCGAGCCATATCCTTTAACTTTTGTGGAGCCATTGGATTAGTAATTAAATTGCTAAACCATAACATTGCTTTATCATCATCATCTATTCGTCTATGAATTTCACCTATTAAATACATCATAGAAAATTTATTCATTCCATATATAGGAAAAGATTCATTGTAATAAGCATCATCAAAGCCCTCTAAGGCATTTTTTAAAAATAATTTTTCCATCTCATCATTTTTCGAAATCCTATACATCCAAGCAAGTTTTAAACAATTCATAGCTTTTTTACTTGAGTGTGCTTCTATTGCTACATAATTTAGAAGTGAAAGTTTAAATCGTTCTATAGCTATATTTAAATCATAAACTTCAGGATATTTTTTACTGTGCCACTTTAGTGAAATATTTTTTTCAACTAATTCCTTTTGATAAGATTTAATCTTTTCAAAATCAGATTTCATGGCAGCATAACCACAAACAGGGCATAACCAAACATCATAAAAGTATGGATTAATATTTTTATAGTAAATAAAAAAATCTGTGTCTTTTTTTAAAATTCTTATGGCAGAAGTTTTAACAGTTCGTGCTTTAAACGGAGTACTACAAACAGGGCAAGTTAATGTCTTATCATATAAAAGATCATTGATATTTTGTTCTTTTTCCTCATTACTCATTTTTTTCTCTTCCTTTTTATTTTTACCATATATATCTATATTATTAACATCATCAAATCCTAAATCTTTTAGTTCAGAAAAAATGTTGCCATCCATAGAATCACCCCGACCATAATCATAAATAGATACCAAATATATTATAGCAAAGAATGAATATAAAGTATACGTTTCATTTAATGTTAAAGTGTTATCTTAGTATTATTCATTTTATACAATTGAAAAAATTGAGTTAAGTAATTATAATTATATTATAAACATATATTTAATATGTTGGCTTAATTTTTGTAATGATTATAAAATTACGGCAAAGGAAGATAGAGTATGGCTACAATTGAATGGAAATCTTTTTTAATACCTTATGAGCAAGCAGTAGACGAACTGAAGGTTAAATTTAAAAGTATAAGAAAAGAATATAGAAAAAGAAATGAATACTCTCCAATAGAATTTGTTACTGGAAGGGTTAAGGAAATATCAAGTATACTTGAAAAGGCTAATAAGTTCAATATACCAGATGAGAGAATAATGTTTGAAATGGAGGATATCTGTGGAATACGTATAATGTGTCAATTTGTTGACGATGTAACTAAGGTTGTGAATATAATTCGTGCAAGAAAAGATATGAAAATAATGTACGAAAAGGACTATGTAACTAATGTAAAGGTAAGTGGTTATAGAAGTTATCACATTATTATAAAATATCCAGTAAGTATGGCAGAAGGAGAGAGAGAAATAATAGCTGAAGTTCAAATTAGAACTCTGGCAATGAATTTTTGGGCAACAATAGAACATTCCTTAAATTATAAGTATAAGCATGATATACCAGATGGAATTAAGGCGAAGCTTAAAATAGCAGCCGATGCAGCATTTCAACTGGATGAACACATGCTTGAAATTAAAGATGAAATTAAGGATGCACAAAAACTTTTTGAGGTTAAGTCTAGTATTGTATCAAACATTATAAAAAATATATTCACAATAACATCTATGGGAAAGTTGTCAGAAGCAGCTATATATAAAAATAAACTTAATCAATTAATTAATAAAGGGGAAGTATTTGAACTTAATAATCTTCTAAGGAACACAGAAAAAACGTTAGATATCAATAAATAAGAAGAAGTAGAAACTTAGTTTAATTAATAGTTTCTACTTCTTCTTGTTTGTCTTGCTTGGATTTTTTGTAATCCTTTATTATTACTATTAATGAAGCAATAAATGGAATTATTATAAAGTTAGCAAAAGAAATATAGGTGTAATAATCAATAAATGAAAATAAGTTTAGTACATTGGTATTTAGTATATAGGCTAAAATAGTTACACAAAACGATACAATGTAAAAAGTATATTTTCGATTTATGTTTAGCTGTTTTAAAATTATTAAAAGTGCATAAAAGGTCAAAATATATTTTACAAACCATCCGCCAATTACTTGAAAAAGTACGTAGAGCTCACCACTTTCTATAAAGTTAAAGTAATTTACTAACTGAGTTTGAAGTAAACGAGGATAGTATTTATCAACAGCACGAGGAGCGGTAATTGTCATTAAAAGTCCACTCATTGCTACAACTTGTATTTGACACAAAAGAGCCCAGCCTATTATAATTGGAGTTTTAATCTTATCTCTAGATTTTACCTTATAAATAAAAGGCAGAAGAATTCCAAAACCGGATAACATGGCGAGTCCTTTAAATATGCATATAATAAAGTTTTTGGAAAATCCATTTCTCATAATAGGCATTATATACTCAACCTTCCTGTATGCAAATAACAAGATTGAAAGATTTGTACCTGAAATAAAAATAAAGAATATCCCAATAATAGTTAAAATAAGCATAGCGTTTTCACCGTGCAGAATTGCATAGGTCGTAGGAATTACAAGAAATAATATTAAGTACCATGCTGGTGTTCTATCGAGTATATTAACACTCATCATGCTGCTTTCGGAGGCAGTACATTCTATTAAGGTTAATATTAATGTAAGAATAAAGAGCCATAATAAAAACGAGCCAAGATATTTGCCGAAAGCTCTAAAATATATAGTTTTTAGTTTTGCATCTGCTTTACTTGAAAAAGCTTTTATTATAATAAGAGAAAAAATTAATAATAAAAGTGATGAAAATATTAATGCTATCCAAGTATCTCTTTCTCCATATTCTATTAATAGTGTAGGGTAAGCCTTTAAACTAACAACAGCTGTTCCAAGTATTATAAAAATTAAATAGTTTTTGCTTAAATATCTCATTATAAATACTTCCTTTATGTAAAATTGTAATAATATTATTTTCTAATTTTATGAATATTATTCACATTTAAAGAAAACAATAGGCATGGGTGGTAAACATGAATGAAGAAAATTTAAATTATGTAAAAGAAAAACTTAAAGATAATGTTGATGTAAAGTATAGAACAATAAACTCTGATAATGGTCAAATCAATATAATATTTATAGACAATTTATGTGATTCAAAATTTATAAGTGAGTACATAATTGGACCTATAATAAGAAGAAAACATGTTATAAAGACAGTGTCTGACCTAGAAAGTGATGCGCTTCTTGCAAATTCAATAGGAGACGTTAAAGATAAAGAAGATATGCTTTTACACATATTATCTGGAGATGTTGTTATAATTACAAATTTTTATGATGAAATTATATTTTGCGAGGCTAAAGGATATGTAAGAAGGTCTGTATCAATACCTATAACAGAAGCAGTAATAAAGGGACCTAGAGAAGGGTTTACTGAAGCATTTGTAGATAATATATCACTTATAAGAAGAAAGGCTAAAAATGCAGATTTGAAATTTGAAAGTGTATTTTTAGGAGAGAAATCTAGAACGGTAGTGGTTGTAGCATATTTAAAGGGAACCGCACCAGAAAAGTTGGTTAATAATGTTAAAGGTCAAATTAAAGATATGACTACAGATTACATTTTGGATTCTAACTATATTGAAGAAAAGCTCAAAAGTAAAAAAACTGCTTTTGATACTATTGGATACAGTGAAAAGGCAGATATAGTAGTCAATCATCTATTTAGGGGGAAAGTTGCAGTTATAGTTGACGGAACACCTTTTGTTGCAATTGCACCGTACTTTTTTTACGAGAATTTTCATATGCCAGATGACTATTATTTAAATAGCATAGTTGTAAATGCAACTAGAGTTCTTAGATGGCTAGGTTTTATTATCTCAACCTTTCTTCCAGGATTATATATATCTATTATTACTTACCATGTATCATTAATTCCATCTTCTTTTGTTTTTAGATTAGCTATATCAAGATCTGGAATACCATTTCCTACGATAATAGAACTTCTTATAATGATGTTCTTTTTCCAGATTTTAAGGGAGGCTGGAGTAAGGCTTCCACAACCAGTAGGTCAGGCAATGAGTATAGTTGGAGCTCTTATACTTGGGCAGTCAGCAGTTGAGGCTGGATTAACTTCAGAAATAACAATAATAATAGTAGCGTTAAGTTCAATATCATCATTTTTAACACCAAATTTATATGGGCCGGTTTCCATGTGGTCAATAATAATAGCACTTTTCTCTGCATTTTGTGGTCTTCCAGGCTTTTTTACAGGAGTATTTGTTCTGTTGGCACATATTGCATCACTTAGAAGTGTTGGCTATTTATACACATTTCCTATTGGTACTGCTAAAATACTAAATCAAAGGGATAGAATACTAAGAGGGGAACTTGAGGATACCACCGATAATATTTTACAGGAAGATGATTTGTTATGAGAAAAAAAATAACTGTTTTATGCTCAATACTAATGTGTACTATTATTCTTACGGGATGTTTTAACTATAGGGATATAGATAAAATTTTATTTGTTACAACTGTTGTTTTTGATGTGGATGATGATAAAAACATAGTTACTTATCTAGAGGTTTTTCAACCTATTAAAAATTTGGGAAAAAGTCAGCAAGGAGAAAAAAGATTAACCTTTAAGGGAACAGGAAAGACAGCTTTTGAATCTTTAAATGATATAAATCTACATTGTAGCTATGAACTAAATTTTACTCAAGTTAAGGCTTATATATTTACAGAAAAAGCTGCAAGAAAGGGAATAAAACCTTTTATAGATTTAGCTAGAAGAAGAATTCAATTTTATTTAAGGCCTTATGTAGCTACCTTCATAGGAAATGCTAATGAACTGATGAAGGGTGGGTTTAAAGAAAATGAATATGTGGGTTTCTTATTGTCTGAGCTTATAATTAATACAGGGACTTCTTCCAGAGCGATAGAACTTCAATATAACGATTTTTTGAATAGGAGAATTGATCCTAATCGTGATGTTGTAATGACCGCAATAGACCTTGAAGCAACTCAAAATAAAAATTCTGTAGAATTAAATGGTGGTGCTATTTTTAAAAATGATAAGCTAGTGGATAAAATCGATAAGTCAGAAGCTGAATCTTATAATTTTATGATAGGCAAAGTTAAATCTGGATCAATGGAAGTGTTAGACCCGGAAACTAAAAATGATTTTGTTTCGCTCTGGATACTTAACAGTAAAACTAAAACAAAAGGAAAATATTATAACGGAAAATTTCATGTAAGGAAAATTATAAATGTAAAAACAAGGCTTGTAGAAAGTCAAAGTTTTATGAATTATAATACAGGTATACAAAAGACGCTAGAAGAAAATGCAGAAAAAAATATTATAAATAACTGTAATAGAGTTTTTAATAAGTATAAAGATAAAAATGAAGATATATTTAATGTAAGAGATGTGTATGAAAATGAGTATAAAGTAAGTAAACCAGATATAATAAAAGATACAGTTATTGAAATAGAACCACATGTTGAAATACAGCAGAGTGGTAAAGCTTCAAATTTTAAATAGTAAAATTTAAAAAGTAGGTATTAGCCTAAGCTTTAGACTAATACCTACTTTCTTTTGTATTATTATTTAACAACTATATTTACAAGACGTCCTTTTATAACTATAACTTTTACTATAGTTTTACCATCAGTTGCTGCCTTAACTTTATCATCATCTAATGCAGCAGCTTTAATTTCATCATCTACTAAGCTTGTAGATACGTTTATTTTGGCTTTAATCTTACCATTTACTTGAACGGCTATTTCAACTTCATCTTTTACAAGAGCTTTTTTATCAAATTTTGGCCATGTTTCATTGAAAACTGAATAGTTACCATCAAGTAAACTCCACTCTTCTTCAGCAAAGTGAGGTGCAAATGGTGCTATTAATTTTATTATATCAATTGTAGTAGCACGAAGAAGTTCAACATTTTTATTAGCTACAGTTAGATATTTTGACAAAGAGTTTGTAAATTCCATAAGTCTAGCTATACAAGTGTTAAATTGGAATTTATCCATATCCTCTGTTACAGCTTTTATTGAATGATTTCTAACGTAATTTAGCTCTTTTTCTTCTTTTCCCATGTCTGTTTTTGAGTTGGATTTATTGTTGATTTCTTCTTTTGCAGTTTCAATTGCTCTTGAAAGTCTATCTACGAATTTAGCCATTGCTTTTACGCCATCATCACTCCAAGCACCGCCTTCAGCGTAGTCGAAGCCAAACATTAAATACATTCTAAATACATCAGAACCATGCTCTTCTATAATATCATCAGGAGAAATTGTATTTCCTTTTGATTTACTCATTTTTTGACCATCAGGACCTAGAATTAATCCTTGGTGGCGTAAGGATAAGAAGGGTTCATCAAATTTAAGGTATCCAATATCTCTTAAGGCTTTTGTTATAAATCTTGCATAAAGTAGATGCATACATGCGTGTTCAGGACCACCTACGTATTTATCTACAGGAAGCATTTCATTTATTTTTTCTGGATCAAAGGGTTTATCACTATTTTTGTTATCTGCATATCTTAAATAGTACCAAGAAGAACATACAAAAGTATCTAAAGTATCAGATTCTCTTTTCGCAGGACCTCCGCAATGAGGACATGTTGTATTAATGAAATCCTCAGAAGAGTCCAAAGGAGATTTACCAGTAGGTTTAAATTCTACATTATAAGGCAATTCTACTGGAAGATCTTTTTCTGGCACTGGTACTATTCCACATTTGTCACAGTATACTACTGGTATTGGAGCACCCCAATATCTTTGTCTTGAAACAAGCCAGTCACGAAGTCTGTAATTTACCTTCCATCTTCCAAGCTCATCTTTAGAAAGTTTATTTACAATAGCTTCCTTAGCAGCCGCAGCTTTAAGACCATCAAATTCGCCGCTGTTAACAAGAGGACCATAGCCTGTAAATGGAAGTGTATCTCCACCCTCAACAACTCTTATTATTGGAAGCTTATATTTAGTTGCAAAAGCAAAATCTCTATCATCATGTGAAGGAACTGCCATAACAGCACCAGTACCATAAGTGTATATTACATAATCAGCTATCCAAATAGGAACTTTTTTATTATTTATAGGATTTATAGCATAAGAGCCTGTGAATACACCTGTTTTTTCTCTAGTAATTGATTGTCTTTCGATTTCAGATTGTTTTTGAGCTTGAAGTTTATATGCTTCAACTTCTTCTTTAAATTCTGGCTTTGTAAGTTCATCTGCTAGAGGACTTTCAGGTGCAAGTACTACGTAAGTTACACCTGAAAGTGTGTCAACTCTTGTAGTAAATACATCAAATTTCAAGTCAATGTCAGCTACCTTAAAGGTTACTTCAGCACCTTTTGATTTTCCTATCCAGTGCTTTTGCATTGCTTTTGTTTTTTCAGGCCAATCAAGTTCATCTAGTTTTTGTAGAAGTTCTTCAGCATAATTAGTTATTTTAAAGAACCATTGAGTTAAATCTTTTTTTATAACCTCAGTTCCGCATCTTTCACAAGTACCGTCTACAACTTGTTCATTAGCTAAAACTGTATTACAGCTAGGGCACCAGTTTGCTGGAGCTTTTTTTCTATAAGCAAGACCATTCTTGTAAAGTTCTAAGAATAGCCATTGAGTCCATTTATAATAATCAGGCATGCAAGTTATTACTTCGTGATCCCAATTAAACATTGCACCCATAGATTTTAATTGTTTTTCCATGGTTTCAATATTTTTTAGTGTAGAATCTTTAGGGTGAATTCCTGTTTTTATAGCGTAGTTTTCTGCAGGAAGACCAAATGCGTCAAAACCCATTGGTTGAAATACATTAAAACCAGTCATTTTTTTGAATCTTGCCCAGGAGTCTACTGGAGCATAGTTAAACCAGTGACCTGCATGAAGCTTTGCACCAGAAGGGTAAGAGAACATCTCTAATACATATAATTTTTTCTTTAGATCATTTTCATCAAATTTATAAATATCTGTTTCTTCCCATTTTTTTTGCCATTTCTCATCAATTTTTGTACTGTAAGTACTCATATTATTGCCTCCTATAATTTTTTCAATAAAGCTTTTAAGAATATATACAAAAAAAGCTTTCATCTCAATATTGAGACGAAAGCCTTACTTCCGCGGTACCACTCAAGTTAGGAAAATACCTCACTTAAAAAATTAACGACATAAGCCGTACTTGCTTTTCTGCAAATAAGCTCCCAAGCGAGTTCATATTATTTATTACTGTTTCACACCATACAACAGCTCTCTTAAAAATAAAAAAATACTACTACTCTTGTTCAAAGCCTTTAATATTCAAATATAATCTTTTAAATAATTATAAAATAGCCCAAATTTATTGTAAATATACAATAAAAAGCTCCAATAAAAATTGAAGCTTTTGGCTGCCCTAGCAGGACTCGAACCTACACAGTGCCTGAACCAGAATCAGGTGCCTTACCAATTTGGCTATAGGGCATTAAGTCACTTATAATTATGCTAAATAATAGCAACAATTAATATTATAGCAAATTTTTATAATATGTCAATGGTCATCTCAAAAATTTTGTAAGATGTCTGTTTATGTAGAACACAAAAAGAGAAATAATGTAATCATAAAGTAGAAAAACCAATTCAAGAACTACAATAATCGCATAAATAGGCAAATTTTTATAAGGTATACTTAAAAATAGAGTTTTGTAAAGTGCATATATTATAAATATAGCTGCATTAAAATAAATGAGTTTAAGTAAAAATTCAAGAGGTAGTCTTCTAAGTTTTTCTATATATAATTTTATAAAACCAAAGTTACCAAATAATATAATATATATGATTATATTTTGTCTGAAGCCTAGAAGTACTAAACTTAATATTGAAGTAGTTATATAAACCATAATAGAATTTCTTATTCCAATAGTGACAATTGAAAGAGGAATTACTAAAGATGCTGCCACTAAAAAAGAAATTTTGCCTGCTGGTATTATGCTTGATAAATAAATTAATACTACCCCAATAGCTGTATAAATACTTCCACGTGTTAAACTTTGAGTTTTTTTCAAATTATCAGCTCCTTTTAGCAGCCTCCGCCCATGCAGTCACATAAGGTATCAGCACACCATAAACTTATACATAAATTACATAACTGAGAATCTCTATCCCCATATCCACGATTATTATAAGGATTTCTATAAGAATTACCCTGCATTCTTAAACTTTGAAGAGCATTCGTATATTCTGGATTAGAAGGATTTAGATTACAAGCTTTTTGTATATAATTGTAAGCATTGTCATAATAACCTCGTCTAAGACACACATTTCCCATAAGAAAAAACCATTCAGCATCTCTTAAGTTTGTTCTGTTAAGCTTTGCTTCAGCAGAATTAATATCGCCACGATTTAAGTCATTTCTTATAGAGGCATAATCTACATTTCCATCACTGTAGTTATTGTATCCACTACTTGAGTTTGTATATGAGTTATTTTGAGAATTTTTCATTAAAAAGTCGTAAGCTTCATTAATCTCACGCATTTTTTCTTCTGCCAAAGTTTTTAAAGGATTATTTCCGTATTGATCTGGATGATATTTTTTAGCAAGTTCTCTATAAGCTTTTTTTATTTCGTCTTGTGAAGCATTTTCGTTTACACCAAGTATTTTATATGGATTATCCATTATTACCACTCCTTATGTATGAAAAAATCTTTTATAAATTGAGATTATTCATTTTATCAAGTAAACCATATTGAAGTATATTAAAAAGTATATCTTGATTTGTTTTAAGTGGGAGTAGGTTTAAATTATGAAGACAATTACTTCCACACATTGTCAGCACAAAAGAGATTTTTGGAGATATATCTTTTATCAGTTCTTCATAAGGTTTATTGTTTAAATTCATTGCCGCATTAATTGCATTGAATTTTTGCTTTTCAAGGTCTTCTTTAAGATCATCAAACGCATCTATTATATATATCCATTTACCAAGATTATAGCCTATATTGTATAGTATGTCTTTATAGGGTTTATTATAAGCATAAGATGATATTATAAATGCTGTTAAATCAGCAAATGGATGAGAAATCTTATCTAAGGTTAAAGCTGTGCTGCTTTTTTCTAATTTGCTCAATTTTGCAAGGCTATTTTTTATGTAAGTTGTATAAGTACTGAAAGTTTTTGGAAATTTCTTGAAATAACCTTTTAGTAAAATTGACTTTAATTTACTTACTAATTTCTTGTCGTCATTAACATCATCTATAAGTTTAAAATAAACAAGGCATATATTAAAAAAAGCCGCATAATCTAAAGCATCATTATTTACAACGGAATACTTTTTCTTAGTTGGATGAGCTATACAGCGATTAAGAGAAAATTCACATTTTTTATCTTCTAAAGCATCAAGTAGAACGGCTAAAAAAGTCATATCGTAATTTAATACACATCTTGGTAAATTGCCGTAATTCTTTTTTATAGATAGGCACAGTCCGCAATAATAAGATTTGAATTTTTCATAATCCTTTATTTTCAGTTCTCCCTTTAAAGGAAGGACATATCCAAACATTATATACCACTACTCTTTTCGTTGAGTATTTCATAAATAGTTTTAGAGGTAGTATCCTTCATAGAGTATCCAAGAAGTTTAACTATTTCTTCTAATTCATTTTCGAAAGCTGTCTCTATTTCTATATAAGGAAAAGGACAGAAGGCTTTATCATTTATATCTATTTCTATAAGTGAATTTTTATATTTATAACTTTCTCTATATTTTTTTATAGATTGCTTTTTTATAAGACCTAGAGCTTTAAAAATATTTTCGCCTTCTTCAGCATCGCTTATTTCAATTTCATGTTCTTCCATTACCTTGAATTTTTCTTGACTAAGCATTTTTTTTACAGTCATATAGTAATGATTTTTTTTATCCAGCATATTTTCAACGGTTCTTATTCTTGCATAGCCTTTATTTTCTAAAAGCTTTCCATTTGGAAAGTCATATATATCATTTATTTGATTTTCTTTTTTTACGTTTTCTGCATGAAAATTTTCTAATATAGTTCTTATCTTTGTAACATCTATATCTATAATTCTTGTTTCAGCTTCCTTCAAAACATTCACCTCACGAGTATAGTAGGTTTTTATTGTATATTATGTATTATATCATATATAAATAGTATTTCTAGTTAAAGAAATCAATTAATTAGTGTGATATAATATATCACTGAAGGTTTTTTATAATAGAAAAAAGATTGTTAAAGTGGTGAATAGAATGGAATATATAAATGATGTTACTATAAATGAGGCTATTATTCATGTTTTAGATAATAGCTCAGATACAGTGGTATTTAATGAAGTTAAACTTGAACTTAACGATGAAACTTATGAATATATACTTAAGCATATACAAAAGTGTTTTAAGGATGAAGAACTTAAGTACGCAGTTTTCAATACTGAAAGAAATCTAACAAAAGAGCTTTCACAAGAATATTTAAATGGAACAAGCGACCTTGTAAGTGTGTCCAAAGAATTTGCTAATCAATTATTTGTAATAATGAAGTCAAATGGCAATATTCCATCTTGTGATCTTTTAACCGTAGATCTATTTACAGAGTATGGACCTATGCTTGGAATTCTTAAAATGGATTATGTGAAAAATTATACACATAATATTGATGTTGTTGATAATAAAGTTGAAATAAATATTATTCCACAATTTATTGGGCTCCCTTCTAGTGGTCAGAAGATACAAAAATGTGCATTTATTAAACCTATTAAGGAAGAAAACAGTTTTGATTTAATGGTAATAGATAAAAAGAGCGGTAAAAAAGACGAAGAAGAGTATGGTTCCAATTATTTTATAAACAACTATCTTGGGTGCAAAGTAATAAATAATGAAAGAGATTTAACAAAGACTTTTGTAAAATCAGCGGAAAAATGGACTCAAAAAAATTTAAAGGATAATGCGGATGCAGCTGAAATAATGAGAACATCTATTAAGAAAAGGCTTAAAGAGGATGATTCTATAGATATAAATGAAGTCTCTGAGGAGATTTTTGGAGAGAATAAAGAAGCCAAAGAGGATTTTGTTGAGTTTATAAAAAAGCAGGGTATAGAAGAAAAAATAGATTTAGATAAACAATGGGTAGAAAATAAAATTAAAAGAACAAGACTGAAAATAGATAAGGACATAGATTTATATATAAATGAAGAAACTTATAACGATTCATCTAGATTTGAAATTAAGAGAAATGGTGATGGAACCATTAATATGATTATAAAACAAGTGAGAAATTATATGGAGAAGTAGGTAAAATAATGAGTACCAAATAATTTGTGAAAATGATAGTGTAGCAAAACTAGCTTTAATATTAAAAAGTTAGCTTTGCTATTTTTTTATAGTATTTTAAATTTAATTGTGAATTAATAAAATTAGATTAAGATATTGGGATAGTTTGATGGTTGAATAATTTATTGATATAATTAAAGGCATAAATATACTTATTATGAATAAATTACTTGTAGCGTGGGGGTATTGATATGCATTTATTGTTAGTGGAAGATGATGAGGAATTATGTTCATTACTAGAAAAAGGATTAAAAAAATATTATTACACTTGTGATCTTTCTCATGATGGAGAAGATGGATTGTACAATTTGGAAATAAATAATTATGATGCAGTAATTTTAGATATAAACTTACCTAAAATAGATGGTATTACAGTTTGTAAAAGAGCTAGAAAAAAAGGTATAGATACTCCAATATTAATGCTTACAGCTAGAACTGATACAGATGATAGGGTGTTAGGACTTGATAGTGGAGCAGATGACTATTTAGGAAAGCCTTTTGAATTCAAAGAATTAAGAGCAAGACTTCATGCATTAATTAGACGTAACTATAATAAACCCTCAAATGAAATTAAAATAAAAGATCTTAATATTGATACTAAGGCAAAGTCTGTAAAGGTAAGTGAAAAATTAATAACATTAACTGCAAGGGAATACGATATATTAGAATTACTTTGCTATAATTACCCAAATATTGTTTCGGCAGAGGAAATTATTGAACATGTATGGGGAGATGATGATAATCAATTTTCTAATGTAATAAGAGTACATATTGCAAATTTAAGAAGAAAAATTAAATGCAGTGGTGGGCAAACTTTAATAGAGACTTTGAAGGGTAAGGGGTATAGGCTATGCTAAAGATAAAGAGTAGAATAGCCCTGCTATATAGTGCACTTACAATATTTTTTATTATAGTTTCTGTGATTTTGTTTTGTGTTGCTCTAAAAATATACATAAATAGAGAACCTATACTGGAAAGTATAAATCAAAATATAAAAAGTAAGACAGCTTCAGATAAAAGTCGTGCAATGAAGAAAAAGAATAAAGAAGGTAATGCAACAAAAAATTTCATATATGATAATTCAAATAATGGTGGTATTGAAAAATGTAATATACAAGTGGATGATAGTAATAAAAATTCAGTAGAGGGTTTTGTATATCAGAAAGATGGAAGTATGTTAGATGTATACAAAACGAAAAAAGGAAAAGGACAGCATAAATATACTCAAAATTATTTAGAAACCATATTTGATGAAAATAACAACATTATTACTTCAAATATCCTTCCTGATGATTATTCAAAGGATAATTTAAATAAGCAGTATGGTACTAAAGACTTAAAAATATATTCTAAGAATGAAATTTCCCTTAAGGAATTATTGAATAGACATAATGCAGGAAGGCTTTGTGTAATAACTGATATGGATGATAATGTAATAAGATCTCAAGTTCTTAGTAATGATGTTTATAATAGAATATATGGCAGAATTTCAAATGGTAATTCTTTTGAAATGAACTCAAAACAATTTCAAGATGTAGTTATGCATGTTCTATATAAAAGATTTATTTATATAATTGTTTCAATAATTTCAATGGTCATTATAGTTAATTTCATATTAAGTAAAAGGTATGTGGCATTTGCACTAAAACCACTAATGGAATTTACATATAAGGTAAAAAAACAAAGTGAATCTAAAGAAATAGAGTTTATAGAAATGCCTGAAGTGAAGGATGAAATATATGATTTGACTTCTGCTTATAATTCAGCTATGAAAAAGGTGAAAAAATCATATAATGACCTGCAAAGATTAAATTCATATGCTTCTCATGAACTTAGAAATTCTTTATCTGTTTTAAAGGCAAAGCTTGAGTTAGGAGAGAATACAAAAGAGATAGAAGCGTATATTGACAAACTTACTAATACAACAAATGATATTTTGGCAATGTCCACACCTAAATTATGTAATAATGAAAATGTGGATTTGGCTTTGATTTGTGCAAAAGTGGTTGATGAGTATACAAGTATTTTTAAAAATATAGAATTAAGATTACCAGATGATGGAGTAAATTTAATTAAAGGAAAAGAACTATGGATAGAAAGGTGTGTTACAAATCTTATAGATAATTCAATTAAGTTTATTGATGAAAGGAAAGTAAATAATAAAATATTAGTAGAGGTATTAGAAAATGCTAATGATATTGCTATTAAAGTGTATGATAATGGGGTTGGAATAGATGAACAAAGAATGGGAGAAATTTTCAAACCATACTATGGTACAAATAGACGCATAAGCACAGGAATAGGTCTTGCCTATGTTAAGCACATAATGAATTTGCATAATGGCAAGGTATTAGTGAAAAGTGAAAAGGGAGAATATTGTGAAATTTCGCTTGTGTTCTATAAAAGTATTCAAAAAGTTAAAGAACATAATGTATAATAGCATTTGATAAAAACTGGATCATATTGAAATAAAATTATAAATGTAGGACCGTATATTCTAATTAAAGTTAGGATGTATGGTTCTATATTTTTTATAAGAAGTTAATGTTGTTATTAAGTAGAAATTGAAAAGTCTATTGCACGAGCATTACTGTAATATTGATAGAGTTGAAATTAAGCAGTAATTTATTATGCACACTCCTTATTTTTTTGTATTATAAAAAATAATACCGTTATATATTTATTTTGTAAAAAATTATAAATAAAGTAATTGAGATGAGAACAGTACATAAACAACATTAAAAAAATATTTTTAACTTTTTTAAATAATTCTACTGTTTTACATTTTAGTTAAATAGAGGTATTATTTTGGTAAAAGTTGTTTATATTAAAATAAATTACAAGTGTGTAAAATATAATTAATTTAGAGGTACGCTTTTAAGCTAATAATTTTTGCTTTCTAATTTTCTATATAGTTACTAAATTAAGAAGCAAAGTTTATTAAAATATAATAATATGGAGTGATTTTTATGAAATTAGTAAATCCAGTAGGAAGAGATTTAACTGAACTAGAAACAGAGGCTTATAGTTGTCATTGTGTGTGTTCTTCAGGCTTAACTTGTGCACGTATGAGTGGATATTATGGAGATTATGCTGCTTCTTGTGCTTGTGAATGTGACTTTTGGTATCATGATCATAACTCAGCTGCAGCAAAATATATGGTCAGCTAAATAACTAGTTTACAGGAGTAATACTTGTTATTGTTACAATTTGTAATTAACTATTATAAATTGTAGTACTTAATAAACCTAAAAATAGCAGTTTCTTATATGAAAATTATTCATGGAAGAAACTGTTATTTAACTATGCCAATAAAATTAGTATGTTTTTAAACTAATAACTTTTACTTTCTAATTTTCTATATAGTTACTAAATTAAGAAGCAAAGTCTATTAAGATATAATAATGTGGAGGGATTTTTATGAAATTAGTAAATCCAGTAGGAAGAGATTTAACTGAACTAGAAACAGAGGCTTATAGTTGTCATTGTATATGTTCTTCAGGTGAAGCTAATGCACAGTATAGTGGGCGTCATGAAGTGTATGAGACTTGTGAATGTGATTCTTGGAATCATGAGCTTAACTTAGAGGATGTAAACTCATATGAAGTTGGTAGAAATAACTAGTTTACAGGAGTAATACCCCTTATTGTTGTGATTTGTAAATGACTGTTATAAGTTCAAGCATTTAACTACAGGATTTCAAGAGTTCCATCAGCACTACAGCTTGTACTTGATGCTTCATCCTTAAATGAATTTTCTAGATAACTCTAAGTAAAGTATGAATGAGATTTTGGACCATTAAGGGTAGTAATATCTGAACTATAAGTATCGTTTGATAAATCAGCATCAACTGATAAGAAATCTACATTTCCAGCAAAGTTACTATCTGTACCTTGAATTATAAATAAAAGTAGATTTACGTCATTTCTTCCTGCACAAGTTAATGTATGAAATATAAGTTTTTATTTGGTAAAATTTATTTTTTGAAGTAAATTATAAATATGTAAAATATAATTAAACTGAAGGTGTTTTTTAAGCTAATAACTTTTGATTCTTAATATAATTACCAAATTAGGAATTAGAGTTTATTAAAATATAATAAGTGGAGGGATTTTTATGAAATTAGTAAATCCAGTAGGAAGAGATTTAACTGAACTAGAAACAGAGGTTTATAGTTGTCATTGTATATGTTCTTCAGGTTCAGTTAATGCAAAGATGAGTGAGCAGCGTGGTGAATGGGATACTGATGGTTGTCAATGTTATTCGTGGGGGGAACGTGAGTCTGACTTAGATCAATCGAACTCATATGGAATTCGCAAAAATAACTAGTTTATAGGAGTAATACTTCTTATTGTTGCAATTTGTAATGAACTATTATAAATTATAGTACTTAATAGATTTAAAAATAGCAGTTTCTTATATGAAATTTATTTATAGAAGAAAGAGTTGTTTAAATATGCCAATAAAATTAGTATGTTTTTAAGCTAATAATTTTTGCTTTCTAATTTTCTATATAGTTACTAAATTAAGAAGCAAAGTTTATTAAAATATAATAAATGGAGGGATTCTTATGAAATTAGTAAATCCAGTAGGAAGAGATTTAACTGAACTAGAAACAGAGGCTTATAGTTGTCATTGTATATGTTCTTCAGGTTCAGTTGATTCAAAGATGAGTGTGTCTAGTGGAGTGGAGGATACTTGTGAATGTGATTGGTGGAATCATAATGCTAACTTAGATGAATCAAACTCATATGGAATTCGCAAAAATAACTAGCTTATAGGAGTAATACTTCTTATTGTTGCAATTTGTAATGAACTATTATAAATTGTAGTACTTAATAGATCTAAAAATAGCAGTTTCTTATATGAAATTTATTTATATAAGAAACTGTTATTTAACTATTCAATTCTAAGTATTCCATTGGGACTACAGCTTGTATTTATGTAAAATAAAATTAATTTAATTTTAAATTAAACACTAATAAAATGAGTATGTTTTTAAGTTAGTAACTTTTGTTTTTTGATTTTTTATATAAAGAAGCAAAGTTTATTAAAATATAATAAAGGGAGGGATTTTTATGAAATTAGTAAATCCAGTAGGAAGAGATTTAACTGAACTAGAAACAGAGGCTTATAGTTGCCATTGTGTATGTTCTTCAGGTGTAGTTGATGCAAAGATGAGAGGGTTTAGTGATCCTGATGAAGGGTGTGAATGTGATTGGCGAGAGTATGATAATAACTTAAATGAAGCAGGCATAATATATGGAATTCGCAAAAATAAGTAGTTTACAGAAGTAATACTTCTTATTGTTACGGGAGTGTCTCAAAATGATTAAAATTAATCAAAATTTAATCATGAGCGATGCTCTTTTTTTATTTGAGCTATAAAATTGCCAAGTATTTTAAATACTACATTAATTATTTGAATTTCCATAAGATTTTGGCTCACTAAAATAAATCTAACTATTTTTGTTCCATAATTGGGAAATGGATTTTAATTCATGAAGATATTTTTTGGTTCTTTTATTTTGGATTTTTCAATGTAATTTGTTAATGTTGCTATATCATTTCTATAATTAAATATTCCAACATCAGGTATATATTCACTATCAACTTATAAGAAATCTACACTCTTATTATATACAATCTATTATTTTTGTATAACAAAAAATAATACTGTCATGTAACTAAAATGTAAAATATGTAAAATAAAGAAATAACATGAAAATAGTATATAAGCAATACTTAAGGATATTATTGGATTATTTTAAACAATTTTACTTATTTACATTATTATCAAATAGCAGTATTATTTTGTTAAAAGGTTGTTGATTTTGAAACAACTTACAAATATGTAAAATATAATTGATTCGGAGGTCGTGGATATGTCAATTTCAGATCAGTGTACTATAGAGATAGATAAGTATATAGATTACTTTAAAAAAAATACTAGTCAACCTAATATATTAGCAAAACTTTTTAAAACAGATTCTGCATATTATGTTTATGATACAGGTACCAATAAAGTATTATCCTGTGGGGAGTATGAGTATAATATATTAGGAAAAATTATTGATGGTAAGGTTGATGAAATATCAAGAATTAAAAGCGATGTGGATAAAGGTGGATTTTATGAAGCATTAGAAAATGTAAGACAAGCCATAGAAGAAGAGGATATACTAAAAGGAGGAAATAAATGGAAATTTGTATCGAAGGGCCATTTCGAAGAATTAGATGAAAAAATTGATCATGAATTAGAGCAGATTACTCTTGAACTTACTGAAAAATGTAATTTACGATGTAGATATTGCATATATAATGAATCATACGAACATAAGAGGAATTTTGGAAATAAAGATATGCCTATTGAGATAGCTGAAAAGGCTATTGATTATGCTAATTTACATAGTGGAAAGGAAAAAGGAGTTGGGATAACTTTTTATGGCGGAGAGCCTTTGATGAATTTTAAATTATTAAAACATTCTATTGAATATTCAAGAAAAGTTATAAATGATAAGAAATTAACCTTTTCTCTAACAAGTAATTTAACATTGATGACATCTGAAATAGCTACTTATTTAGCCTCTATTGAAAATTTAACTATATTATGCAGTATAGACGGACCAGAAGAAATTCATGATAGTTATCGAAAAGATGTAAATGGTAATGGAACATTTAAAAGAGCTATTAGAGGATTAAAATATTTAATAGAAGCCTTTGGGGATAGGGCTAATAAATCAGTTTCGATAAACATGGTATTTACACCACCATATTCTATAGAAAAAGTAAACAAAATAGAAGCTTTTATAAATAGCTTAGATTGGCTTCCAAAGGATTTACGTATAGCAATGACTTATCCTTCAGCAGGAAGTGTAGATGATATTCCACCAAAGGGACGTGAAAAAAATTATGGAATGGAGCTAATTCAGTGGTCTGAAAGTAGGTATAAAAGTGAGCTTAAAAGTGATGGGAAAATAGATATGTTTAATGAGGAGTTTGTTGTACATCCTATTCTAAGAATACATGGTAGAAGAATAAGTGCTAAATCAGAATCTGGGTATCCAGTAAATGGTTGTTGTGTTCCGGGAAGTAGAAAATTATATGTAACCGTAGATGGTAATTTTCTACTTTGTGAAAGAATAGATGGTTCACCTATTATAGGAAATGTATTTACTGGTATGAATAAAGCGAAGATAAAAAAAGAGATAGTAGAGGAATTTACTAATGAGGCAATTAAAGATTGTTCTAAATGTTGGGCAGCTCGTTTATGTAATATATGTTATTCACAGTGTTACACAGATGGAAAGCTTGATATGGAACAGAAGAAAAGATATTGTATTAGGTCACGTAAGACAGCATTAAGAAGTTTGATTTTTTATCATAAATGTGCTGAAATAAATCCAGAAAAACTTAAGTATTTAAATGAAATAGAGGTTTCTTAGGTAATATTAAATTTTTTACTAGTGAAGGATGTTCTTATGAATAAAGAATATGAAGGTAAAAGTAATATAAAAAAGAATACTTTAAAAAATAAATTTACGTATTATATTTGCAATAACCAAAAGTCTAAGGGAAAAGTAAAGTTGGCTTTAATAGTAAAAGCAGGCTCTTTAATGGAACAAGGTTTACCCAATGGCACAGCACATTTTACTGAGCATCTGTGTATAGATAGTAATGTGGCTTATTTGAAAAATGTGGGTAAATATTACGAAGACAACAATATATTACAAGGGTATACAAATTTTGAACAAACCGTGTATTATTTTGATTGTACTATTGATAATATAGAAGAAGGTTTTAGTGTATTTAAAAACATTTTATCCGATTGTTTTATAGATAGAACGTTAATGAAGAAAGTTAAACAGGATTTAATAGTAGAAATTGATTATAGAATGAAATGTACAAATTTTGGTTTGCAAAATAATATACTACCGGTAATAATTGGTGATAAAAATATTAAGGATAAATTTCCATTAGGCAAAATAAAGTGTATAGAAAAAATGGAATTTCAATCGGTAAAAAGCTTTCATGATAAATGGTACAAGCCACAAAATAGTGCTATTTGTATTTGTGGAGATATAGCGAATTTTGATATAGAAAATAAAATCAGTGAGTATTTTTCTGAATTTAAAGATGATAATGAAAAAATTGAAAAATACAGCACAAATTATTGTCCATATGGAGAAAAGGTAGTTGTAAATAATAATGTGAATAAAAATGAGGTTAAGGCACAATTTTATTATTTAAAAAGAAATTATAAATATAGTTTAAAATCAGACACAATTGAATATTTTTTATTCAGCATAATTAAAAATTACATTTTGGATTTATTTACCAATGAAAGTTTTGGAATAGTGGAATTTTACTCTAAAGTTTTTCTTCATAATCTGAAGCTTAATGTGTTGGAGTTTAAATCACAAAGTGAGTTTGTAAAAAGGCTTGAATTTATTATTGATGTTATTAATAAAATTCAAGCAAAAGGAATTAATGAAAATGATTTCGTGAAATATAAAAGGATTTTTTATAAGAATTTAAATAGTTTTTATAAGGTGTACAGGTATTATCAAAATGTAGAAATTATAAAAGAATGTATAAATAACTTTTTATACGATGAAGAATTAATGACATTGTCTAATGAATATGAGGCTTGCAATTTGATTGTTGATAATATAAATTTTAAAGAATTTAATAAAATAATATCTCAAGAATTCAATAATAAAAATTTAATATTAGTAATTAATGAACAAGAAAGATTTAATTCAGAGTATATGAACAAAATTAGTACCCTTTTAAGCTAATAATTTTTGCTTTCTAATTTTTTATATAGTTACTAAATTAAGAAGCAAAGTTTATTAAAATATAATAATTGGAGGGATTTTTATGAAATTAGTAAATCCAGTAGGAAGAGATTTAACAGAATTAGAAACAGAGGCTTATAGTTGTCATTGTATATGTTCTTCAGGTCAAGTTAATGCAAAGACTGATGGACATAACGGAGGTTATGATGGTTGTGAATGCGATTGGTGGTATCATGATGCTAACTCAAATGAAGCAGATGAATATGGAATTCGTAGACATAACTAGGTTGCAGGAGTAATACTTCGTGTTGTTGCAATTTGTAATGGACTATTATAAATTGTAGTACTTAATAAACATAAAAATAACAGTTTCTTATATGAAATTTATTTATATGAGAAACTGTTATTTAACTATTCAGTAGAAGGGAGGAGTATCCACTATATGCTTAGCAGGTAATTATTTCAAATCTTGAGAGGATAGGTATTTATTATGAAATTTAGTAATCTTAATAAGAAATTAGGTGGTTTTTTTAGTTCTTCAAAAAATATAATTAAAACAATTAAATTACTTTGGGAAAGTTCAAAGCTGAGCTTTATTGCAACACTGATTATTACTGTATTAAATGGTATAATTGTTCCAATCAATATGGTAATTTCAAAATATTTAATTGATAGTGTTGTAAATGCATTAAAAAATAAAAATCCCATTGATTCATTAAGTAAAGTTCTGTTTTGGCTAATAGTAGAATTTGGAGTTATTACATTTTCATACATCATAAGTAGGATAAATACATATTTTTCAACTATTCAATCTAAATGTTTAAATAACAGTATTTCAGAACTTCTTATAAAAAAGGCAAATGAGCTGGATTTATCATATTTTGAAAATGATGAATTTTATAATAAAATAGAAAAAGCTAATAGCCAAGCAGTAGGAACTACTATTCAAATTGTAAATGCATTAACTCAAATTGTAAAGAATTTTACTACACTAGTTGGAGCTATTGTAATTGTATTTCAATTAAGCCCTATTATACTTTTGCTTTGTATCATGACATCTATACCGATGTTTATTATAAATGTAAAAATTTACAAACAAAAATATAATATTTATAGCAAGAGGATAGAAAAGACAAGATTAGCACGTTATTTACAGATGGTTATGATGGATTATGTACCAGTAAAAGAAATAAAACTAAATCGTATTGGAAATTGGTTGGAAAAAATTATACTTTCTATATATAAGGAGAATCTAAATCAAGATAAAAAAATTGAAAAGAAACAGCTTTTAATTATGAGTATAGTAGATATTTTTAATACAATTATCTCGTATGGATATAAAGTTTATGTGATTTTTATAACGTTAACTCAAAGGTTAAGTATTGGTTCTATGAATATGTATATATCTGCACTGACAAATTTAGAGGATTCAGTAAAAAATACTTTGGAGAATTTTGCGTCACTTTATTCAAATAATCTTTATATAGAAAACTTATTTTATGTGCTTGACTTAAAACCATTAATATTAAAGAACAATAGTGGTAAGAAAGAGTTTAAAAATGATATACGGGATTCAATAGAATTTAGAAATGTATCTTTTAAATACCCTAATTCTAAAAATTATGCTTTGAAAAATGTTAGTTTTAAAATAGAGGCAAATGAAAATTGTGCTATAGTAGGACTTAATGGTTGTGGAAAAACAACACTTATAAAATTATTAACTAGATTGTATGATCCTACAGAAGGAGAAATATATATAGATGATATAAATATCAAAGAATTTAATATAGAATCTCTATACAAAGGTATAGGAATTGTATTTCAGGATTTTATGAAGTATCCATTTGATGTGAAAAAGAATATTGGATTTGGGAATATTGATAATTTAGACAATTTTGAACTTATTAAAACAGCAGCTAAAAAAGCAAATGCATATACATTTATACAGGGATTAAGTAATAAATTTGATACAAAGCTTCAGAAAATGTGGAGTAATGGAGTGGATTTGTCACTAGGTCAGTGGCAAAAGCTTGCTATAAGTAGGGCTTTTATGAGTAATGCATGTCTACTGATATTAGACGAGCCTACGGCGTCAATTGATGCAAAGTCAGAATATGAATTGTTTAAGGATTTTAAAAAGTTAATGGGAAAAGGAACTAGTATTTTAATATCCCATAGGTTTTCTACTGTAAAAATGTCAGATAAAATTATTGTTTTAAAGGATGGAGAAATAATTGAACAAGGAAATCATGATAGTCTTATAAAAAATGATGGTTTGTATGCTGAATTATATAATATGCAAGCCGATGCTTATCTAGTGGATGAAGATAAGAATATTGATGGGAGTAAAGGTAAATTAAAAGACATAGTATAGGTTAAAAGACATACTATGTCTTTTAATTATTGGTGTTTTGAATTATGAATTTATAATAAAGTTAAAAATTAGCACTTAGAAAATAGTGTAATCTTAACGTTAAATTAATATTAGATTTGTTAATATTAGGAGGAAATCAGTTCAATTATTAACTATAGTTTAGAGTATATAAGGGGGTAAGGTTAAATGAAAATGTCAAAAAAACGATTAGGAATTATTGGTGTTGTCATAGTTATTATTGCTGCAATAGGGATGTATCCAGTACTTAGTAAAAAAGTTTTAAAGTCAAGAGATTCAAATACATTAACTATTTATGCTTTAGCTTATAATGGAAAGCTTAATTATGATATAGAGCCTATTGTAAATGGATTTAAGCAAAAGTATCCTAATATAAAATTAAATATAGTAAAATTTAATCTCGATGGTGGTGGATATGAAAAATATAACGAGAAAATTTTAAGTGACACTTTAGCAGGAGGAGGACCAGATATAATATATTTTAATCCTGAGGAGACTAATGCAAGAGCTTTTCAAAAGTCTGGTATGCTTGAAGATTTAAAGCCATATATAGAAAAGGATAAAGATTTTAATAAAGGAGATTATAATTCAAAACTTTTAAATGCTGGGATGTATAAAGGAAAATTGACATTTATACCTACTGATTACTGTGTTCCATCTTATATAACAACAAAAGAGTTACTTGATAAAAATAATATTAAAATTACTGAAAATATATCTCAAAATGATTTTATGCAGTCATTGAGTGGATATATTTCAAATGCTAAAAGTAGCAATGGCAAAACACTTTTTGCAAAATCAGTAAATATAGGTGATTTTATTGCAAGTAGTGGTTTTGAATGTGTAGATTATGAGAATAAAAAAATGTATTTTGATACAAAAGAATTCAAAGATATAATGGAAAATTATAAAAAGATATATAATTCAACACCTAAGCCAGCAACTAGTGAAAGTGGTGAGGAAGGATTACAAGGAATAAAAAATCGATCTACTCTTTTTTCAACAGATCAGAGTTATACATGTGGTGTAGATTTTTTTGAATCTGAGTCCACAATAAAAGGATTAACAGGACAAACTCAGGTTATAAATAGCTTTCCGACTTATGACGGAGGTAATAAAACAATTGCAATTGCAGAAGATTTAATAGGAATGAGTAAAACAACACTAAATAAAAAGGCTGCTTATGACTTTATAAAAATAGCTTTATCAGAAAAAATACAATGTGATAATAGAGGTTATGCACCCCCTATAAATAAAAAATCACAAATAGATATTAAAAATAAATATTTAAACGAAGAAGTTGGTAAAAATGATAAGGAGAACAAGGTAATATTAAATAAACTATCAGATGATTTTAACAAATATTATGATAGGGTAACAAATAATATAGATGAAGTAAGAATTTTAGATACAAATGTAGATAAGCTTATAAAAGAATGCATGACGCCATATTTTGAGAATAAATCATCCTATGATAGTGCATTAAAAACCTTAGAAAATAAAGTTAAATTATATATAAATGAATAGATAAGAACAGAGTAATATGTTAGCTATTTAAAATAGGTAATACATTACTCTATTTCTATATATTAACGTTATCTTAATGGTAAATTTGATAATATAATATTGAATTTACTTGGAGAGGAGTGGATGAAAATACAAAACTTAAATGCGAAGCAAAAAGAAAATATAAAAGGATATATTTTTGCAGGACCCTCCATAGTGGGATTTTTAATGTTTTTCGTAATACCATTTTTTATAAGTATATTATATTGCTTTACTCAAGGTGTTGGGGCTTTGGAGTTTGTTGGATTTGAAAATTTTATAGAATTATTTCAAAACGCTTCTTTTAAATTAGCTGTTAAAAATACAATTTTATTCAATATAATTAGTGTACCATTGCTTTTGGTTGTTTCTCTTGGAGTTACTATTATTCTCAACAATAAAATTAAAAAAGCATCATTTTTTAGGACTGCGTTAACTTTACCACTAGTTATTCCTATAGCGTCAATAATACTTGTTTGGCAGGTGTTTTTTGCTGAGTCAGGGGTAATTAATCAGATACTTGTAAAAATCGGTATAAATGGACCAGATTATCTTAAGACTGGATGGTCATTTTTTATATTAGTTCTTTTATACGTTTGGAAAAATTGTGGATATGATATGATAATATTCCTTGCAGGTTTAAATAATATACCCAAAGAATACTATGAAGCTGCAGAAATAGATGGATGTAGTAAAATTCAAAGCTTTTTTAAAATAACATTACCACTGTTAATGCCTACAATATTTTTTGCTTTCATAATATCAATAATAAATTCGCTTAGAATTTATAGAGAAGCGTACTTACTTTCAGGACAGTATCCTGATTCAAGTATATATATGCTTCAGCACTTTATGAATAATAATTTTGTTAACTTAAATTATCAAAGGCTTTCAACAGCTTCAGTAATAGTTTTTGTATTTGTTGTAATTGTAATTTATTATTTGTTTAAAATTCAGAAGAAATTTGAGGTGTAGATATGAATAAAAAAAACAAAACACTAATTTTTTTTGAATATGTAGTATTAAGTATTTTTGCTATAGGAGCAATATTTCCTGTGATATACATGGTTTCTAATTCTCTTATGGGAGAAAGTGAGGTGACAAGTGCACTTCAAAACTTTAAGTTTCATATTATACCTGATGGGTTTACATTGATTCAATATTATAATAGTTTGCTTAAGCAGCCAGATTTTTTATTGAAGTTTTGGAATTCAGTAATATTAACAGTGCCAACAGTTATTGGACAAATAGTAGTATCCATTTTTGGAGCCTATTCTTTTGCTAAAATAAAATTCAAGTATAAAACTCAAATATTTTTTATGTTCATAATACTTATGATAATGCCATACCAAGTAACTTTAGTACCAATATATATAATTATGAAAAAATTGAATTTAGTAGGTTCTTATGCTTCAGTAATATTACCTGGAATATTTTCAACCTTTGGAGTATTTCTTATGACACAATTTATGAAATCAATTCCAGATGAACAATGTCAAGCAGCAAAAATTGATGGTGCTAATGATATACAAATATTATTCAAAATTGTACTGCCTCAATGCAAAGGAGCTTTAGTATCACTTATGATACTTAGTTTTATAGATAATTGGAACATGATAGAGCAGCCTCTTATATTACTTCAAGATAAAAAACAGCCCCTTTCAACATTTTTATCACAAATAAATACTGGTGAGTTGGGTATAGCCTTTGCATGTGGGGTAATATTTATGATACCTTCTATACTTATGTTTTTAAAGGGGGAAGATGAACTTCTTAAAGGAATACAGCATTTAGATATGAAGTAGAGGTGAGATATATGAAAAATAAAAAAAATAAAATTATTACTATAAGTATTATAGTATTTGTAGGTATTATTGTAGTCTGCACATATTTTTCAAAAACAATAAAAAATATGCTTCTTCCTGAGGTTACTATATCTTACATGAAGCCTGGAAGTATAGGTGAAAGTTTAGAATCTACAGGAACAATACAATATGAAAATACTCATAAAATATATCCAATGTCAAATTGGCAGGTTAAACAGGTTTGTGTAAAACTAAATCAAGAGGTTAAGAAAGGAGATGTATTAGCAAAAGTAGATAATGATGAAATATCATTAAAAGAAAAAGAAGAGCAGGAAATAATAATGCAGCTTCAGGACGAAATAAATAGCTTAAAGAAGGTACAACCTCCGGATCAGGACAAGATTAAAGAAGATCAATATAAATTAGATACTGAAAATATAAAGTATAAAGCGATAAGAAAAGGATTAACGAATGATGGCAGTATACTTTCGGATGTAGATGGTAAGATAGTGAGCATAAATTTCCAAAACGGAGAAAGTGCTTCGGATACTCAGAGCGACAGTTCATCAAGTTCGCAAGCAGGAGATAATGTACAATCAGCAAGCAATGATCTGTTTGAAATAATAAGTAGTGATACAACTCTTTCAGTGAAGTGGATAGCTTCGGATAAAGATGCTGAAAAATTTTCAATTGGGGATAATGTTAATGTTACATCAAAAGATGGGGAAAATTCTAATGCTGAAACAGCAACAATTTCTGAAAAAAAATATGATTCAACTAAAGATGAATATGAATTTTTAGCTACTTTAAATAATAATAAGGATCTAAAGGAAAATGATAAGGTTACTGTAAGTACACAGGAAAATGAAAAAAAATATGATATTGTTATTCCTAAAAGCTGTCTATACGATGAAAATGGAGTAGATTATATTTATGCTGTTAAAGCAAAAAATGGAGCATTGGAAAATGAAGAGTATGTTGAAAAAATTCAAGTGAAAGTTATAGATTCTGATACGCTTAATTGTGCTATTAAATCAGTTAATGATGGTCATTTAGATAAGAGTAATTATGGAATTGTAAGTAGCTCCTCTAAGTCAATTGATGACAATTCTGAAGTAAAGTTAGTTACAACAGAAGTATCGAGGTGATAGTGTGAGTATAATTAAGCTTACAAAAGTTAGATTAATTATAGGATGTGGCATTTTAATTGCTTTAATAATAATGAGTAATTACCTTAACTTCAAGGTTAATAATAGTGTTTCAAATATAATAGAATATAAAAATACTAATAGTAAAGAAGGAATTACTTTTGAGCAATTTAATAAGATAAAAAAACAGTATAGTGATATAGATTTTACATGTTACAGTGAAGTAAAGGAAAATGTAACAAATAAGTATGGTGTTTCACCGACTAAGTATGGTGATGATATTGATAAAAAAGTAAAAACAAAAGTGATTTTAACTGATGAAAAATATTTTGGTTTGTATCCTTTTCAAATGATAAGTGGTGGGAAACTGGATTTTTTATCAGTTAATAATAAGGATAAGGTTGTTGTAATAAGCGATGTTCTTGCAAATTCCCTTTTTAAAAGTAATAAGGTAATAGGAAGTACCCTGAAAATCGGTAATGATAAGTATAGAATAGTAGGAGTTTACAAAGAAAATAATTCATTATTATATAGTATGTCAGATGATGGATATGAAAAAGTATATATTCCATACACAGCATATGAAAACACAGATAATAATAACAAACTTTTCATAAATGTACTTACAACAAAACAAACAAAAAAATATGATGCTAAGAACATAAGTGATAAATTAACTATTATACTTGGTGATAGATTATCACAATATAATTCAGTAGATTATGCTAGTTTAAAGGAGCATGTATTTCAAAATGTTAAGATATTGTATTTTATAATTGGGATTTTTATAATAGTGTATTTGATTAAAATTATGATAACCTTTATAAAAGAAGCTAAAGCTTTTTTTATAAATAAGATGAGAAGTAATTATTTAAAAGACGTAATAACTAATAATATAAAGGAAATTACTATTTATTTGGGTAGAATAATTATATGTTTAGTATTGATTGTGTTTGTTTTTTGTTTGGTGAAATTCAATATAGTTATTGAGAAAAAGTACTTACCTTCTGAAAATATATTTGATATAAGTTTTTATAGAAAAGTAATAGTTCATAATATCCAACTAAATAATGCAAATGAGAATGGGTTTAGTAATGTGTATAATAGATATTTAACTGTTATTAGTCATGTAGAAGGTATTATGCTTTTAGCACAACTGATATGCATTATAAATATAATTTTGAACTTTAAAGTTTTTAGGAAACTAAGAAGTAAATTTAAAAGTTAAAGTGCCCCTTATAAAATAATAGCGTAGTTCTGGTTGGAACTACGCTATCATCATATAAAAACAATCAAGGAGGTGTTTATATCAAAAAAACGAATCTTCTAAATAATATCTAATGCCATTTATTCTTACTATAAGAAGCTAAGAGCTCTTCTATTTTAGGAGTACATCTTCTGCCAGCGCAGCCTCCAGAGCCAGCTCCTGTAGCTTTTTGAACAGCTTCAACGGTTCTTGCTCCTTTTCTTATAGCGTTTTTTATGGTTGAACGTGGTATTGCCTTACATAAACATACCTTTGTTAATTTATCCATTATTTCTTTATTTGCGTTATTTTCCATAATATTATCACACCTTTAAAATGAGTTGTTAATTGAGTGTAGTTATATTGTATATTAATTAATAACTATTGTCAATAGAGAAAAAGTATCAAAGAATATTTTCTATGTTGATTTTTTCAAGCAAAGATAAGTGTTTTATTAAAAAAGTTAATGAATGAGCTGATTCCATAGCATCTTTCTTTTCTTTATATTTTATGGACTGAGATAATCTTTCTATCTCAAGACTTATATCATCAGTTTCCATATGATGAATAAAGGCTGATAATATACTTGATTCTTTATACCATTCTTTCTCGAATTCTTTTTCGTAATAATCAGCTTTGGAATAAGAGCCTTTTTCTAAGGAGTTTTGAATTTTATTACTGACACTTAAAAGTTTATTACAAGTTTTATTCAGGTATTGTATAGAAAAGAAACTCATCAAAACAACAGCTGCAAATATTGATAAAGCTATAATTATATTTTTCATAAAAAGCCTCCTATTTAGTATATTTTTGATAGTAAAATTGTCCCTTTGAATCTATAAGACCTAAAAAAACATCTTTTGGTGAGTTTATGTTATTTTTCTTTAGTTCTTTCATAAGCCACTCGGCATCTTTGTTGAGATATTTTATATTAGCTATATTAACTTTTCCATCAAGTATAATGGTTACAGGAACGCTTTCTTGCTTTACTTTTAAACTTAAATCTTGTTTAGTGGCATTTGTTAAATGTGTTTTAGGTATTAATGAAATTTGGCCGCTAGTTTCAAGAATGGCGTATTCTATATCTTCTACATTAAAATAATCTTTTAATCGTAGTTCTTCCATTAAATCATTTATATTTACTCTTTGACTTTTTAAAGCGCTAATATCAATTTTACCCTTATTTATCAAAAGTGTTGGCTCACCGCAAAGTACAGTTCTTGCCTTTTCACTTTTTAACTGAAGTAGAGACAAGACGATTTCTAAAAATAATAAAGTTACTATAGGAATAATTCCATGTATTAAAGGAATTCTTGGGTCCTGCATTGGAAGTGAGGCTAGTTCTGATATCATAATAGTGATTACGAGTTCAAAAGGTTGGAGCTGACCTATTTGCCTTTTTCCCATAATACGCATTATTAATACAACTAAGAAATAAAGTATTATAGTTCTGAGCATAATAATGTACATAATATAATCAATCCTTTTTTTTATATTTTACCCATTACAATATATAATTTCTCAAAAGGGCAAAAAATATAATTACAAATGATACATTTATGTTGATTTAAAGTATAATATTATGAGTAAAATAATTTTATGTGTATAAATGTTAAAGGTATAGGAGGACAGAGGGGATGAATGTTATTAAAATAGATCTAAAGGATGGCAGGAGTTTTGAGGTGAACAAGGGTATGAGCTTTTACGATTTTATAAAGCAAAATGATGTAAAGAGTGAATATCCTATAATGCTTGGAAGTGTAAATGGAAACATATATGAATTAACACATAAATTTAGTTATTCGGGAACTTTTGATATAGTAGACTTAAAAAATCCTATTGGAATTAAAGTCTATGAGAGAACGCTGCAATTTATATTAGTAAAGGCGGTTGCTGATTTATTTAAAGATGCAAAAGTAACTATTGAGCATTCTATAAGTAAAGGTATATTTGGAGAGATATATATAAAAGATAAAAAAATAACAGAAGATGATATAGAAAAAATAAAAAATAGAATGTTTCAAATAATAGAAGGAGATATTCCTATAAAAAAAGTAACAATAGAAAAAGAAAAGGCAATGAAAATTTTTAAAGACTATGGTATGGAGGATAAAGTAAGGCTCTTAAAGTATGTAAAAATAAAATATCTTAAGCTTTATGAGTTAGATGGGAGATATGACTATTTTTATGGAACTATGGCATATTCTACGGGAATAATTAAATTGTTTGATTTGAAAAGTTATAAATCAGGATTTTTACTTAGGGTGCCTTCAGAAAAAGATTTGACAAGACTTCCATACTATTGTGACCAAAATAAATTATACAACATATTCTATGAAACTGAAAAATGGGGAAATATTTTAGGAGTAGGGGATGTTGGATCTTTAAATGACAAGGTTATGCAAAACGAAATTAAAGATATAGTACTTATTTCAGAAGCACTTCATGAGAAAAAAATAGCTTATATAGCTGATATGATATGTGAAAGAAAAGATGTAAAATTAGTTTTGATAGCAGGTCCGTCATCTTCAGGAAAAACTACATTTTCTAAAAGGCTTGGAGTACAGTTAAGGGTAAATGGTCTTATTCCTGTAGCTATTTCTTTAGATGATTATTTTGTAGATAGAAATAGAACACCAAGAGATGAAAATGGAAATTATGATTTTGAAGCAATAGAAGCACTGGATGTAGAGTTGTTTAATAAAAATTTGAAAGATTTAATGGAGTATAAAGAGATACTACCACCTAAATTTGATTTTAAAACAGGCATGAGAAAAGAGAATAATGAGAAGATGAAATTGCCTGAGAATGGTGTAATAATAGTTGAAGGAATACATGGATTAAATGAAGAATTAACACTGCATATAAATAAAAAAAATAAATTTAAGATATATGTAAGTGCGCTTACTCAATTGAATCTTGATAATCACAACAGAATAGCAACAACAGATGTAAGGAAGATAAGAAGAATGGTAAGAGATTATCTTTCACGTGGATATGGAGGAGAAGAAACTCTTAAGATGTGGCCATCTATAAGGAGAGGGGAAGAAAAAAATATCTTTGTTTTTCAAGAGGAAGCAGATGTTATGTTTAATTCAACATTAGTATATGAACTTGGAATACTTAGAAAGTATGCAATGGGAGAGCTAATGAAAATTGATCAATCTAGTAGTGTATATTATGAAGCTAGAAAGCTTAGAAATTTTCTTAACTTTTTTAAGGATATAGATGAAAAATTAGTGCCCCAAAATTCAATTTTAAAAGAATTTATAGGAGGAAGTTGCTTTTACGATTATTAAAACTTAAATCATATAGTGAGGTGTGGCAAAAGATGAAAGAATTTAGTGTGTTTGATATATTAGGACCAGTTATGATAGGTCCTTCAAGCTCACATACAGCAGGTGCAGTTAGACTTGGAAAGATTGCAGGTATAATAGCAGAAGATAATAAACCAAGGAAGGTTGTTTTTCTTTTGCATGGCTCGTTTTCAGAAACTTATAGGGGTCATGGAACGGATAAGGCACTAGTAGCAGGAATATTAGGAATGGAACCCTGGGATGTTAGAATAAAAACATCATTTGAAATTGCAGAAAATATGGGTATTGAGTTCGAGTTTAAGAAGGCAGATTTGGGAGATGTACATCCGAATACAGTAAAATTTTTAATAACAAAATCTAATGGTGAAATGGTTAAAATTATGGGTTCTTCAACAGGTGGAGGAAATATAAAAATAATTGAAATAAATGATAATGCAGTTGAGTTCACAGGAAATTATCCTACACTTATAGTTTCTCATAAAGATGTTCCGGGAATGATATCTAAGATTACAACTATGATTTATGAAAATAATATAAACATAGCCTTTTTAAAAGTGTATAGAAATAGTAGAGGACTTTCGGCAAAGATGATTATAGAAACAGATTCAATAATTGATAAAAAGATTATTGATAAAATGCAAAAAATAAAAAATATAGACAGTGTAGTAGTTATAAATCCATCAGTAGAAGGAGAATAAAATGTTTGTAGATAGTGGAGAAAAACTTGTAGAAGAGTGTGAAAGAAGAAAATTAAGTATAGCAGAATATACAATAGAAGAAGAAATTTTAAAAAGTGAAAAAAGTTACGAATTTGTATTTTCGAGAATGAAGAAGAGTCTAGAGGTTATGAAAACATCGGCTCAGTATGGTACTAATAATAAGGTTAAATCTATGAGTGGATTAATAGGAGGAGATGGATTTAAACTTAACAGTTATTCAAAGGAGGAAAATACAATAACAGGAAGTATAATGGTAAAGGTAATGGCGAGAGCAATTGGAACCTCTGAGGTCAATGCTTCTATGGGAAAAATAGTGGCAGCACCAACAGCAGGTTCTTGTGGAATATTACCAGCAGTTATTTTAACGGTAGGAGAAAAGTTCAATAAGAGTGATGATGAACTTACAAAAGCTTTATTTACAGCGTCAGGAATAGGAATGCTTATAGCTAAGAATGCAACTCTTTCAGGAGCAGAAGGCGGATGTCAAGCGGAATGTGGTTCGGCAGCAGCAATGGCAGCAGGAGCTGTAGTTGAGATGATGGGAGGAACACCTAAGATGGCATTAGATGCAGCAGCTATTGTAATAAAAAATGTTTTAGGACTTGTCTGTGATCCTGTTGCAGGATTAGTTGAAGTACCATGTTCAAAACGGAATGCTTCAGGGGCAGTAAATGCAATTACAACAGCTGATATGGTATTAGCTGGTGTTGCAAGTATAATTCCTTTTGATGATACAATTACTGCTATGTATAGAGTTGGAAAACAACTTCCATGTGAACTTAGAGAAACTGCACTTGGAGGCTTGGCGGTTACTAAAAAAGGGCAAGAACTAAAAAATAAAATAATGAAATAGTAATATATATGATTTATATACAATATAATCTAATGATAGTCCTTGTGTAGGTATATTGATTTGACGAATAGAAAAGCTATTGAAGAATATTGCTGTGATTTAAGTAAGTTATCTGAGTTTTTATCACAATATGTTAGTTCGTATAGGCTTTTAATAGGAGGCGCTTGTGAGCTTAACCAAATTACACCAGCAAGAAGAAGTGATGTAAAGCATGCATTAGATAGAGTCAATAAGTTAGGGGATATAATAGATGAGCTTCTTTGTGCAATTGATAGGTGTCAGTGTGATTATATAGAATATTGTGAGATAAAAGCAGATGTTATTAAATGTAGAATTAAGAAAAGATGTATCGAAGAAGACATTAATGATATTTGTGGTGATAAAAGACTGCCTCCAAAGCCACCACCAAAATTAACATGAAAAAGGTGAGAACATTAGCATAAATTCTCACTTTTTTATTATGTTTATAATTTTTTTAATTTTATGTTACTTATCATTAAATAAGAAAGCACAAACATTATAACTATAGTTAACACGGCATTTGGCTGTGCATTTAATAAAATATAAACAAGGGAATAAATAGCCATAAACATACCAGCTAAAGTTATAGGAATTCCCCTAAATACTCCATCAAAAGTAGATAAGTTATAACGTGCTAATCTATAAGCTCCAGCTATAGGGAATATCAATACAAAAATATATCCTAAAATATTGAAATTAGAACTAAAATTGCATAGATGATATGCGAGTATTGAAGGAGCCACACCAAAAGAAACAAGATCTGCAAGTGAGTCAAGTTCCTTACCGAGTTCACTTGATACATTTAAAGCTCTGGCAACTCTACCATCGTATCTATCTATAATTCCAGCTATAAGTATAAATAAACATGCTAATTTATAATATTCATTATTAGTTGAAGATGCAGCTAAAGTCATAATTAAGGATAACAAACCGCATGATAAGTTACCAAAAGTAAAAATATTTGCAACTGAACTTTTAGCCATATAAAATCACTCCTAAATTGTTAATAAAAATAGTATATATAAACAAGATATATTATAGCATAGAAATTAATTTTTTGATAATAAAATTTTTTATTAATGCAAAAATTGTTTTGAAAAACATATTATTTTACTAATTATTATGTTATGATTAATTAATGTGTAGTAGGTGATTTGGAGTGAATAAAATGAAAGATAAAACAAAAAAGATACTAATTTATACTTTTTTGACGGTAATTGTAGTATTTGTAGTATTTGTAATTGTTAAACAACGACATTTTAGGCATGGCGGTAATTTTGCTATGAAGATTTTTCACTTAAAACCTCGTGAAATTAAAAAATACATACTAAGTTATGGACCTTATGCAAGTTTTGCTTTTGTGATTATATATTCTTTAAAGCCTGTTCTTCTCATAATACCAGTATCAGCACTTTCGGTTATAGCAGGAGGAATTTTTGGATCATTAAAAGCATTCTTTTTGAGTATGCTAGGATGTTTTTTTTCTGCAAGTTTTGCTTTTTTTCTTTCTAGAAAACTTGGAAGACCTTTTGTAAATAAGCTCTTAAAGGGCAAAGCTATGAATTTAGATGATAATTTAGATAAACATGGTTTTATTATAATGCTTTTAATGCGACTTGCATTTATTTTTCCATATGATCCATTAAGTTATGCTGCAGGACTTACAAAAATAAAATATAGGGATTTTATTTTAGGAAGTTTGGTGGGAGTAATGCCAGAAATGATAGCTTATTCAGTTATTGGTAAGAGCTTTGAAGGGCATTTTTCAACAAAATTTTTATTACCAATTTTATTTGTGGCAGTGGCAGCACCAACAGCATATATTATACACAAAAAAATAAGTAAACAATAAATATAAAAAATCTTTCTGGGTACAATAATAACCTGGGAGGTGTTTATAGTGAAGATAAGTGAAGTAATGACAAAAAATGTTGTAAGTATATGTGGTGAGGATAACATTCAAAAAGCAGCTGAACTTATGAGAGATCATGATATAGGTGCTATTCCAGTATGCAGTAATGATAAAGTTATAGGAGTTATAACAGATAGGGATATAATTTTAAGAATAGTTGCAGATAAAAAAGATGCTTCAAAGGAAAATGTAAGAAGTATAATGACATCTACACCAGTAGTTGTTACTCCGGACATGGATGTTAGCGAAGCAACAAAGATAATGAGTGATAAGCAAATAAGAAGACTTCCAGTTGTACGCGATGGGAAAATTGTTGGTATCATTTCACTTGGTGATTTTGCGGTTGAAAATGGTACGAATAGTTCAGCGGGAAAAGCTCTTAGTGGAATTTCAAGCCCTTGTTGCCACGATTTATAGATAAGTTTAATATATTCTGAGTAAGCTAATGTGCAGTCCTGTAATCGTATAACTTGAGTGAAATAAAGCTACAAGGCTAGTTTTAATCTTGTAGCTTTATTCCAATTAATGATATAATATATTATTAGTAACTTTTATTGATTTAGGGGGCACGAAAGAATGAACAAAGTAAAATTTATTTATAATCCTTTCTCTGGGGAGAATTTAATAATAAATAATATAGATAAGGTTATACAAGTGCATCAAAAATATGGATATACAATAGTTCCGCATAGAATAGAATTGAACTGTAGTATAGAAAGTGCATTTGAAGATATAGATGATACATATAAATATGTTCTTATAGCAGGTGGAGATGGAACAGTAGATAATGTAGTTAATATTATAAAAAAGTGTAATTTAGATATACCTATAGCTATACTACCAGTAGGTACAGCTAATGATTTTGCTAAATTTATAGGCATGCCTGCAGATATTGAAATGGCATGTGAGCAAATTTTGAATAGTCAGGTAAGAAAGATTGATCTCGGAAAAATAAACGATAAATACTTTATAAATGTAGCAAGTGCAGGATTATTTACAAATGTATCTCAAAAGACTGATGTAAATATGAAAAATACTATGGGTAAACTTGCGTATTATGTTAAAGGCATAGAACAATTACCTAATTTCAGAAGAATATCATTAAAAGTGGAGTCGGAGCAAAATAACTTTGATGGAGAAATGATACTTATGTTGGTATTCAACGGACAAACAGCTGGTAATTTTAAGTTTGCATATAAAGCTACTGTAGATGATGGTATGCTTGATGTAATTATTATAGAGGGTGGAATGGTTAAGGATATAGTAAATATACTTATTAAGATGTTTAAAGGTGAGCATCTTGAAGATGTAAATGGAATAATATATTTTAAAACGGATAAGCTTACTGTGAATTGTAATCCTGATATAGTAACAGATATAGATGGAGAAAGAGGCCCGGATTTCCCAGTAGAAATTTCTTGTATACAAGGTGGGCTTAAAATTTTTGGTGTAAAGAATATTTAGACAAAATTAAGAGTAATAATAGATATAGGTTTTCCTACGTAAACTAAATTTCAATACTTAAACTTGGTACATGCAGTTGAAGAAAGTTACGAGGAATCCCTAAATAGCAGTTTTATTTGGAGGGATAAAGTGTTCTTTTATGCCTATATTTTAATGTTATTACTAGCTGTTTTACTATGCATAAATTTGTTTATAGATAGTTCTAAATGTCCTATAAAAATAAGAAGAATTCTTAGAGGTTTATTATTAGTTTTGATGGCAAGGTATGCAGTTTTAATTACTATGTGTTTGAAAAAAAGTATAATGTACATATACTTTATGAGACCCATTGTACTACTTGATATATTAAGTATTCCGCTTCTTATATTACTTATGATTTTTGTTTTTACAAGAAGTACTAAATTTAACTTTGTATATGCATTAGTTAGTTCAATTGCATTTTTAAGTTTATATATTGTTTTGAGCTTTAAGGCATTACAAGTGGCGATTCCATTTTATAGTTATAGTTTTGGATACTTAATTAATTTTAATAATTATAGCGTTATAATATCAGCAGTCAGAATTATAGTTCTTATTTTTATGCTTATTCTATGTGGGTTATTTTTTACAAAGAACAATATAAGAAGGACAGGGTTCTCATTTTTGATGATTGCAATTTTAGTTATAATAGTAGAAAATATAGCTATTATAGTTATGCCTAAAGTTATACCGGAATACTTGCTTGGAGAGATTGTATTACTGCTTTGTTTAGGTTATATGGAGAAGCTATTTAAAAATTAATTTGAAATTTAAAATAGGGTGAAGAATTTTGAAGATCTTCACCCTATTTTTATATTTAATAGGTTATTCTTTATCGTCCTGAAGTGCGTCGTAATTTTCTTCACCAGTACGTATCTTAACTACCTTAGTAACATCATATACAAAAATTTTTCCGTCTCCAATTTTTCCTGTATTTAGAACTCTTTTAGCTGCATCTATAACCTTTTCAACAGGAACTGAGCATACAACTATTTCAATTTTTATTTTAGGATTTAAAGTTATTTCAACAGGATTTCCTCTATAGTACTCAAGTGTACCTTTTTGAAGACCGCATCCGAGCACATTTGTAACAGTCATACCTGTAACACCAATTTTATTAAGCTCATCTTTCAGCTCATCGAATTTTTCTGGTCTTGTAACTATGTCAATTTTACTCATTTTGTAATCCATAAAAGTTCATCTCCTTTAAAATAAAATATAATAGCTTATATATAAATATACTACTTTAAAAGTAAAATTTCCATAATACATAAATATAAAATTGAAAAATTACGACCAAAGTAGTATATTAAAATTTCTAATCTATATGATAAGCTCTTTCACCATGAATAGAAATATCAAGACCTTGAAGTTCTTCATCTTCACTTGAACGTATTTTAAATACTAATGTTACTAATTTAATAATTATGATTGTTCCGATTATAGAATAAGCATAAGTTGCACCAGTTGCTATAAGCTGTTTTAAAACAAGTGAAGGATCTCCATAAAGAAGTCCATTTGCTCCACCTGAGTTAACTGCTTTGGTAGCAAATATTCCGGTTGCTATAGCTCCCCATGTACCACCAACGCCATGGCATCCGAAAGCATCTAATGCATCATCATATTTAAATTTCTTCTTAAGAAAGCTTACTGAGAAGAAGCATATGATTCCACCCAGGATACCTATTATTAGAGAAGAACCTACAGTTACAAATCCGCATGCTGGAGTTATAGAAACAAGACCAGCAAGAGTACCAGTTAAAGCACCTAAAACAGTTGGACGTTTTGTAATAAACCATTCACAAGCAATCCATGCAGCGGCAGCGGCAGCAGCTGCTGTATTAGTTGTTATAAAGGCATTCATGGCTACAGCATTTATACCTAGAGCGCTTCCTGCGTTAAAGCCAAACCAACCAAACCATAAAAGGGCACCACCTATAAAAGTTAAAGTAAGGTTGTTTGGAGATGTTTTTATATTTTTTCTTTTTCCAATCATTATAGCGGCTACAAGACCGGAAACACCAGAACTTATGTGTACTACAGTTCCACCAGCGAAATCTATAGCTCCTAGTTTTTTTATCCAACCGCCATCACCCCATACCCAATGTGCAAGTGGGTCATATATTAAGGTTGCCCATAAAAGTATGAAAAGTATAAATGCTGGAAATTTTATTCTTTCTGCAAAAGCACCTGTTATTAAACCAGGAGTTATAATTGCGAACATTAATTGAAACATCATAAATAAGCTGTGGGGAATAGTACTAGAATATGGAGCGAAAGGTTTAAAACCCACATGATGTAAAAGTGCGTACTGTAAATTTCCTATAAGACCTGAAATATCTGGACCAAATGCAATTGAATAGCCTATTAAAACCCATTGAAGAGATATTATAATCATACAGGCATAACTGTGCATCATAGTACTCAATGTGTTTTTAGTCTTAACCATTCCCCCATAAAACATGGCAAGACCAGGGGTCATTAACATTACTAAAACTGTTGATAAAAAGACGAAAGTAGTATCTGCAAAATTCATAAGAATAGCCTCCTTTTTTCATTTCTGATTAATTAAGTAGTTCGATATTTTATAATGATATCAAATGTGAGACAAAATTGCAAGTTTATTAATTAAATATATGTTTAAATGTTAAAAAAATAATTTAATGCCTATAAATTAGAAAAATCATATTTTTGAGTAACGTAAGATAATTTGATAAATTATGAGAAGAATATACTAAGTTAAAGAAGTTTTTTATTTTTAGGTTGAAAAATTCACATTTTATACTATAATTAAAAGTATAGTACGAATTTAAACGAATATATTGTAATAGGATGTATTCTTTTACTTTACCTTGTTAAAGGTATGTTATTTATTTGTTGTAATTCTAAAATATCAGTATATATTTCTGACTTTTAATAATACTATAATAGTAAGAAAAGTTTTTGTTAGGTGAGGCTCCTATATAGATATACGCTACTGCCCAGAAACATCGAGAGATGCCAACTTGGGTCAACAGATATTACCGAATCAAGGTTTTATCTAACGTAGCTGGATTGTATTCTGATCTAAGCTATATAGTGCTAAAGCTCTACTGTCTAATTTTATTATTAGAATTTTTGAGCGAGCCTTTGATGGCTTTTTTTTATGCCAAAATGTAAGAAGGAGTGAGTTTTTATGGAAAGTGGCCCTCATTTGAGCGAGGACGATTTTAATTTTATAACAGAAGAGGAATTTGAGGAATGTTTTTCATATAACTTATTAGAATAGACATATTAAATTCCAATCTTCCTCTTCAAAACTAAGAGATAGAACATAACTTTCTATTACTGTAATACAAAAAAACGATTTACATTAAGTGGAATACTTCAGTAAATTTTGAAAGGAATGATTGGTATGCAAAAATTATTAAATAACTTTTTTTTAAGCGAAATACTTTATAAGAAAGTGTATGATGAATATGGTGAATATGTAGGTAGATTGTGGGATATATATGTTGTTGCTGATGAAGCTTATCCTAGAGCAATTGGGTATAAAGTGAAAAAAAGTGGAGAATATATAAACTACGAATTTAAGACAATAGATTTTTACAAAGAAGATGAAGGCAGAAGAATTTATATAAAAGTTAAAGCAGTTAAAGACACAATGATGAGGAAATATTCCTATTTGTTGTCTAAAAATCTTTTGGATAAGCAAATAGTTGATATAAACGGAAAAAAACTCGTACGGGTTAATGATTTGAGAATGGCAAAGATGGTTGGTGAACTTAAAGTTATAGCAGTTGATACAGGGTTTATGGCATTAAGTAGGAGACTTGGAATTGAAGGGCTTATATATAGATTTTATAAATTAGCGCAAAGAAAACCTATGGAAAATTATATAATGTGGAATGATGTTGAATCCTTAGAAATGGTTAATGATAATTTAAAATTAACAGTTCCATACCAGAAGCTGTCAACTATGCATCCGGCAGATCTAGCAGATATACTTGAAGACATGGATTTTAAGTATAGAAAAAAAGTATTTGAAAGTCTTGATGAAAATTTGGCAGCAGATATTTTGGAAGAAATAGATCCAGATATTCAAGCGGATATACTTGAAAATTTAAGTGATGATAAAAAAAGTGAAGTATTAGATAGTATGCCAAATGATGAAATTGCGGATATCTTAGATGAGGTCGATGAAGAGACAGCTGAAAAAATACTACTTAATATGGAAAAAGAAGATGCTGAAGAAGTAAGAGCTCTCATGGGATATGCAGAAGAAACTGTAGGAAGTATAATGAATAAAGATTTTATTTCATTTAATGTAAACATAACCTTAAATGAAACTTTAGAAATAGTACGTGAAATGAATCCTGATGATGAAGTGATATATTTTATTTATATAACGGATGATGAAGGGAAATTGGAAGGTTATATATCACTTAAGGATTTACTTTTTATGCCTCCAGAAAAAAAGCTTAAAGATGTTATGAATAAAAAACTTGCATTTGTTAAAGATTCGGATAAACTTGATGAAGCTATAGAAATATCATCAAAATACAATCTTATATCGCTCCCAGTAGTTGACAATGAGAATAAAATATGTGGAATTATACTAGTAAATGATTTAATAGATGAGGTACTATTGCCAACATGGAAAAAGAAATTTAAAAAAGTGGGCTAAGAGGGTGAGCGTATGAAAAAGAAGTTTAGTAGATTATTGTTGATTTTTAGTATTGTTGGCCCAGGTCTTATAACTGCAAACGCGGGTAACGATGCAGGGGGGGTAACTACTTATTCTGTAATAGGCTCTAAATACGGTTATTCAATGCTGTGGGGATTACTTGCAATAGGTATAGGACTTGCTGTTGTTCAAGAAATGAATGCTAGAATGGCGGTAGTTACAGGAAAGGGATTATCGGATTTAATAAGAGAGAGATATGGTGTTAAGTTAGCTTTCTTTGCCATGACGGTTCTGTTAATAGCAAATTTAGGAGTTTGCATAGCTGATTTTGCGGGGATTGCTGCTAGTTTGCAATTGTTTAATATAAATAAATATATATCTGTTCCTATACTTGCAATAATGATTTGGGTTATAATGACAAAAGGTAATTACTCAAAAGCTGAAAAGGTATTTTTGTTATTGACACTTACGTTCTTCGGATATGTTATTACAGCATTTATGGTAAAACCAAATTGGTCTAATGTGACTTCGCATATATTTAATCCAAGGGGAAGTCTAAACAAAGGTTATTGGCTTGATCTTATAGGCATGGTTGGAACTACAATAACTCCATATATGCAATTTTACCTTCAATCCTCAATAGTTGATAAAGGAATATCTTTAAAGGAGTATGGATACGAAAAGCTTGATGTATATTTAGGAACAATATGGGGAATAGCGACAGCTCTTTTTATAACAATATGTACTTCAGAAACATTATTTAAGGCACATATGTCTATATCCAGTGCACAAGATGCAGCATCAGCACTTAAACCTCTTGCAGGTCAGTATTCATTTATTCTATTTGGAATTGGTTTGTTTGGAGCTTCCTTTTTAGCTTGTTGTATTATACCGTTATCTACTTCATATGCGGTATGTGAAGCGTTTGGTTTTGAAAGTGGACTAGACAATAAGATTAAAGAAGCACCTGTGTTTTTCGGATTATTCTTTTTTATGATAATAACAAGTGTGATTATAGTTTTACTACCTAATTTATCTCTAATAAGTATCATATTATTTACTCAACAAATGGCTGGAGTTTTATGTCCTGTAGTATTAATATTTATGATAAAGCTTGTAAATGACAAAGAAATTATGGGAAGGCATACAAATAATAAATTTCAAAATTTTATAGCTAAATTTACTGTTGGTTTAATAATTATATTAACGGTATTGGCTTTTGTAGGCAATTTTATGTAAGCAAAAATATATGCATAAATCTATTTATAAGTAGATTTATGCATATATTTTTGCTTATTTTTCTACCGTATAAAATTAGTATCTTAATATTTAAATTTATATGTATGTATTAAAATTTTATTTTTTGAACAAAATATGTTTGAAATAATTTATAAAGAAAACCAATCCAATAAATAAGTTATATAAGTTGGATTTTATTTTGGCTTTCTGATATTAAGATTATATTTTATTTACTGGAGGGAGAATTGTGAAGGGGATTTTAAAGTATAAGAGAAGCATAGTGCTTAGTTTGGCTGTATTAATGTCATATTTTATTGTTTATGTGTGGTTCTTACCTTATAATAATGCAGTAAATGCTACTACATATAAGTACGGATCAAGCGGAAGTGCAGTAACTCAAATTCAAACCAAACTTAAAAATTGGGGATATTATACGGGGAGTATAGATGGAGTGTATGGATATCAAACATATTTAGCGGTAAAAAAATTTCAAACTAAAAATGGTATTCTTGTAGATGGTATAGTAGGTAATGCTACAGCGGCAGCATTAGGAATGACTTCAACACCTACTGTAGCATCAGGTAGTACTTCAAGTTATAATCAAAATTTAAATCTTTTAGCTAGACTCATAAATGGTGAGGCAAGAGGTGAGCCTTATGCAGGGCAGGTTGCTGTTGGTGCAACAGTAATAAATAGAACTAAAAATCCTAAATTTCCATCAACAATTGCGGGTGTCATATATCAACCAGGAGCTTTTACAGCAATAGTAGATGGCCAAATTCATGCCAATATGGAGCCGAATTCTATTAGAGCAGCAAGAGATGCACTTAATGGGTGGGATCCTTCTGGTGGTGCAATTTATTATTTTAATCCAGCAACAGCAACAAGTAATTGGATATGGTCTAGACCACTTATAATTATTATTGGTAAACATAGATTTTGTAGATAAAATTAAGTTGACAAAAATCCAATAAAGGGTATAATGAAATTAGAGTTAATTCTTACTAAAATGGTCAGAAATGCTTTGATAAAGTAAAGTAATGTAGTGGAAATTTTAAGAGAGGGAATAGTTGTTTGCTGGAATATTCCTAAATGGAAACTTCATGAAGTGCGCTTTGGAGTACATCATTTGAAAAGTTCAGTAGGATGGTGCGGTAATACCCGTTATAGTATCGGAGCATAATGTGTGCTTTTGATTTAGAGTGGAATGGAAATATGACTTTGTCTCTATTGAGGCAAAGTCTTTTATTATATAATCATGAGGGGTGCGAAGATGTTTAAATCAGTAAGATATGATATAAATAGAGTTTTAGAGAATGATCCTGCAGCAAGAAGCGGGCTTGAAGTTTTTTTATTATATCCGTCAATACATGCACTTATGTGGTATCGAATTGCACATGTGTTTTATAATCATAGAATGTTTTTTATGGCAAGACTATTATCTCAAATTGTCAGAGGTTTTACGGGAATAGAAATTCATCCTGGAGCTAAAATCGGAAAGGGACTTTTTATTGACCATGGTATGGGGGTTGTCATAGGAGAAACAGCGGAAATAGGAGACAACGTTGTTATGTATCATGGTTCTACACTTGGTGGAACAGGAAAAGAAACAGGGAAAAGGCATCCAACTGTTGGAAATAATGTTTTCATAGGTGCAGGAGCTAAGGTGTTAGGACCTATAAATCTTGGAGATGGATGCAAGATTGGAGCAAATGCTGTTGTTCTTAAAGATGTTCCGGTTAATAGTACAGCTGTTGGGATTCCAGCTAAAATAGTAATACCCAGTAACAAAAAACAAAAAGTGATAGACTTTGATGAGTATTGTAATAAATAGAAAAGTCATATATTGAAAATGTAATCAGATCGAAATGGTTTAGGCTGTTTCGATTTTGTTTTCGATTAGATAATATAGAGAGAATAGTTATCATTAGACTTTTGATAAAATTTAAATTATAATAGGGTTTGATATGTGTAAATTTATAAAATTAAATTTTAAGTGAATGTTTTGAAAGGTGGAATTTTATATGGTTTCTCCTGTAGTAGCTAGAATTATTGAATTACTACCGGATCGTTGCATTGGTTTTTTAGGAAGAAAAATTTCAAATATGTATTTAAATAAGTATGCTGATATTAGTGTAAACGGGATAGAAAATTTAGATGGAGTAGATAAACCTATGATGTTTATATGTAATCATCTTAGTAATTCCGATGCACTAGTTTTAAATAGAGCATTGAAGGATTATGATGTTACTTTTGTAGCAGGAGTTAAATTAAAGGGAGATGCTACTACTAATCTAGGTACTTATTGTGTTAAAACAACTGGAATAAAACCTAATACTGCCGATAAAGACGGTATTTATAAGGTTATAGATATATTGAAGAATAAGCATAATGTATTAATGTTCCCAGAAGGTACTAGAAGTAGAACAGGAACTATGATAGAGGCTAAAAGAGGACCGCTATTTATAGCCAAGTTAAGTAAGGCGATTATAGTACCAGTAGGTGTGTGTGGAAGTGAAAAACTTTTGCCTATTGATAAGAAAGGCAATATGCATAATGAAAAATTTCAACATGCAAAGGTTAGAATTAGTATAGGCAAACCATTTTATTTTGATAAGAGAAGCAGAGATGAAAGTAAGAAGGATTACGAGAAAAGAGTTCTTGATAATGCTATGTATAAAATTGCAGAGCTCTTACCAGAAAGTTATAGGGGAGTATATTCTGATATAAAGAAGGTGCTTTAAATAGAAAGTAAAGATGTACAAAAAATAGTAGAGATACTTTATAAGATGTATCCAGAAGCTAAGTGTGCTCTTAACTTTAATACACCATATGAACTTTTGATTTCTACAATACTAAGTGCACAATGCACAGATAAACGAGTAAATGTGGTGACAAAAGAATTATTTAAAGAGTACAATACACCGCTAAAAATGTTAACTCTTACAGAAGAGGAGCTGCAGCAAAAAATTAAAAGCTGCGGGTTATACAAGAATAAGAGCAAAAATATACTTGAAGCTTCAAGAGGTCTTATAGATAAATTTAAGGGAGAAGTTCCTAGAAGCTTGGAAGAATTAACGAGTCTTGCAGGTGTTGGTAGAAAGACTGCTAATGTAGTTATGTCAAATGCTTTTGGTATACCAGCTATAGCTGTAGATACTCATGTATTTAGAGTTTCAAATAGAATTGGAATTGCTGATAGTAAAAATGTATATGATACAGAGAAACAGCTTATGAAAAATATTAAAAAAGAAGATTGGTCAACAATGCATCATGCTTTAATATGGCATGGTAGGCAACTTTGTAGAGCAAGAAAACCTGAGTGTGAAAGCTGCGGATTAAAAGAGAATTGCAAATATTTTAAAGAACATAGAGAATAAAAATATGCGTCAAAACATATAAAATAGTTTTGACGCATATTTTCTATTCATTTATACAGTAATTTATAAGAAGATCTAAAGTTGCAATAATACCGTCCATATGAGTTCTTTCATATCCATGTGAAGCGTATACTCCGGTACCTATAAGAGCGGTTTTGATATCATAACCACCTCTTAAGGCAGCAGAAGCATCAGAACCATAATGAGGATAGGTATCTATTCTATATGGAATATTTTTATCCTTACATAGCATGATTAACTTTCTTCTAAAATCGTAATCATAAGGCCCTGAAGAGTCCTTTGCACATATACAGGTTGTGAATTCTGAAGAGTTTTGACCTGTACCAGGTGCTCCCATATCAATGCAAAGAAGTTCCTTTGTTTTTTCTGGAAGATTTGAAGCACCATGTCCAACTTCTTCGTATGTACTAAAATAAAAATTAGTGGTATAAGGTAAAGCTATGTTGTTTTCTGAAAGATATTTTAAGGTATATAGCATTATTGCAGCACTGGCTTTATCGTCAAGATGCCTACTTTTAACAAAACCACTATCAGTAAATTTAGTCCTTGCATCAAAGCATATAAAATCACCTACATTAATTCCAAGAGCTTCAACATCCTCTTTAGAAAAAACTTTTTCATCTAATATTACTTCCATATTTTCTTGTGTTCTTTTTAAATCGTAACTATCGCTATGAATGTGAACGGAAGGTTTTATTGTTTGTATTGTACCTGTATATTTTTTATTATCAATTGTGAAAATTAAACAGTTTTCACCTTCTATTGAGTTAAGCATATAGCCACCTACAGGCGTAAGAGCGAGAGTTCCACTTGATTTTATTTCTTTAACCATTGCACCTAAAGTATCAAGATGAGAAGAAATCGTTCTTTCAAAATCTGCATTTTTTCCAGGAAGGGTAGCAATTATATTGCCCTTGTTTGTTGTTTTGAAGCTTATTTTGAGATTGGTAAATTCTTTTTTCATGTACTCTACTATATTACTTGTATACCCAGAAGGGCTATGTATTTCTAATAAATTCTTTAGAAAATCTTTTAATTTTTGAGAATTATACATTGTATCAACTCCTTATTGATTATTTTACACAAAGACAATGAAATTTTCAAATATTTATAAATTAAGAGAATACTATTGAACCATTTTATAGTATAATTGTAAGGAAAGTGAAAGTAGTATTAAGTATCAGAGGTGAAAGTTATGAAAAAAATATTAGTAAGTGCAGTTTCAGGTGCAATAATTATAATTTTTATAGTACTAATTGGTATATACATAAAAGTTCAAAGGTGGGAGAAATCTATATATAATGGTATTAGTATTGAAAACATAGATGTATCAGGCAAAAGTAAAAAACAGGCAGAAAACATTGTAAAAAAAGAATTTGATAAGATAGTACAAAATAAAAGCATTAATTTAATAGCTGATGAAAATAAAACAATGCAGCTTAAATACAGTGATGTAAATGTGAAATATGATATTGATAAGGCTGTTGATGCAGCATTTAATTATGGTAAAGATTTAAGCATATATGATAGATATAGACTAATAAAAAATCCTAAAAAAATTGAAGTTAAAGTAGAAATGACTTGTGATAAGAAAGCTCTTAATGAGTGGGTGAAAAATGTAAGTAATTCCTTGAATAAGGAACCTAAGAATGCAACGGTAATCAGAGCAGGTGAAGGATTTAGAATAATACCAGATGAAGATGGTAAAAAGGTAAATGAAGACAAGCTCAAAAAGGATGTTGAAGATACAATACAAAATAATGATAATAATAATATAAAGATAAATATGGATGCTGTTAAAGCAAAAACTACTGGAGATAGATTAAAAAGTATCAATACACTCATAAGTTCTTTTAACACAGAATATGCATCATTATCTAGTGAAGAGCGTGCTCACAATATATTTCTTGCAACAAAGGCAATAAACGGTATGATTCTTATGCCAGGAGATGTATTTAGTTTTAATGGTGTTGTGGGAGAAAGAACGGCTATAAAAGGTTATGAGTCGGCACCTGTTTTAGTAGGAAATAAATCAGATATGGGACTTGGTGGGGGAATATGTCAAGTATCTACTACCTTATATAATGCTGTCTTAACCGCTGGAGTAAAGGCAACGGAAAGACATCATCATACTTTACCTTCTCATTATGTATCCCTTGGATATGATGCGACTGTAGATTATGGAACATTGGATTATAAATTTAAAAATACACTAAGTTTTCCTTTATATATAGAAGGTAGTACAGATGGAGGATGTGTGACTTTTAATATTTATTCCGATGCCAGTCTTTTAAGCGAAAAATATAAAGTTACAAGTGAAAACTATTCAGACTCTGTTCCTAAAGTTAAAGTGTATTTGGAAGCATATCAAAATGGAGTGTTAAAATCTAAGGACATGATAGCAAATGATGTTTATAGTCAATAGAAAATTTGAAATTTTGTATCTAAAGTAGTATAATATAGAAAAAACTGCATAGTTTTACTGTATGTGCGGATATGGCGGAATTGGCAGACGCGCTAGTTTCAGGTATTAGTGAGAAATCGTGCAGGTTCAAATCCTGTTATCCGCACCAAATTTAAAACATTCATTAAAGATTTATTTCTTCATGAATGTTTTTTTATATATTATGCATACGTTAACAAGAAAAGGTATACAATGTAAATGTAAGGTATTTTCAATATAATTAATTATTAAATTGAAGATGGGTAGAATGGTTTGTAATTATGAAAAAAATGTAGATAAAACAGCATAAAACATTACAAAAGTATACATAAAAATACAATTAAACTTAAAAATAAACATTATTACTCAAATTGCAATATTAAATTTCAAAAAAAATGTTCACGTTCACAAAAAAGTCTTGATATTTAAAATTAAAGGTATATAATTAAAGTAAAGAAACTTGGTAACGTTAACAGGTTTCTCTTATTATCCGTTAGTTTAGGAAGGAGAATTTTTATGAAAAAATTTATGGATGAAAATTTCATGCTCTCAACGAAGGTAGCAGAAGATTTGTATAATAATTTTGCTAAAGATATGCCTATAATAGATTATCACTGTCACATAAGTCCTCAGGAAATATGTGAAAATAAAAAGTTTAAAAACATAACAGAAGTATGGCTTTATGGTGATCACTATAAGTGGAGACTTATGAGAAGTTCAGGAGTAGATGAAAAATACATAACAGGTGATTCATCAGACTATGATAAATTTTTAGCATATGTTAAAGCTATAGAAACTGCTATAGGAAATCCTCTTTATCATTGGTCACATTTAGAATTGCAGAGATACTTTGGTGTATATGAAGTTATAAATGAAAAAAATGCACCTGTAATATGGGAAAAAGCAAATAAAGCCTTAAATGATGGACTTACTGTTAGAAAAATTATTAAAAATTCAAATGTTAAAGCAATTTGTACAACTGATGATCCAATAGATTCATTAGAATATCATTTGAAACTTAAAGAGGATACAAGCTTTGATGTAAAAGTTCTTCCAGCATTTAGACCAGACAAGGCTCTTGGAATAAATAAAGATGGATATACTGACTGGGTTAGCAAATTAGCAGAAGTTTCAAAGAAGGATATAAAGGATTATAGTGCATTTTTAGAAGCACTTGATAGTAGAATAGAATTTTTCCATTCAGTTGGTGGAAGAGTTTCAGATCATGCGTTAGATTATGTGCCTTATATAGAAGCATCAAAAGAAGAAGTTGACGTTATATTTAAGAAAGCTTTAAAAGGAGAAAAGGTTAGCTTCGAAGATGAAACTAAATTTAGAACATTTACTATGAAATTCTTAGGAAAGAAATATGCAAGCTTAGGCTGGGCAATGGAACTTCATATGAATGCTAAAAGAGATAACAATGGTCGTATGTACAATAAATTAGGACCTGATACAGGATTTGATTCAGTTAATGATAATGAAGTTGCTGGTCCACTTTCAAGATTCTTAGATTCATTAGAAAAAGAAGGATCACTTCCAAAAACAATAATATACAGCTTAAATCCTAACGATAACTTTGTTATAGGAACTTTACTTGGATGTTTCCAAGGAACAGAAGCATTTGGAAAAATTCAATTTGGAGCTGCATGGTGGTTTAATGATCATAGAGATGGTATGGTAGAACAAATGGAAACACTTGCAAACTTAGGAGCTTTCAGTACTTTCATTGGAATGCTTACTGATTCAAGAAGTTTCTTATCATATACTAGACATGAATACTTCAGAAGAATACTTTGCGACTTAATAGGAAAATGGGTCGAAAATGGTGAAGTACCAAACGATATGGAATTACTCGGAAGAATAACAAAAGATATATGCTTTAATAATGCTAATAATTACTTTGGAATGGGTTTACAATAAATTTATTTTAAAGTAATAAAAAAATAGTTTATTTAGGGACTATTGTGTTATATTATGAATATGCTAATATGTTTATAGAGGAAATTAATTAAAAAGTTGAGTTATATATGTTAAAAAATTATTTAGCATATATAACTTAAGTTTTGTTTTTGATTTCTTATACTTGAAAGGTGTGTTGTGTAAAATGAGTGTTACTATTAAGGATATTGCTAAAATAGCAAATGTTTCTCATACTACCGTTTCAAGGGCACTAAATAATAGTCCCGTGATAAACGAAGAAACAAAAAAGAAAATATTAGAGATAGCCAAAAAACTTAATTACGTTCCTAATTTTAATGCTAAAAGCTTGGTATTAAATAAATCTTATAATATAGGGCTTTTCTTTTCTAGTATAAGTAAGGGTACTTCTCCAAACTTCTTTCACGAAATTGTAGAAGGTGTAAATAGTATTATAGAAGAAAGCTATAATTTGGTTATTAAGGGAATAGATAATTGTAATGATTTTAATTATATATCTAAAAAGAGATTTGATGGAATAATATTAGTAAGTCAAAGTGAAAGTGATAATTCTTTTATATATGACGTTATTAATAAGGAAATACCTATAGTTGTTTTAAATAGGGAGATAGAAGAGGAAAACGTTATAAATATAATTGCTGCAGAAAAGGATGGCGCATATAAAGCTGCCGAATATTTGATAAAAAATGGACATGGCAAAATTGCTATTATAGAAGGTAAAACTGGTTTTAAATCATCGGTATATAGAAAATTAGGATTTATTAATGCTTTAATTGATAATAAAATTGAAATTAAAAATGAGTATTTTCAAGTTGGAAATTACGATGTTGAAAGTGGTTTTTCTGCCATGAAAGAATTTTTGAAATTGAAAGATAGACCAACTGCAGTATTTTGTTCTAATGATGATATGGCAGTGGGAGCGATAAAAGCGATTAGACTTGAAGGGTTACGAGTGCCAGATGATATTTCTTTGGTTGGATTTGATGGTAGTATATTCTGCGAGTATGTTACTCCAGCAATAACTACAATAAGAAAGCCATCAAAAGAGATTGGTATAGTAGGTGCAAATAAGATGCTTGATATAATTGATGAAGCAAAATTTGATAAAAAGAAGATTTATATAGGTACAGAGCTTATTGTAAGAGACTCTGTTAAAAAATTAAATAAGTAATTTGGCTAAAATTAACTTTCTAATAATAATTGGAGGATTAAATCATGAAAAAGTTAACCTTGAAGGAGAAAATATCCTATGGACTTGGCGATTTTGGAAATGGGTTCATGTTCGATTTAGGACAATCATACCTGTTGAAGTTTTATACAGACGTTGTTAAGATAGCTCCAGGTGCAGCAGGTGGTATATTTTTCTTTACAAAGATATTTGACGCATTTATGGATCCTATAGCAGGAACTGTAGTAGATTCGAGAAAACCTGGTAAACACGGTAAGTTTAGACCGATTATGTTTGTTTCCAGTATAATACTTGCAATACTTACGGTAATAACTTTTACGAATCCAGGTAAAACAGCTACTTCAAAATTATTATTTGCATACATAACATATATGATTTGGGGACTTGGATACTCATTTACAAATGTTCCATATGGTTCGCTTGGATCAGTTATAACTCAAGATGTTCAAGAAAGAACTTCTTTAGCTGCATTTAGACAAGTTGGTTCTTCAGGAGCACTTCTTATAACTAGTGTTATATTTATGCCACTTGTTTTAATGTTTGGAAATCCAAGAATAGGTTTTCCAGTAGTTGCAGGAGTAATGGGGGTAATCGGAATAATATCTTTCTATATGACATACAAAAATACTAGAGAGGTAGTGACTCCAGCTGAAAACGTTAAAAGAGAAAAGATTACACCAAAATCAATTGTAGTTACTGTATTTACAAATAGAGCTTTATTAACTTTAATATTAATGACAATATTCTCTATATCAGCTTATAATATAAGAAGTTCATTAATTGTTTATTACTGTCAATACAATCTTGGAAATGTTAGTTTACTACCATACATAAATTTCTTTACTATAGGATGTGCTGTTTTAGGTGTTATAGCTATGCCAAAACTAGTTAGCAAGTTTGGTAAAAAGAGAACAGCTATAATAGGATTTTTAGTAAGTGTTGTTGCAGATAGTATTAACTTTCTTCTTCCAGGAAATATATATACTTTCACAATACTATTAGCAATTGGCTTTATAGGTATAAGTATTCCTAATGGAATAACTTGGGCTTTTGTTTCAGATAGTATAGACTATGGTGAATGGAGAACTGGAACTAGAAGAGAAGGTATAACTTATTCTGTATTTAACTTCTCAAGAAAGCTTGCACAATCAATTGCAGGACTTCTATCAGGTTGGGGACTTGGATTTGTAGGATATGTGGCTAATAAAAAACAATCTGCAGAAACTTTATTAGGAATAAAATCATTGTTAATGGCATATCCAGCAGTAGCGCTTTTAGTAGCAGCAATAATAGTTGCTTTCTTATATAATCTTTCAGACAAGAAATACAATGAAATGATAAAAGAATTAGAGGCTAGAAAAGCTTAAAAATAATTTTTTATAATTTAAATGTTCACGTGTTCAAAATGTGGTATAATATAAATGAATACAATTTTACTATAAAAAAATAAAAAAAGAAAAAATGCCAGTATCATTTTTGAACACGTGAACATAATAAAAATTGGGAGGAACAAGTATGAAATTAAATAGAAGTAATTTTAGTGAATTTAAAAAGTATCCTGAAAAAATAGTACAGTTCGGTGAAGGAAACTTTTTAAGAGCATTTGTTGATTGGCAAGTTGATAAAATGAATAAACTAGCAGATTTTAATGCAGGAGTAGTTATTGTACAACCTCTTGAGCAAGGTTTAGTTAATATGCTTAATGAACAAGATGGCTTATATACATTATACTTACAAGGTTTAAAAGAAGGAAAAGCTGTAAAAGAACATTCAGTAATAGACTGTGTAACTAGAGGATTAAATCCATACAGTGAATATGAAGAATATCTTAAACTAGCAGAAAATCCAGAAATGGAAATTGTTATATCAAATACAACAGAAGCAGGAATAGCTTTTGATGAAAATGATAAATTAGGAGATACTTGTCAAAATAGTTACCCAGGAAAATTAACTGCATTTTTATATAGAAGATTTAAAACATTTAATGGTGATAAATCAAAAGGTATGCTAATTATACCTTGTGAACTTATAGATAGAAACGGAGAAAAATTAAAAGCAACTATCCTTAAGTTTGCTGAAGTTTGGAATTTAGAAAAAGAGTTTGCTGATTGGATAAATGAAGCTAATACTTTCTGCTGTACTCTTGTTGACAGAATAGTTCCAGGATATCCTAGAGATACAATTGATGAAGTTCATGCAGAATTAGGTTATGAAGATAGCTTAGTTGATGTAGGAGAACAATTCCACTTATGGGTAATCGAAGGACCAGAATGGATAAAAGATGTTCTTCCTTTTGAAAAAGCAGGAGTAAACATCCAAGTAGTTAAAGATGTTACACCTTATAGAACAAGAAAAGTTAGAATATTAAACGGAGCACATACAGCATTAGTTCCAGTAGCTTATCTTTATGGCTTAGATACAGTTGGACATTCAGTTGAAGATGAAGTTATTGGCAAATACTTAAAAGATTTAGTATATGATGAAATAATACCAACATTAGATCTTCCAGTAGATGAACTTAAATATTTTGCAGGTGCTGTACTTGAAAGATTCTTAAATCCTTTTGTAAATCATTATCTAATGAGTATAGCTTTAAATTCAATGCCAAAATTTGAAACTAGAGATTTACCTTCTCTTCTCGAATATACAAAGAGAAAGGGTCAGCTTCCAAAGAAACTTGTATTCTCACTTGCAGCTCTTATAGAATTCTATAAAGGTAAAAGAGGAGAAGAAGACATAAAATTAGCTGATGGAGAAGATGTTTTAGCATTATATAAAGAATTATGGTCAAAATTTGACGGCAGCGATGCTTCATACAGAAATATAGTAGAAACAGTATTAGGATATGAAAAGAACTGGAAAATGAACTTAAATAATGTTGAAGGTTTAACAGATGCTGTTACTGAAAACTTAATCAAAATAGATAAATTAGGAATGAAAGAGGCTGTAAAGTCTGTAATGTAATTATAAATGGAGGTATATCTTCATGAAAAATTTTATAAAGATAAATGAAAATGATAATGTTGCAGTTGCTTTAAATGATTTAAATAAAGGTGATTCGCTTGAAGTAGATGGAAGAGTAGTTGCAGTTAAAGAGGCAATTAAAAAGGGTCATAAAGTTGCAATTAAAGATATAAAAAAAGATTCTAACATATGTAAATATGGATTTCCTATTGGTCATGCATTAGAAGATATAAATGAAGGTCAGTGGGTGCATACTCATAATATTAAAACCAACTTAGAGGGAATAAAGGATTATGAGTATAATAAACAAAACTTTGAAAATCCATTTAAAAATGAAAATTTAACTTTTAAAGGTTATAGAAGAGAAGATAACACAGTAGGAATAAGAAATGAAATATGGATAGTTCCAACTGTTGGTTGTGTAAATGGTATAGCTGATTTAATAGCTGATAGATTTAAAAGTGAAACTAATTTTAAAGAAGTATATGTATACAAACATAATTTTGGATGTTCACAGCTTGGTGAAGACCACAAAAACACAAGAACAATTTTAGGTAACATAGTAAAACATCCTAATGCAGGAGGAGTTTTAGTTCTTGGACTTGGTTGTGAAAATAATACTATGGACAGTTTTAAGGAATCACTTCACAGCTACAACAAAGAGAGAGTAAGATTTTTAGTTTCTCAAGAGGTAGAAGACGAAGTAGCTTCAGGATGTGAACTTTTAAAAGAATTGTATAGTAAAGTTCAAAATGATAAAAGAGAAGATATACCTCTTTCAGAACTTAAAATAGGACTTAAGTGTGGAGCATCAGATGGTTTTTCAGGGATAACCGCAAATCCCCTTTTAGGAAAACTATCCGACTTTTTAATAGCTCAAGGTGGAACAACTATACTTACAGAGGTTCCTGAAATGTTTGGAGCAGAAACAATTCTCATGAATAGGGCAAAAGATGAGGAAGTATTTGCAAAAACGGTAAGTTTAATAAATGATTTTAAGAAATATTTTATGAGTTACAACCAACCTGTATATGAAAATCCTTCTCCAGGAAATAAAGCAGGTGGAATAACTACATTAGAAGATAAATCATTAGGATGTACTCAAAAATCAGGAAGTTCAGAAGTAGTTGGAGTGCTTAAGTACGGTGAAACATTAAATATTAAAGGTTTAAATCTTTTAAGTGCACCAGGTAATGATTTAGTAGCATCAACAGGTCTTGCAGCAGCAGGCTGTCATATTGTGCTATTTACAACTGGTAGAGGTACACCATTTGGTACTTTTGTTCCAACTGTTAAAATATCAACTAACTCAGATATATATAATAAAAAGAAAAATTGGATAGATTTTAATGCAGGAGCACTTTTAGAAAATAGATCCATGGATGAAGTTCTTAAAGACTTTGTCAATTATATAATATCAGTTGCTGGCGGAAGCATGGCAAACAATGAAAAGAACGGCATAAGAGAAATTTCAATATTTAAAAATGGCGTAACGCTATAATAAAAACAACAACGCTAACTATGTAATTTAATTAATAGATTGCTATAACTAACTTCTAAAATATATGAGCTTATGAAGCTGCAATAAAAAAGTTAAAAGCTAACTTATACATGTAAAGTTAAAAATCAACATCCTTATTAAACATGTATATTAAGGTTTAACTGATTTTAAGTTGTAGTTTCATAAGCTATTTAAAATTGGAGATGAAGGTAATGAATAATAATTTATGGATAAAAGAAGAAATTTTGTGGGATGAGCATAAATGTATACGTTTTGCCGCAGGTGGATATGAGGCACTTATAATACCGGATGTGGGTGGAAATGTTGTAGAGTTAAAAAATAATGATAAAAATGTAAGCGTGCTTAGAACACCTAAAGAAGATTTGAAATTTGATGATTTTAAAAATAGACCACAAGTTTATGGGCTTCCAGTTTTATTTCCTCCTAACAGAATAGAAGATGGTACTTTTAAAGTAGGAGAAAGAACATATAAGTTCCCTATAAATGAAGCTAAAAATAATAATTACATACATGGTTTTATTAAAAACAGTAAGTGGACATTAGCTAAAAAAGACATCGTAGAAGATAAAGCTGTAGTAGAAGTTATTTTTGATTTTAATAAAGATAAAGAGGCATATAAATATTTTCCTCATGAATTTCAGTTTAAATTAAGTTATGAACTTTCTAAAGATGGATTAAAGCAAACTACAAGTGTTGTAAATTTAAGTAGTGAAGAAATGCCTGTATCAGTTGGATACCATAGTGCGTTTAATGTTCCGTTTATAGATGGAAGTAAAGATAGCAACTGCAGAGTTAAAATTTCAATAGATAAGTTTTGGAAACAAGATTCAAGAAATCTCCCTACATTAGAAAGCTTTGAGCCAGAAGGCGAACAAAAAGAATTCTTAAACGAAGGTGTTCAAGTATCTAAACATCCTATAGAATCATTATTTTCTTTAAAGGATATTGATCTTAATGGCAAAAGTTTTAGAGGTGCATGTATTGAAGATGCTTCTAAAAATACAAGAGTTGTTTATGAAATGAGTGAAGAATATAAATATCTTGTTATATGGAATGATATGGGAGATAAAAATTATACTTGCATAGAGCCACAATCAAGCATTATAAATTCTCCTAATGTTAAATTAGATAGAAGCGTATCAGGTTTTAAAACTATTAAACCTAATGAAACTTGGAGTGGAGTTTGTAAATTATACGTTGAAAATATGTAGAATTAAATAAATATAAGAAGATGATTTTAATGTGTCATCTTCTTTTGTTGTTATGGGGTATATATAACTGATTTTAAAAATGTGATAGAATGTATATGACTTTGACAAATGTATGGAGGAATTTTAATGAAGTATAAGTTAATATGTGTAGATATGGATGGAACAGTACTTGATGATGATAAAAAAATAAGTGAAGAAAATATAAGTGCAATGAAAAGAGCAAGTGAAGCAGGAGTTAAAATAGCAATATGCACAGGAAGACTGTTTGCAAGTGCATTAGCTTACTCAGATATGTTAGGTATAAAGGCACCTTTAATAGCATCAAATGGAGGGTATATAAGAGAAAAAGATAATGATAATGTTATTTATGAATGTTATTTAGAAAATGCGGATGCAAAGGATATATATACTATAGTAGAAAAATATGATGTTACTATGTTTTTTAATACTTATAATACAGTTATATCTAATAAAAAATTTGAAGAAAATTATACTTATAATAAATTTAATGAAGAACTTCCAGAAGAAAAAAGAGTAAAACTTCTTCAGCCTAATAGCATGGAGGAATTTTTGAGCAAAAATACAGGAGAGATCCTAAAATGTATTTGTGTTGAAAAAGATATAGATAAACTTACCCTGCTTAGGCATGAAATAGAGAAACTTAATAGATTTGATGTTGTAAGCTCTAATAAATTTAATTTTGAAGTTATGCCTAAAGGTGTTACTAAAGGTAGAGCAGTAGAGATGCTTGCGAATTTTTATGGAATAAGTAGAGAAGAAATAATTTGCATTGGTGATAATGAAAATGATCTTTCAATGATAGAATATGCTGGACTTGGAATAGCAATGGGAAATGCAGAAGATAAAGTTAAGCTAGTTGCAGGATATGTTACAGATACAAATAACAACTCTGGAGTTGCAAAGGCTATAAATAAGTTTATATAGTATATTGCCGAATATTTAGTAAATACTACCTACGAGGTGGTAATATGGATGGTATATTTAGAAGAATTATATTTGAGAGAAAGGCGCTTAATTATCCTATAGCACGTAATATTTTAAGTAAAGCTGAAAATGAAGGAATTGAAATAAAGTATTCTGAGACTGGAAGAATAACTGGAATACCAGGTAAAGATGATGCTGATGCTTTTTTTGAGGGAAAAAATACACTAGTAGTAGGGGTGAGAAGCGAGCTTGAGTTTCAAAGCTGTAAACCCTCAGCACATTATCAACTCCCTTTAGTAAGTGGTTGTGCAGCAATGTGTGAATATTGTTATTTAAATACTCGTGGAGGGAAGAAGCCTTATGTTAAAGTTAATGTTAATATAGATGAAATTTTAAATAGGGCAGGACAATATATAGAAGAAAGAAAACCTGAAATTACGATTTTTGAAGGTGCAGCAACTTCAGATCCGGTTTTGGTTGAAGGTTATAGTGGTGCACTTAAAAGTGCTATTGAATATTTTGCTAAAAGTGAATATGGAAGATTTAGATTTGTTACTAAGTATGCAGATATAAATAAACTATGCAGCTTGCAGCATAATAATCATACAACTATAAGATTTAGTATAAATACAGAAAGAGTTATAAAATCCTATGAACATAGAACATCAAATCTAAAAGATAGAATAGATGCTGCTTATAGTCTTTTAAATAGTGGATACAAAGTAGGGTTTATAATAGGACCAGTATTTTTGCATGAAAATTGGCGAGATGAGTATAAAGAGTTATTAAAAAAAACCAGTGATAAATTTCAGGATAAGGAAATAGAATTTGAAATAATATCACATAGATTTACTGTAAGTGCTAAGAATAAGATACTAAAAGTATTTCCAAATACTACACTTCCAATGGAGGTTCAAACTAGAAAATTCAAATTTGGCCAATTTGGTTATGGTAAATACATATATAATAATAATGAAATGGATGAAATAAAAGAATTTTTTATTAACAATATAAATTTATATTTTAATAAGTCAATAATTAAGTATATAATTTAAATATTATTGCTTTTATTTAACAAATATAAGTGTGCTATAAGTAGTAAAAGTTTATTGATTTTTACTATTTAAAAAGTTGCGCACTAGAATAAGTTATTGAAGTAATATATAATTACTACTTATAGGGGGGACACGTATGATTTTAGGACAAGAGAATTTAAATATAGTATTATTTGAACCGGAAATTCCTCAAAACACAGGAAACATAGCAAGGACATGTGTGCTTACTAATTCCAAATTACATTTAATAAAGCCACTTGGATTTAGCTTAGATGAGAAGCATCTTAAAAGAGCAGGACTTGACTATTGGAAGGATTTGGACATAACTTTATATGATTCTTATGAGGAATTAAGAGAAAAATATAAAGATGCTACTTTTTATTTTTCTACAACTCACGGTAAAGGCTTTTATGATGAGGTTAAATTTAAGCAAGGTGACTTTATTATTTTTGGAAGGGAATCTTGTGGGCTTCCGGATCAAATAAGGGAAAGTGATCCTGACAGGTGTATAAGGGTGCCTATGGTAAAAACATCTACTAGGTCACTTAATTTATCAAACACTGTTGCAATAGTTGCATATGAGGCTATAAGACAGATTGGTTTCCCAAATATGAAATAGAATGGGAGGAAAGTAAGTGGAAAAAATAAAAATAGTAACAGATAGTACTTGTGACTTACCAGAATATATAATAAGAAAGCACGATATAGATGTATTGCCACTTATGGTTAATGTAAAAGGTAAATCATATTTTGATGTTATAGATATAAATTTCAAACAACTTTCGAAGATAATGGACGAAGAAAATATATTTCCTACCACTTCTCAAGTTACACCAAAAAGATTTTGTGATTGTTTTTCAAAGTATATTGATGAAGGGTATAAAATTATATGTATAAATATGTCATCAAAAATGAGTGGAACATATCAATCGGCATGTATAGCAAAAGATATGCTTGAAACTGATAATATTGCTATTATTGATAGTCTTAATGTAACATCAGGACTTGGTGTCTTGGTTTTGAAGGCTTGCAGACTTAAAGAAGAAGGAAAAACATTTGAAGAAATTAAAAAAGAAATCTTAGAAACAGTTCCTCATGTAAAAAGTGCTCTTGCCTTTGAAAAGCTAGATAATTTAATCAAAGGTGGAAGATTATCTAAAACAGCAGGAACAATAGGAAATTTACTTGGAATAAAGCTTATACTTGAAGTTAAAGATGGAGAGATGGCAGTAAAAGATAAGGTACGTGGAAATAAAAAAGCAGCAAGATCGGTTTTGGATTGTATAAAAAAAGAAAGTATAAATAGAGAAGAAACATCCATACTATTAGATGCAGAGAACGAAGATATTTTACCAATACTAAGGCAACAGCTTATAGAAAATGAAAATAAATTTGTGGAATGTGAAGTTGGTTGTGTTGTTGGAGCACATTCGGGAACAAAAGCATGTGGAATATTTTTTATTGAGGAATTTTAATAAATTACTATAAAAGCACTTATTTTTTTATTAAATATTGATTTTTTTTCTAAAATAACGTATATTAATTAAGGGACTAAATTGTATACAATTATACTAAATAATACCTGAAATGTATACTGATCATTCAATAATATGGAAGTTTAATTTCGATTTTATTAATTACAGTTTAATTAAATTTATCCATATAATGTTTTTACGAACCTTATATGGATAAATTTTTTTATATAATTTTTAAGGGGGAAAATCGATGATGAAAAGGAAAACAATAGCTATTTTAACAACAGTTGTATTATTAGCTGGGTTATTTGCAGGCTGCAGTAGTTCAAGTAGTTCCACAACTAAAGATTCTAATAAAATAAAAGTGGGACTTTCGACTGACGAGGGTGGACTTAACGACAAATCCTTTAACCAAGGAGCAGATGAAGGTATAAAAAAAGCAGCAAAAGAATTTAATGTAGACTATAAAGCAATAGAGGCAAAGAAAAAAGATGATTATAAACCAAATTTACAATCATTAATAGATAATGATTCTGATTTGGTATTTGGTGTTGGTTACCAAATGGCAGATGATTTAGCTGATATGGCTAAGAAATATCCTAAGAAAGATTTTGCTATAATCGATAATGCATATGATAAGCAACCTAGTAATGTAGTTTCTCTTGTTTTTAAAGAGCAAGAAGGTTCATTTTTAGTTGGAGTTATAGCTGGAAAAATGACAAAAACAAACAAGATAGGTTTTGTAGGAGGAAAAGATCAACCTCTAATAAATAAGTTTTTAGCTGGATACATTGCAGGAGCAAAAACTGTTAATCCTAACATAACAGTAGAGAAAAACTTTACTAATGATTTTGCAGATACAACAAAAGGTAAAGAAGTTGCGACTTCTCTATATAATGGAGGTTGTGATATTGTTTATCACGCAGCTGGTGGTGCCGGAATTGGAGTATTTGATGTTGCACAATCTTTAAAGAGTCAAGGTAAGGATGTTTGGGCTATAGGTGTTGATAAGGATCAAGCAGTAGGACTTCCTAAATATGCAGATGTCATACTTACTAGTATGGTAAAGAGAGTTGACATAGCTACATATGATACTGTGAAGGCACTTGCAAAAGATAAAAAATTCAATGGTGGAAAAATTGAAAATTTCGGACTTAAAGAAAATGGAGTTGGAGTTGCTCCATCATCAAATAAACATGTACCAAGCGAAATTTTATCTTTAGTTGATAAATATAAACAGGCAATAATTGATGGAAAAATAGTTGTACCTGATACTGTTGATAAAGCACAGACTTTTAAGACAGATCAAATTAAATAAATTTCATAGTGTATTTTTTAGAAAAGCTGGGGTCACCTGGCTTTTCTAAAAATATTGTGAAATTTTAATTCGATAAGATATTGAGGAGGGTAAGCATGAACAAAGTAATCGAAATGAAAGGGATTACTAAAGTTTTTCCAGGCACTGTAGCTAATGATAATGTGGATTTTGAATTGCTTAAAAGTGAAACTCATGTTTTGTTAGGTGAAAATGGTGCAGGAAAAACTACACTAATGAATATTCTTTATGGCTTGTATACTCCTGAGAGAGGAGAAATCTTTGTTAACGGTAAGAGTCTTAAATTTAGTGGCCCAAATGATGCTATAAAAAATGGTATAGGTATGGTGCACCAACATTTTATGCTTGTTAGTAATTTTACTGTTGCTGAAAATATAGTTTTAGGAATGGAACCAAGAAAAGGAATCAAAATTGATATCAAAAAGGCAATTAGAGATGTAAAGGAATTATCCGATAAATATGGTTTTGCTATTGATCCTAAAGCATATATAGAAGATATATCAGTTGGCCAGCAGCAAAAAGTAGAGATTTTAAAGGCTATTTATAGGGGAGCAGATGTTTTAATATTAGATGAACCTACAGCGGTTTTAACACCTCAAGAAATAGACGAGTTAGGTGAAATAATTGAGAACCTAAAAAAAGAAGGAAAATCTGTAATACTTATCACACATAAGCTAAAAGAAGTAATGAAAATGAGTGATAGAGTTACAATCATAAGAAGAGGAAAAATAACAGGAACAGTTAATACTAAAGAAACCAATATAGATGAACTAGCTGAACTTATGGTAGGAAGAAAGGTTAAGCTCACTATTTCAAAAGAAGAAAGTAAAAGAGGAAGAGAAGTTTTAAAGGTTGAAGGACTTAAAGTTAAGGATCATAGAGATGTTTTAGCTGTAAAAGGCGTGGATTTAACTGTTGATGCCGGAGAAATATTAGGAATTGCAGGTGTTGATGGAAATGGACAGTCAGAATTTATAGAAGCTTTAACAGGTCTTAAAAAACCTGAAGAAGGAAAAATAATTTTTAACGGAAAAGATATTAGTGGAAAGTCATCAAAATATATCACTGACAGTGGAGTAGGACATATTCCAGAAGATAGACATAAAAGAGGATTAGTGCTTAGATATTCACTTTATGAAAACTCTATACTAGGCATGCATTATAAAAAACCTTTTTCAGGAGGTATAAGCATAAATTATAAAAAGGTTAGAGAGCATTGTAAAACTCTTATAGAGGAATTTGACATTAGAACACCAAATGATGAGGTAGAAGCGGCAGCTCTTTCTGGAGGAAATCAACAAAAATTAATTGCAGCTAGGGAAATATCTAAGAATCCTGATCTTTTAATAGCATCTCAACCTACAAGGGGACTTGATGTAGGAGCTATAGAATATATACATAAAAGAATTGTGCAGGAAAGAGATAAAGGCAAAGCCGTCCTTTTAGTTTCACTTGAACTTGATGAGGTATTGGCATTATCAGATAGGATAGCTGTTATGTATGACGGTAGTATAGTAGATATTTTAGACAGAAAAGACGCTGATGAGAAAAAAATAGGTATACTTATGGCGGGAGGAAACTTAGATAAGAAAGAGAGCGTGAACACTGGTGAGTAAAAAAGAAAATAAAATTTTATCAGGTATAATAAGTGGAATGAAAAGTTTAGCGTTTCCGTTATTTTCTGTATTTATTTCTTTATTTGTAGCTGTTTTCTTTGTAATGTGGGCTAAGGGCTATGCTATAACTGAATATTTTAGAGCACTTAGTGATCTTATAAATATTATAGTAAAGGGAAGCTTTGGAGATCAAACAAAAGCGCTTGATACTATGATTTATGTTACACCCCTTTTGTTTACTGGAGTAGCTAATGCGGTAGCTTTTAAGACTGGTTTGTTTAATATAGGAACAGAAGGACAATTTACACTTGGACTCTTATCAGCTGCAATAATTGGACTTATACCAGGCTTAAGTCCATGGATTCATGTTCCACTTATTATACTTGGAGGAATATTAGCCGGAGGATTATGGGCAGCAGTGCCAGGTTTTCTTAAAGCTAAATTTGGTACTAACGAGGTTATAAATAGTATAATGATGAATTACATAGCTTTGTACTTAGTTAATCTTATTGTTCTTAGAACTCCTATAGGAATACCTAAAAAATCAACTACTCCTGTAATAAAAGGGAGTGCTCAATTACTTCAATTTAGTTCAACCAGCAGTGCTAATATAGGACTTATTATAGGACTTTTCTGTGCAATACTTGTTTTTTGGATTTTATCAAAAACTGTTTTGGGATATGAACTTAGAGCAGTAGGAACAAGTCCGCTTGCAGCTGAATATGGCGGCATTAGTAAAGCAAAAAATATAATATTTGCTATGGTTATATCTGGAGCTATTGCAGGACTTGGTGGGGCAGTACATCTTGCAGGATTTATGCATAGTACAACAGATATGAGCGGAAATTTAGGCTATGGCTTTGATGGAATATCAGTAGCACTTTTAGCTAAAAATAATCCTATAGGCTGTATTCCGGCGGCTATTCTTTTTGGAACCTTAGACAGTAGTTCAAGACTTCTTCAATTAAATAATATACCTAAAGAAATAGTTTACTTAATACAAGCGGTAGTTATAATATTTGTTTCTACAGATTATATAATTAAATATTTTAAAAACAAGAGGAGAAAAAAGGAGGTTGCTATAAATGGATAATTTATTGTTAGTGGTTGCGATAGCAGCAGCTACCTTTAGAATGGCAACTCCACTTATATTTACTGCAATCGGAGGAGTTTTTTCAGAGAAATCTGGCGTTGTTAACATAGGTCTTGATGGTATGATGACAATTGGTGCTTTCTTTGCAGTACTTGGTTCGTATTTAACTGGAAATGCTATTTTAGGACTATTATTTGCAGCGGTTGCAGGTGGCTTAATAGCTTTACTTCATGCATTTTTAAGTATAAATTTAAAAGCGGATCAGGTAATTTCCGGTACTGCAATAAATTTATTTTCTACAGCATTTGCGAGTTTTTTGATATTTAGATTTTTTCACAAGGGCGGACAGACAGACATAGTAAAGGGAATCACTTTTGGAGTTCCTAAGTTTATTAAAAATATACCAATTTTAGGTCAGTTTATTTCTGGTTTAAATTGGTTTGTATTTGGAGCTATAATATTAGTTATAGTAGCTAATTTTGTATTATTTAAAACACCTATTGGACTTAGAATAAGAGCTGTGGGTGAACATCCTAAAGCAGCTGACACTATGGGAATAAGTGTATATAAAGTTAGATATCTTTGTGTAGTACTTTCAGGTGTTCTTGCAGGTATAGGAGGAGCATCCTTATCAATAGGTATGACACCTATATATAGGGAAGGGATGGTTTCAGGCAGGGGATATATAGCGATTGCAGCAATGATATTTGGTAATTGGAAGCCTAAAGGAGCATTTTGGGCGTGTCTGTTATTCGCTTTCGGTAATGCGCTAGAAATTAATGCAAGAAATTTAGGGTTTTCCATACCGGATGAGATATATTCAATGATACCATATGTTTTAACTATGCTTGCTTTAGCCGGTTTTGTTGGTAAAACTATAGCACCAGCTGCAGATGGAGTACCATACGAAAAGGGAGAAAGATAATAATTATAAAATACACAGCATTATATAAAATAAAAGCAATAAAAGGGGCTGTTGCAAAACTAAAAAATAGTTTTGCAATAGCTCCTTTGTTGTATATAAAAAATGTGAGTTCCGAAGAACTCACATTGATTGTATAATTAAATTATGAACGTAACTAAATTATACACAAAAAATTATAATCAATTTAATGATAATTTGCAACTTATATTACCATTAAATTTAGAAAACTTAATACCAGAAGATGATTCGGTTCGTTTGCTAAGCTATTTGTTGGAGGGATTAAATTATAAAAAATTGTACAAGGCGTATTCTTCCGTAGGAAGAAAATCAGCAGTTGAACCCAAAATCATGTTCAAAATAATATCTTATGCTTATTCTCAAAATATTTATTCAAGTAGAAAGATAGAAAAAGCATGCAAAAGAGATATAAATTTCAAATGGCTACTTCAAGGCTTTAAAGCACCTGATCACGCTACTATAAGTAGATTTCGAAAAAAATATCTTTCAAATGAAGTGATTGAAGATTTATTTTATCAACAAGTTAACTATTTAGCTAAAGAAAAAGAATTATTATTTGAAAATGTATTTATCGATGGTACTAAAATTGAGGCAAATGCCAACCGATATACTTTTGTTTGGAAGAAAGCTATTTATAAAAATGAAGGTAAGATGTTTGATAAAATTATTGCTCTTGTTAAAACCATTAATCTTGAAAGATTAATGAAATTCACTATTGAGAGAGAAACTTTGATTGATGATATAAACAAAATTCTTCAATGGCTTTTATTTGAAAAAGAAAAAAGAAATATAGAGTTTGTTCATGGAATCGGTAAAAGAAAAACTGCAATTCAAAAGTGGATAGAACAACTATCACAATATAAAGAAAGACAAGAAAAATATAATTTAAGTAAGAAAATATTTTCAAAAAGAAATAGCTATTCTAAAACTGATACTGATGCAACTTTCATGCATATGAAAGATGATCATATGAGAAATGGTCAATTAAAACCTGCCTATAATGTACAAATAGCAGTTGATAGTGAATATGTAACTGGTGTTGGAGTATTTGATGATAGAAATGATATAGCAACATTAATACCAATGATTACTAATATGCAAGAAAAAATTGGTCATAAATATACTAATGTGATTGCAGATTCTGGTTACGAAAGTGAAGAAAACTATTTGTTTTTAGAGTCTAATAATCAAATACCATATATAAAACCTCAAACTTATGAGAAATGGAAAAAAAGAAGTTTTAAAAACGACATCAGTAAGCGTGAAAATATGAAATATGATGTTAAAACAGATACATATATTTGTCATAATAATAGAAAATTATTCCCATCATATATTATTCATAAAAAATCTGCAAGTGGGTATACGTCTGAGGTTACTGTTTATGAATGTGAAAATTGCGATAACTGCACTTTGAAATCAAAGTGCACAAAAGCAAAGAATAACCGAAAAATGCAGGTTTCAAAGACTTTTATTAAAAAGCGTCAAATTTCATACAACAATATCAAAACTGAATTGGGAACTAAATTGAGAATGAACAGATCTATTCAAGTTGAAGGTGCGTTTGGAATTTTAAAAAGCGACTATGAATTCAAAAGATTTTTAACACGTGGAAAAAATAGTGTAAAAACTGAATTTATTTTGCTTTGTTTTGGATATAACATTAACAAATTACATTTAAAAATCCAAAATGAAAGAACTCAAAAGTATCTTCACGAATTAAAAACTATTTCCTAATTATGGAATAATATAGTTAGGTTTATTTTAGTGCGTCAAAATCTCATGGAAATTCAAATAATTAATATAGTATTTAAAATATTAGGCAATTTTATAGCTTAAACAAAAAAAGAGCATCGCTCATGATTAATTTTAATCATTTTGCGACACTCCCTTTTTTTATATGATAAGTTAAATAAAAAATTTAATATACATATATGTTATAATGTGACAAAAAATATTCATTTTAACAAAATAAATTAGTAAGTTTAAAAAAAATTCAAATTAAATTAATTTTTTTAATAAATTCAATGGAATTATATTGTAAAATAAGGAATTGTATTATATAATGGCATTAGGGATCCCGCAATAATATAATAATCTAGATAACGTTTACAAAATATTGAAGGCGAGGTGTACTGATTTTATAAATTTACTTTATAAAACAGAGCAAAATATGAAAAAGAACAGAAGAAAAATTTTAAGTTTACCAATATTTTTTGTTTTATTAATGTTTGTTGCATCAAATGTTGGTATTATAAAAATTAAAGCAAGTGGTTTAACACCAGTTGAAAAAAATGGACAACTAAGAGTTTCAGGAAGTAAATTATTAAATTCAAGTGGTGAGCCTATTCAATTAAAAGGTATGAGTAGCTTTGGTATACAATACTCGCCGCAGTTTGTAAATTATGATGCTATGAAATATTTAAGAGATAACTGGGGAATGAATGTATTTAGAGTTGCAATGTATACTGATGGTGATGGTGGATATATATTTAATAAGGCAGCATGCAAAGCAAAAGTTGAGTCAGCAATAAATGATGCTCAAAAATTAGGTATTTATGTAATTGTAGACTGGCATATGTTTAATAATCCTCAAACTGATAAAAGTCAGTCAAAGGAATTCTTTAATGAAATTTCAAGTGAATACAAAAATTCACCAAATGTAATTTATGAAATAGCAAATGAACCATGTGGTGATGTAACTTGGAGCAGAGATGTAAAACCATATGCAAATGAAGTTATACCAGTTATTAGAGCTAACTCACCTAATTCAATAGTTATAGTTGGTAGTCCTTCTTGGAGTCAATCTGTTTTAGATCCTGCAAATGATCCTTTGAGTTTTAGCAATATAATGTATGCTTGTCATTTTTATGCTGGAACACATGGACAATGGCTTAGAGATAATATAAGCCAAGCTCTTAGCAAAAACATAGCTTTATTTGCTACAGAGTGGGGAACAAGTGATTGCAATGGTAGTGGAGGAACATATATACCGGAATCACAACAGTGGGTAGATTTTATGACTCAAAACAAAATAAGTTGGACAAATTGGGTTTTAGATGATGCATATGCATCAGCATCAATGTTAAAACCAGGCAGCAACCCTAATGGAGGCTGGACTGACAATGATTTGACTGAGTCAGGAAAGTTTGTAAAAGCAGCTATGCTTCAAAATAATACACCAACAACAGGTGGAAACACAACACCAACAACAGGTGGAAACACAACACCAACAACAGGTGGAAACACAACACCAACAACAGGTGGAAATACAACACCAACAACAGGTGGAAACACAACACCAACAACAGGTGGAAACACAACACCAACAACAGGTGGAAATACAACGCCAACAACAGGTGGAAATACAACACCAACAACAGGATCTGTTATAGATAGTAATAAAACATATAAGATAATATCTTCAAGTACAGGTAAAGTTTTAAATGTAAGAAATTATAGTTCACAAAGTGGTGCACAAATAGAAGAGTTAGTTGATGTTGGTGCATTATCAGAACAATGGAAGATAGCAGATTTAGGAAATGGAAGTTATAAAATTACATCAGCACTTAGTAATTTTAGTTTAGATGGTGGTGTAAGTACCCAAGGTAGTGATGTTAAACAATACCAATATTCAGGAGCAAGTAGTCAGCAATGGAATATTGAAAAAATAAGTGCTAATACTTATAAAATAACAAGTAAGGCAAGTGGTTTATCATTAGAAACTACTGGAATATATGATAGTGCTAATATTCAACTTTGGAATTATGCAGGAAAAGGAACTCAGCAATGGATAATTTCAGACATTAATGCAACAAACACAACACCAAGTACAGGCGGAAACACAACACCAAGTACAGGTGGAAACACAACACCAAGTACAGGTGGAAACACAACACCAAGTACAGGTGGAAACACAACACCAAGTACAGGTGGAAGCACAACACCAAGTACAGGTGGAAATACAACACCAACTACAGGAACTGTTATAGATAGTAGTAAAACATATAAAATAATATCTTCAAGTACAGGTAAAGTTTTAAATGTAAGAAATTATAGTTCACAAAGTGGTGCACAAATAGAAGAGTTAGTTGATGTTAATGCATTATCAGAACAATGGAAGATAACAGATTTAGGAAATGGAAGTTATAAAATCACATCAGCACTTAGTAATTTTAGCTTAGATGGTGGTGTAAGCACTCAAGGTAGTGATGTTAAACAATATCAATATTCAGGAGCAAATAGTCAACAATGGAATATTGAGAAAATAGGTGCTAATACTTATAAAATAACAAGTAAGGCAAGTGGTTTAGCATTAGAAACTACTGGAATATATGATAGTGCTAATATTCAACTTTGGAATTATTCGGGAAAAGGAACTCAACAATGGATAATTTCAGATGTAAATGCAGCAGTTAAGTAATAATCGTAGTTTAGCAGAACAGTGGAAAATAGCTGATTTGGGCAATAGAAACTACAGAATTTCTTCTGCATTAGGTAGTTTTGCTTTAGATAGAGCTTGAACTTGTGATTGTTTTAATGTTCAGCTATAGAAGTATTGCGGTTCTAATAATTAACAGCAAATACTTAAGGCTGTTAAATGAGTCAAATTAAACTTAAACAAAATAGAAGGTGGGGTTTTAGGCTTCTAGTGTTGCATTAATACAATAAAATACTATTGACATTTAAAAAGGTAGTTATTGGATTATAATAAAATCCGATAACTACCTTTAATATTGGGTTATTATATTTTAAAAAGAAAAAAATACCATTTAGTAGTTGTAATTATCCCATTATCCACATCATTAAATTTTAAATATTTGCAACTGCTTATTAGCCTGTCCTGAAATACTCACAAATATCTTCGTCATAAAATTCCAATAAGTTGCTTCTCACAAATCGTGTTAACAATAGCATGGAGTACTTAGCTTTAGTAACCTTACAGCATAAATATATAAGCATATAAGATATAAGAGCAGAAAATATCTGAATTCTCACTGCATTTTCATTATAACCTATAAATTTCTTTATCCTTAAGTTTTGTTTTATCCACTTAAAAAATAGCTCTATTTCCCACCTATGTTTATATATTTTTATTATATCTTCTGCAGGAAGATCAAAGATATTAGTTACAAAAGTAACAGGTTCTCCTTCATCATCAAAAGTCATTATTTCTCTATAATTTTTAAAAGTTAAATTGCCTCCTAGAGTAGAGCCTAAGATAACTTCAGTATCATAAATATTTTCGCTAAGATTTGATCTTAGCATTCTTTCCTCCATAATGATTGCATTTTTTATTCCTCTTGTAACAAATTGTATTCCTTGTTCTGTTAATTTATCATACCAACGATAATCATAATATCCTCTGTCAAATACATGGATAGCATTCTTGTTCTCAAATAAACCATCAATACATTTTCTATCATTAACTTGCCCTTTAACAATATTTATCTTCTCTGGAAACTCTCCATTAAAAAGAGTACTGATTTTAATAGCTGCTCTTTTATCATCTATCTTTAGATGAGGTGCTAGATTTAAAGCAACTAATATTACAGTAGAATCTATTATTTTTATTGGTGGAATATCTTTGAAAATCCTAACGTCTCCAAATCTTCTCTTAGCTTTATCAACTAAATGATAGAAAATATCTTCAAAAATTCTATAATCACGCGCAGCGTTTTTGCGTGAAAACTGTGAAACACTTGGTACATTGATAAGTTTTTTTAGTTTCTTATTTGCAGATATTTCACCTTCAGCCTCTCTTAAACTCCTGCAGCCTTTTATATTAAGGTAAATCATCGAATTTATGTGAGATCTTGTGTCAAAGTGATGGCTCCTATAATCACCATTATATTTATTTATAGTTTTAGTAATAAAACTTCCTCCAATTTCCTCTATTAATTTATGAAAAACTAATTTACTATTAATCTTGAACATAAAAATAGACCTCCTTGTGTTTGGTTTCTCGTCAAAACCATTAAAACACAAATTGGTCTATTTTTTTATCATTAATTTTTTCCAATAATATTTGTCAACAAGTATTATTTACTTTAATGCAACACTAGAAGGTTTTAGGCTCCTCCTTTTATTTTTATAAAATTTTCATGGTAAAATAATTATAAATATGAAAAAAATATTTTTTTTTGCAAAATATGATATTATATAAGAGAATATAAAATATTTAATGTATAATTGATATTTAGATATGATATAATTAGATTAATAGATTGTATATATAATTAAAATTTGGGTGAAAAAAATGAATTTGAATTTTGAATTGAATTTAACTCAGCAGCAAAAACTAGTAATGACTCAACAAATGCAGATGTCAATTAAACTTCTTCAAATGTCTAATATAGAATTAAATGATTATATAAAGAGAGAATTAGAGGAAAACCCTCTTTTAGAAGGAAAAGAGCGACAAAATGATAAGGAATATAGGTCGGACATGAGTAAAGTAGATTATAAAGAGTTTATAAAATATCTTGATTTTGATAACTATACTCATGAAAATTATCACTATAGAAATGAAGAGGAGGAGGTATCGCCTTTTAATTTTATCGGAAATAAAAAGTCATTTACAGAGTATTTATTAGATCAGCTTGGGGAAATCAGTATAGACCGATATACTAGACCTATATGTGAGTATATAATAGAAAATCTAAATAGTAACGGATATTTACCAGATACAATAGAAGACATATCACAGGATTTACACAAAAATTTAAAAAGTGTGGAAAAGGCACTTGAGATAGTACAATCCTTAGATCCTAGCGGTGTAGGTGCTAGAGATATATCAGAATGTTTAAAATTACAGATTAAAAGAAAAAATGTAAACGATATTACCTTAATGGAAATAGTGGATAAGCATTTAGCTGATATAGCTGAAAATAAGTATAGTTTAATGGCTAAGGAGCTAAATATAGACCCTAAAGAAGCACAAGAATATGGAGATTATATAAAAAGTCTTGAACCTAAACCATCAAGAGGTTTCTACACAGGGGATGAAGTTAAATATGTAGTTCCAGACGCATTTATAAGAAAAATAGACAATGATTTTTATGTAATAATGAATGATAGTTCACTTCCTAAATTATCGATAAATAGTACTTATAAAAATATTTTAAATAATGAAAATGATAAAAAGGATGTTGAATATGTAAAAGAAAAGCTTAATAGTGCTATGTTTTTGCTTAAAAGTATAGAACAAAGAAAAAGTACATTATATGAGGTTTTAAATGAAATATTGAAATACCAAAATGATTATTTTAATGGAATAACTAATTATTTAAAACCAATGACACTTAAAGATATTTCTGAGAAATTAGAGATTCATGAATCTACTGTAAGTAGAGCTATAAGAGAAAAGTATGTTTATGTTGATACAAAAGGTCTATTAAAAATAAGGGACATGTTTACTACGGGAATATCAACATCAGTTAATCAAGCTAATAAAGAAGATTTATCAACACAGAAAATAAAAAATGAAATTAAAGAATTGATTGCAAAGGAAGAGAAAGAAAGTCCTCTGTCAGATCAGAAAATTTCAGAAGTTTTAAAGGAAAAAGGTATGAATATTTCGAGAAGAACTGTAGCAAAATATAGAGAAGAGATAGGAATAAAATCATCTGCTAAAAGGAAACGTTATTAAAATGTGTTAAACTAATAGTATTTATGAAAAAAATATATTTTTTTCATAAATACTATTTAAAAATTTTTTTTTTTATTTTATAATATAAGTGGGACATGAATTAAGATGCTGGGACTTTATATGTCCAGCGAGGTGATTTAATGCATGAAATTTTAAAATTACAGCAAAAAATTGTTCCTGAGCTTATGGAGTTGCTTGAAAAGAGATATGATATTCTAAGGACTATAAAATACAATCAACCTATTGGTAGAAGAATATTAGCTAATAAGATAGGTATAGGTGAAAGAGTTGTTAGAACTGAGATAAGCTTTTTAAAAAAGCAAAACCTTATAAATATAAGTAATCCAGGAATGTCAGTTACAAAAGATGGAGAAGAAATAATTGATAAGCTTAAAAATTTTATAAAAGAATTCAAAGGGTTAACAGAAATTGAAGAAATTATAAAAGAGAAGCTTAATATAAAGAAAGTTATAATAGTGCCAGGCGATATTGATGAAGATAGTACAGTTATGAATGAAATTGGAAGAACAGCTGCTAAATTCATACAGAGTATAATACTAGATGGAGATATTGTGGCAATTAGTGGTGGTACTACAATGAAAAGTCTTGTCGATAATTATAGTTATTCACCAAGATATCAGAATACAGTGGTTGTTCCAGCAAGAGGCGGTATGGAAAGAAATTTGCAAACAGAAGCTAATACATTAGCTGCCAATTTTGCTGATAAATTGGGTGCTAGCTATAAATTGATACATGTTCCAGATAATTTAAGTAATGAAGCTTTAAGTACCATAATCAATGAAAAAAGCATAAAAAATGCAATTGATACTATACGTAAAGCTGATATAATTATTTATGGAGTTGGAAGAGCTGACGAAATGAGTAGTAAAAGAGGTTTAAGTGATGAAGAAATTTCTCATATATTGGGAAATGGATCTGTTGCAGAAGCTTTTGGGTATTATTTCGACAAAGAAGGAAATGTAGTTTATCATACTCCATCATTAGGATTAAAAACAGAGGATATTAGAAAAGCTAAAAATATTGTGGCGGTTGCAGGTAGCAAGTCTAAAGCAGAAGCTATTGTGGCAACTCAAATAAGTGGCAGTAAAAGAAGTGTTCTTATAACTGATGAGGGAACCTCTAAAGAAATAATGAGAATACTAAAAGTCACTAATTAATATTAAATTATCTATTTGCTGTAGATATATATTTTTTCACGCATTAAAATGTTTTGTGTGTCTATGGCAGCTTATATTATCAGCTAATAATTATATTTTTGATATAATTTTAGATATTAAAAAATTTTTGGAGGTAGTTAGAATGGCAAAGATAGCTATTAATGGTTTTGGAAGAATAGGAAGATTAGCTTTAAGAAGAATTCTTGAGGTACCTGGATTGGAAGTTGTTGCAATAAACGACTTAACTGATGCAAAAATGTTAGCACACTTATTTAAATATGATTCATCACAAGGAAGATTTAATGGAGAAATCGAAGTTAAAGAAGGAGCTTTCGTAGTAAACGGAAAAGAAGTTAAAGTTTTTGCTGAAGCAGATCCTGAAAAATTACCTTGGGGAGATCTTGGAATAGACGTTGTTCTTGAATGTACTGGATTCTTTACAAAGAAAGAAAAAGCAGAAGCTCACGTAAGAGCAGGCGCTAAGAAAGTTGTTATATCAGCTCCAGCTGGAAACGACTTAAAGACAATAGTTTTCAATGTTAACAATGCAGATCTTGATGGAACAGAAACAGTTATATCAGGTGCATCATGCACAACTAACTGCTTAGCTCCAATGGTTAAAGTATTAAACGATAAATTCGGATTAGAAAAAGGATTCATGACTACAGTTCATGCTTACACTAATGACCAAAATACATTAGACGGCCCACACAGAAAAGGAGATTTCAGAAGAGCAAGAGCTGCTGCTGGAAGCATAATCCCTAACTCAACTGGTGCTGCTAAAGCTATAGGTCAAGTTATACCTGAATTAAAAGGTAAATTAGACGGTGGTGCTCAAAGAGTTCCAGTTATAACTGGTTCAATAACTGAATTAGTTTCAACTTTAAAAACTAAAGTTACAGTAGAAGAAATCAATGCAGCAATGAAAGCAGCTGCTAATGAATCATTCGGATACACTGAAGATGAAATAGTTTCTTCAGACGTTATCGGAATCAACTTTGGTTCATTATTTGATGCTACTCAAACTAGAGTAATGGAAGTTGAAGGACAACAATTAGTTAAAACTGCTTCTTGGTATGATAATGAAATGTCATACACTTCACAATTAGTTAGAACTTTAGAGTACTTTGCAAAAATTGCAAAATAGTTTAAAGTAATACATTAATTTGAATAGTTTAAATTAAGACATAGTAAAAAGGTCTGGTTTTATAGTTAAACGGCTATGAGGCTGGACCTTTTATAAAATATAAAGTTATATGAGGTGAATAATATGAAGTTTAATAAAAAAACTATTGAAGATATAGATGTTAAAAATAAAAGAGTATTGGTAAGATGCGATTTCAATGTACCTTTAAAGGACGGAGTAATAACTGACGAAAACAGACTTAATGGAGCACTTCCAACTATAAAATATCTTTCAGAACATGGCGGAAAGGTTATACTTTGCTCACATCTTGGAAAAGCAAAGGGACCAGATCCTTCAAAAACTTTAGCTCCAGTTGCTAAAAGATTAAGCGAATTACTAGGACGTGAAGTTAAATTTGCTGCTGATGATACAGTTGTTGGCGAAAATGCTAAAAAGGCTGTAGCTGAACTTAAAGAAGGAGAAATAGTTCTTCTTGAAAATACAAGATTCAGACCAGAAGAAGGAAAAAATGATGATGCATTTTCAAAAGAATTAGCTTCACTTGCAGATGTGTATGTTAATGATGCATTTGGAACTGCTCATAGAGCACACTGTTCAACAGTAGGAGTAACTAAATTCGTAGACACTGCTGTATGCGGATACTTAATCCAAAAAGAATTAAAATTCTTAGGATCAGCTGTTGAAAATCCAGTTAGACCTTTTGTTGCAATACTTGGAGGAGCAAAAGTTTCTGATAAAATCAACGTTATAAACAACTTACTTGAAAAAGTTGATACATTAATAATCGGAGGCGGAATGGCTTATACATTCTTAAAAGCTCAAGGATATACAATAGGAACTTCACTTCTTGAAGCAGACAAAGTTGATTATTCTAAAGAAATGATGGAAAAAGCTAAAGCTAAAGGAGTAAAATTACTTCTTCCAGTAGATAACATAGTTGGAGCTGAATTTAAGGAAGATACAAAGCCAGTTACAACTGAAGATGCTAACATACCAGAAGGATTTATGGGATTAGACATTGGACCAAAAACTCAAAAGCTTTATGCAGATGCTATTAAAGAAGCTAAAACTGTTGTTTGGAATGGACCTATGGGAGTATTTGAATTCGAAAACTTTGCTAAAGGAACAAAAGATGTTGCAAAAGCTATGGCTGAAGCAGATGCAACAACTGTTATAGGTGGAGGAGATAGTGCTGCTGCTGTTAATCAGTTAGGATTTGGAGACAAAATGACTCATATTTCAACTGGAGGCGGAGCTTCACTTGAATTCTTAGAAGGAAAAGAACTTCCAGGAATAGTTGCTCTTAACGATAAATAATCAATAATAATTATTAATAAATAATATTTACAAATTAAAACTAAGTGCTATAATGTAATTAAGGATAAATATGTGAAACTGTTTAAATTAAAGCTTTATATAATGAATAATCCATTGAAAAATATTATTTTAAAATATATAATAGTTTTGATTAAGATGGTTTCACCAGTGTAATTTATCTGTAAAATAAGGAGTGTATTTAATGAGAACACCAATAATAGCTGGAAACTGGAAAATGAATAACACAATTAGTGAATCTTTAAAATTAATTGAAGAGTTGAAACCATTAGTAAAGGATGCTAAGTCAGAAGTTGTAGTAGCACCTACTGCTATTTCTTTAGAAGCTGTTGTTAAAGCAGTAAAAGGAACAAATATTAAAGTTGCTGCTCAAAATGCACACTTTGAAGAGAGTGGAGCATTTACAGGAGAAATATCACTAAAGGCACTTGAAGAATTAGGCGTAAATTATGTAATATTAGGTCACAGTGAAAGAAGACAATATTTTAATGAAACAGACTGTGCTTTAAATAAAAAAGTAAAGGCAGCATTTAAGCATGGAATAACTCCAATACTTTGCTGCGGAGAAACTCTTGAAGAAAGAGAAGCAAATGTAACAAATGAAGTTACAGGAAAACAAATAAAATTAGATTTAGCAGGTTTAACTAAAGAAGAAGCTGCTAAAGTTGTTATAGCTTATGAACCAATATGGGCTATAGGAACAGGAAAAACTGCTACAGATGATCAAGCAAACGAAACAATTGGAGCAATAAGAAAGACTGTAGAAGAAGTATTTGGAAAAGAAGTTGCTGAAAAAGTAAGAATTCAATATGGTGGATCTGTTAAACCTGGAACAATAAAAGCTCAAATGGCTAAACCAGAAATAGACGGAGCATTAGTTGGAGGCGCAAGCCTTAAAGCAGCTGATTTTGCTGCAATAGTTAATTTCTAGAATTTTATTTTAAAACAATATGTATTATGAAGTGAAATTCATAATACATATTGTATATATAGTTTTTAAAGTTGTATTTTACGTACACATTTACACATTAGTACATGCATAATTAAAATAGAATATAAAACCCTAAAACAATATAATTGGTAATTGAGAATTGATAATAGAAATATGTGTCTACTGTCAATTGCTAATTAACAAAAGTATAGCAATGTAAAGAATGGAGGAAATATAATATGGCAAAGAAACCTGTAATGTTAATGATATTAGATGGATTTGGAATTTCTGATAAGGTTGACGGAAATGCGGTAAAGTCAGCTAATAAACCTAATTTTGATAAATACTTTAATAATTACCCACATACACATCTTGGAGCAAGTGGATTGAGCGTAGGATTACCAGATGGACAAATGGGAAACTCAGAAGTTGGACACTTAAATATAGGTGCAGGAAGAATTGTCTACCAATCACTTACTAAAATAACAAAAGCAATTGATGATGGAGATTTCTTTGAAAATGCTGCGCTTAATAAAGCAGTTAACAATGTTTTAGAAAATGATTCAGCTCTTCATTTAATGGGACTTTTATCACCAGGAGGAGTTCATTCTCATACTAATCATTTAAAAGGACTTTTAAAACTTGCAAAGGCAAAAAATGTAAAAAAAGTATTTGTACATGCCTTCTTGGATGGAAGAGATGTGCCACCAGCTTCTGCTAAAGAATTTATAGAAGATATTGAAGCCTATATGAATGAAATAGGTATTGGAGAAATAGCAACTGTAGCTGGAAGATACTATGCAATGGATAGAGATAATAGATGGGAAAGAGAAGAACTTTCATATAATGCAATGGTACTTGCAAAAGGTGAAGAGGCAGAAAGTGCTATTAAAGCTGTAGATGCTTCATATCACGACAATAAAACAGATGAATTTGTACTTCCAACAGTTATAGTAAAAGGCGGAAAACCAGTAGCAACTATAAAGGACAAGGATTCCGTTATATTCTTCAATTTTAGACCAGATAGAGCTAGACAAATTACTAGAGCTATTGCAGAGGATGATTTTGATGGATTTAAGAGAGATAAGCTTAATATAGAATTTGTTACTATGACTGAATATGATGCAAGCTTTAAAGGAGTAGATGTTGCTTTCGGACCAGAAAGTATAACAAATACTCTTGGAGAATATGTAAGTAAAAAAGGCTTAAATCAACTTAGAATTGCAGAAACTGAAAAATATGCTCATGTAACTTTCTTCTTTAATGGAGGAGTTGAAAAGCCAAATGGTAATGAAGACAGAGCTTTAATACCATCACCAAAGGTTGCAACTTATGATCTTAAACCAGAGATGAGTGCATATGAAGTTACAGATGAACTATTAAAGAGATTAGACCAAGATAAATATGATATGGTTATATTAAACTTTGCTAATCCTGATATGGTTGGACATACTGGAATTCTTGAAGCTGCAAAAAAAGCTGTCGAAACAGTTGATGAATGTCTTGGAAAAATAGTTGATAAGGTTCTTAAATTAGATGGAACTGTATTCATAACAGCAGACCACGGAAATTCAGAGCAAATGATTGATTACTCAAACGGGAAACCTATGACAGCTCACACTGTTAATCCAGTACCTTTCCTTTATGTAAGCAATCATACAGAGGGTAAAAAATTAAATGAAGGAGTTTTGGCAGATATAGCTCCTACAATGCTTAAGGAAATGGGACTTGAAAAACCTGAAGAAATGACAGGAAAAAGCTTAATTGAATAGTATAATTTAATATTTTATTGTTAAAAATAAAGTGTAGTATATGAATAAAATGGAATATTGGTTTTATTACATGTAGTACACTTTTATTTATATATGATTAAAGAAAAGATAGGGGTGTTTTATATGAAATCATATGTTGAAATTGTTGACGTAATGGCAAGGCAGATTCTGGACTCAAGGGCTAATCCTACAGTGGAAGTAGAAGTAGTTCTTGAAGATGGAACAGTAGGAAGAGCGTCAGTACCTTCAGGAGCATCCACAGGACAGTTTGAAGCTGTTGAACTTAGAGACAATGATAAAAAACAGTACCTAGGAAAAGGTGTTCTTAATGCAGTTGACAATGTAAATGACACAATAGCAACAGAACTTATAGGAATGAATGTATTTGACCAAACACTAATTGACAAAACAATGCTTGAAATTGATGGCACAGATAATAAGTCAAAACTTGGTGCAAATGCAACTCTTGGAGTATCTCTTGCAGTGGCTAGAGCAGCAGCTGAATATTTAGGAATAAGTCTTTATCAATACCTAGGAGGAGTTAATGCTAAAGTTCTTCCAGTTCCAATGATGAATATCGTAAATGGTGGAAAGCATGCAGACAATAATGTTGATTTCCAAGAATTTATGATAATGCCAGCAGGAGCTCCAAGCTTTAGTGAAGCACTTAGAGCATGCGCAGAAGTTTATCATACTTTAAAATCACTACTGCAGTCAAAGGGACTTGAAACAGCGGTTGGAGATGAAGGTGGTTTTGCACCAAACCTTAACAGTAATGAAGAAGCTATACAAATTATCTTAGAGGCAGTAAAAAAAGCTGGATATGAGCCAGGAAAAGATATGTTTATAGCAATGGACCCTGCTTCTACAGAATTTTATGAAAACGGAAAATACAATCTTAAAGGTGAAGGAAAAGTTTATACATCTGAAGAAATGGTTAATGTATATGCGGATTTAGCAGAAAAATATCCTATAATATCACTTGAAGATGGTATGGCTGAAGAAGATTGGGATGGATGGAAGATGCTAACTGATAGAATCGGAAAAAAAGTTCAGTTAGTAGGAGATGACTTATTTGTTACAAATACTAAGAGACTTTCAAAAGGAATAGAGCTTGGTGTGGCTAATTCAATACTTATTAAGTTAAATCAAATAGGAACACTCACAGAAACATTAAATGCAATAGAAATGGCACAAAGAGCAGGATATACAGCAGTTGTTTCTCATAGATCAGGAGAAACAGAGGATACTACAATTGCAGACCTTGTTGTAGCTACAAATGCAGGTCAAATTAAAACAGGAGCACCAGCTAGAACAGAAAGAGTTGCAAAATACAATCAACTTTTAAGAATAGAAGAAGAACTTGACGAAGTTGGAGAGTATAGAGGACTTAAAGCCTTCTACAATATAAAAAAATAGACACAAAGTAAGGGAAATTTTAATTTGATAAATTTCCCTTATATTCTATTGTAATATAATACTATTTATGATACTATTAAAGATATAATATATTTAAAAAGGGAATTATAGGAGGTTTAAGATGCATACTTTTTTAATAGTTGCACAGATAATACTTGCTTTTGCAATAATAATTACTGTTCTTGTGCAACCAGGTAAGATGGATGGTTTTATGAATTCAATATCAGGCACGAATGAAACTTTTTTTGCTAAAAATAAATCTAGGACAAAAGAAGCATTTTTAATTAAGTTAACTGTTTTATTTTCAGTATTATTCGCAATAGCTCTTATTTTATTTAATTTGAAAGTATTTAAATAGGATAATGTCATAAAGATATGATTCATTTTACGTTTTGAATTGTATCTTTTTTATTTTTATAAATTTTAAGTATTTTATATTGAATAATATTTGAAATAAAAGATAAGAATTATAATGAGGTGATTATACATGAATATAAGAGAGAGTATACTTGAGTTTATGAGAGAACAGGCATACAAACCTATGAATATAAAGGAATTGTCAGAAGTATTTACAATAGAAAAAGCCGATTATAAAATATTTAAAGAATTACTTAAGAATATGGAAAAAGAAGGACTTATAATTAAAAATAGAACAGATCATTTTGGGTTGCCAGAAAAAATGGGACTTATAAAAGGTACTCTTCAGGGAAATGCTAAAGGCTTTGGCTTCGTTATACCAGAAGAGGATAGACCAGATATATATGTTCCATCTGTCTACATGAATGGAGCTTTAAATGGTGATAAGGTTGTTGCAAAAATTCTTAAAGAAAGCGACAATGGTAAAAAGTGTGAAGGTGAAATAATAAGAATTCTTGAAAGAGCTAATAAAACTGTAGTGGGAATATATGAAAATAGCAAAAATTTTGGATTTGTAGTAGCTGATGATGCTAGAATAGCCCAAGATATATTTATACCTAAGAGCGATAAAAATGGAGCCAAAACTGGAGATGTAGTAATAGCAGAAATAACGGTATGGCCTAAGAAAAGAAGAAATCCCGAAGGAAAAATAGTGGAGATAATAGGAAGTAAGGGTGACAAAGGCGTAGATATTCTAACAATAATAAAGAAACACAAGCTTCCGGAGAAATTTCCAGAAAAGGTGGAGAGATTTGCTGAAGGTATACCAGACGAAATTCCAGAGAGCGAATACAAAAGAAGAAGAGATTTAAGGAATATAAAAATGGTTACAATTGATGGCGAGGATGCAAAGGATCTTGATGATGCTGTATCAATAGAAAAAATGCCAAATGGTAACTTTAAGCTTGGAGTTCATATAGCAGATGTTTCAAACTATGTCAGAGAAAATAATCCACTAGATAAGGAAGCTCTAAAAAGAGCAACCTCAGTATATCTTATAGATAGAGTTATTCCAATGCTACCTAAAAAGCTTTCAAATGGCATCTGTAGTCTTAATCCAAAACAGGATAGGCTTGCAATGAGCTGTTTTATGGAAATTGATAATACAGGTAAGGTAATTCAGCATGATATCTTTGAAAGTGTAATTAAGACAAATGAAAGAATGACTTACACAGATGTAACTAAAATACTTAGAGATCATGATGAAGAAACTATTAAAGTCTATGAATATCTATATGAAGATTTCAAAAACATGGAGGAATTAGCTTCAATACTTAATAAAAAGAGGTTATCTAGAGGAGCAATAGATTTTGATTTTGAGGAAAGTAAAATAACTCTCAATGAACTTGGAAAACCAGTAGAGATAAAACCTTATGAAAGAGCTATTGCAAATAGAATAATAGAAGAGTTTATGCTTGTTTGTAATGAGACTATAGCAGAACATTTTTACTGGGCTAATATACCTTTTGTTTATAGAGTTCATGAGGAACCAGATAATGAAAAGTTAGAGAGATTTAATGAATTTATTCATAACTTGGGATATGCTGTAAGATGGGGCGCAGAAGTTCATCCAAAGCAGCTTCAGGATGTAATAGAAAAAATAAAAGGTAAAAAAGAAGAAACAGTGGTAAGTACACTACTTTTAAGATCTTTAAAGCAGGCTAGATATTCGCCTGAATGTTCAGGTCACTTTGGTTTAGCAGCAAGATATTATTGCCATTTTACATCACCTATAAGAAGATATCCAGACCTTATAATACACAGAGTAATGAAGGAATATATAAATGGAAGAATGGATGAAAATAGATCTAAAAAACTTATAGGAACAGTAGACTATGCTTCAATTCAATCCTCAGAAATGGAAAGAGTTGCTCAAGAAGCTGAAAGGGAAGTTGATTCCTTGAAGAAGGCAGAATATATGGCAGATAGAGTAGGAGAAGAATTTGACGGTATAATATCTTCTGTAACTAACTTCGGTATATTTGTACAGCTGCCTAATACTATAGAAGGTCTTGTGCACATAAGTGAGCTCACAGATGACTACTATATTTATGATGAAAAATATTTAAGTCTTGTAGGTGAAAGAACTAAAAAAATATATAAATTAGGTGATGAAGCAAGAATAAAGGTTGATAAAGTAAATGTAGATTCTCATGAAATATATTTTAAATTAGTTTCTAAAGAGGAAGAAACAGAAGAAAAGCAAATAGATTAAAAATATAAACTTATGTCTTTTGTGAAATTTTTTAAAGACATAAGTTTTAATTTTGCTACACAGAGTTTATATGTGATATAATTTTAAGAAAAGTGATTTTAAAGAGGTTTCTAGTTAAAGTAATATTAAAGCTAGTTTCCCTGTTGTAAAATTATATATAAGATAAGTAGGTGACATTTATGGCTAAAAAGAATACAGAGAACAATACCTTAGCTGATAATAGAAAGGCATGGCATGACTATTTTATTGAGGAAACCTATGAATGTGGAATAGAGCTTGTTGGCACGGAGGTAAAATCGATAAAGAACGGAAGAGCAAATCTTAAAGATAGTTACGCAGAAATAAGAAATGGAGAAGTTTTTGCTTGTAACATGCATGTTAGTCCATATGAGCAAGGAAATATTTTCAATGTAGATCCTTTAAGAAAAAGAAAGCTTCTTTTACATAAAAGCGAAATTGGTAAGCTTTTAGGTTTTGCAAGTCAAAAGGGATATACGCTAGTTCCAGTAGCCTTGTATTTGAAAAACAGAAGAGTAAAAGTAAAATTAGCGGTTGCAGTTGGTAAAAAGAATTATGATAAGAGAAATTCTTTAAAAGAAAAAGATGCTAAACGTGAAATAGATAGAGTAATGAAAAGTAACAGATAAAAGATGGTGTAAATTTATATTTTACACCATCTTTTCTTATATATTGAAATGAAGACGTGTATAGTATATAATTTTATTAATGTAAAATATATTATTTACATTAATAAAATTTTTGGAGGGATTAAAGTGAAAAGAACTCAAATTAGTTTAATATTAAGTGCGACGTTTACTTTGAGCTTAATAGGAGGAATTTTACCAACTAAATTAAACGTAAAAGCTTCTAACATCCCAGTAGTAGAGACAAAATATAGGATATCCTCAGATAATGCATATACATGGTTAAAAACTCAACAAGACAGTGCAAAATTAGATGGAACAGGACTTCCAAGTGGTATAGTAGATAGCTTTGAAGATTATTGGGGACCTAACTTACCTAAACAAATAAGCTATACTTATGACCAAGGTGTTGCAGCAATTGCATTTTTATTAAAGGGAGATACAACAAGGTCTAAAAATATACTAACACTTATGAGTAAAATACAGGGCAGTGATGGTTCTTGGTGTAATTCATATTGGAATAATAATCTTTCAGGTCAAGAAATTATAAAAAATGTGGGACCTGGAATGTGGGTATGTTTGGCGGTAATGAACTATGAAAAAATAACAGGAGATACTTCATTCCATGCAATGGCTACTAAATATATTGATTGGGCACTTCAATTTCAAAAGCCTAATGGTGGAATTTCAGGGGGACAGACATATGCATCAGGAACTTGGCAGCCAGTTACTTGGTCTGGTACAGAAGAAAATATAGATGCGTATGCAGCCCTTAAATATTTTGCCAGCACAACACCAGAAAAAAGTTCAACATATAAGACGGCAGATGATAAGGTCAGAAGTTTTTTAGATAATGTTGAATGGGATAGTGCCTACAATAGATTTCATGGAGGCTTTAAAAATGATACCCAAACAGTAGATCCATATGTTCCTCTTGACGTAAATCCATGGGGAGTTATGGCGCTTAGTGGAAGTAATAATCCACATAATTATGCTTCAAGCTTAGCTTATATAGAAAATGCAAAAGGTAATTCATCAGGGGTAGGTACACTTAGTAATCCTAAATATGTTGAAACCTTAACGGCGGCTGATAACGGACAAACTATGACTTTATATGATTTCGATTGGGAAAGTGACAATGCTAATAATAGAGGAGCGGATATATGGTTTGAAGGCTCAGCATTTATGTCTTGTGCGTACTACATGCAGGGAAATGTTAATAAGGCAGATAATATAATAGATAACATAATTAAAAAGCAAAGTACAACAGTAGGAGAATCTTTAGGTGGAGTACCATATTCACTTATGGGCACAAACAATAATTACTGGACAATGGCACAAGAAAATTGTGTATCAAGTACAGGATGGCTTATTATAGCAGCAAGCAGATGGAACCCATTTACTGCTCAACCTTTGAATTCGGTGGCGCCAACTCCAACACCGACTCCAACGCCAACACCAGTAGGAACGTCCTATGGAGTAACAAAAACAAGTGCGAATAGTGCAGTAATTTGGTTTAATCCATCACCGAGTGCAGCTTGGACTGACGTGCATTATATAGTTAATTCTCAAAATCAGCTTAATTACAGAATGACTTATAATAACAGCACAAAAAGATGGGAACAAAACATTACAGGACTTAAAACTGGAGATAATATAAAATATTCATTTACTTATTGGCAGACAGCGGCTACGGATTCTCCTTTTTATAATTATACTTTTAAGTAAATAGTGTCTCTTCTCTACGATTAATTAACTTATTTACAATTTAATTACTATAATGTATAGTTTTTTTTATATAAACTTTATAAAAATGTAGAGAGGAGAATATTTTATGGGAAAATTGAGAAAAAAAGTTGGTATCATTTTATTAAGTTTAACTATGGTTTTTGCTATTTATCCACAAGGTTATGCCTTAGCAAGCACCAAAGACTATAAAACAGCAAGCACTTCTAACAATAATTACCCTATAGTTATGGTTCATGGACTTCTTGGTTGGGGAAATACAGAATTATTTGGGCTTAATTATTGGGGAGGCTTTTCTAGCTTAAGAGATTATTTAACCAATGAAGGTTATACAGTGTATACACCTACAGTAGGTTCAATAACTAGTAATTGGGACAGAGCCTGTGAGCTGTATGCTTATTTAAAAGGTGGCACTGTTGACTATGGTGAAGCACATTCAAAAAAATATGGACATGAGCGTTATGGAAGAACTTATCCTGGCGTTTATAAGTCTTTAGGAGAAGCAGCTAGTGATGGAAGTATAAACAAAGTACATTTAATAGGGCACAGCATGGGAGGACAAACTATAAGACTTATGACTCAGCTATTGGAGCAGGGAAGTGAGGATGAAATGGCAGCAACACCATCAGGCAATATTTCTGAGCTTTTCAAAGGTGGACATTCATGGGTAAGCAGTGTAACAACACTCTGTACGCCTAATGATGGAAGTCCAACTGCTAATAAGTTATCAGAAATCTTGCCAAATGTTCAGCAATTTGTAGCATCTCTTGGAGCTCAAGCAGGTATTGTGGATTCAAGTAATCCTTGTTTTGACTATAGATTAGATCAATGGGGACTTCGTAAAGAGAAAGGCGAATCTCTTAAAGATTACACACAAAAGGTTAATAGCAGTAATTTATGGAATAAAACAAAGGATTTCAGTTTATGGGATCTTACGCCAGAAGGATCTAAGGCTTTTAATTCTTGGGTTTCAGCTCAAAAAGATGTATACTATTTTTCATTAGCTTGTCAGGATACTCATGAAGATTCATCAACAAAGTATCAAGTTCCAGACGCTAATATGAATCCGCTATTTTTATCATCCTCAAAGTATATTGGTTCATGTATAAATAATAATGAAGGACAAGTACCTATTACAAAGACTTGGTGGCAAAATGATGGACTTGTTAGTATTATATCAGCTGAAGGTCCTCATGTAGGGTCAAGCGATAAAATAGTGCCATTTAGTGGAGTACCAGAAAAAGGCGTATGGAATTACCTTGGGGTAAGACCATCTACAGATCACATACAAATGGTAGGGCTATATAAATGCGATAATGACCTTAAAAATGAATATACATCAATTGCAAAGATGCTAACTGATTTACCTAAATAAGTAGATAGAGGATGTATATATTGTAGGAGATATTATACATCCTCTATTTATTGTAACTATATGAAAAAAATTATACTTGAAATTGTTTGTGCTTTGGAGTATCATAATAAACGTTGTAAGCTTAAATAAAAAAATTATTTTATAGTTTAATGCTTGCAAATAAAATTAAATGTGATATAATTTTTATTACAATTAAAAACAAGAAGTTAACGTTATCCACATGAAACTTTGTGTTTATTCACAGTTTTGTGCCTTTTAATTTTAAATTTGTGTATAACTCTTAAATTTAAAGTTAAACATTATAATATGGGGGCGCTTTTGGTTTCGACGGGGATGATGTTGTGTTTAGGAAGCGAGTCGAGGGAACCTGTGGACCCGCGTTAAAAAACTATAGGCCTTAAAAATAAAGGATAACGAAAATAATTTAGCTTTAGCTGCTTAGTCAGCTAACGTCAGCCTGAGAGTCCCGCGACTCAGAGTCTGGCGTCGACAGCGGGGACCCGAGCCTTACAAAGCTTTGAGTAAGGAACGGAATTTATGAAGCTACTGAAGTGAAAAGCCTGTTCGTAGGCGTTTCATGGAGGGAATGTTAAAATACGAACTGCACTCGGAGATGCTTGAATGTAACCATTTTCGGACAGGGGTTCGATTCAAATAGAGTCGCCTTATGGAGTGATTTATAAGTGATAACCTGGCTTTATCGGTGAAACCGCAGCGTAAAGACGGCGGCAATACCGAGTGGTATGGGAGGAAACTCACCAGCCGTGTATCGACTTATAGGCTTCTAAGTTCAAGTTGAATATGAAGTACTAGGATAGAAGGTTAAAACTAAATTATACTTCTATAATACGCCAGGAAGCTTCAATTGAAGTTTAAGATATAGTCAGTCCCATTAAATTTAAAATGGAAACAGTGGAATAGATGTCCCCTCGCCTCCACCAATAAAAACCCACGACAATTTGTCGTGGGTTTTACCTTTATTATTTTATTTTAATAAACTCTTCATAGAATTCATTTTTCATTTTGAGCATTTCTTTAGAATATTTTCCGTTTCGTGGAGTCACGCTTTTGTATTTATCTAATATTAATTTAGCTCTTTGTTTTTTAGAAGATATTATTAGATAATCAGATATTTCTTTTAAAAAATTGATAGCATCATCGTATTTTAAGTAGTAAGCGTATGAATCTTTATGCTTTTCTTTATTATAATTTTTCTTTTTTGTTATAGTACCAGCATTTGTGGTGTTTTTTATCCAAGTTAGTAATTCTAAGGTTGTAGAAGCAATAGAAACGCAGGGAGCATGAAATTGATTACAATGGAACTTTATTAACATTATGCTGCCTTCACCATCGATTATACCAGCTAGGTAAGCTCTTTCTATAGGGGTCATAATATCCACCTTTTATAATTAATTTAAATTAGTATTAGCATAAGGAGGTTGAAATATTAATATAAACTCGAAGGAGGTGGAAGTTTATACAGGAACTCATGTTTATGTAAAATATTGAATTAAGGAAATATGCTGAAAATTAGAATTGTATGCCATTTATGTTATAATTTAATTTGAAATATACAATGTAAATATTAATAAACAATAATTTAGCATGGAGGAAACAATGGCAAGTAAATTTTTATATGAAAAAGAAATTAGACATAATGGACTTAAAAAATATAAAATTGTAAAAGCACAATCAAGATATGAGTTAGATGAAAAAGTTAAGGTATTAGAAGCACAATGCGATGAACAATGGTCAAAAAAATGTTTAGCTGAAAATAAAAAAGCAGAAAAAGAAAAGAAATTAAAAAATGTTGAAGATTGCTTAGCATATTCAAATAAAATGACAGATGAAGCTGAAAAAATTCAAAAGGAGTTAGATTCAATATTATTGAATTCATTAAATTTAAAACCTTTTGATATTAAAAGTATGAAGAATTTTTCAGAATATCGAATTGAGAAACCAGAGGAACCTAAACAACTGAATATACCTTTTGAACCAAAGTTAACAGATGAGAAATATAATCCAAAGGTGCCATTTTTAATTAAACTATCAAAGAAAAAGTTAGAAGAGTTTCATAATAAAAATAATCAAGAGTTTAAAAATGATTGGTCTATATGGGAATTTAATAAAAAAAGCATTGAAAATAAATATGCAGAAGAAGTGAAAACATATAAAGATAATCTTGAGAAATGGGAGAAAGGTAAAGAAAATTTTAAGAAGTTACAAGCTAAAAACAATGATGAGGTAGATAAATTTATTAAGGAGTATAAAGCTGGCAATTCACATGCAATTGAAAAATATTATTCTTTAGTTTTAGAGAATATAAAAATGCCTTTCGAATATGATAGGCAAGTTGAAGTAGAATATAATCAAGATAATAAAATGATTATAGTTGATATTTTACTACCTACAATAGATGATTTGCCTAAATTAAAAAAGGTTACTTATGTGAAAATAAGAAATGAATTTAAGGAATCTCTCCAGACGGAATCTTACATGAAAAAGAAATATGATATGGTAATATATCAGATAGTATTACAGAATTTAAATTATATTTTTAAATCGGATAAAGAACATGATTTTATAGAATCTGCGGTTGTTAATGGAAAAGTAAGTACAATTGATAAGGCAACAGGTAAAAGTATTGAGCCGTATATTTTAACTATAAATATATCAAAACAGGATTTCAATGAATTAAATTTAAGTGCTATTGATTCAAAAGCTTGGTTTAAGAATGCAAAAGGTATTTCTGATGCTACTTTTGCTAATATTACACCAGTTGCACCGCTTGTATCAATGAACCGTGAAGATAGTAGATTTATAGAAGGATATAATGTTACTAGTGAATTAGACGAAAGTGTTAATTTAGCAGCAATTGATTGGCAAGATTTTGAGAATCTTATAAGAGAAATATTTGAACAAGAATTTAATGTCAATGGTGGAGAAGTGAAAATAACACAGGCAAGTCGTGACGGTGGAGTAGATGCAGTGGCATTTGATCCAGACCCTATTAGAGGTGGCAAGATTGTTATTCAAGCAAAAAGATATACAAATGTAGTTGGAGTATCAGCAGTAAGAGATTTGTATGGAACTGTAATGAATGAAGGTGCTACTAAAGGTATACTTGTTACTACATCAAATTATGGAAATGATGCTTATAATTTTGCTAATGGTAAACCACTTACTCTTATGAATGGTGCTAATCTTTTATATTTACTTGAGAAACATGGACATAAAGCAAGGATTGATTTAAAGGAAGCGAAGGATAGGTTAAATAGTTAAAAATAAATAGTGTATAAAAACTTACGCCATTAATCTTGAGGGGGTGCAAACATTTTCTTGTATTTGCAGTTTAGCTAGTCTAAGAAAATATCCGCACCACCGACGCCTTTTTAGGTTTATTTTATTTCACAAATTGTTTTATAGAACATAGAGGATATGACCTTAATATTTTCAAATATTTCCTGTACTGTTTCTACTTTGCCATGCTGTATCCACATAGATAATATGCTAGCCATTGATGCTGTTGCTATTGAAATAAGGTAATCTATTTTTGATTCATCTAAATTGGTATTTATTAAATAGTAATCTTTAATATCATAAGCCCTTTTTCGATAGGCTTCATAAAGTATATCGAAACGGTTTATAGATACAATAGTTTGAAGTAATAATTCATTTTCCATCCATGATTCAGTGAAGAAAAAGAAAATATTTTTTATTGATTTTGTATGATGCTTTTTAGTGTTTTTTAAAATATTGTCAAATATATTATCACACTGGTATGAAAGTACATCTGAGAGATTATCAAAAAGTCTGTAAAAAGTAGACCTTCCAACATAAGACTTTTTTTGAATATCAGTTATTGTAATTTTTGAAAATTCTTTTACTTTAAGACATTTTAAAAGACCTTCAGTAATTAATTGTGCAGATTTTTTTGAACGTTTATCTTCTTTTATATGATACATATTAACCTCTTTTGTTATATAAGTTATGAAACTATTGTAGCATAAAAAATATCATGCTACAATAATCACAATTTGAGAAAAAAGTTTTCTGTATTAGCAGAATATTTTATAGAGGTGAATTATATTGAATAATACAAAAGTACTAAAAGGTATATTTGGTGATAATGTATGTGGAATGAATTATGAAACCCTTACAATATCTGGAGTAACTAATGAAAATGGAGAATTTTCATATAAGATGGGTGAAACTGTCACTTTTTCAATTGGAAGTCTTATATTAGGATCTGCGATTGGAAAAGGCTTAATTACTCCTGCAGATCTTATTTATGAAGTAGGAGGAAATCCTAAAAAGATAACAAATAAAAAGGTTACTAATATGGCCAGATTTATTCAAAGTCTTGGAAAGGTTAAACACATTGAAAATGGAATAGTAATTACTGATAAAATGAAGAATATTATAGGTAAACATAAAATTAATTTTAATCAGTCTGAAGATAATTTTACATATGATAATGAAATAATTTCACTATTTGAAGAACTTGATACGAAGTTACGTAGTGCAGCACAGGCAAGAAACCATTTACGCAGAACTTTAAATGGAATAAAAAAGATGACAGATGTAAAAATTCCAACAAGAGATGGGTCTTATCTTTTAGCTGATGTTTTTATCCCATCAGCAAAAGGAAAATATCCTGTTATAATGAGTCATGCTGGATATGGAAAAGCCTTTTGGCTTGGATGTATTGCTAATGAAGAAGATTTTTTAAAGCATGAAAAAATGGAAGATAATTATTTTAGAGGTATTATAGAAGAAACACCATTTATACAATTTCATATTGGTTTGGCAGGAGAAAAGGTTCCTGATAATGTGAAATTTCCACCAGACGGATGCACTGATAATCCAATGCTTGAACATGTAAGTGAAAATTTCGAAGTAGCAAATACAATGGACTGGGTTCCAGATGGATATGTTGTTATAAGAGTTGATGGAAGAGGTTTAGGTAATACACCAGGATTACATGAACAGTTCAGCCTTCATGAAGCAGAAGATTATTATGATGCTATTGAATGGTCAGCTAAACAGCCATGGTCTAATGGAAAGGTAGGATTATACGGCGCATCATATTATGCTATGAATATGTATTCTGTTTCTACACTTCAGCCACCAAGCTTAAAAGCAATGATTCCAATTGCAGGTGACCTTGATTATTATAGAGATGTTATTTATAGTGGAGGAGGTCTTTATAATACTTTTGGTTTTATTTCAAAGCATAGCTGTGGAGAATGGAATGGTGTTGATTTTATAAGTATTTACAAAGAGCATCCATTTTATGATCCAAAGAATGTAGTATATCCATGTTTTAGTTCAGATCCTGAAAAAATAAATGTTCCTTTTTATGCTTCAATGCCTATAGAAAACCCTGGAATACATACAAGAGGGTCAAGTGAAGCATTTATTCATGCAAAATCTAAAGATAAAAAGCTTATGATAAATTCAGAAAGCGGAATTCATTACTGGATGTATACACCAATGATTTTAAAAGAGCATAAGGATTTCTTTGATTACTGGTTAAAAGGTAAGGAAAATAGCATTATGGAACAGCCAGCAGTTAAAATGATGATAAGAACAGGTAACGAAAGTTATTACTGGCAGAATGAAGAAGAATGGCCGGTTGCAAGTACAGAATATAAAAAGCTATATCTTGATGTTTCTAATTTATCATTAAATGAGGATACTTGTGATTCTGAAAATTCAATCAGCTATAAAGCAGATGGTGATACTGGTGTTACATTTATAACCGCACCTATGAAAGAAGCTGTGGTTATAGCAGGATATTTAAAGCTAAAAATCTGGTGCTCATCAACATCTAGTGATATGGCAGTTAAATGTTGTATAAGAGTTTTAGATGAAAATGATAAAGAAGTACCTTATTCATTAAGCTTTGATGGATGTTATCCAGGTTCCAAAGGCAAGCCATCCCCAGTGGCAGAAGGATCACTTAAAGTATCACATAGAAAATTAGATACTGAAAAGTCAACTATGTATAGACCATATCATACTCATTTAGAAAAAGACTGTCAATTATTATCTCCAGGAGAAGTTGTAGAATGTGAAGTTGAAATATGGCCTACTACAGCACGACTTAAAAAAAGATGGAAGCTTCAATTGGATATTGAACCAGGTCTTGATATACTTAATAACTCATATCAAAAAAGTGCATTGAATACAATATATTCAGGGTCAGAGCATGTATCATATTTGCAAATTTCGGTAATACCAAATAAATAATATGATTGTGAAATTGTTTGAAAGACAGAAAATAAATTAAAAAACTTTATAAGTTAATATTACAAAAGAAGAGATAAATGCGAATCAGCAATTCATGTATTAAATTATTTGTTTCGCATTATGAAGTTATGCCAAAACCAATTGGAGATACTAAATGGCATTTTTGTATTTCAATTTTAGGTGAAACAACTGGTTTTTACTTTTTAAAAGATCATATACGTAGAAATTCAGAAGTTGAAATGCGTCAAAATGAGTTTTATATAAAAATGTCAACAGGGTATATGTCAGGAAATTGGGATAAAATGAACTTATATGTAAAAGAAAGAGATATCGAAATTGATACAGTTGTAACAGTAATTGATTATTCTATTCTTAGTAGAGAATCTTCTGTATTTGAAATGCTTGGTATGCTAATACATCAGTGTTTAGCTCTGTATATGAAGACAGCTGGTACAATAAAAAATTGAACGGTAATATATATGACATTATTGATAAAGGTTATACTTGATTTGACAGACATATGCAATACATTGGAATCTTGATTTACCTGATTTTGATGCAAGGCTCGACGTAGAACTAATTATAAAAAATCAGGAAATATATTCTTCAATTAAGAAACTTAGCAAATATGAAGGAACATGTAAAGTAAATGGAACATATATGGGGAAAAAAGTGACTGGTCATGCCACAGTTGAATTAATTAATATATAAAAATTGGAGTTGACTATATGAAAATAGTAGCAGTATATGGGAGTGCAAGAAAAAATGGAAATGGTGAGGTTTTAGTTGAACGTGCAATTAATAATTTTGCAGATAAAAATCCTGAAGTAAAAAGATATTACCTTACAGATATGGATATTAAGTCATGTATGGGATGCTTTGCCTGCAGAAAGAAAGAAATGTGCGTAAGGAAAGATGATATGAACGACCTGCTTAACGATATTATTGAAAGTGATTTTGTTATCTTTAGTAGCCCAGTATATATGTATGATGCATCAGGAAGCTTCAGGCTTATGTTAAATCGTATGTACCCAATGCTTGGAGGAGAACCAGGAAGATATACAAAAAGATATACTGATAAAAAGTGCATGCTTATAATGACACAAGGCGCCCCGTTACTTATGTTTAGTGGTGCATCAAGAACAATAAAGCGTATTATAAAGAGCTTTGGATTTGATGTCTGTGGTCTTGTAAGAATGGGTTTTGCCAATGAAAGAGGAGCAGCAGCAAAGAACGAGAAAGTACTTAGAAAAATTGATGCTGTATGTAGTAAAGCTATTAAATTATAATTAAATGAGTTCTTTTACTGTAAATTTATATAGAGGGTCACATTAACATATTTGTTTATGCTAATACGCCCCTCTATATTTATAATTCATTTTCAGCATTTCTATAAAATACTTTCCGTTACATGGAGTTATGCTTCATTTTTTATTATTTGATGCTGATCCTTTTTCTTCTTCCTAAATAAAATAGCCTGATCCCAAATGACATTATAAGGTGCTGGTCCAACTAGTGTTTCTTGATTTAAATATAATCTAAATCCTATAAAGGCTTCTTGATAATTATTAACTCCGTAACATGAACCTTTTGGATTTCCTGTACTATAAGGGATAATAGCTGTACAATTACCATCACCTTTTCTAGCCATTTTATATACATAATAATTATCGGATACCTCGGAGTCTTTAGGAAAAAATTCATTTGCCGATCCTTCACAATCCGGTGAGTAAATAACACTAACACCATTAAGCTTTTTAGCACCATAAAAACTAGAATTATAGTAAACTGCATTTCCAGTTTTGGTGTGATTAACCCCGTAGGTAATTATAAAATCGTCATCAGATGTTAATTGAAAGTTGTTTGTTTTCAAGTACAAGGCATCCCTACTTTCACCAAGTACATTCACATCCATCATAATTGCCTCAAAGCTTTCCATAACCCAAATATTAGTTCTAAGATCTATAGCTTCATATTCTTCGCTATCATATTTTTCAAGAATCTTATATCTTAAATAATTTAAATCATATCTAGCATGTGGAAGTAAATTAAATTCTGTCTTGCAAGTTTCTCGCATTTTAAGTGTAGGTATTGGCCAAGGATGTTTCATTTCAATTGGCTTTTTAGGTGTAATGCGAAGTACATGCCAGTATTTGTCCAAATTATCTAAATACTCTTGACCAATGTCCTTATTTTCCCATATTGAAGCTCTCATAAGAATAGCGAAGGTATCTTTGCCCTTCTCTAGTCCCATTTTAACAAGTTCCTTTGGTATATTATCATTATTCATGATATCAGAACTAAATCCGGAATTAATTAAAGTCTTTCGAATCTGGTGGTTAATATATTGATCAGCAGTTGTAATGATAATCGTAGAACTATCATAGGGATATCCTAGTATTCTATCAGGTGTATTTTTAGTTTTAATAGTATAGTTATTGATAGTATCGCCTAAGCTACCAAATATCATATGGTATTTGCCGGTTTTATCATTGCCTACAGTAGAATTATCACTATAATATTTTCCTATTTTGTTTTTTACAAAGAAAAGGAAACTTCTGAAACTGTAGTAATATGCCTTAGGTGGTGTTTTGCCAATTAAAACAATGGCCTCATCCGGACGTAATTTGTAGGGAACTCCTTCTGTTATAAATTCTATATCAGACTCCTGATTTGGAGAAGGAGGGACTAGAGCAAGAGCATATGGAGCACCAGCATTGTTTCCTAAAGCACTATTGACTAAACCTTCACTGCAATATTTTAAAATATCTATATATCTTAATTCTCCTTCTTGAACTATACAGCCTTGATGTTCTAATGAATTAATAAAGTCTTTTACTTTTTTTTCATTATTCTCATTGTTCTCATCGCAATCACAATAATTTTTATCCATTTCGTTACTCCCTTTTTACTTTAATCTTTTTAGTTGTTATTCGTTATATTATTATATGATAAAGGTTTAGAGAGGGTGCCATAACAAACAACAGTGTGATTGCGTGTAAAGTTGATTCTAAAATCTCAAATTACCATATACATATGTGCGATTATTAATTACCAATTGTCCTTCCAGCAATATATAAAATTAATTGTGCTTCTTCTTCTGGTGATTTTAAGCAATCTGAAAGAATCCATTCTTTAAGAAGTCTTACTGTTCCATACTGAACATAGGAAGCAATGGCATTCTTTTTCTCCAAATCCATGTCCTCTGGTAAGTGTTTAATGACCATATGATCAAACTTTGGTAGTGAGGCTGTGATGTGGGTGAGTAAGTTATAATTATCTAAATCTAATAGAAGTTTTGCAAATTCAAGATTATCTTTCATATATTGTAGAACTCCAGTTAGGCATTCATGGATACTTTTGCCTGCTGCCATATCATTTATAACCGTAAATGACGTACTTTGTATATATGTATCAGCGATTTCATTTAATACATCATATTGGCTTCCATAGTGATTATAAAAGGTAGTGCGATTAATTCCTGCAACCTCACATAATTCTCGTATGTATATTTTATTAATATTTTTTGTCTTTAGCATTTTTAATAAAGCCTCATGAATTAAGCGTTTTGTTAGCATAACTCTCTGGTTTACATTGTTTTTTTCTAGCATGGCCCCTCCATTGTACTCGACATTTTTAAAACATCTGTCGGTTGTAAAATCGACAGATGTTGATATTATTATAACGTAGAAACAAAATAAGTCAATGAAAGGGAGAGGCTAAAATGAAGAAAAGCATAAAGAAAATATTAACAGTAATTCTTGTGTTAATTATTCTCGTTATAATAGTTATTGCTGGTTATGAAATCAAAGAGAATGCCCGAATTAATAAAATTGTGAGCTCACACAAAATTGCGCAGAATGTAAAACAAAAGGATAATGTAAGAAGCAATAATAAGAACAATTCTGAACATATTACAACTGGAGTTCAACAAATTATGATAGGAACAATGTGTAATAATTATGATAATGCTTTGCAAACCTTACTTAATATAAAAAGGGCAGGTTACGAATCTATTGAATTAAATGATTATATGATCCACAAGTCGTCCATATCGGTAAAACTAATGACAAAGTTCGCAGGAATGCCTATTGGTAATGGTGGCAAGCTTGATTGGCCAAAACTAATTAAAGAAAGTGGACTAAAGGTCATAAGTTTACATAGTGATTTGGGAAGCATTGAGAATGATTCGAAAGCCATAGCTGATGAAGCTAAAAAATTAGGGACAAACACTGTAGTTATCACTGGTATGTACAAATTTGATTATAGTAGTTTAAAGGATGTAGATAAGCTTTCTCAGCGTCTAAATAAGGCTGGAAAAGCTCTTTCAAAAGAAGGAGTACACCTTCTGTATCATAATCATAATTGCGAACTTCAAAAGGTAACTTCTAAAAAAACTGCTTATGATATTTTAATTGAAAAAACAGATCCCGTATATGTTAATTTCGAATTTGATAGCTACTGGATGTCAGATGGTGGTGCTAATGTTCCCGCTTTGATGGAGAAATTAGGCACACGAATGAAATTATGGCATATTAATGACCGTGGTTGTACAAAAAAAGGTCCTTATATGACACCAATACTGGAACAAGATGATACTGAATTAGGAAATGGAAATATGGATTTGGATACACTTTCAGCAATTGCTATAAAGAATAAAGTACAGGGTGTTGTATTAGAAACCCATAAAAATTGGGTGGATAATGATCCAATTAAGAGTTTTCAGGTTAGTTCAAAATACATGCAGAAGAAGTTTTACGACAAATAAACTAGAGTACAATATATATGTCAAGACGCCTTTAAAAGAGGCGTTTTGACATGTTGAATTTTTTTATTTAGTAAATTTTTATTTATAACTATATGATATAATTTAATTAGTATATAGAATAGACTTTGAAACTAATTATAGATTATAAGGTGGTGTATTTTGAAACAATCAAATAATTATAAAATAATCCAAGATTTATCAAAAGAAGCTGAAAGATTATGTGAGGAAAGCAAATACTCAGAAGGGATCAGCTTATATATGGAGATGCTAAAAATAAATCCTAAATCTATTGAAGCCTATTTAAGTATGGGAAATGCTTATCAAGAAATGGAGATTTATAAAGAAGCTATTAAATGTTTTCAAAAGGTTTTAGAGATAGATATGAACTATTCATCATATGCTTATTATAATATGGGAAATTCATATAGCTTATTAGGTGAAAGTCAAGAAGCTATTAAATGCTATGATAAGTGTATTCAGCTTAATCCATTGGTTGCTTCTGCTTATTTTAATAAAGGTAATGAATTATGTGTTTTAAATATGCAGGAGGCAGCTATTGAGATGTATGATAAATCTATACAAATAAATCCTAATCAAGATAAACCTTATTTTGAAAAAGGATTTATACTGATGGAATTAAAGAGATACGAAGATTCCAATAAATGTTTTGATATGGTTATTAAGCTTAAGCCTGAATGTGCAGAAGCTTACTATAACAAAGGAAATAATCTTTATTATTTAGGAAGGCGTGTTGAAGTATTGGAATATTTTGACAAAGCAATACAGTGCAACCCTCAAGATCCTGATTTCTTTTACAATAAGGGTCTTGTACTAACCAAATTGGGAAGAATAAATGAAGCACATAAAAGCTTTGAAAAATACAGAAGTTTACTTTAAAACTAAATGATAATAATAAGTGATACTCATATAAGGTTTATTAATATTGACAGTTTTTTAAGGAATATTTTATTTTCGAATATCTTGATATTATCGTTAGATATTTATAGTTAAACTTTAGTATTTTCAATAGTCCAGCTTAAATTACCTATTATCAGATTTCAAAAATAATATTTTTAGTATGCTTTTTTGGATTATAAAATGTTGTAATTTATCTTATGAATTTTTATTTATTGAAGAATCAGTAATACTCCAACTGGTGTTTACTAGTTCTATAAATATTTTTGGAGGAAGTAATAACTTATTTAATTCACGCTTTGTATGTTCTGAAAAAACACCATTAGTTGAAAATTCCTTTCCTGCCTGTTTAACATGAGTTAGAAATCTAGAGGTTCTTCCATCAATCTGAGGTATGCTAAATAATTCACCTTCTGGGCAAATTATTTTAGTTAACCTATCTTTAAAAATAAATTCAAATTGTTTTAAAAGAGCTTCGTAATTATTCTTTGTACCATAAAGACCACAAGTAGAAATAAGAATATAACGTTGATGTGATAAATCATAACGTAATGGATGGCAACTTGTTTCATCATCATTTATGCTAATATATGGTAGATAAATAGGAAGCATACGATCAAGAAAAGCTTTGACTTTTGAAGGCATTCCAAAATAATAGAGAGGAAAACTCCATATAATCAAGTCTGCATTAATGTATTTTGTAATAAGTTCTTTCATATCATCTTTAATTATGCATTTACCTGGAGTTTGAGTCCAACAAGAAAAGCAACCGCGACAATGCTCAATATTTTTTTCATTTATATTTGCTACATAAACATTATAAATTCTTTTACTATTCAGCCCATCTAAAAAAGATTCTGTTACTCTTAAAGTATTACTTTGATTACCCTTTGGACTACCATTAAGTACAAAAATATTTATAACAATCTACCTCCCAATATTTTGATGTTTTAGTTGATGATAATAATTTTAAATACTCTTTCTTTAAAATAAGTGATATATATTTTAGCAGTATTAATAATGTATATAATATCCTCTTTTAATTTATAATATACATGAATTATGACAAAATAAGGTAATATCAAACGCTAATTAGTTAATTGTTTGTACTATAACCATAAAATACATATAATTTTTGTATTTTCAGTAGAATATGAAAAATATAGGTCCTAAGTAGCCTAATTTAAAATTTAGTGTTTTTTTATGTTTGTAATTTAATAAATAAGAGGATAAAAAAGTAAATTCGAAATAACCATATAATTACAAGATATAACATAAAGGTGAAATAAAATACAATTAGTGTCAGAGTATTTACAAAAATATGGGATGGATGTATAATTATTAATCATAGGTAATATGAATCCAAAATGATTATATTAAGTAATAAAAGTATTTTAAGTATAAAATATATAAAATATGTAATAAGGTTTAATATATAGATGAGCATAATTAATAATTAAGGATTATTGAAAAATTTTACTTATTATTAGGTGAAACTTTAAAATAATTGAAATTATTTTAAAGAAATAAAAAAAATTATATTAAACTATTCAAATAGATTTTTTATTGCCATATATTTTTGCTCTAAATCTACATTTTTAAGATGTTTTCTTATGTTTTTTATGAAGGGCAAGGCTAGTTTTATAAACGTCATTGTAAAATTTTAATTACTTTGTTTAAAATTGTAATCATGCTTATTAAGGGCAATAAATGCTATTAATGTAAAGTATTTTTAACATAACCATAAAGATATTTATGTTCTATAAGGTTCAATTATGTTACAAATTTCTTAACGTTGATACATAGAGATCTCATCCTTTGTTTTTTATTGTTTGCGAGAACTATATTTTATCCGGGGATGAGCTTTATGATATAAATTTCATTAATAAACTACAATATAGCTTCTAGAAGCTAGTAATACCAATGCATATGCATTATGTGTATGTCTGAAAATAGATAAAGAAGGGAGGGTACTAATGAAAAATGCGTTTTTATTTCCTGGACAGGGAGCACAATACTCGGGGATGTTTAAAACAATCAAAGCAATGCCTGAGGCAGTTAGAGTATATGAGAAGGCAAATAATATAGTTGGCTACAATCTTCAAGAGATGTGCACTTTTGGAACACAGGATCAGTTAAATCAAACTCAATTCACGCAAGTTGCAATCTATACTCACAGTATAGCCCTATCTAATGTACTAATAAAAAATAATATTAATCCTGTAGTTGTGGCTGGACACAGTGTAGGGCAATTTGCAGCACTTGTTGCAGTAGGAGTCATTTCTTTTGAGGAAGGGTTAAAACTTGTTCAAGCAAGGGCTAGTCTTATGGGAAGTGTCAAACGGAAAGGTAGCATGGTTTCTATTACAGGACTTTCAGTTGAAACAATTAAAGAGTTATGTGAAGAAGTTAAAGATAGTGGATATGCTGCAATATCTCTATTTAATACTCAAATTCAAATGGTTGTTTCAGGTGATATTAAAGCGATAGAAAAACTTACTGCGAAAGCTATCGAAAGAGGTGCCATAAAAGTTGTGCCTTTAAGGGTAAGCCAAGCATTTCATTCTGAATTAATGAGGGAAATATATGATGAATTCAAATCTATAGTAAATAATGTAGAGTTTAAAGAAGCTCTCTGCCCTATAGTTTTAAATTGTGATGCTGAAATTACAACTAATTCGATAAAAATCAAGGAAGATATAATTAAGCAAATTGTAACTCCAGTTAAATGGTATGAGTCTATGAAAAATATTTTACAAATTGAAGATATAGAACTTGTAGAAGTAGGTCCTGGTAAAACTCTTACAGGTATGTTTAGAAGTATTCAAAAAGGTAAAAAGGTATATACTGCTGATATACCTCAGGATTTAGCTAAATTAATTAAACTTTCAAAGTCATATTAATTCAAAAGATAAGAAAGGAGGCATTAATTTGCTGTTTGAAAATAATGAAGTGGCTCTTGTAACAGGGGCTTCCAGAGGAATAGGAAAAAGCATTGCATTAGAACTTGCAAAAAATGGAGCAGACGTAATTTTAACATATAATGGTAGGGAAAGTGAAGCTAATAAAGTAGCAGAAGAAATTATGAAAATGAACCGTAGAGCTCTTGTGTATAAGTGCAACGTAGCTAACGAGGAAGAAGTAACAAAAGTTATTAAATCTGCTGCAAAAGAAATGGGAAGATTAGATATACTCGTTAATAATGCTGGAATTGTTCAGGATGGATATATCGGTATGATGAGTAATGAAAAATGGGAAAATGTTATTCAAACTAACCTAAATGGATGCTTTTACTGCTGTAGGCAAGCAGTAAAAACAATGATTAAGTTTGGAAATGGGGGAGCAATTGTAAACCTCTCCTCAACTAGTGGTATTGTTGGACAAGCAGGTCAGGTTAATTATTGTGCATCTAAGGGAGCAATTATTTCTTTAACAAAGAGCCTTTCTAAAGAAGTTGTAAAATACAATATACGAGTAAATGCAGTTGCGCCTGGCTTTATCATGACTGATATGACAAAAGCAACTGGTATGGAAATTATAAATAAATATATACCTCATATACCTATGGGTAGAATAGGACTTCCGGAAGAAGTAGCAAAAACAGTAGTATTTTTTGCATCTTCAAATTCTTCTTATATAACCGGAAAAGTATTGACTGTAGATGGTGGAATGATTAATGGATAACCCTGTATTAGGGTTTATATAAAATAAGAAAAAAATAATAAATAATAGGAGATTGGTATTGTGAAAAGAGAACAAATTCAAGAAAAAGCTAAAACACGTATAGAATTATGCGAAAAAATTAAGCAGGTAATTGTTGACCAGTTAGCGCTGGATATTGAGCCTACTGTTATTACAGATGACCAACCTCTTTTCGGAAGAGGACTAGAACTCGATTCAGTGGATGCATTAGAATTAGTAGTTGGAATAGATGCTGAGTTTGATGTATCTATTTCTGATGATAATATTGGAGTTTTCAGTTCAGTTAATAAAATAGCAGATTACATAGAAGAAAAACAAGAGGAGGATTAATATTATGGTAGTACTAAATTCTGATCAAATTCGTGCATTATTGCCACATAGATATCCTTTTCTTCTTTTAGACAGAATAATAAAATTAGATCCTGGAAAAAGTGCAACAGGTATAAAAAATGTTACTGTGAATGAGCCGTTCTTTCAGGGTCATTTCCCTACAAAGTCCATTATGCCAGGAGTACTGATAGTGGAAGCTTTAGCACAGCTTACTGCAGTAGTGTACTGCACAGAGTTCTTAGGCGACAAGTTGGATTTAAAGAGTATAGAAGAGGCTAATATAGCTGAAAAGGTGGGTTACATTGCGGCTATTAAGAATGTAAAATTCAAAAAAATAGTAGTGCCGGGTGACCAACTGGTTTTGATTGCTCATAAGATAGACTCTTTTGGAAATTTATCAAATGTTAATGTAAGTGCGTTTGTAAACAATGAGTTAGTGGTTGAAGGTAAATTAACAGTTTCTCAGCAAGGTTAGGAGGATTTATGGATAAAATAATTGAAGTTGAAGGCCTTGTCAAAAAATACAATGATTTGACGGCAGTAAAGGGAATCAGTTTTCATGTAAATAAGGGAGAATTATTTGCTTTTTTGGGAACAAACGGTGCAGGCAAATCTACAACTATTGATATTTTATGTACCTTGAAAAGTTATACAAAAGGTTATATTAAGATCAATGGAAATGAACTGGGAAAGCAGGATTCAGAAATCAGAAAAGATATCGGCATTGTTTTTCAAAAGAGTTTGCTCGATCCTCTTTTAACTATTAATGAAAATTTAAAAGTTAGAGCTTCGTTTTACGGTCTTACAGGGAAAGAAGCAAATAAAAGAATTGAGGAAATTAGTGAAGTTATTGGTTTAAATGATTTATTAAGTCGTCGCTATGGACAACTTTCAGGGGGACAGAGGCGTAAAGCGGACATTGCAAGGGCATTGTTAAACACTCCTAAAATTTTATTCTTGGATGAGCCTACAACAGGACTTGATCCCCAGACTCGTGTCTTTGTGTGGGAGACAGTAAATAAGCTTCAAAAAAATAGTCAGGTTACAGTATTTTTGACTACACATTATATGGAGGAAGCTGCCTGTGCAGATAGGATTACTATTATAAATAAAGGTAATATTGTAGCAGAAGGGACACCACAATATTTAAAAGACAAGTATGCTTTTGATGTTATGAAAGTTGTTCCAAAGTCTGAAGAGAAGCTTTTAGAATTCATTAAGATGCAAAATTTGACTCATTTTCTACAGGGTGGAGCCTTTGTTATAAAAGTTACTTCTACTTTAAAAGCACTAGAACTTCTTAATCTCCATAAAGAAAATATCGAAAGCTTTGAAGTTCAGAAGGGAAATATGGACGATGTTTTCTTAAATATTATCGGAAACAAAACGGAAATTGGGGGAGGTTCATAAAGTGAAAATAATAGGTAAGCTGCTTTCAAGAAACATGAAGTTATTTTTCAGAGATAAAACATCAGTATTTTTCTCATTGCTATCGGTAATAATTTTAATCTCGCTATATTTGATATTTTTATCCAATCTTCAATATGATAGCGTTAAGCAAGCAGTAGGAAATATCAAAGGAATTAAATTCTTAATTAACAGCTGGATTATGGGAGGTCTTGTTTCTATAGTGGCATTTACAAGTACATTAGGTGCTTTTGGTAGTATGGTAGGCGATAAAGAAAAAGAAAATGCGAATGATTTCATGGTTTCACCAATAAAAAATGTTCATATTGTAGCAGGTTATGTTTTAAGCTCAGCTATTGTTGGTCTTATTATGACTATTTTTGCAGCTATTTTCTCAGAGGTATTTATCTATATTGATAATGGGAGTTTATTGGATGTTGGTTCCATGGTTAAAGTGTTAGCCGTTGTTTTTCTGTCTGTGATTATGGCAACGGTAATAAATATGTTTATTGCAAGCTTAGTTAGAACTATGAGTGCTTTTACGGCTGTAAGCACAGTAATTGGTACTCTTATAGGATTTTTAACAGGTGTGTATGTTCCAATTGGATCACTTCCATCTACGGTTCGATATATAATAATGTTTTTTCCACCAAGCCATGCTGGATTAGTTCTTAAAAAAATAGTTATGGCAAAACCTCTAAGTGAAGTTTTTAAAAATGCGCCATCAAGTGTAATAAGTTCCTACAAAACGCAGTATGGAGTGGATTTTTTAATAAAAGGTCACAATATAACAATATCAGAAAGTATCTTGTATATGGTTGCAGTGACAGTGATTTTTTTCGTTCTTATATTAGTTGTTAGAAGAAAATCAAAGATTAAATAATAAATATTCAGGATTTTTTCTTTAATTTATTCTTTTAGTTTTATACTGTGTGTATTGCCAATATAAAATATCTAAACCCCTTTGGGTGACAAATTATATATAGATTAAATAAAATTAATAGGTTATTGTTTAAAGTTTTCCACAGACTTTAGCAGTACCAGATTTCGGGGGAAGTCTTATGGAAGTCAAATTAACAATTAGGGAGTTTATACCCACTGATGCCAAGGAAATCGCTAATCTATATAACAAGTGTTCATTTTATCATGCAGAATATGGGTATCAAATTTCCGAGAACGATATAAATATAAGTTATAAAGAAAGAGGTACCCACATAATGGTTGTGGCACTTTATGATGATCATATTGTTGGAATTTTAGGGGCTTTTCCTGTTAGTGGATATAAAGTTGCAGAGAAGGATAGTGCATTCATAGGTTCCTTACTCATTCATCCTGAATTTAGAGGTAGTGGAACCTTGATAAGGTCATTGTATGCATATATGATTCGTAAGGTTGTCGAAAAAGGATTTAACTGTATCAGAACAGAAATCTTTCCTAGCAACTCACTCTCTTTGCGTTTGGCAAAAAAAACTGGATATGTACTAACTAAAGATTGTAAAACAGATATGGATTATTACATTGATTTAATAAGCTATCTACCTGCTGCATTGAAATGTTTTAAAGTCGTAAGTGAAACAGAAGATGATAAAACAGTAGATGTATATAATTTAGGGTTTTCATTAATCCATACAAAAGAACAATACCAAGCTTTGGCTGTTACATCAGAAATTAAGCAGGGAAGTAGAGAGGTTGTTCCATATAAAATAAGTATAGATAAAAAACAATTTACTATTGTAGTTGATGTGCTTTCCAAAAAAGTATGTAGTTTAGAAGGTCTTGGTTTTAAAATTTCATGTGATCTTGATACTGGAAAAGACTATTTTAAAAATGATATGGCTTTAATTACATGGAGAATTGAAAACTATTCACAGAGCCCATTTGAAATACAAATTGTTTCTAATATAAGTAAATTCAAACGGCCAATATATCTTGTCAAAACCACTGTTAGTGAGAATAATGAAAAGAAATACATTAAGAGTATTAAGTGTAAAAAGATTGGCATTTTCTCTATTGATACAAATATTAAACTAACTCTTAATGGTAAGGATTCATATTATATTCGTTTAGGTGTAGGTTTTGAAGTTAAGAAACAGGCTTTGATAGAACTTAAAGACGCTGAATTGGAGTCAAATAATATTAAAGTTCAATATTTAATTATGAATAATTCAGAAGACAAAAGCTTAGTGAAAATATTGAATTCTAAGTTTGGGATATTTCAAAAAAAGGATGAATTATATTTAGAGGACACCTTATTAAAAGAGGTAATTCACAATGACTCTGAAAAACAGGTCGCCTATTTCAAAGGAAGTAGTGACAAAAAAAGAAAAAGATTTGATATAGGTAAATCTGAGGTTTGGCGAAGAAAGGAGTTCTCCGCAGTAAAGCTTGGTTCTAAAGTTATTGTAATCAGTAAAAATTTAAAATTTTTTATTTCTTTAATTGATGGAAGAATTGAAGTTTATACATCAAAGGGCAAACTTATCGTGACTGAGCTTTGGCCTCTTTTAGGATATCCACATATAAGTGGTATAAAAATTGATAAGAAGAGAAATATAAAGTTTTTAATAATAGATGATTCTATTGTTCTTGAGGAAAAAATTGAAAGTTTAAAATTTACACGAAGGCTAAATGTTTCTGAAAATGAAATTGAAGTATTAGCTGATTTTGTAAATACATCTTTTAAGAAAAGGAAAGGTGGAATTGGGAAGATTCAACCCTGGCTTGAATGGAATGAAGCAGAAATATATGTTCCATCTAATGGAAGGGTGTTTCATGAAAATTTTATTTATAATTTGTTTCCGCTTGGAATCTCGGATATGATTGTTGGAAATATTAGAGAATTTGATGTGGATAGAGGTCAGAAGGGAGAAGGATGGACTGCATTTTCTAATGGTGAAGATACGTTAGAATTTGAATGGGACTTTTCACAAGAGCTTAGGTTCGGACAAAGGTTTATGCCAAGCATAATGTTTGAAGTACCGTGTCTATCTCCAAGGCAAAGCTTTAAAATCCCTACCTACAGATATAAATTAAATTCCAATGATTTTAAAGCTAAATTACGAGATAAGTACGTAGTTGAGTATGTATTTTTAAAGAGTGGAGAAGCTTATATTACCAATTCTACTAAACGTGAAATGCATGTAAGTTTAGAATTAAATACTTTTAGTAATCATGATTTAAATGCAAGTATAAAGTTGCTTCTTAAGGACAGTGAAAATAAAGAAATGTTCGAAATAAATTCTAATTTTGAAAGCTTTAAAAAGGGCTGCCCGATTAAAGTAAATCAGATTCTTGCTTTAGAAGGAAAATCTGATTTTCAAATACTCAACATTTTAATCGTGTATGAGGATAAGATAAGAAAAAAAGAATTTAATATTCCTGTTATAGATTATGGTACTGGACAAAGAAAAGTTCGAGAGATTCTAAAGCAGGAAAAAGCTTATGAAAAGTATTTGGTGAATAATACAAACATTGAGTTGGATTTTGTTCCTTTGTATGGTGGTACAATAACAGGTTTAAAATATAATTGTGAAAGTAAAATTGTATCATCATACCCTAAGTGTATAGCATATGAAGCTGAAGCAAACTGGTATGGTGGTATTTCAAGCTACATTATAAAAGATGAAAAAGATAAGCTTTCTTCGATGCTTAAGCCACTTTGTCGTTTGGAGAGTATGAGATATGAAAGGGAAGAATTTGAATGTGAAGGCATATTCTATAGTGGTTTTGGAATGCAGGGTTCTTTTCTTAATGAAACAATCAAGAGTGCTATTTCATATTTAATGATAGAAGACAGTAGTATTTTACTTATGAATGTTCAATATATGAATAGTTCAGTAGAAAATATTATTTATACCGGAGTTTTTTCAATTTACCCTAAAATGACAATGATAAGTGATAACTATAATTTTTATGTAAAACAGTATACAGGCAGAGAAGAGGTTCTTAAAGGATACAAAAAGTTAAATGCTGTATTAACTAGCACTGGACACAGTTACATAATAATCGAAGAAATCGATAAAAAATGCTTTACGGTAATAGCAACGTTTGTTCCTAAAGAGCAGAGTATTTATTTGAACCAACTAAAGCAAGGAATAAACATATGCCTTACTCAAAAGATTTTACTTGAAAATCATGGTGAAAAACAGATGAAAGCAGCAATTGGGTATTTTGATACCTTTGAAAAAGCAGTTTCATTTGGAGAAAATGCTCAATTAATAATTTCAAAATGTAATAAAAAATAAAGGAGAAAGGAATACACAGTGATTGAAGTATGCTGTGTGAGGGTTACCAAAATGAAAGAGAGTATTTTAAAAAGTGTATATGGACAAGATGTTAAACTTATGGAGGTTTGTGGCTATGAAGTTGCAGAAGCTTTTAGTGATTACAAGTCTGAATATGAGGCAATAAGAAAAAATATAGGACTAGTTGATTATTCAAACTTTGGTATTTTTAAAGTTAGTGGTGAAGATGCAAAGGAATTTATTCAAAAACTTACAACTAGAGATTTTGAATATCTTGCACCTGAAAAAGCTCGTACAGCTTTAGTACTTGATGAAGATGCAAACGTAATTTCATTGGTGCATGTTTTTAACCTAGAAACTTATTATTATGTTTTGACAGATATACAGCATATCGAGAAAACAAATAGCTGGTTCACAAAACATATATTTGGAGATGTATCTGTAGAATTGCTTACAGGTAAAATTTCAGCAATCAGCATTGAAGGACCAAAGTCTTGGCAAATAGCACAAAGTTTTTTACCTTATGATATTTCTGCCTTTGCATTTATGAATGCAATAGAAGTTACATATGAAAATCAGAAAATTGTTTTATCTAGATTCGGATTTACAGGAGAATATGGCTACTTCTTTTTTGCACCTGCTGAAATATCAAAGAACCTCTGGAATAAAATTTTGGAGTTAGGTACTGATAAGGGTATTATTCCATGTGGAATGAGTGTTATTAGTTCATGTATGCTTGAAGTAAGGCAGCCTGATATTAATACTGAAATTGTTGAAGGTAGTAACTTATTCGAAACAAGGCTACAGTGGCTTATAGATTTTACAAAAGAAGAATATATCGGACATGATGCAATTATGAAGATGATGGATGAGAGTCCTAAATCAGGTGTAGTTGGTTTTTCAGTAAGTTTAGACGCCAAAGTTGAAAAAGGAGATTCAGTTTATGTCGATGAAGATGTTATCGGCAAAATAATTTGCACCTATGAAAGCTGCAGTTTAAATAAAAAGCTCGGTCTTGTTTTATTAGAAAATAAGTTTGTAGCGGTAGGTCTTGTACTTGATGTAAGGGGAAAATCAGGTGAGACTGCACAAATAGATACGTTATCCAGTCCTTACATTATTCCAGAAAGCTGGCTTATAAAGATGGTATAAGATTTATATTAAAGTGCTTGGTATAAAGGGTATTGAAATAAAAAATAGCATCAATAATTGTGTTATAGAAAGGGTGTAGTTATGAGTAAAGTAGTTGTAACTGGTGTTGGAATTTTATGTTCTGAAGGAATAGGAATTAACGAATACTGGGAAAATATTTGTAATGGTATTTCTGGAATAAAACGCTGTACAAAGATAGATGTAGAGAAGTTAATTACAACCTATGCTGGGGAAGTAGATGATAGTAGTTTTCTTGATACTTTGGACAAGAAGCTATTAGATAATACTGAAATGGCCGGAAAGTTTGCAATGTATGCAGTAAATGAAGCAGTGCAAATGTCAAAATTAGATTTAAAGGCATTTGATCCTTATAGAGTTGGATGTATTGTAGGTACTTCTTTAGGAGGACATTTAAGTGGAGATATTTTTCATGAACAATGGATTAAAGAAGGTTTTGATAGAGCTGATGCCTCACTCTTAAGAAAATATTCACTTCATTATATTACTGATATTATATGTGCTATGTATTCACTTCGCGGACCAAAGAATACTATTTCAACAGCATGTTCAGCAAGTGCAACGGCAATTGGATATGCTGCTGATCTAATTAAAAGTGGAAAGGCTGATATAATGGTTGCAGGCGGAGTTGACCCTATTTCAAGGCTTTCTTTTGCAGGGTTTAATAGTCTTAAGGCCTTAGACAACTTACCATGCAGTCCATACAGCAGAAGTAATGGAATTACGCTTGGAGAAGGCTCAGGATTTTTGATATTAGAGAATGCTGATTCTGCAAAAAGAAGAGGTGCTATAGTTCTTGCTGAGCTTAAATCATATGGTATAACTTCCGATGCATATCATCAGACAGCACCTGATATTGCAGGTGATGGGGCAACTAGGGCTATGAAAAATGCTATTGATAAAGCTGGTATTTCTCATGAAGAAGTAACTTATATAAATGGACACGGCACGGGAACAGGTGCAAATGATAACGCAGAGACAAAAGCAATAAAAAAAGTTTTTGGTGACCATATCAAAGATTTAATGGTAAGCAGTACTAAAGGTGCCACAGGACATTGTCTTGGTGCAGCAGGTGCTATTGAGGCAGTTACCTCTGTTCTTTCTATACGTGATAATATTTTACCTCCTACTGTAAATTATGATGAAAGTGAAAATAAATTTGGAATGAATTTTGTTGCAAATAAGAAAATGGAAAAGGAATGTAATGTAGTAATATCAAATTCTTTTGCATTTGGCGGTAATAATTCAAGTTTACTATTTACTAAGTACAACCATAAGAAACAGGAAAGTACGAGAGCATCTGTAAAAAAGAGAATTGTTATTTCAGGTATTGGCACAATTGGATGCGCAAATACTAATTATAGTGAATTGTGTGAGGTTCTTAAAGAAGGAAAGTGTATGCTTGAACCTATAAAAGATTTTGATACAAGTGAGTATACTTCAAAATATATGGGGAAATGCAAGAGTATAGAGTGGAAAAAATATATGCAATCCTCAACTGTAAGAAGAATGGATTATGTTACCTTGATGAGTCTTACTGTAGCAAAACAGGCTATTGATGATGCAAAATTGAAACCTACAAGGGCTAACTGTGAACGTATCGGTGTAATGTATGGAACTGGATCAGGACCTATATCAACTATTGAGCAGATTAATCGCACAATAATTCTTCAAGGTATGGATAAGGTAAACCCAAAGACATTTCCTAATAGTGTTTTAAATGCTGCAGCAGGAAATATTTGCATTAATTATATGCTAAAGGGTGCAACCTCGACTATTGCCAATGGTGGAGCATCTACTTCATCATCAGTGGCTTATGCATATGAGCTTTTATGTAATGGAGATGCCGATCAAATGGTTGTAGTTGGTGCCGATGAATGTCCAGAAGTTATATTAGGTGGTCATGACAAACTCGGGTTGCTTGCAAGAGATAAGATAAAACCCCTTGATAAAGATGGGGAAGGTATGCTACTTTCAGAAGGTGCAACGGGTTTTGTAATGGAAACTTTAGAATCAGCTAAAGCAAGAGGCGCACATATATATTGTGAATTACTTGGATATGGACATACTGGAGATACATCTGAGCCTACCAAGGTAAATAGGGAAGGTACTGAATGGGCTCACTCCTTTGAACTTGCTCTTGAAAGTGCAGATATTTTGCCTGACAATGTGGATTTTGTTGCTAGTGCTGCTTGTGGATTTCCTGATGTTGATGCTGCTGAAACAAAAGCAATTGAAAGTGTTTTTGGAGCTAATCCCTCAGTTAGTGCAGTTCAATCAATTGTTGGACATAGTATGGGATGTACCGGTGGATTTGGTCTTCTTGGAGCTATATATGCATTAAATAATGATGAGATATTTCCAACCAGTGGACTTGAAAACCCATATAGTAATAAATTACACTATGTAACAGATAAGGTAGAAAAAAGGAACGTTCAAAATGCAGTTGTAAGTTCATTTTCATATGGAGGGAATTATGTTACTTTAGTAGTTTCTAAGGTTAAGGAATAGAGGGATAACATGAATAGAATATTAATCGCTCCGGATTTTGCTAATTTAGCTGAATCACATAGAATGGTAAGCTTTGTAAAGGCGTTCTGTAAGAAGAAGTGGGAAGTATTTGTTATGGGAAAAGGAACATATGATTATCTGCTTGAAGATTATCCAATTAAAAGGGTATATGTTGCGTATGATGAAGAATGGTTTACTCCTGAAAAGTATGTTACTATGCACAGTATAGATGAGGAAGGATTTGACTATTTTACTGTAGATGATTTATCTAGGTTCGTGGAAGAGGAAAAAGTAATAGTTAGTAAGGTGAATCCTGATATTATATTGACCGGATACCGTTTAACCATAAGCCTTACAGCTAGAGTATTGAAAATACCATTTGTTTGGCTTTTGTCGGCAGTACTTTCTGACATGTATTTTGAAAAGAGACTTGCTACAATGCCTCATGGATGTAAAATTCAATCTCAACTTTTAAAATCTCTAAATGAGAAACAGATAAATGAGTTCTTCTGTAAAAAGATAATTAATACCAACTTGAAGTCTAAAAATTGGAGTAAATATGCAAAGAATATTGGAATTAAGCCATTTAAGAATGATATGGAAATATTCCGTGGAGATTATAATATAATGGCCGATTGCCCTTTTTTGTTCCCTGAATTTGGACAAATTATGCCTTATTATAGTTTTTGTGGTCCACTCCTACTTGATTATAAAAATGAAATACCTAAGAGTGTTTTGAATTATAAAAAGAGAGACAAAAAAACTATATTTTTCAGCATGGGTTCATCAGGTAATCCAGTGTTGTTTAAAGAAATGGTTAATAAGTTATGCAAACAGACTAAGTATGATATATTCATTGCAATCTCTAGCCTTGCAACCAGAGAAGAGCTTGGAGAAGTTCCTCCTAATGTTATAATTGAAAAAATGTTTCCTATTCCGGTTGTTGCAGCTCTTTCCGATGTTGCCATTACACATGGAGGACAAGGGACTTTGTACTCAATTATAATGAAGGGGCTGCCTTTTATAGGAATTCCTTCATTTTGTGAACAACAATACAATCTTGAAACCTTCGCTAGGGCAGGATGTGGAAAGGTATTACAAAAAGATAGTTCTTTTGATGAAATAATGTATGCAGTTAAAGAAGTACTTGATAATCCAAATTATAAACAAAATGCTGTAAAAGTAGGTAACCAAATCAATGAATATCTTGATAATTTGAAGGTTTCTCCGGGAGAGCGGGGAACTGACGGAATTATTGAGTTTTTAGAGAAATACAAGGAGAATAAAAATATAAGTTATTTTTCACGATAAAAATGGAGTGTATTATATGAAAGCAATAGTTTATTACACAAAAATTATTGAAGGTTCTGATATTTCTAGCGATTTAATTGCTGGGCTGATACCACCGGAAAGAGATGACCGTATCAAGTCATGTATGAATAAAATGAAGAAAAATATTCTTATCGCTGAAGAACTTCTGCTTAGATATATTCTTTTAGAAAGAAATTTGCTTAAAAAACATCAGATTATTTGTAGGGAGTACAATGAATATGGTAAATCCTTTTTTAAAAATATACCTCTTGAATTAAGCATTTCACATAGTCTAAATATAGTTGGATGTGCTGTAGCGGAGGACAGAGAGATTGGATTGGATATTCAGGCAGTAAAAAACCTTCCTATTGATATATTGAGAAGGTTTATTTCAGATAATGAATATAAAATGATATTGGAATCTGGTGATAAAAAAAACACTTCAAATCTAATTTGGAATCAAAAAGAAGCCTTTTTAAAGTGCCTAGGTGTTGGTTGGGCTAAGAAGATTCCAAACTACGAAAACAATTCTAAGGGAATTATCTTAAATGGAGTTCAATACGTAATAAAGCAAAGCAAAATAGAGGAAAATTTTAATTTTGCTATCTGTATGAGTGAAGATGATTTTGAATATCAGCTCAATTATGTTGAATTCCAGAAGCTAGTGGGAGTGGTGATATGAAGGTTGTTAAAGTGGAAACTAGGGTTCGTTATAGTGAGTGTGATCCCATGGGAGTTGTTCACAATTCAAATTATTTTTCTTGGTTTGAGATGGGAAGATTTGAGATAATGAGGCAGGTAGGGGTAGACTTTAAAAAGTTGAATGAAGAAAAAATCTACTTTCCTGTTATTAAGGCAGAGTGTACTTATAAACAATCAGCATTATTCGATGATGAAATTGTAATATGCACTAGGTTGCATAAGCCTACTATGGCGAAGTTGATGTTTGAGTATGAAATATATAGAAAACAAAATTATATGTTGTTGGCAATAGGGAAAACGTCTCATGCAATAACAACTCAAGAAAAAGGTATGATTTTGAATTTACCAACGGAATTAAAAGAAAAAATATATGCATTTTTGGATAAGTAAGGTTTATCTATGATTCTTGTAAAGTATCTGGAAGCCACATTAAATTGTTTTGTATAATTTAATATATTTTAAGTATAAAGTAGAAATAATAAAAATTTCATGGAAGTACCAATCGAAATGGTTGGTACTTTTTTTATATAAAGATATTCTGGAAATGTTCTGTATTATTCTTCAATTTAAATTGCTCATATATGAATTAATTAGGCATTATGGAAATACTATTAAGTAAAGTTATTTTGAAGGGAAATGAGAGAAAATGAAACATAAAAACTTTTTCCCAATAATTCTGTTTATTGTTTTTATTGTGATTGCAATTACACTATGGATTACAACATGTAAGACTTTTTATCTTTTTAACTTTATTTATATTGGTAGTGTTGTATTTATTGGATTGCTATTACTAACTAGACAATATAGGTATGCCAGGCTGTTTGTTCAAGTAGGAGTTGGATTATATATGCTTATATATTTAGGAATTATACTTGGAGAAAATATGCAGATAGAGGGGTTCTTTTATTATTTATTTTTGGGTGTATTTCAGGCAGCATATATTCATTATCTTGTTGCTAAGATAGCAGGGCCACTTATTTTTGGACGAGGATGGTGTGGATATGCTTGTTGGACTACTATGATACTTGATTTATTACCTTATAAAGTACCACAAAAGCCACGAATAGAAAAGTTGCAGTTTGTCCGTTACATAGTATTTATTGGTTCATTTTTTTTAGTAGCTGCATTGTCTATTTTTCATGTAAGTAATTTAGGAAAAATAATGAATCTAATGTTTATCGTAGGGAATGTAGTATATTATTTCGTTGGGATAGTGCTTGCAATTATTTTAAAAGATAATCGTGCTTTCTGTAAGTATATTTGTCCTGTTACGGTTTTAATTAAGCCTGCAAGTTATTTTTCACTAACAAGAATTAAAGTTGATAAGGATAAATGTGTAAATTGTAAAAGGTGTATAAAGACTTGTCCTATGAACGTAGATATGCTTAATCCAAAAAGAAAACGTAGAAATGGAACAGAATGTATTCTATGTCTTGAATGTCTTAAAGTCTGTCCGAAAAAGGCAATAAAGGTGTAATATTTGAATATGTAAAGCAGGCATAAATGTATTGAAGCATTAGATTATTTTCATCAAGTAATACAGTGCAACCCTCAAGACCCTGATTTATTTTATAACAAGGGTATTGTACTGATAAAATTGGAGAGAATTAACTAAGCATATAGAATCTTTTAAAAATACAGAAGTTTACTTTAAAATTAAATGATAAAAAAAGTGGATTAATAGTGACTATTGGTATTGGGAAGATGATTGGTCATATATAAAAGGTTAAAAGGTTGGGGTTGAGAAGAGGAATATATAGAAGTAGTTGAGAGGGATAGGAAAATAAGAATATTATTTTGGTTTGATAATTAAACTATATTTTTATATTAAACTTGGAAAATTTAAGTGAAGTTTAACGATATATTTGTATGAACTAGAGAGAAGCAATACAAACAATTAAATATTTTACAAAAGCACGGCATGAGTTGTGTCAAAAGATAGGTTTTCATTTAGATTTAGAAGAAGAAAAACAAGCGGAAAATTTTTCGGAAGAATATTTTCAACAATTATATATGGCTTGATTCAGAAAGAAAAATTTCATAATCAATATATTTTAAAGCAAGACTATATTAAGAAGACATTACCTCAAAACATATTAAATGAGATACCAGATATTAGAGTTTTTGTATTAGCCAAGGCATTGTGTAGGGTAATAGATTTTGTAACTCAATTTTGTGAGCAAAATAAAAAAATGTAATAAAAGCCATTAAAGAATATGAAATATATTATAAAAATATAGTTGGAAATATTAATTTCCATGATTGTAAAATCAAATGAAGGAGATAAATTTTTAGTATTATTTTTTGATAATAATAGTAAATTTACGAATATAGAGAAAGTCATTTTTAAAAATTATAATATAATAAAACAGGATGGGTCACTAGAAAATTCATGGTGAATTTATGATGAAATATATAAAGTAAATGATAAATATGAGTTACATGTTTTGCTTCAAAACAAAAATAGAGATTTTATTGAATTCACTATTTTAACTGAGTATATTGAATTTTATAAAGATAAGAATAAAATGTATACTTGACATTGTAAACGGTTGTGATAAAATAGAAACTACTACCATACAAGTATGGTAGTAGTTTCTATTTTAATATATGTTGAAAAAATTTAGTTGTTAATTATTTACTTTATATTATAAGAATAGTAAGATATATGTAATATAAATCAAACTACCATACAAGTATGGTAAATAGAAAGGTGAAGAAGAATAAGATAATGACATTGGATATAAGAAAAAATACTACAAGTAAAACTATATATTATAAGATTAGAGAAGAAATTATCAATTTATACCTTGAACCTGGAACTAGCATTTCGGAGAAAGAACTTTCAGAAAAATATAGTGTAAGTAGAACTCCTGTAAGAGAAGCGCTTGTTCGTTTAGCACAAGAAGGATTAGTTAATATTTATCCTCAAAAAGGTACAGTTGTTTCTTTAATTGATTTGTGTGCTGTTGAGGATGGTAGATTTTTACGTGAGCATGTAGAAAGAGCTGTAGTAAAGGAAGCATGCAAGGAATTCTTTCCAGAAAAAATATTATCACTAGAAATGAATTTGAAACTGCAAAAAATGTATATTAAAAATCATGATAATAAAAAATTGTTTGAAGCAGATGAAGAATTTCATAAGATAATTTTTGAAGGAAGTAATAAAAAAAGAGTATGGGAGAGCATAAATGATGGTAGTTTAGAGTTTCAAAGAATCCGTATGCTCAGATTAGAAGTTAACCCTAACTGGGATAATATCTACATGCAGCATGAAGAAATATTTAATGCTATAAAAAATGGAGATTCAGAGAAAGCAGAAGAAGTTATGAAGGAACATTTAAATATGGTTACTTTTGATAAAAACGAAGTGAAAAAAATCTATCCGAATTATTTTAAATAATAAATTAACTATAGATTATTTAATTAGTAAGTAATTAAGGGAGGTGAGGCTTATATAAAATATGAAATTAGAACTTTTATGTTCTTATTGAAATTATATAGCTAAACTAAAGTTAAGAGAATACACAAAAAAGACAGGAGGAATACAACTATGAGAATGGTTTTTAGATGGTATGGAGAAGGAAATGATACCGTCACACTTGAACAAATTAAGCAGATTCCTGGAGTAGAAGGAATTGTTTGGGCTCTTCATGATATGGCAGCAGGTGAAGAATGGCCTATGGAAAAAATCTTAGAAGTAAGAAAAATAGCTGATAAACATGGCTTTAACATAGATGTTGTTGAAAGTGTTAATGTACATGAAGACATTAAGCTAGGATTACCAACTAGAGATAAATATATTGAAAATTATAAAAGAACAATAGAGAAGTTAGCTAAAGTTGGAGTAAAGGTTATTTGCTATAACTTTATGCCTGTATTTGATTGGCTTAGAACAGATTTATATAAGAAGGCAGCAGACGGATCTACAGCTCTTTTCTATGAAAAAGCAAAGATTAAAGATATAGATCCAATGGAATTAGTTAATAAAATAGCATCAAATCCAAAGCTTACGATGCCAGGCTGGGAGCCGGAAAGACTTCAAAATTTATCACAGCTTTTTGAGGCATATAAGGATGTAACAGAAGAGGATTTATGGAATAATTTAAAGTATTTTTTAGAACAAATTATACCCATTGCAGAAATAAATGATATCAAGATGGCAGTACACCCGGATGACCCACCTTGGTCAATCTTTGGACTACCAAGAATTGTTAAGGATAGAAATGATTTAGCAAGATTATTAAAGCTTGTTGATAGCCCTTATAACTGCTTAACCCTTTGCAGCGGAGCTATAGGTTCAAATCCTAATAATGATGTACCAGCTATGATAAGAGAATTTGGAAATAGAATTGCTTTTGCTCATATTAGAAATGTAAAGATTTATGAGAATGGTGATTTCATGGAAACATCCCATAGAACTTGTGATGGTTCCTTAGATATATGTGAAATAGTAAAAGCTTATCATGAAATTGGATTTACTGGATATGTAAGACCAGATCATGGAAGACATATATGGAATGAAAAATGTAGACCAGGTTATGGACTTTATGATAGAGCACTTGGAATTATGTACTTATGGGGAATATGGGATTCATTAGAAAAAAATAAATAGAATTTTGAAGAGGTGAAAATAAGGATGAATAATGCCAGATTGGTACTAAGCAAAGAATCTATTAAAAAGAGGGAACTTTGGGAAGAGGCTGGAATAGAGCTTCCCAAATTTGATTATGATAAAATGTTAGCGTTAACAAAGAAAAATCCTACATGGGTTCATTTTGGAGCAGGAAATATATTTAGAGGTTTTATAGCAATGCTAGAACAAGAACTTCTAAATAATGGAGAAACAGAGACGGGCATTATTGCTGTAGAAGGATATGATTATGAAATTATAGATAAAATTTATTCTCCTTGTGATGATTTAAGTTTGTTAGTAATTATGAAACCAGATGGAAACTTGGAAAAAAAAGTAGTAGGAAGTATAGGGGAAAGTTTGGCTGGTGATTACTCAAGAGAAAAAGACTGGAATAGATTAAAAGAAATATTTTTAAATCCATCTTTGCAAATAGCAAGCTTTACAATAACAGAAAAAGGTTATAGTGTGAAGAACTTATTAGAAGAAGATATAACAGATGGACTAGAACATCCTGTAAGTATTATTGCTAAAGTTGCATCCTTAGCATATGTAAGATATCAAAACGGACAACTTCCAATAGCTTTTGTAAGTATGGATAACTGTTCAAAAAATGGTGAGAAGCTTCATAATGCAATGGAAACAATGATAAAGAAATGGATTGAAAATGGACTTGTAGAAGAAGATTTTCTTAAGTATATCAATAATAATGAAAAGGTATCATTCCCTTGGAGTATGATAGATAAAATTACACCTAGACCATCTCGAAGCGTTAAGAATACATTAGAAAAAGATGGCTTTGACAGTACTAAGATTATAACAACTAATAAAAATACTTATATAGCACCTTTTGTTAATGCAGAAGGACCACAATATCTCGTAATAGAAGATAACTTCCCCAATGGTCGTATGCCTCTAGAAGATGCAGGTGTATTTCTAACAAGCAGAGAGACTGTAAAAAGAATTGAAACAATGAAGGTTTGTACTTGTCTAAATCCATTACATACTTCTTTAGCAGTATTTGGATGTCTTCTTGGATTTAATTTAATCGCAGACGAAATGAAAGATCCAGCCTTAAAGAAATTAGTTGAAAAGATTGGATACGAAGAAGGGATGCCTGTTGTTGTAAATCCTGGAATAATAGATCCTGAAGATTTTATTAAAGAGGTAGTTGAAGTTAGACTTCCAAATCCATATATACCTGATACCCCTCAAAGAATTGCTTCAGATACATCTCAAAAAGTTGGTATAAGATTTGGAGAAACAATTAAAGCTTACAGTGAGAGAGAAGATTTGAATCCTAGAGAACTTAAATATGTTCCTCTTGTTCTTGCAGGTTGGTGTAGATATTTAATGGGAATAGATGATAATGGTAATACAATGGAGTTAAGTCCAGATCCTTTATTAGATGAACTAAAGAAATATGTAAGTAATATAAAATTATGTACTAAAGAATTAGTTGAAGATGATTTAAAACCTATACTAATAAATGAAGAAATTTTTGGTGTGAATCTTTATAATGTAGGTTTAGGAGAAAAAATCGTTGGTTATTTCAATGAAATGATTTCAGGAGTAGGTGCTGTAAGGTCAACTTTAGAAAAGTATTTAGAGGGTAAATAATTTAGGATAATTAGATATATAAAAAATAAACATTTTATCATTATTCATGTATTTACTCTGCCAAATAATATAAACAAATAATGATAGAAATGTTTAAGAAAAATAACATGAAGCAAATTATAACACAAAACATGCTAATTTACAACTTCCATTAGAGTATTAAAACAATAAGAGAGGTTTGGAACATGATTAAGTTAAGGAAGGTAAATTAGCTGTATTTTTAAAATTATAAATACCTATGGATGATGCATTTACGATAAGAGATGTGATTTTAAAATAAAATGTAGAAAATGATGAGTTTATAGTTATATTAGAATATCACATAAAGCTAAAGAAGTTATTAATCTCAATGTAAAGGTTTACTTGTAGTTCTGTTCATATATAAGACACAAATATTTTAGAAGAATTAATTTCAATTTAATTACTAGTAAAGATATATATATGGATAAATATCTAAAGATTGTTCAAGATATATGTTACGAAAATTCAAAAACATATTTTCAATTTAATGAAAGATAAGTATGGACATGATTATGGATATACCGGCTCAACGACCAAAATCAATTTGCATCATAATGCTTTGAAGATAGCGTTTTGATACAAATTAATTTTGAAGTTTCGCATGGTATATCTCTAAAAGGAGAAAGTGAGGATAAATATATGTCAAATAAGAATAGAAAGATTACAATTGCCAGAGGCGTTGGTTATGGATTAGTTGATTTAATGGGTGGTGGTGCTTTCACCATTATAGGAGCCTTTTTACTCTTTTTCTATACAACATTTGCAGGATTAACACCAATTCAAGGTGCCTCCATTATTGCTATTGCCCGTGTTGTAGATGCAGTTGCCAGTTTATTTATAGGAAGTATATCCGATAATTTTTATAAAACTAAGCTTGGAAAATTTTTTGGAAGACGTCGTTTCTTCTTATTAATTGGAGCACCTTTAATGGCAGATTATGCGTTATTATGGGTAACAGGAAGAAGTTATATATTCTATTTAGTTACTTATTTACTATTTGAAATAATTGCAGCAATGGTATTGATTCCATGGGAAACATTGCCTGCTGAAATGACAAAAGATTTTAATAATAGAACTAAGTTATCAGCATCAAGAATGTTTATATCAGCAACAGGAACATTTTTAGCTACCTTTGTTCCAGGAAGATTAATAGCTTTCTTTGGAGAAAAGAGTGCACAAGCATACTTCATTAATGGATTAATTTTTGCTATTATATATGCAATTTGTATATTAATATCACATAGAGTAACTTGGGAAAGAGATATTACACCTGAAATGGAAGAAGAATTATTAAAAGGCTCTCAAAGTAAGGGGCTAGGTGAGCGAATAGTAGGAATTATAAAAGTAGCAGGAGATTATGTATCTACCTTAAAAATTAAAGCTTTTAGAAAGCATTTGGCAATTTATATATGTTCATTTACTGCTAAAGATTTATTTAATTCAGTATTCGTATATTTCTGTGTGTTTAATTTGGGTGTTTCATCTACTGTTGCAGCTAATGTACTTTCACTTAGTATAATTGGTATACCTGTAACAATCTTAGGTGGATTTTTAATGATTAAAGTTGGACCAAGTAATTTGTATAAGATGTCTTACTCAATAATGATTGTATGTATATTAGCATTTTATGGGCTTTATGTAGGCAAATTAGGATCAAGCATTGTTTTATTATTTGTAATTGGTACCATTTATCAGGTTGGAAGAAGTTTATTAGAATTTACTCCATGGAATGTATTTCCATTCATCCCTGATGTTGATGAAATGGTTACAAGGCAAAGAAGAGAAGGTCTTTATGCAGCAGTTATGACCTTCACTAGAAAGAGCAGTGTTGCTTTAGCTACATTTGTTACAGGTGTTGTATTACAAGAAAGCGGATTTGTAAAAGGACAAGCAACTCAATCACCACAAGTAGTATCAACTATAGCAGGTTTATTAACCATTGGATGTATAGCATTGCTTGGTATAGCTTTAATTTGTGCTATAACTTTCAAACTTAACAAGAAAACACATGGTATATTAGTAGATGAAGTAGAACGTCTAAAAAATAATGGGATAAAACAAGATGTAACTCCAGAAACAAGAGCAATTGTTGAAAATCTTACTGGATATAAATATGAAAGTGTTTGGAGAGAAACTGGAGTTTAAAATAATTTTTAGTTAATTAAAGTATAGTTAATGAAGATATTAATATGCAATATCTTGAGATGTGTTTGTGTTTTTAAAGGATAATCTCAACTCTACTTTGAAACTCACGAAAACCTGATTTTGGATTTTCGTGAGTTTTTTTATTGGTAATCAAAGATACTCCAATTATATACAGATTAAATTATGCTATAATAGATGCTTAATGAATAATTTATAATGAGGTATTTTGTTAATGAGTAGTGAAAAAATTCTAATAGTAGATGATGATAAAGAAATAATTGATTTTATGGAATTTAATTTAAAAAGCGAGGGATACAGTGTATTAAAAGCTTATAATGGAAAAGAAGCACTTCAGCTTGTAGAAAAAAATGAGGTTCATCTAATAGTTTTAGATATAATGATGCCGGAGCTTGACGGCATGGAGGTCTGTAGAAGAGTAAGGATGACTAAAAATATACCAATTATAATTTTAAGTGCTAAAGCTTCTGAAGTAGATAAAGTTGTTGCTTTAAGTACCGGTGCAGACGACTATATAGTAAAGCCCTTTAGCAACATGGAATTTATAGCACGAATTAAAGCGCAGCTTCGAAGATATATTTATTTAAATGATAATTGTAAGCAAAATTCTTTGGATTCTTTAATAAAAGTAAGTGGTCTTGAAATTAATAAGGAAACTTTAAAGGTTAAAGTATATGAAAAAGAAATTAATTTAACAAAAACGGAATATGAAATTGTATTACTTATGGCTGAAAACCCCAATAGGGTGTTTCCACTAGAAGAAATTTTTGAAAGAGTGTGGAAGGAAAAATATTTTCAGGGAAATAATACGGTTATGGTTCATATTGCAAGGATTAGAGAAAAAATAGAGGACAACCCTAGAGAGCCTAAGATAATAAAAACTGTTTGGGGAGTTGGTTACAAAATTGAAGACTAGTATAACTAAAGGAATTAGATTTAAGTTATTAAGAGCATTTGCAGGAAGTATTACATTATCAGTTATTTTAACCACTTTTCTATTATTTCAATTTTTAAAAGTAATGTATGATGTTACATATGCTAACTGGAGTGACTGGTGTAATAAACATTTAAATTTAAATGCATGTATTTTGATGATAGCTTTCTTAATTTTTATTTGTATTACCACTGTATTTTTTTACATATTTACAAGAAAAACAATTTATAATATCAATGATATAAATAAAAACATAAATGAAATTTCTAAGGGTAATTTTAATATCAATATAAAGGTAAATACAGATGATGAAATTGGGCAAATAGCCAAAAACATTAATACTATGTCACAAAAGCTTGAAGATTTGATTAAAAAGGATCGCGAAAGTGAAAAATTAAAAAATGATATGATAAGCAATATTTCTCATGATTTAAGAACGCCATTAACTTCCGTTATAGGATACATGGAGATAATTAAAAAAGTAGAATGTGAACACAAGTCTTTATGTAATAATTGTATTAATGTAGTATTAAAAAAATGTGATGAATTGAAGAATTTGGTAGAGGATTTATTAGAATATACAAGTATAAATTTTAAAGGTATTGATATAAAAAAAGAAGCTATAAGTATAAAGGATTTAATTGAACAGATAATGGTTGGATTTATTCCAACACTTGAAAAGTTTCACATGACCTTTAATATTAACTGCCAAAATGAAAAGCCATTTATTGTTGGAGACATAAATTTAATAGTAAGGCTCTTTGAAAATATTATTAATAATAACATTTTTTATGGTAAAGAAGGTAAGAAAATTAGTATTGAAATTGGCATAATAAAGGATAGAGTCTCTGTGAAGATAATAAATTATGGAAATAAGATACCAATAGAAGAGCAGCCATATATTTTTGAAAGGTTTTATAGGAGTGAAAAATCTAGAAATAAAAATACTGGTGGTAAAGGTATGGGACTTGCTATTGCCAAAAGTATTGTGGAGGTTCATAGGGGAGAACTGAAAGTAGCTAGTGATGATAATGAAACGGTGTTTCAAGTGTTGTTACCTAAAGAAAATATAAAATTGTAAGATTTTCGTAAGAATTTATTTAAGGTTTTGTAAGTTGTTTCTTATAAGCTTATTTTAAAGTTAAGTTTGGGAGGAATAATATATGAAAACTATTAGTAAGTTCTTATTTTTTTTAATTTGCATTTTTACATTTTTAAATTTATTTAATTCTTATAATACAAAGGCAAAGGATATTAAGCCATTTTTAGATGATGTAACTAAAAAAAACTTTGATAAATATAAGTTGCCAAGTCTATGTGTTGTGGTTGTTAAGGATGGTAATGTAGTTTATGAAAATAGTTTAGGATATCAGGATATTAAAAATAAAATTAAAGCAGATACAAATACTAGTGTCTACAGAATAGGTTCTACATCAAAATTATTTACTGAAACAGCAATTATGCAGCTTTATGAAGAGGGAAAAATTGATTTAAAAGACGATGCTAATAAGTATTTAAAGGATATTAAGATTCAAAATGATTTCAAAAGAAAAGTAATAATAGAAGATTTGCTTACTCATACTTCTGGAATCGATGAAGCTACAATGTCATATGATTCAGCAAGAAATAAAAAGGAGGTAATGTCTTTAGAGGAATTTCTAAAAGAGCATCCACCAGTAGTTGTAAATGAGCCAGGTAAGGTATGTTTATATAGTAATATTGGTATAGACTTATTGGGAAGAATTATAGAAAACGTATCTGGAATGAAATATGAAGATTATATACAAAAAAATATTTTTGATGTTTTAAATATGAAAAATAGTACTGTGGGCTTACCAATAAATAATTTGGCAAAAAACTATAATTCATTATTTAAAGAGGACTACTATTATTATAATGATAATCCTGCTGGAGGTATAAATGCTTCGCCAAAGGATATGGGGAAATTTATGATAGCACAATTACAGAAGGGAACCTATAAAAATAATAAAATTTTAAATGAAAAGACAATAAAATTAATGCAGCAGCATCACTTTTCAAATGATAAAAATTTATCTGGAATTGGGTATGGATTTTTTGAAAAAAATATTAAGGGCAAAAGACTTATCGGACATGAGGGAGCACTGGCTATAGGATATTTTGATGATATGCTGTTAGATACTGAAGATAATCTTGGAATTTATATAGTATCAAATAATCTAACTGGAGCCGCACCTGCTATAAACAATATAGAAAATAGTTTCTTTAATAAATATATTGATAAAAATAGTAATAAAAAAGTTGAGTCTACTAAAGTTATAAGTTCAAAAGAGGCTTTAAGGTATGTTGGTACTTATAGGTCTTACCATGATAATGCAAAAAGTAATATTTTAAAGTTTATCAGTTTTTTAGGGGCGATTGATGAAAATGAGGATGTGAAAATTACATATGATGATAATAATTTAGTTTATCATGGTGTAAGTCATTTAAAACAAAAGGAAACAGCAAGGCTTATAAAGGTTTCTAATAATCTTTTTAGAAGAGCTGATAATAATGAATTGGTGGCTTTTAGAGAAAATAATGCAAAGATAAAATATGTTTTCTTTAATAATACGCCTTATGATAGCTTTGAAAAGGTAGGAGTTAAGGATAACTATGCATTAAGTTTAATTATTTTTATAGTTTCATTATTAGTTTTTGTAATGGAAATATTAAAAGGGTTTATTAGTATTTTTAAAAGAAAAGAAGAAAAAAATATAATTAAAAAAGTTCTTAAACGTACAATATTTTTCATAGGTTTATTAAATATAGTGTCTTTATTTGGAATTTTATACTGGATAGTATCCTATGAGATGTATTATGGTATAACCTGGTATATAAAAACAGCATCATTATTTTTAATAATTTCAATTATTCTTACTGTGTTTTATAGTATATTGTCTTTAATAGTTATTATAAAAGAAAAAAGTAAAATTTATTATAACCTTATAGCAATACTTAAGATTTTGGTACTATATGCCTTTGTTTTTAGTGTGTTAAATTGGAATTTGCTTAAGTTTTAAAATATATAGTTTAGTAAAAGGTCGTTAGTTCTTAAATGGATTTACGGCCTTTTAAATATTCTTGCAAGCTTTTTGTCTGTGAAATATGTTCTTCATAAGTTATACTTAATGTAATCTAAAACAGAAAAGGAGAGCATTCAATGTTCAACGATTTTATAAAGCACTACAATATAATTAGAGATATACTAAGAGATGTTTTTCTATATGGATGCTTTTCAAGAGAAGATCTTGAAGAAAAAAGAAATATGAGTTCTAGAAAGATAAGCTATGAAATGAGAAGAATACAACAGTACATAGAATCTGAGTTTATTAGAATAGATAGAGACGGAAGAAATAAGCTATTAGCTTTAACATATGATTCCATAACAAACACGGAGAATTTTCTGGTTAATACATATATGACAAAAAGTTTTACAAAGGCAGATTTGATTTTATATTTTAATCTTTTGATGTTTTTGAATGCAAAAAATAAACCATGTTCTTTTAGAGAAATAGAAGATGGTTTAATTAATGAAGGTATTATATCTTATGATGATATAAGTAGCAAAACAGTAGAAAGAAAGCTTAATGAAATGGTAAAAAAGCTTGGTATAGTAAAGTGTGACACAATAAAAAGAACGAAGAATTATAGTATAGAAGATGATATTTTAAAAGAACTTAGCTTAGAAGAAATAGAAAATTTAATTGATTCAGTAGCTTTGTTTAAAAATATTATACTACCTGTAACTGCTGGGTATTATTTTGAGAAAAATTTAAAAGATTACGCTTTGTATGAAAGAGGAATAGAAGTAAAGGAAAAAGACTATTTTCAGTATAAAGGTTTATATTTTCATCCAGTAATTGAAGAAGATATACTTTGGAAAATTTTAAGAGCTATACATAGAAAAAGATATATTAAGCTTGAATATAGGAGTGGTAAAGGTACTAATAAAACTTCAAAAGAGCAATTAAAACCTTATAAAATTCGATATGATTCATCCTGTGGAAGGTTCTATTTAGTAGCATTTTCAGACAATAATAGTTGTGTTACTTTAAGACTTGATAGAATAGCAGAGATTAAAATTTCAAAAGAAGTTTATAAAGATAATAATTTTAAAAAGCTTTATGATAAACAATTTAAATATAGTTGGTCAAGTGTAAATTTGAGTGGAGGTAAAGTTAAAGAAGAAATTAAATTAGAGATAAAAATTGATGAAACTAGAGAGATATATATTATCGAAAAAATAAAAAGTGAAGTACCTAATGGAAAAATTACTAAAATAGAAGAGGGAATATATCATTTAGATATGATTGTAAATGACAGTATTGAGATGGTTCCTTGGATAAGAGGATATTTAGGATACATTAAGGTTATTAAAGGAAGAGACATAATAAATAAGCTTACAGAAGATTGGAAGGAGATGCTATATAGTTATGGAGCTCTTTGATGAAAGAAAAAATAGATACATGCATATTGTATTTAAAGTACTTAATGAGTGTAAAAGAGGAATATTTAAACAAGATATAATTAAAATAATTGATGAAGAAGAATTTGAAGAAAAAGTTATAGGAAATGATCAAAAGAGTTTTGAAGGGCTTCTCCTTAATAAATATTCTAATAGTGAGAATTTTAATCTGCTTAAAGAAAAAAACGGTGTTTATTATCCCAATATAAAAATAGATAAAGCTATACCTGTTAGATTTACAAATTTAGAAAAGGCGTGGCTTAAAAATATGCTAGAGCATAAAGATATAAAAAATATTTTAAGAAGTTCTACAATAGAAAAGCTTAAAAATGCTATTTGTGATGTTGATGCACCTATAATAAATGAAATTGTCCATATAACTAACCAATCTAAGGCATATAGTGTTAAAAGCACTGAAGAATTTGAAGAAAATTTCAGGAAACTTTTAAAGGCAATTTCAGAAGAAAAAAGTGTAAGGTACAGGGGCATGAATAAATATGGGAATGGATATTTTGATAAAAGTGCTTTTCCTATAAGACTAGAGTATTCACTTAGGGATGAAAGGTTCAGAGTTTCAATGTATTCTACAGATGAAAATAGATTTGTAATGTCTGATATTTTTAGTATGAGTGATATTAAAATATATGAAAATATCAATTCTAATATAAAAAGAGAAGATATTTTAAAGAAATTGCGATCTCAAAAATATTCTAAAGAACCTATTATTATGGAAGTTATTGATAAAAAATTTGCTATGGAAAGATGTTTCATGAGCTTTTCAGAATTGGAGAGGTATTCAAGGTGCATTTCAAAAGATAAATATGAATTGAAACTTTTTTATTACACTTTTGAGGAAGAAGAAATAATAAGAAAAATATTAGCTTTAGGACCGTATGTTAAGGTATTAGAACCTGAAAAAATAAGAAACGAAATAATAAGGAGAATAAGGGTTGCTCTCGATATAAATGGATTTAATGTTTGTAGAAAGGATGATAACAAGATGATAGAAGTAAAAGGAAAATATAATACAGCTAGAGTTTATACAAGTAAATTAGAGCCAGAAGTAGTGGCACAGATCGTTGAACTATGTAATCAAGACTTTTGTAAGAATAGTAAAATTGTGATAATGCCAGATACTCATGCAGGTAAAGGCTGCGTTATAGGTTTTACTGCTGATTTAGGTGATAAGGTTATTCCTAACATAGTAGGAGTAGATATAGGTTGTGGAATGACAACAATTGAGCTTGGAAAAATTAATATAGATTTAGAAAAGCTAGACGAGATTATTAGAAAATATGTACCTTCAGGAATGTCAGTACATGAGGGGAGAAGTGTTAAGTTTAATGAACTTAAAGAATTATACTGTTACAGGGATTTAAAGAATACAAAAAGAATTGAAAAAAGTATTGGTACTTTAGGCGGAGGAAATCACTTTATTGAACTTAATAAGGATGATGAAGATAATATATATCTTGTAATTCATTCAGGAAGTAGAAATTTAGGTAAGCAAGTTGCAGAGATATATCAAAATATTGCCATTGATTTATGTTCTGGTAAAGAAGATTATTTCAAGGAAAAAGATAAGCTTATAGAAGAATACAAAAGACAAGGGAAAAGAAAACTTATAGAAGCTAAATTAAAAGAACTAAAAAAAGAGTATGATGATATGAAGCCATCATACCCAAAAGAGTTATGTTTTTTGACAGGAAAATATAGAGAAAAATATTTAAATGATATGAATATATGTCAAGAATACGCTGCATTAAATAGAGAAACTATGGCAGATATAATATTAAAAAAGTTAATGGGAAAAAGTCTTAAAGACTTTAGTTATTTTAATACAGTGCATAATTACATAAATTTCAAGGATAACATAATAAGAAAAGGAAGTATTTCAGCATATAAGGATGAAAAACTTTTAATTCCTATAAATATGAGAGATGGAAGTATATTAGCTTTTGGAAAAGGTAACGCTGATTGGAATTACTCTGCGCCACATGGTGCTGGCAGACTTATGAGTAGAAATAGGGCAAAAGCAGAATTAAGTTTAGAGGAATTTAAAAAATCAATGGAAGGAATTTATACTACATCGATTAATTATTCTACATTGGATGAAGCACCTATGGCATATAAACCAATAGAAGAAATTATAGAAAATATTAAAGATTCAGTAGAAGTATATAAAATTTTAAAACCTATTTATAACTTTAAAGCTAGCAATTAGATTGGGGAGATAGTAATGTGCGAAAAACTAATGATGAGGGAAAACAGTTATGAGTATAAATATTTTTTAGAAGCTGTTAAAAAACAATTTGAGTCTATCGTTAAAGAAGAAAAGAAGTTATTTGTAACTAATGCTGAAGGATTATTTGATGCGTATTTAAGCAATTTACCAGAAAAATCACGTCAGCATTATAATTGTAAAACGTGCAAAAGTTTTATTGAAAAATATGGAGCTTTAGTGACTATTTGTGACGCTGGAAAAATAAAATCTGCTATTTGGAATGAAAGTTTTGCACCGGATTTTTTAAAAGAATCAGTTAAAGCTATGAAAAATATTGTATTAAATTCAAAAGTTGAAGGCGTTTTTATATCAGAGATAGAAATTCTAGGACAACCCGCTACAGGAAAATGGAAGCATTTATCTGTAAATATACCATCTAAAATGGTTTATCATAAAAGGTTATTTAGTGCAAAGCAAGTTAGTGCAGAGAAATTAGAAGATTTTAGAATACTAAAGGAAGGCTTAAAAGAGTATAAAATTGAAACTGTAAAACAAGCTGTTACGCTTTTAAAAAGTGAATCACTTTATGGATTTGAAAAGTGTTTATCAATTGCAGAATGGCTAATGGATGTGCATAATAAATGTGCTAATAATAAAAACAGTGATAATATTCTATGGAAGACAGTAGCTACTGCTCCTAATGGATATTGTCATATTAAAAGCTCTATGATTGGAACTTTATTGGATGACATTGTTCTAAATCTGCCATTTGAGACAATTAGAAATAGATTTAATCAAAAAATGGACCCATTAAACTATCAACGTCCTAAGGCGTTACCAACAGAAGGAAATATAGCTAGAGCTGAAAAAATAGTAAAAGAGTTAGGAATTGAAAAATCTTTGGTCCGTAGATTTGCAAGAGTAGAGGAACTTGAAAAAGTTTGGGTACCTAAGATTAAAAATGAACAGGCTAAAAAAGGTGGAGTATTTGCACATATAAAAACTAAAAGTAGCCAAGAGAAGAATATAGAAATGCTACCAATTACAATTACATTTAGGAAATTTTCTGAAACAGTTCTTCCATTAGCAGAAAAAATTGAATATCTTGTTGAAAATAAAAAAAGAAATTATTCAGCAATATTAACAGCTTCTTATAGCGATGCACCACCTATTCTTCAGTGGGATAGAGAAGAAAAACGAAATCCTTTTTCATGGTATGTTTATCAAGGGGGATCAGAATATAAAAAATGGAATCTTTCTTTAGGTTATTGCACAGTAAATACAGTTTGTATGCAGCCTTCTATGTGGTTTGGCGATTATCCTAATCAAAGTAAAAGTGTATTTTTTATTTTAGAAGGAGCTAAAGATACTGAATATATGGATGCAGGAAATGCAATATTTCCAGCTAATCTTAAAAGTGAATTAAGAGAAATACGTTCAACAATTGAAGCTTATTCAAAAAGTGCATTAATAGAGGATTATGATAATTCTTCAGCCTGTGGTATAAAATTAGAATATGGAAATAACTTTGATGCTATATTTCGTGTTACAAACAGTACTGGAGCAGTAGTATATAAGTTAGATAGATGGGATTAGTTAAAAGGCTGTAAATTTTTAAATTAATTTACAGCCTTTTGTACATTTAAATTTCAGATAATTTTTTTAAATGTTTTTCAGATATATTAGTTACCTTATCCACACGCAATTTGTATTTTGGTGTATTACTTAAAAAGTCGGTATTCATCCAGCTATCTATAGTTTCAAGTGCTATTGCAGAACCTATTATTTTTGCACCAATGCAAAGAACGTTGGTGTTAGAATGTGAACGAGCTAGTTTAGCACAAAAAGGATCTTGACAAACAGCTGCATACACTCCATATATTTTATTTGCAATTAAAGCACTACCATAACCGACACCATCTATAAAAATTCCACGTTCTGCTTTTCCTTCAGCTACAGCTAATGCCGCAGGATAAATATAATCAGATAAATCACAGGCATCACTATTGTGTGTTCCAAGGTCTAAAATTTCATGATTTTTACTTTGGAGAAATTGTTTTACTTCTTCCTTTAAAGAAAAACCAGCATGATCGCTAGCAATAACAATTTTCATTTAGTATTTCCCCCTTTATTTTTTAAATATAGTATAAGAAAATTGAATTAAATTTATTAGTTAATTATAAAATTAAAATGTTTTATAATTAACACTACAAAATGGATAAAGTATAGATTTTAAGTGTATTTGTGCTGATATAAAATATAAAATTTAACTCAAGTGTATATAAAAAAATGCAGAAAAGTTTGTAGAAAAAAATGAAAAAAACAAAAAATTGTGATAATATAATATTAGAATAACAAACAAGTGTCTGCATAAAAAAAACATTTTTAGATGGACATTTCTGAAGGGGGACATTTCAGGTGGAAAAAAAAGAGTTATCACGAGGGCTAAAAGCTCGTCATATTGAGTTAATAGCTTTAGGTGGTACAATTGGGGTAGGCTTGTTCATGGGATCAGCAAGTACTATTAAATGGGCAGGACCATCAGTACTTCTAGCTTATGGCGTAGCCGGTATTGCTATGTATATTATTATGAGAATTATGGGAGAAATGCTTTATGTAGAACCTTTAGCTGGTTCCTTTGCAAATTATGCAAATAAGTATATATCTCCCTTAGCAGGATATATTACAGCATGGTGCTATTGGTTTATGTGGATAGCAGTTGGTATGTCTGAGATTACAGCCATTGGAATCTACGTAAAGTTTTGGTTTCCGTCTGTGCCGGCTTGGATTCCAGCACTAATTGGTGTAGCTATTTTAGCAGCAGCCAATATGGCTTCAGTTAAGTTTTATGGTGAATTTGAATTTTGGTTTTCACTAATTAAGGTAGTTACTATTGTAGTTATGCTTATAGTTGGAGTTTCTTTGATTTTCTTTGGTGTTGGTAATCATGGTGTGCCTATAGGGCTTAAAAATCTTACAGCCCATGGCGGATTTTTTGCTGGTGGCTTAAAAGGCTGGTTATTTGCTTTATGTATGGTAACAGCATCATATCAAGGCGTAGAGCTTATTGGAATCACAGCAGGAGAAGCTGAGGATCCTAAAAATACATTAAGAAAAGCAACTAAAAATATAATTTGGCGTATACTCATTTTCTATGTTGGTGCTATATTCGTAATTGTGACTATTTATCCATGGGATAAGATCAGTTCACTTGGCAGTCCTTTTGTTTTGACTTTTGCCAAGATTGGAATTACGGCAGCAGCAGGAATAATAAATTTTGTAGTTCTTACAGCAGCTATGTCTGGTTGTAATAGTGGAATTTATAGCTGTGGACGTATGCTGTATACATTGGCTAGAAATGGTCAAGCACCTAAATTCTTAGGTAAATTAAATAAAGAAGGGGTTCCAGCTAATGGTATAAGGACAACTTTAGTTTGTTTACTAATAGGTGTAGTCTTAAATTATATATACCCAAATTCAAAGCTGTTTGTTTATATTTATAGTGCAAGTGTACTTCCAGGAATGGCTCCATGGTTTGTATTATGTATTAGTCAAATAAAATTCAGAAAAGAACATGCAGAGCAAATGAAAACACATCCATTTAAATCAAAGCTTTTTCCATATGCAAATTATATTGTAGTAGCATATCTTTGCTTAGTTTTAGGGGGTATGTGCTTTAATTCTTCAACACAGATGCCACTTCTTATCGGTGCTGTGTTCTGCATTATAGTTATCATAGCTTATTTTGCTTTTGGTATAAATAAGGGAAAGATTCCGAAAGAAAGAGAACTTGAAGATTAAAAATTTCAAAAGCACCATCATGAGTATTAGCTTATGATGGTGCTTTTATAGAATTAATAGTCCTTAGGAGGGAAAGCTTTGGATATAAGAGAAAAAGTGAAAAAGTTACCTTTATCATCAGGAGTGTATATAATGAAAGATTCATTAGGTACAACTATTTATGTAGGAAAATCTAAGAATTTAAAAAGTAGAGTTGGATCATATTTTATGAATTCCAAGACACGTTCTCCAAAGGTTATAAAATTATTGAAAAATCTTAAGGATTTTGAGTATATACTAACAGATACAGAATTTGAAGCATTACTTCTTGAATGCAGATTAATTAAAGAAATTAAACCGAGATATAATAGGCAAATGAAAACTCCAAAAGGTTATTGCTATATAAGAATAAAAATGAATGAAAAATATCCAAGTATTGATATGTGTATTGAAACTAATAATGATGATAATAATCTTTATTTTGGACCATATACAAGCAAAAATACTGTAGAAAAAGCAATCTTAGGGATAAAAGAGCATAATAAAATTTTATGTACAAATGCTGCTAGAAAGATTTCTGGTTGCCTTAAATATTCTATGAATTTGTGTATAGGTATGTGTGAGAATGAGGCTTTTAAAGAATATTATGATGGTGTGATTAGTAAAGTTATAAAAATGCTTAATGGAACAGATTTAACTATACTTAAAGAAATTGAAGAGAGAATGGAGAAGGCATCTGAAAATCTTGATTTTGAAGCAGCGGTTAAGTGTAGAGATGATATAAAGGCAATAAAGTATTTAATTGATGGTACAAAGATTATTAATTTTATAAAAAATAATATAAATATTGCTTTTATAGAAATTTTAAATGATAAAGAAATTAAATTATTTTTGATAAGATATAATAAAGTTATATTTACAGAGAAATATGAAATTAGTAAGCTGAATGTTTATGAAGTAAAATTAAAGATTAAAAAGTATTTTAATAATTCTTTAAAACAAATTATCAATATTGATAAGAATGACATAGATGAGATTCATATAATATATAATTATTTAAAAAGTAAAGATAGTGTAGGAAAGTATATGGTTATTTTAAATGATTGGTTAGACAACCTAGAAGATTTGAGTTTTGATAAAGCTATTAAAGAATTTATAAAAATAAAAGAATAAAATTTTCTGCACATAATAAAAATTCGCTATTATGTGCAGAAAGAAAATTCTAGTTATTAAATAATTCATCACCACTTTTAAAATCAAACCCAGGATGATGATCAAATTTAACTGCACCAACAGAAGCTTGTCCCTTTACTGCTTTAGAAACAAGTGCTATTCCTTCATTTCCAAAACCTGCACAAAGTTCAATAGCCTTAACGCCGTCAGCTACTAATTCTTTAGCTACTTCAACTGCTTCACTATAATTCTTTACTCCTACTACATTTAAATGAACAACAGGAGTATCAATAGCGGTTCTATGTTTTTTATAATCAACCTCTGGTGCTACAAAAATAAATGCTGCATTAACTTTCATGTTTAAAGCCTCCTTATATACATTAATAAGAATATTATAGCATATCGTGGTAATAAACTTACAATAGTTTAGTTGTCATAAAGAAATGTCAAGCTAAAATACACTTAGCTTGACATTTTATTAAATCATTAAAGACTAATTAAATTGATTTTCATGTTTTGCAAAAAAATCTACTCTTGGTTCTAAGAACTTTAATTTATGATCGGAGTTGAAATTATTGTAGTTTTCTATTGGATCAAATATAGTATCCCAGTTCCAAAGCTCTTCACCAATATTTAAATAATCAGCGAACATTTCACAGCCTTTTGGAGCTATCGGATGAAGCAATATGGCTATTACCTTACAAGCATAAAAACAATCTACTAAAGTTTGTTTTTTCAAAGCTTCATCATCATTATCATTTGCGCTGCGGCTTTTGCTAGACCAGTATTTATTTACTTCTCTTATTAATTCATCCATCACATATGCAATTCTATGGAAGTCATGATTATACATATGCTTTTCGTATTCAAGAACTTTTTTCTCTATTAAATCCTTAATATGGTCACTTACAGTTCCTACTAAAAGTTTTCCATCAAAATAACTTTGAGCAGAATAGAAACAAGAACGTATTAATCTATTGTATACATTAGTTAATAAATTACCATCCTTAAGAACCATGTCAACTCCAACTCTATCTTCTTCTTTCATGAATACTTGTGGTTTAAATCCTGTACTTTTGTTAGAAAGACCAAGACCAAGAAAGTGCATTCTTAGTTGTTCGGCAGTATAGTAGTTAAGAAGTTCATCTGCCATAGGTGGCTTAATTGCAGAACTGCTACTAGCTTTTGTATCCATAAATAAAATATGGCGATTTGGTATTATATGAGGTAAATTGATTTTTGTATCACCTTTGGCTAGAGCCTGAAACATTCCCATTTCAGCAATTGAGTAGAAATATATATTATCTTCTCCAATAAATTGATAAACTAATGCTTCATCATCACACCACCATTTAGTCCAAGCATCTTTATCTTTACCTATTGATTCTAAGTATGCTTTAGTAAATGAAATAGGAGCCCATAAGGATTCTGGCCATACCCAAAAAGTTAAATTCTTTAAATCTTCTTTTTCAGGAACTTTTACTCCCCATTCAACATTACCTGATAATCTAAATGGAACTAAAGTTTTACCTGCAGTATAAAAAATACCTAAACCTTCTAAGGCTTTTCTTGCTTCATCTCTTACTTCAAGTGATTCGAATTCAAAAGTTACAGATTTTTTCTTTTCATCATCTATTGTTGTGTGCTTTGGCAATTTTGATTCTAAATCTGCTAAATCTGAAAAATACTTTCTTGGTACATGAAGCATTGGTTTTTTCAAGAACTCATCAATTATATTCAGTTGATATTTACGAGTATTACTGTTTTTTCTTAGATAACTAACTCTTTCGGCGAGTTCATCTATGCAATCATCAAGAACAAAATACCAGTTTGTAACATCTCTAAAGGCTGGAGTTTTTCCTGATAATGCGGAGACAGGATGTAATAAGTCGCTTGGCATATATTGGTGTCCTAGTGAACATTCATCTGCATAGGCATGTTCTGAAGTACAACCTGCAATTGGACATTTTCCAAGTACCTGACGTCCGTTTAAGAAAACGCCAAATTCTTCGTCATAAAATTGGGGAGTAGAAATCTTTTTTATGTAGCCCATTTTATAAAGTTCTTCAAAAATTTCAGTAGAGACTTCTTGATGAATTTCTCCACATCTTCCTAGAGCAGAAGTTCCAAAAAGATTTGGACTAATATCATATTTATCTAAAGTTTCCTTCTGACTATTGTGATTTTTTGTTACATAATCTTCAATAGTTCCTTGAAAACCTTCTTCTTTAAGTTTTTTGTAGCTTTCTAAAATTGGCGAACCGTAACAATCTGTTCCAGAAACGAAGATTACGTTTTCTTTTCCAATTCTATCTCTTAAAAATCTTGCATAAACGTCAGCGTGAACAAACATACCTCCAACATGCCCAAAGTGAAGATTTTTATTACCATAAGGCATACCAGCAGTAACTACTGCTTTTTTTGGAAAGGTAGGACGTTCTCCTGGCATTAATCTTTTCGAAATCATAAAAACACCCCTTGAAATAATAATATTCCAAGGGGCGATTAAAATCGCGGTACCACCCTAATTCACTTTTACGTCACCATAAAAGCCTCAGTAAGTACATTAAATACTCTAAAAAGTCTAATAACGCAGACAAACGACATAGTATCATACTTAAAAAGCAAAGCAATCCAATATGTAGCTCCAAGACTTGCTTCATTTTAAAGAAGTTATCTGCTTACACCAACGCAGACTCTCTGAAAACTATCGATAAAATTACTCTTCTCTTCACAGCTTTTATATAAATGCAGTATATCATATATGATATTTATTGTAAATAAGTTTGGTATTTAGATAGTTTATGTCTTTCTCATTGATTTATGAATTGAATAATATTAAAATTAATAAGTAAATGAAAACAGAAATCAAATTTTATTTATATACATTATTAAACTATAAATTTGAACTAATTTTTTAATAGATGGAGAAGATAAAAGTATGTCAATGGAATTAGAAAAATACTACAATAAGTTTTGTGAAGATAAAAGATTAACAAGAAGGCATGGACAAGTTGAATACATTACCTCAATGAAATATATACATAAATATTTAAAGGATAAGAATGATGCAAAAATTTTAGATGTAGGTGCGGGGACAGGTAGATATTCTGTAGAGCTTTCAAACGAAGGTTATGATGTTACAGCAGTTGAACTTGTGAAGCATAATTTAGGAGTTTTAAAATCTAAGAAGAGTGCTGTAAAAGCCTATCAAGGAACAGCATTAGATTTATCAAGATTTTCAGATAATACTTTCGATATGACTTTAGTGTTTGGACCAATGTATCATTTATATACTTTTGAGGATAAAGTTAAGGCATTAGAAGAGGCGAAAAGAGTAACAAAAGTAAATGGAGTTATATTAGTAGCTTATTGTATGAATGAATATAGCATAATAACTTATGGATTTAAAGAAAACAATATTCGTCAGTGTATACAGGATGGAAAGCTTAATGAGGATTTTCATGTTGTAGCTGAACCAAAGGATTTGTATGATTATGTAAGGCTTGAAGATATTAATAGTCTAAAAGATGAAGTGAAATTAAAAAGAATAAAAATAATCGCTGCAGATGGACCAGCAGACTATATGAGACCTGTTCTAAATGCCATGGACGAAGAGACCTTTAAGATTTTTATCAAGTATCATTTATCAACTTGTGAAAGACAGGAGCTACTTGGAGCAAGTGCGCATACAGTAGACATTCTTAGAAAAGAGTAATTAAAACTAGAGCTCGTCCACAAAAACGAGCTCTTATCATTAAAGTGAAGTATCTACACCATTAACATTAGCTTGTTCATTATCTTCTATTGGTATAACAATGCATTTTTTACCGTCAATGATTTGCGATTTTATTTCCGGTACTTTTTCAGGTTTTACTTGAAGTACTATATCATAATTTGAAGAAGCTTTAGTATCGATATCAGTGTTAGTATCAATATCAGTTTCAGAAGGCGTTTCAATTTCTAGTTCAATATTATTTTCTTGTCCTAAAGATGCAGTAGTATCAGTTTCTAAAGCTGCCTCTTCTGAATCCTTTATTGTCTCTTTATTTGTTTGGTCAAGTCTTTCCTCTAACATTTGAACCTTTTCTTCAAGTCTTCTTTCTTTTTTTCGTTGTTCGTTTACTTTTAGTGCTTTTTTATCTATTAAATTTTCTACTACAGGTGGTGTATCAGAAAATTCTTCTTCATAAGATTTCTGTATTTTTTCAGTAATCTCTTCAGAGAGTCCGCTTTCAACTAAAATATCTTGAATATTGTCTTTAGTTAAAATTACAGGTTCAGCATCATCACCGTTAATAGTAGAATTATCATCTATGACGTTACTGAGAGTTTCTTGAATATCCATAAATAAAAGCTCTGATTTCTTATCATCGCTGCCAATAGCCTTACGAATAATAGTATTGAATTTTTCCTTCTCTTGAGTAGCACTTTGTTTAGAAGAGCAGCCTAAAGCTCCCTCCATTAATTCAGGGTGAGTATCTTTGGCATTTTTAGTGTAGTACATAATAGAGTGTATATCACTACTTCTGTCTGTAAAGGCTGGAAATACAAATCCAACATCAGGAGGTCCAACAATCCAGTCACGATTTCGCGCTCCAATTCTATTTTCATCCTCAAGATATCCAAGTGCTGCTTTTGAAAGAGATACTGGACATACTGCACATAATATATATTCGTATATTTCTTCAGACTCATCTAATTTTGCATTATCTGTAGTTTTTGTCATAACATTATAAGCATCATGAAAAATAAGTATTAAAAAATTACCAGCATAATCATAGCTATCTATAATTAAGTTATAAAAGCTATCAAGTAGTCCATCATCTTTTAATGCACTTTTTTTAAGACCTAAAAGAGAAAGCTGTCTATTATTATCAGCTTCTTCTGTAAGAGGAAATTCAAGCTCCAAAAGGTTATTTCCTACTGTACCTGATAAGGTTTTTTTTGCTATTTCTAAGTATTTGAAAAATTCTTCATCCTGTAGATTTAGAAAAGTTTCTTTAAGTTTTAATACAATATTTTTTTGAGCGTCTACGTAACAACCGCACATTCTGGTAAAGGTACACTCATCCTTTTTAAAACGTCTTTTTAATTCTAATATCTCTTTTTTATTCATATTCAAACCCCACATTCATGAGAATATATTACTTAATATAGTATAGTGTTCAATGGAAAGCTCTGCAAGTACATATGTTTAATTTTTTTATTATTGGTTTAGAACTTAAATAATGATATAGTTATTAGTATGATAAAAAATAATAGTTCAAAGGAGACGGAATACCATAGTGAAAATAGAGGAAAAAATTAAAAGCAAAGTTACTCTTTTAATATTTATAGCAATTTTGATGTATTTTCTGCTTAATTATGGAAGTGATTTCAAAGGAATAATAAATAGTGTGTACAGCATGTTTTTTCCATTCATATTAGGCGGCTGTATTGCATTTATTCTTAATATACCTGTTAGCTTTTTTTCAAGACTATTATTAAAGTGTAGGGCCAAGGGAATTGGAAAGATAATTAGAAAATATAACATAAGTATTAGTATATTGGTTTCATGTATTTTGATATTAGGTGTATTTGCACTTGTATTAGCTATAATTATACCGAATATCATTCAGACGGTACAAAAAATACCTAGTGCTTTTGACAATTCATCTACTGCATTTCAAAAATTCATTAATGAAAACAACTGGTTATCTAAGAATGTTATGAGTATAATAAACAGCATGAACATAGATTGGAATGGTATTTTAAATAAAATAAAGGTAATTGTTCTAAGGGGAGCTAGTTCAGTTCTTATGTCAAGCTTAGGAGCAGCAACAAGCTTTGCTAGTACAACTATAGAATTCATATTAGCATTTATATTCTCAATATACGTACTTGCGCAAAAGGAAAAGTTAGGGCTGCAAGTAAAAAAGATATTATATGCTTTTTTGAAAAAGAAAAGTGTAGATTCAATATTAGAGATGACGAAATTAACTAGTAGTACTTTTTCTAGTTTTATAACTGGTCAATGTACCGTGTCTGTAATATTGGGAGCAATATTTTTTATTGTGATGACTATTTTAAGATTACCATATGCTATTGAAGTTAGTATAATAATAGCTTTTTTCTCGGTTATACCTATGATAGGTTCAGTTATTGGCTTTGTTTTAAGTGTATTACTGCTATTACTGTTTAGTCCTATAAAAGCGGGTATTTTCATATTTGTTTTCATAGCAATTAAGCAATTAGAAGATAATTTAATCTATCCAAGAATTGTAGGAAACTCTGTAGGACTTCCAGCTATACTAGTATTAGTTGCAATAACCTTAGGAGGAAAGGTTTTTGGTGTTGCAGGGATGATTATGTCAATTCCTCTGTTTTCGGTAGCATATGTACTAATTCGCAGAGAGGTATATATTAGATTAGAAAAAAAATCTTTGAAGATAGAATAGGATAATTATTTGATTTTTATAATTAGACTATACATAACAATACAGTTAAGCTCTATATTCACCTAATGATAGGCGAATATAGAGTTTTTTTACATATAATAAATCAAATAATAAAGAAATTCTATATAAGCATTATATAATTTCTTTAAATGAACATACTAGAAGTATACTCTTTGCTCAAATTTAAGGAGGAATTATGAGGATACTAATAGTAGGAGGTTGTGGATTTATAGGTTCCTATGTTGCTGATAGGCTCTATAAAGAAGGTCATAAGATATACATAATAGATAACCTTTTAACAGGAAGCATGGAAAACGTAAAGGTTCCACACAAATTTTATGATTTATCTGTTGAAAGTAAGCGATGCGAGGAAATATTTAAATCAAATAAATTTGAGGCTGTTATTGATTTATCATCACAGATAGATATAAATTCATTTGCTAAGAAAGATTCTAATCAAGCAATATCGACTTTTCCAGGAGTTGTTAACTTACTTGAACTTTCAAGAAAATATGGTGTTAAAAGATTTATATTTGCGTCTTCGGCAGCGGTTTATGGAGATAGTAACAAAATTCCAACCTCAGAGGATGAGGAATTAAAACCTTTGTCTGTTTATGCAATAAATAAATATGTGGGTGAATACTATTGTCAAAAATGGTTTGATTTATATGGATTAAAAACAATATGTTTGAGATTTTCAAATGTATTTGGACCAAGGCAGAATGTAAAAGGTGAGAGTAGTGTAGTTGCAAATTTTATAACTAAAACATTAAAGGATGAAGAAATAGATGTATTCGGTGATGGTACGCAGACAAGGGATTTTATATATGTTGAAGATGCAGTTGATGCTATATATAGAGCATTAAAAAGTGAACACACAGGAGTTTTTAATATTTCTACTAATACGGAACATTCAATAAATGAATTGATTAATATTATAGAAGAAATTCAGCCTATAAAAAAGATAAATAATAAATCAAATCGTTCTGGAGATGTAGAAAAATCTTCACTTAATAATTCAAAGGCAAAAACACAATTGGGATTTAATGTAAAATATTCTTTCAAAGAGGGAATACAAAAAACTTATAAATGGTACAAAGAAAATTACAGCTTTGATGAATCAGTGAATTACACAACTAAAAATGAAGAATATGATAAAAAAAATTTATTTTTTAAAGCTTTGCCTTATATTGAAAATATTATTTTTATGTTAGTAATTGCTTTATTAGTGTTAGATATTTTTAAGATAAGTAATCCGTATTCAAGTAGTTTTGCACAGCTTTGTTATATATACATAATAGTTATGGCAATTATGTATGGAATGAGGCAAGCGGGAATAGCTATAATTTTTTCTTGTGCACTTTACTTTTATCTGCTAATAAATTCAGGTTATAGTGCGGTTACAATTTTATATGATCCATTAAATTTACCTCAGGTAATAAGCTATATTATTATTGGATTGGTTTCTGGATATGTTTCAGAAGTATATAAGAGAAAATTATATATGAATAAACTAGAAATAGATAAGCTTAATGAAAAATATAAATTTTTAGAGTTAATTTACAATGAAACAGTAGATATAAAAGAAGAGTTACAAGAACAAATTATAAGTTCAGAGAATAGCTTTGTAAATATTTATAATACAACAAAAACATTGGATAGTTTAGAGGTAAATGATATATATTTTGGAGCTATTAAGATAATTGATAAGCTTTTAGATACATCAAAATCATCAATATATATATTAAATAGGGATAGTAAATATCTTAGATTAAAAGCTAAATCTAGCAATGTAGATTTGAGGTTACCCTATTCTATTAGCTTAAACGAAACACAGGAAATAAAAAAGGCTATAGATAGTAAAAAGATTTTTGTTAATAAGGATCTAAAACCTAAATTGCCTACGATGGCAGCGCCTGTAATAATTAATGACAACGTAAAGGCTGTTATTTCCATATATGATGTTAAGTTTGAAAAATTAAATCTATATTATGAAAATTTATTTAAAGTTTTAGTAGACTTAATTTCAAATGCTATAGGAAAGGCATTAAAGTATGATGAAGTAGCTAGTAAAGATAAATATATACCTAATACAGAAATTTTAATTAGTAAGGAATTTAAAAAAGTATTGGCCGATAAAAATAGAGATTTAAAAACTTCAGACATAAACTTCACCCTTTTAAAGATAAGAAAAAATAATCTTTCTTATGAAGATATTTTTAATAAACTTTCGGTAAATATAAGGGATAATGATTCAGTTGGAATAGGAGAGGATAATTGTGTTTATGTAATATTATCAAATACAGATAAGTCTAAGTCACAGAAGGTATTAGGTAGAATTGCTGCCAGTGGATTAAATGCTGAAGTAATGGAGGATTTGAGTTAACATGTATAAATTATTGATAGTTCATCTTTTAATTTGTCTAATATTCTATATATACCTACGTAAAAATAAGAATTCTCTGGAAAAAGTTATATATAAGATTGTAATGGTTTTGCTCATTCCTATTTTTGGTTTTGCGTATTTTGGAATTATATATATTTTAGACAAAAGAAAATATAAAGATGAGAATGTGTTATCAGATTATGAGGAGTATATAAAAAATACCATATCTTCAGCAAACTTAAAAATTAATAATTTAAAAAAAGAAAGAAATTTGGTACCAATAAGTGAAGCTTTTATTTTAAACAGTAATAGTGTTAAAAGGGAACTAATAATTAATATAGTTAAATCCAATCCGTTAAAGCATATTGATATTTTAGAAAAAGCATTAGAAAACGAGGATACTGAAGTCTCACATTATGCAGCAAGTGCAATAACAGAATTAAAAAGTTATTTTATGGAAAATATTCAAAAAGAAACTGTAAAATATGAAAAAGATAAAGAGAATATAGAAGTTCTTATATCTTATTTAAATACTATTAAGCAGTATATAGATAGTGGATTTTTAGAAGGACGTCAATTAAAAAAATATGAACAACTATATTCAGATAAACTTGAGGAATTGTTAGCTAAGTACAAAGTAGAAGCTAGATATTTTATAGAGAAAATAAATTTGGATATTAAACTGGAGGATTTCAATTCAGCAAGAAGATATTGCAAAATTTTTTATGAGAATTATAAAGATGATGAAGAGCCATATATTATGTTTATGAAAATTTTTTATATACTTAGGGATCAGGTAAGTTTTAGTAGGGCACTAGATAATTTAATGAATTCAAATATACGATTTAGTAATGAGGCTTTGAATATGGTGAGATTTTGGATAGCAGGTGAGAAAAATGAACGTTAAAAGAAATATTAAAATCATAATTGCTTTAGTACTAGGCATAGCTGTATTTTTTCAAGTGGTACGTCTTAATTTTGTAATGAATTTTTTGGAAAATAACAATAATATCAAGAATAAAAACGTTTATAGTTCATCTAAAATACCTGCTAATGTTGAACAAGAGAAGTTTTTAATATTGTTCGATAAAACTGAACAAAACAGTAGTGATATAACCCAAAATATCAAAGAAGTTCTAAAATATATGAAAAAAAGGGTTGTAGTACAGGAAAGAAATGATATTCAAAATGTTGATGCATCCTATAGGGGAGTTGTTTTGACCTTTGAAAATATTGACGGCTTTAAAGGAATATCATCATTAATGGATTATGCTAAAAATGGTGGCTATGTACTATTTGCTGAAAGACCTATAATTGGTGATGTTTTGCCTAGTATATTAAGTCAAATTGGTGTGAAAAATGTATATGATATTGAAGCAGCTGAGGGAATTGAACTTACATCTAATGTTTTGATAAAAGGTAAGGGCAGTAATTTTAGTAAAAAAATATTGACAGATTCATCACTTAAAGTGGAACTAAAAGATACGTCACAGATGTTATTAGTTTCGGACAATAAAATTCCAATGTTATGGCAGACTAATTATGGAACTGGAAAAATAATGATGTATAATGGAACTATTTTAGCTAAAAAGAATGCTAGAGGAATTATAGCAGGTGCTATAGGAATGCTAATCCCAGATTATATTTATCCAGTTATAGATGCAAAATTAACTTACATAGATGATTTTCCGGCACCTATACCTGGTGGGACTAATAGTACTTTGTATAAGGAATATGGGATTAGTACAGCGGATTTTTATCGTAAGGTTTGGTGGCCCGATGTATTAAAGATTTCAAAACTCTATAATTTGAAGTATACAGGATTAATAATTGAAGATTATAATAATAGAACAACTCCACCATTTATAACAAAAACAAGCAATAGCAATGATTTTTTATTGTATGCCACAGAACTTTTAAAAAATAATGGTGAATTGGGTTTACATGGTTATAATCATCAATCTTTGGCACCTAAAAATTATATAAAGCAGCCCCTAGGATATAATTCTTGGGCAAATGAAAAGAATATGGAGAGATCAATTGAAGAGGCAATTAGGTATTCTAGCTCATTATTAAAAAAATATAAGCTTAGAGTTTATGTACCACCATCAAATATTTTAAGTCCTTTAGGAAGGAAGGCACTTTTAAAAGCTATGCCAGACCTTAAAATTATTTCTTCAGTATATAATGATGATTATTACAAGGATAGTTATGTTCAAGAATTTGAAATAAAAGATGGGATTTATGAGCTCCCTAGATTAACATCAGGGTATGAAGATAATGAAGAAAATATTTGGGCAGCTTATAATGGTATAACCTCTGTAGGAGTATTTTCACATTTTATTCATCCAGATGATGTCCTCGATATAAAAAGAAGTGGAGGTAAGGGTTGGCAAGAACTTTCTAAAGGATACGGTGATTTTATGAAAGATGTGTATAAAAAATTCACATGGTTATCTCCAGTAACAGCATCAGAAGGAGCTAATTTGTTGAAAAGTTATACCAAAATAGAACCTTTTATGAAATATAAATCAAACGCTATAGATGTGTATTGTAGAAATTTTCAAAAAGGAGATAAATTTATATTAAGAACTAATAAGAAAATTTATACTGATGATAACTGTGCAATTGAAAAAATAGATACTGGAACATATCTTGTAACTGCAAATAAAGATAAGTTTTCTATTAATTTTAAGTAGGTGATTATTTATGAAGATTTGTTTGATTTGTGAAGGCAGTTATCCTCATATTACAGGTGGAGTCTCTAGTTGGGTTCATATGCTTATAAGACAAATGCCAGAGCATCAATTTGTATTATACTGCATTGTTGCAGAGGAAAAGTTAAAAGGGAAGTATAAATATGAGCTGCCTAAAAATGTTGTAGAGGTAAAAGAAATATTTTTAGATTATATATTGAAACAAAAATCATCCTTGAGAAAAAGTTATGATATAAGTGAAAGGGAAGAAGCATCCATAAGAAATCTTATTATTGGAGGAAAGGTAGAGTTTAATTTTTTATATGATTTTTTGAGAAGTGAAAAATTAAAAAAAACAACTGATTTTTTTATGAGTAAGAACTTTTTTAATATAGTAGTTTCAGCTTATGAAGAGAAGTATCCAGACATACCCTTCAATGAATTTTTTTGGGGAGTTCGTGCTATGCTGCTTCCTCTATTCTATATTATAAGTAATGAGATGCCAAAAGCAGATTTGTATCATAGTGTATCTACAGGATATGCAGGAGCAGCAGGAAGTTTAGCTAGCATTTTATATAAAAAACCATTTATAATAACTGAACATGGAATATATACGAGGGAAAGAGAAGAAGAAATAATAAAATCAAAGTGGATAAAAAGCTACTTAAAGGATATGTGGATTGAGTTTTTCTATACGCTTTCAAGATGTTCTTATATTTCGGCTGATAAGGTTATAACTTTGTTTAATAAAAATAAAGAAATCGAAATTGAACTTGGATGTAATCCTAATAAGATTGGAATAGTTGAGAATGGAATATCAGTAGAAGACTTTTCTGATGTAGATACTGAAAAGGAAGATAAAAATATTATAAATATAGGTTCGGTTTTAAGAGTTGTACCGATAAAAGATATTAAAACAATGATTGAAAGTTTTGCAATTGTAGCTTATGAAATAAAAAATTGTAATTTCTATTTGATAGGTCCTATAGATGAAGACGAGGATTACTACAGAGAGTGTGTAGAACTTACACATGAATTAAAATTAGATAATGTGTTTTTTACAGGAAGAGTAAATGTAAAGGACTATATAGGTAAAATGGATATAATGGTTCTAAGCAGCATAAGTGAGGGTCAGCCACTTGCAATACTTGAAGGAATGGCATGTAAAAAGCCTTTTGTAACAACAAATGTAGGTAGTTGCAGTGAACTCATTTATGGATCAGATGATGGTTTTGGAAGTGCTGGAATTGTGGTTCCTGTTATGAATTACATGAAAATGGGAAATGCGCTTATAAAGTTGTGTAAAGATGAAGAATTAAGGTTAAAAATGGGGGAAAATGGATTTAAGAGAATTTCTAAAAGATATACACGTGAAAAGTTTATAAATGAATATAAAGCTATATATAAAGGCTATGAAAGGAGATTATAATGGCTGGAATAGGATTTCAATTAAAAAAATTATACAATCATAAAAGTATTTTTCTTGATTTTAGAACTTTAATGTATTCATCTGTAATAATAGTTGGACCACAGGTACTTTGCATAGCAGCAATTGCCTTTTTTCAAACCATTATGCTTTTGTCAAAGGTTTCTTTTGCTGATAGACGACTATTTTTAGCTTCTACCTTATATTGTTTTATATTTTCGCAAATCATAACAAGTGGATTTTCTATGATAGTTACAAGATATATATCAGACAAACTTTTTGCTAAGGAATATGGTAAAATCCTGCCTTCGTTATATGGCGTTATAACTATTTGTGTGTTTATAAGTGGTATTATAGGTGCACTATTTTTTTTAAGGTCACCTATTAATGCTTATACTAAATTTTTTACATATATTCTTTTTATAGAATTAGTAATAATGTGGTTGGAAACCTCGTATTTAAGTGCACTTAAGGATTATACAAAAATAGTAAAAAGCTTTTTAATAGGTCTTGTAACAGCTGCTATTATAGGAACTGTAATTTTGAAAGCAAGTAAAATAAATCCTATACAGATATCGCTTTTTTCTTTTGATATTGGAATATTTATAATAGTAACCTTGTTAATGTTTTATATAAGGATATTCTTTAAAAGCAATGAGGGTGAATATTTTGATTTTTTAAAATATATCGATAGATACTATTCATTATTTATAATATGTGTTTTTTATACTTTAGCTCTTTATATCCATAATTTTATTTTTTGGGGCGGAGATTTAAAAGAAGTAGTACTTCATACTTATACCTTTGCAACTGTATATGATGTGCCCACCTTTTATGCATTACTTACTACCTTTCCTGCTTCTATAATATTCTCAATATCACTTGAGACTTCGTTCTATGGAGAGTATAAAGAATATTATTCACAAATTATATTGGGAGGAAGTTTAAAAGATATAAAAAATGCTAGAGAGGATATGATTTTAGTACTATATCAAGAAATATTTAGACTAATGGAAATACAGCTCTTTTTTAGTATTGTTTTTCTGGCATTAGGACATTATTTACTTCCTTTTATTGGATTATCACAAATCTCAATAGATATATTTAAAATCTTAACGCTAGGGGCATATTGCTCTATAAGCATGTTTACAGTTATATTAATAGATTTATATTTTGAAAATAGAAAAGGTGCAGTTATATCTACTAGTACATTTTTAATTTTAAATACAATTTTTACTTTAGTAAGTTTGAAGTTAGGTCAAAATTATTATGGAGTAGGATATTTTTTAGCAGCTTTTATATCATTAATAGTTGCCTTAATTAATTTGAATGGTTTTTTAAATGATATAGACTATATAACCTTCTGTTCTCAACCTATAATCTATAAAGAGAAAACAGGGATTTTTACTGCAATAGTTAATAAATTATATTAAAGTATTAGTTTAAATTGATACTACTTGAAATATATACTTTAAAACCTAAATTACTGTAGTAGCTTTCAATAGTTTTATTTAAAGAATTATCTTTAGAATATTCTATTATATAAATGTCAATACCTTTAGCTTTTAAGGATTTTAGATAGTTAATATAAGCGTCTCTGTTACTTATAGAATTAATAGTGAATTTGTTGTTATTATTGAAGTCGATTGAAGTGTAGACACTTTCCATAGTAATACCACATACTAGACTTTTTATGGATATACCTTTATTTTCGGCGGCTTTAAAGAAATCAAATCCACCATTAGCTATAACAGGGAGACTATATTTAGCGTTTAATCCCTTTATTATGGATATTAAACCATTAAAAGTGTTATCATTTCTGTATTTTGAATATACATCTAAGTTATCTAAGAAGAAACCGTCAATATCTTTATGTTTTAATTCACTACCTAAGGTATTAACTGCATAATCAATCCAGAGAGGATTACTCACGTCTAACCATTTTTCGTCTGACCAATGTTCATAGTTGTCTAATGTCAAGTTCTTAAAATTGCTGTAGTAGGATCTAAAGGTTTCAAGTGAACCAATATTTAAGTAACTATAAACCTTTATTCCATGTTTGTGTAAAAAATCAATTTGTGACTTACTATAAAAGGAAGCATCAATTACAACTTCTTTATAAGAAAGTAATTTATTTATATCCTTTGATGGTAAACCAGTAAAAACTCCATATGACATAGTATTTCGATTTTCCTCCGACCTCTTTAAATTTGTTAGTGGGATTAAAATAATTGTTAAGAAAAGTATCAGGGCAATAATAATTTTTTTCTTCATTAGGTTCCCCCTAGTAGAATGAATACATTATGTATAATTGTTAAGAAAGATGATAATATTTTAATACTCTAAAGATATTTTATCATAAATAAAATATTGATAAAGTCTTGAAATAAGTTGTATGGTAAAATATTATTATATTTTCATATGAAATTTATATGTATGGAGGATAAAATGAATTTTATAGCTATAGATTTTGAAACTGCAAATGAAAAGAGAAATAGTCCATGTTCTATTGGTATTGTTGTTGTTAAGGATAATAAAGTAGTAGAAAAAATTCATTATTTGATAAGACCTAAGGAAATGAGATTTATGCCCATTAATATTGGAATTCATGGAATAAGACCTGCAATGGTTGAAAATGAACCAGAGTTTGATGAGGTGTGGAATAAGATTAAGCACTATTTTAATGAGAGTTTAATAGTAGCACACAATGCAGCATTTGATATATCAGTTTTAAGAAGGAGTGCTGAGCTTTATAATATAGAGTTACCTAAGTTTAGTTACATTTGTACTATGAAACTTGCTAAGAACTTTTATAAAGGCATAGAAAATGTAAAATTAAATACAGTAAATAATTTTCTAGGGTATGAGTTTAAGCACCATGATGCTTTATATGATGCTCTTGCTTGTAGCAATATACTAATTAATATAGAAGAAGAGTTAAAGTGTGATGATATAAACAAACTAGCTAGTTTAGTCGGAGTAACACTTGGAAGTGTGGATAAAGAAGGATACACACCATCACAGACAAAAGGTATTGTGAAGAAAACCTCTAATAGAATATATTCTCATAAGAAAAAAAGCATTTTTGAAAATTTAAGATATAATGCATTAGAAAAAGAGGTAGTAGTATTTACTGGAAGATTACAATCCATGTCTAGAGATGAAGCTATGATATTAGTTAGAAAATGCAGTGGAAGTACAGGAAGTTCAGTTACAAGAAAAACTACAATGTTAGTTTCTAATATGAAAAATATAAAGGGTTTAAGATTAGAAGAAATGAGTAATAAGTTTAGAAAAGCTGTAATTTTAAAAGAAAAGGGACAGAGTATAAAATTTTTGAATGAAGAAGAATTTTTGGATATTATATGAGGATTTAAATTTAGAGTAAAGTAGGTGTATAAATTTGAATCGAAGGCATAGGGACATTTTGAACTTAATTTTTAATGCTGAAGAAGGAATTGTAGGAGGGGAATTAGCTAGAATTTGTAATGTAACAGTAAGGACAATAAGAAGTGATATTAAAAACATTAATAATTTATTAGAAAAATATAATGTCAAGGTAGAGTCTAGTATAAAAAAAGGATACTTTTTGAATAAGGTGGATAAGGATACTTTAAAGAAAAATAATGTTATTAGGTCGGTAATAGATTACGAGTATATACGTGAAAACCCTAGTGATCCAATAGAACGTAAGGTGTATATATTGTTCAATCTTATTGATAAAAAGTACATTTTAAAAGAAGAGTTATTAGAAGGGCTTCATATATCTGAGGCTACCTTAAACAATGATATTACAGCTATCAATAAATGGATGAAAGAAAATTTTAGGTTATCAATAAGTTATCCTTTAAATGGTGAGATAACACTTAAAGCTAATGAAATAGAAAAAAGAAATATTATTAGTTGGATTTTAGCTATAAGAATTAAAATAAGTACTGTTTCAAAGTACTGGAGTTACATATTTGATGGTAAGAATGTAATTGAAGAGTCGAGAAAGCTTTATCATATAGTAAATTATGAGACAAAAAAGTGGGGATATTATTTATCAGGTCACAGTTATCAGCTATTTTGTTACGAGCTATTAGTTGCAATTAATAGGCAAAAGCAGGGGGTTGAGCTAAAGGAAATAGAGGGAGAGCTTACTGGAGTTATAGCTAGCATAAGAAATAAAATTGAGAAAAAATTTGGATATAAGCTATCTAAATCAGAATGGATTAACTTGCAAAATTGTTTTAAATCTAAGCAATTTATATCAGGAACAGATATTAAAAATATAGAGACCAAAGAAGCTATATATGTAGTAAATGAATTTTTAAAGGTTTTATATGATAAATTTAGAATGGATTTAAGAAATAACAAGGATAATAAGTGTAAGCTTCTATTATATATAGCTCCAATGATAAACAGGTTAAAATATAGGCATTGTATATCAAATAAGATAGATAAAAATATAGCTAAAAATTATAAAGCAGAATTTAAAATGGCAGCTGAAATTAAAGCTATAATCAAAAGGAAATTTAATCTAGAGGTGAAATCAATTGATCTAGCATATATAACTATTCAGTTAGTAGTTATGTGTGGATTTAAAAGTCATAGTTTAAAAACAATAATAGTATGTGATTATGATGAAAGTATAGTGGATTTCATAAAGTATAAAATTAAAAATAATTTTGGAGAAAAAATAAACATAGCTAGATGTTATGATTATCAAGAATTTATGTATGAAGATAAAGAAAAACTTAAAAATGTGGAACTTATAATTACAACTTCAACTATAGCAGATTTAACAGATATCCCCTTTATTAGAATAAATCCTGAATTCTATGATAATGATATAAACACTATAGCAGAATATTTTAAGGAACATAAACAATTAATTCTATAGCTTTTTAATATAGGATTAATTGTTTTCACTTTTTATGGTGAAATATTTTGATTTGAGATTATAGAAGTAAAGTTATTATAATATAGTCAAGGAGGGGTAATATGGGAAAGATAAAGTGGGGAATAATAGGACTAGGAAATATTGCAGGCAAGTTTGCAAAGACAATTAGGGCTATGGATTCAGTAGAAATTGAAGCGGTTGCAGCAAGAAGTAAAGAAAAATCTGAAGCATTTGGAAAAGTCTATGGGGTACCACCAGAAAAATGTTATGAAAGCTATGAAAAGCTTATTGAAGATAAAAAAGTTGATGCAGTATATATTGCTCTACCAAATACATTACATAAAAAGGTATCTATATTATGTCTTAGAAGTGGTAAAGCAGTATTGTGTGAAAAACCTGTTACCATAAATAAAAATGAAATTAGTGAAATAATAGATGTGGCTAAAGAAGAAAAAGTGTTTTTTATGGAGGCTATGAAAACTAGATTTTTACCAATTAATAAAAAAGTTAAAGAAATTATTTCAGAAGGTAGAATAGGAGAAGTACGTTTACTTAAAGCAGACTTCGGATTTACGGCTCCTTTTGACAGAGAAAGTAGATTGTTTGATAAGGACTTAGGTGGAGGTGCACTCCTTGATGTAGGGATTTATACAGTATCCTATAGTGCATTTATTTTGGGTAATTATCCTGAAAGTATTAAAAGTAACTTTTATATAGGAAAAACAGGAGTAGATGAATGTGTTTCAATAAATTTAGGATATAAAAATGGAATACAAGCACAACTTTATGCAGCTATAAACCTTGATACTACTCGTGAAGCTGACATTATTGGAACAAAGGGTAGAATTCGTGTAGTTAGATTTTCAAATGCAACTGAAGCTTATATTTGTATTGATGGAAAAGAAGAAAAATTAGAACTGCCATTTGAAATAAATGGATTTGAATATCAGATTAAAGAGGTAGTAAAGTGTATAGAAGAAGGAAAGCTTCAAAGCGAAATTATGAGCTTTAAGGATTCCATAGATATAATGGAAATTATAGATAGAATAAGAAATAATAAATAATTTAAATATGGAGGAGAATTATGCTTACAATTGGTTATATAGGAAATGGAAAGAGTACTAATAGATATCATCTACCATTTGTGCTTCAAAGAAATAATATTAAGGTTAAAACTATTTATCAGAGAAATCCAGACCATGAAAAATGGAAGAGAATAGAAGGTGTAAAGTATACATCAAATATAGATGAATTACTAAACGATGATGAAATACAATTAATAGTTGTATGCACGCTGCATAACAGTCATTATGAGTATGCAAAAAAAGTATTAGAACATGGCAAACATTGTTTAGTAGAAAAACCTTTTATGGAAAATTTAAGTCAGGCAAAAGAAGTATTTAAATTAGCAAAGGAAAAAGGCTTGATTGTACAGCCTTATCAAAATAGACGTTTTGATAGTGATTTTTTAACGGTTCAAAAGGTTATTGAGTCTGGAAAATTAGGAGAATTATTAGAAATAGAAATGCATTTTGATTATTACAGACCAGAAGTTCCAGAGTCTATTAATAATTTTAATCCACATTCATCGTATTTATATGGTCACGCGTGTCATACTTTAGATCAGGTTATTAGTTATTTTGGAAAGCCAGATAATATACATTATGATGTAAGACAGCTTTTAGGGACTGGAAGAATGAATGATTACTTTGATTTAGATTTATATTATGGAGTATTAAAAATATCTGTTAAATCAAGCTATTTTAGAATTAAAGAAAGACCTAGTTTTGTTGTTTATGGTAAAAAGGGTTCATTTATTAAAGAGAAAAAGGATAGGCAAGAAGAGCATTTAAAGTTATTTTATATGCCCAATAATAAAGACTTTGGTGTTGATAACTTTGAGCATTATGGAGTTCTCACATATATAGATGATGCTGGAGATATGCATGAAGAAAAAGTTAAGTCTGTAAATGGTGACTACGGAAGAGTATATGATGATTTATATGAAGCTATTATAAATGGTAAAAATAAAACTATAACTGATGATGAGATATTACTACAGATGGAAATATTAGAAACAGGGATAAAGGATTTAAAATAGAAAATGTGAGGGAATGACGGTGGATGAAGAAATTTTAAGAAAGTTATGTGCTAAAAAGGCTGTGGAATATATTAAAAACAATTTTATAGTTGGGTTAGGGGCAGGAAGAAATATTGCTTGTTTAATTGAACTTATAAGTAAGGAAAATTTAAAAATTAAAGTGGTAACACCATCTGATAACACAAGAAAGCTTTGTTTTAAATATGGAATAGAAGTGGTTGAAGCATGTTTAGTAGATAAAGTAGATGTTGCTTTTGATGGCTGCTGTGAAGTAGATGAGGATTTTTATGCATCAAAAGGTGCCGGTGGTGTTTTTACAAAAGAAAAAATAGTTGGTGCTATGGCTAAGGAATATATACTTCTTATAGATAAAAGCAAATTAAAAAAGAAATTGACCTTTAAATTCCCTGTAGCATTGGAAATAGTAAAAGATTCACTGAAATATGTATGTAGGAGTGTAAGTGAATTAGGTGGTGAATTTTCAGTTAGAACTAGTAATAATAAGGATGGATATTTAATTACTGAGGATGGAAACCTATTGTTAGACGTAAAATTTGAAAATATAGATGATTTTAAAAAGTTAAATTTTGATTTGAAAAATATTACAGGAGTTATCGAAACATCTATATTTACAACAGAGGTTACTAAGTTGATTTTGGCAGCTTATGATGGAGTAAAAGTTATAAGTAGAGGTGATGTAAAGTGAAATTAGCTATAATAGGTGCTGGAATGATTGTAAAGGATTTTTTAAGTATTAAATCACATATAAAAGATTTAGATTTGGATTCTATTTTCGGTAGAGAAAGCAATAGGGAAAACATGGAGGAGTTAAAAAGAGAATATGGAATAAAAAATATCTATTACGATTATCAAGAGGTATTAAGTAGTGAAGCGGATACCCTATATATTGCGCTTCCTAATAATTTGCACTTCGAATTTGCAAGGAAAGCACTTTATGCAAATAAAAATATTATTATAGAAAAGCCTATTACTACAAATTATAAAGAAGCCGTAGAATTGGCTAATTTAGCTAAAGAAAAAAAATTGTTTATATTTGAGGCAATTACTAATCAATATCTTCCAAACTATAGAAAAATTAAAGAGCTTGTTAAAAAACTAGGGAATATAAAGATTGTTCAATGCAATTATTCTCAATATTCTAGTAGGTACAATGGTTTTAAAGAAGGTAAGGTATTGCCAGCCTTCGATCCTAAATTTTCTGGTGGTGCACTGATGGATTTGAATATTTACAACATTCACTATGTAGTTGGACTATTTGGAAAACCTAAAAATGTTGAATATTACCCAAATATTGAAAAAGGAATAGATACATCAGGAGTATTGATATTAGAATATGAAACTTTTAAGTGTGTGTGTATTGGAGCTAAGGACTGCAGGGCACCTATTGCAAATAATATTCAAGGAGACAAGGGATGCATATATCAAGATACTCCAGCAAATGTCTGTGAGGGCTTTCAGTTAATGATGAATGATGGAACGGAGTCTTTAATAAATGAAAATAATTATGACCATCGTATGGTTAATGAATTTATTGAATTTGTAGATATGGTTAAAAATAATGATTTTAAAAGTTGCTACAAAATGTTAGAGCATAGTCTTACAGTTAGTGAAGTTCAAACAATTGCTAGAAATAAAAGTGGTATTGTATTTCCTGAAGATAACAAATAGCAGAGGAATAGCCCTCTGTTATTTGTCTTTACTAAATAATTGCCACATTTTCCATACAGATAATTTATTCATTTTAGACATAGCAATTTGAGTTGGTATCTTCATGGGACAAATGTTCTGGCAAGCAAGAGCTTTAGAACAACCATTGAAAACTTTTTTCTTATAGATTTTTTTTATGAAAGTTTTGTGATTAAGATCTTGCTCTTGTTCAATCATTTTTATTGAAGCTACAGCAGCAGGTGCGCCTGCAAAAAAATCACCTTTGGCATAATTCGGACATGCTTCTAAACATAATCCACACATTAGGCATTGTGATACATCATACTGAAAGGGGACTTTATCAGGGTTAACTTTAGCTAAAGAAGTCAACCAAAGCTCCATTTCTTTCATTGTGTTAAACATTTCCTGCCTATCAACTATTAAGTCACAAATAACGGGGAATTTACTTAAAGGTTCTATTTTAATAGTATTATTTTCATCAATAATGTTATCACAAAATACTTGACAGGCTAGAGAAGGAGTTCCATTAATAACCATAGAACAGCTTCCGCATAAACCTTGTTCACAACTACATTCAAAATGTATATAGTCAGCTTCATTTCCTTCAGCATCGATTAGTGGCTCGTTACTATTTAATTTTTCTAACAAAGTTGTTACAGGTATATGTAGATTTCCTTGATAATAAAAACTTTGGAGATATGGTTCACTAACTTTTGTTTTTTGCCTTAGTATAATTATTTTTAAGCTTTTCATATAATACTCCTTTCTACTATATTAAGTTTTTGAACTTGACCATTATATTTTTATTTTCGTAGGTGACACAGGTGGTTTTTTTGAAGTTTTTATCATCTTTTGATGTATAATCTAATCTTTGATGTGCACCTCTACTTTCTTTTCGTGATAAGGCACCTTTAATCATAGCGCGCGCGACTAATATGGTATTTGGAATACTCCTACATTCATAGTAAGTGCCTTGTTTTCCTACAGATAAGGATTCTTTATAAAGCTTCAAGAGTTCAGTATCAGCTTTTTCTAAATCTTCTTTCTTGCGATATATTCCCATACTCTTTACCATTATTTCTTGAATTGAGTTTTGTATTTTTTTTAGAGATAATTTATCATTATATTTTTCATTTTTCCATTTTGAATAAATTTCAAGTTCACTTAAAAGACATTTTTTTGATGCTGTATTTTGTTCAGAGGTGGAGATTTTATTGAGTTTTGAAGCTTCTATAGCAGATATTATGCCACCGTGAATAGCACCTAAGGTTGAGTTTCCGCCTAATCTGTTTGCACCGTGATATTGACAAGAACATTCACCAGCTGCAAATAGGCGCGGTATATTCGTATTGTGGTTTGCATTTGTCCTTATTCCACCCATAAAGTAGTGTACACCAGGATATACTGGTATAGGTTTTTTTGTTGGATTAAGCTCTAAATATTTCATGCAAACATCAACTACTTCATCTAATTTTGTGAGTATTAAATCTTTAGGAAGATGTGTTATATCAAGATAAACTTCATTTTTATTATTTATTCCAAGTTTCATTTCGTTACATACTTTATAAATACTTCTTGAAACAACATCACGTGGCATTAATGCACCCATTTCAGGATACCATTCTTCCATAAAGTACCAGGGTTTGCCATTTTTAAAAGTAAAAAGTCTACCTCCCTGTCCTCTTGCTGCTTCAGTGATGAGCATTCTCTTTATAGGTGTGCTAATTGTTGTGGGATGATATTGAACCATTTCAGGGTTGCCTAATTCAACTCCTTGAAGGAATGCTGAACCAGTAGCGCTACCATCGCACTGACAAGAACCAGTTGTCTTACCAAATACTTTATTAGGACCACCTGTCGCCATAATAACAACATCTGAGTTAATAGCTTTAATTTCATTTGTAATTTCATTTAAAAGAATTGCACCGGCACATTCTTTTGCTTCAGTTAAAATTAATGAAAGCATTCTCCAGCCATTCATCCTAGTTATTTTATTTTGTGCCTCGTATTTTCTACATTCTGTTACTAAAGCAGTTACTAATTGTTTTCCAGTACGGGCACCGGCATATGCAGTCCTCATTTTTTTTTGTCCACCAAAATATCTTAAATCAATACTGCCATTCTCATCTCTTGTAAAGCTAGTGCCAAGAGAATCAAGCCATTTTAAAATTTTTGGAGCATCAAGAGTAAGTTTTTTTACTGCACTAGGATCATTTAATCCATTTCCTCCAGCAATTGTGTCCTTATAATGTTCTTCTATTGAATCATTTTGCCCTTTTGTATTTAAAGCAGCATTTATTCCTCCCATGGCCATAACAGATTGTGAACGTTCAGATGGAGAGGGAGCTGCAAGTATAACCTCTTGCTCTAGTTCTGCACTTTTTACAGCAGCTGATAAGCCCGCAAGTCCAGAGCCGATAACCAATATTTTATTCATAATTACCTCCAAGTTTTATAATAGTGGAATAAAAAAGTACATAATTATTCCGAATATAAAAATTAGCCATATTACTATTGAAATTATTGAAACAAATTTTTTACATAGGCTATAACTCTTCAAGTCAGCAAGATTACCATATGTAATAAGTAATTTAGGTATACCAATGCATAAATGTATACATATTAATGTTATGAATATAATTTCTATAGTTCCGTGAATAGCAGTAAGTAAATTTAATGGTGGTGTAATAGAAAACTGCTGTAATTCACTAAAAAATATATGCACTGGAATTAATATAATAATCAATATTCCTGTTAAGTTTTGGAGAACAGTATCTTTATTTATATTTGAATAAAACTTAATAGATGGTTTTTTTCTCATATTATTAATCATAAGTATTAGACTTATTATTATGTGGAAAATTAGAAGTAGAGCCGCAATACTACCTAGTGTATAAATGATTCCTTTACAATGTATTATTTTTAGCATACTTAATACAGCTATACCACTGTGTACTATTAGAAGAAAAATTAGTGCTGAAATTAAAATAGCATTTATTTTTCTCAAAAAATCACCTCCTATAACAATACCATTGTAAGTATTGCGTAATTTTTCAAAATAATTATATATTATAAAATAATTATATCATGTTTAAAGCAGAATATTAGTAAATATATTAGGAGTATAGGTATATTTTTAATTTTTACGAAGATATATAAGATAAACTATGGTGGGTAAAGTAAATTGTTACAAATATTGTATTTAATTGTTCATAATTTTTTAGTTTGACACAAATATATATCTATCTTATAATTTATTAAGTAAAATCAGAAAAAAGTGAGGAAGCGAAAATAATATGATAAATGTTATTAAAACTGCAATTGTTACTATAATGATATCAATTATATCTGGTTTATTGTTAGATTACGTTAAAAATGTAGCGCCGAGGATACTTTTAAAGAAAGAAAAATGTGTGCCACTTCAAATGAATGGGAAAAAAGTATATGCATACAAAGTTAATGTAAGTAACATGTCAAAGAAAACGGTTCATGATTTGACACTAAACATACAGAGTAAACGAAGTGGTTTAAAGATTGCTGATGCCAGAATAACTAATGGTTTGAAATTTAATTCAACTATTAAAGAAAATAATGTAGATATTTCTATGCCTTTTATAAGTAAAGGAGATAAATTTTCAGTCACGATATATGTGGAAAATCCTAGTGCACCACTTATTGCACTTAGATCACCTGAAAATTTTAAGGAAATAGATTCTGAAAGCAAAAATGGTGTACTAGCTTATTTATTAAGTATACCTAAAGGTATTAAGGAATATGTACTAAATACAACGCCTAAGGATGCAGAACTAGGTAGTAATGGTAGTGGTGGTAGACTTAGCAAAGCTAAAAGAACAATTATATTGGGTTCGGTTATTGTTTTTGTGGTTCTTGCTGTGATATTGGTGAAATTATCATTTAAAGCACCGACTGATAATGTTAAAGATAATAGTGCACAAACTAATGTTAACAAAACTCCAACAGATAAGGCAAAAACAACAGATAAAAGTAATACAAGCACAGGTTCAACTACACAAAAAAGCAATACAAAAAGTAATACAAATACGAATCCTGAAAAAAGTAACACAAATACAAGTTCTGGTTCAGGTACAACAAAGAATTCAGATACTGGTACATCAACACCAAGTACAACTACTAATACCAATACAAATTCAGATACGAATAATCAAAAGAGTGGAACAACTTCTAGTGATGGTTCTTCAAATACACAAAAGAGTGAAAATAATACATCTAATACTGGTAATACATCTAGTAGTGGTTCATCAGATACAAGTAAAGATACGAAAAATGAATCGGGTACAAGTAGTACAAACTCATCATCAACCTCACCAGCTACAAGCGGAAGTACAAATACTAGTAATTAAAATAAGAAATAAAATAATAAAAGCCGTGATTATTAATAAAATTCACGGCTTTTATTAATAAAGTTAATTTTTGCTGGATAGAAAATAATATAAATATAATACTAATTTAGTGAACAAAAATATTATGTTAAAGGAGATTTAAATGAGGATTTTAATTATGCGAGTTACTTTAAGGGCATCCTGGTCCCATTCACTTAAGGAAAAAAGAATGGTAGTTAGAAGTATAGTTCAAAAATTAAAAAACAAATTCAATATATCCGTAGCGGAAGTAGATAATAGGGATATTCATCAAAGCATAATTATAGGTATTTCAGCAGTATGTGGTGATATAGGTAAAGTAGATTCTACCATGGAAAGTATTATAGATTTTATAGAGAGAAATACAGATGCAGAAATAATAGATATTGAAAAGGATGATATTGTTAAGTAGCTAATATAGCAACTGACAGTAATTACCTGTTAATTATTGCGGGATTTTTATTGTTATATTTAAAAACATCCTATAAAATAAACTTAGAACATGACGATATTAAAGAAAAACATAAAATATTGTAAAATGATTAAAACTATGATATAATTAAAGGGGAAAAAATACATAAATATATTTTAGATGGGTATTACGATATGAAAAATATAAAAGTTATTGAATATATTAAATTTGGACTTGCTATGGTTGTATTATACGCATTTTTTAGTTTAGTTGGAATAGGATGTCCTATTAAATTTTTAACAGGTATTTCATGTCCGGGATGCGGTATGACTAGAGCTTGGATTCGGTTACTACATTTGGATATTAAAGGTGCATTTTATTATCACCCTTTATTTTTTGTGCCTGCAATTTACATTTTTATATTTTTGTTTAAAGAGAAAATTCCTAATAAAATATATAAAATTTTAATAGGTATTGCAGTTGTTTTATTTATAACGGTATACATATTTAGAGTTTTAAATCCGGATGGTACTGTTATTAGTATAAATATTAAAAATGGTTTCATTTATAAAATTTTTAAACTAATTTGATTTACAAAAGATGGAGGAAATTTATAATGCTTGATACAAACAAATCGATATGGAAATATGCATTGTTAGGAATTATAACATGTGGAATATACAGTTATTACACTATATATAAGGTATCTCAAGATGTTAATGTAATATGTGATGGTGATGGAAGAAATACTGCCGGACTTATACAATTTATTTTATTATCAATAGTTACATGTGGAATTTATGCATGGTTTTGGTACTATGGAGTTGGTAATAGACTACAAGAGAATGCGCCACGTTACAATTTAACTTTTGCTGAAAATGGTACAACAGTACTTATGTGGATGATATTTGGAAGTTTAATATGTGGAATAGGATTCTTTGTTGGATTTAATGTTATACTTAAAAATACAAATAGATTAGCTTTAGCATATAATGCAAAACAAGCAAATTAATATATAATAAAAAAAACTAGTGTTCCGGATGCACTAGTTTTTTTATTATGTGTAAATAGAAGATTCGTATTATTATAAAGTAACTCTTTAATTCATTCGATAAGTAATAATACTTAATAATAGTATAACTAAAGATAAAATTCAGGAGGTAAATTATGGAGAAAGACATTCTTCAAGCCTTTAAATATGTATTGCCATTATTAAATGATTTGATACAAGAAGAGATAGCTACATGTATAGTTAATAAAGATAAAATTGCCATCGAAGTATATAAAAATGAAAAAGTGCCTATAAACTTCAATGTTGGAGATTTAGTTCCTAATGATAATCCATTGGTTATCGCAATGGAAAAAGGAAGGGTAATTTCTGCAGTAGTTCCGAAGGAAGCATATGGAGTTGCATTTAAAGCTATTGCGTATCCTGTAAAAAACGAAAGTGGAAAAGTAATTGGAGCTATTGGTGTAGGGAAAAGTATAGAAACGCAATTTCAAATTGAGAACATTGCAGAAAACTTATTTTCCTCTTTAAGCCAAACTAGTGGAGCTATTGATGAAATAACGCAAGGATCTCAAAAGCTTTCTAGTGTAATTGAAGACGTTTTATCAGAGGCAAATGATACAAATAATAAAATTAATGAAACAGATTCTACAATAGGAAGTATTAAGAATATAGCTTCTCAATCTAATCTTTTAGCATTAAATGCAGCTATAGAAGCAGCAAGAGCAGGTGAATCGGGAAAAGGATTTTCAGTAGTAGCACAAGAGATGAGAAAATTATCTCAAAATAGTAGTGAATCCGCAAAAAAAGTTTCTGAAATGCTTATTGAAATGCGAAATTCTATTCAGTCAATTATAAATCAGATTAATGAAGTAAACGTAGTTGCTGAAAATCATGCTTCTGCTACAGAGGAAATAAATGCAACAATAGATGAAATAACTAAATCATCAGAAACACTTGTAAGTCAATCTAAAAACATATGATAATAAGCCTTGAGATTTTATTGGAATCTTAAGGCTTTTATAATTAACAAGACTTTAACTATAGAATAACAATAATGAAGCAATTTAAAGTTATAATGTAAAAAACAAGAGGTTATAAATTAAACTTTCTTTGAAGGGAATGATTTACTTGAAGTTTAAGAAGACTTTTTTGTCAATAGCTCTTACTATTTTAATATCTCAAGGTTCTTCAAGTGTAATTTTCGCTAGCAGTTTAAGTAATAGTGAAATTTCACCCCATCCTAATGAATACGGATATTTTGTAGACACATGGCAAAATAACAATACTAATAATATGAATACCAATACAAATCCAGCCATAGGTATACTTTCTGGATATTTAAAGCTTTGGAAGCCAGGTTCTTCTTGGGATAATGGCACAAAGTTAAATTCGGATATTTTAAATTTAAATATTGAAAAAGTAATAAAAATAACTTCAGATAGAACTGATGCGGAAAATAATCAGGCATATCTTGATGATAGAAGAAATCAAAATTATAGTGTTATAGATGGACTTGGAGAATATACAGATGCTTTTATAAGAGAGGCAAAGGCTGCAACTACAATACCTAATAATATTCCTTTAGATGCTGTGAGTGTTCAATATACGGATAATGGTGATGAAAATGGAAATTGGGCGGAAACAACTTCTAATTTAGGGAACATGGTTAAGCTAGTGAATACTATGCGCAATAGTGCAGCATCAACTACTCCTGCAAAAAATTATTATCAATATCCGCGCCCATGGCGCTGGAGTTCAGAGGTAAAAGTATTGCCAACGCTTGTCCCAGAGAAAAGTTCTAACCCAAGTTCTGATGGAGGGTTTCCAAGTGGGCATACCAATGCTGCAACTATATCAGCATTGGCATTAGCATATGCAGCACCAGAACGCTATCAAGAAATGTTAACACGAGCTTCTGAGCTTGGAAATGATAGGATAATTGCTGGAATGCATTCTCCATTAGATGTAATGGGTGGACGAGTTATGGCAACAGCTATTGCAGCCTCTTCCCTTAATAATAAAAATAATGAAGTGGTTAAGAATGCTGCTTATAATGAGGCACAAACTAAACTTATAGTTAAAGAAAATGCTGTTTCAAAGGATAGGTTTAGTAATTACTCTGAGAATAAGAAAAACTATATTGAAAGATTAACTTATGGATTCCCTCGCATTGGAGATAAAAATAAGCCTATGGTGGTTCCAAAAGGGGCAGAAGTTTTACTAGAAACACGTTTTCCTTATTTAAGTTCAGATGATCGTAGATGGGTACTTTATACAACAGGGCTTCCATCTGGTTATCCAGTGCTAGATGATGCTGAGGGTTGGGGACGCTTAAATCTTTATGAGGCTGCAGACGGATATGGAGCCTTGGTAAATAATGTTACAGTTAATATGGAGGCTTCTAAAGGTGGCTTTAATGCTGAAGACAGTTGGCGTAATGATATTTCAGGTAATGGTAAACTTATTAAATTAGGAACGGGAAAACTAAAATTAGAAGGAAATAATAAGTACAAGGGTGGAACGGAAATTGATGGAGGAGATTTAGAAGCAGATTCAAAGAAGGCTTTTGGTCATGGAGATGTTGTCAATAATGGTGGTACAGTTACCAAGGAAGTAGACAAATTATCAATTAATGGTTCATATACCCAAGGTGATAAAGGTATACTTGAGGCAAATCTTAAAGATAAAAATGATATGATTAAAGTAAAAGGAAGAGCAGTATTTAACGGAACTTTAAAACTTAATTTTTCGAAAGGATATGTACCAGTAAAAGAACAAACTATTATAACTTGTAATGGATATACTGATAAGTTTACATCTGTAGTAACAACGGGACTTAAGAGTGGATATTCAGTAAAGGTTGCTTATGAAAATAATGAAATTGTATTACATTTTAATGAAAATAAATAATTGTATATAGTGGGTTTTAATAAAGGGGATAATTATATAAAACTACAGCTTTGTCTGTAGTTTTTTTATTAATATAATAAATTGACATATTAAAAATTGTATGATAACATTATCATAAGAAAAAAGGGTTGTTACTGGTAATGCAGGCTTTACCGATTTATAGATGATATTTAAGAATATTATTTATGGTATGGTCTTTTTTTATTTCATAAATATTTTTTAGATATTATTTAATTTTTATATTAGTGATGTTCGCTAAAAAGGGGAATACTCATGAAGATAGTAAAGATAATAAATAATAATTTGATCCAATCTTTTGATAATACGGGCAAAGAAGTTCTTGTAATGGGATGTGGACTTGGTTTCAAAAGAAGAATTGGGGATGAAATTAATAAGGACAAAATAGAAAAGGTTTACGCTCTTGAAGATAAAAATTATTCTAATAAGCTAATAGCGTTGCTATCAGATATTCCGTTAGAAGTTATACAAACAACTAATGAAATAGTTTCATATGCTAAGTATTCACTTGGTAAAAAACTTAACGACAACATATACATACTTTTAACTGATCATATAAATTTTGCCATAGAGAGAGTAAACAAAGGCTTTCAATACAAAAATGCCTTATTGTGGGAAATTAAAAGATTTTATAATCATGAATTCTTGATAGGAAAAGAGGCTCTTCAAATAATAAAGAAGAAGCTTAAAATTGATTTGCCAGAGGATGAAGCGGCAAGTATTGCACTACACATAGTGAATGCTCAATTGAATTTTAATAATGTAAGTGAAACTATGGATATAACTAAAATGATTCAACGTATTTTAAATATAGTTAAATTTCATTATAACTTAGAATTGGACGAGTATTCGCTTCATTATGAGAGATTTATTACTCATTTAAAGTTTTTTGCTCAGAGGATATTTAATGGAAGTGAAATTCAAGATGAGGATAAGAAACTCTATGAAATTATGAGAGAGAGATGTCGTGAGGCATATTTGTGTGCAGAAAAAATTAAAAAATATATAAAAAAAGAGTTCAAAACAGAGCTTACTAATGAAGAAATGATGTATTTAGCGGTACATATAAACAGAATTACAAAACAAACTGAATAAAAATTTGGATTGTTACTGGTAATGCAGGCTATACCTAAGAGGTGTAAAGATCATTTTACATACCCTTAGGTATTTTTTGTAAAGGGATAAAAAATGCAAGGTTGTTACTGTAGGCAAAGTGTCTATGGGCTTTACTTCATTAAAATTAATTTTAAATGGAGGATTAGCATTATGGATTATTCGATAGTATCAAAAGAAATATTAGAAAAAATAGGCGGTGAAGATAACGTTATAAGCGTTACTCACTGTATGACAAGACTTAGATTTGTATTAAAAAATGAAAATAACATAAGTGATGATGAAGTTAAGAAAATAAAAGGTGTTATGGGCGTTATGAGAAAAGGCGGTCAATATCAAGTAATTATAGGAAATGATGTTTCAAAATGCTATAAAGAATTATTAAAACTAGGTAAATTTGATGAAGATTCTAAAGAAGAAATACCTAAAGAAAAGAAAAACATATTTTCAAGTATACTAGATGTTATCTCGGGAAGTATGTCAGCAACACTACCAGCTCTTATGGGTGCAGGTATGGTAAAAGTTTTAATTGTTCTTCTTACTACTATGGGAATTTTATCAACGCAAAGTCAAACATATAAAATATTATATGCATTAGGGGACGCTGCTTTTTACTTTTTACCAATGTTACTTGTGATTTCAACATCTAAGAAGTTTAATGTTAATCCATATACTTTAGGTGCAGTAGTAGCTGTTATGGTATATCCGGATTTTACAAAATTGCTGTCTAGTTCTCATGTAGCCTTCTTAGGTATACCAGTTACAGCAGCAACGTATTCCTATTCGGTTATTCCAGTTATTATTATGGCGTGGATAATGAAGTACATAGAAAGTTTCGTGGATAAAATTACACCATCTGTCACAAAGAACTTTTTAAAACCAATGTTAATAGTACTTATAGCTATGCCAATCGCTATATTGGCTGTTGGACCAATAGGATACTTATTGGGTAAAGGTTTAGCAGGAATTATGTATGCAATTCAAGCTAAAGCAGGCTGGATTGCTCTCCCACTAATGGCTGCATTTATGCCGCTTATAGTTATGACAGGAATGCATTGGGCATTTATACCTATAGTATTAGTAAGCCTACAAAATCCAGGATATGAAACTTTAGTTTTAGTTGCAATGCTTCCTTCTAATTTAGCTCAAGGAGCTTCAACTTTAGCAGTGGCACTTAAATCTAAAAATAGAGACTTAAAACAGGTAGCGAGTGCATCAAGTTTTTCAGCGCTTCTAGCAGGTGTAACAGAACCAGCGATGTACGGAGTTACTTTAAAATATAAGAAACCGTTAATAGCAAGCATGATAGCTAGCGGTATAGCTGGTATTTATGCAGGAATTGTATCATTAAAGGTTTATGTTTATGCTACACCATCAATTGCAGCAATAGTCCAATTTGTTAATCCAAAGGGTGGTTCTAATTTTATTAATGCCATAATAACAGGAGTTATTGCTATGGTTTTAGCGTTTGTGTTAACTTGGATAATTGGCTTTGATGATCCAGTAAATGAAGAAGATAAAGAAGAAATACAGGAAATAGAAAATAAATTAGATAAAAAAAATAAAGAAGCTTTAGTGGTAGCACCAATAGAGGGAAAAGCAGTAGCTTTATCACAAGTGGATGATGTAACCTTTTCCGAGGAAATAATGGGAAAAGGTGTAGCTATAATACCAAGTGTTGGTAAAGTAGTAGCACCAGTTAATGGAGTAGTATCCGCTTTATTTGAAACAAAACATGCTATAGGTATTACATCAGAGGATGGACTGGAGATATTAATACATGTAGGCTTGGATACAGTAAATTTGGGAGGCAAGTATTTCTCAGCTCACGTAAAAAAAGGTAACAAAATAAGAGTAGGAGATTTACTAGTTGAATTTGATATAGATGCAATTAAAAAAGAAGGATATGACGTAATAACACCAGTTATTGTTACTAACGCAGATTCAAATGTAGAAGTGTTATCATTAGTAGATAGAGATGTAAAAGTGAAAGATGAATTGATTAAGGTGATTTAAAATTTCATAGATTCAGAGGATACTATGTAAAATTTTAGATATAATAAAATTATGCGAAAAAGAGGAGGAGTAATCATGGGAGTTAAATTTCCAGAAGGATTTTTGTGGGGAGGAGCTACAGCTGCTAACCAATTTGAAGGAGCATATAATGAGGATGGTAAAGGCTTATCTATTCAAGATATAATGCCCAAAGGTATAAGAGGACCTATAACTGATGAGCCAACATCAGATAATATGAAGCTTGTAGGTATAGATTTTTATCATAGATATAAAGAAGATATAAAATTATTTGCAGAAATGGGTTTTAAGACTTTTAGACTTTCTATTGCGTGGTCTAGAATATTTCCAAATGGTGATGATAAAGAACCTAATGAAAAAGGCTTACAATTTTATGATAACGTGTTTGATGAACTAGCTAAATATGGTATTGAACCTTTAGTTACAATTTCACATTATGAAACACCGCTTGCACTTGCTAAAAATTATGATGGATGGACTGATAGAAGATTAATAGGTTTTTTTGAAAATTATGTTAGAACAATATTCACTAGATACAAAGGCAAAGTGAAATATTGGCTTACTTTTAATGAAATAAATTCAGCACTTCACGCTCCTTATATGAGTGCTGGTATATGGACACCAAAAGAAAAGTTAAGCAAACAAGATTTATATCAAGCTATGCATCACGAGTTAGTTGCTAGTGCTCTTGCAGTTAAGATAGGTCATGAAATAAATCCGGAATTTAAAATAGGATGTATGATTCTTGGAGTACCAAACTATCCTTTAACCTCAAAACCAAGCGATGTGCTTAAAGCAATGAATCAAGATAGAGAAAATCTTTTCTTTGCAGATGTTCATGCAAGAGGAAAATATCCAAAGTATATGGATAGATTATTTAAAGAAAATAATGTGAAAATAAAAATGGAACCAGGCGATGAGGAAATATTGAAAAATACAGTAGACTTTATTTCTTTTAGCTATTACATGAGTTCTTGTGCTACGTCTGATCCAGAAAAGAATAAAGAAGGTGCAGGAAATATTATTTCTGGAGTACCAAATCCATATTTAAAGGCTTCAGAATGGGGATGGCAAATAGATCCAGAGGGTTTAAGATACATATTAAACCTATTATATGATAGATATCAAAAACCTTTATTTATAGTTGAAAATGGTTTGGGTGCTGTAGATGCGTTAATAATAGATGAAAATGGTAATAAAACTGTAAATGATGATTATAGAATTAATTATTTAAATGATCATTTAGTTCAGGTAGGAGAGGCAATACAAGATGGTGTTGAACTTATGGGATACACTACTTGGGGATGTATAGACTTAGTAAGCGCGTCTACTGCTGAACTTAAAAAGAGATATGGCTTTATATATGTTGATAGACATGATGATGGAAGTGGAAGCTTAGAAAGATATAAGAAAAAGAGTTTCTACTGGTATAAAGAAGTTATAGCTACTAATGGAGCTAGCTTAAAAAAATAACAATTAAAAAATAGCTTAAGCAAAAGTGCTTAAGCTATTTTTCTTTAAATATAAATTTTAAAATATTATTGCAGGTTTAAATTTGTTTTTAAAAATTTATTAGAAAATCTTAAATATATAAAATATATAATAGGTAATATATATAAATAAAAGGCAAAAGGAATATATTTTATGGCGCTTACATTTAAAGTTGTTGTTGGTACAAGTGCAGCAATATTCCATGGAATCAATGCTGCAATTAATATTCCAGAGTTTTCGAGATCAAGTGCAAATCTATATTTACTAGTGTTTTTGTAACAATCTTTCATAATTTCATTAGTCATAACAGAACTAATTGTTTGATTACAGCCAAAGGCTGCAGTTATTATACTAACTATAGAAATTACACTAAACAGCTTATGCTTATTTAGACTTTTATTTATAATTGCTTTTTTGAAGCTATCAAATATATTTATTCCCTTAAAAATACCAGAAAGAGAGCAGGAAACAAACATTACTAAACTTGGTTTCAGCATTGAAACAATACCGCCACCTTTTAATATAGCATGTAGTGAGCTATGATTATTTGTATTAAAGCCTAAAATAATGAATTGAAGCACATCTTTAATATTATAATGTTGAAAGTGTACGGCAACTATAGAAGCTATAAGGATACTGATAGGCGCAGAAAAATAAATTTTTACTTTAAATATTGAGAGTATCAATATAATTATAGCAGGAAATAAAATAATAAAATTCACATCAAATGATCCTAAAATTTTGTAGGATAAATTATTATTCATGTTTTTAAGTGGCTCATATATAGATAAAATGTAATAAAAAAATAAAGAAAGTGAAAAAGGTATTATTGAAGAATAAATCATATTTTTCATATTAGTAAACAGGTTTGTTTTAGTTAAATTAGCAACAAGTGCTGCACTACTAGACATTGGAGAACATCTATCTCCGAAATAAACTCCAGCAATAATAGCTCCAGCTACTATGTTTAAATTCACGTGTCCACTTCGCGCTATTATCATTAATGGTATTCCAACTACACTTATACTGCCTAGAGAAGTACCTATTAAAAATGAGACTGAGCAGCAAATCAGAAAAGAGAAAAGAATAAATAATGATGGATTTAAGAATTTTAAGCAGTAATATACTATTGAAGCTATTGTTCCTGAGGCCATCCATATTCCAATAACGCCGCCAATTATAAGGAGAATTTTTATAACTATAAAAGCCTCTCTTCCTCCATTGTAAGACATCTTTATTATTTCTTTTATTCTATAGCCTTTTTTTATTGCAATTAGCGTGAAAATTACCCAACATCCAATCAACGCATAACCAATAAATATATTTTTTATTACACTTAATATTAATAAAAAGAATGAAAGTAAAAATCCTAAAAAAATCTCCATACGTCCTCCCTAAAACGATTAATTTAATTAATTAGAGCTCTAATTCAAATATTATTGTAGCAAAAACTGATATATAATAAAAATATCTAAAAAATATAGTATTTATATATTTTTATGTATAAGTAATGGGGGATTTAGGATGGATATAAAACAACTTAAATATTTTATTGGTATAGCTGAAGAGGGGAATATAACAAGGGCTGCTGAGAAATTGCATATTGCTCAGCCACACTTGAGTAATCAATTGAAACTTCTTGAGGATGAATTATCTGTTACGTTAGTTAAGAGAAATACTAGAAGTATTAAATTAACTAATGCAGGAGAAATGCTTTTACATAGAGCAAAACAGATGTTAGAACTTAAGGAAAGAACAATTAAAGAGTTAAGAGATTTTAATGAGGGACTTCAAGGAACATTGTCTATAGGAGCTATATCTTCAGCAGGAGATATTCTTTTGCCAAATTGGATTTATAACTTTCATAAAAAGTACAAAAATATAAACTTTCATGTTAGAGAATGTGATACACATGAGATATTAGAGTTATTAAATAATGGACTAATAGAAATTGGTATTATAAGAACACCTTTGAACTCAGAATTGTATGAGTCAATATCTCTTCCAGAAGAACCTATGATAGCAGCAGCTAGTGAAAATCTATTTTGGTATAATGAACCCAAATTTATTGATATGAGTGAGCTCCAAAACAAACCTTTATTAATACATAGAAGGTATGAAAAAATGATAATAGAGGCATGTGAGCAGTCAGGATTTCAACCAAGAGTGCTTGGTAAAATAGAGGACACAAGAACAATATTATTATGGGCTAAAACAGGTATGGGGGTGGCTATAATACCAAAAGACTGGATTGGTATTATTCCAAACATAAATTTAAAGTATGCTCAAATTAAGGAGTCAAGACTTAAAACTAAAACTGCAATTGTATGGAAAAAAGGTGGATATCTTTCTGTTGCAGCTAAGCATTTTTTAGAAGATTGTAGATATTTTATAAGTGAAGTATAGAAAAAGCTGCTCACTACAGTTATATTAGTGAGCAGTATATTTATATAATTATTTTAGCTTAAGTTCTATGTTAGCATGACTACTGTCATCTGTTTGATCAATTACATTCATTTTTAAACCGAAATGAGGAAGTAATACACCTACGTCTGGAAGCTCATCAGTAATATAAGTTCTATCATCCTCAAAGGTAGGATGTTTAGAAATTACATCATCAGTTAAAGTTCTAGGTGTTGAAGAATTAGTATAATCTAAGAACATTTTTTCGGATTTTTTTGTTGTAAAAGCTGCATCGTGCATTTCATATCTATTTTCAGCAAGGCTTCCATCACTCCATCTTAATAAATGTTGGTCAGCGTCAACCACACTTAAGAAACCATGTCCAGGATGGATACCAGTCCAATTATCGCTGTAAAGATTGTCAACATACCATACAAGTACGCCAGGGTCATAAGACATAATGCTTGCACCACGTTTAATATGACCAAGTCCACTATCTGTTCCATAGTGATTTCTAAGCTCCATTAAGTAGTATTGATCAGTAAGCTTTACACCGCTATCCTTAGTAAAACCATTTAATATAAAATGGCTAGCAGTGCCTTCAGCATCATCAAGAAAAGCTTGTTTTCCGTCTATATTAAGGCTTAAATCATCAACATAAAGACCATCCATGTCTCCGCCAGCATCGGTCCAGTAATTTAATTTTAATGTGATCTTTTTACCAATATAATCTTTAAGGTCAAATTTTGCATCAGTCCAACCATTAGATTTTCCGGTGATTCCATTTCCAGGATTTTGATTATTTAGATTAGTAGTTGTAGTGATGTTCCCTAGAATGCTTGTCCATGTATTAGTACCAGCTATCTGTACTTGAACAGAACCATAATCCCAATCTTGTTCTATGTTATACCAAGTTTTAAAGTTAAAATCTGCAGAAGTGGCATTTGTTAAATCTATAGTAGTTAACATAGAGTTACTTAAATTATCACCTTTTCCACTAAAATAAAGATAATTTCCACTTGAAGGTTTAGTTATAGTAGTGGATTTTTTAGGAAGAGTGACTTTAACAAAATCATTATTTACGGATTTTTCACTAGCAGCATCTAGAGTGTACTTTTTACCTTTTTTATCTAATTGAGATAAATCAATTGTGTTACCATGGAACCAGTTACCGCCATATCTTTTTTGAAAGTATTCCTTATCATATGCACTAAAGCCAGAAGGTTCAGTTCCTGGAATAGTTCCAGACCAGCTTCCATCAGACATTATAGACCAATAACCTACAGGCTCACCTTTGCCAGAATATTGAGTATCATATTCATCAGGAAGGCCTAAATCATGTCCAAATTCATGGCAAAATACTCCAGCAGCTCCGTCTTCAGGCATAATAGTATATGGATATGCTGACATATCAGTGCCAGGTATTTTCCAAGGTTTTGCAGTACCATTTTCCATATCATAAACTTTTGAACTATGTGACCATATGGCATCGGTTCCTATTGAGCCACCACCTGCTTCTTCGCCCATTCCTGAATGAATAATCATTAGATGGTCAATTATACCATCAGGTTCGTTAAGATTACCATCACCATTTAGGTCGTAAGGATCTTTTACATCAAATTGTTTCAGATCTATATGTTTAGCAGCTTCAGTTAATGCTTCTTTTACGAGATCACGTGCACGTGGACTATTGTCTCCTCCCTGATTTGCACCATAGTAAGCAGCAGGATGCTGAGCTTTATACCAACCTACAACAGTTCCATTTATATCATAGCTTCCACCTGATTGTTTATTATAATATTGTTTTAAAGAAACAAAATTTTCACCATTTGGACCTGTATAACCATTAGGTCCAAATATCATATCTTGATAATGCGAGGTTGGATAGTCCTTATAGTACATATCGGTATCCTTAGGAGTTAAAGTATCATGAGATAAGTCTGGAAATTCAACTAAAATTACAAGAGTTTTGTCTTTAGTGACACTTCCATCCCAAGTGGTTTGAGGATTATTTTTTTTGTTTTTCTTTTGTAATAGCCCTTTGCTTATTGCTTCTTTACTATATTTTTTTAGTCCTTGAACAGATTTAATATCTAATTTTGTAGGGTCGTTAGTATCCTTGGTTTTATTTTTAGAAAGATAGGTGTTTAGAATTTTATAAGCTTCGTCAGATGTTGCATTTTGTGGGATAGTTCCATTCTTTTTAAGCATTTCTATTAATTTTTCATCGTTAGCTATAGCAGCATCCGTTCCAGTTTGATTAGTAATAGAGACTGCATTATCTTTTGCAGCAGCGTGGATTGTAATGGAGTAATTTGCTAAAGTACTAAAAGTCACTACGATAGATGTTAAAAGACTTAAAATCTTTGATTTTGACATAAAAAAATTTCCCCCTTTTTGTACAAGTGTAAACTTTTAAGAATATAATAATAAATTACCACAAATAATTTTATATGTAAATAATTAAATTTACTTGAAAAAGCAATAATTGTTAGCAAAAGCAAAACGTAAAGATTAAAATGTTGATATTATGTTAAAAAAGTGGGCTGCAATTACATATTTAATAATATGTCTAAAATAGTGGTAAATGGTCGCGGAGTTTTGTATAATAGTTTAATAGATGATAATAACAAATAATTTTAGGAAGGAAGAATTTAGTAGAAACCCACATAATAAAGGAGAAATAAGTAGTATAAGTAGAATTTTGAATTATTAATAAGTAGTTAAGATGGGACATATTACCTTAATGTAGAATTTTGCATATAAGATTCAATTATTTAAGAAACTTATATAAAAGAATAAGTTAATTAATAAAAATAATTTTCGAAAAATATTAGTGTATTGTTTTAAGTATTGTTATTAATACATAGAATTAACTGTAAGATTTATTATAAAAACAAAATATAAAATTCGGATTTTTGTTAAGTTGTAAAGGGGATGGGTACTACGGAAACAGAAAAAGGAACAGAAAAAAGTAAACGCAAAACTGTTACTATAGGTATAGGTATTGTTTTAGGTATTTTACTTGTTATATATTTAGGAATGGCCAAGTATTTTACAAATCATTTCTATTTTGGATCTAAAATCAATGACATTAGCGTTTCAGGAAAAACAGTAGATCAAGTAAAATCTGAGATGAATAGCAAACTTAAAAATTATACATTAAAAATTAAAGAACGAGATGGAAAAAGTGAAATTATAAAAGCAGAAGATATTAAGGTAAAATATGATTCACAAGGAAATTATTCTAGTTTTAAAAATAAGCAGAGCCCGTATAAATGGGTTGCATCAGTATTTAGTTCAAATAATTCTAAAATGACTGATAAAATTTCATATGATGATAAGTTATTACAGCAAAAGCTCAATAGCTTAGCATGTGTAGGTGGAAGTACAGTTGTAGAACCTAAAAATCCAAGCTTTAACTATACAGATAAAGGTTATGTAGTTATAAAGGAAGTAAGAGGAAATAAGGTTAATAAAGATATAATATATAATAAAATAGAAAAAGCACTTAAAAATCAAGATTCTACAATAGATTTAGAAAAAATTGGAGCATATGTAGAACCCAAATATACTTCGAAATCTCCTAAAGTCAAAGAAACTAAAGATCTTCTTAATAAATATATAGCTTCAAAGATAACATACAATTTAGGTAATAATAAAGAAACTATAGATGGTTCAGTGATAAACAAGTGGCTTAAGGTTGATGATAATCTTAATGTTACAATTAATGATAGCCAAGAAAAAAATTATCTAAATGGAATTTTTAGTCCTTGCAATACAATTGGTAAACAGAGAAGCTTTGCTACATCTTCAGGAAATACTATAAATGTTAGTGGCGGTGACTATGGATGGTCTATTAATACTACTAAGGAAATGCAAGATTTAAATGATGCAATCAAAAAAGGTGAGACTAAAGAAAAGGATCCAACATATAGCCAAAAAGCTGCATCACATGATGCTAACGACATTGGAAATACTTATGTAGAAGTAGATTTATCAAAACAGCATTTGTGGTTTTATAAAAATGGTAGTTTAGTAGTTCAAGGTGACGTTGTTACTGGAAATGTAAGTTTGAATGATACAACACCTGCGGGAGTATACAGACTTAAATATAAAGAGAGAAATGCAACATTGAAAGGTCAAGGCTACAGTTCACCTGTTAGTTATTGGATGCCGTTTAATGGAGGAATTGGAATTCATGATGCGAATTGGAGAACACAATTTGGAGGAAATATATATCTAACAAATGGTTCACATGGTTGTGTAAATTCACCATTCGATTTGGCAAAAACAATATATGAAAATATCGATGCAGGAACTCCAATTGTTTGTTATTATGAATAAAAAAGGGGAGTGTCGCAAAATGATTAAAATTAATCATGAGCGATGCTCTTTTTTTGTTTAAGCTATAAAATTGCCTAATATTTTAAATACTATATTAATTATTTGAATTTCCATGAGATTTTGACGCACTAAAATAAACCTAACTATATTATTCCATAATTAGGAAATAGTTTTTAATTCGTGAAGATACTTTTGAGTTCTTTCATTTTGGATTTTTAAATGTAATTTGTTAATGTTATATCCAAAACAAAGCAAAATAAATTCAGTTTTTACACTATTTTTTCCACGTGTTAAAAATCTTTTGAATTCATAGTCGCTTTTTAAAATTCCAAACGCACCTTCAACTTGAATAGATCTGTTCATTCTCAATTTAGTTCCCAATTCAGTTTTGATATTGTTGTATGAAATTTGACGCTTTTTAATAAAAGTCTTTGAAACCTGCATTTTTCGGTTATTCTTTGCTTTTGTGCACTTTGATTTCAAAGTGCAGTTATCGCAATTTTCACATTCATAAACAGTAACCTCAGACGTATACCCACTTGCAGATTTTTTATGAATAATATATGATGGGAATAATTTTCTATTATTATGACAAATATATGTATCTGTTTTAACATCATATTTCATATTTTCACGCTTACTGATGTCGTTTTTAAAACTTCTTTTTTTCCATTTCTCATAAGTTTGAGGTTTTATATATGGTATTTGATTATTAGACTCTAAAAACAAATAGTTTTCTTCACTTTCGTAACCAGAATCTGCAATCACATTAGTATATTTATGACCAATTTTTTCTTGCATATTAGTAATCATTGGTATTAATGTTGCTATATCATTTCTATCATCAAATACTCCAACACCAGTTACATATTCACTATCAACTGCTATTTGTACATTATAGGCAGGTTTTAATTGACCATTTCTCATATGATCATCTTTCATATGCATGAAAGTTGCATCAGTATCAGTTTTAGAATAGCTATTTCTTTTTGAAAATATTTTCTTACTTAAATTATATTTTTCTTGTCTTTCTTTATATTGTGATAGTTGTTCTATCCACTTTTGAATTGCAGTTTTTCTTTTACCGATTCCATGAACAAACTCTATATTTCTTTTTTCTTTTTCAAATAAAAGCCATTGAAGAATTTTGTTTATATCATCAATCAAAGTTTCTCTCTCAATAGTGAATTTCATTAATCTTTCAAGATTAATGGTTTTAACAAGAGCAATAATTTTATCAAACATCTTACCTTCATTTTTATAAATAGCTTTCTTCCAAACAAAAGTATATCGGTTGGCATTTGCCTCAATTTTAGTACCATCGATAAATACATTTTCAAATAATAATTCTTTTTCTTTAGCTAAATAGTTAACTTGTTGATAAAATAAATCTTCAATCACTTCATTTGAAAGATATTTTTTTCGAAATCTACTTATAGTAGCGTGATCAGGTGCTTTAAAGCCTTGAAGTAGCCATTTGAAATTTATATCTCTTTTGCATGCTTTTTCTATCTTTCTACTTGAATAAATATTTTGAGAATAAGCATAAGATATTATTTTGAACATGATTTTGGGTTCAACTGCTGATTTTCTTCCTACGGAAGAATACGCCTTGTACAATTTTTTATAATTTAATCCCTCCAACAAATAGCTTAGCAAACGAACCGAATCATCTTCTGGTATTAAGTTTTCTAAATTTAATGGTAATATAAGTTGCAAATTATCATTAAATTGATTATAATTTTTTGTGTATAATTTAGTTACGTTCATAATTTAATTATACAATCAATGTGAGTTCTTCGGAACTCACATTTTTTATATACAACAAAGGAGCTATTGCAAAACTATTTTTTAGTTTTGCAACAGCCCCTTTTTTATCATAAATATTATAAAATAAATAAATGAAAAGAGGTATACTTATGAAAAATATTAAAACAGTAGCATTAGTTGGGTTAGGAGCAATTGGTTGTTATATAGCTCAAGGTATTATTAAAGCTGTCGGATATGAAAATTTTAGAGTTATTGCAGATGGAGACAGGAAAAATAGAATAGAAAATGAAGGCGCTGTAATTAATGGAGTTTTACATAAATTTAAAGTGGTTAGTGCAAGTGAGAGTATGCCTGCAGCAGATTTAATAATTATAGCTACAAAAATGAATCAATTTAATGAAGCACTTCACAGTATTAAAAACCAAGTTGGATATAATACTATTATTATGTCACTTTTGAATGGGATAGAAAGTGAAGAAATTATTTCAAAAATTTATGGAGAAGAAAAGGTAATTTATTCAGTAACTCGTGCAGCTGTTACTAGGATTGAAAATAATGTGATCTATAGACCGGAATCTTGTAATATAGAATTTGGAGAAAAGAAGAATGACAAGCTCAGTGAAAGAGTGGTAGCATTAAGCAAATTATTTGATGCTGCTAATATAAAATATGTAATTGAAAAGGATATGATTCGTGCTATTTGGAAGAAATTCATGTGTAATGTTTCTGAAAATCAAAGTTCAGCAATTTTAGGAATTCCGTTTGGAGCATGGAGAGAGAATATACATGCTAATTATGTTAGAGAGGCAGCTATGCATGAAGTTATTGAAGTAGCACAAAAATTAGGAGTTGATATTTCAACTGAGGACTTAATAAAACAAAGGGAAGTTTTAAAGCAAATTAATGCTAGTGGTAGAACTTCTATGCTTCAAGATATAGAAGCTGGAAGAAAAACAGAAGTCGAGATGTTCTCTGGAACAATGGTTAGATTAGGAGAAAAGTTAAAGGTTCCAACTCCAATTAATGCACTTTTTTATCATATGATTAGAACTTTAGAAGATAAAAACAGTGGTGAATTTAATTTTAAATAATAGGAAATGAAGTTTTTTAATATTATATGGTTAATTTTTCATGCTGCTAAACTACTCATAAAAAACGTTAAAAAACTAATACTACACATAATGCGAAAACATTTTTCAATTGTGTGTAGTATTTTTCATTATATGAGATGAGAAAGGAAGAGAGGAGAAGTCAGCATGAAATATGAAAAATTAGCCAAAGATATATTAGATAATGTTGGTGGAAAAGAAAATATAAATAGTCTGACGCATTGTATTACGCGATTACGTTTTAAATTAAAAGATGAAAGTAAAGCTAATACAGACGTTTTGAAAAAAATGAATGGAGTTGTAACAGTAATAAAAAGTGGGGGGCAATATCAAGTTGTTATTGGAAATCATGTTCCTGATGTATATGCTGATGTGGTAGCGGTTGGTGGTCTTAATGTAGAAGATGGAGCACAGGATTCATCAGTTGATGAAAAAAAGAATTTATTTAATAGTTTTATTGATACTATTTCTGGAGTATTTTCACCTACACTAGGAGTTCTTGCTGCTACAGGTATGATAAAGGGATTTAATGCACTCCTCATATCTCTAAAGATTTTGACTAACACTTCAGGAACTTATATAGTCTTAAATGCAATAGGTGATAGTTTCTTTTATTTTTTACCTATATTTTTAGGATATACAGCTGCAAAAAAGTTTAATGCAAATCATTTTATTGGTATGACTCTAGGAGCAATACTAGTTTATCCTGCACTTTCAAGTTTAACGGCAGGAAAACCACTATACACAGTACTTACAGGAACGGTTATATCTTCACCAGTATACTTAACATTTTTAAAAATTCCAGTTATATTAATGAGTTATTCTTCAAGTGTTATTCCGATAGTTTTAACCGTATATGTAGGAGCAAAAATAGAGAGATTTTTTAGAAGTATAATACCAGATGTAGTTAAAACATTCTTAGTTCCTTTTTGTACACTTTTGGTTGTTGCGCCTTTATCCTTATTAGTTATAGGACCTATAGCAACTTGGGCAGGTAAATTACTTGGAGCAGTGACACTTGGTATGTACAGTTTAAGTCCTATTATTGCAGGAATTTTCCTTGGAGGCTTATGGCAGGTATTTGTTATATTCGGATTGCATTGGGGATTAGTTCCTATACTTATAAATAACTTATCTGTATTAAAGTATGATCCTATTATAGCACTTACTTTTGGGGCATCTTTCGCTCAGATTGGTGTAGTTTTAGCAATAATGCTTAAGACAAAAGACCAAAAGTTAAAATCAATATCTATACCAGCATTTATATCAGGAATTTTTGGTGTTACAGAGCCAGCCATATATGGTGTTACGCTGCCACGTAAAAAACCTTTTGTTATAAGTTGTATTGGTGCAGCAATAGGTGGTGCTATTTTAGGTGCTATGGGAAGTAAGCTATATATGTTTGGAGGACTAGGTATATTTGGAATACCAAGTTATATAGGACCTAAAGGAATAGATACAGGATTTTATGGTGCTATAGTATCTATTATAGTAGCATTTGTACTTGGATTTGTAATAATGTTCTTTAGTGGATATAAGGATGAGGAAGTTCATAATGACACTATAGCAGAAAATAAGAAAGATATACTAGTGAAGAGAGAGGTTGTTTTTAGCCCACTAAAAGGAGAAACAAAGGCTTTGACAGAGGTAAAGGATGAAGCATTTGCTAATGGAGACTTGGGAAGAGGTATTGCAATAGAACCAAGTGAAGGTAAGATAGTTTCACCCGTAGATGGTGTTTTGACAACATTATTTCCTACTTTTCATGCAATAGGGATTACAAGTAATGAAGGGGCTGAAATATTAATCCATGTCGGAATTAATACAGTTGAATTAAAAGGTAAGCATTTTAATCCTAAAGTAAAACAAGGTGATAAAATAAAAGCAGGGCAAGTTTTAATGGAAATGGATATTGAAGCTATAAAAAAAGAAGGTTACGATATAATAACACCTATAATTATTAGCAATTCTAATAACTATTTAAATGTTGTTTTAACAGATAAAAGAAAAGTTGACTATAAAGATGAGCTTTTAACATTAATGGTATAAGAATTTGAATTATAAATCTCTCCAAACTTAATAAAGTGAGGGGAGATTTTTATTATCTACTTTTATATGGTATTTTAATAAAAGTATAGCTATAATATTGATATAGTTTAGACAATTAGATTATATGTATTAGCTTGAATTGATTCCACCAGTTCTGTTGATATGGATGCAGAAGTTAAAATAAGAGAAGGGCTAAAAAATACTCAGAAGATTTAACATGTATTTTAATAGATCAAAGAATGACTTCTGTAATGTATATTGATAAAATTATAGTTTTAAATAATGCTTAAATAGAAGAAATAGTAAACTTAAAGAATTTCTAAATCTTTTAACTACAATGATATTAGCGCTAGCAATATCATATATTATTGATGCAGGGTTAACTCTCTTTCAAGGCTTTTTAATAGCAGTTCAAGCCAAGAAATTGTAAAAAGGATGAAACAATAGCCTTAATTGGTCCCACAGGAGCTGAAAAAACTACAATAATAAATTTTATAATATTACTAAAGGTGAAATTTTTATAGATAATTTAAATATAAAGCATAGTACACTTAATAATCTTAGAAGCTTTTTGGGTATGGCGCTTCAAGATATCCATCTTTTTACAGTTACTATAAGAGATGCTGACAAGATAATGGTAATTGATGGTGGTGAGATTATAGAAATAGGGAATCACGATGAACTCATAAAAAAAGGTGAGTATTATTATATGTGTTTTAATCAATTTAAAAATAGTGAGGAGGAAGATTAATGGATTTGATGGATGCAATTGATGTAAGATGTTCAAGAAGAAAATATGTTAAAGAAAGCATAGAGGACAATAAAGTTGTACATCTTAAAAATTTGATAGAAAAAGTAAACAAAGAAGGAGATTTGAAGCTTCAATTGATTTTAGATGATGGTAGGGCATTCCAGAACCTTAAAAAAAGTTATGGTATGTTTAGTGGAGTAGAAAATTATATTGGTTTAGTAGGGAAAAATGATAAATTGTTAAGAGAAAAAATAGGTTATTATGGTGAAAAAATTGTATTAGAAGCAACAAGGATGGGATTAGGAACATGTTGGGTAGGTGGAACCTTTGATAAGGATGCCTGTACCTGTGACATAAAAACAGGAGAAAGTTTAATTGGTGTAATTGCAATAGGAAATGTTAAAAAAAATAGCAGTATTAAGGAAAAGCTTATATCAAATTTAATTCATAGAAAAACAAAAACGGTAGAACAAATGTATGAATCAAAGGAAGAAGTCCCAGCTTGGTTTAAAGAGGGGATGAAGGCAGTGCAAAAAGCACCCTCAGCTATAAATAAGCAGCCGGTTAAATTTAAATTTGAGAATGGCATTGTTTCAGCACGTGTAAATGGAGATAATGAGTATGAAGAAATTGATCTTGGTATTGCAAAACTTCATTTTGAAACAGGTGCTAAAGGTGGAAAATGGCAGTGGGGAAATGGGGCAGAATTTATTAAGTAGTATAAAAAATTATCTATAGCACAATCTAAATTAAAAGCTTAATTTTGGAGAGTGAGTATAGATGAAGGAAAGTTTCTTAATAAACTTAAAAGATAAAGATAATATAAAAATATCATTAATGATAATGAAAATAATATTTAGAGAGACAGATAAAAGTATATGTATACTAGCAGATAAAACAGGAGAAGTAAAGGCTAGCGTGCCAGGTAGAGATAATCTTAAGCCAGGTATGGTATTGGAGCTAAAAGGAAGCAAAAATATAAATTTAGAGGTTAAAAGTTATAAAGTTATAGAAAATTATAATTTAACAGATTATCTTCCAACGGTTAAGAGACCTATTGAAGACATAATGAAGGAAATGGATTTGTATACGGATAGATATGTTCTGTCAAGAGAAGGAAAATCTTTGAATGATTATTTTTTTAAGAATGATGAGTTTATAAATAAATTTAAAAATGGCATAGGAGGAGTTTCTATGCATCATAATTATATTGGTGGACTTGCAGAACATACTTTAGGAGTAATGAAGATAACTGCTGAACTTTGTGAAAAGTATGAGTGTAGAAGAACAGAAACAGCAGTATTAGCAGCAAAGCTTCATGATATAGGTAAGGTTTATGAATATGATTGCAATGGACCTTTTAAATATACTATGAGAGGGCAAATGGAAGGACACATTGTTATCGGTGTAGAACTTGTAGATGGAGCAGTAAAGGAGAAACCAAATTTTTATACAGAAGACTTTGTTAACAGAATAAAGGGGTGTATTGTTCAACATCATGGTAAGCTTGAGTTTGGATCTCCAAGGGAAATGAATATGGAAGAGTCCTTTATAATTAATTATGCAGATTCAATAGATGCTACTATGAATAAAATATCTCAGTTAAAGGAGAAAACAGAGCCTAATACTTGGTCAGAATTTGATAGAAGAATTGAGAGAAAATTATATTTATAAAAATGAAGTGCAAAGACTAATTTTGCACTTCATTTTTGTTATCCACATAGTATAATATTGAAAGAAGGGATAAATGTGGATAAAACTAAGGTTAAAATAGATAAAGACGATAATGCATTAGAAGATCAAAGCTTAAATAAAATTATGAAACAAGCTGAGCCTACTGAACTGATGAGGGAATCAGCTAATCTGTTATTTAGAATACCAGTATTTTTAAGTCATCCTAGTAGATTAAATACAATTCAGCAGCAATTTGTAGATGCAATAATAAGGCAAATCAGAAGAGCACTGCTGTTTCCTCGAACTCTTCCTATAAGTGAACAATATCCAGAAACACCTCTAACTAATATTCGTAGAATGATTGCATCTAGCTATGGAATGGTGTCGCTTAATTTAAGGCAAAGAAGAGTTAGCTTAATAGAAAATAATCTTAACCAACCTATAGGGGGAGATGTTTGGGAGGGGAGTCCTTTTGCTCAAATAGAGCCTGGAATGGCTTATCAATATGGTCTTCCTCTACTTCTAATAAGAGAAATAGGTGTAGAACAAAACGGAATTTGGTCTTTTGGAATTGCACCATTTTTAATATTAGAATGGGATTCTACAGCAGTAAATCCTATTGAAACTTTCTTTAGAAGAAATGACTGGAAATCAATTTTTCAAAATTGGATAGGTGAAGTAAGAACAGGTTACTATATTCAAACGCAGCCACAATTTCAATATTCTTGTAAACAGGATAATTAAAAAAATAAGCTTGTATTGTTTAATTGTAACAATACAAGCTTTTATGTGCTTTATTCCATCATTTTTACTAATTTTTTATTTAAAACTAATAATATGACACCTATTAGTATAGCTAGACCAGATAAGACACCAAATATTTGTGAATAACCTAAAGTTTCAGTATATCCAGCAACAACTCCAGCTAACTTATTAGCAACAAAGTTACTTAGCATCCATACACCCATTAGAAGTGATGCAAATTTAGCTGGTGCTAGTGAACTTACCATTGAAAGACCAACCGGTGATAAGCAAAGCTCTCCAATTGTATGTAAGAAGTAAGCGCCTACCATCCAAAGCATACTGGCCTTCATAGCATTACTTGCAGCATTTCCGTTATTCTGCATAGCAGCTCCAACCATAAGTAGGAAACCTAAACCTAAAAGTATTAAGCCCAAAGCCATTTTTGTTGGGATACTTAAATCACCTTTTTTGCTAGAAGCTAACTTTAACCATAATTTTGACATAGGTATTCCAAGAATTAATATGAAAAGTGGATTTAGCGATTGGAACCAAGAAACTGGTACGTCAAAACCACCAACATGCCTATTTAAAAAATTCTGAGTATAGAGAGTAAAGGAACTTCCTGCCTGTTCATAGCCTGTCCAGAAAACTATTACAAAAACTGCTAATATACAGATAACAATAGTTCTATTTCTTTCTTGTTTAGTTAAAGGTCTATTTTTTTCTTGTTTATCAGTAGTGTTTGTAGTCCTTTTAGTAACTGGAACTTTACCGATATCTCCAAGAAATCTGTTTGATAAAGCATTAAAAATAATTTGTCCGATAATCATGCCAATACCAGCAACTAAGAAGCCGTATCTAAATCCGTAGTGTAAAATCTGTCCGGCGCTTGATGTTGTCGCCATTACGCTTTCAGCTAAAGTACCACATATTAATGGGGCAAAGAATGAACCTAAGTTTATTCCCATATAGAAAATAGTAAACGCTGAATCTTTTCTTTTATCTCCTTCTGGGTACAGTTGACCTACTAATGTGGAGATGTTTGGCTTAAAGAAACCATTACCAACTATAAGTAAAAGTAATCCAGCATATAAAGCGGTCATACTTTGATTAGAGAACAAGGTAAGTTGTCCAATAGCCATAATTATTCCACCAATAGTTATAGCCTTCCTTTGACCAAGATATCTATCTGAGAGGTATCCACCAATTATTGGAGTAAGGTATACGAGAGAAGTGAAAGTACCATATAAACTTGTTGCAGTAGCATCACTAACACCAAGTCCACCTTGTACAAATTTTGTAGTTAAATACATTACAAGTAAAGCTCTCATACCATAATAACTAAATCGTTCCCACATTTCTGTGAAAAATAGCATATATAAGCCCGGTGGATGTTTTGTTTTGAATTTTTTGTTTTGAGAAGCTTCATTTATAATTGCGCTATTTGTCTGCCTAACTGTCATCATTAAACCTCTTTTCTACATTTTAATCGTGTTTTAATTTTATCAATCAAATTAATATTCTGCAAGTTTTTAATTTCCATAAGTCAAAATAATTGTTAAAGAAAAACCTTAATAAAAACAAAATAAATAAAAAATAACAAGAAATACAAAAAAATTAGCATTAGAAGTGTGAAAATATTAACTAAATGTCAAATGTTGATTTTGTACAATTTAAATGTTATAATAAAGCATTAAATGAAAATTATGAGGAGAATTGTTATGTAATAGGGTAGATTATTTAGACGAAATTTAAGGCAAGTATAAATTCATTAAAAACAAGTATTTTAATGGGTTTATTCAGATGCGTAAATTTTTAGTTTATTACAATTTACTTTTTATAACATAGTGATTTTCCTAAAAAATAATATCTCTTTTAGGTTTATTAGTGTTGTAGAAGGTTAAATAATGCAGCGCTTTTTTGTTTATAAAAATTTAAAGGAGATGAATTGAATTTGGAAAGATTATATAAATACCCAAGAACTCAGCATCTTGAAGGATCAAAATTTCAAAATGGAGATGAAGACTTAGAAGGCGTGAAATTTCATGATATCAAAGAAAAGTTTTGTGTACTTGAAGAAAAGGTAGATGGAGCAAATTGTGGTATTAGCTTTGATAGGAATGGAAAAATGTATCTTCAGAGTAGAGGACACTTTTTAAATGGTGGATATGGAGAAAAACAATTTGATTTATTCAAAACTTGGGCAAATACATTTAAATATAAGCTTTGGAAGCTTTTGGGTAGTAGATATGTTATGTATGGAGAATGGCTCTATGCAAAACATACTGTATTTTATGATGAATTAGAACATTATTTTATGGAATTTGATATGTTTGATAAGATTGAGGAAAAATTTTTAAGTACCAAAAGAAGGAAGGAAATGCTTGAAGATTTTAATTTTATAAAGTCAGTTTTGATATTGAAAGAAGGAAAAATAAATTCTATAGATGAAATAAAGCTTCTTTTAAATAAATCTAATTTCAAATCACATAAATGGAAAAAGAATTTAGAGACTGTATGCAAAGAATCAGGTTTGTCTTATGAGTTAGTAAAAAAGCAGACGGATTTTACTGATTTAATGGAAGGAATATATATAAAGGTAGAAGATGATAAATATGTTCTTAGAAGGCTCAAGTATGTTAGAGCTTCATTTTTAAATACGATTATGGATTCTGAAACTCATTGGGTAAATAGGCCTATAATCCCCAATAAACTAAAAGATCAAATAGATATTTTTAATAGTGGGGTGTAGTGATGGATATTAAAAAATTTTTACAAGAGAAAAACTATAATTTCAAAGAAATAGCTAAAGAGTTTGAAATTATAGAAAAGCTTAAAGTTGTAGAACAGAACAGAAGCTATCATGGTGAAGGAAATGTTTATAAGCATACAAGTTTGGTTTGTATGGAGGTCTTAAAGTTAGAGGAGTGGAAAGATTTAAAGGAAGAAGAAAGGGCTGTGCTGTATTTTGCTGCATTGTTTCATGATATAGGAAAAGTTTTCACCACAAGAAATGAAGAAGGACAAATAGTTTCCCCACGCCATGCTATAAAGGGAGCAAAGGTATTTAGAGACTTAGCTTATAGAGAATACGAAATAAAAAAGGATTTGAGAGAAGATATTGCTTCCTTGATAAGATATCATGGGTTACCCTTGTATTTTCTTGAAAGAGAAAGTATTGATTATGATATTATAAAGGCTGCCGAAGTAACTAACCTGAAGTTACTCTATTTATTGTCTAAGTGTGATTTAATGGGACGTATATGTGCTGATAAAGAAATAATGCTTGAAAAAGTTATGTATTTTAAGTCATACTCAAAGGAGCTTGGATGCTTTTATGGACCAAAAAAATTTAAAAATGACTATACAAGATTTTTATATTTTACAAAAGGAAATGTACATTTTACATCAGAAGTTTTTGATAATAGAGATTTTGAAGTTAAAATAATGGTAGGAGTTCCTTTAGTGGGGAAGGATACTTATATAAATGAAAAACTAAAGAGTTTAAAAGTAATATCCTTAGATGATATTAGAGAAGAAATTAATATTTCACCTAAAAAAGGTTTTGGAAAAGTTGGAACTATTGCATTTTCTAGAGCAAAAGAATTTTTGAGAAAAAAAGAAGCTTTTGTTTGGAATGCAACAAATTTAAAAAGAGAAAATAGGCAAAAATTAATAAGATTATGTACAGCTTATGGAGCAAGGGTTAGGTTTATATATTTAGAAGTTGAATACAAAGAGTTGCTGAAAAGAAATAAATTAAGAAAAAGGTCAGTGCCAGTTAATATTATAAATAAAATGATAAAGAATATGGATATGCTTGAGGGGGAAGAAATTCAAAGATGACTTAGAACTTAGTAAAATAATTATTAATATTAAAAGGGGAGTTAATTAAATGAAACGAATAAACACAATATGGATTATAATTGCCTTAGTAATAATATGTCTTATGTACATATGGCTTAGTTTTTTTAATCCACATAAAAAAGTAAAAGACAATAAAAATATAAAGAATAAACAGAGCTGGGTACAAAAAAGTACTCAGCTCTGTTTTATTTATTTCTTTAAGGATTTCTTAGATAACCACTGCATAATTGTTAGTCTACTATCTTGTTTTGTGCATTGATTATTAAGTACATAAATCCAAGACCAGTGACCGTTATATTCATATGGTGTGCCATCTTGTTTTTTATATAAACCTGAAGTATCAACTACATTATCGAAATATGACAGATTAACATCCTTTGCACCTGCTTTAATCAAACGGTTGTATGTAGGAAGAACATATTTAGATGGATCAACAACAGGATCTGTTTTAGCAGCTGTAAACCATATAGGGAGATTTTTTATTTTATTAATATCTGCATCAGAAATTAAATTATCACTTAGAGCTTCACAGGTTGGAAATGCTGCTGCAAAATATTTAGGATAATCTCTAATCATTAGCATTGTCATATATCCACCGTTAGAATCGCCTCCAATATATATTCTATTGGTATCAATATCATTATGGCTATGAATGTAATTTTTAATTAAAGATATAAGAGCATTTTCATACACAGAAGTCCCATCACCAAAACTTTTAAAACCATCCATCCAACGGCCAGGTGTTTGAGGTACTAGAACGTATGCTCCATGAAAGTATGCTTGCATATCTTTTGATACAAAATTGTCAGCTTTATTTGCTGAAATAGGTATAGTAGCATCAGTACCACCTTCACCAAGTCCATGTAACCATATTATCAATGGCCTTTTCTTTCCATTGTTTGCTGGTTTATAGCTGGCATAAGTTAAAGAAGTATTACTGTAAGTAAATTTACCTGTTTTAAACTTATCAACAAGAACTCTTGTGTTTCCTTCATTTTTATTTATAACTAAATTTGAGATTGCACCGGATTTGGTTTGTATATCCTTTTGTTGTGTAATTGTATATTTACAGTTCACCCAATTGTTAAAATTACTCTTTATGTCATAGTTAATAGCTGAACTTAATTGTATGTTAGGTCCAATTTGCATTTCTAAAGCTACATATTTACTACTACTATTTGTAGAATTACCATTTTTATCACAAATGTAAGCGGTTGTTACTTCTCTGTAACCCTCATCAATTAAAGATTTATCAAGTCTTTTATCTTCTCTTGTTACATATACCTTAAAAGTATCTTTTGTAATAGATTTCTTAGATATTTTTTTATCTAGTTTTATAATTATCTTGGGAATAGATGCCCCCCAATCTTCAACAGTAGTAATTGTATGATAAGAGCAATGATTAATTTGAATACTTTTTGCCGATACACTTGAGGCAATAGGTGATAAAATAGTTAAACTTAGTAATAGAGATAACATTAGTCTTTTGAATTTTTTTGTGTTTTTTTGCATTTTAAAATCCCCCTTAAAAATAATTCATAAATAAAAATTGAATTTATAGAAGATACCTTAAAGCTAATGTAATGGTTACATTAGAAAATTTGGACAAAAAAACGAGACCATAGTAAATAGTAAAATTAATTTACTATTTAGTTTGGTCTCGCCTGAAAAAACAGTAACAATCCAAATATTCAAATGTAAACGTTTAATTATAATTTTATAATATACTAAGTTAGTAATAGTTGTCAAGACTTTCAAATATTAATACATAAATAATACTTTATTATAAATTAGTAGGCATATTGCTAATGGTTATAATGCATTTTTTAATACAATATGATAAAATAATAAAATATTGTAAAATTAATAGTATATTAAATATGATAATGTAAAAAACATTCATACTTTTGGAAAATGTATATATGTATGTAGTAATTTGAAGGATGGAGATAGCAATGTTGGATGAAGCAAGAAAAGATCAAATAGGAGTGGTATTTTTATTAAAAAAAGATACATCAATAAAAAAAATACGAAGATTAAACATTCAAGAAATTATTTTTTTAATTTGCTCTGCAAGGTTTTTTAAATCAAAGCAAACAATTATTAGTGATAATTTTCAAAAAAAGATTGATATTTTTACGAAGGTACTATTAGAGAAAATAAAAAATGCTGATGAATTGTTTATTATATATGATAAAAATACTGAATATCCATATATAGATTCCAAGGAAAGAATATGGATATTTTCAAAAGAGAAGTATGCTGTTCATGTAAAAGATTACTTCGCTAAAACTATAAGTCTTGAAGTAAAAAGAGTAATTGGACAAGAAGTAGTTAATGAATTTGATAATTTTTATAGGTTAGGCATAGAAAAAATAATAGTAGATAATGGTCAATATGCTGTGGAAATTAAAAGGGACGAGATACTAAAAAAGTTTAATTCAAAAAATACTCTTACAATAAATATTCCAGTTGAAAATCCTAAATTGCAATATAGCATGATAAGGTTTTTTCAAAATTTATATGATAGAGATGAATATAAAGGTAAAAAAGAGTTTTTAAGTAAGCTAGAAGTAAAAATGCTTGATGAATTGGTAAGTGCTAAATATTTAGTTCCAATAAAGGTTAGAAATGGAGCACCTATAATTTCACGAGAGCAAATAAACACTGTTTTAAATAAAAAAGACACTGAAATTGCCAGCATAGTAAGTGATGATGATACAAATTGGCTTCCAGCATTTACAGATTGGGAAGAGTTTGAAAGGATATATCACAAAAATATGTGGAAAGGCTACATAGCGTCTTACGATGAATTAATGGAATTATGCTCGAAAATGAGTGGAGTAGTTATAAATTGTAGGGGATTAGCGCTTCATATAGATGAAAAAAATAGAAGAGTATTAGAGCAGTATGAAAAAGGCAATGAGGATATTATAGAAGAGAAAAATGAAGAAGAGGAAGAAGTAGTAGAGAAAAAGGTTGAACCTAAGGATACGCAAATTACGCTTAGTGAGCCAGAAGAGTATCCAAAAGAAATGATAGAAGCGATAAAGGAATATATGAGAAGTAAAAAATCTATTAATAAGGCATATTTAAGACTTATGATGAAAAATCAAAATAAGAGTTATTTAATAGTTATAGATTTTAGTGAAAAGGATAAAAAAGTATTTGATGAAATTGCAGAAGTAGCAATTCCTTATTTAGATGGTAAGTACCTTGATATGGTGCAAATGGATAAGTGGGCGAAGGAAGCATTAGTAGACGTTAAGCCTTTCTATAAAAAGAAGTTTTTGGGCTTGTTTTAATAGAACATAAAAATAATGTTTTTGCAAAGGATTGTATAATAATTTTATCGGATGAAAATAAATTGGGAGAGTATTACTATGAATAAAATCAATAAGTTTATAAAAAAATCATTTATTATAATATCTATAATTTTTATGATAAGTGGAAATTGTGTTGTGCAAGCTAGGGCAGGAGGTGGAGGTTCATCAGGAGGTTCTGGAAGTTCAGGGGGTTCAAGTGGATCTAGTTATAGCAGTTCATCAGCTGATTCTATTCATAATAATTCAGCAGATACAGGTAATCAAAGAGGAAACTTTTCTATTTTAGATATTTGGTATTTAATACCCGTTGTTTTAATAGGTTCGGCAGGAGCAATTGTAATTAAAATTAAACGAAGACAAAAAAAGCTTGAAAGCATTTCGGCTATAAGAAATTTATCCATAGACGATGACAATTGGAAGTATGAAGAAATAAAAGAAGACGTAGAACAAGCCTTTTATAATATTCAAAAGGCGTGGGTAGAAAAAGATCAGGATTTAGCTAAAGAATATATGAGTAAGGCTTTATATAATAGTCATAAAATGAAAACTGAATGGATGAGTGTTAGACATGAAAAAAATATTTTGAAAAATGTACAACTACTTAAAGCTGAACCTATGGGGCTTGAAGATTATGAGGGCACAGATAATGATATTTTATGGATGCTTATAAAAGCTAAAGCAATAGATTATACAATTAATGAAGATACTAATAAAGTAATACAAGGACAAGCACATATAAGCACTAAATTCGAAGAATATTGGAAATTTATAAGAGTGGGAACAAGATGGGTTGCAGACGAGATAAGGCAGACAAATGAAATTAGTGATTTGGACTTTTTTAGAATTGATGTACATAACAAAAAGGAAGATTAGAAGATGCTTCTTAAAGATTTTTAAGGTAACTAAATTAACATTTTAAATAGATTGTTTGTAGATATTTTGTTAATGTGTAATTATTAGTATTTAATTTATCTTAATATATATTTTGAATATAAATTAAATATATGTAATAATATTGTAGTAGTTAGATTAAGTTAACAAAATAGAGGAGTGCAGTTGTGGGTAGGATTAATAAATTTATAAAAAAAATGTTACTTATAGTTATTATGTTTTTTGTTGTAAGCGGAAATTGTGTTGTGCAGGCTAGAGCAGGTGGTGGTGGTGGTTCATCAGGAGGTTCGGGAGGCTCAGGTGGAGCCAGCCACGCGGGTGCAGGAGGGGCAGGACATTATAGGGGAAGAAGTAATCCTGTTTTTGATATTTTATATTTAGTATCCTTTGTTTTAATAGGTTCAGGGGGAGCTATTGTAATTAAAATTAAAAGAGGAAAAAAAGAGCTTCAAAGTATTTCGGCTATAAGAGACTTAGCTATAGATGATGACAATTGGAAGTATGAAGAAATAAAAGAAGATGTAGAAGATGCTTTTTATAATATTCAAAAGGCATGGATGGAGAGAAATCAGGATTTAGCAAAAGAATATATGAGTGAGGATTTGTATAATAGGCATAAAACAAAAACTGAATGGATGAGTGTTAGACATGAAAAAAATATTTTGAAAAATGTACAGCTAATTAGCTCTGAACCTATGGGACTTGAAGATTATGAGGGGACAGATAAGGACAGTCTATGGATGCTTATAAGAGCTAAAGCAGTGGATTATACAATTAATGAAGATACCAATAAAGTAATACAAGGACAAGCACATACGAGCACCAAGTTTGAAGAATATTGGAAATTTATAAGAGTTGGAACAAGATGGGTTGCAGATGATATAAGGCAAATAGACCAAATTGATGATTTAAGCTTTTTTAAAATTGATGTACATAATAAAAAGGAAAATTAGAAAATGTTTTTTACAAATTTGTTTAAATAAGTTATAGAGTTAGCTTATTTAAACAAATTTTTTTTATAAAAATTTATTTTCGTAACGAAGGATACCGAAATGAAAAAAAGTTAATCATATAATTGAAACATAAATAAAAAGTAACGAAGGAGAAAAAACATGAAAATATTTAAAGAAATGACTATTGGCGAAGTGGTTAGAAATTATCCAGATTGTGTAGATATATTATTTGATTTTGGTTTAGGTTGTGTAGGATGTCCATCAGCGCAGGCTGAAACAATAGAAGAAGCTGCAGGAGTACATGGTATAGAGGTTAATGAACTTTTAGAGGCATTAAATAAGGAGGCTAAATAGTGAGTGCATTTTTAGGAAAAATTCATTATTGGCTCTACAATAAAATTCAATTACATGAAAGTTTAATTGAGGATATAATTAATCGTTCTAAAGAAAAAGGATATAACGGAGAAGAATTACTAAATGAGAGTTATTCAAAATATGGTTGTCCTGTAAAAGGTTCACTTGAAGATAATATAAATCACGATAATATTCATGGTTGGCTTCAGGAAAGAATAATAAGTGTAGAAACTAGATTGGCATATATTATAACAGAAATATTAAAAGCCAATATACTAAGCATGGAAGAGATTTCAAAGGTTTTCTACGAAAGTGGAGTAAATGCTGCTAAAGAAGTTGAAATTAATGAAGCGCTCCCTCAGGAGGTATTTAATTTAATATTTAATTACATGCTTGAAGGAATGCCTTGCGATAGAGTAAATCAAGTAGTTGAAAATAATGAAAGTAAGATTTCTTGGATAACTGCGGTAGATATTCATAAGGATTATTGGGATAAAGTGGAGGGTGATGTAAAAAACTTCGATTATTTCAGAGATTCTTGGATTAGCGGATTTTTAAGTGCAAGTGTAGAGGTATATAAATATTGTAGAAAAGAAGATGGATTAAGTGTAATAGAAAGGGTGTGAGTTTAGTGGATGGAATCTCTTTAATGATGGATGAACATAAAAATATAAAAAGAATGCTTAAGGTTATAAGAAAAGCTTGCTTTGGTATCGTAAATGGAAAAGAAATTGATTATAATGACTTTGAAATGATTATTGATTTTGTAAGGAATTATGCAGATAAACATCATCATGGAAAAGAAGAACAGTTTTTGTTTAATAGAATGGTAGATGAAATAGGTGGGGCAGCTGAAAAGCTAGTTAAGTATGGTATGCTTGTAGAGCACGACTTTGGAAGACTTCACATGAGAGAACTTGAAGAGGCACTTAATAAGCTTAAAGCTGGTGATGAAGAAGCAAAAATTGATGTTATAGCCAATGCTGTAGGATATGCAAATTTATTGAATAGACATATAGAGAGAGAAGATACTGTTGCATATTCATTTGCAAGAAGAGCACTTAGCGAAGAAACCTTAAATAAAATAAATAATGAATGCACTAAATTTGAAGAAGAAACTAGTAGAGCTAAGATTCAAGAGAAGTATATTGGAATCTTAGAGACACTTGAGAAGAAATATCAATAATTTAATATAAACAGATTACAGTGAAAATACATTGTAATCTGTTTATTATACTAAAAATGTAAATTAATATAATGATCTATTTTATATTTAAGTTAAATAAATCAATAGTATTTTGACGTCCAATTTTAAGCCTGTCAGTTTCACTTATAGAACAAGCATCAAACCATGTGCAAGCATCGCTAACTTCTTCAAAAGGAAAATCAGTAGCAAATAATATGTGATCTGAACCAAATTCCATTATAGTATTCCATAATGCAGGTGTTCTAAATTGACCACTAGTTGTACACCAAACATTTTTACTCATGTATTCTGGTAATGTTTTTTTTGCTGGAATTCCTCTACCTGTTTTGTTTATTCTATTTTGTGTTCTCCAAATACAGAAAGGTAAGGTTTCTCCTAAATGACCTAATATTAATTTTAATTTTGGATATTTATCAAAAATTCCACTGCACATTAAACGTAATGTATGAGTAGCAGTTTCAACTCCAAAAGCCCATGCGGCACCTTCAAGCCATGGATGACCTTCGTACATACCCATATTGCATGGCATTGGTTCACGTGGATGCATATAAAATGGCACGTTTAATTTTTCTAGTTCTTCCCAAAATGGTAGATACATTGGATCATCTAAATATTTATAATTATCTTCAGTATCAATTTGTGAGTATCCATTAACTAGAACGCCTACACAGCCTAAATCTTTTACAGCTCTGTGCATTTCTTTAATTGCAGCATCAGGGTCTTGCATTGGAAGTGCAGCAAGTCCTCTAAAACGTGTTAGATTTTTCTGAATTGCTTCTGCCATTGTATCATTTGCTTTCATTGCAACTTCGATTGCTTGTTTTTTATTGTAGATTGCTTGAACTGCTGGTGAATTCAATGAAAGAATCATCATGTCCATTCCGTTTTTATCCATTTCGTCAATACGATTTTTCATTAAATCAAGAATTTTTCCTGAGAATATTGGCCAAACATCCTTCTCAAAATACCTTTCTGAACACTCTAAAGTTTCTGGAATTGCAAAATGCTCCTCTAATCCTATTTTTCCTTTCATATTATACCTCCATTAAGATTTATTTCTTACAAGGTTATTGTATAATATGTTTTTTTAAAACTCTGCTAAGTAGAATACAATTGATTGAATTTATAACTTTTTTATTTCATCAAATTTGTAAATTATAATACCCGAATATACAGTATCTAGTAAATTTGATTTTCTTAATTTACTCAGAACTTTTGTGACAGTTACGCGAGTGGTTCTTGATAATCTTGCAAGATCACTTTGAGAGAAGGGGATAAATATTTTATTATCCTTAAACTTCTGATGTTTTTTATAATATTCAGCTAAAGAGCAAATAGTTTCTTCTACTCTTTCTTCGGCATTAAGCCGTTGTTCAAAAATTTGTCTTGTTAATCCGTTTGTTATTTTGGATAATTCTTCCAAAAGTTCATTAGCTAAATTTTTATCATGATTAATGTACTTTTTTAATTCTGAAATACTTATAGAGATTATTTTTGAGTCCTGTAGTGCTATAAAAGAACCAACTGAAGGATTTTTACCAAATATTGATTGAAGTCCAAAAAAATTTTCTGCACCTAAAATTTCAACTAGCTCTTCTACACCATCTTCATTAATGTAGGTGTATTCCACTAAACCTTCAATGATAAAGTATAAATACTTAACATTCTCTCCTTGGTTAACAATAATAGATTTCTTAGTATATGTTTTGCTATCTAAATTTTTAATTATATTTTTCCAGTTAATTAATGAGTTGTTTTCAAAATTTGCTCTGTATTGAGGAAAGTAAACTTCATTATTATACAATTTATATTCGCTCCCTAATTAAATAATATTAATAAACCTAATTTTAGCAAAAATTATATGGTAGCTCAATTAAATTTATTCTTATAAAATGTATTGACCTGGAGTTAACACAAGGTGATAGAATAATTTTGAAAGAGGTAAGAATAACCTAGAGGAGGTTTTTATTATATGATAAAACGTAAATTAGGAAGTAGTAATATTGAGGTTTCGCCAATTGGCTTGGGAATTATTAAGTCTTGAAGTATTACAAAAATCAAATATTAAAGATACACTTCATGCTTATCAAATGGCAAAACGTTGTAATGAAAAACGTGTTATGGCTGAAGCAGTAAAATGGGGAGAAAAGGGAGCAAGAATAAATTCTATTTCTCCAGGAATTGTAGTAACACCGCTTGCAATTGATGAATTTAATGGTCCTAGAGGAGACTTTTATAAAAATATGTTTTCAAAATGCCCAGCAGGAAGACCAGGTACAGCAGTTGAAATAGCAAATGTTGCTGAGCTGCTTATGAGTTCAAAAGGGGCATTTATTACAGGATCAGATTTCTTAATTGATGGTGGTGCTACAGCATCATACTTTTATGGCCATTTAAAGGCAGAAGTATAAATTATTTAAGTATATAATGACTTTTCAACAACAATTTAATTAGATTATGTAGATGGCGAAAAAGATTTTGAAAACATATTAATAGATATTAGTAAAAGAATCCTAGTAAAATAACTTGTTATAGTGCTAGGATTTTTTATATAGAAGGATAAAATAAAATTAAGTCAAAATAGCACAGTAGGATTACTTGGTATATAATTATAGAGTAATTTATTATAGGGAGAATATTAATGAATATAAGTGATTTGATTATATATAAAAAAGAGATACCTAAAAGAGAAGCAATTTATGTAGATTTTCCAAGAAATTTATCAGAAGAATTAGTTAAGTATCTTTCAGAAAAGGGAATTGAAAAATTGTATTGTCATCAAGCTGAAATGTTTGAAAAAGCAGAGGAGAGCAAAAACATAGTTATAACCACATCTACAGCCAGTGGAAAGACTCTTAGCTTTTTACTTCCAGTAATACAAGAAATTTTATCAAATCCACTAGCTAGAGCAATTTTTATATATCCTACAAAAGCACTTGCTAGTGATCAGTATCGTGCTATATTACCTTATTTAGAGTACTTTGGTGAGAATAGAATTTCAGCGGGAGTATATGATGGGGATACTCCTACAAATGAAAGAAGTAGAATTAGAAAAAGTGCTAATATTATTTTAACAAATCCTGAAATGGTAAACAGCGCATTTTTACCCAATCACAGCAAATTTGGTTTTGATTTTATATTATCTAATTTAAAATATGTTGTAATAGATGAACTTCATACATATAGAGGTGCCTTTGGTTCACATCTTGCAAATGTTTTTCGAAGACTAAAAAGAGTGTGTAAATACTATAAATCATCTCCACAATATTTATGCAGTTCAGCAACAATAGCAAATCCAACTGAGCTAGCAGAAGAAATTTGTGGAGAAAAGTTCATTGAAATTGGCAAGGATGGTTCACCTTCTTCAAAAAGAAAATATGTGCTTCTGCAACCTCCCAAACTTGTGGGAGCAGATAAGAGATACTATGGTCAAGTGCAGTCAACGTCTATAGCTGCTGATTTAATACCTAATTTGGTAGAGATGGGAAATACCTTTATTGCCTTTACTAAGTCCAGAAGAAACGTGGAGGTAGTATTAAAAGAAGCAAGGGATAAATTAGAAACAGAAAGTTTTTTTGGAGAAGCTTTGACAGATAAAATATCAGGTTATAGGGGAGGGTATACACCACTAGAGCGTAAAGAAATTGAAAATAAGATGATAAAAGGTGCTTTAAGTGGTCTTGTTTCTACAAATGCTTTAGAGCTTGGTATAGATATAGGGAAAATTGATACGACAATAATAGTAGGATACCCAGGAACAAGGGCATCCTTTTGGCAGCAAACAGGGAGGGCAGGTAGAAGTGGCACGGAATGTACTAATTATCTCATTCTTGATAATCTCCCTTTTGACCAGTACATTGGAGTTAATCCAAATTGGCTTTTTAAAGGTGGTAGTGAGAATGCAGTAATTGATAAGAATAATCTTTTGATTGAACTATCACATATACGTGCAGCAGCTGCTGAAATACCATTAACACTAGATGATATTTCACTTTTCCCTGATTTAGGAGAAACAATTCCTGTTTTAATAAGGGCAAAGGAATTAACAAGTGAAAATGGTAAGTTTATATGGTGTGGAAATTCTTTTCCGGCAAGAGATTTTAGTTTGAGAAATATTGATAAAGCAAGGTATAAGCTTATAAATAAGGAAAATAATAAAGAAATTACAGAAATGGATGAAATGCAAGCCTTTAGAGAAATTCATACTGGAGCAATTTATATGCATGATGGCGTTCAATATCAGGTTATAAAACTTGACACAGAAAGTAAAACGGCATTTGCTATTCCTTTTAGTGGGAACTATTATACTATGCCGGGAGATAATACTAATATAAGAATTATTCAAGGCAGTAAGGATATAGATTATAAAAGGACTAAGATTACTTTTGGTGATGTAAATGTGGATCAAATAGTCTATATGTATAAAAAACTACAATTTCATAATCATCAAAATTTAGGTTTTGAGCAGCTTGAAAAACCATTATCAAAGGATTTTGAAACTGAAAGTACATGGCTTAGGATTCCAAGTAATGTTGTAAAAGTATACAGGAGAATGCTTCAAGAAAGTGAAAATGGTAAATTTATAAGAAACAATCATTTTGAAGGTCTATGCTTTGCAATTAAGAATGCTACTATGATGGCAACAATGACCGAAAATGAAGATATAGGTGTTACCATGTCTAATAATTCAGTAGAAATATCTGGCAGCTTTGAAGATGACGTCTATATGTTTGTTTATGATAAATATGTAGGTGGGCTCGGATACTCAGAAAAGGTATTTGATTTAACTAATATAATTATAGATAACGCAATAAGTATGGTTAGTGGCTGCAAGTGTAAGGATGGCTGTGCAGCTTGCATTGGAGATTATAAGTTAGATAAAGCTATGGTTTTATGGGGACTTGAAAATTTTCTTAAGGAAGTAGAAGTACCAAAGAATATAAAATTAGTAGAATATGCACCAAGAACTTTTATAAAAAAATCCTTTAGCTTTAATGAGCTCCAAAATAAATGGAAGGAATTTTGTGATTATATAAAAGAAAATGGTGATGCCTTTGGAGCGTTTTTGACTACAATTCCTAGAGTAGAAATAGAAGGTAATGTTATAACTTTAATTTTAAATAGTCCCTTTTATAGAGGGTGGGTTATGGAGGAGAATAATAGAAAAAGTATAATAAATATAATTCAATTTCATACAGATGCACCACTTAGAATAGAAATAAGAACTGAAATAGAAAATTCAGAGGATAGTAGAGAAGATATTAAAAACAAATTAAATAGAAGATATAAAAATCTTATGGAATAGGAGGATTTGATGGATTATAAAAAAGAATTAGAAAAATTAAATGAATATCAAAGAAAAGCTGTATTAGATGAGAGCAATGCCTGCATAGTAAATGCTAGTGTTGGAAGCGGAAAAACTACAGTATTGATTTCAAAGATTATATATCTTCATTATGAAAAAAATGTTAGCTACAAAGATATGGTTGTACTTACTTTTACTAATAAAGCAGCAGATGAAATTAAAGAAAGATTGATTAATTTAGATACAAGTATTGATATTAATGAACTCAATTTATTTGGTACCTTTCATAGTGTAGCTTTATATTTACTTAAGAATGTATTACCTAAAGAAGAACTAGGATATACAAAAGATTTTTTTGTAATTGAGCCTGATGAAGAATTAGATATTGCCATGGAAATAATACAAGAGAATAAGCTTAAAATTAAATATAAGAACAGATTAAAAAAGCGATTAGAAAAATCAGTGCAAATTCATGAGGAAGAAAAAAAGGTTTCAAAGTATGATGATGATATATTTAGTTTAGTAGAATTTTTAAAAAAAGAAAAAGTGCTTCAAAATAAGATGTCCTTTACGGATATAATTAATAATGCAAATTTACTTTTAGATAATAATAAAATTAAGCCTAAATGGATTATTATTGATGAGGTTCAAGATAGCGATAAGCTTCAGCTCCACTTTATTGATAAATTAAAAACTTTAGATACAAAATTATTTGCAGTAGGAGATCCTAATCAAGTTATTTATAGTTGGCGTGGAAGCGATTTAAAGGTGTTTGATATTTTGAAAAATAAATATGAAGCAAAGGAAGTGTCTCTTCCTATTAATTATCGTTCTAGCAATACTATTTTGGAAGTAGCAAGGTGCTTTTTAAGAGATAGAGATAGCTTAAAGGGAATAAGAAATACAGAAAGTAAGATTTTAGTGAAAAATCATTATGATGCATTTAATGAAGCTTGCTATTTGGCTGATAAGATTAGAAGGATGCATAAAGAGGGCGCAGCTTATAAGGATATTGCAATTTTTTATAGACTTCAGAATCAATCTAAGGTTTTAGAAGACGTATTTTTAAAAAATGAAGTTCCATATGAGGTTTCACTTAAGAAAAATATACGTGATATTCCGGTATTGAATTGGTTAATTAAGGTTCTAAGATTTTCTGTGAATCCTAATGATATATCTTCTGCTGTATATGTTATTAGCAATAAGGATTATGGAGCTGGAATAAGAGAAAAAACTGCAAGAAAGATAATTAAAGAAAAAAACATAGATAAATCTGAACTTCTAAAAAAGATGAACGAGTTTCTAAGTGAAAGCTCTAAAATCATTAAAACAGAAGATTTTTATGCATATTTTGAGTTTGATAAATACATAAGACCAACTTCGGCCACCTACAAAGAGGACAAAGAATATATTTATAATTTATTTGATATTATTATGAAATATATTAATGAGAAAAATGTAGATTTTTTAGATGGGTTAAAAGAGTTTATAAATTCTTCGGCACTTTATGGCTTGAATATTTTAAAAGAGGACATAAATAGCAATGCTGATTCGGTTAAGTTAATGACGCTGCATGCATCTAAAGGATTAGAATTTTCCTCTGTTTTTATTATAGGTGTTAATTATGGATTAATTCCTCTTAATACAGGGTGTATGGAGGAAGAAGAAGAAGAGGAAAGATTGTTTTTTGTTGGAGTTACTAGAGCAAAAGATTATTTGGAGCTTTCTTACTATACAAATCCAGATTATTATAGGGCAAGGGAAGGGAAAAGCCTTTACCTTCATATGATTCCACCTGAGTTAATTGAAAATGATGTAAATGAAAGTACTAAGGTTAATTTACAGGAACTAAAAAAACAGATTCAAAAGGAAAAAAATGAACTAAAAAAAGAAGAAGTAGTTGAAGTTATAGAGGAAGTTGTAAAAAAAGTTAGACATAAGAAGTATGGAATAGGAAAGGTTATTAAAGAGGATGAAATGATGCTTCAGGTCGAATTTGAGAATTATGGAGTAAAAGAATTTATAAAAGGATTTAGTGAACTTGAATTTATATAAGTATAGTATGCTGCTAGATTAATGAAATCTAGCAGCATTAAAAAAAAAAGCAAGCTATTGACTTAGACTTAACTCTAAGTTGTATACTTAAGCTGAGGCAAGAGAAATAACTTAAAAAGGCTTCAGGAGGTTTTATTATGAATTTAATGAAAGAAAAGAAATTTGGTTTTGGATGTATGAGGTTACCATTACTAGATAAAGAGGATCCTGCATCTTTTGATTATGACCTAATTAATAAATTATTTGATAAGTACTTAGAAAATGGATTTAATTATTTTGATACTGCATACACATATCATGGATATCACGGTGAAGAAGGAGTACGCAAAGCATTAGTAGAGCGTCATCCTAGAGATTCTTTTAAGCTAGCAACAAAACTACCCTTACGTGATTTTAAAGATAGTGAGGATATGGAGAAGATATTTAATGAGCAGCTGAATAACTGTGGAGTTGATTATTTTGATTTTTATTTACTTCATAACATGGGTTCAAATGTTTACTCCAAATGTGAGAAGTATGGAGCGTTTGATTTTGCAGCTAAAAAGAAGGAAGAAGGAAAAATAAAAGTAGTAGGAATGTCTTTTCATGATATGCCAGAACTATTGGATGAAATTTTATCAAAATATGCTGATAAAATAGATTTTGTTCAATTACAAATTAACTATGTAGATTGGGAGCAGCCCAATGTTCAATCGCGTCGTTGTCTAGAAATTGCAAATAAATACGATAAACCAGTAACTGTTATGGAACCTTGTAAAGGTGGAACCCTTATAAATGTACCAGAGGAAGCTGAAAAATTAATGAAGGAATATAACCCAAAGGCTTCTAATGCAAGTTGGGCACTTAGATTTGCAGCTAGTCAAAAAGGAGTATTCCGTGTACTAAGTGGAATGAACACTATGGATCAAGTAAATGATAATACTTCTTTTATGGAAGATTTTAAACCTTTAAACGAAGAAGAAATGGCTATTATTGAGAAGGTTACTAAAATAATTAATGATAACACAGCTATTGCATGTACTGCTTGTGAATATTGTACACATGGATGTCCTAAGAATATAGCTATCCCAAAATATTTTGCACTTTATAACAGTATTATGCGTACCACAGGTAGTTTTTCAAGTCAAATGGTATATTACAATAATATAGCTATTAAAAATGGAAAAGCTAGTGAATGTATAGATTGTAAACAATGTGAAAAAGCTTGTCCTCAACATTTACCAATAACTACTTATTTAAAAGATGTTACAGAAAAGTTTGAAAAAAATAGTATTATACCTACAAGAAAATAGTATTAAGAAAGAAGGAAAGCAAATGTCAGATAATAAAAAGTTAGGTTTTGGATGTATGCGCCTTCCAATGAAAAGTGGAACGGTTGGAATGAATGGCGAAGTTGATTATGAAGAATTTAAAAAAATGATTGATAAGTTTATTGATGAAGGCTTTAACTATTTTGATACAGCACATGGTTATATTAGTGGAAAGAGTGAAACGGCAATAAGAGATTGTTTAGTTAAAAGATATCCTAGAGAAGCTTATACGTTAACAGATAAATTAACAGGGACCTACTTTAATAGGGAAGAAGATATTAAAATTGTTTTTAATGATCAATTAGAAAAAACAGGTGTGGAGTACTTTGATTATTATTTGATGCATGCTTTAAACAGTGAGTTTTATAAAAAATTTGAGAAATGTAATGCCTTTGAAGTAGTAAAGAGGTTAAAGGAAGAAGGAAAAATTAAGCATATAGGTATTTCCTTTCATGATAAGCCAGAGGTGTTAGAACTTATATTAAGTGAGCATCCCGAAATAGAAGTAGTTCAAATTCAATTCAATTATGCAGATTATGATAATCCAAGTATTGAGAGCTATAAAGTTTATAAAGTATGCGAAAGATATGATAAACCTGTTATTGTTATGGAACCAATCAAAGGCGGCGGACTTATTAATTTGCCAGATACAGCAAAGAAAATATTAGATGAATTAAAGGGAGGAAGTTATGCAAGCTATGCAATTCGTTATGCAGCTTCATTTAAGAAAATATTTAAGGTATTAAGCGGCATGAGCGATTTTTCACAATTAGAAGATAATGTTAGGTATATGAAAGATTTTAAGCCTTTTACAGAAGAAGAATTTTTAGCAATTGAAAAAGTAAGGGAAATTCTAAAGAATCAAGATAATATTGCATGTACAGCCTGTAGATATTGTGTGGAAGGATGTCCTAAAGATATACTAATTCCAGATTTATTTGCGTGCTATAATGCAAAACGACAATACAAAGATTGGAACAGTAATATGTATTATGTAAATAGTACTAGAGGAAGAGGGAAAGCTTCTGAGTGTATTAAATGTGGTAAATGTGAAAAAATTTGTCCTCAACATTTAAAGGTTAGAAAACATTTAGAAGAGGTTGCAGCTGTATTTGAAAAATAGGTTTAAAAAATTAACCTGAAAGGATTGGGGAATATGAAAAAAAGAATTTTAGGGAAAAGTGGATTAGAAGTATCTGCTGTAGGACTAGGATGTATGGGAATGACACATGGTTTTGGAGAACCTTCAGATGAAAAAGAAATGCTTAAAGTAATTCGTGGGGCTTTTGATGTAGGTATAACAATGTTTGATACAGCTGAATGTTATCAAAATGACGATGGTACTATATATAATGAAACCTTGGTAGGGGAAGCTCTTAAACCATTTCGAAAAGAGGTTGTTATTGCAACAAAATGTGGAATAAAGGTTATAGATGGGAAACAAGTTCTTGACGCAAGAGAAGAAACTATAAGAAATTCTTTAGAAGGATCTTTAAGAAGATTACAAACTGATTATGTAGATTTATACTATTTACATAGAGTTGATCCTAATACACCAATTGAAGTTGTAGCAAATACTATGAAGGAACTTATTAAAGAAGGAAAGATAAAACACTGGGGACTTTCAGAAGCAGGATTAGAAACAATAGAAAAGGCGCACACTATATGTCCGTTAACAGTTGTTGAAAGCGAATATTCTATGATTTGGAGACAACCAGAGGGTGGTTTATTGGACTTATTAGAGAGATTAGAAATAGGATTTATTCCATTTGCTCCATTAGGAAAAGGTTTTTTAACTGGGACTATTGATACAAACCAAACTTTTGAAAAAAATGATACAAGAAGTAAACAGCCTCGTTTTAAAAAAGAAAATATGGAGTTCAACAAAACTTTAGTTGATTTAATAAAGAGGATAGCAGAAGAAAAAACTGCAACACCAGCACAAATTGCATTAGCTTGGGTAATGTCACAGAAGCCATGGATTGTACCAATTCCAGGAAGTAGAAAATTAAGTCGTGTTCATGAAAACGTTAAAGCAGCAGAAGTTAAACTAACAGAAAAAGATTTAATTGAAATAAGAAAAGCCCTGAATAGTATTGAATTAAGAGCTGATCGTTGGGACCCTAATTCAGCTAATGCAAAAAGAATAGGCAAGTAAAATATAAAAAAATAACGCAGCTGATTTAAGCAGATGCGTTATTTTTTATTGTATCCTTTGAAGGAATACTCTTATGGATTTTTTCTGTTCCTGCATCAAGAGCAGTTTTGTAATACCAGCATTTGTAATCTATAGTTTCTAAGGTGTGTTTGAGATTTGCCATTTGTTCTTCAACAATTTTTCGTCGTTCAATAAACATATTATATCTTTCCTCTAAGGTAGAATCTCCTTTAGAGCACCAATCAATAAAAGTTTTTATATCTTTTATTGGCATATTAGTATTTTTAAGACATTCTATTATATGAAGTGATTTTAAATCTTCATCAGAAAATGTACGTATGCCAGAGCTATTACGTTTAACAAAAGGCAGAAGACCTTCTTTATCATAGTAACGAAGAGTAGAGGTGCTTAAATTTAATTTTTGGGCAACCTCACCAATTGAATATGACATAGTTAATACCTCCATGTACAAACTTTCACTAAGTTAAAGTTAACTTTAACTTGATATTAAAGTATCATATATTAAAGCTAAAGTCAATATAGAGTATTTAGGAGTAAAATTTAAAAGAGTTACAGAAATGATTAAATTCAACTGTTGACTTGGAGTTAACTCTAAGTAGTATTATAAAGAGGAATTAAAGAGATTATTAAAAAATATTATTAAGAGAAGTGAGGAATAGAGAATATGGATTTAAAAGATAAGAAATGCTTAATAGCTTACTTTTCACGCAAAGGGAATAATTATGTTGATGGAGGTATTAAAAACTTAGCAGTTGGAAACACAGAAGTAGCAGCAGAAATTATAAGAAAAGTAATAGATGGAGATATTTTTTGCATAGATTCAGTAAAAGAATATCCCAAAGATTATACAGAGGCAACAAATGTTGCTAAGGAAGAATTGAATCTAAATGCTAGGCCAAATCTTTCAGATAAGGTAGAAAATATGGAGGATTATGATGTTATAATTTTAGGATATCCTAATTGGTGGGGAACTATGCCAATGCCAGTGTTTACATTCTTAGAGGAATATAATTTTTCGGGAAAAACAATTCTTCCATTTTGTACACATGAAGGAAGTGGACTAGGGCATAGTGAAAAAGACATAAAAAAAGTTTGTTCAAATTCTGATATTTTAAGTGGTTTGGCAATACGTGGCAGCAGTGTAAATGCAGCAGAAAAAAGTATTGTTAGTTGGCTTGAAAATAATTTAAGTGATATTTAGATAGATTTATTATTTTAAAAAAGGTAATGACAATATTTATATTTTTCATCACCTTTTTTAAAAAGATAAATAATTATAATATAGAGTTTACAGTTAAGTGTTAAGAATAAAAGCTTGACTTAAAGTTTACTTTAGGTTGTATTATAAAATTGTTAAGAAATATAAATTAAAGTGTAAGGGGCTAGAGCTATGAACGTTATAGAAAAAGAAATATTTGAAGGAGAACGTCCTCTGTATAAATCTTTTGATGTTTTAATAAAGGAATGTGAATTTTTGCCAGGGGAATCAGCTATTAAAGAAAGTAGAAATATTAAGGCTATTAATTGCAATTTTAAGGATAAATATCCATTTTGGCATAATAATAAGGTTGAAATTCAAGATTGTTATTTTTCAGAAGATAGTCGTGCTGCAATTTGGTATACAAGTGATCTTTTAATGAATAATTGCAAAGTTGATGCACCTAAAATTTTTAGAGACGGTGAAAATATTACAATTACTAATACTGTAATGGATACAGAAGAAACCTTATGGGATTGTAAAAATGTTAAGATAGTTGATTCGGAATTTAAAGGTAATTATTTATTATTACACGGTGAAAATATAGAACTTACTAATTTTAAATTGGATGGTAATTATTCTTTTCAACATGTAAAGGGTGGTATTGTCAGAAATTGTGTTATAAAATCAAAAGATGCTTTTTGGAATACTGAAAATATTACAGTATATGACTCTGTTTTAGAAGGAGAGTATTTAGCTTGGTATTCTAAAAATTTAAAGCTTGTTAACTGCACAATTATTGGTACACAGCCATTATGTTATGCAGAAAATTTAATATTAGAAAATTGTAAGATGATAAATACTGATTTATGTTTTGAATATACATCTGTACAAGCTGATGTTACAACTATAATTGATAGTGTTAAGAATCCAACGAGTGGTGTTATAAAAGCAGAAGGTATTAAAGAACTTATATTAGATGATCCAAAGTTAGATCATTCTAAAACTGAAATTATTACAAAAGCTTAATTATATAAGATTTGTATGGAGGTTTTCGTTTTGAAATATAATTTTGATGAAGTCATTAATAGAAAAAATACAAACTGTGTTAAATGGGATTCGGATTTGGAAAGTGATATTTTACCAATGTGGATAGCGGATATGGATTTTAAGGTGGCAGATCCAATAATTAAAGCTTTAGAGGATAGAGTTAAGCATGGAGTTTTTGGATATGCGGATATTCCAGAGGCTTACTATAAAGCTGAAATTAAATGGTGGGAAAAAAGGCATAATTTTAGAATAAAAAAAGAATGGATTGAAGTAACTACGGGGGTTATACCAGCATTATCAGCAGCAGTACAGGCATTTACAGAACCTGGAGATAAAGTTCTAATTCAGTCACCAGTTTATAATTACTTTAATACATCCATAACCAATAATAAATGCAGTATAGTATTAAATGAACTAAATTATAATGGTAGAAGTTACGAAATTGACTTTGAAGACTTTGAAAAAAAAGCTTCTGATCCGAAGGTGAAAATTTTTATTTTATGTAATCCTCATAATCCAATTGGAATAGCTTGGAGAAAAGATACTTTAGAGCGATTAGGAGAAATATGCTTAAGGCATAACGTAGTGGTAGTAGTAGATGAAATTCATAGAGACTTAGTGTATAAAGAAAGAACACACATGCCATTTGCTTCAATTAGCAAAGGCTTCTTAATGAATTCTATTACATGTACAGCACCAAGTAAAACATTTAATCTTGCAGGACTTAAGACATCAAATATAATAGTAGCTAATGAAGAATATAGGAAGAAAATAAATCGTTCCTTAAATATAAATGAGACAATTGAACCTAATATTTTTGGGATTGAAGGCCTAATTGCTGCATATAACTATGGAGAAGAATGGTTAAGTCAGTTATTAGAATATCTAGAAGGTAATTTGAATTTCTTGATTTCTTTTATTGATAGTAAATTACCAGGCTTGAAGGTTGTAAAACCAAGTGCTACTTATCTAATATGGATTGATTGTAGAAAACTTGGCATAAGTTCAAAAGAGTTTTGTTACAGATTACTTCATGATGGAAAATTAAGAATAAGTGATGGAAGCATATATGGTAAAGGTGGAGAAGGCTTTATAAGAATAAATATAGCTTGTTCAAGAACTATTTTAGAAGAAGGTTTAAATAGATTGGCAAAAGTTGTAAATTTGTTCAATTGATGAAAATAGCGAATAGTGAATAGTATTCGCTATTTTTAACTTATTATATATGCTAAGATTTACCTTAAGTAAACATATTTACAAAAAGGTTTCTTTTAATTAAATTAAGCTATTGACATGAAGTTAACTTTATAACGTATACTAAGTATGTATTTGAAGAAATTGTTCTAAATAATATTATCTAAAATAGATAGGAGAAAAATTTATGCTGTACATAGTAGTATTTTTAGTTTTGTTATTAGTAGGTATCATACTATTTTTAAATCTAGCACCTACTTTTGGTGGAAATCCAAGTAGAGAACAAAAAGAATTATATAAGGATTTAAATAATTATAGTAAAGGTAAATTTGTTAATGAAATTCCAACAAGTATGCGTATGGGATTTGTTGATATACTATCCATGCTTAAGGATTCTTTTGCAGGGGGAAAAGAGCGTAGTCCACAAAGTGAAATTACGGTTGAATCAATTAATTGGGATAAAATCAAAGCTGAAAGAAACAGTATAACTTGGCTTGGACATTCCTCGTTTTTATTGAGTATTGATAATAAAAAAATATTAGTCGATCCTATGTTAGGCAACATTGCTTCACCAGTTTCATTTGTTGGTAGTAAAAAATATAGGTATAGTGAAAGCATGGAGAAGATTTTTAATGAAATGGTAAGTATTGATGCTGTATTTATTTCACATGATCATTATGATCATTTAGATTATAAGTCTATTGTGAAATTAAAAGATAAGGTATCGCATTTTTTTGTTCCACTTGGAGTAGGATCACATTTAATTAGATGGGGTGTTTCAAAAGAAAAAATTACCGAAGTTAATTGGTGGAATGAAATAAAGTATAAAAATTTAACTATTGCACTTGTACCTTCAAGGCATTTTTCAGGTAGGGGAATATTTAATTCAAATACTACACTGTGGGGTGGTTGGGTAATTATAGGTGAAAATATACGTTTATATATAAGTGGAGATGGTGGATATGGACCGCATTTTAAGAAAATTGGAGAAAAATATGGTGCATTCGATTTAACTTTAATTGAAGGTGCGCAGTATGATAGGCGTTGGGCAAACATACATATGTTGCCAGAACAAGCTGTTAAAGCGAATTTAGATTTAAGAGGTAAAAAGATGATGTTGATGCATTGGGGAGCATTCACCTTAGCTTTTCATGGGTGGAGTGAACCTATTGAAAGGGCATTATTAGAAGCAAAAAAATCAGAAGTTAATTTAGTTGTACCTAAAATCGGAAAAACTTTGTTTATAGATTCAGAATTAAATACGTCTATTTGTTCGTGGTGGAAGTAATTCATATATTTATTTGACTTAAAGTTAACTTTAAGGAATATAATTGAAACTGATAAAAAAGCTTATAAAAGAGAGGGTGTTTTATTTGAATAGAATAGAAGAAGGTAAAAAAGTAGAAAGGCAGTTATGGGGAGAAGAAAAGGTTGATGCTTTAAAAGCTACAGATCCTGAATTTTATGAAATAATGGAAAGATTTATATATGGTGAAGTTTGGCAGCATGGAAAGCTGGATGAGAAATTACGTGAAATAGTAACAATTGCAGTTAATGTAACAAATCAAACTATAGATCAATTAGGAGAACATGTTGAAGCTGCGCTTAATATAGGGTTAACACCAGTAGAGGTAAAAGAGACTCTATATCAATGTACGCCATATGTTGGATTTTCAAAAGTGCAAAAAGCTATAAAAGTTACTAATGAGGTTTTTTTGAAAAAAGGAGTTGAACTTCCGCTGAAGGGTCAGTCTACAACTACAGAAGATAATAGAATACATAAGGGAATTGAAGTGCAAAAAGCTATATTTGGAGGAGAACATATAGATGTTATGAGGGCAAATGCGCCAGATAATTTAAAACATATTCAAGATTATTTATCTGGATACTGTTTTGGCGATATATGCGGAAGGAATGGGTTAGATGCAAAAAAAAGAGAAATCATAACATTTAGTGTTATTTCAGCACTAGGAGGATGTGAAAATCAATTACGTGCACATATTGCTGGAAATGCAGCTGTTGGGAATACTAAAGAAATTTTATTGGACGTAATAACGCAATGCATGCCGTATATTGGATTCCCAAGGACTTTAAATGCTATAGCTTGTATAAACGAAGTATTAGCTTAAGAATATTAGGTATATGAGTACTAATTTATATTTGCAAGTGGGTGTTAAAATATAATTGTACATTTTAGTTTTGAATAAAGAGATAATTATATGTAAAAAGTTAATTGAATTTAAAAAGTAAGGGAAAAGTAGAATGTTTCTTGTTACAATTTTAACAATGTATTTAAATGAATGTATTATAAGACTATTATATTGAATAAAATAACTATAATTATAAGTTAAGTTAGAACCCATATAGTTACTGTAATAAAGCAAAATTAATTATTAGAGCTTAAATTACATGCAATAATTAAAAGATTTTAATTAGGGAAGTACTTTTTAAACTTAAATTATAGTATTTTAAATATATATTTGTGTTTGGATGAGGAGGAATTTATATGAGTATAAAAGATACTATAGAAAAAAACACCAAACAAGTTATTGTAAATAAAATAGTTGATTATCTTGGGAAAAACCCAGAAAAAAATGTAGGCAAAATTTTTGAAGCTATTAAAATGTTAACTAAAGATGAGTCTTCATTATCCCAAATCGAATTCGTTGAAAACTATTATAACAACGATAAATGTAAGCATGAATACATTCAAGATATTTTAAAAAATACAAATACAAAATGTTTAAAAAAGTTCTTTTCTAACTTTTTTGCAAATGCTACTTGGTATGCAGGTCCTAAAAGACAAAAGTATATGGATGAAGAAGATACAAAAATACCTTTTGTAATGCTCTTAAGTCCATCTATGAGATGTCCGCTTCATTGTAAGGGGTGTTATGCTTCAAGTTTTAGCAAAAAAGATGATATTCCACCAGAAGAAGTTGATAGAATTATAGGAGAAGCAAGAGATCTTGGAATTTATTATATTATTATTTTAGGTGGAGAACCATTTTTTAACGATTATCTTTTGGATATTTATGAAAAATATGATGATATAATGTTTACCCCGTTTACTAGTGGACTTTTACTTAATGAAAAAATTGCAGACAGGCTTAAAAAATGTGGAAATGTAATACCTATGCTTTCAATTGAAGGATTTGAAGAAGATACTGATGCACGTAGAGGTAAAGGCACATATCAAAAAGTGTTAAAGGCAATGGACATGCTTAATGAAAGAGGAATATTATTTGGTGTATCATCAGCAGTTACACGAACTAATATAAAAACAGTACTTAGTGATGAATTTACTGATATGTTGGTTGAAAAAGGTTCAAAAATGAGCTGGTATTTTTTATTTATGCCTGTTAATGGGGAAGATGAAGATTTTAATATGATGCTTACAGGAGAACAAAGAGATTATCTTGGAAGAAGATCAAGAGAAATAAGGGCTAATAAAAAGTATTTTACTATAGATTTCTTTAATGATGCACCATACGTAGGTGGTTGCATTGCAGGTAAATATTATTTTCATGTTAATTCAAAGGAAGATGTAGAACCATGTATATTTTCACATTTTTCAACTGTTAATTTAAAAGGAAGACATTTAATAGATGCCTTTAGAGATCCGTTTTTTAAGAGGTTAAGAGCTATACAGCCGTATAATAAAAATATGTTAAGACCATGTATGATGATTGATAATACAGAAGTTATAATAAATGTTTGTAAGCAGGTTGGAGCAAAGCCAGATGATGCAGGAGCAGACAAAATGCTTAATGATGTTGAATTTCATGAAAAATTAAAAAATACATCAAAAGAATTCAAACCATATGCTGAAAAAACTTGGAAGGAATTCTTTAAAGAAAAGGGAAATGAAAACTTTTCTAAGGGATAATATAAAATTATAAAAAAGTTTCTGATAGCGTACAAGCTGAGTACATTATCAGAAACTTTTTTTATAAAAATTCTTGACTTAGAGTAACGTTAATATGGTAAAATTTATTTTATAATTACATTTTATGGGGGAGAATAAATATGAAGCAAAAAAAATTAGGTTTTGGATGTATGAGATTACCACTTACAAATTCACAGGACCAAACAAGCATTGATTTACCACAATTTTGTAAAATGATAGATACATTTTTACAAAAGGGCTTCACATATTTTGATACAGCATATATGTACCATAATTACGTAAGTGAGACTATGGTAAGAGAGGCCTTAGTAAAGCGTTATCCTAGAGATAGTTATACTATTACAACAAAGCTTCCAACTATGATGTTAAAAACAAAAGATGATATGGAGCATATTTTTAATGAGCAACTAGAGAAGTGTGGAGTAGAATATTTTGATTATTATTTGCTTCATTGTTTGAATAAAGCAAATTATGCAATAGCACAAAAGTTGGATAGCTTCAGATTTATTGAAGATAAGAAAAATGAAGGTAAAATTCGTAAAATTGGTTTTTCTTATCATGATAATTCAGAACTTTTAGATGAAATACTTACAGCACATCCAGAGGTTGAATTTGTACAACTTCAATTAAACTATTTGGATTGGGATAATTCAAATATTCAATCTCGTAAATGTTATGAGATATGTAAAAAGCATGATAAACCGGTTATTGTTATGGAGCCAATCAAAGGAGGAATGCTTGCAAAAGTACCAGAAGAAGTAGAGAAGATGTTTAAAAGCTACGCATCTCAATTGTCTGTAGCCTCTTGGGCAATACGTTTTGCAGCAACTCATGAAAATGTAATGATGGTACTTTCAGGTATGTCGAGTTGTGAACAATTAGAGGATAATGTAAGCTATATGGAAAACTTTAAACCTCTTGATGAAGAAGAAATGAATATAATAGATAAAGCAGTGGATACAATAAATTCAAGCATAGCTATCCCATGCACAGCCTGTCAATATTGCGTTGAAGGGTGTCCAAAGAGAATACCTATTCCGAAGTATTTTGAATTATATAATTACTTTACTCAGTTTGGCACCGCATCTAATTCGTTATTGCATTATAAAAACTTTGCAAATAATCATGGTCGTGCATCTGACTGCATTGCTTGTAGACAATGTGAAAATCACTGTCCACAACATTTGCATATTGTAGATAATTTGAAAAAAATTTCAGCGGAATTTGATAAGTAGATTTATTTCAAATTGTAAATTGATAAAGAGTGTATACGGAAAAGTATATGCTCTTTTGCTTTATAAAGGATATTAAAAAATAATATTTGACTTGAAGTACACTTTAAGTGCTACACTGAAAATGAAATTTAAACTATAAGAATACAACATAACCTAATTTTATTGTAAGGGGTGAAGGTAGTATGAAATTAGTAAAAACTAAGAAAAATACTAATAACAAAAATACAGCAGTTGTTTATATGACAGAAAATATTAGTGCAGAGGCATTAATGGATATTTACGAGGCCATAGGAAGAAAAGCAAATGGTAAGGTAGCTGTTAAAATATCCAGTGGTGAGCCAGGAGGTCACAACTTTCTTTCACCAAATTTAATAGCACCATTAGTGAAATCAGTTGCAGGTACTATTGTAGAGTGTAATACAGCATATGGTGGAGGACGTGCAAACACAGATTCACATCTAAAAGTTTTAAAAGATCATGGATTTACAGCTATTGCGCCAGTTGATGTTATGGATGCTGATGGCTCTATTAGTATTCCAGTGTCTAATGGAAAACATCTAAAAGAAGATATAGTTGGGTCACATTTTGCTGATTATGATTTTGTAATTAACCTGGCTCATTTTAAAGGACATGCTATGGGCGGTTTTGGTGGAGTTCTTAAGAATATGTCAATAGGAATTGCATCATCAAGGGGTAAAAGTTTGATTCACACAGCAGGTAAAGAAGCAACAGGATTTGGCTTGAACACACCACAGGATGATTTCTTAGAATCTATGGCTGAAGCAGCGAAAGCAGTTGCAGATTATAAGGGTGACAACATTGTTTATATAAATGTTATGAATAAACTATCTGTAGATTGTGATTGTGATTCTCATCCAGCAGATCCAGAAATGAAGGATATAGGAATACTTGCATCTTTAGATCCAGTTGCATTAGAGCAAGCATGTGTTGATTTAGTGTATGAAGCACCAGATGGAAAAGCACTTATTGAAAGAATGGAATCAAGACATGGAATTCATACTGTAGAACATGCAGAGGAAATGGGAATGGGAACTAGAAATTATGACTTGTATAGAATATAAATAAACTTTTTTAATGGTCATCAGATAAAATAAAATCTGATGACTTTTGTTTAATAAAAAATAGAAATGGATAAAATAATACCAATATAAGAAGCGAGAAAATTTCACTTATGTGAAAGGAATGAATATAATCATGAAAGAAATGCCGTTGGAAAAAAGGAAAATTACATCTAGTCGTCTTATATTGGGGTGTAGTGGATTTACAAATAATTTTAATAAAAACGCTTATACAAAAGAAGAACTTTTAAAAGCAGAAAAAGCAGTGGATGCTGCATTAGCTACGGGAATTACTATGTTTGATTGTTCAGATAGTTACTGTATGGGAAAAGCAGAAATGATGTTTGGTGAAATTTTAAGTTCCAATTCAAATTTAAGAGAAAATATAATAATCCAATCAAAGTGTGGTAGCTATTATACAGCTGAAAAAAATATTAAGTATTATGATTTATCAAAAAAATATATTTTGAATTCAGTAGATGAAATATTAAAGAGATTAAATACAGAATATTTAGATATACTTATTATACCTGGAGCAGATCCTCTTATGGAGGCAGAGGAGATATCAGAGACCTTTGATAAACTAATAGATTTAGGTAAGGTTAAACATTTCGGTGTTTCTAATATGAATACTGAACAAATTAAATATTTAAATTCATATTGCAAAGAATCCATAATTGTTAATCAAAATACTGGTATGAATATAAACTTTTCAGATGGAATTATTGAATATTGTAATTTAAAGGATATACAAATTCAAGCATACTTGTCATTGGAAAATGGAATATATGATGGCAATATTGTGGAGAATATTTCAGAAGTGGATTTTCAGGCAAAAAGATTATTAGAAAAAGTGGCAAAGGAAAAAGAAACCACTTTAGAAGTAATTGTACTTGGGTGGTTAATGAAGCATCCTGCTATGATTCAACCTGTCCTCAGAACAATAAATACAGATGTAATTCAAAATTGTAGGGCAGCTATTAAACAGGCTAAAGAAATGAATAAAGAAGAGTGGTATGAACTTTATAATGTCTTTATTGCAAAGAGAAATTTCTAATTATTATTTAACTATATGTTGTCTTATGGCAAATACAACTGCTTGTGTACGATCGTATGCACCAAGTTTTTGAATTATACGGTGAACGTGAGTTTTTACAGTTCCCTCAGATATATTAAGAATATTAGATATTTCTGAATTTCGACGTCCGTAAGCCATTTGTTGAAGAACATCAATTTCACGGTCAGTTAAAGGTTCAGGAAGGTTTAATTGTTTACCATTTTCTGTTTTTGATGTAGTATTATTTATTAACGCTTGAGCTAATGCCTTACTGGCTGTTGTTGTACGATATATTGCCTGACCTTGATAAACCCAACGAATACTATCAAGAAGCTCTTTAGTATCAGTGTCTTTTAGTAAGTAACCTACAGCACCTGCTCGAATACCGTCAAAAACATATTCTTGAACATCGAAAGTTGTAAGAAGCACTATTTTTATGTTTGGGAGTGTATTAAGTATAATATGAGTAGATTCTATTCCGCTGCGGTTTGGCATTTGTATATCCATAAGTACAACATCAGGGCTAGTTTTCAGTACTTTTTTTATAACTTCCTCACCATTAGTGGCTTCTCCAACTACTTCCATATCATTTTGAGTATTTAGAATATAGCGCAATCCCTGAATTATTATTGGTTGATCATCAGCAATGAATAATTTGATTTTATTATTTTTTAACATACTTTATTTCCTCCATTGAAAGTATTATTCTTTGTAGTTAGTTGAATTGCATGGAATAATTACTTGAACCTTTAGACCATGTGGACTATTTGGGGTAATAGAACAAGTACCTCCTAGTGATTCACATCTATTAACAATTCCACTTATACCAAAGCCGGGTTTTAAAGGTGTATCACCTATATACTTACCATCGTCAGATATTGATAATATAATATTATCATTTATTTCACTCATATGTATTTGAGCAGAGTTGGCATTTGAGTGACGTAATATATTAGTTAAGGATTCTTGAAGAATTCTATAGAGAACAGTGCTAGTTTCCATTGACCATTCAGATATTTCTGAGTCTTCACAAAAACTAAACTGAATAGATGAACGAGCTTGCGTTTGGGAGATTAATCCTTTTAAGGCTATAAGACCTAAGCCCATTTCATCATCAGACCATTCTTTTACTGCAATACGTACTTCAGCCATTGCATTACGGGATATTTGTAGTAATTGAGAAACTAATTTAGAGGCTTCCTTTGGATCATTTGGTAACATAAGCTCAAGAGCTTGAAGTTGTACAATAAGCGAAGTAAGTTGATGACCTATGCCATCATGAATTTCTCTAGATAGCCTGGTTCTTTCTTCAAGAGCTGCATATTTCATCGAGGTTACAGATGATTGTAAAAGCTCTGAATGTGCTTCCTCTAGTTTTTTATAAGCTTCTTTTCTAATTTTAATACTTCGTATACCAAAGAAAATACCTATCAAGGCAAACAATGATTGGAAAGATAAGTATGAAATGGGGGACATTAAAAATATAATAATTGTAATTAAGGATGCAAGTAACATAGATAATTTGTCATATTTACGTTCTAAGGACCCTAGTATCCATATGGCAGGATATAAGATTGTGGAAGTATCTGTATTATAACTAAATTTTGAAATTACAGCTAAAGAAATAATTAAAAAATAGAATATTATATATTTTATGTTACTCCACCAGGTTTCTTTAGTTAAAAGTAAAAATATCTCTAGAAATAATATAAAGAATAAAATAAGAGAAGTTACCAGATTGAGATTTTTAAAAAGTTTATGATAAAAAAATATTAAGGCAATACTTGCTGCTAAACGAACTAATTTAGAAGTAGATATTTTATTAATAAGCTTCAAAGGTTTCACTTCCCTTTACTTAAAGTGTGTATTATATTTTATCAAAAAATAAAAATTTTGTCATCTATCTAGAGATATACTTGTTATAATATTTAAAAATAAAAATATAGGTAAGGTTATATTAAAAAAACATACGTTTTACACGATTTTGAACTATAAAACTTTGCACAGTGAATGTTATAGCAAAATAAATTAGAGAAGTAGATTGACCAATATGACCTATTTTATTAAGAATTATATGTAATGCTATTGAAATAATCCATAACACTATAGTTAGCCACGTTCCTTTACGATATATTATATTATTATCACTCCATAATTTAACTGTGTAAGCTCTGATAGCTGCCATACCAAAGGCTAAAACAGAAAAACTTATGGCAATAGATAATAAAGCCATAGTCGTTAAGGAATTAGTACTAATATAACTTTTGAAATTCAGTACGCCCAATATAAACATAATTATAGGTAAGGTTAATTTCATATCCTGACGTACCTGACGTACCCTTATTTGATTGTAAAATATAAGTAGTATAAGAAGTATACCAATTATTAAATAACTATATTGATTCATTTATATAGACCTCCTAGTGTAAATGTTGTTGTTAATAATTTGAATTTATTAAATAATAGACAACTATATAAAACATTATAATGTTAAAAGAGTTCTGTTTCGTCTATCTATCGGAGGATTTTATTAAACAAAAAATACATCCATAGATATACTTTTTATTTTACATAATAAAAATATAAAACACTTGACATGGAGTTAACATCAAGTGTTAAAGTTTTATATATAATATTTTGTATTAGGAGGAGAAATTAGTGACGATTAAAGATGTAAGTAAAAAATTTGATCTTTCACAAGATACACTTAGATATTATGAACGTATTGGACTAATTCCAACTGTAAATCGTAGCAAAAGTGGAATTAGAGATTATACTGAAGAAGATTGTAGATGGGTAGAGTTTATTAAATGTATGAGGATTTCAGGACTCCCAATTGAAGTGTTGATTGAATATGTTACATTATTTAAACAAGGAGATACAACGGTGGAGGCAAGAAAAGAACTTTTGATTGAACAACGCAGACATCTTAAGGAAAAGATGGAAGATATGAAAAAGACCTTAGCACGCTTAGACCATAAGATTGAAGGATATGAACAGATAGTTACTCCAAAAGAAAGTAAATTAAAGAAAAACAAAAAATAATAATTATAAAATATAGCCTACTTGAAATGTATTTTTATAAACTTTAAGTAGGCTATATTTTATGATATTATTGCAAGAGGTACATATGAGTAAAAATAGCATTAACTAAATAGGGGGTGTTTTAAATAAAAGAGTTGCCTAGTATTCAAGAGCTAGAGAATTTTATAATTTATGCCAAAGTTCAAAATTTTACGCTTGCAGCTAATCAAGCTAATATAACTCAGTCAGCTTTTAGTTTTCAAATGAAAAAACTTGAAGAAACCTTGGGAGTAAAGCTTATTTTACGTTCCAATCGAGGCAGCCAGCTAACAAAAGAAGGGGAGGTTTTTTATAAAAGAATAAATAGTATACTTCCTGAATTAGTTGGGACAATTTATAATTTTCAACAAATAAGTGGTGAAAAGCCTGTAGAATTAAAAGTGGGAGTGCTCACTTCACTTGGAGATATACTTATGAATCAGTATATTGATTATTTTAAAAATAATAAAAATATATTAATTACTGTTTATAGTATGGAAAAAGATGACCTTATAAGGTCTTTAAATAACGGAAAAATTGATGTTGTATCTACTTTTCTTGCGAGTGACGAGATTTTGGACAATTTTCAAAAAACGTTATTTAGAGTAGATAAAATGGTGTATTTTGCACCTAACATTAAAGAAATAAAAAGTAAAGTGAAATTGGAAACTATGCTTAAAAAGCCTTTAGTTAAATATCCACCAGATAATTTTATAAATAAATTGATAGGTCCGTACTTTGATAGTGCAGAAATATCACCCATAATAGCAGCTCAAATTTCATCACCATATGCAATTATTCAATATTGTAAAGAAAATACTGCAGGAGCCATTATTACAGAACGTCTTCTTAATACTCTTGGGTTTAGCTGTGAAGATGGATATTATAATATTGAACCACCATATAGTATAAAAGCCTTTCTACTTTATAAAAAAGAAAATCCTAAGTATCGTGCAATAAAATTATTTATTGATTACGTTATAAAATTATACAATTCAAAATAATAGCAATTAAACAACTCAAAGATTTTGATAAATTTTTAATTATGAGGATTCTTTGAATGTTTTTTTGTATTAAATCAGAAAACTATGTTGATATGAGAATAATTTTGTCATGAATTTTTCTTATGTCAGCTATCTTTTTATTTGGCTATACAAGATTACATGGTTGAACTATAATAATCTCGAAATGTAAATTAAGTTAATAAATAGAGAGGATGATAGTAACATGGAATATGCCAATATAAAATTACCTTATGATAAAAAACAAATTATTGCCCAAATAAATAAAGAAAATTTAGCTGGGATTTTAACTTCAAAAGCAGAAAATTACAAGAGCGAATTATCTCAAAATGAAATAGTGGAGAAATCCTTAGATAACCCTATAGGCTCATCTAAATTAGAAGAATTAGTATGTGGAAAGAAAAACATTGTTTTGATTAGTTCAGACCATACACGTCCTGTTCCTTCAAAAATTATCACACCAATTTTACTTCGCCGTATTCGTAGTGTAGAACCAAACGCAAAAATAACAATACTTGTAGCTACAGGATTTCATCGTCCATCAACTCATGAAGAATTAGTAGATAAGTATGGTGAAGAAATTGTTGAAAATGAAAATATAGTAATGCATATTTCAACTGATGATTCAGCTATGGTTAGAATAGGAACACTTCCTTCAGGTGGTCCTTGCATCATTAATAGAATAGCAGCAGAAGCTGATTTGCTTATATCAGAAGGATTTATTGAATCTCACTTTTTCGCAGGCTTTTCAGGAGGACGTAAGTCTGTATTACCTGGAGTAGCATCATATAAAACAATTATGGCAAACCATTGTGGAGAATTTATAGATTCAAATAAAGCACGTACTGGTAATATAAAATTCAATCCAATTCATGAGGATATGGTTTATGCAGCAAAAAAGGCTGGTCTTAAGTTTATATTAAATGTTGTTCTTGATGGTGATAAGAAGATCATAGGTTCTTTTGCTGGAGATCTTGAAAAAGCACATGAAACTGGTTGTGATTTTGTGCGTGATCTTGCTAGAGTTAAAGGGAAGTCTTGTGATATAGCAGTATCAACTAATGGTGGATATCCACTTGACCAAAATATTTATCAAGCGGTAAAGGGAATGACAGCAGCAGAGGCTACAAATAAAGAAAATGGTGTTATTATAATGGTTGCTGGCTGTAGAGATGGACATGGTGGTGAAGGTTTCTATAAGAATCTTGCAGATGTAGAATCACCAGATGAATTTTTACAAAAAGCTATTCATACAGAACGTCAAAAAACTATTCCTGATCAATGGACTTCACAAATATTAGCGCGTATTCTTTCAAAGCATCATGTAATAATGGTTTCTGATCTCGTTGATCCAGAACTTATTGAAAATATGCACATGGAACTAAAAACAACTTTTGAAGAGGCATTAAGACGTGCATACGAAATTGAAGGAGAAAATGCTAAAGTAACAGTTATTCCAGATGGACTTTCTGTTATTGTAGAGTAGAAGTTTTCATATAGGAGTGATAATAATGCATTATAGTTTAGCAGTGAGATTAGTTTGTGAAATGCTCGGAACAGCGATTTTAATATTATTTGGTAATGGTGCTGTTGCAAATGTAGAATTAAAAGGGACAAAGGGATATCGTAATGGATGGATTATTATTGCTGTGGGTTATGGGGTTGGTGTAATGATTCCAGCTTTAATGTTTAATAAAATTAGTGGGAGTCAAACAAACCCAGCTATGACAATAGGTATGGCTGTAAATGGACTTTTTCCTTGGAAAGAAGTGATTCCATATATATTAGCCCAATTTGTTGGAGCAATACTAGGACAAGTTATACTTTATTTTGTATATGTTCCATTTTATAAGGAAACACAAGATACTAAAAGTATCCTTGGCACATGTTCTACTATATCCGCTTCAGGAAGTCATGTAAATGGATTTATTACAGAATTTTTCGGAACATTTTTACTAGTTCTAGGTGCAATGTTTATACTTAATTCTACTGCGGTAGAAAGTACTCCGGCAGTGGGGTATGTGGGACTTGGATTTCTTGTTTGTTCATTAGTTACATCTCTAGGTGGACCAACTGGACCAGGTTTAAATCCTGCTAGAGATTTAGGACCTCGTATTGTACATGCACTTCTTCCACTTAAAAATAAAGGAAAATCAGATTGGTCATATGCTTGGATACCTGTAGTAGCACCAATAGTTGGTAGTATTCTTGCTATACTTTTGTATAAACAAATTTGATAATTATATGTAGCTCATAATGTAAGGAGTTTAGTGTGCTATATATAGTCGATAAATGACTACAAAGGTGTAAATGTTAAAAATATATAGTTAAGCATGTAGCTTTAACATTTACACTTATTTTGTTTTGAAAGTTACTAAAGTTTGGTAGTTATCAAAACAAAATAAGTGTAATATATAACTTGTAAATAAAATTTTTTAAACTACTTGACTTAGAGTTAACTTTAAGATTTATAATAAAATTATTAAGATGGGTTATATATCAGAATGATTCCAAGGGAGGAAAAAATTATGCATATACCTGACAACTATTTGAGTCCTACTACATGTGCTACTTTTGGAGTTGTAATGCTTCCTGTTTGGAGAAGAGCAGTTATAAAAGTGAAGAGTGAAATTACAAGGCAAAAAATGCCGCTTCTAGGAGTAGCAGCAGCATTTTCATTTTTAATAATGATGTTTAATGTACCAGTACCGGGTGGAACTACAGCCCATGCTATTGGTGGAGCACTTATAGCAATACTTCTTGGGCCATATGCGGCAGTTTTTGCAGTTACAGTGGCTCTTGTAATACAAGCACTATTCTTCGGAGATGGTGGTATTTTAGCTATAGGTGTAAATTGCTTTAATATGGCTTTTATAATACCATTCTCAGCATATTATTTATTTAATTTTATAAAAAGATTTTCAAAAGGTAAAAAAGGAGAGTATTTTGGAGCTTTTCTAGCTGGATATATATCAGTAAATATGGCGGCTTTATTTGCAGCAATAGAATTTGGAGTTCAACCTTTGCTTTTTAGAGATGCCTTAGGAAAACCTCTATATAGTCCTTATGGTTTATCGGTATCTATTCCTGCTATGTTATTGCCTCATTTATTAGTAGTTGGAATATTAGAAGGATTAATAACTGTAGGTGTGTACAGTTATGTTAAAAAGGCTTCTCCAGAGATTATATATAAAGGGAAAACCAGCAGTATGAAATTTTTATATGTGGTGCTTGGAATTCTTATATTAGCGACACCTTTAGGACTACTAGCTAGCGGAACAGCTTGGGGTGAATGGGGAGCTGATGAAATAAAAAAAATAGTAGGCTTTACTCCAAGTGGAATAAAAAATGGATTTGAATATAAAGCATTATTTCCAGACTATAATGTTGGTAATTTCAAAGAATATATTGGCTATATATTAGCAGCGGTAGTTGGAGTAGTGCTTATAATAATAGTATTTAAAATTTTAGAAAGAGTACAGAAGGAGAAAAGATGATTCCAGTATGGCTTTCAGAAAAGGATAATTATGTTCCTAAAAAAGAAAAAAATTCCTATGTAGAAAAAAGTATTTTCTCATTAATTAAAACAATATCAATTATTAGACAAAATAAAAATAGTGAAGGTGTAATCTACGATTTAAATTCTACGCTAAAGGTTATAAGTATTATAGTTATTATAATAGCAGTGGCATTAAGTAGAAGTTTAATTGATTTATTAGTAATGGATGTATATGTTTTAATAGCTCTTATTTTAATAGATAAAAGGATGAGAATAAGAGTCTTCTTTAGGAGCTTAATATTTCCTTGTATAACGCTAATTGCTCTTATTCCGTCTATGATCTATGGGAATGTATATAATAGCATACTTATTTTTCAGAAGATAGTAGTGACTATATTAATAGTTAACATATTATCCCATACTACTAAGTGGAGTGAGGTTAGTAAAGCACTAAAACTTTTATTTGTACCCGATATATTTATATGGATTATGGATATAACAATAAAATACATTGTTGTTCTTGGAGAGTATTCTATTGATTTATTATATGCGTTAAAGCTTAGAGCTATTGGAGTAACTAATGATAAATATAAATCTATTACAGGAATTATGGGAAATTTATTTGTAAAGTCTTATAAGATGAGTGAAGATTTGTTTAATGCAATGGAATGTAGAGGTTTTGTGGGGGAATATACTACAAAAGTAAATTTAAGATTAAAGAAAATTGACTACATATATCTGTTTGTAAATGTGATTTTGATAATTTTCTTTATAATAACTGTATTTATTCACTTAAAGTAAAGGAGAGTTTTTATGATAAGCTTAGAAAACATTTCATTTACCTACAAGAATAAAGTAGCTCTTAAAGATGTAAATGTTAATATAGAGGAGGGAGAAGCGGTAGCCGTTATAGGTCCCAATGGTAGCGGCAAATCTACCTTTTTAAAATTATTAAACGGAATTATTTTTTCAAGTAGTGGAAGATATATTTTTGACGATAAGGAGATAAATGAGACAACTCTAAAGGATACTAAATTTTTGAAGTTATTTCACAAAAGATTAGGCTTTATATTTCAAAATTCGGATACTCAATTATTTTGTTCCACTGTATTTGAAGAAATAGCCTTTGGACTTGTGCAGATGGAACTTGAAGAAGAGGAGATAACTAAAAGAGTTTATGATTGCCTCAAACTTCTTAACATAGAAAAGTTAAAAGATGAACATCCATATAATTTAAGTGGAGGAGAGAAAAAGAGAGTTGCTATTGCAAGTGTATTAGCTATGAATCCAGAAGTAATAGCTTTAGATGAACCAATGAACGGAATAGATCCAAAGGGAAAAAGATTTTTAAAAGAACTTTTAGTGGATCTTAATAAAAGTGGAAAAACTATAATTTGTGCCACTCATGATTTTGAATATATTGAAGGGGTTTTTAAAAGAGCAATTGTATTTTCTGAGGATCATAAGATAATAAGAGACGATAAATACGAGAATGTAATAAAGGATATAGAATTTTTAAAAAAGTGTAATATTATATAAAATAAAGTAAAAGGTGAGGAGAGGTAAGAGTGAAGATTTTATATTATGATTGTTTTTGTGGAATAAGCGGTGATATGAATTTAGCAGCACTAATAGATTTAGGGGTCCCTAAAAATTATTTAATAGATGAACTTTCAAAGCTTAAACTAAGTTCTGAATACGAAATGAAAATTGAAAAATCACAAAAATTAGGCATAACAGGAACTAGAGTAGATGTTATCTTAAAAAATGAAGTAGTACATAATGAAAATCATAAGCATCAGCACCATGATCATGAAGGACACCATCATCACAGAGGCTTAAAGGACATAGAAGAAATAATAAACTCAAGTGACTTAAGTAATAAAGTTAAAAAGCTTAGCTTAGATATGTTTATGAAGGTTGCAGAGGCAGAAGCGAAAGTCCATGGAAAGGACTTATATGAAGTGCATTTTCATGAAGTTGGAGCTATTGACTCAATTGTAGATATTGTAGGAGCAGCTATTTGTTTGGACTATTTAAATGTAGATAAAATTCTTGCATCAAAGGTTCAAGTTGGAGGAGGTTTTGTTAAATGTGCCCATGGGGTTATGCCAGTACCAGCACCAGCTACAGTAGAAATTTTAAGGGATATACCTATAAATACTGGAATAGTCAAATTTGAAACTACAACACCAACAGGAGCGGCTATACTTGCGGCAAATGTAAAAGAATTTACTGAAAAGCTTGATTTTAAAATTAAAAATACGGCTTATGGAATAGGACATAGGGACTTAGAAATTCCAAATGTTTTAAGAGTATATCTGGGAGAAGGGGCTATTTCTGAGAAAGCAGAAGGACAGTATATAATTGAAACTAATATAGATGATATGAATCCAGAGTTGTATGGGTATTTGGAGGAAAAACTTTTTTCAGTAGGAGCCTTAGATGTATTTAAGACACCTATATTTATGAAAAAATCTAGAGCAGGAATAAAACTTAGTGTTTTAACAGATGAGAAATCAGAGAAGAAGGTTTTAGATATTATATTTAAAGAAAGTACATCAATAGGAGTTAGAAAATACAAGGTGGAAAAAATAATGCTGAAAAGAACCTTTGAAAAGGTGAAGACAGAATACGGAGATATAACAATTAAAAAGGCTTATTATAATGGAGAACTTGTTAAATATAAACCTGAGTATGAAGAATGCAAGGCTATAGCAAAAGAAAAAGATGTAACTATAGATAGTGTATATAAAGCGGTTTATAAGAAATTAAATTAGTGAGGTGAAATTTATGATAAATAATGATAAATATAAGGATTTAATAAAATATCTTAAGAGTTTAGAAAAAGTAGTATTGGCATTTTCAGGTGGAGTAGATAGTACATTTTTACTTAGAGCTGCTAAGGAAGCACTTGATGAAAACGTGAAGGCAGTAACAATTTTATCACCATATATCCCAAAGTGGGAGATAAAAGAAGCTAAACAACTGGCAGAAGAGTTAGGCATAGAGCATGAAATAATAGAAGCACCTATCATTGATTCTATTAAATTCAATCCTGAAAATAGATGCTACTTGTGTAAGACAGCAGTATTTAGCATGATACTTAAAGTGGCAAAAGAAGGAGGGTATAGCTGTGTAATTGATGGAACTAATTTTGACGACATAAAGGATTATAGACCAGGCCTTAAGGCATTAAAAGAATTAGAGGTAAAAAGTCCACTTTTAGAATGTAAGTTAACAAAACAAGAAATAAGAACTTTCTCAAAGGAATTAGGACTTAAAACTTGGGACAAACCATCATATGCTTGCCTTTTAACAAGAATACCTTATGGTAACGAGCTTAAGGTGGAAGATTTTGAGAAGATTGAAAATGCAGAAAAATATATGATGAGTATAGGCTTTAGGGCTATGAGAGTAAGGTGTCATGGTGATTTGGCAAGAATTGAGGTTAATAGAGCTGATAGAAGTAAATTATTTGATGAGAAACTCTTAGATACTATATCAGAAAACATAAAGAAATGCGGATTTAAGTATGTAGCATTGGATTTACAAGGCTATAGAGTAGGAAGCTTTAACGAAAATATAAATAAATAGAACTAATATATAATGGTGGTGACCATAATGGATAAAGAGGAAATTAAAGTTTTATTAGAAAAAGTAAAAGATAATACAGTAAATGTAGAAAAAGCACTAGAAGAATTAGAGGATTTACCTTTTAAAGATTTAGGTTTTGCTAAGATAGATAATCATAGAGAACTTAGAGTTGGATATCCTGAGGTAATATACTGTGCGGGAAAAACAGTAGAGCAAGTCAAGGATATTGTAAAATTTATGTGTGCCAAAAACAATAATATATTAGGAACTAGAGCTACTGAAGAGATGTATAAAGCAGTAAAAGAGATATGTGCTGAAGCGGAATATAATAAGCTTGGGAAGACTATAACAATTAGAAAGAAGGAGCAAAAGACCACTGATAGTTACATAGCAATTGTAGCAGCAGGGACTTCTGATTTGCCAGTAGTGGAAGAGGCATATGAAACTGCAAGTATACTAGGGAATAAGGTGGTTAAGGTGATTGATGTAGGGGTAGCAGGAATCCATAGGCTTTTTGCAAAGCTTGATATTATTAGAGGTGCAAAGGTTGTTATAGTGGTTGCAGGAATGGAAGGAGCATTAGCTAGTGTTGTAGGAGGACTTGTGGACAAACCGATTATAGCAGTGCCAACAAGTGTTGGTTATGGAGCAAATTTAGGAGGAATATCAGCACTGTTATCAATGTTAAATAGTTGTGCTAGTGGTGTAAGTGTAGTTAATATAGATAACGGCTTTGGAGCAGCCTATAATGCAAGCATGATTAATAAATTATAAGAATTAAAAAAATATATAGTCTGTGTAAACTTTTAATATATAAAAGAGCACAGACTATATATTTTTTAGGATAATAAACTTATGGAAAAGAAAAATAATATAGAAGAACTAAGATATAAATTGTAAAAGTATATTGACTCTATAGTAACTATAGACTTTATAATTATCAATTATAGATTACTATAAAGGAAGGTAGAGTCATGTTTAAAAAGTTTTTAAAATATTCGGTGCCATCGGCAATAGCTATGTGTGTTTCATCCTTATACACTGTTATAGATGGAATATTTGTGGGACAGGGAGTAGGAAAGTCTGGCTTAGCAGCAGTATCGATAGCTTTTCCAGCTATAATATTTCTCACAGGTTTAGCAACGATGTTTGCAGCTGGTGGAGGAGCGTTAGTGTCTAAAAATTTTGGAGCTGGAAATAGAAAAAAGGCAGTTGATATTTTTAATCAAGCGGTTAAAACTGTAATAATATTAAGTCTTATTATTAGTATTTTATTTGTGATTTTTGCAGAGCCTATGGTGACAATGCTAGGAGCTGGTAAATCAATTAAAGCTGAGGCAACAGAATTTTTAAGATATTATTCTTTATTTTGTATACCTAATTTACTTGGAATAGCATTAAATGGTTTTGTTAGAAATGATGGAAGTCCAAGGCTAGCGATGATAGCTACAATAAGTGGAGCAATTTTAAATGTAATATTAGATTATATATTTATATTTTCTTTTCATATGGGGCTTAAAGGTCCTGCTATAGCTACGGGATTAGGACAAATAGCTACGGTTATAATAATTTTGCCACATTTTTTAAGAAAGAAAGGACAGTTAACCTTTGGAAATGCAAAGCTTAAAATTGATGTTATAAAAAATATATTTTCTATAGGTTTTCCGTCTTTTTTTGCAGAAGTTGCATTTTCTATAATAATATTCTTTTACAATATAGTGTTAAATAAAACCATCGGAGAAACTGGAGTTGCATCCTATAGTATAATAAATTATGTTACTACCAATATATATATGATGTTAATTGGAGTTAGTTTTGGAGCACAGCCATTAATAAGCTATTATTTTGGAAATAAAGATTCTAAAGTAATGCTTGAGATGTATAAATTTTCATTAATGGTCTCTACGTTTATAGGAGTTATTTTTACAGTAGTATGCTTTGTATTTGGAATGAGTTTTGTTAGTTTATTTACTTCAGATGTAAAACTTATTAATATGACTTATTTAGGTCTTAATATAACCAATTTGGCTTATATTTTTATAGGATTAAATCTTAATACGTCTATTTACTATCAAGCTATAGAAATGCCTAGATTTTCTAGTTTGATTTGCTCCTTTAGATCATTTATATTTTTACCACTGGTTCTATTTTTACTTGCCTATTTTTGTGGTATAAATGGAATATGGGCTAGTATGATATTTTCAGAAATATTATCCTTTGTGGTTATAAATATTGTTACTAATATAAAATCAAACACTAAGAAAGCTGTAGCCTTTATAAATTAAAAAAGCAAGGTGGTACAAATGAATAATTTTTCTATTGGTGAGATTTCAAAACTTCATAATGTATCAGTTCAAACTTTAAGATACTATGATAAAATAGGGCTTTTAAAGCCTAAAATTATAGATGAAAAAAGTAACTATAGATATTATAGTATAGAACAATTTCTTCAGCTTGATATAATCAAATACTGTAAGGGGATAGGTCTACCCTTAGAGCAAATAAAAAATATAATGGGAACTAATATATCAACTAAAGAATTATTTGAAATGATAAAGGTTCAGAAAAAAATAATTGAAGATAGATTGAAAGAAATGAATGATATAAAAAACTACTTGGATAGAATAAATAGTAAATTAGCCTCAATTATTGAGAACGAAAATAATAAGGTTTTTATTAAATATAATAGAGAACGAAAATATATAAGTTTTGCTTATGCTTCAAAAGATAGTGATGAAATAGAAATAAATTATAGAAAAGCTGTGCTTAATATTGAAAAATTTGGAGAGAATTTGAGGTATGATCTTGCAGCTAGTGCAGTATATGATGATAAAAGAGATAAAATTTTGTATAAAAATATAATGCTAACTACAAACGAAAAGTCACCACTGAATAATGATAATATAATTACTTTACCAGAGGGTGAATATGTAACAATATATTTTGAAGGTAAGTGGTTTGAAAGTAAGAAGTACTACAATAAAATTATAAAATATATAAATGAAAATAATATTAAAGTAAGAGGAGATTTTCATGAATTATATATTTTTCCTAAGTTAGATGAGAATAATGAAGAAAAGACACTTACGCAGCTTGAAATACTTAAAATTTGAAATAGGCACATACCTAATATGTGCCTATTTCAGTGTATTTATTTTTCGAACCCAATATTATCTATATACATTTTACCAGCAAAATCACAGCCTTTATCATAAGCAACAATAGTTATGTCGCGTAAAATTGTATCTGGTGCAATAACTTTTTCATCATCTATTTTGTTCAAATCAAATTTAACTTTAAAGTGATATAAACCATCAGGTGTTTTTTCTGCTTGACTGAGGTTAGCCAGTTCAACATTAAACTGTTCTGAAGCTAGCGCCCAATATCCAAGCTCTGGTGGTATAAATGCTAAGTAGAAAGAGATTGTTCCCTTAGTTGCTACATCTGGTTTTAAATATAAATCAAAGGTGAAATAGTTATTATCTCCACGGGTAGCATTTATTTCAGATAGGGTCAGACGTGGTGAGGCAGTCCATTCATCAGTAGGTTTTTTCTCTGGATATTGAACATAAAAAGACATAGACTTAGAGTTATTAGCTTCTTCTAAGTTTAGTTGACTGCTAACACCTGAGCTAGGATCCCAATCCCAACCATTACGTGTTGAATCTTCAAAGGTAGAGGGGAGTATTCCTTTACCTACAGGAGCATTTACAACAGGTTTATTATCTATAGAATGAAATCCTGAAAAGGATATGTTGTCTAATGAAATAGAATCTGTACTTGCTCCAATAAATAAAACCATATCTGTAAGTACACTGTCATTTGGATCAGAAGAAATGTTTTTTATATTTGGACAATCTTCTGATGAAATCGTTAGAGTTGCTTTATATGATCCATCCTTTTGTAATTTAAAATCTTGTGGAAGTAATTGCACAGCTTTTTTAGGATCAGCCCAGCTGTGGGTATTACTTTGAGGTACAGCTGCAATTGATACAGTTGTAGGAGAAGCTGCAATAACATCCATAGTTAAGCTATCTGCATCTTTTATATCTTCATGTAAGTTTGAAGCTTCAGTAGAAATGCGAGCATTGCCCCAAAAATTATCAGTGGATAGGTTAGAGCTTTTGTTTAAACCGCTAATTTTTAAAGCGCTATTTTCATTGGAAAGGCCTATAGTTTTTACTTGACTGTCACGATTCACTCCAAAACCTTCAGTATTTCCGTTATTGAAATCAAAAAGAGTTGTAGTAAAAGGCTGTTTTGTACGATCGATTGGCTCGTAGTTAATTCCTTTAATACGTGCACGATCATATTCGCCTGCAATAGTTAATTCATAAGGTGACCATACTTGATCATCACCTGGATCAAGGCTTGTTTCTTTACTTTTTCCCATTTCATAAGGGATAAAGGCTGCTGAGGCATCGTTATTATTAGCAAGTGACCAAGAACACCAACTTATATTATTTTTATTTAAGAAATTTAACCAGCAATCTGAAGAATCTTTATATATTCCTCCTTTTTCAATAAGACCCGTAGCTTCGGCAGGTGTCCATTCAGATGCAAATACTGCAACACCGTGTTTTAATGCATATTTAATACTGTTCACAACATTTGTTCTGTCAGTAGCGTCTTTTGGGGAAGGATCTTCACTTCCAGCAGAAAAATGCGCTGAGTATATGGTGTTATTAGCGCTGTCTACAATTGGATCATCTGCTGCTAAATCAGGGCGATGACTCCAACTTGGAGTTCCGCAAATAATAAGATTATTATTTCCAGTTTCACGAAGCATTTTTATGATTGGTTCTGCATAAGATTTTACTTTTTTCCATCCATCTGAATCATCACTTATTCCAGGATCAACATTGCTAGGTTCATTACAAAGTTCATAAATTATGTTTGGATTGTTAGGATACTTTGAAGAGATTTTTTTAAAGAAGTCTTTTGCACCGGAATATACAGAAGCATTCGGATCACCAGGTATGTTAATATGCCAATCTACAATAACATACATATTATTTGCTATTGAAAGATCGATAGCTTTGATTACTTTAGCTGTCATACCTTCGGGGTCAGTATCGTATCCGTTTTCAGTTACGTATATATCAAGACGTATTACATTAGCTCCCCAATCATTAGACACAGCTGCAAAGGCATTATTATTTAGTATTGCGGGAAACCATTGTAATCCGTGTGTATTCATTCCTCTTAATTGTATAGGTTTTCCACCCTTATCACATAGAGTTTTAGTTCCATCTTGTTGCTGAAGAATTTGTAGAGATCCACCTATAGAAGGTTTTTCAGCAGGACTAACAACTAAATTAGAATAGTCAGGTTCTGCGGCACTTACTCCAATAGGAATGCAAAAGAGCAGTAGTGCTGCGGAACTAATAACAAGTTTAAGAATATTTTTTTTAATATTCATATAAAATCCCCCTAAAATGTAAATTTTATTATAAGTAAAGTTAGTTATTTAAATATATTAACTCCCCCTCTTTATTGATATTAAAAAAGTAAAATGCTAAGACTATTGAAAATACAAGGGTAAAAAAATAATTTTACTTTTATTACTATATTACAAGAAATATTAAATTATTTCAATATATGTGAAAAAAACAATAATTTTTATTTTTTGCAATTTAAATAATATCCAATGGAAATATAGGAGTTTTGTTTTTATATTTAACACAAAATAGATATAATAATAAGTAAGTAAATAAATGTGGAGGATATCTATGAAAAAAAACGGTGCTCAGAGGGAATTTAAAAAATTAAAAAGCCAAATAAATCAAATTGAGGAAATTGTGTATCATTCAAAACCAGGAGTTCTTATAGAACATGAAGCAGCTGTAAGAAAAAAGTTGAGGGAACTAAAGGAATTTGAAAAAGAAGGTTTTAGGGATTTTGAAGATATTTTTAATAGATATAAAGAGCTTTTGGATGAAATAGGTAAAAGGATGCTTCAAAATTACAATCAAAAGAATGGAACTAGCTTTGATTTCTATGAAATTTTAGAAGAAAATTATAATGCTTTTTATAATTCAGGTTTAATGACAGTACTTACTAAACATCATATACCTAAGCTTATAGCTAAAGAGTTCGAGGAAAAGTTTCCAGATAATCCTAAAGACGAATATCTTGAAGCTAGAAGACTAAAAAGAAAATTTATCATTCATTTAGGTGACACAAATACAGGTAAAACTCATAATGCTATCGAACGTTTAAAGACAGCACGAAAGGGAGTTTATTTATCACCATTAAGAATTTTGGCGTTAGAGAACTTTGAAAAATTAAATAGTGAAGGAGTTATATGTGATTTATTAACAGGAGAAGAAGAAATACTTAAACCAAATTCAACTCACACCTCTTCTACAATAGAGAAGGTTAATTTAAAAGAGCATTATGATATAGCGGTTATTGATGAAATTCAAATGATAAGCGATTATCAAAGAGGTATAGCTTGGAGTAAGGCGGTATTAGGACTAAAATGTGATGAAATTCATATTTGTGGAGCTTTAAATGCTAAGGGTATATTAGAGAAAATGATAAAGGATTGTGAAGATGATTATGAAATAAAAGAATATAAAAGATCTATTCCTTTAGAAGTTGAGGAAAAAAGCTTTAATTATAAGGATATAAAAGAAGGAGATGCAGTGGTTGTATTTTCAAAAAAAAGAGTGCTTGAGATAGCCCAAAGTTACTCAGCAAAAGGCATTAAGGCAAGTATTATATATGGAGACTTACCACCAGAGGTGAGAAAACTTCAATATCAGGATTTTATAAATAAGAAGACAAAAGTATTAGTGACTACAGATGCAATAGGTATGGGGGTTAATTTACCTATTAGAAGAATTATATTTGTTAATATAAAGAAATTTGATGGTGATAAAATAAGAGAATTGACCTCACAGGAGGTAAAACAGATAAGTGGGAGAGCAGGAAGAATTGGTATTTATGATGTAGGGTATGTGGCTAGTATAGGAGATACTCAAGACTTTATTAAGGATAAATTGGAAGCTTCGGATAAGAGTATAGAAAGAGCAGTTATTGGACCATCCGAAGCTATACTTAGAATTAAAGGATTACCTCTAAATGAAAAGTTAGCGCTATGGAGTACTAGGGAAGAAAAATTAGATTATTATACTAAAATGGATATTAGTGAGTACATGATTATTTTGGATAGAATAAAGAAATATAAATTGACCGAAGGAATAGAGTGGGATTTGTTAAAGGTTCCATTTGATGTAGCTAAGGAAGAATTAATGGATGCTTTTTCATCATATGTAGTACAAATATTTATTAATAAGCAGGAGAGCATATTTAAACCTGAATGTTTTAGAGGAAGTTTAGATGATTTGGAAACCTACTATCAGAAGATAAATATGTATTATTCATTTTCTAAAATATTTAATTTAGAGTTTGATGTGGATTGGGTTTATAGTGAGAGAATAAAAGTAAGTGAAGACATAAATGATATATTAATTAGAATGTGATAATTATATTAAAAGGTTATGGTAATACACAGTATTTAACTATGGTTGTATAAAAAGTTAATTTGTTTATCAAGAGTATTATTTAAGTAAAATGGTATAGTACATCTTAATAGTATCTCATAAGAAACTATACCACTTTAAAGTGCTTACTTCACATAATTAAGCTAAGCTTCTATAATAAAAACATAGGAAGTGGCCACTTCATAAAAGCTATTTAGCTTAAGAAAGGTTTTTATAAAAAGGAGATAGCAAAATGAAAGAAGTAGTTGAATTTTTAAAAGCAAATCCAGTTCAATATTTAGCAACAGTAGGTCGTGATGGAAAGGCAAAATGTCGTCCTTTTATGTTCTGCACTGAACGAGAAGGAAAACTATGGTTTTGCACAAACAATACCAAGAATGTTTATAAAGATATGAAAGAGAATCCAGGGATAGAAATTTGTGTTTCAACTCCTGAATATGAATGGCTTCGTTTAAGTGGAGAAGCTGTATTTGAAAATAATATGGCTGTTAAGGAAGCTTGTATGGCTAATCCAATAGTAAAAGGACAATATAAAGAAGCATCAAATCCAATTTTTGAGGTGTTTTGTTTAGAAAATGCAAAAGCTGTTATTGCTGATTTTTCTGGCAATCCACCTAAAGAATATAATCTATAAAAAACAGTTCTTGAAATGTATGTGATTTCAAGAACTGTTTTCTTTGTAGGATATTTTTGAATTTTTATAAAATAATAGGTATATGCTTATTTTATTACAAATCTTCATTAGTATTTAGTTTTACAATACTACATATTTCACAAGGATTGTTAAGAGTACATTTAGATTTTTTACATATAACTTCTATTGAGTTAATCTTTTTTCCTAAGGTCGTAGGACGTAAGACTATAGTGATTTTACAAAAGGAATGTGGTTTTATATTACGAATTTTATATAGGATACTATTATTGTTATAGTTGTAGTATCCATCTTCAACAAATGTACGTATAAGCTTAACTTCCTTTGGTAAAGTATCCTTTAATTTTATATTTGTAACGCTATTCTTTGTGTTATTTATAACATAGATACAATATATCAAAGTATCGCCTAATTTTAACTTACACTTAGTAGCATATTGAGTAAGTATTAAACATACAGGGTTAACCACAAGTGTTGAACATGAAGCACTATGAGAATTACTATTAAAAGCTTTAACTGTTGAGTAATTTTTTATCAATGATAATGGTAAATTACAATTTGAATACATCATAATAAATACCTACCTTTATTAATATAGAAAGGGGCTGTTGCAAAACTAAAAAATAGTTTTGCAATAGCTCCTTTGTTGTATATAAAAAATGTGAGTTCCGAAGAACTCACATTGATTGTATAATTAAATTATGAACGTAACTAAATTATACACAAAAAATTATAATCAATTTAATGATAATTTGCAACTTATATTACCATTAAATTTAGAAAACTTAATACCAGAAGATGATTCGGTTCGTTTGCTAAGCTATTTGTTGGAGGGATTAAATTATAAAAAATTGTACAAGGCGTATTCTTCCGTAGGAAGAAAATCAGCAGTTGAACCCAAAATCATGTTCAAAATAATATCTTATGCTTATTCTCAAAATATTTATTCAAGTAGAAAGATAGAAAAAGCATGCAAAAGAGATATAAATTTCAAATGGCTACTTCAAGGCTTTAAAGCACCTGATCACGCTACTATAAGTAGATTTCGAAAAAAATATCTTTCAAATGAAGTGATTGAAGATTTATTTTATCAACAAGTTAACTATTTAGCTAAAGAAAAAGAATTATTATTTGAAAATGTATTTATCGATGGTACTAAAATTGAGGCAAATGCCAACCGATATACTTTTGTTTGGAAGAAAGCTATTTATAAAAATGAAGGTAAGATGTTTGATAAAATTATTGCTCTTGTTAAAACCATTAATCTTGAAAGATTAATGAAATTCACTATTGAGAGAGAAACTTTGATTGATGATATAAACAAAATTCTTCAATGGCTTTTATTTGAAAAAGAAAAAAGAAATATAGAGTTTGTTCATGGAATCGGTAAAAGAAAAACTGCAATTCAAAAGTGGATAGAACAACTATCACAATATAAAGAAAGACAAGAAAAATATAATTTAAGTAAGAAAATATTTTCAAAAAGAAATAGCTATTCTAAAACTGATACTGATGCAACTTTCATGCATATGAAAGATGATCATATGAGAAATGGTCAATTAAAACCTGCCTATAATGTACAAATAGCAGTTGATAGTGAATATGTAACTGGTGTTGGAGTATTTGATGATAGAAATGATATAGCAACATTAATACCAATGATTACTAATATGCAAGAAAAAATTGGTCATAAATATACTAATGTGATTGCAGATTCTGGTTACGAAAGTGAAGAAAACTATTTGTTTTTAGAGTCTAATAATCAAATACCATATATAAAACCTCAAACTTATGAGAAATGGAAAAAAAGAAGTTTTAAAAACGACATCAGTAAGCGTGAAAATATGAAATATGATGTTAAAACAGATACATATATTTGTCATAATAATAGAAAATTATTCCCATCATATATTATTCATAAAAAATCTGCAAGTGGGTATACGTCTGAGGTTACTGTTTATGAATGTGAAAATTGCGATAACTGCACTTTGAAATCAAAGTGCACAAAAGCAAAGAATAACCGAAAAATGCAGGTTTCAAAGACTTTTATTAAAAAGCGTCAAATTTCATACAACAATATCAAAACTGAATTGGGAACTAAATTGAGAATGAACAGATCTATTCAAGTTGAAGGTGCGTTTGGAATTTTAAAAAGCGACTATGAATTCAAAAGATTTTTAACACGTGGAAAAAATAGTGTAAAAACTGAATTTATTTTGCTTTGTTTTGGATATAACATTAACAAATTACATTTAAAAATCCAAAATGAAAGAACTCAAAAGTATCTTCACGAATTAAAAACTATTTCCTAATTATGGAATAATATAGTTAGGTTTATTTTAGTGCGTCAAAATCTCATGGAAATTCAAATAATTAATATAGTATTTAAAATATTAGGCAATTTTATAGCTTAAACAAAAAAAGAGCATCGCTCATGATTAATTTTAATCATTTTGCGACACTCCCTTATTGTTATCTTATTAAGGTGTAACAGTTGCATTTATTGTAACTGTAACTGTTATGCCGGGAGCAATATCTCCAAGATTACCTACAGCATCTCCAGTTCCATTAATTGAAACTGAACCTGCACTTGATGATACATTGTTAAAAACAACTCCATTAGGATGATTATCCGTAAAGGCTACACTTAAGGCTGTTTCTGTTGCATCGTTGTTTGTAACGGATATTGTATAATCAAAAGGTACGCCTACAACAACGGTAGTAGGACCAGTTTTAGTAAGAGATAAATTAGTAATAGGATTTCCAGCTGTAATACTAAAAGTATCAGTAGCGGCATTAGTATTTGTACCGTTAGCAATAGCTGTATTAGGAATAGTACGAGCCATTTACATTTACTTCCATTTAATCTAATTTATTAGTAAAATAAAATTATATTCTACACTAGTTAATATATTAATTTTGCTATGTAATGTTACAATTATTGGTTGTAATATAAACATCCATAAAATATAATTGGAGATTGACAATTAATTTACTGAGTTAGTATAGGCTTTATTTTTATTCTTAGTTTATTATTCATAAAATTATGGTATAATTTCATAATATAATTTAATTATATTAAATTGGGAGCTATACATTGGAGAGTATAAATGGAGGAATTATTAGATATAATAAAATTTGAGTTATTAGGGGAATCTTTAGTGGAAGAAGAAGCTTCAAAACTTAAAGCATATATAGAAAGCGGATTAGAAGGTGTAGATTTAAAAAAAATAAAGAAATGTAATATGGAAATTGTTCTTGTTAATTACTATAATATTGAGCTTAGAGAGAAGTTTTGGAGGTTAATGGATGGAATTAAAAAAAACAAAGAGGTTTTTAAAAGAATTTTAAAGGTATTCCTTAATATAGGAAATGAAAGTTTTTTTAAGGCTGTATATGGTAGATTTCATTCAGTACCTAAGGTGCTTAATTATTTAAGAATTATGGAGGATAAAAGTGATCTATTAATATGGACTATAAACAGCTGCACAACTAAAGAGAGAGAATGCATTATGTTTGTACAGAAAATGATAAATGAAGATAAAAGTTTACTTTTAAGAACTTTTTTAAAAACTGAGGATGAGTTTGTAAAATTAAATTTGGCAGCTTTAGCAATTAAAAATTCATATGAATTACCTGTGAATCCAGAGGAATTTATACAGCATTTTGAGAATGAAAGAAATATAAACAATTACTTAGAGTATAAGCAGATAATTTTGGTAGATTTTTTAGCTTATGCTGCTTGTAAAAGTGAAGAAGTAAAGAAGATTTTGGGAAATATAATAAATAAAAGTACAAGCTGTAGAAAGCTTTATAGCCATTTAGAGAGAAATTTAGGTGAAACTATTAAGATGAAGGAATATGACTTGGTAGAAAGCTTTAAAATTGATAAAAGATTGTATATCCTAAGGCTAATAAATTTATATATAAGAGAAGAAGAGGAAGATATTCTTTACGAGATAAATGAAAAAATTGAAAAGATGCCAAAGCTATTTAGAGAAAGCTTGGAGTTTATTGATAATAGTAAGAAGATTAAAGGAAATGTTCTTAATAATGTTGAGAGACTTATGCTTTCTTATTTGATATATTCTAAATCTAAAAGAATAGAAGATTTAGACATAATGAAAAAAGCTGTTAAAAGTGTTTTTGAAAAATTTATCTGCAAATCTAAAAATTTTAAAGATATTAAAGAAATTGAAAAGGAAAAGCTTCAACTTTATATAGTGGAAGGTAAATATAAAGGAATAGTAGACAAACTAATAGGAAAATTAAAAGGTAGGGGAGAAAGTTATATTAGCTTCTTTGATGAATTTTCTTTTAGATTGATTTATTCAATTAACGAAATAAGAAATATTTTATATAGATTTTTAGAGTTACAGTTTAAGCTAGAAAGGTATAACATAGTAAGTCTTATTATAGATTCAGTGCTAAAAAAGGAATCAGTAAGTTATGATGAGTTAATAAAAGAACTTAGGAATTTTGGGGTAAGTGAGTCAAGTTTTTTAGTTGCAGCAGATAAAGCTTTAAATAATAGTAAGTTTAATTCGGTAGACAAGCTTCAAAAATATATATTGAAATTGTGTATTAACGATGAGAGAACCATAGATGCTTTAAGTGTTACGGTAAAGGCAAATATACTGGAAATACTTTTTATCAATGATAAGGAAAAGTATAGAAAATTATTAATAGGTTATTTAGAAAGTAAATCTAAGAAAATTAGAAGTAAGGTAATAAATCTTTTAAGTTCTTATGAAAACAGTAATCTATAAAATATAGAGGAGATAAAATAATGTCAAATATTTTTAAAAAAGTTTTGAAAACAGAAAAAAATTTGTTAGAGGATAATACGGGTGCTTTAGTCAAAGAGGTAGTAGGAATTGTCTCTATAAATGGAGTTTCAGCAGGAAGAGCAAGAAAAGAAAAACTGTGGACACTTAGATTTGAATTAGATGAATGGAGATATTTAGGTGAAGGCTTAAAAAATAGTAAACTTAATGTTATGAAGAAGGTTACAGATGAACAGCTAAAAGATATACAAAATACAATAAAAGCAGAAACTATAGTAAAAATAAAATTAAGTATAGACTATAAGAGTACAGGTGACAGAGCTGATGCAATTTTTGAAGAATTTGTTGAAGAAGTTTCAGATGATATTGAACTAAATGAATGTTTAGAAAAGCTTAAGGAACCAATTACGTATGAGGATAGCTATTTTGGAACTCTTACCTTTGACAGAATGGTTAATTGGTATGGCAGAACAATTGAGTGGAATGATGAGAATATTTCTTTGAGTTTATTGATAGACGATAGAGAAGATATAAATTCAAGTTTAGAGGTTGCAAAGGTTCTGTTTGAAAATCAACTAAAATGGCAGGGAAAAGTTTCAGATTATGCAGTAGAGCAGCTTCTTTCGCTAAAAAATGAAGTATGGCTTCAAGAAGGAGAAGAAGAATTAACGGCAAATGAATTTAAGAGTCGTATGAAACTTGAAGCAATTACAGTAAATCCAAATGGAGATTTTGAGTTTTGGCACAATGATGGAGATTTATTTTGGGGGCATTCTATTTTAGTTTCAGGTAACTTAAATAGAGGTTTTGATTTTGCAGATATACCAGGATAAGCTGAATAAATATTATAATGTTTGTGATATTATGTAGTTATTATGAAATAAATCCATTAATAAAAGACAAGCTGGAGGGATATAAATATGTAGTTACAAGTTAAAGATAAATTCAGATGTAATTAAGTTTTGAGGATAATTTAAAATCCTACAAAGGAGTGTTTATTAATGGATTTAACGTGGAACTTAGATAATATTTATACTTCATTTGAGTCTGAGAAGTTTAAAGAAGATAGTAGAGAGTTTGAAAAAATTACAGCTCGTATAAACAATTTTAATTTTAATATGTTAGAAAAAGATATCACTAAACTTAAAATAGAAGATTTTTTGAAGTGTATAAGTGAGTATCAAAGATTATATTATAAGATATATTCTTATGCTTATCTTATAATAAGTGCGAATACTGAAAATATTAAAGCGATGCAAGTTTTGGATGACATTGAAAATAAAAAATTAGAATCCAATAAGAGTTTTATAAAATTTTCAAAATGTCTATATAAATTCAATGATTTGGATGAAATAATTAATGGTTCAATGTATCTTTTAGAACATAAAGTATACTTAAAGGAACTTGTACTAAAAGCCAAATATTTACTTGATGGTAGGGAAGAATTTATTATTAGCAAAATGCAAAGTACAGGAGCAAGAAATCTTGAAAGACTTTATATGGAGACCGTGGGAAGTGAAGTAGAGGAAATTAGTGTTGATGGAAAAAATTACAAATTAACGCTTCCTGAGCTTCATGAAATGATGTATTCAAAAGATGCAATAACTAGAAAAAAGGCATATTACAAAGAAATTGATTTATGTAGGAACTTAGCAAGAGTTTCCGCTAGCTGTATAAACGGAATTAGCGGAGAGGCAATTAATGTTTGCAGCCTTAGAGGTTTTTACTCACCACTAGAAAAGGTGCTAATGAAGTCTAGAATGAATGTTAAAACTTTAGAGGTTATGATGGAGGCAATAAAGGAAAGTTTGCCTATATTTCAAAAATATTTTGCTAAAAAAGCTAAAGTACTTGGGTATAAATCTAATCTTCCTTTTTATGATATATATGCGCCTATTATTGATAGTGATATTAAAGTATCTTATGATGAAGCTGAAAGTTTAATAATATCCAGTTTTAAAAATTTTAGTTCTAAGCTTTCTGATTTTGCAGGAAAAGTATTTAAAAATAGATGGATTGATGCAGAGACTAGAAAAGGTAAAGTTAATTTTGGTTTATCGATATGTGTATTTCCAATAAAAGAAAGTAGAATAATTGTTAATTTTAATGAAAGTTATAATGATGTAAGTATATTAGCTCATGAGATTGGACATGCATATCATGATTCTAAGTTATACAGTAAGAGTATTTTAAATACAGAGTATCCAGTACCAATGGCTGAAACTGCTTCGATTTTTTGTGAAACTATATTAAGTAATGAGTTAGTAAATAAATTGCCAAAGAAAGAAGCTGTAGATATTTTAGAAAAAGATATTTCTAATACAGCATATTTTATTGTTGATTTTTATGGAAGATATCTATTTGAAAAAGAATTATATGAAAGAAGAAGGTCAGGTATACTTACTATTGAAGAATTAAATGAAATGATGTTTAAGTGCATGAAAAAATCTTATGGAAAAGCTATAGATCAAAAAACTATTCATCCATATATGTGGCTTAATAAAGCAGGATATTTTATGCCTGAAAATGAGTTTTTAAATTTTCCATATTCTTTTGGAGTATTGTTTTCAAAAGGTTTGTATGCAAAATATGTTAGCAATAAAAAAAGTTTTGCTGAAAAGTATGATAAATTTTTAGAACAAACCAGTAGTATGAATATGGTTGATGCTGCAAAACTTTTAGAAGTAGATATCAATTCAATAGAGTTTTTTAGAGCATCTATAAAGCTTATTGAAAAAGATATTGAAAAGTTTATAGAATTAGCGTAAAAATAAAAGGACTGCATAATAGCTTCTAGTGTTGCATTAAAGTAAATAATACTTGTTGACAAATATTATTGGAAAAAATTAATGATAAAAAAATAGACCAATTTGTGTTTTAATGGTTTTGACGAGAAACCAAACACAAGGAGGTCTATTTTTATGTTCAAGATTAATAGTAAATTAGTTTTTCATAAATTAATAGAGGAAATTGGAGGAAGTTTTATTACTAAAACTATAAATAAATATAATGGTGATTATAGGAGCCATCACTTTGACACAAGATCTCACATAAATTCGATGATTTACCTTAATATAAAAGGCTGCAGGAGTTTAAGAGAGGCTGAAGGTGAAATATCTGCAAATAAGAAACTAAAAAAACTTATCAATGTACCAAGTGTTTCACAGTTTTCACGCAAAAACGCTGCGCGTGATTATAGAATTTTTGAAGATATTTTCTATCATTTAGTTGATAAAGCTAAGAGAAGATTTGGAGACGTTAGGATTTTCAAAGATATTCCACCAATAAAAATAATAGATTCTACTGTAATATTAGTTGCTTTAAATCTAGCACCTCATCTAAAGATAGATGATAAAAGAGCAGCTATTAAAATCAGTACTCTTTTTAATGGAGAGTTTCCAGAGAAGATAAATATTGTTAAAGGGCAAGTTAATGATAGAAAATGTATTGATGGTTTATTTGAGAACAAGAATGCTATCCATGTATTTGACAGAGGATATTATGATTATCGTTGGTATGATAAATTAACAGAACAAGGAATACAATTTGTTACAAGAGGAATAAAAAATGCAATCATTATGGAGGAAAGAATGCTAAGATCAAATCTTAGCGAAAATATTTATGATACTGAAGTTATCTTAGGCTCTACTCTAGGAGGCAATTTAACTTTTAAAAATTATAGAGAAATAATGACTTTTGATGATGAAGGAGAACCTGTTACTTTTGTAACTAATATCTTTGATCTTCCTGCAGAAGATATAATAAAAATATATAAACATAGGTGGGAAATAGAGCTATTTTTTAAGTGGATAAAACAAAACTTAAGGATAAAGAAATTTATAGGTTATAATGAAAATGCAGTGAGAATTCAGATATTTTCTGCTCTTATATCTTATATGCTTATATATTTATGCTGTAAGGTTACTAAAGCTAAGTACTCCATGCTATTGTTAACACGATTTGTGAGAAGCAACTTATTGGAATTTTATGACGAAGATATTTGTGAGTATTTCAGGACAGGCTAATAAGCAGTTGCAAATATTTAAAATTTAATGATGTGGATAATGGGATAATTACAACTACTAAATGGTATTTTTTTCTTTTTAAAATATAATAACCCAATATTAAAGGTAGTTATCGGATTTTATTATAATCCAATAACTACCTTTTTAAATGTCAATAGTATTTTATTGTATTAATGCAACACTAGAAGCATAATAGCAGTTCTTTTATTTTACAATAAATTATAACTCTCTTCTAGGTAATTTTGATTTAATAGTGCTTTCAACATCTGCTAATTTTTTCTTATCCCTTTCAGTAGCAAATAAGCAAGTGTAACCATCCTCACCAGCTCTACCAGTTCTTCCTATACGATGTATGTAGCTTTCTGGATTTTCTGGCATATCGTAATTGTATATATGGCTTACTCCACTTATATCAAGACCTCGTGATGCCACATCAGTAGCCAAAAGATACTGAAAATCACCATTTCTAAAAGATTTCATTATTTTTTCACGTTTTGTTTGAGTTAAATCACTGTGAATTTTTTGGCAATCAAAACCTCGCTTATAAAGATCTACTTCAAGTTCATCTACTCTTCTTTTAGTTCTACCAAAGATAATTGCCATAAAAGGATTATCTTGTTTTAGCACAGTACACAAAGCATCTAATTTTTTCCTGTCTGTAGTTTCAACAACAAATTGCTTAATAGTTTCCAAGGTTAGTTCTTGCTTTTTTGTGGATATAGTAAGCGGATCTTTCATATATCTATATGCTAATTTTTTAACGTCAGGACTTATAGTTGCTGAAAAACAAAGAGTTTGAAGCTTCTTAGGTGTGCATTTTAAAATAGTTTCAATATCATTTTTAAAGCCCATTAAAAGCATTTGATCAGCTTCATCAAGTACAAAAGTTTTTAGCTTACTTAAATTTATAGTTTTTCTTTGAATATGATCTAAAAGTCTTCCTGGTGTGGCAATGATAAGATGAGTATTGCCTTTTAGCTTCTTTAATTGAGAAGATATATCCTTACCACCATATGCAGCTAATATATTTACATCTTTAGCTTCCTTAAGCTTTTTTGCTTCTTCAGTTATTTGAAGGGCAAGTTCTCTTGTAGGAGTAACAATTAAAGCCTGAACATAATGTGCATCAGGTGATATATTTTCAAAAATAGGAAGTAAAAATGCTAGAGTTTTTCCTGTACCCGTTTGGGCTTCACAAATAGCATCTCTTCCACCTTTAATATGGTTTATACTTTCAGCTTGAACAGGTGTTGGCTCAGTAATACCATTCTTTTTTAGCACCTTTACAAGGGCTTCGCTAATACCTAATTTTTTAAAGTTCATTATTTTCTACCTTTCTATAAAGAAATTATATTAAAAATAGTAATTCACATATTTTTATCTTTAGCATAGTTAATAATAACATATTGTTTGAACTATTACTATATAGAGTGGTTAATAACGGTTATGTTATGCATAATTATTTGAATTTTACGCTTGTTGTATAAAAATAAAAAAGGCGGTAGTTGATGTACGTGATATTTAATGTTAAAATATCATTGAACAGTGTTTAATTACTGGACTATGTTTAAAAATGATACATTAAAGGATGTGTGGTTAATGGGAATTAAAGAACGTAAGGAACGTGAAAAGGATGAGTTAAAAAGGTTAATAATTGATACTGCAAATGAAATTATATTAAAAGAAGGTTTAGAAAAACTTTCAATAAGAAAAATTGCAGCCCAAATTGAATATTCACCAGCAATAATTTATCACTATTTTAAAGATAAAGATGAAATAGTAAATACTATTATGAAACAAAATTATGAAAAGATAATTAATACAGTATCATCAATTAAAGAAATTAATGATACTCCAGAAAATGCAATAAAATATATATTGCGGGAATATATAAATTTAGCCTTAGAAATGGATGAAGAGTATGTTTCTATTATGCTTAGTAATTCAAAAGATATACTAGAACATACAGCTTTACTTTTCAAGGGGGCAGCATCTAAAAGAAAGGCTTTAAATGTCTTATATAAATATATGAAGCAAATATATAGTGATAAAAATATTGATGATAGAGAAATAGAATTAACATGTCAAATTGTATGGACGTCCTCTTTTGGATTAATTATAAAACTTATAGTTGAAAAGAGTCTTTCTCATGAGCAAAAAAATGAAATTATTAATCATCATTTAACACTGATGGTAGATGGAATAATATTAGGAAGCTGTTTTTTAAAATAAATTTTGTAAAAATGGAGGTTAGTATGAAATACAAAAATTATGTTTCCATTTTAGTAATTTTTATTTTGGTTTTATCTTTGTTTGCATCTATTATAGGTATATTTTCAACTGGTGAGGGTAGACTGCATACAATAATATCATTATATGGACAAAAAATAATTTTATATGGAAAAGGTATTTATAAGAACGATTCAGTTTCTGTAGCGACTCAGGGGATAGCACAAGATATGGTTACAGTAATTTTAGGGATTCCCTTATTAATAGTTTCTTTAATTTTTTATCGTAAAAAATCACTAAGAGGCCATTTGTTTTTGTGTGGAACTTTAGCATATTTTTTATATACGTACACCTCTTACACTTTTTTATGGATGTACAATTCATTGTTTTTAATTTATGTTTCGTTAATGTCTATTAGTTTCTTTGCATTTGTGTTAACTATTATTACTGTTGATATGAAAAATCTTCCTAAATATTTTAGTGAAAAGTTTCCTGTAAAAGGTTTCGGAATTTTTTATATATTTTTAGGTGTGTTAATATCTTTTCTTTGGCTTCAAAGAATTCTACAACCTTTGATTACAAATACAATTTCTATTAGTCTTGAACAGTATACTACATTACCTATTCAAGCATTAGACCTTGCATTTGTAGTTCCATTATCAATTATTGCAGGGATATTTATTATAAAACAAAAGTCTTTGGGATATCTTTTATCTTCTATAATAACTATAAAAGGAGTAACTATGTTCACATCTATAACGGCAATGATAGTAAGCGAAATTATATCAGGTATAAAATTAAGTATAATAGAAATTTTAGTATTCCCACTATTTAATTTGGCAATCATATATTTAGCATTTAGTTTGATGAAAAATATTAATATTAAAATAGGGGGAAGTATATAAAATGAAAACTTTAATAATTTATGCTACTAAGCATGGTTCAACGAAAAAATGTGCGGATTTTTTAAAAGATAGATTAGATGGTGAAATAACGGTTGTGAATATAAAAAATGATTTCGATATAAATTTAAAACAATTTGATAAAATAATTATAGGTGGTTCAATTTATATGGGTAAAATTCAGAAGGAAATAACTGAGTTTTCCAATAAAAATATTGATATACTATGTACGAAAAAAGTGGGTTTGTTTATTTGCGGTATGAATAATAGTGCTGAAATTGAGATAAACAATGCTTTTCCTAAAATGTTATTAGAAAATGCTTTAATAAGGGAATGTTTTGGAGGAGAATTTATATTTAAAACTATGAATTTTTTTGAGAGATTTATAGTGAGAACAGTAAGTAAAAGTAATAAGGATATTTCGAAAATTTCTGAAGAAAAAATAAATAATTTTGCAGAGGTAATGAATGATAAAATTACGAACATCCCTAAATAATCGGAATATTATATATTGATAAGACTTAAATAAATGTCATAAGAAAAAACGTAGGGGATGTAATTATGGAAAACGAAAAGCAATTTGTTAAAGATAAAAATATTAGGGCAAAAGAAGTAGTTAGTATTCCTATTTCCCAAGAAGAATCGATAAAGGGAAGATATTTTGTAGGACAAACAGGAATTTTGAGAGTTGGTAAAAAAATAAGCGCATGGGCAGGACTTATAAACCCATATAATTCAGCAGTTGATTTGTATGCATATGTATTTACTATCACAAATTTATCTAATGATTATTTAATTGCTGAAGTATGGCTTAATACAAATCTCCCTGAAAAAGGAATGTTATCTCATAAGGTTTCGCCTACCAATACTTCCTTAAAACCACTCCCTAGAAATAAAGTTGATATTAGATTTACAGATTTCACTACGGAACTTCCATGTAATGGCATTAATGTCTATGAAAGAATAGTACCTCCAAAAACAACTTTAGTATCTGAAGAAGATGGAAAGTTTATAGAGGGTCCAGATGGAAATTATGTAATAGTTATAAAATCATTAGGAGACAATAGTAAAGCAATAGTTGCATTCGGTTGGTCAGAGAAGAGAAGATAATTTAATTTGATAATAAAAAGAGCTGTAAAACATTTTTGTAGTTTTACAGCTTTTGTATTTAAAAATTAATCCTTTAATACAGTAATATCACCAGAGGTTTTTACTTTAGGCTCTTCTTTTTTTAATGTACTCTCAATATGTTTGATTTCTTCTATTTCATTTTTATATATTGATACATCCTCTAAAGTTACTCTATGAGTAGAGAAGGAAACTTGTTCTTCACTTAGTGGTATTCTAATAATGTCTTCAGAGGAATTAGTATCATAGGATTTTTTTTCAATTACAAGTTCTTCACGTTTTACGGGAATTGTGAAGCTTTTTTCAGTTGATAAAGTTTCTTTGTAAATTTTAACGTCACCTGTTTTTATCCATTGTTTAGCAATATCTAATTCTTCTGCTTTAAGTTTAAGAGTTTTATTTTGGTCTGAAGATTTCACGTAAAGTCACCTCCCATTTAATTTAAAAAAACACCTCACGAAAATCTATCGGAGGTGTATTTGATATTTATTATTGTTGATCAGTATTGCTATCAACTATATTAGCATCGCCAATTTTATTTATTTTGGCTTCTTCTCTTTTTAATGTTTCATCGATATGCTGTGTATTTTCTATTTCATTTTTATGGGCTGAAACTTCACTAGTTAATACTGTATGCTTACCAACATTAACTTTTTCTTCACTTACAGGAATCTTGATACTTTGCTCGTTAGTTATAGGTGAATCGCTTGTTTCATTATTTAGAGACTTTCTTTCAACTACTACCTCTTCATGTTTTACAGGGACATCAACAACCTTATGTTCCTCTATGATTTCTTTACCAAGTTCTACTTCACCTTTTTGAACTTTATCCTTATTAATATCAAGTTCTTCTTTGCGAAGTTTAAGTTTAGCATCATTCTCAGTATCTACTTGTTTTTTATTATCATCGTTTCCACCAAAAAGTCCATCTAATATTCCCATGTAAAAACACCTCCATTAATTAATGATTTTTGCCCACTTATATATTACCCTCAAAGAAATATATTATCCTGTTTGAAATGTGGAAATAAAAGAAATAAATATATATAATGATATAATTATATACATCATATTAAAATAATAACTGGAGTGATTATTATGGATCATATGGATTATAGAATATTAGAGTGTTTAAAAAGAAATGCTAGAATGAGTGCTTCAGCAATTAGTAAGGAAATTCATTTATCAGTTTCAGCTGTGATTGAACGCATTCGTAAGCTTGAAGAAGCACAAATTATAAAAAATTATACAATTGTTTTAGATGAAAATAAGCTGGGAAATACAACAAGTGCATTAATGGAAGTAAGTTTAGATCATCCTAGATTTTATGAATCATTTACTAAAGCGATTTCGGAAAATGATAATATAATTTTTTGTTACTATTTAACTGGAGATTTCGATTTTATGATTAAAATACTTTGTAAATCATCAGAGGATTTAGATAAAATTCATAATCAAATAAAAAGCTTAGAAGGAGTTTCTAGAACAAAAACTTATTACATCTTAAGGAATGTTAAAAGCTAAAAAAATTTTTGGGGTAAATATGATAAAACCATAAATTTTTCTGATAAGTCTATATATAACAAAAAATATACATAAATTTAAAATAGTATTGAAAAAAGTTAATTTATAATATAACATAAAATAAAATGATGAATTGTTAAATAAATATTTAAATTTATGATAAATTTTTAAAAAACATGTGAATAAATTTTTAAATAAAAAATAGACGGGTGGAAAGCTTTATGAAAAATTTAGGGTATTACAATGGTGAGTATGATTTAGTTGAAAATATGAAAGTGCCAATGAATGATCGAGTATGTTACTTTGGAGATGGAGTGTATGATGCCACTTACAGTAAAAATCATAAAATATTCGCTTTAGATGAGCATATCGACCGCTTTTATAATAGTGCAGGACTTTTAAGAATTAAAATTCCTTATACAAAGGATGAGCTTAAGGAACTATTAAAGGAAATGGTTAAAAAAGTTGATGATGATGAACAGTTTGTATACTGGCAGGTTACAAGGGGAACAGGAATGCGTAATCATGCTTTTCCATCTGAGGATGTAAAAGCAAATTTATGGATTATATTAAAGCCACTAAAAATAAAGGACATGTCAAAGAAATTAAAGTTAATTACATTAGAGGATACTAGATTTTTACACTGTAATATAAAAACTTTAAATTTACTTCCTAGCGTAATAGCAGCTCAAAAAACTGAAGAAGCAGGATGTCAGGAAGCAGTATTTCATAGAGGTGACAGGGTAACAGAATGTGCACACAGTAATGTATCAATTATAAAGGATGGAATTCTAAAAACAGCACCAACAGATAATCTGATTTTACCTGGTATAGCAAGAGCGCATCTCATAAAAATGTGTAAAAGATTTGAAATTCCTGTAAATGAGACAGCCTTTACCTTGAAAGAATTAATGGAAGCAGATGAGGTTATAGTTACAAGTTCAGGCCAATTTTGTATGGCTACTTCTGAGATAGATGGTAAACCTGTAGGTGGGAAGGCTCCAGAAATTATAAAAAAACTTCAAGAGGGCTTACTTAATGAATTCTTGGAAGAAACCAATTAGGGAAGGTGAAGAGCTATGAATCAAGAGGAGTTAACAATATTAAATATAGGGGAAAACCTAGACAATCTAATGAATTTAGATCCAAGAGGCTACGGAGTATGTAGGATTTTATACAGTGCAGCAAGGGAATATACTAAAGAACCGCTAACTATGAATGCAGCTAAAAAACTCGTAGGAACACTAAAAGAAGGGGATTTAGTCTATATAATGACTGGTTTTGTGCTACTCCCATTTAAGAAAGCGGAGATGGATGGTATTGTAAGTTCAATGCTGCTAGCAAGAGCTTTAGTAAAAGGCTTTAAGGTGAAACCTGTAATTGTATGTCCAGAAGATAATATGAAAGCGGTAAAAAATTTAACATACGTTATGGGACTTCACTTTTATAGAACTATAGAAGAGGTAAAAGAATATCCATTATCAGTAGCAGCAATACCATTTACCAAGAATAGAGATAAGGCATGGAAGCAGGCTGATAGTCTTATAGAAAAGGGACTTCCAGCTGCAGTTATAAGTATAGAATGTCCTGGTGCTAATTCTTTTGGAATATATCATAATGCAACGGGATTAGATGTAAGTGAAATTGAAGCAAAACAGGATATATTGTTTACTAAACTTAAAGAAAAAGGTGTTTTAAATATAGCAATTGGAGATTTAGGCAATGAAATTGGTATGGGTGTTTTAAAAGAGCATATAGAAGAATTTGTTCCATATGCAGCTAAAGGAAGCTGTAGATGTGGATGCGATGGAGGAATTCTTGCTAGAACGTCTGCAGATAATGTGATAACTGCAACAGTATCCGATTGGGGAGGTTATGGACTTATTGCAGCCTTAGCTTATTTGAAAAAAGACTTAGACATAATGCATACAGAAGAACTAGAGGAGGAAGCTTTAATCACGGCATCAAGAAGTGGAATGATAGATATGTATGGTGATTTGATTCCTGCTATAGATGGTTGTAGTGCATCCATGAATAAGTCAATAGTTAATCTGATGAGGGAATGTATAAAGGCAGCTATAAAATTAGAAACTACTTGTGCTACGTGGTTTGAAAAAGTAATTGAACTTGGTTTTTATGAAAACGAAAGGCTTAAGGATATTGTTTAAGGAGGAAAATATATGGATTATTCAAATATGAAACCTTATGATGTTCGAAAAATTATAAGACAGGGTAAAATTAGCACACCAACGGCGGGAATGTGTAGTGGTTATGCTCAGGCCAATTTAGTTGTTTTACCTAAGGAATTAGCTTATGATTTTCTACTTTTCACACAAAGAAATCCTAAAGCCTGTCCCCTGCTTGAGGTAGGAGATGTTGGAGAAAGAAAGCTTAAGTACTTAGGAGAAGATATTGATATTGCAAAAGATATTCCTAAATATAGGATTTATGAGGAAGGAATTTTAACAGGAGAGTATACAGATATTGAAAAGTTTTGGAGAGATGATTTTGTGAGCTTTTTAATAGGGTGTAGTTTTTCTTTTGAAGCTGATCTTATAAAGGCTAAGGTTCCAGTTAGACATATTGAAGAGAACACAAATGTACCTATGTTTGTTACAAATATTGAATGTACACCAGCAGGTATATTTAACGGTAAAATGGTTGTAAGTATGAGGCCGCTTCCTTATGATAAAATAGTAAAAGCAGTACTAGTAAGTGGAGAGATTCCTAAAGTACATGGAGCACCAATCCATATTGGAGATCCTAAGGTTATAGGAATAAAGGATATAAGTAGACCTGATTTTGGTGATGCAGTTACTATAAAGGAAAATGAAGTACCTGTATTTTGGGCATGTGGAGTTACGCCCCAAGCTGTTGTTATGAATGTTAAACCTAAAATAGTTATTACTCATAGTCCAGGTCACATGCTTATAACGGATATAAAAAATATAGATTTAAAATATTAAATGAGCCTAAGAAAGAAGGATAATATATTTTATGCAGAAATATATAAGAACATATGTAAAAATAAACTTAAAGGCTATTGAAAATAATATAAATGAAGTTAAGAAAAAAATTAAAAATTCTTCTAAAATAATGGCAGTAATAAAGGCAGATGGATATGGACATGGAGCGCTTAAAATAGGTAATTTTCTTAAAGATAAGGTGGACTATTTTGCAGTTGCTACATTAGAGGAAGGCATAGAACTTAGGGAGTCAGGAATAAATACATCTATATTAGTTCTAGGTTATACTTCACCTAAGCAATTTTCAGACTTAGAAAAATACAATATTACTCAAACTATATATAATTTAGAAATGGTAGAAAACTGCAAAGAAAAAATAAAAGTTCATTTAGCAGTGGAAACAGGAATGAATAGGATTGGATTTAAAGTGAATGAAAAAAGCATTTCTGATATAAATAAAATTGAGAGTATGAAGAATATAGATATTGAAGGTGTATTTACTCATTTTTCATGTGCAGATGAAAAGGACAAGAACTACACAAAGCTTCAAAAGAAAAAATATGATAAATTTATAGATATGCTAGAGAAAGAAAAAATAAAGATACCACTTAAACATGTTTGTAATAGTGCAGGAATTGTTGATTTTGATGATCACTATCTTAATATGGTTAGAAGTGGAATAATAACTTATGGGTTATATCCCTCAGAGGAAGTCCATAAAGAGGCTGTAAATTTAAAACCAGCATTAGAGTGGAAGGCTCATGTAATTAATATTTCAAGTGTTAATAAAGGTGAAGGTGTAAGTTACGGAAAGACTTACATTACAAAAGGTGAGGTTAAGCTTGCAACTGTTTCTATTGGATATGCAGATGGATATATGAGAGCTCTTTCGTCAAAGGGAAAGGTATTAATCCATGGTAAATATGCAAATATCGTTGGAAGGATATGTATGGATCAAATGATGGTAGATGTTACTGATATAGAAAATGTAAATATAGAAGATACAGTTACTCTAATAGGTAAAGATGGTGAAAATACAATAACTGTTGAAGAATTAGCCTATATGGCAGGAAGCTTTAACTATGAATTTGTTTGTAATATAGGAAAAAGAGTAGAAAGAATTTATGAGTGATATTACTTTACTTATAAATTCTTTTGTTTTAGTATAAAATTGATTAGATATGATAAGGGGGATTAGATGTGAATAATTTTATATTTAATGCATACACAGAAATGTTATTTGGAAAAGGACAAATAGAAAGACTTCCGGAAGTTTTAAAAAGGTACGGAAAAAGTGTACTTCTAACTTATGGCGGAGGAAGTATAAAAAGAAATGGTATTTATAGTAAGGTTAAAGAATTATTAAAGGACTTTAATGTTGTAGAATTAAGTGGTATAGAACCAAATCCTAGAATTGAAACAGTAAGACATGGTGTAGAGCTTTCAAGGGAAAATAAGGTAGATGTTATATTGGCAGTAGGTGGAGGAAGTACAATTGATTGTTCAAAGGTTATAGCAGCAGCTCATTACTATGAAAAAGATGCTTGGGATATAGTAACTACACCAAGTAAAATAGATAAAGTGCTTCCTATTGTAACAGTACTTACTATGGCAGCAACTGGCTCTGAAATGAATAAAAATGCTGTTATTTCAAATATGAAGACAAAAGAAAAGTTAGGTACAGCATCTACAAAAATGATACCTAAAGCATCGTTTTTAGATCCAGAATACACATATTCTGTACCCAAAATTCAAACAGCAGCAGGTTGTGCAGATATAATGTCACATATATTTGAAGCATATTTTAATAAAACTAAGGATGCTTTTGTACAAGACAGGTTTGCAGAAGGATTACTTGAAACCTGCATAAAGTATTGTCCAATAGCTTTAAAAGAACCTGAAAATTATGAGGCACGAGCTAATATAATGTGGGCAAGTTCTATGGCACTTAATGGACTTTTAGGAAGTGGAAAAGGTGGAGCTTGGACTTGTCATCCTATTGAACATGAATTGAGTGCTTTTTATGATATTACACATGGTATAGGACTTGCAATACTTACTCCAAGATGGATGAGATATATCTTAAGTGAAAAAACAGTGAATAAGTTTGTGGATTACGGAATAAATGTATGGAATTTAAAATTAGAAGAGGACAAATTTGAATTGGCAAGAAAAGCTATAGATAAAACAGAAGAATTCTTTAAGATGTGTGGTATACCTATGACTTTAAGTGAGCTCCAAATAGACAATACAAATTTTGAAGAAATGGCAAGGGCTGCTGTTATACATGGAAATTTAAATGAAGCCTATGTTGCACTAAACAAAGATGATGTATATAAAATTTTGGAAATGTGTATATAAAAAACAAAGATTTTATTAAAAATTGAATAAAACTATATTTTGAAAAATATTTTTGTAAAAAATAAAGAATATATAAATTGGTAAATCTAAGTGTAGTAGGCTGGATATAAGATTCTAAGCCTACTACACTTTTTTATACAAGAGAACTATAACTTGACAAAAACCGCGAAATGTATTAGTATAAACAAACTGTGGAATTATAATGTTTTTTATAAAAAAATTGTATATATATAGAAATTTAAAAAGATTTTGAAAGGAAATTATAAGTGAAATCTATTTTAGAAATGTATATAACACTATTACCCGTAATTTTAGCAGGAATACTAAATATGATATTTGTGAAATTTCCGGTATTTAAAACTCTAAGACATCCTATAGATAACAATATAATTTTAAAAGATGGTAAAAGGTTGTTTGGAAATAATAAAACCTGGAAGGGATTTATTGGCATGTGCTTTTTTGGTGCAGTTTCTTCTATTATTTGGGGAATTATTTGTGGAAATTATAAGGTTTTATATGAAAATAATCTAGTCTATAAATCTCATTCTAATACACTTATGTTTAATATTCTGTTAGGCATATTTCTTGGACTTGCGTATGCTTTGTGTGAACTACCCAATAGCTTTTTTAAGAGAAGAGTGGGAATTGCTCCAGGAGAATCTATTAATAAAGTAAATGGATTTATTTTTGTAATAATTGATCAAGTGGATTCCATATTGGGCTGTGCCTTTGTAATTAGTTTGTTTAATCCAATGACATTAGGTTATTATTTGGTGTGCGTACTCCTAGGTGGAGTTACTCATTATGTACTTAATGTTTTATTGTATATATTAAAACTAAAGAAAAATATTTAGGAGATGGAAAACATGATTTTTGATATTGGTGAAGGGGAGCTATCTAAAAAGTTTGGTAATAAAGCTAAGTTTCTAATGAAAATGAAAAAACAAGGTTTTAGAGTTCCAGATGGCTTTGTTATAGACAGTAATACATATACAGAAATCATTTCTCATAATGAAAAAAGAGAAGAAATAGAAGAAATATTAAAAGATATAGATAAATCTAATATAGCTAGTAAAAGTTGTAGTTTGTTTAAAATTTTTGAGAATTTGATAATTCAAGACAGTATAATAAAAGAAATAGAGAAGAAATTAAAAAAAGGAACAAAATATGCAGTTAGAAGTAGTGGATTAAAAGAAGATTTAGAGGATTTTTCTTTTGCTGGACAGTATTCAACTTTTTTAAATGTAGAAGGAATTAAGGATATAAAAAAAGCTATTCTTGGGTGCTATAAATCCATGTACACAGAAGTCGTATTGTCTTATTTTGTAGATAATAAGCTGGATTTAAAAGATCTTCAAATGGCAATTGTAATTCAAGAGATGATAGAGGCAGAGAAAAGTGGAATAGCTTTTACTGTAAATCCTATAACCGGAATTGATAAAGAAATAGTTATAGAAACGGCAGAAGGCTTGGGAGAGTCAATAGTAAGTGGACAAGTAATACCAGAGAGGTATATATATAATTGGTTTGAGGATAAATACGATTATAATAAAACCAATCGTTTGTTAAATGAGGAAGAACTCAAAGAACTTACAAGTACGGCATTAGACATACAAACATATCTTGGATACCCTTCAGATATTGAATTTGCAATAGAGAAGAATAAGCTATATATTTTGCAGGTTAGAGCTATTACAAAGATTAAGTATTCAAAAATAAAAGATGAGTGGACAACAGCTAATTTTAAAGATAGTGGAGTTTCTGCCTCGGTATGTACACCAGCTATGTGGAGTTTGTATGAATATATTTGGGAAACTGTATTAAAAAAATTTATAGTACAATCAAAGATCCTAAAAGAAAAAGAGTTGAGAAAGTTAGGAGATATGTTTTTTGGACGGCCTTATTGGAACATGAGTGTTGTAAAGAAGGCAATGGCAAAAATTCCTGGATATAAGGAGATAGACTTTGATAATGAATTTGGAGTTAAGATTACCTATACGGGAGATGGACATACAACTAAAATAACGCCTAAAACAATTTTAAATGTAATTAAAATAGCACTAAATCAGAGAAAAATCCTAAAAGATCAAAATAATAATATTGTAGAGTATAGAAAAGATATATTAGAAAAATATGATAAATACATAAAAGACGAAAATATATATTCACTTAAAGAATTTGAAAATATTTGGTATACGCTTATTAAAAAGGACTATTTAAAAAGTCAAGGAACGTATTTTTGGCAAATATTTATAAATACTGTTCATCAGACAATTTTTAGGGATAAATTATTGAAGTATGTTGATAAAAGTGAATACTTGGATTTGATTAGTGGATTAGATGGCGTATCACACTTGCGTCCTTTTTATGATATGTGGGATATGACTAGGGATATACTTAAAGATAAAGAGAGCTTTGAATTTTGGAATGAATCAAGTATAGTTGAAATAAAAAGACAATATGAAAAAGAATGTAAAAAGTACTTTATTCCGCAGTTCAAGAATTATATTAAGGCTTATGGGTATCATTCTAAAAAAGAACTAGATGTTACTTATCCATGCTACTGTGAGGATATAGAAACTGTTATAAAAATGTTCAAGGATACTATGCTTTTGGATGATAGTTATAACCCAAAAGAAGATAAAAAAAGTCAGCAAAAAAAATATTTTAAGCAGCTTGAAAAACTTAAAAGTAAAGTATCTAATAGAAAATATTCTAAGTTTATTTCAGAAGTTAAAGATATGAGAGAAATGCTGTGGTGGCGTGAGGAATTTAGAGATATAACTACAAAAATTTATTATGTAGTTAGAATTTATACCTTAAAACTTGCTGAATTATACAAACAAAATGGAATTATAGACAAAGAAGAGGACATATGGTATTTGAAAATTTTTGATATATGGGATTTTATAGATGGAAAGAAAAGTGATAAGGATATAAGGTCTATAATCATAAGAAATAGGAAATACTATAATTCATTTAGAAATTTTGAAAATGAAAATGAGATTGGTTGTAAGTTTGAAGGAATAGATTTAAAAGAGAAAAGCAGCAGTACTGATATTGTTGGAGTTGGATGTAATAATGGTATTGTTACAGGAACTGCTAGAGTAGTAGAAAGTTTAGATGAAATAGAAAGATTGCAGGTAGACGATATATTAATAACAAAATTTATAGATACAGGTTGGACAAGTAAATTTGCAATGTTAAAAGGTATTGTTACAGAGTATGGTGGACTATTATGTCATGCTGCAATTGTTTCTAGGGAATATGGTATTCCATGCATAGTATGTGCATATAATGCTACAAAATTAATCAAGGATGGCAGTAAAATTTCAATCAATGGTACAACAGGTGAAGTTACTATTTTAGAGGAGGGAAAAGCATGTTTATAGGAATATATAATAGATCAGTAATTATAACTTATTTAGGAATAATATCAGCAATGTTTGGAGTGTATTTAGCGGGAAAGCACAGTATTAGGTATGCAATGTTGTGTTTAGTTGTGGCTGGAGTTTGTGATCTTTTTGATGGGAAGGTTGCTAGAGCGTGTAAAAGAACTGAAGAAGAAAAATTATTTGGAATACAACTTGATTCGTTGGCAGATGTAGTGTGTTTCTCAGCATTACCTATAGCAATATTTTATGGAATGGGATTAAATAAGTGGTATCATATAATTATTTATACATTACTTACAATAGCAGCAATTACTCGATTGGGATTTTTTAATATAAAGGTTATGGATACTAATAGGGATAAACCTGTGGATTATTACAGTGGACTTCCAGTAACCTCAGCAGCAATGGTGTTTCCGCTTTTTTGGCTATTATCCTTTTACTTAAATAGAAATTTATTTCTATTAGTTTATACAATAATTATTGCTTTGGTTGCTTTCTTATTTGTTGCTAACATTAAAATAAAAAAACCTAAAGGAGCAGCATACGGAGTTATGGTTATACTTGCTATAATTATGATAGCTGCAATAGTATTTATAAAATAGCATGATTAAGATTTTTGATAGAAGTACAGAAAAGATTTATTATGAAAAGCAGTATAAAAGTAAGCAACTAGAATTTTTATATAATACATATATTGGACGCATACTTTTGAAAATTTTTATTACTAAAAGGGTGTTTTCAAGAGTTAGTGCGATTTTTAATAACAGTAAGGGCTCAATTAAAAAAATTGAACCCTTTATTAAAGAATACGAAATTGATATGAAAGATTATCCTAAAGTTGAATACACTTCATTTAATGATTTTTTTACAAGAAAAATAATACAAGCTAGAAGAAAGTTTTCTAAAATAAATAAAGATTTAATATCAGTAGCAGATGCTAAACTTTTAGTTTACAAAATAGATAATGATTTGAAAATGAATATCAAAAACAGTATATATACCTGCTCAGAATTATTAAAAGGGGATGAACTTTCAGAAAAGTATAAAAACGGAACTTGTTTGGTTTTTAGATTAACAGTAGATGATTATCATAGATATTGTTTTATAGATGAGGGCATTATTAAAGGAAACAGGGTTATACATGGTAGACTGCATACCGTTGGACCTATATCTGCTAAAAGATATAAGGTTTATAGTGAAAATCATAGGGAATATTCAATTTTAGATACAAAAAATTTTGATGAGGTAGTTCAAATAGAGGTAGGAGCTCTTTTAGTTGGTAAAATAAAAAATCATTCAATTAAGAACTTTAAAAGAGGACAAGAAAAGGGATATTTTTGTTTTGGAGGTTCAACGATAGTTTTATTGTTTAAAGAAAATATTGTGAAAATTGATGAGGATATTTTAAACTATTCAAAAGAAGGTATTGAAACGAAAGTAAAAATGGGTGAAAAGATAGGAGAAGCAAATGATTAAAAGATTAAATATTTATTTGAAGGAAATGTACCCTCCTTTTTTAAGAGGAAGCCTCAGTTTGATTTTATTTTTTGAAATATATTTTATTACCTTATTGAGTAACCATATTGTACCAAAGTCTATCGGTATTCAAGAGTTTGTTGGAGTATTTACTGTATTTGGTTTTTGGCTTGCCTTAAGAATTGCAGATGAATTTAAAGATTATGAAACAGATAAAATTAATTTTCCTAGTAGGGCTTTGCCATCAGGAAGAGTAACTAAAAAGGACCTAAAGGTATTATTAATAATTGATTATGCGCTAATAATAATTCTTAATTTAGTATTTATGAACAACATAATATATTTTGCAGCACTTATTATATATGGTATTTTAATGTCCTTATGGTTTTTTGCTAAAAAGTATATTCAACCTAATTTAGTATTGGCGCTTATTACACACAATCCAGTGGAATTGATTTTAGATTATTATGTAATTTCTTTTGCATGCATAAAATATAATTTGCCTGTATTTACAAAAACAACACTTTTGATTTGTGTAACTTTATATTTTCCTGCTTTGGCTTGGGAAATAAGTAGAAAAATAAAGGCACCAGAGGATGAAAATCAATATGTAACTTACTCAATATTATTTGGATATAAAAAAGCAACTATGTTTGTACTTATTGTAATATTATGTGAAATGATAACAACAAATTTATTAGTTTATAAAATTTATATAAATACCTCAGCTTATTTAATTTCTATGCTTATGATTGGAATATTAACTATCAGATATTTATGGCTAGTTTATAATGGTTTGGAATTTATAAAAAATCCTAAAAAGTTCAAGCTGGGAAAAAGGGTAGAAATATATTTATATGTTACAATGCTTTTAGTTTTGGTCATGGAAATAGTTAATCTATTTATTAGGTAGGGTGAAGGTATGAATAAATATATTTTAGGTAGTGATGAAGATAAGTGCCTACAAATGGGGACAAAGGCAGCTAATTTAGTAAAGCTTAAAAAGAATAATATTAATGTGCCGAATTTTTTTTGTATATCCTATGAGTGTATGGAATATCACTTAAAAGAAAGTGGGTTTTCAATAAACAATATTATTGATGATGTGAATTTTGAAAATGAAGAATCAATAAAAAATGCTAAGAGAAAGATAATCGGATTTTTTGAACATATAAAAATAGAGGAAAGTATAAAAAAAGAAATATATGATTATATAGAAGAACATTTTAAAGCTGGAGAACTTTTTTCAGTGAGATCATCTTCTTTATTGGAAGACTCTACGGAGTTTTCTTTTGCTGGACAGTTTGAAACCTTTCTTAATGTATCAAAGGAAGATTTATTTGAAAGTATTGTAAGATGCTGGAGCTCGCTGTATGCGGAGAATGTTTTGAAATATAGCTATGACAAAAAGCTTTCCATTTATGATTTGAAAATGAACGTAATAATTCAAGAAATGATATCCGCGGATTTAGCTGGAGTGATTTTTACGGCTAATCCACAAGGAATTCTTAATGAGATGGTATTAGTATGTGGAAAAGGAACGGGAAATTTGGTTGTAGAGGATAAAACACCTACAACCACATATTATTATAATACTACAGATAAAATATATTATTATGAAAATCAAGAAAATTCACCCATTTTACAAAATGATGTTTTTATGAATATGGTGAATATATCTAATACAATAATGAAGGCTTTTGGTAAGCTTTTAGATATAGAGTTTGCCATAAAAAATAGTATAGTCTATATACTTCAGGTTAGACCAATAACTACTCTTATGATTAGTAAATCCATAATACTAGATAATAGCAATATTGTTGAAAGCTATCCTAATATAACACTACCACTAACTACTTCATTTATAAGAGGGGCGTACTATGGAGTTTTTAGAGGGCTTACTTTAAGATGCTTTAAGAATGAAAAATTAGTTGAAAGCTATGAAGAAGTTTTAAAGGAAATGGTAGATAGTGCAAATGGAAGAATGTACTATAAAATAAGTAACTGGTATACAATAATAAAATTTTTGCCTTTTAGTAAAAAGATAATACCAATATGGCAGGAAATGATGGGAGTAAGTAACAAAGTTCATAGCAAAGAAAAAAACGATATTAAGTTTTATAGAAGAGTGTCCATATACATAAATGTTATTGTAGAAGCTTTTAGGGTAAGAAAAGAAATGGACAAACTAAACTATGATTTTAATAAAGTGAAAGAGCAGTTTGATATTAATTATAATGATGGATTAACAAATGAAAGTCTGATTGAATTATATGGTAACATAGAAAAAGTACTTTTGAAAAATTGGGATATAACTTTATTAAATGATTTATATGCATTTGTATTTACGGGTTTATTGAAGGGAAGAATGAAAAAGTTAAAAATAGAAAATATTGAACTTGAGATTAACAACTATATTTCAGGGGTAAGTAACATCGAAAGTTTAAAACCTATTAAAAAGCTTATAGAACTTTCAAAAAAAGCAGTAGAAGGAAAAGATGTAGTTGAAACTTTATATAAACTTAAAAATGATGATATGGTTTATGAATATTTAAATAAGAGAGCATCTGATTATTCAGTTGAATTAAGGGAGTATATTGATTTATACGGAGATAGATCACTTGAGGAATTAAAGCTGGAGAGTAAAACTTTCAGATCTTCGCCTATTCTTTTGATAAATAAAATTTTAGAGTATACGGAACATAAAGATAAATTAAATGATATGTGGGAAAACTTGTGCAAACCATCCTGCAGTAATATATCCAAGGAAATACTTGAAGAATACAGTGTTTTAGATAAATTTTTTATTAAAATATTCAGTAAGAAAGCTCTTTTAGGTATTCAAAATAGGGAAATCTCCAGATTGAATCGAAGTAGAGTTTATGGAATGGTGAGAAGTATATTTTTAACAATAGGGAAAAATTTTGTGGAAGCTAATAAGCTAAATGCAAAGGACGATATTTTTTATCTCCATACATATGAAGTTTTTGAACACATAAAGGGAAAAGAATATGATTTTAAGAAGCTTGTTTGTGAAAGAAAAAAAGAATATGAAATGTATGAAAAACTGCCAGCATATTCAAGATTGGAATTTTCAAAGGTTGTATTTAATAAAAATCACAGCAACATAAATAATGTGAAAATAAGGCTTGATAAAAATGAAATAGTTGGTATACCTTGTTCTAATGGAATAGTAGAAGGGGAAGTAGTAGTTATTGAGAATCCTAAGCTTTATAAGGATGTAAAGGATAAAATACTAGTTACTAAAATGACAGATCCTGGGTGGGTGTTTTTACTAACTATGGCAAAGGGTATAATAGCTGAAAAAGGATCACTTCTTTCGCATACGGCTATTATTTCTAGAGAGTTAAAAGTACCGTCTATTGTTGGAGCTGCCAATATTACTAAAATTTTAAAAAGTGGCGATAAGATTAGAATGAATGGAAGTACAGGAAAAGTTGAGAGGATAAGTGATTGATATGTATAGAGTGGTTAAGTTTAATGAAGAAGATAAATACATAAATGACTTTTTAAAGCTGCCAAAGCTTATTTATTCAAAAAAAGAAATGGTTCAAAATGAAAGTGAGGAAAGAGCGCTATTATTATCAAAGCATATACTCTCAAAATATTTTGTGCTTCATAAGTTTTTAGTTTATAAAAATTCAGAAGTTGCAGCAAGATGTGTTATTACTATTTATGAAGGTGATTCATCAGCATATATAGGTTTTTTTGAATGTATTGAGGATAGCTTATGTGCTGAAAAACTTTTCTCAGAAGTAAAAGCTTTTACTATTAAAAATAATTATAAAAAAATTGTTGGACCCGTTGATGCAAGCTTTTGGTTAAAATATAGAATGAAAGTAAATAAATTTGAAAAAAGGCCCTATGTATCGGAACCGTACAATAAGAATTACTATTTGGATTTATTTTTACAAAACAAATATAAAATATGCGAAAATTACGTATCTAACATGTATGAAAAATTCACGCCTAAGAACTTTCAAGATGAAAAAATTGAAAAAAGATACGAGAATTTTATAAATAAGGGGTATAAAATAACTAGTCCTAAAAAAGAAGATTATGATAAAGTCATTCATGAAATATACAGACTTATAACTAATTTGTATAGTGATTTCCCTATATTTAAGCCTCTAAAAGAAGAGGATTTTGTGAGTTTATTTAAAAGTTATAAGTATATTCTTGACTTTTCAATGGTTAAATTAGTTTGTTTTAAAAAGGAGACGGTTGGATTTTTTATATGCCTTCCAGACTATAAAAATTTTTTATATGGGAAAATTAATTTAATTACTTTGTTTAGAGTATTTTTGAATAAAAGAAAAAGTAAGAATTATGTAATGCTTTATGTTGGTGTCCAAAGGGGACATTTAGGTTTAGGTAATGCTATGATTAAACCAGTAGTTGAAAAACTAAAGAAAAGAAGAGCTACAGCCATTGGAGCTTTTATAAGAGAAGGTAAAGTAACAGAAAGTTATGTTAAGAAGAAAATTCAATCAAAATATAGGTATGTGCTTTTAGAGCTTGAGTTATAGGAAAATGGTTAATTATATAATAAAAGGTCGGGTTACAGCAAAATAATTTTGCTATAACCCGATCTTTTATTATACATATGTTAGCGCATTTTCTTACTTTTTTATAATGATATATGACTTATTAATATAGCGATAATAGATTAAATATTATCATATTAAGATAAATGTTAAGGCTATAACTAATATGCTTCTAAAATAGGCGTATATATAAGTATAGATATACTATTTCAATTTTAATAATAAAAAATGACGACTTTATTTTGCATAATTATTATAATTAATTAGAAATATTATGATGAATTTACATAAAATAGGTCGATTTTTAAATTGCATAATTATATATTGACAATATTTATATTTTTTGTAATAATGAAATTGTTAACGTTAAACATAAGTAAGTAAAGAGGTTCTTTTACACAAAATAAGATATTGCGGTTTAGTGTAAATACAAAAAGTGAAAAGGGGATATAAAAATGGGAAGAAGATTTTCAAAAAGATTATTAGTGGCTGTTTTAGCATCATCAATGGCTGTAAGTGCTACTTTTAGTGCTAATGCAGCAAAAAACTACAGCAAAAGCAAAAATCATACTGTTGCTTCATCAGTAAAAGTCAATGCCACAGCTGCAGTAAATATAACAGAGAGTGAAGGTTCATTAGAATCTGCAAATGTTGAATGGAGTCCGGTTCAAGGTGCTACATCATACAATGTTTATTATAAATCAGCAGGTGCACCAGATTCTAGTTATCAAAAAATAGACGATCAATTAATAAGACAATATCCAACAGTTTTTAGAGCGGATGTATTAGGTTTGGCTGCTGGAAATTATATAGTAAAGGTAGCTCCTGTCGTAAATGGAAGTGAAGTTACAGGAGAACAAGCAATTACGCAAACATTAAATGTAAAAGCAAATAAAAGAGAAGGTTTCGCATTCTCTTCTGCTTCAACAATGAAAACAGGTTCTGGTGGATATAATGATGATGGTACAGTGCCACAAGATGCAAAAATTTTATATATTACAGCTGGTAATGTAAACACTGTAACAGCTAATGTTGTAACAAATGCAAAAGGAACTGTAACTAGTTGTACAGGTCTTGTAAATATTTTAGCAGCACGCCAAAAAGGATACGATAAATCACATTTTATTATTCGTATGGTAGGAGAGGTTAAAGCATCGGATATTACAGGACTTAACGATCACACATATATACAATTAAAAGGTTGCTATAATCTTACTTTTGAAGGAGTAGGAAAAGATGCTACCGCTTATGGTTGGGGATTCTTAATTCGTGATGCACGTAACCTAGAGCTTAGAAATGTAGGAGTTATGTTATTTGGTGATGATGCAATATCACTTGACACTGATAATGAAAATATTTGGGTTCATAATAACGATCTTTTCTATGGAGCACCTGGTCATGATGCTGACCAAGTAAAGGGAGATGGATCTTGTGATATAAAGCAAAGTTCAAATTTTGTTACAGTTTCATATAATCATTTCCATGATTCAGGTAAATCATCACTTTGCGGTATGAAAGATACACAAAACTATTATGTATCATATCATCATAACTGGTTTGATCACTCCGATTCTAGACATCCTCGTATAAGAGTTGGATCAGTTCACGTTTACAACAACTATTTTGATGGAAATTCAAAATATGGAGTAGGTGTAACAAAAGGAGCTTCAGCTTTTGTAGAAGCTAACTACTTTAGAAATTGTGAACATCCAATGCTAAGCTCACTTCAAGGAACAGACATATTTGAAGATCCAGAAGGTTCATTCTCAGGTGAAGATGGTGGTATGATTAAAGCATATAATAATAAAATAGAAGGTGCTACAAGACTTGTTTATGCAAATCAAGATCCTGTTCAATTTGATGCTTACTTAGCTACAACAAGAAATGAAGCTGTTCCAAGTTCATATAAAACTGTAGCAGGTGGAAATACTTACAATAACTTTGATACAAGTGATGTAATGTACAAGTATCAACCAGACGCTCCAGAAGATGTTGAAAGTAATGTTACAACTTATGCAGGAAGAGTTGATGGTGGAGATTTAATATTTAAATTTACAGATGCTGATGATGCTAGTCATGTAATAAATCCAGAATTACAAGCAAAAATTCAAAGTTATGCATCTACATTAGTATCAGATGGAAGTAGTGTTTCAAAATAAAATAATTTAATATTTAAATTGTACCTTGTAGAATAGATGTGAAAAACACATATTTATTTTACAAGGTACTTTTATGTTTAAAAAAAGAATATAATATATAATTTTGTATTAATATTTTACAATTTTAAAAATAAAATGTAAAATATTAATGTATTAACATAAAATAAGGTGTTTTGAATTGCATATGAAAAATTATCAAAAATTCTATTTACATTTAACGATTAGGAGGAATTTATATGTATACTGTAAGCGAATATTTATTTGAGCAACTTCATAAATTGGGGGTAAAGCATATATTTGGTGTTCCAGGTGATTATAATCTTACATTTTTAGATGATATATTAAAACATAATGATTTGGAGTGGGTTGGTAATTGTAATGAGCTTAATGCTGCATATGCTGCTGATGGATATGCTAGAATAAATGGAATATCAGCGCTTGTTACAACTTATGGTGTTGGAGAATTGAGCGCAATTAATGGTATAGCGGGTTCTTATGCAGAAAATGTACCAGTAGTTGAGATTACAGGTACACCAAGTACAAATGTAATTAAAGAAAAATTATGTGTACATCATTCACTAGGTGATGGAGACTTTAATCATTTTAGTAATATGTTTAAAGAAGTTACAGTTGCTCAAACTTTTTTAACTCAAGAGAATGCTGTTGAGGAAATAAATAGGGTTTTAGTGGAATGTTTAAAGGAAAAACGCCCGGTTCATATTAATTTGCCTATGGATGTATGTAACAAACCAGTTATATGCAATCAAATTGTTGGTAACGAAATTGAAGATTTAGTAAAAGAAAAAATTAAAAGCAACAAAGAAATACTAGCAGAATTTGTTAAGGATGCTAAATTGAAAATTGAGAACTCGAAGCAACCTGTTATTTTAGTGGATTTTCAGGTAGATCGTTATTGTTCAAGAGGGAGTTTGTATAATTTAGCCCAAAAAACAGGATTTCCTGTTGCTTCTTTAAGTATGGGAAAGGGAGTTTTTCCAGAAAAAGATCCACAGTTCATTGGAATCTATAGTGGGGCTTTAAGCTCTGATTATGTTAGAAAAAGAGTAGATGAGGCTGATTGTATTATAAGCCTTGGAATAAAACTAACAGATCTTAACACAGGAGGTTTTTCTCAAGGATTTTCTGATTCTCAAATTATAGAGATAAATCCACACAGTTCAAGGATTAAGGATAAACAATATAATGCAATATTTATAAAAGATGTTATTGATGAGTTAACGTTAATAATTAACCATAGAAATTCAAATCAATTAAATATTAAGTCAAATATATCGCAGTATCATTTGTCTGAAGAAAAATATATACCTAAATCTAATAAAAAACTAACACAGAAACGTTTTTGGCAACGTATTTATGAATTTCTAAAAGAAAAAGATATTGTAATTGCTGATCAAGGAACACCGTTTTTTGGTTCTTCTCGAATACCACTTCCCAAGGATTCAATTTACATAAATCAACCGCTATGGGGCTCCATAGGATACACCTTACCTGCATTATTAGGCTCACAATTGGCGGATATTAATCGTAGAAATATTTTGATAATCGGAGATGGTTCATTTCAACTTACGGCTCAAGAATTATCAACTATGTTAAAACAAAATATAAAACCGATAATTTTTGTGATTAATAATAATGGATATACTATAGAAAGATTAATACATGGAAGAAATGAATGTTATAATGACATTAATATGTGGCAATACAATAAATTACCTTATGCTTTAACTAAAGAAAAGAATTTTAATTCGTATAAAATTGAAAATGAAGAAGAACTTGAAGTGGTTTTAAACAATATTAATAAAAACGAAGAATGTTTAAATTTTATAGAAGTAATTATGGATCAAAATGATTTGCCAAAAGCCTTAGAAGAATCTGAAAAGTGGTTAAAAGGAGAAAAATAATTTTGTCTAATAGTTCAAAGAGATTAACAATTATTAGCTACATACTAGAAGAAAATTATTCTTGTATTAGGTAATGAAAAGAAAATTAATAAAAAAAGTTGATTTATTTTTAAAACTGTGTTAAGCTTAATAAAGACTTAAATTTAGTAGTAAATAATGCAGCACAATATATCCGATTAATACTTAATAAAGTTTGGTAGGTAAGGAATTTTATTGGTGAGGTATTACAATGAGTTTAAGATCAATAAAATTTTGGAGGTATACAGTATATGACTGGTACAGTAAAATGGTTTAATGGAGAAAAAGGTTTTGGATTTATTACAGGAGAAGATGGAAATGACGTTTTCGCTCATTATTCTCAAATAAATGCAGAAGGATACAAAACTCTTGAAGAAGGTCAAAAAGTTAACTATGATGTAGTTAAAGGACCAAAAGGACTTCAAGCAGAAAACATCACACTTGCATAAGTAAAAGAAGTTTTCAACCCTCGGGTATTATCCGAGGGTTTTTTTGCGTATAAAATTATTAGGATAAAAATTTCAGTTGAAAAACATAACGTAAAAATAAATATTTAACTAAAATGTGAAGAGAAAATTAGTAAGAAATAAATATGTGAAGGTAAAGCTTAAAATATAAAAACATGCATGTAATACAAGCTTAAACAGGGCTTGTTAACGGTAACAATTTATAGTAATATTTAATTGTAGGCTTTACTGTAATACAACATATAATTCTTACAAATGATAAAAGTAAAAAAGATATATAAACTTTTGTATGTTTTTGCAGTAAGGCTTATAATAATAATGATTTCTTATAGAAAAAATTAGCTAATGCTATAAGTTTTTTATAATAGAAATCTATATAATAAGGGGAGTTTTAAAAATGTTAAAGAGTACTAAAGGAATGTTATCAAAAGCGGTTGTTTCAATGTTAATTCTATCAAGTGTTTCTTTTTATGGAATGTCATCAAGCATAAATGTAAGTGCAGCACATAGAACTAATTCACACAAAAATAAACCTGTAATTTCTAATCAAACAAAACAACAACCAGTTAAACCTAAGGCTGGAGATGTTATTACAGTTTCTAGTTTTGATGAATTAAAGGCGGCAGTTGCATCAGCAACAAGTGGTCAAACAATACAAATAGCAGCTAATACTCTTGATTGTACAAGTCAACTTGTTCTTGATAAGATAGATTCAAACATTACAATAGAAGCAGCAGCAGGATATACTCCAGTGCTTGACTTTACATCTTTTAGAACAGCAGCACAAAAGCTTAGTCCTAAACAAACAGGAGATGGATATGTTGGAGTTAGAATAACAGGAGGAGCTTATACAATAAAAGGACTTATAATTGAAAAAGCTTATGATAATGGAATTTTAATAAAACCGAATTTTAATGCCGCTAATCCAAAAGACACTACTAATGTTGGAAAACCAGATAATAATACAATAACTGATTGTGTATTCCGTTACAATGGGGATGCAGGTCTTCAAATTTCAGGAAGTAAAGGACTTGAAAAAGCAGGATTAGATGTACGCCCTAACAACACTAAAGTAACAGGTTGTGTATCATATAGAAATTTTGATATCTTAACAAGTGGTGGAAATGCTGATGGATTTGCTGCAAAGCTTTATCTAGGAAAAGGTACTGTATTTTCACACTGCGTATCTGCTGAAAATTCAGATGATGCTTGGGATAGTTTTGGAGTAGATACAGCTGATGTAACATATGATCACTGTGTAGCATATCATTGTGGAGATGCTTCAGTATTTACAGGAGCTTATGATAAGGCAAACAATCTTCCAGTAGATAATGATTTAACAATCGGAAAATGCAGTGGTAATGGTAATGGATTTAAAATGGGATCAGGATCTTCAAAATATGGAGCACAAACAAGTGGAATTAGAAACTTAACAGATTGTGTTGCAGCAAATAATATGTCAAAGGGTTTTGACGAAAATAATGGAGCTGGAACTATAAATCTTACTAACGGAATGGGATTTGGAAATGTAAAAGGAGACTATGTTCTTGATTTAATGAAGGCAGGAACTTTTGTTAATGCACAGGCTTTCAAAGTAAAAGGCTTAAAACAACCACAAGGTGGAACTGTATCAATTGTAGATGCAAGCAAACAAGCAGCTATAACAGCTGAATTCAATACTGCAATATCAAAAATGAGAGAAGAACTTAGAGAGAATAAAATTCCTTCATACATGAATTTTAGTTTTTGGAATTAGTTTGTAGACAATCAAATTAGATAGTCAGTAAATTTTATATAAAGCTACTTTGGACCAACATTATGTTGTTTTAAAGTAGCTTTTTTACATAAATTTAACTCAAAGTAAATTGAATTTACAAAAGTATATAATATGATAGAAGTAGGAGGTGTAATACATGATAACTGATACACACTTGCTGTTTTCACATATTATTTATAAAGAAATATTAAGAGATACAAAGTTTAAATTAGACAAAATAAAATTTGCTTTAGGAAATATAAAGCCGGATTTTTCAAATAAAGAAATGGAATGTCCGCATACCTTAAACGAAAGTTTAGAAAGTTTAATCCAATATGCTGATGGAGTTATTAAGAGTTCTATTTCAGTTGAAGAGTTTTCAATATCCTTAGGGGTGATTTGTCATTATATTTGTGACTATTTTTGTCTTTATCACAGAGAGGGAAATGAGAAAAAGGGGATTTTGGAACACTTTATTTATGAATTAAAGCTTGAGTATAATTTTATAGTATTATTGTTTAATGGAAGATTGGATAATACCTCCAGTCATATTCATGGATACAGTATTGAAGAAATAGTATTGAATATAGAAAAAGAGTACAATATTAAAATGAAGGGAGTTAGTAGAGATATAAACTATGCATTAAATGCCGCTATGGAAGTTTCAAAATTAATAGTTTATTCTAGCATGCTTTATAATGAAAAATATAAATTGGAGTGTAGTTAACAAATTTTAAAATGCATTAACCTGTTTGTAGAATATGATTAAAATATTATACAAGGTTAATGTATTTTTTTATAAAAGCAAATAAGTATTAATTTTACATAGATTATAACGAATATAATACTATATACAAAAAACCAAAATTTACATATAAAGGGATGGGATTAATGAAAAAATCAAAAACTATTTGGAAAAACATAGGTATAGTTGCACTGTCAACATCATATATTGCCACTCAAGTAACAGCTTTAACAACATCAACACTTGGACAGATAGTTAAAGCTGAAAAAGTAAATCAGGGATATACAGTAGGGGATAAAAGCAAAAATATTAGGACAACTAGGCAGGCTATAGAATTATCTGGAAATAAGAGCAAGAGTGATAAAAATGTAAAAAAGACATCACAACCAGTAGTCATAGATAATATATATACTACAAGTAGGAACTATGGAAACTTATATAGTGATGCTGACCTTAATTTTAATAATAAAAATACTAATATTCCTACATATGATAATCAAATAGTTATAGAATTTAATAGCAAGGATGTTATAAAGAAAAATGCAGTAGGAAGTTCAGTATATGCAGGAATGGGAGCATTAGCAAATAATATTATAAAATTAAGTAGAGTAGATAGTATAACAGGAGAAAAGGTAGATATTGATTTATCTCAAAGCGATTTTTATGGGCATAAGTGTATACAATTCATAGATGATACAGATCTAGGCGGAAATGGAAAAGATAAAATTGTTATAAATTCAATGTCAGGAATTTATTTGACGAATTTTCACATTAATAGTACCTACAAATTAAGTATAGGAAATATAACAGATGTATCAGGAAGTGTATTGAGTAATCCTCAAGAATTAAATTTTACAACTGGACCAGCACCATATCTTAGTATTAATGAAAATGATTCGGGCATAATGAATATAGGCTCATCAATAAATGCAGGCAGTTTAATAACAGATATAAAAACAGATGGAAGTTATGGAGGATTTGTAGTAGATGCAGGAGGTAGTGATCCAGGCGATGGACTTATAAATGTATCTCAAGATACAGTTAAAATATATGAATATGGAAGCAATGTTCCTATAGATAAAGATGATTATACTGTGAGTGAATCTTTTGATAACAAAAAAATAATAATAAAGCCTGTAGCAAATAAACTAGAAAAAAATAAAATATATTCAGTTGTAATAAATGGAGTAACAGATATAGAAGGAAATCCAATATTAAATAGAGATAGTAAAAATATTAATGAGTATAAATTTTATTTTCAAACCCAAAATGAAACCAAATTAAGTGTAGCAGGAATTCATCTTGGATATACATGGAGCAAAGATGATATGTCCTATTTTACAGATAAATTAAACAATGGAGAAAAGAATGCAGATAACTTTACGAATTGTCTTGTTATAGAATTCAATAGCAAAGATGTTGTAAAGAAAAATGCAACAGGAAGTTCAGTATATGCAGGGGGTGGAATACTTGCCAATAATATCATAAAACTATCTAGAGTGGATCCTAATACAGGAGTAGAAACTTATGTAGATTTAACACAAGGAAATGTAAATGGTGAAAAAGGAATACAATTTATAGATGATACGGATCAAATGGGAGATGGAAAGGATAAAATAGTTATAAATTGTATGTCTTCGTTTTGTTTGGTTAGATTTGCTATGAATAGTACTTACAATTTAAGTATAGGAAATATAACAGATGCTTCGGGAAATATTTTAAGTAATCCTCAAGAATTAAGCTTTACAACTGGACCAGCTCCACGTCTTGGTGTAAATAAACAAGCTTCAAATGTTGATAGTACAGGTTCATCAATAAATGTAGGAAGTTTAATAACAGACATAAAAACAGATGGAAGTTATAGTGGATTTGTTGTAGATGCGGGGAGTAGTGATGAAAATGATGGCTTAAAGAATGTATCAAGTAGTACTGTCAAATTATATGAAAATGATGGAAATAAACCTGTATCAGCTGATTCTTATACAGTAAGTACATCTTGGAACAAGAAGAAAATAATAATAAAACCAGTAGCCAATAGATTACAAAATAACAAAATATATTCTGTAGTGATAAATGGAGTCACGGATATAGAAGGAAATCCAATATTGAATACCGATAATGGTGTAAACAATCAATATAAATTTTATTTTGCAACCGAAGATACAATTGGTCCTACAGTGAATTAAGTATACTGTGGATATGATTACAATAATGGACAAGATTTATATGGAGAAACTAAAATTAATGATGGAGATAAGAATGTAAATAATAATGCTAATAGTCTTATTATAGAATTTAAAGATAAGGATGTTGTAAAGAAGAATTCAGCAGGAAGTTCGGTATATGCAGGAGTAGGAAATCTACCTAATAAGCTTATAAAGTTAACAAGAATAGATAATGAAACTGGTAAGGATAAAATAATAGTACATCCAACAACAGCTTCTGGTATTATAGGATTTATGCCTAATAGTGTATATAAATTAAGCATAGGAAGTATAACAGATAATTCAGGAAATTTAATGACTAATTCACAAACAATAAACTTTACAACAGGACCTGCACCAATGCTTCAATTAGATAGAAGTGCTTCTGAATTACAAAACACAGGTTCATCAATAAATGTAGGAAGCTTAATAACAGACATAAAAACAGATGGAAGTTATAATGGCTTTGTTATAAATGCAGAAAATAATTACTATACTGGGGGACTTACCAATGTTTCGCAGGATACTGTGAAAATATGTGATTATGAAAGTGGTACTGAAGTTTCTAAAGATGCTTACACAGTTGATGAATCTTGGGATGATGAAGACATAATAATAAAACCTAAAGCTAATGGTTTAGAGAAAAATAAAATATATTATGCTGTAATAAATGGAGTTACAGATATTGCAGGAAATCCAATATTAAATACAGATAGTGATGTTCAAAACCAATATAAATTTTATTTTAAAACAGAGATAGGAGAAAATACTTTTAAAGACAATAAAAGTAGGGCTCAATTGTCTAAAAAGGGTGATGTACAAGAAAGTAAATCAATTATACAAAATGATGCACCAATGCGCAAAATAAATAAAGAAGAATCTAAAATTATAACTACTAGTTCAGCAATTAATATGGAAAATTTAATACCAGATATAGATACAGATGGAAGCTATAGTGGTTTTATAGTAGAAGCAGAAAAAGGAGTTAAGGAATTTAGAAATGTATCAAAATCTTCAGTTAAGGTATATGAAGGGGATAATAACAAGGCTTTAGATGAGAGTTCCTATACAGTAGACTTGTCACAAGATAAAAAGAAAATAGTGATTAAACCAAGTGCAAATAAACTCAATAAAGATAAAACATATTATGTAGTGATAAAGGGTATAACAGATGAAAATGGAAATTTAATAAGTAACACAGATGAAGGCAATAAAAATCAATATAAGTTCTATTTTAAAACAAAATAGCTGCTATAAGAATTGACCTTTTATTAGGTCAATTCTTTATATCTAATATTTTTTAATAAAGGAATGATACCATGAATTTTTATGAAAACAATATAAAAGTATTAAGAGATAAACATAAAATAGATATAAAAAAAGAAGTACAAGGTGTTGGGGAAACTAATGATGGAATTGTATTTATAGAAAAAGATAAAAGAATATATTTTGACTATGAGGATAAAAGAATAGATGAATACGTCAAAAATATAGAAGAAGAGAAAAAGGTTTACATACTAATTGGCTTTGGAATTGGAATATGTGCAAAAAAAATTTTGAATTGTATAGGTAATAGTAAACTAATAATATTTGAAAATAATCAAGATATATTAAATTTTGCACTAAGAAGAGAAGATGTTTCGTACATATTGAAAGATGAAAGAGTAACTATTGAATTTTGTAATAACAAAAATGTGGATTTTGTGCTCCAAAATAATGTAAGAAGTATGTTTTTTTCTGACAAAGTGAATGTTGTTATTTGCCCCGGGTATAACGAGATAGATGTAGATTTTGTGAAAACCTGTGTAGAAAATATAAAAAAAGCATTTAATAATGCAGTGGTCAATAAAAATACACTTGCAATAATATCAGAGAATATACTCGAATGTGTTTTTGAAAATATACCATATATTATCAAAAGTAATTCTATTAGAAATTTAAAAAATATATTTAAAGATAAGACTGCTGTAATAGTTTCATCAGGACCATCTTTAAGTAAAAATATTCATTACCTTAAGGAATATAATGATAAAGTAGTTATAATAACGGGATCAAGGAATTTGGATTATATGGCAAGCGAAGGGATAATACCACATATAGTATGTACAGTGGATAGTTTAGACATAGTATATGATTTTACTAAAAATTCTTTCGATAAGGAGCTTTATTTTGTTAGTACAGAACATGCTAATGCAAAAACAGTAAAGAAGTTAGAAGGGAAGAATATATTTGCTACAGTATTGTTTAATGACTTTATAAATAAGATAACAAAAAATAAATATGATAAGTTTCCAGGAATATCATCCGTAGCCCATTTGTGTAGTCTTATTGCCGTATATTCTGGTTGTAAAAATATTATGTTTATAGGACAAGATCTTGCATTTACAGATAATAAGTTTCATGATGATTTTTCTGGGGCTAGGTATGAACATAATAAAATAGATAATAGAAGTGATTTGTTTTATGTAAAAGGAAACTATGAGGAAAAAGTTTTAACTAATATGTCCTTTCAAAATTTTAAAGAATGGTTAGAAAAGTATATAGCTGAAAATAAACATATTAATTTTGTGAATTGTACTGAGGGTGGTGCAGAAATAAAGGGCACTAAAGTAGCAAGGTTTAAAGAAATGCTAGAAAAGTTTTGCGAAGATAAAATAATGGCTGAAATTGCATTAAAGAAAGCATATACTACAACTGAAAAATTTGATAAGTATAGAATTGTTCATGAGATTATGAAAATTGAAGAAGAAATTATGTTTATAAAAGCTCAATATATTAATGGTGTTGAATTATGCAAAGAAATATATGCTTATAATAATGGCAATATTAAAATTGACATTAAAAAAGTAGTAAGTGAATTCTCAAAAATAGATGAAGCAGCTGAAGGAAAAATTTATATAAATAGTCTTATAAATATACTTGCACTTGTTCCGCTTAAAAAAATTATAAATAATAAAGAGTTTGTCGAAAGTTTAAATGATACTCCAAAAATTAAAGGAATAAAATATGCACTTAGAAATAAGGCTGTTTGTGAACTTTATATACAATGTATGGATAAGATCTTAAGTCTAATTAAGAAATGTATTGAGGAGGTTGAAGAATTGTAAAAAGAAAAGGGTCTTGAAAATATATCAAGACCTTTTTACTGTTAATATCTATAAAGTATACAAGAACAAGTACTTCCGGCACCAACAGTCCAAAATATAACATAATCGCCTTTATTCAATTCGTTGTTTTCTATTGCGTTTGCCAAAGCTAATAATGGACTTGTAGTACCAGTATAACCAAATCTATCGCCTATGAATGTGAATTTATTTTGGTTTTCTTCTAGTAAATCACATACATATTCTATACCTCCCTTTGAAAATTGGGAAATAAAATATTTTTTTATATCACTTTTTTTTAAGTTATTTCTTTCTAATAGTATATTTATTGATATTGTTGCACTAAGAAAAGTACCTCTATTGTCAAAATCATTCCACTCTACCAATTTATCTTTTATAGGTAAACTTTTGTCGTGTATTGCCGAAGATAGACCCTTAGCAGGTAGAACAACTTTATCATGAGTGCTTGAATTTGTATAAAAATCAGAATCTATAAAGCCATTTTCGGTATTTGAGATGTTTTCCAAGAGTATCGCACAAGCTGAATCTCCAAAATTTGCGTAAGTAATAGCTTGGTCATATCTTGAATATCTGTTTAATTGGTCAGAACCGACAATAAGAGAATATTTTATATTTGGATTATTTCGCATAGACCTACTAGCTTGATCAATTGCTACAAGCATACCAGCACAGTTAGCGTTTAAATCATAGACTGTTGATTTTGAGCTTGCTCTTATCGATTCATGAATCTCTATTGCATTGGATGGAGAAATATATTCGGGTGTGCTTGTAGAGAATATTATTGTATTTATTTCATTAGGATCGATTTTTGATTTTTCTAGAAGTTTCTCAGTAGCCTTAATTCCCATTGTAAGAATTGTTTCATTTATGTCGTTAGATATATATCTATATTTTCTGCCAAAAGCGCTCAACAATGATCTTATGTCTATTCCCTGTTTATCAAAATGTTTGATAAAATAGTCATTTCCTACTAAATTGTCAGGGTGATAGTATGCGATGTCTTTAATAACAGCATTATTACTTAACAATTTATTACACCTCTATTAATTAAATTTTTGTAAATATATAAAATAAGTATGTATTTATATTATATTGAAAAAATGAACAATATAAGAAATACATACTTTATTTTACATTATATATGATAAAAAGTCAATTTTTTATTATATTTTACATATACTAATTAATTTATACTTATTATTTTTTATTTAAAATTTCTGATAAATCGTTAATGTTTGAATTAACCTCATTTATTGAATTCATAACGCTTTCGATAGAAGCAGCTTGTTCTTCAGTTGATGCACTTACTTCTTCTGTAGCTGCAGTAGATTCTTCACAAATTGTAGATAATTTTTTCATAGAATTAAGAGAATTATTTTTTTGTTCTTTTATTTTCTTAAGTTCTAAATCAAAGTTATTTATTAATTCAATAATATTATCAGAGGATGTTAATATTGATTTAAAACAATCAATAGTTGTAGATAACTTTTTATCAGATTCACCCATTACATCTTTATTGTATTTCATAGTTTTTTGAGCATTGTGAACTATGCTTATTATTTCGCCAAGAATATCAGATACCTCTTTCGTAGATGTAGAGGATTGTTCGGCAAGTGTTCGTATTTCTTCTGCTACTACAGCAAAGCCTTTGCCTGACTCTCCAGCTCTAGCAGCTTCTATTGCGGCATTTAAAGCTAATAGGTTAGTTTGTTCGGCAATTCCGTTTATTGTTTGTATTATATTTCCTATTGAAGTCGATTTTTGTGATAAATTTTCGATTTCATCAAATACAGTAATTGTAGATTTTACATTTTCATTAAATTTGTTTGAAAGTTCATCTATTGCATTCATACCTGAGTTATTGTTGGACTTAAGATTGTTCATACTATTTATAGCTAGGTTTATTTCATTTTCAGCGTTTGATATACTATTTGCTAAATCATTGAATATTTTAAAAGTAATTTCAACCTCGTTGTTTTGATTTATTGAACCAGAAGCAATTTGCTGAGAAGATTCTGAAATTTGTTTAGAAGCTATGTTAAAATTATTTATTGATTCAAATATATAAGTATAAGATTTTTTAAGGGTATCAACTATACTTTTTACTTTGTTACTTAAATTTGTTTGATAAGTCAATAATTTATTAGTTTCAGCTTCTTTTTCTTCTAAATCAATAAATGATTTGTAAGTTTGATCAGCTACAAGAGCAGCAATAGCAGCAGCAGTTATAAATTCAAAAAGTAAGAATATCCATACAGCAAAACTATTTAGTTTTAAAAATGAATCTTTGAAAATAAATCCTAATATAGAATTTGAAACTATGGTTGCAATACATTCAACGATAACCACTTTTTTGCTATAGTAAGCTACTGCAAGTATTAATGTTAGAAAATAAGCTTGTGTCATAGCACCAAATTTTCCATCATTTGAATAAGCGATAACAATTGCACCCATAACAGGTACGACAGAAATATATAGGTATTTAGCATATTTATTAAGGGGTTTTTCAAAGATTTTTATTAGTAATGCAAAGGCAGAACCAACAAAAGAAACAACATCCTTTGATGTACCATTTAAAAATAATTCAATAAAAGCAAATGCTATAAAGGGCATTGAAAAGTCTATTGCAAACAAATAAAAGTTCATTTTTTTTTCTGTTTTATTTAATAAGTTAGAATTCATTATAATCACCTCATAATACCTTTGTTAACAAGGTAAGACATTATTAAAATTTAAAGAAAACTCTTAATTTCTTTAGCTACTTCTTCGGCATGTACTACTAATAAAAAATGTTTTCCGCTTTCAAAGATTTTCAATTGAGAGTTCGGTACTTCCTTGTCTATGATTTCGGAATATTCTACAAGAGTAAGAATTTCATCTTTGGCAACAAGAGCCAATACTGGTATATCAATATTTTTGAGTTCTGGAACTAAGTTAATTAGTTCGCAAGCAATTAAATCATTTATCATTATTTCTTTGTTAGTTTCAAATGTTTCAAAGTACTTTTTGGATAGGGGATTTTCTATACCACCTACACATTTAATTAAGTAATTCATGTCAATTTGATTGTGATAAATCTCTTGTGAAAAGTCTGTATTTAATTTAAATCTAGCCCCACCACTTAATGAGATAACTTTTTTAACATTAGGTAATTTTTTTAATGCTACACCTAAAACTATGGCTCCCCCCATACTATAACCTATCAAAGTAATATCTTCTTGATTTTTTGTTGCTTCACAGGTCTGAATAAAATCAACGACATTATCAATATAACCATATACAGTAGATGAACACTGGCCTGTACTTTCGCCATGACCATTTAAATCAATAAGTATACAATTATAATCTTCTAAGTATTTTTGAAGTTCTCCAAAAACTTTTAAATTACAACCGCTTCCATGTATAAAAAGCAGTGTTTTAGAACTATTTTTATTGCCAACTTGTAAATAATGTAACATAATACTCACTCCCTAATATTATTTGTTAAGTACGTAAAGAAATATTTTTAAAAAGGACTAATAAAATGATATATTTTTGATATGTAAATAAATATAGTAATTTAATGAAAATATATTTCAATTATACACTTTTTGCCAAGCTAAATCAAAGTGTTGTATTAATGTAATGTTAAATTTAGTAACTAATCATTTTATTTGATATTAAAGTAATTATTATTAATAATTACTTTATAGGTAATATTTCGTATATTTTTTTGATTATTTTATATAAAAATAAAAATTTACCAGAAATAATCATATTATAAGGTTCTTTGATTGCATCAGCAAGTAAATTAACTAAAATACTATTTACTTAAAGTTATATTTTTGTTAATTTATACAAAAGCGTAGGGCCAGTACGATAAGACAAAAATTAATATCTAATTACATGTTTAATTATTATATTGATTTATCATCAAGTGAATAGAATTTAATTGAAGTCGGTTTAATTAAATTTAGTAGTACATTAGGTAAAAAGAATATGCAACAAAAAATATTTGATTATTTTTTATTAAGTATAAATGTTTTAATTTCATTTGCTACTTTTTGAGCTTCTACTACTAATAGGAAATGCTTACCTTTTTGAAAAACTTTCAATTCTGAATTTGGTATTTCTCTATTTATAATTTTTGAATATCCAACTAAAGCAACCCTATCATCTTTTGCTACAATAGCTAATACAGGAATATTAATATTTTTAAGTTCAGGCACTAAGTTAATTAGTTCGCAAGCTATTAAGTCATTTATCATTATATCCTGGTTTGATTCAAGTGTTCCTAGGTATTTTTTACACAGCGGATCAGTTATGTCACCAGTACATTGTATTAGATAATCTAAATCAATTTGATTGTGATAAATTTTTTTTAGGAATTCTGAATTTAACTTGAATTTGGCACCACCACTTAAAGAGACAATTCTTTTTATATTGGGTAATTTTTTTAATGATATACCTAATGCTATAGTACTCCCCATACTATAACCTATCAAAGTAATATCTTCTTGATTTTTTGTTATTTCATTGTTTTCAATAAAGTCGGTAACAGTATCAATATAACCATACACAGTAGAAGAACACTGACCTTCACTTTCACCATGACCATTTAAATCAATAAGTATACAATTATAATCTTCTAAATATTTTTGAAGTTCTCCGAAAACTTTTAAATTACAACCGCTTCCATGTATAAAAAGCAATGTTTTAGAATTGTTTTTATTACCAACTTGTAAATAATGTAACATAATAATCTCTCCCTAATATTATTTTTAAATAACTAATTATAATTTAGTGTTTTTCTTATGAATATAAAGTAAAAAAATCAAAATATGATTTTATTATATATTTTCTACCAATCAAAATCAAAATATTATATGATATATCACCATTTTAGTTAATATTATGAGAATAATGATATTATTGATAATATTTTACATATTTTTTAAAAAGAATATATAAAAATAAAATTTTATTAAAAATAGTAATATTATGAAAAGTATTGTTTACATAGGCGATTAAACAAACTAAAATAGTAGTTGAATAAACTTATATATATGTAAATTTATTCAATAAAGGATGAGGAGGTGTCTAAAACGTATAGGAAAAAAATAAAATTAAATAAAAGGGGGGAATATAGTGAAAATTAAATTAAAGCGAAAACGTGAAAAAGTTTCTTTTTTATTAATGTTTTTACTGGCATTAACTTTAGTGTTAGTAACTCATTCTAAAAATGTTTATGCTTTTTCAGGTTCAGGAACTGGAACAACAAGTGATCCTTATGTTATAACTTCAAGAGCTGAACTTCAAGAAATAAGTAATAATTTAACAGCAAATTATATACTTAATTGCGATATTGATTTGGAATCAACTGAATGGACACCAATTGGAACAGGTTCAGCTAAATTTAGTGGAGTACTAGATGGAAAAGGACATACAATAAAAAATCTCTATATAAACAAGTTAGATTTGGGACAAAATGGATTGTTTGCATATATAAATTCTGCAACTATAAAGAATTTAAATATGAAAAGTGTAAATATTATAGGTGGAAATGATACTGGAGCTTTAGCAGCTAACGTAACAGGAACAAGTACAATTGACAACTGCTCAGCTGATGGAAAGATAATAGCTGATGGAACTACAGGTGGATTAGTAGGAAATGCAAATAGTCTTAATATAAGCAATTCGTACTCCGCTGTAAATGTAACAGGAAAAGGAAATTATGTGGGTGGACTTGTAGGACAACTTGTAGGAAATATAAAATCCTCATATGCCATAACAGATGTAGTATCTAAAAGTGGGAGTTATACAGGAGGACTTGTAGGAGCAATAACTGGAGATATAACACAAAGTTATACAACCAATAATGTAATTTCGGCTGGAGATTATACAGGTGGAGTTTCTGGATGTATTAATGGAAATGTTAATAAGTGTTATGCAACAGGAAGTGTAACTTCTTCTGGAAGTGGTATAGGAGGAATTATTGGGAATGTATATTCAGGAACAATACAAAATAGTTTTAACTTAGCGTCAGTTAGTGGAGCATCAGGTGTTGGAGGAATACAAGGAAATGGTAATGGCAGCATAAGTTACTGCTATTCTTCTGGTAAGATAACAGCATCTGGAACTGGTGCAGGAGGAATAACAGGTGTAAACAACACAGTAACAAGTAGCTATTATGATGGAAATGCATCAGGTTATATTCCTCAAACTGCAAATGACAAAAGTAGATCCACAACTTCAATGAAAATGCAAAGTACATTTAACGATTGGGAATTTATAAACACGTGGGCAATAGATGAAGGAAAGTCCTATCCATATTTAAAAGATTTAAAAAAGCCTAGTGGAGTAACTGATGGTCTTCCTTCAGGAGAGATGACAAGTGGAAGTGGAACTGAAGCAGATCCTTATATAATAAGCACTGTTCAGCAGCTTCAAAATATAAATTACAATTTAAGTGCTCATTATAAACTTCAAAATGATATAGACTTAAGTGGATTAAATTGGACACCAATAGGTAACAACAGTGTGCCTTTTGTAGGAGTTTTAGATGGAAACGGACATGCTATAAAAAATCTTTCAATGAATAGACTTGGTTTAGAGCTAAATGGACTATTTGGCAGTATGAGTAATGCAACTGTAAAAAATTTAACTTTAAGCAATGTGAATATAATAGGTGGAAAACATATAGGAGCTATTTCTGGAAATGTAACAGGAACAAGTAAAATTGATAATTGTTCAGTTGATGGAGTGATTAACACAAGTATAAATGGTACAGCAGATTCCTATATTGGAGGACTTGTAGGACAAGCTACTGGAAGTTTAAACGTGAGTAATTCAAATTCAGCAGTAGTGATAACAGGTTCTGGTAATAGAATAGGAGGACTTGTAGGAGAAATTACAGGAAATATAACTAATTCGTATGCTACAGGAAATATAACTTCAAAGAGTGGAGCCTATACTGGAGGTCTTGCAGGAGTCTTAGGAGGAAATATGACAACAAGTTATGCAACAAATACTGTAAGTTCTCAAGGAGATTTTACAGGAGGATTAATAGGTTGTTTAGGTGGAACAATAGATCAATGTTATTCAGCTGGAAATGTAATATCTACAGGAAATAACATAGGAGGAATCTCAGGACATGTAGATTCAGGATCAATAAAGAACAGCTTCAATCTTGCTCCTGTTACTGGAACATCATGTGTTGGAGGAATTCAAGGAAATGGAATTGCAAGTATAGTAGATTGTTATTCTGTGGGAAAAATATCTGGAAGTTCAAGTTTAGGTGGACTAACAGGTGTTAATACTGGAATAACTAATAGCTATTATGATGGAATAACAAGTGGATATGCCCCTCAAAATGCTGGGGATATCAGTAGTATGATAACATCAAGCATGAAACATAGAAACAAGTTTATAGACTGGGAATTTATAAATACTTGGGCAATTGATGAAGGGACATCTTATCCATACTTGAAAAATGTAAAAAAACCTAATGGACTAAATAATGGAGAGGTACTTAAAGGTAATGGAACACAGGATGACCCTTATATAATAAGTACTGTAGAGCAGCTTGAAAATATAAAGTATCAATTAAGCGCAAGCTATAGACTTAGTAATGATATAGATTTATCAGGAGTTAATTGGATAGCTTTGGGAAATAGCAGTGATCAGCCATTTACAGGAACTTTAGATGGAGCAGGTTACTCAATAAAAAATCTATCTATGAATAGACTAGGAATAAATTATACAGGTCTATTTAACTATTTAAGTAGAGCAACAATAAAAAATCTTAAACTTGATAATGTAAATATTATTGGAGGTAATTATACAGGAACTTTAGCAGCTTACAGTACAAGTAGTACCATAGATAATTGCTCAGTTAGTGGAGCGGTTACAGGATATACTTTTACAGGAGGATTAATAGGACAGGGAGTTGCTGCAACTAATATAAGCAATTGCTCGGTTAGTGCCACAGTAAATGGAGATAGTAAAGGTTCAGCATCGGGTAATAGGCTTGGAGGAATAGTAGGCGATCTTGGTGGTAATATAACAGGATGTAGTGTTACAGGAGATATAACTTCTAAAGCAGGAAATTATGTAGGAGGTTTAGTTGGAGTTCTAACAGGAAATATAACAAAAAGTTCTGTTTCTAATAATATTACAGCTCAAGACTCTTATGTAGGAGGCTTAGTAGGGTATCTTCAGGGTGATGTGAATCAGTCATATACAGCAGGAAGTATAACTGGCTTGGATATTGTAGGAGGCTTAGTAGGATATTCGTATACTGCTTACAATGTTTCTAATCCTAATATATTACAAAACAGTTTTAATTTAAAGTCAGTTCAAGGAAGAAATTATATAGGTGGAATTCAAGGATATGATCAAGGATGCATAAGAGGTGTTGGAGATTATTATGGGAGTGGTCATTGGTATGGTGATGCAACAATACAAAATTGTTATTCGTCAGGAAAGATAACAGCACAAGGAGCTGTTGGAGGCTTATCAGGTACAGACACTATAATAAGTAATAGTTATTATGATGCCATTTCTAGTGGATTTTCACCCCTAAATGCAGTAGATGTAGGAAGGATTACTACATCAATGAAGCAGCAAGGAAATTATACAGGGTGGGATTTCATAAATACTTGGAGGATAGATGAACTTACTTCTTATCCATATCTTCAGCTTTTGCAAAAACCAACAGGAGTTACAAAAGGACTTCCAACAGGAGAAGTTGCAGGAGGAAAAGGAACGGCAGATGATCCGTATATAATAAGTACAGCACAGCAGCTTCAGAATATGACAAATGATCTTAAAGGACATTATAAACTTGCAAATGACATAGATTTAACAGGAGTAAATTGGATACCAATAGGAATTAACACTATTGTTCCATTTACAGGAGTATTCGATGGAAATGGACATTCAATAAAGAATCTTTCTATGAATAAATTAGGTAATAATGCTGCAACAGGTTTATTTGGATATTTAAATGGAGCAACTATAAAGAATTTAAAACTAGATAGTGTAAATATCATAGGTGGAAATAATACAGGTGCACTAGTTGGAAATTCAGTAGGAGAAAGTACAATAGATAATTGCTCAGCATCTGGAACAATAACAGCTTACGGAAATACTGGAGGCTTAATTGGATCAGCAACTAGTTTAACAATAAATAATGCTAATTCTTCAGTAACTGTAAAGATAGTAAACGGCGATGGAATAAATGGTGATAATGTAGGTGGATTAATAGGAAACCTTACAGGAAAGATAACAAGTAGCTTTGCAACAGGAGATGTAACTTCTAAAAATGGTAACAATATAGGAGGACTTGTAGGTGCTATTACAGGAAATATTACAAAATGTTATACAACTAATAATGTTAATGCTATTGGAAATAATGCTAATGCAACTGGAAACTATGTAGGAGCACTTGCAGGAAATATAAGCTCTGGAACAATTGATAAGTGTTATACAACTGGAAGTGTAACAACAACTGGAAGCTATGTAGGAGCACTTGCAGGAGTAACTTCTTCAGTAACAATAAATAATAGCTTTAATTTAGCTAGTGTAACTGGAGTGAATTATGTAGGTGGAATACAAGGCTCAGGAAATGTAACTATGAATTATTGTTATTCAACTGGAAAAATAATAGCTACTGGAAGTTATGTAGGTGGATTAACAGGAAATACTGCATCAGTAACAATAAACAGCAGCTACTATGATGCAATAGCAAGTGGATACACACCTCAAACAGCTGATGATGTGAGCAAGATAACCTCATCAATGAAGCAGCAAGGTAATTTTCTTAAGTGGGAGTTTGTAAATACTTGGGCAATAGATGAAGGAAAATCATATCCGTACCTAAAGGATATGCCAAAACCTGATGCAGTAGAAAATGGAGTTCCAGCAGGAGAGGTTGCAGGAGGAAAAGGAACAGCTAATGACCCATATATAATAACAACAATTCAGCAGCTTGAAAACATACAATGTGATCCATCAGCATACTATAAGCTTGGTTCAAATATAGACCTTAAAGGAATAAATTGGACACCAATAGGAATTAACAGCAATGTGGAGTTTACAGGAACCTTTGATGGAAATGGATATACTATAGAAAATCTCACTACCAACAGACTTGGAACAGATGTAACTGGATTGTTTGGCTATGTAAATAATGGAACTATAAAAAATTTGAAACTATCAAACGTAAATATTATAGGTAGAAATGATACTGGTGCTATAGCAGGAGTGGTAACAGGAACAAGCACAATTGATAACTGTTCAGCAGATGGAACTATTACTGCATACGGAAATACTGGAGGTTTAGTTGGATTAGCTAGTGGACTTAATATAAGCAATTCTAATTCAGCTGTTAAGGTTACAATTGTAGATGGAATTGGTTTGAATGGTGAAGTAGTAAATGGTGACAATGCAGGAGGTTTAGTAGGAAACCTTACAGGAAGTATAGTTAACTCATATGCTACTGGTGATGTAGTATCTAAAGCAGGAAGATATACAGGAGGACTAGTAGGAGAAATAACAGGAAATATTTCAAAGTGTTATACAACTAATAATGTAACAGCTAACGGAGAAGATGTTGGAGGAATTATAGGATGGATTAATGGAACAATTGATCAATCTTATGCAACAGGTAGTGTTACTTCAATATTAGTACAGGGGAGTACAACTTCTACAGGAAACTGTGTAGGTGGACTTGTTGGATATATGTATTCAGGTACAATAAAAAATAGCTTTAACATGGCTAAAGTAACAGGAAACTCTTATGTTGGAGGAATAGAAGGATATGTATATTCAAGTTCTAATATAAATTATTGCTATTCTACTGGAAAGATAATAGCAACTGGAAGTTATGTAGGTGGACTTACAGGAAGCTCAGCAACTATAACCAGCAGTTATTATGATGGAATGGCAAGTGGATATGTTCCACAAAATTCGAATGACATAAGTAGGATTACTTCAGAAATGGAATGGCAAGAAACCTTTAAAAATTGGGAATTTATTAATACCTGGGGAATAGATGAAGGAAAATCTTATCCTTATCTTAAAAATGTAACTAGACCAAACTCTGTAAATGTAATTTCTCAAAATAGTTCAGTTGGAAAAGGAACTAAGGACGATCCATATATTATAACAACAGTAGAACAATTAGAAAATATGAAGTATGATTTAGGAGCATATTACAAGCTTGGCGGGGATATTGATCTTACAGGAGTAAATTGGACACCAATAGGAAATAGCTCAGCACAGTTTATAGGAAGCTTTGATGGAGATGGATACTCCATAAAGAATCTTTCTATGGATAACCCAGGAGTTAATGTAAATGCTTTATTTGGATATATTAAAGGTGCAACTATAAGAGCTGTTGTTATGAAAAATACTAACATATTAGGCGGAGATTATGCAGCAGCCTTAGTAGCAAATGCATCAGGAACAAGCACAATTGATGGATGTTTAGCAATAGATGGTACTGTTTCAGGAGGAAATTATGTAGGAGGATTAGTTGGTTATGGAACTGGTTTAAATATAAGTAATTCATCTTCAACAGTAACAGTAACAGGAAAAAATGACAATGTAGGAGGACTAACTGGAAGTCTTTCAGGAAATATAACTAATTGCTATACAATTGGAGATGTAGTATCAGATGGTAATAATGTAGGAGGACTTGTTGGAAGCATAACAGGAAATATAACAGGTTCATATTCTAATGGTAATGTAACTTCCAATGCAGCTAATAATGTAGGAGGACTTGCAGGAGTACTACAAGGACAAATATCACAAGCTTACTCCACAGGAACTATTAAAGGAGTAAACAACATAGGAGGATTAGTAGGAAATTCAAGTTCAAGTACAATTCAAGATAGTTTTAATATAGGCGATGTAAGTGGAACAAATTATATAGGTGGAATACAAGGAAATGGAAGTGCTAAAATAACTAATTGTTACGCAGCTGGAAAAGTAACAGCAACAGGAGCAAATGTAGGAGGAATTACAGCATCATCAGCAGCTACAATAGTAAAAAGTTATTTTGATACTACAGCAGCAGGAATAAAAACACCTACTGATCAAGCAAAAGTTACCGCCGATTTGCAAAGTCAGGCAACCTATTTAGGTTGGGATTTTGTATTTACTTGGGGCATTGATAAAGCTTATCCATACCTTAAAAGATTATCAATACCGCTATTTCCAGGTTCAGGAGATCAGACAAAAACTGTAGATGGTTTTCAAGTTGTTAAAACAACAGGTACCAGCATAAGATTGCAGTGGAATCCAATACGTGGAGTAGCAGGCTATGATATAGAAGTAGATGGAAAAGTTATAGATAATGGTACAGACATAACTTATACAGCAAGAAATTTAACTCCAGGTACAAGTCATACTTTTAGAGTTAGACTAAGAACAAAGGATGGAGTAGGAGCTTGGACAGATTTAATCACACAAAGTACACCAAATGATTTAGGAAATGTAGCGGCAATAGTAACAAGTACTACTATAAAATTAAGCTGGGCAGCAGTTACAGGAGCCACAGGTTATGATATAGAAGTAGATGGAAATATAATAGATGCAGGAAACAATACTAGCTATGAAATTGATGGTTTAACACCAGGAACAAGTCACAGCTATAGGGTAAGAATAAGAACAGATAATGGTAATGGTGAATGGAGTGATCTTCAGACTAAAACAACTCCAGGCGAAGTAGGAAATGTAACTTCAAGTGTAACAGGAAAAACTATAGATGTTTCATGGTTAGCTGTACCAGGAGCAACAGGTTATGAAATAGAAGTGGATGGAAAAGTAGTAGAGAATGGAACAATGACTAGCTATGAAGCAAAGGATTTAGTGGCAGGAACAACTCATACCTTTAGAGTAAGAGTAATAACAGCAGATGGAGTAGGAGATTGGAGTGCCACAACTACCAAAACAGCTTTAGATACAATTTTGGTTAAGGATGTAAATATAGCAGTAACAGGAACTTCAATGAATTTAAGTTGGACAGCAATAACAGGAGCAACGGGCTATGATGTAGAAATAGATGGACAAGTAATTGATAATGGAAACAATACAAGCTATACAGTGAAAAATTTACAGCTAGGAACAACTCATGTTTATAGAATAAGACCAAAAACAGCAGATACAGTAGGAAACTTCAGTGATAAAATAAGTAAAACAGCATTATCAGTATTAACACCAAATGATGTAAATGTAGTTGTTTCAAATGGAGCGATAAGTTTAAGTTGGACAGCTATTACAGGAGCAACAGGATATGATGTAGAAATAGATGGACAAACAATCGACAATGGAAATAGCACGGTTTATACAGCACAAAATTTAGATAATGGTTCAACACACACTTATAGAATAAGAGCAAAATCACAAGATACTGTAGGACAATTTAGTGATAGTATAACAAGAACTATTTTATGTTCAATAGCTTCTAGTGATGTAACAGCAGTAGTTACAGATAGCACAATAAATTTAAGTTGGGCAGCAGTTAATGGAGCAACAGGCTATGATATAGAGGTAAATGGACAAATAATTGATAATGGCAGTAGTACTAGTTATCAATTATCTAAATTAATAGCAGGAACTACTTGTGAATTTAGAATAAGAGCAAGATCAGCAAGTGGAACTGCAATTTGGAGTGTACCTATTTTTAAAACTACTTTAGGAATAATATCAAGTGACAGCATAAAAGCAGTTGTTACAGGTACATCAGTAAACTTGACATGGGCAGGAGTTAATGGAGCAACAGGATATGATGTAGAAGTAGATGGTAAAGTAATTGACAATGGAAATAGTACAACCTATTCAGCATCAGGTTTACAAGCAGGAATAACCCATGTATATAAAGTAAGAGCAAAAAATGCAGATACAATAGGACAATGGAGTGGTGACATTACAAAAACAACGCTAGATTCAATAACAGGTGTAACTACAACAGTAACAGGAACATCAATAAAGTTAAGTTGGGCAGCAGTTACAGGAGCAACAGGCTATGATGTAGAAATAGATGGGCAAACAATCGATAATGGAAATAGTCTAGTATATGAAGCTGACAACTTAAAAGCAGGAACAGCACATACTTATAGAATAAGACCAAAGACAGCTTCTGGAGTTGGAGATTTTAGTGACCCAATAACTAAAGTAGCGTTAGATAAAATTTCTACAGACAGTATAAAGACTAATGTTACAGATACATCAGTTCAGATAAATTGGACAGCAGTTACAGGAGCAACAGGCTATGATATAGAAGTGAATGGACAAGTAATTGATGTAGGTAGTAACACTACTTATACTGCAGAAAATCTAGTATCTGGATCAGTCTTGAAATTTAGAGTGAGAGCAAAATCAGATAGTGGAGTAGGAGAATTTGGAGATTTTATAACTAAAACTGTTTTATCAACAATATCAGTAAATGATATAACAGCTTCTGCTACAGATACATCAGTAAAATTAAGTTGGACTCCAGTTATAGGAGCAACAGGCTATGATGTAGAAGTAGATGGACAAATAATTGATAATGGAAACAATACTTCATATGAGGCTGATGGTTTAGAGTCAGGTATAACTCATACTTACAGAGTAAGACCTAAAACAGCAGATACAATAGGAAACTTTAGCGATAAAATAACAAAAACAACCTTAGCAGTGGTTAAGGAAAGTGATGTAACTACAATAGTAACAGGAACATCAATAAAATTAAATTGGGCAGGAGTTACAGGAGCAACAGGTTATGACATAGAAGTAGATGGTAAGACAATAGATAATGGTAATAGTACCTCATATGAAATGACTAACTTGACAGTAGGAAGCACACATGTATTTAGAATAAGAGCTAAAACAGATAATGGTTGTGGAGATTGGAGTACTATTATTAATAGAACAGCATTAGGAGCTATAAGTACAGACAATGTGTCGGAAGTAGTAACCGGTACATCAGTAAAACTAAGTTGGACAGCAGTAGCAGGAGCAACAGGTTATGATGTAGAAGTAGATGGTAAAGTAATTGACAATGGAAGTAGTACTGTTTATATAGCCACAGGACTTGATGTGGGAATAACTCATACCTACAGAATAAGACCTAAAACAGCAGATACAATAGGAGATTTCAGTGATAAAATAGTAAAAACAACACTATCAGTAATAGACATTAGTACTGTAGCATCAGAGGTAACAGGTACATCAGTTAAACTTGAATGGACAGCAGTAGATGGAGCAACAGGCTATGATGTAGAAGTAGATGGTAAAATAGTAGACAATGGAAATAGTACTGTTTATGAAGCTGATGGACTCAATCCAGGAATAACCCACACATATAGAATAAGACCTAAAACGGCATCAGGTGTTGGGGAGTTCAGTGATAAAATATTAAAGACAACATTAGATACACTAAAAGAGAAAGATATAACATCATTAGTAACAGATACATCAGTAAAATTAAGTTGGACAGCAATTAATGGAGCAACAGGTTACGATATAGAAGTAGATGGTAAAATAATAGACAATGGAAATAGTACTGTTTATGAAGCTGATAATTTAGAAACAGGAGTAACTCATCATTATAGAATAAGAGGTAAGACATCTTTAGGCGTTGGAGAATGGAGCGAAACTGTAACTAAAACCACACTAGCAGTAGTAGCAGCAAGTAATGTTTCAGCAACAGCAACAGGAACAACAATAAGTTTAAATTGGGGAGCAGTTACGGGAGCAACAGGTTATGATGTAGAGGTAGATGGTACAGTAGTAGATGCAGGAAGCAATACAAACTATCAAGTTAATAATTTAACTCCAGGAACAAATCATGTTTTTAGAATAAGAGCAAAAACCGGAGAAGGTACAGGAGAATGGAGCGTACCAATAAACAAAGCTACATTATCAATAATTGCAATTAAGGATGTTACAGTAGAAACTACTTCATCATCAATAAAACTTAATTGGAACAAAGTAGATGGAGCAACAGGCTATGATGTAGAGGTAGATGGCACAGTAGTAGACAATGGAAACAATACTTCATATGAATTCACAAATGTAGAGGAAGGTGTAACGCATACCTTCAGAATAAGAGCAAAGATAGATAATGGAGCTGGAGATTGGAGCATGCCAATTTCAAGAACTATTTTATCTAAGCTTTCCTCAAGTGATATAACAGTAGCTTCAACAGATAGTTCAATAAAATTGAGTTGGTTAGGAGTTAAAGGAGCAACAGGTTATGATGTGGAGGTAGACGGAAAAGTAGTAGACAATGGAAACAGTACTTCATATGAACTTACTGGCTTAAATATAGGAACAACACATACCTTTAGAGTAAGAGCAAAAACATCTGATTCAATTGGTGAGTGGAGTGAAAATGTAACAAAAACAACTTTAGGTGTAATATCATTAGATAATGTAACAGCTTTAGTAACAAATACAACAATAAAATATACTTGGAATGCAGTTAATGGTATATCTGGCTATGATGTAGAATTTGATGGAAAAGTAATAGATAATGGAAACAGTACAACCTATGAAGCTGATGGTTTGACAGCAGGAACAACACATACCTTTAGAATAAGAGAAAAAACTAGTGATGCTTTTGGTGACTGGAGTGATATGACACATAAGACAACTTTAGGTGTGATATCAAAGGATTCAGTAACTTCTTCAGTGAATGATACAACTATAAGATTAACATGGCAGGCAATAATAGGAGCAACAGGTTATGATGTTGAATTTGATGGTAATGTAATAGACAATGGAAATAGCACAGTATATGAAGCAGATGGTTTAACAAGTGGTACTGACCATAAGTTTAGATTAAGGGCTAAGACTTTAGATACAATAGGACAATGGAGTGATGAAATAGATAAAACAACTTTAGCGGTTATAACTCCCAATAATATCAATGCAACAGTGAGTGCATCTTCTATTAAATATACTTGGAATACAGTAAATGGAGCAGATGGCTATGATGTAGAGATTGATGGAAAAACAATAGATAATGGAAATAGTACAGCTTATGAAGTGGATGGTCTTAATCCAGGAACAAAGCATACTTTTAGAGTAAGAGCAAAGGCAAGCAATACAGTTGGTGAGTGGAGTGATTTAATAAACAAAACAACCTTGGCAGTAATAACTCCAACAGATGTAACTACAACTACAACACATACTTCAATAGAATTAGCTTGGAAGGCAATAGAAGGAGCAACAGGGTATGATATTGAAGTAGATGGTAAGGTGTTAGATAATGGAAATAATACAAGCTATAAAGTAGATGGATTAGCTATAGGATCAAGTCATACTTTCAGAATAAGAGCTAAATCAGAAGATACAATAGGACAGTGGAGTGACGTAATTAACGGAAGTACGCAGGCAATCGATAAAGTAAAAAATACAACAGTACAAGCAACATATAGTTCAATAGAATTAAAATGGGATGCAGTAGATGGAGCAACAGGCTATGATGTTGAGATAAACGGTAATGTAATAGACAATGGAAATAGTACAACATATACAATTAAAGGAGATGCTAATACCACATACAATTTTAGAATAAGAGCTAAAATATCAAGTGTATTTGGAGATTGGAACGATGTTGTTACAGGAAAATTATTGCCAGCGCCTAACTTGAGTGTTGAAGCAGACAATAATAATTTAATGGCAGGAGATACTTTTACAGTAATTGTAGACATGAAAAATGTAGTGAATATAATTTCAGAGGATATAACTGTACAGTATGATTCAAATTTATTTACCTACGTTAGTGCAGAACCAGTAGATTCAAATGTAAACCAAGTTTATTATGCAGATGATTCTACAGCAGGTTCTGTGAGAATTTTAGGTGGAACTACAGGAGATAGTGCATTGAATTCTGACAGTAAATTATTTAAACTTACATTTAAAGCTAAAAATGCATCCGGAAATGGAGCAATTAGTGTAACTCAAGGTAGTATTTCAGATAAAGATGGTAAAAACTATACAGCAGCGTGCTCAGGTCAAAATTTTAGCATAATAAATTGTGATGTAAATGGAGACGGAAAAATAGATATGCTAGATGTCAATATAGTATCAAGACTTATAGGAACAACAAAAGATAAATGGGGAAATTATAACCCAGACGTAAACGGAGATGGAAAAGTAGACGACCTGGATAGACAATATGTAGCTAAAGCAATGATAGCTAGTAGAAATAAGCAGAAGTAAATAAAAATAAGTAAACAAAAAGCTGTTCTAAAGATGAGATATATTCATTTTTAGAGCAGTTTTTTTGTTATTTTAGTATATTGTATAGATGATAAATTCAATAGTAATAATTTCTTTACAATACTTTAAATTACAACTAAAATTAAAATTAGATAAATAATAAAAAATAATGAAAAAATACAAATAAATGTAATAAAAATTTTACTTATATTATTTATCTATAAAAATGAGGAAGGAGGATATAACAACTATTCTACAAAAAATATAAGAGATTTTAAGTGAGGTGAGAAATTATTGGAGAGTAAAAAACTAAAAGAATATAAAGTCTTTTTGTTTTTTATAACGTTATTGTTTGGAACTATTTTTATTGAAATTATTGGTTCTAATAAGATATACGCTTTCTCCGGAACAGGAACAGGAGCTTTAAATGATCCTTATGTAGTAACATCCAAAGCGCAACTGCAAGAGATTAGCAGTAATTTATCTGCAAATTATAAATTAGGTTGTGATATTGATCTTGGTAATGTTGAATGGACACCAATAGGGAATAGTACGGCTCAGTTTAGTGGGAGCTTTGATGGAGGCGGACATGTTATAACAAATCTTTCAATTACAAAGGTTAATGTTGATGGGAACTCATTGTTTGGTTATGTGAATAATGGAACAATAAAGAACCTAAGCATAAAGGGTGTAAACATTAATGGTCAGAATTACACAGGAGCTATAGCTGGTAGCATATCAGGAACAAGTATTATTGATAATTGTTCAGCTGAGGGAAGTGTTACTGGAAGTGGAAATACTGGTGGTTTAGTAGGTGAAGCAAGTGGACTAAGCATTAGTAATTCTTATTCTTCAGTTAGTGTAACAGCAAAAGGTGATAATGCAGGTGGAATTGCAGGTAATCTTACAGGAAATATCACTAGTTGTTATGTAACTGCAGAGGTAATAGGTCAAAGTGGTAATTATACAGGAAGTCTTGTTGGTAAGGAAGAAGGAGACATATCTAAATCGTATACAACTAGCGATGTTAGTTCCAATGGAAGCTATGTAGGTGGATTAGCCGGATGGCTTCATGGACAAATTGACCAATGTTATGATACTGGTGGTGTTGCAGCTGCTGGAGATGACGTAGGAGGAATTGTTGGATATTCAAGTTCAGATAATGTTATAAAGGACAGCTTTAATCTAGGAGTAGTTAAGGGAAGAAATTATGTAGGTGGATTACAAGGATATAATGCTGGAACAGAAGGTGGAAGTTCTAATGCTACCATACAAAATTGCTACTCATCGGGAAGAATAATTGTAACAGGAACGGGCAGTGGAGGATTATCAGGAACCAATACAACAATAATTAGTAGCTACTACGACGGTGTAGCTAGTAAGTATGCACCTCAAAGTGTATATGATATAAGTAAACTATCTACGGCTATGAAAATGTCGAGTACCTTTAAGGATTGGGATTTATCAGGTATATGGGCAATTGATGAAGGAACATCTTATCCATATTTAAAAGCTGTTAAGAAGCCTGATGAAGTGGAAGCTGCACCTACAGGAGAAGTTGCTTCTGGAAAAGGTACAACTGATGATCCTTATATAATAAGCAATACTAAACAACTTCAAAATATAAAGTATGAAGTTGGTGCAAGCTACAAATTGGCAAATGACATTGATATAGCTAACATTGATTGGACAGCTATTGGTAGTAATAGTGCAGTACCTTTCACAGGGATTTTTGATGGCAATGGACATTCTATTGAAAATTTTTCTGGTGACTATACAAATGGATTATTTGGATGCGTTAAAGGTGGAACAATAAAAAATCTAAACATAAAAAATGTAAATATTTCAGATGGTAGTTATACAGGAGCATTAGCATCAAATGTTTATGGTGGAAGTACTATTGATAATTGTTCAGTTATAGATGGAACTGTATCGGGTTCTGGGTGCACTGGAGGATTAATAGGAATTGGAAGTAATGTAACTATAACAAATTCTTATTCTAACATTAATGTCATTGGAAAAGGTGACAGTGTGGGTGGACTTGTTGGAAGTCTTACAGGTACAATAAAAGATTGTTATGTACTAGGAAATGTAAATGCAAAAAGTAGTAATATAGGAGGTATTGTAGGATCTTTTCAAGGAGATATCTCTGAAGTATATTTCTCAGGTACAATAACAGGAGCCAATAATGTAGGAGGAATACTTGGGAATTCTAGTTCAGGAACTGTGAAGGATTGTTTTAGTTTAGGAACAATATCAGGAAATTCTTATGTAGGAGGAATACTTGGAAATGGAAATACAACCATTACAAGTAGTTATTCAGCAGCTAAAACAATTGGTACAGGAACAAATGTAGGAGGAATTTCTGGTACATCTACAACAGTAACAAATGGTTATTTTGATAGTAGAATCTCAGGTATTAAAAATCCTAGTGGCGAGGCAAAGGATACTAAAGATTTATATAATAAGGAAACTTATTCAAATTGGGACTTTACATCAACATGGAGTAAAGATACGCAATATCCATATTTAACAAAGTTGCCTAAACCTAATTTTCCTGTTGAAATACCTGATGGATTAAATGTTAGTGATATAACCAGTACATCTATGAAAATAACTTGGAATGAATCATTAGGAGCAGTAGGATATGATATAGAAATAGATGGCAAAGTAATAGATGCGGGGAATAATACAAGCTATAATTGTACAGGCTTAACAGCTGGTACAAACCATACTTTTAGAGTAAGAGCAAAGACATCTAATATGGCAAGTGATTGGAGTCAAGCTGTAAGCCAATCAACCTTAAGTGTGGTAAGTAATGTTAATGCAACCGTAACAAGTACATCACTAAAACTAACTTGGGATGCAGTTAATGGAGCTACGAGTTATGAAGTAGAAGTGGATGGTAATTTAATTATAGGATTAACAGATACAAATTATGAGGTTAAAGGATTACTTCCAGGAACAAGTCATACTTATAGGGTTAGAGCAATAACAACAGCAGGAACAGGTGATTGGAGTATACTTTCAAGTAAAACCACTTTGAATTTAGTAACAGGAATTAAAAATTCAGTTACAAGTACTTCTATAAAACTGAATTGGGATGCTATAAGTGGAGCGGTAAGCTATGATGTGGAGGTAGACGGAAAGTTAGTCACAGGAATAACAAGTACAAACTATGAGATAACAGGTTTAACACCAGGAACTACCCATACATATAGAGTAAGGGCAGAATTTATGGATGGAGTAGGAGATTTTAGTGAGCTAACTAGTGTTACAACCTTAAGTACAGTAGTGAATGTAACTTCAACAGTAACAAGTAATTCAATAAATGTAAGTTGGGATAAGGTAGATGGAGCCACTAGTTATGATATAGAAGTAGATGGAAAAGTAATTACAGGGCTAACAAGTACAGGTTATGAAATAACAGGTTTGACTCCTGGAACAAGTCACAGCTATAGGGTTAGAGTTACAACAGCAGCAGGTACAGGAGATTGGACAGATTTAACTACTAAAGTAACTTTAAGTGTAGTAACTAATGTAATTTCAACAGTAACAAGTAATTCAATAAATGTAAGTTGGGATAAAATAGACGGAGCGGTGAGTTATGACATAGAAGTGGATGGTAAAGTAATTACAGGCATAACAGGAACAAACTATATAATCTCAGGTTTAGAAGCAGGAACAGTACATAGTTATAGAGTAAGAGTAATAACAGCAGCAGGCGTGGGAGAATGGACAGAACTTGCAACAAAAACTACATTAAGTGTAGTGACAAATGTTCAAGCAACAGTAACAAGTAATTCAATAAATGTAAGTTGGGATAAGGTAGACGCAGCAGTAAGCTATGACATAGAAGTGGATGGCAAGGTAATCACAGGGATAACAGGTACAAGCTATGAAATAACAGGATTAACAGCCGGAACAAGTCATACCTATAGGGTTAGAGTAACAACTTTAGCTGGTATAGGAGATTGGACAGGTTTAACAACTAAATCTACTTTAAGTGTAGTAACAGGAGTGACATCAGTAGTTAGCAGCACGTCAATAACAGTTAATTGGGATAAAGTAGATGGGTCTACGAGTTATGATATAGAGGTAGATGGCAAAATAATTACAGGGATAACAGGTACAAGCTATGAAATAACAGGTCTAACAGCAGGAACAAGCCATACTTATAGAGTTAGAGTAACAACTTCAGCAGGAGTAGGAGATTGGACGGATTTAACAACTAAAGTTACTTTGAGCGTGGTGAGCAATATAACGGCTACAGTCGATAGCACATCTATAACAGTAAATTGGACAGCAGTAGCTGGAGCAACAGGATATGATATAGAAGTAGATGGCAAAGTAATTACAGGGATAACAGGTACAAACTACGGAATCACAGGGTTAACGCCAGGAACAACTCATGCCTATAGGATTAGAGCAATTAGTGCAGCAGGAGCAGGTGAATGGAGTGAAGTTGAAAGTGAGACAACCTTAAGTGTGGTAAGCAATGTAACGTCAATTGCAGCCAGTACATCAATAACAGTAAACTGGGACAAAGTAGAAGGAGCAGTAAGTTATGATGTAGAAGTAGATGGAAAAGTAATCACAGGAATAACAGGAACAAGCTATGTAATAGAAGGTTTAACGGCTGGAACAGATCATACTTATAGAGTAAGAGTAATAACAACAGCAGGAGTAGGAGTGTGGACGGATTTAACAACTAAATCTACTTTAAGTATAGTAACAGGAGTGACATCAGTAGCAGGGAGTACAACTATAACCGTAAATTGGGCAGCAGTAACTGGAGCAACAGGATATGATATAGAGGTAGATGGAAAAGTAATCACAGGAATAACAGGAACAAGCTATGAAATCGCAGGCTTAACACCAGGAACAAGTCACAGTTATAGAGTTAGGGCAGTATTTTCAGAAGGAACAAGCGATTGGAATGAATTAACAACTAAATCTACTTTGAGTGTAGTAACAAATGTAACAGCAGTAGCAGCCAGTACATCAATAACAGCAAGCTGGGCAGCAGTAGCTGGAGCAATAAGTTACGATATAGAAGTAGACGGCAAGGTAATCACAGGGATAACAAGTACAAGCTATGTAATATCAGATTTGACAGTTGGAACAAAGCATACTTATAGAGTAAGAGTAATAACAGCAGCGGGAACAGGAGAATGGACTGACTTATATAGTAAAGTGACATTAGATGTGGTAAGTAACGTAACATCAATTTCATCCAGTACATCAATAACAGTTAGCTGGGATAAAGTAGCTGGAGCAACAGGATACGATATAGAAATAGATGGTAAAGTTATCACGGGAATAACAGACACAAAATACACTATTACAGGCTTGACACCAGGAACAGCATATTCTTATAGAGTTAGAGCTGATATAAGTGCCGGAGTGGGAGATTGGACTGCATTAGTAACACAATCAACCTTGAGTATCGTAAGTAATGTAACAACAGCAGCAGGAAGTACATCAATAACCGTAAATTGGGCAGCAGTAACTGGAGCAGTAAGTTATGATGTAGAAGTAGATGGCAAGGTAATTACAGGTATAACAAGTACGAGTTATGTAATATCAGATTTAACAGCAGGAACAGATCATACTTACAGAGTAAGAGTAATAACAGCAGCAGGAACAGGAGATTGGACAGAACTTACAACTGCTACTACGGTAAGTATGATAGGAAATGTAACAACGGTAGCAAGTAGTACATCAATAACGTTAAATTGGACAGCAGCAGTTGGGGCAGTAAGTTATGATGTAGAGGTAGATGGAAAGTCAATCACGGGAATAACAGGAACGAGTTATGTAATCAAGGATTTAAATCCAGGAACAAGTCATAGCTACAGAATAAGAGTAATAACAGCAGCAGGAGTAGGAGATTGGAATGAGATAACAACAAAATCTACATTAAATGTTGTAGGAAATGTAACAACAGCAGTTACAAGCACATCAATAACATTAAATTGGGCAGCAGTAACTGGAGCAGTAAGTTATGATGTAGAAGTAGATGGCAAGGTAATCACAGGGGTAACAGGAACAAATTATATAATTACAGGTTTAACAGCAGGAACAGATCATACTTATAGAGTAAGAGTAATATTTTCAGAAGGAACAAGTGATTGGAACAAATTAGTAACTCAATCGACTTTAAGTATAATAACGAATGTAACATCAACAGTTACAAGTACTTCAATGACAGTAAATTGGACAGCAGTAGCTGGAGCAACAAGTTATGATATAGAAGTAGATGGTAAAGTAATCGCAGGAATAACCAATACAAGCTATGTAATAACAGGTTTAACTCCAGGAACAGATCATTCTTATAGAGTGAGGGTAGTAACAGCAGCAGGAATAGGAGAATGGACAACACTTACAACAGGAACAACTATAACAATTGTAAGCAACGTAACATCAAGTGTATCCAGTACATCGATAACTGCAAGTTGGGCAGCAGTAGTTGGAGCAATAAGTTATGATATAGAAGTAGATGGCAAAGTAATTACAGGAATAACAAGTAATAGTTATGTAATTACAGGACTTACACCAGGAACAGATTATTCTTACAAAGTTAGAGTAGTCACATCTGCGGGAATAAGTGATTGGAGTCAATTGGTAACTGAAACAACTATAGGTGTTGTAAATAATGTAACAGCTGTTTTAAATAATAATTCAATGACAGTAAGTTGGACAGCAGCCTCTGGAGCAGCAAGTTACGATATAGAAGTAAATGGAACTATAATTTCAGGAATAACAGGAACAAATTATGTAATTACAGGACTTACACCAGGAACAACTTATACCTATAAAGTAAGAGTTAATACTAGTAATGGTATAGGTGATTGGAGTAATCCTATAGTTAAGGCAGATTTGAATATTATACCTTCAAATGGTGTTGCAGCAATAGTAACAGGTACATCTGTAAATCTATCTTGGCAAGGAATTGCAGGTGCTGCAGGTTATGATGTAGAAGTAGATGGAACTATAGTAAGTGTTGGAAATATTACAAGTTATGTAGCAACTAATTTACAGCCAGGAGTAACGCATACTTATAGAATAAGACCAACAACAGAAGGTGGTGTAGGTGATTGGAGTAGTCCTATAGTTAAAACTACACTAGATGTAATAACTCAAGGTAATATTACAGCAGTACCAACAGATACATCAGTTAATGTAAGTTGGCAAGGAGTTGCAGGTGCTACAGGCTATGATATAGAAATAGATGGAAAAGTAATAAGTGGAATAACGGGAACAAGTTATGAGATAACAGGGCTTCAACCAGGAATAGCAGTTAGTTATAGAATAAGGCCAATAACAGTAGATGGTGTAGGAGTATGGAGTGAAGTTATAAGCCAAACAACCTTAAGTGTAGTTGGAGGTATAGTATCAACACCAGATAGTACATCATTAACAGTAGGATGGACAGCAGTAGCAGGAGCAATAAGTTATGATGTAGAAGTAGATGGGAAAGTAATAACAGGAATAGCAGGGACAAATTACGTGATAACAGGACTTACACCAGGAACAGATCATACCTACAGAGTAAGAGTAATAACAGCAGCAGGAGTAGGAGTATGGAGTGATATAGTAACTAAAACAACCTTAAGTGTAGTTGGAGGTATAGTATCAACACCAGATAGTACATCACTAACAGTAGGATGGACAGCAGTAGCAGGAGCAATAAGTTACGATGTAGAAGTAGATGGGAAAGTAATAACAGGAATAGCAGGAACAAATTACGTGATAACAGGACTTACACCAGGAACAGATCATACTTACAGAGTAAGAGTAATAACAGCAGCAGGAGTAGGAGTATGGAGTGATATAGTAACTAAAACAACCTTAAGCGTAGTTGGAGGTATAGTATCAACACCAGATAGTACATCATTAACAGTAGGATGGACAGCAGTAGCAGGAGCAATAAGTTATGATGTAGAAGTAGATGGCAAAGTAATAACAGGAATAGCAGGAACAAATTACGTGATAACAGGACTTGCACCAGGAACAGATCATACTTACAGAGTAAGAGTAACAACAGCAGCAGGAGTAGGGGTATGGAGTGATATAGTAACTAAAACTACTTTAAGTGTTGTAACAAATGTGACTTCAACAGTTGATACTTCATCTATGACAATTGCTTGGACAGCAGTAGCAGGAGCAATAAGTTATGATATAGAAGTAGATGGTACAGTAACAACAGGAATAACAGGAACAAGCTATGTGGTTTCTGGTTTAACGGCAGGAACAAGTCATAACTATAGAGTTAGAGCATTAACCACAGCTGGTACGGGGATATGGAGTAACTTGAGCACAAATACTCTATTATTACCAATAGCAATTAGTATTCAAAGTGATAAAACTACAATTTCTTCAGGTTCAACACTTGTTGTATATGTTATGATGAAAAATTGTAACGATATTAGCAGTGAAGATATATGTATTCAATATGATACAAAAGCATTTAAACTTGTTAGTACAGAAGCCACTAATAATGATAAGTTTGGAATCTCAGATGAGGAAAATATGAATGATGGGCAAATTCAAATTATAGGTGGAAGTAATGGACAAGAGAACAACATTAGTGGACAGTTAAATATAATAAAGCTAACATTTAAGGTTAATCAAGATGTACAACAAGGAAAAATAACAGTAACTGATGCAATAGTTGGCGATGGAAATGATAAAATATATGAGGCAACATGTTCAGGACAGGATTTTCAAATTGTAACAGGTGATGTTAATGGAGATGGTAAAGTGACAGTAGATGATGAAGCAATAGCTTCAAGACTTGTAGGAACTGATCCTAGTAAATGGGGAAGTTATACTCCAGATGTTAATGGTGATGACAAGGTTGATAATGAAGACTTAAAAATAATATCACAACATATAACACATTAATGTAAAAATCATCAAGCAATAAAGGTTTCAAATTTGCTGGAAATAAGTGTTAAGCAAATTTGAAACCTCATTTTGATGAATTTTAAGTATAAAATAGTTATTGAGTTTACAAAATACTACATATAAATTAATAATTTTAAACATATTGAATTGTAAGCTAGTACAGTAATTAAGCATATGTTAAAGAAGTTGGGCGAATTTTGTAAATATTATAAATATTTAATTGCAAATGAATAACTATTGACATAATTTGATTGAATACCTAGAATTAATTAAGGAATATAAAAGTTTTGGAGGATGAAAATGAACAATCAAGATTTTAACTATAGGAATGGTGAACTTGGTATAGTTGCACTAGAAAGCTGCAAGGGAATAGGCGAAAAAATTGATAATCGTATTAAGGCTAAAAGAGAATCAGAAGAAACTTTTTTGATACCTACTGAAGAAATACGTTTTTCTAATGGAGAGGGTAAAGTTAAATTATCAGAATCTGTAAGAGGAAAAGATATTTATATACTTTGTGATGTAGGAAATTATAGTTGTACATATAATATGTTTGGAATAGAAAATCACAAAGGTCCAGACGAACATTTTCAGGATATCAAAAGAACTGTATCTGCTATAAGAGGAAAAGCAAGAAGAATAACAGTTATAATGCCACTTTTATACGAATCAAGGCAGCATAGAAGAAAGGGTAGGGAATCCTTAGATTGTGCTTTAGCACTTCAAGAGTTAGAAAGATTAGGAGTTCAAGAAGTTCTTACATTTGATGCGCATGATCCTAATGTACAAAATGCAATCCCATTAATGTCATTTGAAAATCTTTATCCCACATATGATATAGTGAAAACAATTATTACAGAAGAAAAAGATATAGAAACTAATAAGGATAAGATGCTTGTTATAAGTCCTGATACCGGTGCTATGGATAGAGCTATATATTATGCAAGTGTTTTAGGGGTAGATGTTGGATTATTTTATAAGAGAAGAGACCATTCAACTATTGTAAATGGTAAAAATCCTATAGTTAAACATGAATATATGGGAAGAGATGTTGAAAATCAAGATGTTTTAATTGTTGATGATATGATAGCTTCAGGAGAATCTGTTCTAGATATAGCAAAAGAACTTAAAGCAAGAAAAGCAAGAAATATTTATGTTGCTACTACTTTTGCATTCTTTACAGAAGGTTTAGACAAATTCCAAAAATATTATGATGATAATATAATATCAAGAGTTTATTCAACTAATTTAACTTATATACCACCGGAACTTGAAAAAACTGAATGGTTTAGAAAAGTTGATATGTCTGAGCTTATATCTAGGATAATTCATAGGCTTAATAAAGATGAATCAATAGCTAAATTTATGGATGCTACATATGTACTTCATGAATTACTAAATAACAAGAAAAAGTAGCAAACCTAAAAATGAGTTTCTAAATTTTTATTAGAAACTCATTTTTTTATTTCACATTGAAATATTAATAATATATAATATAATTGAATGTTGTATTGTTATTGTAAAAGTTGTAATAAGTTTAGTAAATCAGAAGGAGAACAAACATATGAATAAAATTGAGATTCCAGAGTTATTTAAGGAATTTGAAGATAGAATACTAAAGACTATAAAGATATCAAATGAAATTACATACAAAAGGGAAGAGACGCTTCCTTGGGAAAGTAAATTAGGTGGGATGCCATATATAGAGAATACACAGCAATACCCTAAAGATAAAGATGGAGTACCATACTTTTTTTTAGCTCAAATTAACTTTGAAGAGATTCGTGGTATCGAAGATTTTCCAAGTGAAGGAATTTTACAGTTTTATGTTAAAAGGGACGATGTATACGGATTGTATGAAGAAGATGGTTTTGTTGTTAGATATATTGAAAAGGTAAATAAATGCTATGAAAATTTGGTAAAGGATGTACCGGTAATAAAGGAAGATGAAGAATTTTATCCTCCATATGAGTATGAGGGGAAAATGATTTTTACAGTACGAAGTATGCCAGTATCTGCTCACGATAATAGCTTTAATAAAGTATTTGAAGGAATAAAGTTTACAGAAGTTCAAGAAAAAGAAAGTTATGAGGTATTTGATGGCTATGGGAGTAGAGTAGGAGGATATCCTGGCTTTACTCAAGGTGATCCAAGAAATGATAAAAAATATGATACACTCTTACTTCAACTAGATATGGATGACGAATGTGGAATTATGTTTGGAGATTCTGGAGTGGCAAATTTTTTTATAGCTTCTGAGGATTTGAAGAAATGTGATTTCTCTAAAGTATACTATACATGGGATTGCTGTTAAAACTTAGTAAAATCCTCTAGAAGAGGATTTTATTTTGATTTAAATAAAAGTATTATGGTGAAAGTAACATTATTGACAATAAAATGGAATTGAAGTAAACTTTAAAAGAGAACGGAGGTTTTCTAATGCAATATTTAAAAGAAGAAATGAGAAACAAGATAGTAGATGAGGCGTTAAAGGAATTTTTAAAATCAGGTTATAAAGATACGTCTATAAGAACTATAGTGAAAAATGCAGAAACCTCTATTGGCAATTTTTATAAATACTTTAAAAGTAAGGAGGATTTGTATGAAACAATCGTAGAACCTGTGTACAGCAGGCTTATACAATATGTAAATAGATTTTTTGAAGTAGAAGTAAATGAAAAAATGCAAGAAATATTCTACAGTCTTTCGGAAGAAGTTATAAAAATATTTGAAGAAAATCGTAATGAACTAGCAGTACTTTTGAATAGCAGCAAGGGTTCTAAGTATGAAAACTGTAAAAAGATTTTCATAGAATTTATTACACGTACTGTAACTATAAGTTTTGAATATCAGCTTTCAATGTATAAAAAGGCAATTGAAGATAATTTTATAATAAAGATTCTATCATATAATTTTGTTGAGGATATAGCAATAGTGTTAAAAGAGAAGAGAAATAAAAGAGAGGTAAGAAAGCTTATCAGTGATTTGTTAGAAATTTTTTATGGTAATATAATAGGTAAGCTGGAGGTTAGAGAAATTTAATAATAAATAAAGAGAGATTGACTCTAACGGAGTATATAATCATTTTGACAAATGAGGTGAGACAAGTTATGGATAAATTAGAATCCATAAAAGAAATAAAGAACTACATACAAAGTAACGAACTTGTACTTATATATTTTAAAACCGAGGATAATGGTATATGTCGTGAATTAGATTCTTTAATTGAAAGTGTAAGTGAAAAGTATAATAAAATGTCATCAGCCAAAGTTGACACTGGTAACTTACCTGCAGTACCTAATGATTTTAAAATGTTTACAGTGCCTGAAATTGTAGTGTTTATGAAAGGAACTGTAGTTGTTGAGCAATCTAGATATATAAACTTTAGAGAAATTGAAGAGGTATTATCTAATTATTATAAATACATATAATTAAAGAATAAGAAGGACTTTCGTCCTTCTTATTCTTTAGCAGAGTCAATTAATGTGTGTAATAGTTTAGGAAATTTCCATTTAAGCGTATTTCTATCAAATAAACCGTAACTGTCCTTTTCCCAGGCGTTGGAGAAGCCATTATCCCACCATATAGTAGCTATATTTCTTTTTTTAGCTCCAGTAACATAGTATTTTGCAAGAGCTATTCTTGAAGTTTCATTGTTTTTATTTACAGAACCAAATTCTCCAATTACTACACCATGACCTTTTTTTACAAATTTATTATAAAGAGTGTTTAGTGTTGAATCTAATTCTCTTTTGTCTTCTTTGCTCCCCCAAGTAGAGGTTCCATTGATGTTCATAGCAAAGTTATAAGGTAAATAGGCATGAACTGATATTAGAATTTTTTTATCATTGTTTGGAATTTTTAAAGCATTAATAGATGCACTGTCTGTTGATGCGGCATAAGTTGGTATCATTAGAAATCTAGATGAATTCTTTGAACCAGATTTTCTTATAGTGTTTACAGCAGCTAAGTTAAATTTGTTAACTACATCTAAAGCTTCATCAGTTCCGCCAGACCATTCTACAGGACTTCCTACCAATCTAGGCTCATTCATTACTTCAAATATTAAAGAATTATTGTAATTTTTGAAACGATTCGAAATTTGAGACCATATTTTTGTAAGTTTGTTAGTTGCATCAGCTTCTTTAGCATAAGTTGGTATGAGCCAAGATTCTTCCTTATGAAGATTTATGATAACATACATGTGATTATCCATAGCGTAGTCAACAACCTCTTGTATTCGGTCAAGCCAAGTTGTATCTATGTTATAATCTGGAGCTGGGCCTAAATGATTACACCAACTTACAGGGATTCTCACAGTGTTAAAGCCGGCTTGTTTTACTTTATCAATCATTTCTTTTGAAGTTTTAGGATTACCCCAATCAGTTTCGTTATTAGGTGAGTCTAGAGTATTACCTAGATTCCAACCAACTTTCATATCTTTAACAAGCTGTAGAGATGATAATTTGTCATTACTAACTTTTTTATCAGTTGAGGGGTTAGATATGGATGGATTAAGGTTACGTATTAAAAATAACCAAATAAAAGCCAATATCAAAAATAGAATTAAAATTTTCGAAAATAATTTTTTAAACAATATTGTACCTCCTTACATCAAAATAATAGCAATGTTAAGCTTTTGCTATTATTTTTACAGATATTATTATACTGTATATTCTTGAATTTGTATATGTGATATATATTAAATGTGATACATTATAAAGAAAAATGGAGTTACAAAAAGAAAGAAAAAGAAAAATACAATAATGATAATATTAATAATTATATAAAACGAAAATCAGCTTAAAATGTTAAAAACATTTATTGACAAATAAAAATATATATTAAATATTCAACAAAATAAAGAAAAAATAGGACTACAATACCTGTAATTAGGAAGTTCTATTATTAATTATATATAAAAAAGTAAGGAGAATATTTTTTTATTCTCCTTACTTAAAATTAATGTTACTTAGCACCACTAACTAATGCTTTTGCTATATCAGGGAATACCCATGTAAGATTATTTCTATCGAATATACCGAAAGAGTCTGCGCCTGCTTTAGAAGGGCCATTATCCCACCATATAGGAGTTATTCCTCTTTTTCTTGCGGCTGAAACATAGTAATTTGCATGTGCTACTCTTGAAGCTTCGTTATTTTTATTTATTGAACCGAATTCACCCATTACTACAGCTTGACCGTTCTTTACAAATTTGTTGTAAATAGCATCAAATTCTCCATCGAGCTCATCTTTGTCAGCTTGACTACCCCAAGTGGAGATTCCGTTAGCATCAGTATCCATTGCAAAGAAATAAGGTGAGTATGCGTGAAGTGATACTATCACTCTTTTATCGTTATTTGGTATTTTTAAATCATTCATGGCAGCAGTTGCTGTAGAAGCGCCATTAGTTGGAACCATAATAAATCTAGTTGCATTTTTTGAACCTGTATTTCTTATAGCATTTACAGCAGCTAAATTAAAATGATTAATTACATCACGAGTTTCAGGAGTTCCACCGCTCCATTCTTCAGGAGATCCCACTACTCTTGGTTCGTTTAAAGTTTCTAAAATCAAACGATTATTATAGTTTCTAAAACGAGTTGCTATTTGAGTCCAAACTTTTGTAAGTTCATCTGTTGATGCAGCTTCTTTAGCATAAGTTGGTACAACCCAAGAAGTTTCATGATGAGTATTTAATATAACATACATATCATCTTTAATAGCATAATCAACGACGTCTTGAACTCTGTTAAGCCATGCTTTATCAATATTGTATTTAGGACCTGCACCTATATGACTTGCCCAAGATACAGGAATTCTTACAGTATTAAAACCAGCTTTTTTAATTTGGTCAATCATAGCTTGTGTTGTTTTAGGATTTCCCCAACTTGTTTCATCAGGAGAGGCGTCTAAAGTATTACCTAAATTCCAACCAACCTTCATATCATCCACAACTTGTTGTGCTGACATATCGTTTAATTTTGGTTTTGAATTAGTAGTGGCAGCAGATACATTAATAGTAGAAAAAGATGTACCTAGAAAAGCCAATGTTAGAAGTGAAATTTTTGCCTTTGAAAATAAAGTTTTTAACATGTGTAAACCTCCTTAGTTCTCAATGAAAGTAATAATATTTTTTTACCTTTTACATTGTTATTATACTGTATATTTTTGTATATGTATATATATAGTTACTAATTTATAAGGTCATGTAAGTCTAAAAAGACATAAATAAAAGAGATATCACCGTAAAAGAATAGTTTTTTGAAAAAATACTACGATTATGATAAGAAAATTAATCTTATTAGTAAGAAATGATGTTTACGAAAGATTAGCATAAAAAAACAGCCATATGCTATGGCTGTTTTTAAAAGAATTAAGCTCTGTTTACTGAACCGAATAGAACCATTTTTTCTTTTACTTTAGCTTTTATTGCTTCAAAACCAGGAGCTAATAATTTACGAGGGTCAAAGCCTTTTCCTTGCTTATCTTTTCCTGCTTCAATGTATTTACGAGTAGCATCTGCGAATACTAATTGACATTCAGTATTAACATTGATTTTTGCAACTCCAAGAGATATAGCTTTTGCTATCATATCATCAGGAATTCCAGTACCACCGTGTAAAACAAGAGGCATATCTCCTACTGAATTTTTTATGCTTTCTAATACATCGAATCTTAATCCAGCCCAATTTTTAGGATAAACACCATGAATGTTTCCAATTCCAGCTGCAAGGATGTCAACTCCTAAATCAGCAATTCTCTTACATTCAGCAGGATCAGCAACTTCACCGCCACCAACAACTCCGTCTTCTTCACCACCAATTGCACCAACTTCTGCTTCAACAGAAATTCCTTTTGCATTAGCAGCCTTTATAACTTCTTTTGTTTTTTCTATATTTTCAGCTATATCATAGTGGGAACCATCGAACATTACTGAAGAAAATCCAGCTTCGATTACCTTAAAAGCACCTTCATAGCTACCATGATCTAAGTGTAATGCAACTGGAACTGTTATATTTAAATCTTGAATTAATCCATTAACCATTCCAACTACAGCGTGATATCCACCCATATATTTTCCTGCACCTTCAGATACTCCTAAAATAACAGGAGATTTGTTTTCCTCTGCAGTTAATAATACTGCTTTAGTCCACTCTAAATTGTTGATATTGAATTGACCAACAGCATATTTTCCTTCTCTAGCCTTATCTACCATTTCTTTTGCTGATACTAACATAAACTTTACCTCCAAAAATAAATATTTTTTAGAGAAAATAATATTTGAAACAATTTCTCTTTCTAAAGTTATTATAATCTAAAATTGTTAAAAAGAAAACAAAAATTTTCAGATAAAAATTATAATACTGTGCTAAATAGAATAAGTTTCATAAAATTCTACATAATTATCGTTTAAATTCGAATATAATAGCTATACTATAAATAAAAAATTAACAAATTACATATTCTTTTATAAATATCATATATAGTATTGACTATAAACTAAAAATTATTAATAAAATAAAGAAATTAGGATACAGGTTTTTTAGTTATCTAATCTAACGTATGAATAAGAATGAGAAGATGAAAGATTAATTAAATGTATAGTATTGCCTTTAAGGTATGTAACCTGAAACTTAATGGTCTTACCTGAAGCTATAGGTACTTCTTGTCCATCATTTATAACTTTTGCTAGTTTAAAAGTTATAATTCCATTATTAGAATAAAAAAAGGTTCCAGTAATAACATTTCTATCGTCAGCATTTTCTTTATAAATTTTAAAAGAACAGTCATTGTTAAGGACTAGTCTTTTGTCCGTACTTCCATCGTTATTTTTAAGTCCCCAAGAACCAGGCAAATCTTTTTCATTTATGTCGCTATTATTAGTATCAGTTTTTGAAGAAGCTTTTTTGTATATTTTAAGGGTTTTAAAGGTGTTAATAATGAAATCTTTATAATTGTATTGTTTATAACTATCATCTTCAGCCTCAAATTTAAATTCATATTGGTAATTGCCATTTACAACTACTAATGTATCAGCATCTATAATTGAATCGCCGTCCTTAATTCTACTATGAACTACAGCATATTTTTTGTCATCTATTTTTATATAGCTAGTTGAAGTACTTCCCTCAATAGAATTTTTTCTGTATGTGTTCTCAAGTGAGTTAATATACTCAGTTTCTGTTAAACTCTCTGAATATTTATTACATTTTAATCCACCTACTAAAGTTTTTGTGCCATTTTTCTTTAAAGCAATTGCATTTTGACCTCTGTTAGTACCCTCTTGCCATTGATCAGGATTATAATTAATAGATACAACCTTATCATCTGAGTAGAACTTACGAGATGGGGAGAAGGTTACAGATGATTTTGTGGATTTTGAGTTTAAAGTGCAACCTGTCAGTAAAATAACTAATAGGAATGATGGAATAATTACCTTCTTTAATATTGATTGTAGATTTAATTTTGAACATTTAATATTCTTCATATAATACTCCTTACTTTAAAATATTCTGCGTTTATTTTAATAAAATTAAAAATATCTAAAAATGCCATAACAATTATAACACATGTGCCTTGATTTTCAACTTATATATTAAAGGGAGAATTGTTTTTGATATATTATGTAATATTTGTTAGTAACATAGAGGTGTTAAAAAATTTTATATGGATATTCTTTAATTTAACCTAGAGTATGAAAGAGAAGGGGATTGATTATAAAAAATACTCCCTTAAATAATAAGGAAGTATTCTAATATAATTAAACTATACATTACATGATATATCTATAACAGGTACGTCACTTGAAGAAAAACTGCTTAAAATAAAGCTACTAGGTTTGATTTTTTTAGAATCTAAACTCCAATGGTTGGTATTTAAATTGTAAGCTAAGCTGATAGAAGCAGTTGAGTTTTTACTAATAACTTTAATGGGAATCATATAATTTATAGCTCTATTAAACCAAAAAGCCTCATAACAGTTGGATTTAATGACAAAGCTTATTTTACTGGCATTCAAGGTATTATCCACCCAAAATATTGGATTACAGCCTAATTCCCAGGTTTGATAGCCTTGTCCAATATTTGTGAACTTAATAACAAATAACATTTATATCACCTACAAGGATAATTTTATAACTAGTATAGTTAATAGAATGTCTATATAGTATATGAGAAATTTACTAACTATGTTATAGGTATTCAAAATTCTTAAGTTTTATTTTTATGTAAACTTTGTGTAAGGATATTAAAGTAAAATTATAAGTTTATTATGTTAGGATTACATATTAGAAAATAGAAGTACAAAGTGATATAACATAACAAGAATTAATTTTTAAGTGGGGGTGTATTATATTGGAGAGTAATATTGACATTAGCCAACATTGGGTATAATATAAGAATATATTCAACGTTGGATAAAAAGGAGAAAGTTATGGTTAGAGCACTAGTTTTATATATTTTAAGCGTTAGACCAACGCACGGTTACGATATACAGAGATTTATAGAAATAAATGGAATGGATCAGTGGGCTAAGATAAAATCTGGTTCTATATATTATGCATTAAGTAAGCTTGAAGAGCAGGGCTTCATATTTACCCTTAGAGAAGAAAGAACAGGGGCAAGGGTAAGAAAGGTGTATGCAATAAATGGTTCAGGTATAGAGGAGTTAAAGAGAATTTTAAGAAAAGAGATTTTAAAACCAATTGATAGTGTTGAATCTGAAAAGTTTACTATTTATTTAATGTTTAACAGACTAAAGAAAGAAGAGATAATAGGACTTATAGAAAAACACATAAAAACTCTTGAGGAAAGAAAAAAGTGGTGGGAAGATTCTAAAAAGCTTAAAGTAATGAAGGATACACTTAAGGTTGAAATACTTCATTTTGATGCGGTTATATGTAATTTAGAATATCAGATTAGTTGGCATAGAATGCTTATTGAAGAATTAGATGATATAATTATATTTTCTAATGGTATAGAAAAGCTTATAAGTAAAGTTGATTTTGGAGAGTTAGAAGATGTAGAGTTTAATTCTAAGGATAAAACTGTAAAGGATGTTACTAAATTGACAGAGGAGATAATAAAGAATCCTACGAATCTTGAAGAAAAGATAACTACGCTTATCAGCCTTTTGAAAAATAAATAGAGATTTTTTATGGAGATTTCTAGTTGATAGCTTAAGAAATTTCCTTAAAAAATATTCACATATCCAACGTTGTATATTAAAAACAAAGTATTGGAGGAATATTAATGAGTTGTATTTTAAAAGTAAGTGGACTTGAAAAAGAATATGGAGAAAGAAGGGCTGTAAAAGGCATTAGTTTCATGATTGAAGAAGGAGATATATTAGGATTTTTAGGACCTAATGGTGCTGGTAAAAGTACAAGTATAAATATAATATCTACAGTAATTGATTGTGATGGTGGAAGTATTTTTTTCTTAGAAAAAGACATTAATAAAAATAAAAATTCTTTTAAAGCAAATTTAGGTGTTGTGCCTCAAGAGATAGCTGTTTTCTCTGATCTTACAGCCTATGATAATGTGAAATTCTTCTGTAGTCTTTATGGTATTAAAGGTAGAAAACTTAAGGAAAATGTGGAAGAAGCACTTGAATTTGTTGGTTTGTTAAAAAGAAAAAATGATTTTCCGTCAAAGTTCTCCGGAGGAATGAAGAGAAGACTTAATATAGCATGTGCTATAGCACACAAACCCAAACTCTTAATTATGGATGAACCAACAGTAGGGATAGACCCTCAATCAAGAAATAATATTCTAGAAACAGTTAAAAAATTAAATAAAATGGGCACTACAATAATTTATACTTCACACTATATGGAAGAGGTTGAGAGTGTATGTAATAAAATAATAATTATGAATGAGGGTGAAATTATAGAAGATGGAACAAAAGAAGCTGTAAAAGAAAAATATAAAAAAGATAGTTTAGAAGAAATATTTTTGAACCTTACAGGAAAAGCGTTAAGGGATTAAGGAGGAAAAAACATGAAGGGATTTTTAGTATTACTTATTTATAGCTTTAAAAAGAGATTGAAAGATTCTTTTGTAATAATATACAACGTTGTATATCCAATAATTATTATAGGACTGCTTTCATACTTAACATCAAATTATTTTAAAGGGGATAGAAGTTTTACCTCAAAGCATTACTATTTTATTGTGCTAATGCCGTTTTTTATTTTTAGTAATATTATTACCACGGCATATGCGGCTAAGGATGAAAATTTAAGCAAAACTTCATATAGATTTTTGATTGCACCAATAGATAGCTTTTCAATAGTTTTGTCTAAAATAATATCTTGCAGCATAGTTTTATGGATTTTAAATGCTTTGCTTTTAGTATCTGGAATGTTTTTATTAGGCATTAATTTTGAAAATAGTATACCGAAGGTACTCTTAATATTTTTTACTGAAAATTTGATGGCATCAGCAATAGGAATATATTTTGGGATAAGGATAAAAGAATTTAGTATACTTCAAGGTATTTTAAGTATACCTATAGCAATATTTGCAGTATTAGGAGGATGCTTTTTTCCAGTAGGTTCCTTTGGAAATATATTTGAAAAAGTAAGCTATATTTCTCCTCTTATGTGGATAAATAAAGGGATTATATCAGCTATATATGATAGGAATGAAACTATTTTAACTTATTGCATTTTAGTTACTTTATTAATAGGTATAATATTTTCTGTTGCAGCAGTATTTTCATTTAAGAAGGAGGTATTTTTATAATGAGAACTGTAATACTAATATGCATTTGTAACTTTAAAAGAGTATATTGTAATAAGAAAAAATTCTTCATAAATTTGTTTGTGCCAATAGTAGCAATAATTTTAGCTATGACAGTTAATTATGTAACTACTCCTTCATTAAATATTGGAGTAAGCATTAAAGGCTCAAATGAAAATAATAGAATAATAAGGCTTTTGAAGAGGACTAAGAACGTTGATATTAAAATAGTTCAAGGAACACTTTATAAGACAGATGTAATTATGGGAAAATATGACGCTGTAGTTAAATTAAAAGACAATTCTAATAATGTTGAGGTTTACAGTATTAAAAATAAAAAGACAGGTGAAGATATAAAAAAATTAATAAAAGCTTATGCTTCGACAAATAAGCCTTTAAACATGGAAAATATAATGAAAAATGAACAAATAGGGGGACTGTCTGAGGCAGAAAGAATAATAGCATTTTTGTTTACAGTGCTTTTAATTACATCAGTTATTAATGAAGCAGTTATAATAAGAGACAGAGAGGAAAATACATTCTATAGGTTTATGTATTCTCCAAGAAGTAAATTTAATTATATACTTGGCAATGTAATATATAATTATGTTTTTAGTTATGCTCAGATATTTTTAGCAAGCTGCATTATAAGTATTTGTGGGGGTTCTATAGGCATTTCACTTTCCCAAATGCTTCTTTATGCAATTGTATTTACACTTGTTATTACTACTTTAGCAACCTTGATAGTTCTAATATTTAATAAAGAGTTACATGCAAATATGTTTTCAGCTGCTATAAGTATTATATTATCACTTATAGGTGGAACTTTTATAAGTTATAGTAAAATGCCCAAATTGCTTAAAACGCTTAGTGAAATAACACCTAATAGGTGGATAATAAAGTCCGTGCATTATATTCAAGGTGAAGCGTACAATTCTATTAATCCTATGATAGTTCTTGTCATATTTTCCATTATATTTTCTTTGTTGGCTTTTATAGTTAATAAATTTAAAAAAGTAGAATTTAAGTAATAGTTTAAACCTTATACTGATCAATCAAGCGTCTTGGGGCTTGATTGATTAGCTTTTAGAATTAATGGATTTCATATAAATATACCAAGGCAAATAGTACTTGAGAGTTATATAGCTGCTCTTGAAGGAATAGAGAAGGTAGGCTATAATTAAAGTAAATTTATTAAAAATATGTAAGTGAAAAATAAAAAAGTAAAGAAGGATTAAAATGATAGTTGATAAGTTAGAAAATGCGGATTTATATGTTAACGTGAACAGTAGACTAAAAAAGGCTTTTGAGTTTTTAAAAGATAATGATATACAAAAGCTTTCCGATGGAAAATATGAAATTGATGGAGATAATATTTATGCATCAGTTCAAAGCTATGTAACACAAAATGAAGCTGAAAAAAGATTTGAATCACATGAAAAATACATAGATATTCAATATATTTCTAAAGGACAAGAGTTTATAGCTTGGTCACCAATAGAAAATTTAACTGTAGAAGAAGCTTATTCAAAGGAGAAGGATGTAGCTTTTTATAAGGATGGTACATTTTCTTCAAAAATAAATTTAGATGAAGATTATTTTTGTATATTTTTTCCTAAGGATGCTCATAAGCCAGGCTGTACTTTAGATAAAACTAGCCAAATAAAAAAGGTAGTTGTTAAAATAAAAATAGCATAATTGTGTTAAAATTAAAGGACAGAAATTTAGCATCTTCTGTCCTTCTTAAATATTATTTTTTTGCAGTTACATTTACCCAGGCATCGTTATAAAGCTTTTTGGAATCTCCTAAGTCTGCAAATATTTCAGCATTCTTTAGAGAACTATCATCGGGATAGGAAGCTTTATTATTTTTAACCTTATCACTTAAAAGATCAAAAGTTTTTTTGTTTGGGGTTCCATAACCTATAAAGTCAACATTCTTTTTATTTACCTTTGCATCAAGTAAATAATTTAAGAACTTTTCAGCGGCTGCTTTATTCTTTGCATTTTTAGGTATAACCCAACTGTCAAACCATAAATTTGTTCCTTCCTTAGGAATTACAAACTCATATTTACCTGGATTTTCATTCATAAGTACGGCAGCATCGCCAGAGTAAATAACTCCAATTGGCTTTTCACCGTTTCTCATGTCATCCTTTATTTCATCGCCAACATATACAGGATTTACTTCATTCTTTTGCTTTATAAGTTCACTTGCAGCTTTAGCGACTTCCTCTTTATTTTTTGAATTCATAGAATAACCAAGTCTTTTAAGAGAAACACCTAAAGAATTTCTCATATCATCGGACATGTATATTTTTCCTTTATACTTAGTATTCCATAGGTCGTTCCAGCTTTCTAGTTTATCTTTTATTTGAGTTTTATCATATATTATACCTATTGTTCCCCACATATAAGGTACAGAGTATTCATTCTTTGGATCAAAGGCTAAATTTTTATATTTGTTATCTATATTAGAATAGTTAGGTAAAGCTTTAAAATCAATTTTTTGAACTAAATTTTCTTTAATCATTCTGTCTGTCATGTAATCAGAAGGACAAATAAGGTCGTAGCTATTAGTTCCTGATTTAACTTTTTCGTACATTTCTTCATTAGTTGAAAAAGTTTCGTAATTTACTTTTATACCTGTTTTGGCAGTGAAATCCTTAATAATATTTTTATCAATATATTCACCCCAATTAAAAACAGTTATGGTTTCTTTACTAGAACCTCCTGGTTTTAAATTGCAGGCAGTTAGAGAAGAGCAAGCTATTAAAACTGTTGCTGCAAGGGCTATAATTCTTTTTACACTTTTCATTTCTTTTCCCCCTTAGATATAATACTTTTTCCGTTAGCTAATAGTAATAATATTAGAATAGTTACAAACATTAAGGTTGATAATGCATTTATTTCAGGTGTTATTCCACGACGTGCCATAGAATATATTTCTATAGAAAGATTTGTAACATCATTTCCAGTATTGAAGAAGCTTATTACGAAATCATCTATGGACATTGTAAAGGCAAATAGAAAACCTGCAAAAATTCCGGATTTTATTTGAGGAAGTATTATTTTTCTCATAGCATAACTAGGTGTTGCGCCAAGGTCTAAAGCAGCTTTCACAATGTCAGTAGGAAGCTGAGTTAGCTTTGGAAGAACAGATAGTATTACATACGGAACAGAAAATGCAATGTGAGCTATAACTAAGGTTAAAAGTCCAAAAGGAACCTTAAAAAATATAAATAAGGTCATTAAGGATACTGCCATTACTATATCTGGATTTAAAACCGGTATGTTATTTATGTTTAGTAATATCTTTTTCGGTATAGGTGACATTTTACTTATGCCTATAGCACTGATGGTTCCAAAAATTGTGGCTACAACAGAAGATATTATAGCAACAAGTACTGTGTAGTAAAGCGCTGTCAAAATCCTATCATCTTGGAGCAAGGCTTTGTACCAGGTTAATGAAAAATGTCCCCAGTGTGATGAAAACTTTTCGGAATTAAAAGAAAATACCATTAAAAATACTATTGGAGCGTACAAAAATATATAAGTTAATGTTAGGTATAATCTTTTTAGCCATTTTCCTACCATAGACGGCCACCTCCTGTTAAGTTACTCTTCTTATCAAATTTTGAAAGTACAGTCATAGAAATAAGAATTATGATCATCATCAAAATTGATATAGCTGATCCAAAATACCAATCTCCAACAGTTGTAAATTGAGATTCTATTAAATTTCCTATGAGCATAAATTGACCGCCGCCTAGAAGCTTTGATATAACAAAGGTTGATACAGCAGGCATGAAAACCATAGTAACACCAGACATAACACCGGGTATACTCAAAGGAAAAATTATTCTTTTAAATATAACAAATCTATTAGCACCTAAATCAGAAGCGGCTTTTAAAACATCTTTGTCTATTTTAATTAACACAGTGTATATAGGAATAATCATAAAAGGAAGGAAATTGTATACCATTCCAAGGATTACTGCAGCATCTGTGTATAGTATATCCAAAGGTTTAAAGCCTAAAAAAGAAATTATAGTGCTTAGTATTCCGTTTTTACCAAGTATAGACATCCAAGCATAGGTTCTTAGAAGAAAATTCATCCACATTGGTATTATAAGAAAAAGCATAAGTATATTTCTTATCTTAGTACTTGCTTTTGAAATTATATAAGCTATAGGATATCCTAAAAAGAAGCATATGATAGTGGATATAAGTGCTAGCTTAATTGAGTTAAAAAATACGAGCATATAGGTAGAATTAAATAATTTTTTATAGTTGTTTATTGTAAAACTTTGATCACTTGATATAAGGCTGAAATATACTATTAAAAAAATTGGTATTACTATAAATATTATGCTCCATAATATATAAGGGTAATGAGAAATGGAGCGTCTATTCCTCTTCATTAGAATCTGCCTTTCTCATAATGTGTATATCATCGGGAAGAATATTTATACCAATAGTATCTCCAACTTTAACATGTTTAGTGTTATGAATTATCCATGTAGTATCATTTATTTCAACCTTAATTTCATAATGAACTCCCCTGAAAACAGCAGAAATAACCTCTCCACAGAGGTGTCCTTCTTCTTTTGATACAATTTTTATATCTTCAGGTCTAATTACAATATCAACATTTTCATTTTTACTAAAACCTTTATCTACACACTCAAAATCCTTATTTTCAAAATTAACCTTGTAATCGCTAAGCATAACTCCGTTTAAAATATTACTTACACCTATAAAATTAGCTACAAATCTGTTTTTAGGTTCGTTGTATATATCTTCCGGGCTACCTATTTGTTGAATCTTACCTTTGTTTAATACCACAATAGTATCAGACATAGTGAGAGCCTCTTCTTGATCATGTGTTACAAATACAAAAGTTATACCGAGCTTTTGCTGTATATTCTTAAGCTCAAGCTGCATTTCCTTTCTAAGCTTTAAGTCAAGAGCACCAAGAGGTTCATCTAGAAGAAGGAGTTTTGGTCTATTTACTAGTGCACGCGCAATGGCTACTCTTTGCTGTTGACCGCCACTTAAAGAATCAGTAGATCTTTTTTCATAGCCTTTTAAATCTACTAAAGATAGCATTTTAGATACCTCTTCTTGTATTTGCTTTTTAGGAAGCTTTTTTATTTTAAGGCCAAAAGCTACGTTTTCATATACGTTCATGTGTGAAAAAAGAGCATATTTTTGAAATACAGTATTTATTTGCCTCTTGTGAGGGGGAACAATATTTATATTACTGTCTTCAAATATTATGTTTCCTTCATCAGGGGTTTCAAAACCAGCAATCATATTTAAGGTTGTTGTTTTACCGCATCCGCTTGGACCTAAAAATGTAAGAAATTCATTTCTTCTAACAAATAGGTTTAAATCTTTAATTACATAATTATCGCCGTATTTTTTTGAAACGTTTTTAAGTTCAATAAGTATGTCTTTTTCCATAGTTAAAATTAACACCTCTTTTTATAAATGTTAAAAGGATGGTGGAGTACTTATCCAAATGAGGTTAGCTGTTTTTTTACCAGCGTTTAAAATTTGATGATTTACGTTTGGTTTAAAGTAAAAACTTTCACCACTTTTTACTTTGAATTTTTTGTTACCAAGCTTTAGATATATAGTACCTTTTAATACATAACCAAATTCTTCGCCTTCATGAGGTTCATCTTCAAGGTAACAACCGTTCTCATAAAGAGTTAACATAACCGGCTCCATGGAGTCTTTTTGAGAATTGGAAACAAGCCACATAAGGTTATATTTTAGTTCATCATCTGAGGTTTCGCCCATATCATCCTTTTTAAATACTATTTTTTCCTGACTATCCTCTTTGAAAAAATCAGGTAGATTTGTGCCTAAAGTATCGAGGATATCAGTCAGAGTTGCTATGGAAGGTGAGGTTAAATTTCTCTCTATTTGAGATATAAAACCCTTCGATAGCTCACATCGATTAGCAAGTTCTTCTTGAGTTAATTGCTTTTCAATCCTAAGTCGTTTTATTTTTTCTCCGATATCCATAAATCACCTATGTAAAATATAATAGTTTTTTATAGTATATGTAAACTTGAAGTTTATATATACTAAACTCGACAATAAATAATTATACAGGAAATTTTAAATAAATCAATAAGCTTATGTAAAAATTCCTATAATTAATGTAATTTTAACTTGACTTTTTAGAGTAGTACAAGTTAGATAATGTAAATAAAATAATTAACTAAAATGGAGAAATAATGCAAAAACTTGAAAAAAATAGAGAAAAATATAAATGATAACATTTACCTCGTGGAATATATTTGAATTTACTGAATGAAATGTATAAAAACATATAATACAATGTTTTTAGGGAAATAAAGATAACGTTAACTTTAGGATCTTAATTACTAGGAAAAAAATATAAAGAGGTGTAAAAATGAAAAAGAAAAATTTGGCTGCTATTTGTTTAACTCTTGTATTCATGGTTTTTGGTGCTTTTTTTAATAATGTAGCAAATGTAAGTGCAAAAACAGTAAATTCAGTTAGACAAGCTACTTATCAAAAAACACAATATAATTATGATGAAGATGTAATTAATGACTTCCAAGGTGTTGCAGATTACATACATGAAAATGGAACATTACCAGACAATTATATTACAAAAGAAGAAGCTAGCGATCTTGGTTGGAGACCAGGTGAAGATTTGTGGGACTACGCTCCAGGGAAGAGTATAGGAGGAGACATATTCACTAATTCTGAAAGAGTGTTACCTTATAAAAGAGGAAGAGTATGGCATGAGTGCGATATAAACTATAATGGTGGACATAGAGGCGCAGATAGATTATTATATTCAAATGATGGACTTATCTATGGAACATCAGATCACTATGAAACTTTCACAAGATATTATTAAACCTAAAGGTGATACAAATGAAGACAGTTATTATTGATGGAAGAGATATTAAAGATAAACAAACTCTACATCTTATATTAAAAAGGGAATTGAATTTTCCGGAATACTATGGTAAAAATTTAGATGCTCTTTGGGATTGTCTAACGGTAGATACTAAGATGCCATTAGAAATAGTTTGGAAGAATTTTAAGGATAGTAAAGAAAACCTTGGTGAATATGCTGATATGACAGTAGAACTTTTATCAAGGGTAGAAGAGCACTTTAAGGGTGAATTTAAGGTTAAAATTCAATAATCAGAGATAAAGTGGTATGATTAATTTTCTTACCACTTTATTTTAATTGAAAATAAGTTTATATTTTAGTTAGTTTATATTAATAATATTTTAATAGGATAATAGTATAATTATATGGGTTAAATATTTCAATTTAAAACCTATAGTAAAAAACAAATGGAGGAGTTTATGAATAGGGATGAAAAAGCAGGTGTGCTTTTGATGATAATGATTATAACAGGGGCTTTGATAGTGAATAGAACTATGAATATACATAAAGATTTTAAAAGCCTTAAAAAGCCAACTATAGAAAACAGAGAAGTAGGAGATATGGGAGTATACAAATGGCTTACAGTAAGAGATTTATCTAAAAGATATAAGGTCAGTGAAGGTGAAATCTTTAAAATATTAAGAATTAAGAATTCAAAGGGTGATGAGAATATCCCTATAAAGGATTTGCTTAAAAAGCATAAGAAAACTAAAACTGAGGTAAGGGATAGTTTAATGGAGATAATAAAAAAATATGGTGATAGACGGGATGAAAAATTATGAATAGTTTAATGCAGCTACTAATACAGTATTTTAGACAGTATAATGTGCTTATTTTAAGTACCATATTATTACTTCAAGGAATTGGGATTCCTGATGGAGCTACACTTATAGCTATAGCCTCAGGAGCTTTTGCGTATACAGGTCAGTTTAATATAGCAGGTACCTTTTTAGAGGTATGGCTTACTATTTGGATAGGGGATTGCTTAGGCTATTTTTTCTGGAAAGCAACAGGGCATAAAATGCTAAAAAAATTCCCTAAACTTGAAAATTACTTTAATCCTAAATTAGCTAAAGCTCACAATTATTTAGAAAGACACGGCAAAGGAGCAGTATTTTTTACAAGATTTTTGATAGCACCTATGTCACCTTTTGTAAATGCGGCGGCAGGTATTGTTAACTATAATATAATCATATTTTCAGTGGTTGCACTTTTTGGTGAACTATTTTGGACAGGGATTTATGTGGGGCTTGGATATTATTTCGGTAATTCATGGGAGAGCATTGTACCAGTTGTATCTCAATTTAGCCAAATAGCTTTTTTTGTTGGGATTTTTTTGCTTGGAGCTTATATGTTTTTTAAACTTGTTAAGAGCAAGAAACAAAATTAGGAGATGAAAATTAAGTAAAGAGGTTAAAGAAAAATTAAAAATAGTGAAAGCAGATTTTACAAATACAAATATTAAGTTACCCTTAAGTGATATGATATATGCAAGTTTTAGTTTGCCATTTTGTAAACCAAATAAGTTTAATAGATTTTAGAGTAATATTGAACAAGCATCCAATAAAGGTGTTTTTTTTTGCAGGTACCTTTTTTGGTATTAAAGATGACTGGTATCAAATGCAGGCAGATATAACTTTTCATAGAAGAGATGAAATAGAGGCGCTATTTAATAGTTATACTATAGTAGAAATTAAAGAAAGACAATATGATGGGGAATGTGTAAATAAAAATGGCAAAGTGATTAATAAACACTGGCATGTATATGAGGTTATTGCAATTAAGAAATGATGTACATAGTTATTAAAATTAATATAATAATTGAAATTTCAGTTGGTTACATAAGTTAATAGTTTCACAAACCGTTAATAAATTATATATAGTGTATTAATAATTAAATGTTATTATAAATTTAGGCTAATAAATAACAAGTTTTTATTATAAAACAGTTGGAATCACCCCCCGAAGATACCAACTGTTTTTTTGTTGTTATAAGTAATATTACTTTGAATTTTATTATATAAATTATATATAAAGTTAAAGTGGGGGTATGAAGTGTGCAGGATGTTACACTACTAAGTAAAATATCAGATGGACTTACGGAATGCTGCAAACGTGGCAATATTTCAAAGGTAAGCAAAATGTCAGTGATTGTCAATGAAGAAAGCATGGTAAATGAGGATAATCTATCAGAGTATCTTAAAAACTACAATCAAAAGCTAATAGATGCAGGCACAGAAATAAAGATTGAAATAGGAGATTTACCTAGCCAAGTAGCTATTATAAAGAATATAGAGGGTGACAAAATAGAATAAACCAAGATAGGGAATTTTTTATTTACATTTGGTGCCAAATAAAAAATTCCCGTTTTTATAATACATAATTAATAAGTTTTATTAGGAGTTAATATGGAAGGAAATAATAGAAGCTTTCAAGCTCTTTTGAAAAGTTATAAATTAGGTAAAGGTAAGCCACTTAAGATTTTATTATATATGTATAAAGGTAATTGGAGTAAACTAATTTTATCAACAATATTTTTTATACTAAAACATTCTCCAACCTGGATTTTACCAATTGTTACTGCAAATATAATCAACATTGCAAGTTATCCTAAAAAGTATAATGTGAATGAACTTTGGATAAATGTTATTATTGCAGCTGTTTCTGTAGCACAAAATATAATTACAGAAATGCTTCATATAAAGTATTTAAGTAAGCCTATAAGAGAGGTTGAGGAAAAGCTTAGAAGTAATCTTGTACGTAAACTTCAGATATTGTCTATTTCATATCATAAGGAACTTAAATCTGGAAAACTTCAGTCAAAGATTCTAAGAGATGTAGAAGCTATACAAACTTTATCCTTACAAATATGTACAACCGTCTTTCCAGTTATATTCAATATTATTGTAGCTTTGGTGGTAACCTTCAGTAAAAATTGGATAATGGCAATAATTTTTATAATTGTAATGCCGATATCAGTAGCTATTATGCTTCTCTTTGGAAAAAATGTAAAAAGAACTAATACAGAATTTCGTAAGGAAATAGAAAATATGTCTGCAGATGTGGCAGAAATGGTTGATATGGTGCCAATAACTAGAGCGCATGCTTTAGAAGAGGTTGAAATAAAGAAAATTGATAAAAGATTTGAGAGCATTAGAAGAAAAGGATATCATCTCGATATGACAACGGCACTTTTAGGGGCATCAGGGTGGGTGTTTTTTCAACTTTTTCAGGTTATTTTTCTTGGATTTACTGGATTTTTAGCCTATAAGAATAGCATAACTGTAGGAGAAGTGGTTTTGTATCAAGGATATCTTGGAACTATAATAGGTCAAGTATCTAGTGTGATAAATGTATACCCAATAATTGTAAAAGGCATAGAATCCATAAATTCAGTTGGTGAAATTATACTTGTTAATGATATTGAAAATAATAAAGGAAAGAAAAAGCTTAAAGATGTATATGGTGAGTTCTCTTTTAGAAATGTTGGATTTAAATACAAGGACAGTACTAAGCCAATTTTAAAGGAGTTTAACCTTAATGTAAAAAAAGGTGAGACAGTTGCATTTGTAGGAGAGTCAGGTGCAGGAAAAACAACCTTACTTAATCTTATTATTGGATTTAATAAAGTTACAAGTGGAAGTATAGTTGTAGATGGTATTGATATAAATAAAATAGATCTTAGAAGCTATCGGGAGAAAATAGCTGTAGTTCCTCAAAATACTATGCTATTTTCAGGAAGTATAAAAGATAATATAACCTATGGCCTTTCAAATGTAAGTGAGGAAAAATTACAAAAAGTAATAGAGTATGCTAATTTGGAAAATGTAATAAAGAGAATGCCAAAGGGAATAGAAACAATAATTAAAGAACGTGGACACAATATGTCAGGAGGGCAAAAGCAGAGAATAGCTATAGCTAGAGCCATTATAAGAGAGCCTAATATAATAATTTTAGATGAAGCAACCTCTGCACTTGATAATGTATCAGAATTTATGGTTCAAAAGGCAATTAACAATCTTATTAAGGATCATACTACCTTTATTGTAGCTCATAGGCTTTCTACGATAAAGAATGCAGATCATATTGTAGTATTAAAAGGTGGTAAGTGCGTTGAAGAAGGAACTTATGAAGAGCTTGTTTCAAGGAAAGGTCAGTTCTATAAGGATTTAAGTACAAAGCTATAAGTAATAAAAAAAGGCGATTAAACGCCTTTTTTTATCATATATTTATCATAAAATTTCATTTGAGATATTTCTGGATAATTTTCGAATTCTTTAGGAATTGTATGCACAGTTAAAACGTCACTAGGTAATAATCCTAATACTAAAAATAATAAAATTATTAATAAAAACATAGACATAATTAACCAACTCCCTTCATTTATTATTATACATAAATGAAGGAAAAAAGTCATCATGTTTTATGAAATAAATAAAAAATTGCAAATACAACAATTAATATGATAAATTACATCATATATGGTAAAACTAAACATTAAAGCTTTAACAAAAAATAAATTTACTAGGGTGTTTTTTGATAAATTTAAAATTGAAATTGCTTTTTTTGTGATTTTAAATTTTTAATATGAATAAAGTTAGGTCAAATGCATATAAATAATACTTTAAATAAAATAAAAAATATAAGTGAGGATAACATATCACTTATATTTTTTCTATATTACTTAACTGTTTGGTTTTGAAACCAGATTGTTAATCCACTTCTTGGAAACAAGTCTAGGAATACCAACTAAAAGTTTTACAAACTCCTCCATAAAAACAAAGTAGTAAACAATTCCTATTGGTAAGTGGAAATATAATCCGGTAAGTGCTACAAAAGGTACGCCTACAAGCCACATACCACCCATATCAAGCATAAGGCAGAATTTTGTATCTCCACCACTTCTTAAAATTCCAACCACATTTGTATAGTTAAATATCTTGATCCAAAGAAACATACCTATAATATGAAGAATTTCTTTAGAATACATATGAACAGTACTACTTACATTATAAGCATATAAAATAGCAGGTGAGGTTGTATAAAGTATTATACCCATAAAAATTCCAATAACAGGGCTTAAAATTATAAAACGTTTTGCATATAAAAATGCAGTTTTTTCATCCTTTTCACCAATTTTATTTCCAATCATTATTGCAGCAGCATTTCCAAAACCAAAGAATATTACCATAGATAATCTATCTATAGTTGAAGTAATATTTGTTGCAGCAATAACAGCAGTTCCCATGTGGGCATAAACAGCAGCATAAGCTGTAACACCTAATCCCCACATACTTTCATTAAGTATAACGGGAATGGCCACTTTGAAAAATTTCTTTACAAAAGTGAAGGATAGATCTACCAATTCATGTAATTTTGCAGCTATAGGAAGCTTTAATTTGTAAATTGCAAAAAGCATTAAAAAAAACTCTATAAAGCGTGCAATTAGTGTTGCTATAGCAGAACCGTATACACCAATACCTTTGAAAGAACCTATACCATAAACTAAAGAAAAATTCAAAAATGTATTTATAGCTAAGGCTGTACCACTTACAAACATAGGAATCTTAACTTCTCCAACAGTTCTTAGAATAATTGAATATGCAAAGGAAATACCTGTTACTATGTAGCTTAAGCATATTATTCTAAGATAGTTTGCACCTAAAGATATTACATTTTTATCTGCTGAAAAAAAGCCTATTATGGTTTTTGGGAATATCAATGCACCTAGAGTGAAAATTCCTGATAAAACTATAGTAGCAATTAAACAGATACCGAGAACTCTTTTTATATTTTTAGTATCTCTTTTACCCCAATACTGTGCAGTGAAAATAGAAGCACCGCTGCATGTACCAAAAAGTGCTAAATCTAAAAGAAAAAAATATTGGTTTGCAAGACCAACACCAGCTATAGCTGTTTCGCCAAGGCCACCAATAATTATATTATCTACCAAGTTAAGTGACGACAATATAAAATTTTGAATAATTATTGGAATAGCTAGCTTGGCTGCCGATTTAAAAAATTTCTTGTCATTAAACAGTTGTAGTAAGTTCATTTAACCCCCTCCAAAGTCAGGGTACAAATTATCTATTTGCTAATTTTACTTAAATTAAAGCCCTGACCAAGTACTTCATGTGTGTTACTTATTATCACGAAAGCATGTTCATCTTTTTCGTTTACAAGTTTTTTGAATTTATTAACTTCAGTATGTTCCATTACCACCATAAGTACTGTTTTTTCTTCATCAGTGTATCCACCGCAGCCAGATAATTTTGTGATTCCACGATTAAGTTCTTCCAATACACTTTGTCTAATATCTTCAGTTTTATCTGAGATTACAAAAGCAACCATAGAACTTTTAAAACCAAGCTGTACTATATCTATAACTTTTCCTGTTATAAATAATGATAAAATTGCGTATAGTGCCTTTTCAGGATTTAATATAAAACCAGAAGCTATTATAACCGCAGCATCTATAATGGCTTGGGAGTTACCGATTGATATTCCTGCAAATTTGTTTAAAATTGCTGCTAGTATTGATGTACCTCCAGTTGAACCGTTGCCTTTAAAAACTAAACCAAGACCTATTCCTGCAAGAACACCACCATATATGGAGGCTAATAATGCATTTGAAGTCACAGAAGGAATGTTTTTAGTTAGGAATATAAATAGTGGTAAAATAATTGTTCCAAGTGCGGAGTTTAAGGTGAATTTTTTACCTAAAAAGAACAAACCTAAAAAGAAAAGAGGAATGTTTCCTATCCATTGAGTTATAGCAGGTTCTATGTGAAATAATTGGTTTATTAAAATTGATATTCCAACCATTCCACCAGAAGCTATTTTACTTGGACCTAGAAATAAATTAAAACCTAAAGCAGTTATTAAGCTTCCTATAATTATTAATGAGTTCTGAATTAAAAAATTAAATTTTTTACTTTTTCTTATGTTAGATATTGTTGACAAGTAACTTCCTCCTTAAAAATTTTAGTATAATTCAAGTTGCATATTACTACTTTAAAGTGGCTAAATTCAAAGTACACACTATATATAACTTACAGTCTAATTTTAAAATTGTCAATTAAAAGTAATGTGCCAAAAATAGATAAAGTTTCTAAAACTAATTTTAAACTGGTTTTAGAAACTTTATAATATGCTAGGTCCATTTCTCTGCCCATTTTTGAATTTCTTCCATGACACTTTTAAGCTCTAGTCCTTTTTCAGTGAGTTCATATTCTATTCTAACAGGTGTTTCAGGATAAACACGTCTAACTATAATACCTTGTTTTTCTAATTCCTTAAATCTTTCAGTTAACATACGGGCGCTTAAACTTGGAATTATTTCTTGAATATCAGAAAATCTTTTGGCACCATTTAATAGAGAATGTACAATGAGTCCATTCCATCGTTTGCCAAGTATTTCAAAAGCAGCTTCGAAATGAGGGCATAATTTAAATGTATCCAATACTATCACCTCCAGTAATAATTTTATCATATTTACTTGACAAAAGTAAGTAGGTTATTATATTATAGTTACATAAAGTAAGTTGGTATTTAAAAATTATTTGATATAAATAAGTTAAAGGTATTATTGTATTAATTGTAAATTGGAGGTATATAATATGGTTGATTTTGAGAAACTTATTGAAGAGAGACGTTCTGCGAATAACTTTTTGGAGGGTGTAGAAGTTCCTAAGAAGGATTTTATTGAAATATTTGAATTACTTAAGCTGGCCCCTTCCTGCTTTAATATACAGCATGCAAATTATTTAGTTATAACAGACAAAGATAAAAAGGAAGAGGTAAGAAAGGCAGCTTTTAACCAATACAAGGTTCATACAGCTTCAGCAGCAATATTAGTACTTGGTGATAAAGAAGCGTATAAGGATTCAGATAAATTATATTCTGGTATGGTTGATTTAAAAATGATTTCAAAAGTTGAATATGAGAATATTTTAAATGATATAAAAAACCTTTATGAAGGTAGAGGTGAAGAGTTTAAACATGATGAAGCTATAAGAAATGCTTCTATTTCGGCAATGATGTTTATGCTTATTGCCAAATCTAAAGGCTGGGATACATGTCCAATGATAGGCTTTGATAATGAAAAAATGCACAAAGCCCTTAATATCCCTGAAAGATATCAAATAACAATGTTAATAACTATGGGTAAAGAAGATACTAAAAATAAAAGATTTAGGGGATATAGAAAGCCTATAAATGAGTTTGTTAAATTTAATGAATTTTAAACATGTAAAAATTATATAATAGGAGGCTTAATTATGATTTCACCTATGTTTATATGTCATGGTTCGCCAGAATTGGTATTGCAGGATAATGAATATACTAAATGTTTAAAAAAGGTTGGTAAGGAAGTTAATCCTAAGGTAATTGTGGTATTTACAGCCCATTTTGAAAATAAAATAACTACTATAAGTAATAGAGATGACCAGTATACAACTATTCATGATTTTTATGGATTTGAGGATAAACTTTATACTATAAATTATCCAGCAAAAGGTTCTAAAGTTATAGCAGAAAAGATAAAGGATATGTTTGATAGTAACAATATTGATAGCGAATTTGATTATAATAGGGGACTTGATCATGGAACTTGGAGTATTTTAAAATTAATGTTTCCTAAAGCAGATGTACCTGTAGTTCAGATTTCTGTAAACCCATACTTGGCTATGGATAAACAGTACGATATTGGAAATGCAATAAAAGAACTAAGTAGTCAGGATATACTTGTAGTTGGCAGTGGTGCAACTGTTCATAATTTAGCAAAAATAAAATGGGAGAAAACAACACCAGATACATGGGCAGTAGAATTCGATGATTGGATTATTAATAAAGTAGAACAAAAAGATTTAAAGTCATTATTTTATTATAGAAAATTAGCACCAAATGCAGAAATAGCAGTACCAAGAGAAGAACACATAGTACCACTTTTTATAATTCTTGGAGTTGCTGGACTAAACAAAGATTTAAAGGTATTAAGTAGAAAATATGACTATGGTAATTTAAGTTATGTATGTATGGAATTTTAAAAAATAATATAAGTATAAAGTTAAAGTAGCCTATAGTAAGTTTTAGTATAATATAGACTACTTTTTTTGAAATTTACTAATGTACACTTTCGCTGCTTATGTCAAGTACAATACCTTTAGCGATTCTAGTTAATTTTTCATTTATAATAAAGCCAAGTATTAACCATGCTAATACTATATAAGGGAATATGTTTGTTGGAAAAGCTGGAATAGGATAAATATTTGCATATAATACATACAATAATGTGATTATAGAAAGTATAGGCATAACTATACTTAAATTATTAATTTCTTTTGTTCTTTTAAAGAATACTATTGCACCAATGCTTGTAAATATATAGGATACTATTATTGCAAGTGAACCTATAGTAGCTAAATAATTAAAGGCTTCAATTCCATCTTTATTAAATAATATAGCTTGAAGTACTAATGCTACAATAGTAATTAATATTATTCCAACATAAGGTGTGTTATGTTTTTTATGAAGTATTGATAATTTTTTTGTAAGTATCCCATCTTTACTCATTGAAAATAATATTCTAGAACCAGCGCATACAGAACCAAGTGAACAAGAAAAACAAGAAAGTGAAGCTGAAAAAAGTAAAAAAATTCCGAAAGTTCTGGATATATATTTTGTAGATAAGTCAGTTAAAGGTAAGGATGAGGAAGATAAAGCTTTAAGTCCTTTTGCATCAAGCCCAAAGCCTATAACCTGGCTGTAGCTGGATAGTAAATAAAATATACCAGTAACAAATACAGCACTTCCTATAGCAAGGGGGATGAATTTTTTCGGATTTCTTGTTTCTTCACCAAGACTAGAAGCACTTTCAAAACCTATAAAAGATAAAAATGCTAATACAGAAGTACTTGCTAAAGTAGAAAAGCTATTTCCATTTGTTTTAAAAGGCATGGAGCTTAAACCTTTGGTAGATCCAACTTTAAAAAGAATAACAACAGATAAAATAAGAATTAGAAAAATAGATAAACCTTCTAAAGTAAGCATAATTCTTGTGCTTAGCTTAGCATCCATAATACCAAGGAATATTATACCTATTGAAAAGATTGCGGCAAGAGGAAACCAGCCTATTTGTATACCAAAGTAATTTAAAAATTTACTGAAGAAGGCACCTAATTCAGCACAGCAGCCTGCGGCTAGCATTATGTATGCAAGTAGCAGTGCCCAGCCGGTTAAAAAACCAAATCTATTACCTAATGCTTTTTGTGTGAATGTATATAATGAACCTGCACTTGAAAAATAATGATTAAATTTAATAACAGAGTAAGATACAAGTCCAACTACAATCATTGATATAAAAAATATGAGAGGTGCTGAAAAAGAAGCAGTTTCAGCCATAAGTGAGACATTTACAGACATTGCAGCAGTGGGAGCGATAATTGCAACAGAAAGTGCTATAGTTTCGATTATACTTAAATTATCTTTTTTTAAATTTGCCATTTTGAATACCTCCTCTAAAATGTGTTTTTTAAAAGACTACATTATTTTTTGAATAAAAAACAATATAACGTTACTTAAATTATTAATTTAATAAAAAACTTATATATAATTTAACACATCTTTAAAAAATATAGTATATCCAAAATGGACAAAAATAAGGAAAATCTTTGTTTTAAGTAAATAAGAATAAAGCTTAAAACTATACTTTAATCTATAGTTTTAAGCTTTATATAAGGGGTTATATATTCATTAAGGAGAGAGTTTGTTTATATTTTAATCTTTATATGAATTTCTAAGTTGTATTTGATGTCTAAAAAGTTGTTTGAAAATTTCATCCTTGCTTTTGCTAAGTATGTTTACATAAGCAAAGTCATAATAAGTAAATTCCCCAACGTTAAAGTGCTGCAATATTTTACCTGATATATCGATAATGGTATCGTCTTCAAAAAAAATCTTCAAATTAATAATTTTATCTTTCTTATAATATTTGATGGAATTAATAGATATATAGAACATTAGATTACTACCACCAATTTTGCATATTTCAACGTTATGAGTATTATATGAGTCAAGCTGAAGTTGAGCTTTTAAATCCCAAAATATATTAAAGGAATCTTCATAAACTACATATTCGAAATTTGATAGAATCACCTCATTTTCATTAAAGTATACTATTTTTACATTGTACTCAATAATTTCGTTTGTACTTTCACTTATATAAATATTACTGCTTAATATGGTGCTTTTATCAATGGTTTTTATAAAATTAAATTTATCAGTTTTAAAAATGTATCCCATTTTATATTTTACAAGTGAACCCTCTATGGAGTGGATTTCCTTTTCTGTAGTTATAGTGAGGGTACTCCAATTGATAGTATTTAAATGTGTGGTTTCAGAAGGTTTTAAGCGGCCAATTAATATGTCTAACATGCTATCGGCAACTTTAGGATCATAAATTGTTCCTTTATATTTTCTAATTTCAGAAATCACATAATTTATATCTTTGGATTTTTTATAGCTTCTAGGTGATAACATAGCGTCAACAGAATCAGCTACTTTTATTATTCTACTTATAAGTGGTATATCTTCACCTTTTAAGTTATCAGGGTATCCAGTACCGTTATAATTTTCATGATGGTATTTTGATATATTAGCTATTTCATCTAGTCCTGTCATATTTTTTATTAAATTATAGCTGTAGGTGCTATGACCTTTTATTATTTCAAATTCCTTGTTATTTAGAGGACCCTTTTTATTTAATATGGCTTCAGGTATATATATTTTGCCAATATCGTGGAGAATTCCAGCTAGATAAGCTTTTTCTATAAGATCCTGTGGTAGTTCCATTCTTATAGCTATTTCTTTTGAAAAGTTGGCAACATGATAAGGGTGTAAAAGCATAAAAAAATCTTTTTCTCGTGTTATTTCAGAAAAAGTATTTATAATACTAAAAAGAGAACGATTTTTTTCATCTATTAAATACATTGTTTTATATAATCTACTAATATCATCAATAACATTTTTTACTCTTGTTTTTTCTAGATTAAGAAGATCTAGTTTTTCATCTGATGCATTTATTTTACATAGATAGATTGCACCTTTTACTGTACTATCCTCCCAAAGCAAAGGAATATATATTTCGGATTTTGCTTCAGGTATAAGAGTAGCGTATGAGGAGTCTTTGCTATATAATAGAACTTGTTTATTCTTTAAAAATAAAGTAATAGCATAATTTTTTAATGAAGTAAATTCTTTTATAATATATTTTTTGGATTTTTTATATTTATTTTTGAATTGGATAAACATTTTTTCGGAATAAAGGATTTTTTTGTGGTTTGGGAAATTTATTAAGCCTATAATCTGGTAATCCATTATGGTGCATAGCTTTTTTAAGCATTTATCGATGTCGCTATAAACGTCTAGATTATTTGACTTATATTCATAAAAGTTAATCAAAGTATCACTCCTTAATATCAAGTGGTAAAAAATAATCACAGTGTATAAAATTACAAAAATTGAAGAATATGTTAATTATATGTTACCATAAAATTAACTTTTATTGCAAAATTAAATTGAGGTTTTTATAAAAAATTATCAAAATATTTTGAGGTGTATTATGAATAAGACAATAGGATTGTTAGCTCATGTTGATGCTGGTAAGACTACCTTAGCAGAACAAATTTTATATCATACTAAAAGTATAAGAAAACGTGGAAGAGTGGATCATAAAGATTCTTTTTTAGATAATAGTTCAGTTGAAAAAGAAAGAGGAATAACTGTATTTTCGGAACAAGCTGTTTTTGAATTTAAAGATTCAAAATATTTTTTGGTGGATACACCAGGCCATATGGATTTTTCACCAGAGATGGAAAGAGCTATTGAAGTTATGGATTATGCGGTACTTATAATAAGTGGTGTTGATGGAGTTCAAAGTCAAACTGAAAATATATGGACAATTCTTAGAAAACACAATATCCCCACAATATTTTTTATAAATAAAATGGATAGAGTTAATGCAAATAAAGAAAATGTAATTAAAGAAATTAAAGATAATTTTACGGAAAATATTTTTTGTATTAGTGAAGGTGAATTATCAGAAGAGGTAATTGAATTTATTGCTGAAAAAGATGATGATGTATGTGAAGCATATTTAACTTCTGGTTATGAAAAAGAGTTATGGTTTAATTCAATGAAAAAATTAATAAAGAAAAGTAAGATATTTCCTTGCTTTATGGGGTCTGCATTAGAGGATTCTGGAATAGAAGTATTTTTAGATGGATTACACAATTTAACATATACTGAATACAATGCAGTTGAAAAATTTGTGGGTTTAGTATATAAGATAAGATATGATGAAACTAGAAATAAGATAATTCATATAAAAGCACTTAAGGGCAGTCTTAAGGTTAAGCAGGAGGTTATTATTAAAAATCAATCAAATAAGATAAATGAAATAAGATTTTATAACGGAAATAAATACACAACAGCAGGTTTGGCTGAAGCAGGTGAAATATTTGCAGCTATAGGTATTAAGGAGGTTAAGGTTGGAGATTTTATTGGTAACAATGTAGAAAATATCAAATATAATATGATTCCAACCTTAAAATCAAAAGTTATATTTGACGAAAAACTTAATAGCAATGAGGTTTTTGAATATTTTAAAATTTTGGAAGAGGAAGAACCGTCTTTAAATGTATTATGGAACGAAAAACTTAAAAGTCTTGAGATACATGTAATGGGTAAAATAGAATTAGAAATTCTAAAAACAATTGTTATGGAAAGATTTAAGTTGAAAGTAGACTTTGGAGCCTGTGAAGTTTTATATAAGGAAACCATAACTAAAAAAGCTAATGGGTATGGTCATTTTGAACCTTTAAGACATTATGCTGAAGTATGTCTTGAATTAGAGCCGGCACCACTAAATAGTGGTATAACCTTTAAAAGTAAGTGCAAAACAGAAAGTCTTACAATAGGAGAGCAAAATCTTGTAAAAACACATATATTTGAAAGAGAACACCATGGAATTTTAATAGGTGCTTCAGTTACAGACATAAATATAATTTTAATAGATGGAAGACACCATATTAAACATACTAGTGGAGGAGATTTTAGAGAAGCGACTTTAAGAGCTTTAAGACAAGGTCTTGAAAGTACAGATAATATTCTCTTAGAGCCATTTTATGATTTTAGAATAGAAGTTAATATAGGTGAAATTGGAAGGGTAATTTCAGATATTAATAAAATGAGTGGTGAGTTCTATGAGCCCCAGATGAAAGGTGATACGTGTATTATAAAAGGTAAGGGTCCTGTGGTAGAATTTATGGATTATCCTTCAGCTTTAGCTTCATTTACAAAAGGCAGGGGAAAAATAAGTTTAGCTTTTAGTGGATATGAGAAGTGTCATAATTCCGAAGAGGTTATTAGTAGTGTAAACTATAATAAATATGATGATATAGAATATACTTCTACATCAATATTTTGTTCAAAAGGTCAAGCTTATGAAGTTAAGGGAAGTGAAGTTGTTAATTTCATGCATTCTTTAAAATAGTTAAATGGTGACTTGTCACCATTTAAGGTGGCTATTAAAAAACTAACAGTTAGTTTTTTAATAGCCGCCTTTTAGCTTGTTTTTTAATACTATAAATTTATAGTAATCTTAATAATATGTAGTATTATTAATTGTTAATTATTCTTCTCGCTGTATTGTAGTGAAGACTATAGTAACCGCTGCTTAAAGTATTTATTTTTACTTTTGCATTTCGTTTTTTTGCTATTGCTATGCTAGTACAAGAACTATCTCCTCCACCGGCATTTATAAATTCTCCATTACCAATATATATACCAACATGAGAAACAGGTTTGTAAAAGAATACTAAATCACCAGGTTTTAAATTTGCTTTTGACACATATTTTCCTGCAGTGGATTGTGCTTTTGATGTACGTGGGATGTTATATCCAAAATGCTTGTACACATAACTGGTAAAACCTGAACAATCAAAAGTATTTGGACCGGATGCTCCCCAAATATAGTAGTCTCCAAGATGACCTTTGGCATAGCTTACAATTGACTGTCCTGTTGTAGCAGCTTGTACATTTTTATTAAAGCCTACACCTAGAAAATCTAACATACAAAACAATGCAATCATAAATGCTACTAATTTTTTGGATTTAAATTTTTTCATAATAATACCTCCTAAGTTTTATTATAATATATGCTAATATGTATATATTGTTGCATATTATGAAAAAATATGCAATATATTTTATGGAATTGTTTAATTAAAAAATATTTTGTATTAAATCATAAGCATTTTTAAAATAAAAAATTAGCATAATTATTTTTACATAGATTAACTGTTATCTTGTATATTTTTGAATATATAACTAAATAGTACATTTGTGAAAATAAAAACAAAATTGACAATAAATGCGTAATAATATAGACTATTTAATATATTAAAGCGGTTGCTAGTTCGTGCATATTGTAATAACAAAAAGGATGTGATGTAATGGCAGCTACTATAAGAGATGTTGCGAGACTTGCAAAGGTGTCACCTTCAACAGTATCTAGGGTGCTAAATGATAGTGATAAAATAAGTGATAAGACTAAAGATAGGGTTCGCAAAGCTATTAAAAAATTAGATTATCACACTAATGCTATAGCTAGGAGTTTAGCCAATAATTCTACTAAAATACTTGGACTAATAGTGCCTAACGAAGCTAAGTGTTTATTTAAAAATCCATTTTTTGTGAAGACTATGAGGGGAATAAGTTTATGTGCCCATGAGAGTGAATACTACATAATGTATGACTTCGGAAGTAGTGAGGAGGAAGAGGTATCTGTTATAAAAAAGTATGTTCAAAGTAAAATGTTAGATGGTATCATACTTTTAACAGCAAGAGAAAACGATAAGTGTATAAACTTTTTAAAGGACCTTAAATATCCCTTTGTTGTTGTTGGAAGACCGGAAGACTCTACTGGTGTTATGTGGGTTGATAATGATAATTTTAAGGCTATGTATACTCTTGTTGATAATCTTATTAGAAGAGGAGCTGACTCTATAGCGTTTATTGGGGCAGCTAAGGAAATGAATATGTCAAGAGATAGACTTGATGGTTATAAAAGAGCTTTGGCAGTGCACGGCAGAGAAATTGATGAAAATATTATAATCGAACAAAAAAGCTTTAATGAAGAAGATGGATATGAAGCAATGAAAAAAATACTAGAAGTTAAAACTCCATCAGTAGTAGTAACAACAGATGATTTATTGGCATTTGGAGTTTTGAAATGTCTAAACGACATAGAGGAGAAGGGAGTATCTGTAATTGGATTTAATAATATTCCACTAGCTGAATACCAAAATCCACCACTTGCATCAGTGGATATAAACGCTGAGAAGTTAGGGTATTATGCAGCGAAATTGCTTATTGATAGTGTAAGTAATAAGGGAATTCAGCAAAATCATTTTATAATAGATACATTTCTTAAAGAGAGGAAATCTATAAAGCTTCAAAATGGTGCTGTATAAGCACCATTTTGAATTTATTTTTCATACATTTTAGAATAGTATTCTTCAAGCATTCTTTTTACTGAGAAATAATCTTTTGTGGATAATATACTTTCTTTCATCATTGAAATCCATTTGTCTCTATCAGAATAAAAGGTAGGTATAACCTTATGTGTAAGTACTTCATATAAGGCATCTGAATCATGTTTATCAATAAATTCAGTATCATCAGATTCCATTCCATCACCAAATTGCCAACCGTTTATTCCATCCTTACAGGCTTCAGGCCACCAACCATCAAGAATACTTAAATTTAGTACACCGTTCATAGCAGCTTTCATTCCAGAAGTTCCGCTGGCTTCCAAAGGTCTTCTAGGATTATTTAGCCATACATCAGAGCCTTGAGTAAGTATTCTTCCGATTTCCATATCATAATTTTGAAGAAATACTACAGAGTTTGGGTATTTTTTCGAGAAAGAAACAAGTTCTTCAATAATATGTTTACCAGTATCATCAAGCGGGTGGGCCTTACCAGAAAATACTATTTGGATCTTTCCTTCATTTAAAAGAGGATCAATGATGTTGCTATTTTTAAATATTAAATTACTTCTTTTGTAAGGCGCAGCACGTCTTGAAAAACCTATCAAAAGAGAATCTTCTTTAAGCTGAACCCCTGTACGTTCTTTTACAAAAGCCATTAGTTTTTTCTTGTTTTTTATGTGATTGTTCCACAATTCTGTTTTATTAAAATCTTCAGCTGCTTTAATCATATCAGGATCAACCCAGGTTTTTATATGAATTGCATTTGTTATGCCTATTATGTTTGATCTATTTTTTATGTTTTTCCACATATCATTTGCGGTTTCCTTGTGTAATTGAGCAACTGCATTTGAAATCTTGGAAAGTCTTAGGGCACCAACGGTCATGTTAAAAGGAACACCACCAAGACTAGCAAGCTCCTCTATTGTAAAACCATTGTTTGCTCCGATGCTTAGCATTCTCATAATAGAGTGAGATTCGTTACCTTCAATAATTGGAGTATGAGTTGTGAAAACAATTTCTTCTCGAGACTTTTTTACGGCTTCATTAAAAGAAAGACCAGTTTCCATTTTTTCACGTATTAATTCGAAACCAGCAAAAAGAGCGTGACCTTCATTAAAATGATAAATATCTACTTTTATATTTAGAGCTCTTAATGCCTTTATTCCTCCAATACCTAAAACAATTTCTTGTGCAAGTCTTGAATCTTCAAAACCTCCATATAGATTAGCTGTGATCCATCTATTGTCGTTTTCTGGCAAATCCGTATCAAGGAGATATAGAGGAGCCGTGTTGAATTTTTCCAAAAGCCATACTTTACAAGTTACATCTTGATCATATATTTTAACTTTTACTTTAACCTTTGTGTCCTTTAAATGGTTGTAATCATAGTTTTTATAAGAATCATAAACTTTATTGTCTTTGTCAACGAATTGATCAGTGTAGCCTTGTTTCCACTTTATTCCTATACCGATTAATGGATAGTTATAATCTTTAGCACCTTTTAAGTAATCGCCAGCAAGTATACCAAGACCTCCTGCATATGTTCTCATGGAAACATCAATAGCGTATTCCATAGAAAAGTAGGCCACTGTTGGTAAGGTTGATTTATTTGACATGTTAACACATCCTTTTTTAACATATACTTTAATAGTATAATTAGAGAATATATAATATTATTACAATTAAAGTATGATATTATAACAGTAAATTAATTTTTATTTTAAAGGGGATGTGAAGCTATAGTGAAAAATATAAGAATAGTGAGAGATTGCGACATTAAAGAAATTTTAAATATATACAAGCCATTTATAGAAAACACAGCTATAACCTTTGATTATGAGGTACCAAGTATTGAAAGCTTTAAGGATAAAGTTATAGGTATATCTAAGAAATATATTTATCTTGTATGTGAAATTGATGATAAAATTGTAGGATATTCGTATGCTTCAACCTTTAATGAAAGAGCTGCATATGATTGGGCAGTAGATTTATCCATATATGTTGATGATAGATACCAGAAGAGGGGAATAGGAAAAGCTCTTTATTATACTCTAATAGAAATATTAAAACTTCAAGGATATTGTAATATGTATGCGTTAGTTACAGCATCAAATTTAAGAAGTAAAAGCTTTCATGAATATTTTGGTTTTAAACTTTCGGGTACATATCATAAATCAGGATATAAATTTGAAAAATGGCATGATGTTGATGTGTTTGAAAAAATCATAGAAGAGAACTCTAATAGTCCACATAAAATATTAAAAGCAAATGAAGTTAAAGAAACAAATGGATTTAAAAGTATAATTAATACAGGTATTTCTATGATTAAATAAAAAAATTAGAATATATCCTTAAATTTAATAATATATTTAAGGATAGAATTATTCATAGAGGGTATAGGTATGTATTATATTTATCCGTATTTTTCAGATGATAAAAATAGAGCTGTAAATGGTGCAGCAGATTTAGAAGATCAGAAACTTAGTCCACAAAAATTTAGCATAGCATATCCAGTTATAATTACAAAGCAGGATAAAAAAGTAAAAGATAAACTAAATAGTGAAATAATAAATACAGTAAGTGAACTTTTTAAAAAACAAGTACTTTTGCCAGAAATGGTGGATTTTAATGAAGTATTAGGTGTTTATGAAACTATGGTTAATAAGAATTATATTTTAAGTATTCTATTTAGCATCTATACTTATGTAAATATGGCAGCACATGGTCTCACAGTGTATTCAGCACTAACTGTAAATACTGAGACTGCTAAGGTTTATAGCTTTAGTGATTTATTTAACTCTAAAATGGACTATCTAGGATACCTTACAAGAATAGCTGAAAAATATATTAAAGATAATAACATTCAGCTTATAAATGAATATCAGGGTGTTACGAATAATCAAGAATTTTATTTGACCGAGGATAAACTTGTACTTTATTACCAAGTTTACGAATATACACCTTATTATTACGGTATATTTAAAATTCCAATACCATATACAGAAATAAAACCGCTACTATGGCCTATGAGTCCGATAAATAAGCTTATTTAATTGAGAAAGAGTCAAAGATTTGACTCTTTTTATATTTCTATTAAAAAATAATAAATAACAATGTATAATTAAGGTGAAACAATTGTAAATAAGGAGGATTTTATGGAACAAAATATAAATGTTATTGTAGTTGAGGATGATAATGATATAAATAATATGCTTAAGACTATGCTTGAGAAAAAAGACTATAATGTTGTACAAGCTTATTCCGGTACAGAAGCATTATTGCATATTAAAGCTAAAGAATTTCAGCTAATGCTTTTAGATCTAATGCTACCTGGTATGAATGGTGAGGAGCTTTTAAAAAAGGTAAGAGAGATAAGTGCTATACCTATTATTGTAATTTCTGCAAAGCTTTCGAAGGATACAAAGATTAAAGTACTTGAGATGGGTGCAGATGATTATATCACTAAACCCTTTGATATAGAGGAAACCTATGCGAGAATATATTCTAATTTAAGAAGGTATATGAAATTTGAAAGAGATAATATATTAAGTAAAAATATAGCGTTTAAAGATATACTATTAGACAGAGAAGCAAAGGATGTTTCAGTAAGTGGACACAAAATAATACTTACTAACAGAGAATTTAAGATTCTTGAGGTCTTATTATTAAATCAAAAAAAGATATTTTCAAAAGCTAATCTATTTGAAAGTGTGTGGGAGGATGATTATATGGGGGACGATAATACCTTAAACGTACATATCAGTAATTTGAGAAATAAGCTTTTAAAGGCTAATCCAGAAGAAGAATACATAGAAACAATTTGGGGAATGGGATATAAACTTAAGATTTAAGGATTTCTTAAGAATTGCTTTAACTTCTCTTATGTAATGTATTTTATTATTGAACATAAGGAGTGATTTTATGAAAGACACAGTATTAAAAACCGTTAATTTAACGAAAAAATATAAAGATATAAAAGTACTTGATAATGTAAACATAACAATTAGAAAAGGAGATATATACGGATTTATAGGACAAAATGGAGCAGGGAAAACTACATTTATGAAACTAATATCAGGTTTAATAATTAAAAGTAGTGGTGAAATAGAGCTTTTTAGTGAAAAGAATAGTAGAAAAGTCGAAGATGTAAGAAGTAGGATGGGATGCCTTATAGAAACTCCAGCAGTTTATAATTATAGTACAGTATACGAAAATCTAGAAATTAATAGAATTCAAAAAGGAATTCCAGGAAAAGAATCTGTAGACAAGGTACTTAAAATGGTTGATCTTTATGATCAAAGGAAAAAAACAGTTAATAAACTTTCTATGGGGATGAAGCAAAAATTAGGAATAGCTATGGCACTTATTGGAGAACCTGAATTTTTGATTTTAGATGAGCCTATTAATGGACTTGATCCTACTAGTATAATTGAAATAAGAGAACTTTTAAATAAATTGAATAAGGAATTTGGAGTTACTATTTTAATATCAAGTCATATATTAAGCGAGTTATATCAATTTGCAAATGTTTATGGAATAATTCATAAAGGAAAATTAATAGAACAATTAAGTTCAAAGCAATTAGAAGAAAAGTGTCAAAAGTTTTTATACATAAGAACAGATAATTCAGCAAAAGCGTGTTTTAATATAGAAAATATATTAAAAACTCAGAATTACGAAGTTATGCCGAGTAATATTATAAAGCTGTATGAATATTTAGATGAACCAGCTAGAGTTTCATCAGCTCTTCTTAAAAATGGGAGTTTGGTGGAGGAAATCACATTAAAGGGAGATAGTCTTGAGGAGTACTATTCAAAGTTAGTTAGGGGGAATATCAATGTATAATCTTTTAAAAGTTGAGTTTTATAAATTAAAGCATTCTAAGTTTTTTTATATTCTTGTAGGACTTATGTTTTTACAGAGTTTATGCGTTTTAATTCCGCTTAAAGCAAATTATCTTCTAAAGAAAACTGGAGAAAGTATGTTTTTGCAGTCATTTCCTTTGCAGGAGTTTTTAATTAATACATTGCTTATTGGAGCATTTTCTTATTTTGTTACTAAGGAATTTCAATCGGGATATGTAAAAAATTTGATTACTTCAGGTCACAGAAGAATAAATATTGTACTTTCTAAAGCAATAGTATTTTGTGTTGGAGTAGCAATAATAAGCTTTATTTTCCCAATATGTACGCTTGTTATAAATACTATCACAAATAGTTATGGTGGACAGTATAGCTTAGTTTATATATTTCAGTTATCAATAGTTATGATCCTTATGTATTGTGCAATAGGTAGTATTGGAATTCTACTTTCTTTTGTCACAAAAAATGTTGGGGCAGTAATAGTCATATTTTATTTAATGGATATAGCTAATAGATTTGGAACAGCAATGTCACTTAATAATGATACTGTTAAATATTATTACAGTAAAACAATCTTTGATATACCAAATAGATTTGCTGATGGAAAATTAAGCAGTGGAACTATTTTTCAATTGATTTTTATATGTTTAGTAACTTTAATAGTTTGTGTTACTTTAAGTACATTGGCATTAAGAAAAGTTGATATAAAATAGAGTAAAAGGATGATAAAATGATATTTATAGTGTCTATTTGCGTAATTCTTTTAGTAGTTTTAATTATAAGGAATTATTTAATTAGCAGGGAACTTAAGCTAATAACAAATAAACTTAAAGCTATTAATGAAAATTCTAAAAATGAAAATTTAAAGATGAGTTTAGTTAATGAGCAAATTGAAGAACTTTGTAAAGCCATAAATAAAACGTTGGAGGCTAGGAGAATATGTGAGGCGGATAAGAAAAAATCTGAAAATAAGCTTAGAGGAGCAATAGCTGACATGTCACATGATCTTCGAACACCACTTACAGCAATAAAAGGATATATCAATTTCTTAAAAGATGAGAGTTTAGAAGAAAGTAAAAGAAGAGAATATATAGAAATTATAGAAAAAAGATCGACAACGTTAGAAATACTTTTAAATGATTTTTATAGTCTATCGTTGATTGATTCTTTTGATTTTAAGTTGAGTTTGGAAAAAATTAATATAGCTAGAATGGTTCAAGAAGTAATGTTTTCAAGATATGTTGATTTTCAAAATAGAGGCATAGAACCTAAATGCAACATAAGTGAGAATATTTTCATAGCAGCAGATAAAAGGGCAATAGAAAGGGTAATAGATAATTTAATTACCAATGCAATTAAATATTCTAATGATTACATAAATATAGAGCTTAAATGTGAGGGTGATTTTTTACTTTTAGAAGTAGAGAATAATTCTTTGAATTTAGAAGATTGTACAAGTGAAAATATTTTTAATAGATTTTTTATGGCGGATAAAACTAGAAGTGGCAAGGGTACAGGTTTAGGCCTTTCTATTGCAAAGGAACTCACAGAAAAAATGGGTGGAGAGATAAACGCACATATAACAGATGATATAATTGCTGTTAATATTAAATTTAAAAAATTAAAGGTGTAATTAAATCTTGTGATTACAAACTGTTAGGAGTATCGACTAAAAGCTTTCTATGGTATTATATATGGTAGATAAAAAGCTTGGAGGAAATATGGAAAAAAAGAAGTTATTTATGTTTATAAGGTATCTTATCATGTTTTTTATGGTGTTTGGTATTCTTATAGAAGGGAAAAATTTTGATTCAAAAATTATTATTTTAATGCTTGTCTTCATAACAAATAATCAATTAAGAGAGTTTTCATTAAATAAAAATAGTTATCAAATTTTATCTTTTATTTTAGAAGTAGTATTTGTAATTTTGTTTAACTTATGGACAGCAGGATATCTATTTACATATTTAATATTATTGGCTATAGATGCTAATGTGATGTTTAAAAAGAGGTTAGCAACTCCCTTTAATATTATAATAGTTTTAATTGGCGTATATTTTTCACTAAACTATAGTTTAAATTATAAAATAATGAATTTAAGCGTTTCTGTTATTGTAATAGTGGTACTATATTTTACAAGGTATGAAAATGAAAAGAAGATTGAAGCTCAAGATCTTTATGATAGGTTAAGAATATCGGAAGAAAAATTAAAAAAAGCAAATAGAGATTTAGAAATGTATGCTTCTTCTGTGGAAGAGCTTACACTCTTAAGAGAAAGAAACAGAATTTCTCGGGAAATACACGATAGTGTAGGACATTCATTATCAACAATGGTTATTCAGCTTGGAGCAATAGAAAAAATAATAAAAAAATCACCAGAAAAAGCGGAAATACTTACAAAAAATTTAAGAAAATTTACTCAAACGAGTCTTGATGAAGTAAGAGGTGCTGTAAGAGCTATAAAGCCTAAGGAGTTTGAAAAATATGAAGGTATAATTAGCATAGAAGAACTTATAAGTAACTTCAAGAAAATGGCAAACATAGATGTTAGATTAGCTTTTACAAAAGAAAAATGGTCTTTAAATTCAGACCAATCCTTTGTCATATATAGAATAGTTCAAGAATTTTTATCTAACAGTGCAAGGCATGGAAAAGCTTCTAGAGTAGATATAATAATGGCTTTTACAGAACAAAATGTAGTTGTTACCTTGAAAGATAATGGACAAGGTTGTGAAAATATTGCTGAAGGAATTGGAATGAAGAGTATGAGAGAAAGAGTACGAGAAATCGGAGGCTATTTTGAGTATAAAAGTGCACCTAAAGAAGGATTTACTGTAAAAGTGGAATTAGCTAAAAAAGAAAAGCTTAAAGCATATTCTGGAGGGAAAAATAATGAATGATATCAAGGTTTTAATTGTTGATGATGAAAGGCTTGTGGTAGATGGGTTAAAAATAATACTTGAAACCTATGAGGATATAAAAGTTATAGGCACTGCGGCAAATGGTGAGGAGGCACTTAAGGTTTGTAGAGAAAGTAAACCGGATGTGGTTTTAATGGATATAAGAATGCCTAAATGTGATGGCGTTTTAGGAACTAAGTTAATAAAAAAAGAACTTCAAAATATAAAAATACTTATTTTAACTACCTTTAATGATGTTAAATATATTCATGAGGCGCTTAAATATGGGGCATCGGGCTATATATTAAAAGACAGTGATTATGAACTTATTTATGAAGGAATAAAGGCATGTTTTAAAGGAAATGTAGTAATTAATCCAGAGGTGGCCTCTAAAATATTAAGTGAAAATGGTGAATATAATAGGGAGCAAGCGCTAGATGAGGTTAAGCTTAAATACGATTTAAGTGATAAAGAAATAAGTATAATAAGAGAAATTGCTAGTGGTCTGTCAAATAAAGAAATATCGGAAAAGCTTTTTCTTTCAGAAGGTACTATAAAGAATAATATTAGTATTATTTTCTCTAAGTTAAATTTAAGGGATAGAACACAAGTAACAATATTTGCGTTTAAAAACAATATCGTGACTTAAGTAACTTTAAAAAAATAAATTATAATTATAAAATATATATAAGTTATAAAATTCTAATGTATTCTGATTTATAAAGGATTCTAAGGTATAACTTTTTTAGTAGGAATATTTTATAATGTAAGAATTTACTGCGATATATACTTTCTAAGGGAAGTGATTTTTTGGATAATGTAATTAAAGTTTGTAATATCACAAAGAGATTTAATGATAAATTAGTTCTTGACAATATCTCCTTTGAGGTGAAAAAGGGAGATATTTTTGGCTTTATAGGACCTAATGGAGCTGGAAAATCAACACTTATAAATATAATGACGGGGCTTTTAACACCTAATAGTGGAGATATTAAGCTTTATGGACACTCCATTTTAAAAGAACCTGTAGAGGCAAAAAAATTAATAGGTCTTGTGCCACAAGAATTAGCTTTAATGGAGACTTTTTCTGCATTGGATAATCTTATGTATTTTGGAGCATTTTATGGCCTTCATGGGAAAAAATTAAGACAGAGAATTGATGAAGTACTAGAGGTTACAGGATTAAGTGAAAGAAAAAATGATAAGGTAAAAAAGTTTTCTGGTGGAATGAAAAGAAGACTTAATTTAGCAATAGCTATAATACATAATCCGGAAATTCTCATAATGGATGAGCCAACAGTAGGAGTAGATCCACAATCTCGAAATTGCATTTTTGAATACATAAGAAAGGTTAATAAAGAACAAAACACAACTATTATTTATACATCGCATTATATGGAGGAAGTTGAATTGATTTGTAAGGATATATTTATTTTAGATTCAGGAAAAGAGGTTGCTAGAGGGTCTAAACATGAGATAAAAACGCTTTCAAATATGAATGGTACAGTGCAGCTTAAAGTGGATAGCTTTGATGATAGATTTATTTTAAGCTTACAAAAAATAGAAGGTGTAAGAAATGTATTCTTAGAAGACGATGTAATAAAAATTTTAGTTGATGAATGGAAGTTTCAAATTAAAGATTTGTTAGATAAAGTTGTAGAGGAAAATAAAAAAATAATTGATTTTAAAAAGAATGAAGCTTCACTAGAAGAAGTATTTCTTTCTCTTACGGGAAAAAAGTTAAGGGATTAGGTGGATAAATGAAAGCTAGAATTATTAGTATGTTGACTATTAAAGGATTATTTTTAAATTGGAAGCAAATTATTTTAATGTATGTTATTTTTCCTCTTTCGATATGCTTTGTAACGGGTCATTATTCTAAAATGCTTTATACAGCAGATGAAAATAAAATAGATATTACTATAATAGATAAGGATAATGGTAATGCAGCTCAGGATTTCAGGAAGTTCTTTAATAGAGAAGATAATAAAAAGCTTTTTAATGTGACTAAAAAAGGAGATTATATTATAACTCTAAAAAGAGGAAATAGTAAGAGTCCTATTGAGGTACAAGTACAAGAGAAAAGACATGTTTCTGAACACAACGAAAAACTTATAAAAAGTGTTATTGAAAGTTATGGTGAGGAGCTTAAAAATAAAGAGAATTTTAATTATGAAATTATTAGAGATGAGATTATAAAAAATAAAAATGAAATGTCAATTTATGAAGAAGAAGCAGCATCTATTGTGACATATATAATAATAATTATTATTATGAACTGTTCTAAAGCCTATGATTTAGAAAAGCAAAATGGTATGTTCAAAAGAATGATATCTATGCCACTAACTAAAATTAATCTATTTAATTATTATGTTTTAATATATTTTATATATGGTATTGGTACTGGAATTATATATGTACTTGCTTTTATGATAGCTAAACTTGCCTTTTTTAATGTTAACTTTATAAATTTAATTGTGATATTATTAGCTCAAAGTTTAATGATAGCATCAGCCTCAGGATTTTTTAGTGTATTCTTTAAAAAGAATTTATCAACTGTAATTCTTACTACATTACTTTTAATAGAGACTTTACTTGGTGGAGGATTTATTCCTAAAGTTAAATCAGATGCAGTTCTTACAAGCCTTGTGAAATTTGAGCCTTTAAAGTTTGTTTCAGATGCATATAAAGATATAATTATGTATAATTCTTTAAGTTATATTGAAAGAAATCTAATTATTATGTTTTTCGTTTCTCTTGCACTGTATATAATATCTTTAGCTAAGATTAAAATATCCTGGGAGGAATAAAAGGTGAACTTTTTTGTAATAGTGTTAGCAAATTGCAGAAGATACTTAAAGAATTTTAAATATATAGCTTCCATGCTTATAGTACCTATAGTATTAATTGGTTCTGTAACTTTTTTTAGTTCAAATATTATTAATACTGACGATGAAGGTACTGCAATAGTAAATTTAGATAAGGGAAAAAGTAGTAGTGAGTTAGTAAGATATTTAAATGTAAAGAAGGTATTTAATAAAAGGGAAGTAGCAATTAATGAGCTTAAAAGGAATAAATATTCAGTAATATATGAAATTGAAAAAGATTTTACAATTAATATAAAGGGTGGTAAGGTACCAAAGATAATTGCATATAGAATGGATAAATCCAGTGGTAATGAGATCTTTGAAAATGAAATGAAAAATAAAATAAAGAAGATGGTTAAGGGAGAAAACAATAAAAGTAGAGTAATTTTAAAATATAAAGAATATGAAGAATCTATATTCAGTAGTAAAGGAATTGCCTTTTTAATTATCTATTGTATGATGCTATTTTCTATGAATTTTAGTATAGATTTAATTAAATTGAAAAAAGATGGTGTGCTCGAAAGACTTTCGGTTACCAGAAATAAGACATATGTTATAGTATGGGCAATGTATTTAGCAATGTTTATTACTCAAACTTTATTATATACAGCTTCGTTTTTAATAAGCTCTATAATATATAGATATAAAATTGAAAATACAGAAGTTATTATCCTAAATATAGCACTAAGTAGTATTGTATGCATAGGTGTTGTTATAGTAGGTTCAAGAATAGTGAAAAATGATAAGGTAGCATCTACAATGTCGTCAATACTAGCTTTAGTGATGATGTATATAAATATTATAGGGGATGATGCTGTAAATTCTAATATTATTAAGCTTAAGAAATTAACCCCTTTTTATTGGATAATGGATAGTGTAGAAAAAGCTAAGGTATTTCCTAATGTTATTGTAGTTTTACTTATGGCATTGGTTTTGTTTACAGCAGGAGGATTTGGGTACCAAAATTTTTCTGAAAATGAGTAAACGGCTGTACTTAAGAAATAAAAAATTAAGTACAGCCTAATTTTTATGAATTTCTAATATATTTTTCAGCCATAAGAGCAGCTATAGAGCCATCATTTACAGCAGTTGTTAGCTGACGAATTTCCTTTTCACGAACATCACCAGCAGCAAAAACTCCTCTTATATTTGTTTCTAAGTTTTCATTTGTCTTTATATGTCCAAGTGTAGTTAAATCTAAATAATCTTTGAAGAGTTCGGTTTTAGGTGTGGTACCTATATAAACAAAAATTGCATCTGCTTTTAGATTTGTTTTTTCACCTGATTTAGAGTCTTTTAGTACAATATTTTCTATGGAGTTTTCACCATCAACATGCTCTATTTGTGTATTAAACATAAGCTTTACATTAGCATGCTTTAAAAGTTCTTCTTGACTTTTAGCTTCTGCTCTTAATTTTTCAGAACGATGTACTACAGTAAGAGTTTTGGCATATTTGGTTAAAAATATAGCTGCATCCACCGCCGAATTACCACCGCCAACTACAACAATATCTTTTCCGTCATACATTGCACCATCACATAGTTCACAATAATGAATTCCACGACCACGAAGCTTTTTTTCTTCGGGAACAGGAAGAGGTTTACTTTTGGCACCAGTTGCAATTATTACAGACTTAGGTTTATATATTACATTGTTAGTTTCAATTATTTTTTCTTCATTTGCAAATTTTACAGAAAGTATATTATCAAATTCATCTATTACAGCACCAGAGGCTTCAGCATGCTCTTGCATTTTATCAGCAAGTTCAGCACCAGAAATTGAAGCAAAACCGGGAAAGTTCTCTATAGATGGAGTTTCTCTTATTTGTCCTCCAACTAACTCGTTTTCAAGAATTATAAAATTTAATTTAGCTCTAGAGGAATATATACCAGCTGTGAGGCCAGCAGGTCCGGCGCCTATTACAACAAGATCTAAAATTTTTTCTTTCTTCATATATTATTTTTAGTGAGAATATAAAAGCTCACTAAATCCACCTCTTTTCTTTTATAAATGTAATAGTTAATATTAAACAATAACTATTATCAGTATATTTACTATAACATTTTTGTGATTGTAAATCAAGTTAGCGTTATAGTATAGTTATTTACTACAAATTGAAAAAAAATAATATGATTTTGTAGAAACATGAAATGTTTTTGTTTATACTATTATTGGATATAAATTTTGACATTATAATTTTGCTTATTTGTAAGGGGAGAAAAAAATGAATATAAAAAAGACAATTATAATACTATACACAGTACTTAGTGTTTTGGTGTTAGCGTCATGTAAAAGTAGTGATAATAATGTATTGCAGCTAAATTTAAAAAAAGGTAGTAATTATAAAATACATTACACAAATAACTCAAAGCTTAATATTAGAGTAGTTGGTAAAAATATGGGAGTGGAAGATAAGGAAGACATGTATATAACAATTAGTGTTAGAGACATAGATTCAGATGGAAATACTACTTTATCTTATCAATATAAATCCATAAAAGTTAATTATAGTACCTCAGCTGGAAGTATTGATTATGATTCAAAAAGGGGACGTAAAGATCCAAGGGATAGTATATATAAATCTATAATCGGAAAGAATTACACAGTTAAGCTTAATAAAAATGGTAAAGTTTTAAATATAAAAGGTGCTAATAATGTTGTAAATCTTGTAGATTATAATAAATCGTTAAATAAAGAAGAAAAAGAACTGCTTAGAAATAATCTAATAGATAATTTTAGTGATGCTTCTGTTGAAAATTATATAGAGGATGCTATGAATTACATGAATGAAAACAGTGTGAAAAAAGGTGATACATGGCACAGAAAATCAAAGTTAAATAATAGTATTAGTTTAGATGTTTCAAGTAAATATAAGCTTAAAAAAGAAAATGATGATTCGCTTTATATAGTTGAAAATGACAATATAGCAAATAAAAAGGAAGATGAACAGGTAGATTTAAATGGAGCAAAGACCAAGATCGACTTAAATGGTAAAGGTAGCGGAAATATTAGTGTGGATAAAAAAAATGGTTTGATTAAGGAAAGTCAAACTAAGTATAATGTTACTGGAACAATCACTTATATGAAGGATGAAGAAGTTGGAATATTACAGGATATACAATCTCCGATAAATTTTACAGAAGATATAACTTATAAAATAGTACCAAGATAGGTACTATTTTTTAATTGTTTTTTTGAAGTTCTTTAAAAAGGCTTTCCACACCAGCCCCCCAACTTGGATCTTCAGCATAGCTTTTATTTAGCCAATGGAATGGGTCAGTATTTTGGGGTAAATTGCTGCATTCATTTATTATAGTTTTAGCTGCTATTTTTGTTGAATCTTCGATGCTTGTATTATACTCCTTCCAACTGTGGTATACATTGAAGGGATTGTTGGCTATTTGTTTTGCTTTTGGAGCATCTATTGGTACAAAAGCCTGCTCTTGACCAGTTATTGCAAATAGAAGTAGAGGATTTAAGTTGTAGTTTTTACATACTTTTATTATTTTAGAAAAGTAGGGTTCAAAGGCTAATAAAGAATTTTTAGTATTTAAGTAATGTCTAAGATTATTGGTGTTTATAGATTTATATTTAAAATCCGATGGAAGCTTTGAGAAATCATCAGTTATAGTTTTATTAATGACTTTAGAATTGGTGCTTGATTTATTTTTACTTATGTTTTGGGTCTTGGAAATTATAGGATTATATTTAATTATAAATATTGATAGTGATATAACTATAAAAATCATAATTGAGAAAATTAGTGCAATAATGTTTTTATGTAAAGTTTCTGGGGCATTAACTATGGCTGTTGATTCATAGTGACTTTGAGTTTCTAGTTTACTTTGGGGTTCAACTGGAAAATTCAAATTGAAGGCAGCATTAAGCTCAGACTTTGAAAATTCCGTATTTACATGATTAGTAACCCAATTTAAAACGTCTTCAGAATACTCGTAAGAACTATCTTGAAGTGATAGGTATTTATTTAAAATATCAATTAGCTTTATAGAAGATTCACTGGTAGAAGTTATTAATGATTTTATAAGGTCATTTTTTATAGCATTATAATAATCAATTTTTAAACCCTTTATGCTTTTATCAAGGATTTGATGTATTGTATTTGATAGAATTTTTGCTCTTTCATTATTTGAAAAGTTATTATATTTTTTGTGGATATAGCTTTTAAGTGTAATTATATCTTTTTTTGAAAGTACTTCTGTGTTTTCAAGTTCTTTTACTAAAGATTCCATAATGAAAGAAACTCCAATCCTAGTCTACGAATTATAAATTATAAGAATACAACTTATCGACTTAAATATACTTATAATAATAATTGTTACATAAACGTATATAATTTACAAGTTGAAAATAAAAAATAACTGTAAATGTAGTCTTAATATGTTATAATCTTTATATGAAAAATACGTAAGGAATTCTCGTATACACCGGTAATATGGTCCGGAAGTTTCTACCTGCTGCCGTAAATAGCAGACTACGAGGTATTATTAATTGTATAAGCAAATTATATAGTTTATCTAAAATACCTCATTTTTTGAGGTATTTTTTTATATATACAATTTTATAAAATAGGAGATACTAAATATGGAAGAAAAGATTAAAAAAGAAGCACAAGTTGAACTAATGTATGGAGTTGAGGACAAGCCAAAGTTAATTTCTAGAATACTGCTTGCTTTTCAGCATATATTTGCAGCTTTTGGAGGCATTATTGTAGTACCAATAATAGTAGCATCTTCTTTAAAGCTTAATGCTGAAACCTCAACAGCACTTTTGAGTGCGGCAATATTAATGGCTGGAGTAGCTACTTTTATACAATCAAAGGGAGTATACTCTGTGGGAGCACGAGTAGCGTGTATAATGGGTACAGATATAACTTTTGTTGCACCAGCTGCGGTCGTTGGAAAAAAATTTGGACTTGCAGGAATTTTTGGTGCAACAATACTTGGAGCAATTATAGTTGTTATTTTAAGTTTTTTTATAAAACACATAATGAAGTTATTCCCAAAGGTAGTGACAGGAATAGTTGTATGTCTTATTGGACTTACACTTTTACCAGTATCTATAGATTGGGCAGCTGGAGGCTCTGGTGCTAAAAATTATGGGTCCCTTCAAAATATTACAATTGCTTTAATAGTAATGATTGTAACATTACTTATAAATCATTATGGTAAAGGACTTGTCAGTAGTGCATCAATTTTAATTGGAATGGTAGTAGGATATATTATATGTATACCACTCGGAATGGTGGATTTTTCTACAATAGCTGGTCTTAAAGTTATTAGTGTTCCAGCGGTATTTCAATATGGTGTTAAATTTAACTTAAGTGCACTTCTTCCTTTTATACCTGCTTATTTTGTTTCAGTAATAAGTACGGTAGGAAATCTTAGGGCCATAAACGAGATATCAGATATAGATGACGATACAAGAATTTCAAAAGGTGTACTTTCTGATGGTATCGGAAGTATTTTAGCCGGAATGTTTGGAGCTATGCCAAATACTTCTTTTAGTCAAAATGTAGGTTTGATTCCACTTACTAAGGTTGCAAGTAGATATGTTACACTAGTAGCAGGAATAATTTTAATAATTTTAGGTTTAGTTCCTAAGTTTTCTGGGGTTATTAATGTTATGCCACAACCAGTACTTGGTGGTGTTGGAATAGTAATGTTTGGAACTGTTGCAGCAGCTGGTATACAAACATTAAGTCATGTGAATTTAAATAATAGAAATATACTTATAATAGCTACTTCAATAGGACTCGGACTTGGAGTTACATTTAGACCAGAAATATTATCAGGTTTACCTGAAAGTTTAAAGATGATTTTTTCTTCAGGAATTTCAACGGGAACGATAGCAGCACTTATATTGAACTTAATATTAAAGGAAAAATAGAAGGAGTGTAGTATTATGAAGAAATTACGTGAAAGAATATTAGAAGAAGGCAGAGCAATTAATGAAAATGTGCTAAAGGTTGATTCGTTTTTAAATCATAAGGTTGATCCGAAGCTTATGTATGAGATTGGTACGTATTTTAGAGAGTATTTTTCGGGCAGAGGAATAACGAAAATATTTACAATTGAGAGTTCGGGTATTGCACCAGCCGTAATGACAGCAATGCAAATGGACATACCTATGGTTATTCTAAAAAAGCAAAAGCCAAATACCATGAGTGAAGATGTATATCAAACTACAGTACACTCATTTACCAAAGGAGCAGATTATGAACTTACGCTTTTAAAAAAATACATATGTGAAGAGGATAAAATACTTATTATTGATGATTTTTTGGCAAATGGAGAAGCATCTTTAGGAGCTGTTCGTTTAGTAGAAGGTGCAGGTGCTAAAGTTTCAGGAATAGGTATTGTAATTGAAAAGTCCTTCCAAAAGGGGAGAAAGTCCCTTGAAGAAAAGGGATATGATGTTTATTCTCTTGCCAGAATAAAAAAACTAGAAAAAAATTTAATAGAGTTCATTATATAATTATTTTTCCCCAAAAGTGCAAATTAAAAATTGCACTTTTTTTATTTTGAAAGAATATTATGTTTTGAGGGGGGGATTCTTATGGAGAATATTGAATTGGTAACATGGTCGGGTATTGTAGGAGCATTAGTAGGTGTAATTATAGTAATGCTTATAATATTTCCTGTACTAAAAAGAAAAGGAATAAAAGTGCAGGATTTACTAGATCAAACTAAAAAAGTAGTCGATTCTTCGGGGGATATTTTAAATATTGTAAAAACTTTGATGCCCAATAATAACGTGGTGAATATTTTACAAATAGTTGAAAAATGGGCAGAAATAGCTGTTGGAGATGCAGAACAGCTATATCATGCAGGAGAAATAGATAAGTGTGATAGAGAAGCGGTTGCAAAAAGTGTTGTTTTAAATGTTCTTAAAGAGCTTAATATAGATGTAGATGATAGTAAAAAACAGCTAATAGATGCAGCAATAAAAAATGCAGTTAATGAGCTTGGTCATAGTAATTCAGCAGCTATTGAAGGTCCAAAGTAAGTATAATATAACATTGTTGAATAGAAATTATAGCTGTGATAGGATATATAGTGTAGGAAATCAATTATGTATGCAGTTTAATTTACTATAATGCATACATAATTTTATGTAGTTTATGAATTTATAAAAAGGTGTGTAAAATTTATATGACAAAGGAAGAAAATTTAAAAGATAATTATTTAAGAAAGAAAGGATTTATATTTGCTATATCAGCTTCAACTTTATGGGGAGTATCAGGTATAGCTGCACAGTTTTTATTTCAAGAGGGAGGATTTAGTCCTGAGTGGCTTGTAGTAGTTAGGTTATTAATAGCTGGAGGTTTTTTATTAGCAATTACACAGGTTAAAACTAAAAAAAATATATTTAGAGTATTTAAAAATAAACATGATGCTTTTAGTTTTATTATTTTTGGTTTTGGAGGAATGCTTGCGGTTCAATATACATATTTTGTTACTATTAAATACAGTAATGCAGCGACAGCAACAATATTACAATATTTATCACCCGTTATAATTACTTTATATTTAATACTACACTTAAAAAAGTGGCCAAGTATATATGAAATTTTAGCTATTATTCTTGCTCTAATTGGTACGTTTTTTATAATTACAAAAGGTGATATAAAAGCTATAAATATTTCTAAAATGACGCTTTTTTGGGGGATTATTTCAGCAGTTGCAGCAGCGTTTAATACTCTTCAGCCAAGAAGAATATTAGCTAAATGGGGATCAAATTTAGTTGCAGGTTGGGGAATGATTATAGGTGGTATTCTAATGTCATTTGTACATAATCCTTTTAATTTTTCGGGAAAAGTAAGCCTGATGTCTGTTTCATCTGTGGTTATTGTGATAATCATAGGTACACTCATTCCATTTTGGCTTTATATGGAGAGTATAAAGATTATAAAACCTACAGAGGCAAGTATACTAGGAGCGTTTGAACCGTTGTCAGCAGCAATTTTATCTTTGGTATTTTTGGGTATTCATTTTAGTATTTTAGAGTGGGTAGGTAGTATTTTTATAATATTAACTACCATAATTTTATCAACAACAAAAAAATAAAAGTAATATTTATATATTTTATAGAATATAGTATAAGGTTTATGAGATTAAAGTTTCTCGTAAGTCTTATTTTTTATATGGAATAAATTAGTTAAATCTAATAATACAGATAGTACGAAAATTGACAAAAAAATTGTTATTATATATAATAGTTATAAAATATAATCAAATTAGGAGTATTTACAATGAGCGATAAACAAATTGATGACATTATAAATGACGTGTTTTCTGTAATGCCAGTATTTGCAAAGACAATGTTAGGATTAGTAGAAAATGCTTTTTCTGAATATAAGTTATCAAATTCTAGTATAAAAGTTTTATTTGCATTAGAAAATCATAAAAAAATTACAATTACTGATTTGGGTAAAGTTCTTTGTGCTCATAAACCTAATGTTACATCATGGGTTGATTGTTTAGTGAAAAGTGATTTGGCATATAGGTTGAATGATGATAAAGATAGAAGAATAATATATATATCGCTTACAGATAAAGGAGAAAACACAGTAAATAGATGCAGACAGGATTTAAATAATTCTTTTGGTGAGAAATTGGGGCATTTAAGTAAAGGGGATTTAGATTTACTCATTCAAACACTCAATAATATGGCAATACTATTAAATAAAATAAATGAGCAAAGTAAATTTTAATACCGGGAGGTAAGTAATGGATACTAATAAAATATTTTACAAAACCTTATTTAAAGGACTTTTTTCCGATGCATGTGAAATTAAGTTCTGGGATGGTGAAACAGAAAAATATGGACAAGGTGATAGCAAATTTAAAATAATTTTTAATGAACCAATATCAAAAGCAGATATAATAAGAGACCCATCTATGGCATTTGGTGAAGGATACATGGAAGGAAAATTTGATATTGAAGGTAGTATCGAAGATGTTATACAATCCCTATATAACAATAAAGAAAGTTTTATGAGAAATGGCGAGAAATACGCTAAATTAATTAAAATAATCCCTAATTCAATTAAAAAAAGTAAGAAGGATATAAAATTTCACTATGATATAGGTAATGATTTTTATAAGTTATGGCTTGATAAAACAATGACATATTCTTGTGGATATTTTAAATCACCTGATGATACTTTAGAACAAGCACAAAAAAATAAAGTAGAACATATATTAAAGAAATTATCATTAAAGAAAGATATTACTTTACTTGATATAGGATGTGGTTGGGGAGAACTTATAACAACAGCTGCAAAAGAATATGGAGTTAAAGCACTTGGTGTTACATTAAGTGAAGAGCAATTTAAGGTTGTTAAAGAAAGAATTAAAAATGAAGGTCTAGAAGGAAGAGTTGATGTAATACTTGAGGATTATAGAGAAATAAAAAATAGAACCTTTGATAGAGTAGTAAGTGTTGGAATGATAGAGCATGTAGGCAAAGAAAATATTCCTGAGTATTTTGAAACTGTTAATAAGCTTCTCAATAAAGGTGGAATTTCACTTCTTCACTGTATAACAGGAGTTAAAAAAGGTGGTACAAACACTTGGATAAATAATTATATATTCCCAGGTGGATATGTTCCTGCGGTTAGAGAATTAGTAGATAACATTGCAGAACAAGATTTTTATCTAGTAGATGCTGAAAGTCTTAGAAGACATTACGGAAGAACTTTAGAGCATTGGGCAGTAAACTTTGAAAATGCTATGGACGAAGTAAAGAAAATAAAAGATGAGCCTTTCATAAGAATGTGGAGAATGTATCTTAATGCATGTGCGGCATCTTTTAATAGTGGAAATATAGATATACATCAATTTGTATTCACAAAAGATATAAACGATGAGATATCATGGACTAGAGAATATATGTATAAATAGGAATATATGAATACATAAGCTTTCTAGAATAAAACTCAACTTGTACACAGTAGACAAGTTGAGTTTTGTTTTAGGAAGCTTTTAATATATTCCTACTTTTTAACTAGGAATATATTAAAGCCGCAATGTTAAGTATTTTAAGCATGATACGTGTATAAAGCAAAAATACTAAAACATTGAGCCATTAAAAGATTCTAGGGTCGAACCTCTTGAGTAGGAATATATTAAAGCCGCAATGTTAAGTATTTTAAGCATGATACGTGTATAAAGCAAAAATACTAAAACATTGAGCCATTAAAAGATTCTAGGGTCGAACCTCTTGAGTAGGAATATATTAAAGCCGCAATGTTAAGTATTTTAAGCATGATACGTGTATAAAGCAAAAATACTAAAACATTGAGTCATTAAAAGATTCCAGGGTCGAACGTCTTGGGTAGGAATATATTAAAGCCGCAATGTTAAGTATTTTAAGCATGATACGTGTATAAAGCAAAAATACTAAAACATTGAGTCATTAAAAGATTCCAGGGTCGAACGTCTTGGGTAGGAATATATTAAAGCCGCAATGTTAAGTATTTTAAGCATGATACGTGTATAAAGCAAAAATACTAAAACATTGAGTCATTAAAAGATTCCAGGGTCGAACGTCTTGGGTAGGAATATATTAAAGCCGCAATGTTAAGTATTTTAAGCATGATACGTGTATAAAGCAAAAATACTAAAACATTGAGTCATTAAAAGATTCCAGGGTCGAACGTCTTGGGTAGGAATATATTAAAGCCGCAATGTTAAGTATTTTAAGCATGACGTGTATAAAGCAAAAATACTAAAACATTGAGTCATTAAAAGATTCTAGGGTCGAACCTCTTGGGTAGGAATATTTTAAAGCAGCAATGTTAAGTATTTTAAGCATGATACTTATTGACATTTAATGAATATAAGGTTACAATGTTTATTGTATTAAACATATAAGTTTGGTAGGTAATTAATTAAAACCTACTAAATAAATATGAAATTAGGGGGAATACAAGATGAATTTTGACATTAAATATTTTTTGAATTCATTTCCGGACTTATTAAAGTATATTCATTACACTTTATTTATGGCTGTGGTTTCAACAATAATAGGACTGGTTATAGCAACTATTCTTGCACCCATAAAAATGTTAAAAATAAAGGGAATATCACAGGTTATAGGAGTTTATATTTCGTTTTTTAGGGGTACACCACTTTTAGTTCAGTTATTTGTTTTTTATTATGGACTTCCTCAGTTAATAAAACCATTAAAAAGCGTCACACCACTTGAAGCTATGATTTTTGGGCTTAGTTTATGTGGTTCTGCATATATGGCTGAAATAATAAGAGGAGCTATAGATTCTGTTGAAAAGGGCCAAATGGAAGCAGCATTATCAGTTGGTATGACTAAATTTCAGGCATTTATTAGAATAATTTATCCTCAAGCACTTAAGGTTGCAGTACCTGGAATTGGAAATCAATTTGTGGATTTACTAAAAAGCTCATCCTTAGCTTTTGTACTAGGATTAACAGAAATTTTAGCTAGAGCCCAAGCTAATGCAGCTTCAAGTTTTAAGCTAATGGAAAGCTATCTTTCTTTAGCAATAATATATTGGGTTACAGTTGAAATATTTAACTTTATCCAAAGAATCATTGAGAAAAGAATATCAAGAGCATATTAGGGGTGAACGTATGATTAAAATTGAAAATCTTCATAAAAAATATGGAGAAAATGAAGTTATAAAAGGAATAAGTTTAGACATTAAAGATGGAGAAATAGTAGCTGTTATCGGACCTTCCGGAACTGGTAAATCAACACTTCTTAGATGTTTGAATTATCTTGAGACTCCTGATAGTGGAACTTTGAGTATTGGAGAGTTTAAGGTTAATTTTGAAAATATAAGTAAAGATCAAGTATATAATTTAAGAAAAAAGAGCTCTATGGTATTTCAGAATTATAATTTATTTAAAAATAAAACAGCGGTTCAAAATGTTATGGAAGCTCTTAAAATTGTAAAAAAAATGCCTAAAGCTGAGGCTGAAAAGATAAGCTTGGAGGCACTTAAACAGGTAGGACTTTTGGATAAAGCAGATAGTTATCCATCAAGGCTTTCAGGTGGACAACAGCAAAGAATAGGTATAGCAAGAGCTATGGTATTAAAGCCTGAAGTCATTTTATTTGATGAACCTACTTCAGCGCTAGATCCAGAATGGGTTTCTGAGGTTTTAGATGTAATAAAGAATATTGCTAGTAGACACATGACAATGATAATAGTAACACATGAAATGAATTTCGCAAGAGAAATAGCAGATAAAGTAGTTTTTCTTGATGGAGGCAATATAATCCAATGTGGAACTCCAGAAGAGGTATTCGAAAAATCTGATAATAAAAGAGTAAATCAATTTATAAAAAAATTACACTAGGGGGAAATAAAAAATGAAGAAGAGAATAATTACATTATCTATGGCAGCATTAATGACTTTAGGACTATTTACAGGATGCACACAAAGTGCTACTTCAAATAGTAATGACAGTAGTGATAAAAATGTTATAAAGGTAGGTACATCTACTGATTATAGACCATTTGCATTTATAGATCAGGGTGAAAGTCAGGATAAGGTTAAAGGTCTTGAAATTGATATTTTTAATGAGATAGCCAAGAGAAACAATTGGAAGGTTAAGTATGTAATAGCAAACTGGAATGGACTAATAGGAATGCTTGATTCAGGTAAGATAGATACAGTAGCACACCAAGTTACAGTAACAGATGAGAGAAAAGGAAAATATTATTTTTCAGATACATATGTTTATTCAGGAGTTCAGCTTGCAGTTAAGAAAGGAAATAATTCAGTACAATCATTAAAAGATTTAAATGGAAAAAATGTTGCAGTTGAATCTGGAATGAATTTCTATAAAGCTATAGAAAAGTATAATGCAAAGGGCGGCAAGGTTAATATAAAGCAATACAGCGATTATAATTCAATATTTTCAGAGGTTAATATAGGAAGAGCTGATGCTCTTATAGAAGATAAACTAGCTATAATGGATACTATTAAAAACTCTAAATATGATCTTGTACTTGCAGGAAAACCTGTTGAAAAGATGGAAAATGCGTATCCTTTCCTTAAAAATGATTCAAATAAGCAAAAGATAGATAAAATAAATAAGACCTTAAAAGCTATGAGAAAAGATGGAACATTAAAAAAGATATCAGAAAAATGGTTTGGAGCAGATATAACTTCAAATACACAGGAGTAAAAAATAACTATGGTGCACTTATGCATCATAGTTATTTTTTTTTATGGTCAATATTTTTGAAATAAGAGTCAATTAATTTTTCAGCCATTCTTTTTTGCATATTGGCACTTAAAATTAAATCTATAGCAAGTAAAAAGAGCTTTTCATTTTCAGTGTTGTTTTTAGGTTCATCTATAAAATTTAACTTCTCTTTTAAATCTTTAATAAATGAATCAGAAGAAGATTTTTGTAGACGTAAAAACTTATCATATAACTTCTCAATGTCCATATTATCATCTGTATTTAACATGAAGGATAAAAGATCGCCTATATCACCGATTGAAAGAGTTTGTTTTAAATGATAGATAAATATTAACATTATTAAGTTGTCTTTACTGTATTTCTTTTTGACAGGGGGAGTTAATAATTTATTTTTTGTGTAATTATTTATCATAGTTTTTGTTAAAACAATATCCCCTTCAGTTCTTTTAAATGCTTTTAATTTATTATCCATAAAAGATGTAACCTGATCCATGTATAAGTCTATATCAGGAATTTCATGATTTTGTATCGCGCTATAATTAAGTACTTGTTTAGCTAATTCTAAAATTTCATTGTTCATATCATCACCTTTTTATATTATATAGCAATGTTTTTTATGTAACAATATGAATTTATTATAAGAATAAGGGGAAAATATAAAATATATAGTTTTTAAATTTATATTGCAATATAAAAACATATATCGTATTATATAAGTATAATGATACGTAGTTTTGAAAACTATGTTGTAATTTTTTATTAGAAGGTGATTGTTATGTTTTCTAAATTAAAAGATCCAGTAAGCGGAATAACACATTTGTTAGGAGCTATTTTATCTATAGTTGCACTATTGTTTATGCTTCGTCATTCTTTAATTATAAGCAACACAGTTAGTATTGTTGCATCTATAATCTTTGGAATAAGTCTGATTTTTTTATATTCAGCCAGTGCAGTGTACCATTTAGTAAATGTATCTAAAAAGGTAAATATGTTTTTAAGAAAAGTAGATCATATGATGATATTTGTTCTTATTGCAGGAACATATACTCCTATATGCTTAATAACATTAAGAGGAAAACTTGGGAATACAATATTGTACTTAATATGGGGTGTAGCTATTTTAGGTATAGTATTAAAGCTTGTTTGGTTTAATGCGCCTAGATGGCTTTATACATTGTTTTATATAGCTATGGGATGGATTGTTGTATTTGCATTTGCTCCTATAAGTAAGATTATGGCTGTACCGGGTATAGTATTTATGGTATTAGGAGGAATTGTCTACAGTATGGGAGGAATAATATATGGTTTAAAGTGGCCAGTAAGAAATGCAAAATATTTTGGATTTCATGAAATATTTCATTTGTTTGTAATGGCAGGTAGCTTGTTCCATTTTATTATGATATACAATTATGTTATATAATAAGAATTGGGACTTATAAAATGAATCTTTTATAAGTCCCAGTTTTTTTATAAATTATTCTGCATTTTCTAAAATACTTTTCAAAGCCGTAATGTCTAATATTGTTATTGAATTTCTATCAAAATCTATAATGCCTTCTTCGCGTAATTTTATAAATTCTCTAGATAGAGAAGGTCTTGGAATACCAAGCATTTCAGACAATTGTTTTTTTGATTTGTTCATTTTAAAGGTTAAATTCTTTTGAGCTTCATGTTCTTCAAGTATATAATTTGATAGTTTTTCTCTTATAGTATGGTAGGACATATTTTTTAATCTCTTATTTAACATGAGTATTTTATTAGATAAAAGTGACATAAAGCCATTAAGAAAAAGAGAGTTTGTACTGCACAAGTGCATTATGGAATCTTTTGGAATGAAGAGAATAATTGCTTTTGTACAAGCCATTATAGTAGAAGGATAGGTGGTTTTAGTAGAAAATATTATTGCTTCACCAAAAATTTTCCCTTCCATAAGAGTTGCTATAGTTAAGCTTTTACCAGATTCGTAAATTTTTTGTATTTCAACAGCGCCATTTAATACAATTCCTATTTTATTGCATAGATCTCCTTCAATTGCAATAGTTTCATCCTTATCATATTCTTTGATTGAATAATTTATAGAAGAAAATAAATTATCGATTTTTAAACTATCTATTTTTGAAAATAAGATGCAGTGTTGTAATATATTTAAAAATTTTTTTTCCATAATTATCTCCATATAATTTTTAGTTTGTAACATATGTTACTGATATTTTGATATAATTTTAATATAATTTATACATAAAGACAAGTTATTTTTGTTAACGGAACTTTATATTATTGGGAGGATAAGAATGAAAAGAAAAATAGTAAATATAGATAAAGAAAAATGCAATGGATGTGGACTTTGTAGTGAAGCTTGCCATGAAAATGCAATAGAGATAGTGAATGGTAAAGCTGAACTTGTATCAGACGAATATTGTGATGGCTTAGGAGATTGTCTTCCACACTGTCCAGTAGATGCTATAACTATAATAGAAAGAGAAAGTAAGGAATATGATGAAGAAGCTGTTCAAAGAAGAATTGCTGAAAAAGAAATAAAAGATAAAATACCATGTGGATGTCCAGGTTCTATGGCAAAAAAAATAGAAAGAGCACCTAAAAAAGTAGAAATTAAGGTTAAGGAAAAGGTAAAGGTTTCATCTGAATTGATGCAGTGGCCTGTACAGTTGAATCTTATAAATACGCAGGCGCCATACTTAAAGAATGCTGATCTTTTAGTGGCAGCAGATTGTACAGCATATGCTTATGGAGATTTTCATAATGAATTTATAAAAAATCATATAACAGTAATTGGATGTCCTAAACTTGATGATGTTATGTATTACAAAGATAAGTTAAAAGAAATTATAGAGAAAAACGATATTAAAAGTATAACAGTTGTTAGAATGGAAGTACCTTGTTGCGGTGGAATAGTTTCAGCGGTTAAAAATGCAATGCTTGAAGCTCAGGTTATAGTACCGTATAAAGAGGTTATTATAGGAACTAATGGTGAATTGAAATAAAATTAAAATAAATATGTTGGTGTTGCAATTATTGTAATACCCAATTTTTTTATGTGCAAAGTTAGTAATTTCCATTGAAAAAAAATACAAATTATAATATCCTTATATATAAAAATAAATTGTTAAAGGTGATTTATATGTATTTTATTAATGAAAAAATAGAAAAAGCAGTGGGAATAAAGGAAGTTGCGTTGGTACTTAAAAATTGTAATGTAGTGAATGTATTTTCAAATGAGGTAGTACACGGGGATTTAGCTGTAGATGGTGATATTATAATAGGGATGGGAAATTACATAGGTAAAACTGAAATTGATTTGAAGGGCAAATATGTAGCTCCAGGTTTTATAGATTCACATGTACATATAGAATCATCAATGGTTTCTCCTAAAGAGTTTGCAAGAGCTGTTATATCAAGAGGAACTACTACAACAATTGTTGATCCACATGAAATAGCAAATGTATGTGGAATAAACGGTATAAAATATATGATGGAGGAAACAGAGGACATACCTTTAAATGTATTTTTTATGCTTTCATCTTGTGTTCCTGCCACAAATTTTGAGACTTCGGGAGCAATTCTTAGAGCTGAAGATTTTAAAGAATTAATAGAAGATAAAAGGGTACTTGGACTTGGTGAAATGATGAATTATCCAGGAGTAATTAATAGAGATAAGGAAGTAATGGATAAATTATGTCTTGCTCAAAACTATAATAAAATAGTGGATGGGCATGCTCCTACAATTAAAGGAAATGAATTAAATGCCTATAGTATATCAGGGATAAAAACTGATCATGAATGTAGTGATTTAGAAGAAATGAATGAGAAAATAAGAAATGGAATGTATATAGCAATTAGAGAAGGCTCTGCGGCTAAAAATTTAGAGACTCTTATAAAAGGAGTTAATTCTAAAAATGAGAGAAGAATAATGTTTTGTGCGGATGATAGGCATCCAGATGATATTTTAAAAGTTGGACATATGGATAATTGTGTTAGAAGGGCCATAGATAACGGAATTGATGCAATAGCTGCTATTAGAATGGCTACACTTAATGCGGCTGAATGTTATAAACTTGATAGAGTTGGGGCAATTGCACCTTCATATAAAGCTGATTTAGTTATTTTAGAAGATTTGAAAAATGTTAAAGTAGATATGGTAATAAAAGATGGGAAAATCGTATTTAATAATAACCAAATTTTGATGGAGATTGGGAAAAAAATAGATATAAGTAAAGTTATTAATACAGTAAATATAAAGAAAGTAACCATGGATGATTTTAGATTAAAATTAAATAAGGAATTTTCAAATATCATTTCTGTAAGTAGTAACAGTATAGGAACTAAAAATATAGAAAGAAAAATAAATACAGATAATGGCGAATTTAAATGCGAGCTTAATGAAGGAATAAATAAAATTGCAGTAATAGAAAGACATAAGAAATCTGGAAGGATAGGTTTAGGACTTGTAGAGAACTTTGGATTAAAAATGGGAGCTATAGCATCAACGGTGGCCCATGATTCACATAATATAATAGTACTAGGAAGTAACGATGAAGATATGATGAAGGCTGTGAATGAATTAGAAAGAGTTGGTGGAGGAATAACAGTAAGCCTTGATGGAAAAATAATAGATACACTTGAACTTGAAATAGCGGGATTAATGTCAAGTAAATCAATGGAATATGTAGCGGAAAAGGTTGGGAAAATGATAGCTGTATGTCATGAAATATTAGGTGTAAACAAAGACGTTGAGCCATTTATGACACTTGCGTTTTTAGCACTACCAGTTCTTCCTGAAATAAGAATCACAGATAGAGGAGTATTTGATGTGCTTAACTTTAAATTTTTAAATATATAATGTTATTTTTAATAAAACATATTCATATTAGTAAAAAAATATGCTATGCTATATTGAGAATAAATATTAGATTTTTTAAATGCAGCTTTAAGTAGCTGCATTTAGTATGTAATAATTTATGTAGGAAGGATAAACATATGGATAAATTTTTAAATAAGATTAAAAGTACGAAATTCGATGTGTTTTTTATAGTAACTTTTGTTATTTTGATTGCAAAGTTTTCTATATTTATTGGTTTTATAACTATAACTAATGCGGGCGCTATAGAGGCATTCAATGGTTTTTTCAATATAGCTTCCTATGCTATTTTTATTATATTTACGCTTGGGTATTTGTCTATAGCATTTTTATTTAAGAATAGGTCAAGAGGTGCATCCTTAATAGTTTTAAATTTAATTATGTCTATAATTCTTTTGGGTGATCTTTGGTATTATAGAGGTTTTAATTCATTTTTATCACTGCATTTACTTAAAGAAACAACAAATTTGGACAACCTTCAAGACAGTATATTTGCCATGGTTCACAAAGAAGATGTAATGTTTATAATTGATTTGATAGTTATTACGGTGGTGTACATATTTTCCAAAAATACATATAAGAGTTGCAAAAGAAATGTAAAGCTTTTTGGTATTTTTATGATAGTTGCTATATTGTATATTCCAACTTCAATAAAAATATTTCACAATTATACATATAGTTATTGGGTAGGTTCTAGATGGAATCCAATATATACAATGAAAAGAATATCTCCTATAGGATATCATGTATATGATAGTATGGATTTTTTTAGTGATTTAAAGCCACTTGCGCTAAGTAAGGGAGAAAAGGCTAAAATATCTAGTTGGTATAAAAATAATAAAGAAAATTTACCGGATAATAAGTATAAAGGTATGTTTAAGGGAAAAAATTTGTTGGTAATACAGGTAGAATCTCTTGAAAACTTTGTAATAAATCAGAAAATAAATGGACAAGAAGTTACTCCTAATTTAAATAAGTTGCTTAATAATAGCATATATTTTTCAAATTATCACGAAAATGTAAACTTAGGAGTTAGCTCTGATGCTGATTTAATGACCAATACCTCATTGTATCCTGTTAGAAGAGGTAGTACATTTTTTAGATTTCCAGATAATAAGTATAACTCTCTTCCTGATGTGATGGGTAAATACGGGTATTACTCTATGGCAATACATCCTGATAAAGCAATGTATTGGAATTGGATGCCAGCATTAAGTGCAATGGGGGGCTTTGATAAAACTATAGATTCCTCACATTTTAATGAATATGAAAAAATAAATTTAGGCATATCCGATGGTGCCTATTTAAAGCAACTTGAACCTATGATAGTAAGTGAGAAGAAACCTTTTTATGATTTTGTTGTTACCCTCACTAACCATACACCATTTGTTTTGCCAACTAAGTATAGAGAGCTTAAACTTGATAATGCTTTTGATAGTACAGAAATGGGTGGATATATGCAGTGTATTCACTACACCGATAAGCAAATTGGTATCTTTTTAGATAATTTAAAGAAGGCAGGAGTACTTCAAAATACCGTAGTTGTAATTTATGGAGATCATACAGGTATACATAAGTATTTTCAAAGTGAAATTCCTAAAATGTCGGGAGTTAAGAATTGGATGATAAATGATGAAATGAAAATACCTCTTATAATATATGATGGAGACGGTAAGATGCAGGGAGAAGAAAAGACTGTAACAGGAGGACAAATAGATTTAATGCCTACAATTCTATATACTATGGGAGTTGATAAGAAGTATTATATGGATACTGTTATGGGGAGAAATCTTCTAAATACTAAAAAGGATTATGATCTTTTAACTAACGGAAAAATTTTAGGTAATCCATCTTTGGAGGATAAAAAACATCTTTCGGGCTCATTTAATGTAAGTGATGATATTATACAAGGACAATATTATGGTGTGAAAAAATAGAAAAAATCCTATTCATGAATTTAACTCATGAATAGGATTTTTTTATATATTAGCTTTTTTATGAAATAAAAGTCTGGAAGCTATAAAAGAGGTTACAGGTATTATCAGGATTATTCCTATACCGCTGCAAAAACTTTGAAATACTTCTGAGCAAAATACTTTGGTGTTGATTATGTCGTAAAAAGAATAATGAATTTCACCGAAATATATAGATAGAGTCATAAATCCACCTATATAAGCGAAAAGGAGTGTGTTGGTCATAGTTCCAAGTATATCTTTACCGATATTAATGCCAGATTTAAATAATTCATTTTTAGTATGTGAAGGATTGTTTGAATATAGTTCCTGTAATGATGAAGATATTGATATAGACACATCTATTATAGCGCCAAGGAGACCTAATAGTATTTGACAAGATACTATTTTAGAAAAGTTCAACTGAACATATGTAGAAAGATAACCTAAGGACTCAGCTTGCTCTTTTCCAAAGCCTTGAATTTGGGATCTGTTACTTAAATAGTAAGTTAAAATTAAAGTGCCAATAACTACTATAATAACGGAGATTAGGGAAGATACGGTCTTTAAATTAATACTATTAATAAAAAACAAAGTAGTAAGTGTTATGATTATGCAACCAATTATAGTTACATTTAAAGGATCAAATTTTGCACCTATTAAAATTAAAAGAATTATCATAATTAAAAAGTTCAAAATAAGAGTGAAAAACGATTTTAAACCTCTTTTTCCACCAACTAAAAGCATCAAAATAAAAAGAATAATTAGTAATAAAAATGGAACATTCATGATTTTATAAACTCTCCTATCTTTTTGTTGTTTAATAGTACTATAGATATGAATATGGAAATTGGTATACTAAGTACAATTCCTATGCTACCTGTGAGAGCTCTTATTATCTCAAGAGATAAATTTTCATTTATTATGTTATAAAGTGGTGTTTGATTCCTAAGAAGTAGTATTATGAAAGGAATACTTCCACTAATGTAGGCAAATAACATTGTGTTTGACATAGTTCCCATAATATCTTTTCCTATTTCTAATCCTGATTTTATAAGAGATTTTTTTTCTATATTTGGATTTTTAGTATATAGTTCATTTATGGAGGATGAAATTGAAATAGCTATATCCATAACAGCTCCTAGAGTACCGATTAGAAGCTCTATATAGAACATTTTTTCGGGTGGATGAGTTAAAAATTCCATTTCTTCAAAACGAACGCCATTTGAATTATTTAACTTTATTGATATTAAGGCTATTAAAATAGTTATAGTAGTTCCAATTATGGTAGAAACTATTGCTGAAATTGATTTTTTATTTATACCCGATACCATAAATAAAGACGAAAAAGTAAAAATTAGTAGTGAAAATAAAAATATAAATACAAGACTAAAATTATGTAAGAAAAGTTCAATTATTGCATAGAAAATTACTATGTTGATTAATACACTACCTAAAGAGCGTATGCCTATTTTTCCGGATATAATGATCATAAGTAATATGAAAATAAAAGCTATGTAGAATATGTATTTATCACGCTTTAACTCAAGTATTTTAAAAGAAGTGGGTTTGTTTTGAGTATTCTCGGAATAAGATATAAATACTTCATCATTTACTCTTAGATTTATGTCATTTACCTCAGAATATGAAACTGCATTTTGTAAATTTATTTTTTTTCCGGAATATTTTCCGTTTAAAATAATTGCAGTTATATATTGATTTTTTATAGGTTCATATTTACCAGTTGAGGTCTCCGTTTTTGAATTTTTATTAGTTACATATATTATTTTAGCGATGCTTTTTTTATATGTGTCTTCATTTGAATTTACAAAGTATATACCAATAATTAATAACAGTAGCAAAATTATAAACATAATTATGTTTTTTTTGTGATTATTTGAGTTTGAAAAAAATAGCTTTTTTTGAAACAACATAGAGCATATCTCCTTATTCTTAAGTATTTCATATATAATAATATCATATTTACAAAGAATAAATACAAGATAAATAAAATTACTATTGACACATGCTTTACAAGTGATATATAATTACAACATCAAATTAAATTTATGGAGTGTGTAAAGATGGATAATATTAGAAAGGGAAATACAACTAAAAATTATTATTGGTTCAGCTTAGGCTATTATTACTTTAGTAGCGTTAGCTTTTTTGTATACAAAAAAATAATAAATTTTCCTTCTAATGAGTTTTACAATTTGAGAGGTGCACAGGTTTAGGGCACCGAGATAGATAAGAATATCAACGATTGTTTAAATAATAAGGCTCATATGAGCCTTATTTTTTTTATAAAAAAACCAAAAATTGAAAGGGGCTATTATAAAATGGTTATAATTTTTAAACAAAATACTGAAAAGTCAGTAATCGAAAAAATCAAAAAAGAGGTAGAAAGCGAAGGTTGTCAAACAACAGTATCACAAGGTAAGGACTATATTGTTGTTGGTGTAGTGGGGGATACAAGTAGAGTGAATTTTGAGAGAATTCAGGCAAATGAAAATGTTGATAAAGTTGTGAGAGTTCAAGAACCATACAAAAAGGCTGGAAGGCATTTTCATCCACAGGACACTATTGTGGATATAGAAGGAAATAAAATAGGCGGGAAAAGACTTGCAGTTATAGCAGGACCTTGTTCTGTAGAAAGTGAAGAACAGATAATTGAAATTGCTACTAGAGTAAAACAAAGTGGTGCAAATTTCTTAAGAGGCGGAGCTTTTAAGCCAAGAACTTCACCTTACAGTTTTCAAGGTTTAGAACTAGAAGGTTTAGAACTTCTTAAAATTGCAAAAAAAGAGACAGGACTTCCTATAGTAACAGAAATCATGAGTACAGATTTTATTGATAGATTTGTAGAAGATGTTGATGTTATACAAGTAGGAGCAAGAAATATGCAAAACTTCACTCTTCTTAAGGAACTTGGAAAAACAAAAAAGACAATACTTTTAAAAAGAGGTTTAAGTGCAACAATTGAAGAGTTTCTTATGGCGGCTGAGTACATAATGTCAGAGGGAAATGAAAATGTTGTCTTATGTGAAAGAGGAATAAGAACATTTGAAACTTACACTAGAAATACACTGGATTTAAGTGTCGTACCAGCAATAAAAAAATTAAGTCATCTACCGATAATTATTGATCCTAGTCATGCTGCAGGAATGTGGTGGATGGTTGAACCTTTAGCTAAAGCAGCTGTGGCAGTTGGAGCAGATGGACTTATGATAGAAGTTCACAATGATCCAGCAAATGCTAAAAGTGATGGACAACAATCAATAAAACCAGACAAGTTCGATGAAGTTATGAAAAAGGTTAGAGCAATTGCAGAAATAGAAGGAAAAGAAGTATAGAAAATATTTTAGCTGGGGGTAAGTTTAAATGGAGGATGGAGATTTTAATATTAATTTAACTATTGTAGGGCTTGGACTTATAGGAGGATCTTATGCTAAGGCCTTTAAAGAAAAAAATAAGGGACACATATGGGGAATAGATGTAGATAAGAATACTCTTAAAAAGGCAGCTGAAATGAATATAATTGATGATGGATATAGTATAGAAAATGCACAGATTCCACTTGAAAAATCTGATGTTGTGGTAATTGCCATATATCCAGAAGCACTTTTAAACTTTATTAGAAGTAATTTGAATAATTTTAAAAAAGGTGCAATTATAACAGATACTCTTGGAATAAAGGAACATAACATAAAATATATACAGAGTATTTTGGGAGATAAGGCTGAATTTATAGGAGGCCACCCTATGGCAGGTAAAGAAGTAAGCGGATTTCTAAATGCATCTAAAGAGATATTTGAAGATGCAAATTATATATTAACACCTACAGCAAAAAATAAGAAAGAAACTACAGATTTTATGAGAAAATTTATAAAAAGCATTGGTTTTAAATCTATAGTTGAAGTAACCCCTGAAAAGCATGATGAAATAATAGCATTTACAAGTCAGCTTCCGCATATAATGGCTGTCTCACTTATGAATTTAAGTAATTGTGAGGATATAAAATACTTTATTGGCGGAAGTTTTAGAGATACAACGAGAGTAGCTGCTATAAATTCAGATTTATGGTGTCAGCTTTTTATAAGAAATAAAAAAAATATTATTAAATGTATAGATGATTTTCAGAAAAACATGACTAAGATACGAAATTATATAGAAAAAGAAGATATTAATGATATTAAAAAGTTTTTAAAAGAAGCTGCTTCTAAAAAGGAGGAAATAATTTGAAAACTTTAAATATGAATCTTGGAGAGAATAGCTATAGCATTTTTATTGAAAAGGGAATAATGAATTCAATTGGAGATAGAATTTCAAACATTTATTCTGGGGAAAAAATAGTGTTAATAACAGATGATAATGTAAATGGATTTTATGGTGATAAAATCTGTGATAACATAAAAAAAAGTGGGTACAATGTATTTAAAATAGTTATAAAAGCAGGTGAAAAGAGTAAAAATATAAACACACTAAATGAGGTGTATTTAAAACTTGCAAAATTCAAAATTACAAGAAGTGATCTAATAGTTACCCTTGGTGGTGGAGTTGTAGGTGATCTTGGTGGTTTTGCAGCGGCAACTTTTTTAAGAGGAATTTCTTATATTCAAATTCCAACTTCACTTTTAGCACAAATAGATAGCAGTATAGGTGGTAAGGTAGCTGTTGATTTAGAAGTTGGAAAAAACTTAGTGGGAAATTTTTATCAACCTAAAGCGGTATTTATAGATCCACTTTTTTTAGAAACCTTAGAGAAGAAATTTCTTCATGATGGAATGGGCGAAGTTATAAAATATGGTGCTATAAGAGATGGAGTGCTATTTGAGAACTTAGAAAAATACAAAGATGATGATGAACTTATGGAGAATATAGAGTACGTGATACATACTTGTTGCACAATAAAAAAACAAGTAGTTGAAAATGATGAAAAAGATAATGGCGAAAGAATGATATTGAATTTCGGACACACAATAGGTCATGCAGTAGAAGAGTTTTTTAATTATGAAAAATTTACGCATGGTGAATGTGTAGCATATGGAATGTATGCAATAAGTAAAAATAGCGAAAAAATGGGGATTACTAAAGAAGGAACAAGTGAAAGATTAAAGAATGTAATTAAGAAATACGAATTACCGCATGTTGTAAGTCAAATTGAAAATGAAAAGATTTATGAAATAGCATCATTGGATAAAAAGAGCAGGGGAAGCTTTATAAATTTAATTCTTATAAAGGAAATAGGAAATTGTTTTATAAAGAAAGTAGATAATAAAGAAGCTTGTAAGTATTTACGTGTAGTTTGAAAGGGGCATGAATTTTGAATTGTGTTAAGATAAGGCCATGTGAACTAAAGGGCAATATAAAAATACCTTCATCGAAAAGCTTGGGGCATAGAGCTATAATATGTGCATCTCTTTCAGAGGAAGAGAGTATTATAGAAAATGTAAATTATTCTAAAGATATAAAGGCTACATGCAGTGGAATGAGTAAATTGGGGGCTTTAATAATAGAAGTTGATAATTCAACACTTAAAATAAAAAAACAAAAAGTAGCTAATAAGGAAAAAGTATTTGTAGATTGTAGTGAATCAGGTTCTACAGTAAGATTTCTAATTCCAATATCACTTATTGAAAAAAAGAATGCTGTATTTACAGGTCAGGGTAAATTAGCCTACAGGCCTTTAGATTCCTATTTCAATATTTTTGATGAAAAGGAAATTAAGTACTCTCATCCAGAGGGTAAAGTGCTTCCTCTTGAGATAGATGGGAAGTTAAGCGCTGGCATTTTCAAGCTTCCTGGAAATATAAGTTCTCAATTCATAAGTGGACTCATGTTTTCACTTCCTTTTTTAGATGGTGATTCAGTTATTAACATAACTACTGATTTGGAATCTGTTGGATATGTAGATATGACAATTGATATGCTAAGTAGATTTGGTGTAAAAATAGAAAATAATGATTATAAAAGTTTTTATATAAAGGGAAATCAAAAATGTAAAGGTACAAATTATAAGGTAGAAGGTGATTTTTCCCAGGCAGCATTTTGGCTTACTGCAGGAATTCTAAATGGAGATATAAATTGTCAGAATTTGAACTCTGATTCACTACAAGGTGATAAGGCCATAGTTGACATATTGAAAAAAATGGGTGGAAGATTAGATGAAAGAAATTTTACAGCAAAGAAGTCTCAAACTCATGGAATTGTTATAGATGCATCACAGTGCCCTGATTTAGTTCCCATTTTATCTGTAATTGGAGCCTTAAGCTTAGGTACTACCAAAATAATAAATGCAGCAAGGCTTAGAATAAAAGAATCGGATAGACTTAAGGCTATGGCCACAGAATTAAATAAACTTGGAGCAGATGTTATTGAGTTAGAAGATGGACTTGTAATTAATGGAAAAGATAAACTAAAAGGTGGAGAAGTAGAAAGTTGGAATGATCATAGGATAGCTATGGCACTTGCAGTTGCAGCTTTAAAATGTGAAGGCAGTGTTACTATTAGAGGAAGCGAATGTGTAGCTAAGTCGTATCCACAATTTTGGAGTGATTTTAAGAAGTTAGGAGGAGATATAGATGAGTGGAGTGTGGGGGAATAAAATTAAGTTATCCATTTTTGGTGAATCACACGGAAAAGCTATTGGAATCGTAATAAATGGTATTGAACCCGGAGTAGAACTTAATCTTGATTTTATAAATGGTGAAATGGAAAGAAGAGCACCGGGAAGAACAAAGTATTCAACTCAAAGAAATGAGAAGGACAATTTTGAAATAGTAAGCGGATTCTTCGAAGGGAAAACTACAGGAACTCCACTGTGTGCTTTTATATGGAATGGAAACCAACATTCAAAGGATTATTCAAATATAAAAGATTTTGCGAGACCTTCTCATGCGGATTATACTGGTTTTGTTAAGTACAATGGTTTCAATGATTATAGGGGTGGAGGACATTTTTCAGGTAGACTTACAGCACCATTGGTATTTGCAGGTGCTATTGCAAAGCAAATTTTAATGAAAAAAAATGTTGTTATTGGAAGTCATATTCTTAGTATAAAGAATAAAAAAGAAGAATATTTTGATAAGGTAAATATAGATAGAGAGATGCTTATAGCATTAACAAAAAAGGAATTCCCTGTAATGGATGATAAAAAGGGGGAAGAGATGAAAGAAACTATATTAGATGCTAAAAATAATTTAGATTCGGTTGGAGGCATAATAGAGTGTTGTGCATTGAACATTCCAGCAGGAAAAGGAGATCCTTTCTTTGATTCTTGTGAAAGTGTATTAAGTCATATGTTATTTTCTATTCCAGCAGTAAAAGGAGTTGAATTTGGAGAAGGCTTTAATATAACTAATATGATGGGTTCAGAAGCTAACGATAATTTTTATACAGAAGGCGGAGAAGTTAAAACTTATTCGAATAATAATGGTGGTATTTTAGGTGGAATAACTAGTGGAATGCCTCTTGTGTTTAGAGTTGCAGTTAAGCCTACAGCATCCATTTATAAAGCTCAAAACACTATAAATATGAGGACTATGGAAAATGAGGAAATAAGTATAAAAGGAAGACATGATCCTTGTATAGTTTTAAGGGCTGTGCCTGTTGTTGAAGCAGCAGCTGCACTATCAATATTAGATATTATTTAAGGTGGTAATTTTATGAAGGAACTTGAAGAAATAAGAAAAGAAATCGATAGGGTAGATAAAAATATAACAGAACTTTTTGAAGAAAGAATGAAATTAGTTATAAAGGTAGCTGAATACAAGAAAGAAAATAACGTACCAATAATAGATAGTAAAAGAGAAAAAAATGTTATAGAAAAAAATATAAAGTACCTGAAGGATGATAGATATTCAGAAGTACTTGAAGAGTTCTACATTAATCTAATGCAATTGAGTAAAAAACTCGAGAAAAAGCAGATATATAGTAAACAAAATGATAATTTATCCACATCAATATATGGACTTATAGGTGGAAAGCTTGGACATAGTTATTCACCATATATACATAAACTTATTATGAAAAAAGCTTCACTTAATGGAATTTATAATTTGTTTGAACTTCCAGAAAAAAAAGTAAAGGGAGCATTAGAGACGTTTAAAGTAATAAATTGTGGTGGGCTTAATGTAACTATACCTTATAAAGTAGATATTATGGAGGATCTTAATGATATTTCAGATGAAGCTAGAAAAATAGGAGCTGTAAATACTATTAGATTTTCACAAAATGGTATGAGTGGATTTAATACAGATTATATTGGATTCGGCGAAATGCTTAAAAAGTTTAAGGTTGAAATAAAAGATAAAGTTTGTGTTGTTTTAGGTAGTGGAGGAGCAGCAAAAGCTGTAGTACAGTATTTAAAGGATAATCTTGCTAGGAAAATATATATAGTTAGTAGAAATGTTCAGCGAGCATCTAAGGATTATGATGAATGCATTATAAGTTATCATGAGCTTTTAAATATAAATGGTGATGTTATTATAAATTGTACACCTGTAGGTATGTATCCTAAAATTGATGCATCACCAGTTAGTAAAGAAGTTGTTTCGAAGTTCTCTTCAGCTGTAGATTTAATATACAACCCAATTGAAACCTTATTTTTAAAATATGCAAATAACAGTGGTATTAAAGCTGTAAACGGTCTTTATATGTTAGTTAGTCAAGCTGTAGCATCACAGGAAATATGGAATGATATTTCTATAGGTGAAGATATAGTGGACGAAATATATGATGAATTGGAGGCGAAAATTAAATCATGAATTTAGTGCTTATAGGTATGCCAGGATGCGGAAAAAGTACAATTGGCAGTATACTATCAAAAGAAATGGATATGAAATTTTATGATGCTGACGAGTATATAGAAGCTAAAAACAATATGAGAATTCCTGACATTTTTAAAAACGGAGAAGATGTATTTAGAAATTTAGAAATAGAAGCACTTAAAGAACTTAGCTTAAAAGATAATGTTGTTATAGCTACGGGTGGTGGAGCAGTAGTACGTGAAAAAAATATGATAAATCTAAAGAAAACAGGAAAAATAATATTTATAAATAGGCCGCCTGAGAAAATAATAGGAGACATTAATATCGATGGAAGACCTCTTTTAAAAGAAGGGAAAAACAAAATTTTCAAGCTTTATGATGAAAGATATAATTTATATACGAAATATGCTGATTATAGTGTTTTGAATGAAAGTACCATAGATGAAGTTGTTCTTAATATAAAAAAGTATGTTAAAGAAATATAGTAGGTTTTCTTTTAAAGTAAATTGCAAAAGAATATGTAATTATAATGTTTTTATATCATATACACACAATGGCACGAAAATAATGTACTGCACTAGTGTGTAATATACAAATGGAATTTTGTCATTTAAAATGATTTTTTTAGACAATTTTTACATAAGGCAGTAGTTCCTTTATTAGCCCAGATTATATTATCATTAGTGACTTTTTTACCACATATACTACAAATAATTGTATCATTTGAAGAAGATTTTTTTACTTTTGTGTTTTGGTTTTGATTAACAAGTCTTTTCTTATTTGAAGGTGGATCATAGTTTTTTGGTTCATCTTCTTCTTCTTTTTTGAGAATAGAATATTGGATTTTGAACTTGCTTTCAGCAAAAAGTTCAAGTTCGAATCTAGGATTATTTAAATCATAATATTCTTCAATAATTATTTTGGTTACTTGAGCATCATTTACTATAAGACCGCTTTTTTCGATGCCATCAAATATACTCTTTGTTATATTATTTGTATCAGGATGCCTTTTTTCGCTTTTATAGAATACCTTTAAAACCGCAATTACTGATTCACATATTAAAGTTTTGGGGTTTTGTGAGCGTGCTTCATAAGCTATAGTTTCTTCATAAATAGCATATCTATCATAATATTTACCAGAATTATAGGGTAATATAGCCCGTCCATTCATATTGGATAATTTAAAGTTTGATTTAGATATAGGTGAACCAGAAACAATTACTTTTGCATAAGAATTTTTCATAATTACTCCCTTTATTTTATATTTTGGTTTTGTAAATAAAGTTAATGTTTAAATTTATGTGATAAATACTCTATATATTATAACACAAACATATGTTCAAAAGATAGATACAAGATAATGAAGTGAGATTAAAAAAGTATATTTGTGATTGATTTGAAATTGTATATCTATATGATAAAATAGTATACGTAGAATTAGGTATCTTATTATATTTTTTATATAAAGGATATAATACAATAAGTTATGTTTTAAGACTTATATTTTTAGTATATAAAAAATATAGGTTCTTAACTTAAATATAAAGAGTTGGAGGAGAATTAAATGAGTAAAGACATTAAAATACTTGCAATAGAAAGTAGTTGTGATGAAACAGCAGCAGCAGTTGTTGTAAATGGAAGAAAAGTACTGTCAAATGTTATATCATCACAAATAGATATACATAAAAAGTTTGGAGGAGTTGTTCCTGAGATAGCATCAAGAAAACATATTGAAAATATAGCATTAGTTGTTAAGGATGCAATAGAGGAAGCAGGTATAGAACTTAATGATATTGATGCGGTAGGTGTTACATATGGTCCGGGACTTGTAGGAGCACTTCTTGTAGGACTTCAATATGCAAAAGGACTTGCATATTCAATAAATAAACCTCTTATAGGTGTAAATCACATAGAAGGACACATAAGTGCTAATTTTATACAATATCCAGATTTGAAACCACCATTTGCGTGTTTAGTAGTATCAGGGGGTCATACTTTTATAGTATATATGAAGGATTATGGTGAATTTGAAGTTTTAGGACAGACAAGGGATGATGCGGCAGGAGAAGCATTTGACAAGATTGCAAGAGCAATAGGACTTGGATATCCAGGAGGTCCTAAAATACAAGAAATGGCGAAAAGTGGAGATGAAAATGCAATTGAATTTCCTAGGGCTAAATTTCATGATAACTCTTTAGATTTTTCATTTAGTGGAGTAAAATCAGCAGTGCTAAATTATTTAAATACTATGAATATGCAGGAAAAAGAAATAAATAGAGCGGATGTTGCTGCATCATTTCAAAAAAATGTTGTTGATGTTTTAGTTGATAACACAATCAAAGCTTGTAAAATAAAAAAGATTAGTAGAATAGCTATTGCTGGTGGTGTGGCTTCCAATAGTTTTTTAAGAAAAAGAATGATAAAAAGTGGAAAAGAAAATGGAATAGAAATTTTATTTCCAGAACCAATACTATGTACAGATAATGCTGCAATGATTGGAAGTGCTGCATATTTTGAGTTTAAAAAAGGAAATATTGCACCGCTTGATTTAAATGCTATACCTAATTTAAAACTGGGAGAAAGATAAATTGTAAAAAAATGGTTGTATTTTTGGGAAGAATATACTACAATATAAATGTAATATATTTACATTTATGAAGAAACCGCATAAGTTAATATGAAAGGTGTGGGTTTTATGGTTTCAGAGGTATATACGAGAAATGCTAGTAAAGAAGGGAGAAGTCCCAAAAATAACAAACATAATATTAGTAAGTATATATATAAAAATATATTTTTTATTGTATCTTTAATAGTTTTTTCTGTTCTAGTAATTGGAATTGTCATTTTTTTAATAAGTGATAATGGAAGTAATGCTAAAATCTTTGGAAAAATGGGATTCGAATTTACACTATTAGGCATAATAATGGGTCTATTTATAGCTATATTTGGTTCCATATGGTATAAAAATAAAGTAAGAATATTGCAAGATAATGAACATATAAGAAGTTATTCTAGGATTATAAAAGCTGACATAGAAAGAACTAGTAGATTGTTCAAAAATAAGAGATTTAATTTTATAAAAATAAGTAGCGTTACTATATTGAAAAATTGGATTGAGGCTTTCAGTAGTATATCCTCTAAGCTTACATGTGATGAACTTCAACAATTATTTGATTATTATTGTCAAATAGATAAGTTACTTGATTATGAGGTTAGAATAAATAAACATCTTGAAGTTATGCAGTGCAGTGCTCTTAAAGATTATCCATATATGAAGGAATATAATGAACTTATAAAATCATTTACCATAGAAGTTAATATATTATTTAAAATGGATATAACATCACTTAAGACAAAGCTTAAAATGTTATGCAGCTGATTTCCTATAAAAAAGGGGAATTTTAATGTGTTTAGTATAATAAAGAATAAATTAAGAGATGAGAATTTTGTTGTAAATAATTTGGTTTTAATAGGTGTAATAACTGTTGCTTGTAATTTTGTAGGAAAGGTAAATTATGTGCTGTTATATTTCTTTATAGAAGTTATAATAGCTATGCTTGCATTAAATATATTTGTAAATGCAATTAGTAATTATAAATATACTAAAAATATACTAGTTTTAACAATTGGTATAGCATATATGTTTATGGCAATTTTCGATTTTAGTGCAAGCTTTAATGTATTATATAAAAAAGAAGACTTACAGTATGTTTATAAGATAATAGTGTTAGGAGTTTGTGTAGATGCTTTTTCCTTTCTATACTTAAGTACATGTTTAAGAAAAAAGATAAAATCAAAATATTCCGTTATATGTTATGGTATAGTTTCTGTCTTCTTAAGCTTAGTAACATATGATTATAAATTTTTTGATACATATTTAAAAGAAATCCATATGGTTAGATTTGTGCAAATAACAAAAATAGTTTGTGTTATTTGTTTTGTTATGTCATTTATTTTATTTTTATATAGAAAAAAGAGAATTATGGATAATGTTGTCTGTATATTTATGATAAGTTCTATTTTTAGAGCCATATCAATCGCTTTTGTAGAATATGGTGATTTTAACAATGTAATTCTATATGTAAATATAATTTTTAAAATATTAGCTGTATATATAATTCATAGAGAGATTATAATTAAATCAGTTTTAAATCCGTATAAAGATATATATTCTAAAATTAAAGAAGTTAATGAAGAGCTTAATAATAAGAATGTTCAGCTTGAGAAAGTAAATAAAAGACTTGCAAGAGAGAATGAGATAAAAGAATCTGTAAGTAAAATTTTATCAATAAATTCTAAAAGATATATGCAAATACTTCAAATAATGCCGGACTCTATACTTATTCATGAAAATGGTAAATGCACATTTGTAAATAATATGGCAAGAAAATTGTTAGAGGTCAAAGAGGTCAAGGATATTATTGGCAAAAATATAGAGGAGCTTGTGCATGATGATTATAAAAAGTTAATGGAATCAAGAATTAATAAAATTAAGGTTACAGGATTTCCTTGTGACTTTATTGAAGAGAAGGTTATAACATCTAGTGGAAAGGAAAAGTTTGTTGAAGCTGCAACAGCTACTTTTTCCCATGAGGAAGGGACCTTTTTAACTATATTTAGAGACTTAACGGAAAAGAAGAAAAATGAAGCTAATGAAAAAAAATTAAAAGAGACGCTCTACTATGATAAAGTAAGAAAAGAATTTTTTTCTAATTTATCACATGAATTGAGAACACCGCTTAATATATTAACGTCTTCAATGCAACTTATTAAATTAAATATGGAGAATGGTAATAAAGAAAGTTTAAAAAAATATCTTAAGGTAATGAATCAAAATGTATATAGGCTAACAAAAATCATTGATAATTTAATTGATATAACTAAAATAGATGCTGGTTATTTTAATATTGAACTTAAAAACGTAGAAATTGTGAGTGTAATAGAGGATATAACAATGTCGGTGATAGAATTTGTTAAAAGTAAAGGAATAGATATAGTATTTGATACAGATGTAGAAGAAAAGTTCATGGCAGTAGATCCAGACAAGATAGAGAGAATAATGTTAAATTTATTATCTAATGCTGTTAAATTTACTCCGCAAGGTGGTAAAATAAAAGTGAATGTTTATGATAATAAGGATAGTGTAGAGATAAGAGTTAAAGATAATGGAATTGGAATTCCTAAGGATATGAAAGATAGGATATTTCAAAGATTTATACAGGTTAATAAGACCTTAACTAGAGAAAAGGAAGGAAGCGGGATAGGGCTTTCTATTGTAAAATCTTTAGTGGAAATGCATGGCGGTAAAGTAAGAGTTGAGAGCAAGGTAAATCTTGGAAGTGAGTTTATAATTGATCTTCCTGCTATGCAAGTAGAAGATGATAATGAAAATATAATAGAAAATAATAAATTTAATCAAAAACAAAAAATAAATGTAGAATTTTCTGATCTTTAATAAAGAAGCTGTGGTTCTAAAAAAGTACCACAGCTTTTTAATATAAATAATATTTTCATGCTTTAATTTTTTTTATATTTATTGGAGTAGTTTTGTATGAAGGTTCTTTAGAGTAAGTGTCATATAAAGATGGTGTTAAATTATTACACTCTAAATAGTGTATAGGTGCATAAAGTTCATCATATTTAACATTATCAGTAATTTTAGCTTTAAAATCAGAAAAATTTCCGTTTATAGAATATACTCTAATTAGCTCATCTTCTTTAATATTATGCACTTTTGCTAATTTGGTATTAATATATATATGTGCTTCTTTGATAGCAAATTTATTAACAGTTGGTATTTCTCTTGTGCGAGTTTGAGTATGCCATTGTCCTGTACTGCCTCTACCTGTATTTAGTATGTAAGGAAATTCCTTTGTAGTTGGCAGGGGATTATCCTTTACCGACTCGAAGAGCATGTGAAGAAAAGTCTGTAAATAAAAATAATAAGGCTTTCTATGGTAAAATAAAATCATAGGAGGCCTTTTATTATGGCAAGAAAAAAAGATATTTATAAGGTAAAACCAATGAATGAAGGAAAAAGAAATATTATATCAGCTCTTATAGACGAGTATGATATTCAGTCAGCTGAGGATATTCAGGAAGCTTTAAAAGATCTATTAGGTGGAACTATTCAATCTATGCTTGAAGGTGAAATGGACGAGCATTTAGGCTATGAACCATATGAACGAGCCGAAACTACAAACTCAAGAAATGGGAAAAAACAAAAAAGAATTCGAAGCAAATATGGTGAGATGAATATAGATGTACCACAGGATAGAGAAAGTTCTTTTGAACCTAAAATAGTACAAAAACACCAGAAAGATATTTCTGGTATAGAAGAAAAAATTATTTCTATGTATGCTAAAGGATTAAGTACCAGACAAATTTCAGAACAAATTGAAGATATATATGGGTTTGAAGTTAGTGAAGGAATGGTTTCAAATATAACCAATAAACTTCTTCCTGAAATAGAAGCATGGCAACATAGACCTTTATCTACAGTATATCCAATTGTTTTCATTGATGCAGTTCATTTTTCCGTAAGGGAAAATAACGTTATACGTAAGCTTGCAGCTTACATTATTCTTGGTATAAATAATGAAGGCAGAAAAGAAGTACTTTCTATAAATATTGGAGAAAATGAAAGCAGTAAATATTGGCTTAGTGCTCTCAATGAATTAAAAAATAGAGGTGTTCAAGATATCCTTATCCTTTGTGCAGATGGTCTTACAGGGATAAAGGAATCTATATCAGTAGCTTTTCCAAATACTGAATATCAACGTTGTATAGTTCATCAAGTAAGAAATACATTAAAGTATGTTTCTGATAAAGATAAAAAAGAATTTGCAAAAGATTTAAAAACTATATATCATGCACCTTCTGAGGAAATTGCATATAAGCAATTAGAAGAAATCACTGGAAAATGGGAAAAACATTATCCTAACTCAATGAAAAGCTGGAAATCAAATTGGGATGCTATTAGCCCTATTTTTAAGTTCTCTGCTGATGTAAGAAAAGTTATTTATACTACAAATGCAATCGAAAGTCTCAACAGCACATATCGTAGATTAAATAGACAAAGAACTGTATTTCCAAGCGATACATCACTTTTAAAAGCTTTATACCTTGCTACTTTTGAAGCTACAAAAAAATGGCGTTTGCCACTAAGAAATTGGGGTAAAGTGTACGGTGAATTATCCATTATGTATGAAGGACGACTTACTGAATAAAAAGCTTAATATGCCAAAAACGCCTGTTTTTAAAGGCGTTCTTGACATACATATTTTTAGAATGTATATTTAAAACAAGATAGAAAGTCACTTTTGACAATCTTGTCTTTTAAAACTTACCATAGAAAGTTATTTTACAGAAAGAATTTTACACTCTCCAATTTTATATATTAATGTATCCAGCTTCAACTAATAAAGTATCTTTATCCAGTTTTAAAGCTTCAGCTAAATTAATTACGATATATGATTCTGGGTAGTTTTCTCCATTCTCAATTCTATAAATTGTACCGCTACTCAAAGAGCTTAAGGTCGCAAGTTCACGTTGAGAATAGCCTCTTAGTAGTCTTATTCTTTTTATGTATTCTCCGAAAGTTTCAGTTTCTAATTTTAAAAACTCATTAATCAATATTAGTACTCCTTTAAGAAAGATAAATTATAAATAAAATTTTTGTGGTTAATTAAAAAAATCTATGATGATATTCATCATAGAGAGAGTTGAGTTTACATTATAATTAATTCAAACCTTTATTACTTTTTCCTGTAACTTTTCCATTTTGAAATACGACACTAAGAACACTGCCATCATGATTAATCCATGCATAGGATTGTCCATGACTACTATCATAACGTTCTATAAAAAGTTCGCCTTGTCCTAAAATCTTTACTACATTATTATATGTCATACCAATTGTAATTTTATTAAAATCATTTTGAGTTACTTTTGCGTCCATGTTAGTATTTTTAAGACTATGTTGTTTTTGAAGTATTTTTCCGTTATGAAACTCTACCCAAATATTATTTTGCGTGTCATTTGACCATTCATAAGATTGTGAAGGATAATGTGCTCCAAGGTCTTTACCATTGCTTCCTAAAATAGATTTTACTTCATTGTAATTCATGCCATCTCTTATTTTCATAAATTGAGTTAAGGTGTACTTTTTAGTCTTAGATTGAGTATGATTTATTTTAGGTTTTTTGCTATTATTATTATTTGTATTTGGTTTAAATGTAAAATACAAAAATGAACATAAAATAATAAGTACAAAAAATAAAATTATAATTATTCTCTTTTTCATAATAGTAACCCCCTTTTTCTATATATTTCATTGAATATAATATATTTACAATATGATACCATATTAGATCTTTTATTTCAATGTATTTTTACTTGAACATAATATTTGATGTTTTTTACGTTGTTAAAATTATAAAATCAAGGGTTTACAATTTATGTGATTTATTCTTTTTATATGATGTAATATAGTTTATTAACAATAAAAAATCAAGAAAGATGGTGATGTGGTTAGTATGCAGGATTAAAATACACTAGATTACTTATAAAAATTATAAATGAAGGAGTGTTTTGTTAATGCAATTTTCAATTTATACAGGTGTAATGGGATTATCAGTATATGAAAGTCATGACAGTCATGTCGAGGTTGGAACTTTAAATTATGGTGAGAATTTTGTTGATATAGGTTATGATTATAATTATGGTACTTCAGGACATATTATTGATTTTAGGGGACATAATGGATGGGTAAGAGGCTACGCTGATATAAAAAAGGGAGTAGGAGAATATGATTTTGCTTATTGGCATGAAAGACCATTGTTTACTGGAGATAATAATAGCCTTATTTATACAATAACTGGTGACACTACATTGTATGCAGCTAACGGAGTTGCAGCAATAAACTTGCATGAAGGAAATCGAGTATATTGTGATGCTAATATTGGATGTGATGCAATGCCCGGTCATACAGATAGGCTAAGAGTATATGCATTTTTTACAAATGGTTTTTGTTATGCACCAAATAACATAGGGTATGTTGATACTGGAATAGCAGGAGCTGTTCGTGATGATAGACCTTTAGTTAGGGGAAATTGGTAAAAATAAATTTTATTATATTAATGTAACTTTTAGTATTAAAATAAAGTAGTTGTAATTAAAAAGATGATTTCTGTGTTAAGCAGAGATCATCTTTTTTAATTTTATATATAATGTGTGTGAATTGTAGAAGTTAAATTATGCTTAAAATATAATTAAATATTTGTTTTAGGCGAATAAATGTTTAATATAAAATTAAAAAACTAATTTTATCATATATTTAACTAAATAGGATTGCTAATATCCCTTTATTTGTCTTTTTATATATTAATAACAAAAAAGGGGGTATTAGGTTGGATAGTTTGAAAAATATAATTATACAATCAAAAAATGGAGATAAAGATTGTATGTTGCTGATGATACAAAAATTTATGCCTTTGATTAAAAAATACAGCAATAAGTTATCATATGATGATGCAAGAGAAGATTTGATAATAGGATTCATGGAAATTATAGGAGATATGCCTGTTGATAAAAGTATTAAGTTTGATGAGGAGAAATATATAGTTGGATATATAAACATTTCAATGAAGCATTTGTATGTAAAATTATTGAAAAAATTAATAAAGTTATCTGATAATGAAACTGGATTATACTTAAATACAATGTTAGAAAACGATAATGTAGATACATCAGAATTTATAAATAATCGAATCATACTTAAGGAGCTATTAAATAAAATTTCAGCATATCAACGATATATTATAATTAGCATATATTTTCTTGATTTATCAGAAGATCAAATAGCGAAAAATTTAAAAGTATCTAGACAAGCTATAAATAGGACGAAACTCAGAGCTTTAAAAAGTTTAAAGGAAATGTTATTAAATGATGGAGTTGATTTTATTGGAAAATAGTTTGTTGAAATTGGCAGCATCACAAGGTATTTGGGCAAGTCTTTCTATAGCTTTAATATTTTATATTATAAAAGCACAAGAAAAAAGGGATATAAGACAAGAACTAAGAGAAAAAAACTACGAAAAGATCATTTTTACACTTACAAAAGAATTTAAAACATTAGAAAATATAAAAAAAGATATTAATGAACTAAAAGAAAATATAAAAAAAATAATATAATGAGGTTTACATTGTAAGGAGAAATTTCTCTGTATTATATGTAAATAAAAAATTAGAAAAGAGGTAATATTTTATGGATCAAGCGGTTTTAGAAGTTCAAAAATGGTTAAATACGACTTACGGGGGCAATTCAAATTATAGTGCAATAAAAGAGGATGGTATAACAGGTGGTACAACTGTAGCAGCATTAATAAAAGCTCTTCAGATTGAAATTGGAATTTCATCGCCAGATGGAGTTTTTGGACCAGCTACAATGTCAGCATGTCCAATATTGTCAAGTACAAGTGGTACTAAAAATGAAGTATATATTCTTCACGGTGCTTTATATTGTAAGGGGTATAATGCAGGTAGTCTTAGTGGTGTATATGATAGTACTGTTATGTATGCTATTGAAAAATTCCAATCTGATGCTGGACTAACAAATCAAGATGGAATAACAACACCTATGATTTTTAAAGCAATATTAAATACAGATCCGTATGTACTAATTTCTGGAGGAGACTCAAATATCAGAACTATACAACAAAATCTTAATCGTGATTATAGTAGTATAATTGGTTTGATACCTTCTGATGGAGTATACTCAAGATCTACTAATGTAGCATTAATAAAGGCACTTCAACATGAAGAAGGTCTCTCAACTGATGGTTTTTGGGGAGATAATACAAAGAATGCATGTCCAACAATTCCAGGAAGTAGAGCTACAAAAAGATTCGTTTTATTGCTGCAGTATGCATTATATTGTAATGGATATAATCCAAATGGATTTGATGGATTATATGGTAATGGTGTTAAAAATGCGGTAGCAAATTTTCAATCTTTTGTAGGCTTATCAGCAGATGGTTATGCAGGACCTCAAACATGGGCATCACTTTTAGTAAGTTATGGAGATAAGAACAGAAAATGTTCAGTTTGCGATTGCTCAACAACAATAACATCTGAAAAAGCAGCAACACTCAAAGCAAATGGATATCAAATAGTTGGAAGATATCTTACTGGTAAATATGCAATGACATCATCAGAATTGCAAACCATTTTCTCAAGTGGTTTGAAACTACTACCAATATTTGAATATGGAGCTAATGCTCTTTACTTCTCATCAATGCAAGGATCAATTGATGCTAGTTTAGCTAGTGATGCAGCATTAAGACTTGGCTTTAATGATGGTACTACAATATATTTTGCTGTTGATTATGATGCGTTAGATACAGATATTACAAATTCTATTATTCCATATTTTCAGGCTATCAACTATACACTTTCCAACAATGGAACAAATTATTCAGTAGGAATTTATGGACCTCGAAATGTTTGTAGTCGTGTAGCTGCCGCTGGACTTTCTACTCATAGTTTTGTGTGCGATATGTCAAGTGGTTTTAGCGGAAATTTAGGTTTTAAAATTCCATCTGATTGGTCATTTGATCAAATAAATACTATTACAATTGGTAGTGGTGCAGGTCAGATATCAATTGATACAGATGTATATTCTGGAAGAGATACAGGGGTTAGTAGAGTTAATACTAATATACAGAGTGATTTAGTAGCGGCAGCAAATAATTCTGGGTTAGCTAAGTTTTTTGGAGTAACATTTGATATAGCAGGTGATCCAATAACATTAATAAATTCACCTGTTGTTAAAGCTGAATTAGAGTATTCACTTGGAAAAACCATGGGAAGTGATTCTAACAAAATAAAGTTTAAAAATGGAAAATTTGAAGAGGCTACATTCCAAACAGCATTTGAAACTATTTCAGCAGGGCTAGGATCAAATGGTGCAGTTGAATTGTCAACGTTATTAGCTAAAATAAATAACAATACTGAATTATCAATTGAAGCTGCTTGTACAAGAAATTCACTAACAATAACAATTGAAACAGAAACAGAAGCAGAAATAAGTACAGAAATAGGCACTAAACAGACAGTAAAAATAACAGAAGATTTGAATATTGAATTGTCATGGGATATAAGTGATACAGGTGCTTCAATAGTTCAAGCAGCTGAAAGTGCTTTAAGTGAAGTTAAGGCATTTTCAGAAGAACATCCAGTATTATTGCCTTTAATTGTGATAGGTATAGTAGCGTTAGTGATTATTACAGCAGAGGCTGATGCTGTAGCTGGTATTGTCACAGCCATTGTTACATCTGCTTTTGCAGTATTTGAAGAAGTAGGTGCAGCAATAAGTTGGGCAATAGCTTTCATTTATTACTCTACTAAATAACTGTAGTTAAGTATATTCTATTGATACTAAATATTCTATTGGTATTTAGTATCAATAGGATATTTATAACTTATCGCTAAATTGGTATTTTTAGTTAATGCGTTCAAAAATTTGTCTTTATCATTGTTGTCTTTAAATGAATTACTTGGAATTAGAAATTCGTCGTTAGATGCGGTTATAATAAAAATATAATTATCTATTAAACTGATTATTTTTATAGTTTGCCATTTGTAGTCTTTTTCAGAAAGATTAGTTTCTACGTGTAAGCCATTTTCAGTTAAAGTTATTTTAGTACTTTTAAAATAATCAGTATATTTAGTAGATAAAAAAACTTTATTTAATTTTTTTCTAAGTAAAAAAGATAGTCTTTTTTTTCTTGATAATGATAAAACAACACATAAGAGTATTAAAAGTGCAAATAAGTATAACTTTTGGAAAAGTATAGTTGTTAAAATTATAATAAGTGTTACTAGTATAAATTGTTTAGTCATTGCTTTTTTGTAAATTTTTGTTTCTCTAAAATGTGAAATATGAAAGTTTATCAATTCTTCTTTTGAAATTTGGTAATTTATTTCCATAGCAATTCTCCTTTCAAAATACATATAATAAATGTTATTTAGAATATAAAATTTTATATTTGTTTATATAATACTATACTATCAACCAAATACATATGTGTCAATAAATTCATTGATATGCTTATTATTGACACCACTCTTATTAAAGTATAAAATTAAATCAGAACGTATGTTTGAGGTAAAATAAGAGGGGTGCTGAAGATAATGTACAGGGAAGAATATTATAAATTTTCACATGAGTTTTTACCAAATTCTTTGTTTAAGTTTGGGGATGTAATTATAAAAAGAGTTTTAGAAGATAAAAAGGAATTTGTTAAAAGTTTAAAGGAATCATGGAAAAATATAGAGCTAGAAAAAAGTTTTATAAGAAGTGATTCTCCAAGTCTTGAAATTGATAATTTGAATATAAATAAGACTAAATCCCTTATTATAATAAAAGTACCAGAAGCAAAAGAAGAGAGAGAAGCTTTATATATAGGTATAGGATTTAATAAAGAAAATGATATTAGATATTTTACATATGAAATAGGAAAGGGATTACATTATGAGAATGTATATTTTCTATGTGAGTTGACAAGAGAATTGAAACATATAAATCATGGAATGTATTCTGATAATAATATTGAAAATTTTATTGATGAGATAAAAAGTTTACTTTAGATTAAATATAAGCTCCAACTAAAAATAGAAAGTTGGAGCTTATAATATTTTTCCCACACTTTTCCCACATAAGTTTTAAATAAGTATAAAAACCTGTAAAAGCTTATATGTTACAAAACCTTATATAAAGCCATTCTATAAAAGATATGAAAATTTATAAAAGTCATTGCATCGAATCTGAAGGTCGGGGGTTCGATTCCCTCTGGGTGCACCAAAATATAACTAAATAAAGGCATTACGTAAGGTTGATATTTATATCAGCCTTTTTTTATTTATATAATATAGATAAATCCTATGGCTTAAAAACATATTTTACTGGAGGAGCTTTTTAGAGTGATATAACTTTGGCTGATGCATTTAAACGCATCAGCCTTTTTTAGTAAGTGCAAATCAAATAATAGATAAAGAATGTTGAGTTGATGATAAATAAATTTATATATTTACTAATAATTATAAGCAATACTCTATAAGGCAAGGAATCATAATAAAAAAATGTGATATGTAAAAAATATATTTTTAATTTAAGCTATTTTCATATAATAGAGAATTTTACTTAATAAAGTAAATTATTATATCATTATAATTGGAAGATTTTTTTAAATGGTACATTTGAAATTATGACAGGGAGGGATAATTTTATGTCAAAGGGTAAGTTTTTTAAGTGTTTTTGTGCAACTACAATTGCAATGTTAATGACAGCAAGTTTGGGGTTCAAAAGTTCAGTTCATGCAGATACTACTACATCAGCTAAATTTAATCAATTAAATAACAATCAAATTGTTACATCAATGGGTGCTGGATGGAACTTAGGAAATCAATTAGAAGCTATCCTTAATCAGACACCAGGTGAAACTAATTGGGGAAATCCTGTAATAACAAAAGCTCTTATTCAAGAGGTAAAGAAAGCAGGTTTTAAAACTATTCGTATTCCTGTAGGTTATTTAAGCAAGATAGGGAGTGCACCAAACTATACTGTTGATCCAACATGGTTAGCTAGAATAAAAGAAGTAGTTGATTATGCCAATAGTGAAGGTTTGTATACCATAATTAATATGCATAGTGATGGTTATCATACAATTCCGGGAGCATGGCTATTTTGTGATTCTAGTGATCAAACAACTATTAGAGACAAATATCAAAAGGTTTGGAAGCAAATTGCAAGTACTTTTGAAAACTATGATGAACATGTTATTTTTGAGTCAATGAATGAAGAATTTGATGGAAACTATTCATCACCTAATAGAACATACTATAACAATATAAATGCTTATAATCAAATATTTGTTGATACAGTTAGACAGACAGGTGGGAATAATGCTTCAAGATGGCTTTTGATTCCTGGTTGGAATACTAATATTGACTATACAGCTGGAGATTATGGCTTTGAGCTTCCAACAGATAACTATAAATCAACTGATATTCCAAGTTCAGAAAAAAGAATTATGATATCAGTTCACTACTATTCACCTTGGGATTTCTGCGGAGATGAATCTAGTCTAATAACTCAGTGGGGAAAAGATGCTGCTGATAGTTCAAAGAAATCAACTTGGGGACAAGAAGATTATTTGGATTCACAATTTAAAGCTATGTATGATAAATTTGTTGCTCAAGGTTATCCTGTTGTAATTGGTGAATATTCTGCAACAGATAAATCAAACGTAGATCCTAATAATAATGTATACCGTGCAGCATTTGCAAAAGCAGTATGCACGGCAGCAAAAAAATATAGTTGTGTACCTGTGTACTGGGATAATGGAGCTAATGGAGTTCATGGATGTGGAATATTTGATAGAGCTAAATGTACTATAACCCAACAAGAGATTGTTGATGCCATAATGAGTGTTATGGGTACCGGTGTGCTATCAGGGGATGTAAATAATGATGGTGTAGTAAACGGAAGAGATGTTATGATATTAACTCAATATATAGCAGGTAAGAATGTAACTATAGATACAAAGGAAGCAGACCTAAATAAAGATGGAACTATAAATGGCAGAGATCTTATGCTTTTGAGACAATATATAGAGGGTAAAGTAGCTTTACAATAAGCATAATAATATGTGGTTTGGAAATTCCTAAATGGCTAAAAGCTGTCTAGGAATTTTTGTTACTGATGTAAAATGTAAGAGGATACTTGTATTAAAAAAAATGTAAAAATGTACAAAAAAATAATATAATATGGTATAATACAAAGTGGTGGTAAAATAAAAGTGGATATGAGGGGGAAATTAATAATGGATGAAACTTTAGAAGAGTTAATAAAAATATTGCCTTTATTTAAAGCTTATTTAGGGCAAGACATAGCAATAGCTATATCGGATAGGAATAACTATCTTGCAATTCTTCAAGGTGATAAGACTAAAATTCCATATAATATTGGCGACTCTATGGTAGAATTAGGACATAAGGAATTATTGGATGAAGTATTGAGGAAAAGAGCAGCTGTGGTTAAAGTTATTCCTAAAAAAATTGGAAAAATTACAGTTAAATCTGTAGTTAGCCCTATTATAGGTGATAATGGTAATGTTGTAGGATTTTGTAGTATAGTACAAAGTGTTGAAAAATTAAGTGAAATAGAAGGTGCATCAGAGGAACTTACAGCATCAATTGAAGAGACCAATGCATCTATACAAGAGATTGCAGCAGGTGCTAAAGAATTAGATGGTATGGTAGCTGCTATTGGAAGTAGTGCCACAGCAGCGGAACAAAGTGTACTTGAAGGAAAAAAGGCAATTGAATTAATTCAAGGAATTGCTGCTCAATCAAATTTACTTGGGTTAAATGCAGCAATAGAAGCTGCAAGAGCTGGAAATGATGGAAGAGGATTTTCTGTTGTTGCTGAAGAAATGAGAAAACTTGCGTCTCAGAGTAAAGAAACATCAGAAGAGGTATCTAGGGCTCTAATGAAAATTAATAAGACTGTCAGTGAAGTGCTTAAGGATGTTAAAGAGGTAAAGCAAATTTCTAATAGTCAGTATACCTCTACAAATGAAATATCTAAAACTATTGATATTATTGCGAATAGGGCTACGGATCTAGTTAAGCTTTCAAAAGAGGATTAAAATACATAAAGTTGGTAAGCTATTTATATAAAAAATTATTCTGAGATGATAATTTTTTATATAAGATAGCTTATTTTGTTTTTTGATATATATAATAGAAAAATAAAATAATATGTTATTAAAGTGAAAATTTATTTGAAATAATTTTGACGCTTATATATAATTAATCATATACAAATTTATTTTTAACAAGGGGGCAAAACAGTGGTTAAAAAATTTAAAAGAGTATTGGTGGCAAATAGAGGAGAAATAGCAATAAGAATTTTTAGAGCTTGCCACGAACTTGGTATAAGAACTGTTGCTATATATTCAGAAGAAGATAAATTGGCGTTATTTAGAACAAAGGCTGACGAATCTTATCTTATAGGACAAAATAAAGGTCCGGTAGATGCATATTTAAATATTGATGAAATCATTAATTTAGCGTTAAAAAAAGGGGTAGACGCTATACATCCAGGATATGGATTCTTATCTGAAAACTCAGAGTTCTCAAGGAGATGTGCTGAAGCAGGTATAGAATTTATAGGTCCAACTGGAGACATGATGGATAAACTTGGAGATAAAATAAACTCAAAGTTAGCAGCTAAAGAAGCAGGTGTAAAAACTATACCTGGAGTTGAAAAACCAATAGAGACAGAAGAAGAAGCCATAAAATTCGCTAAGAGCTGCGGATATCCTGTTATGGTTAAAGCAGCAGCAGGTGGCGGCGGAAGAGGCATGAGAATAGTTGAAAAAGAGGAAGATTTAATAGCTGCATGTAAAAGTGCGAAAAGTGAAGCTAAAAAAGCTTTTGGAATAGAGGATATATTTATAGAAAAGTATCTTGAAGGACCAAAGCATATTGAAGTTCAAATACTTGGAGATAAATATGGCAATATTGTTCATTTATATGAAAGAGATTGTTCAGTTCAAAGAAGACATCAAAAAGTTATAGAAATAACACCAGCTGTAGCTATTTCTGAAGAAAAGAGACTTGAAATTTGTGAAGATGCACTTAAAATTGCAAGATCAATAGGGTATAGAAATGCAGGAACATTGGAATTTTTACTAGATAAGCACGGAAATCATTACTTTATAGAAATGAACCCTAGAGTGCAGGTTGAACATACTATAACTGAAATGGTTACAGGTATAGATATAGTACAAAGTCAAATATTAATAGCAGAGGGATATAAGCTTAATTCGCCAGAGATTGGTATCAATAGTCAAGAAGATATACATGTAAACGGATGTGCCATACAATGTAGAATAACAACAGAGGATCCATCAAATAGCTTTGCACCGGATACTGGTAGAATTGATGTTTACAGAACAGGCTCTGGTTTTGGAATAAGACTTGATGGAGGAAATGGATTTACAGGTGCTGTAATAAGTCCGTATTTCGATAGCCTACTTGTTAAATCTACTTCATGGTCTAGAACCTTTGAGGATGCTATAAGAAAGGCAATACGTGCTATAAAGGAAACATATATATCGGGTGTAAAAACTAATGTAGATTTTCTTATAAATGTATTAAATCATGAAACGTTTAAAAAAGGATTATGTGATACAAATTTTATAGCAAATAATCCTGAACTTTTTGAAATAACACCTAGGATAGATACAGAGCTTAGAGTTCTTAAATTTTTGGGAGAAAAAATTGTAAATGAATCTCATGCTAGTAAGATTGAATTTGATGTTCCTACAGTACCTAAGTACGAAGTTAAGGAACCTTTAAGAGGAACTAAACAAATACTTGATGAAAAGGGACCTAAAGGACTTGTTGAATGGATAAAAGATCAAGATAAATTGCTTCTTACAGATACAACAATGAGAGATGCACATCAGTCGCTAATGGCAACTAGACTTAGAACAGTTGACATGGTTAAGATAGCAAGGGCTCAATCAGTACTAGCAAAGGATTTATTTTCAATGGAAATGTGGGGAGGAGCAACTTTTGATACTGCATATAGATTTTTGAAGGAATCCCCATGGGAGAGATTAGAGAGACTTAGAAAGAGAGTGCCTAATGTATTATTTCAAATGCTTTTAAGGGGAGCCAATGCAGTAGGATATAAAAATTATCCTGATAATGTTATAAAGGAATTTATAAAGCAGTCGAGTAATTCTGGAATAGATGTATTTAGAATATTTGACTCGTTGAACTGGTTAAAAGGAATGGAAGTTGCTATATATGAAGTGTTGAATCAAGGTAAGGTAGCAGAAGCTTGTATGTGTTATACAGGTGATATACTTGATACAAATAGAGATAAATATACCCTTAATTATTATGTGAATCTTGCAAAGGAAATAGAAAAATCAGGAGCACACATTCTTGGAATAAAGGATATGTCAGCGCTTCTTAAACCTTATGCGGCTCTTAAACTTATAAGGGCACTTAAAAATGAAATATCAATTCCTATTCATTTGCATACGCATGATACAACTGGAAATGGTGTAGCAACGGTATTAATGGCTGCACATGCAGGTGTTGATATAGCTGATACTGCATTTAACAGTATGTCTGGTTTAACAAGTCAGCCGGCACTTAATTCAGTGGTTGCGGCACTTAAGAATACAGACAGGGACACAAAAATGAGTATAGGTGATCTTCAAAAAATATCTGATTATTGGAGTGCAGTTAGACCTGTATATAATCAATTTGAATCTGGACTTAAGGCAGTCTCAGCTGAAATATATAAGTATGAAATACCAGGTGGACAGTATTCAAATTTAAAACCTCAAGTTGAAAGTTTTGGATTAGGACATAGATTTGAGCAAGTTAAAGAAATGTATAGAGAAGTAAACATTATGCTAGGAGATATAGTAAAGGTTACACCTTCTTCTAAAATGGTAGGAGATTTGGCTATATTTATGGTTCAAAATGAATTGACACCTAAAAATATTCTTGAAAAAGGTAAAAGTATGCCATTCCCTGATTCTGTAGTTTCGTATTTTAAGGGAATGATGGGTCAGCCTAAGGGTGGATTCCCAAAAGAGCTTCAAAGAATTGTTCTTAAAGATCAAGAAGCTATTACAGGTAGACCAGGAGAACTTTTACCAGATGAAGATTTTGAGAAAATAAGAATTCATCTTAAGGAAAAAGATAAAATTCAACCTACAGATAAAGACGTTATAAGTTATGCTTTATATCCTGATGTATTTGAGGGTTATTTAAAGTACAAGAATGAATACGGTGACTTAAGTAAGATAGGTAGTGATGTATTTTTCCATGGTCTTTCCGAGGGAGAAATATCTGAGCTTGAAATAGCAGAAGGAAAGACTTTAGTAGTTCAGCTTTTGCATGTGGGTAAAATTGATAAGTACGGAAATAGAACAGTAGTATTTGAAATAAACGGTAACAGGAGAGAAATTAAGATTAAAGATAAGATAAGCAGTGTTAAGGCTGAGGCAATTGAAGAAGTGGTTATGGCAGACGCTGACAATAAAAAAGAGGTAGGAGCAAGTATCCCTGGAAACGTAATTAAGGTATTTGTTAAACCTGGTGATAAAATAAAAAAAGGTGAAAGCTTCATGATAATAGAGGCCATGAAAATGGAAACCAACGTATCAGCTAGTGAGGATGGAACTATAAGTAGTGTTTTAGTTAAAGAAGGAGATCAAGTACAGTCTGGACAGCTGTTAGTTAGATTGGATTAAAATAATTAATATACAAAAAGCAATTAGTAACTAATTGCTTTTTGTATATATTGTAAAATTGCTTGATTTAAATCATAGATTATAATTGAAAAGTTTTAAGAATTTATTTTATGGGGGACTAATTTATATGAATAAAAAGCTATGTTTGTCTAGGAACAAGAAAATTTGTGGTGTATGTGGAGGAATAGGAGAATATCTTGATATAGATCCTACCATAGTAAGGATTTTGTGGTTGATACTTGTATTTGTTTTTGGTACAGGAATATTAGCATATATAATATGTGCAATAGTAATGCCAAATGATTTATATTAAAATTTATAGAAGATAAAGCGTTTGAAATTTATATATTTTTCTAAATAGATAAATAATTTTATCAAAATATTCGGGTATAGAATAGAATGGTATTAGAAAAAATATATAAGATTTATAAAACGCTTTTTTTATTTTTAGTTGAAATAGTAATAAACGCTGTTGTCTTAAGAATTTAATTAATATATAAATAAAATTTTGAATATTGAGAAAAATCAGTCCCTAAAAAACTATTGATATTTATCAAAAAATAGATATCTTATTTTTTAAATTATCAAAAATAAATATTATTAATTATCATATTAATATGAAAAAAATTACAAATTACATTTTAAAAATTGATATAAAAAAATAGCAAACGTTTTCATAAAATAAATAGTAAACAATAAGCAAATAAAATTAAAAAAATTCTATTTTATGTTGCATATTTTTGATAATTGCATTATTATAATATTATTGTTAGGAAAAAACGAAATACATAGTACATAAGATTTGAAAGGGGATTAAAAATGGAAAGAATAGACAAGATGTTTGGTGAAAATGTATTTAATGATGCTGTTATGAAGGAACGTCTTACAAAACCAACATATAAAGCTTTAAAGAATACTATAGATAAAGGTGAGCCATTAGATGTGTCCATTGCTGATGAAATAGCAAAAGTAATGAAAGAATGGGCAATAGAAAAAGGAGCTACACACTTCACTCATTGGTTCCAACCATTGACAGGTTTAACTGCAGAAAAACATGATGCTTTCATAGACCCAGAAGGTCCAGGAAAAGTAATCCTTAAGTTCTCAGGTAAAGAATTAATCAAAGGAGAACCAGATGCATCTTCTTTCCCTTCAGGAGGACTTAGAGCTACTTGCAGCGCTAGAGGATACACTATATGGGATTGTACTTCACCAGCGTTTGTAAAAGATAATACACTTTGCATTCCTACAGTATTTTGTTCATATACAGGAGAAGTATTAGATACAAAAGGACCTCTTCTTCGTTCTGTTGATGCTTTATCAAAAGAGGCTATACGTGTTTTAAGATGTCTTGGTAATACTACTTCCCAAAAAGTTTTCCCTAATGTTGGACCTGAGCAGGAGTATTTTATAGTTGACAAAAAATCTTATGATGAAAGAGAAGATCTTATATTTACAGGAAGAACATTATTTGGAGCACCATCTCCAAAGGGACAAGAATTAGATGATCACTATTTTGGTGTTCTTAAAGAGAGAGTATCAGCTTTCATGAAAGATGTTGATAAAGAGTTATGGGCACTTGGAATAACAGCTAAAACAAAGCACAATGAAGTTGCTCCAGCTCAACATGAAATTGCTACTATATATACAAGTGGAAATTTAGCAACAGATAATAACCAACTTGTAATGGAAGTTTTAAAGAAAATTGCATTAAGACATGGTCTTGTTTGCTTACTTCATGAAAAACCATTTGCAGGAATTAATGGTTCTGGAAAACACAATAACTGGTCAATGGGTACAGATGATGGACTTAATTTGCTTGATCCAACTGATACACCTCACAGTAATAAACAATTTCTATTATTCTTCACAGCAACTATAAAAGCTGTTGATAAATATTCTGATTTACTTAGATTTTCTGCTTCAAATGCAGGAAATGATCATCGTTTAGGTGCAAATGAAGCGCCACCAGCAATAATATCAGTATTTGTTGGGGATCAACTTGAAGATATCCTTGAACAATTAGAAAAAGGATCTGCGACAAGCACTAAGGGAAATTCAAAATTAGATTTAGCTATTTCAACAATTCCAACTGTAGAGAAGGATGCAACTGATAGAAATAGAACATCACCATTTGCATTTACAGGAAATAAGTTTGAATTTAGAATGCCGCCTTCTTCAAAATCTGTAGCAGAACCTAATACTGTTCTAAATGCAATAGTAGCAGATGTTTTATCTGAAATAGCAGATAGACTTGAAAAGGCAAGTAATGTAGATGCAGAAGTTGAAAAAATTCTTACAGAGATAGTTAAAGAGCACAAAAAGGTTGTATTTAATGGAAATGGATACGCTGATGCATGGGTTGAAGAAGCAGAAAAAAGAGGTCTTCCAAATATAAAAACAACTGTAGAAGCAACAAAAGCATTAATAGCAGATAAAAATGTTTCTGTATTTGAGAAATTCGGAATTTTAACTAAGGAAGAATTGGAATCACGTTATGAAGTTGCTCTTGAAAATTATGCAAAAGCTATAAATATAGAAGCATTGACAATGATAGACATGGCTTCAAAGAAAATTGTACCAGCAGTTATAAAATATACAGCTGAGTTAGCAAATTCATTGAATGCTATAAAGGCAGCAGTTCCATCAGCAGATGTTACAACTGAAAGTGAACTTATAACTAAAATTTCAGGACTTACAGCTAAGCTAAATATTTCTCTTCGTGAATTAAAAGCATCAACTGAAAAGGCAGCAGCTACTACTGATGCTTATGATCAAGCTTATGCTTATAAATTTGATGTATTCGAAAAAATGTCAGATTTAAGAGAAGCAGCAGATGCTCTTGAAGTATTAGTTGATAAGAAAGCATGGCCTTTCCCAACTTATTCAGATTTATTATTTAATGTGTAGACAATCCTAAACTTGTAAATTCATATATAGTCACCCTAAAATAGTTTAATTATTCTAGGGTGACTTTTTATTTGAAAAAATTATGATAATATATAAAAGTATAAGAAATATATTATAATGGAGGATTTTATGAAAGGTGCAATTATTTATTTTTCAGGTACAGGAAATACTCTTAATGTAGTGAATTTAGTAGTTAAAGAGTTTGGGGAGAAAAATATAGAATGTGATAAGATAGATATTTCAAAAGATAACACAGTATCTAAGGACTATGATTTTTATGTTTTTGCTTCAGTTATACATGTGTATGTTTTCCCTGAAATATTTACTAATTGGCTTAAGAAGAATGCGCCAATAGTAGATAATAAAAGGTGTATTGTATTATCAGTCCAAGCAGCATATATTGGGTATGGCGGAAGACAGGTTACAAAAATGCTTTCGAGTAAAGGGTACGATGTAATGGTTGTAAGATCTATACCTATGCCGAATAATTATTATTTTAATAGCTTTTTCAAAGAAACACCTGAACAAAGAAAAAAAGAAATGAAAGAAGAGGCAATTCTTGAGGTTCGAAATATAGTTAATAAATTTTTAAAGGATGAAGGTTATATAGAAAAGCAATCATATATAATAACAACTATATCTAAAGCCGTATATCCCATTGCATTAAGGCATTTTAATAGGTGGGCAAGAAAAAAGCTGACAGTTGATTATACTAGGTGTACAAAGTGTAAAAAATGTGAAAAAGAGTGTCCAACAAACAATATAATTTTTCAGGAAAATATAAAATTTAAAGATAAATGTATTTCTTGTTTAAGATGTGTACATAAGTGTCCTGTAAATGCATTTTTGTATAATAATAAGCATTTTAATCAAATGTAAAAAATAATGGTGCTTTTTTTAAGCACCATTATTTTATATTGTTTTTTTCTTCTTCTTCTTTATGTATACTACAATTCTATACAATATGAATATAATTATAATCCCAGCTATTAAATAGTCTGCTATATGAAAATAAGAGCGAATAGTAACCCAATTTTTGCCCATAACAAATCCAGCATAAACTAAAATAGTACTCCAAATAGCAGAACCTATAAAAGTATAAAAGGTAAACTTGAAAAAATTCATCTTTGCAATTCCAGCAGGGAGTGAAATGAAAGTTCTTATTATAGGTAAAAGTCTTGATAAAAAGATTATTTTGTCTCCATATTTATCAAAAACAGCTTCACTTTTTTGTATTTTTTCTTTTGATAGGTGAAGTTTTGAGGCATATTTATAAACGAGAATTCGTCCGCCCTTAGCTCCTATAGCATAAGCTAGAATAGATCCTACTGTTCCGCCTATAGTTGCAAATATAACTACTAAAATTAAGTTTAATTTTTGTCCAGCCGGTGCACTGCTTGAACTTAAAAATCCTCCAAAAGGAAGTACTACTTCACTTGGAATTGGTATACAAGCACTTTCAAATAACATCCCAAAGAATGTTCCGGTGTAGCCTAATTTTCCTAATAGAATAATTATAATGTCGATAATGTGTTCAACCAATATTATCACTACTTTCGATATTTTTATTTAAAATATATTAAAATTATATCATATAATGGGTTATACTAAAATTAAATTATTGTAAACTACATTTTTAAAGGTAAGCTGTATTGACAAATAAAAACCAAAGTGTTAATATAGGCACAGAATAAAATAACCTTTAATTATGGTCCTGTGAGGCCAGGAAGGTACTGGAAACTAGTAATAGGTGTATTATACCTTCCTTTAAGTGAGGAAGGTTTTTTGTTTTGTAAAAATTACCTTTAAATTTAGTTCGGAGAAACTAAGAAGGGGGTTTAACTATGTTAAAAGGTAGAAGTTTAATTGATCCAATGGATTTTACTGTGGAGGAACTGGAAGAAATATTTAAGCTTGCAGATGATATAATAGCAAATCCAAAGGAATATATGCATGCAGCAGAAGGAAAGATACTTGCCACTCTATTTTATGAACCTAGTACAAGAACAAGGTTTAGTTTTGAAACAGCAATGTTAAGGCTTGGAGGTCAAGTTGTTGGTTTCTCAGAACCAAATTCGAGTTCTGTGTCAAAAGGTGAAACTATTGCAGATACAATAAGAATAGTTTCTTGTTATGCAGACATTGCAGCAATGAGACACCCAAAGGAGGGTGCGCCAAAGGTTGCTTCAATGTATTCAACAATTCCAGTAATAAATGCAGGTGATGGTGGACATCAACATCCAACTCAAACCTTAACAGATCTTTTAACTATGAGAAGAACAAAGAAAAGACTTTCAAATTTAACAATAGGTATGTGTGGAGATTTGAAATTTGGAAGAACAGTCCATTCTCTTATAAAAGCAATGTTTAGATATGATAACAATAAAATAATTTTGATTTCTCCGGATGAGCTTAAAGTTCCTGAATACATAAAAAAGGAAATACTTGATAAAAATAATGTGGAATATAAAGAAGCTAAAAGAATTGAAGATGTAATAGATGAGTTAGATGTACTTTATATGACTAGAGTACAAAAAGAAAGATTTTTCAATGAAGAAGATTATATAAGACTTAAAGATAGCTATATACTAAATGAAAATAAATTGAAAAGTGCAAAGGATGATATGATAATACTTCATCCGCTCCCTAGAGTTAATGAGATTTCATACGAAGTGGATAATGATAAGAGAGCATATTATTTCAAACAAGCTAAAAATGGAATGTATGTTAGAATGGCTCTTATGGCAAAGTTAATGGGGGTGTTATAATGCTTACAATTAATAGTATAAAAAATGGTATAGTTATAGATCACATAAAAGCAGGACATGGAATAAAGATATACAATTATTTAAAGCTTGGTGAAGCAGAATTCCCAACAGCTCTTATAATGAATGCAGTAAGTAAAAAAAATAAGGCCAAAGACATGATAAAAATAGAAAATTTAATGGATTTGGACCTTGCAGTACTTGGTTTTTTAGATCCAAATATAACTGTAAATATAATCGAAGATGAAAAAATAAAGCAAAAGATACAGCTAAAGTTGCCTAAAGAAGTTAAGAATATTATAAGATGTCGTAATCCTAGATGTGTAACTTCAGTTGAAGGATATGTTACTCATAAGTTTAAACTTGTAGATGAAAAAAAAGGTGAATACAAGTGTGAATATTGTGATGAAATATACAAAGGAATAAAGGATTTAGAAATTTAATTTAAAGTGGGGAAAAGATATGATTATAGATAGATTATTTGATAGTGTAAACAAGAATGGTCATGTTTGTCTTGGACTAGATACAGATTTTACATACCTGCCAGAGGAATTTAGTAAGAAATTTGTGAATATAGAAGATGCTATATTTGGTTTTAATAAGAAGATAATAGATTCAACATTTGATGTGGTTTCATGTTATAAGGTGCAAATAGCGTATTATGAAGCTTATGGATTAAAGGGACTTTTAGCCTACAAAAGAACTCTCGAATATTTGAGAGAAAAAAAGGCTGTTATAATTGCAGATATAAAAAGAGGCGATATAGCAAAAACGGCAGAAATGTATGCAAAAGCACATTTTGAAGGCGATTTTGAATCAGATTTTGTTACTTTAAATCCTTATATGGGGTTAGATGGAATAGAGCCATATATGCCATACCTTGAAAAAAAGGAGAAGGGCGTTTTTATTCTTCTTAGAACTTCTAATAAAGGTGCATATGATATTCAGTATATTAAAACAGAAAGAGGCAGTACTGTATATGATGAGGTAGGAGAAAAAATATATGATTTAGGTAAGAAGGTAATAGGAAATAGTGGATATTCATCAATAGGAGCAGTTGTAGGATGTACTCATGTTGAAGAAGGAATTGAAATAAGAAATAAATTTAAAAATATGTTTTTCTTAATACCAGGTTATGGAGCTCAGGGTGGTACAGCAAAAGAAGTAAGCCTTTATTTAAGAGAAGGAAATGGTGGAGTTGTAAATTCTTCAAGAGGTATACTACTTGCATATAAGAAAATAGAGAATGGAGCAAAAATATTTGATCAATGTGCTAGAGAAGCTGCAATAGACATGAGAGATGCTATAAGAAAAAGTTTGGAAGCTTAAGGGGGGAAATTCATGAAAGAAAAATATACTGTAGAAAAAGTGTATGAAAATGTAAAAGTAGAAGAGGGAATATATAAACTCAGTATAAAGGGAAAATTTGAAGTTAAGCCTGGGCAGTTTTACCTTTTAAGAGCATGGGATATAGAACCAACACTTTCTAGACCGATAAGTATACATGATGTAGATGATGAAAAAATATCATTTTTGTATTCTGTAGTAGGACGCGGAACTGAAATATTATCTAAATTAAAAAACGGTGATGAAATAAAAATAACTGGACCCTTAGGCAACGGTTTTGATACTGAAATTATAAGCGGAAAAGTGGCTATAATTTGTGGCGGTATAGGTACAGCACCTATGTTATATTTAGCTAAAACTTTAAAAAATTCTACAGTTGATTTTTATGCTGGTTTTAGAACTAAAAGTACGATTGTGGATAATGTGGAAAAATATGTTAATAAGTTAGAGTTATCCACAGAAGATGGAAGTATTGGACATAAAGGATATGTAACAGATAATTTTAAACCAGAAGAATACGACTATGTTTTGTGCTGCGGACCTGAAATAATGATGTACAAAGTTGTTAGAATGTGTGAAGAAAAAAATGTTCCGGTGTACATTTCTATGGAAAAAAAGATGGCATGTGGAATAGGAGCATGTCTTGTTTGTACTTGTAAAACTAAAAGTGGAAGAAAAAGAACCTGTAAAGAGGGCCCAGTATTTTTAGGAAGTGAGTTGATATTAAATGAGTAATATTAATGTTAATATGTGCGGAATAAATTTTAAAAATCCTGTTATTGCTGCTTCTGGTACTTTTGGATTTGGGGAAGAATATAATGAATATTTTGATGTTTCAAAGCTTGGCGGTATATGTTCAAAAGGTCTCACTTTTAATCCTAAAGAAGGTAATGCAGGGGAAAGAGTTTTTGAAGTTACAGGTGGCATGATGAACAGTGTTGGACTTCAAAATCCAGGAGTTAAAGAATTTATAAAAAATGAGCTTCCTAAAATGAATAATTTTGATACAGTGGCTATTGTTAATTTGGGCGGAAGCTGTGAGGAAGACTACATAAATGGGATGAAACTTTTAGAGAATACAAATGCCGAAATGATAGAGCTTAACATATCTTGTCCTAATGTAAAACATGGAGGTATGGCTTTTGGTATAAAATCTGAAGTTGCATATAAAGTTGTTTCAGAGGTAAGAAGTGTTACATCAAAACCTCTTATGGTAAAATTATCACCTAATGCTGAAGATATTGTTGATATGGCTGTGAAATGTGAAAAAGCAGGTGCAGATGCTATATCTCTTGTAAATACTTTTAAAGGTATGGCCATAGATATAAAAAAGAAAAAGCCTGTGTTCAATAATATTAGTGCAGGAGTCTCAGGAAGAGCTATAAAACCAATAGCGTTAAGAATGGTGTATGAGGTGTGTAAAAATGTTACTGTGCCAGTTGTTGGTATGGGGGGGATATACACGGCAGAGGATGCTATAGAATTTATAATGGCAGGAGCAACAGCCATTCAGGTTGGTACAGCAAACTTTATAAAACCTGATGTTTGTCTTGATATAATAGAAGGAATAGAAAAATTTTTGCAGCAAGAAGGAATAGAACATATTAAAAATATACGTGGAATATTATAGTATTTTGATATAAAGAATAAATGTAAAAATTAAAGATTATAGTATAAAAAGTTTAAAATACTGTGAAGTTATAATAGGCTGCACAGTATTTTAATTTTATACCCTTCAAATAATTGGAGGATGGATAATTACAAGTATTTTTAAAGATATAAGAATATATATAAATAATATAAAACATGTGCTCGATAATATAGTACGACATTTAAAGAGGGGATAAAAATAGCATTGCACTGGCGTGGAAAAAATTGTAGTAAATAGCATTTGCTTTCGCATGCTGCAATTAATGTAAAAATTTTTGGCAAAAGACGTAATAAAACATATTGAAAATATACGAAGAATATTATAATATATAATAGGAATTTAAAATATATTAAAAAAAGCATAAAAATTTCCTACGGTCACGAGATTGAGTAATTATTAGTAGGAGGATTTTAATGGAACAAAAGAAAAAAAGTATGACAATAAAAGAGATTAAAAAGCTGTCAAGACAGCAACTTGAAGCAAATTCTAAAATAGCATACTTAGTGGTATTTGTATATTTTTTTATATTTTTTATATTGAGTTTTATACCGATTATTGGTTCAATAGCGCTATTTGTATTTGGTGGAGCATTACTTTTAGGAATTACCACTTTCTTTTTAAGGCTTGCTAGAGAAGAAAAATTAGAAATTGATTATTTGTTTAGTGGTTTTAAAAAGCTTGGATCCTCATTTTTACTTTATTTTCTTGAGGGGCTATTTATTTTCTTATGGAGTCTTATAACTATAATACCTTCTTTGATTTTATATTTTCTTATGTTTGGCACTGGTGAGAGTATATATAATTATGAAGACAATTATATAATTAAAGTTTTTGGATTATTTGTTGTTTTTATTATTTTGCTAATACCTGCAATAATAGCTGCATATAGATATTCTATGGCTTATTATGTGTTAAGTGATTGTCCAGATATAGGAGCCTACGGAGCTATAGTCGAAAGCAAGAAAATAATGAAGGGTAATAAATTAAAGTTATTTTATTTACAAATAAGTTTTATAGGATGGGGAATATTGAGTTATATTCCGGTATTAATAGTCTTGTTAATATGTTCCAAAGTTTTTGGAATACATGATTCGAATAATTTTATTTTTAAATTTGTTTTAGGATTGACTAGAATAATTAGTTCAATGTTTGTTCTTTCATATATGCAAACAGCTATGGCTAATTTTTATATAGATTTAAAAAGTGGACATGAAGAATAGAAATTAGCTAGATAATGAAAGGCTAAGAAAATACTGTGATGTCAAAATAAGCTTCACAGTATTTTTATTATAATAACTTTAAATCAGGAGGACTTTAATGGAACAAAGGAAGAATTTTAAAAGCAGCGGAGAGTTTAAGCAAATGGCTAGACAGCAGCTTAAAGGAAAATGGGGAAAAGCGGCATTAGTTGTATTTATATATTCAGCTATACTTTTTGTATTTAATTTAATACCGTTTTTTGGAGCTATAGGACGATTTGTAATAGGAGGGGCATTGCTACTTGGTCTTACCGCATATTTTTTAAAGCTCGCCAGAGAAGAAGAATTGAAAATTGACAATTTATTTAGTGGATTTGAAAATTTTGGCTCTTCATTTTTAGTTCATTTATTGATGGGGATATTTACTGCTTTATGGAGTTTGATAGCTATAATACCAGCTATTATTTTGTTTTTGGTAATGTTTGGCTCTGAGTTTAGCTTATATTCTAGTCATTCAAATACTGGAATTAAAGTTTTAGTATTTTTTATTATTCTTGGTGTTCTTTTAATACCTACAATAGTAGCAGTATATAGATATTCTATGGCTTACTATTTGTTAAGTGATCACCCTAATATTGGTGCTTATGAGGCTATAGTTGAGAGTAAAAAGATGATGGATGGCAATAAATTGAAGTTATTTTACTTGCAGTTAACTTTTCTTGCATTAAATATATTATGTGCTTTACCACTTATGGCAGTTGAGTACTATGCTAGAATAAACAATGTAACAGGTATTACTTCTGAGGGAGTTATACTTTTGTGGAAAGTTATAGCATATATAATAATAATGATTGCTTCTTTATTTATTACACCATATATGCATACAGCTACAGCTAATTTTTATATAGAGTTGAAAAATGATAAGCAAGAATAAAATTATATAATTTAAATCTAATATTATTAGGAGGAGATTTATGGAACAAAAGCGAATCACTAAAAACAGCAGCGAATTTAGGAAAATGGCCAGAGAGCAGCTTAAAGGTAATTGGGGAGCTGCAGCACTACTTATTTTTGTATTTGGAATTGTATCATGTGTATTTATGATACCTTATGTTGGACCTACAATAATACGTCTTATAATAGGTGGAGCATTAACATTAGGGTTTAAGTCATGTTTTGTAAAAGTTGCACGAGGAGAGAAATTTCAAATTGAAGATCTCTTTAGTGGATTTAAAAATTTTGGATCTTCACTATTACTTCAATTACTGATTGGAATATTTACTTTTTTATGGGCGCTTATAGGAATAATACCATTTATAATTATTATAGTTATGATAGGCAATAATACTGTTTATGATTATAATTATGGTGCAAGTGTTGTAGGAAAAATGTTACTAGCCTATCTTTTATTAATTGTTTTATTAATACCAGCGATAATAGCAGCATACAGATATTCCATGGCATATTATATATTAAATGATCACCCAGAAATGGGATCTTACGAGGCTATAGTAGAGAGTAAAAAAATGATGAAGGGAAATAAACTTAGATTATTTATACTTCAATTAAGCTTTATAGGCTGGAATTTATTAAGTTCAGTTCCTGTTATTATGAGCTGTACATGGATAGTTATAGCTGCTCTTTCAAGACAAGATGGACAAATTATAGCAGGTATAATATTTATAATAATATCTTATATACTATTAGGAATAAGCCATTTATTTATTAGACCATATATGGAGACAGCAGCAGCTAATTTTTATTTAGAGCTAACAGGCGTAGAAGAAGAAAAAAATTTAATTTAATTATTGTAAAAATACTGTGATAGTTTAATTTAATCACAGTATTTTCTTTAATATTTAAACCTTATTATAATTAGGAGGAGTTTATGGAATTTAAAAGCAGTAAGGAATTTAGAAAGATATCTAGGCAACAACTTAAAGGAAATTGGGTTAAAATGATCTTAATTATAATTATATTTACTCTAATATGCCTTTCATATGCAATACCTTATGTTGGTTACCCTATACAAATAATAATTAGTGGAGCTTTAGTACTAGGTTTTAAATCTTGTTTTCTTAAAGTTTCAAGAGAAGAAAAAATAAAAATAAATGATCTTTTTAGTGGGTTCAAAAATTTTATTCCATCATTAGTTCTTCAAGTGCTTATAATAATATTTACATTCTTATGGTCGCTTATAGCAATAGTACCCGCTGTAAGTGCATTTTTTATAGGTGTATATTATTTAGTAGAAGGAAATGTAGAAATCTTAAAGGGGACAGATCCTTTTAAAATAATAATAATTCTTTGTGTATTCTATATTGCAATTATTCTACTTTTAATACCAGCTATGATAGCGATGTATAGATATTCTATGAGTTATTATATATTAGCTGACAGTCCTAATATTGGTGGATATGAAGCATTAAGAGAAAGTAAAAGGATGATGGAAGGCAATAAGTGGAGGTTGTTTTGTCTTCATATTTCCTTTATCGGATGGTGGATTTTGAGTTTTACTCCAAGCCTTATTGGAGGGATAGTTATAGCTATGCTTAAAGACACATCTAATTTTGCAGTAATGATGTTGATTGGAGTAATACTGCTTGTAGCAACAATTGCAGTTGGTATATTGGTTTTGGTTTATGGTGAAGCAGCAAATGCTAGCTTTTATAACACTTTAAAATCAATACAGAATTAAGCTTTATAACTTAAGGTGTTTTCTAATATATGATTTATGGAATTTGTTACTTTTTTTTCATACTATTGCTTGTATTTTGTAGTATAATTATTTATAGAGGTGATTCAACTTATGAATAATATACTTCTAAGTATTGACTGGGATTATTTTATTCCCATAAAGAGGGAGTGGTGTGGTTCGTATTTAGAGAACAGCAAAAACGTACAAGCTCTATGGTATAAGAGATACTTTAAATACAATAGTGTTGGCAGAAATATAGTTAATGAAGTTAAAGTGGGTAAAATAATAAATGGTTTTTGGGAAAAGATAAATAAAGCTTTTTATGTGAAAAAAGATGCAAAAATATATGTGACTGATTCGCATAAATGGTCATATAAAATAGCTAAAGAAAATAACTGTAAGTATGTAATTAATGTAGATGCTCACTCAGATCTTGGCTACGAGGGGATTCAATCGCTATTATTTGAGGTTAATTGTTCTAATTGGCTTGGAAAACTTCTAGGTGATGGTTTAATTAAAGGAGCATCGATAATATATAGTCCGTATACTTATGAAAATAAGGATATATTTAGGGAAATAAATGATAAGTTTTCTCTTAGATATCATGGTTTTTCTGATATAAAAGATAATGTTAATATTTATGCAATACATGTATGCAGATCAGGTATGTGGACACCACCTTGGCTTGATAATAGTTTTTATAATTTTGTAAAGAAATCAGGAAGAAAAATAGTAAAAAAGTATTGTTCTTTAAGGCAGTGGGCGCCTAAGGATATAAGATTATCTGACAGGTTAGATTATTTATATTATTCTTAGAGGGATATTACATAGAAAAAATAATCCTTGTAGAAAAATAACATTATAATTGTGTTTGCACAAATATGGAGGTAAAATGATGGGAAAAGAAAAGCAGGAGAGTAAAACCTTGGGGCAAAATATAAAGGAGTATGCAATACTGTTAGTTATAGCATTAGCTATTGCTATGATTTTTAGGACGTTTGTATTTGCTAGGGCAAATGTTGACGGACCTTCAATGATGCCTACTTTTAAGGATAAGGATGTTATATTTGTAGAAAAATTAAGCTTATATACTCATTCTATAAAAAGAGGAGAAATAGTTACATTTTATTCTGGTGATGCTGAAAATAATATTTATATAAAAAGAGTTATAGGTTTAGCAGGAGATGTAATTGAAATAAAGGATGGAAAAGTATATGTAAATGGAACAGCAATAAAGGAAGACTACCTTGCAGCTAATACTTATACTCAAGGCGGGGATTTTTTAGCTGAAAATACAAAGTATAAAGTACCAGCAGGTGACATTTTTGTTCTTGGAGATAATAGGCCGGTCAGTAAAGATAGTAGATACATAGGGCCAGTATCACTTAAGTCCTTATATGGTCATGTAATATTTAGAGCATATCCTTTTAGTAGTATGAAAAAGTTCTAGTAACACTATTGAAATGTATAGATAGAAATAACGTATATCTTGAGCGTTGTAGTAAAATCAGGTAAATAAGCTCCCGAAGCCTAGTATTCATAAGACTTCGGGAGCTTTGATTTTAGAAAAATAAATTTATTAAAATTGGAGATAAATTAGATGATTGAAATTATAGAAGTTGAAGATAAGGGAGTAGCAAATAAACTAAAAAATAAATATATTGAGGGTTTAGAAACTCCAATAGATGGTTTTTGGCAGAATGTCGAAGTAGCCAATTCAAAATGTTATGAAATTTTGTACGATGGTATAGCTGGAGGACACTTTTGTGTAAATTCACGTAAAATGTTAGTACAGTTTTATGTTTCTAAAGAATATTACGTGAGGGGAGAAGAGATTTTTAAATATATTATTAAGAGTGAGATAGTTGAAAAAGCGGCAGTTTCTACAAAAGAACCGAAATTTATGGCATTATGTCTTGACTATCAGAAAAATATAGCTGTAGATTCGTATATTTTTACAGATAATGAAAAAGTACGATATGAATTAAATAGTTTTTCAAAGTTATCTTTTAGGCTAGCTCAAAAGCAAGATATAGATGAAATTAAAAGTAAATGTGCTCCAGCTTTTGAAGGATATTATGATGATTTAATAGATAATAATCAGTTATTTGTATTGTATGATAATGACAACTTGCTTGGGATTGGAGAATTTAGAATAATTAAAACACATGGAGAAAAATATGGCGATATAGGTATGCATGTGGTTGAAAAATATCGTGAAAAGGGAATGGGGACTTATATTATTGTTAAGTTAAAAGAGCATTGTTATATTAAAAATTTAATTCCAATGGCTTGTTGTGATGTGAAAAATAGTGCATCTAAAAAGACCTTAGAAAAATCAGGATTTATAGCTGATCATAGAATTATAGTTTGCGAATTCTAATTATTAAGAGTTAATAGGATTAGTATAAGCACTGAAAATTTAAAAATTTGTTACTGCATTAGTTAGCAACTTTAAATATTCATTTATTTAGGTATAAAGTTATTATACGGTCAGTTAATAATTAGAACGTATCATTTTGGTAGTATGAAAAAGTTATAGTAATGCTATTGACAGAATATATGAATAGTGATAATATATATTAAAGTAAATTAAAAACTGAATATACCTTTAATGATTGGTCCAGAGAGGCTAAGAAGGATTAAAAATTTTGTTTTATAGAGAGTATTATAGTCTTTTGCGTCTGGCAAAAGGCTTTTTATTTTTTCTGAGAAAATTTATTTGATGTATATTTAACCACAAAAGGGGTAAGTATATATTTATGATGCAGTTTATAAGTTGGAGTTTTAGTTATTAAAAGCCTTCTGTCTTAAGGATAGAAGGCTTTTTTTGTAAGGGAACCTGCATAAATATAAGAAAAGAGTGCATAAATAAATTCTTGAAGTAAAGTAAAAAAGAGCACAAATAGGCATTGACAGTACGATAAAGTATGAGATAATGTATGTATAAATATAAAAAAATATGTATATTAATAAATAGTGCCGATAAGTTTAAAATAAAGAAGAGGTGGATTGTTTGATGAAAGGCGTAATATATTTAGAAGATGGAACAGTTTTTTATGGAACAGGATTTGGAAAAGAGGGAAGTGAAATTGGAGAAATTGTATTTAACACTTCAATGACTGGATATCAAGAAATATTAACAGATCCTTCTTATGCAGGACAAATAGTAAATATGACATATCCTTTAATAGGAAACTATGGAGTGAATGATTTTGTAAATCAATCAAAATGTGTGTATGCAAAAGGATTTGTTGTTAAAAATATAGATAAGAATCCATCAAATTATACAAGTAAAATAGATATAGATAAGATGCTGAAAAATATGGGAGTAGTTGGGGTTTTTGGAGTAGATACAAGAAGTATAACAAAAAAGATAAGAAGTTATGGTACCATGAAATGTATAATAGCAAATGGGAATTTTGAAGTTGAAGAATTAAAAAATATGATGGAAGCGTCTTTAATAGTAGATGATTATGTTAAAACAGTTAGTACAAAAGAAATAGTTCATATTGCTGGAAGTGGTCATAAGGTAGCGATAATGGATTTTGGGATGAAAAATGACATTATTGAAAACTTAAAGGCAAGAAACTGTGATATAACTATATTCCCATATGATACTGATTATAAAAAAGTTTTAAATATAAATCCAGATGGAATATTTTTAAGCAACGGCCCAGGAGATCCTAAATCTATACCAGAAGCTATTGAAAATGTTAAAAACCTTATAGGTAAGCGTCCTATGTTCGGAATATGTTTAGGACATCAAATAATAGCACTTGCAGTGGGTGGAAACACTTATAAATTAAAATATGGTCATAGAGGTGGAAATCACGGAATATATGATATAGAAAGAGATAAAGCTTATATAACAGCACAAAATCATGGATATGCAGTAGAGGAAGAAAGTGTACTTAAAAAAGATATGCTAATAACACATAAAAACTTAAATGATGGTACTGTAGAGGGAATGAAACATAAAAAGTTACCGCTATTCTCAGTGCAATTTCATCCAGAAGGCGCACCAGGTCCAACAGATACAACATATTTATTTGATAAATTTATTAAGCTTATGGATGAAGAAGCAAATGTTAGTGTTAAGAGTGAAAAACATTTAGAGAATGTGTTTTAAAGAATTAGTGATATGAAAAATAAATTTATTGCGATTAATTTAAGAGACTGAGGGAGGATAATTATGCCATTAGATAAGACAATTAAGAAAGTATTGATAATAGGATCAGGTCCAATAATAATAGGTCAGGCGGCTGAATTTGATTATTCAGGAACACAAGCTTGTAAGGCGGTAAGAGAAGAGGGAATCGAAACAGTACTTGTAAACAGTAATCCTGCAACAATAATGACAGATTCACATATAGCAGATAAGGTTTATATAGAGCCTTTAACAGAGGATACTGTGGAAAAAATAATAGCTAAAGAAAGGCCAGACGGAATTTTAGCCGGATTTGGAGGCCAAACAGCGCTTAATTTAACTATGAATTTGAAAGAAAATGGTGTTCTTGATAAATATGAAGTTAAACTTCTTGGTATAAATAGTACTGCTATAAAAAAAGCTGAGGATAGAGAAGAATTTAAAAACCTTATGGAAGAAATAGATGAACCTATTCCTAAGAGTATAATAGCAACTCATTTAGAGGAGTGTATTGAATTTGTGAATAAGTTCGGACTTCCAGTAATAATAAGGCCAGCATTTACACTAGGAGGTACTGGTGGTGGTATAGCCTCAACAATGGATGAACTTAAAGAAATTTGCGACAGAGGTATAAAATTAAGTCCTATAGGTCAAATACTTTTAGAACAGAGTGTTGCAGGTTGGAAGGAACTTGAATATGAGGTTATGCGTGATGCTAAAGATAACTGCATAATAGTATGTAATATGGAAAATCTAGACCCTGTTGGTGTTCATACAGGAGATAGTATAGTTACAGCCCCATCACAAACCCTTACAGATAAAGAATATCATATGTTAAGACGTTCAGCTCTTAAAATAATAAGAAATCTTAAAATAGAAGGCGGATGTAATATACAATTTGCGCTTGATCCTAAAAGCGATAAATACATAGTTATTGAGGTTAATCCAAGAGTTAGCCGTTCAAGTGCACTTGCATCTAAGGCAGCTGGATACCCAATAGCTAAAATAGCAGCTAAAATAGCTATTGGATATAGTTTAGATGAGCTTAAAAATTATGTTACCAAAAATTCAAGTGCATGTTTTGAACCAGCTTTAGATTATGTTGTTGTAAAGATACCTAAATGGCCATTTGATAAATTCAACACAGCTGAAAGACACCTTGGTACTCAAATGAAAGCAACAGGAGAGGTAATGGCTATTGATAGAAACTTTGAAAGTGCCATATTAAAAGCAGTAACTTCTCTTGAAGGAAAAATGACAGGACTTAGACTTGAAAAGTTTGAATATACTACAGTTAGAGAACTGCTCGAAAAGATAAAAAAACAAGATGATGAAAGAATATTTGCAATAGCTGAGGCTTTTAGACGCGGTGTAGAAGTAAGTAAAATTCATGAAGTAACACAGATAGATAATTGGTATTTAAATGGAATAAATAGAATAATAGACATGGAGAAAACTCTCCAAGATAAAGAGAATAAAGATAAAGATAATACCATAATTGAAGCTAAAAAGATGGGTTTTACAATTAAAGAAATATCAAGAGTGTCTAAAGTAGATGAAAAATATATAGATGATTTATTAAATAAGAATAATGTTAAACCAGTATTTAAAATGGTTGATACTTGTAGTGGAGAGTTTGAAGCTGAAACACCATACTATTATTCTTCTTATGAAGCCGAAGATGAGAATGAAATTACTGATGATAAGAAAATAGTTGTAATAGGTTCTGGTCCTATAAGAATAGGTCAAGGAATAGAATTCGATTACTGTTGTGTACATGGTGTGTGGGCAATAAAAGAAGCTGGATATAAGTCTATAATAATTAACAATAATCCTGAAACAGTAAGTACAGATTTTGATACGGCAGATAAACTTTATTTTGAATCATTATATATTGATAATGTAATGAATATAATAGAAAAGGAAAAACCAGAGGGTGTAATAGTTCAATTTGGAGGTCAGACTGCAATAAATTTAGCTGATAAACTGTATAAAAAGGGAGTTAAAATACTTGGAACCTCCTTTGAATCAATAGATTTAGCAGAGGATAGAGAAAAATTCAGTGAACTTTTAAAGAAGCTTAATATTCCACAAGCAAAAGGAATGGCAGTAACAAGTATGGAGGAAGCTTATGAAGCTGTTGAAAAAATAGGATATCCTGTAATAGTAAGACCTTCATATGTTATAGGAGGAAGAGCTATGCAGGTGGTTTATGATAAGCCTTCCCTTCAAAAATATATGACAGAAGCTGTAACACTCTCAACTGAGCATCCAGTTTTAATTGATAAATATATAAAAGGAACTGAAATAGAAGTTGATACAATTGCAGATGGAGAGGATATACTTATCCCTGGAATAATGGAACATATAGAGAGAACTGGAGTACATTCAGGGGATAGTATAACAATGTACCCATACCATACACTTCCTGGAAAGGTTGTTGATAAACTTGTTGAATATACTAAGAGTCTAGCAAAAGCACTTAAAGTAAAAGGTCTTATGAATATACAATATGTTTATGATGGTAAGAATGTATATGTAATAGAGGTTAATCCTAGAGCCTCTAGAACAGTACCTATATTAAGTAAGGTAACAGGGGTTCCAATGGTTAAGCTAGCTGTTGAAATTTTAACTGGTAAAAAATTAAAAGACCTTGGATATGGAACTGATTTGAAGAAGGATAATGAATTATATGCTGTTAAGGTACCAGTATTCTCTAATGAGAAGCTTGCAAATGTAGATATTTATCTCGGACCTGAAATGAGATCTACAGGAGAAGTAATGGGGATTGATAAAGACTTTAATATAGCAATTTATAAAGGCTTTAAAGCTGCTGGAATAGAGGTTCCTAAAGAGGGTGGTAATCTTTATGTATCTATAAAAGATGTTGATAAAGAAGAAAGTGTACCTATAATTAAAAAGTATATGGAATTTGGATATAATATATATACATCTTTAGGAACAGGCAAATTTTTAGAGAAAAAAGGTATAGAATGTAAAGTTCTTCGTACTGATGAATTAATGAAAGCAATAGGTGATGGTAAAGTAAATCTTATAATAAATTCACCGACTAAAGGAAATACAGTTGGAACTAGAGGATTTAGTATAAGAAGAAAGGCAGCAGAATATAAAGTAGGAGCCTTTACTTGTATAGATACAGCTAAAGCTTTTCTTACAGCAATAGAGGTTAAAAAAGAAGAATCAAAAGTAGAATATAGAGCAATGAAAGAGTATTTTAAATAAATTAAAGGCATTGTGTGAAAAAGCTTGAAAACTTCATGTTGTTCAAGCTTTTTTAATTTATTACAGTTAAAAAAAAATTATTAAAATGGTCTGTTATGAGGTATAATTAAAAATAGATGTTTTTAAGGAGGTTGTAAGATGGCTAAGCCAAGTATTTTTAGTAGTGATTATGAAAAACAACAAAGAAAAAGGAAACAAAGAAGAAATATCAGCATCTTTCTCATAATATGTGCAGTAGTTTTTGTTATAATTTGGTTAGGTGCAAAAGCTAATCTGAAGAATATAAAATTTCCTAAGGCAAGTACATCCAGTAGTGAAAGTAATAAAACTTCTAATAAGAAAAGCGGTGGAACAGTAGTTAAGGACAGTAAAAAAACTTCTTCTAAAAACAATAAGGATAAAACACAAGATAAAGCTCTTCAAGTTAATTTACCAGATGGAAAACAAATTTCAGTGGTTTATGGAGAAAATAATAATGATAAGGTTGTAAAATCAGTTGATTTGAATGGATTAAATGGGGAATATACTATAAGTCCATCAAACAAAAATGTAGTTATTTATGAAAAAGATACACAAAATATGTTTTTTATTGACTCAAATGCTTCAGTACAAGATATAACCTATAAATCATATACATCAGGTGGTGGAACTGCATTTAATAAGGATGCAATTTTAAGTAGCACTCCCGGATATATATGGATAGGATCACCAAAATTTGTGGATGATAATACTGTAGTATATATAAGCCAACTTCCGTGGTTTGATAACAGACAGAATAAGTATGTATGGAAATTTAATATTATTGATAAGTCTTATGTAAATACTAATGTTACTGGAAATGACATTAAAATAAATGGACTTACTGATAAAGGAATAGAAATAGTTGTAGATGGAAATACAACATATATGAAAGCTGATGGCACGACTTCAAATTAATCAATATAAAAAGGATGATTTGTAAATGGAGATAGGTCTATCTTCTGCGGTTTTTTATCCAGAAGTAAATACAGAGGATACTTTAGAAATAATAAAAAGACTTGGATTTAATACCTCAGAAATATTTATAAACAGTTTTTTAGAGTGTGAAGATAATTTTATAGATAAACTTTTAAAGAGTAAAAACGAACTGGGACTAAATATAAATTCAGTTCATGCATTATCATCTCTTTTTGAACCTTTTTTATTTGATCAGTATAAAAGAAGACGTGATGAGATGATTGGCTCTTTTGAAAAGATATGTAAAACTGGAAATAAGCTTGGAGCTAAATGCTATACCTTTCATGGTATGAAGTATAAAGATTTTAAAAGTGTAAATAAAAAATTAGTTGTAGACGTATATGAGAAACTTGCATATATTGCTGGTGAGAATAATATAAAACTTGCACAAGAAAATGTATCCTGGTGTATGTCTAGTGATCTTGATTATTTGAGTTTTATAAAGGATAAGGATATAGATAATCTTTTTTTTACATTTGATATTAAGCAAGCTTATAAGGCAAATAAAGAACCTAAAGATTATATAAAAATAATGGGAGAAAGACTTGTTAATTTTCATATAAATGATAGAGATGAAGAGCACGTGTGTTTACTACCTTTTAATGGCAAAGTTAATTATAATGAGATACTGGATGAACTTAAGAGTGTAAATTATAAAGGAAATTTAATAATAGAAGTTTACAGGAATAATTTTTTTTCCTATAATGAAATAAGCGACTGCAAAAAAAAATTAGAAAAATTTCTATAAAGCCACAACTTTATGTTATAATATATAAATATAAGTTAAAATTAAATTGTAAATAATTAATTAAGTATGTTATAATATATAGGCTAATAGGTACTTGAGTAGGAGGAATATTCATAATGAATAGTAAAATGGAAAAATTAGAGAAAAATGTAGTTAAATTTGAGATAACTGTAGAAGAGAACAAATTTAATGAAGCTGTGATAAAAGCGTACAATAAGAACCGCCAAAAATTTAATATACCAGGTTTTAGAAAAGGAAAGGCTCCGCTTAATATTATAAAGAGTTATTATGGAGTAGGAGTTTTCTATGAAGATGCTGTTAATTTTTGCATAGATGATACATATCCAGAAGTAATTAAGGAAAATGAAATTCAACCAGTTGCTTATCCAAAAATAGATATAGTAACTGTAGAAGAAGGAAAAGATTTTGTATATACAGCAGAAGTTACAGTAAAACCTGAAGTTGAGCTTGGAAATTACAAGGGTGTTGAAGTAAGTAAAGTAGAATATCCTGTAACAGATGAAGATGTTGAAAATGAACTTAAAGCAATGCAACAAAAAAATGCTAGAATAGAATTAAAAGAAGATGGTGAATTAGTAGAAAAAGGAGATATCGCTATCATTGACTTTAAGGGATATGTAGACGATGTTGCTTTTGAAGGCGGAGAGGGAACAGATTATTCATTAGAAATAGGAAGTGGAACTTTCATAGATAACTTTGAAGATCAATTAGTAGGTCTAAAAAAGGGTGAAAGCAAAGATGTAAATGTTAAGTTCCCAGAAGAATACGGCAAAGAAGAATTAAATGGAAAACCAGCTAAGTTTGAAGTTACAATAAAAGACATAAAGATAAAAGAACTTCCAACTTTAGATGATGAATTTGCAAAAGAAGTTTCAGAATTTGATACTTTAGATGAAGTAAAAGCAGATATAAGAAGTAAAATGGAAAAAACTAATGAAGAAAAAGCTAAAGTTGAGTTTGAAGACAAAGTTGTTGATGCAGCAGTAGAAAATGCTAAAATCGATATTCCAGAAGTTATGGTTAAAGATGAAACAGATCAAATGCTTAAGGAATTAGAAAACAGATTAAAATATCAAGGACTTGATCTTAAATCTTACTATGAATACACAAATAGTTCAGAAGAAAAAGTAAGAGATTACATGAAAGAAACAGCTGATAAAAGAGTTAGAACAAAACTAGTTATGGAAAAAATATCAGAAGTTGAAAAAGTAGAAGCAACAGAAGAAGAATTAAAAGAAAAAGCTAAAGAAATGGCTGCACAGTATGCAAGTAAAGATTTAGATAAAATGGCAGATTTAATATTAAATGCACAAAGAAGTATTTTAGTGCAAGATGTAGTTAATGGTAAAGTAATAGATTTACTAGTTCAAAGTGCAAAAGTTGTAGAATAACAAATGTTTAAAAAATGTTAAATATATAATAATATATAATAGAAGTTAATTGTTGAATTAAATTCAGCAATTAACTTTAAACATATAATGTTAAAATATTAATAATACATTTAAAAAATATTTTGGCTAAATACTCAGATTTGGCAATTTTATAAAATGTGAAGTATTGATAAGTAACATTGTATATTAAAAATATAAATATTGAGGAGGGAATTTTAATGAGTTTAGTTCCTTATGTAATTGAACAGACTAGTAGAGGGGAAAGATCTTACGATATATATTCTAGACTTTTAAAGGATAGAGTAATATTTTTAGGTGAAGAAGTAAATGACACTACTGCAAGTTTAGTTGTGGCACAATTACTATTTTTAGAGAGTGAAGATCCTGATAAAGATATATATCTTTATATAAATAGTCCAGGAGGCTCTATAACATCCGGAATGGCTATTTATGATACAATGCAGTATGTAAAACCAGATGTATCAACAATATGTATAGGAATGGCTGCATCAATGGGATCATTTTTACTTACAGCAGGAGCTCCTGGTAAGAGATTTGCTCTTCCTAATAGTGAAATAATGATACACCAGCCTCTAGGCGGTTTTAAAGGTCAGGCAACTGATATAGGAATACATGCTCAAAGAATACTTGAGATTAAGAAAAAGTTGAATTCTATATACAGTGAAAGAACAGGAAAACCTATCGAAGTTATAGAAAAAGATACTGATAGAGATCATTTCCTTAGTGCTAATGAAGCTAAAGAATATGGTTTGATAGACGAAGTTATAACTAAACACTAAGAAGAAATCTTTTTAAGATACAGTATTTAATTGTATATAAAATGTCCCAAAGAATAGAGTTTGTAAAAAGTGAATTCATAGGTTTTATTGTTAGCCAATGTTTTGTAAGGTGAACACCATGCTTTCATTGATTATAGAGTTACTATTAAAAAGCAATGATTACAATAGTGATTTTATACCAGAAAAAATGGTCATATAGGATATGAATTCTTTATTTAGTTGAATAAATTAATATACTTTGGGAATAAACTAAGGTATAATTTATTGATTTCACTATTGTAATAATTTTATTGGTTACATTTTATAAAAAGTACATAGAGATTTATTGGATATAATATATAGATAACTCTATGAGATAAGTTATAAAATATTTAGGCAGCAAAGGCAAAATTTATATGCAATAAGCGTATTATATAATTTTAGTTAGTAAATCGTTATTTGATTTCGTGAAATTTCTATGTTTGTGCGGTTTTACGAAAATTAAATAACAGATTTATTTTAAAATTTGTATAAAATAACCTTTTAAGTGAGGTGTTCAAATGGCAAAATATGATAATAAAAAACAATTACGTTGTTCATTTTGTGGGAAGAGTCAAGATCAAGTAAAGAGATTGATTGCAGGACCAGGAGTGTATATTTGTGATGAATGTATAGAATTATGTTCTGAAATTATTGCAGACGAATTTGAAGAAACTCCTCAAATAAATGTTGGTAGTTTACCTAAACCTACAGAAATTAAAGATTATTTAGATCAATATGTTGTAGGTCAAGAGGATGCTAAAAAATCATTGTCTGTTTCTGTATATAATCATTATAAGAGAATAAATACAAATTTATCAAGCAGTGACGATATAGAACTTCAAAAAAGTAATATACTTTTACTTGGACCTACAGGTTGTGGAAAAACATTTCTTGCACAAACATTGGCTAAGTTTTTGAATGTTCCATTTGCTATAGCAGATGCTACTACATTAACTGAAGCAGGATATGTTGGTGAGGATGTTGAAAATATACTTTTGAAGCTTATACAAAATGCAGATTATGACATTGAGAGAGCAGAAAAGGGAATAATATATATCGATGAAATTGATAAAATAGCAAGAAAATCAGAAAACCCTTCAATAACAAGAGATGTATCAGGAGAAGGTGTTCAGCAGGCTCTTCTTAAGATACTTGAGGGTACAGTTGCGTCCGTTCCACCTCAAGGTGGAAGAAAACATCCACATCAAGAATTTATACAAATAAATACAACTAATATATTATTTATTTGTGGTGGAGCTTTTGATGGAATAGATAAGATTATTGAAAACAGAACAAGAGTAAGCACAATAGGATTTGGTGCGTCTATTGAATCAAAGAAACAAAAAGATATAGGAGCTATTCTTCAAAAAATAATGCCGGGAGATCTTTTGAAATTCGGTTTAATACCTGAATTTATAGGAAGACTTCCTATAATAGTAACTCTTAATTCACTTGATAAACCAGCACTTGTTAAAGTGTTATCAGAACCTAAAAATGCTCTTATTAAACAGTATAAAAAGTTGCTTCAGATGGATAATGTGGATCTTGAATTTAAAGATGGTGCGCTTGAAGCAATCGCAGCAGAAGCAATATCAAGAAGTACAGGAGCTAGAGGACTTAGAGCTATTGTTGAAGACATAATGAAGGATATAATGTTTGATATTCCGTCTAGAGAGGATATCAAAAAGGTTATAGTTACAGAAAATACTATAAATACAAAACAACCTGAATTAGTTTTAGAAGAAGGAACAAAATCAATAGAAGCTACTAAAAAAAAGGAAAAAGCAAAAACCAAAAAAGATATAGAGAGCGCTTAAGAAAAAAATCGAATGGATTTAATCTATTCGATTTTTTTCTTTGTATATTAAAATTAAAATATCACATAATACTATTATAGAAAATAACTGTTATCATATCTTGAATGGAGGTTGTTTATGTATAATATAATTATTTTAGTAGAGATTATTTTTAATATTATCATAGGGGTGTATTTTTTTTATGCATTAAAAAATCAACAGTTTAATAAAATCAGTATTGATAGGGAAAATAAAAAGGAATTAGAAAAATTAAATGACATGAAAAAAATAAAACTATCAATACCATTATGTGAAGAAAGTAGACCTAAAACCTTTGAAGAGATAGTTGGGCAGGCAAATGGTATAAAAACTTTAAAAGCATCTATATGTGGACCTAATCCACAGCATGTAATAATTTACGGACCTCCAGGTGTAGGAAAGACTGCGGCAGCAAGACTTGCACTTGAATATGCTAAGACATGCGCATATTCTCCGTTTAATGATAAATCAAAATTTGTTGAAATAGATGCAACTACTTTGAGATTTGATGAAAGAGGAATTGCTGATCCGTTAATAGGTTCTGTACATGATCCTATTTATCAAGGTGCTGGTAAGTTTGGAAATGCAGGAATACCTCAGCCTAAAATGGGGGCAGTATCAAAAGCACACGGTGGAGTATTGTTTATAGATGAAATAGGTGAACTTAACCCAATAGAAATGAATAAACTTTTAAAGGTTATGGAAGATAGAAAAGTTTTTTTTGATAGCGCTTATTATAATTCATCAAGTGAAAATATGCCTGAATACATAAGAGAAGTATTTGAAGAGGGATTTCCGGCTGATTTTAGATTGATAGGTGCTACAACTAAAAGTCCAGAAGAAATTAATCCAGCTATAAGATCTAGATGCATTGAAATATTTTTTAAATCGTTAGATTCAGAAGAAATAAAAATTGTGGCTAAAAATGCAGCGAAAAACATAAGTGTAAATATAGAGCCTAAGGCATTGGATATTATAGGAATGTATGCATCAAATGGAAGAGATGCTATTAATTTGATTCAATTAGCTTGTGGTATTGTAATAAATGAAAATAGAGGAAGAATAGAAGCAGAAGATATACTATGGGTTGCGGAAAATGGAAGATATTCTTTAAGGTCGTATAAGAAATTAAGTGATATATCTAGAATTGGATGCGTTAATGGATTGGGTGTATTTGGAATTGATAATGGTATAGTAATGGATGTTGAAGCTACAGCAGTAAAAGTAAATAATTTAAAAGGTGACTTGAAGATAACAGGTGTAATTGAGGAAGAGGAAATTGATAGTTATAATAAAAAAATAAAAAAGAAAAGCAGCATAATGTCATCAGCACAAAATGCAATTTCAATGATTGAAAATGTGTTTCAAGTTAACATAAGAAATTATGATGTTCATATAGATTTTCAAGGCGGATATGCAGTAGATGGACCATCAGCAGGTGTAAGTATTGCATGCGCTCTTTTTAGTGCATTAAAGGGTAGAGCTATTAAAAGTAGAGTAGCAATGACAGGAGAAATAACCTTAAACGGAATGGTAAAGCCGGTTGGTGGGGTAACATCTAAGGTAATGGCAGCATCTAAAGCTGGAGCAGAATTAGTCATAATACCATATGAGAATTGGAATGAGTCCTTTAATAAGTATGAAAATATAAAAGTAATTGGTGTTAAAAATATTCATGAAATTCTAAAGTGTGTTCTAGTCGAAAAGGAATTTGATGATAAAGAGGTAGAATTAAGTAAGCAAAATACAAAGCATGTGTTAACTGCGGATGGCATAAATATGTAAGAATAAAACTTTTAAAAGTTGAAAAAATGTTATTTTATAGTATAATATATTAGACTAGCTATACATTATTGAAAGGTAGGGGAGAAATATGAAACAGGAGAATAAAGTTCTTCCTTTAATTCCTCTAAGAGGACTTGTAGTATTTCCGTATATGGTAGTACATTTTGATGTTGGTAGAGATAAATCTATTGAAGCTTTAGAGAAGGCTATGGTAAATGATCAACAAATATTTTTATCAGCACAAAAAGATGCAAAGGTAGAAGAGCCAGATGAAGATGATATAAATTCTGTAGGAACAGTTTGTAGTATAAAACAAATACTTAGACTTCCTGGTGATGCGGTAAGAGTTTTAGTAGAAGGAATTAATCGTGGTAAAATAAATAAGTATTTAGAACATGATTCGTTTGTTGAAGTTGAAATTTTAGAGTTTAAAGATGAAGTTAATTATGAAGAGTATGAAGCTAAAGCATTGATGAGGCTTATAACTAAGGAATTTGCAAAATATGTAAAACTTTCAGGAGCTGTTACAAAAGATGCAGTTGATTTTTTGAAAGACATAAAGGAGCCTGGTAAATTTGCAGATATAGTTAGTTCTTATCTTATTATTAAACAAGAGCAAAAGCAGGAAGTGCTAGATAATATTGATGAAATAGAAAGGCTTCAAAGTGTTTTAGAAGTACTTAAAGATGAACTTCAAATATTGGAATTAGAAAGAAACATAGGGGTTAAGGTTAAGGAAAAGATAGATAAATCTCAAAGAGAATACTATCTTAGAGAACAAATAAAAGTTATGCAGGATCAGCTTGGAGAAGATGATGAAGAAAAGCTGGAAATAAAACAGTACACACAAAAAATAAAAAAGAGTAAGCTTACAAAGGAAGTAAAAGAAAAAGCATTATATGAATTGAAAAAACTTGAAAATGCAGGATCATATTCTCCAGAAGGAGCGGGTATAAAAACATATTTGGATTGGATTATTTCACTTCCTTGGAAAGAAAAAACCAAGGATAATCTTGATATAAAAAGAGCAAGAGAAACATTAAATAATGAACATTATGGACTTTCAGATGTTAAAGATAGAATAATAGAATATCTTGCAGTGAAAAAAATGAGTAAAAGCTTAAAAGGACCAATACTATGTTTAGTTGGGCCACCAGGAGTAGGAAAATCTTCTATAGCAAAATCTATAGCAAATGCTGTTAATAGGAATTTTGTAAGAATATCTCTTGGCGGAATAAATGATGAAGCAGAAATAAGAGGACATAGAAGGACTTATGTAGGTGCTATTCCAGGAAGAATAATTTATGGAATGAAACAGGCAAAATCTAATAATCCCCTTATGTTATTAGATGAAATAGATAAAATGAGTTCGAGTTATAAGGGAGAATCAGCAGATGCTCTATTAGAGGTTCTTGATGCTGCTCAAAATAGTAAGTTTAGAGATAATTACTTGGAATTGGATTTCGATTTGTCAGATGTTATGTTTGTTACTACTGCAAATACACTTGAAACAATACCAAGACCACTTATGGATAGAATGGAGATAATAGAGGTTTCAGGATATACGTATGAAGAAAAATTTCATATTGCTAAAGAGTATTTAATACCTAAACAGTTAAAAGAGCACAGTTTACCTGAAGAAAATAAAATTAGCTTTATGGATTCATCCATATATTATATAATTGAAAATTATACGAGAGAATCAGGAGTAAGAAGTCTTGAAAGAAAAATAGCGGCTATTATTAGAAAATCTATGACTGATATGGTGGAGAAAGACAAGAAATCGGTAGCTATAAGTTCTCGAACAGTTAAAAAATACTTAGGAGAAGACGTTTTTTTAGCTGATAAAATAGACAAAGAAGATAAAATTGGAGTTGTAACAGGAATGGCATGGACAGCTTATGGTGGCGATACCCTTCCAGTTGAAGCAGTTATTATGCCAGGTAACGGAAAACTTCAACTTACAGGACAGCTAGGAGACGTAATGAAGGAATCAGCTCAGGCAGGATATAGTTATATAAGAGCTAATTTTAGTAAGTATGGAATAAATGAAGAATTTTATAAGGACAAAGATATTCATGTTCATGTTCCGGAAGGTGCTGTACCAAAAGATGGGCCATCTGCAGGAGTAACTATGATAACAGCAATGGTTTCCTCACTTAGTAATAAAAAAGTTAGACATAATGTAGCTATGACAGGAGAGATAACACTTACGGGTAGAGTTCTTGCAATAGGTGGTCTTAAGGAAAAAACTTTAGCGGCATATAGAGCAGGAGTGGACACCATTATATTACCTAAGCAAAATGAGAAGGATATAAATAAAGTTCCTAAAGCAATAAGAGGAAAAATAAAATTTATACTTGCAGAAGAAGTAGACACTGTACTAGAAAATGCATTGATTGGTGGTATTAATAATGATAATTAAACAAGCTGAATTTATAATTTCAGCAGCGTGGAAAAAACAATTTCCTATAGATGGAAAAGATGAAGTGGCTTTTGTTGGTAGATCAAATGTTGGAAAATCATCCTTAATAAATGCACTGACTAATAGAAGAAAATTAGTTAAAGTGAGCGGAACTCCAGGTAAAACAAGGCTTGTCAATTTCTTTATGATAAACGGTACATTCTATTTTGTGGATTTGCCAGGTTATGGTTATGCCAAAGTTTCTAAAAAAGAACTTGAAAAGTGGTCTGAAACTATAGAAAATTATTTAGTAGGAAGAAATCAATTAAAGAAGGTTATACTTCTTGTGGATTCAAGGCATAAACCTACTAAAGATGATATTACAATGTATAATTGGATTAAATATTACAAATATAAATGTATAGTAATAGCAACTAAAAGTGATAAAATAAAAAGAAGTGAAAAGGTAAAAAATGAAAAAATAATAAAGGAAACTTTAAATTTAGATAACGACGATGAGTTTTATTTCTTTTCATCAGCCACAAAGCAAGGAAGAGAGGAACTTATTGATAATATTTGTTCTGGAATAAATTGTATATAGTTGACAGCGTTTTTTATTATATATATTGAAAATATTCGTAATAAATGAATATAATAGATAAAATTGGGTAGTATATAAAATGTAAGTGGAGAAATATTTCTCCATTTAGTATAAGATAAGGGCTTAAGCTTTTGTTTTATGCTAAACCCCCCATCCCCCTTGGGATCGCCAAACTGCGGTCCCATTTTTTAGTTATAGTATTTCTAATTTGAAAGTATATTTATTGAGTATATCTTAAAGTAAAATTGAGATTTTGAATCGCCTATACTTTTTAAAAATAATTTTATGGAAGTATTTTTGCAGTCTTCATTTATTAGATTTGAAGTAGATTTAAAATTTAAAACCCACTTTACATCGGATATTTCACCATTTTTATTGTAATCACTATCAGAAAAAGATCCATCTTGAAAAACATATTTCCTATTTTCGCTAGCTAATTTATCAATTACAGAAGAACAAGCAATCTTTCCTGATTCATGAAATAAACTATTAGGTTTTGAATTACCATAATATGAAAGTGTTTGTATGTATTTTATGAAAGCTGCGATTGTGTCTTTACCAATAAAATTTGATGGATAGTTTGCATAGTAAGGTTTTATCTTATCTTTAATTAATATATAGTTGGAAAAGTCTAGTGAATCATTGTTGAAATTTGTAGAAATTATTTTTGGAGTTTTGTTGTTATGAATATCTATAAAGCCTATTATATTATTAGTGGTATGAAATATATCCTTGAATTTATTTTTATCCCAAATAAATAAGTGTTGTAAATGAGTATTGTCTTCTGAGCTTTGAGTAAAAATTTCAGTTATATTGTCTCTAGATACATCTGTTAAAATTAATTTGAGGGGTGAATAATTAGTATAGTTTCCTAAACTATTAAGAGTAGGACTAGGAGTTAGTTGGTAGGTTTTGTTTTTCGATTTAACCTCTAGAGAGTACCTATTATTATTTATTTTTATGTAAATGTTATCTTTAGATCCATCACCAGTAACATCGTAATTATTGATAACTTTATTTTTAGTAAAAATATTAAAGGTCTCGGCTGATTTTTTTGAAATTAAAAAAATTGCAAAAAGAACTACAAAAACAAACGCTAAAATTATATAATATATATGTTTTAATTTGAAAAAGATAATTTTAAATTTCATAAAACACACCCCGCACATATTGTTATGTTTATTATATATGCGGAATGTTTTCAATTATTACAGTTTATCTTTACAGTCTTTACAAGTTCCATAGAAATATAATTTGTTTGAAATAACATCATAATCTGTATGAGAAGCAACTTCGTTATTAAGGTTATCAAAAGTTATACCCATAATATCATCTACTTTACCACAAGATAAGCACTGTATGTGGGGATGAGATAGGGAATTAGCGTCGTATCTAAAATTACCTTCACCTACATTCAATTCTTGAATCAAATGTACCTCAGCTAGAGTTTTGAGTGCTTTATATACTGTTGCTAAACTCATAGTTGGATAATCTGATTGAAGTGCTTTATAAATTGTTTCAGCAGATGGATGTTGGTGTGTTGATTTTAAATATTTGTAAACAGCTATTCTCTGTGGAGTTAATTTCAATTTTTTCTCTTTAAATATTGAAGATATATCGTTCATGTTCACCATCCTTGCTTTAAAAAACGTATATTAATTAATTATTTATATTATATAATAAAAATTATCCTTTGTCAAAAAACAAATTTTTTAAGGTCTAGTTTTCATAAACTTTACAAAATTAACTGTGAAAATTTTAAAAAATGTTGTATAATATAAGCTATGCTTAGATTTAGGCAATTTGTATATTTGCAACTAATGCTTATTTCTCAATTTAAATGAGGAAGGGAGAAATATATGAACTCTAATGGTAAAACGTCTAAAAATAACAGAGGAAATACAAATAGAAGGAAAGTAAAACGTAAAAAGAATTCGAAAGTCAAACTTTTTATATATTTTTTAATGTTTGAGATTCTATTTAGTGTGGGAACAGCACCATGGATAGTCTATTATGGACCTTTTGATAATTTGAAGAAAATAATAGTAGGTACAGCTATGTCATCATTTACACATCAATACTTAGCAACTCTGTTTCTTTCAGATGCACAAATTGCTAAAATTAGAGGTGCAGGTACTACTCCAGCATCAGGCGGAAATCAAAATCAGAACTTAAATGACATAAATACATCTAATCATAATGGGAAAATAGATACTGCTACAATTAATGGAAATAAATTTAGTGGACGTGTGCTTATAATACATGATCCTACTAAAGTTAAGATAGGATATACGTCAAAGCTTGGAGTAGAAGGAGAAACTACTAGTCAAATAGCTAAACATAATAATGCAATAGCAGCGGTAAATGGTGGTGGATTTCAAGAAAATAGTTCAGGTTCAAAGGTTGTTTGGACTGGTACAGGTGCGCTACCAACGGGAATAATAATTAGTGATGGTAAAGTTGTATATCCTAAGAATCCTGATATGATTGCTACTCAGAAGGGAACGGCAGCTATTACTAAAAATGGTGTTTTGGTAGTTGGAGACCACAGCATTAGGGAACTTTTAAATGATAATGTAGTTGAGGCTATAAACTTTGGACCAACGCTTATAGTTAATGGAGTTCCTGAAACAAGAGATTCATTTGGAAATTCTATAGATAGTCAAGGAGCACAGCCAAGAACAGCCATAGGACAAAGAAAAGACGGAACAATTATACTCTTAACGATAGATGGAAGACAGGGACTTCAAATGGGAGCTACTATAAAAGACATACAAACAATAATGCTTAAAGAACAGGCATATAATGCTGTGAATTTAGATGGTGGAGCATCTACTACAATGTATTACAATGGACATGTAATAAATAATCCTTGTGATAAGTTTGGAGAAAGAACTGTAGCAACAGCAATAATTGTAAAACACTAGGGGTGAAAAAATGAGAGCGTCAAAAAAATTTATTGTATGGGCTTCTATATCTTTAATTGTTCAGCTATCTCTATATATTTATCTTGATAAATTTTATTTTGGAGAGGAAAATAATATTAAGATAACTCAGGACAGTAATTTTTATAAAGAACCGGAGATAAAGCCTAATGTCAATATTCCTTCTTCAGCTGAGAATGTAACTTTATCTGATGACGGAACTTTTACGGCATACTCAGAAAATGGTATTGTTAAGGTGTTTGATACTAATACAGGAAAACAACTTTCTTTGAGCTTTAACGGTGGTGTAAAATGCCTTGCTTATAGATGGGTACCAGATACAAACAGAATGATAATAGCAGAAAATGTATCTGGGCAGATAAGATTTTTCTCATATAATGCTGAATCAAAGTATAAGGAAGAAGTAAAAGACTATACAAATGGTAAAGCTAATGTAATATCGTCGCCAAGAGGAAATTTAGACGTAGGAATTAGAATGTCAATTTTAACTGGAGTAATGTATATAAAAGTATCTTCACAAGCTGGATCAAGAATGTATAGATTAGATGTAAATGAGGAACTCTCGTCAGTTAGAACTGTAAGCAGCCAAATAGGAAGATTTAATGTAACGTCAAGAGAGGATAACTTAATATATGAAGATACGTCTAATGGAAGAGTAAGATCTACTAAAATTAAGAGTAATATAGTGGTAGATGGAAATTCAGCATTGACCTTTTTAGGAGTTGATGATAATAATAATGTGTACGTTTCTTCTAAAACCGATAAAATAAATAAGATATATTATGGGGAAGTTACAACAAGTGGAGAAAAATTTAAGGCTATCAACTTAGATTCTAATTATGATTACAAAAACGTATTTGTTTCATCTAATGGAAATGTTTATGCAGTAGATGCCACATCTTCTAGGTTAATAAACTTAAAAAGTAATACAAAATACCAATATAAAGGTGAGTATATAGGTCTATTCAATAATAGAATAGCATCAATAAATGGCTCTAAATTAGTAGTACAAAAAATAGATTAGTTTTGTATGTATAATTTGTAAATAAAAAGGTATCATATTGACTTAATATAATTTTAAAGATAATATATATTGTATACTATGTTGGATAATAAAGAAACATACACTGAAAGATATATGTAATATTGGTAATATATATCACGAGGAGCGTAGATACTTTTGATTTATGATAATTATAATGAAGAAGATAAAAAAGATGAAACTTTAAATGATGATTTGATTAAAAAGAAAAATAGAAGGTTTGTTTATATACTATCAAGTTTTGTAGTAGTAATTTTAATTGTATTGGGGATTTATAGTGTAAGCAAATACATAGTAGGAGATATATCAAAAAAGACAGTTATTAAAAATAACGTGAAAAAAGTTAAAAAGAAGAAATCAGCTGAAACTAAAAATGCTGTAGTACCACCTAATAAACAAGTAGGGGATGGGAATAGTGCAGCTTTTATTGATTTAAATCAGGCTGAGAAACCGCTTAGAATGGATGTGGATTTAGAAAAACAAAAAGTTAACGTTTTAGATGCTAAGAATAGATTGGTTAATTCTTTTGTTTGTTCATCTGGTATGGATGGATATGATACACCAAAAGGACAATATACAATAAAGGAAAGAGGTTATTCTTTTTATAGTAGAAAGTATCAGGAAGGTGCGTATTACTGGGTTCAGTTTATGGGAAATTATCTTTTCCATAGTGTCCCTTTTGATAAAAATCAAAATTTAGAACCAGCTGAGGCAAGTAAACTAGGAAATAAAGCTTCACATGGCTGCGTAAGACTTGCAATAACTGATGCAAAATGGATATATGATAATATACCAAAAGGAACTTTGGTGAATATAAAATAAACTGATGTTGGAAAGGGATATCAATGAGCAGAAAAAGTCATAAGTCCGATAAAAAAGCAAATAACAAGAAAAAAAAGAGCATAGTTAAAACCATAATTCTTTTTTTAATATTTGAAATTGTATTTACCGGTATTACTGTTGTTCCATATTCTTTATATGGCCCTTTTACTAATGTAAGAAATACAATAATAAGTACTCTTATGGGGACAGGTGCGCATAAATATATGGCAAAATGGTTTTTTAGTGATGCTAAAATACAACAAATATTACAAGAATCAAATAAGAGTGAAACAACAACTAAGCAAACAAAGAATGATGTTATAAACATTAAAACTGATAGTGATATAACAAGGATGCAACTTGATGGTGATGGAAAGTTTACTGCAAATGTATTAATAATTAAAGATCCAAGTAGAGTTAAAGTAGGATATTCATCACAAATAGGATATGTTGGTGAAACAACTAGACAAATGGCAAAAAGATATAAAGCTGTAGCAGCAATAAATGGTGGATATTTTCATGATACATCACCTAATAATAATAAGCAAAGTGGTGGTGTGGGTGCAATTCCAACAGGTTTTGTTATGGCTAATGGACAAATAGTATTCCCTAAAGATAATAGTACTTGGGACCAAGTAGCGCCAGAGGCTCAAGATCATGTTTTATCTATAGATAAAAGTGGAAGTCTACAGGTTGGAGGGACATATTCCCCTAATCAACTTATTAAAAGTAATATTAGAGAAGCTGTTATAACAGAACCGTATATAATTAAGAATGGAAAGAATACTATGCAAGCGTTTGGGGTTTCAGGAACGCAGCCAAGAACAGCAATAGGGCAAAGATCAGATAAAAGTATAATATTTATGGTTATAGATGGACGACAAGGTGTTAAGTTAGGAGCAACGGTTGCGGATGTTCAGCTTTTAATGCATAAGCTAGGAGCAGTAAATGCGGCATGTCTTGATGGTGGAGGTTCTACAGCTATGTATTACAACGGTGAGATAATAAATAATCCTTCCAATGCAACGGGTGAAAGAGCGGTACCTGATATAATTTATGTTGAGCCTAAATAGTGGGAGGATTAATAGGATGAAAAAGTTAAGAAACGTAATTATATGGATAATTATCTCTGTGGTTGTTCAAAGTGGCATACTTTATTATATGAATAAATATATGTTTAAAAATATAACGAAGGTATCTTATAAAATAATTAAATCTGAGGAAAAGAAGAAGACACTATCCATTTCAGTTCCACAAGATGCTGATGGTATTCAGGTATCAGCTACAGGCAAATATGTGTCATATACATCAAATAGTACACTGCATGTTGTTAAAATGGGTACTGGAGAAGATAAAACGGTAAAGCTTAATTGTGATTTTTCAGATGCTTATGCAAAATGGCGTGTTTCAGAAGATGTACTTGTTCTTATTGAAAAAGTAGAAAATGGAATAAAGGTATATAAGTATGATCCTTCCACAGGTGAGTCGCAGCAAGCATTAGATTTTAATAATAATGCGATAACATACAAACTTACTAGAAGTAGTTCTAGTATTATTGGGCTTCAATCTAATGATTTAAATACTATAATGTACCTAAAAGAGCAAGCAGTAAGTGGAAATTTATATATTGATAGACTTGATATTTCAGGTGAAAATGTTAAAATGCCAATTGGCATTACAAAAGTCGGTGACTATTATGTATTTAAAGCAGAGGATAAAGTTGTATTAGAAGATTTAGAAAGTAATAAGATAGTAATGGCGACTTCGGATAGTACTCAAAATTTAGATATTCCAGGAGTAAGTAATCCTAAACTTCTTAATGTAGATTCTCAGGGAAATGTATATATCGGAAATATTGTAAATGATAAAATAACGGAAATTTATACGGCTAGCTTAAATAGTAAGTCTAAAAGTGAAGATTCTACTTTTACAGCTAATTGGAATAAGATATCATTAAAAGAACCTATTGATAGAAAATATGTATATGTTTCTGATCTTGGAGATATATATATAGTAGATCATCTGAAGGGTGAAATTCTAAATGCTAAAAATAACAATAGTAGAGTTGTTTCTTTTAATAATATGTATGTAACTATGTACGGAGATTCAGAAAGTGGTGGAATAATAAGCAGGGATTTAGATAATAACAAGCTTATTGAAACACCAATAAAATAAAAATTTAATTTATAAGTTCTCAAATTACATGGGAACTTATAAATTTTATAGTTAGTAATAAATGAAGGGATGTTAAGTCCTTTCAATTTTTATTTTGGAGGGATGTTTATGGATATTAGGTCTTTTCTTATTAATAGACTATTAATGCTACCTGCAATACTCATTGCCTTTACTTTTCATGAATATGCACATGCTTTTATAGCAGATAAGTTAGGAGATAAGACACCTAGATTTCAAGGGAGACTTACGTTAGATCCAATTTCTCACATAGATCCAATTGGTTTTTTAGCAGTAATGATATGTGGACTTGGTTATGCAAAACCAGTACAGACTAATCCAGCTGCTTATAAAAACTATTATAAGGATGATCTAAAAGTTTCTATAGCAGGACCAGTAGCAAACTTAATTGTAGCTTTTGTTTTTGCCATTATATATGGGATATGCTTGAAATCTTTGCCTAACAATTTAGTTGCAGCTATAGTAATGCTAATAGTTAAAGAAGTAGTAGCATTAAATTGTATACTTGCATTATTTAATTTAATTCCAATACCAGGATTTGATGGTTTTCATGTTTTAAGAGATTTATTTCCTAGAAAAATAAATGACTCATTGTATAGATATCAGCTTCCTATATTTCTTGCACTTATAATGCCGTTTATCCCAACAGGAGCAGGAACTCAGTCCATAATTGGTTTTATTCTAGATAAGCCTTCAGATATGATTATGAGTCTGTTTATGAAGATAGGAACATTTATATAATTACAGCTTAAGCATAGGAGGAAAAAAATGAGACTTAGAAAAAAGTGGTGGGCACGACCTTATATGGAGGAAAATCCATTGTGCATTGTGGAACCTAGAGAATATAAGGGTAGATGGAAAGAAGCATTTAATAATAATAATGAAATTTATCTTGAATTAGGATGTGGAAGAGGAGATTTTGTAACTAATATAGCACAGAAAAATCCTGAAAAAAATTATGTTGCAATAGATTTGAAAGATGAAGTAATTGCCATTGCACTTAAAAAGATAACAGAGAGTGAAGTGGAGAACATTAGAATATCACCACTTCAAATAGCATTTATAAATGAAGTTTTTGATAAAGATGAAATAGGAAGAATATATATAAATTTTTGTAACCCATGGCCTAAGGACAGACATAAAAAAAGAAGGTTAACACATACAAGATTCTTAACAAAATATAAGGGATTTTTGAAGCCCAATAGCCAAATATGGTTTAAAACAGATGATGATGAATTATTTGTTGAATCCTTGGATTATTTTAAGGAATGTGGTTTTGAAATAGAATTTATGACTTACGATTTACACAAAAGTGGTTTCGATAAAAATATAGTAACAGAATATGAATCTAAGTTTTTAAAATTAGGCATAAATATAAAATTTTTAATTGCAAAGTTAAAGTAAAGGTGAGTTTATGTTTAAAGATTTAATAGGTAAGGTGGCACTTATAACAGGAGCATCAAGAGGTATAGGTAGAAGTATTGCCGAGGAAATGGCTAAAAATGGAGTTGAAATTATTATAAATTATAAAACTGATGAAAGCGGTGCTATGGATACTTTGAGGACTATTAGAGATACGGGTGGAATAGCTGAGGTTTATAAATGTGATATAACTTCATACAATGATGTTAAAAAGATGTTCCAGTTTATAATTGATAAATTTGGAAAAATAGATTTACTTGTTAATAATGCAGGTATATCTAAAATAGGTCTGTTTATGGATATGGGAGAAGAAGATTATAATGAAGTCATGGATAGTGATTTTAGAGGTGTTTTTAATTGTACTAGTTTAGCAGTTAAATATATGCTGGAAAGAAAAACAGGAGGCATAATAAACATATCTTCTATATGGGGCAATGTTGGTGCATCTTGCGAAGTGTTGTACTCTGCAGCTAAAGGAGCCGTTAATTCCTTTACAAAAGCATTAGGAAAGGAATTGGCACCATCTGGTATTAGGGTTAATGCTATTTCACCAGGAGTTATAGATACAAAAATGAATCAATGCTTTTCAAAAGAAGAAAGAAATTCCTTGGAAAGCGAGATACCAATGTGTAGGTTTGGAGAAACGCCAGAGATAGCTAAAGCAGTTGTGTTTTTAGCTAGCGAACAAGCTTCATATATAACATCTCAAGTTATAACAGTAGATGGTGGTATGCTTTAATTGAATACATAATATAAATATTGTCAATAATACCAATATGAACATTGGAAGAAGGTGTTAATTTGACAATATTTTTTTTGTTTTTTGGTTTGCTGTTGTTGTTTTTAGTTACCATTATATGTATAGTAAGAAAAATAATAAAAAGAAAAATTGGTTATATAAATTGGTCTTTGATAATAGTTGCTATTGTAACAATAGTAGTAAGCTTTATTGAAATACCTGTAAAAAATTACTCAGAAGCTGTATATAACAAGAATAGAACGGTCAGTACGAAAACAGTAGTAAATAAAGGTAAAACGCTTAATTTATATAGTCTGGAAAATGGTCAAAGTATAGTAATACAGTATAATAATAAAAATATATTAATAGATGTACCTTCGGTTTTATCACAAAGTAATGATAAAAATAATATATTTAATGTATTTGCAACTCATGATATAAAAAAAATAGATATGCTTATACTTACCTCATCAGCATATAAATCAGCAAATAATATTTTGGATGTTGTAGGAAGATATAATATAGATAATATTCAATATGCAGATGAATCTATTGAAAAAACGAATTTGGACAAAGAAATATTAGAAGGAGTTAAAGCAGTAAATGATGTAAAAAAGAGTAGTATGTTACCAAAGGTCATGGAGGAAAAGCAAAACTTATTTGATATGGAGGTAGAAAATGAAAAGACAGAAGAAGGTAATACATTAACCTTTAAGCTTCCTAAAAATGTTAAAGGATGTGCTAATTTAGATTCATACGATAAAAATATTCATGGAAACAACATATATGATCATAAGATTAAAATAAGTTATGATTCTAGTGGATATATATCACTTAAAATAATTTCTGATATTAGTGATAAGGACTAAATATGAGATTAATTATTGTATAGTACAATTTTAATGATATAATTGTTAGTAAATACAATTTATTTGGAAATAAGTTTAGAAAGGATGCATTAATAGTGGAAATAAATATATTAAAGTGTCATGGTACAGGCAATGATTTTATTTTAATTGATGAATATAATAATAACTATAATTTTAATGATGAAATAAGAAGATCTATAGCTATTCAGGCTTGTAATAGAGCAAAGTTTATTGGTGGAGATGGAATTTTATTTGTTCAGAAAAGTAATATATGTGATGCTAAAATGAGAATTTTTAATGCAGATGGTTCTGAGGCTGAAATGTGTGGTAATGGACTCAGATGTGTTGGAAGATACGTTATTGAAATGTTAAAAAAAGAAAAAGTAGAAATTGAAACTTTGAAGGCTAGGTATTGGGTAAATGCACAGGATGATATATATGAAGGTGTAAAAACAGTTAAAATAGATATAAAATCTGTTTCACTTAATGTGAATTCCCTTCCTCTAAATTATACAAAAGAAAAATTATTGTTTGATAAAATACCACAATTATCTAATGAATTTGATTTTACTGCAGTTAGTATAACGAATCCACATTTAGTATCTATAGTATCTTCAATAGATACTGATAAGTTAGTAGAACTTGGGGAAAAAGCCAATGCTACAAAAGAGGTTCTACCTCAAGGTGTTAATGTAAGTTTTGTAAGAGTTATTGAGGGTAATAATATATATGTTAAAACATATGAAAGGGGAGTTGGTTTAACTAAATCTTGTGGAACGGCAATGACTGCATCAAGTATAGTGAGTTGTATAAGTGAAAAGGTTAAATTTGATAAAATAATAAATGTATACAATGATGGTGGTGCTATAAAAACAATTGTTCATAATAGTGATGAAGATTATTGGGTTGAATTTATTGGTAATGCAACTTTTGTATTTGAAGGTACTATGGAACTTGATGGAGGTAGGATAGATCAATTTACAATTGATGAAAGTAAATTTGAAAGTGAAGCTAATGCTTATGAAGAATTTTTTCAATATACTAGAAAAATAATATAGGGTATATTGTAAAAATTATATTTTGGTATGTATAATATAAAATACTATTAAATTGTTTTTATAAAAAATTCTATGGTCAAACTTCTTTTTTAGGAATATCTTATAAGTTAATGTTAGTATTTTATTTATTATATATATAGAATCTAATTACAGGTAGAAAATTTATATTTTACACCTGTAATTTTTGAATAATTACAAGAAGAAAATGGGATAAAAGGAAAAATAACTATCATTTAAACTTGCAAACAAGTATAATATATAAAGTGAGTTTTAAAAATAGTTATAATTGTATTGGAAGTGAGCTTATGAATATTATTAATAATAGATATAGGATAATAAATACAATAGATAAAAAGCAAATATTCTCGTCCTTTGAGGTTACCGATATTTTAAGAAATGATTCTAATTTAAAACTTAACATAATTGAATTAAGAAATATTCCAAATAACACGAAAAATCATATTAAAAATGAATTTATAAATTTAGTAAATTTAAATGAAAATTACATATATAAGTTGTATAGTCTGAATGTTATAAGTACTATAGATAACAAAACAGAAGATGATAAGAGATGGTACTATACATGTGAAATATGTAAAGAAAGTAATAGACTTGTAGAAATAATGGATAATTTAGAAGAAAATGATATTATAGATATATTTGTTCAGATATGCATTGCTATTCAGTATTTGAATAATAGCGGTTATGCATATCGAAACATAAATTCTAAAAATATATATGTTAAACGTCAAAATGGTAAAGTTAATATAAAGCTTAATGATTTAATTTCATCTGAACTGGAAAAAATTAAGGAAAATTACGCAGGTAAAAGAGAATGGTTTCAATTTGATTTTAAATTAGATTATGGCGAAAAGTATAGTGAGATTGTATCGAATGAAATACGTGATTTGGGTATATTGCTATTTGAATTATGTAAGAGTAAATTTTCAAGTAATACTAAGATAAATAATTCCTTAGAATTACAACATAATGTAAATAAAGCTGTTACAATCAAAAATCCACATAAAGAATTTGAAATGAAAATAATACCAATTATAAACAAAATGATTTGTAATACGAGTGAAAGATATACCAATATAAAAGCTATTGTTGAGGATATAAATATTGTGTTTTCAAGAAGATATAACATCTATGATGTAAAAGCGTTTGAAAAATTAAATTATAATGTGAAAATAGTTGGGAGAGATGGTCCAATAAATAAGGTTCTTAATTTATGCAGCATATTTAAGAACGTAGTAAATAAGTCCAATTTATTTATTGTACATGGCAAAAGTGGTATTGGGAAAACAAGATTCTTAAAAGAAATTAGGTACTTTTTTAAATTTAATATGGATAATGTGTATTGTAGCTTTGGGAACAGAGACAATATAACAAGAAATATTTTTGATGAAATATTAAAGCAAATTCTTACCAGTTATGATACTAGAATAATTAAAAGTTATGAGAGAGAGATAGGAAAAAAGATAATTACTAAACTTAAGGATAGTAAAAATATTACTACAGAGGAAGAAAAAATAGATTTATTTGATAAGTGTATAAATTTTATGAATGTTATGGCTAGTAAAAAAAGGCTAGTTATAATAGTAGATAATGTTGATAAAGTGGATGAGCTTAGTACAGATTTTATAAAATATTTCTATGAAAAAGTAAGAAATACCAAGAATATAGTGTTTATGTTTTCTTATTTAGATGAAATTATATATACAAATAATGATGTAGGGCAGTTTATTAGTTCTTTTAAGGTTAATTTTACAGATATAATTCTAAATGAACTAAATTTTGTTAGTACCAATGAACTTATAAAAGAGGTATTAGGTACTAGTATTCTCCCAAGAGATTTTTCAAAAAAAATTTTTGAAAAAACTAAAGGAAATCCAGGTTTTATAATTGAAGTATTAAAAGGACTTTATGTAAGAAAATATATATATGTAAGTAAGGATAATGGTCTGTGGGTGACATCATATGATAAAATTAATGAAATTCCCATACATAGTTCCCTTGTAAAGAATATACAAAATCAGATAAATGATATGTGTGGATTTGAATTAGAAATAGTTAATGCTATGTGTATCTTTAACATAGGCTTGAAATTAGAAACTATAAAAATGTTTTTTAAAGAATATGATGGAGAAAACATAGAAGAAATAATAAGAAAATTACTTAAAAGAGGCATAATAGAGGCAATCGAGGAGGATTCAGACACATATTATGCTATTGCTAATAAGACAATTAAAGCTGCACTTACAGATAGAATGGATGAAGAATATAAAAGTAGTATTAACGAAAGAGCAGCGGAAGTATTAGAGAAATCTAACCCAAGCAAGTATAAAGAAGAAATACTTTTTCATTTTGAAAAGTCACTTAATGTGAAAAAGATTATAGAGTATTATTTGAATAAATATCAGTATCCTATTTATATTAAAAACAAAAGAGAAGTTGTAAGCAAGATAAAAAAGTTAGTAAAAACTATTAGAAATAATACAACTTTAAGTGGAATTAAACTATTAATTATTTTAGGAGATTTATTATTTTTAGATGAAAAAGATAGGGAGGCACAAGAATATTATAAATTATCAGAAAAGCTTTTGCATGAAAGAAAAGAATATGAAATTCAATTTCAAGTATTAAAGCGTTTAGTTAGGATGTTACAAAATAATTCTCAATTGAAAGAAAGCAGGATATATATATATAGGCAGGAAGAACTTTTAAGGAATTGGTATAACTTAGAGTTAGAACTTTTAATTTATACTGAAGAAGCCTTTAATTTCTATCTCACTAAGGAATTTGAAAGGGCTATTTCTATTTGCAATAATGTAATAGATAAGTGTACTCATGATATGGAAGATGTTAAGTTCTATGCGTATTATGTATTGAGTAATTCTTATATAGAAAAAGGAGATATGAAGCAGGCAGAAAAATATTCTAAGATGTGTTCTGATAAAAGATATCTTAAGGATAATCTGCCATATGTACTAGATTCTTTAAATAATATAGCTTATATATACGGAAATTACTATGAGGAATATTTGCAGTGCAAAAATTATCTTTTTAGGGTGTTTCAAATAGCAACCCACTTTAACTATTCACATTTTAAATTGTTATCCTTATCTCAAATAGCAACTTTGGATTTTAAACAAGGAAGTTATAAAGAAGCTTATAATGGATTTGAAAATGTTCTTGGACTTTCTGAAAAAATCAATGATAAATATATAGAGTTATATTGTTATTGTAGATTATGTAAAGTATGCTTGGTAATGTATGATATAGAAGAAGCATATGAGTATTTTCTTAAGGCGTCAACAAGAATAGATGATTTAAAAAATTATTTAGATCTCATGGGAGTATATTACTCAGCTGCGGTAGAAATATATTTGAAAATGGGAATGCCTGAAAAAGCTAAAGAATACATGAAGGAATTTAAAGATAAATGTGGAGCGCAAAATATTAAAAAAATTGATGAGGTAGTAGGATATTATATTGATTACTTAATTGATTCAAATGAAACCGCTATAACTACATTTCGAAAAGCCTTAAGTGGAATGGATTTTACAAATAAAAATGTTAATAGCATTGTTATAATAGTACAAATTGCAATAATAGTATATTGGAAAAAAGATTTAGAAATGTTTAATGATATATATATAATGTTAAGTAGGTGCAATATTAAAAATAAATTAGTAAGAGATTGTATTGGAATAATAAGAACACTAAATTTGTCAAATGAGGAAATGCTTAAATATGCAATAAATACTCTTAGAAAATGCGAAAATGATATAAAAATATCTAAATTCCTATATGTTAATATTTGCAATTATTATCTTAAAAGTGGAAGCTATATTAGGGCTATTAATTACTGTTTTGAATATATAGATTTTATGTGGAACTATTATTTGAAGGTGCCAGATAAGTATAAGGAAAATTTTGTTAGGTGCTATAAAATAAAAAATGATTTGAGAGAATATATAGATATTATAAACAATTATATGGGACAAAAAATAGTTGATGAGAAAAGTGTTGAAGGCATACTTAGTAAAGAAGGTATTGAAAAATTTTACGAGAATACAGATTTGAAAAAATTATTTTATACAAAGCAGTTAAAAAAAGATCTAAAAAAGTATTATTTTTCATTCATACCTAGGAAAGTGAATAGTAGAATAAATGTTATGAGAAATCAAGTTGAATCGTCAGTTATTAATATACAAAATATACTTAAATATTTAAAGTATAGTCTTATTGCGAAAAAAATTTATTTTATTGTAATGCCAACACAGACCGAAGATACAGTAGTTTTTACACACAATCAAAATTTTGTAGATAATAACATAATTAAAGAAAATACTATAATTTATAATGTAAGTAGCAAGAGAAATCCTATATTTATAAAAAGAGTTGGTCTTAAGCCAAACATGGAGTTAGAAGAGAGTATAAAAGCTGTAATTTGTATTCCGGTGTATACTGTATTATCAAATTTAAATAAAAGAAATAATAAAGAAATAACAGGTATATTGTATATAGAATCTGATAAGATATTAAACAATTTTAATGTTAATGCTATTAATAAGTGTATAGAGTTTAATGGACTTATAAGTTTGAATGTAGATAAATATAGATTGAAGATGAGTTCTACAATAGATGTGCTTACTGGAACTATGACAAGAAGACATTTAGAGATTTATATGGATGATCTGCTTGATGAAAATAGAAATTTTATTAAAGAATTTACTGTACTTATGTATGATCTTGATAACTTCAAAGCTATAAATGACAAATTTGGACATGGTACAGGTGACTTAGTTTTGAAGGAAGTAAGTAAAATAGTTATGAACAATATTGAAGAAAAATCTGTTTGTGCACGTTATGGAGGAGAGGAATTTATAGTTATATTGCCTAATCATAATGTTTTAAAGGCATATGAAGTGGCAGATAAAATAAGACGAAGGATAGATAAAGCTAAAATACTTGGAAATAAAAGAAGTGTTACTATAAGTATAGGTTTAGTAGCTTATCCAGATATGGCAATAAGTAAAGAAGAAATATTTGAAAAAGTTGATAAGGCACTTTATATAGCTAAAAACACGGGTAGAAATAAATGTGTTATTTGGAATGAAAGGTTTAATTACAAAGCTAGGGCTACAAATAAAATAACAGGTATAGTTACTGGTAATCCCGTTAAGGATTCTAGAAATGTACTGGTTACAGTTGAATTTATAGAGATGTTAAAAAGTAGCATTAGTACTGAAGAGAAAATATTCAATGCATTGGGAAGATTAGTTGAATTTTTTGAAGCCACCTATTGCACCATTATATTATTAAAGGATAAAAAGGTTTCTAACGTGTATACAAGAAAAATATTCAAGTCTGATTTTATTAAAAAAACTTATATTAATGATAAAATTGTGAGAGAGGTTTTAGAAAAGAAAATAGGAGTATATATGATAGATTGGGATAATATTAGTGGGTTTGATGAAACTACAGGTATGCCAGATTGGGATTCTATAATGGTTATTCCATTAATTAATAAAGGAATAATTAATGGAATACTTTATTTTAAGGTGCCTGCAAAAATAAAAGAATTTAACTTTGAAGAATTTAACTTTGCTAGTGCTATTTCTAATATTGTAGCAGCTTTGTTTTAAAGTAATATACAAAAGCACTGATTGGATAAATCCTTTCAGTGCTTTTGTATAAAAATCGAGGGGAAATTGACTATAAAGTTAAAATTATAGGTAATTATTAAAAATACCTCTCATAAATATTTTCTCAATATCAACCTATAAAAATAATAGAATGTAAAGTGAATAAAGTTACTTTTTAGGTAATTTATTAAAATGTATTTCTAACTGCAATTATATTATACTTCTTTATTTGTTAAATGTAAATATTGAATTTTACTTTTTTGACTAAAAAATTAAAAAAAATTTGTTTTTGGTTAGTTATGGAGGAAAATTAATGAATCTATTAAAAATCACATTAAAAAAGTATCTTGCTATTTTAATTTGTGTTTTAGTAATTTTTACGGGATGTTCTAAAGATACTAGTACATTTAGTAGACACACTAAAGGAAGTAGTGAAGCTTTATTAAATTATGAGTTTAAAGTTCACTATATAGATGTTGGTCAGGGAGATAGTATACTAATTCAAGATGGAAATAAAAATATGTTAATTGATACCGGTACTAATGAATCACAGAACGCGCTTGTAAATTATTTAAAAGATCAAAGAATAAAAGAAATAAACTATATGGTATTAACCCATCCTCATGAGGATCATATAGGGGGAGCAGATAAAGTTATAAAGAATTTTATAGTTGACAATATTTATATGAATAATGTTAGTACAAATACAAAAACATTTAGAGATTTAATTTATGCAATGAAGGATAAAGGCTTAAAAGCAAATGAACCAGAAGAAGAAAACTTTAAACTTGGAAAAGCAGATTGCAATGTATATGGCCCAATTAATCCAACTAGAGGAGACCTTAATACTTATTCTATAATTGTAAAAGTAACATATGGTCAAAACAAATTTTTATTCACAGGGGATACTCAAGGTTCAAATGAAAGAGATATGATAAACAAAGGGTATGATCTTAAATGTGATGTTTTGAAAATAGCACATCATGGTAGTAGAACTTCATCTACAAATGAATTCTTAGATTATGTGAGTCCTAAATATGCGGTTATAAGCTGCGGCCAAAATAATGATTATGGCCATCCTCACAAGGAAACAGTTGAAAAGCTTAAAGCAAGAAATTTGCCTTTATATAGAACAGATGAGAATGGCACAGTTATATGTGCTAGTGACGGTAAAAATTTGAAATTCAATTGTAGTCCTGGAGATTATAAAACAGGTGTCAGGTAATTATTAATTAGTTTATTAAGCTCTTAACCTTATAATAGTTGTGTCCAAATTATGTTAATATTCATATTATAATCAATAGAGAAAATTAAATCTTCAATATTAGTTATAAATGATTAATATAGCCTTAATTAATTCATTAAGGCTATATTAAGTTGGGAGGAATTATTTTGAAGGGCATTGATATTTATTCTGGACAAGGAAGTATTGATTTTTCAAAGGTTAAGGCAAGTGGAGTTGAGATAGTATATATAAAGGCTACAGAAGGGGTAACGTATACTGATTCAACTGTCAGAAAGTACTATAATGGAGCTAAAAATGCAGGACTTAAAGTTGGATTTTACCACTTTTTAAGGGCTAATGACCCTATACGTGAAGCACAGAATTTCTTATCTGCACTGTCTGGCTTGAGTTATGATTGCAAATTAGCAATTGATGTAGAAGCTGCTTTAGGGCAAACAACTAATCAGATAAGTTCCAATGTAAAACAGTTTTCGGATTATTTAAAGTCACAAGGTTTAGAATCCTGTATTTATACGTACACTAGCTTCTATAAAAATAATTTAAATAGTACGGTTAAGGATATACCACTATGGATAGCTGAGTATGGAGTGATTAGACCTAATATATCAACAGTTTATGTCGGTTTTCAGTATTCAGAAAATGGTTCTGTTAATGGAGTAAATGGAAGTGTGGATTTAAATGAATTTAATGATGGAATTTTTATGAATTCATCAAATCGCGGTGGGAATTTTGTCGCGCCTTCAATTTCAGCTTCAGATACTGTTAAAATAATACAACAGCAATTAAATACACTTTTGAAAAAGGGTCTTGTGGTAGATGGAATAAATGGAAGCAGTACTACAGCAGCTATAAAAGAATTTCAAAGAACCATGGGGTTAGCTCAGGATGGAATTTGGGGACCTAAAACTGTAGCAGCAGTTACAGAAATTTTTTCAAAACCAACAGATGGAGTTAAATATCCCCACTATGAATATGCTACAAGGTATATTCAATATAGAGTTGGGGGAAGTGTAGACGGTGTTTTTGGAAGTGGAACTGAAGATAATGTTAAAAAGTGGCAAGCAAATCACGGATTAAATACTGATGGTATTGTAGGAAATGATACTTGGAATAAATTGTTGAACGAAAATTCTTAGTTAGTATTATAAACTCCAAAAATATTTTTAAGCAGCTCAAAGTTTGAGCTGCTTATTTTTAGATTACTAAAGATTTTACATATAAGCTTGAATCAGATTTTAAATCTAAAAATCCGTTGTCATCAAGAAGAAGAGGTTTTGTTAAATCCTCTATATCAAGTTTTATAATTTTGCAGGATCTATTATCGTTTAAAAGTACTGTTTCTCCCATATAATAATTTAGCGTATGGTTTAAAAACATATTACAATAAGGACAGTCTAATTTTCCTAAGCTTAAATCCTTAATAGCCTTTAAACCATCGAATGGACCATTTTCTTTATTAGAGTTTACTTTATCAAAAGCATCAGCAATAGCTATAATTTTTGCAAATTTATGAATTTTATCATCTTTAATACCTAGAGGATAGCCTGAACCATCAATTTGCTCATGATGCATTAAGACTCCAAGGCCTACAGAATTGTCAATGTTAGGAATTTCTTTTATAAGATGGTATGCTATAACAGGATGTGTTTTATATATTGCATATTCTTCAGTTGTTAAGTTATCTCCCTTATTCATTATGTTGCTGTCTAATCTAGTTTTTCCAAAGTCGTGAAGAAGTGAAGCATAAGTTAATAAGTTTATATCATTTTCACTTATACCAAGCCATTTTCCAATTATAAAGCTTATAGCAGCTACATTAACACTATGTCTATAGATATTATTCTGACTTCCATAAAAAATAACATTTTTGATAACTAGACCTGTGGACTCAAACTCACCTTGAACCTTTTGAGAAAACTCTCTTAAACTGTCAATACCATTATTTTTTAAGTTATCAATGTTTGCAAAAATATCTTCTAAATTAGATGAAAACTCATTAAATGAAGTTTGAAGTTCATTTATAGTTTCGGATTTTTTTGAACTTTCTCCTTTTTCTACATAGGCTTCTAATTTATCTATTATATAAGTTCCTTTTAGTTTTTTTATAGATGTTTCAGTTATTTCTGAACCTTCTGTTAATAATGGTTTTCCCTCAAACATTATGTCATTTGCAGATATCATACCGGGAATTAATTCATCAATTGTAAGTAGTTTCTTTTCTCTTGACATATAATCTCTCACCCCTTAGAAATAATAAATGTTACTAGTAATATATAACACTTATGTATATATTATCGTTGTAAAAAAATAAGTCTATATACTTTAGTTATATAATTTAGATTTTGTTTGCTATTTTTTTTATTTCTATTTAATTTTTAATTCAAAAATAATGTAAAAAAGTACCACAAAAAAACAAGGTATATATGTTTGTAAATTACATAGCATACATTTTATGTTGAAAAGTTTCTAGAAATAAGCTATTATTTATTTGTGAAATTATTAATATTACTGGAGGAAGCTAATGAGTAATGGTGGATACAAAACTGATAAAAAAGCAACTATTATAGCATTTTTGCTTTTAATTATTACAGTAGGTGTAATAGTTAGTGGTGTGATAAAGGATAGCAAAAGAGAAAAGGATAATGAAAAAATTGCTTATGCTTATGAAAAAAAGCAATTAGGAAAAGAAAAAAGTAATAAAATTCAAGTAAAACGAAATAAAGAGCAAGATATGAAAAATATTGGAAGGGGGAAGACTCTCAAGTACATAGCCATAGGAGATAGTGTTACTGCAGGATATTCTGCCTCATCTCAAGATAACTTTTATGTAAATAAAATAGGCGCACGAGTTACAGCGAATATGGGATTTCAAGTTCAGCAAAATAATATGGGTAAGAGAGGTGCAGTTATTTCAGATGCAATTAATAATATTAACGAAATAAATAGTTATGCTCCAGATATTGTAACTATAGAATATGGAACTAATGATTCTAATATTAACAACAATATATCTACAAATATTTTTGAAAATGAGTTAAATACCTTAATAGATGATCTCACAATTAAGGTGAAGCGTACACCAACTATAATTTTAATGACAACTTGGAATGTTAATTATGGTGAAAAATATGATGAGGTAATTAATAGAGTAGGACAAAATAGAAAAATACCTGTGCTAGATTTAAAACCAATATGGACGGATAAAACTAATATGGGACCTGAGGGAAATAGGGATTACTATGGTGTGAGTGATGATTTTAATCCTAACGATAAGGGAATGAATTCTATTGCTAATGCAGTTTATGAAAAACTTCAACCAATATTGTATGAAAAAAATAAATAGGTGAAAAATTTCTAAGTTCTAAAAGCTTAGAAATTTTTATCAAATTGAATTAATATATAGTAAATGATGGATGGCAGGATAGGTTTTTAGTACTAAAAGGTAAACATAATTTTATTACATATTTACTACTAATTCATAACCTTATATAATAGTCTAAAAATTATTTTTGAAAATATTTTCTTCATAAGGTTCATTTTGCAATCATAATAATAAACTTTGTCAAGCCATCCCCTATCATGCCAAAATAATTTGTTCCGTTCATTGGTTTTAAGTGCCAATACCTTTTGTACCTGAAATATATTTATTTCTATTAATGATGGTTTATAGTAACTTTTTTTATCATTAAGCAATTTAATAAATTGACTTAATTCTCTTTCTTGCACAGGAGATGTAATATTTCTAGATGACCTTGCAATAAATCCAGCCCTTTGAGTTCCCCATTCAACTGCGATGTTTTTAAAGCATTTTTTTGTTTCTTTTATTCCTGTTGCATCGGTAGTTGCTACAAAGAGAGTTGGTTTGCCTGCAAGTTCTGGTCTATGATACCACATACATGTTCTATCAACCATTGTTTTTAATTTACCACTTATAGTACCCATATATATAGGGGAGCTTAAAATTATACCACTACTATCTATCATCTTTTTCATCAAATAATTCATATCATCTTTTAAATAGCATTCTCCATCTGTTACACATTTTCTACATCCTAAACAATTTTCAATTTTGTAATCGAATAGATTAATCACTTCAAAATCAAAATTATTTCTTTTCAATATTTGTCCAATTTGCAGTAAAACATTATATGTATTTTTTTTTCTAAAACTACTGTTAATAATTAGAATTCTTTTTCTCAAATCAATATCCCCCAGTACACATAAAATAAGTTTGTATAATTTATATGCTATAGTCTTACTTATGCTTAAATCTTTTATGAGAGCGTCCTGACATATTAGAAGGTTTTGTACTTTTAAAACTTTCAGCAAAGAATACTTCATCTGCTTCAATAACACCATCAACGTATCCCTTGCCTAAAAATGTGCTTATACAATCAAGAATTTTATGTCTCAAAAAGAAACTTGTTGCTATATTAATTTCTACAATTTTAGCACTCTTCCTTAATAGAATATCTATTTTAAACACTGATTTAAAACATAGATGTTTTTTAAATAGAGGATTTGGATTCTCTAAAGTTGTTGAATTTTTTTAAATAGTTAGGATATGTTGTGAAAAAATCAACTAAATCACTCATTCCACATAAGATTTCTGCATTGATAGTATGTTCAATTTTTTCGGTTTCATCTAGAATACCATCACTTATATTTAATAATTTGAGAAACCTTTCAACGGTATTATGTCGATTCAAAAGAGATTTTCCTAAATTCAAGCCGCTTTCCTCAAGCATAATTACTCCGTATTTTTCATATTTTATTAATTTTAAATGTGATAGTTTGTGTAACATTTTTGTTACAGAGGGTGGTTGTACATTTAATGCTGAAGCTAAATTATTAACTCTTGTAAAGCCTGTTTTTATAGAAAGTCTATATATCATTTCCATGTAGTCCTCTGCTGAAGGAGATAAAAGATTTACATCCTTCTTCATATATTCGGTGAATGTAAAAAATTCATTTTTAGACATAGTATCCCACCTTGTAGACTAGTTAATAATTAAGTATATGATTATATAGTGAAAATAATTCAACAGATAAGAAATATTAAAATAAAAGCATATCAAAGTGATATGCCTTTATTTAAGTATTACTGCACTGTGTATAAATTTTTACTTTCCATATATTTAAATATGGCTTCACCGTGTTTTTGTTCTTCCTTTTGTATGTGATTCAATACATCACGGACATTAGTATCTCTAAATTCAAAAATTGCAGTATCATATGTTCCTGAAACATATTTTTCAGTCATAAGTATGTCAGAGCATAAATCTTTATCAGAAAAATTAGATTGTATATTTTGTGTATTGGATGTATTGTTAAAATTCATGTTTTGATTAGAATTTTGATTTTGTCCGTTCATTTGAGGAATTGTGCCACTCAAAAGCGTATTTATACTGTTTAGATGAGTTCTTTCAGATTGACTATGCACAGTAAATATTTGTTTTAACTGTGGATCATTAGCCATGCCTGCATAAGTATCATATTTTTTAATACAAGCCTCTTCATGGCTCTTAGCGTCTTCTAGTAAGCTTCTTTCTTTTTGACTTAATGTTATATTCAAAATAAAACACCTCCAAATTCTAGTTTGCGTAGCGTTTTAGTTTTTATTCCATTAGTCTAATTTATGAATTTCAATTAGAAGTATCCCATGTATAGGAATAGAATCATTTAGTATTAACGTGTTTTTTACGTTTTCGGTAGATATATTTATACTTGGCGCCTCTCTTGATTTTAGAAAATTGTAAACATCTGAATGGATTTCTTCAGGAGCACCCATTTTTATCCATGCATCAAATATTGAACCAAAATTCATATTTAAGCTAGAGCGCTTTATTCTGTAATTTCCACTGTTTAAATTTAATGCCAAGTTAACTTCTTTTTCTTGTGAAGCCTTAAATATATTATATCTTTCATGGTAAGATAATAAAGATTTGTCTCCAGTTCTAAATAGTTCATCAAAGTATGTGAAATTATATATAATAACTTGAAGATCATTACTTTTTGAAGTAACTATATAGTTATCGCCTAACTGAATCAAATTATCACCTAATTTATTAAGGAGAAAAAAGGCATTATAGGATGGTTTCTTTAATCCATTATAAGTGAAAAGACCTAAACCACCATGAAAAAGTCTATTATCAGTTGTTCCTTCCTCAACTATATCGCTTAAAGTCCAAAAGGTTATAGCATCTATGTTTCCTAAATTCTTTAGAAGGTTAAATATTATATAGGAACTTAAAAAGCATGTATCTCTGGTGTAATCCCTTGTGTACGGACTTAAGTTCCATTCGGTTACAATTAAACTTGGATTATTAGAGGTATTATTTTTTATAGTATTTTTTATAAAAGCCACTGCAGTTTCAAGAAAATTTTCATCAGAAAGAGTGTAGCTTGTGTTTGCTAAATTTAATACTTGCTTTGGAATTTCTATATTTTTAGGGTCTGTAGTCGCATAAATATGGCAAGAAATAAAATCTAAGAGTATTTGATTATCATTACAATAAAATAAAAAATCCTTAAACCAATTTGAATTTTTATTAGGAAGAATTCCGGGGCTTCCTACTTTTAAATTAGGAGAAACATTTTTTATTGAAAAATAGGTTTCTTTGTAAAATTTAAAAAACTTATCTTTTCCCTCAAACCAAAAAGCGTTTTCAAAATCAGGTCCGGTCCATATATCAAAGTACCATTTTGAAACCTCTGATATACTATACCTTTCAATACAGTGCTTTATAAACGCACTAACAAGAGCTTTCCACTTATCAATTGATTTAGGATAGCTTACATTAGCTTGCCAAAAAAAAGCAGCATACTGTTTTTTACTTGCGAGAGCCAAAGGCATAAAGCCTATTTCTATAAATGGCTTAAGCTTTACCTCGTAAAAGAAATCAAATATCTCATCTATGTAATTCCAATTATATATTGGTTCTCCTTTAGAATTTTCTTTATAGACTAGCATTTCATCAGAAAAAATACCATGAAATCTTATGAATTCGTATCCTATATCCCTTTGAGCAAGAGTAATTTGTTTTCTGATTTCATGCCTCAGGCAAAGGGCAGCTCTACCAATGGAGGTTATTTTCCAATACTTTTTATACTTTGTTTTTTTTGCTATTGTAAAATCTACATTTATATTAATATGGCTGCGAGAGTTGTAAAAAGTAGAGGAAGTCGCAGCATTTTTATCTATAAATTTATATAAATATTTAAAATTTTTGTTTGTTTCATCATAATTGTCACTCAAATTATTTTCAGAAATATTAAGTAAAAAATCTTTCCTATAGTCAGTAGGACTCATATTAAACTCTTTTTTAAAAACTCTATTATATGCTTTATGATCATTAAATCCATGTTCTAAAGAAATATCCAAAATACTCTTATTTGTATTCAAAAGATCAGTTAAAGATTTTTTGATTCTAAGCTTATGAATATAATCTATGAAATTTATACCTAAGCTGTTTTTGAATATTTTAGAAATATACTGAGGACTTATAAGGATCTTTTTAGAAATAGAATTAAGACTAATATCGCTATTGTAGTTTTTATCTATAAAGTTTAGTATTTCAAAAACTCTCTCATTTAAAAGTGAATAACTATTTTCTTCTCTAGGTTTAGAACTAAAACTTTTAAGAATTATAAGAATAGTATTTATAGCTAGATTTATAGCAGATAATTTATAGGCGGTATCTTGTTTTATTAATGAAAACATAATCTTCGCTAAATTTGAACGCACTTTATAGTAGAGTTCGGTATTGACATTATTTAAAGTATCATTAAATTCGAAATATAATTTTGAAAAACCTGAATAGTATTTATCAAAAAAGGTTGGGTCAATTTGGAATAACAAAATAATACTTTCGCAATTAGAAGCAATTGAATGAACATCAAGACTGTTTGCTAAAAAGATATCTTTCTCTAAAACTTCGTGTTTTGTATTTTTAATTTCGTAGGTTATTTTTCCTTTGAGTAGTAGGATTAATTCTATTTCTTTATGCCAATGATAATCATGGTTTTTAGAGTTTGTTATACATATTTTAAACGGAAGATTTTCATTATAGTTAACTATTTCAAAGCTCATTTTTTAATACCTCCACGACAATAAAGTGAATATTTTTAAGTAAAGGTTATCATAGTCTCATTATAACACTAAAAAATAAAAAAAAGTCCTATTTTTTAAACTAATAAAAAATATATGACAAAAAAATATAAAAAATGATACTGAATTTTTTTAATTATGGTATTTTGTTTAATAAAATTTATGATAACATTTACACATAAGTAAAGGTTATCATAAATTTTAGGGGGATGAAAAAATGGAAAGTAAAGTATTTGAAAAAACGCCATTTGGAAGATTGTTATTGGGAGCGGTTTTAGGACTAGGAACATCAATAGCACCGTTAGTATTACTAGGCTTCGGGCTTGCACAGTTTAATATTATAAGACTTGTGGGAAATACTAGTGCTACAGCGGTATACGGTATGGTAGGTGGAATTAGCGGAGTAGCAATAGTAATAATGAGTCCCTTAGGTGGAGTTATTGCAGATAAAACAAAAGTTAGGTTTGGAAGAAGAAGATTTTGGATGGTGGCAGGAAGTATAGGTGGAGCCTTATCCATGCTTACATTTACCTATGCACCAAATGTACCAGTACTTGTTGTAGGTTATATTTTAGCTAACTTCTTTTACGGTTTAGTAACACTATCCTGTTATGCAGTAGTTCCAGAGCAAGTAGATCCAGAAAGATTTGGAAGAGTATCAGGCTTATTTGGAGCAGCAGCGCCAGCTTGTGTAATGATAGGTCAGGCTGTACTTGGGGTATTTGCCGCAGTACCTGTTCAGCAAAAGCTTTTAGCTATTTTAATAATACAAGTAGTTGGGGGAATATCAGCAGCACTTTTAATAAAAGATAAACAGTATACGGGAAATAAGGAAGAAAAAAATAAAGGAAGATTATTTGATAATTTCTATCCAAGTATAAAAAAATATCCTGAATTTACATGGGCACTGTTAACAAAGTTATTTATAAATGTTACAAATGCAGGATTAAGCATGTTAACACTTTTCTACATAACAAGATTTCATTTAGGAGAAGCAGATATATTTAAGGTTATGGCATATCAATCACCATCAATAATGTTAATGGTTGTGTCAGGAATATTTGGAGGATTTATATCGGATAAAATAAAGAAACAAAAACCTTTTGTAATGTTAGCAGCCTTAATAACAGGAATATGTATGATTGCCTTTGCATTCTCAGGAAGCGTAAGTTGGGTAATAATGGGGAACTTTGCTTTTAACTTTGGCTTTGGAATGTATACAGCAGTAGATAATGCAATGGTAAACAGAATATTACCATCAAAAGAGGATGCAGGAAAGCATATAGCCATAATGAATACAACAGTAAATTTATCCTCAGCCTTTGTTACTTTTTTAGCACCAATGTTAATAACATTAGGAGTTAAAACTCTAGGTGGAGACGGATATACATTATTTTTCTTAGTACTTGCAGTATTTTCAGTATTATCAGCATTAGTTGTAATGCCTATTCCTGAAGTAGTAAAGGATAATGAATAAAATTTAATGATGCAGTTTTGGGGTAAATTTACTTTAATTGTGGTTTATCCCTAATACTTATTTACAAGCTAACTATACGGAAGGATGATTAAAAATGATTAATTTAAAAGCTAACCCATTTTATTTAAAGGAAGAAGATATTAGCTGGATTTATAATACATTAAAGTCAATGAATCTAAAAGAAAAAGTTGGACAATTATTTTGCCCAGTTGGAATTACAGATGATGAGGAAGAGTTAAAGGCATTTGTCAATAAAATAAAGCCTGGTGGAATGATGTATAGACCAGGAAAAGGAGAAGATATAAGAAGAACTCATAAGGTACTTCAAGATAATTCAAAAATTCCACTTCTTCTTGCGGCAAACCTTGAAGCCGGAGGAAATGGGATAGCAGTTGATGGGACTTATTTTGGTAAGCAGATGCAGGTTGCAGCTACAGATGATGAAAAAATGGCATATAAATTAGGCTTGGTGGCAGGAAGAGAAGGAAGAGCTGTAGGCTGTAATTGGGCTTTTGCACCAATAGTTGATATAGACATGAATTTCAGAAACCCTATTACTAACGTAAGAACCTATGGAAGTGATCCTAAAAGAGTAGTTAAAATGGCCAAGAATTGTATGAAGGGTATGAACGAAGCTGGTGTAGCTGTTTCTATAAAGCATTTTCCTGGAGATGGTGTGGATGAAAGAGACCAACATATTTTAAGTTCTGTAAATTCTTTGTCTGTAGAAGAATGGGATAAAACTTATGGAATGGTGTATAAAGAAATGATAGAAGCCGGAGCTCAAACCGTAATGGCTGGACATATTATGCTGCCAAGCTATAGCAAAAAGTTGAATCCTGCCTTAAAGGATGAAGAAATAATGCCAGCTACATTATCAAAGGAATTGTTAAATGATTTGCTTCGTGAAAAATTAGGATTTAATGGACTTATTGCTACAGATGCAACAGCAATGATTGGATTTAATGTAGCTGAAAAAAGAGAAGTGGCAGTTCCTAAAGCAATAGCTTCTGGTTGTGATGTGTTTTTATTCAATAAAAATGTTGAAGAAGATTTTAAATTCATGCTGAAGGGAATAGAAAATAATATTTTAACACTGGAAAGAGTAGATGAAGCAGTGTTAAGAATTCTAGCTACAAAGGCAGCATTAGGGTTACATAAACAAAAGAAAGAAAATACTTTAGTCTTTGATGAAAAGGAATTAAAGGTTTTAAAATGCCAGGAGCATGAAGTGTGGGCAAAAGAATGTGCGGATAAATCAGTTACCCTAGTTAAAGATACACAAAAGCTGTTACCTATAACAAAAGAAAAGTACAAAAGAATCAGATTATATGTATTAGGTGATACTGATGATGGTGGCTTTAAGGAAGGAGAAAAAGTAAGTTATAAGGTGAAAGAAAAGTTAGAAAATGCCGGCTTTGAAGTAGATATTTTTGATAATAAAAGATTAGATTTTAGAGAAGTCTTTGAAGGTGGAATTGAAGAATTAAAAGCTAAGTATGATCTAGCACTTTATGTGGCTAATATAGAAACCGCAAGTAATCAAACTACAGTAAGAATAGATTGGATACACCTAATGGCAGCAAATGCTCCATGGTTTGTTCGTGATATTCCAACCATGTTTATATCTATGGCAAACCCATATCATTTATTAGATGTTCCAATGATAAAAACCTTTATAAATGCCTATTCTTCTAGTGAATATGTATTAGATGCAGTAATTGAAAAGATTACAGGAAAATCAGAATTTAAAGGAATAAGTCCAGTAGATCCATTTTGTAATGTATGGGGAACTAGATTTTAGGGGGAATTAGATATGAAAAAGATATTTGCAAAAGATTTTTTATGGGGCACAGCAACCTCAGCTCATCAAGTAGAGGGAAATAATATAAATTCTGATGTCTGGGCAGAAGAATATTCAGAGGGTTCACCTTATAAAGAAAAATCAGGAGATGCAGTAGCTCATTATAGACTTTATAGAGAAGATATTAAGCTTATGGCGAGTTTAGGATTAAAAGTATACAGGTTTTCAATTGAATGGGCAAGAATAGAGCCAGAAGAAGGATGTTATTCTAAATCAGAAATTGAACATTATAGAGATGTTTTAAATTGTTGTATAAATAATAGAATAATTCCAATGGTAACTATGCATCACTTTACCTCTCCACGTTGGTTAATGAGAATAGGTGGGTGGTCTAATCCTAACACAGCAGATAAATTTGCTAGATATTGTGAGGTGGTTTTTAAGGAGCTTGGAGAATTAATTCCTTATGCATTAACTATGAATGAAGTTAATCTTCCTATAATGCTTCATGAGCTATTTGTTAATTTTAATTTCATACCACCAGTTGGGGTAGAAGCTAAATCCTGGACAGCACCAGGGTGGAGAGAATCTGCAGCAAAAGCATGTGGTGCGGATATAGAAAATTATTTTACCTTTCATATGGCATCTGATGAAGCTTCTATTAAAATTATTAAGGATGCTCATTTAAAGGCAAAGAGAGCAATAAAAAGAATTAATCCCAATACTAAGGTAGGATTATCACTAGCGCTTCCAGATGTTCAGTTTGTTAAAGGTGGAGAAGAAAAAGCAAAAGAAGCTTGGCAAAAGTATTTCAAACAATATTTAGATGCAATTAAGAAAGATGATTTTTTCGGTATTCAAAACTATACAAGAGAAGTATATGGAGAAGATGGTCAAATCCCTTTAGGTAAGGATATAGAAGTAACAGGAGCAGGTTATGAATTTTATCCTGAAGGCTTAAAAGGAGCCATAAGAAAAGTAGGCAAGGATTTAAGTATACCAATTATAGTCACAGAAAATGGAATTGCTACTAATAATGATGAAAGACGCATAGAGTTTATTAAAAGGGCGGTAAAAGGAGTTGAGGCTTGTATAGAAGAAGGCATAAATGTTAAAGGATATATTTATTGGAGCACCTTTGATAATTATGAGTGGACTTTTGGTTACAGCATGAATTTTGGTGTTATTGGAGTAAATAGAAAAACACAGGAAAGAATAGTAAAAGAAAGTGCAAGAGTTTTAGGTAAAATCTCCAAAAATAATGGATTAGATGAGGTGAATTAAATGAGCATTAAAGCGGTTATTTTTGATTTGGATGGAGTTATAGTTTCAACAGATGAGTATCATTATAGAGCATGGAAGGCTATGGCTGATGGTGAAGGAATATATTTTGATAGAACTATAAATGAAAGACTTCGAGGGGTTAGTAGAATGGAGAGTCTTGAAATAATTTTAGAGAAGTCTCAAAAAAAGTATACTAGCGAGGAGAAGATTCACTTAGCAGAAAAGAAGAATTCTATATATAGAGAATTGTTAAATGAATTAAAGCCAACAGATATATTAAAAGGAGTTAATAAAGTACTAGAAATCTTAAAAGAAGAGGGAATAAAAATAGCTATTGGTTCTTCCAGTAAAAATACACCTACAATTTTAGAGAAGATAGGAATGGAAAAATATTTTGATGCAGTTGCTGATGGTAATGAGATAAAAAACAGCAAACCAGATCCTGAAGTGTTTTTACTAGCAGCAAAGAAATTAGGAATAAATAAAGAAGAGTGCTTAGTTGTAGAAGATGCAGATGCGGGAGTTGAGGCGGCACTTAATGGTGGAATGAAGGTTTTAGCTGTTGGGTATGCTTCTAATAATAAAAAAGCTAGCTACAGATTTAAGGACTTGTCCTATGTGGATATTAAAGAAATCATATAGTTACAATTTTTTACATGAATAAATAAGAATAGGATGATGAATATGGATAAATTAAGAATTTCGAAAAACAAAAGATATTTAGTAAATCAAAATAATAAGCCATTTATTTGGTTGGCCGATACAGACTGGACAATAGCTCAAAGATTAAAATGGGATGATGTAGAATATTTAATGCAAAAAAGAAAATCACAAGGTTTTACAGTACTTCAGATTGTGGCACTTGATCCGGAACAAGATAGAGAGATGAGAAATCCGGTTGGAGAAAAAGCATTATTAAATAATAGTTTAGATACCCCAAATGAAAAGTATTTTCAGTATTTAGACTGGATATTAGATAAAGCAGAAGAGTATGGTTTTTACGTATTATTACTTCCAGTATGGGGGGAACTTGTTGTAGGGCATAATTGGATGGGTGAGTTTTCAGAAAAAATTATTACAGAACAAAATGCTTATGAATATGGAAAGTGGATTGGTAATAGATACAAAAATAGAAAAAACATAATTTGGTGTCTTGGTGGTGATAGGCAGCCTATTCATCTTGAAGTAGATTACAAAAAAGTTTGGAGAAATATGGCTGAAGGTATTGCAAAAGGTGTTCTTGATAAGAACTTAAAATACAATAAAAACAGTGATGCTTGGAAAGAACTACTTATTACATACCACCCATGTCATGAAGCAGAAACTGGAAAGTGTTCTACCATGTCTTACTGGACAGATGATGATACGTGGATATCTTTTATAACTATTCAATCAGGACATGGAGTAACACCTAAAAATTATGAGTTAGTTAAGGCTGAGTATTGTAGAGAAAAGTATATGCCAGTTTTTGATGGAGAGCCGGCATACGAAAAAATGCCAACAACTTGGCCAGCAAAGCCCAGTGATTTTCATGATGAATGTATTATAAGAAAAAGAGCGTACTGGAGTTTATTTGCAGGTTCTTTTGGTCATACTTATGGTCATGCATCTGTGTGGTGTATGATTTCGGATAAAGAAAAAGATAGTTTAAGAAAGTACTCTTGGTTTGAAGCTTTAGATCATCCAGGTGCATGGCAAATTAAAATATTACGTGATTTTTTAGAATCTAGAGATTTAAGTCAATGTATACCAGCTCAAGAAATACTGATAGAACAGAGTAAAAAGTCTGAGGATATCATAGATGAACATATTCAAGCCTGCATAGAGACTAATGGAAGGTTTACTTGTATTTATTTTCCGTCTGGTGGAGAAGAAACGATAAATTTAAGTAAGTTCAAAAAGGATAATTTACAAATGTGGTGGTTTAATCCACGAGATGGAAAATGTTATTCACAAGAAAACATAATTTTAGAAAATCCGATAAGCTTGCCTAGGGTTTTTAATGGAAAAATAGTAACACCTACTTGTGGATATAAACAGGATTGGATATGCATAATAGAAAATAAAGATAATGATTCAACAATACCTGGTAAAGCACAATTTTATGGAGAAATGCCTATACCACCTGAGGTTAGGAAAGTATTTCCTGCGTGGTAACATAATTTAAGGCTCAAAGAATTTGCATATAAGGATAAAAAATAAACAAATAAGGATATTAAAATAAATAGTACTATCAAGTTATACTATTGTTATAACAGAATGTAAAGGTAAACATAGTGAAAAGGTTAGGGGATGTTTCATATGTTAATAAAAAATATTAAACTTTGGGAACATAATGATTACGTAAAAGTAGAAGGGTATATACTAGAAAATTCTATGGAATTTCAAGCAAATAAAAAGAAACCAGCTATAATAATTTGTCCTGGTGGAGCTTATCTTGGAACTTCAGATAGAGAAGCAGAACCAGTTGCAATGAGATTTGCAGCAGAAGGATACCATACATTTGTACTTAGATATAACACATATTTTACTGAATGGATAAGTGACTTTAATAATCTACCAAAGCCCAATGAAAAATCAACATATCCAGCACCTCTATTTGATTTGGCTAAGGCTATGATTACAATTAAAGAAAATGCAGAAAGTTGGTTTGTTGATACTGAAAAAATATACTTATGTGGTTTTTCAGCAGGAGCTCATTTAGCTGCAAGTATGGGGGTTCATTGGAAGGATGATTTACTAAGAGATAAGTTTCAAGTTGAAAGTGAAATGTTTAAATGTAATTCAATTATCTTAGGATATCCACTATTAGACTATGAAGTTATGAAGGAAAAGTTAGAAGAAAGTTCTGATAAAATGCTTAGAGGTCTTTTTGAAATTTCAAATAAGGCTGTATTTGGTAAAGTAGAGCCAACAGATGAAGAATTAAAGAAACTTAGTCCTGTAAACTATGTATCTAAAAACACACCACCAATATTCATATGGCATACAGCAAATGATGGATTGGTATACGTAGAAAATTCTTTGAGATTAGCAACAAAATTAACTAAAAATAAAATCCCATATGAGCTGCATATTTTTGAAGATGGTCCACACGGGTTATCCTTATGTGATGAAACCACTGCTGGTGAAAAGACACATATTAATCCTCACTGTAGTGCTTGGTTTCATATGGCAGTGGAATTTATAAAAAAACATTAAGGCAAGAGGTGTCACGAATGAAGATAACAAGAATGAAAACAAATCATATAGAAAATCCAATAGGTTTTTATTTAGGCAAGCCTAAGGTTTCTTTTGTGGTTACAGATACGAATGCTATAAAACAGGAAGCAGCACAAATAAAGGTAGCATTAGATGAAAATTTTAATGAAATGGTTTTTGATAGTGGCAAGTGTGAAAACATAGATAGTCTTGGATATGAGCTTAATTTTGAACTTAAGCCGCGTACTAGGTATTTTTGGAAGGTTAAAGTGTGGGCAGACAATGGAGAGACTGCTGAAAACACAGCTTTTTTTGAAACTGCAAAGCTAAAGGAAGCATGGCTTGCAAAGTGGATAACAGCAGATTTAGATAATAAAATAAATCCGATTTTAATTAAAGACTTTTCAGTTAAAAAGAAGGTTATAAGTGCAAGAGCATATGTATGTGGTTTAGGCTTATACGAGTTAAGTATAAATGGAGAAAAAGCAAATGATGAATACTTAACACCTAACTATAATGCTTATAATAAGTGGCTTCAATATCAAACCTATGATATTACACATTTAATTAGGCTTGGTGATAATAGAATAGAAACGATACTTGGAGATGGATGGTATAAAGGGCGTTTTGGCTTTGAAGGTGGAAAGTCAGAAATATATGGAGATAAACTTTCACTTATTGCAGAAATTGTAGTGCAATATGAAGATGGAACTTCGGATACAATAATTTCAGATGAAAGCTTTAAAGCGAAAAAAAGCAAGATAGTTTTTAGCAGTATTTATGATGGCGAAATTTATGACGAAACCTTAGAGGATGAAAAGTACTATAAAGTAAAGAAAATTAATTTAGGACTAGAGCGACTTAAAGAAAGACTTAGTTTGCCGGTTGTTATAAAGGAAGAGATAAAACCAATTGAAATTATAAAAACACCAAAAGGTGAAACTGTTCTAGACATGGGACAGAACATGGTTGGTTTTATAAGATTTAAGGTAAATGTTAAAAGTGGAGAAAAAGTAAAATTACAATTTGGAGAAATACTTCAAGAGGGTGATTTTTATCGTGATAATTTGCGTGAGGCAAGGGCAGAACATATATACATATCAAATGGGGACGAAAAAATTATAAGGCCGCACTTTACTTTTTATGGTTTTAGATATGTTAAGCTTTCTGGATTTGGTGAAGAAATTAACTTAGAGGATTTTACAGGCTGCGTGTTGTATTCAGATATGGAGGTTACAGGGCATATTGAAACTAGTAATGCTTTGGTAAACAAATTATTTCTAAATGCTATGTGGGGTCAGAAGGGAAACTTTGTAGATACTCCAACAGATTGTCCTCAAAGAGATGAAAGAATGGGGTGGACTGGGGATGCACAGGTATTTTCAGGCACTGCTTTGTTTAATATGGATTCCTATGCATTTTTCAATAAATACTCTTATGATCTTTTACGTGAGCAAGAAGATAGAAATGGAATGGTGCCAATGGTTGTTCCAGCAGTAGGTATGGAAGGTGGAGGCTCTAGTGCTTGGGCTGATGCCGCTACCATTATACCTTGGAATGTATATCTCTATTACGGAGATAAAGCTATACTAGAGCAGCAATTTCCTAGTATGAAAGCTTGGGTAGATTATATTAAAAGGGAGGATGAGGCTTCGGGATCAAAAAGACTTTGGACTACGGGCTTTCATTTTGGAGATTGGCTTGCTCTAGATGGTGAAGATCCTAGTATGCCAACAGGAGGAACAGAAGAAAGCTTTATAGCTTCAGCTTATTACTGTTATTCTTCAAGTATAGTATCAAAAGCAGCTAGGGTAATAGGTAAAGAGGAATTAGCTAAAGAATATGAGACATTATCAAATGAAATACGAGAAGCAATTGTAGATGAGTATTTCAGTAAAAATGGACGTTTGGCTTTAAAAAATCAAACAGCGTATATAGTTGCACTATTTATGGATTTAGTGCTAGAAAACCATAGAAAAAGAGTTGCTAAAGATTTAAATGATAGAATATCGCAGGATAAGGGATATCTAAAAACTGGCTTCGTAGGAAGTCCATATATATGCAGAGTTCTATCAGAAAATGGTTACAATGAAATGGCATATAAGCTTTTATTAAATAAGAAATATCCTAGTTGGTTATATCCAGTTACCATGGGGGCTACAACTATATGGGAGCGTTGGGACTCGGTACTTCCAGATGGCAAGATAAGTGGAACGGGAATGAATTCCTTAAATCATTATGCATACGGTTCTATAGCAGAATGGATGTATAGAAATATGTGTGGTATAAATCCAACTGTAAAAAAGCCTGGTTTTAAAAATATTAAATTAGCTCCAATGCCAGATTATCGTTTTAAGTACGCAAAGGCAAGCTTTAATTCTCCTTCTGGTTTGTATAAAAGCAGTTGGGAGATTAAAGAGGATGGAAGTTTAGAATTTAAGTTTGTAATACCATTTAATTGTGAGGCAGAACTAATACTACCAGACGCAGATTTAGATAAGGTATATGTTAACGGTAAGCTATTAAAGGAAACTAAAATAAATATACAAAAATTAGTAAGTGGAACGTATGAAGTTAAATATATGCCAATAAAATCATATATAAGGTATTACAATATAAATATGAATTTAAAGGAATTATGTGTAAATCAGGAAGTTAGAAGGATAATTTCTGAGGAAGTGAAAATGCCTATATCAGAGGATATGGTAAATAATCTTGGTGATAAAGCTATGCCAGAATTAGCTCATTTACCGTTTTTTAATGTAACTGACGAGGAAATGAATAGAGTAGACAAAAGAATAAGTAATATTAAAATAGACATAGAACAATAGTAGTTTTTATAGAGTTGTTTATAGAAAAAAGATTCTGTAAGCAACTCTTTTGTAATATTGTACATATGTAATACATAAAATTAGTGTAAATTTATAAAAAAGTAAAAATGTGTAGTTGTAGTATAAAGAAAATGCTATAATCATAATTAATTGGAAAAATATTTGGGGGTGTATTGTAAATGTTTACAGACGTATTGGATAATAAGAATTTTAAAAATCCTATTCTACCAGGGTTTTATCCTGATCCATCAATATGCAGGGTAGGGGAAATTTATTATATGGTTAATTCTAGTTTTGCTTTTTTCCCTGGAATACCTATATTTCAAAGCGCAGATCTTGTTAATTGGGAACAAATTGGACATGTATTAGACAGGGAATCTCAGCTTAAATTAGATGGCGCATACTATTCTGGTGGAATATTTGCTCCTACTATAAGGTATCATGAGGGTGTATTTTATGTTATAACTACTAATGTTGATAATAGAGGAAATTTTATTGTAACTGCAAATGATCCTAAAGGTCCATGGTCAGAGCCATACTTTATTGAAAATGCACCTGGTATTGATCCATCATTATTCTTTGATGAGGATGGAAAAGTCTATTATACAGGATGTAGAGAAACTGAAAACCCAAGATTTTTTGGAGATTCAGAAATTTGGCTTCAAGAAATTGATTTAGATAAAATGCAGCTTAAAGGGGAAAGCAGCACTATCTGGAGAGGAGCTTTAAAGGATGTAAAATGTCCAGAAGGACCTCATATATATAAAATTAATGGAATGTACTATTTAGTTATTTCAGAAGGTGGAACAGAGCAGTACCACGCAATTACTGTTGCTAGAAGTAAAAATATATCTGGACCTTATGAAGGAAATCCAGGTAATCCAATCTTAACCCACCGACATCTTGGAAAAGACTATCCTATTTCAAATACAGGACATGCTGATTTGGTTAAAACTCAAAATGGTGATTGGTACATGGTTCTTTTAGGATCTAGACCTTATGGTGGATACTATAAGAATCTTGGTCGTGAAACCTTTTTAGTACCAGTGGTTTGGGAGGATGGATGGCCTATAGTGAGCCCTGGAACAGGAAAAGTGGAATTTGAATATCCATTTCCAAACTTACCAAGATCAGATAAAGGGCAAGAGGAAATTCGTGATGATTTCGATAAAGAGGTTTTAGATTATAAATGGAATAGTCTCCGTACACCTAAAGAAAAATTTTGGAGTTTGAAAGAGAGGCCAGGTTTTCTTAGGTTAAAGCTTAAACCCATGAGAATACTTGATGTAGTGGAAACTAAAGGTGATAATAATTATAAAAAGTATGCTGAAGAAAGTCCTAGTTTCTTAGCAAGGCGTCAGCAGCATATTAATTTTGAAGTTCTAACTAAAATGGAATTTACCCCTGAAAATGATAAGGAGACAGCAGGAATTGCATTAATTCAAAATAATAATCATCAATTTAGGCTTGAATATTCAATGGAAAATGGACATAAGGTTGTACGTTTAGTTAGCTGCAAGAGAGAATGCAAGGAAAATTATGTAATAGATTATGAGGGGAAGAATATTGAATGCACAATTAATAGTAAAGTTTTTGAAGCAGATGTACTGTATTTAAAGGTAACAGCTATTGGTCAGGAATATAATTTTTATTATGGTTCTTCATTAGATGAAATGAAGCTTTTAGCTGAAAATGTAGATGGGAGAATATTGAGCTGGGAATTAGCAGGTGGTTTTATAGGAACCTGTATAGGTTTATTTGCAAGTAGCAATGGAGAAGCTAGTTGTAATCATGCTGATTTCGATTGGTTTGATTATGAAGGAAAATAAAATATGTAATTATTAAAGAATTGCCATGAGAATCATATAGTTCTTATGGCAATTCTTTTTTTATTAAACATACTTATCTAAAAAAAAGTCGGATTTTAGTAAAATTAATACATGTATTCATGTTTTTTTCTGTGTTAAAATGTTTACATAAAGAGGAGAGGAGTGGAGTAATTGTTAGATATATTTCAATATCCAGAGATAAAATTCCCAAAAGAATTCTTATGGGGAGCCACAACCGCTGGAGTTCAAATAGAAGGAAATAACTCTTCATATCATGATAGTGAAGAATTAGCACCTAAATTTGCCTTTGGAGGTATGCCCTATGAGTTTCCTAAGAAAGCCTGCAATAGCTATGAACTTTATGAAGAAGACATCAAGTTATTAAAGAGTATGAATCTAAATTTATATCGTATGTCTATAGAATGGTGCAGAATAGAACCCGAAAAAGGAACTTTTAATGAGAAAGAGTTAAAACACTATTTAACTATATTAGAGAGGCTTAAGGAAGAGGGCATTAAAGTATGCTTAACACTTCACCATGTATCTCATCCAGTATGGTTTCATAAAAAGGGCGCTTTTGGTACCTTAGATAATATGAAGGATTGGGAAGAATACTTAGAGTATGTAGTACCAAAGGTAGCAGAATATGTGGATTTTTGGATTGTTTTAAATGAATTAAACCTTCCTTTTGAATATTCACTTACCGAAAGACTTAATATGGTGCAATATCATGGAAGAGGATATCATATTATTAAAAAATATTCTTCTAAACCTGTTAGCTCAGCACATTCTTACTCTGAAAAGCAGCCTAAACGTGGATATAACGATAAATTAGATAAGCTTATGGCAGATTATATTGATTATACTGAAAACGAATTCTTTTTCCATGCCATACGCACAGGAGAAATAACGGCACCTTTTGTGGATGCAAAATATGTACCAGAGGTAAAAGGAACTTGTGATTATTGGGCACTTAATACATATATCAGACAGATGATGGACGGAAGACGAGAAAACTTTAGAAGTGATAGTTATACAGCGACACATTTTAAGGCTATTGAAACTCCGTTCTATACAGAAGAGATTTGTCCAGATATTATGATACAAATGCTGATGAGAATGAAAGATAAGCCAGTATTAATTACTGAAAATGGAATTGCAGCAAATGATGATAGATATAGGGTTGTGTATATATCTGCGATGCTTCAAGCACTTAATGAAGCTATAAGAATGGGAGCAGATGTAATAGGTTACTCACATTGGTCCTTATTAGATAACTGGGAATGGGGAAGTTACAATCCAAACTTTGGTTTAGCTACGGTAGATAGAAGAACATTTGAAAGAACACTTAAAAATAGTGGTAAGTTTTATGGTGAAATAGCTAAAAATAATGGATATAATCAAGAAATATTAAGAAAATACCTAAAAGAATTACCTTCAATTATAAATTTTAAAAATATATAATGTAGTATTGCTGCATTATATAAAATTTTAGATAATGTGAAAACGAATACAATTAAATAGGGCACGGTGGAATTTATATATGTAAAAATTTGAATACGTGGGGGATGAAAAAATGGAAAGTAGAGTATTTGAAAAAACGCAATTTGGAAGATTGTTATTGGGAGCGGTTTTAGGACTAGGAACGTCAATAGCACCATTAGTATTACTAGGCTTCGGGCTTGCACAGTTTAATATTATAAGACTTGTGGGAAATGCTAGTGCTACAGCGGTATACGGTATGGTAGGTGGAATTAGCGGAGTAGCAATAGTAATAATGAGTCCCTTAGGTGGAGTTATTGCAGATAAAACAAAAGTTAGGTTTGGAAGAAGAAGATTTTGGATGGTGGCAGGAAGCATAGGTGGAGCCTCATCCATGCTTACATTTACCTATGCACCAAATGTACCAGTACTTGTTGTAGGTTACATTTTAGCTAACTTCTTTTACGGTTTAGTAACACTATCCTGTTATGCAGTAGTTCCAGAGCAAGTAGATCCAGAAAAATTTGGAAGAGTATCAGGCTTATTTGGAGCAGCAGCGCCAGCTTGTGTAATGATAGGTCAGGCTGTACTTGGGGTATTTGCCGCAGTACCTGTTCAGCAAAAGCTTTTAGCTATTTTAATAATACAAGTAGTTGGGGGAATATCAGCAGCACTTTTAATAAAAGATAAACAGTATACGGGAAATAGGGAAGAAAAAAATAAAGGAAGATTATTTGATAATTTCTATCCAAGTATAAAAAAATATCCTGAATTTACATGGGCACTGTTAACAAAGTTATTTATAAATGTTACAAATGCAGGATTAAGCATGTTAACACTTTTCTACATAACAAGATTTCATTTAGGAGAAGCAGATATATTTAAGGTTATGGCATATCAATCACCATCAATAATGTTAATGGTTGTGTCAGGAATATTTGGAGGATTTATATCAGATAAAATAAAGAAACAAAAACCCTTTGTAATGTTAGCAGCCTTAATAACAGGAATATGTATGATTGCCTTTGCATTCTCAGGAAGCGTAAGTTGGGTAATAATGGGGAACTTTGCCTTTAACTTTGGCTTTGGAATGTATACAGCAGTAGATAATGCAATGGTAAACAGAATATTACCATCAAAAGAGGATGCAGGAAAGCATATAGCCATAATGAATACAACAGTAAATTTATCCTCAGCCTTTGTTACTTTTTTAGCACCAATGTTAATAACATTAGGGGTAAAAACTCTAGGTGGAGACGGATATACATTATTTTTCTTAGTACTTGCAGTATTTTCAGTATTATCAGCATTAGTTGTAATGCCTATTCCTGAAGTAGCAAAAGATAATAAATAAAATTTGTGGGATAAACTGCACTTTTAAGTGCGGCTTATCCCAATAATACTATAATGAGGTGTCAAAATGAAAATAACTAATTTAAAAACAAATCATATAGAAAATCCAATAGGTTTTGATTTAGGAAAGCCTAGCTTTTCTTTTATAGTGACGGAAACAACTGCAAAAAAACAGATTGCAGCCAGAATAGAAGTATCGAAAGATGATGAGTTTAATAGTGTGATTTTTGATTCTGGAAAAAGTAAAGAAATAGACAGTCTGGCTTTTCAGCCTTCAATAGATTTAGAACCAAGAACTAGATATTATTGGAGAGTAACAGTATGGGCTGACAGTGGAGAAATTTCAACTAGTGAAGTTGCCTATTTCGAAACAGCAAAAATAGATGAGTCATGGAAAGGAAGCTGGATAACACCCAACTTAGATAGTGATATACATCCAGTGTTAATAAAGAAATTTAATATTGAAAAGACTATAAAATCTGCACGTTTCTATGTTTGTGGTTTAGGTTTTTATGAAATTAACATTAACGATAAAAAATGTGGAGATGAATATCTTTCACCAAATTTAAATGCTTATGATAAATGGCTTCAGTATCAAACCTATGATATTACAAATGAATTAAATTTAGGGAAGAATGAAGTGGAAATTTTACTTGGAGCTGGAATGTATAAGGGACGTTTTGGTCTTGACAGAAAAGAAAACATATATGGAGATAAATTTGCACTTTTATGTGAAATAGTAATCAATTTTGAAGACGGTGAAAGTCTTATAATAAAATCAGATGAAAGCTGGAAAGTTAGAAAGAGCAAAATTTTAGCTAGTGGCATTTATGATGGAGAGGTTTATGATGATACTTTTATTGATTCAACAGATTATGGTGTTAACAAAATAGCTTTAGGCTTTGATAGATTAAAAGCAAGATTAAGTCTTCCAGTAAAAATAAAAGAAAAATTAAAGCCGGTAGAAATAATAAAAACTCCAAAGGGTGAAACAGTTCTTGATTTAGGCCAAAATATGGTTGGGTGGCTTGAGTTCAAAGTAAGAGCTGAGAAGGGTACAGAAATAAATCTTCAGTACGGTGAAATTCTTCAAGAAGGCAATTTCTATAGAGACAATCTTCAAAGTGCTAAAGCAGAGTTTAAATACATTTCTGATGGTACAGAAAAGCTTGTCAGGCCACATTTTACATATTATGGATTTAGGTATGTAAAAGTAAGTGGATTTGAGGAAGAAATAAATAAGGATGATTTTACAGGATGCGTAATATATTCTGACATGGAGACAACAGGACATATAGAAACTAGTAATGAATTAATTAATAGATTCTTTTTAAATGTTCTATGGGGACAAAAAGGAAATTTCTTAGATGTTCCAACAGATTGTCCTCAAAGGGATGAACGTTTAGGCTGGACTGGAGATGCACAGGTTTTCTCAGGGACTGCCAGCTTTAATATGGATACTTTTGCTTTCTTTAATAAATATGTTTATGATATAGCGCGTGAGCAGGAAAATAGAAATGGATTAGTGCCTAATATTGTACCAGTAGCAGGAACAAATGTTAGTTGTTCAAGTGGATGGTCAGATGTAGCTACAATAATACCTTGGACAATTTATGTTCAGTATGGTGATAAAAAGATTTTAGAGCAGCAATTTGAAAGTATGAAGGCTTGGGTAGACTATATTAAAAGAGAAGATGATAACTCTTTTAGCACAAGGCTTTGGACAACTGGTTTTCAATTAGGAGATTGGCTTGCCTTAGATGGAGAAAACCCTGAAAGCTTTGCAGGGGGAACGGAAGAAAGCTTTATAGCTTCAGCATATTATTACTATTCAGCAAATATTGTTGCGAAGGCCGCAAAGGTATTGAAAAAAGAAGATATATTTAAAGAATATAAAGCATTAGCAGATGAAATAAAAGGGGCTATAAAAGAAGAATATTTTACAGGCACAGGACGATTGGCGCTTAAAAATCAAACCGCATATATACTAGCTATTTATATGGATTTAGTACCAGAGGGCAAAAAGGATAGAGTAGTAAAAGATTTACGTGAAAGATTCAAACTAGATAAAAATTATTTAAAAACAGGGTTTATTGGAACACCGTATATTTGCAGAGCATTATCAAAAAGTGGATGTAATGATCTTGCATATAAAATTTTACTTAATAAGGATTACCCTAGCTGGTTATATGCAGTTACAATGGGAGCTACAACTGTGTGGGAACGTTGGAATTCAGTACTTCCTGACGGAAAAATAAGCGGTACACATATGAATTCCTTAAACCACTATGCTTATGGTTCTGTTGTGGAATGGATGTATAGATATATGGCAGGAATAAATCCTATAGAAGATAAGCCTGGATTTAGATATGTTAAATTAGAACCTAAGCCACATTGCAGCTTTAAGTATGTAAATATGAGTTATAAGTCTCCGGTTGGTATATATGAAAGTAAATGGGAAATAGATAATGAGGGAAAATTAAAATTTTATTTTAATATTCCATTTAATGCAGAAGCTAAAGTTATATTACCAGATGCAAGGTTTGATAAAGTTATGGTTAATGGACAAAAATTAATAAATGGAGCTCAAAAAGGAGATAATATTGTAGTTGAGCTTAATAGTGGCACTTATGAATTTTGTTATGAACCGACTATAAGTTATATAAAGTATTACAATATTGATTTTAGCTTAGAGGAACTTATAAAGAATGAAGAAACTAAAAAAATATTAGAAGAAACACTGCCTATAATGCTTCCACAGGGAATGATAGAAAAGGTTGGGGATAAGTCTATAAGAGAACTCTCAAATATGCCGTTTTTCCCTGTATCAAGTGAATTATTGGAAAAATTAGATGAAAAATTAGAAAAAATAAAAGTAGTTTTTGAATAAAAAATAGTGGAGGAATCAAAGCCTCCACTATTTTGATTTTCTATACTGCTGAGGTGATTTTTTATAATGTTTTTTAAAGGTTCTTGAAAAATGATCAACAGAATTATAACCAACGTATTCTGAGATTTTTTCTATGGATAAGTTTGTATTTGAAAGATAATTTTTTGCATCAGACATTTTTAATTCTGTTATTAAAGCTACGAAATTTAAACCTAAGTTTTTTTTGATTATAGTACTTAGATGAGCCTCACTGTAATGAAAATGCTCAGCAAGAGATTTTAAGGAAAGCTTTCTATAATTGTGCTTTATGTATTGGAGTATAATGGAAAAATCGGTGTTCATGTCATAATTGTAAAATTGAATTGTTTCACTATGATTTCTGAGAATATTGGAAAAAAGTATATTTGCCCAGCTAATACTGCAATTGTTGTAATATATATCTCCTCTATAATTTTCCATAATTAGATCCTTTATTATTATTTTAATGTCTTCAGAATTATTGGTATGAAATAAAATATAATTGGGTTCTGTTTTTTCATAAAGTATGGTTCTAAAAAAGTGTGAAAGTAAATCCTCTTGAGAAAGAAGTGTAAAAAATGCGCTGTCAAAGGTACTCTTTTTTATAGCAATGCTAATTATAATGGAACTTGTATTTTCAACAACAATATTGTGAAAAGACATTGGTGCGATTATACACAATTCCCCCTCCGCAAGTGTTTTTTTCTCTTTTTCAAATAGAAATTCACAGCTGCCTCTAAATACATAAGAGATTTCAAAGTAATTATGAAAATGCATTTCATCATTTAAATAGTTGAAATGTTTAAAAACAAAAATATCACTATCATTAGGAAGTATATTAGATTCTTCTATTTCTGTATCAGAATTAACAGTTATAACTGGATTCATGTAAATGGGTAATTCATATAGTAATTTATAGAATTCATTATCAGGTAAACGGCTCCACAGCATTGATTTATCTAAATTAGGTTTAGTTGTTACATAGTCTTTTTTTTCATAAGCTTCCATAACAACTTCTTTAAAGCCTCTTTTCTTTCCAGAGCCAAGATAAGAGTTTGTTAAAATAGCTTGAACCATTCCAGAGGTAATGTACATGTCAGGCATTTTTTTCACTCCTTAAGGAAAATAAACTTGAATTATATATGAAAATTTTTAATACAGCATTGGTGTTTGAAGTATTTTAAACGTTTCCAACTTATATTCTATAGCAAGTTAACTTAGAAACGTTCAAGTATCCATAATTAAAACGTTTCTCTATTCACCTCTAATTATATAGATTTTTTTCAGGTGAGTAAACAAATAAGAAGTTTTTCTTAGGGATGGATTTAAATTTGAAAACTGAATATCATAACAATCCTAAGTTAATGCAATATTCTTAATTTGTTGGAGATAATAGACTTGTAATAAAATTTTTATTTTATGGGAGGAAAGCATATGTTTAAATCAAAATACATTAGAGTTGCAGTAAGCTTATTAGCTTTGATTTTAACTTTTGCAGCTTGTAGTAATGTGACTACCGATAAAAAAAACACAAATATGAAAAATGTTGTTTCATATTTATATACTGCAAATGAAAGTGGGAGTGTATCAAAAATAGATTTATCTACAAATAAAGTGGTGGAAACAATTAAAGACAAAGGTACTCCACATAATGTTCAAGTTTCTCCAAATAGAAAGGTAGTGGCTTATACCTCACCTGTTAAAATGGAAAAGGGACAAACAGAACACGGAAGCATGGGTATGAATGGATCAGCAGTATTTTATGATGCCGAGTCAGGAAAACTTATAAAAAAGGTTGAGGTAGGTGTACATCCTGCACATATAGTGTTTACTCAGGATGGAAAGTATGTTTTAGTAACTAATAATGAGGATAATAATGTGTCTATAATTGATACAAATACTTATAAATTACGTGCTAATGTAGCTGTAGGTAAAGGACCTCATGGATTTAGGATTTCAAGTGACAATAAATTTGCTTATATAGCCAATATGGGTGAGGATACAGTTAGCGTGGTGAATATAAAGGAACAAAAGGAGATTAGAAAAATCAAGGTAGGTAACACTCCTGTTACAACAGGAATAACAAAGGATGGAAAAACCTTAGTTGCAACAATTAACAGCGAAAACGCTGTAGCAATAGTAGATTTAGCTACAGATAAAATTGAAAAGATTGCCGTAGGAGTTGGGCCAGTTCAACTGTATTTAGATTCTAATGATAAATATGTTTATGTAGCTAACCAAGGTAATGAAGATAAACCATCAAATACTGTTACAAAGGTTGATTTAGAGAGTAAGAAGGTTACAGCAACTATACAAACAGGGAAGGGAGCCCATGGAATAGTACTAAGTCCGGATAACAAATATTCATATGTAACCAATATGTACGAAGCGACAGTTAGTATAATAGATAATTCTAAAAATAAAGTAATTACAACAATACCAGTTGATAAAGAGCCGAATGGCATAAGCTTTAAGAAATAAAATGAGATAAAAAATAATGGCTGTATTTAAGTGATAATAAATCATTAACTATAGCTATTATTTTGTTTAAAATATATGAAAAAATTCGATTTACCTCTTACAGTAATGAAATAGTACATGTTGAAAATGAATTCCTTTACAAACAAATAATTATATATCTTTAAGAAAATGATTTCAATAGAAAAATATTTTTATTAACAAAAAATTCATAAAATGAAACGTTATCTGGTAAAAAATTGCTTTGAGTTTCTGCTTGAAATATTTTATTATAATATTGAAAAGAAATTAAGGAGTGATTTAGAATATGAAAGAAACAATTAAAAAGATATTTAATTCAGAGTACTTTAAGAAAATGATGATATACTCAATATTTAGTAGTCCTAATTTATCAAAAAATGATTACATGTATTTTAATAACATGCTTAGAGAGATGGATTCTGATAAAGTAGAATTAAAAAAGGCTTCATAGGTTTTAAAAATAAAACTTATGAGCCTTTTTTTTATTTTCATTTATATGCTTCTTACATATTTAAGTAATCAATAATGTGAAGGGAAAGTTCATAGTTATATAATCGTTCATAATTGTCTAAGGACAAATTAAGCAGCTCTTCAATTTTATTTAAACGGTAAAAAAATGTACTTTTGTGTATATGAAGTTCTTTTGAGGCTTTCATTGCATTACGGTTTTGCTTTAAATATGTACTTAAGGTTAGGAATAATTCACTTTTGGATTTTTTATCGTGCTCTATTAAAAAAAGAATATCTGGATGAATTGAAGCAAATAAAAATTTTTTATCTGTGCAGTAGGATAGTAAAGCATCTGTTACTTTATTTTCATAATAAATTATAGTTCTGTCTTCTTTTTTAGCAGCTTTAATTATACTTGAAGAACTCAATAATTTATATGCTTGAAGATAATATTCACGTAGCTGTGAAATATTAGTAAAGCAGTAACTTAAAGATACTGTAAAACAATTAAACTTCAAAAAATTTTTAAACTTATACTCTTCTAATTCACTAAAAGGATTATTTGAATTTTTGCTAATAAGTATAGTTAAATGCTGATTGTAGTAGGCTATTAAATCTGTTGGAAAAATAATTTGAAGTTGATTTTTTAAATAATTTATTTTAGAAGAATTAAGAACATCTTTATTAGTACTTGAAATTATTAAGAACCAAAGGTTAGAGTAAAGAGGACGTCCTAATTGATTAAAGAGTTCTTTAGAATATTCAGCATTATCAATAGGCTTTTCTATTAGATCAATTAAAAGGTATTCAAATTGAGCTTCGCAAGTGCCATAATAAAAGTTGCATTTTTGCATTTCTAAGGACAAAATTCCTGATAAAACATCTACAATTTTAAGATCTAAATCAAAAAGATTTCTAACCGTATTACGAACGCAAATATAACCAACTACAGAGTTGTTAATTCTTATTGGACAAAATACCATATGGTAATCAAGGTATTTAGATTTGAAGAAAAATGAATTTTTTGCATGAAAAATTTTATCCGTAAGCTTTTCTTCCTGCATGGTCTTTAAGTTATCTAAGGGTAAATAAAGTGTTCCATCTTTATTAGTTATTAACTCTGTTGAGCTATGTTTAGGATAGGTTGCTATTACAGAATAACTAGAGTTACAAATAGTAATAGAATTATTTAAATATTTATAAGTTAATTTTAATATCGCATCTATGCCATCATTTCTTAAAAGGGAGTTATAAAGAATGTCTTTTATTTCATTGAGTCTTTTATCATAAGCATTTATTTCCATGCGTTCACATCCTTTTATAGTTGAAAATTGGAATTAAGCATAACAAGTGTATTACGTTAAATTGGAATTTGTAAAGATAAGCATCTGTAATTGAGATTACATTTTGATTATTTGTTTTCTTTATATTATTTTCTATAATCCTTTCTAATAAATGGCTCTTCAATACATTCAGAAAGAAGTAATTTGTATTTTTGTGGATGTCGGTATGCGTTGCCATGTACTTCACGACTTCTATAATCTCTGATTTCATCGATAGGAAAGTCGGCTATATAAATTCCCTCTTGTTCACCAGCTTCTATCATAAGCATATCCCTTGAACCAAGGCCAGAAGGTTTGTATGCAATTCCATCAAACGCTGAAGAATGGCCATTGCAGTCAAGGTTACCTTTTGGATAATTGACAGTTGCAATGCCAACCATATTTTCATAGGCTCTTGCCCGCAACTGTGATATGCGGTTTATCTCCATAGGGCAAGCGTTTGGTACTAAAATAATCTCAGCACCTTTTAACATAAGGATTCTAGCACTTTCTGGAAATTCCCTGTCATAGCAAATCATTGCACCTATTTTTACATTGCCTTGCTCAGTGTCTAACCTAGCAACATAAAAATCATTGCCTGCAGTAATTCTACACTCATCGCCAAAATCACAAGTGTGTATCTTTGCATATGTAAATACATTGTTACCAAAACGATCAAACAAGCACAAGGTGTTTCTTGGTAATGGATTATAATTTTCAAGGAAGGTTATTCCGATAGCCATATTGAGATCTTTCGCAAGATTGCTAAATGAATTGACAAATGCACTATCAGCAAATACAGAGTTTGCTTTCAATTCATCAATATCTTCTGGAATGTTATAGCCAACGCTCCACATTTCAGGAAACAATGCAATATCTACACCCATTTCATTACATTTTCTGCAATATTTCAATCCCTTTTGTAGATTGCCGTCTAAAGTATCTTCAGGCATAAGCTGCAATAAGGCTACTTTAAGATTTTTCATAGTAAAACCCACCTTTCAAACTCAGGAAAAATCATGATAGTTCTTGTATTTATACGCACATCTTCCCTACAAATTACTATTTATCTATTTTATTATATCACCAAAGTTGCTTATAATGTTTGGACTTTACCAACCTTTTCCATTACATTATATAAAGTTGGCTTAGCTATATCCAACATAATATATAGTCAATACATTTACTTTGAATTGTTTGCTAAGTTTATTTAGTCTTTTATGAGGAGTTACCGTGTACTGCAAAGTAGTTAACATAATAAGTATAAAAAAGGCAATACTGCCTTTTTAATCTATGAACAATTTAAGAATAATACGAAATACTTACTTTCCTTCTTTCAATCTTTCTAGCTGTTTACAGTTGTTTTCTTCTATCATATCACTACATAAGAATCTTTGATTTGCAGTACTTAAATATATACATTCCTCATAAATACTCATAAATTCATCTTTTGAAATACTAAAATATTGCTCATACCATGCTATTTCACATATCGTAATAGACATTATAAATTCATCTCTAATCAAATCTTTTCCAAGACAAAATAGCTTAGAATTATTAACTTTTATTCTTTGAAAATCCATTTTATTACCTCGCAGTCTAAAGTGCCACATAATTTATGTTATGTGGCACTTTAAAAATTCTAAATTTTATCCGTTTATATCTTATCGCAATTTCTAGAAACGTTAGGGCTATACCTATAATTATATTCTTTTGAAAGTGAAAATGCAGAAAAACAATTTTAAGCGGAGCAAAAAGAAAATAATAAAAAATTAGGCAGGAGAGGAAAAGAACTTAAAGTTAGTGATATTGTATTATACAAAACTATTTCTCAATTTGAGCTTATTATTTTTTATTAGAATATACTTAGGAGTTTTTACGAATAGTTTCTATATACTTGCATTCAGACAAATGTCCAAAATAAAGGCTTTTTTTTACATGATTTTTCAATATTAGAAGGAAGTATTTGTAAGAAGAAAAATATATAATATTGTTAAAGGAATAACAATATTCTTTTATATTTAAAAGAGGAAGTGATAAATAAGGTGGTTAACATTATAATAGATGGAAAAAAAATCAGAGTTAAAGCTGGTGTAAACGTTTTGGAAACGGCGCTTCAAAATGGAATTTACATTCCACATTTGTGTCATCATAAAGACTTACCTGATATTGGAGCTTGTAGATTATGCGTAGTTGAAGTAGAAGGCAAAGAAGGGATTTTTACATCCTGCAAGCTTAAAACAGAGGAAGGTTTGAACATACGAACTAAAAGTGAAAAGATTAATCATTTAAGAAAGCTTGCAATGGAATTAATACTTGCAGCTCATCCAGAAGATTGCTCTACTTGTCCTAAATATGGTAGATGTGAGCTTCAGACATTAATACAGTACATGGAAGTATCAGCAGCAAGAATGAGAACAAGAGTTAAAGGCTTTAAGAAAAATGAAGAAAACCCACTTTTAATTCATGACATGAATCGCTGTGTATTATGTGGAAGATGTGTACGTGCTTGTAAGGATTTAAGAGGTGTGAAGGTTCTTCAGTACAATAAAAAAGATATGGAAACCTATGTGGGAACTATTCATGACAAGTTATTGAAGGATTCGGATTGTCGTTTTTGTGGAGCCTGTGCAGAAGTTTGTCCAACAGGAACTATTCGAGATATGTTAAATTATTCTCCAAGTGAAAAACGTGACAGCTTGATTCCATGTAAAGCAACCTGTCCAGTTCATACAGACATTCCTAGATATTTACGTTTAGCAAAGAAAGGGAAATTTGATGAAGCTACAGCAGTAATACATGAAAAGCTTCCTTTTCCAGAATGCTTAGGTCGTGTGTGTGCGCATCCTTGTGAAGGCAAATGTAGACGTTATGACGTAAATGAAGCTGTAGCTATTCGAGATATTAAAAGATATGCAGCAGAACATTCTAATAATGAATTATGGAAGAAAAACAGCAAAAAGCTTTCTAAAACAGGAAAGAAGGTTTGTGTAGTTGGAGGAGGACCATCTGGACTTGCAGCAGCTTTTTATTTAGCAAAACAAGGTCATGAAGTGGTTTTAAAAGAAGCATACGAGAAGATTGGAGGACAAATGCAGTATGGCATTCCAGCTTACCGTTTACCTCGTGAAGTTGTGGATAAAGAAGTAGCTTATGTTAAAGAATTTGGAGTTAAGGTTGAAGTAAATACTAGAGTAAATATGCCTAAAGAATTATTAAAGAATTTTGATGCAGTATTAATGGCTATAGGAACACATAATGGAGTTCGTCTTCCTATGGAAGGAAACGAGCTTCAAGGAGTCATAGTCAATACAGAATTTTTAAGGAAAGCATCTATGAATAAAGACACTGGTATAGGCAGAAGCGTTATTGTTTTAGGTGGAGGAAATGTTGCATTTGATTGTGCAAGAACGGCTAAACGTCTTGGAGTAGAAGAAGTTCATTTAGCTTGTTTAGAAAAGAAAGAGGTAATGCTGGCAGATGAAGAAGAGATTACACAGGCAGAAGAAGAAGGTATTTTTGTTCATTCAGGGCAAACTTTCGAAAAAATTGTTGGTAAATATAAGGTAGAAGGAGTTACTTTTTGTAATGTTAAGAAATTTTCTTTTGATGAAAACCGTAGGGCTGTGATCGAAAAAGAAGAAGGATCAGAACACACTATTTATGCAGATAATGTTATATTTGCAGTAGGCCAAAGAACTTTAATTAGTGAAGAGGCGGGCTTGGAGTTAGGTCGTGGAAACTCTATTAAGGTTGAAATAGGGAAAAGTGCCAAGACAAATGTTGAAGGAATATATGCCTGCGGAGATGCTGTGTATGGAACTAAAACTGTAATTCAGGCAATTGCATCAGGAAGAGCTGCTGCTAGTGAGATTGACATATATCTTGGTGGAGATGGAGATATTTCAGAAATTTTAGCATCTACAACTGAAGAAACTGTAAATATAGGAAGAATAGAAGGATTTGGACATTTAAAACGTGCTAAAAGCGTTATTATACCTGCAAAAATTAGAAAAGATAATTTTAATAGTTTAGATAAAGGAATTTCTAAAGGAGACATATGTTCTGAAGCAGCAAGATGTCTTCAGTGCGATCTTAGATTTGATATATCAGGGCCAAGACTTTGGAGCGATTATTCAATAAATAAAGAAATGGAGGTGGAAGAAAGTGATAACTAATAATAGCAAAGCACTTGTAGAGGCAGAAAAGCTTGAAAAGGCAGAAGTTATGTCTTTAATTCAAGAAATTTATGATTATGGAATTAAGTCCTTAAAGGTTTTAGATATTATAAAAGAAAAGCCTAATTGTAAAGCTGTAGTTGGAGCACTTAATAATGCAGATACTGATGGAATGCTAAGTATTTTAGCCAAAACTAATCCAGCTGGCATTATAGCAGGTCTTTCTATTCTGGCTACAATAGCTGGGGTAGATGAAGCAGTACTTGTATTAAAAAATAATGATAATGAAGAAGAACTTATGGCAAATGCTAAAACTGTAGGAATTAAGCTTAAAGTACAAGTAAATGAGTTAGTGAATGTGAGAGAATACAAAGATGAGCCTATTTTTCATTTAGAAACTTTAGCTGCCATCTCCGACAAAATAACAGGTATAGAGCCACAAATAATTTTAGCTGTGAATAATGATGTTCCTAAGGAAGTTAAATTTGGTACAAAATTAATAGATTTAGTAGATAAAACAAAGGTTAAAGCAGTCATGATTAATCATCATTTTTATGGAATTGATGTATTAAATAACAATATTACAAAAGAAATTTCCTATGGAAGTGGTGTTATTCATGTTATTTTTCAGGATGAATGTATTGTTCAAAAAACAATGGAGTATATTAAAGCATTAAGAAAGAAAAGCTGTGGAAAATGCACTTTCTGCCGTGAAGGACTATATCAATTAAATACTATATTTGATGACATAGTAGAGAGTAGGTCAAAAAAAGAAGACATTGCAATGATAGAAGAATTAGTTTCGGCAATGAAGCTTTCAGGAAATTGCAGTCTAGGGATAATGGCGGGAAGTCCTGCAGAAAGCGCTTTATCCGTTTTTAAAACAGAAGTGGAAGCGCACATAAAGAAAAAAAACTGTCCTACTAGCAAGTGTTTAGCATTTACTAATATGTATGTAGATCCTGCAAAATGTAAAGGTTGTGGAAGATGTTTGGGAATATGCCCTAAAGCTTGCATTGAAGGTAAAAAAGGATATATTTCTATTATTGATGAATTTGATTGCATAAAATGTGGTAAATGTATAAGTGAATGTCCAAATGAAGCTATAGTTAAAGTGAGCGGGAAATTACCTAAATTACCTACAAAGCTAATAAAAGTAAAAGGAATCAAAAAGGTAGAAGAAATCGTAAATAAGAAGGAAAAAAATAAAAAAAGGCATAGAGTTAAGATAAATATTCCACTTGCAAAAAATAGTGATGAAGCTAGTAAAGTAATATCAGAGGTTAAGAAACCTAAGGAGGGAACTATTATGAAAAAAATGGACACAGATATAATAATTGTAGCAGGAGGACCAGCAGGACTTGCAGCAGCTATAACAGCAGGAGAAAACAATTTAAAATCTATTATTTTTGAAAAATCAACTACAACAGGTGGAGCCGCTAATATGGGAATGGGACCACTTGGAATAGATAGTAAAGTACAAAGAAATAATTTTAATAATATTAGCGTAAAAGAAGCTCTTGATATGCATATGAAATATACTCATTATCGTGTAGATGGAGATTTAGTTCAAACATATTTTAATAAAAGTGCTGATACCATTGAGTGGTTAGAAGATATGGGAGTTGAATTTGCTGGAGCATATCGTTATTTTAAGGAATCAGAAGCAACTTGGCATATAGTTAAGCCTGAAAATGGTGTTATTGGACCTCGTGCTGCAAGTGCAATGGCTAAAATAATGACAGAAAGAGCAAAAGAACTTGGAGCAGAAATATTGTTAGGTACACCAGTTGTATCTTTAATAAAGGAAGATGGAAGGATATGTGGTGTTACAGCGGAAGATAGTGACGGAACCCTTATAGAGGCCAGAGCAAAAGCCGTTATTGTAGCAACTGGAGGCTTCGGAAATAACAAAGAAATGGTAAAAAAAGAATTTGGTTTAACTATGGGACAAGACTTTTTTCCATTCATGGTTCCAGGAATCACAGGAGATGGTTTAAGAATGATGTGGGAAGCAGGAGCTGTAAAATATGGGGCTAATATTGAAGCAATTTATCAGCTGCCAGATAATTTGAGTTGGTTTTTATTAGATGCAGTACTTCGTCAACCTAATCTTTTAATAAATCAGCTTGGAGATAGATTTATGAATGAAGGAGAAATGGGAAATACAACATTTACGGGAAATGCTCTTGCACTTCAACCAGGAAATTATGCTTATTGTATTATGGATGAAGGAGTTTTGAAGCATTATAAAAAAAATGGACCAGATATATTTGATATTGTTCATCCAGCCGATGCATTTCTTTCATTTAGTGAACAAGCAGCTAAAGCAGTAGAACAGGGATATGAAGCCTATTTTGAAGCAGAAACAATAGAAGAACTGGCAGAAAAGCTTGGGATAGCTGCAGAAAAGCTTGAAGAGACTATTGAAGAATATAACGAGATGTGTGAAACAGGAGTAGATACTAAGTTCCATAAAAAGCAAGAATACTTACATCTTATAACAGGAAAAGGAAAATACTTAGTTGGAAAGTTTTATCTTGGTGCTTATGGAACAATAGGAGGAGTACGTATTAATAAATATTGCGAAGTATTAGACGAGGCATTTAATCCAATAGAAGGACTTTACAGTGCTGGTACTGATGCTAATACAATTTATGGAGACAGCTATAATTTCACCTTACCAGGTAACAGTATGGGATTTGCTATTAATTCAGGACGTATGGCTAGTGAAAGTGCAGTAGAATTTATAAAAGAAGAGGAGAGATAATTATGGGAAGTAAAATTACAGAGGAAGAGAAAAAATTACCTTATGCAAAGTATTTTTATATGGATTTAGCCGAAATTCCTAAGGAAAAATTAGATATATGGAATGGTGGAATACAAGACTCTAAGGAAGCTTTACAAATAGAAAATCGCAACTTGTTTTTAGAGGAAGAGGTACCTGGGTTTCAAGTTGGGTATTGTGTTTTAGAAAATGGTGCAGGCTATGTTGCCAATTCAACTTATATGAAGGATGTTACACCAGATATGCTTGATTGGTGGTTTGGTTGGCACTCAGTTGGCAGTGATTTACGTTATAAAATTTGGGATAAAGAGGATCATTACTATGCTAGAGCAGATAAGCCTGAATATGTAATGGATCCAAGGGTGCCTTGCAGGGAGAAAACCTGGGGAGTAAATCACAGTATACTAGAGGATATAGGTATGGGACCAGATCCTTTAAAGCTTTGTTTTAAAAAACCTAGTGATTTGGGATACGATATGAGTAAAATTGGTACAAAAGGTTGCTCTACTATGGTATGTGCAGTAGGTGAAGGTAAGGCGCCAGCTGTTATGACTCACAAATGTAGAAAAGTAGATGGTGGTATTATGTTTGAGTCAAGATTTTGGATGGGATATGGACTTAAAGCTGGAAAGATTATAAAGCTAATTCCTGATGGAGAAAAAATTCCTGAAATATTCCCTAAATCATTATTTGGACATAACATTAAAGAGTTTGCAAATTTGGCAGCGATACTTCCTAAATTATATGAAGAGGAAAAGGATAACTTTTAGTGAAAATAAAAAAAGAAATACTAATCTTAGCTTTTTGTATAGCAGTGTTTCCACCAATTTGGGCAGTTATAGCACCACATATAGGGGTTACAACAGGAGCAGTTGCACTGATTTGTGCAGGTCTATATGTAACTAATGGCAATAAAACTCAAGATGCGGTTAAAATTTCATTAGGATTTTTAATGGGAGATTTTTGGGCGGTAATAGCACTTCTTATTATGAGGTGTTTACCATTTAATGGTGATGTGAATTTATTCATAGTACTTTTTGTTTTAGGTGGTGTTGGAGTAGTTATAGCATCAGCATTGTCAAAGTGGATTTTTTGCCCATCACTTTTGTGTGGTTGGGCAATAGGACTTACAATACTAGCGCCTGTAGGATACGGAAAATTAGGAACACTTCCCATTCAAATAGGTATAGCCATGTTTGTAGGAGTTTTGTATGTGGGTGTTATGGTTAATAAGGTTCAAGGTTTAATAGAAGAGATGTTTGAAAAGAAAAATTAAATTTTTTAAATTAAGAGTACAGTTCTAAACATAGATTTATTTTAGAACTGTCTTTTAGATTAGGCTAATATAAAATAAAAATAGGTAAAATTACAAATTAAGTTGATAAAGACTTCTATGATATGTATACTATTGTTAGAAGTTTATCATACTTTTTGAATTTCTAAACAAAAGCTAACGTAATTAATGAAATATATGATATGAAATTATAAATTAGTTTGCTTTGAAGGAAAATATACAAATTTCAAATTGAATCTACTATTTGGTTTTCGTAAAGTTCCTATAAACATGGAGATTTTAAAAAATCAAATAGCAATTTGCTAATTAAAATTATATAGGTGGGAGGAAAAATATTAAATGAGAACATATGGATTTGGAATAGACATTGGAGGAACTACAGTAAAGATGGGTTTATTCAAGGTTGATGGAACCTTGCTTGATAAGTGGGAAATACCTACTAGAAAGGATGAAAACGGTAAACATATTTTAAAGGATATAGCAGAGGCAATAAAAGGTAAAATGAAGGAAAAGACGATTCATAGAAATGATGTAATAGGGGTAGGAGTAGGAGTACCAGGTCCTGTTTCCGGTGATGGAACCGTTTTAAAGTGTGTTAATTTGGGTTGGGGAGTATTTAACGTAGAAGAAACCTTAAGTAAATTAATTGACCTTCCAGTAAAAGCAGGTAATGATGCTAACATAGCAGCTTTAGGTGAAATGTGGCAAGGCGGAGGAAAAGGATATAAAAATGTTGTAATGGTTACACTTGGAACAGGAGTAGGTGGTGGAATCATAATAAATGGAAATATAATTGCAGGAACAAATGGTGCAGGTGGAGAAATAGGACATATCAAAGTAGAGGAAAACGAAACAGCAGTTTGTGGATGTGGAAAAACTGGATGCCTTGAGCAGTATGCATCGGCTAACGGAATTGTAAGGGAAGGAAAAAAACTTTTACAAAGTGTTGATACTCCTTCTTCATTAAGAGACCTTAGTGAAGTTACGTCTAAGGATATATTCGATGCTGCTAAAAAAGGAGATAAGTTGGCCTGTGAACTTGTTGAAGCCTTAGGAAAAAAATTAGGTCATGCACTAGCAACCGTTGCTTGTGTAAGTGATCCAGAGGTTTTTGTTATAGGTGGTGGAGTATCTAAAGCAGGAGATATTTTAATAGATGTAATAAGAAAGAACTTCATTGAAAAAGCATTTCATGCATGTGAAAACACAAAATTCGAACTTGCAAAGCTTGGAAATGATGCAGGAATTTATGGTGGAGTAAAATTGGCATTAAATATATAAATTTTTATAATGATAAGAAGATGATTTTTGCGTTAAGTGAAAATCATCTTTTTTGATATAGACTATTTTTTATAAGGCAAATTTATTTTTTTATATTCAGCTGGGGTACATCCATAAACTTTTTTGAATATTTTATAGAAAAAGCTTATATTTTCATAGCCTATATTTTTAGCGATTTCTATTACTGGAAGGTCTGAATTTTTTAAAAGAAAACAGGCTTTTTTTAATTTGGCTTCTTGTAGTATAAAAGTAAAGTTATTTCCCTTGAACTTTTTTATTACTGAATTTAAATAGTTAGGATGAAAATGAAAACGTTCAGCAACAGAAGCTAAGGTTGCAGTTTCACAGTTATTTTGTATATAGATAATTATATCTGTTATTTTTGTGTTTTTTAGTAATGTATAATTTTCAGAGTTTGTTTGCTTTTCAATTATTCGAAGAAGCTCACAAAGAATTATTATCATGTAGCTATTTATAATTTCATTTGAACAAAGGCGCTTATCAAAATATTCACAAAGAATTGTTTGCATTAGCTTAGGCACTTCTTTAGATTCACTAGATTTAAAAAGGATATAATCATTATAATCTTCACTTTGGTAGATCGCATGAATAAAGAAGCTTGAAAGTAAATCATTTTGAGACAAGCGGCTGATTAAAATATCATCTAAATATTTTTTACTCATAATACAATTTATAATAATATCGTTTTCAGAAGTCTTATCAATTGAATGTAATACATTTGTATCTAATATACAAATTTCACCTCTTTTCATACAAATCTTTTCACCATTTACTATTTGATGAAGCTCACCTGAATAAACATAAATCATTTCAACATAATTGTGATGATGTTCTGGTGTTTTAACAAAACGAGGATGACATACAAAGGTAATATCATCTGTCATATTAAGTATGGTTTTATTATTAAGTGGTCTTGTGGGATTAGACAAAAATGTCTCAACAGATTCTGCATCAAAAATAAGAAATTTTCTCATAATATTTTCATCAAAGCTAGTGTTTTTTATGAAACCACGCAAGGAATTTGTATCATTAAAATTTACTTTGCTTAATAAAAACTTTTCATAAAAGGTATGTTCACGTAAAAAGTTATCTAATTTAGAAGAATTCATAATATCCCTCTTTATCATAAAAATTTAAGTATAATAGTTAATTTATCATAAGCAAAAAACAAAATCAAATTTTTTTGTATAACATTTGTTTTAGTTAATTAATGCATTTGAATTAGTTATTATATACAAGAATAGGACATGTTAAAATGTTTACATGAAAAGCTTTTCGAAGGTTCTTGAGCACAGTTGTTTGAAAACGATATTATAATTTCTTGTAGGTTAAAATAAAGAGGATGAAAGGAAGAAAATTTTATGAAAACAGTAGCAGTAGATAAAGCATTTGATGGAAAAGTAAAAATACCATTCAGTGAAAAATTAGCAGTAGGCGGAGGAGCCTTTGCAGCTAATTTGGTGCTGCAGGCAGTGGGCATGTACTTAATGTTTTTTTATACAGATATATTTAAAATAAGTGCAATAGCTGCAGGAACTTTGTTTTTGGTTGCAAGAATAGTGGATGCTGTAGTTGACTTTACTATGGGATATGTAATCGATCGCACAAAAACCAAATGGGGAAAATTTAGACCTTGGGTAATGCTTGGCTTTATACCATTTTGTGTACTTGGAGTTTTGTGTTTTACGGTACCTGGTTTTACTGGAACAGCTAAAGTAGTATATGCTTATGTGACTTATATACTTTTTATGATAACTACAACATTAACAACGCTACCTTCTACTGCAATACAACCAGCGATGACTCAAGAACCAATGGAAAGAGTTAAAATTAACAACTATTCTCAGTTTCTAGGGATGGCGGGAATGATGATAGTTGCAGTTGGAATGATGCCAATAGTGTCAAAGCTCGGTGGAAAAAATCAAGCTAAAGGATTTTTCTTTACAATGATTATATTCGGTATAATTGCGGCAGTATTATTTTTATTCTGGATTTTAAAGGTAAGAGAAAGAATAGTTGTAGAAAAGCAAGAAGAATTAAAACTAAAAGAAGCAATTCCAAGCTTGATAAGAAATAAATATTTATTGTTATTAGTAGGTACATTTGTATTCTTTATGTCAGGCTTTACAATTAGAAATAATGTTCAAATGTACTATTTAATATATGATGTTAAAAGACCGGATTTAATACCAACTATAGGACTTCTCTCAATGCTTCCACTTGTGTTAACAATCCTTATAGTCCCAGCTGTAATAGGCAAATTAGGTAAGAAAAACACATTAATTTTAGGAATGATTATTGTAGCAGTTACGAATACATGTCAATACTTTGTTGGGTTTAGTAATATAACAATGATATATATTGTTACATTTATTTCAGCAATTGGTTCAGGGTTATTCCTACCATCTATATGGGGAATGCTTCCTGATACAGTTGATTATGCACAATGGAAGTTTGGTATTCGTACAGAGGGTATAATAAGTTCAACATTTATATTCTGCCAAAAAGCTTCTTCAGGTATAGCTGGATATATAGCAGGAGTTGCTTTAGTGGCTATTGGATATGTTCCTAATATAGCACAATCAGCTTCGGCGGTTAAAGGCATATCCTTCTTATATAATGTAGCAGGTTCAATACTTTCTATAGTTGCAGTAGTGTTTATGTTATTTTATAACTTAGATGCAAAGAAATTTGATGAAATTATAGAAGATTTACACAAGAGATAAAGTTAAAGTTTATACGACCAAGTGCTTTTATTATAAAAATTAAAAATAAAAAGGTACTTGGTTATATTTATCTTTATTTAAGTTAATTAATGTATTTGAATCAGTTATTAAGTGTAAATATTTAAAATGCTAAAATGTTTACATAAAAGGATAATTTAAAGTATATAGGAGCTAAAAAACCATATTAAGTTTAAATAATAGAAATGGAAGGTTAATTATGAAAATAGTTAAATTAAGAACTAATCATTTTAAAAATCCTATTGGATGGGATATAAGTGAATTAAGCCTTTCGTGGATTGTTTGTGACACGAAAGCAAAAAAGCAAGAAAATGCAGAAGTTATTATTAGTACTAACCATAGTTTTTCTTCAGAATCAATAATATATAATAGTGGAAAATGTAAACATATAGATAACTTATGTTTTAGACCTGATATTAAACTAGAGGCGTGTACTCGCTATTACTGGAAGGTAAAGGTTATTGGTGATAATAGAGAAAAGGCAGAAAGTGAAATTGCTTTTTTTGAAACAGGAAGGCTTAATAAGTCTTGGACAGGTATTTGGATAACACCTGATTTAGATAAAGATATTCATCCATATATTAGAAAGGATTTTGTAATAGATGGCAATATAAAATCAGCTAGAGTTTATGCATCAGCAGCAGGAATTTATGAGATGGAGATAAATGGTGAAAAGGTTTCAGAAGAATATCTTCTTCCAGGTTATTTTGTTTACGATTGTTGGATGCAGTATCAAACCTTCGATGTAACGAAATATATAAAGGCTGGGAATAATGCTATTGGAGCAATGCTTGGAAAAGGATGGTTTTCAGGTCGTTTTGGACTTGGTGGACAAGAAAATACCTATGGAGATAGAATGGCTCTTTTGTGTGAACTTGTTATAACTAAGGAGGATGGAAGTAAAATAATTATAGCAACAGATGAAAGCTGGAAGGCTCATGCAGGTCCAGTTTCCGAAAGTAGTATTTATGACGGAGAGCACTACGATGCAAACAAAGAAATAAAAAATTGGTCACAGGGAAATTTTATAGATACTAACTGGGTTCCTGTAAAACCTGTAGAACTAAAGCTTGGAGACATGACAGAGCGTTTAAATCCTCCAATTATAAAGCATGAAGTATTTAAACCTAAAGAAGTTATTCACACTTCAAAGGGAGAAACCGTTATTGATTTTGGACAAAACATGGCGGGGTGGGTAGAGTTTTATATAGATGCGCCTAAGGGTACTAAGGTTTTATTACAATATGGAGAATTACTTCAAGAAGGTTGTTTTTATAGGGAAAATTTAAGGAGTGCAAAAGCAGAATATGAATATATATCTAATGGAAAAAGGGCACATGTAAGACCGCATTTTACCTATTATGGTTTTAGGTATGTAAAGGTACAAGGAATTGAAGTTAATCCAGATGATTTTACTGCTTATGCTATTTATTCACATATGGATGAAATAGGAGAAATTAAAACCTCTGATAAAAGGGTAAATAAGCTTATTCTTAATGCAAAGTGGGGACAGAAAAGTAACTTTGTTGATATTCCAACAGATTGTCCTCAAAGAGATGAGCGTTTAGGCTGGACTGGTGACACAGAGGTGTTTTCTGGAACTGCAAGCTTTTTTACAAATACAGCAGCGTTTTATAATAAATACATGAAAGATCTTAGGGAAGAACAAAAGCTTATAGATGGCTCAGTCCCTGTAATTGTTCCTAGGGTAAGAAATCAAAGGGAAGTAGGAACTGGTCATGGTTCTTGTGCTTGGAGTGATGTGGCAACTATTCTTCCATGGACAACCTATTTATATTTTGGAGATAGAGCTATGCTAGAGAAGCACTATGCAGCTATGAAAGATTGGGTAAATTATGTTAAGAGGCAGGATGATGCTGATGGAGGAAAACGACTATGGCAAACAGGTTCACATATAGCAGATTGGCTTGCATTGGATAATCCTGATACAACAGATATGTTTAATGGGGGAACAGATCAGTATTATGTGGCAAGTGCATATTACTATTATTCTGTAAAATTAACGGCAGATGCTGCAGAAGCATTAGATAAAAAAGAAGATGCAGCATATTACAGAAAACTTCAAGGAGAGATTAAAGAAGCCTTTTGCAAGGAGTATGTTACTCCAAACGGAAAAATTTCTGTTGATACTCAAACAGCACATGTATTAGCTTTATTTATGGATTTAGTCCCTGAAGAAATGAGAACGAGAGTAGGGGAGGCATTAAAAACTAAAATTATAAATAAGGGAACTCACTTAGATACAGGCTTTGTAGGAACACCTTATATATGTAGAGCTCTCTCAAGTGTGGGGGCAAATAATTTAGCTTATAAATTACTAATTAATGATGATTTTCCAAGTTGGCTTTACAGCGTTGATATGGGAGCCACTACAATATGGGAACGTTGGAACTCAGTAAATGAATATGGTTCTGTTAGCAGCACTGGTATGAATAGTATGAATCATTATGCCTACGGTTCAGTAGTAGAATGGATTGCTAGAGATGTGTGTGGACTAAATCCGGTTTTCAATAAGCCTGGATTTAAAAAAGCACTTATAAAACCTCAACCATTTGGCTATTTAAAAAATGCATTTATAAGCTATAATTCGGCATCGGGCTTATATGTAAGTGGTTGGCAGTTTGTTGAAAACTACAAAATAAAGTACAAGTTTCAAATACCATTTAATTGTGAGGCAGAGATAGTTCTTCCTGATGCTAAACTTCAAGATATTAAAATTATAGGTGAAAAACCTTTAAATATTGAAGAGAAAGATGGCAAGGTAGTATTAAAAGTAGAGGCGGGTAAAATAGAGGTTATTTATAAACCTACAAAAGATTATTGTCCTCGATTAAATATAAATAGTTCACTTAAAGATGTACTTCAAACTGAAGAGGGGATAGCAGTTCTTCGTAAATATATAGGTTCACAGCTTGATAATATCAAACAAATTCCTGAGTTACTTGATTTATCTTGGAATAGGCCACTTACAGCTAATCCTATTTTGGGACCATTATCTCTTTTAAGTGGTAAAGAAATTGATGCGTTAGCAAAAGAATTAAGTAAGTGTAAGGCGAAAGTTTAAATGGAGGAATAGTATGGAAGAAGTTAATTATTTTAAATCTCAAAGGATTACAAAAAACATTACAAGAATTTTTGGCTTAACAGGTGAAATTATGTATCTAGTTGAAGGAAGTGAAAGGGCAGCACTTATAGATACTGGAATTGGAGTTGGGGATTTAAAAGAATATGTAAGAAATCTTACTAAAAAACCGATTATAGTGATTTTAACGCATGGACATGTAGATCATGCTTCTGGTGCACCAAATTTTTATGAGGTGTATATGAATCATGCTGATGATCAGATTTACATTGAACATAATAATTTAGAGGTACGTAAAGGTTATATTCAAAGCCAATATGAAGCTTTTGAAGCTATAAAAGAAAGCGATTATGTAAAAACAAAGTCACCAATAAATTATAAGGATTTAAAAGAAGACGTATTATTTGAACTTGGGGGAGTAACTCTTGAAATTTATGGGGCAGCTGGACATACTCCTGGTCAGATAGCAATTCTTTTTAAAGAAGAAAGGATTTTAATGACAGGAGATGCGGCGAATCAAGCCACCTTTATATTTGATGAAAATTCACTAGGTTTAACTAGTTATGAAAAATCAATGAATGCTTTGTTAGAAAAAACAAAAGGTAAGTTTGATAAAATATTTCTTTCACATGGAACTGGAGATGCACCTAAAGAATTATTAGAAAACATTATTAAGTTATGTGAAGATATTAAAGCAGGAAAAAGTGAAGATATACCCTTTGATTTCATGGGACAAAGAGCGTATATTGCAAAAGAAATAGATTCTAAGTTTAAACGTGTGGATAAAGGTGTTGGCAATATTATTTATTCAAAAGAAAAAGTAGATATTTAATAATTAATAACGGTAATGTTTTTATAAAGAAATTTATACACATTACCGTTATGTTCTATTATAAAAATAAATTTTTTGAAAAAGTTTACACAAGCCTATTGACTATATATGGAAAGGGCAGTAAAATAGACTTATTAAAGGACATTTAAAAAGTAGTTTAAAAAGTATATTGGATACTTAAATAAGTTTTTACAAGGAAATGCCCAGTGATTTACAAGCTTATTAAAGCTGTTTTATAAACATATTTGTGAAAGGTTAAGGGAGATGGTAAGAATGAAATTTTTTTTAGACACAGCAAACGTAGATCATATTAGAGAAGCAAATGAAATGGGGGTAATATGTGGAGTTACAACAAATCCATCCTTGATAGCTAAAGAAGGAAGAGATTTTAAAGAGGTTATAAAAGAAATTACAGAAATAGTTGATGGACCTATAAGCGGTGAAGTTGTTAGTGAAGATTCCGAAGGCATGATAAAGGAAGGACGCGAAATAGCAGCAATTCATAAAAATATGATTGTAAAAATTCCAATGACAAAGGAAGGTCTTAAGGCTGTTAAGGTTCTTAAAAAAGAAGGAATTAGAACAAATGTAACTTTAATATTTTCAGCAGCACAAGCTTTACTTGCTGCAAATGCAGGTGCAACTTATGTAAGTCCATTTTTAGGGAGAATAGATGACATATCAATGGTTGGCATGGATTTAGTTCGTGATATTGCTGAAATCTTTGAAATACATGGAATAGAGACAGAAATAATAGCAGCAAGCATAAGAACTCCAATTCATGTAATTGAAGCAGCAAAGGCAGGAGCTAATATAGCAACAGTGCCTTATAAAATAGTTATGCAAATGCTAAATCATCCATTAACAAAAGAAGGACTACAAAAATTCAAAAAAGATTGGCAAGAAGCATTTGGAAAATAGGTTAATTAAATTTAAGTGGGGAGTGAAGGATATGACAATTAGAACTGTTATGGATAAGGAATTTAAAAAATATGGTAGGATTCTAAAAAATTACGATTGCTCTGAAATAATAGAGAAAATGAAAAATACACCTCTACCGGGTGATGTAATATATGAACCATCAATTAAAGAGCTCGAAGACTTAAAAATTGCAAAGGATTTAAGAGACAGAGAGTATGGTGAACTTCCAATACAAATAGGATATTGTAATGGTAACAACTATTTGTTAAATGCAGTTGAGTACCACCGCTCTTCTGAAATAAATATAGCAGTGACAGATCTTATACTTCTTTTAGGTCTAGAGAAGGATATAGAGGATGATTATTCTTATGATACCTCTAAAATTGAAGCCTTTAAGGTTCCAGCTGGCACTATAATTGAAGTTTATGCAACAACACTTCACTATGCGCCTTGTAATTGTAAAGAAGATGGATTTAGATGTGTTGTAGTTTTACCAAAGGATACAAATCTATCTTTAGAAAATAAATTTGAAAAGGTAGAAGAAGATGCACTTCTCTTTGCTAAAAATAAATGGTTAATTGCACATAAAGATTCTGGACTAGACAAAGATGGAGCATTTATAGGCTTAGTAGGAGAAAATATTTCAGTAAAATAAAATTATAATTATATGGGGGAATTAAAAATGAATAATATACCAAAAATAAAATTAGGAATCATTGCAGTAAGCAGAGACTGTTTTCCAATGGAGTTATCAGCTAATAGAAGAAAAGCAGTAGTTGAAGCATATGAAGGAGAAATTTTCGAATGTTTAACAACTGTAGAAAATGAAATAGATATGAAAAAAGCTGTAGCTGAGGTTAAAGAAGCTGGAGTAAATGCACTTGTTGTATATCTTGGAAATTTTGGACCTGAAAGTTCAGAAACGTTAATTGCTAAGGAATTTGATGGACCAGTAATGTTTGCAGCCGCATCAGAAGAAAGTGGAGATAACTTATCTGATGGACGTGGAGATGCATATTGTGGAATGTTAAATGCAAGTTACAATTTAGCACTTCGTAATATAAAAGCTTACATTCCAGAGTATCCAGTAGGAGATGCTAAAGAAGTTTCAGATATGATTTCTGACTTCGTTCCAGTAGCTAAAGCTTTACTTGGACTTAAAAACCTAAAAATTATTTCATTTGGTCCAAGGCCCCAAGACTTCTTAGCTTGTAATGCACCAATAAAGCAATTATATAACTTAGGTGTTGAAATAGAAGAAAACTCAGAGCTTGATTTGTTTGCTTCTTTTAATGAGCATGAAAATGATGCAAGAATACCAGAAGTAGTAAAAGACATGGAGAAAGAACTAGGTGAAGGCAACAAAATGCCAGGAATTTTGCCAAAGCTTGCACAATATGAACTTACATTATTGGATTGGGCAGAAGCACATAAAGGTTCAAGAGAATATGTAGTATTTGCTAATAAATGTTGGCCAGCCTTCCAAACACAATTTGGATGTGTTCCTTGTTATGTAAACAGTAGATTAACTGCTAGAGGTATTCCAGTATCTTGTGAGGTTGATATATATGGAGCTTTAAGTGAGTACATTGGAACTTGTGTAAGTGAAGATGTTGTAACATTACTTGATATAAATAACACAGTACCAAAGGATATGTATGAAAAAGATATTAAAGATAAGTTTAAGTATACTTTAAAAGATACTTTCATGGGCTTCCATTGTGGTAATACAGCAGCATGTAAACTACAAAAACCTACTATGAGAAATCAAAAGATTATGGCAAGGGCATTAGAGCCAAATCAAGAACCAAATATAACAAGGGGAACAATTGAAGGGGACATAGTTCCAGGTGATATTACCTTCTTTAGATTACAAAGCAATGCAAATTCAGAATTAACAGCATATGTAGCAGAAGGAGAAGTTTTACCAGTTGCAACACGCTCCTTTGGGTCAATTGGAGTGTTTGCAATTCCTGAAATGGGAAGATTTTATCGTCATGTATTAGTTGAAAATAGATTTCCACACCATGGAGCAGTTGCATTTGGACACTTTGGAAAAGCTATGTACAACTTGTTTAGATATTTGGGAGTTAAAGAAGTTGGCTTTAATAGACCTAAGGGAATGCTTTATAAAACAGAAAATCCTTTTGAATGATACTGTTAAAATAAATTAGTAGGTAAGCTAGGTACTTTATTTGGTGCCTAGCTTTTACTATTTTTTAATTCTAAATAAGTGAAAATTTCATTTGAAAAATATTATTTCAATAGTATAAAATTAAGCATAACAAAATCATTAATAGTTTATTGAAAGGGGATTATAGTAATGGATATTAAAATTAGGGAAGTATCTATAGAAGACCTAGAAGCTGTAACAGAAGTTGAATTGAGATGTTTTCCAAAGTCAGAAGCTGCTACAAAAAAATCTTTTGAACAAAGAATTAATACATTTTCAAAAAAGTTCTTTGTAGCAGAAAATGAGGGTAAAATAGTTGGATTTGTTAATGGGTGCATAATAAATGAAACAGCTATATATGATAAGCTATATGAAAATGCTTCACTACATGTGCCAGATGGAAAGTATCAGACTATTTTTGGTCTAGATGTATTACCAGAGTATCGTAATAAAGGAATTGCTAGTAAGTTAATGCAGCATATGATAGAAGTATCAAAGCTAGAAGGACGCAAAGGCGTAATTTTAGACTGTAAAGAAAAACTAATTCACTATTATGAAAAGTTTGGGTACATAAATGTAGGCATATCACAATCTGTACATGGTGGAGCTAAATGGTATAATATGATTTTAGAGTTTTGATATAGATAATTAATTATTGAAGAATTAAGGGCGGTTAATTTTAACAGCCCTATGTGTATTTAAAATTAACATTGAAAAAATAAATTTATGAAGTACTAAAGGTGGAATATTTTTTCGGAGATACTCCAACAGCCTTCTTAAAGGATTTTAAAAAGTTACTGTAGTCATTAAAACCGCAATTTATATAGACATCATTAATACTAGAGCCATTAGACAAAAGGGCCTTTGCCATAGATATTCTTCTGGCAATAATATATTTATTTATGGTTGTCCCAGTGGATAATTTAAAAATTCTACATATATAAGATTCACTTAAAAAAAAGTGCTCCGCTAGGTGTTTTACAGTAATATCCTTTGTAACATTATCATTTATGTATTTTATGATTTCTTGAATTTGATTATTGTATTTATAAACTATTGATGTAGAATCACCTTTATTTATAAAAAGGCTAGTCAAAAATACCATAAGCTCTACAAAGCTTGAGTATTCAATCATATCAGCACCAAAACCACTAGTACCTATAATTTTATTTATAAAGTATATAAATCTATTTTGTTGTTCTTTATTAAGAGAAGTTTTATGACTAAAATCATGACTTCGGTGTCTAAAACAGTAATTTAAATCTGTTTTTTCAGAAGACAAAGTTTTTAAGAAGTCAGGATGAATAGAAAGTACTATTCTTTCATGAGTAGCATTATTTATTTGAGAAACATAGTGACTTTCAAATTCATTTATAACGAATAAATCTCCAGGATCAACGTCATAAAGCTTATTGTCTATTAAAAATTGATTTGCACCAGAAATAGAGTAGTAAATTTCATAACAATCATGTATGTGTATTGCCATAGTTTCTTCTTCACTATGCAGATGTGCTATTGAAAAGTATTTATTTTTTATACAATCCTTAACGGATTCTTTGCAAGATTCAAATTGTTTCATTAAGTCACCTCCAATTTTTATTATAAGCTTTACTTCAAAATTTGCAACATTTTAAAAAAAATATAACAAGAAATAGTGAAAGTATAATAGTATAATTAATATTGTAAAAAATTATTATCATTCAAGGAGGAAGAATTTCATGGATATACTCAAGGATTTTTCATTGGAAGGTAAAATTGCATTAGTAACAGGTGCATCATATGGTATTGGATTTGCTATTGCAAAGTCTTATGCATCAGCAGGAGCTACAATAGTATTTAATGATATTAATCAAGATTTAGTTAATAAAGGACTAAAAGCTTATGAAGCAGAAGGAATAAAGGCACATGGTTATGTATGCGATGTTACAGATGAAGAACAAGTAAATGCCTTTGTTAAAAAAGTAGAAGAAGAAGTTGGAGTAATAGATATTCTTGTAAACAATGCAGGAATAATTAAACGTATTCCAATGCTTGAAATGAAAGCAGAAGACTTTAGAAAGGTTATAGATGTTGACTTAAATGCTCCATTTATAGTATCTAAAGCTGTAATACCTGGAATGATTAAAAAGGGTCACGGAAAAATAATTAACATATGCTCTATGATGAGTGAACTTGGAAGAGAAACAGTTTCAGCTTATGCCGCTGCAAAAGGTGGACTTAAGATGTTAACAAGAAATATATGTTCTGAGTATGGTGAGCACAATATCCAATGTAACGGTATAGGACCTGGATATATAGCTACTCCACAAACAGCACCACTTAGAGAAAAACAAGCAGATGGTTCAAGACATCCATTTGATCAATTTATAGTTGCGAAGACACCAGCAGCTCGTTGGGGAACACCAGAAGATTTAATGGGACCAGCTGTATTCTTAGCTTCTGATGCTTCAAACTTTGTAAATGGTCATGTTGTATATGTTGATGGTGGAATATTAGCTTATATTGGAAAGCAACCACAATAATAGATAATTTATTTGTAGGGGGAAATTTAAGATGAAAATAGCTTTAATAAATGAAAACAGTCAAGCAGCAAAAAATGAGCTTATATTTGAAACTTTAAAGAAAGTAGTAGAACCAAAAGGACATGAAGTAGTTAACTACGGAATGTATACTGGAGACGACAAAGCTCAATTAACTTACGTTCAAAATGGTATTTTAGCAGCTATCCTTTTAAATTCAGGAGCAGCTGATTATGTAATAACAGGTTGTGGCACAGGGGAAGGCGCTATGCTTGCTTTAAATTCTTTTCCAGGAGTTATTTGTGGACATGTAGAAGATCCTTCTGATGCATTTATGTTTGCACAAATCAATGATGGAAATGCAATTGCACTACCTTTTGCTAAAGGATTTGGCTGGGGTGGAGAATTAAACTTAGAGTATATCTTTGAGAAATTGTTTGAGGGAGAAAGCGGACAAGGATATCCTAAGGAAAGAGTTGTTCCAGAACAAAGAAATAAGAAGATATTAGATGAAGTTAGAAAAGTAGCATTCAAAGATATCATAACAGTTTTAAAATCAATAGATCAAGATTTATTAAAAGGTGCTATAAGCGGAGAAAAATTCAAGGAATTATTCTATGCTAATTGCAAATGCGATAAGATGAAAGAATTTGTTGAAAGTGTAGTAGGCAAATAATATATAAATAATAGAATACTATAGAGAATTTATGCTATAGATTCTTAATAAAAAACCTATGCTTTAACGCTTGTTAGCATAGGTTTTTTGTTATGTACAATATTAATTATATTTTCAATTAATATCAAAATGGCGCGCATTTACCCTTATAAGTTTGAATTTGCAACCTTCTTCAATATACAAATTAGAAATATTTTCATACATATAAAAATATGATAAAATTGTATAATGAGTAAAAAGAAGGTGAAAACATGGACTTTAAAATAAGTCTGATTATGACAGTATTAATATTCATTTTAATAACAGCATTAAATATTGTTTTAAAGAAGAATAATAAGAGAGGCTGGCAGCATTATTTTGTAGGATATTTTTTCTTGATTTATATTGTAGCTTGTTTAATTCTAGTGGGAATACCCTCTGTATATGAATGGAAGGTTCATTTAATTGAGCATGAGAGAATATTTAATCCACATTTAAATTTAATACCTTTAAAAGATGGACTAGATATATCAAACATACTTAATATTATATTATTTATGCCCTTTGGATTTCTGATTCCAATAATGTGGACAAAATATCAAAAGTTTAAAAATATATTTTTATATGGATTATTTTTTACTTTTTTTATTGAGTTTAGTCAATTGTTTACTACTGCAAGAACCACAGATATAGATGATATAATAATGAATACTATAGGCAACGTTTTAGGCTTTATTATTTTTAATATAATGAAAAAAATATTTCATAAATTTATTGATAAGTCAGCTGTAGAAAGTTCTTCTAAGGATATGTTACTTAGTAGGCTAGAGCCCTATTTATATCTAGTTATTCCAGTCATATTTTTATTCCTTCAATAGTTTTATAAGTTAAATATAATAAGTAGCTAAGATATTAATTACATCTATATTATTTAAAGGTGCTATAATAGGTATTGTCAAAAGTTTAGAAATTAAAAAACAACCTTGAGATTTTTCTCGGGGTTATTTTTGTTTCTAAAAATTTAAAAAGAGCTTTTACTAAATAAGCTCTTTTTTATTACACAAAAGGGGGACAGAAACAGTAGTAATTGCAGCAAATAAATAAAAAATTCAAAAATGAAAGGAAGTAATTAATATGGCTTTAGTTTCAAAACAATGTGTAAATTTCGTAGAACAATGGGAAGGATTTTCAGCAACACCTTATTATGATAGTGTAGGTGTAAAAACAATAGGATATGGTATGACTGGTGATGAAATTGCAGGTTTAACATATGTAACACAGGCTCAGGCTAGTCAAATGTTGGAGGACTTATTGAATAACAAATATGCGCAACCAATAAAAAATGATTTAACTTCTAAGGGAGTTAACTTAAATCAGAATCAATTTGATGCATTGGTATCTTTTGCTTACAACGAAGGAGTTAGTGCATTATTAAATCAATCAACTTTATATAGAAATATATGTGCAGGAGTAAGAGACGTAAATACTATAACAGCTGATTTTGAAATGTGGGTTATGGCTGGAGGTAAAGCTTTAGATGGTCTTAAGAACAGAAGAGCAGCAGAAGCAGCAATGTTCTTTGGCAGTGGTAATACAACTACAGATTTAAAACAACCTAATCAATTTTGCATTAACCAAAAAGGAAAACCTGCTATAATAGCAAATATGATTACAACAGGACATACTGAATTTAAAAGCTTACCAGATGATAATTCTGAAACTAATGGAGTAAGAGAGTCAGGATATACTCTTCAAGTATACGGCAAATGCAATGAGTGGTATCTTGTAAATAACAACAATCCACAATATGTAAAAATATCAAATGTAAAGGCACAGAATCCATTATCCGTTCAAAAAGTAATAAGAGTTATGGATTATGATGGTGCAAAATGCTATGAAAATCCAGATGATTGTGATCCAAGCAATGGAACTGTTCCATATACTGGTACATGCCCTGTTTATTGTGATGTAAATGGATACTATCTTGTAAATGGAAGAAATGATGGTTTACAATGGATGAACAACAATAAACAATTGCAAGATATATACCCAAATGCATTTACAAATAAACTAAATGAAAAATCTGAACCCTTATTACAGGATTTTGCGGTGGATGTAGATAGTGTTAATATAAAGGAATTTCCACATGAAGCAGGAAATACAGTTGGAACTCTTACAAAAGGTGATTTGGTTCAGGTATATGCTAAAGAAGATGCATACTATTTAATAAGTAATACAGAAAAGAAGTTTGTTCCAATTAGTAGTTTGGTTGCTACAAAACCTTTAAGTGTTATAAAGCAAATAAGAGCAGTGGCATATGAAGGAACTTACTGTAGAGAAAATCCATGTTCTGCTATACCAACTAATGGTATTGTACCAGCAGGTAAAGTAATATCTCTATATAAGGTTATAGGAAATTGGGGATTAGTTAATGGAGCAAATGCACACCTTCAATGGATTGATATGGATGATGTTGAGGATATATAAAATATTTATTTTCAAGAAGGACTTCTTTAATTAAGGAGTCTTTCTTATTAAAAAATACATTAAAGGAAAATAAAGTTTTTTGTAGAAAATTATACATAAGGTTACTTGGTATGGTAATAGTGCGGTATTTGTAGGCATATTATATTTAGTAAATTAAAGGAGGTGTAAACAGTGTACTTAAAAAATAAAATAATTCACTTTTTAGTGTTTGGTGGTATTTACATGGATGTAGAAGTGCTGGCAAGAGCGTATGGACAACAATTGGTAGGCTATGAGGGAATAAAGTCAATGTCACTTATGGGCTTTACAAGCTTATGGATGTTTTTAGTTGGGGGACTTTGTGGAGTTATTATAGGAGGGCTAAATGATAGACCTAAGTATTATAATTTAAAAATGTGGAAACAGGTTTTAATTGGTGGAACAACTATAACTTTAATGGAGTTATTTTCAGGTATATTTTTTAATTTATATTTAGGTTTGCATATTTGGGATTATAGTAAGGATAAATTTAATTTTATGGGACAAATTGAATTGAAAAATTGTATTTGGTGGTATGTACTTCCTATACTGATAATATGGCTAGATGATGTTTTATCTTGTTACTTTTATGGAGAAGATAGACCCCCAAGTCTATTTTCCTATGTTATAAGGTTGATAACACTTAAATAGAACATAAAAAAACTCCATCCACAGTTTAAAATGGATGGAGCTTTTTAATCATCTTTTTCCAGCTCTTCAATAACATAATTAGGAAGTGCAAAAGCACCTTTATGGAGATTTGTGTTATAATATTTTGTTTTTAAATTAAGAGCATTCCAGCTGTCTTCATGCAAATTCTTTAGAGGATGATATTTTTTTGATGCAAAGCCAAAAAGCCAGTGGCCAGAAGCATAAGTTGGCATGTGAAATTGATAAACCATTGCAATAGGAAATTTATCTTTTATTTTATTATGAGCTCTTTTCATTTCATGGCAGTATTCCTTGTAATAAGGACTTTCATGTTGATTAATTAGAATTCCGTCATCACTTAAAATTCTTTCGCAGTCTTTATAAAATTCATTAGTAAATAAACCTTCTCCAGGGCCAATAGGATCAGTTGAATCTACAAGAATAAGATCATAGGTTTTATTTTTTGTTTTCTTAACGAATTCTTTACCATCTTCAAAATGTATAGAAAGTCTATCATCATTGTCAAGTTTTAGTGAGGTTTGAGTTAGGTATTTTTGACACAGGCGTACAACCCTTTCGTCAATTTCAACCATATCCACTTGTTCTATAGTATTGTATCTTAAAATTTCTCTTGAGGTTCCACCATCACCACCACCTATAATAAGAACTCTTTTTATATTAGGATTGACGGCCATTGGAACATGGGTAATCATCTCATGATATATAAATTCGTCTTTTTCAGTCATCATTATGTAACCATCAAGTGTAAAAAAAGTTCCAAAGGTTTCACTCTTAAAAAAATCTATTTGCTGAAAAGGAGTTTTTTCTGTGTATAAATGCTCGTTTACTCTTATTGAAAATTTTGTGTCGTCTGCATGACTTTCTGAAAACCAAAGATCTAACATAAGTTTACCTCCATTATTTTATTTGTAATATACATCATCAAAATTTTTACCATAAAATATTTCGTCCATCTCTTTTTTTAGTTTATGAGTTATTATTCTTTTTTCTTTTGGATATAAATCTTTTTTTGTGTATCCAAATAGATAGTCATCCAAATCGAATTGTTTTAATCTACATTTTGTATGAAATAAGTTTTCTTGATAAACATTTACATCAATCATGTTATATTTGTTTTTTATGTTGTTTGGTATATAGTTCTGAATGGAATTAATTTTGTGATCAATAAATAGCTTACGTCCAGTAATATCTCTAGTAAAACCACGAACTCTATAGTCCATAGTCATAATATCTGCTTCAAAGGAATGTACTAAATAATTTAGTGCTCTTAAAGGTGATATCATTCCACAGGTAGATACGTCTATATCAGCTCTAAAGGTGCAAATACCTTCATCGGGGTGATACTCAGGATAGGTATGCACGGTAATATGACTTTTATCTAAATGATTAAGTATGATTTCTGGAAGCGGTCCAGGAGTTTCTTTTACTAGGGCTTCTTTGTGATCTTCTAATATAGGATTCTCACATACCAAAAGTGTAACACTTGCACCTTGAGGGTCGTAGTCCTGCTTTGCGGTGTTCAAAATGTTAGCACCTATAATTTCAGTAACAGTTGAGAGGATTTTTGTAAGTCTATCTGCACTGTATTGCTCATCTATGTAAGAAATATATGCTTCTCTATCTTCAGCAGATCTTGTATAGCATATATCGTACATATTAAAAGATAATGCTTTAGTTAAATTATTAAAACCATGAAGTTTAATTTTGTTGTTAATATTTACACCCATTATATTAAAAAAATACCTCCTAATAAATAAATCGGTATTAGTATATCCTTATAGGATGAATATTAGTATAATTTTTATAAATAAAATATAGTGAGGAATAATAGCTTAATTGAAGCATATAATGTTAAGTGAAATATAGAATGCCATAGTGGTAATAAGTAGATAAAAAAGGTGTAAAATCATGATAAAGAATAGACTTATTTCAAAATAAATGCATAACTAGAAATTAAATTGTCTTAATAATCAAACAATTTAAAAGGAGATGCCTTTGTTATGGGAAAGAAATTACCTTATAAGTATAACTTAAAAAAATCTAAAGTAACAGGAAATGAAAAACTGTTTTATGAATGTATTTTTAGAGAGGAAGATATTCCATCAAGCGCGGATCTAAGAAAACAATATGCCCCCATACAAGATCAAGGAAAGCTAGGAGCATGTACAGCATTTTCAGCTTGCAGTGTACTTGAATATCTTTTGGGAATAAAAGACAAGCTTTCAGAGCTTTATTTTTATTATGAGGAAAGAAAACTTGATGGAGATGTTCAGGATGATAATGGAAGTACAATAGCTAGAAGTGCTGAGATTGCTACAACAGTAGGAACTTGTTTAGAGAGTTTGTGTCCATATGATATTGATAAGTTTAAAGATGTGCCAACTGCAGCTATGGACTTGGATGCTAAAAAGCATAAAGCTATAAAAAAATATAAAATAACAAGTATAAAAGATTTACTTTATTGCGTAGGTGTGCTTAAAAAACCTGTATTAATAGGTGTGGACGTATATGATAGTTTTGAAGATATTGGACATGATGGCTATGTACAACTGCCAAAGCAAGGAGAAGAACTACTTGGAGGACATGCAATAAATATATGTGGCTATTTTTATAAGAAAAATGGAATTATAGAAGAAATTAAGGAAAATGTACAAAAATATTTTGAAGCTTCAAATTACGAAAATTTATATTTTATTGCCCGTAATAGTTGGGGAGAGGATTTTGGAGACAAGGGATATATTTATATACCGGCTAAGTTTTTGCAAAAATATAGTCATGATTGGTGGCATATTGATTTGAAATAAAAGTAATAAACTCTCGGTGATATTTTTATCATAGAGAGTTTATTTTTTTATATTTATTTAAAAAGTTGGTTTATTATCTAAATTATCACTTTCATCGCCATTAGGATTGCTTCTTAAATATTCTCTACCATTCTTGGCTTTGCCTACATTTACACCGTCTATTAAATCGTTTTTTGCCATTGATATTGCTTCATCAATTGAACATATATTTCCGTTATCAAGTGCTACAGCAGTTATATCTCCATGAGAATTTTTTTGTACTTTTGTAATCTTGGATTTACTACTCATATTAACACCTCTTTTAATTATTTTATAAGTATTATTTGTAGTAAAGTTATGTAATATTCACATTTTATGAAGTAGGAATAAATATATCAATATAAACAAATATATAGATTTTTTCATAATAATGTATTTTGTGGTAGTATATTATTATAAATTATAAAAGGAGGAATTTTGTTATGAAAAGAAAATTTATGATGTTTGCAATTTTTATATTAGTTATAGCTTTGGGGGCGGCTGTCCCATTAAAGACCACTCATGCAGATGTAGGTTTGATTATGCAAATACAGGGAGTTAACTCTGCGTATAAATCGAGTGTGGATGGGGATTATACTAGAGTAGCTAATTATCAATCTAATAATTATGATCCTATAATTTTAGATACTAAATATCCATGTATTTTAATTAGAAAAACTACTGGATTAGGTCCTGTACATATATCTGTTGATGGAAAATATTTGTGTGATTACGATTTAAATGTGAACACTGATCCCAAAGATATATATACATGGGGATATGATACTGAGGAGGATACAGATACAACTTCTTATGAAATTATATTTAATAACTTAACCTCAGGAAAACACACAATAACTATGTCATTAAGTGATAAGTACCATAATACCATGAGGCAAGATATAGATTTAATTATCCCATAATTGAGATATGGTGAATATATCGTTTCTATGTGAGGTGGTGCTTAAGTGAAGGCACAGAAAAAAATTTAAATAGAGCAAATCTAAAGGGGCTGTTGCAAAACTAAAAAATAGTTTTGCAATAGCTCCTTTGTTGTATATAAAAAATGTGAGTTCCGAAGAACTCACATTGATTGTATAATTAAATTATGAATGTAACTAAATTATACACAAAAAATTATAATCAATTTAATGATAATTTGCAACTTATATTACCATTAAATTTAGAAAACTTAATACCAGAAGATGATTCGGTTCGTTTGCTAAGCTATTTGTTGGAGGGATTAAATTATAAAAAATTGTACAAGGCGTATTCTTCCGTAGGAAGAAAATCAGCAGTTGAACCCAAAATCATGTTCAAAATAATATCTTATGCTTATTCTCAAAATATTTATTCAAGTAGAAAGATAGAAAAAGCATGCAAAAGAGATATAAATTTCAAATGGCTACTTCAAGGCTTTAAAGCACCTGATCACGCTACTATAAGTAGATTTCGAAAAAAATATCTTTCAAATGAAGTGATTGAAGATTTATTTTATCAACAAGTTAACTATTTAGCTAAAGAAAAAGAATTATTATTTGAAAATGTATTTATCGATGGTACTAAAATTGAGGCAAATGCCAACCGATATACTTTTGTTTGGAAGAAAGCTATTTATAAAAATGAAGGTAAGATGTTTGATAAAATTATTGCTCTTGTTAAAACCATTAATCTTGAAAGATTAATGAAATTCACTATTGAGAGAGAAACTTTGATTGATGATATAAACAAAATTCTTCAATGGCTTTTATTTGAAAAAGAAAAAAGAAATATAGAGTTTGTTCATGGAATCGGTAAAAGAAAAACTGCAATTCAAAAGTGGATAGAACAACTATCACAATATAAAGAAAGACAAGAAAAATATAATTTAAGTAAGAAAATATTTTCAAAAAGAAATAGCTATTCTAAAACTGATACTGATGCAACTTTCATGCATATGAAAGATGATCATATGAGAAATGGTCAATTAAAACCTGCCTATAATGTACAAATAGCAGTTGATAGTGAATATGTAACTGGTGTTGGAGTATTTGATGATAGAAATGATATAGCAACATTAATACCAATGATTACTAATATGCAAGAAAAAATTGGTCATAAATATACTAATGTGATTGCAGATTCTGGTTACGAAAGTGAAGAAAACTATTTGTTTTTAGAGTCTAATAATCAAATACCATATATAAAACCTCAAACTTATGAGAAATGGAAAAAAAGAAGTTTTAAAAACGACATCAGTAAGCGTGAAAATATGAAATATGATGTTAAAACAGATACATATATTTGTCATAATAATAGAAAATTATTCCCATCATATATTATTCATAAAAAATCTGCAAGTGGGTATACGTCTGAGGTTACTGTTTATGAATGTGAAAATTGCGATAACTGCACTTTGAAATCAAAGTGCACAAAAGCAAAGAATAACCGAAAAATGCAGGTTTCAAAGACTTTTATTAAAAAGCGTCAAATTTCATACAACAATATCAAAACTGAATTGGGAACTAAATTGAGAATGAACAGATCTATTCAAGTTGAAGGTGCGTTTGGAATTTTAAAAAGCGACTATGAATTCAAAAGATTTTTAACACGTGGAAAAAATAGTGTAAAAACTGAATTTATTTTGCTTTGTTTTGGATATAACATTAACAAATTACATTTAAAAATCCAAAATGAAAGAACTCAAAAGTATCTTCACGAATTAAAAACTATTTCCTAATTATGGAATAATATAGTTAGGTTTATTTTAGTGCGTCAAAATCTCATGGAAATTCAAATAATTAATATAGTATTTAAAATATTAGGCAATTTTATAGCTTAAACAAAAAAAGAGCATCGCTCATGATTAATTTTAATCATTTTGCGACACTCCCTTTTTTATACCTTATTAAAAGATTATAATTTCATTTGTTACGTTTATATAATTCATCAAGGTATATGTTTTTATGAAAAATGTAGTAAAGAAGCGCTTTTTAAATTACTACACATACAAACATAAAAGGAGGTAGTCTTATGAATGGTATAGACATTTATAATGGCTCAAATATAACAAATTGGGAAGAGGTTAAGAAAAGTGGAGTAGAATATGTGTATTTAAAAGCCACAGAGGGATTGACTTTTAACGATTCAAAAATGAAAGAGTTTTATAATGAAGCTAAAAAAGTTGGTTTAAAGGTAGGATTTTATCACTTTTTACACAGAAATAATCCATATATGGAGGCACAACATTTTATTAATATGATAAGTAGCTTTAAAGCTGATATGAAATATATGATTGATGTTGAAGCACAGGAATTTAGTGATGCTGGACAAAATGATACAAGCACAAGGGTTCGTCAATTTTATGATTTTATGCAGAGCAAAGGATATGAATGTGCTGTTTATACTTATAGTTCTTTTTATGAGGAATTATTTGATGATAGAGTTAAGAGCTTACCTTTATGGATAGCTGAATATGGAGTTGAAAAACCGAGTGTTACTCAATATATAGGGTGGCAATATGCAGAAGATGGAAATGTACCAGGAGTAAATGGGAAATGTGATGTTAATAACTTTAGTGAGGGTATTTTATTAGGAAATTCCAAAAGATTAATTTTAAATGAGGTAGTAAAGGTACAAAAACAGGATGACACTGTTAAAATTATTCAACAGCAGCTTAATACGCTTTTAAAGAAGGGAGTTACAGTAGACGGCATAGAGGGAACGGCAACAATGGAAGCAATAAAAGAATTTCAAAGAGCAATGGGGCTAGTAGTAGATGGAATTTGGGGACAGAAAACTGTTAGTGCGGTTACAGAAATATTTAATAGACCAACAGATGGTGTTCAATATGCACATTATGAATATGCTACAAGATACATTCAATACAGAGTTGGAGGAAATATAGATGGAGTTTTTGGTAATGGAACTAAAGTAATGGTTCAAAATTGGCAGGCTAAGCATGGAATTAATCCAGATGGAATAGTAGGGACAGCCACATGGTCAAAGCTATTGGATGAAAATTGTTAGTTAAATAAAGTTTGGAGGGATAAAAATGAGAGAACAAATAATAAATCAAATAGTAATACCAATTTTAGGAGTAATATTTAATATAATTGTAGCCATAATAGCTTATTATGTTAAACAATTTTATAATAAAAATAAAAATATTATAGAGTTAGGAGAAAATCAATTAAAACAAAAAATAGGAATAGATAAATATAATCAAGATATAGTTATAATAAAGCAAGCAGTTGAAGCAGTCGAGCAAATGGGAAAGGAATTTAATTGGACTGGTGAAATGAAAAATTCTAAGGTGCTAGCACTTATAGAAGGGAAGACAGGACTTACGGATGAAGAGATATACAATGTAATTAAAGCAGCTGTGCTAAAAATTAATTCATTAAGGTAAAAATAATGTGAAAACAAAGCTCGTATACTTTTATAATATAAAAATGTTTCTGTAAATTAAATATTTGGGCACTAATATAACTGAAAATACAATTTTCAGTTATATTTCAGAGTGTCGACAAAATCGACACTCATTTCTTTTTATTCTAAAATAGTAAATGGTGATGAGTAAAATGTTAACAAAAAAAGGAAAAGAATTAAGAAGTCAAATTGAATTAAATAGCTTAGAGGATCTAGTTCCAAAAGATCATTTATTAAGAAAAATAGATAAATCCATAGATTTTAATTTTATATATGATGAAGTATCAGAATTATATTCTGACTTTGGTAGACGTAGCATTGATCCAGTAGTACTTATAAAAATAGTACTTGTTCAATATTTATTTGGAATACCTTCAATGAGACAAACTATAAGAGAGATTCAAGTTAATATAGCTTATAGATGGTTTCTTGGTTATTCAATGAGTGAAAAAATACCTCATTTCTCTACCTTTAATAAAAATTATGAAAGAAGATTCAATGATACTGATGTGTTCACAAATATATTTGTGAAAATTCTTGAAATTGCTGAAAAAGAGGGCTTTTTAGCACTAGAACAAGTTTATATTGATTCAACACATATAAAAGCTAGTGCCAATAAGAAGAAATTTAAAAGAGTTAATGTTGAAATTGAGGCAAAAAAATATAAAGACAAACTTGATAAAGAAATTGATTTGGACAGGCAAGAACATGGTAAAAAGCCTTTAAAAAAAACTAAAAAAATAGAGACTAAGGAAGTTGTACAAAGTACTACCGACAAGGAAAGTGGAATGTTTTATAAGAATGAAAAGGAAAAATGTTTTGCTTATTTAGCTCATACTGCATGTGATGATGCCAATTTTGTTCTAGGCTTTGAAGTTACTGCTGGAAATGTTCATGATAGTATTGGCTTTTATGATGTTTATAATAAAGTATATTGAAAGTTTGGAGATAAACTAGTTGCTGTTGCAGTAGATGTTGGATATAAAAATCCATGCATTGCTAAAACAATACTAGATTCAGGTATTTTACCATCTATGCCGTATAAACGCCCTATGACCAAAGAAGGTTTCTTTAAAAAGTATGAATATGCATATGATGAATTTTATGATTGTTACATATGTCCCAATAACAAAATATTAAAATATTCAACGACCAACAGAGATGGATATAAAGAATATAAATCTAATAATCACGATTGTGAAAGCTGTGCTTTCATAAAGAAATGTACTAATAGTAAAAATAAGCAAAAGCTTATTACTAGACATATATGGGAGAATTATTTGGAAGAAGCTGAACATCTCAGACATGAAAGGTATGTTAATAGTGTATACAAAAGAAGAAAAGAAACTATTGAACGTATTTTTGCAGATGCAAAACAAAAACATGGTATGAGATTCACTCATTTAAGAAGCTTGGCTAAAATTAAAATGGCAGTCACGCTTACTTTTGCATGCATGAATTTAAAGAAATTAGCAAATAGGCTTTGGAGAAGAAGAAGATATTTGCTTGTGATATATAAAAAATACTTTAAAACACATATTTGTTTACAGCCTGAAATATAACTTTCAGTTATATTTTTTACTTATAGAAATATTAAAAATAATATTTTAAAAATATGATAGTTTATATAGGTTTTATTGAAATGTTAAAATTTTGTTATACTTAAAATAAGAATTTTTTGAAATTAGTGATTAATTCTTATTTTAAGTATAAAATAGCGCAGGTACTAAGTTGCAATTGTAAGAAATATACAAGCATATGGCATTATATGTAAGAAGAAGTATTATAACTATTGTAAAAAAATGAGAAATATGATAATATAAAATAAAGATGTAATAAAAATCATTTAATTACATTTAGTTTTATTATTTACATAATAAAGTATAAAGATTCAAGGAGCTTTTATTAAATTTTGGAAATTTCCTTCCGTATTTGATTGGCTGTTGTTTAAATAATATAATGACTAAAATATTAGAACTCTTTATTTGTAAATAATGCTAGTTAAATTAAAATAGATGAAAAAATAGGTTTTAAATAGTGTGCACTACACTGATTAGGAGGTAGTTTATGGAGGATAATATTGAAAATAGACTAATCAATATATGTAAGAAAATACTAAATGTTACAAATATAAACATAAATGATAGTTTTCTTTATTTGGGAGGACATTCTTTAAAGGCGATAGAACTAGAATGCATGATTAAGAAGGAATTTAATGTAGAAATATCGATAAGAAAAATATTTAAAGTAGTTACTATTAAGGAAATAGCAAGTTATATTAGAAATGCAGAGAAAAAAGAAAGTGTAATTATAATGCCTACTGAAAAAAGAGAATATTATCCACTATCTTCAGCAGAAAAAAGAATGTTTATACTAAATCAAATGAATAGAAGCAGTATTAATTATAATGTACCAATAATAGTTAAAATAGAGGGAAAAATTGATAAAGTACGCTTTAATAAAAGTATAATTGAATTGGTAAAAAGGCACGAAAGCTTAAGAACTTCATTTGAGAATATTGATGGAGAGGTAGTGCAAATAGTAAATGATAAAAATATAATTCCTGAAATTACATATATTAAAGCACAGAAAAATCAAGTTAATGATACAATAAAAGAATTTATAAGACCGTTTGATTTAAGTAAGGCACCATTAATAAGGGTAGTACTAATAGAAATCTTAGAAAAAGAATATGTGTTGCTAATTAATACTCATCATATAATAATGGATGGGATATCTGTAGGTATTTTATTAAAAGAATTTAGTTATTTATACAACAAGAGGGAACTACCTAAAATGACAATACAATATAAGGATTATTGTATTTGGCAGAATAAGGAAATGAAATCAGATAATATTAAAATGCAGGAACGATATTGGCTAAAGGTATTTAAAAAAGAAATACCAGTTCTTAATTTATTAACAGATTATAAAAGACCTTCTATTAAAACTTTCGAAGGAAATACTATAAGTTTTGAAATAGGGAATGAATTATCAGAAAAGTTAAAGAAAATAGCTTATATAACGGGAAGTACAATGTATATGGTATTTTTATCGGTTGTTAATATACTTCTTTCAAAATATACTGGTCAGGAAGATATAATAATAGGAACGCCTATAGCAGGAAGAAGAATTGATCAGATTAAGAATGTTATAGGCATGTTTGTAAATACTTTGGCAATGAGAAACTATCCTACAATGGATAAAAGTTATGTGGAATTTTTAACAGAAGTAAGGGAGAATTCTATAAATGCATATGAAAATCAAGATTACCAATTTGAGGAGTTAGTAAATAAATTAAATATACCAAGAGATAGTGGAAGAAATCCACTATTTGATGTTATGTTTACAATGATAAATGATAGTGAAGAAAACATTGATGTAGGTAATTTCATAATCAAAAAATATGATTATAAGTGTAATGTAGTCAAGTTTGATTTAATATTCTCAGTTATTAAAAAAAGTGGCCAATTTGAAATTAATATTGAATATAGTAGTAAATTATTTAAAAAAGCTACAATACAGATGATGGCAGAACATTTAAAAGCTATATTTAATTCTATAGTAAACAATCAGGAAGTAAAATTAGGTGAAATAGAAATAATTACAAAAGAAGAAAAAAATAAATTGTTATACCAATTTAATAATACTGTGTCAAATTACTCTCAGAGTAGAACAATAACTGGATTGTTTGAGGATCAGGTGAAAAAAATACCAGATAATACAGCTTTGATATTTGAAAATAAAAAATTATCATATAAAAAATTGAATGAAAAAGTTAATTCATTAGCAAGAGTTTTAAGAGAAAAGGGAGTAGAAAAAGACGTTATAGTAGGGATAATGATAGAGAAATCAATAGAGATGATAGTGGGAATAATGGCAATACTAAAGGCAGGAGGAGCTTATCTACCAATCGATCCAGAGTACCCAAAGGATAGAATAAACTATGTGATAGATGATAGTGGAACAAAACTAGTGATAACACAGAAAAAATTTGAAGGTAGAATACAAAATAAAATAGTAGAAATATGTTACATAGATAATGAAGAGTTATACAAGTATGATGTTGATAACTTGGGTGAAATAGCAGGTAAAGACAATTTAGCATATGTAATATATACGTCAGGTACAACAGGTAGACCTAAAGGGGTTATGATAAAACACAGTAGTATGATGAATACACTAATGTTTTTACAAAAGCATTATACAATGGATCAAAATGGAGCATACCTTCAAAAAACAAATTATTCCTTTGATGTTTCAATAAGTGAAATATTTGGCTGGTTTATAGGCGGTGGAAAATTAGTAATACTTGGGAAGGGATATGAAAAAGATGCTAAGAATGTAATTAAAACGATAATAGATAATTCAGTCAGTCATGTTAATTTTACATCTAGTATGTTCAATTTGTTTTTAAATGAAATTAACGAGGACAATGTAAAAAAATTAAAGAGATTAAAATATATTTTAACAGCAGGAGAAGCGTTAAAAATTAAAAACAACAATATTTTTCAAAAGCTAATTAAAGTTACTAATATTGAGAATTTATACGGACCAACAGAAGCTAGTATATATGCAACAAAGTATTCATTAAATAATATCTTAGGTGATATACCCAATAATATACCAATTGGGAAACCAATAGACAATATAAGAATATATATAGTTGATAGAAATAATAAATTAGTTCCTGTGGGTGTGGCAGGTGAATTATGTATAAGTGGAGAAGGACTTGCTAAAGGATATTTAAACAATGAAAAATTAACAAATAAGAAGTTTGTAGTAAATCCATATGATCCACAAGAAAGAATGTACAAAACAGGAGATTTAGCAAGATGGCTTTCAGATGGGAATATAGAATATTTAGGGAGAATAGATCATCAAGTTAAAATAAGAGGTTTTAGAATAGAAGTAGGGGAAATAGAAAGTAATTTACTTAAAATAGAAGGAATAAAAGAATGTATAGTAATAGCAAGAGATGAAGGATATAATAAGTATTTATGCGCATATTATGTAGGAGAAAAAGACTATAACGTAAGAGAAATAAGAGAGAAGTTAAGTGAAAAAATTCCAGAATATATGTTGCCATCATACTTTGTAAAGTTAAATAATATGCCAGTAACAACAAACGGAAAAATAGATAGAAGAGCACTACCAAAATTAGAGTGGAAGATAAATACAGGGGTAAAATATGAAGCTCCAAGGGACGAAGTAGAAAATAAATTAGTTGAGATATGGGAAAAAGTTTTAGGAACAAAGAATATAGGAATAGATGATAATTTTTTTGAAATAGGTGGTGATTCTATAAGGGCAGTTAATGTTGCAAGTAAAATAGCACAGAAATTGAATGTATCAATATCTGTAAGCAATGTGTATGTATTTAAGAATATAAGGAACATTTCTCAATTTGTTAAAAAAAATTCAATACAAGAGGATTTTTGGCAGGATGAGAATCTTGTATTTCTAAAGAAATCAGATAGCGCAGATAAAAACATATTTTTTATACATGATGGAACTGGACAAGTAGACGGATATATAGAACTTGTAAAGAAAATTTCTTCGCAATATAATTGTTGGGGATTAAATTTTAGGGAGTATAAGGAATATTATCCAAAGAATATTAATATTGAAGAATTGGCAAATCAGTATTTATTAGTTATAAAAAATATACAAAAATCCGGACCATATTATATTGCTGGATGGAGCAATGGTGGTACTATAGCATATGAAATTGTAAGACAGATAGAACTATTGGGTGAAAGTGTAAAAGTATTTTTTGTAATAGATTCTGTTCCTCCAAATATATATTTATCTAAAAAGATTCCAAAGTTTAATGTGGATACAGAAAAGAAATTTTTAGGAAAAGTTATTGATAAATTTGATATTGAGCAATTAGCAAAAAATAATATTAGTTTGGAAAGCATATATTCTTTGGTTGTTAATAAATTAGAAGATTTAAATATTATAATTGAAAATATAAAGTACAGGGGAATTATGGAAAATATGCCTAATTATAATAAAATGAGTGGAATTGAAAAAATTCGATTTATAAATATAATAAGAAGCATCAATTGTGCATGTTTAAGGTATATTCCTAAAAGTAATATAAGTACCGAAGTTAATTATATAAAAGCTACCAAGTCAGTAAATATAATTGATAAGGAATGGCAATCATATTGTAATACTAAAATTAATGTACACAATGTAAATGGAAGTCATTTTTCGATTTTTAGGCAACCATATGTAAATGAGGTATCAAAGATAATTAATAATTTATTATAGTAACCTCATGGTTAAGGTTATAATATATGTCTTCTAAAACATAGTTCAATAAATTATTGTATATTTAAAGTTGTAAGTGAGTTTTAACATAGTACAGCAATACTTTTAATTAATATGTATTATATATATTAATTAAAAGTATTTAGGATTTACAACAATATATATGCATGAAGTTGTAAAATATATTAGAAGGAGAAAATTTAGATGGATAGAGAAAACACAATGTTTGATTTGACTCATGCACAAAAGCGAATATGGTATATGGACAAGCTATTCAATTCAACAGGAATTAATAATTTAGCACCTAACATAAAAATTGAAAATTTTACAGACTTGGAAATCATGAAAAAGGCAATAAATATTACAATATCTCAAAATGATGCGATAAGGATTAGAATAATAGAACAAAATGACATTGTAAAACAGTATATAAAAGAATATGAACCAATTAAAATTGAATATTTTGATTTTGCTGACGAGATGGAAGCTGAAAGATGGATGCAAAATCAAGCACATAAGCCTTTTATTCTAGAGGATTCGGATTTATTCTATTTTGCTGTGGGTAGATTTAATAAAAGCGAGTATGTTCTATTTATGAAGATTCACCATATAGTAGCTGATGTTTGGGGAATGAGTTTGATAATAAATCAGATTATTGAAAATTATAATCTTTTAGTGAATGAAACTAATATTACTGTAGATAAAAGACCATCATATCTTTTATATGTTGAAAGAGAAAATTATTATAAACATACAAGATTATTTATTGATGATAAAAATTTCTGGTTAAATAAATTTGAAACACTACCCAATGTAACAAAATTAAAACAGGATAAATTAAATGTATCCAGTATGCATGCTTGCAGAAAAGGTATTTCCGTTCCAGAACAGTTGAATGATATTATATATAAATTCTGTGAATTAAACAAAACTTCGGTTTTCAGAATATTTATGGCTAGTTTTTTTATTTACATATCTCGAATAACTTGTTCTGATGACATATGTATTGGTACATTAATACATAATAGATTTGAAGTTGATGAAAAAGAAATGGTAGGTATGTTTGCTAGTACAGTACCATTTAGAGTTAAGGTGGATGAAAATTTAGATTTTATAAGGTTTTTAGCTATTGTTACAAAAGAGTTTAAAGATATAATGAAGCATCAAAAATATCCTTATGATTTGTTAATAGATGATTTGAGAAAAAAACATAATGGGGTAATGGGCTTATTTAATGTTTTAATATCATATCAGAATGCCCAATATTGTAAGGGGGTTGAAACAAAGTGGAATTTTAGTGGGTATGAAGAAAATGATATTGCTATTCATATTAATTCAAGAAAAGGTGATGGAAAATTAAGATTAGAAATTGATTATAATATAGATATATTTTCACAAAATGATATTAAAGTATTATTTGATAGAGTATTTGCTCTAATGAATAAATTATTGACTACACCACATCAGGTAATAAAAGATCATTCCATTTTATCTAATCATGAAGAAAATCTAATTATAAAGGAATTTAACAATACGGATACAAAATATGAGCAAAATGTAAAAGTACATGAATTATTTGAACGTCAAGTAAAAAGAAATCCAGATTCAATAGCAGTTTCTTTCAAGAATAAAAGTATTACATATAAACAGTTAAATAAGAAATCAAATCAATTAGCAAATTTGTTGGTTAAAATTGGAGTTAAAAGTGATGTTGTTGTAGGGCTTATGGTAGAACGTTCTATTGATATGATTATTGGAATTTTAGCTGTTTTTAAAGCAGGTGGAGCATATCTACCAATAGATAGCACACATCCTGTGGAGAGGATAAAGTATATTTTAGAGAATAGCCATACTAACATTTTGTTAACACAAAAACATTTAAAAAATAAATTCGCATTTGATGGGCATATAGTAGATATACAAGATGAATCATTATATTCAGAAAAATTTGATGATTTGAATTTGCATGGTGATATAAATGATTTAGCTTATGTTATATATACTTCTGGATCAACAGGTAAACCTAAAGGCGTTATGATTGAAGAAAAATCGTTGATTAATTTTATAAATGCTATTAATCAACGTATAACATTACAACATAATGACAGAATTGTAGCGTTAACGACAATTTCTTTTGATATTTCTATACTTGAAATTATATTACCGCTTACAAAAGGATTAGAAGTTGTTATTGCGAGTGAAGAAGAGAAAATTGATCCTAAATTATTACGCAAACTTATAATAGATAATAATGTGAAAATCTTTCAAACCACACCATCTAGATTGCAATTGCTTATTAATTCTGGTTTGGATTTGGATTTTTTGAATAACTTAGAGGTTATATTGATTGGAGGTGAAGCACTCCATGAAAATATATTAGTAACAATAAAGAATTATACTAAGGCAAAAATTTATAATATGTATGGGCCTACTGAAACAACCATATGGTCTACGATTAAAGAGCTTACAAATACTAATGAAATTAATATTGGAAAGCCTATAGCTAATACCCAAATTTATATTGTTGATAAAAATAATAATTTACAGCCTATTAGAGTCAACGGTGAATTATGTATTTCAGGAGATTGTGTATCTAGAGGTTATTTGAATAATGATAAACTTACAAAAACTAAATTTGTTACAGATATAGTTAATAGAAAAAAAATAATGTACAAGACTGGTGATTGTGCAAGATGGCTTGAAAATGGGGATATTGAATTTGTTGGAAGGTTAGACAATCAAATTAAAGTTAGAGGATATAGAATTGAACTAGATGAAATTGAAAAATCACTCAATATGTATTCTCATATTAAAAATAGTGCAGTTATTGCAAAGGAAGGTAACCATGGAGATAAATATTTAGTTAGCTACTATACTTCTAATGTAGAAATTGATAATTCTAAAATTTATGCTTTTTTATCTAATATAATTCCAGATTATATGATACCTCATGACTATATAAGAATAGATAAATTTCCATTAACTCCAAATGGAAAGATAAATAAAAAAGCATTACTTAGTCTGGAGATTAAATCTTCATGTAAAGATATAAAAAATTCCTTGTTTGAATCTGGTGTTGGAAAAGATATATATGATATATGGGTAAAAATACTTAATAAAGATAATATACGCATAAATGATAGGTTCTTTGAAATAGGTGGGGATTCATTATCATTAGTTGCTATGCATGCAGAAATTGAAAAAAAGTATCCTGGTAAAATTAGTGTTACAGATATTTTTGCCAACCCAACACTATATAAAGTTATTAGTTTTATAGAAAAGCAAAATAAATTAGAAGTTTTAAAAACAAATATGGATTATATTGAATTTCCAAAATCGTATTATTTAAATAGTGGTTTAGCTAACAGTTGCAAGATTATAACTACAGAGATAGATAAAAACATGTTTGCAAAATTGAACTTACTGTGTGAAAAAATCAATGTTAATAAAATGGATATAATTTTTTCTATATATGTCTATACATTAGCTAAAACTAGTAATAAACAAAATATTAATATCCATTATAGTAATATATCTGATAAAGCGTTTATAGTTAATGTGGATTTGAATAAATTTAAAAAGTTTAACCAATTAATTAAAGCAATTGGAAATGATGTGATTTTTTATAGTAATGAACAAATGGATGAAAAATTATTATTGGAATGTATGCCACCTAAATTAGAAAAATCGATATTACCGCTATTTGTAAGTGGAAATAATTCTAATGATAATATTGAAAACTTCTATGACGTAATTTTAAAAACCTATAAAGGTGGAAAAAAGATAGTATTAAGTTTTAAGTATAATTGTAAAAAACTAAATAGTGAGAAAATTGAAGAATTTTTTTACCAATATCTTAAATTACTTGAAGTTATTATTAACAATGAAAAGTGGAGATGATCTAATTGAATAAAATAAGTTTTTTATTTCCAGGACAAGGATCACAGTATTTTGGAATGGGAAAAAAATTGTGTAGTCAATTTAAAATAGCAAAGTCAATATTTGAAGAAGCAAGTGATATTTTAAATATTGATTTATGTAAAATTTGTTTTGAGGACGAGACAAATTTATTAAATAAAACAGAGAATGCTCAGATTGCTATTTTTACAACATCTTTAGCAGCTTATAGAGTAAGTTCAAAAGTATTAGGGATTAAACCGTGTTATATGGCAGGGCATAGTTTAGGTGAAATTACAGCATTAGTATGTGCTAATAGTATAGATTTTTCTCAAGGACTTAAAATTGTTAAAAGTAGAGGGAAGTTTATGCAAGATGCGAGTTCAGAATCTAGTGGTATGGCAGCAGTAATTGGAGTAAATAAATCTGTAGTAGAAGAGGTATGTAATAATTGTTCTGAAGGAGATAATTTTGTAATTGTATCTAATTATAATGCTGTACAACAAACTGTTATTTCGGGAATTAAGTCCGCTGTTAATAAGGCCACTGAAGAGCTAGAAAGACTAGGAGCTAAGGTAGTATATTTAAATGTCGCTGCTGCTTTTCATAGTCCACTTATGCAATCTGCAGCTGATAAATTCAAAGAAGAACTTAGAAAGTATGAGTTTAAGACCCCTGAATATAAGGTGATTTCTAATATTAATGCGTTACCATATAATAATGAAGATGATATTCCAGATAAATTATCACAATTAATGATATTGCCAGTAAGATGGTATGAAACAATGAGATATTTAGAAAATGAGGGGGTAGAAGCTGCTCTGGAAATAGGTCCTAAAAATGTTCTTACTAATTTAGTTAATAAAAATGGTTATAAATTTGTAGCATATGCTATTGATAAAGATGAGGATTTAAAAAAAATTATAGATAATAATTATTTGCCTAAGATTCTGAATAGTGAAAAAAATATAATACATTTAATTAATTTATGCTTGACAACAGCAGTTTGTACACGTAATAGAAATTGGGACGAAGATGAATATAAAAAAGGTGTTATCAAACCATATAATAGTATAAAAGAAATTCAGGAACAGATTGAGTCAGATAATATTTTGCCTACGTATGAATTAGCCGAAAAGACCTTGAATATGTTGAAAATTATATTAGATACGAAAAAAGTACCGCAAGAAGAAGTGAAGAACAGAATCACAAAGATACTAACTGATAGTAATACCTTTGAGTTGTTTTCTAAAAATGAACTAATTTAGCTTTAATAGATAATTTAATTAAGGTGTTTTGGGAGGAAGTGTGCTACAAATGGATTTTTTTGACAATGACGTGCTTGGAGATTTACATTCCTTAGAAAATTTTAAAGTAAAAGTTCAAGAAATTTCGGATAAGGATATCGCTATAATTGGTATTGATTGTAAGTTCCCTAAAGCAGATAATATAAACGAGTATTGGAATAATATAAAAGATAGTAAAGATTGCATAGATGTATTCCCTGATAGTAGAAGAGTAGATATAGATAAGTATTTGCAGAAAAAGGGATTAACTGATGATGAAATAAAATATTATATTGGAGGGTATTTGGAAGAAATAGATAAATTTGATTATAGCTTTTTTAATATCTCACATAAGGAAGCTAATTTAATGGATCCTAATCAGAGAGTATTTCTTCAAACTGCATGGGGAGCAATTGAGGATGCTGGATATGGAGGAAATAAAATAGAAGGAAGCAATACAGGTGTTTTTGTTGGTTATAGTAGTGATTTTGAAAATTTTTATAAAGGTATAGTAAATGATTTTAATCCAGCTAGCAAAGCATTATCAATACCAGGTAATATAAAATCAATTATAGCTAGCAGAATATCTTACCTGTTAGATTTAAAAGGACCAAGTATGCTTATAGATACAGCATGTTCATCTTCACTTGTTGCAATTCATACTGCCTGCCAATCAATTAGAAACGCAGAGTGTACGATGGCAATTGTTGGTTCAGTAAAAATCAATATAATTCCATTACTGGATCAAATAAAAAATGGAATTGGAATTGCATCTTCTGATAATAAAACTAAATCATTTAGTGATAATTCAGATGGAACAGGGTTTGGAGAAGGTACTGCAGCTATTTTAATAAAATCATTAGCTAAAGCTATTGAGGATAATGATAATATCTATGCGGTTATAAAAGGAAGTGCGGTAAATCAAGATGGAGCGTCAATAGGAATAACTGCTCCTAATTTAGTTTCACAAGAGGAGGTTATTTCAACAGCTTGGAAGAATGCAGATATTGATCCTGAAACAATTACATACATTGAAAGTCACGGCACAGGAACTAAGCTTGGGGATCCAATTGAAGTATCGGCTATAACAAAAGCATTTGAAAAATATACAAATAAAAAACAATTTTGTGCTTTAGGTGCTGTAAAAACTAATATTGGTCATTTAGATAATTGTTCGGGAATGGCAGGCTTAGTGAAGGCTGTATTGGCTTTGAAGCATAAAAAAATACCACCTAATATTAATTTTAATAAACCTAATAAACTAATAGATTTTATAAATTCTCCTGTGTATGTAAGTAATAGATTAATTGAATGGGATGAATGTAAGAATTCACGTAGATGTGGTGTTAGCGCATTTGGTTTAAGTGGCACTAATTGTCATATTGTACTAGAAGAAGCACCAAACTATGAAGAAAATATAGAAAGTAATAAATATAATAAATATATTATTGCAATATCAGCTAAGAGTTTGAATTCATTATGCAACTTAGTTAAAAAGTATAGAGATTTTTTAGTTGAAAATGTAAATATAAATATAGAAAGTTTATGTTATACAGCTTTAACCGGAAGAAAACATTATACACATAGATTGGCTATTGTATTCGAAAACATTAAAGAGTTAATTTATAAATTGAATAAACTAACAGATATTGGAGTACAAAGTATTGAAGAATCCTCAATATATTATGCAAATCATCAAATTATTTCAACAAAAATTCAGAATAACAATATAAATGCTGTAACTGAAAGTGAAAAACAAATATTTAGTAATGAAATAAACGGAAAGCTAGAAGTCTTAGCTGAAAAGATAGTCTGTAATTATGGAAAAATAATTGAAGAAATTTGTGAACTATATATTAAAGGGGCAGATGCGGATTGGAATAAGTTATATAAAAACAAAAGTGTTCGAAAGATTAGTATACCAATATATTCCTTTGAACCTAAAAGGTGTTGGGTAAAAGAGGAAGTATATGATAATGATAGTTACAATTATAAAAACGACTATAGAATAAGTGCATTATTCTCAAAAATGTTAGTAGATTCTATGAATATTAAGATTTATAATGTTGATTTTAATGAAAATAATCGCTGGATATTAGATGAACATATAGTTAATAAATATAGAACTGTTCCAGGAACAACTTATATTGAGATGGTATGTGAAGTATGTAAAAAATTAAATATAAAAAAAAGCGTACAGTTAAGAAATATAATATTCATTAGTCCTTTAAAAATTGATAGCAATGAAGATGTTAAAACTCATATGATTATAAATATACAAAGTAACTGTTATAAATTCATAGTGGCTAGTAAAAGTGAAAAACATGACTGGATTAAACATGTTGAAGGTGAATTTAAGCAGATTGACCACAACTTAGAAAAGCTTGATATTCAAATGGTATTGAATAAATTAGAGAAGGCGGATATTAATAATTATAAAGAAGGATATAAAGGAGTTATTGAAACAGGTCCAAGGTGGAATGTAGTAAAAGAAGTATATTCTAATGGTCAAGAAAGCGTAGTATTACTAGAGATACCTAAAGAATACTATAATGATATGAATTTATACTATATTCATCCATCCATGTTAGATGTAGCTGCAAATGTACTAAATAAGGGAATTGAGCACAACCCATTTTTACCATTTTCATACGGAAAAGTTGAAGTTTATGACAAAATGCCTCGAAAGTTTTCTAGCTATATAAAATTAAAGAATAAATCACATGGGGGGTTAAATGTAATTTCATTTGATATTTTGTTAATTAATGAGCATAATGAAGTATTTACTAAAATTTCGGATTACTCAATAAAGCAAATTACGCTTTTAGATAGTCAAAATGAAAAACAAGCTATTTATCATAAGATTTCGTGGAGACAAAATGAAATAGATGAAAAAAACAATTTAGATCAATTAAAATCTAAAGGAAAAGTTTTGATAATGGGATATATGAATGAAATTTATAAGAAGATAATTGACAAAATCACCTGTAAGGATATAGAGATTATTGAAGTTCAAATATCAAGTAAATATAAAAAAATACAAACCAATAAATATGAAATTGATAATTCTCGAGATAGTTATGAGAAACTTTTTCAAGACATAAAGAACGAAAAAATATATAAGATACTACATGTTGCGGCATTAGAAAATGATGAAGAAGTAGGAAACTTAATTGAATTAAAAAGCAAGGTTAAACTCGGATTATATAATATAATTTACATGTTGCAGATATTACCTAGAGTGAAATTTGCAAGAAGAATAGAATTAATTTTAATATCTAGTAATTCCTTTAAGGTGACAGATTTTGATACTGAAATAAATGCAATTAATGCTGCTTATATAAGTGTAGGAAAAGTGATTAAACAAGAATATCCGCAGATTGGATGTAGATGCATAGATATTGATAAAACAACAGAATTAAATGAAATATTAAGTGAAATTTGTATGGAAAAATCACCTGAATTAATAGCATATAGAGATGGAAAAAGATATATTCCTGTAATAGAGCCATTAAAATTGGTAGTACAAAAGGAAACAAATAATTTATTTAGAAGTGATGGAGTATACATAATAACAGGTGGAACGGGAGCAATAGGTTTAAATATCGCTAAATATATTAGTAGCAAGAAGAAGGTTAATCTAGTTTTAATTAGTCGTTCTAAATTTCCAAATCCCAAAGAATGGGGAGATATTCTTAGTACTAAAAATGATATTAAAACATGTGAAATTATTGAAAGAATCAATGAAATAGTTAAAGGAGGATCTTATGTAGAGTGTTTGTCTGCAGATGTTTCTGATTTTAATGATATGAAGAATGCTATTATATATGCTAAAGAAAAGTTTGGAAAAATTAATGGTGTGGTACATTGTGCTGGAGTTGCAGGAAGAGGTCTTATATTTAATAAAACCGATACAGAAATTGATAGAGTTATTAAATCCAAAATTTATGGAACATGGATAATTAGTAAGCTAGTTCAGGATGAACAAATAGATTTTTGTGTATTTTCTTCTTCTGTTAATGCTGTGTTCGGAGGACAAGGTCAGGTGGACTATACAGCTGCAAATTCATATATAGATGCTTATGTGCAGAAGTTAAATATTGATAAAAAAAAGGCGATTTCAATTAATTGGGGTCCATGGGATGAAATAGGCATGGCAGTCGATAATAAGGTCAATATTTCCAAAACAATTTTCAAAGGATTAAGTACAGATACGGCTATTAAAGCTTTTGAAGAAATTCTTAATACCAATAATTCTCAAGTTATTGTAGGAGAATTCAATTGGGATAATATAAAGAAAGATGATGGTTGTATCGACATTATAGGCGAACATAATAAAACGGAAATCAAGAACATAAAAAAACAAGAAGATTATAATATAAATCTAAAAGATAATTCAAATTATAAAAAAAGTAATACAAGGTTTATGATAAATGACATTGAAAACAAATATGATCAGAATGTTGAGAGTGTTTTAGCGAAAATATGGGCAAGAGTTTTAGAAGTGGATAGTATTAATGTATTTGAGAATTTTAGCAATATGGGGGGAGATTCAATATTAGCAACCTATTTATTTAGAGAAATTGATAAAACATTTCCTGACATGCTGAATATATCTGATATTTTTACTTATTCATCAGTAAGTGAGATGGCAAAGTATATAGAGAGTTTGATTAAGGAATCAGAAGACAAAGTTAATGAAAAATCTTTTACTACTAATTCTACTTCTGATATTGATAACATGTTAGATAATATTTTAGATGGCGTTGAAAATGGAGAAATTTCAATAAATGATGTTGATTTGACCAAATTAATGGGAGGTGATAACTAATGGACTTAATACAAAATTTTATATTTGAGCAGCTTTCTAGTAAAAAGATTTCAAGAGAAAAGGCAAAACAAATGTTGCTGCAATTAATGAATTATAAGAATAATTCATATTTGCATGATATTGCCATAATTGGTGTTGGAATGAAGGTTGGAGTTGCTAATAATAAATATGAATTTTGGAGAAAATTAAAATCCGGATCAAGTCTTATAATAGACTTTCCAAGTAAAAGAATAGAAGAACAAGGTTTAGAACTATCAAGTGATAAATATAACAAAGGTGGATATATGAAAGAAATAGATGGTTTTGATGCTGAATTCTTTAGAATATCACCTAAAGAGGCTAAATTGATGGATCCTATTCAAAGATTATTTTTGGAAACTGCATGGGAAGCTATAGAAGATTCGGGGTATGGTGGAAATGAGATTTATGGAAGTAGGACTGGTGTTTTTGTTGGAAGAGATCATACAAATGAATCTAATTATAGACACTTATCAGAGGAAAATGATCCGTTAATCTTAACTGGTTCATGGACAAGCATACTTGCAAGTAGAATTTCGTATATATATAATTTTCGCGGGCCAAGTATTGTTATAGATACTGCTTGTTCTTCAGGGCTAGTTTCAATTCATATGGCATGTCAATCGCTACGAAATGAAGAATGTGAATTGGCCATAGCAGGAGGAGTTAATATACTTTTTTCTCCTACACAAAATAATGATAAAAACATGATGGGAATGATTGAATCAAAATCTGGAATTGTAAGGACATTTGATAGAAGAGCTGATGGAACATTATGGGGAGAAGGAATTAATGCATTAGTTTTAAAACCATTAAAAAAAGCAATAGAGGATAATGATAACATTTATTCTATAATTAAAGGAAGTGCAATAAACAATGATGGTGCATCTAATGGTTTAACTGCACCTAATGCAGAAGCACAAGAAGATGTTATTTTAAGGGCTTGGAAGGATGCAAATATTAATCCAGATAAAATATCATATGTAGAAGCACATGGAACAGGTACAAAATTAGGAGATCCAATTGAGATAAATGCACTAACAAATGCATTTAATAAATTTACAAAAAGGAAACAATTTTGTGGTATTGGATCTGTGAAGACAAATATAGGTCATTTAGTTGGTGCATCAGGAACGACTTCGTTAATAAAAGTCATTTTGGCATTAAAAAATAAAAAAATTCCGCCTATTATTAATTTTACAGAGATCAATCCATATATTAATTTTTGCAATTCTCCATTTTATGTAAATAATACTTTGAGCGAATGGGATAAAGGTGAATATCCTAGGATTGCTGCAATTAATTGTTTTGGGCTTAGTGGAACAAACTGCCATATAGTTTTGCAAGAAGCTCCTGAGAATATAGATAGTAATACTGATAATAATAATGAATATAGGATAATGACTATTTCTGGGAAAAGTAAATCATCACTAAAAGCGATTATTAAGAAATACTATGACTTTTTTGTAGAAAGAAGAGATATTAATTTTACAGATGTGTGCTATACAACAAATATTGGTAGAGGGCACTATAATTATAGATTAGCTATTATAGCTAAAACTATAGAGGATTTGATTAAGGTATTAAAAAATATTTTAGATGTAGGAAAAGATAAAAATGCTTATTATGGTGAAAATAATTCAAGTAATAATATGGCCTATTTAGCAAAGTCAGAAGTAAAAGTAAAAGATTTAGAAAAAAAACTTTCTAGTGCTGCTGAAGAAAAAGTGAGAGAATCAATAAAAAGCAATAATGAAAATATGGATTTGATAACAGAGATATGTAAATTATATGTGGAAGGTGCTAATATTGACTGGAAATTATTTTATAATACTAAAAAAGCTAAAAGAATTAGTTTGCCAACATATGCATTTACACATAAAAGATATTGGATTGATTCTAAAAGTATAAAAAAATCAAATGGAATTAAGCTTCATAATTGTGAAAGTGTAAAAAATTTTGATACCAATAAATTAAAAATAATTGGATTAGATAAAGTAAATGATAATGGATTGTATAAAAAAATAGCTGAAATTTGGATGGATGCTCTTGAGTTAAGCCAAGTTGACATTTATAGAAGTTTTTATGAACTAGGTGGAGATTCCATTATAGCGTATAACATTATAGGAAGAGTTAATAAAAGCTTAGATATTGATGTAAATGTGGCAAGTTTATTTAGAAATTCTAGTATATATGAGTTTTCTAAATATCTTGAAAATAACTTTAAAGTAAAGTCTAAGAAAAACAAATTATCAGTTATAAAACATGTTGAGGATAAAAGTATTTATAAAGTATCCTCTAGTCAAAAAGGGCTTCTTATATTAAATCAATTCTATAATATGAATATAAGTTACAATATACCAATAATTTTAAAAATACTTGGTGATATTAAAATTGACAAGATAGAAGAAGTTTTTAGAAAATTGATTAATAGACATGAAAGTTTAAGAACATCATTTGATTTTCAACAAGGCGAATATGTACAAGTTATTCATAAAAATGTTGATTTTTCAGTTGAAGTTATAAAGGCAAATACAAGCAATATAAAAAATATTATAAAGAGAGTTATTTGTGAGTTCGATTTAAGTCAAGCTCCTTTATTCAGAGTTTCAATGATAGAGTTAAATACCAAAGAACATATTATGGTAATGGATTTACATCATATTATTGCAGATGATACTTCTTGCAATATTATTATCAATGAATTTATAAAGTTATATGAAGGAAAAAGTATCCCACAATTGAATCTACAATATAGAGATTATTCTGAATGGTACAATAAATTGTTAAGTGACGGATATTTTAAAAATCAAGAAAAATATTGGATTGATAACCTATCTGGAGATTTACCTATATTAAATTTACCAACAGATTATCCAAGACCACAAAAGCAAAGTTTTGAAGGAAATATAGTTAAAGGCAAAATAGAAATGAATTTAACAGAAAAAATCAAAAAGTTCTCTAAAGAAAATAATTATACATTATATATTGTATTATTGGCAGCTTACAATATATTGTTATATAAGTATACATCTCAAGAAGATATAATTGTTGGTTCACCTACATTGGGGAGAAATTGTGAAGAAGTAAGTGGATTAGTAGGTATGTTTGTAAATACTTTGATTTTAAGAAATTATCCTAAATCATCAAAAAGAATTATTGATTTTATAGATGAAGTAAAAGATAATACACTAAATTCAATTACTAATCAAGATTACTCATTTAATGAAATAGTTAATAAATTGGATATTAAAAGAGAATTGAACAAAAATCCTATCTTTGATGTAATGTTTGTTTTACAGACATTTGATGCAAAGGGATTCGATTTAGGTGATCTAAGGTTTGAACCATATGAAATTGAGGAAAATATATCTAAATTTGATTTGACACTTAGTGCAGTTGAAAATAGTGAATGTATAAAAGTTAAGTTTAGGTATAATACCAAAATATTTAAAAAAGAAACCATAAAAAGAATGTATAAACACTTTATAACTATTTTAGATGCAATAACAGAAAATCCACAAACCAAGTTAGCTGATATTTATATTCTCGATGAAATGGAGGAAAAGGAACTTATTAGCTTTAATAGTACTTATGAAGAGTATGATAAAAATAAGAGTATTTATCATTTATTTAAAGCAGAAGCAGAAAAACATCCTAATAATATAGCGGTAACATGTGGAGATGATAAATTTTCATACGCAGAATTAAATAGACAAATTGATAATTTATCAAGTTATTTGAAAGATATTGCTAAAGTTCAAATAGGAGATTTTATAGGAATACGTATGATGCCAACACAAAAACTTATAGTAGCAATGCTTGCTGTAATTAAGATTGGCGCAATATATGTTCCTATTGATAGGGAGTTCCCGCAAAAGAGGGTTAATTTTATTATTAAAGATGGCAAAATAAATTTGTTACTAACAGATAAAATAACAAATAATTCAGGTATTGAAGTAGAATCTTTAATAATAGATGAGATTATTACAAAAAGGGAAGAAAATTATAAATATGCAGAAGAAATTTTACAAAATAATTCACCTATATATGTAATTTATACATCAGGAACTACAGGAAAACCTAAGGGAGTTGCTATTAAAAATCAAAGCCTTGTGAATTATGTTTTATGGTTTAGTAGAAAATTTAATATATCTAATCATGATAAGGCAGTTCTGCTATCTTCTTATGCCTTTGATCTTGGATATACAGTAATTTATTCATCAATAATAAATGGTTCAGAGCTTCATTTAGTTTCTAAAGATATTTATTCAGAGGCTGAAAAAGTGTTAGCTTATATTTATTTATATAAAATAACCTATATAAAGATAACGCCATCAATGTTTAACATGATTATAAATTCACATTTGTTTTTCCAAAAAAGATATTTAGAGTCACTAAGATTAATTGTTTTAGGTGGTGAAATGATTTCGTCAAATGATGTGAAGAAATTTAAAGAAACTTATCCAAAAGTGAATATAGTAAATCACTATGGACCTACTGAATCTACTATAGGAGCAATATTTCACTCAATAGATTTTACTAAGTTTAATGAGTTTGAAAAAAACCCTGTAATAGGTAAACCTATTAATAATACCAAGGTACTTATTTTGGATAGGAATCTTCTACCAGCTCCAATAGGAGTATATGGTGAAATTCATTTATCAGGTGATGGATTGGCTTTAGGATATATTAATAATGATAGTTTAAATAAAGATAAATTTATCACTAGTAAATTATTAAAGAAAAAATTTGGAGTAGATGTATTATACAAAACCGGAGATATAGGAAAATATCTTGATAATGGAGATATTAAATTACTTGGTAGATCTGATAGTCAAGTCAAAATACGAGGATACCGTGTAGATCTTCAAGAAGTAAGAAATGCTATATTAACTTATATTGGAATTAAGGAAGTTTTAGTTTTAAGTGGTATGGATGAAGATAATGTTGCTTTTTTATATGCATATTTTATAGCTGAAAAAGAAGTAAAGATTTCGGATTTGAGAAATTTTTTGATGGCCACATTACCACTATATATGATTCCATCATATTTTATACAGGTTAAAAATATTAAATTAAATGCAAATGGAAAAGTTGATAAAAGTATGTTGCCAGATCCATTAGAAAGCCTTAAAGTTTCCCAAGAGTATGAAAGTCCTAAAAATGAAATTGAGAAGAGATTATTAGAAATATGGAAGGATGTACTTAGAACTGACAAAATTGGTGTTTGCGATGATTTCTTTGGATATGGAGGACAATCTTTGAAAGCAAATACTCTTTTCTCAAGAGTTTATAAAGAATTTAATATAAGTATACCTTTACGTCAAATATTTGAAACTCCAACAGTAAGAGGGCTAGCAGAATATATTACTAATTGTAATAAATTCATTTATACGCATATAAATTTACAGCCACAAAAACCATATTATCCTTTATCTTCTGCACAAAAGAGAATATTTATTATTAATGAAATTATGGATACAGGTATTAGTTATAATATGCCTATGGTTATGTCTGTAAATGGTAATTTTAAATTTAAAAGAGCTCAAGAGGCTATGGATGAATTAGTTAATAGGCATGAAATGCTAAGAACATCATTTGAATTTAAAAATGGAGAACCAGTTCAAATAGTAAATAATGATTTACAATTTTGTTTAGTATATAAAGAAATAAAAGAATCAGAGATTGATAATGAAATAAACAAGTTTATAAAACCATTTAAACTTAATAAGGCACCATTAATTAGAGCAGGGTTCTTAAAAGTAGAAGAAAATAGAAGTATTTTTATAATTGATATGCATCATATAGTAGCAGATGGTATATCAAGGAAGATTATACAGAATGAATTTTTTGAAATATACGAAAAAAAACAATTGCCGCAATTGTCTGTACAATATAAAGATTTTGCTGTATGGCAAAATAGTATGCTTAAATCAGAACAAATACAAAAACAAGAACAATATTGGATAGATATATTTAAAAATGAATTAGTACCACTAAAATTGCCACTAGATTATCCTAGAAGTACATTCCAGAACTTTATAGGAGATAGAGTGACTGTTGAGGTAGATGAGTTAATATGCTCTCAAATAAGAAAATTTGCGTCTGACACTAATACATCTTTATTTGTAGTATTATTGGCTATGTTTAATATATTAATTTCAAAATACTCAAATCAAGATGATATTGTAATTGGTACCCCAGTAGCAGGTAGAGAGCATCCTGAAATTAATAATGTAGTTGGAATGTTTGTTAATATGCTGCCAATTAGGAGCTATTTGGATGATAAACAATCATTTATGGATTTTTTTAATGGCATAAAAAATAATGTTAAGAATGCACTTATGTCACAAGATTATCAATTTGAAATGCTTGTAGAAAAGTTGAATAAAAAAAGAGACTTTAGCAGAAATCCAATATTTGATGTATGCTTTGTAATTTCTAATAAAGATAATAATGAAATGAAAATTAGCGATAAGTTTAACGTACATTTTCATGAGTATGGATTAAAAGTCTCTAAGTTTGATATTTTACTTCATGCCATGGAAATTGATAATGGACTAAGGTTTTCTTTTGAATATTCAACTAGTTTATTTAAAAAAGATACTATAGAAAGAATGGCTAAAAATTATGTGGAAATAATTAAGCAAATTTTAGCTAACTCAGATATATGTATAAAAGACATACAAATATTTTATAACTATATGGCGGCACAAATATTTGATGTTGATGATGGTGATTTTAAATTATAGATAAGGGGTAGATTTTATTATGAATGAAACAAGAAAAAATTTAGATGAAAAAATTTTATTGGTGTTATTGCCATTTTGGACGCCACTTATTCCACCTTTAGGTATTTCATGCCTTAAGGGTTATTTGGAGAAAAATGGGTACAAGGTCACTACTAATGATGCAAATGTAAAAAATGAATTTACTGATATTTATCACAAATACTTTAATGTATTAAGAAATGCTATTCCAGAAGACAAAAGAGGAAATTTCTATAATATTGGACATAATGTATTACAAAATCATATGATGGTTTATATAAATTGTGATAAGGATTTTGAAATACTTAAAACTACTAAAACCTTGATAAAGGAATATTATTTTACAATAGTGGATGAAGAAGTACTTAATACTTTAAATGGATTCATTAATGAGTTTTTCAAGAAAATGGAAGTGTATATTGGACAACTTATAGATGAAAATAAACCATCCATAGTTGGATTATCAGTATTTACTGGAACATTGGCACCATCATTATTTACCTTCAGATTAATTAAAAACAAATGGCCTAATATTAGAACTATTATGGGAGGCGGTATATTCTCTGATCATCTTAGAATTGATTCTCCTAATTTTAAAGCTTTCATGAAGCAATCAGATTGTATAGATAATATTATTGTAGGAGAAGGGGAAGTTTTGTTCCTTAAATTACTTAAGGGAGAATTTCCAAAAGATCAAAAAGTTATTTCTCTTAAAGATATTAATAATAATGTTTATGATATTAAGCATGCTGAATTACCTGATTTTTCAGATTTGAATCTAGATGATTACATTCAGTTATCTGCTTATACATCAAGAAGTTGTCCGTTCCAATGTAATTTTTGTTCGGAGACAGTTCAATGGGGTAGATATAGAAAGAAAGATGCTAAATTTGTTGTATCTGAGCTAATGCAATTACATAATAAATACAAAACTCAGATATTTTTAATGGGAGATTCTTTATTAAATCCTATAGTTTCAGACCTAGCTAGCGAAATGTCAAAGCAAGATATATCAATCTATTGGGATGGATATTTAAGGGCTGACAAAGAAGTTTGTAGTATTGAAAATACATTAAATTGGAGGAGAGGCGGATATTATAGGGCTAGACTTGGAATTGAAAGCGGTTCTCAAAGAGTTTTGAATTTAATGGGAAAGCGAATAACTACAGAACAAATTAAAAAGGCAATATCTAGTTTAGCATATGCAGGAATAAAGACTACGACTTATTGGGTTGTTGGGTATCCAGGTGAAACAGAAGAAGATTTCCAAATGACATTGGATTTGATAAAAGAGCTTAAAAATGATTTATATACAGCGGAATGTAATCCATATAATTACTTTATTTCTGGACAAGTAGGATCAGATAAGCTTGCACTTAAAGGAATAAGTCCATTGTTTAATGAGGAAATGGCAAATAATATGTTAAATCAAGTTTGGGTGGTTAATGGCAATCCATCAAGAAGAGAAATTTATTCAAGAGTATCAAGATTTGTTAAGCATTGTAATGAATTGGGTATTCCAACTCCATATAGTTTAAAAGAGGTATATAATGCTGACGAAAGATGGAAAAAGCTTCAGATAAATGCTGTTCCGTCAATTGTTGAATTTAAAAATTCTAAAGAACTTATAAGGGAAGATAGGCAAATAAAAGATTTGAATTGTGCAAAGTACGATTTTAGTGAGGATGGAGATTTTAATTTTATTTAATGAGGTGAAGTGATAATGAGTTTAGTTGAAAATAATGTATTAGATAGTGGGCAACTTAATCAAGCTAAAAATTATTGGGAAAAGGTATTATCAGGTGATATTGTAAAATCATCTTTTCATTACGATTATATAAATAATAACGTAAACAATAACAGAGAAAAAAAAGAGTATAGATATAATTTGCCTGAGAGTGTTTTTTATAATATAAATAAGATATGTAATAATTCAGATCAAAGGCTACATATGTTTTTGTCAACGGCTTTAACAATTTTATTGTATAAGTATACAGGTAATAGCGATGTAATTATTGGTATGCCAATATATAATCAAGGATTTGAAGGTAACTTTATTAATACAATGCTTCCGTTAAGAATACTTTTAGATGATAAAATGAGTTTCAAAGAAGCTTTATTAAATATGAGAAATGTAATAATTAATGCAAATAAAAATGAAAATTGTCCTATTGATAGAATTATTGGTCAATTAACTGGAAAAAGCGACAAAAATGAATTTTCAATATATGACTCTGTTATTATGCTAGAGGGAATACATAATAAAGAATATATTAAAAATTCTGATGTAGCAACAATATTCAATTTTATTAATCTTAACAATCATTGCGAAGGTGTTATCGAATATAAAACTGATAAATACAAAGAAGAAACTATCGAAAGAATTGCAGCGCATTTTATTAACTTGCTTACAGATTTATCAAAAGATATTAATAAAAGTATTGAAAAAATCAGTATGATTTCTAATAATGAGAAAGTGCAGTTACTACAAGATTTTAATAATACACTAGTAAAATATGAAAAAAATAAGAACCTTGTTCAACTATTTGAAGAACAAGTGGATAAGACTCCAGATGAAATTGCTATTTTATTTAAGAACAATAAATTAACTTATAGAGAATTAAATGAGAAATCAAATCAATTGGCAAGAATTTTAAAAAAGATGAATATAGAACATAATGCAATAGTAGGATTATGTTCAGAGCGTTCAATTGAAATGATAATTGGTATGTTTGCCATTCTGAAAATTGGAGCTACTTATTTACCAATTGATCCATGTTTACCGAAGGAAAGAATGTCATATATTTTAAAAGATAGTGGAGTAAAGATATTATTAAAACAAGAACACATTAATAATGAAGCATTAAATGTGTGTACTGTTTTAAATATAGATAAGAAAGAAATAGATAATGAAGATAATAGCAATTTGAATATTGATATAAAATCTAATGATTTAGCCTATGTAATATATACATCTGGAACCACAGGTGTGCCTAAAGGTGTACTAATAGAACATAAGAGTATAGTAAATAGTTTAATTTGGAGGAAAAAAGAATATGATTTCAGTTCAAAAGATACTGTAATTGAATTATTTGCATACTACTTTGATGGTTTTTTTACAAACTTTTTTACACCAATTATATCAGGCTCTAAGGTAATAATTGTAGATGAAAATGAAGCTAAAAATCCTGAAACTATAACAAAATATATTGTGGATAATAAGGTCACACATCTGATATGTATACCAGCTTTATATTTAGCAATACTTGATTATCTTAATGAAGAGAATGCAAAATCATTAAGGGTAGTTACTCTTGCTGGTGATCATGCAAGTGATGAGATTAATAATAAGAGTAAAAATAAAAACATAAATGTTGAACTTGTTAATGAATATGGACCAACAGAAAATACTGTAGTTACAACTTTTAAAAGAAATAAGGATACACCTATTAATTCTATAATTGGTAAGCCTATATACAATACAAATGTCTTTATTTTAAGCAGATCTAATCAATTACAACCAGTAGGTGTTTTTGGTGAAATATGCATTTCAGGGATAGGACTAGCGAGAGGGTATCTTAATAGACCGAAGTTAACAAAAGAAAAATTTATAGAAAATCCGTTTTTCCAAGGAAGAAGAATGTATAAAACCGGTGATATAGGTAAGTGGTTACCAGATGGTAATATTGAACTTATTGGACGATTAGATAATCAGGTAAAGATTAGAGGATATAGAATTGAAACTGACGAAGTTGAAAAAAACATTCTAGAATATAACAATATTAAGGAAGCTGTTGTTGTTGCTAAAAATGATAATGTAGGAAATGAGTACTTATGTGCCTTTTTTGTAGCAGATAAGAAAATATTTCATTATGAAATACAAGAGTATTTGTCACAAAAGTTACCTAAATATATGATACCTCAAATTATTATTCAATTAGATAAGATTCCATTGACAGCTGTGGGGAAAATAGATAAAAAAAGTTTGCAACAATATAGGATTGAACTTAGCTCAATGGAAGAGTATGTAGAACCAAGAAATGAAATTGAAAAAAGAATGTGTGATATTTGGAAAAGCATATTAAACATATCTAAAATAGGTGTATATGATAACTTTTTTGAGATAGGTGGTCATTCATTAAATGCAACTACTTTAATATATAGAATTCATAAGGAATTTGATGTTTCTATACAATTAAAACAACTTTTTGATACAGCAACAATAGATAAAATTTGTAAATATATACGTCAATGCAAAAAAGAAAATTTTATTTCAATAAATTCCATAGAAAAAAAGAGTTTTTATTCGGTTTCTTCTGCGCAGAAAAGAATGTTTGTACTATGGAAAATGGAAGGTAATAGCATTGGGTATAATGCTCCAACTGCCATAGAAATAAAAGGTCATGTAGATGAAAAGAAGCTTGAATTTGCTTTTCAATTATTGATTAAAAGGCATGAATCACTCAGAACCTATTTTAGAATAGTTAATGATAATCCAGTTCAAGTTATAAATGATAATATTGACTTTAAAATAGATTACGTAAATTCAAGTGAAGAAGAGGTTCAGCAAAAATTAAGAAGATATGTAAGACCATTTAATTTAATGGAAGGACCTTTAATTAGAGTAATGTTAATTAAAATAAATAATATGAAGAATATTCTAATGATTGATATTCATCATATTATTTGTGATGGAATGTCATTTCTAATTTTGTTAAGAGAGTTGTTTTGTATTTATAAAGGTGAAATGTTGGAGCCATTAAGTATACAATATAAAGATTATTCTTATTGGCAAAATGATTTGGTTAATTCTGGAAAATTAGAAAAGCAAGAAAAATATTGGCTTAATATCTTTTCAGATGAATATCAATTACTTAATTTAAGAACTGATTTTCCAAGACCATTAACTCAAAGTTTTGAGGGAAATAAAATATCATTTCAAATTGATAGTTTAGCAACTAAAAAGTTAAAATCACTTATGCGTGAGGAAAATGTGACTTTGTTTGCTGTAATTTTATCAATATATAATATTTTTCTTTCGAAATTAACGGGTCAAGAAGATATTATAATTGGGACACCAGTATCAGGTAGAACACATTCAGATTTAGAGGGATTAGTAGGAATGTTCGTGAATACACTTGCACTAAGAAATTATCCTGCTGGTAGTAAAAATTTCTTGCAGCTAATTCATGAAGTCATGCAGAATACTTTAGATGCACAGGAAAATCAAGATTATCCATTTGAAAAATTAGTAGAAAAGTTAGAGCTTAAAAATGATTTAAGTAGAAACCCATTATTTGATACGATGTTTGTTTTAAATAATATAGACGAACCAAATGTTAAGGTTGATGGTATTGAATATAATTATTATAATTTTAAACATCTTGTATCAAAATTTGATTTATTATTAAGTGCACTTGAAAAAGATGATACTATTGAATTTACTTTTGAATATTCTACTAAATTATTTACAAAAGATACAATAGAAAAGTTTAAGGGCTATTTTACTAATTTAATTAATGAAATTAGTGATAAGCCAAATGCCAAAGTTTTTGAGTTTAAATTAATTTCAGATGAAGAAGAAAAAAGAATAATACATGATTTTAATCATACGAGTGTAGATTGTGTAAGCGATAAATGTTTACATAAATTGTTTGAAGAGCAAGTAGATAAAACACCTAATAATATTTCAGTATTGTTTGGTGATTATAGTATAACTTATAGTGAATTAAATAAAAAAGCTAATCAACTAGCTAACGTTTTAAGTAGTAAAGGGGTACAAGATAACGACGTAATAGGTATTATGATAGATAGAACAATTGAAATGATAATAGGAATACTAGGAATAATGAAGGCCGGTGCAGCTTATTTGCCTATAGATGTTTCAAATCCAGAACAGAGAATATCATATATGCTTAATGATAGCAAAACTAATATTTTGTTAGTAAATGAAAAAAACAAAAAGAAAGCTGAGTCTGTATTTGATAAAGAAATTATTAATTTAGATAATAATAGCATATATACAGGTACATTTAATAATTCTCACGAACATTATAATACTGATAAATTAGCCTATATAATATATACATCAGGGACTACAGGTAAGCCTAAGGGAGTAATGATAGAACATAAGAATATCACAAATTCTATTCAATGGAGAAAGAAGGAGTATAAATTTAACTCGCATGACAATATTCTACAATTATTTTCTTTTGCTTTTGATGGATTTGTATCAAGCTTTTTTACAGCATTAGTATCAGGGGCTAAGATTATCATTCTTAACGAAAAAGATTCAAAGGATCCGTATGCTATATCAAGAGCAATAGCTAAGTATAAAATAACCCATTTTATTGCAGTGCCAACCTTATACATGTCAATTTTGGAATGTATAAAGCAAGAAGAAGCAAAATCTATTAGGGTAATTACTTTGGCAGGTGAAAAAGTTAAAAAATCTTTGATTGATAAAACTCTTGAAAAAGGAATAGAAGCTGAAATTATAAATGAGTATGGTCCTACGGAAAATAGTGTAATTACTACATTTAATAGAAATATTCAACAAAGGAGTGATTTATCTATAGGAAGACCTATATGGAATACTAATGTATTTATATTAGATAAATACAACAATATAGTACCAATCGGGATACCAGGGGAAATATGTATATCAGGTTTTGGCCTAGCAAAAGGTTATTTGAATATGGATAATTATACGGCTGAAAGATTTATATATAATGAAACTTTTTCAAATAAAAGAATATATAAAACTGGTGATACAGGAAGATGGCTTCCAGATGGAAGAATAGAGTATATAGGAAGAATTGATGAACAAGTTAAAATAAGAGGATATAGAATTGAAATTAATGAAATAGAAAAGCAGATTTTGAGTATTTATGGTATTAAACAAGTTGCCGTTTTAGTTGATAAGGAAGAGGTTGATGATGCAAGGTTATATGCTTTTTATATGGCTAATAGATTAATTGAAGCTGAGCAGATAAGATTAGATTTATCGCTTAAACTTCCAGATTATATGATCCCGTCTAAGTTTATACAAATTAAAGAAATACCTCTAACTCAAAATGGAAAAATAAACAAATCTAAACTAAAAGAGTTAGTAGTTAAAGATAATAATAACAAAGTATATGTGGGACCAAGAAATGATATAGAAAAAAAATTGGTGAAAATATGGGAAAAAGTATTGCATAGAGAAAAAATAGATATCAATGATGATTTTTTTGAGCTTGGAGGTCATTCATTATATGCTATAAAATTAGAAGTTGAGATGCAAAAAGAAAATATTAATATTGAATATACTGATATTTATAAATTAAAAACTATAAGTCAAATAGCAAAATTCTTAATGGAAAGATAATCTGTATCTGTATATGTAATAGTTAATAATTGATACAGAAAGATTTGGAGGGAGAATATGGCTAATTTAAAACTTGATGATTTTAAACCCAATAATGACATTTTTTACAAGAGTTGTATGCATAATTCTATTATACCAATAATTAATCATTTTCATGAAGATATTTTAAGATTACTAATTAATGATATATATTGTTACCAATTTGACGAAGCTAAAAAGGGAGTTAAGTTCAAAATAGAGAGTTATGTTGTTGAAAATGAGGAAGAAGTTCTAAAGAGCATGAATATAGGAATAAATAAAATTTATGAGTCACAAAATGTATTGGGAAATATAAAAGAATCTATAAGGGATGGAAAACCAATTATTATATATGTTGATTGTTACTTTTTGTCATTTAGGTCAAGTGCCTACAAAAAGGAACATTTGATACATCCAATACTTGTATATGGATATAATGATGAAAATCAGACATTTAATGTTATAGAACAAAGATATAAAGATAGTCTTATTTATGAAGAAACTACTATTCCATATAATGAAATTGAAGAAGGATATAAATATTATGTTAATAATTTAAATGATAAAAATAATTGTCCGTACTATGAATTTTATAAAATTAAAAAAAATAATGAGTATTTTGATGCTAATTCAGAAAATTATGTTAGTAGATTAAAAGAAAAGTTAATAAAAAATATTGATGAGAAGAACTTAGAGATTAATAGGGGACTACAGTCGTGGGAATTAGTAGTTGAAAACTATATAGATATTACTAAAGATGAGTATGAATTAAATATTTATGCAGATGAGCTAATAGAAACTATAAATAATATAATTAAAAATAAAAAAGTACAATTATTTATGTTTAATAGTATTGGAGGTGAATACCTCAAGGCAGGTAACATTGTTGGTAAAATTATAGGAAATTGGGAAGATATTCGAGCTACTATTGCAAGGTATAAATTTTCACAAAGTTATAATAAAAATCTAATAGAGTTAAGTATAAATTTGATTAAAGAAATTGTAGAATTAGAAAAAGAAATTTTTTATATTATAAAACGAAATTAGAGGAAAGAAAAATGAGCAATAAAAGTAATAATTTTTTACAATCTGAGTTTTCTAAAATATTAAAATTTATGAAGTGTTATAAATACATGATATTCATTAATGCTTTATTATCAGTAGGAGTTGCAATTTTAAATTTAGTACCTTCTTATTATATGAATAAATTACTTAATTATGCGTTAGCTAAAAATACATCAGGAGTTGTAAATATTATAATAATAATGGTGTGTACAATTGTATTTGGCAGCCCAGTAATATTTTTTAATAAGTACTTAATGGAGAAAATTGGCGCCGATTTAATATATGATTTAAGGAAAGCAATTGTTGAACATATGACGACTTTGTCATTAAAAGAAGCACAAGCAAGTAATTCAGGAGATACAATTTCTAGATTTTCAAATGATATTATTGTTATCCAAAACTTTCTTAACAATGAATTTATGAACATACTGTATTTACCGTTATTGTTTATAGGGGCTAGTTGCTATCTTTTTTATATCAATTATAAAATGTTTTTACTAAGTATTTTGATAATGCCTTTTGGGGTGTATATGACTAGAATTTTGACAAAGCCTTTATCAAGATATATGGGAAAAATGCAACAAAGTCTTGGAAGTGTTAATTTAATACTCCAAGATATACTCGGAGGAATATATATAATAAAAGCATTTAATTTACACAAAATATTTGAAAAAAAATTTAAAAATCAAGTAACTAATACGCTGAGTAAAAATTTATCTTTAGAGAAGCAACGTTCTTTAATTCTTCCTGTTACAGTAATACTTCAGGTTGTTCCATTAATTTTGTGTATTATATATGGTGGATATTTAACATTAAAAAAGCAAATGACACCAGGTGATTTGCTTGCAATAACAAGCCTATTATATTATTTGGTTTTACCTATAGCTATGTTTCCTAATGTGATTGCAGATATACGTATGTGTAATCAATCATTTAAAAGAATATTTGAAGTGCTTGATAGGGAGTCAGAGCGTACATCTGGTGAGATTTTTGATAGTGAGGATGTAGAAAATATTATTGAATGTAAGGACTTAAGTTTTGCTTATGAAAATAATAATATAAATATAATCAATGATTTTAATTGTGTAATTAAAAGGGGTAAAAAAGTGGCATTAGTGGGATATAGTGGTAGTGGCAAAAGCACAATTCTTAAATTGATTTCTACTATTTATGAACCTAAAAGTGGAGATATAAAAATTTATGGAAATAGTTTAGGTAAATTGAATCTATCATATATTCGTTCTAAGATAGCAGTAGTTAGTCAAGAAAGTTTTCTATTTCCAACTACAATTGAAGATAACATTAGGATAGGAAAAGAGTCTGCTACACATGAGCAGATTGTTAATGCAGCTAAAATGGCTAAGGCTCATGAGTTTATTATGAAACTTCCAGAAGATTATAAAACACGGATTGGTGAGAGAGGATTAAATCTTTCAGGGGGTCAAAGACAACTTATTTCTATTGCTAGAGCTATTTTAAAAGACGCTCAAATTCTTATTATGGATGAGCCTACAGCTTCACTAGATTCTCAATCGGAATTTTTAGTACAAGAGGCGTTAGCTAATATTATGGAAAATAAAACAATTATAGTAGCGGCTCATAAGTTAAAAACTATTGAACATGCAGATGAAGTTTTAGTTATTGATAATGGTAAGGTTGTTGAAAGAGGAAGCCATAATAGTCTTTTAAAACTAAATGGACTATATTCTAAGCTATATAACAGTCAGTTTTCATGTTAATTAGATTAATGAGAGGAGTTACTATGGTTGAAAAATTTAGTTTTAATGAATTATTTAGAGTTATTTCAATATTAAAAAAGAGGAAATGGATGTATATAATTAATATAACTGCATACAGTTTCATTAACGCTATACTTAATATTGTAATTGCTTTTGTATTTAAAGACCTTATAGATGGAACTATTACAAAAAATTCTTATTTAATAGTAAGATCCATTGTATTAATTATTTTTACAATAATTATTGCTGTATTATTTTTACCTTTAACTAGGTATATATATACAAAATGTATGAAAGAGGCTATGGCAGATTTTAGAGTTGCTTTAGTAAAACACATAGAACAATTACCAATCTCTTATTTTGAAAATTCACATAGTGGAAATGTAACATCTAATATGATAAATGATTTACAAGTTCTTGAACAAACATTTTCTGACCAATTTCAAACATTAATTTATACAATAATTTATGGTATTTGTTCTACGATTATGATGTTTATTTTAAACTGGCAAATGAGTATCATTTTAATAATACTAGGCTTGATGTCAATGGTTGTAAATACTAAATTTATAGGGATTATAAGAAGAATAAGTGATAAAATACAAGAAAATCTCAGTGTATTAACACAACAATTTACAGATATATTAGGGGGATTTGAATTAATCAAATTATATATGATTGAGAAGAAGGTTAAAGATGAAACTATATACACTAATAGTAAAATTAGATTAGCTACAATTAATCGTGGAAAAAACAATGGATTTTTGGAAGGTATTAACTATATGTTAGGTGGATTTAGTATAGGAGGAACAATTTCAGTAGGAGCATTTATGTTGCTGTCAGGTTATGTTACCTTTGGATCAATGTTAGCCATATCTAGACTATTAAATGGTGTTAATGCAATGTTTTTACGTTCAGGTAGTTTCGTCTCACAAATACAAGTTGCACTATCAGGAGTTAGTAGAGTTTTTAATATAATGGAGTTACCAGAGGAACCTTTGAGATATAACATATTAAATGAAAAGAAAGAATGTAATAATAAATATATTATTGATATAAATAATGTAGATTTTTATTATAATGATGATACAAAGGTAATTGATAAGGTTAGTTTACAAGTAGAAAAAGGACAAATGGTAGCAATAGTTGGATATAGTGGTTCTGGAAAGAGTACTATTTTAAAGTTATTACTAGGGCTTTATCCTATAAAAGAAGGAAGTATTTTAATAGATGGAAAATATTTAAGTGAATATACACTCAAGGAGATAAGAGAAAAGTTTGCATATGTACCTCAGGAACAATATATATTTCAAGGGAGTTTCAGTGAAAATATACGAATTGGAAGAATAGATGCTAAGGATGAAGATGTTAGGGAAGCTGCTAAAGATGCTTGTATTCATGAGTTTATTTCTAAAATACCTAATAAATATAATGCATTGGTAGAAGAGAAAGGTAAAAATCTATCAGTAGGACAAAAACAACGTTTGTCTATGGCAAGAGCATTTTTGAAAAAATCTAATATAATATTGATGGATGAGCCTACTTCTGCATTGGATAATGAGTCTGAAAAGCTTATAACTGAAAAATTAGAAAAGCTTAGAGGAAAATACACATTGTTAGTAGTTGCGCATAGATTATCGACAATAATTAATGCGGATATTATATATGTTATGGATAAAGGAAAGATAGTTGAAAGTGGAAAACATGAAGATTTAATAAAGAACAGTAAAATTTACAAAAAGCTTTATGAGATGTATTTGCAAAAAAATTAACTTATTAAAGAAACATAATTCAAATTAATGAAGATGCACTTTTGATTTAATAATTGAGGTATATAAATGAAAATATAATAACTAAAAAACTATTTTTAATTATATAAGGCTTGCAACAATTTAATGAATAGATATTATTAAGTATCTTCATAAATATTTTTAACATGGTATTAATGGATTGTATAATAAGAAGTTTTTAGTTAAAAAACTAAACTTGAATTAATGGAGGTTAAAAATGAATATAATTAGTGATTCTATTGGATCCTATATTGATAATGCTTTTGATAAATTCAAAAATAAGGAAGCTTTAATATATGTAGATGATGAAAGACATTATACATATGAAGAACTTAAGATAAAAGTAGATATGGTAGCCTACAATCTAATATCTATCTCAATAAAAAAAGGTGATCATGTTGCTTTATTTTCATACAATTCACCAGAATGGATGATAGTATTTTTAGCAGTATTAAAAATAGGTGCAGTATTAGTTTGTTTAAATTATGCTTCAACAGAGGAAGAACTAGACTATTTGTTAAAAAAATCTGATTCTACAATATTAATTACAAGTAATGAAGATACAATTGAGAAAATTAATTTTGATAAATTCACCTATATCAACACAATTATACAGATGGATAGCTTGTTTAATTTAGATAACATAATGCCTCAATATAAAAATAAGGTATCAAAGGATGAATTTTTAAGTGTTACAGATAGTGTTTTGGGAAATAATATAGCGATGATTATAAATACATCAGGTACTACAGGAAAACCTAAATTAGCTATATTTTCTCATAGTGCTATTTTAAATGGTGTGCTTTCTTATGCTGAAAATTATAGTTATACTTCAAAAGATAAGATTTTAGATGCATTACCTTTACATCATATATTGGGTGGAAATTATACAGCATTTCTTGGTCTTTTAATTGGATGTACAGTAGTTTTAATTAAGAATTTTAAAACTTCAGTTGTTCTTGAAACAATCCAAAACAAAAGATGTACAGGCTTTCATGGAGTTCCTACAATGTATCAATATTTGTTAAGTAAATGTGATTTATATGATTTATCAAGTTTAAGAGTGGGAATGATTACAGGGGCAGTTGCATCACAAACATTAATAAAAAGTATAATGGAAAATATGCATATACGTGAGATATGCTACACATTTGGGCAAACTGAAACATTGGGGGTAACTCAAACTATTATATATAATAAGAATAGTCCTAAATTAAGTACGGTTGGAAAACCAGTTAAACATGTTGAAGTAAAAGTATGTGATCAAATAACTGGTGAAAGGATTCCAGTAAATAAGAAAGGAGAAATTTATGTAAAAAGCCCTTATTGTATGACAGGATATTATAATAATGCTTTGGCAACAAGGGAAACTATAATAGATGGTTGGGTGCGCACTGGAGATATTGGATTTATAGATAATGATGGATATTTATCTATAAAAGGAAGATTAAAAGATGTAATTGTTAGAGGTGGAGAAAATATATTTCCAATGGATATTGAAATTAATCTTATTAAGCATCCTAAAATTGAAAATGCAATAGTTGTAGGTATTCCAGATGAAACTCTTGGTGAAGAGGTATTTATTTTTATTAAAGTAAAGAAATATTGTATGTTAACAAAAGAAGAAGTATTAAACTTTCTATCTGGAAGAATATCAAAATATAAATTTCCTAAATATATAGAATTCATAGATACATTCCCTTTAACTTCTACGGGAAAGATTAAAAGAAGTATGCTTAAACAAATTGCAATTGAAAGAACTATACTTAATAAAGTTTACTAATGAGATTAACAAATATGGTGAATTTAATAAAAGAGGCAGAAATCTCCCACTTATAGAAGATGAGAGATTTCTGCCTTTATTATTTTAGGTTCAATAGTTAAAATAATAATCATTTAGTATTAATGAGAATCACCAAATACAGACATATATTATAATAGAAGTTTTAAAAATTATAAATATGAGGATGTTGAAAAAAGATATGGAAGTTGGTACGATTTATATGAAGATTTTACAAAAATAAGTTATAAATTGGGGGGAATTGAATATGATGAATGAAAAAATCAAACAGGTATTTGAAAAAGGACATGATGAAAGTGGTTTTTCAGGTGCGGTACTAATAACTGAGGGAGATAAAGAAATATTATCTTATGCATGTGGATATTCTCATATAGGGCACAATGTAGAAAACAATGTGCTGACTAGATTTGATACAGCCTCTATAACTAAGCTTTTTACAGCTGTAAGTATATTTCAATTAGTGGAAAAAAAACTTCTTTCATTAAATGATAAAGTTTTAGATATAATTGACATAGGTGAAACCACAATCTCTAAAGAAGTAACTATATATCAACTTTTAACACATACGTCAGGAATTGGTGATGATGCAGATGAAGAAGCAGGAGAAAAGTATGAAGATATTTGGAAGGAAAAGCCGTGTTATTCAGTAAGAAAACTTAGAGATTTTCTTCCACAATTTATTGAAAAACCAATGAATTTTGAGCCCGGCAAAGGATGTAGATATAATAATTGTGCATATATTTTATTAGGTTTAGTTATAGAAAAAATCACAGGAAGTAGCTATTATAACTATGTTAACAAAAATATATTTGAAAAAGCATGTATGAAAGACACTGGTTTTTTTTCGATGGATGACATAAATGAAAATGTTGCAGAAGGATATACGAAAAAACTAGATGATAAAGGAAATGCTATAGGCTTAAGAAAAAATATATATTCATATCCTCCAAAGGGTGCAGCTGATGGTGGAGCGTACTCAACAGTCTATGATTTAAATAAATTTATGAAGGCAGTTATCAGTAATAAATTATTAAGTACACTTTTTACAAATGAAATTCTGTTACCTAAAGAAATGCATAGGAAGCGTATTGATGGCAGTGTTAAATATATGGGCTTTGGATTTGAGTTTGTTTTAGATGCTAACACAAGTGAAATAATTTATATTACAAAGGATGGAAGTAATGCAGGAGTATCTAATACAATAAAATATTATCCCAAAGAAGATATTACAGAAATAGTGTTATCAAATGTAGAACTCAATATATGGAATTTACTTAGAAAAGCTGAAAAGTTTTTATTTTAAAATTATTTTTTGAGAGCCTTTAGTATAGTGCAAATATCATCTATATCCTCAGTATTCAACTTATCAAAATTATCCAGCTTACATTTTATATTTTCGATTAACTCATTTCTATAGCTTGTATCAGTTTTTTTAGTAAGGAAAAAGGTGGAGATAGTTCCTGTAAGCATACTTAAAAAGCCTATACCAACTAGCATAAGTATACTTGCAAGTATTCGTCCAAATGTAGTAGAAGGAGATATGTCTCCATATCCAACAGTAGTTATAGTAACAAAACTCCACCAAAGAGCATTTCCGAAGGAAAGTCCTTCTGCAAAATGCATTCCTATTGTTCCAGTAATTAATACAAACATTGTAGTGTAAATTGCATATTGAAAATTGTTTGTTTTAATAAAGCTTCTGGAATATTTTTTGAATCTTAACAATAGAGAAAAAGCTCTAAATAATTTCAGAAATTTAAGCAGCTTTGCAAATTTTAATAATTTTGATATTTTGAGTATTCTAAAGCCTTGAAAAATTGAATTAAAAGGAATGATAGAAAGTAAATCTATTATATTCTCTTTAAAAAATTTCTTTTTATCTTTTGAAAGGTAAAGTCTTAAGAAATAGTCTATTGCAAAAATGATTAAAATAATATTATCAATAATATCAAATATGTATTCAACTGTAACGGATAAATTAAATGACAATTCTATAATTAACATAGTAGATGAAGTTAAAGCTAATAAAGCTGAAATTACTTCGTAGATTGTATTTTTATGTTTTGTAATATTCAATAGAATTACCTCCTCTAGTATATAATTATATTATTTTATAAAAATGGAATAATTTCAAGTATAATACGGTATTTTATGGTAAAATTTATACTATACGGTATTGGGACAAAAATGTAAATATAATTTTGTATTATACTGGGGGGGAGAATATGATTGAAGAAATATTTATAATAATTGTAGGAATTTTTGTTGTTATCACTGGAATAGCAGCAGGATTGAAATTTAAGAGAAAAAGATATGCAGAATTATTAATAATAGGATTGGTATTTACATTCATTTATACTTATCTTACTTGTGGATTTATAAATAATGCAGAATTAGTTGAAGCTATATACGGAGTTATTGGTTTTGCTTTTTTAAGTTTATCAATATTCTTAGCTATAGAAAAAGAAATTTTTAATCCCAAATGGTTGTCTGTAACAGTGTGTGTTGTATTTGGCATAGTATATACATTTTTATCACTTATTGGTCAGAATTTTTTTTGAATATAAAAATAAGCTTATAAAAGGGAGTGTCGCAAAATGATTAAAATTAATCATGAGCGATGCTCTTTTTTTGTTTAAGCTATAAAATTGCCTAATATTTTAAATACTATATTAATTATTTGAATTTCCATGAGATTTTGACGCACTAAAATAAACCTAACTATATTATTCCATAATTAGGAAATAGTTTTTAATTCGTGAAGATACTTTTGAGTTCTTTCATTTTGGATTTTTAAATGTAATTTGTTAATGTTATATCCAAAACAAAGCAAAATAAATTCAGTTTTTACACTATTTTTTCCACGTGTTAAAAATCTTTTGAATTCATAGTCGCTTTTTAAAATTCCAAACGCACCTTCAACTTGAATAGATCTGTTCATTCTCAATTTAGTTCCCAATTCAGTTTTGATATTGTTGTATGAAATTTGACGCTTTTTAATAAAAGTCTTTGAAACCTGCATTTTTCGGTTATTCTTTGCTTTTGTGCACTTTGATTTCAAAGTGCAGTTATCGCAATTTTCACATTCATAAACAGTAACCTCAGACGTATACCCACTTGCAGATTTTTTATGAATAATATATGATGGGAATAATTTTCTATTATTATGACAAATATATGTATCTGTTTTAACATCATATTTCATATTTTCACGCTTACTGATGTCGTTTTTAAAACTTCTTTTTTTCCATTTCTCATAAGTTTGAGGTTTTATATATGGTATTTGATTATTAGACTCTAAAAACAAATAGTTTTCTTCACTTTCGTAACCAGAATCTGCAATCACATTAGTATATTTATGACCAATTTTTTCTTGCATATTAGTAATCATTGGTATTAATGTTGCTATATCATTTCTATCATCAAATACTCCAACACCAGTTACATATTCACTATCAACTGCTATTTGTACATTATAGGCAGGTTTTAATTGACCATTTCTCATATGATCATCTTTCATATGCATGAAAGTTGCATCAGTATCAGTTTTAGAATAGCTATTTCTTTTTGAAAATATTTTCTTACTTAAATTATATTTTTCTTGTCTTTCTTTATATTGTGATAGTTGTTCTATCCACTTTTGAATTGCAGTTTTTCTTTTACCGATTCCATGAACAAACTCTATATTTCTTTTTTCTTTTTCAAATAAAAGCCATTGAAGAATTTTGTTTATATCATCAATCAAAGTTTCTCTCTCAATAGTGAATTTCATTAATCTTTCAAGATTAATGGTTTTAACAAGAGCAATAATTTTATCAAACATCTTACCTTCATTTTTATAAATAGCTTTCTTCCAAACAAAAGTATATCGGTTGGCATTTGCCTCAATTTTAGTACCATCGATAAATACATTTTCAAATAATAATTCTTTTTCTTTAGCTAAATAGTTAACTTGTTGATAAAATAAATCTTCAATCACTTCATTTGAAAGATATTTTTTTCGAAATCTACTTATAGTAGCGTGATCAGGTGCTTTAAAGCCTTGAAGTAGCCATTTGAAATTTATATCTCTTTTGCATGCTTTTTCTATCTTTCTACTTGAATAAATATTTTGAGAATAAGCATAAGATATTATTTTGAACATGATTTTGGGTTCAACTGCTGATTTTCTTCCTATGGAAGAATACGCCTTGTACAATTTTTTATAATTTAATCCCTCCAACAAATAGCTTAGCAAACGAACCGAATCATCTTCTGGTATTAAGTTTTCTAAATTTAATGGTAATATAAGTTGCAAATTATCATTAAATTGATTATAATTTTTTGTGTATAATTTAGTTACGTTCATAATTTAATTATACAATCAATGTGAGTTCTTCGGAACTCACATTTTTTATATACAACAAAGGAGCTATTGCAAAACTATTTTTTAGTTTTGCAACAGCCCCTTTTATAGTTATGCAAATTACGAAATGTGCAAATTAATATGGCAAGATTAAACAATATTCGCATTTTTAACCCTTGAAATATATTAAATTATAAGTTATAATTACTTAAAAAACTAAAATTTACAATAATTAATTATAAATGGTATTGGTTCTGCTTTAAAATTAGCATATTTAATTAATAATCCAATTAACGTCTAATTAACGTATTAATAATCAATTTGTAACAATAAACTGCTATAGTTGTAAATAAATACTGTAAACGAATGAATATTGTAAACAAGTAGTAATGAAATTTATATAAGTTTATGTACGCTGTTTTTATTTGAAATAATTATAGCTTAATACTATGAAAAAAATGATATTAGTTTGTTTATTAGAATTATTTAAAAAATATAAAATTTATTAAGGGGAGTAAAAAATGAAAAAAAAGATTGCAATATTATTACTTGCATGTTCTGTGTTCTCTAGTGCTATACAAGGATTATCTAGTAATGTTAGAACTTATGCTGCTTCATCACACCTTGTTATAAGTGAAATTTATGGTGGTGGTGGTAACAGTGGTTCATCCTACAAAAATGATTTTATTGAAATCTATAATCCCACTAGCTCAACAGTAGATTTGTCAGGCTGGTCAGTTCAGTATGCTTCTACTTCAGGTTCATTCAATAATATTACAAATTTATCAGGCAGCATCGATGCTCATAAATATTTTTTAATTAAAGAAGCAAGTGGTGGCAGTGGAACTGTAGATTTGCCTAATGCAGATGCAACAGGAGATATAAACCTAAGTGCAACTAATGGAAAGGTTGCATTAGCGAAAGATACAACATCAGTATCAGGCCCTGAAGATTCAAATGTTGTGGATTTTGTGGGGTATGGTTCTGCGGATGAATCAGAAACTTCTTCAGTAGGTGCACTTTCTAATACCACATGTGCAGAGCGTAAAGATGATAATGGAACAGAAATTCAAGGTCAAGGTAATGGTTGGGACACTGACAATAATTCAGAAGATTTTTATATAACAAGTAATATAAATCCACAAAACTCTTCATCACAAGGCAATGGGGGAAATAATAACAATAATAATAACAACAATAATACTGGCAAGGATAATGATAATATGTTATTAGGTAATCCAAGTGGAGCCACTAGCGATATATCAAATTCTAATAACTATTTGATGGCTAAACCTCAATATGATTTCTCATATAATAATAGTAAACACGAACCTAATTGGACAAGCTGGCATTTAGATTCATCTAATCTTGGAAGTGTCCGTCGTCAAGATGATTTTAGACCAGATACTACATTGCCATTAGGATGGTATGAGGTTACAGCAAGTGAATTTTCAGGTACTGGATTTGATAGAGGACATATGTGCCCTTCAGGGGATCGTACGAATTCAATTTCCGACAATCAGGCAACATTTTTTATGGATAACATGATTCCTCAAGCTCCAAATAATAATGAAATTACTTGGGAAAAGTTAGAAGAATATGAGCGTACACTTGTGTCAGGGGGTAATGAGTTATATATTATGGATGGAGGCTATGGAATGGGAGGAACTGGCTCTCATGGATATATGACTACCGTAGGAAATGGTGTTGTGGTACCAGCAAAGACATGGAAGATAATTGTAGTTTTACCTAATGGAACTAATGATGTTAACAGAATAACAAATTCAACTAGAGTAATATCTGTAGTAATACCAAATGATCAATCATGTTCTAGTAAACCATGGACTAGCTACAGAGTTAGTGTGAATACTATTCAGTCTTTGACAGGTTATAATTTCCTTTCAGCAGTACCAACTAATATAAGAAATGTAATAGAGAGTAAAGTTGACAATGATGCTACAAATTAATATTTAGAATAGTACTTATACAATATTAAGAGATCGGTGAAGTGAAATTCATCGGTCTTTTGTTTTTATTATATAAGAAATGTTGTAATTCATATAAATTAAATCACAAGTGTGTAAACTTATCATATTATAAATATGTAATTAGTATTATCTGGAGGTTTTTAATGGCAGATAATCTTTGTAGACAATTTGCTCAGATACTTAATAGCAATATTATGGACTCAAAAGATGGCTCATGTTCTGTTATACGCTTAAGAGATAATTTAAAGATAAATATTTTAGGGAGGACTAGCACTTCTGGGTTAACTTTGGCAGCTATGTTCTCTTATGAGGATATGGATCAGCAGGGTAATACATTAAATTTGGGGGAAACTGTAATTCTCCCTAGGGAAATATATAGATTTTCTTCTATACTCCAAAGGCAAGGTATAATTGTAACCGCAGTGCATAATCATTGGTTATTTGATAATCCAAGAATTATGTATATTCATTTTGAGTCAGTAGAGCCACCTTTACATTTTGCGATGAAAGTTGCTAAAGCATTTCAAACTTTAACTTAATGTAATATTTTTTTGTATAAATAAACAAGAATTTTTAACATCGTAATATTCAGAAATGAATTTTACGGTGTTTTGCTTTTATTCAATAGTAAAGAGATATCTTTTGCTGAACTAATAGTTAAATTATTAAACGGCATGGCCGTTAGTTCAGCAAAAGATACTCAATAAAATATCAATTACAATAGGGCAATAACAATTATTTAGAATAGTTAAGAAAATTGATTATTTCATTGGAAATTTTATCAAATGTCTTTACGAATTCGTCAATTGGCATTGATTTAATATCATAATGATGTTCCATATATAGCATTGATAATTTATCAATACGTTCTTGTAAATAAGTATGATTATGCATATTGATTCCTCCTTTTAACAAAATATTACCATATTAAAAAGAGACGTACAAATATTTAAAGTATTAAAAATAGGGCTTTTTATTTTGTCTAAAACATAACTATAAATTGTTTGGCTTGATATGAAAGAATTGATTTTAAATATTTCTTTAAATAAAATATGGACAACAAAAATTAATTTGTTATCATTAAGAATTTTATTATATATTATTCAATATGTTGACTCAAAAAACAAATTAGAGGACAATTTGAAATTAATCAAATTATCTTCTAATCAGTGCTCATGAATGCCTGAATTTATTTAGACAAAGTAATGATAAAATAAGCTATAATGTAAGGCAGTTTGAGGACTACTTAAAGCAAAAAGGCATGATACATTCAGTATAGAGTTGTGGGAACTGTTACTTGGAAAAAATTATTGAATGAAAATTGTTAGGATAAGGGGAAGCTATGGTGTTTTTTAGGTACAATGAAATTTTGAAGGAATGAGAGATGAAAGAACTAGTTATAATAGTTATAAATCAAATAGTAATGTTATGGCCAGGTGCTGTTATAGAAACTATTTTAGAGGTTTCAATAAGGCAATTAAATCAAAGTATGGGCATTGAACAATATAATAAGGATGTGGTTTGGCTACAATAGGCTATGGTTGCCGTTGAGCAGATAGGAAAAGAATTTAACTGGGATGGAATTCTAAAGAATAACAAAGTGTTGGAATTAATAGAAGAAACAGGACTTACAGACTAAGAAATTTATAATATGATAAAAGCCACAGTTTTATAAATTAATAATGCAAAAATAATAACTTCAACACAGTGTTAATTACTGTAAAATAATATAAAAGAGCCACCATAAATTAAATAATATGGTGGTATCTTTACTAAAGTGTATCTATTTTGAGTGATGTTTTTGTTTGAAATTATCAAAATATTTTGTTGCATTATCTAAACTAATATTTGAATTTGTTCGTATGTTTTTGGTAGATAGAGGATTTTTACTATTGATGTTAATTGATGATGAAGAATATTTTTTTGAATTCATAAATGAATTAGCTGCGGGTTGTTGGATAGTGTCATTTGTTACAAACTCAAGAAGAGTTGATTCTAATGATTCAGTACCATCTGTGAATTTTATACCAGGATTAATTTCAAGCATGTAATCAGTATTTGATGAATATACACGAGTTGAAGAATCTACTATTATAGTTTGACCATCTGGCGCTAATGTAATTAATGTCATTATTGGTGTACTAGTATTAGTTTCACAAACTCCAACATAGTCATAGAGATTAACATTTGGATCTACTTTTTTAGGCATTTTAAATGTAAGTTCAACGTTTTTAGGTACTGTACCATTTAAGGCATAAGCTGATAATTTAGATACTCTTATATTTATTGAAGGAATGAAGCTTTTAATAGGAGCATCAAAGGCATTATTAACAAGTGCACTTTTTATTGTGTGATATCCTTGTGTAATATTAATAAACCTTAATAGATTATAAGATCGATTAGTGTCAAAGGTAGAATATACTGTCTCTGGAGAATCGTAAGAATTATCAACAGTGTTATATGGATTACCAGCACCATAACCAACAGTTAAAGTTTCTATATATACAGTAGCACTTGAATCTTTTGCCCAATAAAAAACGTCATTTGGTGTGCCATCTGTATGCACAGAATTCATTTTATATGGCGAGTCCGTTTTAGGATTAAAATGCACATCATCATTATACCCTATAATATTATATGATGAGACATATGGCGTATTTGAATTATTTTTGATAGTATTCAAAGAATTGTTAGCAGGATGATTTTGTATAACTGCTGGTGTAGCAGCAAAAGCACTAGAAGAAATTAAGACAGTAGAAACAATTCCTAAAGATAAAGCTTTTAATTTTAAGTTTTTCATTTTTGAATCCCCCTTAAATTTGATTAAATGTATTTTTAATACAAATAAAGTGTACAACTTATTAAAATAAATGTTAAATCATGTATTTAACTGGATTTTATTGTAATTTTCCAAATAAAACAATCTACGACGATTAAATGTAAAATACTTGAATTACGAATACGATTTAATAGTTGAAAAATTACTGTATTTGTTATTAATTATAAATAAATGTAATTTTACATAAAAATGTATTAGATGTATAATATAAGTGTTTATAAAAACCTTCCTTTATTTTTGAATTTTTTATATAAAAGGTAACCTGATTGTTTTGGGTTACCTTTCTAAATATATAAGAAATGAATTTTAATATAGCGTATAATATATTCGTATTAGGTTTATAATATGTATGCAACTGACTTGCTCATTATTAAGTTATAGTTTTCAGCACGTGTCAAATCCCTCGATTATAAATATAAGTAGATTACTGAAAAGCACCTATTATGGGTGCTTTTGTTTTAAAATAGAAAAATATTTATAAAAATAAAAGCCCCTATTCATGAGGAGCTTTTATTTGAACTGACTATATTTGGAGATCTGATTCTTACTACTTAATTAATATGTGTTAAAAAATAAATAGTATGCACACTAAGGAATTTGTTATTTTTGTAAAGTGTGTTAATTAGTAAAAATTAGAAATGAAAATTCAGGATGAAAAATATCTTCAATTATAATATATGAATTTGATAGTATTTTGTTAAAGAAATATTTTTGTAATATGTACACATATTAAACAACAATAAAACTAATTTCAGGAGATATTGAAATGAAAATATTAGGTGTAGTCTTTATTATAATAAGTATTGTAGCAGCGATTATAGCATCAAAATTGCAAGGAAGAACTATGATGATTTTTATAATTATATCTGTAGTTTTTGGATTGTCGGGAGTAGGAGTTATATTTAAGAATGAAAAGGGGAAATAAAAACATTTGATAAGTGAATTAGACAATATGTTTAATTCACTTATCATAATGTTAAGCCCAATTTAATATATTATATTAGGTGGGTGATGAAATGAAAATTAAACATATAAATTTGGATGTATGCAAAGCAAAGGCAGGAATACGTACAGATACAGAACTGTCAAAGCGTACTGGAATAAGTAGGACTACGTTAATAAATTATCGGGATAAGAGAAAGTTTTGCAGTATAACACTTAAGAATCTTATGTTTTTATGCAGTATTTTAAACTGTAAGATTGAGGATCTGGTTGAATTTGAATATTAAAGTATAACGAAAAAAGGCTTAGATTAATTTCTAAGTCCTTTTTACTATACATATTTAATTAAGAAGAGTATTTATTTTTTTTCTACCTATTTTATTATTTCCAAGTTAAGTTAATTTATACATAAAGTCCCTACCCTACCGAATATTTCTTTGGAAATATTAAGAAATTAGCTTGTCTCAACGAGAGGGGAGGGGACTCTATTAAGTTATCTATTAAAATTATTGACACTAAAAATAATTTTATACAATAAAAACATAAACCTAAAGAATTAATATTTTATTCTAATTCCTCGAAGCAAGATATAATTAGTTTATCAAGTTTTTTTATATCTAAATGTGAATTTATATAAATTCTTGATTCACCTATACCTTTAGGTGCTTGTTCTATTTTAAAATCTTCTGCAAGTTCCTGAGCTTTTTCGATAGGTAATTTAGTTAGTATGTTTTTATTTGCCATATCTAATTGAATTCGTATAAACCATTTGGTTGAATTTTTGTTAAAAATAGAGAAATAACTTGTGGTGTCTTTATAATTAATATTATCTAAATTTTTATTTGCATTCTTAAGAATAGATTTTACAATATCAAATGTTTCTAATTCTTCCTTAGTGGTTATAATTTCTTTTTTTTGACGTTCACGAGATAATGTGTTATTTTTAGATTCATCACTAGAATTTTGGACATCAATAATTTTAGAATCATCATTTATTGCAGCAGCTTCTTGTTGAAGTAGGCCTTTACTAACAATATCTAATACAGCATTTGAAATTGCTTTTTTTACTATTGGTCTGAATCTTTCCAATACATTATTGGTTACACGTATATTACTAAAATCTTTTATCAAAAATCTTACAAATTCATCACTTGGATTTTTGAATAGGTCTTTTAGAGTATCATTTAATGCAGAAGTGTATACAAGCTCTTCTGCATATTTAACTAAATAATCTGTATCAAAAGATTCTTTTTTAAACTTTGATACATTCTCAATGTCAGAATCACTCATATTGGTTATATCAAAAACTAAAAATGGTTCGTCATCCATAATATTATCAGCAGTTAAATCTGTGAAAAATTTATAATGTATTCCATTGGTTAATATACCAATTTTAACTTCTGGGACTGCATTAAAGTATCTTGAAAGTTGAGCGTCGTGATTAGACAAATCTTCATCAATTGACTTGGCTTCTAAAAATGCGATGGGAACATTATCTTTAAAAAGAGCATAGTCGACTTTTTCTCCTTTTTTCTTTCCGAAATCAGCTACATATTCAGGACGTATTTCTAATGGGTTGAATACGTCGAATCCAAGTACTTGTAAGAGTGGAATAATAAGAGCTTGTTTTGTCATTTCCTCATTAGTTATATGTACTTTTCTTTCATTAATTTGTATTGATAATTTTTGTAAATCCTCTTTAAACGCCATAATATAACCTCCTAAAAATTATGTAATAAAGTTAATTTCTACATAAAGTTCAATATTCCTCTAAATAAAATAAGGGTAGCAAAATTTATTTGCTACCCACTAGAGCTGTTTAAATATCTATAGATATTTAAGAGCTTTAATATATAGTATTTAATTTGATGACAATGTGATGACAAATTAATAAAAATAAAAGAGAGCATTAAATTAATAATACTCTCTAAAGCCTTGAAAATTCTTAGTGCCGGAGGCGGGAGTCGAACCCGCATGGTATCACTACCGACGGATTTTGAGTCCGTTGCGTCTGCCAATTCCACCACTTCGGCGCATCAACATGTAATAATATATCATATATTAGAATACTAGTCAAGTTTTTTTGTTAAGATTTAGGTATAAGTTATATTTCATTTATAATAATAAGTATTTAAGTAGTATTTTAATTTAGGAAACTAACAGCAATTAATAGGACACTGGGTTTGAGCCAGTGTCCTTCATATTTTACAATCCAGATTCTTTAAATTTATGTTCCATAGTTTTTGTTAGCTTATGGAAAGGTTTCTTTAAAACCGTCATACAGAAGAAAAATACAACAAAACAGCCTAAAGCTAAAATATTTTTATAAACAGTACTCCATATTGGACCAGAAATAGCTTCTCTAAAACCGTTTATTCCGTAAGTAAAAGGCCAAAGAGGTTCAAGCATTCCAAAAATTTTAGGATTTGTTTGTATTGGATATATACCTCCAGCTCCTGCAATTTGAAATACCATTATTACAACTGCGATAGCTTTACCTACATTACCAAAGATAGCAACTAAGGTAAATATAATAAATGTGAAGGTAACTGAGCATATCCATCCAAAGATTAGAAGCATAAGCATATTTTGTGGATTTACACCAAGTAAATATACATCTCCAAGGACTATAATCGTACTTTGAATAAGTGATAATATTAAAAATAGAAGCATCTTACCAAAATGTTTTTGCCAAATATTTAGGCGATCCTTTTGGGTTGAGTTTTTAAATTCTGTTGTAAGTAATGAGGACAACAGTAGAACTCCAACCCAAATTGCAAGTACAGAATAAAAAGGTGTTAAACCAACACCAAATACTCCCTGACCGTATACATCAACTTCTTTTGTTATAAGCGGTGAGGAGATAAAGCTTGCAAGTTCATCTGTGTTCATGGACAAAAGCTTAGTTAGACTATTTATATCATCATCACTTAAAGAATTCATTTTGTTGTTTATATTGTTTAAGTCTAAAGATAGGGATGAAAGTTTATTGTTTAACTCATTTGCTTGATTTACAGAAAGCTGACTACTTGCTATACCATAGTTTGCTAAGGCATTAAGTTCTGGAACTACAACTTTCGTACTCTCTAAAACACCGCTTATGTCAGTCAAGTTATTATTTAAATTATCACCTATGTTATTTAAAACAGGCAATACTGTAGAGTAAAGGCTGTTTGATGAATTTAACATGCTAAGTGAAAGCTGATTTGTCAAATTAGACAATGCATCAATCTCACCATTTATTGTATCCTTTGGTGCACCTGAATCAACAGAAGTTTTTAGCTGGTTTAAAGAAGTAGAAGCATTATTAACAGAAGAATCTAATCCCTGAAAACTATTTATTAGTGAATTTATATTGGGATTTGGATTAGTCTTTATAATAGATTGAAGGTAATCTAAATCCGATTTTAAAATGGAGTTCATGGAACTATTTATATTAATCAATTGATTTACTATATTATCTAAATCTGAAGTTGAACCATCCGAATTTTTTAACTGACTAAGCAGAGCTTGAAACTGACCATTTTTAGCTTGAACATCTACCATATCATTATTTAAGTTATTAGAGGAAGTAGTTAAAGTCTGCTTTGTCTGTGATATTAAATCCTTACTGCTCTCAGCAGCATTTTGAAGCTTAGTTATTTGATCTGTTATTTTAGGCAAATTTGTTTGAAGCCTAGATAAATAGGCACTTATATTTTCTGCACTTTTGTTTGCATTTTGTATCTGATTTTGAGTATCACCAAGATTTTTAGTGGCCTCATTTAGAGTCTCTTTAAGTGCTACAATATTTGACTTATTAAGAGTGTTACTATTAGATTTTATTAACTTTAGTGCTTCTTTTGTAACGGTATTTACAAAATTAACCTTTAATTCCTCTGCTAAATGATCCTTAGCAGTGTTAGTTATTTTTGAAGCTATGGCATTGAGCTTCTCATTTCCCCTGTAAACAATAGCAGGTTTTTCTGGGGTTGGAGTTGTTAGGCTTACAAGACCACTTGAAAAATTGCTTGGTATGTCTAAAAGGGCATAATACTTTCCTTCATTTAAACCATAATTTCCCTGCCATTCATCTACAAATGTCCAATCTATGGATTTATTCTTTTTTAATTCAGCTACAATTTCATTACCTGCATTTATTTTTTTATTGTTAAAAATTGCGCCTTGATCTTCATTTACAACGGCAACAGGGATATTTCCCGTATTGGCATAAGGATCCCAACATGCTTTTATGTTTATCCACGCATACAAAGAAGGTAAAAAACATAAGCCTAAAACCATTATAATAGCAGAAGGGCTTTTTCTAATGCTCTTTAAGTCTCTTAAAAATACTCTGAAAATTTTTTTCATGTAATCCCCTCCTAAAGTTATTCACCTATACCTGATTTTTTAAAGCCTGATTCAAACTTTGAAACTATCCTATTAAGAGGACGTTTAAAGAAGAAACCAAATAAAAGAAAGAAAATTGATATTAAGATTAAAGCTATAAAATCAAGCATTACACGGCTAATTAAAGGACCGGCAATGGCCTCTCTAAAGCCACCAACGCTGTAGGTAAATGGAAATAGAGGTTGCATGATTCTAAAGATTAAAGGATCTACCTGTATAGGATAAGTAGAACCGCTACCTGCGATTTGAACTATTAAAAATACAATACTTACTGCCTTGCCTATGTTTCCAAGGACTGAAACTAAGGTGAATACTATAATGCAGAAAGTAAGTCCTGATACTAATGAAAAAGCAATTAGTAAAGCGGCATTTACAGTATAAACATTTAAAAGTACTAGGTCACCGACAGATACTATAAAGGCTTGTATTAAGCTTAGAGTCATAAAGGTTAACATCTTTCCAAAGTGTTTTTCTCTTAAGGTCAATTCTTCGTAGCCCTCAAAGTGTGGTACTTTTGTTTTTAACAGGGATACCAAAAGTAAACATCCAACCCAAATTGCAAGTACAGTATAAACAGGAGCCATACCGGAACCATAATTTGGTATGCTGTATATGGATTCATCTTTTATACTAAAGGGTGTTGATATAAAATTACCCATAAAATTTGGATTACTCTGCAGAATACTTATAATTTGTACGAGGTCATCGTTGTTAGTTTCTTGCAATTTATCGCTTAAAAGTGAAATTATATCCTTAAACTGTACTAGTCTATTTTTTAAATCTAAAGAAACCTTAGAGGATAGATTACTGCCATCTATTGAGGTTTTTAAAAGATTATTTATTTGATTGTTCAAATCATGTGCAGTACCAAGCATAGAGGAAGCATCATCTGTACTAGAAATTAAATTATTTGCTATAGAATTTAAAGGACCACGTACACTAGTTGAGTATTGTTTGTTAGAATTTATCATCTGAGTATTTATATTATTAGCTAAATTAGTTATAGAAGAAACCAAGCTACTGTCTAAGTCGTTACTATTAAGAAGTTTTTTCTGAAGACTGTCTAAATTTGATTTTTCAGTTGCAATTGAAGTTTGAGTGTCTTTTAATTGAACTAACATATCGGACAGAGATTTGTTGCTAGCTGTTTCATTCATTTTTTGAAGAAAATCTATAATTGAACTTATGGAGTTATTTAGATTTTCCAGCTCAGAATTAGCTTTCGATATATTAGAATAAATTTCAGATGAATTATAACTTGTAAATTTTGTGTTCAGTGAATCAGCTAAGGTTTTTACTCTGTAAGTTGAAGCTTCAGCACCATTTAAATTAAGAGCTACATTGTCAAGAGAACTATTTAAAGTGCTTTGAGTCTGCTTAAGCATATTTTTGTTTTGAGTGTTAGTATTTGAAATAATACCGAGGCTGTTTTGAACGCTTGGTATTGTAGATTTTATTTGGGTTAAAAAAGAGCTCAAGTTAGAGGAATTATTATTTATACTGCTAAGTGCAGATAATATAAAATCCATATTTGTATTTACATTTACTATATTGTTTTTTAATTTTAGAATATTGCTCTTGTTTTTCTCTGCCTCTCCACCAACCTTGTTAAGAGAAGAGAATATAGTTTTGTTGACAGTAGCTATAAATTCTGTAGTTATTTCATTGCTTAGAGTATCCTTGGCAACTCCAGTTATTTTTCCTGCTACAGGATTCTCTTTTGTATTTACCTTATATATAATTTCAGGCTTTTTTGGAGAGCTATCAAGAATACTTGTAAATCTTGAAGAAAAATTACTTGGAATCTCAATCATGGCAGTATAGCTTCCATCTACAATTCCCATATTTGCATCAGCTGAATTTACAAAAACCCAACCTATTTTATGATTCTTTTTCAAGCTTTCTACAATTTGATTTCCCATATTTAAATTTTTGCCTCTAAAGGGAGTGCCTTTATCATTATTGACTACTGCAACTGGTATAGTGCTAGTATGTTCATAAGGATTCCAACAAGCCTTTATATTTATCCAAGCGTATAGTGAAGGAAGAATACATATACCAGTTATTATTAGTAAGGCAATGGGATTTTTTATAATACTTTTAAGATCACGTTTGTATATTTTTAAAATGTTGAAAATATGTCTCATGCGTAAACTCCTTATTGTTTTGAATAGAATATATTAATGTTAGTATTTTACTCCTTATATAATGTAAAAATGCTTATACATTGTAATTCGTAAAAAATTTTAAAAAGTAAAGTTTTTTTAATATGCAATGTAAGTATTTTCCTTATTGTATGCGGGGTAAGACATAATTTATTTTACCACATTAAATTGAAAAAAGTATAATAATAAAGTAATACTGTGAAAAATAATGAGAATCATATGAAAAATAGTGACGGGTTAAGATTGAATAATTTGAAAAATAATGTTAATATGTAATTAAAATTCATAAATGTTTAAAGGAGGTTTTAGTGGAGTTTGAAGGATATATATATAAATTTAAATTAAATGCCTCCCATAGTGTTTTAATTAATAATAAAAGAGGAACAGTACATGCGCATACTTTTATAATTTCTCTTAGGGTTAAAGTGTATTACGATACGTTTTTACTATATAACAAGATGGAGAGAGTAGTTGAAGATTACTTAAAAAGATATGAAGAAAAAGAGCTTAATAAAGTAGAACCTTTTAATAAAATAGAGCCTACTCTAGAGAATATAGGAAATGTTTTATTTGAGGAGTTTACAAAAGTATTTGATAAGAAAAAAGTTCAGCTTATTAAATTAGAAATAAGTGAGACTCCTTCTAGAGTTTATGTTGTAAATTCATATAGTAAAAAAGACAAGAAAAGACATGAAAACAAAGTAAAAAAAGTTATATTAGATGGAATTCTTACCTTGTGTACAGAGGAGTTAATTAAAGGATTTAAAGAACATGAAAGAGAAGAAAAAGTAGTAGAAGAGGAAGTAAGAGAAAAAGAAATAGAAATAGAAGAAGTAAGGGCACATAGAAAAGTAAATAATGATATAACTAAAAAATATTCAGTGAAGAAGAGAGTAGTTATTTCAGTAATTTGTATTATTTTTTCAGCAGTAGCGCTTCTATATTATTTATGGAACGTAGGAGGATATCCCTGGGGTATAGATACTTATGGTCATATATTTAAGGGAGAGTTTCTATACAAAAATTTAAGACAGGGAAATCTATATCCGTTATTTACAAAGTATTGGTACAATGGAGTTCAGCCTTTTAGGTATTGGGCGCCACTATCATATTATGTATTTTCAGTTTGTGAATTTTTAATGTCAGGAAATACTTTAAATGCTTATCTTATTTTTATTATTTTGTTATTTTTGATTGGAGCCTTGGGGTGGCTTATCTGGGGTATAAGAGAAAAATGTGTATTTACTGCACTTGTTCTGGGAATACTATGGTTTTTTCTTCCGGAGAACTTAAAGGTGCTTTTTTATGAGGGAAATATTCCAAGAGCAGTAATAACAGTATTATTGCCTTATCTATTTTACTTCTTGTGGGACTTTGTAGAGTATGACAAGAAGTGGTCAATACTACCTATGACATTATTTATGACGCTTATTACTTTCACACATCTTATGATATCAGCAATGGTAGGCGTAGCGTCATTTATGTTTCTATTCATTTATTCCATTATATTCAAGAAAATCTTAAAACCTATTCAATGTATAATTGCAATGTTTATGGGAATTGCAATTTGTGGAGTGTGGCTTTACCCAGCGCTTAAAGGTGGTCTTACTTCTATGAATAGTGATGCTACAAGCGAAGTTATGAAGTTTTTTAGTGCTAAATTTGCAGTAGCATTAAATCCATTTATAAGGCTTACACCTGATGGGAAAAATGGCATGTTCTATTATGGCCTATCTATATTTTTGGTGGCTTTGTTTGGTATAGTGCTTTCTAAAAAGAAAAGCTTGCCTGGTTTTATAACCTCAGTAATTATTCTTTTAGCCAGTACTACAGCATTTTTACCTATAGTATCAAAACTTCCCTTGAATCAACTATTTTGGATGATAAGATTTGCACCAATAGCCTATGCACTTTTTATAATAAGTTTTTTGAATTGGAAAAGTTTAAAGAAATATATAAAAATAACAGTAATTATTATTATAATAGCTGATAGTATGTTGTCCTTTAGATTTTCGCTATACCCAGAGGGAAGAAATCTAGATAGTGAAAAAGTACTTTCAAAAGCTAAAGACATAACACAGCAAAGAATTTCTCTTTTAGATGATAGTACCTTCGCATCCTATGCTTCATACTATATTTGTAATGGAGAAAATAAATCGACTTATTCTTATGGATGGGCATGGCAGGGAGCAGCAACTGCAAATAATATTGTTTTACTAAATACAGCTATGGAAAATGGATATTACAAATATATGTTTGACAGATCAATGGAAATGGGCTGTGATACTGTAGTGTTAAGAAAATCTGTACTTAAGAAGGGTAAGGATAATTTTAAAGATATAGTATATGCAGCAGGACTTCTTGGTTACAAACTTTATTTTCAAAATGATGACAGTTATATATTTCACTTAAATACACCTAAAGCCTTTGGCGTTATTACGGAATACGAGGGGCTTTGTATAGGAAAATCATCAGAAAGTTTGCCACTTTTATATCCAGACTTTAGAAAAGGAAGTTCTGATAATATTGAAGACTACTCATTAAAGGAGCTTATGAAATATAAAGTTATTTATTTATCGGGATTTTCTTATAACCTTAGAGCTGAAGCTGAGAAAATGATAACTAAGTTAAGTGAAAATGGCGTTAAAGTAATTATAGATATGAACAGAATACCAGCTGATAATATTACAAATAGAATGATATTTTTGGGAGTAACCTCAGAGCCAATAACCTTTAATAATAGAATGCCTAATTTATTTTTTGATAAAGAAAAATATGAGGAAAAAGTTGTATTTAAAGAAGAATATAAAAAATGGAATACAGTTTATCTTGAAAAGCTTCCTGAAATTCAAGGCTTTTCATGGGTAAAAGATAAGAAGCTTGCTTTTTTGGGTACGGGAACTAAAAAAAATAAAAATGTGTATTTTCTGGGTTTTAATTTATTGTTCAATGGAATGACAAATGAAGACCATAAATCCATTGACATAATGAGTAGAATAATAGGAAAAAGTTTTTTAAATACGCCTAAAAGAGAAATCGTACCTATAGATATAAGCTATGGTAAAAATTCAATAAGGATAAATTCACCTAAAAATAATGTTAATACAACTTTAGCATATTTAGATGCCTATAAAGGAGATAAAAAAATATATAAAGATCAAAATCTTTTAAATGTAGATAAAAAGGGTGTAACAAATATTTTAATAGATTATCCATATTTAAGGAAGGGAATAGCGGTATCGCTTATGGGGATAATTGGATTTATTATATTGATTAGCTTTGTATTTAAGGGGAAGGGTGAAGGTATTGAAAAAAATACTTAAAAGTTTCTTTTGTGTATTTATAACAGCTATAATTTTGCTGCCTGTAAGTGTAAGTGCTGCGGCAACACCAATAAGTTTAGACGGATATTTTGATGATTGGAATGATAAACCAATAATTTATTTGAGATATGGTAGTGTTGTTCCAGAACAAGTTCATCAAGTTAAGGAAATTACAGATGATAATTACTTATATATGTATATAAAAATGGCAACAAAGGGAGGACAGAGATTACAAAACTATGTTGTAGAATGTCATTTTAATGGGAGTAGTAATGTAGATAAGCATCTTCAGATTGTTCCGGACACTCCTAAAGTTGGAAGAATAACGGTCTATGATATGGATGGAGGGTACAAGGCAGTATCACAAGATGGGTATGTTGTCCGTGGAAGTAACAGTGATGGAAAAACTAGTGATGAAGCGGAATTTAAAATACCTTTAACAGAATTTAAAAAAGAGGGAGCAGTGGGTATTGAAAATGTTAGTCTTAAAATACCTGATCTAGGAGAAAAGTACATTACCTTCGAAATAGGAAGTACAGGACCTTATTTAGGAATTGCACTATGTTCAGTAATAGCTATAGCTGCTACCTTTGTGAAAATAAGAGGAAGGCTATGAAAGTTATAATCACTATTCTTTTTATTTTATGGCTCTATATTATATCTGTTTTAACACGTGCAAAGCTCTATTTTTTTAAGTTCTTGATAGGATCTGTTTTTCTATTCTTTTTTATTCTTATAACATTTCAAAAGGAAGGGGTAGATATTTTAACTCTTTGGATAACTACAGTTTCAGGGATTTTAGGAGGGGTTACTGGATATTTTAAATCCTTTCCGGATTATGGATTTATATTTATATCCTCACTTAATTCCAATATCTCCATGTACATTGATTATGAGTGCTCTGGAATTATAGAGGTTTTTGCGTATTTATCTCTTTTGTGGTTTTTTCCACTATACAACGTTCTAGAGAAAATAATGTACAGTATAACAGGCTTCCTTTGGATATTTTTTGCTAATATATTAAGAATTTTTATAATATGCAGCATAGTTCATTTTTATGGAGATAGTATGTTTTATTTTGCACATACTATATTTGGAAGAATTATTTTTTATGTGCTTTCTATTATTTTATACTTTCATATATTTACTAAAGCACAGATAAAAAGACAAAAGGTAGGTAATATTTCTTATGAGTATACTGTTAAGTAAAAGCTTAAGAGAAATTGTGTTTTGGATGGCGTGGATTATAATACCCTTTATAATGGAGATTTTACCGGCGGTTTTTGGATTTATTATTTTATATAAAAAAAACTTCAGTGTGAATAAGAAGAATTTTGTTGGCACGTTTCCTGAAATAACCATAATAGTACCTGTATATAATTCGGAGCATACTTTAAAAGAATGTATTGAATCTCTATATTATTGCAGCTATCCAACAAAGCTTATAGACCTAATCATAGTAAATAATATGAGTCAAGATAATAGTTTTCAGGTTTTTGCACAGTGTCAAAAGGAATTCGAAGACCTCTCTATGAGATATATGAATTCGAAACAGGGAAAGTCTAAAGCTTTAAATGCAGCTCTTTTTAATAGCAGTGGGAAGTATATAATTCATGTGGACAGTGATGGAATAATCCATAAGGATGCAATAAAAAATATGATAGTTAGATTTGAAAATAATGCTAATATTCACTGCATGACAGGAGTGGTCTTAAGCAATATAAGGGCAATAGAAAACACGAAAGAAGTATTTTTAAAACATATAAGAAGGTGCGAATTTTTTGAGTATGCTCAAGCTTTTTTAGCAGGAAGAAATTTTCAATCGGAGCTTGACAGTATATATACCCTGTCTGGTGCATTTTCAGCCTTTAGGAAGTCAACCATTTTAAAAACTCAGCTTTATAATAGCAAAACTGTTTGTGAGGATACCCATATAACTTTTCAAATTAGAAAGCTACTTAAACAAAAAGTATATCTCTCTTATAACTCAATATTTCTTGTAGACCCAATAGACAATTTAAACAAGCTCTATACTCAAAGGCAGAGATGGCAAAGAGGAGAAATCGAAGTTTCTCATATGTTTTTTAAGGATAAAATGAAATCTTCCTTAGGTTTTTTTGGGAATTTTATGGTGAGAGTGCTTATGTACGATCATACCTTTGCTTTTCCAAGAATGATATGGTACTTTGCTATAATATTTTTGTTTTTTATGAATTATCCAATATACCTTGTGGGAGGATCTATGGTCATAATATATGCACTATATGTTATGTCGGCTTTTTTATTCTATTTAAATGTAAAGTGTTATCTTAAACAATATAAAAATATAAGAAAATATTATAAAAGCAAAAAAATCTATATATTTTTAATGCCCATTTATAATTTTTGTATATTTTGGATACGCTTTGCTGGAATGATTAACAGTATAAAAATTAAAAGTAGATGGCGAACTTTAAACTTAAGTGAAGAACTGGATGCATTTTTAAAGGTTGTAAATTCAGATTTTAGATTGGTTTGTAAAAAAATAGAAAAAATAAGGCATTTGGTGAATGATTAATGAAAAGAAAATTTTTAGTTAAGATATTCAGCGTATTTATTATAAATGTAATTTCAATTTCTATTCTGTGGTATTTCATTATAAATGAAGTGAACACAAGTAGAAGCAATATAATAAAGGCATTTATGAAACAGCAGTACTTAAGAGTAGTTGAAATATCAGATAAGGTTCAAGCTTCCTTTAAAACCTCAGAAGAAAAAAAAGTACTTAAAAAAGAAGTTAATTCTAAAAATAATTACATGTTTTTGTACAGCAGTAAAGGAGTTATTTTTGAAAGAAATGACAGCATAACGTCAAGTTATAATAATAAAAGTTTAAAACAATTCTTTTCTATGCTTGAGTATAAAGGAGGTTATGATTTATCTAATATGAAAAGAAGCATTTTAAGGGGAGAAGCAGGATATGATGAAGTAGTTAAGGATAATTCCGTAGGGAAAGAAATTTTAGCCTGGTACCCTTTTAAGGTTGGAAATGATACTTATATTGTTGGAGCTTCAACCTCAGAAACTTATCTTATGAATGAAACTTGTTTTGATCAGCATACAACAAGAATATATATAATTTCTTTATTATTTACTGCATGTTTACTATGTATTTCCTTTGCTTTTGCTATGCATTTATACGTGTCATTTAATAATCTTCAGGTTATGAAAAAAACTCTAAGGAATAAAAATATTGAAATAGAAAAATTTATAGAAAAGTTAGCAAAGGAAGAAGGCATTTTAAAAAGAGCAAGTATACATGATTCTTTAACAGGAGTATACAATATGGAATTTTTTTATAAATGTTTAAAGAAGCTAAATATATCAGCATTTTTACCTATAGCATTTATTGTACTTGAGGTTAGAAATGCTTCTGAAAGAAATCTATGTGAAACAGCAAAATCACTGTATGGTAATGAAATTGTTTCAAGAATTGATTACAACAAATTCGTAGTAGTAAAGGTGAACACAAATAGAGAAGAGGCTTTTAAACTTATGGATGATATTAGGGGGAAAACTAGTTGTGCTTTGAGATTTGGAATTTCAGTGAAGAAGGAGGAGGATGGAGAAACTATTATGAATTTAAGATCTGCCTTTGAAAAGGTAAATTTGTAAGGGAGGGTAAGCTTTGCATTATGATGAATATAAATTTAAGTTTTACCTCAATGCCTCTCATTCAATATATATAAACGGGGTGCTAGGGGAAGAACATCCACATACCTGGGAAATTATTATATATACTATAAAGCTTGAGGAGGATTTTATTATCTTCAATGACGTGGAAAAGTATGTTGAAGACTATATTAAAAAATATCAAGATTTATATATAAACGAAGTTGAACCTTTTACAACACTAAATCCAACCTTAGAAAACATATGCAAATTTTTTAAGGAAAAGTTGAGAGTACTTCTTTTAGATGCAGGATGGATTTTATTGTCTATAGAGATAAGCGAAACACCTACAAGATCATATATTATTGATTTATCCAGAGAATTTGAAAATAACTATGAGATAAGTATTAATAAAAGTAAAATAATGGAAAACAGCCTGATACAAAAATTAGACAAATTAAAAAAATATGGAATAAAGTCTGAATAAGGTGTAAAATTAAAAGAGAAGCTTTAGGAGGATAAGATGGATAGTAATTTAAAAAATTATTTAGAATATACAAAAAAGCCGTGGGGAAAACTTTTCTATAAAGTGGTTTTTCAACAGCTAAATAAAGTGAAAGGCTTTAAGGTCTTGGATTTTGGAAGTGGCTTTGGAATTACAGCAGAGCATTTGGCAAAAAATAATGAGGTTGTTGCAATAGAGCCAAATAGTGAAATGGTTAGAAAAACTTTTTGCAAAAGTAGATACAATCAAATTATTGGAGGATTACAAGAGTTAAGGAAATTTAAAGATGCTTCCTTTGACGTGGTGCTTTGCCATAATGTTTTTGAGTATGCTAAGGATAGAGAAGAAATATTTAGAGAGTTTTTAAGAGTTATAAAAAAAGATGGAATTATATCTATAATAAAGCATAATCATGCAGGAAGGATTATGCAAAAGGTGGTCTTCGAAAATAATATAGAAGAAGCAATTAAACTTTTAGATGGGGGAAATATTAATTCTATAAATTTGGGACAAGTAGCCTATTACAATTTAGAGGATATTAAAAAGTGGGGAGAAGGGTTTGATTTTAATGTAGAAAAAATACTTGGAATTAGAACCTTTTGGGGCTTGCAAAATAATGAAATAAAAGAGGAGCCTTCCTGGCAGGATAAGATGTTTCAAATTGAAATGAAGGTATCAGATATAAAAGAGTATGTTGATATATCATTTTTTAATCATGTAATTTTGAGAAAATAAGGTAGGTGAAAATGAACATGAATGATAAAGCAGCAAGATTCGATAAAATGGTCAGAGAAAGAAAAGACGATGAATTAGGTTTATTTGAGAAGTATGATGAAATATTATGTAAAATAAGAAAAAGAATAATAGATAGTAAGGCAAAAACGGTAATTGATATAGGTTGTGGAACAGGGAATTTATGTGGACAATTAAGTAAAACTATTGAAGTAATAGGTATTGATAAAAGTAAAGAAATGCTAGAAGGCGCAAAAGAAAAATATAAAAATATGAAATTTGTACAGGGAAGCTTTTTAGACAAGGCATTTATGCAAAATAAAGCAGACATTGTTGTAACTACCTTTGCTTTTCATGCATTAAAAGAAGACCAAAAGAAAGCAGCAATTAAGAATATGCTTGGATATTTAAAAAGAGATGGAAAAATTATTATTGCAGATTACATGTTCAAAAATGATTTAGAAAAAGAACAATGTAAAAAAAACTTGTTATTCTTAGAAAGGAGAGATTTGTGGGAAGCAGTAAATTGTAAGTGTTACAGTAACATGGAGGTTTTGGAGAATTATGTTAGGCAACTGGGACTTGAAGTTAACAGTGAATACATAGTGAATTTTACGTGGATAGTTGAAATTGTGAAAAAGTCATAGAGGGAATTGATTAAAACACATCTAAATAGGGAATGGTTCTTTGAGTGTTAAGTTTTGCATATATATAAGGACGTACCCTATTAAAAATTCGAGGGTTGATTTAAAGTTTAAAATTAAAAAGGTGGGGTTAAGTTGAATAGGGGAAAGTTAATTGCTAAAGGAAGAACATCTGAAGTATTTGAATATGAAGAAGATAAAATTTTGAAGCTTTTTAAAGAAGATCTTCCTAAAAATATTATTGAAAAAGAGTATAAAGCAAGCTCAAAGGTTTCAAAAAAGCTTGATTTGGTACCTAAGGTTTATGATCTTGTAAAAGTAGAGGATAGAAGCGGCATTATATATGAAAAAGTTAATGGAACTACAATGATGGAGATAATTGGTTCAAAGCCGTGGATGATAAGACGGGAGGCACAGAGATTGGCAGAACTGCATGAAGCTATTCAGCAGCCAGTTGATTTTGAATTGCCAAGTTTAAAAGCTACACTTAAGGATAACATTTCAAGAACAGAGCTTTTAAAAGAAGAGGTAAAGGAAAAGCTATATAGTTATATTGATGAACTTGAGGATGATAATATCCTGTGTCATGGAGATTTGCATCCTGATAATATACTTATAACTCAGGATGGAGAGGCAATAATTGACTGGATGACAGCGGCAAAGGGAAGTAGGATAGGTGATATTGCTAGAACAGTAGTGATGCTTAAATTTGGCAGCGATAAGGGAAAGAAAAACGTTCACGTTGTAAAGTTTTTAAAAAGAAGATTTTATGTAGATTATATAAAACACTATATGAAAATATCAGGAATTAAAAGGGAACAAATAGAAAGGTGGGAGCTTCCAGTGGCAGCAGCAAGACTTAGCGAAAGGCTTTCAGAAGGTGAGAAGAAGGATCTCTTAGAATTTATTGATGCTAAGCTTTAGTATTTTTCATATTGCAGGTGTTTATTCACCTGTAGTATCTTAAAAGGGGGGATTAAGGAATGAAAAGTGAAAGCCTTATAATTAGAAGGGCAGACACAGGTGATGCCTATCAGATCCTTAGACTAGTTAAACGAGTTATTCAGGAATCACCATTCTTTGAAAGGACAGCTGAAGAATTTGATTTTACAGTTGAAGTGGAACAAGAATATATAAGAAACTCAGCTATTTTTATAGTGGTTGAGGTAGATGGAATAATAATTGGGAGTGCTAATCTACAAAGAAGCGGGTTAAGTCAATTAAATCACACAGCATTATTTGGCGTTACTATACTAAAAGAATATACAGGAAAAGGTATTGGCAGCTTACTTCTTAAAACAGTTATAGCATGGGCCAAAAAAAAGAAGATTGAAAAAATTGAGTTAGAGGTATTTCATGATAATACTAGGGCTATAGAGCTCTACAAAAAATTTGGTTTTGAAGAAGAAGGAAAAAAGATAAAAGCAATAAAAACCGAAGAAGGATATAAGGATCTTATTTTTATGGCAAAGTTTTTGAATCTAGGAGTTGAAGAATGATCTGAACAATAAAAAACAATTTATGTAATTTATATAATTTGCAGTAATAAAGGCAACTTATTTGCAAATAAAAATAACCAAGTGGTTTGATGCTTTGAGGAAAAATGATATTAAAACCGCAAGTACATATTTAAATACTAGCGATAAGAAAATTTCTTATAGTAATGAAAATGAGAGGAAGATTGTTGAAGAAATTCTGCCAAAGCTCAAGTATAAAATTATATCTTCCACAGTTTCAGGAGATACAGCAAAGATAAGTCAAAGCCTTCAAAATACTTCTAAATAAAAGAAAAGGTACAATGAGAAAAATTTTTCATTGTACTCTTTCTTTTATAGTTACATTAAATATAAAAATAAAGTGAATCTATAAGATACTCTTTGTTTTGCTCAATGGCACATTTTAAAATATGTTTTTTTAAGGTACTGATTTTTCCTGTGCCTTCATAAAATTCTTTGAAAAGCTTTTGATAACGTCTTTTCTCAGCGTCAGAGCAGTTTTTGTTTACATATCCCCAAACATGCTCAATAGCATTTATTTCAGCACCTTTATCTTCTTTAAGTACAATTGCTTTTTCAATTAAAGAGTAAAATTCTCTTACTGGTGCTGAGGTTTTATCCTTTAAAAGTTCTCTTATACTATTATAGAGTTTTTGGGATCGGCTTAAAGTGAAATATTTATACCTTGCCCATTCCTGTTCTAGATTTTTAATTTCAAGAGTGTTTTTAGTCAAATTTATACACTTAACAGCTGAAAGATTTTTATCTTTAACTTCAAGCATTATGTCTATGTTTTTATCCTCCAGATTATTATAAAACTCTAAAAATTCGTGAAAAAAAATAGTATCTGAATGTGCACCAAAAGTTCCGCCTTCTTTATGCTGAGAATAATGAATCTTTTGATTTCCATCTTCCTTTTTCCAAGTTTTTTTAGCTAAATTTATCCATTGATTTTCACTAAGGTTTTCAAATGATGGATTTAGCTTATTATGAAGATTATCGAAAACTACAGGAATAGAGGCTTCTTTAGATATATTAAGCACGTCTTCAATAGTATAACTTCTATCATCATTTTCAATAATTAATCTCTTTTTTATGTTATCAGCTAATTTAGAATAGTTTCTTATAAAGGTTTCGGAAGCTTTTTTCTTGTCACCGTAGACTCCGCCTATATGTAGAATAATTTTATTGTTACTGTCAACCTTAAGGGCATCAAGAAAGGAAGTATGATACTCTAAATCCATAACAGCATTTTTAACAACCTGATCATTCATAGAATTTAAAACAGTATACTGCCCAGGATGCATGGATACTCTCATATTTGAAACCTTTATTTTTTCTCCGATACTTAAAAGCTTATCTTTAAATTCTTCTCTCCAATTAAGAGTATTTATTTTGTGAGAACCAAAAGGAATTATATCGGAACTTATGCGAAATAGCCTAATATCATTTTTTATATTGTAATCAATTATATTAGTAAGAGCATCCAAATTGATATCTATTATTTTTCGTAAGTTTTCTTCGGAGGCATTTTTAAGAGTACAGGATGAAAGTTTAGTATTCTTAACACCCAAAGTAATGCAAGCATATCCAATGGACAAAGTATCACCTCTAATAAAAATTATTTTTAAATAAATATAACATAACTATTGTTTAAATTAAAGACTACATTAGTATATAGAGGGTATTATTAACAGTTATATGTTAAAAAAACTATAAATAAAACGTTACGAGTTATTATAGTAATATTATTTGCTATAGGGATTTTTATTATGTGAGGAAGATATAATGCTTTAATAAAATCTTAAATATCCAACCATTTAATTTGTGAAAGGGAAAAAAGTTAAAGGCTGAATAAAATAAATATCCAGCCTTTTCGTATTTATCTAAAAGCATCTATAGCAGTGGAAAATCTTAAAACATTATTAGAAACCTTACTGCAAGCACCTAATGGATATTTGTCAGGTAAAACACTTGAGTTAGCTTCTGGTTCCCAGTAAAATACACCAAGGCCTTTACCACCTGGAACAGCCTTTACTTTTGATATAACTGCTTTAATCATATTGTAGGTATTAGTAGGGTCATTTTCTAAACCGCCAATTTCACATATCATAACTTGTTTATTGTAACGAGAAGCCATGTCATTTAGATTATAAGCTAAATTATTGATATTTTTTGTATAATCAACATTATCCCAGTAAGGGTAATAGGACATACCTACAATGTCAAATTTAGCACCGGCCTTAGTAAGACCATCGAATACATTTCTATAGAGACTATTATTTGCACCACTAGATAAGTGAATTATAACCTTGGAGTTTGGACTTACAGCTTTTATTGCATTATAACCTTGATTGATTAACGCTGCCCATTTATTGAAGTTATAAGAATTTCCATCTGGCCAAAGCATACCAGTATTAGTTTCATTACCTACTTGAACCCAATCAGGGGTTACACCAGCGTTTTTAAGAGCTGTCATAACATAATTTGTATGAGAATAAACGTCCTTTTGTAATTGATTAAAATCATCATTAGCCCATGCTGCTGGCTTGTCTTGATATGATGGATCAGCAAAGTGATCGCTGTAGTGAAAATCAATAATAACCTTCATTCCTAGTTGTTTTGCCCGCTGAGCCATATAAACTACACCTTTTGTATCACCGTAACCTAAAAGGCATCGTGTACCATCATTTTTCACCCATTGAAAATCAGAAGGTGGATTAACAAAAACTCTTAATCGTACAGAATTTATACCATGATTTTTTAATATGGTAAGAGCGTCACCTGTCTGACCATTGGTATCCTGCCATTTTACTCCGTTATTTTCTAATTGATTTAACCAACCGATATCAGCACCATTTGCGAAAGTATCAGCATTTGCGCTGGTAGAAAGAAAACCTGCATTAATAAGTAGACCTGCACCGAGAAGCATAATAGAAACTCGCCTTATAAGCTTTTTTAACATAACATATCCCTCCACTTAAATAAAATTAAACACACTACACAGAAAACGTTTTCTTAAGGAACTTATTTTTACAATTGATTATTGTATAATTGGCAAACAATATATAAAAATAGTGTATAACAAAATTATAACAGGAAGAATAGGAAATGTAAACGATAAATGATTAAAAGCTGTAATGTTTATGATAAGGTTTGAATGAAAAAGTACTGATTTAAATAAAAATGTAACAATAATAATACTTCTTTAGAAAGTAGGAAATTGAAATAACAAAAACAGTATTAGAATTAAATGAAGAGTGCTGCGTGTAGCAAGCACTCAAAATTAAATTAAAATGAAAAGCTTTCTGGTTCACCTTTAAAAGAACAGATAGTGCCTTCACCTTTTGCAAAGTATAAGACTGAGAAAATTCCATCATCAACACTGTACATACTTTTTAAAGAAGGATATGCTTTAAGAGCTTCTTCTCTTACTTCACGTCTATCATCATTAAAAACCTCTCCAGAAAGACGAATCCATTGACCTTTTTTGTTCATACCTGATATTTCAACCTTAGGATTTTCAATCATTTGTTTAAAACATTTCTTTGTATTATTTGTAACTATATATAATTTGTCTTCGTATTCAAAAATAGCGCCAAAAGGTCGAACTCTTGGTTGATCACCCTCGTTAGTTGCTATATAAAAAACTCCACATTCTTTTAAAAATTCTAATGCTTTTTTCATAGTTGTTGCTCCTTTCATACATCTATGTTAATATTTATTATATACAAATAATAACATGTACAAATTAAATATCAAGTACGATTTTTAATGGAGGTAAGTATCTAATGGATACTATTGACGAAAATAAAAAAGATCTTTTTGGGAAGTGCCCATATTTTACAGCACAAAAAGTATTTAGTGGGAAATGGTCAATACTAATAATGTATCATTTAAATGAAGGACCTATACGCTATGGGGAACTTAAAAGAAGAATTGGAGATATAACAGAAGCTACACTAACAAAACAATTGAGAATGCTTGAAGAATATGGTCTTATAAACAGAAAGGTGTACTCTGAAATTCCACCTAAGGTTGAGTATTCATTAACTGCTTTAGGCGATGACTTTAAACCGGTTTTAAAGGAGTTTAAAGTTTGGGGAGATAAGTATATTGATAAAATAAGTAAAGAAAATAGGTGATTTTATGTTTCACCTGTTTTCTTTTTAGTAGTATGATTCGTCTTCAGTGCTTTTCAAGGCTTGTTTCTAAAATATAAGACTTAAATCTATTATTTAAAACTTTCCAATCTAAATTATTAATAAAGTTTCTTACGTATTCCTTTTTATCTTGATTATAGTAGGAATGATTGTGAACATCTAAAACTAAAAGCTGATAAGAGGATAAAATTGCGCTAGTGTCATGAAAATCACTTCCAAATAAATGTAGTTTTGAGTCTAAAGAATCCATAGAAAGAGTTACCCAACCCTTCATAGAAAGTGCCACCTCATTTAAGTAAAAAATAAAATTGTTATAAGAAGAAAACTGCTTTTTTATTTCATTTAAGATAGGTCCATACGGGATGGTGTTTTTTCCTGTTAGGTTTTCAAAGTATAGTTCGTGAAGCTCAATACCATTAAGAGTGTAGATTTCCTTTAGCTTTAAACTACGTATGGAAGAGTTAATAGAGTTATCTTCTTTAAAATATGGAGTATGATTTGTATTCCATATTTTATTTAAATCATTAATGTAATTGGTGTATATTTCGTAATGATTTTTAATAAGCTTAAGATTAAAGCCTGTTAAGGAATGGAAGTTGTAAGTTTTTGCATGTACCATTTCATACTCCTAAAAATTTATGTTAATATATATTATATGAAATATTTTCATATAAAGTTAATAAAGATAAGAAGTTGATTTTTTATGGATATAAAGGACAAATTTAATAATTCCCTTGGCGTATCAAAAAGTATACTTATGTCTGCTGTAAAATCAGGGGATAGAGTAGTTGATTGTACGATGGGAAATGGCAACGATACTGAGTTTTTATGTGAACTTGTTGGAGAAAACGGTAAGGTTTATGCTTTCGATATTCAAGAAAAAGCAATTTTAAATACAAAAGCAAAATTAGATATATCAGGAAATCTTAAACGGGCAAGCTTAATAAAAGATGGACATGAAAATTTAGATAAATACATATCTGAAAACATAAATGCAGCAGTGTTTAACCTAGGCTATCTTCCAGGAGAGGATCACTGCATAACCACAAAATGCAAGACAACCCTTAAGGCTGTAGAAAAGTTATTAGGGCTTGTAGCTAAAAAAGGCATTATTGTACTAAATATATATCATGGGCATGAGGAAGGAAAATTAGAAAAAAATGCCCTTTATGAATTTTGTTCTAATTTAGATCAAAAGGAATATAATGTTTTCAGGACAGAATTTATAAATCAAGTAAATTGCCCACCAGAGTTAATAGTCATAGAAAAACGTTAATACTTTGTTAAATATTACACAAAAATACCACTGTAAGAAGATAAATTTATAAAAAGATATTGTTAGTCAGTTACTTATTTGTTACAATAGTAGGGGTTATGTAACAATTTGTTGATAACATTACCTTAAGTGGTGTTTGTTAAAAAACCATATAATTAGTTGTAAGGAAGGAGAAATAAATATGATTTATTCAGCAGAAGTTGATAGAATGGTATGCGTTGCTAAAGGACCAAACCACGGACCAGCTCCAATACCAGAAGAAGGAAAATGGGTACAAGCTAAAGAGATAAAAGATATATCAGGTTTAACACACGGAATCGGTTGGTGTGCTCCTCAACAAGGTGCTTGTAAATTAACTTTAAATGTTAAAGAAGGCGTAATAGAGGAAGCATTAGTTGAAACAATAGGATGTTCAGGAATGACTCATTCAGCTGCTATGGCATCTGAAATTCTTCCAGGAAAAACTATATTAGAAGCATTAAACACTGACCTTGTTTGTGATGCTATAAATACAGCTATGAGAGAATTATTCTTACAAATAGCTTATGGAAGAACTCAAACTGCATTCTCAGAAGGTGGACTTCCAGTAGGAGCAGGTCTTGAAGATTTAGGAAAAGGACTTAGAAGCCAAGTTGGTACTATGTACGGAACTAAAGCTAAGGGAACTAGATATCTTGAAATGGCAGAGGGATATGTTAAACACATAGCTCTTGATAAAAACAACGAAGTTATCGGATACCAATTCGTAAGCTTTGGAAAAATGATGGATTTCATCAAAAAAGGAATCGAGCCTGCAGAAGCTATGGAAAAAGCAACAGGTACATACGGAAGATTTGCTGAAGCTGCAAAAGTTATCGATCCAAGACACGAATAAGGATAGGAGGAGAAGATTGTTATGGCATTATTTGAAAGTTATGAAAGAAGAGTAGACCAAATACTACCAGTATTAAAGAAATACGGTATTAATTCAATAGAAGAAGCTAAAGCTGTTTGTGATGAAAAAGGCGTAGACGCTTATAATATAGTTAAAGGCATCCAACCAATTTGCTTTGAAAATGCATGTTGGGCTTACACAGTTGGAGCTGCAATAGCTATTAAAAAAGGATGTAAAAAGGCTGCTGAAGCTGCTGAAGCTATAGGAGAAGGATTACAAGCATTCTGTATCCCTGGTTCAGTTGCAGATGACAGAAAAGTTGGACTTGGACACGGAAATCTTGCTGCAATGCTTTTAAGAGAAGAAACTGATTGTTTCGCATTCTTAGCAGGACATGAATCTTTTGCAGCTGCTGAAGGTGCAATTGGACTTGCTAACTCAGCAAACAAAGCAAGAAAAAAACCATTAAGAGTTATATTAAACGGTCTTGGAAAAGATGCTGCATTCATAATCTCAAGAATCAATGGTTTCACATATGTTCAAACTAAATTTGACTATTATACAGGAGAACTTAAAATAGTTAAAGAAACTGCTTATTCAGATGGAGAAAGAGCAAAAGTTAGATGTTACGGAGCAGACGACGTTAGAGAAGGTGTTGCAATAATGCACAACGAAGGCGTTGACGTATCAATAACTGGAAACTCAACAAACCCAACTAGATTCCAACATCCAGTTGCAGGAACATACAAAAAAGAATGTATGGCTCAAGGAAAGAAATACTTCTCAGTTGCATCAGGTGGTGGTACTGGAAGAACTCTTCACCCAGACAATATGGCAGCAGGTCCTGCTTCATATGGTATGACTGATACTATGGGAAGAATGCATTCAGATGCTCAATTCGCAGGATCTTCATCAGTTCCAGCTCACGTTGAAATGATGGGTCTTATAGGAATGGGTAACAACCCAATGGTTGGAGCTTCAGTTGCAGTAGCAGTTGCTGTTGAAGAAGGTATGAATAAATAATAGAAAATTTGGCGTAACGGTGTAGTAAAAGTTGTTTTAAAAACACACATCTAATAGATTTTAATGTCTATGGATGTGTGTTTTTTTAAATACGTAAAAAGCTAACCACCTCTCTATAAGAAGCGGTAATACTAATGCTAAAGCAACATTAAATGATTTATTTAACTCAACCACTGTTATGGCAGTGGTTGAATTGCCTTAAAATATAAATAGGTTAATAAGCAACTCAAGTTGGAGCAACATTTAAAATAGAAGAACTAATATATAATCATACAATGTATCTATACTTTACAGCATTTATTACAGAGGATAGGGGTAAAAAGGTATATGATTATATGTTAAGTGATAATAGCTTCAAAATACATGTAGAACTTGGGTTAAGTAATATAAAAATTAAATACCTATTTAAAATTATATTCTAAATATATTGAAGAAGATATTAAATTGTATGGAGAAACTTATTGGCATAAAATTCATCAAGTAGCAAGTCTGAATTTTTACATTAAACATCCCCCACCTAAGCAGCAATAAAACTAAAGAATAGACAAGAATATGTAAATTCAATGATGGAAATATGTATTGATATTGATAATAAGAGTTTTAAATAAGTAGAAATTATAGATATAGATACTAAGATAGAAGAGATTTCTAATACTTTTGAAGATATTAAAAATAAGCATTTAATAACAGGAAGAAATATAGAATATCTACTAAACAATAAGGTGGATGCTAAGAAGTTGAACTATTTTAGAGAGATTTATATAGAAAACAAATTAGCATTAACAAGAAATCTAATATATCAGCATGAGTTAATACCTAAGTTTAAAAGTTTCTGGGGAGAACCTTTATTAGATATTCTTAACTGTAATTTTAATATAAATAAACCATTTAATTGGGTAGCAACAATCACTAGAAAACATAGAAAGGGATTTCATCCTATTCAGCATATTTTGTTTTCAGAATTTTTAGACATAAATATAGCAGATATGTTTAATTCAAAAGAAGTAATGGAAAAAAGGAATAGATGGCTGGAATTAATGATGATGTATCCATGTGAAAATAAGACTTCTATAAGAGATAAGGATAGAGCAATTTACATATGGCTTCATAGACATGATAATGAGTGGTTAAAGATTAATTATCCTAATAAAAAGGTAGGTATTAGAAAAGAACAAGTAGTTGATTGGTGTAAGAGGGATGAAGAGGTTCTGAGGTTATTTAAAATTGCTGTTGATTCATTAAGAAATACAGAAGAAAAGTCAGAGCGAATTACCAAAACATTAGTGGCTAAAAAGATAAATAAGATAACTTTGATACAAAGGAACTTAAACATATTATCAATGACTGAAGAGTTTTTAAATAATAATATAGAGAGTTTGGAAGAGTTTCAATTGAGGTGTATTAAATGAGCTATAAAAGAATTGTTTAAAGATGGGGAAATTAAGAAGTGGTATGTTATTATAAAGGCTGGGGTGAGTGAAAAATTTTATGGTAGATATTTAACCAAAATTTTAAATATAATAGATAAATATCAATATAAACAAAATAAAAATATGGTTACTTGAATTAAGTAGTTTTATTAGATATAAAATTCAAAATCAATTATTGATAGGATTAATTTTGAAGTGATATAATAATATGGAAGAAAAGAGGGGGAGAATATGAGTTTTTTTCAGATTAAAGAGGACTTTCTTAGCAATATAAATGAGGGAGATTTTTATGATAGTTCTAGGATTACATATAGTCGAAAAATTAATGTGTTTTATGAATATCTTAGTGAAAAATGTGGGGTTACAGATAGTAATTATGAAGAGATTCTTTCTGCAATAGGAGAGAATAAATTATTAGACAGCATAGAGTTTTATGTAAATGAAAATAACATAAAGTTCAAAATAACCGTTGAAAATTATTTTACAGTAATAAAATCTTATTTTGATTTTATTTCGAAAAAGTATGGGTTAAACAATAAAAATTTCGATAGTACAACAAAGTATTCAAATATTAAAGATAAAGTTGATAAAAAAATAAAAAGTTTAAAATTGGAGGAGTCTAAGCAAAAACCACCAATAACAAAAAGTGCATGTCATAATATAATAGAATATTGTGATAAAAAAATAAAAGATTTTGATATTAAAAATATAAATATTAATAAAATAAAAAAGGAAAAAAGTAGACAAAAAGATTTTAATCTTTTTGTTTCAAGTTTTATAACGAAAATAATTATATTGACAGGCATCAAAAATAATGTAATAAATTCAATTAAATTAAAAGATTATAAGCCAGAGTTGAATATATTAACTATTAATGGATTTGATATACATCTGCCAAATGAATTAGGTGTACAAATAAAAAAGTATATTTTAGTTAGAGATCAAATTAGTACAAATAAAGATGTAGATGGACCCTTTTTTATTAATAGACAAGGACACGAAATAGGAACAAATTATAATTTTGCTTTTACAATATTAAAGGATTTATTAAATAGTAATAGCGCTGAAAGCGTAGCAAAATATACTATAATTCAATTTATAAACAAAGGAATAAATATCAATTTGGTTAAAGAATTGACTGGATTTGGAGATGATACTTTTATGCATTGTCAAGAGATTGTGAATGAAGAAAAGAATAAAGAAGATATTGTGGCAAAAAATAGATATATTGATTCTAAAATAAGAAGTATTGAAATTTTTGATATATTATAAAGATAATTTTCAATAAAAAATGTGCTAATATATTGGTGAAATTAGAGAAAAAAATTTTAATGTAAAAACTTGTATTTTGGTAATACCCACATACAAGTTTTTTTATTACAAAGGTATTGTAAAATAATATAAAATTAGTCGTATATAATAAAATTACTCAAAATAAAGGAGAATATGTTAAAATATAATTAATCATCTTATGAAAAGGAGCATAGTGAGTATGATCAAAACTGAATTTGGGAATTTTGATGGAGATAGTTGGGAGGAATTATGTCAGGTATGTTTTGAATTGAAATATGGAAATGAAGGGTATCAGGAAATGGTTGCTCATTCTAATGGAGATTTGGGCATTGAGGGATTCACAAGAGCAGGAAAAGTATTTCAATGTTATTGTCCAGATATAGAGTATAGTGCAGATGATTTATATGAAAATCAACGAGATAAAATTAATAAAGATTTGAATAAATTAATAAAATATAAGGATGAATTGGAAAAATATTTAGTTGATGTAAAAATTAAAACTTGGCATTTTGTAACACCTTATTTTCATAAAAAAGACATTGTAAAATATTGTGCTAACAAAGCAAAAAAAATGAGAGAGTTAAATTTAAGTATCCTTGATGAAAACTTTGATGTATTAATACATAATGTTAATTTTATTGCAAGAGAGTTGCCAGATGCATTAAATATGAAAAAAATAAAAATAAATGTTAATCTTGCTGAAGAGATAAATAGTAATGATATAGAACAATTTAAACAATCCGATGTCTGTGGAATCAATAATTTAGTTAGAAAAAGTGCTATGATAATTACAAGAGAAAGAATTAGGAATAAATATATTGAAAGGCAGTTGAATAATTATTTAAAGGGAAAAAAACAAATGGATTTATTAGATTCACATTATAAGTTTATTTATGAAAAAATAATTAATATTTTATCTTCTTTTGAAGATGAAGTGGAGGATATTTGCATTTATGAAAGTGAAGAAAAGGGCGGAAGAGAAATATTAGATGTAATAGAAAAAAAATTTGAGCAGAGACTTATTTTAGAAATAGGCGAAAATATTGATAGAGGATTAATTGATTCAATAAAAAGGTATGCAATTTCAGATTGGCTAATAAGGTGTCCATTTGAAATTGATGTGGAGGAATGTAGATGAATAGAAAAATTACTATTAAATTAAAATCTAAGCCTATATCTATATCTCCAGAGTATAGATTTGAGTATAAAATAAGTATGCTTGTAATAATATTATATTTTTCTTGTAGGAATAACAAGGGCTCTATAAAAAAAATTAACTATATTATGAATTCGTTATGTACTTATAGATCTATGATGAATATGGAAAAAATAACAAAGGCAGTAGATATTCATTGTGATTTTGATAAAACGCTTAATAAGGTTTTAAACCTTGCTATAATAGATGATCTTGTATGCATTAAAGAAGGACAAGTAGTTTTGTTAAATAATGGCATGAAGTTAGTGCAATTAATAATAGATAATAGGTTGTTTGTAGATGAATTATGTTTATTAGAAAAGAAAAAGAAAAATTTTATTACAGAGAGTATACTAAAGTGAGGGGAATGTATGTTAAGAATAAATAAATTGGTTATAAAAATATACTACAAAGATAATAAGGGAGACATAAAATCAGTTTCCCCAACATTAGTGTTTAAAAATGGAGTTAATTTTATATGGGATATGGGAAAAAATTCAGTTGGAAAAAGTACATGTATAAATTCAATATTTTATGCATTAGGAATAGAAGAGTTGTTAGGGGCCAAAGGTGGAAATACGATGAAACCTGTTCTTAATAGGAGTGTTGAAATAGATAGTAGTAGATATACAGTATATGAAACTTATATTTTGCTTGAAGTAGATAATGGAGAAAAAATTGTTACTATACGAAGAGGTGTAAAGGGTGTTGAGTGTGATACAAAGTTGGTGAGAGTCTACAATTCAAATATAAATAAAATTGATGATAATGTTAATTATAGTGATTATTTTTTACATGATTCGGGGGCAGCACAAAAGGAGATAGGATTTCATAAATTTTTAGAGAAGTTTGTTAATATTGAGTTACCAATAGTGTCATACAATAACGATAGGAGTGGTAAATTATATTTGCAGGCAATTGCTAATTTATTTTTTATAGAACAGATTGGTGGATGGACAGGTTTTAATGTTCAAAAGGTGTATTATGGTATAAAAAATATTGAAAAGATATCTATAGAATACATTTTGGGGTGTATTATTACTGATGTAGATGAAAAAAGAAGTAAATTAAAAAATGCATTAAAGGAAGAAAAAGATAAATGGAAATGGACAAATCAAAGAATTAAAGAAAGTTTGTTAATATTAGGAGATCATATAGAAGGATTAAGTGATGATGTTAAAATTTTTGACAAAAATGGTTTGGAAAAAATTAAAATTTCAGGTAAGTCAATAAATAAAATAAAAAAGAATTTGATAGAACAAATTGAAAGAATAGAGTCGTTAAAAAATAAAAGCATAAATGAAAATATAGAGAATATATCAAGTGATTTAAAACATTATGAAGATGAATTAAATAATTATGAACGTAATATTGAGCATCTAAAAAATGAATATAGTATAAAAAGGGTTTATTACCAGAGTTTATTAGATCAATTAAAAGAAATAGAATTAAAAATAAGAAGATATGAAGACATAGTAAAATTAAGAAAATTAGGTTCAGATGCAAAATTTGGTTTTTTAAAGTCTAGATGTCCTGTTTGTGATAATAAATTACAAGAAAGTCTTTTACCAAAAGAAATTAATGTAGATATTATGAGTAATGAAGATAATTTAATATTTATTAAAGATGAGAAAAAAATAATTGAAATAGCGATTAATGAGTGCTTAACTTGTTTAAAACAATTCCAGATTAGTATTGAGGCAAAAGAAAAAGCGACTAATAAATTGAGAAACAGAATTAGAATTGCCAAAAGCGATTTAACTGGAGTAAATGAATTACCTTCTGAAACTATTATAGAAAAGAAATATTCATATAAAGAAAAACTCAATAAGGTATTTGAGGTGGAAAATAGTGTTGAGAAATATTGGGATGATTTAAGTATTATATATACTCAAATAAATAAATTAGAAAAGAGCATTAAAGATTTAAAAAACACAGGGTTGAGCGATGATGATCAAGAAAAAATAAATAAATTTCAAACTAATTTTAGAAAATTATTGAGGGAATTTGGGTATACAAGCACAAATATAAATAGTATAAAGTTATCACCAGATAAATATTTACCAATTTGCGATGAATTTCATCTAATATATGATTCAGCAGGTAGTGATTTTATAAGGGCAGTATGGGCATATTTATTATCCTTATACAGTACGTCTAAGGTATCAGGTGGAAATCATCTAGGCATATTTGTTTTTGATGAACCGTTTCAACAACAGGTATCAGAGAGTTCTATAATTAAATTTGTAAACAGATTAAAAGAATTAAAGTGTCAGTCAATAATTGCAACATCAATTTCGATAGAAGAAATGCAGCAATTTAAAAATGATGATATAAATATCATTACAATAGAAAATAATTTTATAGAGTTAGACAAATAGAATAAAGTTATATCACGAATAATAAAGTTGTGTTAATAATAGAAGAAGAAATCTTCTGTTACTGCACAACTTTTTTTATTTGAGAGAAAAAATAGAGAGAAGAAAAAGAGAACAAAACCCCATTAATCAACGGTTGAAAAGGACTAGAGGAGAAAATGAGAAGAGAAAAAGAGAGGAAAAAGCCCCTATACCTTACCCATTAACCCAAATATGAATGAAAATCAGTCAAGTGCAACACGACATTATTAAATTTTATTGTCACCATTTTTTATGTATATGCGGAAGGAAAAGTGGAAATCATAACACGACTTTAATGTTTGTGTACAATAACATCTTCATTGTTTCTCGGCTTTTTTTATTTTTAATTGAGAGGTGATAATAGATATGCCAAGTGAACAAGAAATGATGGATTTACATCTAAGGAGGATGATGGAATCCATGCAGTATATTTGTCTGGTTCAAGAGTAGATTTCAAATGTGGGTTGATAATAAGTCAGTATATGATTTTTTAACCAATGATAAAATTCATAATTATGAATGGAGCTTAATTTAATTGTAGAGTGGCTGTGTAAGAATAGAAATAATATTATTAACGAAACACAATTTTCGTTGACCGTTGAAGCAAATAATGCAATAGAGTTTTACAACAAGAGTGGAGATTTTGATTCCGATGATGATGAATTTGATTCGTGGTATAAAAAAAGACAAGATTGGTATTTTAGACACTCATGGTATAGCAATAATGGAGGGTCGTATTTAGCAGATATTATTTTTAGACGGGTTGATGATACTATAGGAATAGCATGGGGAAATTCGGAGTTATTCAATGGCATAAAGTTTAATAATCCTAAAGCGATATACTATGTATATGTATCGTTTGAATTATTTCTAATGGAAAGAGAAGTGATAGTTATTTTCCTTAAAACTAATTTAGAAGTGATATAATATATGGATGAATTTACAAAGCAAGTTGTTAATTTAATTAATAGCGAAGTAGAGAAAAGAGCAGATAAAATAGAAACTATAGAAAGCTATTTTAGTTTAGATAAAGGTAAGTTAGATGTGAAATAGATGAAAATAAAGAATGAGTTAAGTTTTGGAAATAATTTGATATTTACTTTAACATTCTTTTATCTTATAATTTAAGCTTAGAATATTACAAATCCCACTTTTACTACAAAATATAGTTGATAAAATAATATTATATTATACATACCCTATATGGAGGCGTCTTATATGCGAAATACATATTTTTTAATGATTTTAGTTATTTCAATAATTGTATTGTTAGTTTTAGCTATAAAGGTACTAAGAAATAAAAATAATGATAAAGTTTCATTATTTTTCTCAATATTCTTAATAATTATTATATTTAGAGATGTAGCAGACGCCGCACTATTTTGCTTTTCAACAAAAAGCAAAGTACTGATAAACGTCCTTATTTTTATAAGAGAAGGTACAAACCCATATGTACCAATAGTGTTATTATTTATGTGCATTGCTTATGTTAATTCCGAAAATAACTTTTTTACATTCAAATATTTACGCTATTTAATTATACCAATTATAAGTACAATAATGTTATTATTAAACAGCAGATACCATTTGTTTTATCGTGAATATAATATGGACGGTTCTTTTACGTGGGGGGCATATGGGCTTTATATTCATATAATTTACTCGTATATATGTATATTATATGGATTTTATTTATTATTAAAACATTCAATTAAACATAGTGGTTTTTTTTCAAAACAAGTGTTAGTTTTTATATTAGGGTTACTTCTTCCATTAGTAGTTAATGTAAGAACCGCATTTATCGGCAATTTTACTCCTGATGATTCAATTATTTTTTCTCCAATATCAGTAATTCTATGTTGGATAGCGATTTCACGGTATGGATTTTTCAATATAAAACCTATAGCATTAAGGACAGTTATAGATAATATTCAAGATTCATTTATAATATGTGATATTAATTTAAAAATAATTGATTATAATAAATCCTTTGAAAACTTATTTTGTTCTACAAAAATTAAAAGAGGCGCAAATATAGATGTTTTAAGGGAGAAAATATCTGATAACAACTTACAAATAGTAGATGATGTAACAAAAGCTTTAAAGTTAGGAATGGAAGAAACTTTTACTCATAAATTAATTTTTAAACTTAAGGAGAAATGTTTTCAAGTTCAATATACTCCTATATATGAGTTCAACAGAAGGCTTGGAAGTATTCTACTTTTAAAGGATGTTACTGAATATATAAAATTTACTATTGAATTAAAAAGACAAAACAAAGAAATTACAGAATTAAATTCAAAACTAAAATTTTTAGCAGAGAGAGATGGGTTAACAGGACTTTATAATAGAAGATATTTTAACGAGTTATTTTATAATGAAATGTACAAGCTACAACATTATAATAATGATGATCAAATAGATATTGGAATATCTATTATTGATATTGACAATTTTAAAAGAATAAATGATACCTATGGTCATATAGTTGGTGATGAGATTCTAAAACAACTTGCAGAAGTAATAACTAAGAATGTCAGAAAAGAAGATGTTGTTTGTAGATATGGCGGAGAAGAATTTGTAGTTATATTTATGATACTATCTTCAAAGGATATGGTTTGTATATGCGAAAAAATTCGTAAAACAATTGAAAAATTTGATTTTTATAATAGTGTATCACCTAACAAACCACTTCATATTACTGTTAGCATTGGTGTCGCAACATACTCAGAAGATTATAACGGAAACAAAGATGATATTTTAAAGGCTGCTGACGATAAGTTATATAAAGCAAAGAATAACGGAAAAAATCAGGTAGTATCGTGAACCCATTTTCTTCTATATATAAATAAAAAGGGGAGCGTGTGAAGAAAAGTCTGTAAATAAAAATAGTAAGGCTTTCTATAGTAAAATAAAAATCATAGGAGCCTTTTATTAGGGCAAGAAAAAAAGATATTTATACTACAAATGCAATCGAAAGTCTCAACAGTACATACCGTAGATTAAATAGACAAAGGACTGTATTTCCAAGCGATACATCACTTTTAAAAACTTTGTACCTTGCTACTTTTGAAGCCACAAAAGAGTGGCGTTTACCACTAAGAGATTGGGGTAAAGTGTATGGTGAATTATCCATTATGTATGAAGGACGACTTACTGAATAAAAAGCTACTCGCATCTATAGGTGCGTGGAAGTGATTAATATTGAAGAAAATAAATATGAAAACTAAAGTAAATGATAAAACTTTTGATGAAGGTTTTAAAGAATTTATATTGGAATGCTGTGTTATGAAAAATGTGAGTTCCGAAGAACTCACATTGATTGTATAATTAAATTATGCCTGTAACTAAATTACACACAAAAAATTATAATCAATTTAATGATAATTTGCAACTTATATTACCATTAAATTTGGAAAACTTAATACCAGAAGATGATTCTGTTCGTTTGCTAAGCTATTTATTGGAGGGATTAAATTATAAAAAATTGTACAAGGCGTATTCTTCCGTTGGAAGAAAATCAGCAGTCGAACCAAAAATCATGTTCAAAATAATATCCTATGCTTATTCTCAAAATATTTATTCAAGTAGAAAAATAGAAAAAGCATGCAAAAGAGATATAAATTTTAAGTGGCTACTTCAAGGCTTTAAAGCACCTGATCACGCTACTATAAGTAGATTTAGGAAAAAATATCTTTCAAATGAAGTGATTGAAGATTTATTTTATCAACAAGTTAACTATTTGGCTAATGAAAAAGAACTATTATTTGAAAATGTATTTATCGATGGTACTAAAATTGAGGCAAATGCTAATCGATACACTTTTGTTTGGAAGAAAGTTATTTATAAAAATGAAGGCAAGATGTTTGATAAAATTGCTGCGCTTGTTGAAACTATTAATCTTGAAAACTTAAAAGGGTTTACTATTGAAAAAGAAACTTTGATAGATGATATAAACAAAATTCTCAAATGGCTTTTATTTGAAAAAGACAAAAGAAATATAAAGTTTGTTCATGGAATCGGAAAAAGAAAAACTGCAATTCAAAAATGGGTAGAACAACTATCACAATATAAAGAAAGACAAGAAAAATATAATTTAAGTAAAAAAATATTTTCCAAAAGAAATAGCTACTCTAAAACTGATACAGATGCAACTTTCATGCATATGAAAGATGATCATATGAGGAATGGTCAATTAAAGCCTGCTTATAATGTACAAATAGCGGTTGATAGTGAATATATAACTGGTGTCGGAATATTTGATGATAGAAATGATATAGCAACATTAATACCAATGATCACCAATATGCAAGAAAAGATTGGTCACAAGTATGTTAATGTAGTTGCAGATTCTGGTTATGAAAGTGAAGAGAACTATTTGTTTTTAGAATCCAATAATCAAGTTCCATATATAAAACCTCAAACTTATGAGAAGTGGAAAAAAAGAAGTTTTAAAAATGATATAAGTAAACGTGAGAATATGAAATATCATGCTAAAACTTATACATATACTTGCCAAAGTGATAGAAAATTAGTCCCATCATATATTATTCATAGAAAATCTGCAAGTGGCTATACATCTGAGGTTACTGTTTATGAATGTGAAAACTGTGATAACTGCACTTTGAAATCAAAGTGCACAAGAGCAAAGAAGAACCGAAAAATGCAAGTTTCAAAGACTTTTATTGAAAAGCGTAAAGTATCCTACAACAATATTATAACTGAGTTAGGAACTAAATTAAGAATGAACAGATCTATTCAAGTTGAAGGAGCATTTGGAGTTTTAAAAAGTGACTATGAATTTAAAAGATTTTTAACACGTGGAAAAAGTAGTGTTAAAACTGAATTTATTTTGCTTTGTTTTGGATATAACATTAACAAATTACATTCAAAAATCCAAAATGGAAGAACCCAAAAATATCTTCATGAATTAAAATCCATTTCCTAATTATGGAACAATATAGTTAGGTTTATTTTAGTGCGCCAAAATCTTATGGAAATTCAAATAATTGATGTATTATTTAAAATATTGGGCAATTTTATAGCTTAAATAAAAAAAGAGCATCGCTCATGATTAAATTTTGATTAATTTTAATCATTTTGCGACACTCTCTTCATTTGGATTTTTAGATTATATAAATTTATAGTACACAAACTTTAATGTTTTAATAATTCATTCCATGTTCCCCAGCCAACAATACCGTCAACCTTTAAACCATAATGTGATTGAAAATTTCTAACAGCATTGTATGTTTCTTGTCCAAATATACCATCAACACTAGTATAAATAAGAGGTAAAAAACCAGCAGATTGTAGACGATATTGAACTTGTAGAACAGCGGTTCCTTCATCACCCAATTCAATATATCCACCACTGCCAAGTATTTCAGAAGCATTTCTACTATCCCAGGAACTGCGAGGTTTTGACGCTGTAGTGTTTTTAACAAGAACTTTTTGAGATGTAGTAATATCAGATTTATTTATCTGTATTTTAGTATTATTAGTAGATGCAAAAACACTAGAAGAAAATAATATAGTAGAAACAATGCCTAAAGATAAAGCTTTTAATTTTAAGCTTTTCATTTTAATCCCCCCCTAAATTTGATAAAATATGTTTTGAATATGAATAAAGCATACAACTTATTAGAATAAATGTAAAATACTGTATTTAAATGCTCTCTGTTGTAATTATTTAAGTAGGACAACCTGTGGCAATTAAATGTAAAATACTTGAATTACATATATGATATAATGGTTGAAAAATTTTGTTGTTTGATTTTTATAATAAATAATAATTGAATTGAAATCTATTTATTCGATTTAAACAGTAAAAATGCAAATCCAACATTATTTTAAGTAAAGTCTTAATTATATGTGCAGTTTTTGTGTGTTTTAAGAGTTTATCTACATTAGGATAAGGAGCTAATTACAGTTGAATAATATATGAAAACAAATGTAATAACTTATATAAAATTGTAATATAAATTTCATATAACCTATTATATCATGGAGGGTATATGGAAGATGCAAAACACCGCTTCACAATGATTTTAGCAGATGAAAAAAGAGAAGTTGAAGAACTAAAAGAAATAATTAAAGAAAGAAGTAATTTGAAAGGAAATATAACAGCTATAAAGGATAATTTAAAGGATATGGAAAATAAATTAAAAAGCATAGATGATAAAGTTAAGAATAGAATAAGTAAAATATGCCAAATAGATGAGGAAATTAGAAATTTAAACTTTGATGTGCAGTGTAGTAATGTAGATATTATGATGCAGATTATAATAGATAATCTACCAGATGAGTTTTTGACGGAATGTAATAATGAAGATGAGAACTTAAATATTTTAAAAAGTATTAATATATATCATACCAACAAATATGAAACTTCTTTAAGAAAGAAAAAAGAATCGTCCGTTTATGCTGGAAGAATTACTATAAGTTCAGACAATAATCAGTTTAAAGTAAATGTGGCTTTAGGAAAAAGTGACAAGGATATATTGAAACAAGAAGAATTCACCACATCTAATCTCAATAGAATATATAAAATAATTGTGTGGATCAATACAAATCTTAATTATAAGGAATAGCAATAATATGGTGGTAAATTAAATTTTACTGCCTATTTTTTATTAATTATAATCCTAAATTTCAAGAAAACTTAATCAACATGATATTTAAAATCTTCAGAGATTAAAAAGCTAAATCCCTGATTTTTTATCCTTTAAACAAGTATGAAAATTTGTTGCCAATAATCATAATATGTGATAATGTGTTAATATATACAAAATAATGTAAAAAAGGATAAATAAAAGGGGGATCATCTATGAGGAAAAAGCAAAAAAGTACTAAACAATTTTTTTCCTTATTAATGATTATGTTTATGGTAGCTTCATCTATTGCTACTATACCAGTAAAGGCAGAAAAAAGTAAGAAAAGCTATAAAGAAAAATTTTCTGCTGACAATAAAAATTCGGAAAATTCTAAAATAAGCACCACAAATAATACTATGCAAAAGCAAGATACATATGATACTACTAAGGACTCAGATCATGATGGACTTTCAGATGCACTTGAAAAAATCTATGGAACAAATCCCAATAAGTCAGATACTGATAGTGATGGCATAAGTGACTATATAGAAATAAAACTTAACCTAAATCCATTAAAGAAGGACACAGATGGAAATGGTATAAACGATGGGGCAGAGGATACTGATGGTGATGGACTTAGTAATTTAGAGGAGATAAAACTAGGAACAGACTGCACAAAGAAGGATACTGATGGAGACGGTCTTTCGGATGGAGATGAAGTTAAGAAATACCATACTTCACCATTATTAAGTGATACTGATGGTGATGGTATTTCAGATGGAGATGAAGTTCGTTTGGGATTAAATCCATTAAAAGCTTGCTCTGACGGTGTTACGAAGGATAGTGAGCGAAAAATCAAACAAAATTTAAGTAGTAACAGAATTGCAGATTCATTAAAAGACAATAGTAATTTATGTGTACCAGCTTTATCGGGAGCTTTAGCCAAGGTACTTGATAATGAAGTATTTTTGGACGAGTATAATAATGATGTGCTCAGTAAAAATCGTGCTGTTATTGGCAAACCAATTAAACTAGAAACTTTATTAAACAAAGATAGTGAATTAAAGCTTAGTTTTTCTTGCGGTAAGTTTTTAGCTAATAATGATGTATCGAATTTAAATAAGCTTGCTATTTATCAGTATAAAGGCAATAGGTTCATTCCTTTAATTACAACTATAGATAAGAAGAATAAGTCTTTGTGTACAGATATTTCTGGCGAAGGTGTATATTTTGTACTTGATAGTGAACAATTTTTGGATAATTTGGGTATGAATCCTTTAGAAAAAGTAAAGAATCATGCAAAAACTAAGTTTAGTTTACAAGGTATAAAAAAAGATACAGCTATAAATTCAAATGACAATACAAGTAAATTAGCTGTAGATGATGGTACTTGGGTTTTATTAAGTGATTATCAATATGTTAAGCTGAAAGGACCAGTTTCTCCAACCAGCGGTACAGATTCAGATGGAGATGGAGTTAGTGATTATGATGAACTTGGAGCACCGGTTGAGGAGAATTTAACTCCAGCGATTGAGGGGCTTCTTCAAGTGAATGGTGTTCCTAAAGATTATTATTCAGGTAAGACAAGCATTGAGGTATACCAGTATAAATCGAATCCTGTTTTACCAGACACTGATTATGATGGAAAAAATGATAATGTTGATTCAAATCCTTTAGACAATTCATCTTCAGGGACATTACATACAGATTATGCTGATTCTAAGGTTTCATATACAATGGATTATAGGGATTTCTTTCAAAGTAATAGTTCATACTCAAGAAATATAGGAACAATATCATCTCTTTACTCTTCAGTTGTATATAATGGAGATAATTACTCAGGTATGGATATAAAAGCATACATGAATGATAATGGTATTTATGATGTGCACGATTATAATTTAGCTGATATGTATAGTGACGCAGATTTATCTGAAGCATATATTGGACATAGAAAAGTTTCATATAATGGACAAACGAAAGAAGTTATTGCTGTAATTGTAAGAGGTACAAATGGAACAATTCAGGAGTGGTCAAGTAATTTTGATATAGGAACCACTGATGATTATTATAAATATCCTGATTGGACGGTTGAAGATAACCATAAAGGTTTTGATGTGGCTGCAACCAGAATACTTAGATGTTTAGAACAATATGAAAATCTTGGATATACGGACAAATCAGTAGATACAGCATATTGGGTAATGGGACATTCAAGGGGAGCTGCAATAGCTAATATTATTGGTGCAAGATTAGAAAAGGAGTCTAAAAATGTGTATACATATACTTTTGCGGCTCCAAATACAACGACTGCTTCTGATGCTGGCAGTTATGTAGGAATATATAATATATTAAATACAGATGATCTTGTACCATATCTGCCAATGACTGCATGGAAGTTTACTCATTATGGAAAATCTGTTTCTACTAGTATAGCAAAAAATTACGAAAAAGAATGGGAGAATTTAACCGGTTGTAAAAATGAGTTTGGAATAGTAGATTACAATAATGATGCAATAGGTATGGATAATACTATTAAAAAATTATCTGATATTATGAATAATAGAAATGAAGCTTATGAGTATACAGGTTCTTTAAATGATATGACTATAAGAAATTATGGAACCTCTAAGGAAAGTCGAGAGAATGCTATAGCGAAGATACCCGATAATGCACTGCCATATTGTACTATTACTAGGTATAATGGATTCTTGTGCGCTGGCTGGGATTTTACAGTTTGTCAGCAGCCAGAATATTTTATGCAGGTGTTATCAGCATTTATGGCAAATAAAATAGATGCTGCAAGGTTTGCAGTGGAGCTTAATACAGCTAAAAGATACGAAGATGCCAAAATTGCTATTATAAGGTCAGGCTTAGGAGGTATAGCAAATCCACACTATACTGAATCCTACTATTTATTGTCTACGCATACTTATGCCAGTTCTTTTAATTAGAGGAGAACTAAAGCACTGAAAAGGGGATAGTGCAGTGAGAAAGTTTGTAATATTTTATACACTTGATGTGATATGGATTGTATTTTTCTTGTCATTAGCTATTATGAAAAATTTATCGACTCAAACAGGCTTGCTAGCAATTGAAGATTTAGGAAGATTTGTTTTGTTTTCAGTATTGTGTTTTGTAGGTATTATAGCTTTTGTTATTGTAGTTATAATTCAGCTCGTGTATATGAAGAAGAAATAATTCATATAAAAAACAGCGGTAATGTATAATATAATCCCTCCAAAGTAGTCTTATGTCTACTTTGGAGGGATTATTTATGCCTAAAATTAGATCATGTATTTACAGTTTAATAATTATAAGAATAAGATTTTAAGTGATATAAATGAATTTTTAAAATACGGTAAGAGAATAATAAAACTATTAAAGAAGATTTGCAGCTATATCCTAAAATAAATAAGAAAATAGTTCACAAACACATAATTTTTAAGTTGAAAAAATAAAGGGATTATTAGGAGGAGCGTTATGGTTAGTAATTTTAAGACATCAGATAAAATAGGTGATATTGTTACTGTCTTTCCAGGGGCAAGTAATTTGTTCTTAGAGTATAGAATAGATTTTTGTTGTGGGGGAAATAGGCCATTAAAGGAAGCTATAAAAGAGCAAAAGCTTGATGAAAATAAAATATTAACTTTGTTAAATGAAAGATATAAAGAGTTTCAAGAAAAGAATGAGGAGTTTACAGATTGGGCTAAGGAAAAGCCAAGCAAACTCGTAGATTATATAGAAGGTACACACCATGCATATTTAAAGGAAGAACTACCTAGAATAAGTGAACTTGCATTTAAAATATTAAAAGTACATGGTAAAAATCACGAAGAACTTTTTAAAGTTCATAAGCTGATAAACACTTTAAGAACAGAGCTTGAAGAACATTTAGTAAAAGAAGAAGAATTATTATTTCCACTTATAAAAGAATATGAAGTAGAGAAAACTAATCATAGTAGAGAAAGGGTTCTAAATCTTTTAAATGAGCTTGAAAAAGAGCATACAGGGGCAGGAGATATAATCAAAGAATTAAGGGAAGTAACAGAGCATTATATTGCCCCTAAGGATGCTTGTAGAACCTTTGAATTAACCTATAGAAAACTAGGGGAATTAGAGCAAAATACATTTCAGCATATTCATCTTGAAAATAATATTTTATTTAAAAACATATAGTGGAAGGAATGATGGTCATGTCATTTAAAATTAGTGATACAGTTACCTGGGTTGGGAAAATAGATTGGGAGTTAAGAAACTTTCATGGAGAGGAATACTCTACACATAAGGGCTCTTCATATAATTCATATCTGATTAGAGATGAAAAAACTGTACTTATGGATACAGTATGGAAACCTTTTTCTAAAGAATTTTTAACAAATCTAAAAAATGAAATCGATTTAAATAAAATTGATTATATAGTTATGAATCACTCTGAAAGCGATCATAGTGGTGCACTTGTAGATTTAATGAATGAAATACCTAATACACCAATTTATTGCACAAAAAGCGGAGTTAAGATACTAAAGGGACACTACCATAAAGTTTGGAACTTTGTAGAGGTGAAAACAGGAGATACATTAGATATAGGTAAGAACAAACTGACATTTGTAGAAGCAAAGATGCTTCATTGGCCGGATACTATGTTTACATATTTGTCTGGTGAAAATATTCTATTTAGTAATGATGCCTTTGGACAGCATTATGCGTCAGAGCTTATGTACAACGATAAAGTTGATCAGGCAGAATTATTTCAGGAGGCAATAAAATATTATGCGAATATTTTAACTCCATTTAGTAAATTCGTTGTAAAGAAAATAGAAGAAGTAGTGGGTTTTAATTTGCCAGTTAATATGATTTGCCCTAGTCACGGTGTAATATGGAGAGATAACCCATTACAAATAGTTAATAAGTATATGGAATGGGCAAAAGATTATCAGGAAAATCAAATTACTATAATTTATGATACAATGTGGAACTGCACGAGAAGGATGGCTGAAGGAATAGCAGAAGGTATAAAAGGTTTAAATAAAGATATTACAATAAAGATTTTTAATTCATCTAAAAGTGATAAAAATGATATTATTACGGAAGTATTTAAATCAAAAATAGTACTTGTTGGCTCATCAACAATAAATAAAGGAATATTATCTTCAACAGCAGCAATATTAGAAATGATTAAAGGACTTGAATTTAAGGGAAAGAAGGCAGCGGCCTTTGGTAGTTATGGCTGGAGTGGTGAATGTGTAAAGGTTATTACAGAAGAATTAAGTAAGGCTGGTTTTGAGATAATAAATGAAGGTATAAAGGAATTGTGGAATCCAGGTGAAGATGGGTTAAATAGGTGCAGAGACTTTGGAAAGAATGTTATAGGGAAAATATAAGCTCTGTACATTTCTAAGGATTATAAAAATAAGTATAAATATAATGTGTAATAAATATTTTTTGTTTAAAATACACATTAATCTAGTAAAAAGTTGTGTAAGCAATGAGGAAAAACTTTGAGGCTTGCACAACTTTTTTGATGTTTTGGGAATTTTGTATGGAGTAGATAGTACAAGCGATTATAGGAAAACTATTGATAAAAGTGATAAAATGGTACATAAGAAAGCTTATTTGAAAAGGCAAAATGTAAAACGGAATATTTTAATAAAAGGGGATTTGATAAAGTAATGCATGCTAATAAATATTTGGAAAAGGGACTTGGAATTAAAATAGAGGAGAATATTTCTGACCTGATTAATGCTGAAGTTTCTTTTGTGAAATTTCCGTGTAAACATATTGTACTGCTAGAAGGTATGAAATCTATAAACCTATATTTTATTATCAGTGGTATAGTTAGAGGATATTATATTGATGAGCAGGGAAATGATGTTACAAAATGTTTCAGCAGCGAGAATGAATTTTTTTCTTCTGAAGGATTACGGACAGGAAGTATTTCATCATTTACAATTGAGTGTTTAGAAGATTGTCATTGTATTCAACTTTCATACGAATTGGTACATAGAATTATGAAGAAAGATGAAAAATTTAAAAATTTATTTATTAACTTGTATCTAAAGGAAGTTAATAAATTGGAAAACAGAGTTAAAAATTTAACCTTGATGAATGCAGAAGAACGATATATTGATTTTTGTAAACAATACCCCAACTTGTATGAAAGAATTGAATTAAAATATATTGCATCATATATAGGTATCAGAGCTGCATCTTTAAGCAGAATAAGGAATGGAATGAAAAATACTTCTTTTAATTAACATATGTGAATTACTGTAATATTTTTTTCTTCTATAATCATATGTGAAGAAGGGAGTGTTTACGTATGAAATATGTGTTGATCACAGGAGGGACAAGTGGTATTGGACTTGAACTTGTGAGGAATTTTGCTAGGGATGGATACGGTATAGTTGTTGTTTCTTCCAATAGTGAAAGTCTCAAAAAGGTTAAACAAAAATTAGAAAATGAATTCGATGTAAAAGTAGTGACCTATGAGCAGGATATGGGAAAGATAGGAGCAGCAACACAATTATATGGTAGGATAAAAGAAGATAATTTAGATATTTCTATACTTGTGAATAATGCAGGAATAGGATTGGTTGGTTCCACAGATAGAATAGATTTACAAGATGATGAAAGTATGATGATATTAAATGTTATAAATCTTGTAGAACTCTGTAAATTGTATATTTCTGATATGTATGATAAAGGAAAGGGTAAAATTTTAAATGTTTCGTCTATTGGAGCATTTCAGCCAGGACCATATACTAGCACATATTTTGCAAGTAAGGCTTTTGTGTTGAGTTATAGCAGAGCAATTCGTTATGAAGCAAAGAAAAAAGGTGTACAAGTTTCTACGTTATGTCCTGGTGCTACAAAAACGAACTTCTTTCATAGGGAAGGAACAATAACTCCACGAAGTGCCATGACAGCCGAAGAAGTTGCTGTATATGCTTATAAATTATTCATGAAAAATAGGAGCGTTATTGTTCCAGGATTCACAAACAGAATAAAAAATTGGCTTCCTGTAAAGCTTAAAATGATGTTTGTTGCAAAAATGAAAAGTACAGAATAAGCAATAAAATATAAGGATTAGCTTAAAATTGATAACAAATAATAAGATAGATTGTACTGGGATGATTTTCTATAAATAGAAGTCATCTTTTTTTAGTCTACCAAGTATTGCAAAGCTTTACAGCTATCGACATTTAAGGCACCATTCTAAAGCTTATTCATATCATATATAATAAGCAGCTTTTTTATTTTTCTAAAATTATAAAGAGAGGTAATTCAGTTATGGAAAATTATATTTATGGTGTTTTGGGTTTAGTTATAGGCTTTGTGGTTCCAATAGTGGTAAAAAAGGTTAAAGCAGGTCTTGGTGTGGTTGAAAGTAAGATAGGTGAAGCTGAATACAATGAATGTAAACAATTCTTGCTTCAATTAGCAAAGCTTCATCCAGAAGATTTTGCAGAGGAAAAGATAACAGATTTATTAGACAAATTGGATAACAAATATGGAGATCATTTAACTAGAGCACAAATAAAAGAGATAGTTGATTTTGTTGTCAAAACTATTGAGACAGACGTAGCTAAAGAATTAGTAAGCAAATAGGCTAAGGGTAATCATAGGGTGGAGACTCTATGATATCCCACTTAAGCATTATTTTAAAGTTGTTATACAAAAATTAAATAGATAATATTAGTTATTTATATGATATTCTATATTTAAGATTTTATTTGAATTGAGGGTGAAATAATGAGCTGTAATAAAGAAAAGGATATTTTAGGTAATTGGAAGTTAGCTAATGGACAAGGTACTCTTAATATTGAAAAATTAGGTGAAACATATAAGTGTACTTGGAGCATAGAAGAGGAAGACCACCACCACGAATACTTAGGAATCGGAATATTTGTCAATAATAAATTATTTGTATCAAGATATTCAAAGAAAGTTCCCATGGCCGGGGTGGGTATGTACAAGCCGATAGGTGATTTTAGATCAAATTCAGCACTTTGGGCTTCAACGCAGAATTTTGATACATTGGGTTCAGGAATTGCTATAAGACAAGAAACAAATGAAGGATTTGAAGGGGATTATAAAGTGAGATATTTTATAAAAGAATACGAATCTCCTATTTTTGATTTGAAAATTATAAAAAAGAAACAAAATGATAATTTATACGATTTAACTTGGTCTATACATAATAAGGTTCAATTACATGGAGTTGGAATAATTCATAATAAACAAATGTTTCTTGCTTATGGAGGAATAGATTTTCAATATGAAGTAGTAATTTTAAGCAATGTTAATGAAAGTGAATTAAATAGCAAAGGAGCTTTAATAACTAACTCTAGTATTAATGATGAAATTTATATAAGATAGTTAGTATATTATTTAGAATTAAACGATGAGGGTGTAAATATTTTAAATTAACACAATATGTACACATTGTTGTAACCTAATTGTCACAATGACATATTAATATATAAGTATAGTAGTTAATAAATCAAAATTAATAATATATGAGCAGTCAGTTTGTTCCCCCTTACTGGCTGTTTTTTTATTGTATTTTATAATAATAAGAATATTTTTAATATAAAGCTAATATTTATTAAAGAAATAAATATTAGCGGAGTTTTTATGTATTTACCATATCTTAGGGGAAAACAGAATGAATTATTAGCTTTAGTAGAACTTATTAATAATAACCTTTTGTCATCTAAAATAGTTCCAATAATTGAACCTGTAAATTTGAGCAATTCGACAACTAACTATTTAAATAAAATTATAAAAGATAATAAGATTTGTTTAATTCACAATCCTAAAGTTGGAGATTTGGTTAATGAAACTATTGATGAAAAATTTATAGATATTCTTAACAATAAAAATACAATTATAGGGCACATAAAAAATAGAAAGTCAAAGGATGAAATAAATAAGCTTACAAAAAATATTGAAAATAAAAGTTTAATTATTATAGATACAGAAAATAAGATAGAGCAATATTATGATTATTTAAGAGATATATCACAAAAAAATGAAAATAAAATAATTTTAAAGGATAGCTTTAATAAAGAAAAAAGAAATTCCGATTATAGTGAATCCGAAGAATATTTTTCGAAAACACATTTAGAATATAAAAAGAATGGATATATGGGTTTTTCAGATTACTCAGTAATAGGGAGAACTTTTAACAAATCGGGATGGCCACCCTATGCAGTTGTTATACACATAGTGTTTTTTGATAAAGATAGTAATTTAAAAATACGTCATTTTATATCAGATTCCAATAATGACAATAAAAATACAAAGATGAAGTTTTTTGAAGCATGTAAAAAGCTAAAAAAATGGTCGATTTACAATAATGCACAAACATTAGGTGTAAAAGAGATAATAAATTATTATTATAATAATCATTATCCGGGATTAGGAGTTATAAAGAAATTATCAATAATGAATCATTTAGAACTTATGGGAAGATATTTAGATAAAGTATAAAGATTGAGTTTATTTAGGCTCAATTCTTTTTTTATATAAATAATAAGGTAAGCTTACAAGAGTAAAAAGAACAATTTGCATATTTTGGTGATATAATTAAAAAGTGAAATTAGAAAAATGTTATTTATACAATAAGGAGAGAGACAATGGGATTTATAAATAAATTAGTACAAGGAAGTTTTGATGAAGATAAAATTGTTGGGCAACACAGCCGTTTAAGGAAATATGATACAGAAATTGAGCCTTATAATAAATATATGACTTATAACAAAAGTAGCAAATATCCAGATGATTTTATAGTATTTGATTTTGAAACCACAGGCTTAGATACAAATACTGACAAGATAATAGAGATTGGTGCAATAAAATATAGAGGTAATAAAAAAGCAGATGAATTTATTACATATGTAAATCCCGAAAGGCCAATTCCGAGGAATATAGTAACTTTAACGGGAATTAGAGATAGTAATGTTAAAAATGCACCTACAATAACTAGTGTGCTTTCTAAATTCATTGATTTCATAGGTGAAGATGTATTGATTGCTCATAATGCAAAGTTTGATATGAGGTTTTTGCTTAATAACGCTTATAATTTAGGTTTAAAGAAACCTAAAAACGAAGTAATAGATACCTTGAATCTCTCTAGAAAATATATGAAAAATGAAAATGGAGTAAGACCAGAAAACTATAAGCTTATTACTTTAAAAGAATTTTTGGGTATAAAAATAGGCTCTCATAATTCGGCAGATGATTGTATAGTTTGTGCTGAGGTTTATAAAAAATGTAAAAGTATAAAAGAAAATTTCAATAATTGATAAACAGGCACCTAGTATTAGATATTTTACCCACAGTCAATTTTTAAAAATAAATGTATAATATTGCAAAAATATAAACATTGTATAAATAAAGCAATACAATTATTCATATTTGATGTTATAATATACACATATAACAAAAAAAATAATACTTGTAATATAAAGGAAATAAATCTATTTCAATTATTGGTTGAAGGGGACTGGTATAGGTGAAACAAAAACTAAAATTTATAATGGTATTATTAATAGTGTATTTAATGTTATTTAGTGTAGCAGTATCTGCAGCTGGAAATTATATTGAAGATAATGCAAATGTATTAAGTGCCAATACAATACAAACTGTTAATAATAACTTTACCAAAGTAGAAAATAATACAGGAGTTAAAGTCAAATTAGAAACGATAAAATCACTAGATGGAAAAAATATAAGAGATGTAGCAATGAATATGATAGATCAAAATTCATCAACAAAACAGGTGGTATTTATAGTAGCTGTAAAAGAGCATAAAAACAAGATATTATCATATGGATTAAATAATGTGTTTAATGGTTCTGAATTAGATAGAATAGCTGGTATACCAAATGGTTATTTTAAAAGTGGTGATTTTAATAATGGAATTTTAAAAGTAGGAGAAGCTATAGATCAAGATATAACAACAAAAGCTGTTCGTTCAGGAAAAGCTACTGTTAAAAATGATGGATTAAATAGAACTGTATCACCTAAAAAAAGCTACTTGGGTTTAATAATATTTCTCATATTTGCTTTGGTTATTATAATATTAATAATTTATAAAGTAAAGCGCAATAGTGAAATGAGAGCTAGAAAGTTTGCAAGAAAAAATGGTTTGGGCTATGATGGTGGAAATAATGGAAGATATAGATCAGGCAATATGGCAGAAGATGATGGAAGGTATGAAAATTATAATAACTCATATGGTGAACCAAGAGGAAATACAACAATAATTAACAATGGCAATAATAATGATTTTGTTAAAGGAGTTATTGCAGGAGAGATATTATCTAGTGAGCTTCATCATCATGAGGATCACTATCATAATGATTATTATCGTGATGATGAAAGATTAAGAAATAATGATGTTACGTCCAGTGGAGATTGGACCATATCTAGTGGAGAATCTGATTGGGGATCAGGCGCTAGTGATTCAGGATCAGGCTCTAGCGATTCGGGTTCTTCTGATTGGTAAACTTTAAAAGGATATACGAAAAGATTGAGTTTAGGCTCAATCTTTTTGTATAGTGTGAAGGAGGAAATATGAAGTTAAAAGTTTTAGTAGATAATAATACATATATTGACCAATATTATTGTGGTGAACCTGCTGTTTCATATTATATTGAGGATGGAGATTTTAAATTATTATTAGATGTTGGATATTCAGAACTATTTATTAAAAATGCTAATGAATTAGGTATAGATTTAAAAAAAATAAATGCTATTGTTATTTCACATGGACATGATGATCATACAAGAGGATTGAAATATTATTTTGAACAGAATAACAAAAGTAAAATTTCTGTAATTGCACATCAAGATTCATTTAAAGAAAAGATAAAGGGTAAATTGAAAATTTGTTCTCCAATTTTAGAGAATGAGCTAAAAGAAAAATGTAATCTAATTTTATCAAAAGCACCTAAAAAAGTTAGTGATAATATAATATTCTTAGGTGAGATACCTAGGATGAATGATTTTGAAAATAGAAAACCCATAGGTAAGCAGCTTGAAGACGGGAAATTAGTAGATGATTATGTAATGGATGATACAGCACTTGCTTACAAAAGCAATAATGGTATTTATATTATTACCGGATGTTCTCACAGTGGAATTTGTAATATTGTAGAATATGCAAAAAAGGTATGTAATGATGATAGGGTAATAGGGGTAATAGGAGGATTTCATCTATTTGAAGTAAATAAACAAGTATATAAAACTATAGAGTATCTAAGGATGAATAATATAAAGGAGTTATACCCATGTCATTGTACTTCATTTGCTGTAAAAGCGGAAATTCATAAGGTTTTGCCAGTAAAGGAAGTTGGGGTAGGGCTAGAAATAAATTGGTAATTTCGTGAAAGAATTGCTTATTATGTGGATATAAGATTGGGTGTTTATGCTCAATCTTTTTTTAGATAAATAAATTATAAAAACTTTAATATTGTGTATTATTTAATTATAAAAAAATGAATAATATTTTCAAAAATTTGATTTTTAAGAAGATTATGTTATAATAAAAGTAAAAAAAATAATTTATGTTGGTTAAAAACATAAATTAAGAAGCTGTTTTTAAATATTATTTAGCAATATAGAGCTTTGTTTAGGCAAGTAGCTTATATATTAGTATACTAAACGTGCAAGGAGAAGAATATTATGAAAAGTAAAATTTCAAAATTACTACTTGTAGCTAGTTTGACAATTGCAAGTGTAGGATTGGCAGCAATAAAAGCTAATGCTACAACTACAGGAATGCCGCTGAGAAATGGTGCATGGCTTGGTAAGTGGCCAACAACTGATGCTATCAATAAATTTCAAGAAGCACAAGACAAAAAAATGGACTATGTAAATATGTTTGCCGATTTTTCAACACCTTTTAGTTCATTTAAAGCAAATGTTGACGCTGTCTACCAAAATAAATCACAGCTTATTTTAACTTGGGAACCACAAGGTATTACAGATAATGATATTATTATTGGTAATAAAGACGATTATATAAAACAAATGGCAAGTGATCTTAAAAACTATAATAAACCAATAGTAATAAGACTTATGCATGAGGTCAATAGTAATTGGTACAGCTGGGCAACTGGATATCAAAATGGAAGTGTAAATAGTTATGCTTCATATAAAACAGCATATCAGCACATTGTACAAATTTTTAGAAATGCAGGAGCGTCAAATGTAAAATTTATGTATAATGTAAATAACAATAGTGTTGGAAATAATACAGACTACATGGCAGCATATCCTGGAAATGATTATGTAGATGTACTTTCAATTGACGGGTATAATTGGGGAACGACTCAATCCTGGGGGAGCAGTTGGCAGTCTTTTGATCAAGTTTTTGGGCAGGCATACAATGCTTTAAAAGTATACAATAAACCAATTTTTATTGCTGAAATTGGCTCAGCTGATAAAGGTGGAGATAAATCAGCTTGGATTACAGATGCATATAACAAAGTAAGGTCAAATTATCCATTAATAGATGCGGTTATTTGGTTTAATGAAAACAAAGAAACAGATTGGACAATTAATTCAAATCCTTCAGTACAAGCAGCATATAAATCAGCAGTTATGGGACCAATAGCTGTAACTAAAAATTGGGCTTATGAAGATGCTAATAACGATGGGATTTGGAATTATAGTTCTGTGTGGTCAGGTTCAGGTGGTAGTATAGAATCTTCTACTCAATGGAATAACTTACCTATGTCTAATGTAGTAAAATATAATGGAAATAGTTCACTTAAGTTTCATTTTAAAAGTACTTCTAATACGGCATATGCAGGTGCGTCAATACCAACTTCCGAATCGCCAAATGGAATAGAACCTTTTAGTGATGTGGATTTTAATGCAGGAAAAAATTTAACAAGAACAACTTATTTGAAATTTAATATTTTAGGAGACTCAAATTCAAAAGCAAGAATTAAATTGTGTGACGTATGGGGAAATGAAACAAACCCAGTAGAACTTACAGACTATGTTACAGTTTCAAATTCAGATTGGAAACAGGTTACTATACCAATGGCTAATTTAACTTCAGCTGCTATTGATAAAAATAATATATCTGCGGTTAAATTTTTAATAGATGGAAATACGTATCAGCCAGGTGAATGGACTTTTTATGTTAATAATATGAATTTTTCAAACTAACAGATATTGAAACAAAAGCAGGGTTAGTATATGCTCTGCTTTTTCTATATTTAAAATTAACACAATGTGAACACATTGTTGTAACTTAATTGTCACAATGGAATATTAATATATAGACATAGTAACTAATAAACCAATTTAAATATAAGCAGTCAGTTTGCTCCCCCTTACTGGCTGTTTTTTTATTAATTTATTTAATTGATTATGGTATAATTCTTTTAATTAAACTATTTCATAAGTATTTATAGCTCAGTTTTTAATAACAGTACACACATTTTTGTGAATTAAGGAGATATCGCAATGAATAATGAATTTAATTTAGCAAGTCCTATGGCACCACCTTGGCTTATGTATCCAGAAATAGAGAATGGAAGCATTGGATGGAGAATGGGGTATGGAGAGTACTACATATGTTTGTTTTATAAATGGCTGGAGTCATTAACAGGGGATGAAAAAAAGAAATATGAAGAGATGTTTCCAGAGCCTAAAGAGTGGACATACTTTTACAAAGAAGAAGTAGAGAGAGAAGAATACTATTTTCATAATAAAAACTATTGGATAAAGTTTTGGCAAAAGAATGGTAGGGCATTATATAATAGAAATAATATAAAAAATAATAAAAATATGGAGTATTTATTTTTCTGGGGGCATAGAGCATCAAAGAACGGAAAAATTACAGGATCATGTTTAAGTCAATGGTGGATGTCAGAATTCAGAATAGGTATTAATACATATTGCTGCACTGAACAATTTATGATGGCAGAAAAGGCACGATTATTTGATGATAAAGAAATAGAAGAGAAAATAATTAAGTCCAAAGAGCCTCAAATCATAAAAGCATTAGGTAGAAAAGTTCGTAATTTTGACGAGATCACTTGGAATAAAGTGAAATATTCAATTGTTCTAAAGGGAAATTATCATAAATTTTTACAAAATGATAAGTTAAGAGAATTTTTATTAAGCACAAAGGACAAAGTTTTAGTAGAAGCAAGTCCCTATGATGGTATATGGGGTATTAAGATGTCATCTAGTGATAAAGATATAGAAAATACTGAAAGGTGGAGAGGAGAAAATCTTTTGGGCTTTGCATTAATGGAGGTAAGAGATGAACTAAGAAAAATTTGTGAGAATTATGATAAGGTAAATTGGAATTTGTTAAGGGACAAAACTATAAAATGACAAAACTGAGTTAATTAAAATAATTTTCTTTAAATATGAGTAAATTAACACAGTATACACACATTGTTGTAACCTAATTGTCACAATAGGGTATTAATATATAAACATAGTAGTTGATAAGTTATTTTAATATATAGGCAGCCAGTTTGTTCCCCCTTACTGGCTGTTTTTGTTTCGTAAATATTATGTTTTGACGGGAGAAATGAAATTAATTAATGATAAACTTATGAAATAAATTGACAAAATTTCTATATAAAGGTACAATAAGAAATATGAAAAATGTAAGAAAATATATAACAGACCATTCCTCTGATGTAGAACTGTTTGATGTGATGAAAAAACCACCTACATTAAATGATAATAATAGTTCAAATAAAATGATTATATATGGTTAAAGAGATGTACCAGAAATAATAGCATCCTGCACTAAGCTTGATTTTTAAGTAGATAATGCCATTTACAGTGATATCTTTACACTTGAGAATACTTTTAAATATCTAACTAGTACATTAAAAATTTGGCTTGAAATCAATTAATATAATTTAAAACCACTTATTAAGCAAAAAGTGCTTAATAAGTGGTTTTAAGTTATAATTGAATTTATAAGTGGAGATATTGTAAACTATACATATAAATTTAGAAGGAGAATCATAATGGCAAAGAAAAATTTTTATGCAGTAAGGGTAGGCAGAAAAACAGGAATATTTAAAACTTGGGATGAGTGCGTGCAGTATGTTTCAGGATACCCAAATGCAAAATATAAAGGATTTGTAACGAGAGAAGAAGCAGAAATTTATTTAGACGGATGTATAAACTTAGATATAAATAAGGATGAAGAAGTCGCTAAATTTAATGAAAATGTACCAGTGAAGAGTGGATGCGATATAAACCCAATAAAAAGTAAAGCAAAGGTTAAAAGTTCCAAAACTTTTGTAGAGCCAGAAACAATAAAAGGAGAATATGAATTCATAGCTTTTGTAGATGGAAGCTATGATAAATTAAAAAAACTATATGGTTCAGGAGTTATAGTTTTAGAAGAAAATGATTCTTATAAAGTTTATTCAACAGCTGGAGAAGACATATGGGATCAGTGGAATATAGTAGGTGAATTAGAAGCTACAAAGCTTGCATTAACTAAAGCTAAGGAGTTTGGTGTAAAGAATGTAGCAATATATCATGATTTAAAGAATATAGGTTTGTGGGCAACTGGTGAATGGAAAGCTAAAAACGAGTTTACCCAGGGATATGTTAAATTTGTAGAGGATATAAGCAAAGAATTAAATATTTATTTTGTTAAAGTTAAAGCCCACAGTTATGAAAGCAAATATAATGATTTAGCAGATGAAGCAGCTAAAAAAGCAATTTTGGAGTATTAGGATAAAAAATATGAGAGCTTGGAGGTATATTTTATGATAGTAAGTGTAAGTAGAAGAACTGATATACCTGCATTTTATAGTGAGTGGTTTTTTAATAGATTAAAAGAAGGTTTTGTATATGTAATAAATCCTTTTAATAAAAAAACAGTAAGTAAAGTGGAACTTACCCCTGAAACTGTAGACTTATTTGTATTTTGGACTAAAGACGCCGAACCGATGTTAAAAAGGTTAGATAAGTTAAAGAAATTTAAATATTATTTTCAATTTACAATAACTGCATATAGGAATGAGGTTGAACTAGGAACCAGAAAGAAAAATGATATTATAGATACATTTAGAAGGCTTTCAAAAAAGATTGGAAAGGAAAAAATCATATGGAGATATGATCCTATATTTTTAAATGATTTATATACTAAGGAATATCATTATATATGGTTTGAAAAGTTTTGTGCTAAATTAGAGGAGTACACAGATAAATGTATAATAAGTTTTTTGGATTTGTACAAAAAAACAGAGAAAAATACTAAGTGTTTAAACATACATAAAATGGATGAAAACAGCATGAGGGAAATGGCAAAACAGCTGCAAAGTATAGCAAGTAGACATAATATAATAATTGAAACTTGCTCAGAAGGCATTGATTTATCTGAATATGGGATAAAAAAGGGAAGTTGTATAGACAAGAAATTGATTTCAAAGATAATAGATTTTCCTATAGACGTGAAAAAAGATGATAATCAAAGAGAATTATGCGGATGTGTAAAGAGTGTGGATATTGGACAATACAATACTTGTAAACATCACTGCTTATATTGTTATGCAAATTTTAATGAAAAGCTTGTTAACTATAATATTTTAAGCCATAATCCCAAAACTCCAGTTTTAGCCTATAACTTAAAGGGTGATGAAAAAATAATTGTTCGCGAAATGAAATCAATTAAAGACAAAAAACAATTAAGTTTATTTGAAAAAAATTATAATGTAAGGTGAATATAAATGTTAAATAAAAGAGAAAACTTTAAAAATATAGCAAGTAAGACTTTGAGTGTAATTGATAATGGATATTATATTAATAAGTCAAATGAAAAAATAGATATAAAAGCAGCTACTGATAAAGCAATAGAGGGTACAGAATTTATTGATGAATTAAAAAATAAGAAAGAAATTAAATCGAATTTTTCCTTTGACAAAGTTGAAGTTACTGTTGTAAATAATTCTACTATTAATGAAATAATAGAATTAAGGGGAAATGGTATAAATGGAAATATAGTTGCGCTTAACTTTGCCTCAGCAAAAAATCCAGGTGGAGGTTTTATTTCAGGTGCTAATGCACAGGAGGAAAGTATAGCTAGAGCATCTTCAATGTATCCGTGTCTTACAAAATATACAGAAGAGTTTTATGAATGGCATAAGAAACAAAAAACTCCATTATATTCAGATAAGATGATCTACTCACCCGAGGTACCAATTTTTAGAGATGATAGTGGAAAGTTTTTAAGAACACCTATTAAGTGTTCATTTATAACCTCACCTGCTGTAAATGCTGGAGTAGCAAGGCAGAGAGGAATTAGTAAAGAGAAAATAACAGAAGCTATGGAAAATAGAATTAACAACATAATAAAATTAGCTTTAAGCAAAAATCCTAAAGCTATTGTGCTAGGTGCATTTGGCTGTGGTGTTTTTAGAAATGCTCCTACAGAAGTTGCAAGGATATTTAGAGAAAAACTAAAAGAAAATATAAAGAATACTCAAGAGATAAAAATAATTTTTGCTATATATGATAGAAGCATGACAATGATAAATGTTTTTCAGAAGGAATTAGATGAGATATTGATAGGTAGATAAAGAGGAGAAGGTCAGCTAAGGGCAGGTTTGTATTTAATAAAAAATAGTAATTTTAAATGGATTAAAAGGTTAAGAAGGAGATTGGAAAAAGTGGCAGATATTAAATTTGAAATAAAAGAAAGCATAGGTGTTTTAGCAGAGTCACCTAAAGGCTGGAAAAAGGAAATAAACCTTATAAGTTGGAATAAAAATACACCAAAATACGATTTAAGAGACTGGGCACCTGAACATGAAAAAATGGGAAAGGGTATTACATTAAGCAAAGAAGAGTTAAAAGAACTTAGAGATATACTTAATAAAATGGATATTTAACATAAAAGCACATTCGTGAAGTTTTGATTCATGGGTGTGCTTTTTTTAGAAACCTAAATATTATGTGAGGAGTTTATCAAATATTATTTGTTAAAATATTCATTATAATATAAAAATATACTATAATGTATGTATATAATATATATAGCAAAAAATAAAAGGGGGTAAAACACATATGAGAACTATTAAAACGAAGATATTTTTATCTATTGTATTAACTTCAATTTTAGTTTCTCTATTTGTAGGAGTTGCAGGTATCTTAAATTCAACGAGTATGTCAAAATCTAATTCAAAAGAAAAGATGGAAATAACCTGTAAAAATGAGGGGGATGAAATTGAAGAAAAAATGTCCGAAATAGAAATATCGGTAAATACACTTGCTTCAATAGCTAAGGATAGATTAGATGATGTAAATAAATTTACAAGTGATCCTAAATATTTAGAAAATTATGAGAGCGAAATAGAGGAAACGGCAAAAAAATTCGGGGAAAATACAGACGGTGCAATGACTTTTTATGTAAGGTTTAATCCTAAAATCACACCACCAACTTCAGGTATATTTTATTCAAAAACAGATGAAAAGGGCAAATTTACAAAACAGATTCCTACAGATTTCAGTAAATATGATCCAAGCGATACTAATCATGTTGGATGGTATTATACTGCTGTAAATAGAGGGAAACCTGTATGGATGAATCCATATATAAATTCTAATATAAATTTATATATGACATCTTATGTGGTTCCTATATTCAAGGATGGAAAATCCATTGGCGTAGTTGGTATGGATATTGATTTTAAAAAAATAGGTAACATAGTTAAAGAAACGAAAATTTATAATGACGGATATTCATTTCTACTTGATGATAAATACAATTTTATAAGTCATCCTAAATATAATATTAAAGATAATTTGAAAAAAATAGATAGTGGTTCACTAAAAAATTTATCAAAGCAAATAGGTGAAAATAAATTTAAAGTCAACTTTTTAAACTATAAAATAGGAGGAGAATCAAAACAATTAAGTTATGTAAACCTTTCAAATGGATGGATACTTGCATTAGCAGCACCAACAAGCGAAATTTTCAAACAATCATATGATTTAATAAAAATAATAAGTTTATTTAATGTTATAGGAATAATATTAGCTATCATTGTTTCTTTACGTGTTGGAAATATAATTTCAAAGCCAATAGTAAAAATCACCAGTGTTATGTCAAAAGCATCTAAATTTGATTTAACTGACGATGAGGATTACGAATATTTATTTAAATATAAAGATGAAATTGGACAACTTACAAAGGCTTTTGATGCTATGAAAAAACAATTTGTCTATATAATCAAGGAAATATTAAAAAATTCACAAAACATGAATTCAATGAGTGATGAATTATCCTTTACTACGAAAGAATTGTCAGCTAAAGCTGGAAATATTGATAAGGCAATTAAAGAATTGTCAAATCACATTATGGAAACCAGTGCGTCTTCTGAAGAGATAAGTGCATCTGTTGAGGAAGTTAATTCTAGCGTGAACATACTATCAGATAAATCTATGGAGAGCAGTAATAATGCAAATAGTTCAAAAGAAAAATCAATAAAGATTAAAAATGATGGTAGGATTGCAGTAAATGAAACCAAAAGGATATATGAAGAGAAAAGAAATGAAATATTAAAAGCCATAGAAGCAGGCAAAGTAGTTGGAGAAATTAAAATTATGGCAGATTCTATATTAAGCATATCAAATCAAACTAATTTATTATCATTAAATGCATCTATAGAAGCTGCAAGAGCTGGAGTTCATGGAAAAGGTTTCTCAGTTGTTGCAGAAGAAATCAAAAAGCTTTCTGAAGAGTCACAAGAAGCTGTTATTTCTATACAAGATACTGTTGAAAAGATTCAAGCTGCATTTAAAAAGTTATCAGATAGTGGAAAAGATGTACTTAGCTTTATCAATGAAAAGGTAGATCCACAGTTTAAGGCAATGAACGATATGGGAGATTCTTATTATGAAGATTCAGAGTTTGTAAGTAAGATGTCAGAAGATATAGCAGCTATGTCGGAAGAACTTTCAGCAACAATAAATCAAGTTAGTGAAGCAGTTCAAAATACAGCAAATGTAGCACAAAAATCATCAGAAAATGCAGAAGTAATAAAGAAAAGTATTGATGAAACCTTAGAGGTTGTTGATAAAGTTTCATTAGCAGCACAACAACAAGAAGAACTTTCACAGAAGTTAGATCAAATGGTTAAAAAGTTTAAAATTTGATAGTATTTTATAAATAGTAAGGTGTCGCACTAAAAAAATTAGTGCGACAGTTTTTAACATAAAAAATAAATAGTACATGTTTTTTATTGACAAAATCTTATAATGAGTATATTATGATGTTTAGTAACTAAACATGTGGAGGAATAATAAAATGTCTCAAAAATTAAGTACGGAAGTAATGATACACAAATTCGAAAAGGTTATGAATAAATATAATAAATCAGAAAAAAAACCAAGATATTATGGTACTAAAGATTTAATGTACAGATCAGAAGTACATACAATCGATGCTATAGGAAAAAATAATAAGATAAATGTTACTGAATTAGCATTGTATTTGGGAATAACTAAAGGTGCTGTTTCTCAGATGGTAGATAAGCTTATAAAAAAGGATATGGTAATAAAGGAAATAGTATCTAGTAAAGAAAATGAGGTGTCTTTGGAGCTTACTGAAAAGGGGAAAGAAGTATATACAGGACATAAAGCTTATCATACAGAACTGTATTCTGAAATCGGCAAAAGATTAGAACATCTAGAGAATAAGGATTTAGAATCATTTTTAGAAATTATTAATATATTAGAAAACTTTTTAGATAAAAAATAATTTTTTTACAGGCATGTTTAGTAGCTAAACATATTAAGGGAGGCGTTCTTATGAATATAATTACATTTTATAAGTGTTCAGGAGTTTTTATTATTATGGTTGCTTTGGGGTTTACAATTAGCCAAATAGGTATTTCAAAAATTTTTAATTATCCTCAAATATTAAGATCATCTACTGATGTTATTTTGGATAAATTCTATGAAGGAGGAGTGAGATTGAAATTTTTTTGGCTTTGTTTTGCTGTAAGTTCTCTAATGCTTATTCCATTGTCGGCAATATTTTATGAAATTTTAAACAGAAGTGATACTCCCTACTTAATAGTAGGCTCAGCATTTGGAATTGCTTCAGGTATTTTTTATGTTTTGGGATTAATGAGGTGGATATTCTTAGCAGATAGTTTATCAAAAGAGTATACAAATAAGAATATAAGTGCTGATAAGAAGGAAACAATAGAAGTAGTGTTTAAAGCATTTCATATATATTGTGGTAACTCCATAGGAGAAACAATGGGTTTCATATGTATGGGAATATGGATAAGCATAACTGGTATATCAATGCTTGGAGGCTTCATAATTCCAGCAGTAATAGGAGTAGGGTTTATTATATGTGGTATAGGGATAGCTATAGGACCATCAGAATGGTTAGGTTTTAAGCTTGCAAATAAAATAAATAAATTAGCTATGAAAATATTAATGGTACTTCTTGTAATTGTCAGCATAAGATTAATTATTTTATAATTGATAGTTTTTGATAATCACTTCCATGTAGGCATAAATGTGTAATGACAATTGTGAAATTTCATTATATTATAAAAGAAAAAACAATCAGGGGGAGGCTATAAATTTGACTTTAGACATAAAAAAAGCAAACTCTATAGAAGAAATATATAATGAAAGGGAGTTATATATAAAATCTTTACACTTTGCACAGGAACAGTACCTTGAGCAAATAGTTAAAAAATGTGATGTTTATATAATCGAAATAGAGTCAAAAATAAAAGGATACTTTTGTGTAAATAGTGACAAGGTGATTTATGAATTTTATTTGGACGTAGAAGCTTTGAAATTCTCACAGTATATATTTAAAACTATAATTGAAAATGGGTACTTTACATCAGCAGAATGTAAATCCTATGATTCTTTATTTATGTCACTGTGTTTAGACTTTCATAAAAAGGCAAGTTGTTCAGGATATTTATTTAGAGATTTTTATGATACAGAAATATCTTTGAGTGGTTTTGAAAAATTAAAGTTTAGACAAGCTGAGTTAAGAGACGTTAGTAAAATAGATGATATCAATTATGATTTTTTCCAAAGGCTAGAAGAACAAATTGTAAAAGGAGAAATTTTTGTATTATATTCTAATGAAGTTTTGCTGGGGGCAGGTGTAATACAAAAAGTTTTTCATAGTACAAATTATTATGATATTGGAATGATAGTTAATAAAAATTATAGGAATAGGGGAATTGGAACTTATATTATAACAAAATTAAGACAAATAGCCTGCAATAAAAAACTAGAGCCTATTTGTGGTTGTTGGTATTATAATTATGCTTCGAAAAAAGCACTTGAAAAGGCTGGCTTTATTTCAAAGCATAGAATTTTAAACTTTGATTTTTAGTAGGTATATTCAAATAAAGCTTTTAAAATCATCTGAATATTTTGTAGGGAAGAACTGAATAATTTCATAGTTAGCAATCTTTTCTTTAAAAAAGGGATCTTCCCTTAATATTTCATTAACTTCATCAACATTTTCAGCAGTGCAAAGTATAATTCCACCGGTACGTGGATTTTTTCTGCCAGAGCAAATGAATTTTTGTTTAGAGTAGTATTTATCTAGAAACGATATATGATTAGGTAAATATTTTTCTACCTCATTAATGGATTTTATGTATTCAAGATTTATTATGAACATATTGATTTTCTCCTTTAAATATTTTAATATAATAATGACTACAGTCACTGACTATAGTCATTATTATATACATTTAATTAAAAAAGTCAAGGAAGGAATAAAAATGTTAAGAAAAGAAAGATCAGTACTTACAAAAAATAAATTGTTTGAAACTGCTGTTAAATTAATAAAAGAAAAAGGTTATGATGAGGTTACTGTAAGTGAAATATGTGAGAAAGCAGGAGTGGCCAAGGGAACTTTTTATGTCCACTACAAATCTAAAGAAGATATTGTAAAAGAAAGCTATTATTCAGATATGAGGGAATTTGTTCTGAAGAAATATGAAGAACTAGTTTGTAAAAATAGAAAAATTGATATAAAGTCAAAAATAGAAAAATTTATTATATCAGAATTCATGTTTGCAGATCACGTCGGATATATGGTTACCTGTAGAGCATATGTAACAAATCTATCAGAATGTATAACGGGAGATAGTAAGCATTTTGAAAGACGTAATTTTACAGATGTTTTAAAAATATTGATTTCAGAAGGTATTAATGAGAGTATATTTGAAACGGAGCAAACCAAGGAAGAAATATTTTTATACTTAGAAAGTTTTGTTAGGGGGATCATGGCTTCCTGGTGTTTTTCAAGTGGAAAATTTGATATAGTAAAAGAAGGAAAAAAATATACTGATGAAATTTTAAGAAAGCTTTAAGTAATATTAGTGGATGATTATATGTTTTCAGGTGAAGTACAAATTGCAAGAAGGAATTATTCATACATAGATTATAGCATTGGTATATCCTGATGAAGCTAAAATAGCCTTGGATAGGTTTGATTTAGGGGAAGTACATAATGAAGTTTGATAACTGAGTATTTATCACTTTAAAATGGAGGTAATAATTATGTCAAAAGTTTTTATAATAGCAGATACACATTTTGGAGATGAAAATATAATAGCATATGAAAAAAGGCCATTTTCGTCTGTAGAAGATATGGATAATAAAATGATTACATTATGGAACAGTGTTGTTGATAAGGAGGATACGGTATTTCATCTTGGAGATGTTGGAGTATATCAATTATCTAAAATGAAGAATATTATTGAAAAGTTAAACGGGAAAAAGGTACTTGTTATGGGAAACCATGATAATTATCTAACTCTGAATGAGTGGTTTGAATGTGGATTTGAAGAAGTTTATAAATATCCAATTATATATAACGAATTTGTAGTAATGCAGCATGAGCCGCCACAGTATATTAATGCTGAAACTCCATTTTTCTATATCTATGGTCATGTTCATGGAACTGATATGTATAAATCTGTTACAAAAAAATCTGCATGTGTAAGTGTTGAGAGGTGGAAATACAGGCCTATTGATTTTAATGACTTAAAAGAGAGGATAGATAAATTAAATAATTAAAATATAGTATAAAGTTTTCACTAAGGATGTATGCCTCATATAAAAAAGTACACATCGAGATATATATAAAAGTTAATTATAAGTTTTATGCATATCTCGATGTACATTCTTAGTATTAAAAATAGTATGTTTAATTAATATTCAACTCGTATATTGCATATATATTAAGATTGAATCCAACCATTATAGTCACTATCATAATATCATCCTTGACAAGGACTTTGCAATATTGAAAACGTGTGCCGAATGCAAGATGACCGACTATTTGTTTTCAAGATATGCTAGGACTATTTAGTAGGTATAAATTTTGATTAGCAATTCTCCAAATAGAACCATAATTGGAGCTAGAAAAGCTCATTAACAGTACATTATTAGTTGTTGTTTTTGTAGGTTGCATAGTTGAAGTGCTTAAGCTTGTTAATGATAGACTAAAAGTTATTGCTAATCCCCATAAAACTGATGATAAAAATTTAAGTAAGTGTTATGTCAGTTATATAGCCTACTTTAACCCAACCCCAATTCCAACCGTTATAATCACTTCCCCAAGCACCATAATACCAACCATTAGTATCAGTTCTTGTTATTACAAAACGAGTTCCTTGTATAAGCCAACTTGTAATTGTCTTACAAGAAGCATCAGGGCTAGCTAGAAGGGGTACGTTTTGAGTAGCATATCCACTGAGAGTACCAGTGACAACTTCAGTTGGCATTGAAATTTTAGTAGTTATGTTTGATGAATGAACAGTTGATGCTTGAGCTGTTGCTAATGGTAAACTTAAGGTTAATGCTAAAGTGCATAATGTTGCTGATAAAAGTTTGATTTTTTTATTCATGTAAATCACAATCCTTTCCTTATGTGTATGTTTTACATTACAAGTATAAAATACCACTAATTAATTTTAATGTCAAATAATTCAAAAAATAATATGTAAACAAGATATTATTAATTTTACTGATTTATATAATATGAAATTGTATAATATAAGGAATAAATATTTCTAATATCTAATCATTGTATGAGAATAAGTTTTGAAAATTGTATCAATGTTTTAAATATAATATAATTAAGTAAAAAACTAGATTTGGAGTGATGCTTTTGTATTCTGTTATTTTAGTAGAAGATAATGCTGAACAAAGACACAAAATAAAAAACATAATTGTATCTATATATCAATTCGTAAAAATATATGAAGCTGATTGTGAAGCTGAGGCTTTAAAAATAATTGAAAATAATGATGTTAATATATTTTTATTAGATATAATGCTTAAAGAGTCCTCAGGATTAAATCTTGCAATGAAGATTAGAAAAATTAAGAAATATCAGTTTAGTCAAATTATTTTCTTGACACATCATATGGAGTATATAATACAAGCTTTTAAAAAGGTACATTGCTATGACTACATATTGAAACCATATAATGAAAAAATCGTAAAAGCTATATTAAGTAAACTTATGTTTCATGAAAATAATGTGATTAAAGAAAGAACCAATAAAGAAATTATTATAATGCCCCAAAATGGTACATATGTGAATATAAAAGTAGATGATATATTTTTTATAGAGGTTAAGGGGAAAAAATGTGAACTTAACACTATAAAAGGAACCTATACTGTTAATAATATGAGTTTAAAAAAGTTATTGCAATCAATTGATTGCGAATACATAATTCGAAGTCATAAGGCTTTTGCAGTAAATAAGAATTACATAAGGAAAATAGAAAAAATAGATGTTAAATTAAGCAATGTATATTTTCATAAATGTTGTAAAGTTGCTCTTCTAGGTTATAAATTTAAGGACAATGTTATATCAGAGTTTAAAAAAGGGAAGGTAATACTATAATTAAACATACAATTTAAGGAATAAACAGAATATTTTTTTCAAAATACAAATTAAATAAGGACATTTTGAACTTTGTGGCATATCTTGTATGTTTCGAGATAAATGTATTTATTTTACTCGATAATGTGAGAAAATAGTATTAATAGATAAAAGAGTAGAAAATTATATTGGAGGAGGCAACATGGAAAAGCCATTTATTCATTTATTATCATCAATTAACGGATTTTATTTCTATGATGTAAATAAAAATGAGGTTGTAAACGTTAATAAAGATGTTTATGATTTTCTCGGAAAATTATTAAATGATGAAGAATTTAAACAAAATGAAGATACACAAAATAAAATTAATAAATTAAAACAAAATGGATATCTATCAAGCAATACATTAAAAGAAATTAAGCATCCTGAAACAGATAATTTAGAATACCATTTGGATAGGCATATTGATCAACTTACACTTCAAGTAACCCAAGATTGCAATTTGAGATGTTCGTATTGTGCATATTCTAAGTTTGATAATTCAACTCAAAGAAACCGTTCAAATAAAGAAATGAGTATGGAAACTGCAACTAAAGCAATTGATTTTTTGCTTAGGCATTCTAATGATAGTGAAAAGATTGTTATATCATTTTATGGAGGAGAACCGCTATTAAAATTTGATTTTATTAAAGAGATAATTTCATATGCAAAGGAAAATTTTATAGGTAAAGAATTAAGATTTGCATTAACTACCAATGCAACATTATTAACTGAAGAGATAATAGAATATTCAATAAATAATAATATAGACATAATGATAAGTTTAGATGGACCAGAGGAAATACATGATATAAATAGAAAATTTGCAGATGGGACGGGCTCTTTTGCAAAAATAATATATAATTTACAAAAACTAAAAGATAAGTATGGTAATGAACTGAGAGATTTTTTAAGAGTTAACACAGTAATGGATCCTAAAAATGATTTTGATAAAATGAATAGTATTTTTGAAAATGAAATTTTTGAAGGATTAGACGTTGGTTCAGTTATTGTAGAAAATTTTTTTTCAAACGAGCAAACAACTTATTCAAAAGAATTTATCGAAAAATATTTTTATCAAATATTTATTGGGATGGTAAATTTAGTTGGAGATATTAAAGGTTTAAAAACATATCCTTTAATTGCAAGTGTAATTAATTCTATTCATACTTTTAAAGAAAATATGATTGAAGATAATGGACTTCCTGAAAGTACAGCACCTAGTGGTCCATGTATACCAGGTAAAAGAAGGCTTTTTGTCAATGTGCATGGTGAATTTTTTCCTTGTGAGAAAGTTAGTGAAGTTTCAGAGGTTATGAAAATAGGAAATCTGGATGAAGGATTCAATATAAAAAAAGTGAAGAATTTATTAAATATAGGCAGATTAACACCAGAAGAATGTAAAAAATGTTGGGCTTTAAGAAAATGTACTATATGTGCTAAGAAACTTGAAAGAAAAGGAAAATTGTCTGCAGATGCAAAGTTAGAATTATGCAAAGGAGTTAGAGCATCTGTAGAAGATGATTTGAAAAAATTAATTTTACTTAAAGAGTGTAGAACGATTTATAGAATATGAGTATTAAAATATTAAGAAAGGAAACACATAAAATAAATAAAACTTTTATTTATTTTATGTAAAATGTGAAATTATGAAGAAAAAAGTTTTAATTTACCCATTTTCAAATAAGTTTTTTTCGGTAATGAAAGAAATGATTAATAGATCAGATGAATATGAAATTATGTCTGTAGTAACTCCGAAGACTTGGTTTTTTGCTAAAGAAAAAAATGATGTAAGTAAAATTAATAATAGTGATTACTTGGGGATTGACATATCTAATGATTTTTTAGAAGAAATAGAAAGATGCGATACAATTGTGATTGCTGATTGTGATAATAAAAAGTTAATGTATAGAGATATAGTAAGCAAAATAAAGACAAGTATTAAATTTAATAAGAATATTGTATGTTGCTTTACATTAGAAGATAAAGATATTTTAGAAATAGAAGAATTAAGTAAAAAAAGCAATGTTGAATTTGAATATTTAAAAAGGTCAGATAAAAGCCTGGAATATATAGAAAATCAAAAAAAAGTAAATGATTATGGAAGAATATACAAGCCTGATGCTACTGTTATATTTGTAGGAAAATTGCTAGATAAACTAGAGTCAACCTGTAGTGTGGTTTCTATTTCTGAAAGTTATAAGAAGCAAGGATATAAAGTTTTGACAATAAGTTTAAATGATAACTGTAGAATACTTGGTTATTTATCTTTTCCTAATTTTATATTTGAGTTCAATATATCTATTGAAGAAAAAATATTTTTATTTAATTATTACATAATGGAAGTTGAAAAAAGATATAGGCCAGATCTTATAGTTGTTCAATTGCCTAGTGGAATGATGAAGTATTCAGATATTATTACTAATGGATTTGGAGTTTATCCGTATCTTATTTCGCAAGCACTCTCTAGTGATTATTTTGCCTTGGTTACGCCTTTTACTGACATGCCCGAAGAATTTTATAGAAATTTAAGTGAATGCTTTTGGCATCGTTTTGGATTTAAAATTGATGTAATAAATATGTTAAATACAACATTAGATATTTCTTATTCAACAGAACAGCACAAAGTTGTTTTGAATTATTTACCAGTACAAAATGTGGACAAAATTATTCTAGATAATTTTAAAGATTGTACTATACCGATTTTTAATCCCTTAAATGATGAAGATTGTGAAAAGATGTTTAGACATTCTCTTGATACTCTTACAAAATATGTTACTGTAGTTTAGCTGGAGGTACTTTAATGGAAAATGTAATAGAAGAAATTATTGATATTTTAAATTTAGTAAAACCACAAAAAGAATTATATACCGAAAAAAATTTTGATGTTTCCCTCACAGGAAAATTGATGTTTTCAGCAGTTGATATGGTATATGTTTTTTTGGAAGTTCAGAAACATTTTAATATTAAATTAGAGGCAGTTGATTTAGAAAGCTATAAGTTTAATTCTATTAATGGTATTAAAGAGGCAGTTTTAAGAGCTATTAAATAAAAAATGATTGTAAGACATAATCTGCTTTAAATTATTGTTTTTAAGTAGATAAAAGTCTTCAAATATATAATTTGAAAACTAAATTTAATATTTAGTTGTTAAAATGAAATTAATATAATCAAAGAAGGGGGGGATAATAAATGAAAAAATTAGGTAAAAATAACAATGTTGAATCTAATTCAATACAAGCATATGCTGGAGATTGCCCATGTAGATGCTATTGTGGCTGTTCAGTTTGGTATCATCCTGAATCTGTAAGTAATGCAGCAAAAGATGCAGTTGTTTATGCAAATACAGGCTTAGAAATGTAATTATAATTTAAATGGGAAGATGTTATTGGTCACAATAACATCTTTCCATTTAAGAGTAATTATTAAGAATAATAGGAGATTATATTTTAAACTATGAAAATTGCGATTATTGACGATGGGATTAATCCATCTTCTGATTTATATGTGGAAAAAATGGAACAAGATTTAGTAGTTGGTGATAATCTTGAGATTTTTATAAGAAAGGATAAATCGGATAGAATATCACATGGTACAGTTTGTGCAGCAATTATAAAAAAATATATTCAAAATCCGTGTATTATAAGTATTAAAATATTAGATGAATTAACAAGGAAAGGTAATGTAAATAAACTTTGTAGGGCAATTGAATGGTGCATAGATAATGATGTTAACATAATTAATTTAAGCAATGGGAGCATATATTATAAAGATTTTGAAAGGCTAAGAAATATTTGTAATAGAGCTTTTGATAAGGGAATTTACATAGTGGCTGCGAAAAATAACAATAATAAATATACTATACCAGCATGTTTGCCTAATGTAATAGGAATTAAATGTAGGAAAGGAATTTTTATAAATACATATTTTAATAAGGGATATAAAAAAATACAAATTGAAAAAAATACATATGTTGGAATTGACTTTTTAGTAAACAGCGTACATAAACTTAATACAAAAAGTGGCAGTATATATATTACGGAGAGATGTAATAGTTATGCAACAGCTTATTTTACAGCGATTATATATAATGTTCTACAGTACCTTAAAGATGAATTTAGATTTAATATTGTAAAGCAGAATATTGTTAGAAATAGAGAATGGTGTAATACATTAAAGTCTATAAGTTATTTGAAAGCTGCATATATTTTAGATTTGTCAAAAAGTATTTTTACAGAATATTTATTCTTTGATTTTAAGTACATAGATAATTATTTGGATTTTATGAAAATATATGACAAAACATTTGATTTAGTAATAGTATTTAATAATCATGATAAAAAGCAAGTAAAGAAAATTAAAGAATGTATAGAGCTTAAAAAAGAATATATACGTTCGGTTATTTTATGTAAAACCGTTTCAAATGAAATAATAAAATTTCTTAATAAAAATGACATAATGTTTTGGCATGAGGGAATCTTTAAGAAATTAAAAAATAAAAAACACAAGGAAAGCCAAACTCCAATAGTATATTTTCTCGGAAATAAAAAAGAAGTAATAGGTATTATAAATGAAATAAAAGAACTATTTTATTTGGATGGATATTATGCTTTAAAAAGTTCAAATTATGAGTTTTCATATTTGTATGGATTCGAGTATTTTCCCAAAGGAAGTAAGTATAATAAGTATTTTAATAATATAAGCTATAAGTATTCACCAGATATTATTCTTGCAGCTATGGATTGTAATAAAATTGATATTAAAGATGACATTATAATAAAAGTTAATAAAGCTTTAGAATGTGAAATTTTTAGCCCTAAAAAGAAGAATATCAAAAAGATATGCACAAAAAAGATTAAAGATATATATAAAAGTATATTAGAGTACTATTCTTAATAATGTAATATGGTTATGTATTAGATCAGGATTTTTCTGTATTTGATGCATAATTTTTTATATGTTATTATATCCTTCATTAAAAGAAATACATATAATAATTTTAATAATAATAAAAAAATAATAAAAAAACGTTTAATATTATTTGGATAATGAAAAAAATGACAAAATACTATTGATAGCAGTCAGAATTTGTAGTAATATTTTCATGTGATATATAGAAATGATATAAATTTAGGTTATTAATTTAATACAACATGAGGTAAAAAATGAAAAAAAATATTTTGTTATTATTGATTATTGTTGTAAGTATTGGATTTATGGGATGTGGTAAATCTGATTCTTTTCAGTTTAAGGTTACGGATGTACAAGTAACAAGTAAAGAGGGATTATTTGTTTCAGGTAAGGTAGTAAAAGGAACTTTAAGAGAAGGTGAAAAGGTTACTATTGAGAGTAATAGCGATGGAACTACTAAAAAAGCTAAAGTTCAAGTTATTATAAATTCAAAGATGAATAGAGAGGTAGGATCAATATCCAAAGGAAATAGAGCACGTATTGGTCTTGGCGATGTAGATAAGGATGATGTAGCTGCTAAGGATATGTTAGTAAAGTAAATTTTTATACTTTTACAGTAAACCCTAAAGTACTCGCGAAAAACAATTTTCTAAAATGGTTAATATGTATTGAGAATAGAGAATAAATAAAATAGGTAAAGGTGATACAGAACATGAGGAAAATTATTTTACTAGCAGTAATATTAGTTATGAGTTTTGAATTGGCAGCTTGCAAAAGAGAAAATTACCCTAAATTTAAAATAACAAAGATGACTATAACTGGTGATTATGACGTAATTGTTAAAGGTAATATGGAAGAGGGAACTATAAGAAAAAATGATTTAGTTACTATTGAACATAATAATAGTGATGTTGAAATTGTTAGAGTAAAAGGAATTATAAATATAAATACAAGAAAAGTAGTTCAATCTATTTCTAAAGGTGAAAAAGCCAATATTAGACTAGAAGATATTGGTGGTTCAGATGTAAGCGTTGGAGATATGCTTGTTAATAAAAACTAATAAAAAAGTTCTGTACTAGTTATAAAGTTAGTACAGAACTTTTTTTTGTATTAAAAATTACCACTATGTGTAACTTTAGTATTTGTTAAATTGAACGAAAATATAATTAAAAGGAAAATATAACTTAAATAAAGAAAGGTGATGAAAAAAAGTAATAAAAATATAAAATAATATCGAAAAAATAACAAAAGCAAAAAAGTGGTATTGAGGTGGAGAGAATGAAGTTTAAGAAGTTTGATTTAAACAGTATTAGAAGTAAGTTAATTGCTAGTTTAATATTGATTTGTGTAATTCCCTTAATTGTGGAAGGTGCATTTTCTTACAATCAATCTAAATCTATTCTTAATAATAAACTAAATTTAACAAGCACACAAATGCTTAATGAAGTAAATAGTGGTTTAGTGGATTATTTTCATGGGTTTAATGATATGGTTGCGTTGACGGCAGGTAATTACGATTTAGTGAATGTAGACGAAGGAAATAATTTTAGTTTTGTTTTGGGTTTACTTAAGGATTTACAAAATAGTAACAAGGATATTCTTGATGCATATTATGGAACGGCTTCTGGAAAGTTTTCTATTTCTACTGAAGCTAAAATGCCTGAAGGATATGATGCAACTAAAAGGCCTTGGTATATGGAAGCAGTAAAAAACAGTGGTAAAACAATAGTAACTCAACCGTACAAGGATGTAGTAACACAAGGTATGGTTGTTGGTATTGCTAGAGCTGTAATGAAGGATGGAAAAGTAGTAGGAGTAGTTGGTGTTGATTGTACGCTTTCAACACTTGCAGATAGAATATCAACCAAAAAAATAGGAAATACAGGATATGTATTTATTTCAGATAAAGATGGAAACATTATAGCACACCCAAATAAAAAAATTATTAGTACAAATGAAGCAGCAAAGCTCTCATTTTGGGATAAAGCAAAGACTACTGATAGTGATTTTGTAACATATGAATATAATGGAGAAAAGAAATTTGGAGTATATCAAACTAACAAATTAACAGGATGGAAGATAGTAGCTTCATTAAAAAATGATGAATTGACTAATGATACAAAATCAATAACATTAACTACAGCTATACTTATATGTATAATGACTTTAATAGCAATAGGTTTGTCGTTGTTATTAAGTAAGGGAATAGATATAAATATAAAGAAGCTCAGAGGGGTATTTGAGAAAGCTTCACATGGAGACTTATCTAATAAGATAGAGATAAAAACAAAAGATGAATTTGGCGATTTAGCTAAAGATTACAATTCTATGATTAAAAATATAGGTATATTACTAGAAAATGCAAGAAAAACTTCTGATACAGTTCTTGAAACTACATCAAATCTTTCTAGTATGGCGGAAGAGACCAATGCATCAATGTCACAGGTTGCTATGGCAGTTTCTGAAATATCTAAAGGAGCTGTAAATTTAGCTGAAACCTCAGGAGATTCTGCTTCAAGTATCGGTACTCTATCGGAAAAATTAGATAATGTATCTGAAGTTACAAAGGACATGAGTAATGTATCTAATGATACTAAAAATTTAAGTAAAAAAGGAATAGATACTGTAAATGTACTTATATCTAAGAACACTGAGACAATGGATGCATCAATTGTAGTTTCAAATATAGTTGGGGATATGGATAATAGTGTAAGAGAGATAAGTACGATATCTGATGCAATAACAGATATAACAGATCAAACTAATTTATTAGCACTTAATGCATCTATTGAAGCAGCACGTGCAGGTGAAGCTGGAAAAGGGTTTGCAGTAGTTGCAGAAGAAATTAGAGAACTGGCAGAACAGTCAAAGAATTCTACAGAGCAAATTAAATCGATAATAGCAAATATACAAGAAAAAGCTAGTAAGGCAGTAAAAGCTATAGACAACAATAAGAAAATTGGATTAGAGCAAAATGAAGTTGTAGCAAGAACTGAAGAAATATTTACCGATATATTAATGTCTATAGTAACATTAGTAGAAAAAGTTGATAATGTGAGAATTTCAGTAGAGGATATGCAAGTTCAAAAGCAAATCTTTGTAGAACAGGTAGAAAACACATCAGCTATCTCAGAGGAAACAGCATCTTCTATAGAAGAGGTTACAGCATCAACAGAAGAGGTTACGGAAACAATGGATAAATTTGCTCAGCATACAGTTGAGGTTCAAGGTTTAGCTGAGAGATTAAAAGAAGAAATATATAAGTTTAGAGTTTAGAAGCTTTGATTTTAGAGTTTTTTATAGGCAGAAGGTAAAAATACATATTTTACTTTCTGCCTTAAAATATATTCTGTTAAATTTTTTGTAACCTAAAATATGAACACTAAAGTTGTTAAAATCCTATTTATGGGGTAAAATTAATGTATAAAATCGAGGTTAGGAGATATAAGTTGTGTTTAGTCCAGTTAAAAGTACAAAAGTATATGAACAAGTAATAGAACAATTTAAAACTATGATTGCAGATGGTACCCTAAAAAAGGGGGACAGATTGCCTTCAGAGAGAGAGCTAGTAAGTCAGCTTGGAGTAAGTCGAGCAAGTATAAGAGAAGCTTTGAGCGCGCTTCAAATGATAGGGTTTGTAGAAGCTAGACATGGTGAAGGGAATTTTATAAGAGAGAATTTTGAGGAAAGCTTAATAGATCCTTTTTTGTTAATTTTCATGTTAAATGGCAGTAATAAAGAACAAATATTAGAGCTTAGAAGAATTATAGAAGTTGAGACAGCAGCAATAGCAGCAGAGAAAATTAATAATGAAGAAATAGAAAAATTAGAGGAGTGCTTGAATGGTTTATTGGAAGCACAGGATGAGGTCTTAAAAGGAAAATATGATAAAGAATTTCATTATAATATAGCAAAGGCTTCTAAAAATATTTTGATAGTTAATATGCTTAATGCAGTATCGTCTCTTATGGATGCTTTTATAACTGAAGCTAGAGGAAAAATATTAATGGTGGAAGGCAATAAGGATGTTTTAATGAATCAGCATAGTGCACTACTAAAAGCTTTGAAAAATCATGATCCTAAGGCAGCATCTAAAGCAATGAGAGAGCATTTAGATTTGATATTTGAATACATTAAAGATAGATAAAATAATAATTTGTAGGGTGTTAGTAGAAGAAATTCTGCACACCTTTAATTATGCTTGGAATAAATTGCAATAAGTTAAAAAAATCACAATTATTGTATGAAAAATGTGTTAATAAATAAAAAATGTCTGGATATATATAGAAAAGTGTGGTATCTTAGAGATGTACTGGTATGACCAGTAGACCAGTTTAAAAAATAGGGAGGTAGAACTTATGGAAATATTGGTTTGTATTAAACAAGTGCCTGGTACGAGTAAAGTAGAAGTAGATGAAAAGACAGGTGTTTTGAAAAGAGATGGTGTAGATTCAAAAATGAATCCATATGATTTATACGCGTTAGAAACTGCATTAAGAATAAAAGAAAAGGTTGGCGGCAGAATTACTGTTATCAGTATGGGACCACCACAGGCAACAGCAGTTATAAAAGAGGCATACATGATGGGAGCAGATGAAGGAGTTCTTCTATCAGATAGAAAATTCGCAGGGGCAGATGTTTTAGCTACCTCATATACGATTTCTCAAGGAATAAAGAAAGCTGGTAATTTCGACTTAATATTATGTGGAAAACAAACTACAGATGGAGATACAGCACAGGTTGGACCAGAGATGGCAGAATATTTAAAAGTGCCTCATGTAGCCAATGTTAGAAGGCTTGTGGAAGTAAAGGATAAATCAATAGTTATAGAAATGGATATGCCAAACACATTAGAAATTGCAGAAGTTAATTTTCCATGTCTTTTAACAGTTGAAAAGGATATCTTTCAGCCAAGGCTTCCTTCATATAAAAAGAAATTAGATACCAAAGATAGAGATATAAAAGTATACGGATTAAGTGATTTTGCAGATAAAAATGAAAATATGTATGGCCTAAATGGGTCACCAACTCAAGTTGAAAGAATATTTCCACCAAAATCAAATTTGCATAAAGAAATGTGGAATGGAAATGGTGCAGAACTTTCAAGTAAGTTATTAAAAAAATTAAAGGAAATGAAATTTGTTTAGGGAGGAGGAAATGCAATGGGAAAGTTAGTTATTAATGAAAATAAATTAAATAATGAGGTTATTGAAGAGCTTGTTAACATTTGCCCATTTGGAGCAATGGAAAGAGTAGGAGATAAAGTTCAAATTTCAGCTGCCTGTAAGATGTGTAGATTATGTGTTAAAAAGGGACCAGCTGGAGTTGTTGAATTTGTAGAAGATGAAAAGAAGGTTCTTATTGATAAAAGTTTATATAAAGGAGTAGCAGTATATGTTGATCATGTAGATGGTGAGATACATCCTGTAACCTATGAGCTTATAGGAAAGGCTAGAGAACTTGCCAATAAAATAAATCATCCTGTATATGCAGTATTTATCGGAGAAAATATTAAGGATAAAGCAGAAGAATTGCTTCATTATGGTGTAGATGAAGTATTTGTTTATGATAACAAGGAACTTAAATACTTTAGAATAGAGCCTTATACTAAAGCCTTCGAAGATTTCATAAATAAAAACAAACCTTCTACCATATTAGTAGGAGCAACTACTGTTGGAAGATCATTAGCGCCAAGAATAGCAGCTAGATTTAGAACAGGACTAACAGCTGATTGTACTATACTTGATATGAAAGAAAATACAGATTTAGTTCAAATAAGACCAGCTTTTGGTGGAAATATAATGGCACAAATAGTAAATCCTAATAACAGACCTCAGCTTGCTACAGTAAGATATAAGGTTATGAATGCGCCAGAGAGAAGCGAAGAGAAAAAAGGAAAAATAACTATATGTTCTTTAGAAAATATAACTTCTAATATTGAAGTTTTAAAGGTTGTAAAGAAAAAGGTAGAGGAAAATATAGCAGATGCAGAAATAATAGTTTCTGTAGGTAGAGCAGTAAAATCAGAAAAAGATATGGCACCTATTAAAAAATTAGCTGAGCTTTTAGGAGCACAAGTAGCTGGTACAAGACCTCTTGTAGAAGCTGGTTTAATAGATGCAAAAAAACAAATCGGATTAAGTGGTAGAACAGTTAAGCCTAAGCTTATATTTGCCATAGGAATTTCAGGTGCAGTTCAATATACGGCTGGTATGAATAACTCAGACTGTATAATTGCTATAAATAGTGATGCAGAGGCGCCAATATTTAATGTTGCTCATTATGGAATTGTCGGAGATTTATATGAAATAGTACCTAAGTTAATTGAAAAAATAAAGGTGGGCTAATTTAAGCTAAGGAGGTTTTTATTATGTCAAATGAATATAAGAAAATAGATGAGAGAGATATTAGTTATTTACAATCTATATTAGGAAAAGAAAGAGTTATTTTTGGCAAAAATATAAGTGAGGATTTCAGTCATGATGAATTAGGTGCGGTAAAGAATATGCCTGAAGTTTTAGTAGAGGTTTCAAAAACTGAAGAGGTCTCAAAGGTTGTTAAATATGCTTATGAAAATAACATTCCAGTTGTAGTTAGAGGATCCGGAACAGGCCTTGTTGGTGCATCAGTTCCTATATATGGTGGAATAATGATAAATTTATGTTCGATGAATAAAATACTAGAAATAGATGAAGAAAATTTAACATTGACTGTTGAGCCAGGAGTGCTTTTAATGGAAATAGCTGACTTTGTACAGGAGCATGATTTGTTTTATCCACCAGATCCAGGTGAAAAATCTGCAACTATAGGAGGAAATATAAGCACTAACGCTGGTGGTATGAGAGCTGTTAAATATGGAGTTACAAGAGATTATGTTAGAGGTCTTGAATTAGTTCTTCCTACAGGAGAAATCATAGAAGTTGGAGGAAAAGTTGTTAAAAATAGTTCCGGGTACAGTATAAAGGATTTAATTTGTGGTTCTGAAGGAACACTTGGAATAGTTACTAAAGCCATATTGAAGCTATTACCACTTCCTAAAAAATCAATAAGTCTTTTAGTTCCGTTTCCTGACCTTACAAAGGCTATAGAAACAGTTCCTAAAATAATAAAATCAAAAACTATACCAACTTCTATAGAGTTTATGGAAAGAGATGTAATACTTGCAGCAGAAGAATTTTTAGGAAAGAAATTTCCGGATAGTGCATCAGATGCATACCTTTTGATGACTTTTGATGGTAATAATACAGAAGAAATAGAAAAAGATTACGAAAGTGCAGCTAATATAGTTTTAAAAGAGGGAGCGCTAGATATATTTATAGCTGATACAGATGAAAGAAAAGAAGCTATATGGTCTGCAAGGGGAGCATTCCTTGAAGCTATAAAGGCATCAACTACTGAAATGGACGAGTGTGATGTTTGTGTTCCAAGAAACAAGGTGGCTGAATTTATAAATTACACTTATGAACTTCAAAATAAGCTTAATATTAGAATAAAGAATTTTGGTCATGCTGGTGATGGTAATCTTCATGTATATATATTAAGAGATGAACTTAAAGAGAAAGAGTGGTCAGAAAAGTTACCTGAAGTATTTAAATGTATGTACAATAAAGCTAATGAATTAAAAGGACAAGTTTCTGGAGAACATGGCATAGGGTATGCAAAGAGAGAATATTTAAATAAACAATTAGGAGAAACTACTTTGAAATTGATGCAGAATATTAAAAAAGCATTTGATCCTAAAAATATATTAAATCCTGGAAAGGTATGTGAATAAAATAATATAAAATAAAAGTCAGTCTTTTACGATTTTAATACGTGAAAGGCTGTCTTTTATTTTAAGTAGAAATGGGTACTTAAATCAGTGATATTTTATCTATATAATAGAGTTATTTGATACATAATATAAATTAATTAATAGAACTTTACTATTTTAATCTGAATTTAACTTTATTTTTATCACCTTTTAATTAAGTGATTTTATTATAAGCTTATAAATTTAAATTAAGGGGTGCTCATAATATGAAAAAAATTTTACTAAAATTAAAAGTTTAAAAAAGTATAGAAAGAAAATAATAAGTATATTCTCAGTATTGATTTTGACAATTGTGGTAGTGAGTGGAATAATGTTAGGAGCTGCTTATTCATGTGCCAATGCAAATATAAAATATACATAGTCACAGATTTAAAAGGGGCAGGTCAAGTGGTTGACGTACAAGAGAGATTAAATTTCAGATAATAGACTTATATAAATAGATTTAAAATTAAAGACAAAGATAATATGTTAAGAACAGTTAGAGTTAATTCTAAATATGGAACTCTGGAAAACTTTAAGAGAGGCATTAATAAAAGAGAAGGAATACATGGAGAGATGATAAATTGAAGAATTTTAAAATACTCTTAGTTGAAGATGAAAAGCAAATGTCAATGTTTATAGAAATGGAGCTTACCCATGAAGGCTATGAAGTGGAAGTTAGCTATGAGGGAAGGGATGCTTTGAAGAAAATGGAAAGCAATGAGTATGATTTAGTACTTTTAGATATTATGATTCCAAATTTAAATGGAATAGAAGTTTTAAGAAGGGCAAGACAGTTTTCTAGTGTACCAGTCATAATGCTTACAGCAAAAAGTGATATACACGATAAAGTTTTAGGACTTGACGTTGGAGCTAATGATTATCTTACAAAACCTTTTGCAATTGAAGAACTTTTAGCTAGAATAAGAGTTCATGAAAGAAATAACTTAGTTAAAAGTTCTAAAGATATTATTAAGGTTAGAGATATAGTTATGGACAATAGAACTAGAAAAGTTAAGAGAGCTGGAAAAGAAATAGATCTTACAAAAAAAGAATATGAACTTTTGAAGATGCTTTTAATCAATAAAAATATTGTACTAACAAGAGAAAAGCTTATTGAAGAAATATGGGGATATGATTATATAGGTGATACAAATGTAGTAGATGTATTTATAAGATATTTAAGAGGTAAAATAGATGATGATTTTGAGAATAAGCTTATAACTACCGTTAGAGGTGTAGGATATGTTATTAAAGAAGATTAAAAAATTATTCTGTTTTATAAAAAGTGCAAAAATTTCTCTAAAGATAACCGCAGTATATGCGGTTATGTTTATATTAGTATTATTAGTTTTAAATGCTTCAATTTTATTTGGAGTTAGGCATTATATTTATGAAGAGGGAAACAAACAAATAGAAGATGTACAAAATATAATGACAAACAAGCTTAAAAATAAGCAGGTAAATTTAAATGTAGATGACATTTTTTCAGATGTTCCTTCAAAGGAAAACATATCAATAAGAATACTCTTAAAGAATGGAAAAGTAATAAATGAAACAACAGAGTTTGATCATAGAATAAAAAAACCTCATGAAGATAAGGAGATACTTAAATTTAATGGAAAACACTTGAAAGATGATGAAAAACACCTAATATATAAAAATATTTTGATTATAACTAAAAGAAATGAAAAGATATATCTCCAAATATATAAAGATATGCATACGGAGTACTATTATATGAAGGTTCTATTTGGGATTATGGTATTGGCTGATTTTATAGGGATTATTGTATCTATATTTCTTGGATATGTAATAAGTAAAAAGATGTTAAAGCCAATTGATTATATAACTAAAACTGCTGAAAATATAAGCATTAACAATTTAAAAGAGAGAATAGAGGTAACGGGAGCTGACGACGAACTTAAAAGATTATCTAATACCTTTAATAAAATGATAGACAGACTTCAAGATGCATTTGATCGTCAGGCACAGTTTGTATCAAATGCTTCTCATGAACTTAGAACTCCTATAACTGTAATTCAGGGATATGCAAATCTTTTAGATAGATGGGGTAAAAATGATAAAAATGCTTTAGAAAAATCAATATATGGTATCAAGTTTGAGGCGGCAAATATGGCTGAGTTAATTGAAAAATTACTTTTCCTTGCAAAAGGAGATACAGGAACGTATTTTTTTGAGAAGAAAGAATTTTATCTTAATGAAATAATTGATAGTTTAGTTTCAGAAGGTTTGCTTATAAGTAAAAATCATAAAATATTAAGCAGTAGAAATGATAAAGTGAAAATTTCAGCTGATAGTAAAATGATAAAGCAAATGCTTAGAATATTTATAGATAATAGTATTAAATTTACGCCAAGGGGTGGGACTATAGATATAAGTTCTATACTTTTTAATGACGAAGTAAAAATATCTGTTAAGGATACAGGAATAGGAATACCTAAAGATGAAATTAAGAATATATTCGATAGATTTTATATTGTTGATAAATCTAGATCAAAAGAAAAGGGAGGCAGTGGTCTTGGACTTTCTATAGCTAAATGGATAGTTAATATGCATAACGGAATAATAGGTGTAGAAAGTGAAGAAGGTAAATTTACTAAGATAACTGTGACTTTAAAGGTAAAATAAAACATATTTCTCATAAAAATATATGAAAATCTTAAGTAAAAGCTAAGAACTTTTTAATGTAAATTTAATGTTTTAGATGGATAATGTATATATAATAAAAATACTTATAACAGTACAAAAGAACATAGGATTGGAAAGGTAAAAAAACAAATGAATATGGAACTTTTTAGATTAATAAATAATTTAGCAAACAAAAATATGGTTTTAGATAAAGTAATGATTTTCTTTTCAAAGGATGTACCTTATTTATATGCAGGAGCTCTTGCAATAATATTTATTTTGGGATTAATAAAGAAAAAGGATAACTGTAGGAAGGTCGTTTTTAGTACTTTTGTTATAACACTAATTAATTTAATCTTTAGTTTTATAATTGGAAAGTTATATTATGAAAATAGACCCTTTGTAAACAATAAAGTTAATTTGTTAGTGAATCATGTTAAGGATGCATCACTTCCAAGTGATCATGCTACAGGGACTATGAGTATAGCTTTAGGATTAAAAAATTATAATAAGCTAATAAGTATTATTTTAACAATTATATCTTTAATAGTAGGTTTTTCAAGAGTTTACGTTGGAAACCACTATCCTATGGATGTTGTTTTTGCATATATAATGGTTTTAAGCACAAACTATATTTATAATTTAAAGTTAAGAAATAAAGTAGAGTATTTATATGAAATAATTGAAAAAAAAATAGTAGCAGTATTAAAAGCAGTTCCTAACTATATGTAAGATGCTACTAAGAGATAAAGAAATTATAATTTTTAAAACATTTTTGTTATAAGTATCACCTTAGAATAAAAATAAAAAAAGTATAACATATTAAATTTGTTAGAATAGCTTATAACTTGTTATTTTAACATTAGCTTGGAGGGAAAGAATTGAAAATACTTATTACCACAGATACGTATTATCCAATGACAAACGGTGTTGTAGTTTCAATTAATAATTTATATAAACAATTAAAAGCTTTGGGACATGATGTTAAAATACTTGCTTTATCTCCAGATGGAGAAGAAAAGATAACTTCAGATGTTTTTTATCTCAGCTCTTTTAGTGTGGCAATTTATCCTGATGCAAGAGTTATGAAGCCTATTAAAAATAAAATTGTAGGTGAAATAATAAGATGGAAACCGGATATTATACATTCTCAAACTGAATTTTCAACTATGATAGTAGCTAAATATATAAAAAGAAAACTTAATATACCAGAGGTACATACCTACCATACTATGTACGAGGATTATCTTCATTATTTCTTTTGTGGGAGAATACTGGGACGGGTAGGTGTCTCTAAGGTTACAGAAAAATTGCTTAATAGTTGTGAGGCAGTTATAGCGCCAACAGAAAAGGTGAGAAACAAGCTAAAAGGTTACGGGGTGACTACAAATATAGATATCGTTCCAACAGGAATTGATTTAGATAAGTTTAAGAAAGAGTTATCCAAAGAAGAAAAAGAAGAACTTTTGTCAAAGTATGAATTGTCAGAAAAGGATATAGTATTAATTTATGTTGGTAGAATAGCAGAAGAAAAGAATATAGAAGAAGTTCTAAAGCTATATAAAATGGCGTTAGGATATACACCTAATATAAAACTTCTAATAGTTGGAGGGGGACCTTACTTATCCAAGCTAAAAGGAATTGTAATAACAGAAGGAATTTCTGATAAGGTTAAATTTACTGGTATGATTCCATCGGATAAGGTCTACAAATATTACAAGCTAGGAGATGTTTTTGTAACAGCATCAACCAGTGAGACACAAGGAATAACATATATAGAAGCGCTTGCTAGCGGACTCCCTATTATATGCAAATGGGATATGTGTATAGAGGGATTAATAGTAAACGGACAAAACGGTTTTTCATATGAAGATGATGAAGAATTTTTAGGAGCACTGCAGTATATTATTAATAACAAAAAGTTTAAGCTGCAGATGGTAGAAAAAATATCAGAAAAAATGGTTGAATATTCGAAGGAGCGTTTTGCTTCTAAGGTTCTTTTAACTTATAATTCTGCATTAAAAGAAGGATATTCCTATTATTTAGCTAAACAAGCTTAAAGTGTGAATTTGCCAAAATTATTAACTTGTTAAATTTTTTGCAAATTCACACTTAGTGATTATAAAGTTAGAAGTTTACAGTATAATTAGAATCAAAATTATTATCCCAATACTGTATGCCGTTAACTTCGTACAATACAGCAAATTGAACCTGTTTTGTGGAGTCAGGAACATTTTGATATATGCTCCATGTACTTTGTGATGGATTACTTGTATTTACGTCTACATCAGTATAGCTTGTCCAATTATCTGTGGAATAGCGTACCTTAACTGCTTTAGCTCCATCAATGTTCTTTACATATACGTCTGCTGAAAAATATTTGTGATTATTTACAACAGCTTTTATGTTTTTGGTATAAAGGGAAGATAAGCCAAAAGCACCATCAACGTAATTATTTCCGTTATTATTATCCCAATAAGTTTGTCCATTAACTTCATACTTTAAACAGTATATTATTGGTGGACCAAATAATTCAGAACTTGAATTTGTTTTAAAGTTCCAAACTTCATAGTTATCACTTGAATTTGTTTTTACGTAGGATGCAGGGGTATCAGTCCAAGTCTTACCTCCATCAAGAGAGTAATGCACGTATACAGACTTATTAAAAGCTAGGTTTTGTACTGCAATATAGCCTTCTATATGACCTATTGAATAATCGTCATCTGTAATACGTTGAGAATAGTATAATTGAATAGGGACAGTAGCAGCTTTTGAAGTATTTTGTGCAATCGGATTAAAAATAAACAAAATAGCTGTAAAAAGCATAAACATAATAAATTTAGTGGGAATTTTTTTTGTTTTCATAATAAAGCCTCCTGAAAATTTTATAAAGGTACCTATAAAAATTAGCGCTTGAGATATAGTATGGCATTATAAAGACAGAGTTTCAATTTTGATAATAAAGCAAAAAGCTTGAGGAGACTAAAATAAATACATTAAACTCCTCAAATGGTAGAAATTCACATAATAGAGTGAGTGGTATTATGTAAGGGTTGAAAAAACTAGGCTGCACAGTATACAACCGATTGCATAAAATATTAAAGTAAAGAATTTATTGTATAAATAAATTGGTATAACTTTTGATTAATATTATATTGGGTTATAATATTTTTTGATCATAGTTATTTATTAACTTTTTGTTTATGATCATTAAAAACAATAAAATATTTTTTTTTATAAAAATAGAAGGATTTTTATAAGAAAACGTTGTCTTTCTTATAAAATTGTAAATTAAAAAACAATATTTTATCATAAAAAATTGACAGCTGATGGGATTTAATTTAAAATGATAATGGTTATTAATATTGAAAAAATTTTAATTTAATTCAAATTCGCATTAACTTATTGTAAAGTGACATAATTATTATACAGACGTAAGGGTGGTAGAATGTTATTTAATTTAAACGAGTTTCTAATGGCTGTTTCTCGTGCATTAGATTTTGTTGAGATAGATATAATAGGGGTTACATCTAATCACAGCAAAAGAACAGCATACATTTCATTAAGAATTGCAAAAAAACTTGGTTTAGGAATAGAACAATTACACGATATAGTTGCACTTGGAATATTACATGATAATGGAGCAAGTGAAAAAGGACTTCATGACAGGTTACTTAAGAGTAAAAATGAGCTTATAAATTTTAAGAGTTTTGAGAGAATAAAAGAACACTGCATAATAGGGGAGCGAAATATACGCGAGTACCCATTTTTGACTGATGTAACAAATGTTCTTAAATATCACCACGAAAGCTATAATGGTACAGGTTTTTTCCATTTAAAAGGAGAAGAAATACCACTTTTGTCACAAATAATTGCCATATCGGATACTATTGACAGAAGATTTCATCTAGAAGAGAATGACATTACTATGCAAGAGGAAATAATAAACTTTGTAGAGGAAAATAGAGATAAGCTTTTTTCTATGAGATTAGTAGATGCATTTATAGAAGCAGCACAGGATGAAAGTTTATGGCGAAATTTAAAAAATGATAGATTAGAAAAAGCTCTGAGGTATGAACCACCACAATATAGAATGGAACTTCCAGTAGATGAAATAAGAAAGATAACAGGAGTTTTATCTAGAATAATAGATTGTAAATCAGAATATACTCAGAGGCATTCAAGTGATTTGTCGGAAAAAGTTGAAATAATGGCGGACTATTATAAAATGAGTCATGAAGAAAAGCTTAAGCTTATTATTGCTGCTGACTTACATGATATAGGGAAACTTGCAGTACCCAATAGTATATTGGATAGTCCTAAAAAACTTACAAAAGAGGAATTTAAGGAGATAAAAAAACATCCATATTTCACAAGGTTAGCATTAAGGGATATTACAGGATTTGAAGATATTACAAAGTGGGCTTCAAACCATCATGAAAAGTTAAATGGAAAAGGATATCCTTCTGGAAAAAGAGCTAAGGATCTTGATTTTAACGCTAGGCTTATAGCGTGTTTAGATATATATGAAGCACTTACAGAAAATAGGCCATATAGAAAAGCACTAAGTCATGTAGTAGCAATGAATATACTTAATAATATGAGGGATAATGGCTTTATTGATGCTAGAATAACAAATGATATAAATTACGTTTTCAGTAGGTTAGCATAAATAAAAAACTCTACACAAATATAAAAGGATGTAGAGTTTTTTGTATTTTTTGATTTTAAAAGGGCAAAATATAGAACAAAATGTAGTTTATTAAGGTATTTTGCAATAAAACATACAATTATAGAAACTATATTTGATAAAAATAATATGTTGATTAAAATCAGAAATGTGAGGGAAATCAAATGAAAAGAAAAAAAATCACAGCATTAATTATGGCAACAATGCTTACTGTAAGTAGTGTGGTAAATTTAACTTGTAAAAATGTAAAAGCACAGATAGCTAGTAATGTGGGGGTTTCTTATCAAGCCCATGTTCAAAATACTGGCTGGCAAAGTGCAGTGGTAGATGGAGCGGAATCAGGAACAGAGGGTCAAGGAGTAAGACTTGAAGCTTTAAAAATTAGTTTAACTAATGCACCAAATGGAGCAAGTATAGAATATCAAACTCATTTGCAAAATGTAGGCTGGCAGGATCCAGTAGTAGATGGAGCAGAAGCAGGAACAGTAGGGATGAGATTAAGATTAGAGGGCATAAGAATAAGGTTAAAAAATATGCCTGGTTATAGTGTACAATATAGAGTTCATTCTCAAAATATTGGTTGGGGGAACTGGGTATCAGATTGGGAAGTAGCAGGGACACAAGGAAGAAATTTAAGAGCAGAGGCAGTAGAAATAAGAATTGTTAAAATATCCAATAATACTGCAGTAGGTGTAAACTATACTGGTCATATACAAAATTCAGGTTGGCAATCAGTTGTTGAAAATGGTCAAATAACAGGAACTGAAGACAAATCCTTGAGATTAGAAGCATTTAAAGCAAACCTTGTTAATGCACCTAATGGAGCAAAAATAAATTATCAGGCTTATATGCAAAATACAGGATGGCAGACAGCGGTAAGTGACGGAGCAGAAGCAGGAATGATAGGTCATGGTTTAAGACTTGAAGCTTTTAAAATTAGTCTTGAAAATATGCCTGGTTACAGCGTTCAATATAGAGCCTACATACAAAATACAGGTTGGCAAGATTGGATATCTGATGGAGCAGAAGCAGGAACTGAGAATAAAAAGTTAAGAATAGAGGCTATAGAAATAAGAATAGTTCAATTAGACATAACATAGAATAAAAAAATTCACACTGCATATAGTGTGGATTTTTTTATTATACAATATATAACGATTTAAATTAATGATATAATTTTCATAAGTAAAGAAGGAGGAGAAGTTATGGAAATTATAATTAAACAACCTCAGATATATAGATTTTTAAAGTATTGTAATGAAAGCGGACTAGAAAAGACAGTTCTTGATTGCGGAGCAGGGGGAGATTTGCCACCGCTTTTTCTTTTTTCAGGCAACGGATATAAAACCTATGGAATAGAAATAAGCATATCTCAACTTGATAAGGCAGAAGCTTTTTCAAAAAAACATAATGTTAATCTTAATATTTCTAAGGGAGACATAAGAAAACTTCCTTTTGAAGATGAATCTATAAGTTTTATATATTCATATGGAACTATTTTTCATATGAAAAAGGAGGATATTGGAAGGGCTATAGAAGAAATAAAAAGGGTTTTAAAACCAGGTGGAATGTGTTTGATAAATTTTCTTACAACAAAAGACGGAGATTATAATAAAGGGGAAAAGCTCGGAGAGGGAGAATTTTTACAGATAGAAAGAGGAGATACGGTCATTCATAGTTATGTAAAGGATGATGAGGCAGATAAATATTTTGAAGATATGAAGGTGTTATTTAAGGAAGATAGAGTACTGTATAGAATATATGAAGGAAGAAAGATAAAGCAAGGTTATGTGGATTATATAGCAGAGAAGCTATGTAAAGAATAGAATAATAATAGTATTATTTGAAAATTAAGTAATTGCAGGAACTAAAATAAGAAGGTGTAGTAATGATTTTTAAAGGTAAAGATTTTTATGTAGACCTATTAGAGGATGAAGATTTAAAAGAAGTAGTGTTAGTTTACAATTCTAATAAAAACTTTTTAATGAAGCATATAGGAAAAGGTAGTGTTACAGAGGAATGGATATTAGGTGAAATTAAGTGCATGAGGGAATTATATTTTTATCCTTGTAAAATAGTGGATAAAGCTAACATGAAATTAGTTGGTGTAATGGATTTTAAAATAGATAAAGAGAGTTATCTTTCTCTTTTAATGCTGAACAGCACTTATAAAAATAGAGGACTAGGGAAACTAGTATATGAAGGATTTGAGAAGTATGTCAAGGAAAAAGGAAGTTTGGGTATTAGAATAGATGTTGTTTGTGAATATGATAATAAGGTGCTTTCCTTTTGGAAAAGAAATGGATTTATAGAAATTGAAAATGTGAAGTTAAAATGGACAAGTAAGGCTTTGCCTGCAGTTGTTATGAGAAAAAGCTTTGATGCTAGTATACATTTTTAACATGTTTTAGGGAGATTTAAAATGAAAATAAGAAAAATAGAAGCTGAGATAAGAAAAGAGATAAATAGTTTTATAATAAAGCATTGGTTTTCTTTAGAAATGGTTGTTAGAGAAGAAATAGTAGATATGTCTAAACTACAAGGATTAGTTATGTATGAGGATAAAAATATAGTAGGACTTATTACCTATAGAAGTTTTAATAATGTAATGGAAATAATGTCTTTAGATAGTCTTAAAGAAAATCAAGGTATTGGAACTGCGCTTTTAGATAAAGCTGTAAATATAGCTAAAAAGGCAGGATTTTATAAAGTAAAATTGATAACTACAAATGATAATATAAACGCTCTTCGTTTTTATCAAAAAAGAGGCTTTGACATAACACAAATTTATTTGAATGCAGTAGATAGGGCAAGAAAGCTTAAACCATCAATTCCAATGAAGGGTAATTTTGATATACCTATAAAGCATGAAATTGAACTTGAAAAAAATATATGAAGGAGAAAATTATGATAAACATATTATTAAGTATGTACAATTTTCACGAAGCTTGGGCAAAGGGTGAGGTGGAAAAGTATATAAAGCCTAAAGACAAAGTGGTAGTAATTCCATTTTCCTTTGGACCAGAAGTAGGAAATATTGAAGATTGGAATAAAGAATATAATAAAAAGGATGGAAAACATTATAAAGGCTTTACTGCACCATTTTTATATTATGGCATTAAGGAAGAAAATATAGAACTTATAAATTATTTTGTGGATTCTAAAAATGAAGCAAAAAGGAAGATAAGAAATAGTAATATAGTATTTTTTACAGGAGGTTTACCAGACAAAATGATGCTTCGCTTAAAGGAGTTTGATTTAATAGAAGAACTTGAAAATTTCAAGGGAATTATTATAGGTAGCAGTGCAGGTGCAATGATACAATTTTATAATTATCATATTACACCAGACAAGGATTATAGAACATTTTCGTATAATAGGGGACTCGATTTAATAAGGAATTTTCAAATTGAAGTTCATTATGAGAAAACAGAAGTTCAAAAAAGTGGTATAGCTAAAGTGTTAAAAGAAAAAACAGGCACAGTATATGCAATAAGCAATAAGGGTGGCATAATTGTATACAACAACCAGGTTGAAATTTTAGGTGATGTAGAGGTTTTTAAAAACTAATTAGAAAATTATCTAAAAAATCAGGCTAAAAAACCATTATTTTAGAAATTATTTTTGATGAATGATAACTTTATATATGTTAAATTATAGAAGCTATATACAATCAAAGATAAGGAGAGTTTTATTATGAGTTTTAAGGTAATGGGTGTTACAGCAGGAAGAAAAGATTCGAATTCTGAAATTTTATTAAAAGAGGCTCTTTTAGCATGTGAAAATCAAGGTGCAGAGGTAATAATGATCAATCTAAGAGATTACAATATTTTAGAGTGTTCAGGATGTACAGCTTGTACGCATGCCATGACTAAAGGAAAATATATTGGATGCAGTTTAGATGGAAAAGACGATAAAAAGGAAATAATGAAGGTTATGTTAAACCAAGATGCTGTAATATTTTCAGCACCAACATATGATTTGATGCCAACAGCAACCTTCCTTAAATTTATGCATAGAAATTTAAGCTATGAATCATCATTTCTAGAAGAAATAGGTGCAGTAGAACACAAAGATAGAATTGGGGCTTTAATTGCAGTTGGAGGTTCAACACGTTCTTGGCAGTCAATGGCATTAGAGGCTATGCAGGCTACTTGCTTTACAAATGATTTTAAAATTATAGATATGCTTTTGGCAACTCGTGTTCCAGCACCAAAACAATGCTTACTTAATGATGATTTGATTAAGCGTGCTAAAAAAATCGGGGAAAATATAATGGAGTCATTAAATACTAAGGTAGAAGAGAGAAAATGGTTAGGTGATGAAAATATGGGATGGTGTCCTAACTGTCATTCTAATGCTCTTGTTTTAGGAGAACCTCAGTGGGATGGACTGTATTTTCCAATTGAATGTCAAGTTTGTGGAGCTGGTGGAGATTTGGAAAAAACGAAGGATGGAAAATGGAAATTTGTTATTGCTGAAAATGGTTTATGTCGTGATAGAACAGATGTTAAGGGAAGAGCTCATCATGGGAGAGAAATTGGACATACTCAAGGGGGCTTTTATACAGAAGGAAACTTGAAGGTGGTCAAAGAAAGATCTGTCAAATATAAGAATATAAAATTTCCGTCAATTAAAATAAAAAGATAAAGTTGTAATTTAAAAGGGACTCTTTTATGAGTTCCTTTATTTAAGCTAAAAGAATTATAAATTTAGTTCCATTTTTCTATTCCTTGTAGACATTCCTAAGGACTCATAAAAGTTAATGGCATTTTTATTAAATTCACATACAGTTAATTGCAGAGAGGAAACCCCTTGTGATTTTATAAATATGACAATATGATTAAATAATGCTTTTCCAATGCCAAGCTTTTGATGAGTGGATTTTACACAAAAATGATCTATATAAGCAAATTTAGATTTTAGAAGTAATGAAATATTTCTTTGTAAAATAATTTGTACAATACTATATGCTATAATCTTATTGTTATAAGTATCTTCTACTACAAAAATTTTTATGTTAGATTTAGTTAATAAATCTTTGAAGGTATCTTTTAATAAAGGGCTATCGGTTTGTAAATAAATATCTAGTCTATTTTTAACATGTAAAGCATGTACTTCTTTAACAAGTTCTAAAATGTGTATATAATCATTTTCATTGGCTGTTCTTATTTTGATGTCCATAAAAAACCTCCTTAATATTAAATATAATCATTCTCTTGATAATGAAGTATTTTAAGGGATAATTCAAATTTTGATAGCAAGCTACTATTGTTTAAGCTTATATTTAAAATTTTTTCTATTTTATGAAAGCGATAAAAAAATGTACTTTGATGAATATTTAATTTTTTAGCAGTGTCGCTTGTGTTTCTATTATTTTGTAAGTAAGCACTAAGAGTTTTAATAAGTTCAGTATCATTAATATTATCTAATTCATATAGTTTTAAAATAAGAGGGTGTATAAGCGTATTAAGTTTGATCTTATAATTATCTTTACATAAACTAAATAAATAATATTCTATGTAGTCCTCAAAATAGCAAATAAGTTCTTTTGTATTAAGTTTTTTAGAGAGTTTTAATGTGCAAATTGTTTGCATGTAAAAATCTTTTATATAAAGTAGATTGTTAAAAGGTAAGCTTAGAGAAGAAGAAAGTTTATTTAATCTTAAGAAATTTTTAAAGTCCTCTAGGATTTTTTCTTTAATATAATAGCAATTAAGGCTTACAAGAAATATAAGATTTCCCTTATAATAAGCTGAGATACAGTTTACTAATATGCTTTTGATATTTATAATAAGCTTTCTTAATTCAAAATTATAATTATAATCACTATAATTTTTTTTAAATGGTATAGCTAATACTAAAAAGTTGTCTTTTAAGGTAAAACTGGTGGTTTCTAATCGTGCTTTTATATAGGAAAGATCATCACAGGGATTTGTAAGTAGATCTATTAAATAATATTCTTCAGAGAAACCAGTTTTTGTTATAAAAAAGTTGTTTTTTTGTACTTGGGTAGATAAAACTGCAGCTAAGGTATTTACTAACTCTAAATCAGTTTTAATAAAGCTGCGTACTTTCTCTATAATACATATATAGGCTATAGTAATATCGTTAACTCTTATAGCACAAAATATAAGGTTTAAATCCGAGTAATGAAAAAATGCATCTGAGGAATCATAAATATCGTCTATGCATTTGTCCTTTTTCATTGTTTTTATAGTGTCAAAAATTAGGTAAGTATTGTTATTATGATATTCTATGGAGTCAGTAACTGAATGGGATAGATAAGAGCGTCCCATGATTTTATAGCTTGTATCAACAATAAATATAGGATTATTTAGATGCATTTCAGCTGCATTTAAAATTTCATCAATATTACTGCTATTATAGATTGAACTATATATTTCATATTTCTTTTCAGATAGTTGTAATTCACTATGTATAAAGTTTTTAATAAGTTTATAAATTTTTTCTGGATTATTAGTTATAACTTGAAAGCAAGCTTCACTAAAGTTTGAACTTGATATTACTAAAATATTATAAGGCGATTTTTGGTATTTATCTGTTAAGTATAATGTATTTTTAGAAAAATTATTTTGCCCCTTTAAATATTCAACCTCATTAAAGAAAGTTTCTCTATTTAAATTTTTTGTTTTCACATTATAAGAATTTTTAGTAAGAAAATTTAACAGTTTATAGAGTTTAGGCAATATGAGACCTCCTTAAAAGTTGTTCTATTAATTTATTATACTTTATGTACCCAAGGGCTTCAAATTATATTAGAATTAAATAATTTGTATGATGAATCACGAAAAACTGTTAATTTATATTACAACAGGGATAATAATTTTTGGAAATTTGAGGAAAAATCAAGGCGGATAATTAAGTTTTGTGAATAGAAAATTCGAATGGTTTAATAAAATAAACTTCACTATTATAAAAATCGTAATGGTTATTTTATGAAGTTATAAAAAAGTACATTAAAGCGATTAGAGAAGCTTAATTCGGGTAAGTGTCAAGCTTCTCCATTTATATATATTTAATAAAAGGGGTCTTTGTAGTAAAGTTAAAACAATAAGTACAAAGGATAAGGTGTAAATAAAAGTTGTTAAATCCTTAACTAAGTACTAGATTATTATATTATCTTACAGAATATATGTCAACTAATTGATAAACAGTAAAAAAGTTCCTAGAGTTATTTCGGGCTAAAAAATCGTTTACAATTAGTAGAATTAAACTATTAGAAAATTTTTACTTGAAAATAGCCTGGTCATTAAAAGCCAGGCTTTATTTTTATTATAATTCACTTTACATATAAGAAGTTCATAGTATAACAACATTATAACGTTTACATAATTTGATGTCAAGTAATTGATTTTGAGTTAAAAAATGTAATATATATAAAAAAATAGATTAATGATATGCAATGTAATTTATCTATAGTATAGTTTAATGAAAAAGTGAGACTTTCCTGAAAGTCCCACTTTTTATTTATAAAGAATTTTAAGTTTGAATTTAGTTGTTACTGCTTGAAACACCAACAGTATCAAAAGCAGAATCTACAGCACTAGCTGCCGAAGAACCGTATAAATCAGAAGCAGCAGATTCTAATGCATTTCTTGCACCTGAAAAATCTGAATCATTAGTTAAATAATTAGTAAGGGCTCTATAGTAAATATGAGCTGTTTCATTATTACCCAATGACTTTGCAACTAAGTAAGCTGCTTTATTAGGTATACCACTGTTTGTGTGAACACCACCATTATCATCATATGTGTTAACATAATCATTCATATTAGCTGGTTGATCATAAAGAGTTGGATCAGCTAAACTTCTTAAAGCTTTATTGGTAGTATTATTTAAGTATAAGCCTTGTCCAACAACCCAATCACCTGCATTGAATTTCCATGTGCCGCCACCTTTAACATTGTATTTGTCATAAGTTGAAATTAAAACTCCAAAGGTATCTGATATAGATTCATTTAAGGCACCAGACTGATCTTGATAGTCTAAGTTAGCAGTGTATTGAGTTACTCCATGAGTAAGTTCATGTCCAATTACATCAAGGTCACCAGAGAAATAAGTGAATTCAGTGCCATCACCGTCACCATAAACCATTTGACTTCCATCCCAGAAAGCATTATCATAACCTTTATCGTAATGTGTTGTAGAAATTATACTCATGCCTTTATTATCTATGCTGTTTCTGTTTAATATGTTTTTATAGAAGTCATAAACTACACCTGCGTAGTAATGAGCACTAACTTCTGGCTTAGCAGTTTCAGTAGTGAATTTATTTGTTTTATTAGTAACTAAGCTTCCAGGTTCAACTTCTTTATTATTAGCAGTATACGTTTTAATTTGTCCAGTCATTGGTTTTGTAGTATCTATAAGTTCATAAGTACCTCGACTAAGTAATAGGTTAAGAGGTTTTGTTGATCCGTCAACTGCTGTACCTGTACCGGTCGATGCACCATCATATCTTATTTTATCTAGTGTCTTAACTACTTTTCCAGAAGTAGCATCAATTAAAACTTCCCAGTTAGCTATATCAGGATTATTGTAATGAATATTAACACTGTAAACTGTAGTTGGAACATTATTTTTTACTATAACTTGTTTTTTTGCTTCAGGTGTTTCCACTAAAACAGTATAGTTGAATTGCTTTTTTGCAATAGAAATTGCTTTTTGAGCTGAAATTTCAGAGGCTTTAGTAGCTGAATAAACCTTTTTGTAATCTTTATTAACTGCTCCTACTATGTTTTTCACAACGCCGTCCTTATCTAAGTGAAGTATAATTTGGCTTCCACGAATTTCAGTTCCGTCAATAGTTTGAGCTACTTTAACTTTTGTAAGGCCTAATTCGTCTTTGTCAATAGATAGTATTTTAAAGTTATTTGCTCCAGTTACGTTTAAGAAGGAACCCTTATTTTGTTCAAGATAGGCTAATATAGATTGTTCGTTAATTTGAAGCTTTTGTGAAAGATTACCATGTAAAAAAACGGTCTTTTTTTGATCTTCAAAATTGTCAGCTTTCAATTGATGGCTTGTCCTTCTTACTGAATAATTTTGTTTAACTGATGGTTTCTGAGCTGTTAAGCTCTGAGCAAAAACCTCATTAAAACTGCTTAAGCTGGATACAACAGCTGCAGTTAATACAATAGATAATAATTTCTTTTTCATAAAATTTTCCCCCTAATGTGTATTATTTTATTAAAAATGTAATTTAATATATTGTAATTATAATATTTGTCAATAAAAAGTGTCAATTAATGATAAATATCCAAAAACACTACTGCGAATGGTGAATGTAAACATAACCGTTTACATCTTTTTAGAACTGTACTTTTTCTTTAGAATGGATTGTATAACTATATTTGGTAAAAATGATTAAATATGATATTATTAATATGTATGGCTTATTTTTTTGTTAACACATAATGTAAAAGAAAGTAATGTAAGTACACTGTATAAACATGTTATAGTAATATAGCTTGTAAAAGAGAAGCCACTTTGCCAACTATAACATAGTAAATAAATATGTAAAATATGAAATCAAAAATAAATAAGTTTTATGGAAAAATCTTATGTAAAAAACAAATTTACATTGTAAAATATGGAATCTCATAATATAATGTGAATATATTTATTGATGAAGGATTGGCTTTGAAAATATTAAAGTGATTTATTGTTGTAATTTGTACTGTATTGTTTATGCTTATATTAATTACAAATGTACAAAATATAAGATACTTTACTTATATGACGGTATGTAAAAAATTGAATGAAAAGATTATATATTATATACTAAGTTAGTAAGAATTATTTAAAACAAAGTTTTAAGACTTAACATTTTACGGAGGCTGAAAATGACCATTTGTATATTTATGAAAGGTGATGATAATACATGAAACAAGGTAATTATGGGTTAGATGCCCCTTCTGTAGTAATAACTTATATTTCTTTAGGAATAATATTTTTAATTTTAGGAATAATTTTTTACTTTAAGCAAAGTTGGTTTATAAATTTAGGTGTTATATTTTTATTTTTAGGATTATATATGGTGTATGGTAGTAAGATAGGAAAATATAAAATGAGAGAAAAAATAATAAAAAGGCTTCAAATTAATGGAGAGGAAATAGTTTTAGATGTAGGTTGTGGAAGAGGACTTATGCTCAATGGTGTTGCAGGAAAACTTAAAAGTGGAAAAGCTTACGGTATTGATATATGGAGTGCAAAAGATCAATCTCAAAATAGTTATGATGAAACTATAAAAAATGCAAAGATTGAAGGAACAGAAGATAAGATTCAGGTTGTAAATGCAGATATGAGGAAAATTCCTTTTAAGAATAAGTATTTTGATATAATTGTTTCAAGTCTCGCAATTCATAATTTGAAAAACAATGAAGAAAGAAAAAAAGCCTTACTTGAAATATCAAGAGTTGCAAAAAAAGGATGTAGAGTAGCTATATTAGATATTGCACATGTAAAATATTATGAAAGTATTTTTAAAGAGCAAGGATTTGAAATTGAGCATTTTGATAAATGTCAATTTCAAATATTTCCTCCAGTGAGTGTGCTTTATGCAAGAAAAAAGTAGAGGTGAAAAATTTGAAAACAATAGGATTAATAGGTGGTATGAGTTTTGAATCTACATTAGAATATTACAAGCTTATAAATGAAACGATACAAGAAAAATTAGGAGGACTACATTCTGCTAAATGTTTGATGTATTCAGTAGATTTTGAAGAAATAGAGATGTTACAGCATAAAAATAAGTGGACAGAGTTAACGGACATTATGGTAGAAATTAGTGAAAAGTTAAAATATGCAGGGGCAGATTTTATAGTAATATGTACTAATACAATGCATAAAATGGCTGAAGATATAGAAAAAAGAGTGGGAATAAAGGTTTTGCATATAGCAGAGGTAACTGGTGAAAAAATAGCTAGAAAATCCATGAAAAAAGTTGGACTACTTGGAACTAAATTTACTATGGAACAAGATTTTTATAAAAAAGTTTTAAAAGAAGTTTTTAACGTAGAAGTAATTATTCCTGATGAAAATGAAAGAAAAACAATTCACGAAATAATTTATAATGAGCTTTGTAAGGGGATAATAAAAAGACAATCTAAAGAAAAATACATAGAAATAATAAATAATTTAGCTTTAAGAGGTGCAGAAGGTATAGTATTAGGCTGTACAGAAATACCATTATTGATAAAACAAGAAGATGTTAAAGTTGCAATTTTTAATACAACTAGGATACATGCTGTTGCTTCTGCTGAGTTTGCTTTAAAAAATTAGTAATAATTATTTTTAGAAGGTTTAAAAAGTAGTTTTATTAATTGATCTTTTAAATTAAATATTATAACACTTATAATAATAATGCCTCCTCCGATAAAAGTACTTATAGTAGGGATTTCTTTAAGCATAAGGAAGCCAAGTATAGAGGAAAGAAGAGGGGTAACAAACATAAAGTTAGTAACGTCACTAGTTTTTTTAGCCAGAGATAAAGCACGTCCCCAAAAAAAGTATGCTATTGCACTTGGAAATGCACCTAAATATATAACAGACAAAATATGATCTGGCTTAGAGGTTGTTAGCTGATTAAAGCTTTTAAATGAGAATATTGAAAGAAGAATAGTGCCACAAATCATGCTGTAGGTAACAATTTCTAAGGCTGTATAGCTCATAGAAGAAAGCTTTCTATTTAGGATATTGTAGAAGCAAAAAACAATGGCAGCAGTAACAGTCCATACAAGCCCAATGTTTATGGAAAAAATACCATTGGATAATAAAAGAATTAAAACTCCTACAAAGGCTAATAGTATTGAAAACCAACCAAGAGTATTGATTTTTTCTTTATAGCATTTTGAAGCTGCAATAGCAGTCATAATTGGGGTGGTAGCTATAACTATACTGGAGGTTGCAGAAGTTAGAGAATGTATGCCAGTATTAAAAGTAATCATATAGAAAGTAAAGCCTAAAGCGCCTGATATGAAAAACAATGGTATATCCTTCGCTTTGGGTTTTCTTATGTTATTTAATATTCCGAGTATAATTAAAAAAATAGAGGCTATACTGCATCGAATAAAGCCAAGAGAGTTTGGACTATAATGGTTCATTGCTATTTTTGTAAGTGGGAAGGCAGATGCCCAAAGAAAAACAGTGATAAAAGCTAGTATATTTCTTTTTGAAATTTCATTCATGTTATCAGCCCCTTTATATATCGTGTACTTGTATTTTTCATAGGTTCATATTATCATGGTATTACTTTATTAGTAAAATTGAAATATATGAAAAGATATATTAAAAAAACTGATATGGAGGAAAGATGGAGCTTAGAAATGTTAAAACTTTTATTAGGGTTGCAAAGTTAGATAGTTTTTCAAAGGCTGGTGAAAGCTTGGGTTATGCTCAATCTACTGTAACGCTTCAGATTAAACAGCTTGAAGAAGAGCTTGGGGTGCTTCTTTTTGAAAGAAAGGGCAAGAAGGTTACCTTATCTCAAAAAGGAAAGGAATTTCTTGTATATGCTAATAAGTTAATTAAATGTGAAGCGGAAGCCATAAATGCTGTTACGTGTGAGGGTAAACCTAAGGGTGAACTTAGAATTGGAATTTTAGAGTCACTTAGTGTTTCTAATTATATAAGGGCAATTAAAGAATATATGAAAAACTATAAAGAAGTAATTTTAATTGTGAAAATTGCTACTACCTTAGAGCTTATGAATTTTCTTTCAAAAGGGCTTTTGGATATCATTATTTTATTAGACAGAAAGATTACAAAGCCTGATTTTCAAGTGTTTTTTGAGAAGGAAGAAAAAATAGTTTTTTTCTCGTATTTAAAGCATCCTATGGCAAATAAATTAGTTACTTTAGAGGATATTTCCAGGGAAAAGTTTATACTCACGGAAAAAGGTTGTAATTATCGTCAGGTGTTTGAGGAGAAGCTTCTGGAAAAAGGACTAACCGTAAATTATTGCCTAGACATTGGAAGCACAAAAACAATTATTGAGTATGTAAAAGATGAACTTGGAATTTCACTTTTGCCTGAATTTAATTTAAATGAAGTTATTGATAGAGAGGTTAGTAAGATTTCAGTTGAAGCTTGCCATATTATTTTGTACACCCAAGTAATATTGAATAAAGATAGGTGGAAATCACCTACGATAAAAGCTTTTTTGGATATAATTTCAAAATATTTCAAATAAAAAGGGGCTGTTGCAAAACTAAAAAATAGTTTTGCAATAGCTCCTTTGTTGTATATAAAAAATGTGAGTTCCGAAGAACTCACATTGATTGTATAATTAAATTATGAACGTAACTAAATTATACACAAAAAATTATAATCAATTTAATGATAATTTGCAACTTATATTACCATTAAATTTAGAAAACTTAATACCAGAAGATGATTCGGTTCGTTTGCTAAGCTATTTGTTGGAGGGATTAAATTATAAAAAATTGTACAAGGCGTATTCTTCCGTAGGAAGAAAATCAGCAGTTGAACCCAAAATCATGTTCAAAATAATATCTTATGCTTATTCTCAAAATATTTATTCAAGTAGAAAGATAGAAAAAGCATGCAAAAGAGATATAAATTTCAAATGGCTACTTCAAGGCTTTAAAGCACCTGATCACGCTACTATAAGTAGATTTCGAAAAAAATATCTTTCAAATGAAGTGATTGAAGATTTATTTTATCAACAAGTTAACTATTTAGCTAAAGAAAAAGAATTATTATTTGAAAATGTATTTATCGATGGTACTAAAATTGAGGCAAATGCCAACCGATATACTTTTGTTTGGAAGAAAGCTATTTATAAAAATGAAGGTAAGATGTTTGATAAAATTATTGCTCTTGTTAAAACCATTAATCTTGAAAGATTAATGAAATTCACTATTGAGAGAGAAACTTTGATTGATGATATAAACAAAATTCTTCAATGGCTTTTATTTGAAAAAGAAAAAAGAAATATAGAGTTTGTTCATGGAATCGGTAAAAGAAAAACTGCAATTCAAAAGTGGATAGAACAACTATCACAATATAAAGAAAGACAAGAAAAATATAATTTAAGTAAGAAAATATTTTCAAAAAGAAATAGCTATTCTAAAACTGATACTGATGCAACTTTCATGCATATGAAAGATGATCATATGAGAAATGGTCAATTAAAACCTGCCTATAATGTACAAATAGCAGTTGATAGTGAATATGTAACTGGTGTTGGAGTATTTGATGATAGAAATGATATAGCAACATTAATACCAATGATTACTAATATGCAAGAAAAAATTGGTCATAAATATACTAATGTGATTGCAGATTCTGGTTACGAAAGTGAAGAAAACTATTTGTTTTTAGAGTCTAATAATCAAATACCATATATAAAACCTCAAACTTATGAGAAATGGAAAAAAAGAAGTTTTAAAAACGACATCAGTAAGCGTGAAAATATGAAATATGATGTTAAAACAGATACATATATTTGTCATAATAATAGAAAATTATTCCCATCATATATTATTCATAAAAAATCTGCAAGTGGGTATACGTCTGAGGTTACTGTTTATGAATGTGAAAATTGCGATAACTGCACTTTGAAATCAAAGTGCACAAAAGCAAAGAATAACCGAAAAATGCAGGTTTCAAAGACTTTTATTAAAAAGCGTCAAATTTCATACAACAATATCAAAACTGAATTGGGAACTAAATTGAGAATGAACAGATCTATTCAAGTTGAAGGTGCGTTTGGAATTTTAAAAAGCGACTATGAATTCAAAAGATTTTTAACACGTGGAAAAAATAGTGTAAAAACTGAATTTATTTTGCTTTGTTTTGGATATAACATTAACAAATTACATTTAAAAATCCAAAATGAAAGAACTCAAAAGTATCTTCACGAATTAAAAACTATTTCCTAATTATGGAATAATATAGTTAGGTTTATTTTAGTGCGTCAAAATCTCATGGAAATTCAAATAATTAATATAGTATTTAAAATATTAGGCAATTTTATAGCTTAAACAAAAAAAGAGCATCGCTCATGATTAATTTTAATCATTTTGCGACACTCCCTTTTTTATTTTTTTGTAAATCTATTTCCCGTGTTTATGTAAATTAAATTTCCAAATACAATAATTACTATTATTGCAACAAGTATAAGATGTTCGTAAGGAAAATGTATATATTTACTTATAAGATAATCTACAAGAAAAGCGAGTCCAGTAAAAATCAATAGATTTCCTGTAGTTTTGTACATTTTTTTTATATCAAGTTTTTCCTTTTCTTCTTCTGGAAGCATGCTGTATCCAGAGACCATCCAATTTGCTTTTCCGGTTCTTAATATAAGACCGAAAACAAAAAATAATAAAAATCCAACAATTAATATCATAATTATATTTACCTCACATTCTAGTGTAAACTTAGATACATATATTGTACTATAATTATATTTATTTGCAACGAATATCTGAATTTTATGTGTACAGCTTTATTTGTTAACAAAATTTTAAAATGTACTATTATTGAATTATAAAAAGTCGTGAAAATATTGTAAAAATATATTATAATGATAAAATATATAAGGAAACATGTTACTATAAAAACCCTATAGATATAAGGGGGTGTAAAAATGGAATCAGTAAGTAATTGTAATAGACAGATAGAAAATTTGCAGGAGAAGATAAAATTTTTGTATCATGCCGATAAATATGATCTTACAATAAAACAGTGTATTAGTTTACTGGAATATGAACCTAATGATTATAATGGGTTATATTATATGGCTATAAGCTATGAGAATTTAAAGCTTTTAGACAAGGCTATAACAATTGCACTTTATTTAGCTGAAAAAAATCCTGATATGGGACAGCCTTACCAAATATGTGCCCATATATACATAAATTTAAAGGATTATAAGAAAGCTGTAGAGTATGCAAGAAAAGCTATAGAACTGGATCCCTACTACGGAGAATCTTATTACACTTTATCTTTTGCACTCGACAAACTTGGGGGAGAGGAAAATATAAAAAAGGCTGTAAAGTTAATTGATAAGGCAATGGAAATAGAGCCTGAAAATAGTGTATATCATATGCATGCTTGTGGACTTTATTATGATATAGGTGAATGTTATAGAGCTAAACAAGAGGGAAAAAAAGCAATAGAGATAGATGTAGAGCATGCAGGAGCATATTTAAATTATGGATGTGTACTAATAGGCTTAGGAGAACTTCATGAAAGTCTAGAGTGTTTTTATGAAGCGCTTAAATTAAATCCTAATTATAAAGTTCCTCTGGACAATATAAAAGTAGTTAAAGAGTATATTGAAAATCCTAAAAAATATTATAAAGCACTAGAAAAGAAGTTTTTTGAAAATGACTTGAAGATAAATAGTGATTCAGAGTCTTTTATCATATTAGCGAAGATTTATATTGAAAATGAAGATTATAAAAGTGCCTATGAAGTTTTTATGAAATACTTTAATATAAATCCACATGCAATTGAGAGGCATTTAAAATATATAGGAATGTTTTATGAAAAAGATGCATTTAGTGAAGTTAAGTTATATTTAAAGGCTTTAAGAGAAAAAAATCCTCATGAGAAGGAAATAGTTAGGTACATAAAAGAAGTAGATAAGACAATAAGAAAGTTAAAAATAGAAAAAATAAAAGAAAAAATAGAGTCTGTACTAATAGATAAAATGACCTGTTTAGAAGTGTGGGGCAGCAGTGGAAATAGCAAATGATTACGATAAGAAGATAGAGAATTTAAAAAAAAGAATAAAATTTCTATTTGGTAGTGGTAAATATGAACTTACAATAAAAGAATGTGAAATTTTACTTGAAGAAGAAACTAATGATTATATTGCACTATGTTATATAGTTTTAAGCTATAGAGTTCTTGATAAAAATAATAAAGCTCTCGAAGTAGCGTTAAATTTAGTTGAAAATTATCCAGAGATCTCCTATGCTTATAAATTATGTGGTAATGTATATTTCGATATGGATAATTTTAAACTAGCAATTAATTATTGTAATAAAGCCATAGAGCTTGATCCTAATAATGCTGATGCATATTACATAAAGGCATTTTCACTTAAAAAGCTTGGTGGAGAAAAAAATCTGTATGAAGCTGTGGAATTGACTGATAAGGCATTAAGTATTGATCCAGAATATGATGAATATCACATTTTTGCAGCAGGTTTGTATACACATGTGGGGCAGTATTATAAAGCAAAAGAAGAAGGAGAAATAGCTTTAAAGTTAAATACTGAAAGTTCTAATGCTTATTTAAATTATGGATATTCATTAATATATTTAGGGGAGTTAGAGGAGAGTATACGAAACTTCTATGAAAGTCTAAGGCTTGATCCTAATAATGAAATAGCACGTAAAAATATTGATGTAGTAAAAGGGTACATAGAAAAACCAGAAAGCTATTACGATTTTTTAGAAAAAAGATTTTTTGAAAATGATCTAAAAATGGACAGCAATTCGGAAGCTTTTGTTATTTTGGCAAAAATTTTCTTGAGTAGGGATAAATATTATGAAGCTATGAATGTGTTTTATAGGTTCTTTAAAATAAATAAGAAGGATGTAAAAAAACATATAAGGTATGCTGAAATACTTTGTAACGGCGGCGCTATGTCAGAGGCTGTGGATTATTTAAAAGTATTAAAGAGAAGTAATCCTAAGGAAAAAGAGATAGATGAGTATATGGAAAGAATATATAGAAAGGCTAGGGAAGCTAATATAAAAATATATAGTAAGAGCCTTTTTAAGATTAAGATTTGGAGAGCACTTAAAAAAGAGTTCACTAATTTTAATTTTCTAAGAGATATTATTAAGGTGTTAATTATCTTAAAGTTAATAGCCATATTTTTAAGGTTATTTAGGTAATTACAAAAGAGGAGAATAGATATGGATGAATTAGAGATATTAATAAATGCGTTAAGCGTGAGCCCAGAAAATTCAGTTTTAAGAAAACATGTGGCAGAGCTTCAATTTAAAAAGGGTTTGTTTGAAGAGGCGCTTTTAAATTTTAATATAGTTCTTGCTGAGGAGTTTAACTTTGAAACTCTAGAGTGCAAGTTAAATTGTCTTGTTTCCCTTGAAAGGTTTGATGAGGCAAAAACAATTGTAGATGAGGAAATGGACCCCGAAGAAAATTGGGCAAATGGTCATGTAATACTTTCAAAATGTTTTTTTCATAACAAAGAATATAAGAATGCATTAAAGAGTTATGAAAAGGCGGTAGAGTTATTACCTGAATTGAAAGACGATGAATTTTATAAAAAGATTAAAGAGTTTGATCCAAGAGAAAAATTAAGAGAGCTTCAAGGAAATACGGTTGAAGAGGAACATGAAATATATAATGATTTTTCTATAGATAAGCCTAAAAGAAATATGTTCACTTTTCAAGATGTAGGAGGCATGGAAAAAGCTAAAGAGAGTATAAACATAAATATAATATTCCCACTTAAAAATCCAGAGTTTTTTAAAGCCTATGGCAAAAAAGCTGGTGGTGGTATTCTGCTTTATGGACCTCCAGGTTGTGGTAAAACTTTTATGGCACAAGCCACAGCAGGAGAATGTAACGCGAATTTTACTAATATATCAATAACGGATATATTAGATATGTACATAGGAGAAAGTGAGAAAAATCTTCATAGTATTTTTGAAAATGCAAGACGTTATAAGCCAGCGGTTATCTTTATAGATGAAATTGATGCTATAGGTGGTAAAAGACAATCAATGAGCAGTAGTGCCTCACGTTCTTTAACAAATCAATTACTCGTGGAAATGGATAGCACGCAGAGTGATAATGAAAACTTGCTTGTAATCGGAGCTACTAATACACCTTGGCAGGTTGATTCAGCGCTAAGACGTCCAGGTAGATTTGATAGAATATTATTCATTCAACCTCCAGATTTTAAAGCTAGAGTAGAGATACTAAAGCTTCATTTAAAAGACAAGCCATGCGAAAATATTGATTATGAACGTATTGCTAAAAAACTTGTAAAGTACTCTGGTGCCGATATAAAAGCAATTTGCGATGTGGCAAGTGAAAATGTAATAAAAATAGCTATGACAAAGGGGAAAATACTTCCTATTACAACAAAAGATTTAAATGATGCTGTAAAGCAAGTTAAGCCTTCTACAATAGAGTGGTTAAACACTGCTAAAAATTATGCTACGTACAGTAATCAAAGTGGAATATATGATGAAGTGATAGAATATTTAAAGTCTGCTGACTAAAAGTTTATGGTTTTCCTCGCAGGATAAGGTATAATAATTAGTAATACTAAAATCCTGGGGGGAATTTTATGAAGGATGTATTTAAGGAAATAAAAGAAAAATTTTATTTTACGGGAAATATAAAAGAAGATAGTCAAAAACTTCTTAAGGCTTATGGAAAGTGTTCAGTGGCAGAACATAGTATTGGGGTGGCAAAGGAAGCTAGATATTATAGCTAAACAATATGTAGGAAATTGCAATGAAGCTGAAATAGCAGGATTACTTCATGATATAAGTGGTATTTATGAAAATAAAGAAAGACTTTTGGTAGCAGAGAAGCTTCAACTAAATATTGTTGAGGAGGAAAAGGTTCTACCATTGATTTTACACCAGAAAATATCTAGAGTTATGGCTGAAGATTTATTTGAAATTAAAAATAAGAAAATTTTAAGTGCTATTGAATGCCACACAACTTTAAAGAAAAATGCCTCTAAAATGGATATGGTTTTATTTATAGCAGATAAGATTAAGTGGGATTAAAAAGGAATTCCTCCATATCTTGAAAAAGTTCAAAGTGAGTTAAAAATATCTCTAGAAAAAGGGGCTTTATGTTACATAGAGGAAGCTATAAAAAATGTACAAGTAATTCATCCATGGCTAAAAGAAGCATATGAAGATTTAAAAGTTAAATAATAATATAATTTCTAGGAGGAAGGATGCTAAAAAAGATAATACATACAGTGTCCATAATAATATCCGTATCAGAGATTGCTGCATCGGTATATGTATATGTGTCAAAGGTGCCTTTTAAAGAGGATTTAATAAGCTACAACTTTATTTTGATTTTGTATCTTGTATTATTTTATGTTGGAGGTTATGGTATAAGGGATGCTATTAAACAAAGTAAAATACCTAAGAATCAAAGAAGAGAAAAGTATGGAGTGAAAAGTAGTTTGATAGTTGGAATTTTTGCTTTAGCTTGTGGAATACTCTTTGGGTTAAGCACTATTATGGATGTACACGATATGACTTTTAATGCTTACGAGTATACACAAAATAAAATAGTTTCCGATGTAATAAAGGTAAATAAAATAGAAATAGGTTATGCGCATAGTGGAAAAGGTGCTTTTAGAACTAGTACAAAGATAATTTCAGAAGTGGATGGAGTAAGTGTAAAAACTAAAAAGGAAGTAGAATTTAAGTACTGTTCTCTTTATATATATCAAGCTGTAGAGGGAAATACATATAAAGTGAAATATTTGCCTACAACCCATAAACTGCTTTCAATAGAAAAGGTAGAGGGGGCAAAATAGTTGTTTAAGAAAATTATAAATACAGTATCAATACTTATAGTATTAGCCTACATTTTGGTAGTTATATATGGCTTGTATTGCAATGTACCTTTTAAAAATGAGTTTAGTAAGGATAGTATAGTTTTGATTCTGTATCTTGCCTTCTTCTATTTAGGTAAGGCTTGTCTATCCGATACTATAAAATCAAAAAAAGGCCCCAAAGAAAAAAAGACCTCTAAAACTGTTATTGTAATTGGAAGCATATTTTTAGTCTCAGGAATACTTTTAGGGGTTGCTACTTTAGATAATATATACAAGTTAAGGATTGATTCAAGCGAATATAAAAATGGTGATATAATTTCAGTAGAGCTTAAGGTTAAAAAAATCACAATAGAAACTAATACAGGTGGTCGTGGTGCTAGTAGACATGTCACAACCGAAATAACAGAAATAGAAGGTACAAACATTCGTAATAATGAAAAATTAGAATTTAAACATTGTTCTTTTTATGTATCGGAAATTTCACAAGGACAAGTTTACAATGTAAAATATCTTAAAACCACACATAGAATATTAAATATACAAGAAAAGAAGTAAGTTGAAGGTGATGCTTTGACGAAAGTAATAGACAGAATAGGACTAGCAGCAGCTGTTTTAACTATAATATCATCAATTATTGTAACTATTTATTCATTGGTTCTTAAATATCCTTTTAAGTGGGATATATTCGGGCTTTATGTGTATCTTATAATGTATACAGCGTTCTTTTGTGTTACTAGAAATTTTTTTAAGAAGGCTAGTGAAATTAATAATTCAATCGAAAAATCTAAATCAAAACATAGAAGGAAAAAATTCAGGATATTTGGTATAATATTTTTGGTTTTTTGTATAAGTTCATTTAAAATAATTTATTTAAGGCCAGAGACTTTGGAGGAAAACTAATGAAGAAGGCAATTTATATAGCAATTGATATGGTCTTAAATATAATCTGTATTCTAATATTTATAGAAGGAATAAGGATAGGTAATGAGGCTAAAGCACCTTTTTTAAATGATTATGATAATATAAGTGGACCACTTAAAATAGGTGCGGTATTATTTGTATTTGGAAAATCTATATTTAAGAGCTACTTTAAAGTCAAAAATAATAATAGAGGATGGGTTTCAGAAAAAAGCCTTAGTGCTAGAAAAGTTTTTGGAATAATGTTTATAGTGGTTTCTTTATTGCTTATTTTTGGTGCTTGGACGCAGAATGATGAACTTCAAGATAATTTAAAAGATTATTATGGTGGGAAAACAGTAAATGATATTGTTGTTATAACAGGCTTAGACTTTGATAAACCTAAAGGTAGTAAGAATAAAATAATTTCAGCTGTACACGCAAAAAGTATTAAGAATAATAAAAAGATAGATTTTTATGATAATATCTACAGTGAGTATGAATTTTACATTGGAGAAACCTATAAGATAAAATATCTACCAACTACAAATAGGATACTATCTGTAAAAAAAGAGGGTAATGATATAATGAATAAGGGTGATGGTAGTGAATAACAATATTAAAAGACGAACTATAATGATTTTTCCGGAGTTTTCTAATATGCAAGTAATAGATAAAATTAGAGAAAAGTATGATCCTTTATTCAAGCATGTAAGGGGTCATGTTACTTTGGCTTTTACCTTTAAAAGTAATCTTACCCAAAGTGAAATTGAAGAACATATTAAAAGAGTATGTGTAGAATTTAAAAGTTTTAAGTTAAGTTTGCAAGGAATATTAAAGGTGGACAATGAATTTGGAAGATACTTGTTTTTAGAAGTAAGACAAGGAAGAAAAACAATAAAAGAACTTAGTTGTAGGCTTTATACAGGAATATTAGAAAGTTATAAGCCGGAATGGTTTAGTGATGAAAAGCTTTTGCCACATATGACAATAGGGCAGTTTAAAAATAAAAATGAAATAGACAGAGCTTTTGAAGAAGTTCAAGATATTAAGGACAAGTTTACTACAACAGTAAATAAGATTTCCGTAGAGATTGTTGATGAGAATGAAGATTCAATTATTGAGTTTGATGTGGCATTGAGGGATTAATATAAGTTTTATTTTTAGCTAAGTGTAGGGTGAGAATTAAGAGTTATGGTTAATAAAGAAAGCGAGGAGGATAAATTATGATTATACGAGAGATAAGACCAGGTGATGCATATTCATTTTGGAGAATGCAATTTGAACTTGATAAAGAAACAGAGTACATGATGTATGAGCCAGAAGAGAGAAGCAGTAATTTGAACTTTATAAATAGTCTAATTAGAGATGCAGTGGAAGGAGATGATCTACTTTTAGTTGCAGAGGAAGAGGGAGAAATTATTGGATATATTTCTGCAGCAAGAGGGGTCCTTTCAAGAATCAAACACTCAGCTTATATTGTAACGGGAGTAAAAAAAGAGTTCCAAAGAAAAGGAATTGGCAATAAACTCGTTAAGAAAATGAACTTATGGGCACAGAATCAAAATATAAAAAGGCTTGAACTAACAGTAATATGTGAAAATGAAGCTGCAAAACGCCTTTTTGAAAAAAATGGTTTTGTTATTGAAGGAATAAAAAAGAATGCCATGCTTATTGGTAAAGAATATTTAGATGAATTTTATATGGGAAAATTATTGTAATTATATATAAGGTAATAGTTTCTTTATCTTATATATAAAAAAACTAATGAATGCACTGATTATGAATTACATTCATTAGTTTTTTATTTTGTTAATATAAAATAGTGAGAGTAGAACGTAAAAGAAAGAGAGTATACTAAAGATGAATAGATGGAAATTTAAATTGGCAGTTTCTCTATGTGCTATAGTTGTGGCAATATTAAGCATAAGAGATAAGAATATCGTTACTGCAATTCTATATATTTTATTGGCAATAGTATATGGTATAGCTGCTGCTTATAATTATAAAAAAGGTGAAAAATCATAAATTGATTTTTCACCTTTTTTGGTTTGAAGTTTATGAAAAACAGCAAAATTGTACTAATACTAAGCAAGATAATTAATGAATTATAGTTTGCTAATTGTTAATATAGTAATGAAAAAAGTATTTAGTGTATCAATAATGTACTAAAATAGGAGGGTTTTATAATGAATCGAGTAAAGAGAAATAACTCTCACAGTAAATGGACTATATTATTTGTTGTAGTGTTAATGTCTTTTTTGTCTTGTGTTAGCAGTAGTATTGTAAATATAGCATTACCTAAGATGGCAAAACAACTTTCTATAAGTATGGCTGAAGTAACTTGGATTGTAAGTAGCTATATAATGGTTATTTGTGCTAGTCTTTTAATATTTGGAAAGTTAGGAGACATAAAAGGAAAAGCTAAAATATTTAAAATAGGAACTTTAATATTTACACTTGCTTCACTCATGTGTGGATTTTCAAATTCATTAACTATGCTTATAATTTTTAGAATAATTCAAGGTATAGGAGCAGGAGCTTACATGGCTAATAATCAAGGAATTATTACTCAAATCTTTCCAGTTGAAGAAAGAGGAAAGGCACTTGGAATTTTAGCTTCAGCTGTTGCTCTTGGAACTATGCTTGGAGCTCCTGTAGGCGGATTGATTATAAATTCTTTTTCCTGGAATTATTTGTTTTTTGTGAATGTGCCTATAGGAATCATTGCCTTTGCAGCAGGTTTAAGAGTGCTTCCAAAGGGGAAAAAAGATTGTAAAAAATTGGACATAAAAGGAGGCATTTTGTATTTTATAGCAAGCCTACTCTTATTCGGAGCTTTAAATGCTGCCCAGAACTTTGGGTTTGGAAATGTTATACTTATGGTAAGTTTGATAATTTCAATATTTCTGTTTATAATTTTTGGTATATTGGAAATAAAAACAGAAAATCCACTTTTGGAGCTTAAAATTTTTAAAAATAATATTTTTTCATTAAGCCTTTTTTGTGCACTTGTATCATTTGCATGTATTCAAGCATCAACTATTATAATACCGTTTTATCTTCAAGATACACTTAAAATGTCTGCCTCTATTGCTGGAATATTTTTGATGCTCCAACCAATAATCATAGCTGTAATTTCACCTGTTGCGGGAAATTTAGCAGATAAGATAGGATCAGAAATATTGACATTTTTAGGTCTTGTACTTATGGCTTGTGGATTTTTATTTATGTCTTTTTTAAATGAGAGTTCTTCTTTAATAATAGTAGTATTTTATATGGTTATAATAGCTTTAGGACAAGGACTTTTTCAACCAGCAAATAATTCACTAATAATGTCATCAGCACCTAGAAATAAGCTAGGGGTAGTCGGAAGTATTAATTCACTCGTAAGAAATATTGGACAAATAATTGGAATAATTTTATCTGGAACTATTTTATATGATTTTATGAGTCTAAAGCTAGGATATAGGGTAACTGATTATGTTTTTGGAAGAGATAATGTTTTCGTTTATGGAATGAAATATGTGTACATTGTTTTGGTTTGCATGTGCTTTATAGGTATGTTTTTTACAGGATTCAGAATGTATAGAAAAAAGCATTGTATGTGAAGAGCACAAATAATTATATTAAGTATGTGAAGAGCACAAATAATTATATTAAGAAATTATTATAAGCTTATACACAAAATAATATTAAAAGTTAAACATTATGAAGTAAACTTAAAGCATATCTATTTGGTATATGGAGTTAAGTTTACTTCTTTAATTTATTTTCTTAGTAATCAGCTGGAAGGGTGCTTGCATCCAATAAGTTTTTAGGTAATTTAAATGGAGAAACTGTTACATCACTTTCTATATAAACAGGCTTTGCTTGTTTTGTTGAAGGATCTATTAGCATTATCCATGTAGCATGTACATTTTGAGCCTTATATAATCCATTTGGGTCAGCCTGAGGTAAAGTTATTCCATTGTCTTTAGAATATTTAGGGTTGGTGTATTCTGTACCATAAGGTAAGCCATAGCCCATAGATTCACCTAAATATGTGAATTTACCAGTCATATCATTTTTTATATAAGAATAGGTTATAAGATTGGAGTTATCGCAGTCTTCCATTATAGTTTTCATCATGTTTTTTTCATAAAAGTTTGTTATGTTAGGCATTCCTATTTGGCTGCTAGCTTGCTCTTGCAATGCTTCTGTTTGCTTTGCTTGTTTAGTATCATTATCTGGATTTCTAGGAATAAAAATTATCAAAAGCACTAGAACTATAAAAATAGCTAATGGGATTAGAAGAAATTTTTTTTTGCTCTTTTTTTTGGAATTATTATTATAATACATATTAAAATCTCCTTAACAATTTTTAATAATCAGAGGGCAATGTATTTGAGTCTATCAAGTTTTTAGGTAATTTAAATGGGGAAATGGTAACATCACTTTCAACGTAAACAGGTTTTGCTTTTTTTGTCGCCGGATCAATTAGCATTATCCAAGTTGCATTAACATTTTCAGCTTTATATAGACCATTCGGATCAGCCTGAGGTAGTGTGACTCTGTTTGAAGAACTACCGGTTGAATATTGAGGATTAGTATACTCTGTACCATAAGGTAAACCATATCCCATGGCTTCACCTAAATATGTGAATTTACCAGTCATATCATTTTTTATATAAGCATAGGTTATGAGATTAGAATTATCACAATCTTCCATTATGGTTTTCATCATCCGTTTTTCATAAAAGTTTGTTATATTAGGCATTCCAATTTTGCTACTAGATTGCTTTTGTAAGGCTTCTGTTTGTTCTGCTTGTTTAGTATCATTAGATTTGTCACAACCACTAAAGAATAACGCGCTTGAAGTTGTTGCAAAAATCAATAATATTGTTATAAATATTTTTTTCATTATAAAGTCCCCCAGTTTATTTTATATTTCCATTTCTACAATCAATAAGAAACTTCCTTAAATCTTTATTTTTTATTTGATTTTCATTAAAGTCAGCAAATGACTCATTGATGTGAGATATTATAGCTTGTCTTGCTGCTTTGTCTGTTGTCTGCGATAATTCTAATTTATATTTAGATAAATCTTGGATAACGCCATCAACATATCCCTTTGAAGCATGAAATTTATCAGTTTCAGAACTACTAATGTCAACACCTACGGTGCGATTGTAAATAGCTTGTAACTCTCCTGATGCAAATCCTAAAATTACTAATAATATAAATGCCACAAAAGTACCTATTAAATATTTTTTCATAGTAATATTCCCCCTAAATAAATTTTTGTATTATGTGTAAATTTTTCATATAAAGTGTTGATTTATAAATATTAGCACCACAACAAAAAACTTTCAATAGGGTTTTTCAAAAAATATAAAAAGGTAAAGAAAAACTCATATTTAATTTAAATTAATGAAATAAGTAATATGAATATTTAATAAACTTTAGCTAATGGCTGATTAATATGAAAAAATATTATTTACTCAGAGAACTGTTTTTATTTAAGATTTAATTACTATAATTAGATTGATTGCCTTGGCAGATTAAATAAGACTTAGAAGGTTTATTTCAAAAGGGTATGTAAAAAAATCTTTGGAAAAGAATTGTATAAGGATGAACAAAATATAAATATATTTTTAAGTTTACTTAGTTAAGCCAATGCAGAAGGTTAATCCTATTTCGTTAATGATTTTATATAAATTTGTTTGACAATGGGAAATTACAACATTATACTTAGTAAGTACTTAGTAAGTATAAAAATTAATGTTTAGGAGTGGTAAATTGAAAAGTAATTCAAAGTCAAGGATGAGTCATGAAGAAAGAAAAAAGCAAATTATAAGTGTGGGAAAAGAACTTATGTTAAAAAAGGGCTTTGGTTTTACTGCTAAAGATATTGCTAATGTTATAGGAATTAGTGAGACTATGGTATACTGCATTTTCCCTAATAAAAAGAAAATAATAGAGGCCATATATTCTAAAATTTTTAGTTCTATAGAAATTTCTGGACTTCCTAAGGAAGCTGGGGAAAATTATCGTAGTGAACTTATAGATTATTTTATGTACTTTTATAAAAATGTTATGGAGAAAAGCATACTAGAATTTCATTTTCTTTATGCAATGGATAAAACGGGCAATAGACCAGACGTGTCATTATTTACAAAATTAGATTCAAATTTAAATGGACCCCTTGAAAATTATATAATTTCAGGTATAAACAAAGGCTATTTTAGAAAAGTTGATGCAGGATCTTCAGCAGAATTTATATATGGTGCTTTTTTCAACTTTATATTTTTTCATGAACTTTTTTTAAGAGAGAAGCTTTCTCAGGATGAAATAAAATCTAAAATAACAGCATTTATAGATTATTTTATAAATGGGATAAGTAAACTTTAGTTAGGGGATGATTGATGTGAAAAAAATATTATTTACTCCAGGAATTGCTGCTATTGAAGCCTTAGGTACTATAACTAGATTGGTTGCCTTGGCAGATGAAATAAGAAAGAGAAGAGAGGACGTAAGTATACTATTTAGGGCTGCAGGGAGAGAAGCAGACTATGCCGAAGCTTGTGGATACAAAGTTATACGAGGATATAAACCCCATATGGAGGAAATATGGGAAAAGGGAAATAGCAATTTTATTAAAGAAAGTGCACCTAAACTTAAGTTTTCTATTAATAGCTTATGTGATGTAATAAGACTTAAGGGACTTATTTCAAAAGATTATGTGCAAAATACCTTTAAAGAAGAAATGGAATTAGTAGAAACTTTTAAACCAGATATTATTTTGGGAGAGTTTGAAATGATCATGCCTATAGTAGCAAAGAAAATGAATGTACCGTATTTCAGTACAGGAAGTACAATAGGAAAAAAGGATTTTTGCTATTTGGGATTTTCGAATAAAACTACAGAGGGATATGCTGAAAATTATAATGAACTTTTAGAAGTTTTAAATTTAAAAACTATTGAAAATGTGTGTGAACTTTTAGTAGATTATAATTGTGATAAAACATTTATTCCAAGTATACCTGAACTTGAGGATTTGAAATATAATAATAAAAATGTATTTTTAGGATCGATTACACCTAAAAACTTCACAAAGATCAATTTTAACTTCGAAAAAAAGCGACCATTGATATATGTTTATTTAAGTGTAGGAGAGGTAGCTTCTGAAGTATGTCAAAAGGTGATTTTAGATACATTTTTAAATTCAGAATTTGATGTTATAGCTACAGCAGGCGGCAATCCAAGGTTTAAAGATAGTGTGAATTATAGTGCTGAAAATGTACACTTTTTAAATATGGTTCCATCAGACGAGGTTCTAAAAATGGCAGATGTTGCTATTCATCATGGTGGTCAGAATACAACAGTGCAGTGTATTGAAAATAGAGTACCTGCAATTATTTTTCCTGGAAAACATTTTGAACGCTCTTTTAATGCTGAGAAGGCCGCTGAAATAGGATGTGCATTAAATACCGATATAGAAAATTTTAATAAAGAATTTCTTTTAAAAACATGCAGAGAAATTATTAAGGATAATACATTTAAGGAAAAGCTTAAAATATACTCAGATGAAATAAAAAGTTTTGGTGGTGCGGCTAAAGCGGCAGAAATTATATTAAATTATTAAGTATGTATAATGTAAAAAGTCATACTGAAAATACTACGTAAGTATTAAAAAAGGAGAGTATATGGACAAAGAACTATTTTCAATAGGTGAATTCTCAAAAATATGTGCTGTTTCAATTCAAGCCTTAAGATATTATGATAAAATTGGTATTTTAAAGCCTAAGAGTATAGATAAAGAAACGGGATATAGATTCTATAGCGATAGACAAATTGTTATTGTTATGATAATTAAACAAATGGCATCACTAGGTTTGTCTTTAAAGGAAATAGGCGAATTTTTACATAAAAATGATATGGAAGATATAAAATATTTATTCAAAGAAAAAAGGAAGATAATTAGAGAGAAGATTAATGAATTAGTGTATGCAGATAAAAGTTTTCAGCTATATATTGATAATATTAATATGAGAAATGGAGCGGATTTTTCATGTATAGAAATAAAAAAAATACCTCCAAGAAAGGTTATTTATTTTAGAAACATTATAAAATTGAATGAAACTGGTTTTTCTAAATTGTTTAATGAAGCTAACAAAATGCCTTCAAGAAAAAAATGGTTAACCAAAGGCAGCTATATTGCCATATACCACGGAAAAAGAGTTTTAGGAGAACCATGTGATATTGAAGTATGCATGGAAATTGAAGAAGAAATTATAGGAAAAGAAAAGACTAAAACAATAAGTGGAGGATACTATTTATGCAAAATGCATTTAGGTGCGCATAAAAATAAACCGAAAACTTATAGTCAATTAATAGATTATGCAAACGAAAATAAACTTAGAATAATAGGAGAACCTGTGGAAGTATATCATGTAGATATTTCGATAACTAGAAATTCTGATGAGTTTATTACGGAAATTCAAATTCCAATAGAAAATGTATTGACTCTATAGCAATAATAGACTTTATAATTCTTCTTGATGATTAGATTGAGGAGGTTGTAAAAATGAGATTTTTTGTTTTTTGGTTGTTAGGTATTGTTGTAGGGGTTGTAACAACACTAACTAATCCTGCAATAAAAAATGTACACTTAATAGTAACAAATTTATTATTTTATCAACTTGTAATAACAGTAACGTTGGCTGGTATTCAAGGCTTTATAGGACATGTACTCATGTCTGATATGGTGGCAGAATATATTGGATGGCAAAAGGGAAGCCCATTTCAAAAAGAATTAGGATATAGTGAATTAGGAATGGGAATTTCCGGTGTATTATGTATTTGGATGAGTAAGGATTCATGGTTAGCTATAATAGTTATATTCTGTACATTGTTCCTAGGAGCTACGGTGGTACACATAAAAGAAATGATAAAAAATAAAAATTTTAATGCAGGAAATTCGTTTGTTGTTTTACCAGATGTAATTATACCAGTAACATTGATTGTGCTTTATATTATTAGATATTTTAGCTAATTGTAGTCTGTAAAATTTTGTAACTATTGATTAGAAAGTGGAAAATTACATTGTAATTTTCCACTCTTTAAATTAGAAATTTAAAACTTTAGTTTGAGGTTTATTTATAAGCATGTTATTTATAACCTTAAGAGTAGCAGCATCCACATTTCCAGTAGCAGAAAGTGAATTTTGACTTTGGATTAAGCTAACGGCAGCTTTTGTTTGGGTTCCATAATAACCAGTAGCACTTGATATATTAGAGCCTAAATAAATTAAAGCATTTTGAAGGCTTACAACATCATTACTTGTAGTTCCATAATTCAAAGGTAAAGTGCTAAAATTCAAAAGGGCATTTCCAGCTTTATTGGATAACTGGCTATTTATAGTATATAAAGTAGCGGCATCCACGTTTCCGGTAGTAGGTAGTGAATTTTGACTCTGAATTAAACTAATAGCAGCTTTTGTTTGAGTTCCATAATAGCCAGTAGCACTTGATATATTATAACCTAGATAAATCAAAGCATTTTGAAGGCTTACAACATCATTACTTGTAGTTCCATAGTTTAAAGGAACATTCATAGATAAAGGTGCTTTGTTTACATTTATTGAAAAATCTTTTTCAGAATCAAAGGAACTACTGCTTAAATTATCTTTAACAAAGGTTTTTACAGTATAACTTCCAAAGGTACTTGGTGTAAAAGTGAAATTTGGAGAAATACTGTATAAATTAGAGGAAACAAGTACTCCATTCTTGTATACTTCATATCTGTATTTGATTCCAGAGCTACTTCCGTCAGAGGTAGTTGAAGTAAGGGTAATAGGACTTCCGTCTAACATATAGCCACTTGCAGTTGTGCGAGATATTTTAACAGGATTAAATACTGTAAGCGAAGTACTGCCCATAACACTATAAAGTGCCTCTTCTAATGCATCTTTAGCATAAACATAAATTTGATAAATGCCTCCAGTACCTGGAGTAAACGAAAAATTATTATTAGCATTGTAAGGGGTATTAGTAACTAGTGAGCCGTTATTATATACTGCAAAACTATAGGAAGAGTTTCCAGAACCGCCTGAAACATCAGCACTAAGGTTTGCAGAATTACCAGATATAAGTTGCTCATTATCTAAGATGAAACTGCTCAAAATAGGTGAAGCATAGGTTTTAAAGTTTGCAGAAGCTACTGAATCATAAGAGTTAGTAGACAGTGCATCCTTAACATACAATTTAACTGAGTAATCTCCAAAGGTAGCTGGTGAATATGAAAAATTACTATCAGAGGAAAAATCTTGTGTAGTAACTAAGGTTTCATCACGATAAATTTCATATTTATACAAATAATTTTGAGACCCCCCTGTTACCATAGGTGTAAAAGTAGTACTTTGTCCTTGAAGCAATTCTATTTTACTTAAATTTATACTTTGCACAGAAGGAACATTATATAGAGTGAAATTCAAGCTTTGTTTTGAATCAAAGTCTGCCTTTGAAAGAGTATCCTTTACGTATAAGGTAGCAGTATATGTACCAGAAACATTAGGATTTATTGTAAAGGCTGGACTTGAGCTGTAATCTGTACTTTGAACTATTGCTCCATCTTTAGAGATATCATATCTATACATATAACCAAGAGTACTTCCACCAGAAGCTGAGGCGTTAAAGTTTATAGTTTTTTGGGAAACTATTGCGTCAGTTGTATCTTCTGTAAAACTGTCAATATTAACAGCAGGTATTGCTTGTACGCTTAAAGCAGTTGAGAGAGTATCGTCAAAATCTTTATCAGAATATATATCTTTTATTTTTACATAAACCTGATAGTTTCCTGAATTTGAAGGAGTAAAAGCAAAACTGCTATTTGAGCTGTAGTTTGTTTCGCTTAAGAGAGCGCCATCTTTAATAACTCCAAATTTAAATAGGTAACTTCCGTAGCCATCTTGACCTGTAGCGTTATAATTTACAGTTTGTCCTAAATAAATTTGATTATTGGTAGTATTATTTGTGTAAGAAGCAAGCTTGGCATATTTTATAACACTGTCTACAATTGAGTTATTGTAGTAAAAGCCTAAAATATCCTTATAACTTTGACCTAAGGTTGCACGCTGAGAAGCACCTATTTGACTCATTCCAAGTCCGTGACCATAACCTTTTCCACTGAAGGTATAGATTCCTTTAGTACTATCATAGCTTAAATACCACATAGAGCTTTGAAGATTTAAAAAGGTTCTGCACTTATCTGAGGTTATGGCTTTGGATTTTAATGTTCCAGTAGAATCCTTATAAGTTATAGTTAAACTGGAAACTCTGCCGCTTATATATCTTGTTATAGAATTTAAATCTATACTTACAAAATTGTCTGTTGATGCCAGATACCCCTTACTTTTTAAAGTGGCATCTATAGTTGCATTGGAAAAGGTTTTATTTCCTTGAGACCATGAGCCGTTATCAACAGTTTGGTTATTATAAATATCAGGTTTAGAAATTAAATATGGCGAAGAGGAGCCCCATACGTTTTTAACATCTTCTGTATATCCTCCATGGGAAGCAGAAAAAACTGCATTTATAAGGTTGTCATTATAAGTAACAACTTGTCCTTTTGTTAAATCAACAGCTTGGATTATATGAGTATCACTTGGGACAGAACCTCTATAAGTTTGATAGTTAATTGTATCATCAAAATCATAACCTAAATTAGCCTTGGCGCCTAAATTATTTAAAGCGTAGGTTCTTGATGCAACTGCCTGAGATTTTAAAGCTTCCATGGGAAAATAATCGGACATTTCAAAGCCTACAACACCCTTTAAGTAAGATTCCATAGAAGTAGAATCTATAGGCAAAATTTTGCCGCCACTAACATTAAAAACAAAGTTTCCTGGATAACTATATGTTTGACTGCCGCTTGTTATAGTAATCAAATTAGAAGAATTATTAGGAGTAAGGCTAATGTATGGATAAATAGTTCCATTAAGGGCTATTCCACTGCCGTTTACTGATAAATTTAATGTAGATTGAGAGGGAATAAGGGTTCCGTTTAACATATAATCTCCATTTAATTTAATACTTATTGTCTGATTAGTCATTGTAACTAAACCTATTTTAAGGTCGTTAAAATAAGCTTGATTTTTGTAAGCCAATACCTTCATTCCACCGAAAAGTGGAAAATACGAAAGGGTAACAGCCATTACAGTGAACCCTGAAAGTAATTTCAAGCGTCTCTTTTGCATATTAGTTTCACCTCTTATCTTTTGATTGTGTGAGAGAAAATATTATAATCTGCGCGCGGTTCTCCCAAAGCACTTTATTCAATTATCGTAAGGTTTATCTTTTAATTTTCAAGCAAATATTGGTATTGATATATGATGAAATAAGCAATTAAAATATTGTGCTATTTATAGAAAATATAAGAAAAAGATGATATAGTTTTGTTAGGAAATTAATGTAAAGGATGATGTCCAAATTACACCTTTAGATATAATAATTATTGTAGTTATTTGGAGTATATATAAACAATTACCCAAAAAAATATTATTTTTTACTTAAGAACTAAAAAGGAATGTTTAAATAGCTAATACATTTTTATAAATTGAAAATACTATTTGTGAAGGGAGTGGTTAATGTGAACAAAAAAGATAAAATTCAAAATGAACGTCGTACACCAATAGAAAAGCATGACACTGCAGCTTGGGCAAATATAGATGAAGAGAAGCCAGTGTCAAAAGTATCAATTCCAAGTAATTTTGATGTGGATAATGCTAAGGATTATGTAGATTCTAATCAAAAGTAAAGAAAAGTAAAATAGGAGATGGTCCATCTCCTATTTTTAAGTATTTATTAATGAGTTTTGTAATATAAATCCAAATGATAAAAATAAGATAAATTGTTTATTTTGTATTACGGTTAGAGGGAAGGAGAACAATTTTATGAAATTAAAATACAGAAAAAGGTTCAAAGTTATTAGTGTTTTAATAATACTTCTTATACTTTTTATGTTGTTTAATATATATAGAAGATATTATAGAAATACTGATAAAGAAAAGAATAAATTGAATGGACAAGTATATAGATCAGATATTTCGCCTATAACTTTTGATTGGTATATTAATTATCCAGGAATTACTACTAAATGGGGAAATAATTTTATATCTAAATATGTTACAAATAAAACAGGAGTAAGTCTGAACTTTATTATTCCAAGTGGAGATGAAACAGAAAATTTAAACGCTATGATAGATAGAGGTAAGTTACCGGATTTTATAACTTTGAATGCTTGGGATGATGAATGCAAAAAATTTACAAAAGAAAAATTAGTTTTGTCACTTGATAAGCTTGCAAAAAAATATGATACATATTTTTTAAAAATTGCTAACAAACAAAAATTAGAGTGGTATAAGCAAAATGATGGACATGTATATTGTTATCCCAACTTTTCCTTGAATGTAAAAGATAAGGATGATTATAGAGAAGACAATCCCTCTAATCAAACTTTTTTGGTGAGAAAAGATATATATGAAGCTATAGGAAAACCAGATATGAGGACTCCAGAAGGTTTCTTAAATGCTTTAGAAAAAGCCAAGGAAAAATATCCTACTGTAGAGGATAAAACAATGATACCCTTAGGAATGGATGAATTTGATGATTTAGGTAATTTGTCATTAGATAGTATCTTACCTGATTTTTTAGCAGTACCATTTGAGAAGGAAGGTAAGATTTATGACAGAAGAACTGACCCCGAATATATAACATGGTTAAGAACGTTAAGAAAAGCTAATGAACTTGGATTGCTTTCGAAAGATATATTTGTTGATAAGAAGGGGCAAATTAAGGAAAAAATTGCTGATGGAAGATATTTTTCCTTGCTTTATCAAAGAACAGATATGGTTGATGAACAATTACACTTATATAAAATGGATAAAAACAAAATTTATATACCTGTTTGTGGACCAGCAAATTCAAAACTTGATGAGCCTAGATTACCTTCTGATAGTATATCAGGATGGACTGTTACATTTATTTCAAAAGATTGTAAGAATCCAAAGAGGGCAATAAAATTTCTTAGTTATTTAATAAGTGAGGAGGGTAATAAAGATTTATTTCTAGGTAAAGAGGGTGTTTTGTGGAAATATATTAATGGAAAAGAGCAATTTAAACCTGAAGTAATCAATTTATTAAATAATGATAGAAAAGCATTTTATGAAAAATATGGAGCTGAGAAAACTTATTGGATGCTTATGGATACTGATTTTATAAATAAATGGGAATCGGCTAAACCAAAAGCAATACAGATATTGGAGAGTTGGCCAAAGGGAAAAACTTATAACTTTTCTGTATACGATCAAATTAATCCATATGCAGATACTGAAGAAGGCGCGGTGTATGAAAAAATAAATTATAAATGGAAAAATACATTGAAAAATTTGCTTACATCAAAAAGTGATAACGAATTTAATCAAATATTTAGCGATTTTTTGACTTATGAAAAAAATGAAGGATATTCAAAGGTACAAGCCTATCAGCAAAAAAAATTCGAAGAAAATAAAAGAAAACTTAATATAAGTAAGTGAGTGTAGAAACAGAGGTATTTTAAATGAGAGATTATATTATATTGTTTATAAAAAATGTTAGAGATTTTTTTATAAAAAAGAACTTAATGAAAAAGCTAATAATTACTTATATATTGGTTATTGCAGTTCCTATAATGTTTTTTTCTGTATATACCTTTAAATCTCTTGAGGTTAATGCTAAAAAAGATGCAATAAATAAGCATAGTTATGAACTTAATGTTGAATATAGTGATATTGAAAAAAATATATATATTATGAGAAATGTTTTAAGTGCAGTAAAAAATAATGAGGATGTTATGAATTATATTGATCCTCACAAAAGTACAGATTTAAAAGAACTTATAAAATTTAATGATGTAACGTACAAGGAGATAACAAATTTACAGAATAATAATCCAAATATTAGGCAAATAAATATATTTACTAACAATCCAGAGGTTAATGAAATTTGGCCATTAATATATAGTGAAAAACGAATTATAGGAGATAAATGGTACAAAAACACATTAGATAAGGATGGAGCTGCATATTGGAATATAAATCAATGTGATAACGATATCAAAAAGGATTCTTTAGAAGATCAAGATAATGGTGAATTAATAGTTTCGCTAAATAAAGAAATTAAATCTCAAAGTAGTAAGGATATAGGCATAATAAGAATCACTATGTTATCAAAAAACTTTTTTCCTAACATGTTTAATAATGATAAATTAAATAATAGTCAAATATTTATTTTCAATACAAGAACTTTAGATTTAATAACAAATGAGAATAATATTATTTTGAAAAGATTACATTTTGATAGAAAGCTATTTAAAAAATCTATTATGGGAAAGTTAAAGGACAGTAAAGGAGATATATCATACAGCCAAGGAAATGAAAAATATATTCTACTTTATATGGAATCACCTCTAGCAAGTGACTATTTGATATGTGTTATACCTTTAAATAATATTACTAAAAGTGTAGCATATTCAAGGAAAGCTTTATTATCTGAAAGTTTGTTACTACTACTACTATTATCAATTATCATATATTTTGTTACAAAAATTATATTAAAAAGATTGTATTTAATCCTAAACTCAATTAGGCAAATAAGAACTGGAAACTTAGAAGTGGATATACCCGTATATGGCAGTGATGAAATAGGTGTATTGGCCCATAATTTTAGAGAAATGATGAAAAAAATAGATGAATTGATAAAAGAAAATATCAAAAAGGAAGTCATTGGCAAAGAAACGGAGTTAAGAGCATTAAAAAGTCAAATAAATGCACATTTTTTATTTAATACGCTGGAGAATATAAGGGTAATGTCATTAGTTGAAGGGAATTATGTAGTTGCAGATTCATTAGTTTCGTTAGCAGATATGATGAGATATAACATAAAATGGGACAATGATTTTGTGTCTTTAAATGAAGAATTAAATCATATTAAGAAGTATATTTCATTAATGACTTTGAGATATGAATATTGTATAAATTTACATGTTGATATAGATGAAAATTTTTGTCAGTTAAAAATACCTAAGTTAATAATTCAGCCATTAGTAGAGAATGCAGTTAATCACGGCCTTCGTGAAAAATTAAGAAAAAAGGATGGTAATATTTATATATCAGTTAGAGAAGATGGAGATTATTTGAATTTAAATGTAATGGATGATGGAAAAGGAATGAATAAAGAAGAAATACATATTTTATATGAACATATTAATGGAAAGGTGCATGAAAAACTTGGTTTGGGCATTAAAAATGTAAATGATAGAATAAGACTTTTTTATGGCAAAAATAGTGGTGTTTATATAGAAGCTGAAAAAGAAAGTTATTCGAAATTTATAATTAAATTGTATAATAAAGATGAGAATTCCATTTAGAGGAGTGAGAAAAATGTATTCGGTCATGATTGTAGATGATGAACCCCTTATTAGAACGGGATTAAATAAAACTGTTAAATGGGAGGAATATGGATTTAAAGTTATATGTGAATGCTCTAATGGTGAAGAAGCAATAGAAGAACTTAGGAAGCAAAAAATTGATTTTATAATTACAGATATCAAAATGAATAGAGTTAGTGGAATAGACATTTTAAGAATTGTAAGGAATATGAAATTAAATACCATTGTGGTACTTTTAAGTGGATATGACGAGTTTTCATATGCTCAAGAGGGCCTTAGGTTAGGAGCTTTTGATTATATATTAAAGCCTTTGAATACTGAAAAACTACAAAATGTATTAGTTAATGCCTATAAAAAATTAGCTGAAAATGATAAAAAAAGTTATGAATTTAAGCTTAATAAAACAATATCTAGAGAAAAGATTTTATGTGATTTATTAAAAGGTAAGAATTTAATTGATATGGATGAGTATATTTTAAAATATAAACTTCCACTAATTAAGGATAAAGTACAGGTAGCAATTGTTGAAATAAATAAGCTTGTTATTAGCAGTGAAAAATTAATTGAAAATGATCAATGTAACTATTTAGAAAGGGCTATTGATAATGCTATTAAAATGGAATTTATAAATAAAGGCATTACACATTATTCTATAGTAGATGGTGATTTGGGAAGAAAATTTATAATTGTACAAGCAGATTGGAAAATTGAAATAGCAGTTTTAGATAATATGTTTACTGGAGCGTTAAAAAGTATTCTTAGGACATGTAATGATGACTTGGGTATAGTAGTTAACATAGGAATTGGAAAAGGGTATAGTAAAATATATTTTTTATATAAAAGTTGTATAAATGCAAAAGAAGCTTTAAGTTATAAATATATTTTAGGAACCAATAGGGTTATTCACTTTGAAGAATTAAAAGAGATGAGTAATAGAAATTTTATTTATCCTGAGCAGCAAGAAAAGATTCTAGTAGAATACATAATTGAAGGTAAAGATGATTCAATTAATATACTAAAAGAACTGATAAAAGAAATAGCGCAAGTAATGAACTTTGACGTATTTAGAATTAACATCATAATTACTCAGGTTATAAATAATATTTATACTAAAGTGTTAAAAAAGTATAGTGCATTAAAAGAATTGTACAATTTAAGCGAAATTGTTAAAGTAGGATTTTTGGGTAATGAAACTTTAAGTAATATTGAAGAAAAGCTTATAGATAATATATCCTCACTTATAAATGTTATAAAGGAATATAAGTTAAATCAAAGAAATAATGTAGTTCAAAAGGCATGTGAGTATATTCTTAAGCATGTTAATGAAGACATTACACTAACCTCCATTTCAAATCATTTAAATATAAGTAAGAATTATTTTTGTTCAATATTTAAGCAGCAAACAGGGGAAAACTTTTTAGAATATTTGACTAAAGTTAAGATGGATAGAGCAAAGATACTTTTAAAAAATTATGATTATAAAGTATATGAAGTAAGCGGCATGTTGGGATACAAAGAAACAGGATATTTTAGCAAACTTTTTAAGAAGCATACAGGAAATACTCCTATTGAATATAAGAAGTATGGGAAATAAAAGGTAAAATTATAAAATTACAAAAGTACATACAACTCGTAAGATTAATTTGAAATAGTAATTTTTTCACACTAAATAGTAAATTTGTACTATTAATTTAAATAAATAGATGTTATATAATATCTATGAAGCAATAAAAAATAGCTATTATAATAAATTGCTTTATAGAAATGTATTTAATTGTTATTACGTAATAATTTTTGTAGAGGGGTCAAATGTAGTACTAAAAACATTAAGGAGGGAAAATTATGTTTTTTAAAAATAAGTTTAAATTAGTAATGTTATCAATTTCAATATTAATATTTTCCTTAGGTTGCTTTGGAAACGGACTAAAGGTCTCCGCCAATAGGGTAATAAAATACGGAGCCTTTTTTGCAGATCAACCTACAACACAAGGGATAAAGGATTTTGAAAGTTTACAGCGTAAGCATCTTGATGAAGTAAATATGTTCATTAATTGGAATACCAACTTTTCTGATGTAAAATCAAATTTTGATGCTGTATATGGAGACAATTCTACAATGTCACTTACCTGGGAAGCTTGGGGACTTTCTAATATGGATATAGTAAATGGAAAAAAAGATGCATATATAAAACAAATGGCTTTAGATATGAAAGCCTATAAAAAGAATATAATTATAAGATTATTTCATGAAGGCAACGGTAACTGGTATGATTGGGCAGTGGGAGATAGTAAAGTAAATACAAACGAAACATATAAGGCAGCATTTAGACATGTTGTAGACATATTTAGATCAGTAGGAGCGGCTAATGTTAAATGGAATTTCAATGTTAATTGTTCAAGCGTAGGAAATGGTTCAAGCTACTTAGGTCAATATCCAGGTGATGATTATGTAGATACTATATCAATAGATGGATATAATTGGGGAACAACTCAAAGTTGGGGTAGTAAATGGCAATCTTTCGATGAAATATTCTCTCAACCTTACAATGCATTAAAAGTAAAAAATAAGCCAATAGAAATATCTGAGTTTTCATCTACAGAAATAGGTGGAAATAAAGCAGCATGGTATACAGATGCTTTTAATCAATTAAATTCAGATAAATATAGTTTAATAAATTCAGTTGTTTGTTTTAGTATAAATAAAGAAACTGATTGGAGAATAAATTCTAGTGCTTCAGCTTTAAGAGCATATATAGCAGGTATACACAGGTAATAACTAGGATTTGTGAAAAGAAAATACTACTAAATATTAATAGAAAGGTTCAAGAATTAGAGAGTATATTCTTGAACCTTTTTTATATTTACAGTTTAAGCAAGCCCAACAAAAATAACACCTATGATTATAAGAGTCAAGCCAGTAATCTTAAATTTTGTGATTTTTTCATGAAGAATAATTCTAGAAATAATCATGGACCATATGTAAGTAATTGAGGACATTGGCATGACTACTGATAAAGGCATATACTTAAGAGCATATATATTCGTTAAAGCTGCACTTACATATAAAAAACCCCCTATGTATAAAAACTTGTTTGTAAGAATCGATACTATTGTACCTCCTGAGGTGGATTTTTTAAAACAGAAGCCTCCAAAGGAGCCTAAAAGAGTCATTATAATAATTACAAAAGGTAAAATTATATTATTATTCATCATTCATCACCTATACCTATAAATGCAACGCCTAACATAATAAGCATTACACCTATTATTTTTTCTACACCAATGGATTCCTTTAAAAGAAGGTAAGATACTATTATTGTAAATACATATCCCATGCTCATCATTGGATGTATAACAGAAAAACTTCCATACTTTAATGCAATTATCATGCCTACAGCACCTACTGCATAAAATAAGAATCCAATTAGTATGTAAGGAATGTTATGCATAGCAGACAATTTCCACATATATTGGCCTACAGTTGTACATATTGAAGCTAAGAGTATTAAAATTATACCCTTCTGATTTTTCTTATAAGAACTTATTATACTATTCATAGTTGTTGTCACCTTTTCATTTTTAACATTACTATACTATTTTATTTTATTATTATAAATATAGCAACATACTTTTGTTTTATAAATATCTAAATAGGTGTAAAATATAATGTATACAATTAGCTTGGGTTACAAAAATTACCTTATACTACAGAAAGGAAATGAAAAATAATGTTTGTTCAAAAATGTAGAAAATGCTCAAAAAATTTTAGATGGACAACTATTGTAACTTCACTTTTAAAAGGACTTGGTAAGCCTATTGAATGTTTGAATTGTAATACTAAATACTATATGAAGATGGTATATCGAGTTATAATTACGGTACTTATACCACTTCCAATTTTATTCCATAATTTTTTATATGAAATATTTAAATCCTATTCCTTTCTTTTTTATATTATATGGATTTTTATAATAATAACTCTTTCTCCATTTTTTATAAGATATGATACAAAGAAACTATAGATTGAATATCTATGTGAATATGAAAAAAATGAAGGAATATTTATAGCTCGAGAGAGGTGTGGAAAGAAGAAAATTTGTATTAATAAAAAGTAAATTATACAACTTTGGGGGAAATTATGAAAAAAGTATTGTTAGGCATATTATTTATAATGTTCTTATGTGGATGTGGTAATAAAGTAGAAGAAAAACAAGCCCAAACGACTAATATAGATTCAAAAACTACTAAAGAAGTTAGGATAATAGCTTATCCTTTTAATGAAACAGGGCATGTAACCGAAGAAATAATAACAAAAAAAGAAGATGTAAAAAGTACTATTAATTTTATTAATTCGATAAAAAGAATAAGGATACCAAAAAGAAATGAAAAAGGTTGGGGGATATCTGTTACAACTTATGGTAAGGTACAACATCAAATATCTTTTGTGGGAGATGATTTTTTTAATATAGATGAAAACTGGTACAAAGTAGATAATGGTGAATTCAAAAGATTTAAAGATTTCATAAGTAAGTTTAATTATGAAAAGAAACCTTTTAGTGATAAAACTTTTAAAGTACCAGTTGTTGAGTATAAAATGAATAAAAGCTAGAGGTTTAATCTCCCCTAGCTTTTATTAGTTTATTGTAATTCAGATAATTTTTTATAAAGTAAATATCTTTCTTTTGCATCTTCCTCAGATTGTTTAAATGCAGCATCAAGTCTATCAGGGAAAAGTTTTTTAAGTGAAGCGTAACGAATTTCACCTTCTATAAAGCCTTTGTATGGTGATGTTGGTTCTTTTGAATCAAGTACAAATGGATTTTTACCTTCAGCTTTAAGAAGAGGGTTATATCTAAATAGATGCCAATATCCAGATTCTACAGCTTTTTTCTCTTCAGCTATACTAGTGCCCATACCAGTTTTAATACCATGACTTATACATGGTGCATAAGCTATTATTATAGATGGTCCTTTGTAAGCTTCAGCCTCAGTAATTGCCTTAATGGCATGATTCATATTTGCACCCATAGCTATTTGTGTCACATAAACATTTCCATAGGTCATAGCCATTAAGCCAAGGTCCTTCTTCTTTGTTCGTTTACCAGCAGAGGCAAATTTAGCAATGGCTCCAGCAGGAGTGGATTTGGAAGATTGACCACCAGTATTTGAATATATTTCAGTATCCATTACAAATATATTTACATCGTCTCCTAGAGAAAGTACCTGATCAACACCTCCAAATCCTATGTCATAAGCCCAACCATCACCGCCAAGTAACCAATGGGATTTTTTAATTAAATAATCTTTCTTATCATATATTTCTGCTAAGACCTTATTGTCTTTAAAGTTTTCATTTTCTAGAATTTTAAGAATCTTACTTGAAGCTTCTTTTGATTTATCACCATCATCAAAGCTGTTAAGCCATAAATTAAAGGCTTCTTTAAGTTGAAGGTTTATATCTGATTTTGTAGCTTCAGTAATTAATTCTTGTAAGCGTTCTCTCATTTGCTTTACTGCCAAAAACATTCCGTAGCCATATTCTGCATTATCTTCAAATAAAGAATTACCCCAAGAAGGTCCTTTTCCATTATGATTTTTTGTATAGGCTATTGCAGGTGCACTTGCTCCCCAAATAGAAGAACAACCAGTAGCATTTGCTATCATCATTCTATCACCATAAAGCTGTGTTAGTAGTTTTATATAAGGTGTTTCTCCACATCCAGGGCAAGCTCCATTAAATTCTAGAAGAGGTTTAGCAAATTGGCTTCCTTTTACTGTTTTAATATCCATTACACCATCTTTAGTTTTTACTTTTAAAGCATATTTAAAGTTGTCGGCTTGTTCTTCTATCTCTTCATTTGCAGGCTTCATAATTAGAGCTTTACCAGGAGCTGGACAGATATCAGCACAATTTCCACATCCTGTACAATCGAGTGGACTTATTTGAATTCTGTAACTTAAGTTTTCCATTCCCTTACCAACAGGTTTTTTAGTTAAAAATGTTTCGGGAGCATTATTTTTTTCCTCATCATCAAGAAGGCAAGCTCTTATTACAGCGTGAGGGCAAACGTATGAACATTGATTACATTGAATACATTTGTCTATTTGCCACTCAGGAATGTTAACTGCAATACCACGTTTTTCGTAAGCAGTTACACCAAGAGGAAATACACCATCCTCCATACCTTTAAAAGCACTTACTGGTAAGGCATCTCCTTCGTGCCTTGCCATAGGTCTTTCAATTCTTTTAATGAAGTCAGGGAAGTCATCTAAGGATTTATCACCTTCTGTGATATTCTTCCACGAAGCAGGTACATTAACTTTGTGAGCAGCATTAACGCCAGCGTCTACAGCTTTTTTATTTGCATCTACTATTGAAGCACCTTTCTTTCCATAGGTGTATTCGATAGAGTCTTTTAGATATTGAATAGCCTTATCCACTGGAATTATATCTGCCAATTTAAAAAATGTAGCTTGCATAATCATGTTTATTCTAGAACCAAGACCAACTTCTTGTGCTATTGAAACTGCATCGATTGTATAAAATTGTATGTCATTGTCAGCTATATATTTTTTCATTGTATTAGGTAGATTTTCATCAAGTTCCTCATCTTTAAAAGGACAGTTCAGTACAAAAATTCCATTCTTTTTTAAGCCGTTTAATACATTTATGTTGTGTATAAAGGATTTATTGTGGCAAGCTATATAGTCTGCTTCATGAACAAGATATGGTGATTTTATAGGTTTATCTCCAAACCTTAAATGAGAAACAGTACTTCCACCAGACTTTTTACTGTCATAGGAAAAGTAGGCTTGACAGTACATATCAGTATTATCACCTATAATTTTTATAGCGCTTTTATTTGCACCAACAGTACCATCAGAACCAAGACCATAAAATTTGCAGCTTACAGTACCTTTTGGAGTAGTATCCACTGATTCGCTCTCAGGAAGAGATAAATTTGTAACATCATCTACAATTCCTATTGTGAATCCATTTTTAGGACTAGAGCTTTTTAGATTCTCAAATACAGATAAAATTTGAGAAGGTCGTGTATCTTTAGAACCAAGACCGTAACGTCCACCAACGATAACAGGTTTATTTGGACTATTATAAAAGGTGTTAACTACATCTAGATAAAGAGGTTCTCCTGCTGAACCTGGTTCTTTAGTTCTATCTAAAACAGCAATTTTTTTGATGGTTTTAGGAAGATACTTAAAGAAATAGTCAGTAGAAAATGGACGATATAAGTGAACTTTTAGAAGTCCAACCTTTTCACCTTTGCTTCTCAAATAATCTACAGTTTCTTCAATGGTATCGCATACTGACCCCATTGCTATAATTACTTCCTCCGCATTAGCATCTCCGTAGTAATCAAAAGGATGGTATACTCTTCCAGTAATCTTTTCTATTTCTCTCATATAATTTTCTACAACATCAGGAACTGCATTATAAAAATTATTTGATGCTTCTCTACCTTGAAAATAAATATCTGGGTTTTGAGCTGTTCCACGAACAGTGGGGTGCTCAGGGTTAAGAGCTCTTTCTCTAAAGTTTTTAATTGCCGCATGATCAACTAAAGGGGTTACATCATTGTAGTCAATAACTTCTATCTTTTGGTATTCATGTGAGGTTCTAAAACCGTCAAAAAAGTGTTCAAAAGGAACCTTAGCTTTAATTGCAGATAAATGAGATACCATACCTAAATCCATAGCTTCTTGAACGTTTGAAGATGCTAGAAGAGCAAATCCTGTTTGTCTTGTTGCCATAACATCTTGATGGTCTCCAAAAATAGAAAGAGCATGAGTTGCAAGGGCACGAGCACTTACATGAAATACGCAAGGAAGAAGTTCTCCAGCCATTTTGTACATGTTAGGTATCATTAAAAGAAGACCTTGAGAAGCGGTGTATGTAGTTGTAAGTGCACCTGCAATTAAGGAGCCGTGGACAGTTCCAGCAGCACCAGCCTCTGATTGCATTTCAACTATCTTAACAGACTGCCCAAAAATATTTTTTTTCCCATGCGATGACCAATTATCTACTAATTCAGCCATTGGAGTGGATGGAGTTATAGGATAAATTGCAGCGACATCCGTAAAGGCGTATGAAGCATAAGCAGCAGCCTCGTTTCCATCCATGGTTTTTAATTTTTTTGCCATACTTTATTCCTCCCTGTAAAAAAGAAATTTTTAAATCTAGTTTTTATAGTTAAAGGTATAGAAGCTTTAATTTCAGTACTTTAATCCATTTAACTATAAATCCTGATATTTAGTATTTACAAAGGAGAGAAATTGAATTCATATTAAACTTAAATTTGATATTTTATTTTTTGTTTCAAATATTTAATATAAAAGTCTTAATAAATCTTAAGAGTTTTTTTGGTAAAAGATTAATAGTTACATTTTATACTGTTCACATATTAACTTAGGGGGCAAGATAAAATGGATATTATTAATTTTGTAAAACAATATATAAAAAATCCAAGGACAGTTGGGGCAGATGATTATGTTACAAAACCCTTCGGCTCTATGGCGCTTATAGCTAGAGTAAAAGCTTAGCTTAGAAGATATAAAAAATTTAATTCAAAACCTGAAAATAAAAGTAGTATTACTATTGATGATTTAGTTATTGATTTTGATGCCCATGAAGTTACAGTAAGAGGGAATAAGGTTAAGCTAACACCAAAAGAGTTTGATATACTAGAATGTTTAGCTAAAAATAAAGGTACAGTATTTTCTGTCCCAAAATTATACGAAACTATTTGGAATGAACAATTTGCAGTATCAGATACTTCTATTGTGGTTCACATAACAAATCTTAGACAAAAGCTAGAGCTAGATCCTAAAAATCCTAAATATATTAAGACAATTTGGGGAGTTGGCTATAAGATATGAAGAAGAGAATAATTAATAAGGTAGGAATAAAGTTATTAATATTAATTCCTATCGATATAATAATAAGTTGGCTGATTTTTGTTTTTTTTATGAATATGTTTAGTAAGATAGCTAACGTTACTCCTGGTTTTTACGAAAAATATGGAGCTATCATGGCTATGGGAAGTTTCATATTTGAGTTGGTGATTTTTGGAGTCATTTTTTTGGTTGCAATTAATGGAAGAATTAAATATTTAAAATATATTGGTGAAAATGTTAAAAATATAAAGACTCAAAAATACCTAAAGCCTATAGATATAAAAGGCAATGATGAAATTGCTCACTTGGCTAAAGATATAAATACAATGTCTGAAAAGCTTAAACAAAATTATGAAAAGGAAAAAAAACAAGAAGAAGCTAAAAATGAACTAATTGTTGCGGTTTCCCATGATTTAAAAACACCTCTAACATCTATAATTGGCTATCTAGAACTTCTCAATAAAGAAAAAGAAACTTTTACAGAAAATCAGCAAGAATTTTTAAAAATAGCTTATGAAAAAAGCAAAAATCTAAAAAAACTAATTGAAGAATTGTTCGAGTATACCAAGCTTTCAAATAATTATATAAAACTAAACAAAGTTCCATTTAATGTGGCTGTTCTAGTAAATCAAATCGTAGGTGAACATATTATATTTTTATCAGAAAAGAACATAAAGGTTCAAATTGAGTGTATTGAAAATGAGTTAATATGTAAAATTGATATGCAAAAATTTATTAGAGTTATTGAAAATCTAATAAAGAATGTAGAAAAGTACAGCTATAAAAATTCTATTTTTAAAATTGTGATGCGGAAAGAAAATAATAGTACTAGATTTTCTTTTATAAATAAGAGCAATAATATAAACACAGAAGATTTAGTGAAAATATTTGATGAAATGTATAGAGTAGATAAATCAAGAAATGCTGAAATTGAAGGTTCAGGATTAGGCCTTGCTATTTCAAAAAAAATTGTTGAACTTCACGGTGGAAGAATTTGGGCTAAATGCAATGACAATGAAATTGAATTTAATATTGAATTGCCTGATTGTAATTAAGGGGTTATTAGCTGAAACCTTAATAAATCTTAATATTTTTTTATACCTTTATTTAATAAATAATCTTTATAATAAGTTTTATAGTGAAAACGGTAAATAATTTTCAAGTAGCAAAAATAATAGTAAAGGTATAGGTGTAATTATGAATAAATTATTTAAATGGACAGCTTTATTTATTTGGATAGTAATTTTAGTTATATTTTTTAAATATCAATTGTATATTAATGGCATGAGTAAAATCACGAGATTTTTAGCAGCATATCCTAAGTATAGTACAGTATTATTTTTGGTAATTGCGTCTTTAAGAATTTTTACTCTTGTTCCATGTACTGTTTTTATAGTTAGTGCAGGAGTACTTTTTGATCCACTAAAAGCTTTTATATTAGTTTCAATAGCAAATTTATTGAGTGAGATATTTTTGTTTTTATTTGTGAAGGCTACAATTGGTATGGGATATCAAGAAAAAATAATTAATAAATATCCTAAAATATATTCAATGATTCAAAAGAATAATATTAAAATTTTAGCTTTAGGGGTTTCATCACCAGTGGTACCTTCAGATGTGGTATGTTTTTTCTCCGTTTTAACTGGAATGCCTTTTGGCAAGTACATTTTAACAATATTTATAGCGGATACTCCTATTATTCTTTTATACACTTTTTTAGGTATAAGTATGAAATACTCCTTATGCATATTTATTGCTGTACTTGCCGTTATAGTTATGATAAGTTATCTACATTATAGACAGTGGAATAGAAAAATGTATTCATGATGTAGATAAGCTTTTAAGCATTCCAGATTAAGAAATAAAAATATTCAATAATCATCTAAAAGTTATACACCAATCAGGTTTAGTTGTGCAGTGATAATCAGAATGATATTTTACACCTTCTACAGAAATCATATCCTCATATACATTAACATGAATGCCCTCTAGACTTCTGAAAACAGAAGGAGAGGTTATTACAGGACATGAGCCTAATTTACTGTAGTTATTACCAAAGGTAAGAGGTGAATTATCAAAGGTTCTATGAGTATGAGCGGTGAACATTATTGCATTGGGATGTTTTTTGAATACCTCTAGAAGTTCATTTGTATTTGATATGCAATTGGAGGCATTTGAGCCTTTTACAGTATTAAAGGGAGGCTGGTGACAAAAAATAAAGGACAATCCGGTACCAATACTGTCGTTCAAAGATTTTAATTGATCATTAAATTTAAGATAAGCACAGTCATTAGTTTTTCCTTTAGCTACAGAATCACTTCCTAAAAAGAAAAAAGGAGTATTGCTTACGTATTGTAAATCATACGGTTTATTGGTACTACGAAAAGTGTGGGATATATCTTTGTTCGCAGTTAATTTACTTTGAATATTTTGAGTTTTATTTATGAATCGATTGAGATTTTCATTATAACATTCTGATATTGATGGACCTTCACCATTATATTTAAATTCATGATTTCCTAAATTAAAATAAATGTAAGGAAGTTTTTTAGAGTAGTTTACATTTAAAATAATGTTAGTCAATTCATTATAGGAAGATTCGTAGTAATTATCAACTACATCTCCATTTATTACTATACATTTATCCTTTGGAAAGTTTTTTTCTATACATTTTAGAGCGATAGCCAATTTGTTTTTAGCAATTTTAGAAGAGTTTTTGCTTTCATCAACGCCTATGTGAGTATCAGAAATAACACTAAAGCTGTATTGTAGAATATGATTAGCTGAAACCTTTGAGGTACTTTCAGGAGTAGAAACCAATATAGTAGTAATAATGAGTGCAATAATAAATAAAAATAAGAATTTAATTTTATTCATATGGAGCCTTCTTTTAAATACTTACAAGGTAATTATACATGAATACATATATATAAAAATTATGTAGAGGTTAAAATTTATTCATTTAAAATTAATGAAACAAGAAATATAAAAAGATACTGCAAAACACATATTAGCTTTGCAGTATGTATACCTACTGTGGATTCCAGCCATTTAAAACTTTGTTTTTGGAATAATCCTTAGCTTCAGCTGTAGTAAGTTGTCTTCTGTCAGTGTTTGTAACAGCGCCATTTCCTCTGCTCTTATATTCAAAAAAACGTGATTGGCTAGGTGTAAATAAAATAGTGTTTCCATTTATGTCTTTACCGGGCATGCTTGACCAACCGTCGGTTTTTATATGATCATCCATATGACAATTAATATATACAGAACTTCCTATGGCATTTGGATTTGCATATCTCCCATCAGGGAAGGTAGTAGTTGGGTGCCAAGGTCTTCCTAGGGCAACAGTATTTGCAGCCATTGACTTACTTTCTTTTGTTAGCCTACATTTATGAAAAACAAAACCGTATTTATTTGTTATAAGGGTACTTGGTGCAGTAACATATCCGTTGTCAACTGTACTCTTCATATCCATTGAAACTACATCACATTTATCAAAATAAGTTTGTCCTGCACCAAAAATAAAATCTATATTTCCTGTAATATAGCATCTTTTAAAATAAGCAGTTCCCTCATTTGCTTCTAGAGTATCTTGATATCCAGTTAATTTACAGTTTTTAAAGTAAGCTCTTTGGCTATTTACATCTAATTTTAAGGCAACAGCTTGTGGAGAAGCTAATTTTGTAGGATCATCATTGGATTTAGCTGCATTTGAAGGATAATCGAAGGCGTTTTCAAAGGTTACATTTTCAGCGCTGAAATCTGGGGCTATAACCGATACACTTGCAGAACCAGAGGTACCATAAGTTGTTCCATCAGCTTTTTTAGTTCCACTAGCTGCGTCGTAGCTTAATTTTGTAGTGTTCTCATTTTCACCTATAAGGTGTATATTTGGCCTATCAATAGTTAATTTTTCATGATAAGTACCAGCTTTGATAAATATATTATAAGGTGTTGTTGAATTAATAGGGGCATTTGTAAGTGCAGAGGTCATGTCTTTATAGGTTGGAATCCCATTTACAGTCGAACCGTTTGTACCAGTAAATGCGCTGTCAACAATAGAATTATAATTAGTAGCAGCATGAGTTTTTGTGGAAGTACTGAATCCACTAATTAATAAAGTACCACATATAGTCATGATTATTGTAAGAATAGATTTTTTGTTCATTTTATATACCACCTTTTATGTTTTATGAAAGTTTAAAATACATAACACCTGAAAACGTTAACAGTTATGTGATTAATTATATAAAGCGGAAAAGAAAAAATCAATGTTATCGATTACAAAAAACAGGCATTTTAGCAAAAGATCCCTAGAAAAATATGAATATGCGTTAAAATACTTGAAAATTCTTCTATTAAACAAAAATTTTACTCAAAACAATTAAGTTAATGAATTTGTTATTTTATGATAATATATATATATGGAAATATATTTAATTAGTGTTGGAGGTATTTATGCGAAATTATAACAGTGAATTGTATCTTAAATTGCAAAAAATAATAAATCAATCTGATGCAAATGATCCATATAGGGCCATAGCAAAAACTTTAATAGAAAATATAAATAAGTTTGAGCATATGACCATTGAAAAAATGGCTTTGTTATCGTTTACCTCAACATCTACAATATCAAGATTTGTTAGAAGTATAGGGTATAGAAATTTTATTGAATTAAAGGAATTATCTAAATCTAGTAAGGTTAATAGATTTATAAGCATGAATGACAATCTTGAAGATTTGAAATTCGATAAGCTCCATGATGAGGAGATTTTTAATAATTATATAGATATAATTTGCAGTTCACTAAAAAGATTAAAAGGGAATATGGAGTTCAAAAAAATTGATAAAATAAATGAAATGATTTATTCAAGTGAGCATATATCAATATATGGTTTTTTACTTCCAGGTTCTTTAGCTAGGCATTATCAATTATCCATGATCTCCTTTGGAAAGTACTGTGAATATTATGATTTATCAAATTTAGATTTGAGTGCACCGGAAAAAAGTAAGCTGTCTTTGTTTTTTTCAGTAGATGGAAATTTTATAGAGTCTTCTAGAGAAATTATAGTAAAAGCTAAGACAAAAGGGGAGAAGCTTGTGCTTATAACTCAAAATCCAAGGATAAGGCTATCAAATATGTTTGATGAAATTCTTTATATGGGTGATTTTGATTCCTCAAAAGGTGGAAGATATAAATTGATGGTTTTTATAGAGGTTATGTTAAATAGATATTATTTGACTTATTATCATGACGATTTAGTGTAAAATTTTCAGATTGTGAAAAAAACGATTTCACTAGATGGGTCAGATTTTTTCATATTGTGATAAACTCAAGGCATAAGAAAGACAAGCAAAGTTTCTTTTTGTCTATGAGGAGGTAGAGCGTATGAAAAAATTAAAAATCGTTACAATTGGTGGAGGCAGCAGTTACACTCCAGAACTAATGGAGGGTTTTATCAAGCGTTATAAGGAATTACCAATTACAGAAATTTGGTTAGTTGATATTGAAGAGGGAAAAGAGAAATTACAAATAGTTGGAGATATGGCAAAAAGAATGTGGGAGGCATCAGGATATCCATGTGAGGTTCATTTAACATTAGATCGTAGAGAGGCTTTAAAGGATGCAGATTTTGTAACAACCCAATTTAGAGTTGGACTTTTAGATGCGAGAATTAAGGATGAAAGAATTCCATTAAGTCATGGAATTCTAGGACAAGAAACTAATGGAGCTGGGGGTATTTTTAAAGCTTTTAGAACTATACCAGTTATACTTGATATTATTAAAGATATAAAAGAATTATGTCCAAATGCATGGCTTATTAATTTTACAAATCCATCAGGAATGATTACAGAAGCAGCCATCAAGTATGGTGGATTTGAAAAGACTGTTGGATTATGTAATGTTCCTATAAGATATATGATGATGGCAAGTGAAGCTTTAGACATACCAGTTGAAGATTTGAATTTTAAATTTGCGGGCTTGAATCATTTCCATTGGCATCGTGTTTGGGATAAAACAGGAAAAGAAAGAACTAATGAAATTATAGAAACTGTTTATAATCCAAATAGTACTAAGAAATTTAAAGGAATGGAAAATATAAAGGATATAAAAATGCTTTATGAACAAATCAAAGATTTAGCACTTCTCCCATGTTCATATCACCGCTATTATTATGTTTCAGATGATATGTTAAAAAATGAATTGGAGGAATTTAAAAAGGGTGAAACAAGAGCTGAAGTGGTGAAAAAGTTAGAAGCACAATTATTTGAATTATATAAAGATATTAACTTAGACCATAAACCAGAACAGCTTTCAAAGCGTGGTGGAGCTTATTATTCAGATGCTGCCTGTGAAGTGATTAATTCTATTTACAACGATAAAAAGACAGAGATGGTTGTTAGTACTAGAAATAATGGAACTATATCAGAACTGCCTTATGATTCGATTGTAGAGGTATCATCAATTATAACTTCAAAGGGTCCAGAACCTCTTAATTGGGGGAAATTCCATTCTGCACCAAGAGCTTTACTTCAGCACATGAAGGGTATGGAGGAAACTGTAATTGAAGCAGCCTACACAGGAAATTATAATAAGGCACTGCATGCTTTCACAATAAACCCTCTTATACCTAGTGGACAAATTGCTAAAGATCTCTTAGATGAAATGCTAATTGCCCATAAAAATCATCTACCTCAATTTAAAGAAAAAATAGAAGAACTAGAAAACCAATAAAATTAATAAAAAATGCTGCAAGACACTATTTGTTTTGCAGCATTTTTATTAAAACTACTCTGGATTCCAACCATTTAAAACTTTCTTTTTAGAGTAATCTTTTGCTTCTTTTTCAGTAAGTTGACGTCTATCAGCATTTATAGTAGCACCCTCACCTCTACTTTTATATTCAAAGAAACGTGAACTTGCAGGGGTAAACCAAATTTTATTTCCGTTTATATCTTTTCCGGACATACTTGCCCAACCAACAGTTGTAATATGATTATCCATATGACAATTAATGTAGACAGAGCTTCCTATGGCATTTGGGTTTGCATATCTTCCATCAGGGAAGGTTGTAGTTGGATGCCAAGGTCTTCCTAGACCAACAGTATTTGCAGCCATAACATTAGTTTGCTTTTTTATATTGCATTTATGGAAAACGAAACCATACTTATTACTAATAAGAGTGCTTGGAGCAGTTATATAACCGTTATTAACAGGATCTTTTCTATCAATTGATACAATATCACACTTATCAAAGTAGGTTTGTCCTGCACCAAAGATGAAGTCTACATTTCCAGTAATATAACAGTTCTTAAAGTAAGCAGTTCCTTCATTTGCATATAAGGTATCTTGATATCCTGTCATTTTACAATTTTTAAAGTAAGCCCTCTCGCTGTTTACATCTAATTTTAAAGCAACAGCTTGAGCATCAGCTATCTTTGTTGGATCATCAGCTGATTTAGCTGCATTTCCTGGATAATCGAAAGCATTTTCAAAAGTTACATTTTCAGCACTAAAATCTGGAGCTATTACGGATACACTTGCAGTATCAAAGGTACCATAAGTTGTGCCATCAGTCTTTTTTGTTCCACTTGCCACATCATAGGTTAATTTTGTTGAGTTTTCGCTTTCACCTACAAAGTGAATGTTTGGTTTATCAACGGTTATTTTTTCGTGATAACTACCAGCTTTAATGAATATAGTATAAGGTTTTTTTGAATCAGAAGGAGCATTTGTAAGTGCAGAAGTCATGTCCTTGTAAGTTGGAACACCATTTACATTTGAACCATTAACTCCAGTGAATTTACTGTCTACAATAGAATTATAATTAGTAGCAGCATGAGCTTTTGTAGAAATGCCTAAGCCACCAATTAATAAAGTACCGCATATTGCAGTCATTGCAAGAATAGAATTCTTTTTCATTTTATATACCACCTTTAATAATATTTTTATTGTGGATTCCATCCATTTAAAACATTTTTTATTGTAACCTTTAAAGCGTCAGTATCATTAAGTTGCTTTCTTGAGGAATTAACTATATTTCCAGGTCCCTTATTTTGATACTCATAAAATCTAGATTCTCCAGGTGTAAATATTTTAGTTTTACCATCTGGACCAATTCCAGTCATAGAATCCCAACCAGAGCTTTTAATGTGATTATCCATGTTACAATACATGTAGATTACGCTGGCAATGGCATTAGGGTCAGCTTCTCTAGTTCCATTACTAAGTGTTATAGTAGGATGCCAAGGTCTCCCAAGGGAAACAGAGTTTGTGGCCATTGTTGAAGTTTGTTTTTGAAGGCTACATTTGTAGAAAACAAAACCATATTTATTTGATATATTTGTACTTGCGGCAGTAATATAACCGTTGTTTGAAGGTGTTTTCATATCAACTGATACAATATTGCAGCTATTAAAAAAAGACTGACCAGCTCCAAAAATAAAATCAATACAACCAGAGATATAACAATTTGTAAAATAAGAGGTTCCAGTGTTACTGCATAAAGTGTCTTGATAGCCTGTTATTTTACAGTTTTTAAAATAAGCTTTATTGCTAGAACCGGATAAATTCAGGGCAACGGCTTGTGCACTTTGGAGTTTGGACGGATCATTGCTTTTTTTTGCCAGGTTTTTTGGATAATCAAAGCTATTTTCTATAGTTAAATTTTCAGCACCAAAACTTGGAGAAGAAACGTTTAGACTAGCAGAACCAGAAGTTCCATAGGTTGTTCCATCATTTTTTTTAGAGCCACTGGCAACATTATAGGTTAATTTTGTAGTATTTTCATTCTCGCCTACAAAATATATATTGGGCTTATTTATATTCAATTTTTCATAATATGTTCCAGTTTTTATGTATATTTTGTAGCTTACATTGGAGGAAGCTGGAGCATTATTAAGAGCTGAAGTTATAGTTTTATAAGTTGGTATTCCATTGAGTTTTGTTCCATCAGTACCTTTAAAAGAGCTATCTACTATAGAATTATAAGTTGATGCAGCATACGCTCTTGAATTACCTGTACCTAAAACTAAAAGAGTAGTAGTTACGGCTAAAATAAGAGCGGCTATAAATTTTTTTTTCATTTTATAATACCTCCTAGCAATAAAATATAATAATGACTGAAAACGTTAACAACCATGTAATTAATTATAGATAAGGTGAAATTAAAAATCAATGTTATCGATTACAAAAAACAGCCATAATAGCAAAAAATGCCTATAGAAATATGAATATACGCTGAAATACTTAAATTTACTTAAGCTGAAACGGTTCGCTTACTTTTTTACATATGCATTAATGTTAGGTAATAATAATTTTAATAAATAAATATATAAAATGATATTTCGCTTGTTATTGCATTATACGCAAAATTCAAGTAGAAAAATTTTGAAATTGTTAATAAAAGGTAAAGAAATTCATAAAAACTTTATAATGACATTTTATGAAATATGCTATAATAAAGTAAAAAAAGTTATTTACTTTGTTTTGAGAGGGTTTTGAGATGAATAAACGAAATAAAATAGTAGTATTAGCTATGTTTTTTATATTAATAATAGCAATAGTTTCATTCAAGCAGGTAAAATCAGAGGAGACTAACGGACAAGCTAAAAGTTTACTTGCCAGATATGGTCTTGAAATAAATAAGAAAGAAGAGATTAGAGAAAATAGACTTCCAGGTAAGGGCAGCTATAGGTTAAATATATATAATGCTGCATCAAGCTTAAGTGGACTGAATCTTAAAAAATATGCAGGACAAAAGGTCAAATCAGTAACTTATAGCGTACATGAAAAATCACAGCCAATGGATGGTAAAGAACTTAAAGCAGTTGTTATATATAAAAATAATAGTGTAATAGGTGCATATTTAAAAGTGTTTAGAGAAGTTTGCGGTGTAACCTCATTAAATGAAAATTTACCACCGCGACCTGAAAAGCTAGATCCTTCTAAATTAGAATTTAGAAATGTGAATGACGTGGAAATAAATGATATAAATGATGGGCTTGGAAATAGTAAAATTAAAATACTTGATGGTAATTTGATGAAAAAATTTTTAAATGTTCTTGAAGATTCAACAGTACATAATATAGGATTAGCAGTAGATAAAAAGGGAAATGGTAAGGAAATTAATGTATGTTATAAAGATGGTTCTTATGTGAAAATTACATATTATAAAAATGTAAATAAATTTGTTATAAATAATGTAGATAATTGGTATTATGAACCTAAATCTGATATTTCAAAATTAATTTGCGATTGATAGTACACATATAATGGAAAATAACTATGCATGCTTGAGTAGTAGTGATTAATCTAGCATGCATAAATTTCATGATAAATGTAAAGTCAGCTTGACATATATATGAAATATTACTATACTAATAGTGTAAAGTAAACTTTACATGTAAAGGAGAAGCAGTGTGAAAAATAATATAAGAAATTTAAGAGAACAATTTGGTTTTACACAGCAGGATTTGGCGGATAAAGTAAGTGTATCAAGGCAGACAATTATATCACTTGAAACTTCAAAATATAACCCATCAATATTTTTAGCACATAAAATTTCAAAGATTTTTAAGCTTAATATTGAAGAAGTTTTTATATTTGAAGAATAATTTGAAAATTAAGGAGAGTTTAATATGGAAATAGCAAATTATATAAGAAGACAAAAAATATACTCGATTATATTTATTTTTGTAGGAGTTATAGCGCTAATTTTAGGGGATTTTTTTGGATATGAAAAAAGTCTTATGCTTGGAATTTCACTTGGATGTATTCCATTGGGGATTTTTAGTATTATAGTTTATAGTATTAGTGAAAAAAAGAAGGGTATGCTTAAAAATATAGAACTTGAGAATGAAGAGAGAAATATATTTATAAATTCAAAAGCAGCACAAAAAGCTTTCTGGATCTCATATTTTTATATGGTTTTAGTAGTGGTTCTGAAAAGAGAGCTATTATTATCATTAGATAATTTTTTAATAATTACTTTGATTTTTATGCCGATAGTTTATTTCTTACTTGTAATAATTTATCATAAAAGATATTAGCAGCTGATTATTCAGCTGTTATTTTTTATATGTAAATTTTATTTAATAAAATAAAATATTGACATATAAGGCTAAATAATGGTATAAACAAAATGAATAAAATTACATAAAAAAGGGGGGATATAATGAGAAATATAAATAAATTTTTAACCTTAATTATAGCCTTAGGAATAATATTTGTTTTTGGAAGTAAAGTTGAAGCTTTTCAGCCTGTCTCTCATTATGTTGTTATTGAACAAGCAACAAGTAAATTATCAGAGAATAGTTTGATACGTAAGGCGGTAAAGGCTTATCCTAACGTTGCTGCATGGGGAAGTGTTGGACCGGATTTAGGATATATGCAAATAGGTTCTTTAGGTGATTATTCTCCTTGGGGAGATAGATATCATTATTATAAGGTAGGAAGCTATGCATCCAAACAACTTCAAAATGCACTTAAATCAAAGGACATGAAAAAAATAGCTTTTGCAGCTGGTTGGATATCACACGTTACGGGAGATTTGGCTTGTCATGGTATCTACGTTAATCTTGAGTGTGGAGTCTATCTTGACAATAAGGATGGAAGAAAGCAGCATAAGCACATGGAATCAGAAGCAGAACCTTATGCTTGGGTTAATATAGCTGGACACAGCATAGCGGATTATAATTCTAGTAATATGGCAGGCAATATTTTTAAAGGAGTAGATGATATACCTTTTGATTTAATGAATGAAACCTCAGAGGAAGTTTATGGACAAAGTCCTTCAACAGCAGAAGAAAAATTGTGGGCTACAACGCTTTTAGCAGGTCTTAAAACTGGAGTGGGATACAGTTATACAGACTATAATGAGTCAAAAGAATTTCTATCAAGTAATAATAGAGAAATTAACCTTAAATGCGCTTTTAGTCAAGGAATAAATCAATGTTACAAACTATTAAATTACTCTGAAAATGGAGATTATACAAAGTTTACCGATAGATGGAATTTAGATGTTGGCAAAAGTAATTCACCCATAAGTTCACTTACAACAATAATTAGTACGGGAACAAACATAGGATCTGGTACAGATGATAATATCTATTTTGGAATTCATTTGAATAATGGTATTAAAAAAGAGTGGCTTTTAGATAAGGAAACCTATAATGATTTTGAAAACGGAGCTACTGATGAATATTATTTATATATAAACGATATAGATTTCTTGCCTAAAATGGTTGATAAAGTATGGGTTAGAAAAGAAAGTACAGGTTCCATAGCCTCAAACTGGCTTTTTAAAGGTTTAAAAATAGATGTTAATGGAAATGATGTCTTAAATTCAGAACCAAATGAATGGATGACAAGTGAAAATAGTACAGCAGAATTTAATGCTGATTTTTCAGGCGTAACTAATTTGGAAGATCCAGTATTTTAGGAGTATGAGAATATGAGTATTAATAAGTTAAAAAGAATATTAGCAGTTTTATCCTTGGTAATAGCAATAATTAGTGTTATTTTGATTTTAAATGTGTTTCTTATGGTAATACCTTTTATTAAGTTAGGGGGTCTTCCCTTATTAATACCTATATATGTGTCTCCCTTAGGTGTTATAATAGGAATACTATCACTTATAAAAAATAAAAATATGACAGGACTTTTAGGAGTGATAATGAACTTAGCTTTAGTACTTTGTGAACTTATATTTATTTTTTTTGCTCCAAGAATCTTGTTTCATTAGATATAGATGAATTATAAAGGCTGTAAATCTAAGTTTAATTTAGGTTTGCAGCCTTTATTTTATATAGTTATTTCCATAAACTGTTTAGAAAATTTAAAACCAAGTTTTTGGTATATGCGAGTATCATTTTTAAAAGGATTAAGACGTATAAAAGTATATTTCTTTTCTTTTGCTTCTAAAATTATTAATTTTAGAAGAGCCAAAGCAATACCTTTGCAGCGATATTTATTTTCAGTATAGACGTTAGTCAAATATGCAATTTTTCCGCTAGGATTTGAGTAAGATGGTGGAGTCTCAAAAGAACAAATTTCACTTGCAGCAATGATTTTGTTATCTTCTTCAGCAATCCATGAAAAAAATGAACCTAACTTAAAACCTTTTTTAAAAAAATTTTAAGATCAACAGCTATGTTAATATTAGTTTGACAACTATCGTTTGCTAATTGCTTTTTTCTTAATTCAATAAGTTTTTCTATATCATTTTCTGTTGCTTTTCTATAAATCATTTAGACCTCCATATTTATAAGAACTTTAATTTAAAGCTGTATAATTACTTAATTATACATAGAAATTAAATTAAATGCAAATATGCAAATAAATATTTACATAATATGTAACCGAATTGTATAAATTATTATATGGAAAAATTATAAACATAAAAAAATAATTAAGAATTTGTAAAAAAATACGATTATTATTAACATAGCCACTAAATAGTGGTATAATTGTCGAAGAAAGTATATGTACGATAAGGAGAAATACTATGGCAAGATACGAAATAGTGTCTGTAGGTTACAAGCTTAAGAGTTTAAGAAAAAAGTATGGAGTAAATCAAGATGATTTGGCAGGAAGTGAGATAACTAGAAATCTGATAAGCCAAATTGAACATAATAAAGCCAGGTTAACTAGAAAATCTGCTGAAGTAATGTTTAAAAACTTAAGAGTAATTTGCAGCGAAAGAAATGTAGAATTTAATGAAGATATAGAATACTTAATTGAAGACGAAAAAACACAGGCAAAAAAAATACTTGATAAGTACATAGACGAATTAAAAGATTTGAGTTTGTATAAAGACATAAGTTTTGTAAATAGACTAAATGAAGTGGAAGACTTTTTAGTAAAATGGAGCTTTGAAGATAAAAAGATATCTATATATACTTTAGCAGGAGATTATTTTTGTAGCATAAATGATTTTTATAAAAGTTCTATTTACTATGAAAAAGCTAGATCACTTATAAGTTTAGACATGCCTGAAAATATGGTAATACCTATTTTGAGAAAATTATCTATGGTCTATTTTTATATGGGAAAATACGAATATGATATTAAATGCTGTGAGTTTGCCTTAGATAGGTTTGACGATATGAATGAAGAATATACTGCTATATTCCTATATAATAGTGCTTTATGTTATACAAAATTAAAACAGTATGATAAATCATTGAAAAGATTAGAAAAGCTTGAAAGAATAATAGAAATAGGTACAGAAAAATACTATAGAGCCATGATTCATAAGGCTGTTTGTCTACAATACCAACAAAGATATGATGAGAGCCTTGATATTTATAATAATATATTGTTACATTTTGCAAAAGAACGAGACTATGCAAATAGTGTAATAGTAATGCTTAATGCTGCGGAAATATTTATAGATGAGTCTAATATAGAAAAAGCTATGGAATACTTAAAAACAGTTGAAGAAAACATGGTTAATCTTGATGAAACCCATCCTAAAATTCCTAATATATATTTTGAACTTGGAAGCAGATATTATGGCTTAAAAGATTTAAATAATTCTAAAAAATATTACTTAAAGGCTTTGGAGTATGCCAAAAAGTTTAAGTATTACTTTGTAATAGAAGATATTATTTTTGAGTTAATCGACATATATGGTAGTGAAGAGATGTCTCAGCTTAAGCAGGAATTTTTTATGGTAACAAGTAAGCTTGATGAAATAAATAGTAGACTTATGATTAAGATGATAAAGTATTATACAAGTATATCAGATTTTCAAAGCATTAATGAAATATGCGAGTTTAGTGAAAAATTTATTAAAGAGAAACTATAAAAAAGTAACAAACTAATGATAAATTTAAATAAAAATTACGAAGGATGTGATAATTATGTTTTTTAGAAAACATAAGTTTTTGTTAGCTATATTAGGCTTAGGAGTACTGTTTGTAGGAGTAAAGCTTTTTGGTAGTTCATTTTTAGCATCATTTCCAGATTTACCATGGTAGAATAGAATGGGTTAGGTGATATTAATTATATTACCTAACGCTTTTTTTTTATCTAAAAATAAAATACTACTTGACTAGTACCTAACGTATTAGTTTATATTTAGTTTTAGAGGTGAGACTTATGAAAATAAATGAAGTTATGAAAATATCGGGATTAACAAGAAGAGCAGTAAATTATTATGAAGATGAGGGACTTATAAAACCAGCTATAAATAAGATAAATAACTATAGAGAATATTCTATGAAGGATGTAGATAAACTTCTTAAGATAGCTGTACTAAGAGAACTTGATTTAACGGTTAGAGAAATAAAAAATATATTGGAAGAGCCAGAAAAAATAAAAATTGCACTTACAGAACATCTTATAAAGCTTGAAAGCAAGATAAGCAAAATTAATAGAAGTAAAAAAGTTATAGAAGCTTTTATAAAAAAATTTGACGATAGTAAGGATATGACGGAAGAGCTTGTAACTTTAAGTAAGTGCATTGATATGGATGAAAAAAACAGAAGTGGCTTTATGAAACGTGAAATATTGAAGATTTTTCCTGGGGACTTTGGTAAACTAATGTTTGCAAATTACAGTCCATTTTTAAATGAACCTATAGATACAAAAGAAAAGGAAGAGGCATTTATAAATCTAGTCAAATTTATGGATGAAGCCCAAGAAATAAGGTATCCTGTTGGATTTGAAAAAATGTATGAAAAGCTAACTAAGGAAGAGATTGAAAAAATTGAAATAACAACGCAAAAGAGAGTAGAAAAATGGATTTCTATTACAGATGAGCAGCTTTTAGAAGAAAAAAAAGTGCTACTTGATTTTATGAAAAAAGTTAAACATGATGAGAAAGTCAAAGATAATTGGAAAAAAACTTTTGTTATGGATAAGGAAATAAAAAAGCAAATGAAAAATATAAATTATCATAAAAACTTTAACGAAAACCTAAAGATATTAAGTAGAGCTTATAGTGTTTATGTGAAAAATATGAGTAGATTTGAAAAAATGTTGAATATAGATATAGATGAAAATGGAGATGTAACTTATAAATAAAAAATTATAATATTTTCATATATGGATATAATAAATAATACGATAAAACAGTTGTGGAGATTCCAGGGTGGATGTTACTTAAATAATATACTGTATAGAGTTAAAAAATACATATAATAAAAAATGTTTACGAAGCCAAAGAGTTATTAATCTTAGGCTTTTTTTTCAAAGACTTGCACATAAGGATAAATAAATTAATTGTTTTGGATATTATAATACGCTAATATTGGGCGTATAATTTAAAAATAAGTAAACGATTTAATTTTAAATTATATTGTGAAGGAGATTAGGTATTATGGCAAATAGAATGGTTTTAAATGAAACAAGCTATATAGGTGAAGGCGCAATTGAAAATATTGTGACAGAGGCTAAAATAAGAGGATATAAAAAAGCACTAGTGGTTACAGATAAGGATTTAATAAAGTTTAATGTAGTTAGCAATGTAACAGAGCTTTTAAAGGCAAATGACCTAGACTTCGAAATATTTGATGAGGTAAAAGCAAATCCAACTATAAAGGTAGTTAAAAGTGGTATAGAAAAATATAAAACTGCAAATGCAGATTACTTAATAGCAATAGGAGGAGGTTCTTCAATAGATACTTCTAAGGCTATAGGAATAATTATAAATAATCCTGAATTTTCAGATGTAAGAAGTCTTGAAGGAGCAGTAGAAACTAAAAATAAATGTGTTCCAATAATTGCAGTGCCAACAACAGCAGGAACAGCGGCGGAGGTTACAATTAACTATGTAATAACTGATGAAGAGAAAAAACGTAAATTTGTATGTGTAGATCCACATGATATACCAGTTATAGCTATTGTGGATTCAAAAATGATGTCATCAATGCCAAAGGGCTTAACAGCTGCAACAGGTATGGATGCATTAACACATGCTATTGAGGGATATGTTACAAAGGGAGCCTGGGAATTAACAGATACACTTCACCTAAAGGCTATAGAAATTATTTCTCGTTCACTTAGAAGTGCTGTGAAAAATGAGCCTAAAGGTAGAGAGGATATGGCATTGGGTCAATATGTTGCAGGTATGGGTTTTAGTAACGTAGGTCTTGGAATTGTTCACTCAATGGCGCATCCACTAGGAGCTTTTTATGATACACCACATGGAGTTGCAAATGCTGTAATATTACCATATGTTATGGAATACAATGCACCAGCTACAGGAGAGAAGTATAGAGAAATAGCCCGCAAGATGGGAGTTAAAGATGTAGATTCAATGTCACAGGAGGAATATAGAAAAGCAGCTATTGATGCAGTTAAAAAGCTTTCAAAGGATGTAGGAATTCCTGAAACATTAAAAGAGATAGGCGTTAAAGAAGAAGATCTTCATGCACTTTCAGAATCAGCTATGGCAGATGCATGTACACCTGGAAATCCAAGGGATACAAGCATTGAAGAAATATATAAAATTTACAAATCAATTTATTAGGGAGAAAAACATCTTGTCCATGGGGACGAGATGTTTTTTATATATTACCTACGTTTTATAAAATATATAGTGTATAATAGTTCTTAAAATAATGTTTTAAAATAGGAGACGTTAATGAGAATCATTGGACTTAGAACCCTGAAAACAGCAGTAGGTGCAGCACTAGCAATTATAATTGCAGGAGTTTTGGGCTTGAAATATCCAACAGCAGCGGGAATTATAACAATACTTAGCGTTCAAAACACAAAGAAAACTTCAATTGTTATAGCCATTCAAAGGTTGGCATCAACAGTACTCGCGCTTACTATAAGCTGTATAATATTTAAAGTTTCAGGCTACAATCCTGTAAGTTTTGGAGTTTATCTGGCTATTTTTATTCCACTTACAGTATTATTAAACCTTACAGAGGGGATTGCAGTTAGCTCTGTACTAGTTACCCATCTTTTAGTTGAAAAAAGTATATCTTTATTTTGGCTTGAAAATGAACTTTTATTAATGGTAATAGGTGCAGGTATAGCAATACTTTTAAACACATATATGCCTAAAATAGATAAAAAGATAAAGGAAAATCAAATTGAGATAGAAGGCTTTATGAGAAAAATACTTTTAAATATGGCAGATGAACTTAGAGGAAAAAAAATAGAAGACGAAAACCATAAATTATTTAATGAGCTTTCATTGGCAATAAAAAGTGGAAGTGAAAGAGCGTATAGAAATCTTAATAACAACATAATTAGTTATGATAAATACTATGTTATGTACATGGAAATGCGAAATATGCAATTTGAAATTTTGAAGTACATGAGAAATCACTTTACAAAATTTTATATGACCCTTGAGCAAACAGAACTGGTAGCAGAGGTGACTGAAAAAATAGGCAAACAACTTCATGAAGAAAATCCAGTGGATACTCTTATAGAAGATTTAAAAAGACTTTTTAAAACCTTTAAAGATCAAAAGCTGCCAGAAATAAGAGAAGAATTTGAAAATAGAGCAATGCTGTTTCAATTTTTAAATGATTTGGAATATTTTCTTGAAATAAAAAGAGAATTTATAAGAAAGAAAGAGAATGTTTAGATAAGGGGAGTGAGTTTATGAAATTGGTAAAACCAAATATTGAATACAAAAATCAAGTTATAGAATATAAAAAGGAATTTTTAGACTATAAAGAAAATTTAGCAGGGGCATCATATCTTCAAGAATACGATTCATATGAACAGTGGCTAGAATTTTTAAAGGATAATGAAGAAGAAAGCACAAAACATACTGAAGTTACTGCTGATGAATTTTTATTAATCAGAGAAAATGATAATAGAGTGATTGGTATGATAAATATAAGACATGCATTAAATGGATATTTGTATAATTATGGAGGTCACATAGGATATAGTGTAAAGAAGAGTGAACGTAGAAAGGGGTATGCTAAAGAAATGCTTAAAATGGCACTTCAGCATTGTATAAAATTTAAAATGGATAAGGTACTACTTACCTGTGATGCTAATAATATTGCCTCTGAAAGAACAATAAAGGCTTGTGGTGGAGTATTAGAAAATGAAGTGTTAAATGGTGGAACATTAGTTAAGAGATATTGGATTAAATTATAAAAAGGAAGTGTATTTTTTCCTTCCTTTTATAACTCATTTTCAGGATTATCTAAAATTTGTTGTATATTATTAAAGTAATGGCCCACATGAACACCATCAACTAAAGCATGATGAACTTGTACAGAAAGAGGTAATTTAATTGTAGTGCCTTCATTAAAGTATTTACCCCAGGCTATTCGTGGAATGCTGTCAGCAGGACTTAAGCTAATTGGGTGAGTTATACTTGTAAATGAAATCCAAGGTATACTAGTCATGTATAAAAGGTCATCACGATTTGAATCTTTGTTTAAAGTTCTAGCATTCTTCACTTTTTCAATTTCAGTTAGGGCGCTGGACTTAAAGGATTTATATTCCGGCAGAAAGTCTACTTCACAAAAATTAAATACCTCATCTTTAGCCATCACAGTGAAGGATGGATTTACAAATTCATGTTCTATTAATTTATCTCCTCTTATTCTGAGTTTGAATTCTTTTATGCTGTTTGCAGCTTTAGTAGCGGCATATAGAACTGATACGAAAAACGGTAGATTGTTTTTCTTTATATAATTATAAAAATTAGTAATGTCTACATTTGCGCAAATGTTAAAATGAGGAGAATCTAGGCTTTTAAAATAATTATAATGATCTTTTCTTTTTAAGCTTTCTACGTCAATAAAGTTCACTTCTAAATCACTCTCCATAAAATATATAATATGGTAATTATAACAGTCGTTGAATATATTGTATAGCTAAATAAAATAGAGAATGAAAAATATAAATTTCATTCCCTAAAGGAGTTAATATTTGGGTTTGTTTTTAATTACATATTCTAGTTGCTCTAAGAAGCTTAAAATATCAGTAAAGTAGTCTGTCTTTAAGGTTTCTTGTTTTTGAAGTCCTTTTACGAGGTTTATATCATCTATTGTTTTATGTGAAATTTCCATTACAGAGTTATTTATTTCATCCATAGCAGAAACTGACTCGGTGAAGGAATTGGTCATGGCTGCGGTTTTGTTACTAATATTACCATTGGATTCTTTTATATTAGAAAAAATTTCAAGAGAATTATTTGTTTTCTCTACTCCATTTTCTAGTTTTTTTAGGATGCTTACTAAATTATTGTTTAGTTCACTAGCGGAAGAACTTATATTTTTTAAATTTGCAGATATTGAACTTGATAAATTTTTTGTTTCGTTAGCTAAATTTTTAACTTCATTAGCAACAACTGCAAAACCACGACCAGCTTCACCAGCACGAGCTGCTTCAATACTTGCATTTAAGGATAACATATCAGTTTGTTCAGATATATCAATAATTTTATTTGAAAAAGAATTAATCTCTTTTATACTATTTTGAAGATCATTAAAGTTAGATTCAAAGGATTTTATAGAATCGGATATTGAAATTATTTCAGCATTTATAGAAGTAACACTATTTTCACCTTTAGATATAAGAGAATTGCCATTTTTAACAGTATCATCGATTGTTTTTGAGTTTTCTACTAATAGTTGTATATTTGAGTGAAATTCTTCAACAGAAGCGGAGATATGATCCAAACTAGAATTAGTAGCTTTAGCAGAGTTGTGAATTTTACTAATAAATTTTATAAAATCGGCCTCTGCATCCATAAGTGAAGACACTCTTTTTGTTATGAGTATAGTTGTTTCGTTTATAGTTTTGTCTGTATATGAAAATTTTTCCTGAGATAAAGTATTTATTTGAGAATGTAAATTTACATTATTAGGATTAGTTTCTTCCTTGCTTTTATTAAACCATGACATGAAAATCCCTCCTATTCAAAACAAATTAAAACCATTGTTTGGTTAAGATGTTTATTGTTAAGCTGCTCACCATAAGTTGTAATTCCGGCAAATTCACCTAAATCTTGAAGCTTATTTGTGAACTTATTTGTAAAGTTGGTATTCTTAAAAAGAAGAGTTCTAAATATACAATTAACTACAATGGAACCAGATATTTTTGGTATTTCTTTTTTTGCTTTATTTATAGTGTTTGTTAAAACTTTCATGGGATCTTTAGGCTTTAAAATGTTTACATAGGAATTTTGATATATTCTTGCATAGAGTGATAGAGAGCCATCATCTTCAATTTTTTTAAAAGAAGATATAAAAGTTTCATCACCTATAATTTTTCCTATAGGATTAGACATGAAGTATTTCGCTATATCGTTTCTAGATATCTTTAAGCTATTTGCATATACATCGATTATAGGTTTACCATCCAGTTCATATATTTTCCTTTCATGGGGATTTGCTTTGGTAACAACAAATTCGCGTTCAGTGGGTTCATATATATTTTCTTTGTAAACACGTATTTTTCCGTTATTGTTATGCAGCATAGTTACAATTGTTACATTTGAGTAAATTTCACCATTATAGGAAATAAAAGTTCTAGTAAAACTTAAATCATCCGCAGTACTACCGCCAACAATAGGAATATTGTCATCTTCAAAAACACTGTTAAGAACAGCAATGCTTTTTTCTTCTGAATTTGACAAGCCATCTGTCATTTCAAAAACTATAGTGTTTTGTGTGTTAAAGCCTTTTTTGAATTCCTTTAATTTTTCAATGTACGTAATAGGTGCTCCACTTATATTTTCCATAATCATTGTTTTACACTCAATGTTTTCACCAAAAGCTATAAGAGATAGACCGTCGTTTATTCCATCTTTAGATATTTCACCACAGGACGTACCTCCTATAATAGTTGAGTTGGGGAATTTTTGTTTGAGTAATGTAGTAACATCCTTAAAAAAACTAACTTTTGAGAAATATATAATTAGTTTTGGAGCCTTAATATCTTTTGAAGCTTCATTAACAGCAGTTTCAGCACTACTAGAAAAACTATATCCGCAGCATGTATTCATAGTAAAACCTCCTTAAATTTATATAAAAAAATAGATTAATATCAAATTTAACGTTTTAAATTATATATTAAATTTCGACATAAATTTCATTAGCTTAAGGTGGTAAAGTTTATGAATAATTATAGACTAAATTAGTGTAGATTGATTTTTTATGTTTGCTTGTTTATAATAGAAAAAAACAAATTTATCAGACTAAATAATATATTGTGTTAATGAGGTGAAAATATGAAGGAAGAATTTTTAGCTATAGAAAAGAAACTTATGGATGGTAATAAGAGATTTATATCAAATAAATTAGAAAATAAGGATTTTTCAAAAAAACATAGGAAAGATTTAAAAGATAATGGACAAAAACCTATGGCTGTTGTTATCTCCTGTTCTGATTCACGCGTTCCTCCTGAAATAGTTTTTGATCTTGGTATTGGTGATATATTTACTGTTCGGAATGCAGGTAATGTTGTAGATGAAAATGTAATAGGAAATGTAGAATTTGCAGTAAGTCATTTAGATGCAAAATATATTTTAGTAATGGGGCATGAAAAATGTGGTGCAGTTGAAGAGGCTGTTAAAGGAATAGAAACTTATAATAAACTGGAGGGTTTTATTAAACCATTAGAGAATATAGTGGTTGAAGCTATAGAACATAATAAAAACTTTACACAAAGTGAACTTATGGACGTTATAGAGGATAAAAATGTAGAGCTTTCAGCAAGTAAACTCCTTCAGAGTAAAATGCTTAGAGAACTTTATGAAAAAGATGAAATTAAAATAGTAAAGGCGAAATACTTTCATGAAGCTGGTGAGGTTAAAATTTTAAAGTAAATATTTGTATTAGTAGGGGATTCTTATAATGGGGGTTCCTCTTTCTTTTATTTAAACTTAAACTTATAATTACGGTACTTTTTATAATGTAAAATGCTATAATTGTATATAGGTGATTAATATGAAAAAAGTAGGCAACAAAGTAATAGTAATAGGTTCTCCGGGAAGTGGGAAAAGCACTTTTTCTAAAAAGCTAGCTAAGATGCTAAAGCTTCCATTAATACACTTGGATAAGGAATATTGGAACTCTGGCTGGGCTCAAACACCTAAAGAGGAGTGGAGAGAAAAGCAGGAGGAATTTATAAAAGGAGACAAATGGATTATAGACGGAAATTATGGTTCTACAATGGATATAAGGCTTAAAGAAGCAGATACTATTGTATGTTTTAATCTTCCAAGAACCATTTGTCTTTTTAGAGCTTTTAAGAGATATATATCAAATATAAATAAAGTAAGAGATGATATGGCAGAGGGCTGCAAGGAAAATTTTGATTTTGAATTTGCAAAATATATATGGGATTTCCCTAAAAGCTTTGGAGAAAGGAACCTTAAAATTATAAATGAAAATAGTAATAAGAAAATTATAATTTTTAAAAAGAGAAATGATTCAAATAATTTTATAAAATCTCTTTAGGAGGTATTGTGAGAAAAAAGATTATTTTTATAGGTATTGTTTTTATAACTATTATTGCGGTTACAGTTATTGGCAAAAAACAGAAGATTGAACCTGAAAGCAAAAATTTTACCTTGAAAATATTATCACCAAAGGAAACAAAAAAAATCTTAGAAAAAAGAAAAAGGCAAGACATTGAAAATTATAAGCCCACTACAGCTATAGATATTGCAAGACTTAAAGCATATGAAAAGGTTACATACGAAGATGGAGAAATTAAGAATTGGAAAAATTCTGAGGTGACAGAAGAGAAATTTAATAGGGATAAGCCGGTTACGATTTTTTCCAACAAGGAAGATTTAAGTAATAGAGAAGTTTATGTGGTTAAATTTCAATCACATTTAGGTAGTACAGAATTTCCCGTTATTTTCTATGCGGATAAAAATTCTTATGAAATACTTGGAAAAGGGGAGAAAGGAAGTTTCTATGATTAAAAAGCTTAGATTACTAAAAGTAGAGGATATAGAAATACTATTTAATTGGAATATAAATGAAAAGCATTATGAATATTATACTTGTAGACCACTAAATGAGCATAAAACTTTTGAGGACTATAGAAACAGAATAATAGATTTGATTTCAACGAAAAAGCAAATGGTCCATATTCTGGTAGAAGAAGATATGGTTTTAGGTAAAATAACCTTATTCGATTTTAACACTAGAAATAAAAGTGCAGAGGTAGGATATTATATTCCCTCCCCAAATAGATGCAAAGGTCTTGGCAGTTTTATGTTAAAGAGTTTTATTGAAACAGTATTTGAGGATGATAAATTAAACTTAAATAAAATTTATGCAACAACAGCTTCAAATAACTATCCCTCAATAAAGCTTTTGGAGAAAAGTGGATTTAAGCTAGATGGAAGGCTTAGAGAACATTATTTTATTGATGAAAACAGATATGACCAACTTATATACTCTATGCTAAAAAGGGAATGGATTAAATAAAAAACTAGTTAGTATGTCGAGCCTAGTAACTAGAGTAATGGATGCAATTTATGTAGAAAGTATTTTGAAAAAGAAAGAAGTAATGCTAAAATAGAAAATGCTTTAATTTTAGAAATACATATAGCAAGGTTTGAAAATTATACATAAGAAAAATTTTAGGAGGAATTGGCTTGGATTTTAATCTTTTTAAAAATATAAAAACTAGATATCTATTTATAGCTATGACAGCCGTAACAATAATTAGTAGTATAGCTTTAGTTTTTATTGAAGCAGCTTTAAGATTAGGTTTCAGTAATGATTATGCTGAAGTATATAGTTTAATTGTAACCTTAGCCTGGTTTGTTATGGCTTTAGTATTTGTAAGGAAGAAAAATATAAGTATGAAGTCATTCTTAGGAAAATTTCCAAAGAAAAGTTTTGTACTTGAGGTACCATTGACATGGATAATAACTTATATTGGGGCTTTAGGAGCTATTTTAATACTATATTTTATGGTTTCTAAATTAACTCCAAATTTACTAAGTAGTGTACAATCTAATGTAGAAGAACAGCCAACAATATTAAGCAATAATATTTTTGTTGTTATATCATTCTTAGGTACAGTTGTCGCTGCGCCTATAGTGGAAGAATTTATATTTAGGGGAATACTTTTTAGGAGATTATATAGTAAATTTGGCATAATAATAGGTATTTTATTGTCTTCCCTTATATTTTTTCTATTACATTTTACAATTAATTTTATAATATTCTTTTTAGGTATGGCCTTAGCTATTTTAACTTATAAATATAAATCATTAGTACCAGCCATATGTTTACATGCCCTTAATAATTGCATTACTTTTTTTATTGAGAGAGCAAAGAGTAGTTCGAATGCAACTACTTCAAGTGATTCACTTGTTAGTACAGCAACTTTAATAGTAGGAATTATATTTTTTATTATGTACTTAGTATTTTTAATCTTAAATTTAAGGAAATGCTATAAGATTAAAGTTTTAAGTGAAGAATAATGACATTTTAGAAAAGGGGAAGTTTTTAAGCTTCTCTTTTTCTATTTAAAATAAAGTATGATATTTTGAAAAGTAGATTTTGTGCTAGTTAGATTTCTATAGGTATGGGGCTTATCAGCCATAAACTTTATAGAATTTCCTTTTTTTAAAGTGAAACTTTTCTCAGCTATAGAAACTTCAATTTCTCCATCTGTAACTATTATGTATTCTTCAACACCTTTGTTATGTGGAGGAGACATATGATTACAAGACGGCTCTAGCTCTATTGTAAATATTTCAAAGCCGTTATTTGCATTGAAGGGGAATATTGGATATAATTTCATTTTGTCATTGTTTTCCAGTATTGGAGCAATATTATTTTGACATATGATTTTAAGTTCCTCTTGATTTTCGTAAGTAAATAGTGAAAAGGATACCTTTAAACCAGTGGCAATTTTCCAAAGGGTAGAAACTGTTGGATTTGATTGCCCCCTTTCTATTTGACCAAGCATTCCTTTGCTAACACCAGTAAGCTTTGATACTTCATCTAAGCTTAAATTTCTAGTAGTTCTTATAGCTTTTAACTTGTTTCCTATAATCAAATTTAAATCCTGCATTGTCTAATATTTAGCTAGGGTAGGTATAATAAGTACAAAACTCCAGCTAAAATTCACCTCTTTTCTTTGAATAATATGTTAATACTAACTAGGATTCAGGTTTTAAAATACTCATTTCATATAAATTCCAATAAGCATTTGATACTTTCCGTATATTTTTTGATAAACTTTCCTTAACAAAGCCTACTTTTTCATAACATCTAATAGCAGAATAATTAAAATCAAATACACCAAGGGTTATTTTTTTAAAATTCATATCTTTAAAACCGATTTTTAATATTTCGTTTAATGCGGCGGTACCTATATGGTTGCCTCTATTATTTTTTTCACCTATTAGAAATCTACATATTTTGCCTATCTTATTAGTTTCATCTATTTCTCTAATTTCAATTGTGCCAATCATTTCGTCAGTACTAGCAAGTAGTATTTTATAAACAAAAACTTTTTCTATGAATACTTCACTTAAAAAATAATTTTCAAGTTGCTTAAGTGTTAAAGGATAGTTAAATTTAGGACCTGCCCACTGCATTAGATCATCAGCAGATTTATCAACATTCCAGTTAATAATTTTTTGTAGATCTTGTTTCTCAAGCAATTTAAGCTTTATAATTTGATTACTCATATCATTAAACTCCTTTGAATTCTTAAGTAAGCATTAAAAATAAATCAATACTTATACCTTAGTATCTTATAATAATTTATTGCATTTGTAAATTTTATATTGTACAATATAACGTATAATATATAATATAGTATACAAAAGGGGGCGCAAAATGATAAGGGCACTTATACTTGGAATAGCAGCATCCTTCTTTTTTGCATTTACTTTTATCTTAAACAAACAAATGAATGTATCTGGCGGCAGCTGGCTTTTTAGTTCTTCTTTAAGATATATTTTAACCCTTCCTTTATTGTTCATTATACTTATAATAAAAAGAGATGTATTAGATGTAGTAAAAAGTATAATAAAAAGTCCTTTAAAATGGGTGGTGTGGAGTACGGTAGGCTTTGGATTTTTTTATGCTCCACTTAGCTTTGCAGCAGCTTATGGAAGTTCATGGTTAATTGCAGGAACCTGGCAGATAACCATAATTTGTGGAGCACTTATGTCGCCTTTATTTTTTAAAACTGTAGAAACTGATAAAGGCAGTATTAAAGTTAGAAATATGCTGCCTAAAAAAGCACTCTTAATGTCTTCAATAATTTTAATAGGTATATTTTTAATGCAATTTGAACAAGCAAAAGGAGATATATTAAATGTAAAAACATTTTTAGGAATATCAGCTGTTATTGTAGGAGCAATTTCTTATCCACTTGGCAATAGAAAGATGATGGAGCTTTGTGGAAGTGATCTTAATACCTTTCAAAGAGTTTTTGGAATGACGCTTTGTAGTATGCCCTTTTGGATAATTATATTGTTTTCTGGAGTTCTATCTGTGGGTATGCCAGGTGAAAGTCAACTGATTGAAGCTTTTATAGTTGCAGTATTTTCAGGAATTATTGCTACTATTTTATTTTTTAAGGCAACGGATATAGTGAAAAATAATACACGAAAGCTTGCGGTTATAGAGTCAACACAATCAGGAGAGGTTATATTTACACTTTTAGGTGGAGTTTTAATATTTCATGATAAAGCACCTATGATATTAGCAGCTTTAGGAATTCTTTTAGTAGTTGCAGGGATGATTTTGAATAGTATAATGGAGATATAAAAAGAATTACTAGAGGAGGAAAAAATAATGGCTTCAAGTGAAGAATTTATGGAATATGTTAGCGAACAAATAAGTGGTGCAGGCAAAATAACTTATAGAAAAATGTTTGGAGATTATGGAGTTTACTGTAACGGAAAAATAATAGGGTTAGTATGTGATAATCAGTTCTTTTTAAAGGTAACAAAGGTTGGAAGAGAATTGCTAAAAGAAGTTGTAGAAGCACCAGCTTATAATGGAGCAAGACCTTCTTTTTTAATTGAAAACTTAGAAGATAGAGAGTACTTAGCAAAGCTTGTATACGAAACCTATGAAGAACTTCCATTTCAAGTTAAGAAGGTAAAGAAGAAAAAACATAAAGAGGTCTAATTTTTTAGATTTCCTTATGTTTTTCTGTTTATTTTAGATATTCAGTAACAAAGTCTGTAAATAAAATTCCGTCCAAATGATCAATTTCATGACAAAAGCATTTTGCTAAAAAACCGATACCTGTAAGTGTAATGGGCTTTCCATTTTCATCTAAAGCTTTAACCACAACTTTAGAAGGCCTTTTAAGTTTACCGAATACATTGGGAATGCTTAAACAACCTTCTATAACTTCTTGTTCGCCTTCTTTTTGAATTATTTTAGGATTAACTAATTTTATTATATCTTCACCGTTACCAGGATTTATTACTACTAGTCTTTTTAGTATTCCCACTTGTGGAGCAGCTATGGCAGCACCGTTTTCTGTATTTTTAAGTGTATCTACCATGTCATCTAAAATTTGTTTTATTTTAGCATCCACTACTTCAACAGTTCTGCTTTTTTTTCTTAATATATCGTCGTCAGAAAGCCTAATTTGTCTTAATGCCATTAAATAACACCTCTAAAAAAAGTTTTTATTGTACTAAATGTACATCCAAAATATAACATGTGGATTTTTTTGTGTCAAGCTATTTGTGTGGTTAAAATCAAATTGTTGACATATATAATTCTATAAAATATAATGAGCATAAATTGATATGTAGTATAGGAATACATAGGATGGAGACGGTAAAATGAAGGAATCTCAGAGACAAATTCAGAAAAGGGAAACAAGAAAAAAAATAATATATTCTGCTTATGAAGAATTTAAAAATAAAGGAATCATAAAAACAACAACTTCAGATATTGCAAAGGCGGCAGGTGTATCTCATGGTACAATTTTTGCTCATTTTAAAACTCAAGGGGAGTTAGTAAAGGAAGTTATTGAGGTGTTTTGTACAAAGATAGTTATGAATACACATCTTGCCTCAAAAAAAGCATATACAGTAAAAGAGGTTTTAAGTGCTCATCTTGAAGGAATAAAGGAATTTGAAGAATTTTATGGTAGACTTATACTTGAGATTAATTTTCTTGAAAAAGAAGAAAAAAGTACATTTATATCCATACAATCAGCACTTTCAAAGCATTTAAGTGAAGCGTTAGAAATAGAAGTAGAGGCAGAAAGTATAAAAAAACTTCCACTAAGTTTTATTTTTAACAGTTGGATAGGTCTTGTTAATTACTATATAGTAAATAGAGAACTTTTTTCTCCTGGAAAATCTGTTATAGATACACATAAAGAGGAATTAATAAATAATTTTATAGAGCTTATAAAGAAATAGGTTACTGTTAAAAAAGTTCTCAGCTTAATTGCAGAGGACTTTTTTGTTATATAAAATATTATTGACATTAAGAAGTATATAAAATATAATGAGTATATAGTCAATGAGTAATTAGTCAGTGAAAGGAGAAAAATTATGAAAAGATGTATAGCTTGTGGTATGCCAATGAGTAAAAAAGAGGATTTTGCAGAGAGGGATGAAAAGAAGGATTACTGTAAATATTGTGCTAGAGAAGACGGAACAATGCAGTCCTATGATGAAAAACTTAAAAGCATGACCGAATTTATAGTTAAAACTCAAGGTTTTGATATTAAAGCAGCTGAAAATATTGCTAAGGATACGATGTCTAAGCTTCCTGCATGGAATAATATTTAAAATATGATATTAATGATGGGAACTTGTTTAATAAGTTCCCATCATTAATGTGAAGTGAGAGAATGTAAAAATTATATACTAGGCAACATCCCTTAAAGTTATATATCTATTTTAAATTTACCAACTAGCCCATGTAATCCTTGAGCTAATCCTTCCTGATTTTGTGATGTGTTAGATACGGTAACTGCCATTCCTGTAGTGTCTTTAACAATATTATCTACAACTTCAACTTTTTCAGAAGATTTTTGTTCATTAAGTGCTACATTTTGAGTTGCTTCACTTATTTGACCTATGGTTGCTGAGAATTCTCCCAAGGTTGAAGCTAGTTCTTCAGATAACTTATTAATGTAATCTGCATCCATATAGTATTGATGTCCACCTTCAACAAAGCCATTGAATTCTGGTATTACTTTTTCATTCATAAATACTAAAATATCATTACTACCTGAAGAAATGTTATCAAAAGCTTTATCGATTTTCCATATATTTTCATTAATATCATTTACCGCTGTTTTTGATTGTTCTGCTAACTCTCTTACCTCATTTGCTACAACTGCAAAACCTTTACCGTTTTCTCCTGCTCTTGCTGCCTCAATAGCTGCATTTAGTGCAAGTAAATTTGTTTGATCTGCTATACTTTCAATAGCGGAAGCCATATCTTTTATTTTATTAACTATTTTGCCCTCCTCAATAGCTTTAAGTATCGCTTCCTTTTTTTCTTTATATAAATTTTCTGTAGTATTTGCTGCAATTTTTCCTTTTTCTTGAACATTTTCAGCATTACTTTTGGCTTTACTTGCTACATTTCTTGCAGTTAATGCCCTTTGAGCTAATTCGTTTACTGCCGAATTTATCTCTTCAATAGATGCAGTTATTTCTTCTGAAGCAGCACTATTTTCTTCTATAGCTATCTTGATAGTCTTGCAGGCAGTATTCATGTCCTCCATTTTTGACATAAGTTCATTTGATGTTAAAGATAAATCTTCACTATCTGACTTCAATTCATCTGAACTATCACTTATGTTTTTTAACAAATTAACTACATTACTTTGTGCTTCATTTAGTGATACTGATGTTTCTCCAAATTCATCTTTACCTAATATGTTTATATTGTTTGAAAAATCGAATTTTGCAATTCTTCCAGCAAATTGCTTAATTCTCTTTAATGCATCATCGATATTTTTTATTAGTAAGTATGAAAATATAATACTTAAACCAATAGCAACTATGGCAAGTATCACTGTAATTAGAGTGGCTTTCTTATATTTTATTTGGCTATCTTCATATTTTAAGTTTGCGATTTTTTGATTATATGCTATTTCTTCATCAAGTAAATCATTTATTTTAGCTCTATACCCATCAAAAATAGCAAATTGATTTTTAATAGCATTGTAATCTCCGTTTTTTGCTGTTTCAAAAAATTTATCTTTTGCATTATTGTAATCATTAAGATTTGCTGAATATTGAGTAAATATAGCTCTATCTTTTTCATCATTAATTAGCACTTCATATTTTTGGGTAAGGTCATTATCTTTTTCTATTAAACCATTCATATCTGAAATGGTTTTATCAACAACTGCTTTTTTATCAGGATTAACTAAAATAAGAGATCCAGAAGTTAAATCAGCCATATGAGCTCTGATATCTTGTATCATTGACAATTTCGTCAAGCTTTTAGAATATATAGTATTTAGATTAGCGTTAACCTCCGTCATCTTTTGATAACTCATGATTGCATTTATTATGATAACTATAATTATCATCCCAAAACACAAAATTAATTTATGAATTACCTTTAAATTTTTAAACAATTGTATCAAAATTTATTACCTCCTAGTATATTATTTGTTGTAATTAAACCTATTGACTACCGAAAATCAAGTTGCTTTGGACTTATTTTACAATATACAACATGATTTTTAGCTACGTTAATGTATCGATATTTTTAAACTACGCTTTACTATACAATAATGGAAATGGAGTAATAATATATAATCTAAGTAATAATATATAATTAATGGAGGCTATTTGTATATAAGCTTCCAAGAGAGCTTATCTTTAGAAACTAATAAGAATGAAAACTTCTACTACATATAAATTCTCTATATAATTTAGGAAAAATGTAATTTTGAGTATGAAATATATATAAGGCAATTACTGCGATAAAGAATTAAATCAATAATGAAATTTATATTATAATTTGAGGCATTTTATTGTAAAAAGGTTCAATTGAAGTATAATGTATGTATTAATAATAAATAAGATAATACAAAGGGGATGTTATATTTTGATTATAGAGAAATTAAAGTTTCAGGATATTATGGAACTCTTAGAATTGTATAAAGAACTTATGCCTTTTGAAATTGAATATGAAAAATCAGCTGGAGTATATAAAGAAATAACAGCAAATGAAAACTATATTTTACTTGTAGCCAAGGAAGAAAATGAAATTTTAGGTTCAATGCTGGGGATACGTTGTAAGAGCTTATTAGAATCTTTCTTGGTAATTGAAGCTGTAATAGTAAAAGAGAAGATTAGAGGAAAAGGAGTAGGAAGGAAGTTAATGGAGAAGATGGACGAGTTCGCAAAAGAAAAAAATTGTGCTTATGCAATTCTTGTATCCTCGGATTTTAGAGAGGGAGCACATAAATTCTATGAAAGACTTGGATTTAAAGACGGTGTTAAAGGCTTTCGTAAACTGTATTATTAGATGGGGGAAGAGCGATGAATAGTAAGGATTATGGAATACTGCTTATAACTACTGGTATTAACAAAATTAAGCTTGGGGAAGAAGTTTGGATTATATTGGATGAAAATCCCTCAACAGGTTATAATTGGAATCTTAATTTTGAGGATTCAGGTATATACAGGGTTCAAGAAAGTTTCTTTTTACCTTCGAGAACAGAGTCGGTAGGAACTAAAGGTAAAGCAATATGGATTTTAAAGGCAACTGATAAGGGAGAGACTGTAGTAAGTTTAAATTATGCTAGGAGCTTTGATAAAAAACCTATAAAAAATGTTGCTTATTCAATTGTAGTAGAGTAAGCCATAGTGAAAAGATACTTAAAGGAGATGCAATATGCTTATTGGATGTAATTTTTCAAAACACTTAAAATTTCTTTTAGAAAAAGAAGAGATAGAAGTAGATTATATAAAAGCAGGAGCTTATGGAGATTTTGATGAGGAGTATTCTATCATGCGCTCTTTTAAGCCAATTCTAGTTCATGGTCTTGGAAATTTCGAGCGTACAGGAATGAAGGATAGTTATGTTATAGATTTTAAGCGCGCTAATAAGCTTTTTGATAAGTGCCAGTCTCCGCATTTTGGTATACACATTGAGATAAAAAAATCAGATATGCTTGAGGGCATGAATGAAGAAGATATACATAAGCATATGTGTAAGCAGATTCAAATTTTTAAAACTAATATAAATGTTCCACTTTTATTAGAAAATGTTCCAGACTGCCCTACAGAACATACTATATTTAATTGTTATCCATATTTTCAACCAGAGAAGCTTACTAGATTATTTTTGGAAAATGATGTGGATTTTTTGCTTGATATAAGCCATGCGAAAATAGCGGCAGAGTATCATGGGATAGATATTAAAGAATACTTGAAAGAACTTCCACTTAACCGTGTACGTGAAATTCATGTTAACGGTTCAGGCTATGATAAAAATGGATTTCCCATGGATACTCATCAATCTATGGAAAAAATAGATTATGAAATGCTTGAATGGGTTTTGAAATTTGCAACACCTAAAATTGTAACGTTAGAATATGCAGGAATAAAGGGTGAAACTGAAGATTATATTAGAGAGTCCTTAAAAATTCAATTGAAGAGAATAAAGGATGTAGTGGGGCAATATATATAATGGAATCACATAAATTAGGATTTTTAATATAATAATATAGAAAGTTATATGAAAAAATGGAGAAGAAACATGGTTTGTCCGTATATTGAGAAAATGCGTAATGAAAGAGCACAATATAATGAAGTACTGCTTGTGCCAAATAGACTAAATGTATTAAAGGTAGGACAAAAGGGATGGATTATTTTAGAAAGTAATACTGCATCAACAGGATATTCATGGAGATTAATACCTAATAACAAAGGAATTTATACAGTTGATAGGCATTTTTATTTGCCACCAGCACCACTTATACCAGGAACACCTGGAAGAGACATATGGGTAATAAAAGCAGTTAAAATGGGAAGAGACACTATAGTATTAAATTATGGCAGAGGCAATCAAGTGGCAGCCACAGCAAGATATGCTATAGAGGTAAGGTAAAGTTAGAGAAGCTGCATCAAGTTTTAGTGCAGCTTTTTTTAATACGAAGGTTAAATAAAAAGAGAGTGTAAAATTCTTTCTGTAAAATAACTTTCTATGGTAAGTTTTAAAAGACAAGATTGTCAAAAGTGACTTTCTATCTTGTTTTAAATATACATTCTAAAAATATGTATGTCAAGAACGCCTTTAAAAACAGGCGTTTTTGGCATATTAAGCTTTTTATTCAGTAAGTCGTCCTTCATACATAATGGATAATTCACCGTACACTTTACCCCAATTTCTTAGTGGCAAACGCCATTTTTTTGTAGCTTCAAAAGTAGCAAGGTATAAAGCTTTTAAAAGTGATGTATCGCTTGGAAATACAGTTCTTTGTCTATTTAATCTACGGTATGTGCTGTTGAGACTTTCGATTGCATTTGTAGTATAAATAACTTTTCTTACATCAGCAGAGAACTTAAAAATAGGGCTAATAGCATCCCAATTTGATTTCCAGCTTTTCATTGAGTTAGGATAATGTTTTTCCCATTTTTCAGTGATTTCTTCTAATTGCTTATATGCAATTTCCTCAGAAGGTGCATGATATATAGTTTTTAAATCTTTTGCAAATTCTTTTTTATCTTTATCAGCAACATACTTTAATGTATTTCTTACTTGATGAACTATACAACGTTGATATTCAGTATTTGGAAAAGCTACTGATATAGATTCCTTTATCCCTGTAAGACCGTCTGCACAAAGGATAAGGATATCTTGAACACCCCTATTTTTTAATTCATTGAGAGCACTAAGCCAATATTTACTGCTTTCATTTTCTCCAATATTTATAGAAAGTACTTCCTTTCTGCCTTCATTATTTATACCAAGAATAATGTAAGCTGCAAGCTTACGTATAACGTTATTTTCCCTTACGGAAAAATGAACTGCATCAATGAAAACAATTGGATATACTGTAGATAAAGGTCTATGTTGCCATGCTTCTATTTCAGGAAGAAGTTTATTGGTTATATTTGAAACCATTCCTTCACTAACTTCAAACCCATATATATCTTCAATTTGTTCTGAAATTTGTCTGGTACTTAATCCTTTAGCATACATAGAAATAATTTTTTCTTCTATACCAGAAATATCTTTCTGGTGTTTTTGTACTATTTTAGGTTCAAAAGAACTTTCTCTATCCTGTGGTACATCTATATTCATCTCACCATATTTGCTTCGAATCCTTTTTTGTTTTTTCCCATTTCTTGAGTTTGTAGTTTCGGCTCGTTCATATGGTTCATAACCTAAATGCTCGTCCATTTCACCTTCAAGCATAGATTGAATAGTTCCACCTAATAGATCTTTTAAAGCTTCCTGAATATCCTCAGCTGACTGAATATCATATTCGTCTATAAGAGCTGATATAATATTTCTTTTTCCTTCATTCATTGGTTTTACCTTATAAATATCTTTTTTTCTTGCCATAATAAAAGGCCTCCTATGATTTTATTTTACCATAGAAAGCCTTATTATTTTTATTTACAGACTTTTCTTCACATGCTCAATAAAAATGAAATAAATATTTAATTTTGAAAGTCAAGAATAATGGGTTTACAGGCGATAAAAGAAATTTAAAAAATAACCATTTGATCTTGAAAGTTTGTCCATCTTTTTTAATATTTCACCTGCTTTATTTCCAACTGTGACTTTTTCAATAAAAACTACTCTATAAATTGCACTGACTATATGTTGTAAAATAACCTGAGGAATTTGACCTTTCATCAATTCATTTTGTCCCTTCAATATAATTTCATCAATAATTTTGTTTTTAGGTTCATACATTTCTTTAAACTCATTTAATAAAATTTCTACCTGCTTTTCTATCTTTATCTTTTCCTTTTTCATTAAATAATCACCTTACTATCCTTAAAATCATAATATGAGTTATTATTGTTTATTAATTGAAGTTTTTTATAATGCTTATTATAACATAATTTATAGACTATCATATATGTTACGTACACATTTAAATATCAATTTTCGGCACTAATTTAAAATGTATACTAAGTTTTAGTGTATTTCTATTTTGTTTAAAAGGTTTACAATCTGTGTTAAAATGTGTACGAACATATTTTGGGGAGATGGTATTATGAAAGATAATAGAGAAAATATAGTTTTTGCTTTTCTAAAGGAAAATTGTGAAAGGCAAAAACGTGAGGGAAAAGCATTAGGATGTACCACAGAATACATATCCAAAGCTTTAAATATGCAAAGGACATATGTAAGTTCACTATTAAATAGTATGTACAAAAATGATAAGGTAATAAAACTTAAGCACAAACCTGTAATTTATATTGTTAAGAGCGATGATAACGTTATCAAAAAACAAAAAGGAAGTTTATTGCTTAATTTCAAGGGACTTATAGGAAGTGATAAAAGTCTTAAAAAATGTGTACAGCAAGCAAAAGCAGCTATGCTTTACCCACCTAGTGGGCTTCATACTCTTCTTTTAGGAGGTACAGGGGTTGGAAAAACTATGTTTGCAGAGTGTATGTATAAATTTGCAGTGGAAGATGGAATTTTAAATTATGACGCTCCTTTTATATCTTTTAACTGCGCTGATTTTGCCAATAATACTCAGCTTTTAATGTCACAGCTTTTTGGTTATAAGAAAGGGGCTTTTACAGGAGCTAATGAGGATAAAAGTGGTATTGTTAAGGAAGCCAATTTTGGAATATTATTTTTAGATGAAGTACATAGGCTTCCGCCAGAGGGTCAGGAGATGCTTTTTTATATAATAGATAAAGGTGAATTTAAGCCTTTAGGAGAGGTTAAAAAAAGTGAGAAAGTAAATTTACTCATAATATGTGCAACTACAGAAAGTGTTGAAGATTTTCTTTTGCCTACGCTTTTAAGAAGAATTCCTATGATAATAACACTGCCTTACTTAAAAGAGAGAACGCTTACAGAAAGATTTGAATTAATAGGGGAGTTTTTCAAAGTTGAATCTACAAGAATTAATAAGGAAATATCAGTAACACCAGAAATAATTAAATCGCTGCTGCTCTATAATTGCGTGGGAAATATTGGACAACTTAAAAATGATATACAATTAGGCTGTGCAAACGCCTTTTTAAGATGTGTATCAAAAGGAAGTAAGAAAATACAGGTGGATATATCAGATTTTAATCAATATGTTAAACGTGGAATATTAAACTATAAAAAACATAAAGAAAACATAGATAATTTAATTAATGAAAATATAAGATATGTGTATACACCAAGAGGAGTGGAAAAACTAGTAGAAAAGGGCGAATATGGTGTTACAAGCAGCTTTTACGAAGAAATAGAAAAAAGGATTGCGGAATTAAAAAAGAGGGGAATAAGCGAAAAAGATATACAGATGCTAATGAGTATAGATGTAGATAACTATTTTAAAAGATACATATATAAAATAGACAGTACTATAAATAGAGAAGAATTATCTAAGGTTGTAGACAAAGGTGTTATTTCTTTAGTAGAAAACTTTTTAGATTATGCAACAAAAGAACTTAACAGACTGTTCTCGCAGAAGGTATTTTATGGATTAAGTATGCATCTTTCCTCATCTTTTGAAAGGATACGACACGGTAAGAGAATAATAAATTATAAACTTAAAGAAATAATAGAAAATCATCCGGATGAGTATGCAGTAAGTATGAGATTTGCAACTATGCTTGAAAAGGAAAAAGGAATAAAGCTTCCTTTAGATGAAGTAGGATTTTTAGCAATGTTCATATTAAGTGACATAATAAGTCAGGATAAGAAAGAAAACAATCCTGTGGTTTTAATAGCTATGCATGGTGTTAGTACAGCATCTTCTATGGCAGATGTTGTTAATAAACTAGTAGGAGAAAATAATACATATGCTTATGATATGCCCTTAAGTAAGTCTACAGATACTGCTTATTATGAGCTTAAAGAGCTAATTTTGGATATAGACCAAGGAAGTGGAATACTTCTTCTTGTGGATATGGGATCTTTAGGTATGTTCGGAGAAATGATAAGTGAGGAAACGGGGATTAAGATAAAAGTTATAGATATGGCTACTACAGTTATAGGACTAGAGTGTTCAAGGAAAGCTGTGCTTGAAAGTAATATAGATGTTATTTTTGATGAGGTGGTTGATAAAATAGGGTACAGTATATATTATGAGAGAAAATCCTTTAATACTACTGAAATGAACATGAATAACGTGATAATAACTATGTGTATGACAGGAGAGGGAAGTGCCATAAAGCTAAGAAAAATGATTGAGGATAATATAAATTTTGAGAATAAAAATATAGAAGTTTTTCCTATGGCAATAGTAAATAAGGAGGACATGAATTTTAAGATTAACAAAATAGCAGAAGAAAAAAATATTCTTTGTATAGTAGGAACTGTTAATCCTGAGATATATGGAATTCCTTATATTTCTGTAAGTGAACTGTTTAGGGATAATAAATATAATAAGATACAGCTACTTGTAAACAGTGTTACTGCTAACAATAAAAAGGTTGATGTGTCAGATGAAGTGGTTATTTCTATGCTTGATAATTTAAAGGAAGACATAACGGCATATGATTTTAATAGATATGAGAGCTTAATTTTAATATTTATAAAAAATATTGAAAGAAGACTTAATATAACTTTAGAGGGTGATAAGAAGATAGGGTTGGCATTTCATATAGCTTGCGGTATAGAAAAGCTTAAGATGGGAGAAGAACTAAAAGAAAACAAAAATTCAGATAAGCTTATTGAAAAATATAAGGATGAAATAAAAATAATAAGTGAAGAAATGGTTCTTATAGAAGAGGCCTTTAAAGTGAAATTTTCATTAGGACAGGCTATATATATTATTATCTTAATAAATGGATTCACATTGTAAGAGGAAGTGTACAAAAAAGTATATCTGTAAAAATAAAAAAGCCATGTGTACAAAAAAAGATAGATGTGTACAATTAAATTTTAGTTGTGTACAAAATCTACGTAAAAGAACCTAGATAAACTAAGCTTTATTAAGTTGGCATGAGAATTGCTCTATAAAATAGTGTGAAACTTATATTACGAAAGGGGAAGTTATTATGAAAATTTCATTATTTTGCAGTGGGGGGTTTTCAACTAGTTTATTAGCTAAAAAAATGCAAAAAGCTTATGAGGAGAAGGGAATAACAGATAATGTTATCGAGGCCTTTGATTTTGCCATGATAGACGAAGTTGAGGAGGATGTAGATATTATAATGATTGGACCTCAAATTTCATGGGCATATGATCAAGTTAAGGAGAAATACCCAAATAAAAGGGTAATATTACTTACTATGGCTGAATTTGGGTCAATGAATGGCAACAAGATAATTGAAAAACTCGAAAACGAGTTATAGATATTAGGGGTGAAATGATATGGAAAGAGGTTACAATTTCGATAAATTTCAAAAAAAATTCACCATGATAGTAGGAAAAATAGCTGGCAATAAGTTGCTTTTGGCATTTAGGGATTCTTTTGTTCTTGTAGGATCAGTAATTATGATAGCTGGTTTTGCTACAATGATTAATAGTGTATTTCTAGATCCCAATGGAATTATATTTGGAAGTTCAGGATTAAATTTAGGTAAAATAATGTATGGAAGCGATAAGGCGTGGCAAGCTTCCGGATTTATGAATAATTTAAAGTATGTACAATCATTATTTTCATTTTTTGTACAAGGCGCAATGTCAATAAATACGCTGCTTATAGTAGTTGTATTTGCATATGTAATTTCTAAGAAGTTCTTTCCTAAAAATAGGGAGCATATAGTATCAGTGTTATATGCAATATCAGCTTATTTTATATGTTTACCTTGGAATTATACTGCCATAATAAATAAAAAAAATGTTCCTTTAAGTGGAATTATAAACCCTAATTTTTTAGGACCACAGGGAATGTTTGCAGGACTTCTTATAGCAGGCTCTGCTGTATATATATACAATAAGCTTTTGCAAAAGGATATATCTATAAAAATGCCTGATTCAGTACCACCAGCAGTTGCTAGAAGTTTTGAATCTTTAGTACCGGGTTTAATAACATTATCTATATTTATAATACTTACTACTTTAAGCAATAAGTTTTCAGGACTTTCTATGCCTGAGCTATTGTTAAAAGTACTTCAACAGCCAGCTATGGCAATATCAAGTACAGCAGCCTTTGCACTAGTTTCTCAAATAACCTGGCCACTATTTCAGTGGTTTGGAATTCATCCGACTTCTATATGGGGACCTATATTTGGAGTGACTTGGGGTATTGCAGATACTGAAAATATGATGGGAACAGCACATCATATGTATTCTACTTTATTTATGAACTTTTCCACTATTGCCTCTGGAACTTTTGCTTTAGCACCTGTTCTAGCCTTACTTTTATTCTCTAAATTAAAGCAAAATAAACAGGTTAGTAAAATAGCCCTAGCACCGGCTATATTTAACATAAGTGAACCGATAACCTTTGGACTTCCTATAATATTAAATCCCATATACTTCGTACCATTTGTAGTAGTACAACCACTTTGCTTTTATATAGCTGTATTCTTTACTAAAATAGGTTTTATACCTGTTGTAACCAATAATGTTCCTTGGACAGTACCTCCACTTATATCAGGAATTTTGTTTACAGGTACCTTTAAAGGAGCTTTAGTGCAGCTTATAAATCTAGTTATAGCTACATTAATATATTTGCCTTTTGTAAAAATTGCAGATGCAATGGAATTAAGGAAAGAGAAGAATAAAGAAGCGAAATAAAGGAGGACTCTAGTATGAATGAAAAAGATGCTGAAAGAGCAATGGAACTTATATATATAGCAGGAAATGCCAAATCGATTGCTATTCAGTCAATAATACTTGCGGAAGATGGAAAAATAAAAGAAGCAAAAGAAAAATTTAAAGAGGCTAAAGAGGAGCTTCATAAAGCCCACGATATACAAACCACGCTTTTAAATAAAGAAGTAAATGGTGAAGTTATAGAAAAAACCATACTTTTAATACATGCACAGGATCACTTTATGTCCGCTAGTACTGTAATAGAGCTTACAGAAAGATTTATAAGGATGTACGAAAGAAAATAATAATTTGTTATGAAAGTAGAGGTTTTGTAAATTGAAGTGTGAATTTAAAAAAGATTTTTTATGGGGAGCAGCTACCTCTGGACCTCAAGCTGAAGGTAGGTTTGAAAAGCATCATGACAGTGTATTCGATTACTGGTATGATATAGAACCAGAAGCTTTCTTTGATAGAGTTGGACCTAATGTTGCTTCGAATTTTTACAATAGTTATAAGAAAGATTTAGCAATGATGAAAAGTATAGGTTTTAATTCCTTTAGAACTTCGATTCAGTGGACTAGACTTATTAAGGATTTCGAAACTTTTGAGGTTTACCCTGAAGCAGTTAAGTTTTATAATAGTGTTATCGATGAATGTATAAAACTTGAAATGGAACCATTTATAAACTTACATCATTTTGATTTGCCAATAGAGCTTTATAAAAAGTATGGTGGATGGGAATCAAAACATGTTGTGGATTTATATGAGGGGTTTGCTTCAAAATGTTTTGAGCTTTTTTCAGATAGAGTAAAACATTGGATAACCTTTAATGAACCTATAGTTGTAGTTGAAGGTGAATATTTATGGAGATTTCACTATCCAAAGCTTGTAGATGGTAAAAAAGCTGTTCAAGTAGCTTACAATCTTAATTTAGCTTCTGCAAAAGCTATAAATGCTTTTAAGAAGAGAGGATACCATAAGGAAGGTGGAAAAATAGGAATTGTTTTGAATTTAACACCTTCTTATCCTAGAAGTAATAGTATGGAGGATAAGAAAGCAGCTGATTTTGCAGATATGTTTTATAATAGAATGTTTTTGGATACAGCAGTGAAGGGAAGCTTTCCCAAAGAACTTGTGGAAGTTTTAGATAAGGATAAGGTTCTATGGGATTCATCAGAAAAGGAGCTTGAAATAATTAAAGAAAATACAGTAGATTATTTAGGAATTAATTATTATCAACCTAGAAGAGTTAAAGAAAAAGAAAAATTATATGATATGCCTACTTGGATACCAGAAAAATATTTTGATAATTATATTATGCCTGGTAGAAGAATAAATAAACATAGAGGTTGGGAGATATATCCAAAGGCTATTTATGATATAGCTATTAATATAAGGGATAATTATAATAACATACCTTGGTATATTTCTGAAAATGGAATAGGAGTAGAGGGAGAAGAGAAGTTTAAAAATGAAGAGGGAGTAATTGAAGATGATTACAGAATAAATTTTATAAAGGAACACCTTAAGTTTTTAAATAAAGGAATAAAGGAAGGTTCTAATTGTTTTGGATATCACCTTTGGACCCCAATAGATTGTTGGTCATGGAGTAATGCCTACAAAAACAGATATGGATTTATAGCACTTGATTTAAAGACTCAAATAAAAACTATAAAGAAATCTGGTTACTGGTTTAAGAAGTTAACTGAAAATAGAGGTTTTTGATAAGTTAAAAGATTGGTGTAATTATTTGTAACCAATCTTTTATATTAATAAAATTAGGGAGATGATATTTATGAATTTACTTGCCTTTGATGTGGGAGGAACAAGTGTAAAATATGCTATTGTAGATAATAATGGGGAGATTTTAGAAAAGGGTAAATTTAAAACACCAAAGGAAGATATAGAGGAACTTATAAATAAACTAAAAGAAGTAAAGGGTGGATATGGGGGAAAATACCATATAGAGGGTATAGCAATGAGTATGCCGGGTTCAGTTAATAGTGAAACAGGAGTGATAGGTGGATACAGTGCAGTGCCTTGCATACATGGCTTTAACATAAAGAAAAAAATAAGTGAAGCACTTAACTTGCCTGTAACTATAGAAAATGATGCCAATTGTGCAGCGCTAGGAGAGGTATGGAAGGGAGCGGCAAAAGGTTTAAGGGATGTTCTTTTCATAATATGTGGATCAGGTATTGGAGGTGCAGTAGTCAAGGATAAAAAAATACATAAAGGAGCAAATCTTCATGGTGGAGAGTTTGGATATATGATTTTTTCAAAGAGTTGTGAGACGCTAAGTAAGGCTGCTTCAACTGTTGAAGTTGCAAAGAAAATTGCAAAAGAAAAAGGTATACCTTTAGATGAGTTTAATGGGGAAAAAGCCTTTAAGCTTATGGAAAATGGCGATGAAGTGGCTAAAAAGCACATTGAAGAAATGTATTACAATATAGCTACTGCCATATATAATCTTCAATACGCTTATGACGCCGAAATGGTGGTTATAGGTGGGGCTATAAGTGAAAGAGAAGATTTTATAGATAATATAGATAAAAATGTGGATGACATACTTAAAAAAGTTGAAATTGCAAAAATAAAACCAACAGTAAAAAAGTGTGAATTTGGAAATGATGCCAATATTATTGGTGCAGTTTATAATTTTCTGAATTCATAGAAAGGAGTATTATTTATGCAAGAAAAATTTAGATTAAATAGTATGTTTACAGATAACATGGTACTTCAAAGAGATTGTTCGTTAAATATATGGGGGGAAGCCCAAAGTGGCAGTAGGGTTGAAATTGAAATTGGAAATCAAATAAAAAGCACAGTGGCCCAAAATGGTAAGTTTTTAATAAAACTGGACCCATTAAAGTGTGGAGAAGCTTTGCATATGATAGTTATAAGTAACAATAGGGAAATAAGGTTAAATAATATAGTAGTTGGTGATGTGTTCATTGCAGCGGGACAATCTAATATGGAATATAGATTGAAGGATGATGAAGACGGAAGAGAAGAAATAGAGAAGGCTTACAATGAAAACATAAGATATTATAATGTACCTCAAATAGAGTATGAAGATAAAAGTAGGAGAATTCCTGATTTTAAGGATGGTGCTTGGCAGGTATGTTCAAAAGAAACATCAAAAGATTTCTCAGCTGTAGCACATTATTTTGCTAAAAGACTTTATAATGAAGTAAAAATTCCTATAGGAATAATAAATTGTAACAAGGGGGGAACTTCAGCTTCCTGTTGGATGAGTGAAAAATATTTAAGTTATGATAAGGAGATCAAAAAAGTATATTTAGAAGAGTATTTAAAAGCGGTAGAAGGCTTGACAGAGGAGGAGGAGGATAGAAAAAATAATGAATATATAAACACATTAGAAGCCTATAATAAAAAGATAGAAAAATATAAAAAAGATAATCCTCAGAAATCTATCAGTGAAGTTAAAAAATCAGTTGGACATACTCCTTGGCCACCTCCATTTGGAAAAAAATCTTATCTAAGGCCATCAGGGCTTTATAATACCATGTTAAAAAAAGTAATTCCATATAATATAAATGCTGTCCTTTGGTATCAAGGAGAAGAGGATACTCAAAATTGCACTTTATATGGTAAGCTTTTTAGAAGGCTTATAGAAAATTTTAGAGAAGACTTTGAGGATGATAAGCTTGAGTTTATATTTGTACAACTCCCTTATTATAATGATGATAAGAAAGGCAAAATGGAGAATAGTTGGGCAATATTGAGAGATGAGCAGCTTTCTGTTATGCGAAAAGTAGATAATGTAGATATGGTAGTAGCGCTTGATTGTGGAGAAGAGTTTAATATACATCCCACAAAAAAGAAGCCTGTAGGAGAAAGATTAGCACTTCTTGTGATTAATAAGCTTTACAAAAAAGATATTGCAGCACATTCTCCAATTTATAAATCCTTTGAAATAAAGGAAGATAAAGTGATCATAAATTTTGATTTTGTAAAAAAAGGAGAGCTTACAGTAAAAGATGGAGAAGCTTTAAAAGGTTTTGAAATATGTGGGGAGATGGAATTTGTTAAAGCTTCAGCCTATATAGAGGATGATAAAGTTGTGGTTTATAATAATGATATAAAGTGTCCTAAGGCAGTGAGATACGGTTGGAGAAATTATGATGAAGTGAATCTATACAATAAAGCAGGACTACCAGCAGGTCCTTTTAGAACAGATAGAGAATACTAGGTTTTTACTTTTTATGTAATTGGTGTTATAATAAGCCTCGTAAAATATAAGATTGAAATTTTATATAATTTGGAGGGTATAATGAGAATAAATAGTAAAGCGATTGTATTTGGAGTAATAGTAATAGTAGTGGCAGTAGGAATATATTTAAGTGAAAATATTATTGGAAGCCAATTTACAAATGGGTACTTATCAACAAAATCTGATAACAAAACGAGCTTTGTATACAATACCAACTACAAAAAGACCGGTAAAAGTGAAAGCTTTAATTTTGGTGGATTTGATGGTAAATGGTCATTGATAGAGATTAATGCTAAAAGTAAAGATAAGGTAACTTTACATGATAACACAAAAGTTACAAAGGGAAAGTTTTGCATAGTAGTACTTGATCCTAATTATAAAATTATAGGTAAAATCGAAGAGAAAAATAAAGAATCCGAAATTAGTTTTAAAACAGATGAAAAAGGGAAGTACATAATAAGAATAGTTGGAGAAAATGCAAGTGGTAAATTTGACATAAAAGTCAATTCACCTAAAGGAGAAATTACTCATAGAGATTTTATGTAAAATAAACTAATCCTATATGAATATATTGAATTCATATAGGATTTTTTTTTATTCCATGGTAATATATAAAATACAACTTTAAATGAATGGAGAGAAATTAACATTATGATTAACGATAAAATTATCGAAGAAACTATTGCAGAACTATTAGATGAAAATGATTTGGAAGTATATTATTGTTATGGAATTGTATTCGCAAGTCTAGGAAAAAAGATTTTATTTGGAGACTTTGCTATATTGGGTATGAAATATTATATTCTAACTTTTACTAATAATAAATTAATAATGACTAAAATGAGTATGGCAGGTAAGCTTAAAGAATCGAAAACTATTGAATATAAACATATAAAAGAAGTGAAAATATCCACTTGGATTGTTGGATTAGGAAAGAAGGTAACAATTAAATTTGATGATGCTTCGAAAGTGAAATTCAGTATTTATGGACGAGTTAGAGGAATAAAGAAGCAAGGAGAAAATTTAAAAAATATATGTAAAATTTTAATTGATAAATTTGGAAAGTAGAAGAAAGTTGAAGCATTTGACTTTCTTTTTTTATAGAAAACATTTTTAATTAAATACAAAATACACAAAAAAACATGGAAAAGTGATAGAAAATATGCTACCATATCCTACAGAATTAAAAACTAGGAGGAAAATAAATGAAAAAAAGAAGAATATTAAGCGGATTATTAGCAGTACTGATTATAGCAGTATTAAGCGGATGTAATAGAACAGCGGCTAAAGATGATAAAGCTTTGAGTTATTTAAAGAAAAAATATGGAACAGAATTTGTAATTGATGGATATCAAAATAGCGACAATGGAAAAGATGTTGAGCGTGCAAAAATGGTAGCACATGCTGTAAATAACAAAAATAAAGCTTTTACAGTTGAAAGAATTAAACTAGGAACATCTACAGAGATTACTTATGATGATGACTATTTTTGTAGATTAGTAGAACCCTTGTATGATCAAAAAATAAAAGACGATTTAAGTAAAGACTTTCCAGATGTTAAATTTGCAGTCCATGTTGCAGGGTTAAGCTTTCAAGAATTTGATAAGTATACAGATAAAAGTGATTACGATAGATTTATTAAAAATGATAGTATAAATAAGAGACTAGAAATAAGAGCTATTGTTAAATGTGATGATAACTTTAACAAAAATGTTATGGCTGAAAAGATAAATAGTTTAATGCAAAGATTAGTGGATGATCTTAAAAAGGAAGATTCAAAGGTATATGTTGATGCTGGATTCTACCTTGTAAAGTCTAATAATTATAATAAGGTAAGTCCAGAGTATATTTCTAATAGAGAAAGTAGACGAGTAATGGATTCCAAGTGGGGATATGAAAATAAGGATACAACAGAAAAATATGTAATTGGGTCATTTGGATTAACTTCAAGTGATAAATTTGATACCTCAGAGATTTTAAAACGCATGCAATACATAAGATAGCTAATTGTCTTTAGGAGAAACTTATGAAGGTTAATATGAGAGATATAAAGGATAATGACTATAATATGCTAACCATATTGTCTTATGTAGATTTGCCAAGTAGTATAAAAAGCTCTAATGGAATAGAAAATTATTATATAGGTGATATGGTGTCAGATTATCTTAAAGATGAAAAAAAACTCTTGAAATTAGAAGGCAGATGTAATATGTCTTATGATGAATGGAAGCACGTACTTCAAGCAATAAAGAGTTCAAATAAATTATGCAGTCTAAAAATAGTGTCATATACAAATCAAGATTCTACAAGTTATACAAATTTAAAACCTAAAGCAAATGGTCTAGTGGCTTATTGTTTTGAAACAAGTGATTATAAGGCTATAATCGACTATAGAGGAAGTGAAACCAGAGATAAAATAGGTGGAGAAGACTGGTATGATAATTTTTTATTGGCTTTTGAGATAGATACACCACAACAGAAAGCTGCGCTTGAATTTTTTCAGTGTGTAAAGAATAGATATGGTTATACTGAATTTTCTACTATAGGACATTCAAAGGGTGGTAACGATGCACAATATGTTGCAGTTAAAGTTGGACAAGATATAATAAAAAGAACAGTTACCTTTGATGCACCAGGTTTTAATTTTAAATTTATTGAAAGTAATAAAAGGAAAATTTGTGAGATAAGAAGTAAAATAATTGCATACATGAGCTATAGGGATTATGTTTCATCCGTTTTAAACAATATATCAGGTCATATAATAAGTTTAAAAACTGATAAAGTGAGTACTCTCAGAGATAATCATAAACCTAATATATTTCTCAAGCTTATATATAATGAATCTGGCGATGCGATAGGTTATAAAAATTTTAATAATTCATATGGTGGTGAAAAAAGTAAAGATATATTGTTTTCAGAAATTACGCTTCTTACTAATATTTTATCAGTTTATGAAGGAAAAAAAGAAGGAGCAGCATTTGCAGATGGTATATATAATATTTTACTTACAAAAAAGGATGGAAAAAGAAGAGAGAATTTTAAGCAGCTTTTTAAAGATAGAAGATTTTTATGTGCGGTAATTGTTACAATGAGAAATATAAAGAAGTATAAGGATATTATAGCTTATGATTATATCTTCAAAGAATTTAAATCTAGAGATAGTTTTTTGAAAAAATTAAAAAAACTAATTATGGCAGAAGAAGCTAATGATATTTGTATGCTTATTTGTGATTTATTGGAGAACTTGAGTGGTGGTATTTATTTATTGGAAGAAACGAAAGAAATACTTTGTAAGATGAAAAAAATAGTATCGGATAAGTTTGAATATCAGAACTATATATAGTGGATAAATTTAAAAGCACAGGTGAATACTGTGCTTTTAAATTTATAAAAAAATAATATTATTATAAAATCATTAATCTCGGAAATTTTATAAATTATATAAATATAAAATTTAATGAAAAATTCAAAAAAGTTTTATAAATTTATTAAACAGTAATAAAAAAAGTGGAAAAATGATATAAAAAGTAGTATTATATACATAAGACAAAAATAAAATAAATAATAATAAAATTATAATTTAAATATATTATTATATTTAAATTATGTGTTATCTGATAGGTTGTTTATTAAAAATGTACATAATAAAAAGTAATATTATGAAAACAAAGCTATTGAATGTGAATAAGGAAATTGTATTTTTGTATGAGCTTATTCCAATATTAGGCAGAAATTAGAAGATATACAATTAAAATTAAAAGAAAATAATAGAACATAATATATATGGTATATACTCCTTCGGTAGTTAAAAGGGTTGACAGGATTTTTGAAATATCTTGTACGGAGGAAAAATAAAATGGATAATAGGGAGATAAGATTAAACAGGATAAGTAAGTTAATGTACGATGAATTATATTTGCAGATGGAAAAGAAAATAAAGATGGATATTTTGAACGAGGATGCTATAGGGAAAATAGTAAATAAGCACTTGGATAATATAAGTAAAGAAAAGAAGGAACCAGAAGTTGCACCACAGGAATGGACATGTACACTGCAGGCAATAAGGGATTATAGATTTAATGAAAAAATGAAAAGAGCTAGAGGTATATTCTAAAAGCTTTTATGACTATGGATACAAAGGCAGTATACAGCCAAAGGACGAAAGATGAATTGAGGGGAAAGCTATGAAGATTAATGACAATACGCTTGAAGAGATATTATCACAATATTTAAACGAAAATGATTCGGTTTTATATTATTGTTATGGTATTATAAATGCGATAATAGGAAATATGATAACTGCGGATGACAAAAGTTATATAATGGGATTTACAGATAAGAAATTTATTATAGTTAAGTTAAATGCTTCACAGGAGCCTATAAAAGCCATAACAGTTGATTACAAGAAAATAAAATATGTTAAAATTTCCAAATGGCTTTTAAATACAGGATTTACAATTAATGTTTATTTTAATGATGAATTTAAATTGGAACTTGAGCTTAAGAAGTATATACCAGGAATAAAAGAGCAGAAGAATAATGTAAATGATATTTGTGATATATTAAATAGAAGGTTTGCACAGTAATATAATTATAAAGGATGCTTTAATTGATAAGCATCCTTTTTTACGTACATTTTTAATTGAATTTTACTTTTTCGTAGAAAAGCAAACAAATAGATGATAAAATATGAAATGAATTAAAGTAAAAACACATTTTGGAGGAAAAATGAAGAAAAAGGCAAAAACAATATTTGCAGCATTTTTAGTTATAATGTTTATAATTTTGATAATATCAGTAGCTACTCAATATAAGAATTATAAAATTGTTAAACACGAAGAAGATAAGTATGCATTATATTTAAAGATTAAAAACTATAGAACAAGCTATAGAGGAATAACAGTATACCCTAGAAATGATCAAAGCAAAATTTTTTATGCAGAACAAAATGGCAAAAACTATAGAGATGGGTATGCTTATAGATTAGTAGAACCTCAGCTTAAAGAAAGAATAGAAGGAATAAAAAATAATGATTTTAAAAATTTAAAGTTCTCAGTTATGATATCTCATGATGAGGATGGTCTTTTATCTGTTACGAATTATAATTATAAGGGTATACCAGATTTAGAGGACTTTTTAAATAAAGAGAGTAAATCTTCAATTGAAATAAAAGCTTTTATAAATTATGGAGAAAAGCTTGATGAGGAAAAATTATCTGAGGAAATAAAAGATTTTGCATATATAATCATGGATAATAGATTCTCGAATAAGAATATAAATATATCTTTTATATTCTACCTTGTAAGTGAAAAGAATTATAAAAAAATCAAGCCCGAAAGATACAAATTTGATATGGTAAAGAAAAAGGAGGCAGAAAAATCAGTCTATATTAAATTTCAAAACTGGGAGGATTATAAAAATGGCATAAAAGTACAATTTACAGATTACTAGATATAAAGCATAAATGCTAGTACATTCTGACTTATAAAAGATTCTGAGGTCGAACCGCTTTTGCAGGAATATTTTATAACCCACAATGTAAGAATTTTAATGCATTATATGGATAGAAAGGATTTTTTGATTGAATAAACTAAGGAAAATATTGGGTACATGCATGATAGTAACTTTATTAATAATTCTGTGCAGTTGTAATTCTGAATCAAAAGATGATATGAAAAGGGATTTTAAAGGGTATATGAAAAATGAGCACTCAATGAAGTTTGATATTAAAAGTATGTCTGTAGGATATAATCTATTTACTCATGGATTTAAGGGGAAAAGTGATAAATGTGTAATGTATCCTATAAACGAGCCTTCTAAAACCTTTATAGTATCTAGATCACATGATCTAATAGGAGTATCTAATGATTATGATGATGGATATTATGACTATTTATTAAGGCCACTAGTAAAGCAGAGGCTTAAAGGAATTATAAAAAATAAATTTAATGATTTTAAGTATGCAGTCAATATTAAAGCAAATTATCAAAGCTCTGATAAAAGTGATTTTAATATTAATAGTATTTTAAAGCAGAAGGGTGATTTCACAATCATTTTATATATTTTGGTGGATGATAATAATATATCAGATAAAAATCAAATAGCTTCTAGGATGTATGAGTTTATGAATGAAATAGAAAAATCTAATTTAATATCAAATAGTAAAGAACAGGTTAATGTGGAATCATATTTTTATTTTGTAAATAATAAATTTTTTAGTCAGGAAAAGGTTAAGGATCTAGAAGAAACTTATGATTATAATCAAGATAGAGATGATGTTGAAAAGAAAATACTTTTTTCAAATAAAGTGGAGACAAGTATAGTTAATAGAAAATATTATGATACTGTAGATGAAATTTTAGAAAAGTTAAATTTGTTACGATGATAAAAAGGAATATGATAAAGTTTACAGGATAAAATATAAAATATATGAAAACTTCTTAAGGGGGAGGAATTAAATGGGAAACAATGTAAAATCCAATGCTGAAAAGTTTTTAACGATATACAATGAAATAGATAGACACATGAGAAAAGCACTTGATGAAAATGAGAGAACTGGAAATGTAGATTTGATAAAGAAAATGGCTAAAAGGGATAAAGTATTTGATGAATATAAAGATGAACTGATGCTGTTTTCAAGACTTAGAAATGCAATAATTCATAATCCTTATAATGCAGATATAGATCCCATTGCAGAACCACATGACAAGATAATTGTAAAGTATTCTAAGATAAGAGATGAAATTTTAAATCCACCACTAGCTTTAGAAAGTATAGCTGTAAAAGGAAAAAATATTTATTTTATCACTCAAAACGAAAGTGTATTAGATGTGATGACAGTTATGAAGGACAATAATTATGCTAATGTACCAGTAGTAGATAGTTTAGGTATGTTAGTTGGAGTTTTTAGTAAGAACACGGTCTTTTCATATATGGTAGAAAATGAAGGTGTTCAAATAAAAAGAGATACTAAAATCAATGATTTTAAAGAATTTATACCAATTAATAAGCATGAAAATGAATTTTTTGCTTTTGTTTCAAGAAGAACTACGGCTGTGGAAGTTGAGGATATGTTTAAAAAAAGGCTTCAAGGTAAGAAAAAGCTTACACTTATATTTATCACAGAAACAGGAAAAGTAAGAGAAAAGGTTTTGGGAATCGTGACACCTTGGGATATAGCATTAAATTGAATTGATTTTAAGGCTAAAATATTGATTTAGCTTAAGTTTTCACTATAGTATTTCCCGAAGTTACACATTTCATTTAAAACTGGTTTCAAGTTTTCTCCAATACTAGTCAAACCATATTCAACCTTTGGAGGAACTTCAGCATAAACCTTTCTATAAATTATTTTAGCCACCTCTAATTCCCTGAGCTGCATGGTTAGGGTTTTTTGTGTTATATTTGGTAAGGATCTTTGAAGTTCATTAAAGCGTGTGATTTTTTTGGACAAAATCCATAGTATTGAGAGTTTCCACTTTCCACTAAGTATATTTATTGTTAGATCCATAGGACAATTGTTATCTAAATTAAAGGTCTTTGACATTTTATTCTCCAATCTTTCAGAAATTATATAATCAATAGTATCATTTTTGAAACTATATATCAAATTTGTGCGTACTTCAAGTCTTTAATATTAGGTGATATCCTTTTAATTAAAGGAGATGTTTAAATGTTAATAGATAGTCATGCACATGTAAATTTGCCAATTGAAAAACATATAGATTTAATGAACAGGGAAGGTATAAATAAAACTATATTATTTTCAACTACGGTTCATCCTGAAAATGCTAAAAATTTAGAAGAATTTAAAGGGGAAATGAATAAGCTGAATAAAATTATATCAGGAGAGACAAGTCCTATTGATGCAAAGATAGCTTCTATAAATGAATTGGTTAAAGTTATTCGTAAATATCCTTCAAGATTTTGTGGTGCTTCATCAGTTCCATTAGGTATGAATTATAAAGATACAACCTCATTTATAGAAAATTATATAATAAAAAATGAATTAGTTGGACTAGGCGAATTTACTATTCCAAATGGAGAGGTTTTTTTACTTAAAAATATATTTAAAGCTTCAAAAGAATTTTCTAATTTGCCAATTTGGATTCATTGTTTATTTCCACTGACTTTAAATGATATAAAAGAGATTATAAGACTTTATGATGAGTATCCAGATATTCCAGTAATTATTGGACATTTAGGTGGTGCCAATTGGATGGAGGTAATTGAAGCGATAAAGGAAAGAAAAAAATTATATATGGATTTGTCAGCCAGTTATACTGCAGTAGCTTTAAGTATGGCAATAAACGAAATACCAGATAAGTGTTTATTTAGTACTGATTTGCCTTATGGAAATTTAACTATAGATAAATTTTCAATTGAGCAACTATGCAATGACGAAACAGCAAGAAATAATATTCTGGGTGATAATGCACGTAAGCTTTTTAAAATATAGTATAAAGATTTCTATAGAGGTTATAAAACTAAAAGCTCTATAGAAATCTTTATTTAAATTATTTTGCGAGCATTTCCCCAAGTTCTTTAGCTCTTTTTAGTTCATCTTTGTTAGGAGCTTCATTTACAGTAAGGTCTCCAATTACATTAAAGCCATAATCCTTCATTAATTTTTTGAATTTTTCCATGAATTCGCCATTATCCCATCCATAGGAACCAAATAAAAGAACTGGTTTATTATTATTAAGAGTGAGTTCAAATTGTTTTAAAAATGGAGCAAGTTCTTCTTGATCTATATTATTATTGTTTTTTGAAGGACTTCCAAAAGCTACAGCATCAGCTAAAAGCACATCCTCTTTAGTTGCTTCAGAAACTAATTTTATAGTTACATCTGAACTAACACTTTTTGCACCTTCGTATATTTCGTTAGCTAAAACTTCCACATTTCCACCATTACTTGAATAAATTATAGAGATTTTTTTCATAGATAATTCCTCCTATATAATAACTATTATTATTTAACTGTTTTTATTAATTATACACTACTTTTTTATTTTATGCCATAGTTTGCTATAATATAATTTAAAAATAAAATTTTTGATAAATAAGTGTTGACTCTGTCCTAAAGGCAGGGGTTATATTTTTATTGAGGTGATTTTTTTGAATACAAAAAAAGTGTGTGAAAAACTAAAGATTTCCTACAAAGCACTTAGGGTATATGAAAAACTTAATATAGTAATTCCCCAAAGGGATAAAAATGACTACAGAAATTATAGTGATGATGATCTTTTAAAATTAAGACAGATTATTATATTAAAAAATGTAGGATTAGAATTAAAAAATATAAAAAGAATATTAGACAAAGGGACATATGAAAGTGATAAGATAATTCACACTCTATATCTGCAGTTAAAGGTTATAGAAGCTAAAAGAATACAATTAAGAAAGATGGAAAATGTACTCAAGGAAGGAATTAATGAAGCTTTAAACAAGAATATAGAGTATGGAAACTTTTTTGATAAAATAGATAACAGCATAAAGGAAAGTACAAAAAATGTGAGCACATGGATAGATAAGTGGGGATTTGACACATGGGCAAAAAGCTATGATGATTGTGTAAAAAAGGATGGAGCAGATACTCTTGGGCTATTTAGCAAATATGATTTTATACTTGAAAGTATAGTACGAAAAATAGGCGATAGGAGAAAAGTTATTGATATTGGATGTGGTACAGCCAATATAGTTAAAAAGTTAAATCAAAATGTTCAATATACAGGTATTGATCAAAGTATAGAAATGCTTATACTTGCTAAAGAAAAAAATAAAAATATAAAACTTAGATTAGGAAATTTTCTCGATAAACCTTTTATAGAAAATGAATTTGATGTTGTGATTTCTTCCTTTGCACTTCATCATCTAAAACCAGATGAAAAAAAAGTTGCAGTAAGAAATTTGCTTAGATATATTAAAAATAATGGAAAAATAGTCATTGCAGATTTAATGTTTTTAAATAAAGAAGAGAGAGAAAGAAAAAAGAAGTGGTTTATTTCCAATAAAAGAGAAAAAGAGTGGGGTGTAATAGAGGATGAATATTATACTGATATTGAAGAAATGAAGAATTATGTCGAATCACTAGAAAAAAAACTTATATATCAGCATGTAGTTAATTATACATTTATTATAGAAATATCATGATAAGTGATGGTTTAGATTGTATAAAATAAAAATGTTAACGTGTACAAAAAAAGCTTGAAAATTGTCGAAAATAGTATATAATAAAATTATAGGTTGGAAACGTTAACAAAAAATACTTCAAACGAAAGGAGAAATGTAAAAAGTAGAGAATGATGTTATTATGATCATATAATTCTGCATGTGAACAATTTGAAATTATACTTATTATTACTACTGCACCTACTGTTAACGTGTGCATTAATTATCGAGTAAAGAATTGCAATAAGAAATTTAGTCGTATATCAAATTAAAGTTGGAGGAAATAAATTATGATTAATAAAAGCAAGAAGTTGACTTTAAAAGAAAAGATATCATATGGACTTGGAGATTTAGGAAATGGTTTTATGTTTGATTTGGGTCAAGCATATCTTTTACAATTTTATACAGATGTTGTTGGAATAGCGGCAGCGGCAGCAGGGAGTATATTTCTTATTACTAAATTATTTGATGCATTTATGGATCCTTTAGCAGGAACTATAATAGATTCAAAAAAACCAGGTAAAAATGGTAAGTTTAAAGCTGTAATGCTTTTGTCAAGTATACTCTTAGCTATAATGACAGTTATAACCTTTACTAATCCTGGTAAGACACCAGGTTCAAAATTAGCATTTGCATATGTAACATATATGCTTTGGGGAGTTTTGTACTCATTTACTAATGTACCTTATGGGTCTCTTGGTTCAGTTATTACCCAAGATACACAGGATAGAACAGCATTATCTACATTTAGGCAATTGGGTTCATCTACTGCACTATTAATAACAGGTATAGTATTCATACCGCTTTTAGGCTTATTCGGAAATCCAAGAATAGCATATCCAATTGTTACTGCTATTATGTCAATTGTTGGAGTGGCAGCATTTTATACAACTTATAAAAATACAACAGAAATCATTGTTCATGATCCTAAAAAAGAAGAAAAAATCACATTACGTAAGGTAGCAAATGCAATATTTCACAATAGGGCATTACTTACATTAATTCTTATGACTGTATTCTCAATTTCAGCATATAATATAAAAACAGCTATGGTTGTATATTATTGCAAATACAATTTAGGAAATGCTAAGTTAGTATCTTATGTAAATTTCTTTACAATAGGATGTGCAGTAATAGGAGTTTCATTTCTTCCTAAATTGGTTAAATTATTTGGAAAAAAGAGAACAGCTGTTATAGCCTTTTCGTTAAGTAGTATTTCAGATGCGGTGAACTTTTTACTTCCAGGCACCCATTTCACTATATTTATAATACTTGCTAGTATATCATTTATGTCAATAAGCATAACCAATGGTGTTACATGGGCGTTTGTTTCGGATTCAATAGATTATGGTGAGTGGAAAAATGGTGAGAGAAGAGAAGGAATAACTTATTCAGTTTTTAATTTTTCAAGAAAGATAGCTCAATCTATAGCGGGTGCTGCTTCTGGTGTAGGATTAGCTTTTGTAGGATATATTGCTAACGCACACCAATCAGAACATACTTTGATTGGAATAAAAGGACTATTATTACTTTACCCTGCATGTGCAACAGCTGTAGCAGCACTTATAGTTGGAGTTTTGTATAATCTTTCAGATGCCAAATTCGCTACAATTATAGATGAATTATTTGAAAGAAATAGAAAGGCTTAATTATTAATAGATAGCTTGATTTTACTGGGGATATTTACATAAATAAAAATTAGCCGCTCCTAACGTAGGGAGCGGTTTTGTTATTAATTTTAATAAATTGTTATAAAATGCTCTAGCTATATGTCTGCCTTCCATAAACTATGAAGATTACAATAAGCGTAAATAGTTCCGTTAGTAACATTTTTGAAATGTGCTGTTGGTTTTTTATCTGGAGAAAGCTTTACCATTTCCATTCTATCTCCAGAAACTAAAACAATCCATTGAATAAAATGTTCAGGAGTCATTGGATGCTCTACAGATCCCACAGAAACATCAATATCACTACCGTTTTTAGTAATGTGAGGTACATGTTTTTCTTGAGCAGCATCAGTAGTATTTGCAGTTATTTTAGTCATTGGCTCAGAGCAGCAAGTTAAAGTTCCACCGCCTTCTTCAATTAGAAGAACTGCGTTGCCACATTTTTTGCATATATAGATTTCTAAATCGTTATTCATTTTAATACCTCCATAGTAGAATTAAATTTGGTTAACTTCTACAGGATTAATATGTCACAAAAATTACAAGGGTATACATAGTTAAAGCCTTTATAAACTATTCAGTATTTCATTTAAAGAGTTAGGTGATGAAAAGGTTTTTTTTGTATCAATTGCTTTTTTTAGTTTCATACCAAGATTTACATCACCTATAACAGCGGCAGCATCGAGTTTATCATCTTTTATACTGCAAAGGATGTATTTCATTTCATCTTGAAACCTAAAAATATTTGAGGATGAAATATGTTCTATATCTCCACAAGATATGATAGAAATACCAGAAACCTTTAATATAGGAGAAGGAACTATTTCAGTATAAGAAGCTTTTTCACCACAGGCATTTAAAGCAGCTATTTCTCCTTGTTTGTTTGCTATATTTATTAAACCAGGGTTTTTTCCGTTAAATTCAGCCACATCACCACAAGCATAAACATCAGGTATTGAGCTTTCCATGTGTTCATTTACAACAATACCACGATTTATAGATATATTAGTGTTTTTTAAAAAATTTAAATTTGGTTTAACACCAACAGTTGTAATAACACATGAACCTTCAATTAAATCACCCATAGTTTCAAAGTTAGAATTATTATATATTTTTATGCCTATTTTATCTAGTTTATCTTTCAAAAATAATCCTCCGATTTTATCGAGCTGTCTTTCTAGAGGATATTCTAATATTATTCCGATTGAAGCCTCAATTCCTGAGGTAATAAGTGCATGAGCAAGTTCAATACCTAATATGCCTCCGCCTACTATAAAAGCCCTTCCTTTATTTTTGGACATTTCTTTTATTTTTAAAGCATCATCGTAAGAGTATAAACTTAAAACCTCACTTGCATGTGGAATTTTGATTTTATTTGGAGTAGAACCGCTTGAAATGATAAGTTTTTCATATTTTATTTTTTCACCAGAATTTAAAGTTACTAATTTATTATCTGTGTCTACATTATTTGCTATTACAGAGGTAATAATGTCTATATTATTTTCTTTATACCAATCACTGTTTTTTATTAATATATTATCGATAGATTTATTATTTGCTATCACTTCATTAAGACGTGTTCTATAATATGGCAAATAGCTTTCATTGTTTAACATAGTCATATTATTAGCTTTACCTAAAGCAGTTTTTGCAGCAGAGAAACCAGCAGGACCAGAGCCTATAATTAAAATTTGTACGCTTTTCATATAAATCATCTCCATAATCATGTTCTTTATAAGTATTATTGTATCTGAAATCTTGTTTTTTATAGATATAATACGAAAATACTTTTTACATTAATTATATGCTAGTAGAGGCAATTAATAAATTAAAATTAAATATTGTAACAGTAATTTAAAAATATAAATATTATATTAGTGAGACTAATTATTAAGAAGAGGCGATTTAGATGGCATCTTTTACTAAAAAAATTTCCAATATCATAAAAGTAGAGGACAATGGAGAGAGAAGTTTGATAGTAGATAGCCAAGTTGAAAATTCAAAAGTTTATTCTAAAAATATTGCTAATGAGGGAATATATATCTATGGACATTACAATATATATTTATTATATAAAAAATTTGGGTATAAAAATGAAGTTTATAATTATAAGGGTAGACTTATAACTAGAGATTTATGTGTTGTAATTCCAGAGGAAGACATATTAGGGAATAAAATAAACACGAATACCGTTGGTAATATTACAGGGCTTTCTTTTAAACCTTCTGTGAAAATAGTAGAGCCACAAGAAAGAAGACATAGAGACAGTATAAATATTGAAGTGTATGGTGAAATAAAATTTCAGTATTATATGAAGAAGGCTACTAAGATCAATAAAACAAAAACTATAGAAGGACAAGAAATTCTACAATTTGATAGTGGAAGATATTCGATTAATGAATTAATGGACATGGATTTGAAAAGATTAAAGGAAATTTATGAATCAATAAACTAGATAAGGAACAGAGTTTTAATTTTTATAACTCTGTTTCCTATTTAATAGGGACAAACTATAAATAAGAATTGTAACGTATACAATTCAAATCTATGAATCTATAACTTTTACTTGGATTTTAACTAATATTTTTTGTGATAGCTTATTATAAGTTATAGCCCAGGTTGGATAATTTTCGGGAATGGGATTTTTATCAAGTAAGTCTCTTTTTTCATTTTCTACATAAGCTGAAATAACTTCTACCTTTGATTTTTTGCTGAATTTAGAAGAAGAAATAACAGTTGATTTAATTTGAAAGTATATTCTAGTACTTAAAAAATTAATATTTCCACTTATGGTACTAGAGGAAGTGTTAGAAGCAGTTCTATAAGTTATAGTGTTGTCTACATATCCATCTAAAAGAATACTACCCTTCCAGTTTTCAGATACCTGTCTTACTGGTGAATCTATTTTGGCATCGGTTATTGTAACAATATTACTAGTATTATCAATGGCGAGTATTGGATAATTTGGCTTTTTCATGGTAAGAATATTAACTATTAATTTTTCGTATTCTCCATAATATATAGTATCAGAGGCTTGACTTATTTTACTTTCAATAGAATTTTTATTGCTATCCATACAAAACTCCTTAAAAAAATTGTATTCTGTATATTTTATATGAATAAAAATAGATTTATGTTAATAGAAAAAGAGAACTTTAGAGTCCTCTTTTTGAATGGTATTAGTGATGAAATAATCTAGTATTAGAAAATGCCATTACCATATTATAATTATCTGCGGCTTCTATTACTAAGTCATCACGTATAGAACCACCAGGTTGAACGATATATTTAACTCCACTTTTTGCTGCTCTATCAATGTTATCACTAAACGGAAAAAATGCATCTGAGGCAAGAGAAACATTTTTTAAATTAGAAAGCCATTTATTTTTTTCGTCTAAGGAAAGTTTTTTTGGTATATATTCTAAAACTCTATTCCAGTTGACAGTTTCTTCTTTAGTAATATCATCTCTAAGATATTGATCAATTAAGTTATCTCTGTCTGGTCTTGATACCCCTTCTTTAAAAGGAAGAGCTAAAACTAAAGGATGCTGTCTTAGGTACCAGATGTCAGCCTTTGAAGCTGCAAGCCTAGTACAATGAACCCTTGATTGTTGTCCAGCACCAACTCCTATAACCTGACCATCTAAAGAAAAGCAAACAGAATTTGATTGAGTATATTTTAAAGTTATCATAGAAATTATAAGATCACGTTTAGCTTCTTCTGAAAGATTCTTATTTTTAGTCACTATATTTTTTAGAAGTGTTTCATTAAGTGGGGTTGTATTTCTTTTTTGTTCAAAGGTTATACCATAAATTTCTCTTCTTTCAAGTGCATGTGGTTCATAATCGGCATCTATTTTTATTATGTTATATTTACCTCTTTTTTTTGATTTTAATATTTCTAAAGCTTCTTTATCATAATCAGGTGCTATTATTCCATCAGAAACAGATTTTTTTAGTATATTAGCTGTAGCTACATCTACTTTGTCACTTATAGCTACAAAATCACCATAGGAGGACATTCTATCGGCACCTCTTGCTCTTGAATATGCGATTGCAGGGGGAGTAAGATCGATATCTTCTACTAAATAAGTTTTTTTTAGAGTATCGCTTAGAGGGATTGCTACAGCTGCACCAGCAGGACTAACATGCTTAAAGGAAGCAGCGGAAGTTAAGCCAGTTTCTTTCTTTAACTCTTTTACAAGCTGCCAGGAATTAAGAGCATCCATAAAGTTTATGTAGCCTGGATTTCCATTTAAAACCTCAAGTGGTAGTGTGCCTTTATTAACATATATTCTAGCAGGATTTTGCTGTGGATTACAGCCATATTTTAATTCTATTTGTTGAACCTTCATTTTTATAAAACCTCCTAAATTTAAATACAAAAAAACCTGGATAAAATACTAATTTACCCAGGCGGTCGATTTTTATTAATCATGCTTCCTATGGTGAACTCCATTTCCGCCAGTTGCATGATCTTCTTTTTTTACTAAAATTATATAATATATGAAAATATAAGTCAAATTATTTAGAAAGTCTTTTGTCTTTGTTAATTTCACGAATTTTATTTACAATATATTTGTAACCATTTTTAGAATGAGGAATAAGACAGTTTGAACAATCCTTTATCCCATTTGATTCTTTATTATTTCCACCACAATCTTCTAAGAAGTAAAGTGGACAAAAGCAAAACAAACAATTGAAATCACTAGTATTTTGTGTTTTGTGGCAAGGAAAGTATTCACAGCTTTCGTGTTTGAAAAATTTATAATTACTACTCATATTATCACCTTCAATATATATTTTATTAGATCATCTATATTACTACATAATATTGCATCATACTTTGAATTTTTTCTGAAAGTAATTATCTTCTTATGCTTTTTTGAAGCGTAATTCAAAAGTTCCAAATTCTTATTATTTATTTCTCCAGTAGGAAAGCCAGAATCTATAATTACATCAGCGTCATCAATCATTTTTAAAGCATTTTTAAAGGAAGTGTCTGTTATGTTATCAAATGGTTTTTCACTTTGAATTTTCACAGACATTGTTTTAGCTGTTTCATAATCAATATCATTTTCATGAAGTATTCCTGTTGAAAAACCTAAATTGTATTTAGTTAAAACTCTATAAATAGGAGTGCCAACTCCACCACCGCCAACAACAAATATATTATTGTGCATAAAATTTTTTAGTTCTATGGAAGAGGTAAGGGTATTAAAAGCAGCATTTTTTATATTATAGACATTATTTATATTAGTATTATTTATAGTAGCTTCAGGCGTTCCAAAAGAAAGAACCTTTTTATCACGTATAAGTAATAGTTTATCACAATATTTAAGCGCCAAATCTATTTCATGAAGAGATAATACTACAGTAAGTTTCATTTTGCGACTTAAATCTTTAAGGGTGTTCAATAGTTCAATTTTATGGTTTATATCTAAATGAGTTGTGGGTTCATCTAAAATTATTAGTTTAGGTTCTTGAACTAGGGCTCTTGCAAGCATAACCTTTTGCTTTTCACCATCACTCAACGCCTGAAAATACCTATTTATGAGATTAAACGCTCCAACATTTTTAAGAACTGTTTCTATTTTTGTTTCATCTTCTTTTGAAATAGCCCCGAAAAATCCAGTATGAGGATAGCGTCCAAGTGAGACAACTTCAAAAACTGTCATAAGGTCAAAAGTTGGTTTTTCAGTTAATACCACTGAAATTATTTTTGCGAGAACATCTTTTTTTATGCCTATAACATTTTTGTCATTTATATATATAGATCCTTCAATTGGATAAAGGAGCCCGGATAGAGTTCTAATAAGTGTGGTTTTTCCAGCACCATTTGGACCTAATAGACAAACTATTTCTCCTTCTTCTACATTAAAATTTATATTTTGGATAGTAGGAATTTTATTATATCCAACTGTTAAGTCTTTAGTGGATAATATCATGATAGGGTTCTCCTCCTTAGTATTAAAAATATTACAATAGGAGCACCTATAAAAGAAGTTACAGCACTAATTGGGAGTTCTGTTGGTGCAAGCACCGTTCGCGATATAACATCACATAAGGAGGTTATTATTCCTCCCATAAGAATTGTTCCAGGAATTAAAAACATATTATTTGAGCTTTTGAAAATAAGTCTGGTTATATGTGGCACAGCAAGACCTATAAAAGCAATAGGTCCTGCAAAAGCTGTTACTATAGCTGAAAGAATACTTGAAATAATAATGACAATGGTTCTAAATGACTGTATTTTTATTCCTAAACTTTTAGCATACGCCTCACCTAAAAGAAAAGCGTTTAAAGGCTTTATAATAAGAAAAGAAGCTAAAAGTGTTGGTACTCCAATAAAAAATAGTAGGTATATGTTTTTTAGAGTAAAACCAGAAAAACTGCCTAGTGTCCACATTGTAAAAAATTGAAGCTGCTGTTTATCTGCAAAAGCTGATAGTACATTTGTTACAGCACTACATATGTAACCAACCATAATACCTATAACAAGTAAGGTTACTACATTTTTAACCTTATTTGCAAACAAAATTACTATAAGCATTATTAAAATTGAACCAATTAGAGCAGCGCTAAATACTAAAAAAGGTGAAGCAGCATTAAAACCAAAGCTTATACCAGAAAGCATTACTAAGGCTACGAATAAGGTTGCACCAGAGGAAATTCCAAGTACATAGGGTTCTACTATTGGATTTTTAAATAATACCTGAAGTAATAGTCCAGATACGGAGAGGGCAGAACCGCCTATAAGTGCTCCAACAGCTCTTGGAAAGCGGATATTCCATACGATTTGATAGTTGCCACTTTTAAAAGAGCTAGTTCTAAAGAGAATTTTAATAACCTCATTAAAGGATATTTTAAGTGAACCCATGCTGATAGAAAATATAAAAGTTAAAAAGAAAATTATAAATAATAGAAGTAAAATAACTAAATTTTTTGTATTTCTTTTAGGCTTAAGATCCATAAGAGCCTCCTAAAATTAATAGTGTGAATAGTGTTTTTGTTTGTAACCCTTAAAGCTTTCGGGATGAAATATTGATGACAAGTCTTCTATGAGTTCAGAGGTTTTGTCTGTAGCCTGATAATAATCCCGTCCAAGGCACCATACCTTTTTATCCTTAACAGGTTTTGTGTCTTTTAGTACTGGAGCTTCATTTAATACAGATTTAATGGATGGAGTGTATTCTTTTGAAGAGGAATAAATAAGTACATCAGCATCCTTTGCTTTTGCGTAGAAATTTTCAAGAGTTATGTACCCACTTTTTGTATTTAAATCCTTAAAAACATAATCTCCACCAGCTAAAGCAATCATTTTAGCAGCATATGAATCTTTAGCGGGAACATAAACTTTACCGTTATCAACCATTCCAAAAGCAACTTTCGTCTTTTTTTGTGAGGATATTTTATTTTCAATAGCCTTAACCTTTGATACTTCAGAATTAAAATACTTTTCAGCTATATCTTCTTTATCATAAAAGGCAGCTAAAAATTTAATCCATTCTAATCTTCCAAGAGGATCTTCTTCTAAGTATTCATTATCAGCGGCATAAGGTATTTTAAGTTCATCAAATTTTTTCATCATATTATTAAGACCGTAGTTTCCACCATAAAGAATAGCTAAATCTGGTTTTAAAGAAGAAATTTTTTCGTAATCAGGAGAAGTGGTATCTCCAACATAGGTTATTTTATTATCCTTAAGTGCTGATTTTATATCATTTATTTCCCATTCAGCTTCTTTTAAATTCACAGCTTTTATACTTTTTATTTCATCAAGTGGACGAAGTAATGCGGCTTCAGTAGAAGAAGATACAAGTATATTAGAAGTAGGATAGTTTATTATTGTATTATTTTTGTATATATTAGGAACAGCTTTTCCTTTTGGTGCGAGTATTATAACTTTATTGTTGCCGTCAGTAATTTTTTTAAATCCACCTTTTAGGTATTGTATTTTAAAGGCTTTTGTATATTTTAAAGGTACTTCTTCTAAGAGGCTTACTTTACCGTCAGAATAGGTTATTTTTGCATCAAGTATATCTGTTAAAAAGTCCATTGAAACATATACATCTTTATTTTTTACCTTGGGTAAATCACTCATTGATATTTTTGAAGAATTTAAATATGCTGTAGTATTATTTGTAGATAATTTTATAACATCCGTGTCTTTAGTGGCGGTAACGTTATTTCCTTTTATTGATACATTTCCACCAGTGGTTTTGAAAGCATCTTTTAAGGAAATATAGGTCTTTCCATTGTAGTTTATTAAAGCTATATTGGTTTTGTTTACATTGGAATTATTAGCTGAGGAATTATTTTCGTTTTGAGCATTAGAACATGAGGCTAGTATAAGCATCATTATAAGAAGTAACGTTGAAATTAAAGTATTTCTTTTTTTATACATGAGAGTTCTCCCTTCAAATGAGTTAATTAAGACTTCAAAGAGGAGCTAAATTTATATGCAAAATAAAAAACTCCGCCATTGCGGAGAGCCAATTCATATACATATACAAACATATATTTATAATAATTATGTTTATGGATTTTACTTCCCTCCGAAGTTCCATAATACTTTAGGTAGGTCTCCTGACTCACAGTTTAGCCTCTACCATCCTTCCCAGAATAAGTCCAGTGGATATTGGTTTTGTACCTGTATACAGTAACGGGGGTTGCATCGGATTTTCACCGATTTCCCTATTAAACCTAAAAATTAGGTGCCTAAAGCATCGTATTACATTTTTTATATTTATGCTTAGTATATCATGTTATTTTGTGAATTACAATTAACCGTATATTCAAAAAATGTAAATTGTAACTACCTTATGTTATGGTATAATTAATGCTGTGATTTAAGTTAAAAGAATTAAGATTTTGTAAATAGAAATATAGGAGGATGGATATGAGAATTGAACATGTAGCAATTTGGACTAGAGATATAGAAAAATTAAAAGAGTTTTATATTAAGTATTTTAATGGAACTACAGGAGAGAAGTATATAAATGAGAAAAAACATTTTGAATCCTATTTTATTAAATTTGATGAGACTGCAAGACTTGAAATAATGAGTATGGCATCAATACCAGATAATTTAAACAATACTGTAGAGCAATATATTGGTTTAACACATATAGCTATTTCAGTAGGAAGCAAAGAGAAGGTAAATGAAATTACTGAAAAGCTTAGACAGGATGATTATAAAATACTAGGAGAACCTCGAATGACAGGTGATGGATATTATGAAAGTATAGTTTTAGATGTTGATAATAATAGAGTAGAGATAACCGAATAGGAAGTGAAGAAATGAATCCAATAGTAAATTTAATTATAAGAACGTTTATAGAAACAATATATCTAACAGGAATTATAATAGTAGCTGGTTTTATATTAGGTTTTCTTAGAAATAACACCATAGCAAATTTACAAAGAAGTTTTGGAATGAAAGCTGTTATGATAACCGCACTAATAGGAACTCCAATTCATGAATTAAGTCATGCCTTAATAGCTATTATATTTGGACATAGAATTGTGGATATAAAGTTACTTCAAAATCCAGATAAAACAGGAACCTTAGGATATGTTAATCATACTTATAATCCATCAAATGTATATCAAAGAATAGGAAATTTCTTCATAGGCGTTGCACCAATATTTGGGGGTATAACTGTAATAATGGCGCTTCTTAAATTGACTACCCCAGTTGCATTTGATAATTTTATGATGACCTTAAAACAAAATTTGAGTATAAATATTTTAAACAGTGATTCAGTTCATGGTGTTTTAATTTCTAATATAGCAGTTATAAAAAGTATATTTGCTCTTTCTAATTTTAAAAATCCATATTTCTATTTATTTTTGCTTGTAGCTATATGCATATCTTCACATATATCTTTAAGTAAAGCAGATGTAAATGGAGCATTTGTAGGACTTGTATCAATATTTATGCTTATACTTGTTGTAAATGTAGTTGGATTATCTAAGTATATATCAGGAGCATTAATGATTAAGTATAATGTTTTAATGACAGGTTTTCTTTCAGTAGCAATAGTATTTTCATGCATTACATTTTTAATTAGTTTGATTTTTAGAGTTTTAAAGTCATAAGAGGTGTGTAAAAATGGAAAGATACTCAATAACAGAAATAGCTGTACTTATTAGAACCTTAATTGAAGCTGTATATTTTATAGTTGTAATAGTTAGTTTTAGTTTTGTTATGGGAGGATTTAGAAGTATTATAGTAAGTAATCTTAAAAATAGTATTGGAAGTAAAGCTGTAATGATAATGGGGGCAGTGGGCTCCACCTTTCATCAACTTATGCATGTTTTTATGGCTGTTGTATATGCTCATAATATAGAAGATGTTAAATTAATTAAAGAGCCTGATAAAAACAATACACTTGGATATGTAAAATGTTTTAAGAAGAATGAAAATTTCTATCAAAGATTAGGGGATTTTTTTATAGGCTTAACGCCTTTTTTGTTTGGAATTATAGTGACTTTTATTGTAATGAAAATTAGTATTCCGAATGTGTTTAATGATTTTTGTGTAGTAGTATCAAAAAATGCGAATTCTTTAACTTTGGATTTTGACACTTTAAATGGAATAAAAAATGCTGATGAAGAGCTTCTCAAAGTGTTTTTTAGTGTAACTAACGCTTATAATGTACACTTTTTTGCTTTTTTAGCATTAGCAGCATATATAGTTTTAAGTATGTCACCGGACAAAGGTGACATAAGAGGTATTTTAAGGGGATTTTGTGTTATATTTATTTTTATTGCTATATTGAATTTTATTGATGCTTTTAATTTATCAAATTATTCATTTGCTATTGATATAATTAGAATAGGAATACTTATATTAGGCTTTTTTGAAATATCTATGATAATACTCTTTTTTATAATGCTTTTTAGTTTGATTTTAAGGGCAATATTTAATTAATTTAAGTACAGTATATAAAAATATAATTTATTAAAGTAAAAAGAATCTGTGATAAGGTAATTCCAAGGATGAAACCAGCAATTATATCCGTTGTATAGTGTACGCAAAGGTATACCCTTGAAATTGCAATCATAGTTGCTAATATAAAAAAAATAATTCCTAAATTATTAAAATAAAAGTGAAGCATATTTGCAGCAGCGAAGGATGAAAAAGTATGACCTGATGGAAAAGAGTAAGATAAAGGTTTTGTAATTAAAATATTTATGCTGGAATTAGCCTTAAAAGGACGAATCCTTTTCACATAATGTTTGATTATGCCTTCACCTACAATTGAACTAACTATCAATGATAATAAAACACTTATGCCTGCAATTCTATAGGGTTCATATGCAATAAGAAAAGCTGATATAAGTAGCCATACTGCTCCTCCGTTACCCAAATATGAGGAAAAGATCATAATTTTATCTAGAAAACGTCTATTGGATCTAAAGGTTAAGCGAGAAATTATGAAATTATCTAATTTTCTTATGAATAAGAACATATCAATATCTCCCTTTTAAAAATAAATTTAGGTAAGCTATCTATATTATTTTATGAAATTATTATTAAATTAAGGTTATGGAAAAGTAAATTTTATTATAAGTTGACCTTAGGAAACCTTATGTTATAATAAATGGTAAATATATCAATATAAATATTTATGTTTATGTTGTTTTAGTACAAAACTTTATATGGAATAGGTTTAATTATGGTTTGGGGGGATAGAGCATGGACTATAAAGAGTTAAGTAAAGAAGTTGCATATGCATTAAGACATAATCCATTTAAATATGGTTTAGAACTTGATGATAGTGGATTTGTAAAAAAATTAGATCTTTTAGAAGCTTTAAAAAAACATAGCAAGTGGAAAAAAGTTAAGGAAAATGATTTAAAAGAAATGATTAAGAGTTCAGAGAAAAAAAGATATGAAATAATAGGTGACAAGATAAGAGCTCTATATGGACATTCTGTGTCAAAAAAAATAAAAAAAGAAGAAAAAGAGCCGCCAAGATTATTATATCATGGAACAGCAAGACGATTCGTAAATTCAATAAAAAAAGAGGGACTACTTCCTAAGGAAAGACAGTATGTACATCTTTCATTAGATTTTGAAACTGCCATGGAGGTAGGAAAACGACATGATGATGTGCCAGTTATCCTTAAAATAGACTCATACTGTGCATGGAAGGCTGGAGTGAAATTTTATACAGGAAATGATAATATTTGGCTTGCGGATAGTATTCCAAGTGAGTATATAGAAGAAATGGATTAAGAAAAGGGACTTTTTCTAGTCCTTTTTCTTCTTGTGTGCTTTTTTCATTTTCTTTTTCTTTCTAACTGAGAATCCAAAAGAACCTAAGGCTTTTTCTGTTAGACCATAATACTCTCCATGGTTATAACAAATGAGGTTTGCTTTATTGAAGCATATTTTGTTGTTTTCATCTAATAAGGCTTCATCTATTTTTACGTTTAATACTTGAAGTAAAAATAAGTCATGTGTGCCGAGAGGTGTAATTGATTTGACTTTACATTCCAAGGCAACAGGACAATTTTCTAAAGATGGAGTTGATATAGCTGCGCCTTCACTTAAAGGTAAATTAAAATGCTCTATTTTATTTTCTTTTTTTCCAGAGACAACACCGCAGTAATCAACAATTTTAACCATGCTTGTAGTTGGTAAATTTATAACACATTCACTACTTTCTTTAATATACTCATATGAGAGTCTTTCGGGTCTTATTCCCATAGCAATTATAGGATCCTTAGTACATACAGTGCTAACCCAGCCAACAGTAAAAATATTGAGTTTTCCTGCTGTATTTTTTGAAGTGACTAATACTACAGGAGTTGGGTTCAGCATAACACTGCCTTTAAAATTTAATTTGCTCATGTAACATTCCTCTATTCTTTTTACACAATGTTTTATATAGTAATAATTTTAACATATGATTAACATTTAAAAAATCACTTTTTTTATTATGTTAAGCTGTGATATATTTAAAATGCTTAGAAGTTTATTATAAAAAGGGGATGGAGTTATGACCAAGAAAAAAATAATAATATGGTCAGTAGCTATAGCTATATTTATTGCACTTATTTCAATATGGCATTTTTGCCTTAGTGATAACAATAAATCAGATACAGTTATACACGGTAGAGTAATACAGGAATTAGCTGCAAATAGTAAAAAGAATACAACTAAAAAGAATGTAATAAATGTACCAGAGAACAAAAAATCAAAGAAGAATAAAAATTCTTTAAATAGATCCTATGTTTTGGTTAAAATATTAAATGGAGATTATAAAGGTAAGATAATAAGGCTTGAAAATTTAGTTAATGAAAAAACCGCTCATGAAACTCTTACGAAAAAGGGTGATGAGGTATTAATTAACATAGATGAGGATAGCAAAGGAAATATAAGTAGTGCATACATATATGATGTAGTAAGATATAAATTTGTTTATGGACTTATGATTGCATTTGTAATATTACTCTGTGTAGTTGGAGGAAAAAAAGGAATTAAATCAGTTATTGCACTTGCTATAACAGCATTTGCAGTATTGAAAGTGATGATTCCTCTTATAATTGCCGGCTTTAATCCTACCGTAGTATCAATTGTAATTTGTATAATTGTAAGTACTATAAATCTTATAATAATAAGTGGAAAAAATAAAAAAACACTTGCGGCTATAATAGGTACCAGTGGAGGTCTTATATTATCAGCATTGATTGCTACCTTCAGTATACTTACACTTAGGCTATCTGGATTAACAGATGAAGAAGAACAGATGATAATTTATATTTCTCAAAATACAAGTTTTAACTTTAGCGGCTTATTGTTTGCAGGAATACTAATGGGTGCGCTTGGTGCTGTAATGGATATAGGTATGTCTATAGCATCATCAATTAATGAACTTCATGAAACACATAAAGAGGCTACAGTTATAGAACTTATAAAATCAGGAATGAATGTAGGAAGAGACATGATGGGAACTATGGCAAATACACTTATTTTAGCTTATGCAGGCGGAGCTATGTATGTTATGATATGGATTTCTTCTTATGATCTTCCAATATACAGAATTATAAATCAAGATGTAATAGCCTCTGAACTTGTAAAAACCTTAGCTGGTAGTATTGGACTTATATTTACAATACCACTTACAGCTGTTTGTTCTGCAATGATACTAAAAAAAGAAAAGATAAAAATTAAAAGTGAAGATAATAGTACTATAGAAGAAAAATAGTGGTGTGATTAAAAATAAGGGGAGAGATACAATGTCTGAGAGTATTCTTATAGTAGAAGATGAAGATAGAATGAGAGAGCTTATAAAGGCTTATTTAGTAAGAGAAAATTATAATGTGCTTGAAGCAGCTGATGGTAGAATGGCTTTAGATATATTTAATAAAAACGCTGTTTCACTGGTTATTTTAGATATAATGCTTCCGCTTTTGGATGGATGGAGTGTATGTACACATATAAGGGAAAAATCAGAGGTCCCAATAATAATGTTAACAGCAAAAAGTGAAGAGGATGATAAACTCTTGGGGTATGAACTAGGGGCAGATGATTATATTACCAAACCATTTAGCCCTAAGATACTTACTGCTAAGGTGAAGGTTCTCTTAAAAAGAATACAAGCAAACGAAAAACCAAAGGTTCAGGACTTTGATGGACTTAAAATTGATACTCTTTCTCATGAAGTTACTATTGAAGGTAAGGAGATTTATCTTTCGCCAAAGGAATATGATCTTCTTATATATTTTTCTAGAAACAAAGGTATAACTCTTACACGAGATAAAATTCTAGATAATGTATGGGGAGATGATTATTATGGTGATCTTAGAACGGTAGATACGCATGTAAAAAGACTCAGAGAAAAACTTCAAGATAAGGCATATCTTATAGCTACAGTTAGAGGATGTGGATATAAATTTGAGGTGAAAAAATGAAAATAAAGAACAGTATAACAACTAAATTGTTTGTTATAACCTTGACTTTTTATGTTTTTTTTATATTGGCAATACTTATTTTTCAAAGCGCACTTTTTGGCAAGTTCTATCAAAATAAAAAAATGCAAAGTCTTGAGTCTTCAACTAGCGAACTAAAAAAACAATACAACGCTAATAATAGTAATGAATATGATGATATGAGCAGTATAATAAAGGAGTTTGAACAAAAAAATAATTGTAAGGTAGCAATACTTAATAGCTATGGAAATTTAAAGTATTTTGAAAATAGTAATGGAGATAATTCTTCTGAGATAAATATAATTAAAGACATAATGCATACTTGGGTTTCTAATCCAGCAGATTTTTTAAGCATGAGAAGAACAGGAAAAAGTGAGACGTATGTTTTTCAAAGTAAGACATATAATGTGAAAAACATAGTTTGTGTAGTCCCAGGGGCAAACAATGATATTATTTTCGCAATATCTTCGTTTCAATCAATTACAGAGGCATCTTCAGTAATGAGAGAATTTTTTAGTTATATATTCTTTAGTGCTGTAGTGGTTGTAATTATTTTAGCTTTTATATATTCCAAAATGATTACTAATCCTTTAAAAAGAATAAATAAAACAGCTTCTAAGATGGCAGAATTAGATTTTAGTGAAAAGTGCAGTGTTACATCTGAAGACGAAATTGGATATCTGGGAAAAAGCTTGAATTTCTTAGCCGAGAATTTGAATAAGTCAATGAACTCATTAAAAGAAGCAAATAGACAGCTTAAAAAGGATATAGAAAAGGAAAAAGAACTTGAAAAAATGAGAAAAGAATTTGTAGCAGGTGTCTCTCATGAACTAAAAACTCCGATAGGAATAATAGAAGGATATGCAGAGGGACTTAAGGATAATGTAGTTGGAACACAAGAAGAAAAAGATTATTATATAGATGTAATTATAGATGAAGCTGCTAGAATGGGAAATCTTGTGTCAGACATGCTTGATTTATCACAATTAGAAAGTGGGAATTTTAAGCTTACAATTGGAGAATTTGATATAGGAGAGATGGTGTTTAAGTGTTGTAAAAAATACTATGCTATATTAGATGAAAAGAAAATAGAGATTAATATAAATATAGTGAATGGAGTAGTAAGTGGGGATCAATATAGATTAGAACAGGTTTTTACAAATTTACTTAATAATGCATTGAAATATGCAAAGGCTAAAATATATGTAAATATAGTTAAGGATAAGAGTAAAATTACAGTAGAAGTTATAAATGATGGAGAATACATAGAAGATAGTGAAATAGATAAAATATGGGATAAGTTTTATAAAACAGATAAATCTAGGAATAGAAAAGTTGGAGGTACTGGCTTAGGTCTTTCAATAGTTAAAAACATAATAGAACTCCACAATGGAAGCTATGGAGTTCTAAATATTAAAGATGGAGTTAAATTTTATTTTACATTAAATTTATGTTGAGTTATTTATCAGATAATTTTAATGAAAGAGTCTTATAAGCATCATCTCTATAAACTTCTACATCAACGGTATCACCTGCATTATGCTTTGATTTTATTGAATCGATATCGTTTGTAGAAGCTACTTTTTTGCCATCAAATTTTGTTATTACGTCTCCAACCTGAAGACCTGCTTTTTGGGCAGAACTAAAGTCTTGTACTTGTTCAATATATACACCTTGAGGTATATCGTGGTCTTGTGCAGTATTTTTGTCTACAGCTTCACCACTTATACCAAGCATTAATATTGGCTTAGAAAGATTTTGAATTTTACTCTTTACACTATCTATTGGAATAGAGAACCCGATACCCTCTACACCACTCTCACTTATTTTTGCAGAATTTATACCAACTACTTGACCAAATGAATTTACTAAAGGACCACCACTGTTTCCAGGATTTATAGCTGCATCTGTCTGGATATATGTTTGCTTTTGACCTTCACTTACGCTTACTTCACGATTAACAGCACTTACAACACCAGTAGTAACTGTTCCTAAAAATTCTTTTCCTAAAGGATTTCCTATAGCAACTACTGAATCACCAACATTTAAGGAACTTGAACTTCCAAGTTCTGCAACACCAGGAACTGTAAAGCTTCCAGTCATTTTTATTACAGCTATATCATTAGCTTCATCGTAGTTTACTACTTTAGCAGAGACTTCTTTTTTATTACTTAAGATGACAGATATTTTATCAGCACCTTTTATAACGTGATAATTTGTTAAAATGTAGCCATCGTTATTGAATATTATTCCTGATCCCATTCCTTCTTGAGTAGAATTACCACCGTTACCTGAGCCAAAGAAGGAATTATAATCATTTTGAGTTACAGTTGTTTTTGTAGACACACCAACTACTGCTGGACTAACTTTTTTTACAATCTGAGATACTGTTAATCCGCTTCCATTTGAAGTAGAGGTTTTTGCCGAAGTAGCTGAAGCATTAATGTAGCCTAAGGAAGAAGTTCCGCTGTTAGCAAGTGTTTTATATAACGGTGTTTTCTTGAAGAAGTTTGATTTAGGGAGAAGGTATAGAGCTGAACCAGTTGATATACCACCTCCGAGTATAGCACAGGTTAAACCTACTGCTATGTAAGATGCAATTTTTTTATTGAAGGGTTTTTTTGTTTTGTTATTATTTTCTGGGTTATATTGAACAGGTACATTTGTATTTAAATTAGTATCATTATTATCCATTTCAATTGTATTATCATTTTCGTTTATATTATTTGAAGAACCATTTAAATTGTCCATTATCGTTACCTCCTAAATTGTTTCTGTTTTCTATGCTTTAATAATAAACTGGGAGTGTGACAGCTGTGTGACAATTTTGTAAAATAGTTGTTTAGAATTGAAATTTATAACATTGAAATAAAGTAAGTTTCATAGTAAACTATACTTTATAAAAGGAGGGTACAAATTGAGTTATATTATAGAGCTTTTTCATAAAGAATCCTTTAAAAGGGGAGCTTTTTTAGTATTGTTAGCTGCATTCTTTTATTTTTGTAGGTCAATAATGAATTTTATTTTATTGACATTTTTAATTACATATTTGATAAGCAGCCTCCACGGATTTATTGTATCAAAACTCAGTAAGTTTGTAAAAGTAAAAGAAGGATTAGTTGCTGTGATTTTATATATAATTATAATAGCAGTAATAGTTTTAGTATTCTATAATTATGTTCCTATAATAATTAGAGAAACTACTAATATTGTAAATCAAGCAACTGATGTATATAATACTGTAAATGATAGTGATTTTGGTGCACTAGGTAAATACATACAACCAATGCTTGATAAGTTTGATATAGGGTCTTACACTAAGCAGGGGTTAAGTTATGTAATAGAGTTTGCTAAGAGTTTTGGAAAGGTAAGTTTAAATTTATTTTTAGCATTTGTATTGAGTTTATTTTTCGTACTTGAGAAAAAAACAATAAAAAAATTCGGAAAAAAATTTGAGAAGAGTAAACTAGCTACTATGTACGGATATTTCGTTTATTACGGAAATAATTTTTTGAATTCCTTTGGTAAAGTTATAAAAGCTCAAATACTTATAGCTATGGTTAATGCGATATTATCATCCATCGCGCTTGCAATTATGGGTTTCCCTAATTTAATGACTTTAGGTGTTATGATATTTGTGTTGAGTCTTATACCAGTAGCAGGTGTAATAATTTCACTTGTACCGTTGTCACTTATTGCATTTAATATTAATGGATTTACAGAGGTAATATATGTAATACTTATGGTCATAGTTATACATTGTATAGAGAGTTATTTCTTAAACCCTAAATTAATGTCATCCAAAACCAAAATACCAATATTTTTTACTTTTATAATACTCATTGTTTCAGGTGATTTTATGGGAACTTGGGGATTATTACTAGGTATACCGCTATTTATGTTTGTACTTGATGTTTTTGAAGTAAAGGTTTCATGACAATGCAAAGTTAAAAAAGTAACCTTTATATTTAATATAATACATAAATAATTTATTGAAAGTTAATAAGTTATTTATGTATTATTAATTTTTTTATATTATATTTATAAAGTGTTGTCATATTTTTTAAATTAGAAAAGAGATGAATAAATGAGATTTTCCGTAGTAAATAGAGATTACGTATCGAATGAAACAAGAAGAATACCATTAAAAATATTAAATTATATCGATATTATATTGTTTTTTATAATTTTATTTTTAAAATTAGTTACTTATGGTAGAGAAATTTCGCCAGAGTACTTTGATTCCTCAGTTACAAAACCAATATTTGCATCGCTTTTAGTGATATTTAGCTTTTCTTTTTTATTCAAAGGAAAAAGAAGAACAGCATATCTTATTATAATTGATTTGATAATAAGCCTCATTCTCATATCTGATATAGCTTATTTTAGATATAATAAGGATATTATAACAGTTTCTGCTGTACAAACGGCCAAATTATTGGTAGGAGTAAAATCAAGTGTGGCAGATGTTTTAAGCATTAAGGACTTTTTATATTTATTAGATATTATCATACTTGTACCAGTTTTTATTTATTTTAAAAGTATAAATAAAAACAGTATAAAGCTAAAATTTAGAGTAATCTTATTTTTGATTATACTCGCTTTAGGAGTAGGATTAGATATAAAGGTATTTCATGAAGTTAATGTTGAACAACCAACGCTGCTTACTGCAATGAGCAATAGAATTTATTTAACAAAGATGATTGGAAATTTAAATTTCCATGTAGTAGATGCGTATAATTTTACAAGTACAAAAGTTAAAAATTCTAAAAAGTTACCAGAAAAAAGAAAAAGCGCAATAAGTAATTATCTTGAAAATAATAATTCCATTGGTGGCATTAAGTTTAAATCAGAAGGATCAGGAAAGAATCTAATAATGATTCAAGTAGAGGCACTTCAGGGATTTGTAGTAAATAAAAGTATAAATGGAAAAGAAATAACACCTAATTTAAATAAGTGGGTAAATAAAAGTTTGTATTTTGATAATTATTTTTATCAAGTTGCTCAAGGAAATACTTCTGATGCTGAATTTATGTCGTTAAATTCCTTATATCCTGCACAATCAGGAGCTGCATATTATACATATGCGGGTAATACCTTTGATTCCATTCCCAAAGCTTTAGGGGAAAAGGGATATTATACAGCAGCACTTCATGGATATAGTGAAGGTTTTTGGAATAGAAATGTAATGTACAAATCAGAAAAATTTGATGATTTTTATGGTCAAACTAGCTATAAAAATAATCAAACAGTTGGTATGGGATTAAGTGATGAGTCGTTTTTAAATCAGTCTTTAGAAAAAATGCAAACTTTTAAGCAGCCATATTTTTCGTTCCTTATAACTTTAAGTAGCCATTATCCATTTAATGACACGGATGGTTATGAAAAATATACTACTGATAAATTAGATGTTGGTGAGTATAAGAGCACTCTTTTAGGAAATTACTTGGAAGGTATACACTATACAGATGAAGAATTAGGTAAATTCCTGGACAAACTTGATAAAGAAGGAATAACGAAAAACTCTATAATTGTTTTATATGGAGATCACTTTGCTATACCAAAGGAAAATATAAATCAACTTTATAGTTTTGAAGGAATAAAAGATCCTACAGATCTTACTTGGTATGAATATCAAAAGGTACCTATGTTTATTCATTTCCCAGATGATAATCATAAAGGTGTCAATCATACTTATTCGGGTCAAATGGATTTATATCCTACAATAGCAAATATGTATAATATTGATAATAAATATATGTTTGGACGAGACATATTAAATGTAAATGATGGTGATAGCACAAATGTTACATTTAGAAATGGATCATTTACAGATGGTAATGTATTTTATGTGTCTTGGACTAATACGTATTATGATATAAAGACAGGTAAGAAAATAAAGGAAACCCCTGAACTTAAGAAAAAGAAAGAGGCAGCTACTACTCAATTAGAGTATTCAGATGATTTATTAAATCATAATTTGCTTAAATCTTTTTCAAAATAAAAAAATAGCTTAAATGATAAATCATTTAAGCTATTTTTTTTTATAAAATTTTAATAACTTCAACTTCGTAATTACCATCAGGTGATTGGACAACAGTTCTTTTATTTAGTTCTGATTTATATAAAGCTTTTCCAAGAGGAGAATCTATACTTACCTTCATGTTTTTAATATCTGCCTCAACAGAACTTACTAATGTAACTTCTTCTGTTTCGTCAGTATCACAAAATTTAACCAATGCCTTTTTGTTTAAATCAAATATATTTTCATTTTCAGAGCTCTCAACTACTGTAGAAGTTTTTAGTATATCTTCGATTTCTTGAATTCTTGTTTCATTTATTGATTGATCATCTTTTGCTGCACTATAATCAGCATTTTCGCTTAAATCACCTTGAGAACGAGCAAATTTTAAAGCCTCTTTAATTTCAGCTCTTTTAACGGTTTTTAGGTATTCAAGTTCTTCTTCAAGCTTTTTCTTTCCTGATTCTGTTAAAATCTTACTACTCATTAATAAACACCCACTATCTTAAATTTTGTGTATAAATGAAAAATCAATTTAAGCATATGTATATTGATTTCCACATAAAAAATATACATATATTATATGTATATTTTAACTCAAGAATATAATTATATAACGAAACTGAAGCTAAAAATAGTTTTTAATATAGTATTTAACTTAGTTTCTCTATATATATAATATTACTAAATTCAACTTATTTCAAGAATTTTATACTTTAATACTAAATCGTATCTATATCGTTTAAGTTTTTTGAACTTAAGGATTTAGCTATTTCATCTAAAATTCCTAATTTTATGTCTTCAGAAAATACTTCAAAATCACTCCTGTATTTTTCTGCACTTTCATTTTCTAAATCAGATAAATCTAATTCACGTAATCTAAGTGCGGCTATGTTTTCTTCATTATATTGAAGACTTAATACACAAAAATCGATTATTTTATTAAATTGAGCATATTCATATATGCTTACTATAAAGAAATCTAAATTTTTATTGAGGTAATCATTTAGTCTGTTAACTAAGTTATTATGAATACATAAATCATATTTGTTATTGAGCTTTTTTAGAGTACCTAATTGGTAAGTAGAATATTGAAATATTCTATATATATCAGTATTTGAAATGTTTAATGTACAATACATATTAGGTACTATATAAGTTTGTTTGTCTTTATAATAAGAAATAAATTTTTTGTTATAGAGTGAGTCTATAAAGAGTTTTAATAGACGTTTATCCGTAGCAATAAGATCAAATTTACAACCGTTTATAAATCCATCAGTTAAATCACTAGTACCCCAAACAATTGTTGCATTGCAGGTTACATTTAAAGAACCCATCTTAAAATTAAAAGTGATTTTGTCATTAATATTAAGACGCTTAGGAACATGAATCCTTGCCCCAGATTCACTTATATCAAGGATTTCAACTTGTTCATATTGAAGTTCTCCATTTAGTATATAAGAGTCTATGTTATATTTGTAATCTGTTCTTTTAAATTTTCTTTGTTCAATTTTTTTTCTCATAAAATCAACCACCCTTAGTACTATAAAAGAATCTATATTGTATAATATATATGTTATTATACAATATAGAACTAAAATTAACAAAATAATTTCTAATTATTTTGTTAATTTTAAATGTGATTAAAGTTTCTATACAGCATTACGTTTACTCCATTTACCACACCTATCACCAAAAGCACCTATTATGGAATTATTATTTTTAATTTGTACTATCTCGCACCTATTTGAACAGCCTTTACATTCAAAGCTTTGAGAGTTAAAATCTGTATTAGATAGAGAAAATCCATTGAAATTTGTATGCTTTTTTTGTTTTAATAAGGTTTCTTTAGCTATTAAGGCAGCACCAATAGCACCCATAACCTTATGGTGTGGTGGAATTGTAATTTTTAGACCTAAGTAATGTTCAAAAGAAGTCTTCATTCCTATATTTGAAGCTACACCACCCTGAAAAAAAATTTCTGGAAGTATTTCTTTGCCTTTACCAACATTACTTAAATAGTTTCTAACAAGAGCATCACATAATCCTTTTATTATATCTTCTTCCCTATAGCCTAATTGTTGTTTATGTATCATATCGGATTCTGCAAAAACTGCGCATCTTCCAGCAATACGTACAGAACAAGTTGCTTTAAGAGCATATTTACCAAAGTCTTCTATAGGAATATCCAATCGTTCTGCTTGCCTATCAAGAAATGAACCTGTTCCAGCAGCGCAAACGGTATTCATAGCAAAATCAGTAACTATTCCATCTTTTAGTATTATAATTTTTGAATCCTGTCCGCCTATTTCAATTATGGTTTTTACATTTTTATTTATATTTAATGCAGCAACTGCATGAGCAGTTATTTCGTTTTTTACAGCATCTGCACCGAGAACATAAGAAGCTATCTCTCTTCCACTGCCAGTGGTTCCAACACCAAGTATTTCATCATCAGTATATTTGGTGCTTAAAAATTTGAAGCCTTCTTTAATAGCGCTTATTGGTCTACCTTTAGTTCGCAAATATAAACTATCTATAACCTCCATATTTTCGTTTAACATAACTATATCGGTACTTACAGAACCAACATCAACACCTATATAATACATCTATCTTTTCTCCTTTCTAGTAAATCTATAAATGCTTCAATCCTTGTCATATAACCAGTATCACCTGTCATTTCATCTATAATTAATGACAATATTGGAAAGTCTTTATCTTTTGATATTGTAGGTAATATTGATTTGGATACAATTTCTGGCATGCAGCCCATAGGAAATAGCTGTACTGCACCATCAAAGCCTGAATTACTTGCAATGACAGCCTCACCTATACATTCTCTACCATGTCCGCCTATGTAGTAAGGAAGATATTTTCTCGAATTAAATTTTAAATTTAGAGAGTTTAGTTTTAAATAAGATAAAATAGCATCTTTAAACCACCAGCTTGGAGTTAAAGTTTTTGTTGTTGATATTCCTAAATCCATTAATTTGTTTTCAATATAAAAGTTGGAAAACGGTTCGAGTATTGTGTAAATTTCACCTATTATTGATATTTTCAATGGTTTTTTATTTACATCTATAGGAACATGATTTATCATATGCTTATACTTAATGAGAATATCAAACATAGATTCAGCTGTATTACATTTTATGGCTGATTTTTTACAAGACTCTAGTATTCTTTTACATTCACCTTTTTTTAATTCAAAACCTGCTTTAAAACGAGCACTTTTTTCAATATAATCAATCAAATTTATAATTTTATAAGCTAAATATAGTGTTTTAAACTTTTTATAATTACTAACATGACTTTCATTAGATATCTTCTTTAATCTGTTTGAAAACTCAGTTTTACCAATGGCAGAAGGCCTATCTAATACTATAAAATCTATGTTATGACCCAATTTATTTAATAGATTCATTTGAAGTTCACAATATTCGCCAAATCTACAAGGACCACAACTCCCTGTTAAGAGTATGGTATCGGCACCTCGTTTTATACAATCTATGTAGGCTCCTAGCATTATTTTAAAAGGAAGACAAATATCTTCTGAGGAATAAAGGGAGCCTAGTTCAAGGCATTTTTTACTGCTAGCCTCAGGAAGAACATAATCTATTCCTAGATTATCAAAAACTGCTTTTGCAGCATAAATAGTATTACCTAAATTAGGAAATGTTATTTTCATTAAAATTGTATCTCCTTTCTAGCATATCAGAGAAAGCTTCAAGTCTTGTATTAAAGCCAGCTTCCCCAGTTTGTTCATCAATTTTAAGCACCAATATAGGAAAGTTTTCCACTTCCTTTTTTATTAATTCGAGTACTACAGAATCTATACCACAGGCAAAGGACGAAACGTATATAATGCCATCAACAAGATGGTTTTTAGCGCAAAATGTTGAAAATCCATATGATTTTCTAGCAAAGGTCCAAAAAGGTTTTTTAAATAGGTGTGTCATTTGTTTATTGATGAGACTTTCATCTATATTCTTTTCAGTTAATACGCTTATATTTAATTTATCGAGTTTTTCTATTAGATTTAGGTTTATATAAGAATCATATAGATTATAGGGATGACCAGCTAAGGCTACCTTTATATTATGTATTTTATGAGTAGTCTTTTTAGAAATAAAATCCTCTTGAGCATTTTTAGCTTTTAAATAAGCTTTTTGAATTTTAAAACTATTCATTGTAAAGTGGTGACCACACTTTTTTATAAATTTCATAAAGTTTTTTTCATTATCCATATAGATTGGATAGGATATAATTTTGGGTAAATCTTTTATATTGTTTTCAATCATTTCAGGAAGTCCACAGAATTTTGGGCATATTGATTCATTAGTGCTAATTGACATAAATCTGGGGATAAATATGTAATCACATTGATCTTTTAAATATGCTACATGACCATGAAATATCTTTATTGGAAGGCAAGCTTCATCAATACAATGCTTAACACCTAAATCTAAAATAGTCTTATTTGTATCCGGTGAACTTACAACAGAACATCCCAATTCGGTAAAAAAAGTACTGAAGAAAGGGGAGTAATCGCAATATAAAAGACCTTTTGGAAAACCTATTTTCATAAGTAAGCCTCCTTTAAAAAGATTATAACTACATTGGATTATTTTAACCTTAATTGAAATTTATATTCAAAGCGCATTTAAATTATTGGGAATGGCAATACTGAAATTTTAAAAGAATTTATAAAAAAATAAGATGTTGTAAAAGTTGTTTACAACATCTTAAAGGACTATGAATTTAAAAAATTTAGTAAGCTAGTGTAATTTTTTTCTGCATCTTTATAGCCTTGAAGGTACAGATTGTTTAATCTAGATTTGTTCTTTTCAATGCGTTTTACATTTGGAGGCAAGCTAGGGCGTATAATGAAAACTTTGCCTTGTTTTTCTAAATCGTTAATATAATCTAAGGTTTCATTGTATAGTCTATGTCTGTTTAAAATTGATGAGCAAAGCCCTTTAAAATTTGAATATTTTTTTGAAAGTATCCAATTATGGTTAAAAGGTTTTTTTATGTATTTAGGTTCTCTTGTGAGTATGAGAACATTTTTAGTATTTCCGTCACTTATAGATTTTTTCACAGGTATGGGATCAGCTATACCTCCATCCATAAGGATATAATTATTTATTTTTACTGGGTTAGAAATGAAAGGTAAACTACTTGAAGCTCTTATTATGTTTAAAATTTCATTAGAAGAAGAATTAGTAAAGTAAACTTCTTTTCCAGTAAAGCAATCTGTAGCACCTATAACAAGTTTTTGTGAAGAGGTTGAAAAAGTGTTAAAATCAAAAGGAACTAGTTTATTTGGTACTTCATCAAATATAAAATCCATACCAAATATAGATTTGTATTTAATGATGTTTTTAACGCTTATATATCTTGAATCATTAGCTAAGTCTACAGTAACAGATTTTGTTCTTCCTCTTTGTTTAGATATATAGGAAGCTGCGTTACAAGCGCCCATGGATACACCGCTAACGTAAGGGAAATATAAGTTTTTGTCCATAAAGTAATCAAGAACACCGGCAGTATATACTCCACGCATGCCGCCACCTTCTAATATAAGTCCTATATTGTTCAATATAAACACCTGCCTTTTAATAAATTTTATAATATTTTTATGAGGATTGTAAAGTAATAATTTATTATATATAATTATGTACTACATGAAGTTCTTAAAAAGGATATAATATAAGTAATAAATCTATTGTAAAAGATATAGTCATAAAATTATAGGAGGCTTTTAATGAATAAAAGAATATTTTTCTTCGATATTGATGGTACTTTGATAGTTCACAGCAATAATGAATATATAGTGCTCGATAGCACTAAAGAGGCACTAAATAGGCTTAGGGAAAATAAACATGAAGTATTTATTTGTAGTGGAAGACCAGCCAAATTTATAATTCAAGAATTTAAGGGAATGATTGATGGATATATTGGCTGCAATGGTACATTCATTGTGTATAAAAATAGATGTATTTACAATAGACTTATTGATGTAGAGACAATAGAATTTTTGAAAGAAGAGTTTTTGAAATTAGACATGGGTGTAAGTTTTAGTGGTGCATATAATGGTTACGCATATAATATGGATAAAGCTACAGTTTGTCAAATGAATAGATTTTATAAAAATGAAGAACCGTATATTTTAGAAAACTGGAACCTTAAGGAAATTAAGGCGAATAATATAGATGTGTTTTTTAAAAACAGAGAACACTTGAGAAAATGTGTTGAATATTTTCAGGATAAATTGATATTTAATACTCACGAACCACATTTATCGGCTGATGTATCATTTAAAGATTGGGATAAAGCTAAGGGTATAGAATATCTTGTTAAATATATTAAAAGAGATATGAAAGATACTGTAGCTTTTGGTGATGGAAAAAATGATGTTACTATGCTTAAGAAGGTAGACCTAGGTATAGCTATGGGTAATGCAGTAGAGGAAGTGAAAAAAGAAGCAGATATGGTAACAGATAGCGCTGATAAGGATGGAATATATAATGCTTTGAATAATTTGGGTTTTATATAGAAGGGAAGGAAGCAAATGCAGTATGAAGGAATTGTCTATAGACCTCCTAGTGAGGCTTATAGTTTAATAATACAAGTTACCATAGGATGTTTTCATAATAAGTGCAGTTTTTGTAGTATGTATAAAGGAAAACAATTCAGGATAAGAAGCATAAAGGAAATATTTGAGGATTTATATGAAATGAGAAAGGTATATTCTAGAGTCAACAGAATATTTTTAGCAGATGGTGATGCGCTTGTAGTTGAGACAAAGATTTTAAAAGAAATATTATTAAAGATAAAAGAACTATTCCCGGAGTGCAAAAGAGTTGGAATGTATGCAGCTCCTAGAGATGTTTTAAATAAGAAATATGAAGATTTATTAGAATTAAAAAAAGTTGGAATTGGTATGATTTATATGGGAATAGAAAGTGGCAGTGATAAAGTGCTTAGAGAAATACATAAAGGAGTTACTTCAAATAATATAGTAGAAGCGGGTCAGAAGATTAAAAAAAGTGGTATCAAATTATCCGTAACTCTCATATCCGGTATAGGTGGTCGAAATGACATAAACGAAAATGCAATAGAATCTGCAAAAGTTATAAATTCAATAAATCCTGATTATGTAGGGATTTTAACACTTATGATTCAAAGAAAAACAGAGTTAGAAGAAAAAATAAGGGAAGGAAAATTTCAAATTTTAAAACCCGAAGAAAATATGCTTGAAATGAAAAAGCTAATTGAAAACATAGATGTAAAAGGAAAATGTATTTTTAGGAGTAATCATGCTTCTAATTATGCTGATGTGGGTGGAACTTTACCAGAGGATAAAAATAAAATACTGAATGTAATTAGTGTTATTCTTAAAGGAGAATATAATTACAAAATTGAAGAATTAAGAAGGCTATAACTGATTGTGAGGTAGAAAATAATTGTTTAAGAAAAAAGCTGGAATAAAATTACTAGCAGGAGTACTTGTTGTAATAATAGTGGGAGCAATATTGAGTAATAAAAATTCTGAATTATTTAGAGCTTATGAATCAAAGGTATTAAATATAATTCATGGAAAAACTCTTAATTCATTCTTTAAGACAAAAATAAAGTCAGGAAACTTATCTGTAGATTATACAGTTGATCAAACACTCAAAGATGTAGACAGTATGAAATTAAATACTGTAAATGTTCCAATCGAGGTTGATATATCAGATTTAAGTGCTAATTCCATATCGGTAAATAAAAAAAGTATTGAAAAGGCTAAAATTATTATAGATAAATTAAATAAGAGGAATATAAATGTTATATTAGAACCCTACCCTTGGATAAATAAAGGACAAGATTATGAAACAAAAATGCAGCCTAAAGATATAAATAAGTTCTTCTATGTTTGGAAAAATCAAGTTGTAGGCAAAATTATAGATGAGGTAGCAGTACCCAAAAGAGTGGATGCTTTATGTATTGCTTCAAATTTTGTGAATTTAGAGAATTATAGTGATAAGTGGTGTGATATAATAGATTTTTCCCGTTCAAGATATAAAGGTTTAATTACATATAAAACTAATTGGTGGTATACTGCAACTTGGGATAAAGAATCGAAAAAAAAGTTTAATGATAAATTAAATAATAAGATTTTTTCTAAGGTAGATTATATATCAGTAGCAGCATATTTTGAGATTACCCCAAATGCTGTTAACAATGTAGATTACATAAAAAATAGTTTATACGCAACAACGATAAATGGAAGAGGGCAAAGAATTGTTGATGAATTAAATGAATTACATGAAAAGTGGAATAAACCTATATTTTTTGGAGAATTAGGATTCCCAAGAAGAGATTTTGCATCCAAAGAGCCCTGGAACCCGGAACCATCCAATATAGAAGATGGTAATGAACAAGCAAGATGTTTTAAGGCGTATAAAATGGTATTTACTCAAAGTTGGTTTTTAGGCTTCTCTGTTTTTGCTATTGGTAATACAGAGGGAATAAAAAATTATTATCCATCAAAGGAGAGCAAAGAGGTAATAAAAGAATGGTTTAATTAATAAGAACTGGGTTTTATCCCAACTCTTATCATATCTTAAATATGGATATGTTATCATGTAGTTTATTAGATACTTCTTGAAGTTTTGAGGCTTGATTTTTAATTTCATCAGAAAACGCTGATTGTTCCTCAGAGGAGGCAGCTATATTTTGTATTTTACTAGAATTATTTAAAGTTATATTTTTTATAGAATTCATATTAGAAGTGGCATTTTCACTTGAAGCTTTTACAATTTCCATTGAAGAAGTTACCTTGGATGCTCTCGATAAAATAGAATTGATTGAACTTTCTATTTCATTAAATGTCAAAGTAGTATTTTTTACAATAACCTTACCTGTGTTAACTTCAGTTTTTCCAATATTCATTGATTCCATAGCTTTTATTGAATCATCATTCATCTCATTTATCAAATCACCTATTTCGCTAGCGGCTTTACCTGATTCATCTGCAAGACTTCTTATTTTATCAGCTACTACACTGAAGCCTTTTCCATTTTCGCCAGCGCGGGCAGCTTCGATATTCGCATTTAGTGAAAGTAAGTTTGTTTCCTCAGCTATATCTGAAATAACTTTACTATATTCATGTATGTTATCACAATGCTTTTTTAATTTGGCAATAGAATCTGATAAGGAATTAACTCTATTGTCTATATTAGTCATTTGCTCAGTTATTTTATTTATGTCTGTTTTTCCTTTTAATGATACTGAGGAGGTTTGTTTTACTTTAGAAATTATATCATCTACATTAGAAATAACATCAGAAAATACATTCATTAATTCTAAAACACTATTATTAGCTTCGTTTAATTTATTAACAGATATATTAGAATCATCAGCTACATTGACAATATTTTGAGATATGTCTGAAAAAGCTGAGGCTGATTCACTACAACTTTTTAACATTTCGTTAGACACATTTTCAAGATTGGAATAACTCTCTTTAATGTGAAGTATAAGTGACTTTAAATTTTGTGACATAGTAGAGAAGGAATGTGCTAGGTTTGCAAATTCATCTTTTGTTTTTATTTCATAATCATCTACAGATAAATCTCCCTTTGCAATACGTTCTGATAAATTTTGTAGCTTTATTATTGGGTTAGTTAATTTGTTAGAAATAATAATACCTATAGCAATGATAATAATACAAATCAAAATGCAAAATATTAACATGAAAGTATTTAAAGTTGTTATACTTTTCATAGCAACAGAATAAGGAATCTCATTACAAATAACCCATCCTGTATGAGAATCATAAGTAGTACTTACAAGCATTTTACCTTTTTTACTATCATTATAGGTATACGTACCATCTTTTTTACTAGAAAGTGCAGCTTTTATATAATTTAGGCTACTTAAGTTTTTCCTAGAAACTACTAAATTATTGTTTGGATGAGCAACTATTAAACCATCATTATCTACTATATAAACAGTTGAACCATTATTAGATAAACTTTTAACATAATCACTTATTTTTTTTAGTGGTATACCACCTTGTATAATTCCTTTAATTGAACCATTAGAATCTTTTATTGGTATACCAACGTTTAAGGTTAAAATATTTGTGTTTTTACCAAGTACTATTTGTTTACTCTCGTTAACACCATTAATAGCATCTTTAAAATAACTACGTTTAGATATATTAACAAGGCTATTAGCATCTCCACGTACAATTTGATTACCAGAAGCATCATCTAGAACAATCTGCACTCCTGAACTACTTTTTTCATTATTTTGGGCATTAACTAAAATTGCTTTGGAATCAGATGTGTTGAATGAAGTTATTACAGGATAACTAGATAAAGTTTTTATAAGGGAAATAGGTTCGCTTATAAAAGATTCTACCTTAAATTTAGTCTGAGAAACTAAATTTAAATTTTTATCTGTTATTTCTTTAGTCAGAGTTTTTTGGAAATATAGATTTGAAAATATAGAAACTACAAGTAAAGGAACTATGCTGATTAAAAGCATACATATTATTGATTTTTTTCTCATTCTCATTTTAAACCCTCCAAATGTCATTGTATATAAATAAATTTATTGAAAAAAATATACAATAATATTATCGGGAATAAAAAATGTTTTTTTACAACAAAACGCAAAATATACCAAGTAACAGCAAAACTCGCATAAAAAAGAAAAAGTGAATTGCTGAAAATTAAATATAAAAGATTTAATAAATTAAGTATAGGTATAATGGGAAAATACTAAAACATTATGACTTATAGAAGATTTAAAGGTAAAAAGTCTTATATAAGAATAATCGATAAGTCACAATGCTAGTATTTTATTAAATTATATGTGATGTAGAATTTTAAGCTCTGCTTAAGGATTTTTTATCCACAAAACTATATAAATAAATTAAAAAAGATAATATATAAGAATTTATCATTGTCATTATTATAGTTTGTACAATCCGTGGAAACCATAAGATGGCAAAACCATTTTTAAGAAGAGCTGGAGTGAATATAAGCATAAAAATAGTATTTAATGTTGATACAATTATTCCAGAAAAACCAACGGAAATGAATATTTTGAAAAAGTCCTTCAATAAATATCCATAGGTCTTTTTTAAAGTCTTTTCTATAATTGAATTAATTATAAATACAAGTATTCCTATAAGACTAGCATATATAATATTAACAGTGGTATTGCTAAAAGTATTACTAGGTTTAAATAAACTATTTAATATATTGATCTTAAGTATAAAATTAAAGATTATACCTAAAATAAGAAGAGAAACAAAAAACGAAATATATAATTTCTTCAACTTACTTGTTGAGGTCAACTTTACTTTTTTCCATAAAACAGCAGGAAGAAAGCCAGCTAGAATATTTGTAAGAGTGAAAATTGGTATGTAGGAACCAGTAGGATTTATAAGAAAGCCTAGTAAATCACAGGAACCACCAGCTATAGCTCCATAAAGTGGTCCGAAAAGTATACCAGGAAGTATGTAGAAAACAGCACTGAAATTTATTTTCATTATTACAATTCCACCTCCGGTTATAGAAATTCCAAAGGTTTTTATTATAATAGATATAGCTATAAATAATGCTGTTGTTACAAGGAATTTTGTATTTGTTTTGTTCATATTTATTACCCCAATCTTTAAGTATTACGCAGCTTTTTTTCAAAAAACAAAAAAACCTCCTCTCTCCTTAATGATTGCCACATTAAAGAGTGGAAGAAGTAAAAGTATTTCCAAAATCCCTTTAATGTAACAGCGGAAGCGATATTGTACCGCAAGACTAAGCTTTTCGTTTAGAGACAACTTCCCATCCTCTAACACTTGACGCACAATATCTACTCTGCTACGTTTAAGTTGATTATAAAAAATGTAATCTTAAATGTCAACAGCTATAATAGCTTATTCAACTAATTCAACACCTAATTTTTTGTAGAACTTTTTATCTATAATATCAGAAACATATAAATTATTATCCTTTTGAAATTTATGTATGAAGTATTTCATGCCTTCCCCATAAATTCCGTCAGGATTACCATTATAATAGCCCTTTTCTTTTAAAATTTTTTGGATTTCATAAACATCAGATCCCCGCATGCCAGGACGTATATTTCTTAAGTAGGAGCCGAAATTTCCATAAGGACCACCTTGAACGATTACTTTTGTGCCTACAGGAATTATTTTATAAAGCTCTGCTACATCTGAATTTCTCATTCTTATACATCCGTGCGATGAATTAGAACCTATAAGTTCCGGATATATTGTACCATGTATTCCGTATTTTCCCCAAGGAACATTAAATCCCATCCATCTACCTCCAAAACCTTCACCCCAAGTATCCTTTCCAACAATTGTCCATGTACCAATAGGTGATGGAGTACTAGATTTTCCGCCAGAAATAGTATAGGTTTTCATGAGAGTATCGTTCTGAAATACACATAGTTTGCTGCTAACCACATCTACTACTATAAGCATTTTTTTATTAGGACTATATCCAGAAATTGTAGAACCAGTAGGGTTTAGCTTGTAAAATTTAATTATTAATATTACTTCTATAATTAAAATAAGGGTGAGAATGAAAATAATTTTTTGGAATTTTGATATTTTCAAGTCTTATGTACCTCCTTATATAGAGAGACTGAATGGTTTATTAAATTAGTTTATTAAAAGTATCTTCCTTGATTTTGATATTTTTTAAATTAATTTTCATACAGCTTCTCTAAAATTAAAATAATTCTATAAAAACTTTATATTTATTTATATTTTTCTACCTAAGGTAATATACTAGATTTGTGTAAAGTGTGAAAATTAACGTTTAGTTATGGCAATAATATTATGTAATAGCAGTATATATAATTAAAATATAAGCTTAAGGAGGAATTGGTAATTTATGCGTGACATGTTTATAGTTTTAAGTTATAATAAATTTAACAAAAGAGGAATTGAATAATAGAATAGACGTTGATATTTTCACACAAAAGGGATTGTTATAAATTTATGTAATGACAAAGAGGTGAGTTAATGCTAGGAAATTATGAGACAAAATTAGTTCTGCTTGTTCAAAATGCTTATAATGTTTTTTGCTATTTTAATGTTTCACCTATTACAATTAAGGAATTTGAGTATAGATATGGAGAAAATTTGTGGGAAAATTCAAAGCCTGTTTTGAAAATATATGAAATTATAAATGGAAATGCACAAGAAATTAAAACTCTATACATAGATTCTATGGCTGATAATTGGTATATAAAATTGGATAGAGATGATATGGACATTTTTGTAAAGCTTGGCAGAAAGCTTCCGGATGATACATTTGTAGCTGTGGTTGCTTCAAATACAGTAACGACCCCAAGAAATCATATATCAGGGGACTCAGCAGTGTACTATATGGATGTTTCTCAAAATTTTGAAAAAGAAGAAGAAACAATAGCTTTAACAACTGAGGAAAAAGTAAATAAAGAATATATCCATAAGGGAATAAAGCCATATACCTTTATGGAAGGAAAAAAAAATTAGAAACTATCCTCGCATAAATATATATTCTTATAGTGATTATAATGAATATTTTCAAAAACAAATGGAAGAAAATGAAACAAAGTATCGCAAAATATCACCTGGATCATCTAAGGTAAAGAAATAGTAACGGAGGGGGATAATTTGAAAAAGGGATATGTTAATTTCGTTTTACACAGCCATATGCCATTTATAAGACATCCAGAAATAAAGGATGCACTTGAGGAAAGATGGCTTTTTGAAGCTATAAGTGAGTGCTATATTCCACTGATTGAAATATATGATAACCTTTTGAAGGATAATATAAAATTTAGAATGACGATGTCTATAACACCGCCACTTATGTCAATGCTTCAAGATGAATATTTAAATTCTAGATATTTAAATTATTTAAAGAAAACTATAGAACTTTCGGAGAAAGAAATAGTAAGAACAAAAAATAATAAGGACGAAAATAAAGTAGCACTTTTTTATAATGAAAGAGCTGAAAATACCCTTAAAATATATGAAAAGTATGATTATAATTTAATGAATGCGTTTAAAAAGTATGATAAGTTGGGTTGTGTTGAAATAATAACTTGTTCAGCAACACATGCACTGCTTCCTCTTATTTTAGTCAATAGAGAAGCTGTTAAAGCACAGATAGCTACAGGAGTTCAATCTTATGTAGATACTATGGGGCACGAACCAAATGGGATATGGCTTCCTGAATGTGCATATGCTTATGGGATTGATAGCATGCTTAAAGAATGTGGAATAAAGTATTTTATTTCTGAAAGTACAGCAATTAATTATGCCTCTCCAAAACCTAGGTATGGAACTAATGCACCTATTGTAACACCAAGTGGAGTATGTGCTTTTGGTAGGGATATGGATTCCTCTTATCAGGTATGGAGCGATTTTATGGGATATCCGGGAGACTTTAATTATAGGGAATTTTATAGAGATATAGGTTTTGAATTACCGATGGACTATATAGCACCATATATAAATGAAAATGGAATAAGAATTGATACAGGATTTAAGTATTATAGAATAACAGGTACTGGAGAAAATAAAGAAATATATAATAGAGAAAATGCTATGAATAAGGTTTGGGAACATGCATCTCATTTTGCTAATTGCAGACATGAGCAAATAAATGCAGCATCATTTAGTATGGATAAACCTCCAATAATAACTTGTCCTTATGATACTGAGTTATATGGACATTGGTGGTTTGAAGGACCTGATTTTATAAATGCATTTATAAGAAAAAGTGCGGAAGAATGGACTGAGTATGAACTTATAACACCTACAGAGTATTTAAAGCAAAATCCTGTAGTTCAATGTAGTAGCCCCAGTCCTTCCAGTTGGGGAGAAAATGGAGATTATTCTGTTTGGATAAATCCATCAAATCACTGGGTATACCGAGATATTCATAAATGTGAAGAGGCAATGGTAAGAATTGCTAATACGTATACTGAACCTTCTGATCTTCAGAGGAGAGTTTTAAATCAGGCGTCAAGAGAACTTATGCTGGCAGAAGCTTCAGATTGGTCTTTTATTATAAAGAATAATACTACTGTTGATTATGCTATAAAAAGAATAAATACTCATATCGAGAGATTTATGAGACTTTATGAGGATATAACCAAAAATACAATAGAAGTAAGTGAACTTGAAAAGATGGAAAGTACAGATAATATATTTCCTAAAATTAACTATAAAATATATGCTAATAATTAATATTTAAGACAGTTCGAAACCATCCTGTCTATAAATAAAACTATGGAGGTAAATGACGTGAAAAAAAGAAATACTTTAAGGATTTTAGTAGTAAATGCTCTTATAGCAGCAATTTATGCTGTTTTAACACTTGGATTAAGTTTTTTAAGTTATGGTCAGATTCAAATTAGGGTATCAGAAGCGTTAACGGTGTTACCGTTTTTTTCTGGATACTATGTTATAGGATTGACTTTAGGATGTTTTATAGCAAATATATTTAGTGTTATGAAGCTTGATATGATATTTGGAACATTGGCTACTTTTATAGCAGCATGTTTAACATACTTTATTGGAAAAAGTAATATACCATTTAAAAAATATATTGCACCACTTCCACCTATAATATCTAATGCAGTAATAGTAGGATTAGAATTAAAAATAGCAACACATGCACCATTTTTTGTAAATGCAATATGGGTTGGAATTGGGGAGATAGTGGCTTGCTTTGTTTTGGGCCTTCCATTATTATCTTTTATAGAAAAGAGTAAGATACTTAATAGGTTTGTAACTTTTAAATAAATATAATGTTATAGAATGCTTATAAGATATTTTTATGATAAGAAAGTATATTAGTTGATATATAACAATGTATTATGGTAAATTATTAGGGGGGAATTTGAGTGGCAAACTGGTGGATGATAAACAATGTTAACGATAATGAGGACATTGTAAAAAAATGGATAGAGAATGGCGTGGTAACTTTAGGATTTCCTGAAATAGGGGATCCTATGAAATATGATACAAAAGATAAGCTTTTGGTTAGATGTGATGAGGTTTATAGTGATAAAACACCAATGATGAGAATTCAATGTGAAGGATATATATGGAAGTTCGCTAGAGAGATTTTAAAGGGAGATAAGTTGTTTGCATATGATTCACAAAAAAGAGAATATCATATAGGTGTAGTGGAATCAAATTATAATTATGATCCATCTGGTTATCCGGATTGTCCTAACACGTTTAAAGTAAAATGGCTTGGTAAGCAAATAAATGAAGATGATATGTCAAGTGAGCTTAAAAAATCATTAAAGTCAAATAGTTGTGTTTACATGGTTTTCGGATGTGAAGCAGAAATAGGAAGATTACTTGTTTCTAGTGGTAATGTAAATGATATAATAGAAAAGGAAAAGAGATTATATAATGATGTAATTGAATGTATTAAAACAATAATTTACAAAATGGATAGCAGCAAATTTGATATGATTTTAAAAGAAATTTTAACAGCTATGGAATACAAGGTAAGTTCACATTTTGATAATGATAATAAAAACTCATATCTTATTATAAGCGAGGATAAGCTTAATTTTAGTAAAAACATAATTAGAGTTTGCATTTTAAAAAATTCGGAAATAACCTCAAGTAAGAACATAATGGATATTATTGATAAATACACAGATCAAATAAGTAATTATTTAATTGTAAGCGATGATCCTATAGATAAGGGGATAATGGGAGAAATTGCAAAAAAGTATTTTATTGTTAACATGTATGGAAGAGATATGGTGGAAAAGTTATTTTCCAATTATGATAAATTAAATGATGAAGTGAAGAGTATACTTTCTCTAAAGAAATTGTACATTTAGCGAAAATATAATGATTTATTGGGTATAGGGTTTAAATATTAAAATCACTTTAATAGGTTTTTAGTTAACTGGCAATAGAATTATGCTTTTAAACTAGTATTTTAAAGCATTTCTAAATTCTGTTTAGCTGGTATAGAGTAAGGTGATAATTAAGCCCTATATTTTTTTGCTTTTTTATATCAGGTCATAAAGATTTTAGGGTATAATTTATTATATCAAATTTAATAAGCTTAAATTTGAATATGTAGGTTTAATAGAAGGAGAAATTAATGAATAACAATATTTTTGATTCAAAGGAATTAAAATTACATAATGGACTAAGAATTGTTTCTATAAAAAAAGAAACAGAGTTATTTTCACTGCATGCAGGTGTTAAAATAGGATCTATATATGAAAGCGATGAACAAAGAGGAGCAGCACATTTTGTAGAGCACATGCTGTTTAAAGGAACTAGAAATCTTACTAATGAAGAGTTGAATAAGAGTTTTGAAAATCTTGGAGGAGAATACAATGCTTATACTGACTACAATTGTACAGTATACAGCATAACTGCACTTTGTGATGAAATTAATAAGGCAGTAGAACTGATTTCAGACATGCTTCAAAATCCTTCTTTTGATGAAAAGGAATTTAAAAAGGAAAAGAAAGTAATACTATCAGAAATAAATAGTAATAAAGATGATATAGAAGATTATTGTTATACCAAGGTACATGAAATTGGTTTTTCAAAAAGTCCATTAAAATATGACACGATAGGTACAAAATCAAATATCGAAGGTTTTACAGCGGAATTTATTAAGGATTTCTATAAGACATATTATTTACCTAATAATTCTTATATAGTCATTGTATCGAAGTTTAATCATGAAGAAATTTTTGATTTAGTAAAACAACATTTCAATTCATGGACTGAAGGAAAACTAGAGGATAAATCAATAATAGTTGAGGAAAATATACCAAAGATTGTTACTAATTATAAAAAAGATATAACACAAAGTAGTATAATATATATGTTTACTGCCTATAATTTAAATAGATTTGAAGAAGCAGCACTAAAAATATTAAATTATAAATTAGGGGAGAGTGCAAACAGTATATTGTTTAGAGAAATAAGGGAGAATAAAGGACTTGCATATGATATATATTCAGATCTTAATTTATCGAAGCATGTTAAAACAATGTACATTTATACGGCTGTAGATAATGAAAATGTTAAAGAAGCTATGAATAGTATAAATGAGTCTATAGAAAAGATAAAAAAGGACGAAAAAACTCTAGATGAGGATTCTATTTTACTTATGAAAAAGGTTTTGAAAACATCTCTCGCGTTTACAATAGAAGATACAACAGATATAGGAAATTATGTGGTCCATCAATATATTGATGATGAAGATATATATGAGTTTTTAGAAGATATGAAATATGTTGATACTATAAAAAATGAAGATGTTAGACAAATAGCTAGAAAGGTTCTTTCTAATCCTTCAATTTATATAGTAAAAGCAAAAGGAAGTGTTTAGTATGGATAATACTATAACAAAAATAGAAACTCAAAAGAAGAAAAAGGATAGAGTTAACGTATATATAGATGGTGAATATTCCTTTTCTTGCAATGCCGAACTCATATATATACACGCCTTGAAAAAGGGTAAAATTGTCAATATGGATTATCTTAAGGATATAATCGAGGAGGATAATTACTTATATGCTAAAAGTAGGGCGTTAAGTTTTATTGAAAGGACCTTTAAAACTGAAAATGAAATACGCGTAAAATTAAAAGAAAAAGAGTTTAATGATACAGTAATAGATCGTGTGATTGAATTTCTTAGAAAATATAATTTTGTAGATGACACAAAATATGCAGAATTATATATAAAGGAGAGAATAGCTAAACAAGGTAAATTAAAAATAAAGTACTCCCTTGTAAAAAAAGGAATAGACGATAGCATTATAGACGAGAAGTTAAGTAAATATGAGAGCAAGGATGAAAAGTATATAAATGCAATGAGAGAAGCAGCATTAAAAAAGTATACAAGTATTGCTAAAAAAGAAACTGATAAATTCAAAATAAAGAGAAAACTGTCTAGCTATTTAATGGGACGAGGTTATTCATGGAGTGAAATAGGAGATATCCTAAAAGAAATTTTTATGGAGAATTATTAGATATAACGCGTAAATTCTATTACATTCTGATTCATAAGAGATTCTGACAGGACCTCTTTAACAGGAATATTTTATAACCCACAATTTAAGGATTTTAGTACGTTATATATAACTAATATGGAGGTGATAAATTTGAAAATTAATCCTATAACTTTAATTTTAATATTTGTATTTTTATTTCCAATAGCTAGAGGATTTTTATTTAAATTTTCTTCCTATGATTTAAAAAGGGATACAGAAAATTTGTTGAATAGCATAGCGTTTATTGCAGCTATTTTCATAGGAATAAAGTATTATAAAGTTATTTTTTTGAATTATGAAAGTAGTGAGGTATTTAAATTTATACCAAAAGAAATATCAAGTATTTTAGTTAGTAGACCTTATATATTGTATTTTGTAATTATACCCATTTTCGTATATATAGTTTATAAACTTATTGGAGCAGTACTTAATTTAATTGCAAGGTTTACTTTTTTTAACATATATGATGTTGTGGATAAAATGATATCTAATAAAAGCAATATTGTTAAGAGAGTACTTGGGGCAATAGTTCAACTCCCAAGAGGAATATGTTATCTTGTGACAGTATTATTTTTGTTAAATGCTGTAGCCATAATAAATCCGGGCATGAAAATAAATAGCTATCTTAAGGATTCTGAGGCATATAATTATTTGTGTAAAAGAATCATAGTTCCAGTAACAAATTCTAGTGTGGCTAAAAACTTTCCTAATATTTTAGATAATTCATTTAAAATTGTGACAAAACCAGACAATATTAATAAATCAGGAAATGTTTCTAAAGATGGAAATAATGTAAATACTGATGATAATAATAATCCTAATGTAATTGTTTATTATAATGGTGTAACTCTAGAAGATGGAGTAAAATCTAATGATCAAATTAATAATTTTGCTCGAAATATGACCTATAATTCTAGAGGAAATTTAAGTAAATCAAGAAAATTATATGATTGGATAGGCTATAATATAGAGTACGATTATGATAAAGCTAATATGGTTTTGAATAACAATTATAATGTGAAATCTGGAGCAATCCCAACCTTTAATACTAGAAAAGGGATATGTTTTGATTATTCTTGCTTGTATGTTGCTATGGCAAGAGCTAACAATATCAAAGTAAGATTAGTGACTGGAGAGGGATTTAATGGTACATCATGGGTAAGCCATGCATGGAATCAAGTATATATTCCTGAAAGTAATACATGGATTAATGTTGATACGACATTTGCTAAGGGTGGAAATTATTTCAACAATAATTCCTTTAATATCGATCATAGAAATGCAAAAGTAATTGGAGAATGGTAATTAAAAATTTAATAGATAAATGTAAAATTTAGTACAAAAAAAGGAAAATAAAAAAATGAGGATAATGTAAAGCATTATCCTTTATTTTTTTGTCATAATACAAAGAAAAATAGCTAGTACATAATAATTTTGTTAATAAAAAAATTTACACTAGTTGTAGGCTAATCCATATTATGATATAATTTGGTAAGAATACAATATTAATAATGAATTGCACTTATATAGAAAAATTAAATTAAATTAAGGTCAGTGACAAAATAAAGCATTAAAATTGAGAATCAGTGGGGGGACAAAGTTTGGATAGCAAAATATTTATAATAACTGATGGCAAAAGGAATATACCATATAAGGATATAATAACATTCTATGATATAGATACGTTTGATTTGGAGGAACTAAATTTTATAAAAGAACTCTCCTATTCTCTAGTTATAATAGATGCAAATAGTTCTTTAAAGTGTATTTCTGTAGCAAATATTATAAGACTATCAAATATGTGGATGCCAATTCTTATAGTAGTAGATGCAAAAACTTCATTAAAAACAGAACTAGAGTATTTAAATAATATAAAAGGACTCGGACAAATAAAATTACTTAGGTGGAAGGATAAATATCCATATGAAATTGTAGATGGAATTCAAAGTATTTTAAAACCAATGTATTTTATAAAGGCATCAAACATAGCAGTAGTTATTCCAATATATAATGAAGCAACAAGAATTAATTATGTTTATGATTTTATAAGTAAAATAAAAATTATGATAGAAAAGGGCTTTACAAATGCTAGTATCTTCTTTTTAAATGATGGAAGTACTGATGAAACAGAAGAATTAGTAAACAAGCTATTGAACCACTATAAAAAGAATGTAGAGTGGATAGATGATAAAGCAAGTATATCTTACTACAAGCTCAGTTATAACACTAGAAAAGCAGGTACATATATAGAAGCACTTAGTCATATACGTGCAGATACTATAATTTTTGTGGACTCTGATGATTCTTTTAAAATTGATGATATAGTTCTTATGCTCAATACAATTAAACTTGGATATTATGATATAGTGATTGGAACTAAGGATAAAACGGCAGAAGATAGAAGTGTTATTAGGAAATTTGTAAGTTTCTTTAAAAGAATTATTACTAAACCTTTGCTTCCAGGAAAAATAGACGATTCGCAGACAGGTCTTAAAATAATGAATTGGAATTGTGCTAAATATATATTGCCGTATTTACATGAGGATATGCAGCTAGCTATAGATCTTGAGATGCTATATATTGCAAAAAAACTTAATTTTAGGGTTTTTCAGCTTCCCGTTAGATGTACAGATAGAGAAGGTTCACATGTGAATGTAGTAAAGGATTCTTTAAAATTTATTAAGAGTATTTTTAAAATAAAAAAGTTACATAAAAATATGAGGTAACCTTAGGGGGTAAAATTATGTACAAAAATTCAATATTGTTTGTTGATGATGTTAAGTTTATTTTAAAGACACTAGATGACCTTTTGAAAGATGAGAAGTTCAACAAATTTTATGCTTCAAATGCTAATGAGGCATTAGATGTACTTGAGAATAATGAAATTGATGTAATAGTAACGGATATACTTATGCCAGGAATAAATGGTCTTCAACTTTTACAAATAGTTAAGAATAAATACCCTAAAATAGTTAGAGTTGCTCTGTCAGGAAATTATAATTCTTCATTCATAATAGACGCTATAAATAAAGGAGAAGTCTATAGATATTTAACTAAACCATTGAATGTAGGAGAAAATTATAAAAAAATAATAGAGGAAACTATTGAATATTCAAATTATCTCAAATCTGCTAGGTAAAAAAAAGAAGATTCAAGAAGTAATATTTCCTGTATTAGATGTTAGTTTAAATGGAGTAAACTATTTTTTTCATATATTTGTAAGCTGGTATTTAATTCCTAAAGATTATGGGAGACTTAATTCTCTTTTATCCTTAATATCAATTCTTACTGTCATTGGTGTGTCTTTTCAGACATATACAGCAAAGTATATTTCAAAAGGAAAAGATGATGAAATTACATTAAAAGGTATATTCAATTGTTCTATATTATGTTTTATACTTTTTATGTGCTGCATGCTTATTTTTTCACCGTTAATAATAAAAACTACAAAAAGTGATTTTATAAGTATTATTATAATTATTTTTATACTTGGTTCTAATATTATATTAAGTGTTATAAGAGGAATTTTCCAAGGTAATAAGAGCTTTTTTATGCTTAATATAAGTTTTTATATTGAAGTAGGAACAAAAATTATAGTACTGTTTTTGTTATTAAAAAACAATAGGAGCATACATTCAGCGCTTCTATCTATATTGTTTGGTATGGTATTTTCTTTGATTCATGGTATTTATGCAGCAAGAGGCTTTTTTAATAAAAAACAAAAAGGAAATATACCTAAAACTATAGTTAAAAAGGTTACTAATATTTATGTAACTAATTTCTTTTTTAATTTTTTTACTTCAATTGATATGATAATGGTTAACTATTATTTGCCTCAAAGTTCAGGTATATTTGCTGTTGTTTTAAAATATAATCAACTTTTAAGTTTTGCATCCTCAAGTATATTTACAGTATTTATTCCTCTTCTTACTGAGAGAATTTATGATAGGAAAAAGTTTAATAAGGGTATTAAGAATTTATTTTTAATAATGTTAGCGGTAAGCACTCTTACCCTCATATTTTATAAATTTGTAATGCCTTATACAGTTACAATGTTTTTCGGAAAGGAATATGCACAGGCTAAAGGATATTTGTTTATTGGAATAATATCATATATTTTCTTAAGTTTTATTTTTATTATAATAAATATTTATATGATAATTGAAAAATGGATGCATTTCATAACTCTTTCAGTAGCAGCTATTTTATTTGTTATTATAATAGCATTATTCCATAGAAGTATAAGCTCTATTATATATATTGAAATAATTTTTTACGCGGTACTCTTTCTTATGTTGCTAATAGGGGTTTTTGCTAAGGATTTAAGACAGAAGGGAGAGATTAACAATGATTGATAATAAAATTAATATATTATTTTTATCCTGGAGGGATATAAAATGTCCTAAAAGTGGAGGAGCAGAGGTATTTACACATGAAATGCTTAAAAGAGTAGACTTTAATAAATATAATATAACTCATTTTTCACCTATGTTTGAGGGAGCTAAGGAAAAAGAAGTTATAGATAATATAGAATATATAAGACGTGGAAATATCTTATCAGTACTAAGAGAAGCCAGGAAGTATTATAAATACAATAAAGAAAAGATCCATTTTGTAGTAGATCAATGTAATACTCATAAGTTCTTTACGCCACTATGGGTTGAAAAGAAAAAAAGAATATTCTTTATACATCAGCTTACGAGAGAAATTTGGTATGCTAATACTAAATTTCCAATAAGCACTATAGGCTATTTGTCAGAAACCCCTACATTAAGATTATATAGAAATGATTACACTATAACAGTATCAAATTCAACTAAAAATGATCTTCTAGATATAGGGTTTAATAAGGATAAGGTACATATTTTTCCTGAGGGCATTGATTTTAAACCTTGGGAAGAAGATAAGCTTGTAAAAAATAAGGGCGATATCTTTGGATATATAGGAAGGTTTGTGAATTATAAAGGTATTGACGCTGCAGTTAAAGCATATGTCAGCCTTAAAAAATCTAAACCGAATATTAAGCTTTGGATTATAGGAAAAAAGAAAGAGAAATATATTAAAGAAGTGTTATTGCCAATATTGCAAGAAAACAATATATCATATGGAAGTAGGGAAGAAAATAAAGATATAACTTTTTTTGGTTTCGTATCTGATAGTGAAAAACTTGTGTTAATGAGTAAAATGAAAGCTCTTTTATTCCCTTCAATAAGAGAAGGATTTGGACTTACTGTAATAGAAGCAGGTGCAGTTGGTACACCAACAATAGTATATAACTCAAAAGGCTTAGTGGATGCTGTTGACAATGGAAAAGCAGGATATTTGTGTGAGAATAACACACCTGAAAACCTATGTTTGCTTATGAAAAGAGTGATGGAAAATAATAATGAATACAATATGATGGCAAAAAATGCCTATGATTTTTCACTAAGATTTAATTGGGATAGTACATCAAAATATTTTGATAGTTTCATAAATTATATAAAAGGAGAGAAATAGATTTGGAAGGCATAGTATCAATAGTTTTCTCAACTTATAACAATAAAGAAAAGGCATTAAAGTGTATTGAAAGTTGTTTGAAACAAAAATATGATAAATTATATGTAATAGTAGCAGATGATGGATCAAGTGATGGGGCTCAAGAGGAATTTATAAAAATTCAAAAGACAGACTCTAGGTTTAGAGCCATACTACTTGAGCACAAAGAGAGAGGAATAGCTAGAAGTAAAGCAATATCTCGTGCAAAAAGGCTTGGGAGTGATTATATTTATATAATAGATTCAGATATGATATTAGAGGAAGAGCTTATACAAAAGTGTGTAGATTTTTTTAATAATAATAAAAAAGTAGGAGCGCTTATAATACCAGAGCATGCTTTTTCAGAATATAAAAATTTTTATTCAAAGGTTAAGGTTTTTGAAAGAAATATAATAAATAATGCAGGAGAAGAAATGGGAAAAAACTCCATAGAAGCAGCAAGATTTTGGAAAATAGATGCTTACGATTTGTCAGGAGGAATAAATCCTGGACAAATATCTTTTGAAGAAACACAACCTACTATAAGATATGTAGAAAAGGGAGGCTGTGTAAAAAGAGCGACATTTACAAAGGTTTACCATGATGAAAAATTTGTAACATTAAAAAATTTGCTTCAAAAGAAAAAGTATTATTTTTCTGTAATGGATAAAACAATACAATCAGAAAAAGGTGGATTTATGAAAACTCTTAAAAGGTGGTATTTTTTCAGACCAGTTTTATATAGAGCTAGCAATCTTAAAAGATATGTAAGGCATCCTATTTTAACACTGGGTGTAATAAATATGTATACGATTCTCACGCTTATAGGAGTGTTTCAAATTATAAAACATAAAAAGTGAGGGAGTTTTACTATATATGAAGAAAATAAGGATTAAATTAAAACAATTTTTTTTAAAATATAAATATGATATTATATGCATTTCAATATTGAGCTTACTAATAATTCTTATACTTAATCCTTTATACAAAAGTGGACATGTTGTTTTTAGTGATATTGATTTTGGATTTTCTTCAAAAGGTTATATGGGTGAAATATTTGGGGTTTGGAATGAAAGATGGAGTACTTCAACGCTTCTTAATGTACCACGTCTTTTATATGTAACTCCATTTTATTTATTATCAGCTATATTTAATTACAGTGGAGCAGTATTTTTTAAAAGTTTTCTTACAGGTATAATATTAGCGTCAGGAATAGCTATGTATGTATTCGCTAATACAGTAATAAATTTATATTATCCTAAAAAAAATAGTTTTCTAAAAAAATCTGTGCTTTTAACTGGAGCTTTATATTATGCTATAAATCCATGGGTTATAACAAGAATTCAACATATATATCTTTTATGTGGATACAGCCTATTTCCACTGATGTTAATGTTTTATTTAAATGCTTTTTATCCTAGAATGGAAAAGACAATAATTAAAGATTATGATATAGGGAGTCCTAAAATTTATAAGAGAAATATATTTGATATGTTTATGTTAAGTATTGTTTTTGCATTAAGTGCTGCTGCAATACATTATTTTTTTTATGGAATTATAGTTATTCTTATCATAACTTCTTTTATATTATTTAAATTATTTTTAGATGCAAAGAGAAAAAAACAATTTAAGTTTAAAGCTATAATGGTGAATTTTGTAGCTAAGATTATGATATTTATCCCAATATTTATATGTGTAAATGCATATTGGCTATCTATGTATGTGTTTAGCATACTCTTAAAAGCTCAAGTTTCCCAGCATAATGTAAATGTGGTTGATACATTTTTTTTATTTGGTAAGTATAGTTCTATAAAAAATATACTATATGCTATTTCTTATTGGTGGCCTATGTTCAATATACAAAGTCTCAATTGGAGCTTTTATGTAGCTGGGGGAATAATTTTAATTACAATATTATATGCAATAATTTTTGAGACAAAAAGAAGATATCTTATACTTTCCTTTGCATTACTTTCAGTTATTTTTCTTATAGTATCAACGGGGCCTAATTTCGATTGGTTTTATAAAATTTTTATAGGAATAAATAGTTTGCCCGTTATAGGCAGTATATTTAGAGATCCCAACAAAATGGTAGCACTTATGTTGTGCTTTTTTAGTTTGCTTCTAATATTTGGCGTATATTCAATAGCAAAAAGGTTTAGTAAATTTAAATTTTTTAAACCTTTTTCAGCTTTAACCGTGATTTTAATCATTGTAAGTTTGTTAATATACATATATCCTTATTATATACACTACTTAGCTGGATTTTATAGTCCTGTTAAGCAGCCTAAAGAATACATAGAACTTCAAGATAAACTTAAAAACAAGGATTTTACAAGTAAAGTACTATATCTTCCTATTGCAGATAATATGACGCAATCAAAAACAGGGGTTGCAACACCATATTGGAATGTTAATGGAGAAAAGTATGGTATGGAAAAGGCAACAGGAGATATACAAGTGTACTCATCTTCAAAGAATACTGTTTTTCAACATGAAGGCAATTCAGTTAATATACAGTATTATATTAATTTTCTTCAGTACTTAATGGATAGAGGAATGTCCCATAATATGGGAAATTTAATAAGTGCATTTGGAGTGGATCAATTTGTATATCATAATGAGTATAATGGACAAAGTGAACGACAGGAGTTTAATAAAAAAATATTAGAAGATAGTACCTCTCTTAAAAAAGTATATGAAAATAAAATAGCTTCGCTTTATAATGTTAATAGTAATTTACCTTATTTATACAATGTGCCTAAAAAAATATATACGCCATATGGGTTTAGTAGACTGGAAAGCTATAATAGTATACCAAACTTTAATTTTAAAAATTTTGGAGTTATATTTTCTGCAATAGATAGAAAGCCTTATATAGATTTTTTAAATAAGGGAGATTATATAGAAGGTTCCAATTTGGATGATATTGTAATGTGTAATTTGAAAGATGATGATTATGTGCTGCCTTTTGATGCAGTAGATAGTGCTGATGCGTACATGAATTGGGCTAAAACCTTATGTCAAAATGGAGATTGGATATGGCTTTTAAATTCAATTGGTATAGAAAATTTTCCTTTCGATTTTGATTTTAATTCAGGGGTAGTATATACATTTTCTACTATGAAATTAAATGCAGCTCCAAATAAGGTAGATAGAATCAAGGGGAAAAATATAGTTGATTTTAAAACCATTATAAAGAACGGTAGTTTTTTTGTATCAGAGAACCCAGATGAATATAAAATTGAAGCTGATACAAAAAATAAAAATAGGAATGCTCCTGAGGTTAAAGGGGAAATAGAAAAAGGTAATTCTCATAATATATGGGAGGTTGCTAAATCAGGTGTAATAAAAGCAAAGGAAAATAATCCATATAAATTTAAAATAAATATTTCGGGAGAAAATACTAACAGGATGCATCTTAAGGCTAAATTTTATGATGCAGATATGCATGAGATATATAATAGTTATGTTGTTAAGCCATCTGATGATACAAGTTTTGAATCTATGAATTTTACGGGAGAGTGTGTAACACCACCTAAAACCAAATACATGAGATTAGAGCTCTTATCCTATAAAAATCCTAAACATAGGATTTATTGGAAGGTTCACGATATTAATATTTATGACCTTTGTGAATATAAAATACCTAATACCTTTGTAATGACTAAAAAGTTAAAAAAGGCTGAAAGAGCAAAAGTATATATAAGAACATTGGTTTCGAAAAATGGGGGACAGCTTAAAGTAACTATAGGAAACAAATCTGTTAGTGTTAATACAGTTAATACTTCACAAAGCCAATTTAAATGGATCTGTTTAGGCGATTTTAATTTAAATTCTGGAAAGAATAATATTAAAGTTGAAAATAAAGATGGGTTTAACGCTATAAACTTATTTTCAGTGGTTCCTGAATCAGAATATACGAAAGTTATAAAAAAGGTTTATAAAAAAGCAAAAAATTGCAATGTTTTTAGCGAGCTAGAAGCAGAAAATGATTTCGATTATTCAGGCAATATTCAAAGTGATAGAAGATATCCAAAATTAAGTATGGGAAAAGCTATAACTTCACAGAATGGTGTTTTAAAAAGTAATTTAGATATCATAAAGGATAGTCAATATTCATTTGCTATAAATATGAGTGCTTTTAAGGGGAATAATGGATATATAACTTTTCAAATTGAAAATCTTAAAGACAATAGTATTATTGAGAGGCAGATATCCAGTAATGAATTTAATGCAAATAATGATAATAAAAATGAAATTATAGATGTAAATCCCTTAAATACGAATTTTCAGTATACATTAAAGGATATACCCAATCAAATGAACTATATGAAATGTGTAGAATTAAAAAATATACAACTTAAAAAGGGAAAATATATTATAAGAGTAATTTTTAACAGTAATGCTAAAGAATTAAGCGATTTTAGTGATATTCATAAGTTTGCATATAATGAACAAATAGATAAAAAGAAAACAGATAAGAAAGGCAAAGGCAAAAAAAATAATAAGAAGAAGGAGAAGGCAGAAAAGCCGGAAGAAAAAATAAACGATAATATGATGAGTAGTCACGTTGACAACGGCATATTTAGGATAGATGTAAAAAATACTAAATCTACTGATTGGTATGATTATGCATCTAAAAAAATAGATGTGATTGAGGAAAATGAATATCTATTTCAGGCTGACTTAATATCAAAATTTGTGAGAGATAGACATATGAAAGTTGTATTTATGGATAAAGATTCAAGAGTAATATCTGATGTATATATAAATGATATTGATGAAAGATTTAAACAGGATTGGAATTCATATCAACAAATAGTAGAGGTGCCTAAGGGAGCAGCATATATGCAATTTCATATATTATGTAGGGGAGATATAAAGAGTGATGGATATGTAGAAATGAAAAATTATAATATTTACCACTATTCAGAACTTATATCCATTGATAATTTAATTATGTTTGAAGGAAATAATTTTAATGAATTTTTTCCTTCAAGGGTGCAAAGAAAAAAGGTGAAATATTCAAGGGTTGATTCAATGAAGAGAAATTTTTCGGTTTCAAATTCTAAAAAAGAAAAAATATTAATAAATTATATAGAATCAACAACACCTCTCTGGAGTTTGAATTTAGATGGGAATAGTGTTAGAGGAGATTTGGCGGTAAATGGATTAACTTCTGGTTTTATTACAAATAAGAGTGGAAGTGGAGATATTAGTGTAATATTAAGAAAAATATATTATGGAAGCTTTGTATTTGAAGGGTTATCAATTTTATTATATATTTTCTTGTATAAAAAAATTAATTTCATAAATAAAATTTTGAATAAGTTTAAGAGTTGTAAATCTAAATAATATTGTGTTTTATGAAAAGCTTTGTTTTAAATAAATCTTTTTATATGTGATATTTAAAACAAAGCTATAAGTTGTGAGAGTTATAGTACCTTATTTCTTTTAAAATATCTTAGGGTTGAACCTCTTAATTGGTAATATTTTAAAAGAAACAATGTAAGAACTATATTCAGATGTATATATTAACTTAAAAGGAAAACTTTTTATAACCATTTAAAATAAGAGTAATAGCTTTTTCGCAGTCAACATCATCATAATTAAGAGCCCAAGCTCTGTTAAAATACATTAAAGCTTTTTTCTTATCGCGAAGCATAGCATAGCAATAACCTAGATTAAAGAAGTATCTACTATCTATTTTGGTTTTTATTGCTTCTTTTATGAATGGTATTGCCTTTTCATATTCTTTAAGTTTTATGAGACACACAGCTGAATTATATAATGAAGCAGATTCATTTTCTTTTAACTCTAAAGCTTTTTTATACATAGAAAGTGCTTTTTTGTAATCTTTTTTATTATAGTAATCTGTAGCCTTATTAAAATATAGCATGTTAATAACCTCCTCGTTATACTTGTATTTAAATTTATATCCAAAATATGTAATGCTATTCAACCATTATAAAAAATAGTTCCAATAATAGTTGTTCTTAGATAATGCATATTAAGGAATATACAATTTAAATTATTTTCTAAAATGTTTAAAAAAAATAATTTATGTGTTATACTAAATTGAATTCAAAATAGATAGGAAGGTAACTATGAGAAAAAATTTACATTTAGGTTTAGATGTAGGGTCAACTACTGTAAAGATAGTAATTTTAAATAGTAATGATGAAATTATATATAGCAAATATGAGAGACATTACTCAGATATTAAGTTTACTATTATAAGCCTTATAACTGAAGCTTATGAAAAATTTAAAGATGATGATGTTACCGTTATGGTAACAGGCTCGGGGGGATTATCTGTTTCTGAATGGATGGATGTTAAATTTATTCAAGAGGTAATAGCTTGTACCAACACTATTGAAAAAATTATTCCAGAGACAGATGTTGCAATAGAACTTGGTGGTGAAGATGCAAAGATAACTTATTTTTATGATAATAATATAGATCAGAGGATGAATGGAACTTGTGCAGGAGGTACAGGAGCGTTTATAGATCAAATGGCTACTCTTTTGAAGACAGATGCTTCTGGATTAAATAAACTGGCAAGTGAGCATAAATGTATATATCCAATAGCTGCCAGATGTGGTGTTTTTGCAAAAACAGACGTTCAACCCTTATTAAATGAGGGTGCGGCAAAAGAAGATATTTCAGCATCAATATTCCAAGCGGTAGTAAATCAAACCATAAGTGGTCTTGCTTGCGGTAAACCTATAAAAGGTAAGGTCGCTTTTTTAGGAGGACCTCTTTATTTTTTATCAGAATTAAGACAAAGATTTATTGAAACTTTAAATCTTACAGAAGAAGAAGTGATTTTTCCTGAAAACTCTCAACTTTTTGTAGCAATGGGAGCAGCACTATCATCTAAAAGTGAAGAAGTTATAACTTTTAGAGAGATAAAAAAGAGACTTTTAAAGCTTAATAAGGCTAATAGTGATGATGTAACTAGGCTAGCTCCACTTTTTAGGGATGAATCAGATTATGATAAATTTAAGGAAAGACATGATAAGGACAAGGTTAAAAGAAGAGAGCTTAAAGATTACAGTGGAAAGTGCTTCTTAGGAATAGACGCAGGTTCTACAACAACAAAGGCAGTTTTAATGTCGGAAGAAGGGGAACTTCTTTATTCGCACTATGGAAGTAATGAAGGAAGTCCTTTAAATAGTTCTATAAAAATTTTAAATGACATATACGGTAGGCTTCCTAAAGATGCATATATAGCCAATAGTACAGTTACAGGTTATGGTGAAAGCTTAATAAAAGCAGCATTGAAGATTGATATAGGTGAAGTTGAAACAGTTGCTCACTATAAGGCTGCGGATTTCTTTAAGCCTGGTGTGGACTTCATATTAGATATAGGTGGACAAGATATGAAGTGTATTAGGGTAAAGGAAGGTGTAATAAGTTCTGTAACATTGAATGAAGCTTGTTCTTCAGGCTGTGGTTCATTTATAGAAACCTTTGCTAAATCATTAAATATGGATGTACGTGATTTTGCTAAAGCAGCTCTTATGTCCAAAAACCCTGTGGATTTGGGTTCAAGATGTACTGTGTTTATGAACTCAAAAGTAAAACAAGCCCAAAAAGAAGGCGCTGAAGTAGGGGAAATTTCTGCAGGACTTTCTTACTCCGTAATTAAAAATGCTTTATTTAAAGTTATTAAGATTAGAAATCCAGAGGATTTAGGGGAAAAAGTAATAGTACAAGGTGGTACCTTTTACAATGATGCAGTTTTAAGAAGTTTTGAGATGATATCTGAAAGAGAAGTAGTTAGACCAGATATTGCGGGACTTATGGGCGCATTTGGAGCAGCTATTATAGCAAAGGAAAATTTAAGTGAAGGTTATAAATCTTCTCTATTAAAGGAAGATGAACTTGAAAAATTCAAAGCTAACACAAATATGAGGCGATGCGGAAAATGCGCTAATAATTGTCTTTTGACCGTAAATGAATTTTCTGATGGAAGAAATTTTGTTACCGGTAATAGATGTGAAAGAGGTGCGGGAGAAGAGATTAAGAAAAATGATCTTCCAAATCTATATGACTACAAATATAAAAAGATTTTTGGATATACTCCATTAAAGAAGGAAGAAGCAAAAAGAGGAGTTGTTGGAATTCCAAGAGTTTTAAATATGTATGAAAACTATCCATTTTGGCATACTTTCTTTACAGAACTTGGTTTTAGAGTTGAACTTTCTCCGAGGTCTTCTAAAAAGGTTTATGAAAAAGGAATGGATACAATACCTTCAGAATCAGTGTGTTATCCGGCAAAAATAACACATGGACACATTGTAAGTCTTATGGAAAGAGGTATAAGATTTATATTTTATCCATGCATCCCTTATGAAAAAAAGGAGCAAGAGGGTGCATCTAACCATTATAACTGTCCAATAGTAACATCATATGCAGAGGTTATAAGGAATAATATTGATGGACTTAGAGAAGGGGATATACTTTTTAAAAATCCTTTTGTGTCATTAGATGATAAAGGAAAATTAAAGACAAGGCTTTTAGAGGAACTTAAAGAGTTCAATTTAACTCAAAGTGAAGTTAATGAAGCTGTTAATAAAGCATGGGATGAGCAGGAAAATATAAGGCAGGATATAAGGAAAAAAGGTGAAGAGGTCTTAGCTTATTTAAAGAAAACAGGTAAAAAAGGAATAGTTTTATCTGGAAGGCCATATCATATTGATCCTGAAATCAATCATGGTATACCAGAACTTATAAATAGTTTTGATATGGCAGTTTTAACTGAAGATTCAATAGCTCATCTTGGAGAGGTTGAGAGACCTTTAAGAATCGTAGATCAATGGGTATATCATTCAAGACTTTATGCAGCGGCAAGCTTTATTGCGAGAGAGGATAATCTTGAACTTGTACAACTTAATTCCTTTGGATGTGGACTTGATGCAGTAACAACAGATCAAGTTGAAGAAATACTAGATCAATATGGTAAAATATACACTCTTATAAAAATAGATGAAGGAAGTAATTTAGGAGCTATAAGAATAAGAGTTAGATCTCTTAAGGCAGCTATGTCTGAAAGAGAGAAAAATAATGTAAAGCCAGAAAGAAAATTTGAAAATCAGAAGAGAATAGTATTTACTAAAGAAATGAGAAAAAAACATACTATTTTAATGCCTCAAATGGCACCTATGCATTTTCAATTTTTAGAGTCAGCGCTTATAAGTGAGGGTTATAATCTTGTTGTTATGCCGTCTGTGGACAAGAAGTGTGTTGATGAAGGACTTAAACATGTAAATAATGATGCTTGCTATCCATCTATAATAGTTGTGGGACAAATGCTAGAAGCGTTAAAATCAGGAAAATATGATTTGAATAATACTTCTGTTTTAATTTCTCAAACAGGTGGTGGATGTAGAGCGACTAACTATATAGGTTTTATAAGAAAAGCTTTAAAGGATGCAGGTTATGGAAATGTACCTGTAGTTGCAATAAGTGCTCAAAGATTTGAAAAAAATCCTGGAATAACATATGGATTATCTACGGGAATAAAAGCGATAAAAGCTGTTCTATACGGAGATCTTTTAATGAGGGTACTATTTAAAGTTAGACCTTATGAAAAAGTTAAAGGTTCTGCAAATGAGCTTTATGACAAGTGGGTAAATGTATGTAAAGAGGATTCTAAAAATAAAAAAATCAAAACCTTTAAGAAAAATGTTAACGACATAGTTAAAGAATTTGATCAATTAGAAATAAATGATATAAAGAAGCCTAAGGTTGGACTTGTAGGAGAAATTTTGGTAAAGTTCCATCCAACAGCAAATAACAATGTAGTTGATACTATCGAAAATGAAGGGGCAGAAGCTGTAATGCCTGATCTAATGGACTTTATGCTATATAGTTCATACAATGCTACTTTTAAAGATAAGTATCTTCATACTAACAAGAAGGCTAAGTTACTTTCAAATGTATTGATTGAAGCTATAGAGTATTTTAGAAAACCTATGAAAAAAGCGCTTTCTGAAAGTAAAAGATTTGAGCCACCAAAATCTATTAAAGAATTAGCAGAAGGTGTAGCTGACATAGTTTCATTAGGTAACCAAACTGGTGAAGGATGGTTCTTAACTGCTGAAATGGTAGAATTAATTGAAGGTGGAACTGAAAATATTATATGTATGCAGCCATTTGCTTGCCTGCCAAACCATGTTACTGGTAAAGGTATGATAAAAGAACTTAAAAGAAGATATCCTAAGGCAAATATAGCAGCTGTAGACTTTGATCCTGGTGCTAGTGAGGTTAATCAGTTAAATAGAATAAAGCTTATGCTTTCAACTGCCTTTAAAAATTTAGAGGGTTCTAAGAATGAAGTTGAAAATATAGCTAGTGAAGAGACCGCTGCAGTAGAAGAAACATCAAGTATTTAATCAAATAAATGGCAAGTTTTTATTAACTTGTCATTTATTTTTTGTATTTAACAGAATAATAAATTTATTTAATGCCATTTTTTATATAAATCTGGTTTTTCATACTTTAAAATTCTCCAAAACAAATCAATGCAGCCGTAATGTTTTAAGTCAGATATTAAATGATAGGGTGCTTTTAGCTTTTCTGTAAAGCTGCGCCTAGGATCAATTACCCTAAGTTTACTGTTATTTTCAATGAACACATGTACAAATCTTACATCTATCTTTTTAAATCCAGCATTCTTTATATATTCTAAAAAATAGATAAGTTCTAGTATTAATTTTTCTGAGCAGCCATTTTGAGTTATATAATCTGATATATTTATACCGTCAATATATTCTCTTATCATATAATGATTGTGGAATTCATAAGGCTTTGGAAAATAAGGATTATCCCCTAGTTTTTTTAATATATGATATTCATCTTTGCAGGAATTTGGATTTTTAAATATTTTTACAACCCTATTGTCTGGCATTAAGTAAACACTTCCACCATGCCCCTTACCTAGAAATTTGCATTCTTCTAATTTTATTATTGTATTGCTGTGCTTTTTATTTTTCATTATTCACACCTTCTTTTTAATCTTATGTCAAAATAAAGTTATTCTTAATATTAGCTTATAAAAGAAAATGATATTTGTTACATAAATATGTATATGTGCTTATGATTATATTGACATAATTCTAAATTTAATTATAATAAGAATGAGTAGCTTTATAATGCTCTAATAAATTAAATATAAACGTTGAAGAAGAAGAGTAAAAGTAAATAGCATTAAGAGAGGGGAATTTTTAGCTGTAAGGTTTCCTATGTAAAGTACTTTGAAGGTAGCTTCTGAGTTCTTCTATTGAAAGTTTAAGTAGATAGAAGCGGTGGTTTTCTTACCGTTATTTTATAGAGAGTCTGCATTATGCAGGAATAAAGGTGGTATCGCGCACAGTCGTCCTTTGATGGACTTCTGTGCTTTTTTATTTTACATAGAAGAAAGGAAGGATTTCAATGAAAGAATTTGATGAAATGGCAAAAACTTATGATCCTAAGGAATTTGAAGATAGAATATATAAATGGTGGGAAGAAAAAGGCTTTTTTACACCTAAGGTAGATAAAAATAAAAAGCCTTATACAATAATGATGCCACCTCCAAATATAACAGGAAAGCTTCATTTAGGTCATGCACTTGATTGTGCTCTTCAGGATTTTATGATAAGAGCAAAAAGAATGCAGGGATATGAAGCACTATGGCTTCCAGGACAGGACCATGCAAGTATTGCTACAGAAGTAAGAGTGGAAAAGGAACTCTTAAAAGAAGGCTTAAATAAAAAAGAAATGGGAAGAGAAAAATTTCTTGAAAGAGTATGGGATTGGACTAAGGAATATAGAGAAAGAATAAAGAATCAACAGAAGAAGCTTGGTGTTTCAGCTGATTTTACAAGAGAAAGTTTTACTATGGATGAAAAACTCAATAAAGCTGTTAGAACGGTTTTTGTAAAGCTTTATGAGGACGGCTTAATATACCAAGGAAATAGGATAACTAACTGGTGTCCAAAATGCCAAACAGCTTTGTCTGATGCTGAAATAGAGTATAAAGAGGATCAAGGTTTTTTCTGGCATATTAAATATCCAGTAGAAGGAGAAAATGATTTCATTGAAATTGCAACAACAAGGCCAGAAACAATGTTAGGTGATACGGCAGTTGCTGTTAATCCTAAGGATGAAAGATATAAGAGGTTTATAGGCAAAATGTTAATTCTCCCTCTTTTAAATAGAAAAATAGAAGTTGTAGCAGATGATTATGTTGATATGGAGTTTGGTACAGGAGCTGTTAAAATAACTCCAGCTCATGATCCTAACGATTATGAAGTAGGAAAGAGACATAATTTAAAAGAAATAGTTATGCTTAATAATGATGGAACTATAAAAGAAGGTTTTGGAAAATATTCAGGAATGGATAGATACGAAGCAAGAAAAGCAATAGTTAATGATTTAAAAGAAGAGGGATACCTTGTAAAAATAAAAGAACATGTTCATAATGTTGGAACACATGATAGATGTGGAAGCATAATTGAACCTATGATATCAAAACAATGGTATGTTAAGATGAAATCTTTAGCAGAGCCAGCTATAAAAGCAGTAAAAGAAGGAGAAACTAAATTTGTACCTGAAAGATTTGATAAAATTTATTTCAACTGGATGGAAAACATTCAAGATTGGTGTATATCAAGACAATTATGGTGGGGACATAGAATTCCAGTATGGTATTGCAAGGATTGCGGAGAAATAATAGTTTCAGAGAAAGAACCAACAGCTTGTGGAAAATGTGGAAGTGAAAATTTAGAGCAGGATAAAGATGTTTTGGATACATGGTTTAGTTCAGCTCTTTGGCCTTTTTCAACACTTGGATGGCCAGATAAAAATGAGGATTTAGAATACTTTTATCCTACAAATACACTTGTTACCGGATATGATATAATATTCTTTTGGGTAGCAAGAATGGTGTTCTCTGGAATTTACAATATGGGAGAAACTCCATTTAAGCATGTTTATATACATGGACTTGTAAGAGATGCAGAAGGAAGAAAAATGTCAAAATCCCTTGGCAATGGTGTAGATCCATTAGATGTAATAGATACATTTGGTGCAGATGCACTTAGATTTATGCTTATAACAGGAAATGCACCAGGAAATGATATAAGATATAAAACTGAAAAGGTAGAAGCTGCAAGAAACTTTGCAAATAAGATTTGGAATGCATCTAGATTTGTTCTTATGAATCTTGATAAAGATATTATGAATAAATATAAAGATGCAAAAGATTATAGTCTTGCCGATAAGTGGATACTATCAAGATGTAATTCTCTTGTAAATGAAGTAACAGACAACATAGAAAAATTTGAACTAGGAATAGCCTCTCAGAAAGTTTATGATTTTATGTGGAATGAATTCTGTGATTGGTATATTGAGCTTATAAAGCCTGTTATGTATAGTGATGATGAAAAGGCAAAGGGAATTTCATATAATGTTCTTCACAAGGTTTTAACAGTAGGACTTCAATTACTTCATCCTGTAATGCCTTATATAACTGAAGAAATTTATAAGCATGTTGGAGGAGAGTATGAAGCTATAGCTGTATCTCTATGGCCTAAATATACAGATCACTTACATGATGAAGCTTCTGAGAATGCTATGAATTACATTATAGAAGCAATAAAGTCAATTAGAAATGTAAGAGCTGAAATGAATGTGCCACCTTCAAAGAAAGCTAAAGTTATGATTTTTACTGAAGATGAAAATAAAGCTGCATTTGAGCTTGGAGATAAGTATTTTGAAAAATTAGCATACGCTTCGTCTGTAAGCTTCCTAAAATCTAAAGATGAGGCTCCGGAAAATGGTGTATCTTGTGTAACAAAAGGTGCAGAAATATATATGCCTCTTCTTGATTTGATAGATGTAACTAAGGAAATCGAAAGATTAAGTAAGGAGAAGGATAAACTTCAAAGTGAAATTGATAGGGTGAATAAAAAACTTTCTAATAAGGGTTTTACAGCTAAAGCACCTGAAAGTGTGGTTGAAGCTGAAAGGGTTAAAGGCGAAAAGTATAAAAAAATGCTTGAGGCTGTTGAAGAAAGAATAAAAGCACTTAAATAAAGATTTAATTATTAAAATGCAGGTGGTAGGAGAAAAACTATCACTTGCAATTTTAGAAAAATATAATTTAGGGGGCGTTTTTTTTGAATTATGAAGAAGCTATTAGTTATATACACGGTTCTTTGAAGTTTGGTATAAATCTTGGACTTAATAGAGTAGCAAGGCTTCTTGAAATTTTGGGAAATCCTCATGAAAAAATAAAATGTATTCACATTGCAGGTACTAATGGAAAAGGTTCTACAACAGCAATGATAAGTCAAATTTTAATTGAGGCAGGATATAAAGTTGGAATGTATACCTCCCCTTATATAGAGGAGTTTGAAGAGAGAATTCAAGTAAATAATTGCAATATACCAAAAGAGGACTTATGCAGCATAATAGAAAAGGTAAGTTTAGCTGTAAAAAAGCTAAAAGATGAAGGTATAGAGGATCCTACTGAATTTGAAATAATAACCGCAGCAGCATTTTTGTATTTTTCAGTAAAGAAGGTTGATTATGCAGTAATTGAAGTTGGACTTGGAGGAAGATTTGATGCAACCAATGTAATTATGCCTATTTTAACCGTTATAACTTCAGTTAGTTATGACCATATGAAAATACTTGGAGACACATTAGGAAAGATAGCTTATGAAAAGGCAGGAATCATTAAAGATAAGGTTCCACTTGTTTTATATCCTCAAAAAAAAGAAGCAGAAGTGGTTATAAAGAGTATAGCTGAAGAAAGAAAGGCAAATATAATTAATGTGGGAGAAGGCAAAGCGGAATTTATAGATAACTTGGTTGAAAAAGATAGATATTTTCAACATATACATATGGAAATTCTACAAGATCAGTATGATATAAAGCTAGCCCTTCTTGGAAAGCATCAGATTAATAATGCAAAAACTGCGGTTATGGCTATTGAAGCATTAAAAAATCAGGGTGTTCACATAAGTAAAAATAATATCATAAATGGGCTCTATAAAGTAAGATGGAGAGGTAGGCTTGATGTCATAGAGAATAATCCACTAGTTGTGTTGGATGGGGCACACAATGCAGATGGAATTTTAAAGCTTAAAGAAAGTATACAAATTCATTTTAAATATAATAAATTAATTCTTATTTTAGGAATATTGGCTGATAAAGAAGTGAAAAAAATGGTAGAATTAATAGTTAGAGATGCAAGTAAAGTTATAACAGTATCACCACATAGTGATAGAGCAGAGGATGAAGAAGAGTTATGCAATATGGTAAAAAGGTACAATAATCAATGTGAAGCGGAAAGAGATTATAATAGGGCTTATGAAAAAGCTGTTTCTTGCTATAAAGAAGGAGATATGATCCTTGTATGTGGTTCGCTTTATATGATAGGAGATATGATTAAGATTATAAAGAAGAAACACTAAATTATTATAGTACAAAAGCTTTGAAGAATAGGAGAATTAGTATGAGGGAAATAGGATTAATAAGATGGTTTGGTGGATATAATTTAAGAAATAAAAAAATGAATGATTTTGGATTTATAAGAGATGATAAAAATAATGATTTATACTTTAACAAAGGGCATGTACAGTGTAAACTTAAAGAACTTATAACAGGAAGAGCCGTTACTTTTCAAAGGGGAGTAAACTTTAAAAATGATAGGGAGCAGGCTATTAGGATTAAACTTTTAAAGGATGAAGACGACAGAGAGATTTTTTATGATTTTTTCTATAGCAGTATATTTTCTGAGATTGAATTAAATGATAAAAGTGAAGTGCTGCTGAATATAGATGAAAAAGAAGTTTTAGATTTTTGGGGTACTTATTCGGAAGATTTGAAAGTGTTATTTTTATATAGACTATGCTTAGAAAACAAGGAGTTTAAACTTATTGAAAAAATAAATGAAGAAAATGAATTTATAAGAGCTATGCTTATATTATATTGGGCTAAAATAAATAAATGTAGTAACGGAATAATAATAAAGAAGGCAATTAATTTATTTAAAAGCTATATAGAATATATTGGTGAAAATTCAAGAAAAGTTAATTCTAATATTAATTATAATAAAAAAGAATATAAAACTCTTTTAATTGAATTTGTAAAAGCATGTACGTTAAATGAACAAGAAAGTGAAGAGTATACAGAGTTATTAGATATAATTCAGTTAAAGCTGTAAAAAGTATAGTGTAATAAACTATACTCAGAATATATGAATTCCATATTTATTATGTATTTTTAATAATATCCTTAGTTTGCTATAATGAAACAGATAACGATTGTAGAGGGTGAAAATATTGGTTAAAAACAAAAGTAAACTAATAAAAAAAAGAGCAGTGCTTGTTTGTGTATTAGCACTTGTAGTTATTTTGGGGTTTTGTATTATCCAAAGAAAATATAGTAAGAAGAATATTGTAACGGCTACTAAAGTTGATAGAAGTATTAAAAAGAAGAAAATAAAAAAAGTTGTCAGTAAGGAAAAACCTAATCCTAATGACTGTAACATAGATAATTTAGGTCAAGGTCCAGTTTATCCCTGGAATATGGAGAAGGATAGTAATAAAAAAATAGCATATTTGACATTTGATGATGGCCCATCGGTTAATACAACTAAAATTTTGGACATACTAAAGCAAAATAATATACAAGCTACGTTTTTTTTAATAGGAAAAAATGCACAGGCATATCCTAATTTAGTTAAACTAGAAGTAGCAAATGGAGAATCAGTTGCTAATCATACATATAGTCATGTAATAAATTATAGAGAAGCACCGGAACAATTTATACAAGACATAAATAGATGTGATGTAGTTCTTAAATCTATACTTGGGGATAAGTATATACCTAAATTTGTTAGATTTCCAGGAGGATCATATGGTAACAGACTTCAACCTTTTAGGGTAGCAGTTACTAATTCAGGATATAGATACTTAGATTGGAATGCTCTTAATGGAGATGCCGAACATCCCAATGTTCCGGTTAACCAATTAATAGATAACGTGAAGAAGACTGTGGCGGGTAAAAAGGTAGTTGTAATATTAATGCATGATGCAGGAGCAAAGACAACAACAGTACAAGCTCTTCCAGAAATAATACAGTATTTAAAATCACAAGGCTTTTCTTTCGGAAAATTAGTATAAAATAAAAGACATAAATCTTTATGTAAAGATTTATGTCTTTTATTTAATGTTTTTTTCTAGGTATATAATTTAATAGGCAAGTGGAAAGTATAGCTAAAATAAAGCCACAAATTACATCTAAAGGATAGTGATGTCCAACATACACCCTCGAAAATCCAACAATAATTGAAAAAAGAATCATTATTTTTCCAAGAGGCTTGTTAAGCTTTAGAATACTAAGAGCTATAGCTAAAGTAATTATAGCATGATCGCTGGGAAAAGAAGAAGTGGTTTTATGAAAATAAAGTAAGTGTACTTTATTTAATACAAAAGGTCTGTTAACAAAGTAAAATTTACCTAATATAAATACTAAAATCATATCAAGTATAATTATAAGTGCAGAGCAAATAGTGATTTTTTTTATGTAAGTATTTTTTAAGACTATACCTAAAATAAAGCTTGTAAAAAGTATTCCTATGAAAAGGTATATAACGTATTTTGACATGAAAATCATAAATGTATCAATAATGTGGTTTTTCGTAGATAAATTGTTTATGTAATGAAATAAACTTAAATTTAATTTTGTCATTTAGTAGCCTCCGTTAAAAAGTTTTCTTTAGTTAAATAAAGAAAATGATTAAAGTTCATTTTCCTTATTCATATTTAGTAATAGAGCAGCAGTTACAGCAGTTATAGGTACAGTAAAGAGTAAGCCTAAACTTCCAGCTAAAGAATTTAAGATTTCTGTAGCAATAATATCTTGATCTAAAATTCTATACAGTGGAAGGTTATATGAAAAAACTAAAATTAAATTGTATAAATTACCGCCTACATAAGCTAATATTAGGGTATTTGCCATAGTACCCATAATATCTTGTCCTATTTTCATAGCGGATTTTATTAAAGCTGAAGTACTGATGTCAGGTTTTTTTTCTTTTATTTCGCTTACAGAAGAAGCTATGGACATGCTAATATCCATTACAGCACCTAAAGCTCCCATTAGTATTCCACTGAATAATAAACCTCTGAAATTAAAGTTTTTATCTTGAGAGATATATACTAGCATTTGAAGTTGTTCGTCTGTGAAACCAGTTAATTTTAGTTTAGAACTCAATACCAGTGCGATTATAGCTGCAATTAATAAACCACTACAGGTGCCGATTATTGCTGATAAAGTTTTTTTGTTTTTTCCACTTATTACAATTAAACTTATAGTGCTTATAGCTATACATAATATAATAGATACAATTATAGGATTATAACCTTTAACTATAAGAGGTATTAATACCTTTAAAATAACAAAACCAGTTACTAAAAGAGCTAAAATAGATTTTAACCCCTTTTCACCAGCTAAAACCCCCAATAAAAAGATAAAGGAAAATATTAAAATATATAAAGCTTTATATCGTACAATTTCGTATATATAAACTCGCTTTATAGTACCATTTTCGTTTTCTTCGATATTAAGAAGAACGTTTGAATTCTTCTCAACCATGTATTCATCAAAGGTTTTATCATTTACTATGTTATCAACCGTTACTACTTCACCTTTATGATCACCAGAAGTGATCTTTACATTTAATTGATGCTGATTAAGTTTGCTTACACCTTTTTTTGAATTGCCTATAGTTGTCCCAATTACCTTCCCTGAGATTGGTTTATTAGCTGCAAAATCATAAGTAACATATGCTATTAGTAAAGATAAGAAAAAAAGTATAATAACTGTATTCTTTTTAATTTTCATATGACTACCTCTTTTTATCCTTACTATCATCTTTTAGAAAAGTTTTCATTAGGTTATGATTTAAAATATCATCAGAGTATTGTAATTGGGTTAACGAATCTTCTTTCATAGCTTTTAATTTTGAGGTTGGTTTTATGGTTTTCTTATCATCAATGTCATAATAACTATCCTCAAAAGAAACATAAAAATACTTTCCGTCAGTAAATGAACCATTTCTAAAGGTAACAACATTATTTTGAGTATTCAATAAATCTGAACCAAACATATATTTTTTATCAAGCCCAAACAAATTTGCTATAGTAGGATAAAGATCTATTTGGCTACTATACATAGAGTTTACTCCTTTATTTTCATCATGAGGAAAATGAATAAACATAGGGACCTTTTGAAGTTCGTACCAATCTAAATTTGTTGGATTTTTGATGTTTTCAAAATTATAAAGATCCTCTATTGAGTTTTTAGGTATTGCAAAATGATCTCCATAAAGCACAACTATAGAATTATCAAGCATACCTTGTTTTTCAAGGTTATCTAAAAACATTCCAAGTTGAGCATCAGTATAATGTATTCCATTTAAATAATTTCCAAGTAAAGTTCCTTTATATTTTCCTACATCAAAATTACCATAACCTTTTTGATCATCATAAGGATAATGACTGCTTAAGGTAATTAAAAAAGAGAAGTAGGGTTGTTTGAAATTTTTCATCATTGGTAATGTCTGATTAAGCCAAGATTTATCGCTTAAACCAAGTCCAACAGTTTCATTGATATTATAATTACGCTCAGCAAAATAATCATGAAAATCCTCTGCCTTGTACATTACATTTCTGTTCCAAAAGCCTTCCTTGTATCCGTTTATTGCAGTTGTGTAATAACCATTGTTATTCATTTGTCTAGCTAAAGAATCATAGGTGTCATTACAATACATATAGTAAGCAGCACCAGAATCTGCTGGATATAAGGAATTGTTTGATAAAAATTCAGCATCAGAAGTAACTCCAGAGGCTACTTGATAAAAATAATTATTAAAATATAAGCTTTTTCCCATCCATCTATTTAAGTTTGGAGTAATTTCTTGTCCATTCATTTTTGCACCAATTACAAATTGCTGGAGAGCTTCTACTTGAATCATAATTAAATTTTTACCTTTTGCAGCTCCTGTAAAATTAGAAGTTGTATAAGAATCCTTCTTTTTTAAGTAATTTTTTATTTCCTTTTGCCTTGCAGGGGGTAAGGTTTTTAAATCCTTTACTTTTGTAGATATAACATTATAGGCATCAATAACTTGGAAGTTAACAATACCAATAACCTTTGCTATATACATTTTGTTAACCATTGTAGAGATTAAAGTTGGTTGCTCAATAGTTAAACTATAAATTTTAAGTATATTTATAGGTAAGGCAATACACAAAAGTATTAGAAATTCTGCAAAGCGTATTTTAAAAATTGCGGTTTTATTAAAGTAACCTTTAAAAATTCGAATTAAAGGTATTAATATTATACAATCAATAAGATAAATAAAATCTGAAGGATATAATAAATCTCTTAAACTAGAAGATACACCACTTAAAAGAATACCATTCCTTATAACAGAAAGTGATATACAATCTTTAAAATATCTATAATAAGCAGAATCAGCTATTAATAGTATACTAATTATTAAATTAAAAAAATAAAGAAATCGGGTTCGTCCTTTATTTTTAAATAAAAGTGAAATACTGCATATTACAATTATTGATGAAAGAACTGGTGGCAGTATAAATTTAATACTAAAAAAAGTAGGGGATATTAACTTTTCATAATTAATAGTTTTAATAGTAACAGCTATAATAGTATACAAAATATATAAGTGTCTAAGCAAGAATTCTTTAATATTATTTTTTAAATTAACTAGTTTATTATTCATTACTTTGCCTCCTATGATGGTTTAAATAGGCAAAATTAACTTGTATTAAACTATTTTTACCGGTAATAATGCTAATCAAGGTTTTGCAATATTTATTGTTCTAATTATAGCAACATACAAGATATATATAAAATATTAAAAAAATATGTGTTATATATAAAAAATGTATATAACACATATTAATCAATTTTATAAAGATTATTTAAAGTTTAAACATTTCAAAAAAATTCTCTGCAGTAGAGGAAATGTAGCTATTTTTAGGCCATATAACAGCCAATTGTGTTGATAGTGATAAATCTTCTATTTCTTTGCATACCAAATTAGAATTTCCTAAAGAAACAACGGATTTTGGTGTAATAGCTATTCCTAATCCTGCGCTTGCCCATAGTAATGAGGTTCTTGCATCATCATTTTTACAAAATACCTTTGGGTGAAAGCCAGAATTTTCACAAGCTTCATATATAAGTTTTTCAAAGCGTCTATAAAAAATAAGTGGTTTATCATAAAGTTCATTGATTTTTGTAGTGCTCTTAGAACTATAATTGAAATCCGGATGCATTATAGCGGCCATTGGTTCACTAGGTAAATAAATACAGTTAAACCCGTAGGCATTAAAGGGTGTTCTAACAATGGCAAATTCAATTATACCTCTTTTTAGTATTTCAAGCAGTTCATAGGTATTACCTTCATGAATTTCAAAGTTTATTAAAGGATACTTCTCATGAAACTTTAAAAGTATGTTGTTTACAAGTGATGGACCAGAAGAGGAAACAGTTCCTATGGATAAAGTACCATGAGTACCATTTTTAAAATCATTTAATTCGTCTATGGTAGTTTGTGTTAAATTTAGTATTTGCTTTGCTCGATTATATAGCATAAGGCCTGCATCAGTTAATTTAATACTTCGACTTCCCCGCTCTACCAATTTCACGCCCAATTCATTTTCTAAGTTTTTAAGTTGATAACTTAGAGGTGGTTGAGCAATATGAAGCTTTTTAGCAGCAGTTGTTATCTTACCTTCTTCTGCAATAGTATAAAAATATCTTAGTTGTTTAATATCCACAAGATTTCTTCCTTCCATATAAAAAAAGTATATAGACAATATGTATTATGTATTTTTAATATATATTTCTATTTGATATAATAATAAAGGAAAGTTTACAAATATTCAATACAAAGTTTGTATTAGACATTTTAGGAGGTTAGGATTTGGTAAGATTATTGAAACTTTTAAAACCATATAGAAAACAAGTAGTATTAGGCCCAATTTTTAAATTAATTGAAGCAATACTTGAAATATCAATACCTACAATGATGGTATTAATAACAGACAAGGGAATAGGAATGAAGGATACAGGGTACATAGTTAGAGTAGGACTTATAATGCTTTTAATGGCAACACTTGGAGTCGCAGCCTCTTTTACATGTCAGTATTTTGCATCTATTGCATCACAGGGCTTTGGTACCATTTTAAGAAATGAATTATTTAAAAAAATAGGTACTTTTTCTTATAATGAAATTGATGAATTTGGTACACCTTCACTTATAAATCGTGTAACCAATGACGTAAATCAGCTTCAGCTTGCACTAGCAATGTTTATTAGACTTGCTATAAGGGTTCCTTTTTTATGCATAGGCGGAGTTATAATGGCAATGTTTTTAGATATAAAGCTCTCTAGTATAATGTATTTGTCTATTCCAATATTTGCATTTGTAGTATACCTTATAATGAGTAAATCACTTCCACTATATAAAGTGGTTCAAAAGAAACTTGATAATTTATCACTTATTTTAAGAGAAAATTTGTCAGGCATAAGAGTAATAAGAGCTTTTTCTAAGATGGAAAATGAAAAAGTTAGATTTAAAAAGTCAAATGAAGAGCTTACAGATGAAGTAATTGGAGTTGGAAAAATTTCAGCACTTATGAACCCTCTTACAAGTATAATAATGAATTTCGCTGTTTTAGCAATACTTTGGTTCGGAGGAAAAAGAGTATATTCGGGGGCAGTTACAAGAGGAAAAATAATAGCTTATATAAATTATACTAATCTTGTACTTTCAGCACTTATAATCGTGGCTAATTTAATTGTTACATTTACAAAAGCAGCAGCAAGTGCATCTAGGGTAGGAGAGGTTTTTAATACAGATTCAAGTATTACTTATAAAGATGAAAAAGATTTTAAACAAGAGAAAAATGGAGATTCAATTTTGAAATTTGATAATGTTTCATTTTCTTATAAAAACTCTAAGGAATTTGCAATAAGCGATATTTCTTTTGATATAAAAAGAGGACAAACTGTTGGCATAATTGGAGGAACAGGAGCTGGAAAAACTACACTTATAAACCTTATTCCCAGATTATACGATGCAAGCAAGGGAAAAGTTTTTATAAATGGAGTTGATGTTAAAAATTATCCTAAAACTTTACTTGAAAAGAAAATAGGAGTTGTACCTCAAAAGGCAATTTTATTTTCTGGAAGTATAAAGGAAAATATAAGTTGGGGAAAAGAGGGTGCTTCAATAGAGGAAATTAGAGAAGCTGCTAGAAAGGGTATGGCATCAGAATTTATAGAAAAATTGCCTAATAAATATGATACTAATATTTCTCAAGGAGGAGCTAATTTTTCAGGAGGACAAAAACAAAGACTTACTATATCAAGAGCATTAATAAAGAAACCTGAAATACTTATATTAGATGATAGTTTAAGTGCACTTGATTACGCAACAGATGCTGCTTTAAGAGAAGAATTAAAGAAAAATTCTAAGGAAATGACACTTATTATGGTTACACAAAGAATAAGTACCATAAAAAATGCTGATTTGATTATTGTTTTGGATGACGGTAGGGTAGCAGGAGTTGGAAATCATGAAGAGCTTTTAAAGGTGTCAGAGGTATATAAGGAAATATGTAATTCTCAACTTTCAAAGGAGGCTATGTAGATGAAAAAAGGTACTTTATTTAGATTAGCACGTTATGTAGGAAAATATAAAATGTACATGATTGTATCACTTATATTTGCGTTTATAAGTAACGTTCTTATTGCATTTATGCCGCTAATTGTTGGAAAGGGAATTGATAATATAATTTCCAAAGGGAAAGTTGATTTTAATAACCTACTTAGAATAATTTTAATTTTAGCTGTAGTATATGTAGTTAGCTCAATATTTACATGGCTTTTTACGGTTGTTGCTAATTTGTTAGCATATAATACTGTACGTGATTTGAGAAATGAAGCTTTAGGTAAAATAAGTACTTTGCCACTAAAATATTTTGATAGAAATCCACATGGAGATATAATGAGTAGGCTTACAAATGATATGGATGCTATTTCTGATGGACTTTTTCAAGGAATAACTCAATTTTATCCAGCTATAATAACAATAGTAAGTTCTATTATTCTTATGTTAGTTTTAAGCATAAAGCTTACACTAGTAATAATATTAATGACGCCATTATGTTTTTTTATAGCTACATTTATTACAAAGAGATCAAATAAGATGTTTAAACAACAGCAAAATACAGTGGGTGAGTTAAATGGATATATAGAAGAAATTATAGGTAATCAAAAGGTAGTTAGATTATTTGGTTATGAAAAAAGAGCAGAAGAAAATTTTTCTGAAATAAATTCAAGATTATATAATTGTGGTAGACTTGCACAATTTTATTCATCACTTACAAACCCCTCAACAAGATATGTAAATAATATGACATATGTACTAGTAGGTGTTGTAGGAGGACTTTTAGCGGTTTTAAGTGGTTTAAGCATTGGAACAATTTCAAGTTTCTTAACTTACTCCACACAGTTTTCACAGCCCATAAATAATGTAACAGGTGTTGCAACTCAACTTCAAGCAGCAATTGCATCGGCTGAAAGAGTATTTTCAATTTTAGATGAAATTCCGGAAAAAAGTGATAGTGAAAAAACTGAAGTTCTTAAAAAGTGTGAGGGAAATGTTCAGTTTAATAATGTATCTTTTTCTTATAATAAAAAACAGCCTCTTGTTGAAAATTTTAGTGTAGACATAAAGAAGGGAAGTACTATAGCAATTGTGGGACCAACAGGTGCTGGAAAAACAACTATGGTTAATCTTTTAATGAGGTTTTATGATATAGATGGCGGCAAGATAACCATAGATGGTATAGATATAAATGAAATGAAAAGAAAAGATGTTAGAAGTTTATTTGGCATGGTTCTTCAAGATACTTGGCTTTTTGAAGGAACTATAAAAGAAAATATAGCTTATGGAAAAGAAAATGCATCACTTAAAGAGGTTGAAGAGGCAGCAAAAGGAGCATATATACACAGCTTTATTAAAAGACTTTCTGATGGATATGAAACAAGAATAACGGAATCAGGTGGTAATCTTTCAGAGGGGCAAAAACAGCTTTTAACTATAGCACGTGTAATGCTTATAAATCCACCAATGCTTATACTAGATGAGGCAACTAGTAGTGTTGATACAAGAACTGAAATAAAAATACAAAATGCATTCCTTAAAATGATGGAAGGACGTACAAGCTTTGTAATTGCACATAGGCTTTCGACTATTAGAGATGCGGATTTGATTTTGGTTATGAAAAATGGCCATATAGTAGAAAGAGGTAAACATGAAGAGCTTCTTTTAAATAAGAATGGATTATATAGAGAAATTTATGAAAGTCAATTTAAAAATGCTATGTAATTAAAAGATAGGGTTTCTAGGTTAAGTTTAACTTAGAGGCCCTCTTTTGTATTATAATGTATTATAGAAATTAAAAGGAGAGTATTTTTTATGAATAATAAAATTTTAATTATAGAGGATGATAAAGAAATAAGTGAAATGCTTAAAAGTTACTTAGTAAATGAAGGCTTTGTAATTTGCACAGCTTTTGACGGAGAAGAAGGAATTTTGAAATTCTTAAAAAAAGAGTTTGACTTAATTATTTTAGATATAATGCTTCCTAAGCTAGATGGTATGGAGGTTTTAAATGTAATACGAAAGAAAAGTACAGTTCCAGTTTTAATAATGTCTGCAAAGGATACAGATGTGGACAAAGCTTTAGGATTAGGTTTTGGAGCTGATGATTATATAGCCAAGCCGTTTTCTATGATAGAAATTTTAGCAAGGATCAAAGCAGCTATAAGAAGGGCTACTAGATATTCTAAGGACACAATAAAAGAACAGTGTACCATAGAAATTGGAGATTTAATTATAAATATAAATGATTTTTCGGTAAATAAAAGAGGACAAAAGGTTCAGCTTACTTCAAAGGAATTTGAAATTTTAAAGCTATTTTGCAAAAATCCTAAGAGAGTTTTCACCAAAGCTCAAGTATATAGTGAGGTATGGGAGGATGAGTATTATGGAGACGATAATGTTATAAATGTCTATATTAGAAGGTTAAGAGAAAAGATTGAGGATGATCCCTCAAAACCTAAATATATCAAAACGCTGTGGGGAATAGGGTACAAAATGGGTGATTTAAAGTGATTATTTTATGTGCTATTATTTTCTGTATGATTTTTATTATAGTGCTTCAATATAAATCTCTTAGAAAAATAAAAAATGATTTGATATATATTAGGGATAAACTAAATAAAATTGATCTAGAAAAAACAGAAGAAAAGATACTTTTATTTTCTGATGACAAGCAGATAAAAGGGCTTCTTAATGAAATAAATAAAATACTTATTCACTCTAGAGAAATTTCTGCAAGACATAGAAAAATAGAAATATCAATGAAAAAAATGCTTTCAAATATTTCACATGATTTAAAGACACCCCTTACAGTCATATTGGGATATTTGGAGACAATGAAACTTAATAAGGACATTGATACAGAGAAAAGAGAAGTTATGTTATCAAAGGCACATAGAAAAACCGAGGAACTGACAGTACTTATTAATAAGTTCTTTGATTTAGCTAAACTTGAAGCCGGTGACAAAAAGCTTCCTATAAGTAGAGTTAATATGTCTGAGATTTGCAGAAAAAATATATTAAATTATTATGATATTTTGATGAAGGATGAAATAGAAGTAAATATAAGTATTCCTGAAACAGATATTTACGCTCATGGTAATGAAGAGGCAATAAATAGAATTTTAAACAATCTTATATCCAACGCAGTTAAATATGGGAGAGAGGGAAAAATATTAGGTTTAAAATTATATTTTGATGAAAAGTATGTATATACTGAAGTTTTTGATAAGGGATGTGGAATTGATGAAATTAATAAAGGGAGAGTTTTCGAGAGGATGTACACTTTGGAGGATTCTAGAAATAAATATTATAAAGGAAGTGGACTAGGACTCACAATAACTAAAAGGTTAATAGAGAAGCTAGGTGGAAACATTGAACTCTATAGTAAGCCTTATGAAAAAACTAGTTTCATTTTCAGTTTGCCTAAATAAACTTAAGGATTATGTAAGATTTAAGTAATAAAAAAGAAAACATAATATAATACAATAAAACTATAAAGGAAAGGGAGTGAGGATTCATGAATTACGTTATAAGAACAGTTAATGTAACTAAGAGCTTTAAAGAAAGAAATGCTGTAGAGGATGTTAGCATGAATATAAAAAAAGGTGAAATATATGCTCTTTTAGGCGAAAACGGTGCAGGTAAAACTACGCTTATGAAAATGATAACAAATTTAATAAGACCTTCAATAGGTGAAATTGAAATATTCGGAGAAAAATTAAGTGTGAAATCCTTTGAAATTTTAAAAAGAATGGGACAAATAATAGAATATCCTGTATTTTACAACAAACTGACAGCTAAAGAAAATATAGAGCTTCACTTAGAATATATGGGATACTATGATGAAAGAACTATTGATGAAATATTTAAGCTAGTTCATCTTGAAGAGAATAAAGATAAAAAAGTTAGAGAATTTTCTTTAGGTATGAAACAAAGACTTGGAATTGCTAGAGCTATTTCCACAAGACCAGAAATTTTGATTTTAGATGAACCAATTAATGGACTTGATCCAGTGGGGGTTAAGGAAATAAGGGAATTACTTAAGAAGATTTCAAAAGAATACGGTATGACCATTTTAATTTCTAGTCATATTTTAGGTGAAATAGAAAGATTGGCTGATAAAGTAGGTATAATGGAAAAAGGGAGGCTTCATAAAGAGGTTACCATTGAGTCTATACGAGAGAAGAACTTAGAATATATTGAGTTAGTAACGAAGGACATTAGAAAAGCTGCGTATATATTAACAAACGATTTGAAGATATCTAATTTTAAGATTTTAGATAATAATTCAATAAAAATTTATGATCTTAATATACCTCAAAATGTTATTTCAAAAACACTTATTTTAAATGATATAAATATAGAATCTATTATAAGAAAAAAAAGCAACCTTGAAGATTATTTTCTTAAAACTCTTAGAAAGGAGGATTATAATGTTTAAACTTATAAAGCTAGAAGTAAAAAAATATAAAATGAAAAGTTATTTAAAGGCACTGTTAATAGCAATTATAATAATAAATTTAGTAATGCTTCAAGTAATAGCTGAAGGAAATAAATCTACGTTAAATACCTATGTTTTAGGAGAAACACTTGTCCAAGGAGTTTTTATGATATTTTCTTCGGTTCTTATATCAAATATTATTGTGGGCGAGTATAATAGTAAAACTATAAATTTGATGTTCATGTATCCTATTAAAAGAAAAAATATAATATTATCAAAGCTTTTTTTAATAAGTTTATTCATATTTATAGCTATGATTATAGGAAATATTTCATTGTACCTTAATTATTATATATTTCATATGGTTACAAAAGTAAGTTTACCTATGATAAGTTTGAGTGGTCTATTTTGGATTGTTTTGGATTCTCTTGTATTTACAATTTTAAGCTTGTTTCCGGTATATATAGGAGTAAAATATAAGAAAACTCAACTTACCATTGTATCAGGAATTATTCTTACAAGTCTTCTTAATAGTGATATACAAGGTTTTAATTTAGCATCAATTAAAATTATTTCTATTATGTTAACTCTAATTAGCTTATTATTTATAGTACTTGCTATAAGGGTATTTGAAAATGAAGATTTTGTGAGTTAGAGGTGAATTGAGTGAAGAGAAAAAAATATATAGGACTGTATATATTATTTGTATTATTAATTACATGGTGTGTAACTTTAGCTTTGTTTATAAATTATAAGGTGGGACAGAAGTTTTTCTTTAGTATAATGTATATTCCAGGTATTTTAGCTTTCATTTTTAATATTATAGAGTATAAAAATATAAAAAAGACTTGTGAGGTTTTTACTAAAAAAATAAATAAAAAGGCAGTGCTATTTAGTATATTTTATCCAATAGCAGTTGTATTCCTATGCTCTTTTATTGTATATATGTTAGGGATAGGTGTAATTCAAAGTAGGGTAAACACTGAAAGCTTAGGGAAATTGGTTGCTAATGGGAAAATACTCTTTAGAAGAGATATAATAGTCCTCATAGTGGCTAGTATAATGACAATACCTGATGCATTAGGAGAAGAATATGGTTGGAGAGGGTATCTTTTAAAAGAATCAACATTTGAATTTGGAACGACAAAATCAGTTATAATAGTTGGAGTTGTATGGGCGCTTTATCATGTACCAATAGTATTTTTACTAGCAAAATATTCAGGAATATCAAATCCATTTTTACTTTGTTTAGTGCAGGGGTTAGCAGCATTTGCCTTTAGTTTTCCAGAAGCTTATTCTTTTTATTTATCAGGTAATGTACTTCTGCCAGTAATCCTTCATGCAGTATGGAATTCTATAAATGTTATGGTCTTAGGTGACATATATAAGAATGAGCATGGAATTATGAGTGGTAAGTTGTTACTTATTAATGGAGAGGGGATAATAGGAGTTGTATTAGGTATAATTTTAATATTCGTATTTATTAGAGTATTTAAAAAGAAGGAAGATAATTGTGGAGAGAAATATGCTGATCAATAAAGTTGGATATTGGATGATCTTAATTTTTGAAGTGCTATTTATAGTTGTGATATTATATGCAATATTTATCGGATGGAGAGATTTCAATATAGTTAAGAATAGATTTTCTAAAAAGGTAAATATAATAATTAATGTAATTGCAACTGTTATTTTGTTGGTAATTGAGATGTTTATAATTCCTGATGCAGTTAGTTATTGCAAAGATATACCTGCGTTTATAATGAAAAATTATAAAGTTGAGGTGGGTAGTATATCTGATAGAATCGAGGAAAGATGTTATGATATTATATATATTAACAATTTTGAGTTAGAAGGTGTTGTGGATTACAAAGATATGGAGTATTATAGAAAATTTAAATTTTACTATTTACCAAATACACATAGGATAATACAATATGAAGGGATTAAATAATATTAATTTATTTTAAATAGTATGAATATTTTAAAAGAAGTAGTTTACAAATTAACTACTCCTTTTAATTTTTATCTAAAACTAAGATCTATAACTTCCGTTAATTTTTACATAATCGTATGTTAAATCACAGCCCCAAGCAGTGGCATTAAACTCACCATCATTTAAATCAACCTCTATTACTACATGCTCACCATCTAATATTTTTTTAGCAGCCTCTTCGTCAAAATTTAACCCTGCACCCTTTAAACAGGTTTCAACCTTTGAATCAGCATTGGAGAAGGAAATATCTACTTTAGAAGGATCAATATCAGCCCCGCTGTAGCCTAGAGCACAAATAATTCGACCCCAGTTAGCATCACTGCCAAACATCGCAGCTTTTACAAGGCTTGAAGTTATTACTGATTTTGCAGCTATCTTAGCAGTTTTTGAGGAAGGAGCATTAAAAACTTTTGCTTCAACTAATTTTGTGGCACCTTCCCCATCACTTGCCATCATTTTTGAGATTTCTACATTTACATAGTGTAGAGCCTTTTTAAATATTTCATAATCGGAATTTTCTTCAGAGATAAGTGTGTTATTGGCAGATCCGTTTGCAAGAACTAAAGCCATATCGTTAGTGCTGGTATCTCTATCTACAGAAATCATGTTATAAGAATCCTTAACACTATCTTTTAAAGCTTTATTTAACATATCCTTTGTAATATTTGCATCTGTTAATATAAAGCTTAGCATTGTTGCCATGTTTGGATGAATCATTCCTGAACCCTTTGCAATAGCTGCGATTTTAACACTTTTCCCGTTAAGCATTAACTCAATACATATTGTTTTTTGTACTGTATCAGTGGTCATTATAGCCTTAATAGCAGCTTCAGCATTGCTTTCTTTTTTGGAAAAAGCTTTATCTATTCCAAAGATAACTTTATCAATAGGAAGAGGAACACCTATTACACCGGTAGAAGCAACTAAAACCTCTTCTGGCTTTATGTTTAAGTGTTTTGCAGTACATTCTGCCATCATATAGGCTTTTTCATAGCCATCATCTCCAGTACAAGCATTTGCATTTCCACTATTTGCAACTATAGCATATATATTTTCTGATTTTATATGTTTTAAATCCAAAAGAACAGGTGCAGCCTTAACTTTATTTGTAGTAAAGGTTCCAGCAGCGATGCAAGGTTTTTCACTATAAATTAAGCATAAATCTTCTTTGTTATTTTTCTTAACGCCTGAGGAAATCCCTACTACTTTAAAGTAAGGTATACTTTCAATACTTTTATTTTTTAATACATTTATTGTGTTCATAACATAGCCTTCTTTCATAAGATATTAAGGAAACATAGGGGTTAAATTTATTCCAGTTTGTTCAGGTAGACCATACATTATATTCATATTTTGAACAGCTTGGCTGGCAGCACCCTTCATTAAATTATCAATAGCAGAAAAAACTATTATTTTATTAGTTCTTTGGTCTATTCTAATTCCTATATCACAATAATTAGAGTTTTTTACCCACCTTGTTTCTGGAAGTTTATCAATTATTCTTATAAAAAGTTCATTGTTATAAAACTCTTTATAAATACTATAAATTTCTTCTAATTTTATTTTTTTCTTTAAATTACTATAACATGCACAAAGTATTCCCCTGTTCATAGGTACTAAATGAGGAGTAAAGGTTAAAAGTATATTTTCGTTAGCTTCACAGCTAAGGGTTTGTTCTATTTCAGGTGTATGTCTATGGTGTGCATCTCCATAAGCTTTAATACTATCATTACACTCAATGAATAAATTATTAGTGGAAGCTTTTCTACCTGCACCGGAGACTCCAGATTTTGCATCAATTATTATAGAATTTGTATCTATAAGTTTATGCTTTAAAAGAGGAATAAGTGCAAGTGAAGAAGCTGTAGGATAACAGCCAGGATTTGCAATTAAGTTTGAGGTTTTAATTTTTTCTCTATAGATTTCAGAGAGACCATATACTGCATTTTTCAAAAGTTCTTTACCTTGATGAGTAATATTGTACCACTCTTCATAGGTTTCATAGGATTTGAGTCTATAGTCAGCACCTAAATCTATAACCTTAACGCCATTTTCTAGAGCTTTTTTTACAATAGAAAAAGTTTTTCCAGAAGGAAGTGCAGTAAAAAGAATATCTATGTTATCCAAATTATCGTAAACCTTGACAGTATCTATGCATAAATCTTCAATTATATTTGTAAAATTACCATAGGTTGAGCTAAATGGTGAGTTACCATAACTATGGGAGGCTAAAAAAACTAGATTTACATTTGGATGATTATTTAGTAACCATGTTAAAACCTCTCCAGCGTACCCTGTAGCACCTATTATACCGACTCTTATCATTATGATCACTCCAATTTATTTATTAGTTATTTTAATTATACATAAAAAAGCATAAATATTCAACAAATATTCATAAAAACCTTGAATAAGCGTAAAAAAATGTGTATAATTATTCATGTCAATAAAAATAAGGTTGGTGTTCAAAGTGGAAAATTTAGAAGAACCTATGGAAGAAACTTTATCGGAATTAAAAAAATATAAAGGAAAAACGTTTGTGATAAAGTATGGTGGAAGCATTATGAAAAATAAAAAAGCTGAAGATGCTTTTATAAAGGATATAAAGTACCTTAGAAAAGTGGGGATTAATATAGTTATAGTTCATGGAGGAGGTCCAGAAATTTCAAAGTGGCTAGATATTTCTGGTATAGAAACTAGTTTTGTTAATGGGCTTAGAGTTACAGATGAAAAAGTAATAGAGATAGTAGAGATGGTGCTTTCAGGAAAAATAAATAAAAGATTGTCACTTAAATTTAATTTAAATGGAGTTAATGCTGTTGGATTAAGCGGTGTTGATAATAAGCTTATAGAAGCTGAAAAAAAGTATGTATATAAAAATAGTGAAAAAATAGATATAGGATATGTTGGAAATGTAACTAATATAAATTCAGAATTCATAGAGGCACTTTTGAAAAATAATCAAGTACCTGTAATATCGCCAATAGGGTGTGATGTTGAGGGGAATATATATAATATAAATGCAGATTATGCAGCAGCATTTGTAAGTTCAGCTTTAGATGCAGAAAAACTTATAATATTAACAGATGTTGAGGGTGTTTACAAAAATATAAATGATCCACAAAGTATAATTCATAGAATGAATATTGATGATATTAATTATTATATTAAGGAACAAATAATTAAAGGTGGAATGATACCTAAAATTGAGTGTTGTGCTAGTGCAATAAAAAATGGTACTAAAAATGTACATCTTATAGATGGAAGAAATAATCATTGTCTTATAAATGATATTTTGAATTATAGTGGTACAATAATTTCTTATGGGAGTGGTATAAAATGTCAAAAAGCTATTTAATGAATACCTATGGAAGATTCGATGTTACATTTGAGAAAGGAGAAGGCACAAAGCTATATGATAAAGAGGGAAATGAATACCTAGATTTTGTATCTGGTGTAGCTGTAAATTGTTTAGGACATTGTAATCCAGTTATTGTGAACACAATTAAAGAACAAAGCAGCAAATTAATGCATATATCAAATTATTATTGGAACGAAAATGCTATGAAATTAACTGAAATTTTATGTAAAAATAGTGATTTTGATAAAGTTTTTATGTGTAATAGTGGTACAGAAGCAATTGAAGCAGGACTTAAACTTGCAAGAAAGTATGGAAGTATACATGGGGGGGAAGAAAAGAAGGAAATTATCTATATGGAAAATTCTTTTCACGGAAGAACAATGGGGGCTCTTTCGGTTACAGGTCAACCTAAATATCAAGAAAGTTTTAGACCTTTAATTGGTGATGTAAAAAGTGTTAAATTTAATGACGAACAAGATATAAAAATCAAAATAAGCAAAAATACAGCAGCTGTTATAGTTGAACCTATTCAAGGTGAGGGTGGCATAATTCCAGCTAAAAAAGAATATTTAAAGCTTCTTAGAGAATTGTGTGATGAAAACGGTGCTGTTTTAATATTTGATGAAGTACAATGTGGTATGGGAAGAACAGGAAAGCTGTTTGCTTATGAAAAATTTGGAGTAGTACCAGATATAGTGTGTATAGCAAAAGCTTTAGGTGGAGGTTTTCCAATAGGAGCAATGGTTGCAAAAGAAAATGTGGCAGCTTCTTTTGTACCAGGAGATCACGGAAATACATATGGAGGAAATCCGCTTGCGTGTGCAGTTGCCACTTCTGTGTTAGGTGAGCTTATAGATAAAAAAATTATTGAAGTGAATGTTAATGAAAAAAGTGGATACTTATTCGATAAATTAAAAAAATTGAAAGAAAAATATCACATTATAAGTGATGTTAGAGGTATGGGACTTTTAGTTGGAGTAGAAATAAAGTCAGATATTAAAAAAATAATAAATACATGTTTTGAAAATAAGCTTTTACTAATTACAGCAGGGGCGAATGTAATAAGATTTTTACCACCACTAAATGTAAGTTTTGAAGAAATAGATAAAGCATTAAGCATATTTGAAAAAGCATTGTAATAGCATAATAAAATAAATGGAGAATATAGACTTTTGTTTATATTCTCCATTTATTTTATTATGCATTATGTTTTAATTCTTCTAGCGCTTTTGAAAGTTGGTCAGGACAAGAAGTTCCCTTGCCGCGGCAGTCTATTCCTTTTAATCTTGTTATAGCATCATCAACAGACATGCCTTCTATTAATTTACTTACTCCTAAAGTGTTTCCAGGACAACCTCCTAAAAAATCAACTTTTTTTATTATATTATCCTCAACATCAAAGTGGATTTCTGAGGAGCAAACACCTTTTGTTTTATATATGTGCATTAATAATCAGTCCTTTCTTTATAGTTAATAGTACAAGCTAAATATACATTAAAAATATCATATATGTCAATATTACTATAACAATAACCATGGAAGTTTCATATTATATTTAATATGGAAAGGAAGTGGGAAAATTGTGAGTTTTATTTGTGTGTGTAATTCTGGTTCAGATGATTTATCTGTTATAGATTTGGATAATTTAAAAGAAAATTTTAGAATTGATTTGAGAATCCAAACCAGCAGAATTGGACCTCATGGTATTTTTAAGTATAAGGATAACATAGTAACAGCTAATACCTTTAGCAATACTTTGTCCTTTGTAAATTTAGAGAAAAAAGAAATTTATAAAAGTTGTTTTATAGGTATGCACTGTAATGATCTTAGAATAGTTAAAGAAAGTGCATATGTCATATGTGGTGATTCTAATAGTGTTATTAAATATAATTTTCAAGATGAAGTTATAGACGAAATGATATCCTGTGGATATATGCCACACAGTATAGATTTTAATGCTAAGAATAACATGTTTGTTACAGCAGATATGGGAAGTTCAAGTATTACAGTATTTAAAAAAAGTAGCCTCGGATATATAAATAGTATAAAAGTTGGAGAATATCCTACTAAGGCTATATTTACAGAGGATGGAGAAAAAGTTATAGTTTGTGAAAGTAATATGGGAACAGATTATAATGGAACTTTAAGTATAATACCATTAAATAATATAGAAAAAAAGAGAAGCGTTAAAGTTGGTAAATGGCCTGTGGATATTTTTTGCGACAATAAAATTTGTTTTGTTTCAAATTTTGGAGATGGCACTGTTAGTATAATTGATTTGGAAAAAATGAAGGAAATAAGAAAGATATATGTTGGAGGTATGCCAAGAGGGATAATAAAAAGAAATAATTTACTATATGTTGGAGACAGTTATAATAATAATCTTATTTGTATAGATATACACTCGGATACAAAAAAAATAATACCAATAGGAAATGAGCCTACAGGTATTATCTGCATTTAATCACTGGTGAGAAGATTTATTATTTTGTTGTATATTTCCGAAGAGGAACTTTTCCACTTGTTGCAAAGATCTCTAGCTTGTTTATTAGAAACAACATTTAATTTTATATCTATAAGTGTTATATCATTTTCGATAGCTCTTAAATCAACAATAAAGCTATTTTTATTAGCTATTGTGTAATCGGCTGTAACACTTATAGCATTTTTTATATTATGCAAATTCGATGATATATATTTATCTATTAAAGCTTTTTTATCCTGACTAAGTCTATTTATAAACAAGTTTAAAACTTTTGTACCTTTGTTTGTTATAGATACATTGTGTTTATTATCATTTTGCTGTAACTTGACAAAATCAGAAGATATGAGTTCAGAAATATACTGTTGAAGTATAAAATAATTCATAAAATTATTTTCGAGTATTATTTCTGTAAATTGATTTTTAGAAATTGGAAACTGTAATTTATGTAATATATAAAGCAAAAGAAGTTTGTTTTCAGCTAATTCTAAAGTGTCTTCAAACATCTTTTTTCCTCCTTAAGCACATTGTAAAAAAATGAATTTTTAGCTTTTTTATAAACTTTCTAACTTAACTAATAACTTAAATATATACCATAATACTTTGAAAATTGTAGTATTTAAACAGATTTAAGTAAAATTTAATACAGAAAGCTATAATTATCACCTTAATCATTATAACATAAAAAGCACCATATATAGGTGCTTTTTTTTATAAATAATAATTTATTATGTTAATTTATGTTTTATAGGAATCTTAACATCTTTTCTATCTCCAACAACATTATCTTTTTTATATTCTTTAAGTTTTGATTTTTGCAGGTCAACTTCTCTTGCCATATATCTATTTTGTATATTTAAGTCTTTTGAGGAGAACTCCTCCTTATGACCTCGTACATTAGTAAATGTTGTTTTTCTATTAGGCATGTTGTAACCTCCTTAATTATATTTGGTGAAATAAAATCAGGCATTTTGTCTTAGTTTCATTACATAGTTTTTGTGTTTTTTTTATATTCATTCATATATTTTTTTTTGCGGAATAAATTTGTATAGATGCAAGCAAAAGGAGGGGAAGATTTGCATTTAATATATGCTAAGAGAATATACCTAAGTAAGATTTTTTTTTATATTATACTTTTGATTTTTTGTATAACTATCTTCTTTTGTATTCATAAAAGCAGTATGGGGGTTTTTGTCAATAAAGATAAAAAATTACCTATATATTCTGTCGAAACTGGAGACAAAAAAATAGCTATAACTTTTGATTCAAGCTGGGGCAATGATAATACTACAAAAATTCTTGATGTACTCGACAACTATAACGCAAAGGCAACTTTTTTTCTTATAGGAAGATGGGTAGAAGATTATCCAAATGAAACAAAAGAAATATATAAGAGAGGAAATGAAATAGGGAATCATTCTGATAAACATTTAGATATGACAAAGATGTCTAAAGTGAATATAAAAGAAGATATAAAAAATGCAGATGAAAAAATCTATTCGATTACAGGAGCTAAAACAAAGGTTTTTAGATGTCCATCAGGTTCGTATAATAATTCTGCTATTGAAGCAGCAGAGGGTACAGGGCATAAATGTATACAATGGGATGTGGACAGTATAGATTGGAAGGAGCAAGGGAAGAATGTAGAATATGAGAGAGTTGTTAAAAATGTCAAGCCGGGTTCTATAATACTTTTTCATAACAATGCAAAATACACTCCAGAGAATTTAGACAGGATATTAAAAAAATTAAAAAGTGATGGGTACAAATTCGTGAGAATATCTGACTTAATTTATGATAATAACTACTATATTGATTATATGGGTAAACAAATAAAAAAATAGCCTATTGAAATTAGGTGTAAAATTGTATTATAATGGAAATAAAGTTAAGCAAAAAATTAAATATTTTATATTTAAAGTAATAATTAAATAACTAAGGGAAAGAAGGGTTATAATGGATAACTTAATGTTAAATAATAAACTTTATCTTGAAGGAGTAATTGCATCAAAACTTGAATTTAGTCATGAAATGTATGGAGAAGGTTTTTATAATTTTTATCTTGATGTTCAGAGATTAAGTGATGCAAAGGATAGATTATTTGTAACAGTTTCAGAAAGATTAATTACAGGGATGGATTTAGATGTAGGTAGAGAAGTCATTGTAGAAGGGCAGCTTCGATCTTATAATAAATTTGTTGATGGGGCTAATAGGCTTATACTAACTGTGTTTACACGTAGTATACAAGATTGTAGCGAAAGGAGTAAAAACCCAAATCAGATATTCCTAGATGGGTTTATATGCAAAAGACCAGTATATAGAACAACTCCTTTTGGAAGAGAAATATCTGATATGCTTTTAGCTGTTAATAGATCCTATAATAAGTCAGACTACATACCCACAATAGCTTGGGGTAGAAATTCCAGATTTTGCGAGACTTTAAAAGTAGGGGACAATATAAGAATATGGGGAAGGCTTCAAAGTAGAGAATATCAAAAGAAATTAAATGAAAAAGATTCTGTAAAGAAGACAGCATATGAAGTGTCTATATCCAAGATGGAAAGAGTTGGTGAGACAGAAAGCTCTGATGAAGTTAACATTGTCAATATAGGGATTGATAATGCTCAAGATAAAAAAGTAATCTAAAATATATAGTCTCACTCTTTTAAGAGTGAGACTATATATTAATTATTTTCTTAAATCATCCATTATCTGAGTTTTGTCTTTAGTTTTATCATCAACTTCTTTTATTATTTTTGCAGGAGTTCCTGCTACAACAACGCCAGAAGGCACATCGTCAACTACAACAGAGCCTGCTGCTATAACAGAACCTGCACCAATTTTTACTCCTTCTAAAATAACAGAATTAGCACCTATTAAAACATCGTCACCAATTTCGCAAGGTGATTTACTAGGTGGCTCTAAAACTCCAGCAATTACTGCTCCAGCACCAACGTGAGCTCTTTTACCTATTTTACCTCTTGCACCAACGACAGCATTCATATCTACCATAGCACCTTCGCCTATTTCAGATCCTATATTTATAACTGCGCCCATCATTATAACTGCATTTTTCCCTATTGATACTTTATCTCTTATGATAGCACCAGGTTCAATTCTTGCATCTATTTTAGTCATATCAATTAGAGGAATAGCTGAATTCCTTCTATCTTGTTCTATTTTAAACTTTTGGATTTTATCCCCATTTGCTTCTAAGAAGTTTGATATTTTATCACTTTCACCAAATAAAATATAAAAATTATCAGTTCCGAAACAGTCAATATCATTTGCTATGCAGTCAGCAAGATTACCGTTTACATATACTTTAAGTGGTGTAGTTTTTTTTGCTTCTTTTATGTACTTTGCAATTTCATATGGATTTGTTAAATCGTAGTTCATTTAAATAGCCTCCTGTATTATTAAAATAAGATTTGACACTAATAAATGTGAGTTGTATTATTATTAAATAATAGTTAAAGTCACATTTATATTAGAATTATACCATAAAATAAATTATTGTATAACTTTAATATTTTAATTTTATAAAATGTAAGTTACTTACTCTTATATTAGGCTTGTACATATTTTAGGGGGCATGAAAAATGGAAAATAGTAAAATATCTTCAGGAGCTAGTAGTATACAAATATCAGGTATAAGAAAATTTTATAATAAGGTTGCAAAAGTTGAAGGGGCTATATCACTTACATTGGGTCAACCAGATTTTCCAGTACCAGGTAAAGTTAAAGAAGCTATGATTAGAGCAATAGATGATGATAAAACAGTATATACGTCTAATGCAGGAATAGAGGAATTGAGAGAAGAGATTAGTAAATATTTGAGGAAATTCAATATAAACTATGAAAAGGATGAGATATGTATTACAGCAGGTGGAACAGAAGGAATAATGGATATATTTGGTACTCTTTTGAATAAAGGTGATAAAGTTTTGGTGCCTGATCCAGCTTTTCCTGCTTATGATAGTTGTACAAGACTTTTAGGTGGTGAGGTTATAACATATGGACTTTATGGAAGTGAGTTTTCTATAGATTTTAATGAGTTAGAGGATAAAATTAAAAACGAAAAACCTAAATTTATGGTCTTATCATATCCATCTAATCCAACAGGTGCAGTTTTAAGTAAAGAAGATAATGAAAGATTGCATCAACTTATACAGGATAATGATATTATAGCAGTAACAGATGAGATGTATAGTGCTTTATGCTACGAAGAAGAATATTATTCAATATCACAGTATGAAGATATAAAAGAAAAAGTTATTATTGTTAGTGGATTTTCAAAAACTTTTTCAATGACTGGATTAAGAATAGGTTATGTTTGTGCTAGTAGCACTTTTATGGACAGTATTTTAAAGGTACATCAATATACTACAACCTGTGCACCGTCAATATCACAATATGGTGCTTTAGAAGGACTTAGAAATTGTGATGCTGATGTTCAGTATATGAAAAATGAATTCAAAAAAAGAAGAGACTATGTTTATAAGAGACTTAAAGATATGGGATTTGAGGTGAGTTTGCCTAAAGGTGCGTTTTATATATTTCCAAGTGTAGACGGATTTGGCATGACAAGCGAAGAGTTTTGTGAGAAGCTGCTTAATGAAGCAAAAGTTGCAATAGTACCAGGTTCAGCTTTTGGAGAAAAGGGTGAAAACTTTGCTAGAATTTCATATGCATATAGTGAAGTTGAATTAGAAGAGTGCATGAATAGAATGGAAAAGTGGATATTGAAAAATAGATAAATTATAAAAGGCCATCCATGAAGGGTGGCCTTTTATAATTAGTAAAATGCTGAATATTTTAAATTTTACATACCTAATACATCATTCATATCATAAAGACCAGCAGCTTTTTTGTATATAAATGCACATGCCTTTAAGGAACCAGCAGCGAAGACATCTCTTGATTGAGCGGTGTGCTTTATTTCTATTGTTTCACCTTCGCCAGCAAATATTAAATCATGTTCCCCTACAATGCTTCCGCCGCGTATAGCATGGATGCCTATCTCGTTATGCTTTTTTTTACTTACACCTTCTCTACCATAAATGTAATCAATTTTTTCTGATATAGTATTTTTTATAGTATCAGCTAGTAAAAGTGCTGTTCCACTTGGAGCATCTACCTTTTGATTGTGGTGTTTTTCAATCAATTCAATATCATAATTTTCATATAAAATAGTACTTACGCTTTTTAGAATGTTGTTAACTATATTTACACCAATTGACATGTTAGCTGAACGAAAAACAGTGTGATTTTTGCTGAATTCATTTATTTTGTCAATTTGCTCGTTTGTATATCCAGTTGTACAAAGGACTATAGGTAAACTGTTTGTATTAGAATAGTTTAATATCTCGTCCAAAGAATCAGGACGTGAAAAATCTAATATTACATCACAATCAACATTAACTTCTGATATTGATTTAAATACAGGATAACTAGAACTATCCTTTGGAGATTTATCTACACCAGCTACAATTGAAATATTATCATAGTTTTTTGAAAGATTTGTTATTGCAGTTCCCATTTTGCCACCGCAACCATTGAGTAAAATTTTAACCATTTTGTTACCTCCATTATTTTAGAAGACCATAATTTTTAAGTTCTGTCTTTAATTTATTTAAGTTTTTCTCATCCATATTACATAAAGGCAGTCTAAGAGAGCCAGCATTAAAATTTAATAGGTTCATAGCTGTCTTTATAGGTATAGGATTTGTTTCTATAAATAAGCTGTTTGTGAGGAGAAGAGAATCTAATTGAAGATTTAAGGCATCAATAGTTTTTCCCTCAAAATAAAGTTTGCACATATCGTGAACTTTTTTTGGAATTATATTAGCAAGAACTGATATAACACCAGAACCACCAAGGGAAAGTATAGGTATTATTTGATCGTCATTTCCTGAATAAATATCAAATCTATCTTTGCAAAGAGCTTTTATTTTTGCTATTTGACTTATATCAGAACTGGCTTCTTTTATAGCTAATATATTTTTAAGGTCTTTCATTGCATATAAAGTTTCAGGAAGTATATTTACTCCTGTTCTTCCAGGTACATTATATAATATCATAGGGATATTTATACTATTATTTATAGCTTTAAAGTGTTCAATAAGACCTTTTTGAGTTGTTTTATTGTAATAAGGAGTTATAACTAAAACACCATCAACGCCAATAGATTCTGCCCATGAACTCATTTCTGTAGCAGATTTTGTGTTATTACTTCCTGTTCCTGCAATTACAGGAATTCTTTTGTTTACAATTTCTACAGTATATTTTATTACATCTTTTCTTTCATTTAGTGACATTGTAGAAGCTTCACCAGTGGTTCCACATATAACAATGGCATCAGTATTATTTTCTATATGCCATTCTAATAACTTTTTTAGTTCATCAAAATTAACTCCTGTTTCTGTAAAAGGTGTAATAAGTGCAACAGCTGATCCTTTGAAAATACTCAATCAAATCACTCTCCTTAATTACATATTGTTAGTTTAAAATTATGACTGTTAAAATCAAAAGATTTATATATTATATCACTTAAGAAGTATAAATGATACAAATGAAATGACTGCAAGTGTTATACTAATTATATAATGTATCATTAAAAAAATATAGAGAATAATAAATATTATTGTTTTTATATGTAATAAGATATAAATACATGAAATATAATGTAAATTAAAACACATAATATTTTTTGAAAATATCATATAAATCGCAATAAATAATGTAAATAACCTAATAAATTTATAAAGTTTTAGTAATTGACACTATATAAGAAAAGTGGTAACATAAATCATATTAAAAAAAATATATATGAGTTGGCGTCTATCGCATTCACTTGGTAATTTATGAAAAATTTTTACATAAAAGGCAATTAAACTTTAAGTAGGTAAATTGTTTTTTATAAGTGTGCATTGTTTTATTTTATTATTGTGTATAAAAGTTAAATTTAAAGAAAAATAAGGGGGATAAAGATGAAAAAATGGCATATGATGTCATTAATTGCTTTAGCGAATGTCATGATATTTCTAACTGCATGTGGACAAACAGCTATAAACAAAAGTACAAGCAATTTTTCTAAAAATTCAATAGAGACGGTAAAGGCATCACAACCATATGAGGTTCCAAAGCTAGCAGAAAAAAGAGGTAATGTTTTGGTAGTTGGTATAGAGAAGCCTGATGATGGTAAAATGATACCTTTAAACTCAAGTTCGATTTATAATCAGTATATGTGGGAAATGGTGTATGATTGTCTTGGAGATGTAGACGAAAAAGGAGAACCTATACCTGGAATTGCAAAATGGGATATATCAAAGGATGGTCTTGTTTACACCTTTCACATTAAGGATAATGTTAAATTTAGTGATGGTACTCCATTAACCGCAGAGGATGTGGAATTTACATTTACCTATTTATGCGATAAGTTAACAAATAGCAATACTTTTGATCCTTCTACAGTTAACATAAAAGGCTGGAAGGATTATTCTGATGGAAAGACTAATAAGGTAGAAGGAATAAAGGTTAAAGATTCACACACAATAAGTTTTGAGCTTGAAAAAGAAAATACATCAGCTATATATGCACTAGCAAGAACGCTTATTGTATCTAAAAAGTTATTAGGAAAAAACTACAAGCAAGGAAATGCATCGTCAATAGAAACTATGGAAAATACACCAATAGGTTCGGGACAATACATTTTTAAAGAAAGTAAGCCAGGTGAAGAATATGATTTTGAGGCAAATCCTAATTATTGGAGAGGAAAGCCTAAAATAGAAAAAGTGATATTAAAAGTTACTAACCAAAATAATGCAATGCAGATGCTCAAAGATGGAGAAATTGATTTAAATCAAATTAAACCTAATAATGAAGCTATAGAAGAAATTAAGAGTTTTAAATATGTTGATATTACAACATTTCCGGCAAATGTATATGGATACATTGGAATAAATTTAAATAGGGATATATTTAAAGATAAAAAAGTAAGACAAGCATTAACATATGGACTAGACAGAGAAAACATTGTTAAAAATGTTTTTGGAAGCTATGGCACTGTATGTAATGAACCTCAATCAGTAGCTTCTTGGAATTATAATGAAGATGTAAACAAATATAAATTTAATACAGATAAGGCAAGTAAGTTATTAGATGAAGCGGGCTGGAAAAAAGATTCAGATGGAATTAGAAAAAAGAATGGACAAAAATTTCAAATTCATTATTTAGCTAGTTCTGATAATCCAGTTAATGATGTTCTTATTCCAATAATGAAAGAAAATTATAAAAAACTTGGAATTGAAGTTTTAGTTGATTCTATGGATTTTACTAGTGTCAATAACAAGGTTGAAAATAAAGATTTTGATATGTTCTTTATGGCAGGGAGTCTTAGTGCAAATCCAGATCAATCTGTAGTCTTTAAAACTGAAGGAACTCAGAATTTTTTTGGATACTCAAATAAAGAGCTTGATAAAGAAATGAGTGACTCTTTAAAGGAACAGAACTTTGATACTAGAAAAAAGGATTATAAAAAAGTATGGGAAATGATAAATGATGATATGCCAACAATTTTTATGTATCAAAGAAATGATATGTGGGCAATAAGTTCAAGAGTTAAAGGCATTAATGTTACACCTTATAAAGATTTTACTGTATCCTTGTGGAAAGCAAAACTCAAATAATTTTTATGTGTCTGGTATATCTAATCAGACACAATTTTTATATTAGGAGGTAATTATGATTAAATACATAGTAAAAAGATTACTTTTGATGATACCTATAATAATAGTGACTTCGTTTATAATATATATGATATTTAGTTTTGCACCTGGGGATATAGTAACTTCAATGAAGGTGAATTCAAAAGAAAAAGTTGAAATGAGGCATAAATATCATCTTGATGAGCCTAAAGTAATACAATATTTTAGATGGCTTAAGGGTGCAGTTAAGGGTGATCTGGGTGAATCTTATAAATTGAATCAACCTGTTAAAAGAGTTATTAATAAATACATATGGAATTCATTTTATCTGCAGTTTATTTCGTTTATTTTAGCTGTATTAATAGCCATACCTATAGGAGTTATATCGGCAACTAGGAAACATTCAATTATTGATTCTGGTTTTACGATTCTATCTCTTATAGGTGTTTCTGTACCAACTTTTTTTCTTGGTCTTATATTAATAAAGATTTTTGCAGCGGATTTAAATGTTTTTCCTGTTGAAGGTATGACAACTACAGGAGAAACGTTACATGGAATGAATAAGATATTGGATATATTTTATCATATGGCGCTTCCTTGTATAGTTTTAACTTTTGTAAATGCTGCTACGTTAATAAGATATGTAAGAAGTAGCATGCTTGAAGTTATAAAGCAAGATTATATGATGACAGCAAGGGCAAAAGGATTAAAAGAAAAAATAATTATATATAGACATGCTTTGAAAAATGCCATGATTCCTTTAGTAACTATATTTGGTATGTCAATCGCTAATTTATTTACAGGGGCAATAATTACTGAAGAGGTATTTTCCTGGCCGGGAATTGGCAAATTATCCTTAGATGCAGTTTTTCAACGAGATTATCCACTACTTATGGGTATAAATATGATCATTGTGGTCTTGACTTTTCTAGGGAATTTAGTTGCAGATGTTTTATATGCGGTTGTTGATCCTAGAATAAAATATAAGTAAGAGTGCACTATGTAAAGGTACTTTTCTTATATATAATTTGAAAAATCAAATTTAAGGTAGACATTTTTAATTATGTAATTTAATATAGTGTGTGGGATAATAACGAAGGAAGTGCTCTCATGAAAACTTTTGAAAATGAGTCCAAAGATCAAAATGATATTGAACTAAAAGATAAGTTGGCATTTATAGTGGCCGCCTTTGAAGTTTTTTTACCAGTTTTTTTAATAGTTATATTAGGTGTTTTTTTTGTGGTTTTACTTTTCTTAAAGTTTTTTTTATAAATGTAAAACTAGCCAATTAAGAATTTGAACTTTTAAAAACTAGAATAAAAAACATTATTCTGAGCAAAATAATATAAAATGTTAAATTATTTATATTATTTTGTGGAGGGATTTATATGGGGAAAACGCCACTTAAAAAGGTGATTAAATCAAAGTTAAAATCACATAAGGAACTTACTGAGTTAGAAAAGCAAAGGGAAAAATTAAAGTATGAAATAGCTGAAGAATTAGGATTAAAAGATAAGGTGGATAAGTTTGGCTGGGGATACTTAACGGCAGAAGAAACGGGAAGAATTGGTGGTATAATGACTAGAGTGAAAAAAAACTTGAAAATACCTAAAAATGAAGAAATCTTGAAGAATTCAAAGAAGTATGATTGAAGAAGGGACATAAATGGATTGTTATAATAAGTTTGCACATATTTATGATAAGCTTATAAGAGTTGATGTTGATTATAAAAATTGGAGTGAGTTTATAGTAAGTAAATGTATAGAAAATAATATTGAATTTGATGATTATCTTGATTTGGCATGTGGAACAGGGAATCTTACGGAAAATTTATGCCCCAAGTTTAAAAATACCTGGGCAGTTGATCTTTCTGAAGAAATGCTTTCGGAAGCCGACAATAAATTTAGAAAAAAAGGTTTAAAGGCAAATTTTATATGCCAAGATATATCAGAATTAGATATTAATAAAAAGTTTGATCTTATAACTTGTTGCCTTGACTCTACAAATTATATAATAGATGAAAGGGCATTAAAAAGATACTTTAAATCTGTAGGCAATCTTCTAAAAGAGAATGGAATTTTTATATTTGATGTAAATTCATATTATAAGCTTTCAGAGGTTCTAGGTAATAATGATTTTAGTTATGATGATGATGATGTATTTTATTACTGGGAGAATAGCTTTGAGGATGATATAGTGTCAATGTATATAAGCTTTTTTGTTAAGGATGGTAGTATGTACAGAAGATTCAATGAAGAACATGAAGAAAAAGCATATAGAAATGAAGCTATAGATTACTATCTTAAAGAAGGACAACTTAATGTAGTAAATAGGATTGATTGTTACAGTGACAAAGAAATTAATGAAAAGACAGAAAGAATAACATATGTAGTTTCTAGGAGGTAAAAGGTAATTATGGATAAATTAGTGAAAGCAACTGCTAAAAATGGAGATGTTAGAATAATTGCAGCTATAACAACAGATATGGTTAATGAGGGGGTCAAAACTCATAAATGTGCACCTACAGCGGCGGCTGCACTTGGTAGGATGCTTACAGCAGGAGCTCTTATGGGTGCTCAACTTAAATCAGATAAGGATAGTATCACGCTTAAAATAAATGGCGGGGGAATAGCTAAAAGTGTTACAGTAACATCATATAGTGATGCACATGTAAAAGGATATATAGCAAATCCTAATGCTGATTTACCTGTTAATAGCAAAGGTAAGCTGGATGTTGGAGGTATTATCGGAAAGAATGGTAGTTTGCTTGTAATAAGGGATATGGGATTAAAAGAACCATATGTAGGTCAAGTTCCTATATATACTGGTGAGATAGGTGATGATATTGCCTACTATTATGTTAATTCTGAGCAAACGCCATCTGCAGTTGGACTTGGTGTTCTTGTAGATAAGGATTTATCGATAAAAGCATCAGGCGGTTTTATAATACAGATGATGCCAGGAGCAGACGATTTAGTAGCTGATCTTATAACATATAGATTAGAAGAAATACCTTCAATAACTGATCTTATAGTAAAAGGTATGTCAATAGAAGATATATTAGAATTTATTTTTGAAGATATGGATTTAAAAATACTTGATGAGGGTATAGTCCCTAAATATAGATGTGATTGTTCAAGAGATAGAGTCGAAAAAGCACTTATAAGTATTGGAATGAAGGATTTGAAAGAGATATATGATGAAGGAAAACAAGAAGAAATAGTGTGTAATTTTTGTAATAAAAAATATATATTCTCTAACAAGGAGATTGGAAGTTTAATAGAAAAGCTGGAAAATAACAAATAAAGTATTGACATATAGTTTGTTTTGTTGTATAATTTTCCTTGTCTTGATTAAGACGTATGTGTGGGCGCTTAGCTCAGCTGGGAGAGCATCTGCCTTACAAGCAGAGGGTCACAGGTTCGAGCCCTGTAGTGCCCACCACTTATATGTCTAACATGGTTTATGGCTTGGTAGCTCAGCTGGTTAGAGTGCTGGCCTGTCACGCCAGAGGTCGAGGGTTCGATCCCCTTCCAAGTCGCCATTTTGGCCAGATAGCTCAGTCGGTAGAGCAGAGGACTGAAAATCCTCGTGTCCCTGGTTCGATTCCTGGTCTGGCCACCATGTTAGTTGTAATGCGGGAGTGGCTCAGTGGTAGAGCGTCACCTTGCCAAGGTGAACGTCGCGAGTTCGAATCTCGTCTTCCGCTCCATATGGCGCTATAGCCAAGTGGTAAGGCAGAGGTCTGCAAAACCTTTATCCCCAGTTCAAATCTGGGTGGCGCCTCCAAAAAAACTCTTGAAAATAATAATTTTCAAGAGTTTTTTTCTTTTGAATAAAATACAATTTTTATATAAAATAAAACTGCTCCAAATTTTTGGAGCAGTTTTTTAATTATTACTGATGAAGGAAGTACGCAAAAGCGTCTACACCAGGAGCATCAAGTAAGCTCCTTATATGAACATCATTTCCTTGATTATCAGCAATGTATGCCATAGTGTGATCATCAGGATTAACCCAATCTAAAAACATATAAGTATGAGTTGGATAATCTAGACCATCATTTACAGTGAAGCATACACTTCCAGGAGTTAACAAATCTTTGTTTGTTTGTTTTGTCCATCCTTTTGAAAGTAAGAAGTTAGTGTACTGACCTGTATTACACATTGAAAGAGGAACACTATATCCTACGGCTCTAAGAGCTGTACTTGAGAAGTAAACACAGTTATTCTCGTTAATTCCTCCATGCAATTGTATAGCAGTTTGGTTCGTACTTTGTATATTAGAAGAATAACGTAAGTATTCAGAAGCCTTGTAGTTTATTGTGTTTAAACTTGTAGAAGAAGGCTGAACAGATGGAACAGTTTGAACTCCATCATCAGCATATACTTTTATTCGTATTCCTTGTATTCTAAGATTTAAACCAACAGTACCGGCAATCTGATCATCACTAACCCAGTTCATCCATCCAATACCTTGTACATCTACTTGGTATTTTATTCTGTATCCAGGAGCATTAATAAGTTTAAGTTTTAATGCTTCTAGTCTAAGTGATTGTCCTGTAGTACCAACAACATCACCATCATAAACAGGATTCATCCAACCTATATTTTGAACATGTGCTGTACATTGAACCTTAGCACCAGCAGGTGCATTTTCAAGATTTACCTTTAATGCTTGAAATGCAAGAGGTTTTGCATTTGTACTCACTATAGTTCCATCTGTAACAGCATCTTTCCAACCTATATTTTCAATATGTGCTTGGTATTGAACGTGAATATCCTTTACAATTCTAATTCTTAAAGCCTCAAGTCTTAGACCTGGACCAACAGTACCGGCAATAGCACCATTACTAACCCAATTTTGCCAACCAATATTTTGAACTTGAGCTTGGTATTCCACAGTGTAGCCAGGCATGTTTTCAAGATAAATTTTTATTGCTTCAACATTTAAATCTTGTCCACCAGACCCAGATTCAGTTCCATCATATACAAGAGGCTGCCAGCCTAAGTATTGAACTTGAGTCTGATACTTTATCCTAGCTCCTGATGGAGCATTAAGCAATTGGATTTTAAAACCGTTTGTTGGTAACGCTTTATCTATAGTACCAGCAATTTCAGAATCGCTTACAGGGTTTTGCCAACCTTGACCTTTAACATTAGCTTGATAAGAAACGGATATTCCATCAGCTTGAGTGCTTTTAACTGTTACATTACAAGTTGCTGTTTTATTTCCATCAGCTGTAGTGGCAGTTATAGTGGCAGTTCCAGCACTTATACCAGTTATTTTCCCAGTAGTGTCTACTGTTGCTATTGAAGTATTAGAAGATGTCCAAGAAACATCTTTTTTACTTGCAGTGTCAGGTAATATATTTGCTGTTAAAGTATCTGAAGCTCCTACATTTAGAGAATCAGTGGTTTTGTTTAGGCTTACGCTTGTAACATTAACTGGACTTGTAACTGTAACGTTACATGAAGCGGTTACACTTCCGTTAACTGTAGTAGTTATAGTAGCAGTTCCAGCATTTACTGCGGTTACTTTTCCAGTATTATCTACTGTGGCAACAGAAGTGTTTGAAGATGTCCAATTTGTAGATGTTACATATGCATCTGTTGGATTTACAGCTGCCTTTAGCGTATCAGTATTTCCTGCGGTTAAAGTATCATTAGATTTATTAAGAGATACAGAGCTAACGTTTGATAACTTCACAAGCTTTATTTGTATAGCTTCAACTCTTAAATCTTGACCAGTAGTTCCGGCAACTGCACCGTCCTTAACCCAGTCCTGCCAACCGATGTTTTGAACATGAGCTTTATATTCAACGGAATATCCAGGCATGTTTTCTAATGAAATTTTAAAAGCTTCAAGTCTTAGACTTTGATTAACTGTTCCAGCCATATTAGGACTATAAACAAAATCCATCCAACCGATGTTTTGAACATGAGCACTATATTTGATTTTTGCTCCAGCTGGGGCATTAATAAGATTGATTCTAAATGTCTCTACTCGTAGGCTTTGTCCAATTGTCCCTGAGGTATCACCTGAACTCTTAACATCCTGCCACCCTATGTTCTGAATCTGTGATTGATATGTAACATCAGGAACTGTAGTTGTAGTGTCGGCAAAAATGTTTGTATTAAATCCTAAGAAAATACAAAACAAACCGACAATAAATGTAAAACTAAAAATTTTTTTCGTTTTAATCTCCCCCTAAATAATTAATTATGTCGTTTTAAGTCAGCAAATAATTTTAGACAAAACCAAGTATATTTATTCTACAAAAAAGAAAAAAATCCTTCATAATTTAAAGTTAAAAATTAATATTATAAAGGATTTTTATTATATAGTATTAAGATTAGTTATACAATATTAAATTTTATGAAATATTGTAATTATTATGCATTAGATTTTGAATTAGGCCAAAACACATTTTTCTTCTTATATATAAATATAGCCATAATAATTGGAAGAATAAAGTATAATAGTAAACTTAATGAAAAACCTGAAGTTATAATATAGTAAATAATAAATACAATTTCAGATAAAAAATATAGGTATGCTCCTAAATTTTTTTTATTAAGTATTAGAATAAGACCTACAACAAGAATTATTTCTAAAATTAAATTTATAGCTATAGAAGATGTGCTAGGCATTGCTGTTGACTGACCACTTTGAGCTAGAATATTCATTATTTTATCTTTATATGCATACATAAATACATATCCAATAAAGGTAAAGAATGCACCTATAAAATGAAGAATTGATATTGTTATTATTCCTGCACCTACTTTTAAATTTTGTTCATTTTCGCTTTCCATTATGTTACCTCCTAAATATAATTATACAAGTATTATAACAAACATAACAAGCTTTATCAATATTTATAATGAAGTATTTGTATATTCTTATATAAAATTACTAAAAACTAAAAAGGTAAGCTACTATACAAGTATTGGACATATTTCATTTAATTTAATAGATTAAATATCTTAAAAAAGCACAAACTTATAGTGTAAATTCAATACGAGTCAATTAAAAAGGAGGTAACACATTATGTCAAGAAGAAATAACCAAACATTAGTACCAGAAGCAAGAGGAGCATTAGATAAGTTTAAGATGGAAGCTGCTAAAGAAGTAGGAGTAAACTTAAAAGAAGGCTACAACGGAGATCTTACTTCAAGAGAGAATGGATCTGTAGGCGGACAAATGGTTAAAAAAATGATCCAAGAATATGAAAGCAGTCTTAAATAGTTAAAAACTAGAATAAGGTTAAAGGGGCTATCTCAATTTTAATTGAGATAGCCTTTTTTAAACTTATTTCTAGATAGTGATAATACTTCCTCGATCAATAAGCTTACTATCACTAAGGTATATAGGCTTTATATTATGTTTATTTAAAAAATTTAAAACTTTATTTTTAAATTTATATTTTTCTAAGTTTCCGTAAAAAGCTAATGTGTTTTTATTAATTAAACCACAGCTGCCACCTATAAAACCATATTCAAAGCCGGGAAGAACAATATCGCCGGGAGGTAGGAGTAGTACGTCTAAATTGAATTTTGAGGCGGAATTTGCAATTCCTATATCGCTTGTCATTAAGGCATAGTCGTTTATTACTGCAGTTGAACATTTAGTATAACCCTGTTTAACATTTATAATAGTTTTATCTAGAATGTTATTATAAAGGGATGGATCTGTATACTTAATATTATGTATAAAAAAATCCTTAAGAACTACACCATTTAAAGCTACATCATTAGGATATTCATTTCCTAAAGTATTAGATGATTTTATTATGTTTATGCCCAAATTTTTAATAGAAGCAATAAATTCAGAAGTAGAACTTTTATATATAATCATGAGTTTATCGGATACTTTACAAATAACTTCATCAGGGTGACCAGAAATAGGAGAGGAAATATCTTTACATATAGGAGTTAAAATTATATTTAAATCTAACTTTTTTAAATTATATTTTTCTAGTTCGCTTATTCTATTGTCCACAATAACAGCTTTCAAAAAAACACCTCACAATTTTAATTTCTATAAGGTAAAATATATTGAAATTAATTTTTTATATTAAAAATTAAAAATTCAACTGTTTCCTTACATGTATATTATATATTTTTATTAAAATAAATGCATATAGTTAAAATTTTAGATACATACTAAATAGGATTGGATTTATGTCATTAAGATAAATTTGCATTTGTATTGTATCCAATTAGAAAGGATTGGTAAAATGCTTATTAAAACTATAGTTGTTAAGGATAAGATTAATTATGTTATAAGTAGTATTGAAGAAATAAAGGAAAGTTTACACAAAGACAATATAAATATTGGAATATGTGAAAGTATGGAAGAAGACACTCATTTTATAAAAGTTATGTGTAACAATTACGAATATGATCATAGTGTTAAAATCAAATTTAATAGGTATTTTGCTAAAGTACTATATGATATAATGGCTATAGATTTTTGTATGATGAGTCTTAACGATATATTAGAAGAGTCTTATTTCTTTTTAGATATAGATGAAATGAGTGAGATACGGGAAGTGTGTGTTGGTGAGATTTTAAAAGATAATAATATAAATGATGAAGAGATATTTTATATAAATAAGAAGAATAAAATTTTGGAAAAGATAAATGAATGTCTTGAGGAATATGATGAAGTAAATATAACTGGTTTTGTTAGGTTTAGAATGAAATTTATAGAAGCAAATTTAAAAATAATAATAGACAAAGTTATAGAAAGGTATATGATTGAAAAAGAATATGATGAATTTGTAAAGTTATTGAAATATTTTGTGGATATGCAAGAAAGTAAAATTGAAATTGTAAATATTTATGTATTAGAAACTGGTGAATATAAACTTACAGATGTCAAGGGAGAAGATATAACAGATAAGGTTATGAATGAATTTTCAGGGGCTAAATCTAAAAAAGGAATAAATGAAGATGATATACTTATAAGTGGGCTTATAACAGCATGTCCTCAAAAAATAATTATTTATGATGCTGATAAATTTCAAAATAAAGAAATTTTAAATACTATAGAGAATGTTTTTGAAAATAAAGTGATATTTTGTAGTGAAATTACTATGGGAAGAACTTAAATAATATAAAGTTAAAATTTTTATATATTGACTTATGAATTTTATTGGAATATAATTTAAGTTAAATAAAGGCTTTGAAAAGGAAGAGTAAGTAATTACTATTTTAAAGAGAGAGAAATTTTAGCTGAAAGTTTCTTAAATGTGTATTATTGAAAACCACCTTTGAGCTGAGTGCTGAACTGTTTAGTAAGCATCTCCGTATATCTGCGTTATTGATTTGAGTGAAAAGAAGATAATATAACTTCTTTTAATTTGGGTGGAAGCACGGTAACTCGTCCCTTTGTATGGGAGGAGTTTTATTTTTTTGATAAATAATTTTTGTAGGAGGAATTAATATGATTAAAGTAACACTTAAAGATGGAAAAGTTATGGAGTTTAACAGTACAACAACTCCAGGTGATATTGCAAAATCAATAAGTCCAGGACTTTATAAGAAAGCAATTTCCGCTAAAATCAATGGAGAAAGAGCAGAATTAATGACTAATATTGATAAAGATTGTACTCTTGAAATACTTACATTTGATGATGAGGATGGAAAATGGACATTAAGGCATACAGCTTCACATATATTAGCACAAGCAATTAAAAGACTTTATCCTGAAGCAAAATTAGCTATAGGACCTGCAATAGATGAAGGATTTTATTATGATATTGATGCAGATTTCTCATTTACAGAAGAAATGTTTCCTAAAATAGAGAAGGAAATGGATAAAATAATAAAAGAAAACTTGAAGCTTGAAAAATTTGAACTTCCAAGGGAAAAAGCTATAGAATATATGGAAGAAAAAAAAGAGCCTTACAAGGTAGAACTTATAAAAGATCTACCAGAAGATGCAGTAATTTCATTTTACAAACAAGGGGACTTCGTTGATTTATGTGCAGGACCCCATGTTGAATCTACTGCTAAGGTAAAAGTTGTAAAACTTATGTCAGTTGCAGGTGCATATTGGAGAGGAAATGAAAAGAATAAAATGCTTCAAAGAATATATGGAACTGCATTTACAAAAAAAGCAGATCTTGAGGAGTATATCCATATGCTTGAAGAAGCTAAGAAGAGAGATCATAGAAAAATTGGAAAAGAACTCGATCTATTTACTATGCATGAAGAAGGACCAGGATTTCCATTTTTTCACCCAAAGGGAATGGTAATAAAAAATATTTTATTAAATTATTGGAGACAGGTTCATAATAAAGCAGGATATGATGAAATAAGTACACCAGTAATATTAAATGAACAATTATGGCATCAATCAGGACATTGGGATCACTATAAAGAAAATATGTATTTTACTAAAATTGATGAGCAGGATTATGCTATAAAACCTATGAACTGTCCAGGATCAATTTTGGTATATAAAGATAACATACATTCTTATAGAGAACTTCCTATAAAGCTTGGGGAGATAGGACTTGTTCACAGACATGAAAAATCTGGAGCTCTTCATGGACTTATGAGAGTAAGATGTTTTAACCAAGATGATGCACATATATTTATGACTAAAGATCAAATAACTGAAGAAATACTAAAAGTAATAAAACTTATAGATTCGTTTTATAAAGTATTCGGATTTGACTATTATGTTGAATTATCTACAAGACCAGAAGATTCCATGGGAAGTGACGAAGATTGGGAAGCAGCTACAAATGGACTTATAAATGCACTTAATGCTGCAAATTTAAAGTATATAGTTAATGAAGGTGATGGAGCCTTCTACGGACCTAAAATAGATTTTCATCTTAAGGATTGTATAGGCAGAACATGGCAGTGTGGAACAATACAACTTGATTTTCAAATGCCTGAAAGATTTGATATTAACTATGTTGGTGCAGATGGAGAAAAACATAGACCAGTTATGGTTCATAGAGTTGTTTTTGGAAGTATAGAAAGATTTATAGGAATTTTAATAGAGCATTATGCAGGTGCTTTTCCAACTTGGCTTGCACCGGTGCAAGTTAAAGTTATGAACATAACAGATAGTCAAGTAGAATATGTTGATGTTATAAGCCAAAAATTAAGAGATGCAGGAATAAGAGTTGAAAAAGATGTTAGAAATGAAAAAATAGGATATAAGATAAGGGAAGCTCAGCTTAAAAAGATTCCTTATATGATAGTAATAGGAGATAAGGAAATAAAAGAGGGCGTGATTTCTGTAAGAAGCAGAAAAGAAGGAGATTTAGGCTCAATGAATGTTGAGGACTTCATATTTAGAATAAATGCTGAAGTTAAGCAGAAAATAAATTCACTTTAGTTCTTGACAAGAACACTAAGTGGTGCTATAATTTACAAGGTATTGGAAGTAGAAACCTACCGTTTCTCACCTTACAGCCACGAAGCTAGTAAGGTTTAAGATATGCAGCTTATTTTGCTATGTATATTTGAGACGGTGAATAACCGTCTTTTTTTATTATAAATATATGTATATTCATTAAGTTTTCGGAGGTGAAAATCATAAGTAAGAATAAAAATTTTATTGTAAATGGGGAAATAAGGCAAAAAGAAGTCAGAGTAATAGGTGATGATGGTTCTCAGCTTGGAGTTATTGCTACAAGCGAGGCACTTAGACTAGCAGAAGAAAAGGAACTTGATTTGGTTGTTATGTCACCTAATGCTGTTCCACCGGTTTGTAGGATAATGGACTTTGGTAAGTTTGTCTATGAGCAAACTAAGAAAGAAAAAGAAAATAAGAAAAATCAAAAGATTGTAAATATCAAAGAAGTAAGATTAAGTGCATCTATAGAAGAACATGATATACAAATTAAATCAAATAATGCACGTAAATTTTTAACAGCCGGAGATAAAGTTAAGGTTACAGTAAGATTTAGGGGAAGGCAAGCAGACTACGCATTTAAAGGTAGAAAGATACTTGACAATTTTGTTGAGAAAATAAATGATGTTGCCGTTGTTGAAAAGACAGCGAAATTAGAGGGTAAAAATATGATAATGATATTGGCACCTAAAAAAGCTCAATAGTATAGGAGGAAGTACACATGCCAAAAATGAAAACAAAGAAATCAGCTGCTAAAAGATTTAAAGCTACTGGAACTGGAAAGTTAAAAAGAGGTAAAGCTTTTAGAAGCCATATACTTACTAAGAAGAGTACAAAGACTAAAAGAAACCTTAGAAAAGGTGGATACGTTTCAGAGACACAAGAAAAAACAATGAAAACATTGTTACCATACCTATAATAGGAAAGGTTTAAGGAGGTTAATTTAGTATGGCTAGAGTAAAAAGAGCAGTAAATGCACGTAAAAATCATAGAAAGGTTTTAAAACTTGCTAAAGGTTATTATGGTGGAAAAAGTAAGTTATTTAAAACAGCAAATGAATCAGTAATAAGAGCACTTAGAAATGCTTATGTTGGAAGAAGATTAAGAAAAAGAGATTTTAGAAAACTTTGGATAGCAAGAATAAATGCTGCATCAAGAATAAATGGTCTTTCATATTCTAAATTTATCAATGGAATAAAATTAGCAGGAATTGATATGAATAGAAAGATGCTTTCAGAAATCGCTATAAATGATCCTAAAGCATTTTCTGAATTAGTTGAAGTAGCTAAAAAACAAATTAACGCATAGTAATTATTAAATTGCAGTCTATATGAATTCTTTCAATATATGCATATATAAATATGCATATATTGGATTTGCTTACATAAAATCATATATGGCTGCAATTGTATTATATAATAAAAAAGGAATGAACGAATTGAATACAACAATAACAAGTAAGGGAAACTCTATTATAAAAGAAGTTAAAAGATTAAAAGAAAAAAAGTATAGAGATTTGAACAAAAAATTTATTGTGGAGGGATTAAGATTCGTTAAAGAAGCTTTAGAATCTGATTTTGACGTAGAATATTTGTTTGTTTCTGAAAAAAGCTATGATAAGTTTATTTTAAATGATATAGGTGAAGATATAAAGAAAAACGTGGAAGTTATAAAAGTTTCAGAAAGTATTTTAAATCAAATTTGTAGTACGGAAACACCTCAAGGAATAGCTGCGGTTGTGAAGTACAGTAAAGTTTTAAGTAAGATTACAAAAGGATTCTATATGCTTGTAGATAAAATTCAGGATCCTGGAAATATGGGCACTATAATAAGAACTGCAAATGCCGCAGGAGCCTTAGGAATTATAATAACTAAAGGTACTGTGGATATATATAATAATAAGACTCTTAGAGCTACCATGGGATCAATTTTTAAATTGCCTGTAATATTTGAAGATGAAAAACTATCACAAATAGCAAGATTAAAAGAAAATGGATTTAAGCTTATAGCAAGTACTCCTAATACAAATAATAATTTTTACAATGTAGAGTTAAATGAAAAAATTATTATTGCAGTCGGTAATGAAGGAAATGGATTGAGTGATGAGGTTATAAATATCAGCGATATTAAAGCTAAAATTCCTATGCCAGGAGATGTAGAATCTCTTAATGCTGGTATAGCTGCCGCTGTTATGATGTTTGAATATGTTAGAAAACATCATGTATAAATTTCTTCGGGGGTATTAATGAAAAAAATTAAATATTGTTTGCCAATTAGAAAAAAGAGTATTATTTACTTTTTTTTAAGCTTAGTATTCTCTATTATTACTAATTATTTTATATTTTTTAATAATAGGCAAAGAGGATACAGTTTGAAAATCTTTGTTGTAAATTTAGTATTAATTTTAATTTACTTTCTAGCATTACGAGGATTTTCATTATTTTTTTGCTTTTTTAAGATACAAGTAAGCAAAAACTTATTAATTGGAGAAAATCCAATAATAATTATTATACATAAGATTACTTTGGCCTGCTTATTTTGGGTATTTTTAAATATTATCATTCTTAATAGAGTTGATATTATACATTATAATATAGATTTGGCTTTTCTTTTTTCAATCTTTATTCTCTTTTTACTTTTTTCCATGACAGGCATAATTAAAAATATTTGTGAGTATTTTATCAAACACAGAGATAAAATGTATATTATGTTAGCTTTAGTTATAGCTACTTTTTCAATAACACAATTAATTATTGCTTATGGACTCCAGACCACTTCTCCTAATTGGGATTCTGGTGTGGTGTTTAGTGATGTTATCGCCTTTATGGACAAAGGTAAAATTGTCAATTCACAGTACTATGTATTATATCCTAATAATTTAGGTTTACTTAGTGTTTTGATTTTATACTTTAAATTTTTGAAGGTTTTTGGTGTAGTACATTCTTTGTATGCAGCATCAATATTAAATGTTGTTGTAATGAATATATCAGTACTTTTAATATATTTAATTTGTGAAAAGGTAATTGGTATTGAAGGTGCAATTACATCTCTATTCTTTTCGTTTATTTTTGTAATATTGTCTTGTTGGGTTACTACTCCGTATACGGATATATTAGGAATGATTTATCCGCTGCTTATATTATATTTGTATTTGAAGTCAAAAGAAATCAAAAGAAATAAAGTTAAGCTACCGGTGTATATATTAATAGGTATTGTAGCTATGTTTGCTTATAAGATGAAGCCAACAAGTCTATTTGTAATGATAGCAATTATTATGGTGCTAATAATAACAAATATAAAACATCCTAAAAAATTTGCATTAAAGTGTGCTCTTATGCTATTAGGATTAATCTTTAGCCTAAATGTATTTAATTATAGTTTGGATAATTCAGGGATACTAAATCATAAATTAAAATATGTATATGAACACAGTACACCACCAACTTACTTTCTTATGATAGGTATGCAAAAGCAGTATATAAAAGATAGAGGAGCACTGTATGGTGCAGTGGATGCTGCGGATGCAAGATTAAATAATAAGAGTCAAACTAAGGAAAATAGAATAAAGCAAAATATTCCTGAAATAAAAAAACGTCTTAGAGAGTTTGGTTTTAAAGAATATTTAAAGTTTTTATCCAATAAAGCAAGCTGGATTTTTGGAGATGGAACATTTTATGCTTATGGTGAGGGTGATTACAAGGAATCTAAGTTAGTGCATAAGGATAGAATTAGTAAAAATATTCAAAACGTTATGTATCCTAATTCAGATAAATATATATACTTTGCACATTTCCTAGAGGGAGCATGGATTGTTCTAATATTTTTTATTGTATTTCCATTATTTTTAAAAGAAAAGTATAAGGATAAAGAAGAACTATCTATTTTGCGAATAACTATTTTGGGTGTGTTTATTTTCTTGCTTTTCTTTGAGGGAAGGTCTAGGTATCTATATAATAATATTGGTATTTTTATTATTACATCGGTGTATGGATATAATTTATGTAAAGAGAAAGTACTTGCTATAATAAAAAAAAGCTAGTACAAATTTCCATAAACTATTGAAAAAAGATTTTTATGTGATATAATAGGAATCAATCTTAATAATAGAAGCATTGAAAGAGAGAGTAAATATAATAGGATTTTAAGAGAGAAAAGGTTATTAGCTGAAAGCCTTTTTAAGTCTAGTTGTATTGAAGTTCACTCTGGAGTTCCATTTGTGAAATGTAGCTTTGTACAAATTAGCAAATGGCGGTTAAATATCGTTAAAATATTGAGTGGGTTATCCAATTTGGGTGGTACCGCGGAGATTATCCGTCCCTTTTTATAGGGGCGGTTTTTATTTTTATATAAAAGAAAGGAGCTTATAATTCAATGAAAGAGAAGCTTGAGGCCATAAAAGAAAAAGCATTAAACGAATTAAAAAGTGCAGTAGACAAGAAAAATATTGAAGACATAAGAGTAAAGTATCTTGGTAAAAAAGGAGAACTTACTCAAATACTAAGAGGTATGGGAGGCTTGACAAAGGAAGAAAGGCCTATAATAGGAAAGCTTGCAAATGAGGTTAGAGCTAAGCTTGAAAATCTTATTGTTGAGGCAAGTGAAAAGATAAAAAATGAAGAGAAGAGTAATAGACTTCAAAGTGAAATTATAGATATTTCTATGCCAGGAAAAAAACAAACAGTCGGTCATAGACACCCAACCTTCTTAACGTTAGAGAAAGTTGAGAACATATTTAGAGATATGGGCTTTGTAATTGAAGAAGGACCAGAAGTAGAGTATGATAAGTACAATTTTGAGATGCTTAACATACCTAAAAATCATCCGGCTAGAGGAGAACAAGATACTTTTTACATAAATGATAATGTAGTACTTAGAACTCAAACATCTCCAGTTCAAGTTAGAACAATGCTAGACCAAAAACCACCTATAAAAATGATCTCGCCTGGTAAAGTGTATAGATCAGATGCTGTTGATGCAACGCATTCACCTATATTTTATCAAGTAGAAGGTCTTGTTGTAGATAAAGGGATAACCTTTGCAGATTTAAAAGGAACTCTTGAGACTTTTGCTAAAAAAATGTTTGGAGAAGATGTTAAGATGAAATTTAGACCTCATCATTTCCCTTTCACAGAGCCATCAGCAGAGTCTGACGTAACATGTTTTGCGTGTGGAGGAGAAGGTTGCAAGGTATGTAAGGGAGAAGGCTGGATAGAGCTTTGGGGTTGTGGCATGGTGCATCCTAATGTTTTAAGAAGCTGCGGTATAGATCCAGAAGTATATAGTGGATTTGCTTTTGGTATGGGTCTTGATAGAATAGTTATGCTTAACTATGGAATAGATGATATAAGACAGCTATACGAAAGTGATATGAGATTTTTAAAACAATTCTAGTATTTTGTTAGGAGGATAAAAATGAAAGTACCTGTTAAATGGTTAAAAGATTATGTTGATTTTGATATAAATGCTAAGGAACTTGGAGATGCATTAACTCTTTCAGGCTCTAAGGTTGAAGAAGTAATAACAAGTGGGGATGAAATAACAAATGTGGTTACAGGCAAAATATTAAAAATAGAACCTCATCCTGACGCAGAAAAACTTGTTATATGTAGTGTAGAGGTTGGAAAAGAAGAACCAGTTCAAATTGTAACTGGTGCACAAAATATGAAGGAAAATGATATTGTTCCAGTTGCACTTCATGGATCAACACTTCCAGGAGGCGTAAAAATTAAAAAAGGTAAGCTTAGAGGAGTACCATCTAATGGTATGATGTGTTCAAAAGAAGAACTTGGAATTGCCGATGAAGAGCATGTTCACGGTCTTATGATATTGGATAAGGATGCACCTATCGGAAAGGATATTAAAGAAGTTTTAGGATTGGATAATCCTGTTATAGATTTTGAAATAACTTCAAATAGACCGGATTGTTTAAGTGTAATTGGAATAGCTAGAGAAACAGCTGCCACAATTAATACAAAGTACAGAAATGTTAAAATAGATTTTTTAGAAACAAAAGGAACAAACGTTAATGATGAAATAAGTGTTGAGGTTAAAGACGAATTATGTAGAAGATATATGGCAAGAGTAATCAAGAATGTGAAAATAGAGGATTCACCTGCATGGATGCAAGAGAGATTGATGCTTGCTGGTGTAAGACCAATAAATAACATAGTCGATATAACAAATTTTGTTATGCTAGAGCTCGGTCAACCAATGCATGCTTTTGATAAAAAAATGATAACCTCAAATAAAATTGTTATAGAAAGAGCAAAAGACGGAGAAAAATTTGTTACTCTTGATTCAGAGGAAAGAAACTTAGATTCAAATGTATTAATGATAAAAGATGGAGCGGAGAATTGTGCTATAGCAGGAATAATGGGTGGACTCAATTCTGAGGTTACAGAAGATACACATGAAATAATATTTGAATCAGCTAATTTCGATGGAACTAATATAAGAATATCTTCTCAAAAATTAGGTCTTAGAACAGAGGCATCAGGAAGATATGAAAAAGATTTAGATCCAAATCTTGCTGAGACAGCACTTAATAGAGCATGTACATTGATTCAGGAGTTAAAAGCTGGAGAAATCGTAGAAGGTGTAATTGATATATATCCTGTTAAGAATGAACCTAATATAGTTGAGGTTGATTATAATTGGGTAAATAATTTCCTTGGAATTAATATACCTAAGGAAGAAATGAAAGAATATCTTGATAGATTGGAATTAACAACAGAAATAGAGGAAGATAAATTAAAGGTTTTTTCACCAACCTTTAGATGTGATATAAATATAAAAGAAGATGTAGCTGAGGAAATTGCTCGTATTTATGGTTACAATAATGTTCCTTCAACTATAGTAAAAGCTCAAAGTGTAAGAACTGGTAAAAGTAAAATTCAGCAGATAAAGGATTTTATCACAGATATATTGATTTCTAGTGGTCTTAATGAATCTATAAATTATTCATTCATAAGTCCAAAGGTATTTGACAAAATACTAATTCCAGAAGATAGTGAACTTAGAAACGTTGTAAAAATAAGAAATCCTTTAGGTGAAGATTTTAGCGTTATGCGAACTACAACTATTCATTCTATGATGGAATCTCTTGCTAGAAATTATTCGCACAATAATGAGATATCAAGGTTATTTGAAGTTGGAAAAGTATACGTACCATCTAAAAATGAAGATGAGATTCCTAAAGAAAAGAATGTAGTAACAATTGGTATGTACGGTGAAGCTGATTATTTCGATTTAAAAGGTGTTGTAGAGAACTTAGTGGAGATATTAGGGATAAATAAAATTTCTTATGCTCGTGAAAGTGAAAATCCTACTTTCCATCCTGGAAAAACAGCAGTTATAAAAATTAAAAATGTTGTTTTGGGTACTCTTGGAGAAATTCACCCTAATGTAAGCGAAAATTATAGTATTGATGAGAGATGCTATATAGCAGAGATAGATTTAGATTTACTAGTAGAAAATGTAGTATTAAAGAAGAAATATAAGCCGTTACCTAAATTCCCTGCTGTAACAAGAGATACTTCAATTTTAGTCGATGAAGATATACTTGTTCAAGAGATCGAAAATATCATAAAAAGGCAAGGCGGAAGTATACTAGAGAGCTTCAAGCTATTTGATGTATATAAAGGAAAACAAGTTCCTGAAGGCAAAAAAAGTGTATCCTATGCACTTACTTATAGAGATGAAAATAAGACTTTAACAGATAAGGATGTAGAAAAAATTCAAAATAAAATTGTAAAAACCCTTGAACATCTTTTGGGAGCAGAACTTAGATAAGAAAATATAGTTTCCAGTCCTTATATGGGGTTTCCAATAGAAAGTTAAAATATCTTTTTACAAAAGTATAATATATAATTGTTATATATGTTTAACTTTGAGGTTGAGTTGGAAACCCCATATGTGTTAAAATATATTTAAAGTATATTGGTCAAATATCATATAAAAAACAAATAGACAATGTACATATAAAACTAAGAGGGTGTTTATATGAATATAATTACCATAACAATAAACGGAATGGAATATAATTTAAAAGGTGAAGAAAAAGAAGAATACCTTAGAACTGTTGGAAATTATGTGGATAAAAAAATTAAAAATATTTTAGGTAATAATGAAAGATTAAGTACATCGGATGCGGCGATATTAACAGCGCTTAATGTTACAGATGATATGTTCAAGCTTAGCAATGAAAATGAAAGATTAGCTGATAGCATGGAACTTATGGAAAAGAAAATTGCAGCACTTGAAGAGATTCAAAGAAAACTCGAATCTGAAATGGAAAATGTAAATAGTAGGAATGAAGAACTTTTAAAGAACATAGAAGAAGCAAAAAATAATGTTTCAAGCGAAGAAGTATCTCATTTAGTAGAACAAATAAATGTTCTTAAGCTTGAAAATATTAAGATAAAAGATGAAAGTAAAAGTCACATTGATAGTGAAGAAAAATATAAAAAAGAAAATAAGGCATTAAGGTTTAATATACATACTTTAAAATATAAAATAATAGATCTTGAAAATAAGTTTCTAGAAAATCAAATTAGTTTAGCTAAGGCCAAAAAAGAAGTTGTTGAGGTATTAAATAATAATCCAAAATCAAAGAATGTTAAATAAAATCCCGTTCAGTAATGAATGGGATTTTTACTTTATTATAATATAATTACATAAGCTATCATAAAATATTATAAGTAATTATTTTAGGAGATTTAATTTATGATATATCTTGATAATTCAGCAACAACTTTTCCTAAGCCAAAGAATGTTTATGATGATGTTATGGATTGTATGAAGAACTATGCAGCTAATCCAGGAAGAGGATCTTATGATATGGCTATAAAGGCGGCTCATAAGGTTACAGAGACCAGAGAAGCAATAGCTAAACTATTTAATATTTCAGATTTGTTTAATGTTATATTTACATCTAGTGCGACGGAAGCTTTAAATATAGGTATAAAAGGCTTTTTAAAAAGAAGAGATCATGTAATAACCACATATATGGAACATAATTCTGTATTAAGACCTATAAGTTATTTGAAGAAAAGGGGGATCGAGGTAAGTATTGTAAAGGCTGATCAATATGGCTTTGTAAATCCTCAAACTATCGAAGGAATGATTAAAGATAATACAAAATTAATTGTAATAAATCATGTATCTAATGTTACAGGAACAATACAAAATATAGATGAAATAGGAGAGATAGCACATAAAAATGGAATAAGTTTTATGGTAGATGCAGCGCAAAGTGCAGGGGTTTTAAATATCGATGTTGAAAAAAGTAATATAGATATGTTGGCTTTTGCGGGGCATAAAGGACTTTTTGGACCTCAAGGCACAGGTGCACTTTATATAAGAGAGGGGATAAAGCTTACGGAATTTAAAAGTGGAGGAACTGGGAGTAATTCATTTTCTGTTGAGCAGCCTGAATTCTTACCAGATAGATTTGAAAGTGGTACATTAAATACTCCAGGTATTGTAGGAATGAATGCGGGAATAAATTTTATAAATAGTATTGGAATAAGAAACATTGCAAAACATGAAATGGAACTAACTAGATATCTTATATCAAACTTAAAAAATAAAGATTATGTTAAACTTTATGGACCAGAACTAAATAATAGAGGAGCTGTGGTTTCTTTTAATATAGATGGAATTGACAGTTCGGATGTAGCAGCTATTTTAAACGTAAAAGGCATTTGTGTCAGGAATGGGTACCATTGTGCACCACTAGTTCATGAAATTATTGGTACAAAGAATAAGGGCACCGTAAGAGTAAGTCCAGGATATTTTAATACAATAGAAGATATTGACAAGTTAATTGAGGCTTTAATTGAAATAAATAAAGGAAAGATATAAGAAAGTTTTAAGAGGTGACGTTATGGATGATCTTGAAAAGTGGGTAAAAGATTATTCTGAAAAAAATGGATTGAAATATCAAGAGACTATATTTAAGGCATTGAAATTTTACAAAAAATTTGTGGAAGAAGGAAAATCAGAATACTATGATTTAGGAAAAAAATTAAATGAATTTATTAAAGAAAATCAAAATACTCTTTTTAAAAAAGAAACTTCAACAATTAGTATAGAGAGAAATAAAGAAAAAGGATTACTTCAAACTGAGGTTTTAGAAGATGTTGATAAAAAAGAGAGGTATTTAAAAAGTATTGATAATATAAGTTCAAATCTTATAAACATAATATTAAGTGAAAATACAGTAATACTAAAAATTTATGATAGCGATAAAGTTGTTGCATCAGGAGTAATTAGTTTTGAGAATTTAGCTGAAAGTGGAGCTAAGTATGTATTTGTACATTATATAAGAATATCCAGTGGAGATTACAGAAAAATATATCCTATGATAGAAAAGAAAATAGAAAGTGTGGCTGAAAAGTTTGGAGCACATAGAATTGATAGAGTAATAAGTAGTGAAGCAATTAATAGCTTTAAAAATCTTGGATACAATGAAGTGTATAAAAATTATTATTTAAGAATAAAAACAGATAAAAGAAATTATAATTTAGGTGAATATGAAAAAGTGTCAAGGCATAGTGTGGGTAGTAAATATGTACCTATTTTTAAAATGTGTCCTGACAGATTTCAAATACAAAATGCAATGAACAGACTATATAGATTTACAACAGAAAAAGGAAGATTTTATGCTCAAATATCTATAAAAGATAGCAATGCTTCAGCTAAATTATATTTTGATAGAAGCAAACTGGGTAAAGTAGAATATACTAAAAGTGTATATTACACATTGATAAAGTATTTTAATAAAGCAAATGTAAAAAATCTATATACATTAATGGATCAAAGGCATATTAATGTAGTAGGGAGTATAGACAGCGCCCGTAAAATAAAAGAGTGGGTTTGGATTCGAAAACTCCTCTAATTAAGAGGTGAGGAGAATGAAAACAAAAGATCTACAAAATGAATACTTGGTAGTTTTTAAATCTCAAAATCATGCTGTGTATATTTATGGTAAATTAAATGATAAGAAAATTAAGACTAAGATAATACAAACACCATGCTCAATATCAACTTCATGTACACATAGTGTGAAGTTTACCGATGAAATTAAGGAAGCAGTAATAAATGAAATAAAAAGTAATAGTATAGCAGTAAAGGGATTATATAAAATAGAAAGAAATGGTACAAAAAAAACCTATAGAAGAATTGAATTCTAATGTATAAGAGATTTCACTTTTTAGTGAAATCTCTTATTTTAATTGAAATTATTATATGTAACCTGTAGTTTTCAATGTACATATAATAATTAAGTAAGTAATAAAGTAGAAGAGGTACTATGAAATTTAATATAGATAGGGAAAAAAAGATAATTATAAAAAATAGAATTAATTATGAAAAAGTTTATAAACCTGGAGTATCTATAATAGTCTGTACAAATAAGATAAAGTACCTTGAAAACATATTTGATAATTATTCTAGATTGAGTTATAACAAAAAAGAAATGATAATAATATTAAACAAAATGAATTTAAGTATTAATGAGTATAAAAAGAAGGCAAAATTATTTTCTGATGTGAAAATAGTTAAAAAATCAGAAAAGATTACTCTTGGGGAATGTTTGAATTATGGAGTGAAAATTTCTAAATATAATTATATATTGAAGATGGACGATGATGATTATTACGGAGAGAACTATATCTTAGATGAAATTATATCACTTATTTATTCTAAGGCTAGTGTTGTTGGAAAGGCATCTTTTTTTGTATATTATGAAGGATATAATAAACTTCAATTAATGTATCCTGAAGGAAATGAAAAATATATACCTAATATAGCAGGGTCTACATTACTTATTAAAAAAAATGTTTTTAGCAAGGTGAAATTTAGAAATGTTAGTCTAGCAGAGGATGCAATGTTTGTAGAAGACTGTTTTAAAAATGGGATTAAAATATATTCAGGCAATAGATTTAATTATATATATTTTAAACACAAGAGTACAGGTGATCATACATGGAAAATAAGCGCTGAAGATTTAATGAAAGTAACGAAAAATATAGGAAGCTTTAAGAATTATATTTCAATTGTAACAATTTAATCTAAATTATTTAAGGAGGATAATATGATAAATGTAACTAAAACTTACCTTCCTCCATTTGATAAATATGCTGATTATATAAAAAAAATATTTAACACGGGTATTGTAACGAACAATGGTGAGATGGTAACAAGATTAGAAAAAAGACTTCAGAAGTATTTGGGAGTAAAAAATATTGTTCTTGTTCAAAGTGGAACCTTAGCACTTCAAATTGCATATAAAATTTTAAATATAAAAGAAGAAATAATAACAACGCCATTTTCATTTGTTGCAACAACAAGCAGTTTATTATGGGAAGGGCTTATCCCTATATTTGTTGATATAGATAAAGATAGTTTTAATATAGATATAAATTTAATTGAAAAAAACATTACAGAAAGAACCTCTGCTATAGTACCAGTACATGTTTTTGGAAATAGTTGTGATATTGATAGCATATATAAATTAGCGAAAAGAAAACATCTAAAAGTGATTTATGATGCAGCTCATGCCTTTGGTATTAAATATAAGGATAAGAGTATATTGTCTTATGGAGATGTATCAATATTAAGTTTTCATGCAACCAAAGTATTTCATACAATAGAAGGTGGAGCTCTTGCAATAAATGATGATAAATTATACGAAAGAGCAGTTCTTGCTAGAAATTTTGGAATAAAGAGTGAAGAAATTATAAAAGGCATAGGAATAAACGCAAAAATGAACGAATTTGAAGCTGCTATGGGATTATGCGTTTTAGATGATATAGATGAGATAATTAAGAGTAGAAAAAGAGTATATGAAAATTACGTTAATTATATAAAAGGTAATGTTAAATTTCAACTGCATAATAGAAATAGTACATTAAATTATAGCTATATGCCTATTGTATTTGAAAGCGAAAAATTACTTAAAAAGGTTCTAAAAGCTCTATTAAACGAAGGGGTAAAGCCTAGGAGATATTTTTATCCATGCCTAGCTAATCTGGATTATGTAGAAACAAGTAGAATGTGTATAGCAGAAGATATAAGTAAAAGAATTTTGTGTTTACCACTGTATGATTCTTTAAAAAGTGCTGAGCAGATTAAAATAATAGATACAATAAATAAGGTTATAAAATTAGGGTGATAAGTGTGAATAGTGATATAAAGATTAAAGTAAGTGTCTTAATTATAACATATAATCAATCTAGGTTTATAGAAAAAGCAATTAAAAGTGCACTGCTTCAAAAAACTACATTTAAATATGAAATTATAGTAATGGATGACTCATCTAAAGATGGTACTTTAAATATAGCTAATAAGTATAGAGAGAAGTATCCAGATCAAATAAAAGTATTTTCTAATATTAATAACTTAGGGATAACTAAAAATTATAAAGAAGGTTTTAAAAAATGTACAGGTGAGTATATAGCAATTCTTGAGGGAGATGATTATTGGATAAGTAAAAGAAAACTTCAGCTGGAAAGCGATTTTTTAGATAGACATACAGGATATTCTGCTGTCTTCAATAGATTTGTTGTATATAATACGATTTATAATACAAAACAAACTCAAGCTTGGAATAACAGTTTTTCTTATGAAACTATAACAACCAAAAAACTCACGTTAGGTAATGTAATAGGTAATTTTTCAGCATGTATGTATAGAAAAGTATGTGTAAATAAGCTTAAGGAAAGTCTTTACGATATGGTTGTGTATGATTGGATGTTTAATATAGCAATATCAGAAAAAGGACCAATAGCATATCTTCCTCAAATATGTTCAGTTTATAGGGTACATTCAAAGGGAAAATGGTCAGGTAAAAGTGAAAGAAGTAAAATTTTAATGACTTTAAAGCTTATAGATAAATATAATAAATTTTTAGGATTTAAATATGATAATAATTTTAAAATAGTAAAAAAGGTTATATATAATGAACTTATAAAGTCTTGAATATATTAATGCAGTATTTTCAACATTTACACAAATTTTTAGGGGGATACCAAAGTGAAAACAAGTATAATAATACTCACATATAATAATTTTTTATATTCTAAAAAGTGTATAGAAAGTATAAGAAAGTACACAAAAAGATCGGCTTACGAAATAATTGTTGTTGATAATAATTCTAAGGATGAAACAAAGAATTGGTTAAGCAGACAAAAGGATATAAAAAAAATATATAATAGTACTAATTTGGGATTCCCTAAAGGTTGTAATCTTGGAATTAAAGCTGCATCTGGTAGTGAAATGCTTTTCTTAAATAATGATGTTGTAGTAGCAGAGAATTGGCTTTCAAATTTAAAAAAATGTTTGTATAGTAACAGTGAAATAGGAGCAGTAGGTCCAGTTACCAATAGGTGTTCAGGTATACAACAAATAAATGTAAAATATAATTCATTAGTTGAAATGCATGAGTTTTCGAAAAAATATAATATATCAAACAGTAGAAAGTGGATTAAAACAGATAAATTAGTTGGATTTTGTATACTTATAAAAAGAGTTGTAATGGAGAAAGTGGGATTGTTTGATGAAAGATTTACACCAGGAAATTTTGAAGATGACGATTATTGTCTTAGAATAAGTAGAAAAGGATATAGGCTTTTTATTTGCAGAGATACCTTTATCCATCATTATGGATGTGTATCTTTCGGAAACTATGGATATGGGAAATTAATTAGAACTAATAAAATAAAATTTGAAAAAAAGTGGGGAAAGAGAATGTAAGTATTTTTTAGCGAATATAAAAGGGTGGTGTGAAGTGAAGGATGAACCCAAAGTAAGTATACTTATACCTACTTTTAATAGACCAAAGTTTTTAAATAAATCTTTAATGAGTGCAGTTATGCAAAGTTATAAAAATATTGAAATTGTAATATGTGATGATAGTACAAATTATGAGAGTAAACAAGTTGTAAGTAAGTATATGAAAAGGTATAAGAATATAAGATATTATTTTAATAATGGTCCGCTTGGAAAATTCGGATTAAATAATATGAATAGATGTTATAAACTTTCAAAGGGAAAATATATTAATTTTTTAAATGATGATGATAAGTTTCATGAAAATAAAATAATGAAAATGGTAGAGTGTATTCAAAGCTATAAAAATATATCGCTTGTTACATCTCATAGAGGTATTATTGATAAAAATGATAAAGTACTTAGAGATATAAATGCAACTAAAAGAATAAAATATGTTAATAGACCAATAAGTGGGAGGGAAGTTGCAAGAACTATTTTTAGTCGTGGTAATTTTATTGGGGAACCCACGACAGTATTGTTTAAAAAGGAGCATATCAAGAAATTTGGGAGGCTCTGGGGTAAGCAGTTTTGTGCGCTTGTAGATATAGCAGCATGGCTTCAACTATTATCCAAAGGGAGATTTATTTACTTATCGGATACGTTAAGTTATTTTAGAATTCACGATAAGCAAAATACAAACAAAAGTAGTATAACGAGGATGTTTTCTATAGAATGGAAAGAACTAAATTATTATGCTTATAAAATTGGGATAATTAATACCAATGAATATAAGCAATTTCTTATTCAATGGAAGGGGGAGCATAGTAATATTAAGGCATAAACGTAAAAAGCTGAAGATATTATATGTAAGAATTAAGAAAGAGGCTAAATTATGAATTTTAAAAGTATAGGTAAAAATGTAATTATATATGGAAAGACTAAAATAACTTTTCCCGAAAATGTTGAAATAGGAAATAATGTTATAATAGATGATTTTGTTTTTATAAATTCTAAAAAGAGTATAAAAATAGGAAACAATGTTCATATAGCTAGTTTTGTAAGTATAACAGGAAATGAAAATTTTATAATGGAGGATTTTACATCACTAGCAACGGGAACCAAGATAATTACAAGTACAGATGATTATGCCAATTCATATCTTACTAATCCAACAGTACCAGATGAATTTAAAAATGTATACTCAGCACCAATTATCTTAAAAAAATTTTCCACAGTAGGTGCAAATACTGTAATATTACCAGGAGCTACTTTAAGTGAGGGCACATATATAGGTGCAAATAGTTTAATAAAGTGTAATGCCATAACAGAACCATTTTCACTTTATGTAGGGTCGCCTATAAAAAAAATAAAAGACCTAAATTCAGAAAAGATATTTAATCTTGAGAAAAAATATTTAAAAGAATATAGGTAAAAAGTAATCACAATTTTTTGCTATCTTCATATTATAGATAATGTAATATAAATATTTGTCATGTTGTGAGCATGTTTGTAATTGAATACAGGGAGGTATTACAATGGCTATTAGTGATACTAGTGGAAAGGCTAAGCAAGAATGTATTATAGCTAATAAAGTTTATGATCAATGCAGGCAGCAAGATTGTATAGAAAAATTAGCATATGACAGTGTAACTGGCCAGCCAATTAATCCACCAAGTGATGCAGCAGCAGTAGTTATAGTTGCAAATAGTTTTTCAATAGGAAGTATATTACTGGTAAATAAATCGGAAAATCCTTTTAGAAGGGGATATTACGATATTGAACTTAAATTTACGTTTTTGTATACATTACAGTTTAGGAATAGTGTTGGAACTGTTATTTCAACTGTACCAGCAAGCAGCATATTCAATAAAAAAGTTACATTATTTGGCTCCATAGGAGCAACCGTTAACGTATTTACAGATTTAGTTAACAGTAATTTTAGCAATCTTCAAGCAGCTCCTTTTGTTTTATCAGAAGCAAATGGGTATCCTCTAGATGCTAATTTAAGTTATACTATTCCAGTTGTAAGTAGCGGAGATGCAGCACCTGTAGCAAATGCAGTCGCTGTAGGTACAAAAAAGGTACATATAAAGCACACCAAACATACCATTTATCTTTTTACATATAGGCTACACACCTAAAAGAGCGAACCCGCCAAAGTCGCTCTTTTTTTCTGCTCTTTATATCCTTTTGCCCACTTACTTACAGAGTTGGTCATAGGCATAATTTGCCACCGCCTTAACTTCTGCCCTTCTATCTACCAACGCCAAGGTCAACGCACTTTCAAAAGTTAAAAGGTAATCGCGTTCCACTTCCTTGTATTCTATATCTTTACGCCATACGTACCCACGAATTGCGTTATTTATCCAGTTATAAAAATAGATTGGGTTTGTATACCCTAACGTATTATACAGTTCCCTTGCACTAACAGTATAACAGTCTTTACTGCCATGCCCACTATACAGTAATTGCCATAAATATATAGTGTCCACCTTTGTTGTGCTAACCCTTTTCTCTACCATGTCTAACGCTCCTTTATCCTGTATTTGCCCTTCGGCTGTTTTACTGCCCTTCGCTGTATATGTGTTAACTGCTAGGGAGCTGTGACAAGGGTCAGCCCGAAAACTTATTTCTTTTTATAACGCCCATACACACCCTTAAAACTGAATAAAAGTCCTATGGGTCTAGTGAACAGAAAAAACGTCTATACGGGGCTAATAAGTGGGCTAAAATAGCTAAAGGGGGTTGGACACTCATTGCATATTTACACACCAGATATAAACACCTAAAAAGGGTATAACATGGAGGGGTATGCCTGTTAACAGTTTGTTCATAGAAGATGGTCAAAGGCTTGGTAGTGCTATCTCTATTAAACCGGTAATTGGTGAAATTGCGGGTAAATGGGTACCCGAACACCTATTGCAGAATATGCGTAAAGTACTGTGGGATAACGGTTATACAGCAGTAGCGAGGGGTATACAGTAAAGGTTACGTTATTACAGTATTTAAAGAGAGAAAAGAGAGAGAAGAATAAGAGATATAGAGAGTTAGTTACACTCTGTTTCACTGTTTAACAGAAAATGCTCGCCTATTTGCTGTTATATCAGTACTTGTAGCGTTAAAAACCATCTTGTAAAACCATCTTTCGCCAGACCACTCAAAGTGTAGTTTTACGTGAATTCTTTATTTCTGTGGCTCACCTATTTACACCGTTATAAGTAATTGTTATAAAGGCTTTCAACTTCTTCTGTAATTTTACCCCTAACCATCTTTTGCTCTATTTATATATGCAGTTATACCGTTAAAAGACCAAATACATAGTGTGCGTGAAAAGACCGCCCACTGGCTTACGCCCTATCTCTTGTAACTAACAAAATAATCCACAAAAATATAACGTCACAACTGCATAGCTGTTTAACTCATTTCTGTATATACGCAAAACTAAAGGGGGAACAGAGATGGGAAAAGGTACAGATGTCCACAGCGCAAATTTGGCGAGCGGTGATATTCAAGGGGTACAAGAGGCAGAAGAACAGAGCAAAAGGGAAGAACTAGAACTAGAAACTGGACTTATCTATATGGCTGTAAACAAAGTAAATGGGAAGTGTTACGTTGGACAAACTAGAAAGGGGTTTCACGAAAGGCAAAAGAAACATCGATATGACGCTACCGTACAGAAACTTGACTATAAGTTCTATCGTGCAATTCGCAAATATGGTTGGGAAGGCTTTACATGGCAGATATTAGAAGACCAGATTCCATTGTTACTACTGAATTACAAGGAGTGCTTCTATATCTACCGTTATGGTAGTTTTACAAATGGGTATAACAGCACCAGTGGAGGAGATACAGGAATGGAAGTTTGTGAAGCTACAAAGCAGAAGATTTCAGAAGCACAGAAAGGGGAAAAGAACCCTATGTATGGTAGGACTGGTGATAAGTGCCCTAGTTATGGGAGGACTGGCGAAAAGCACCCCTTTTATGGTAAGTCCCACAGCGAAGCTACAAAGCAGAAACTATGTAAACCCGTCCTACAGCTAGACAAAAAGACAGGGGCAGTAATAGCAGAATTTCCAAGCATGATGGACGCAGAAAGGCAGACAGGAATATACAATGGTAATATAGTCAAGGTGTGCAGGGGAAAACAAAAGTCAGCAGGTGGCTACTGTTGGCAGTACAAAGAAGCCGAAGGACAAGAAGAATAACTCATTTTTATATACACCCTACAGTTACTTATTTAAGAAGGGGCAAAAACCATTTGTCACAAGTTAAAAGTTATTTACAAATATAGAGCGTAACACAAAAATACTAGGGGGAAAATAAAAATGAGCGTAAATAAAGAAAAGAGTACATTAGTATATTTCAGCGACAAGGACTTCATGAAAACTGACATTATATGTAATACAAAGATTATAACAGAAGAGTTTAATAAAGAGCATAAGACAGTCTTAAGAGATGTTAAGAATCTAATAGAAAAGGTTGAAAGCATTGAAAACAGTGAGTTACGAGGACAGTACAAATTTGTACCCTCCTATTATGTTAGCAAGCAGGGCAAGAAACTCCCAATGTATGAACTAAACTTTGAAGCTTTTATGTTAGTAACAATGTCATACACTACACAAAAAGCTATGGAAATTAAGTCAATATTTATCTACGAATTTAATAGAATGAGGGCGGAATTATCAGCAATTAGAATTGCAAGACGTGAGGGTATTGATATTAGAAATGACATGACAGACGCTATACAAGAACATTTAGATACTGCCAAAAATAAGTATCTGTACGCAAATTATACTGATATGGTCTATAAGGTGCTGTTTGGCAAGACTACTACACATATGAAAGTAGAATTAGGACTTATAAAAAGGGATAATCTGCGAAACCACTTACAGAAAGAGCAGTTAGAACAGTTAAAGAAAGTTGAGAAGGAAGTAGCTGTTTTTATAGAGTTTGGTTATAGCTTCAAAGAAATAAGAAAGATGTTAGAAAAGAAATACAATTAAGCGGGAGGGGTCACATATGTTAGCCAAGTTATTTATAGTTTGTGGTAGTTTCTTTTTTCTGTTTATGGTGGTCAGTTTTGTGTATGATTTGTTTGACCTTGACGAAATATTTACAGCTAAAGGAAGGCAAAAGCGACTACAGCGGAAACAAAAGAAACAAAAAGAATTACAGAAAGAGCGGGTTCTAGAACTACTAATAAAACTAGATAATGTACGTGGGGAGTGCCAGTATAGTCAGCAGTACTTTAAAGATAGTTTAGCTTCTATTTACTACAAGTATAATGACATATGCGGGGAAGACGGATACACAGAATTAGCCAGTAACCGGGTCAATTGTATGCTAACGATAATAGACGGTTACAAGGAAAGTGATATAAACTGGCAGGAAAATGAAAGTGTTCGTGATGTTGTGCAGGTTACTAAACAGTTTTTATCAGAAATTCGTAAGGTTCAATTAGATAATGAAAGAAAAATTCAGCAAGAAATGAACGCCTTTATGGATAACAAGGTTAAGGATTTCTTGGAAACGTCAACCATTATGTTACAGGATTTTAAACAGTACAACCAATCTAATTAATAAAGGAGCGATAGCCAATGAGCGCAAAAAAGAATATAAACGCTAATCCAGAAAAATACAGCAATATCCAGTACAAGGAGGGTCACTTTATAATTCACCGTGAGGTATTTGCAAAGCTTAAGCCAATCCATTCACAGCTTTTAACGCTGATACTAAACAGCATGAACGCCGAAGGGCAGTCTATTATTTCTTTAGCTACACTTGGAAAACACATAGGATATTCGGAAAGTAGAACGTCATTATTTGTAAATGAATTGTTAGAAATGGAAGTTAACGGACGCCCCATCATATACCGTACTAAAACCCACATTAACGGTGGACAACAAAGCCTATATACTTGCACTGCCTTTATACCTGCCGAACCAACACTAACCCCTAAAGACGCCTTGCTGTTGTTTGCAGAAGAATATAAAAAGGAATTCGGTGTTGACTACAAGATAAATTGGGCTAGGGACACCCGCATGGTGAAAAGGTTATTTACGATTTGTACAGAAGAACAGCTACGCAATATAATCACGGTAAGCGTACAACAATACCGTAAAAGGTGGGCTTCACCACAGTACCCAACACCTACTATCGGGGCTATGTGTTCATGGATTTACAAACAAGCTATCGAATTAGCAACCAAAGAAGAAGCGTTAACAGCTAGAAGAAGGAAGTTTGAGGACTTTACTTTACCGGAAGACTTTACCTTATAGGAGCGGAAAATAACCGCTCTTTATTTTTTTTTGCCCTTTTGTCTACGAAGCTGTCACAATTACTTTTTTGTTTACCCATATAAGTAAGAAGGATTGGAAGGGGGCGTTAGCCAATGGGAGAAGCAATTAGCGTCAGACAAGACTGTAAATTTAAACGTGATTGTAAAAGGTTTAAAAGTGGGAAATGTGACCAATACTGTTATCCTTACACACTTATGCATGGGTTAAACGGTAAGGGTGGGTTTTGGGGTTTATCGAATGTGCCAGTAGCTTACAGGGATTGTCTAGTGGATAACTTACCAATAAAGGACAGTAACCCTCAAATATATAAGGCGGTAGTGTTGTATATCGGAAATGTATTGCAGAAGGTACAGGAATCCGGAAGGGGAATTTTCTTTGTTGGGGACACAGGGACAGGCAAGACTACCACCGCCATAACCATACTAAACGAGTACTTGGTGGCACGGGTTAAACAGCATTTGACTAGTGACTATAAGGTGACTACGAACCCTGTATTTTTCGCTAGAATGGCAGAATTTCAAAACTTATATAACAGCCAATTTCGAGGCAGCCAAGACCAACAGATAACCAACTCCGACCGTTATTATGCATATAAAGACGTGCTAACCAAGACTGAATTGCTAGTAATAGATGATGTGGCAATGCGTGGACTTACAGAGGGCTTTCAAAATGAATTGTACGAAATAATTGACCACCGCGTCATAAACCGCTTAACCACTATATTTACAGCAAATGTGATGTATAACGAAATGGTCGAATTTCTAGGTGAAAGAATAGTGTCCAGAATAAAAGGACTTGCCGGAAAACCTATAGTGTTCAAGGGAAATGACTACCGCGAATCCGGGTTATTTAGTTAAAGGGGAAAGGAGCGTCAGATATGGAAGATAGATTGTTAAGCAAAATCATAGACACCGAAGACATACAAAGCATACGCGGAGGTAGTTTAAGCCCGTCAGACTTCTATTCACAACAGGAAGCTTACCTATTTATCAAGGAATATATACAGACTTATGGTGAAACCCCAGAAGCAGAAACAGTGGCAAGGGAATGTACTACTTTTAATTATGTTCCTAGTGTGCCGGACAAATTGGACTATCTTATATCAGAAGTTAAGAACGCAACAGCGAAAAGAAAAGCCTACGAACTGCTCCAACAGCAAGCGGGTGTGCAATTCAGCAAACTAAAGGGAAGGGATTTCGTAGAATGGCTGTCTGAACAGGCTAATACCCTAAAAGAAGCCTTTAGCACCGTTGAAGCTAACGCAGTAAATTACGCAACCAATGGACAAGAAAGAGCCAGCCAGTACCTAAATTATAAAGAAAATAAAGACAGCATATTTATTCCAACACCCTTTAGTACCTTGAATAACTGGTTAGGTGGTGGAGCTGAACTTGGGGACTATATTCTGTTACACGCCTACACTAACAGAGGTAAGTCTTGGATAGCTTCACAGTTTGGTCTAACAGCATGGAAGAATGGAAATGGTGTTCTGTACTATTCACCAGAATTAACCCTTAAACAGCAACAAGACCGATTCGACACGTTAAACGGACACTTCACTAATAAGGAACTAAAAAGTGGAAGCCTTTCGGGGAACAATGAAGCCCGTTATCTACAGTACTTGGATGGATTTAACAGCACTACAAACGAAACCCCCCTATTAGTTAAGACTATGGGAGAACTGCCGAAGGGACTAGATTTGTCTGTTATAGAAGGGGACTTACTACGAAATCCTACAGTAAAATTTGTTGTTATAGATGGGTTTAACCTTATTTCCCACGGAACAGCTAAAGGACAGTCAAACCGCGATAGCATGGGAAACACTTCAAGAAAATTAAGACAGTTATTCGCTAGGCATAAGGTAGTGGGACTAGTAGTGGCACAGACACCAACCAGTGCTGAAAAAGAGAATAAAGTGGCAGATGATGAAGGGCAAAGAATGGTTAAATGTCCAGAACTTCACCAGTATTCAGAAACTGTAGCCTTGATTCAAGACCCAAGTGTGATACTGACTTTTGACGCTGTAGACGGTGTTGGCGGTCTTAAGTTAGTTAAAAGTAGAACACCTTATGTAGGCAGTCAACTAGAGCTTCATACGGACTTTAATGCGGGCTATATTACAGAAACTACAACCGTTGATTACTTTTAAGGAGGAAACAGCATGGCTGAATTAACCGTAAATAACCACTTTTTAGATATAGATGTAATGGAAGAATTAGAGCAGTTTAATTGGACACATGCAGAAGTAAAGGGGAATAAGTTTATAGCCTGTTCTCCTTTTCGTGAAGAGCGCCGTCCCTCCTTTGCTGTTAATTTAGAAAATGGGACTTTTAAAGATAGTGGGGCAGTTGACCCTACATACTTAAAAGGCAACCTAGTAATCCTATTAGCCTTTTTAAGACAGGAAGGGTACGAAGATACAGAAAGCTATTTGGTAGAGAAATACGCCCTTATTTTAGCTGATACAGAAGCCCTACAACTACACCTAGACTTACACGGTGAAAAAGAAGCACCTACAGTATTTACGAAACAGCAACTATCACATTTATATACAGATAAGTGCGGATACTTAATAGGACGTGGAATTTCTGACGAAGTTCAGGAGTTATTTGGTATTGGATATGACCCTGTGAATAAAGCAATAGCTATGCCGTGGTATAACAGCAGGGGGCAGATTGTGAATGTAAAGTATAGAAGTATAGAACGTAAATCCTTCTTTTACCAGAAGCAGGGGCAACCGGTAAAGGACTACGTATACGGTCTTTACCAATGCAAGCTAAAGGGTGCTAAATGTGTATATATCTGTGAGTCGGAAATAGACGCTCTTTACTTGTGGACACATGGAATTCCCGCAGTAGCTACAGGGGGAAGTAACTTAACTAAAGAACAGCACAGGCAGTTAATCGCATTGGGCGTGGAAACATTTATAGTTGCTACAGATAATGACCAAGTTGGAAGAAGATTCGCCAGCACCATTCATCAAGCCCTTTTACCGTTTAGTCAAGTAATGCGTTTCCAGTTCCCGGAAGATAAGAAGGATATTAACGAGCTGTCCCCGGAACAATTGCAAGAATATTCTGTGAAATCTATACCAATTACGCCAAGCTTTTTATAGCGTAAGACTCATTACCAAGACAGGTAGGCGAGCCTTAAGTTACCATAATGTTATCGTTTACATACCCTTAAATATAAATTATACTCGGAGCATAAACAAATTAACGAATTAGGGTATACCGGAGAACGGAGCACCTAAATAAAATAAAAAACTAATGGAGGAATGTAAAATGGCAAAAATGATTAATAAGGTGAACGAATTAGCTTCAAGTTTAGCAAATGGGGGATTAACAGATAAGGACTATGCGGAAACGTACAGGCAACTAGTAGAAGAAATGCACCAAGTAGCAGTAAATAGGGTACAGTATGCGTTCAACACAAAGGGGTTATACGGTTACAACGTGGACTTTAACGACTACTTATCTATTGCCTTATATGAGGGGATAAATGACGCGTTAGAAGGATATGACAGCACTAAAGGGGACTTTGTGGCAAGGTATAAGTACCTAGTAGGAGGCAGAATTTCCAACCAGTTTAGAAAGGATTTTGCACAGAAGAACAGCGGTAATTGCAAGGCTAGTAGCGTAAACCTACTAATAGAAACTACAAACTTTGATGTGGTGGACGAAGGAGCAGAAATAGACCAAGGGCTACACCAAAACACACTTGATTCACACATTAAAGAATTCGTACAAACTGATAAATATGGACAAGTTGTTGAAATATTACTTAACTGTGAAGGACAAGCAGAAAAAAATTCTGAATTCTCTGAATATTTCGGCAAATTTGAAGCTAGAGAAAGAAAGATTGTACAAAGAACCAGAGAAAGATTTGCAGAATTTTTACTTGATAAAGGATATGACTTATAAAAACTGTGTCACAATCCGTAAATTTCTTACTCATATATATGTAAGGGAAATTAGTAAAAACTAAAAACAAGGAGGAGTTACAAATGGGGATTAATGAAAACCTAGCTTTGGATATAACGATTAACGGTATTACGGACATATTGGACTTTATTAACAAGATAGTTGAGACAGATTATGTGAACAGTGATACGACAACCTTAACTTTAGAGGACGCACTACCCGCAGTTAAAGCCCTGCTAAACATGGGTCACTTAACTACAGAAATTACAGGACATAAAGATGTGGAAGATATTTTAACTGACTTATTTGGTGATATGTACAATAATAGTACACTAAACGCGGTAGCCAACATAATCTCAACTTTCATAATAGCTGATGATTTAAATTTAATAGATTACAATAACTAACCAAATAACTAACTTAAGGAGGAATAATTATATGGGATTAATTAACGCTAAAGGTAACGAGATCAATTTTGAGGGTAAAGTGGATTTAAAGAAAGTATTCATCAGACTAAAGGAAAACCAAGCAATAAAAGTAAGGGTATTGGGTCTTACCGATTACGTTGAATATAAGGCTCACAGTGATTTCGGTAACAAAGTTTATACACAGCCATGCATTGAGCCACTAGATAAAGAATGTCCACTATGTGTTGCGTCCAAGTCTGGTGTTGAAGGGTTTGACGGACTTTATGTGAAAAAACGCTATCTTTTTGCATTGGGCGACCTTGAAACTGGCGAGATTAGGGTGTGGGATTGCAGTAAATCACAAGCAAAGTCACTTATAGCACAGATAAAGGACTATGCGGACGATATAGGCGAAACAGCTTTCAACTTCAAAAGAACAGGAAATAAGACCGAAACTAGCTACACGTTAAACCCGATTCTTAAGTTAAAGGGTGAAGATAAGGAAAAGTTTAGTAAGTTTGATGGCGTTGAGGTTTCTGATAGTTTCTTTGAAAGTGTTTTACAGCCAAGACCAGAGCAGATTATGTTGGAGGTACTAGATGACGCGGGATTCCCTATGCAAGACTATTTCCCAACGTATAGAAGGTCTGAACCTACGCCAGCACAAGGCGGACAAGCTACAGACGGTGGGGACGACCTAATAATAATGTAAGGATATAAGTAAGACTAACTGGTGGGTTAACGTTTTGCCCACCTTATTTTTATATAGGGAGCGTGAAAGGTATGGGACTAGTTAAAAGAACGGATTTGTCAGCAGAATTAACCGAATCAGATAGTAAAAGAGCTAGGGAATTAAGCAAGGCTTTAACCAAACAATTTAACGATTTCCACAGTAAAGATAGATGGGCAGTTATAGGCGTTGAAAAGATACTGTTAAGACAGAAGCAAGCCGAAATTAGAGGCATGGAACAGGGAAGGCGTGTAAGACCACACAAATATATCTTTAGCCCTTCGGGTGTTAGTAAATGCTCTAGGGAGTTATGGTATAAGGCAACAGGTGAAAAACCAGTAGAAGACCGACAACCTTACCACAGACGTTGGACACGAAATAGTACCGCAATACATGAAGCTACCCAACGTGACCTATTAACTATGTCATTAATGCCGGAAAAACCCGCTTTTACTGTGCAGTTTAACAATGATGGTCTACCTATGTGGGAAGAAACAGTAAAGTCACATAAGCTGTTTAATCACAATGGCGTTGAATTCGCTATCTTGGGAATGATGGACGGTATTTTACAGTATAAAGACGGTTCAACAATAGGCTTTGAATACAAGACCAAAAGTAACAGCGTGGCACAGGTTGGTAATTACAAACTAAAAGAGCCTATGTCTTACCACAAAGAGCAGTGTACCGCATATTCACTACTATTCGGTATGGACGAGTTTATGCTAATGTATGAAGCTATTGCCAAAGACGGTTGGACAAAAGGAGCAGAAGCTAGAGCAGACTTTAAAGTGTTTTACCATAAGGTTACAAAGGAAGACCAAACAGCCTTACTGGACAAACTGGCTAATGTTGTTAAGGCAATCGAAAGCAAGGCACTTCCACAAATGCAGATAGATAAATGTTTGATGTGTGGTTATAAAGATATATGCAGAAAGGCGGGGGAATAGATATGGGTGATGTGCTGTTATTACTGTTAGGAATCATTGTGGGTTTTCTGTTTAATTTAGGTGTAGTTATGTTAGTGTTTATACTTGCGGGAATATCCTTTACCCCATTACAGGCGGTTATTGTACTTGTTTTGCTTGGTTTATATGGTTACGTGATTGACGGTTTTGGTAAGGGGGACAAGAAATAAGATGGCAGGTAAAGGGAAAAAGAAGCAAATAAAACGGATTTTAGCTATGGACTTGTCAATGAACTTGCCGGGTTTTGCCGTATTAGATATAGCCAACGGAAAGGTCGTAATAAGGGAAACTAGCTACGTAGACAATAAAACAGGCGATAAGGTCAAATTGTCTTATGCGGAAAAACTAAACCGTATTGCAATGGAAATGGCTAGAATATTCACAGATTATCCAGACATTGACGCTGTAGTTAGGGAAAAGGGGTTTTATAGATTCGCAGGAATAACACAAGTACTATTTAGGGTTGTCGGTGTGTCTGACCTTTTAGTCTATCAACATACCGGTGTTACTACTATTGATGAACTGCCACCAACTACCGTAAAAAGAATAGTAGCGGGTGATGGTAGGGCAGATAAAAAGGACGTGGAAGTAGGCGTAAGGGAGCATTTAACACCTATGCAAAAAGACTATACCTTCTACAGTGATGATGTGTCAGACGCTGTAGCGGTTGGTATTGCGTGGTTTCTAAAACATGGGTATATAGACTAGATTAAGTTAGAAAGAGCGGTATAAACTACTGCTCTTTTTTCTTGCTCTTTTTTACCTACATAGTGTCACAGCACCCCCAATTATTTACTCATATAGACAAGTAAGTAAATACCACAAAAACGGAGGGGTTAAAAATGTTGGATATAAGGGTAAATGAGGAACAGATACTGTATGTAAAGGAACTTTTAAAAACTGCTAATTTTGGTAGAAGACCTAACGGGGATTTTAACGGTACACATGACATGCAATTAGTGGGAATTCTGTCCCAAACTGTAGTAGCTGACTTATTAAAGGTAGCAAGACCGGTGGACAACGGAAAATCTGACGGTGGTGTTGACTTCATCTTAAACGGACAGACTATTGACCTAAAATCTATGACTAGGCACGTGCCAATGCGTGATGATTTTGTACATAACTTATACGGTGGACAAGCACATTTTAACACTGACTTATTACTGTTTTCCAGTTATAACAAGACCACTAATGTATTGACTGTTTGTGGTTACATTGCCAAAGCTGATTTCCTTAAGAAAGCCCAATTTTATAAAGAAGGAACAGTTCGCAAAATGGGCAAAGACAAAGAGTTCAAAGTTAGGGGTAAACAAGGTAATTACGAAATAAGTCAAGCCGAACTACTGCCAATAAATACCGTTGAAGAACTTTTTAATATAGGTGTCACAACAGTATAACAGTTAACACATTTAGATTGAGCAAACAAAAACTAAAGCGGGGTGAGGTGCTAGTTATGGAGAAGACTACAGAAAATAAGACCTACTACATGCAGAAAATAGACAGTAAAACAGCCAACACACTAGTCAAGCAGTACCATTACAGCCACAAGGTAGTGTCCAACAGCAAACTACATCTAGGGGTGTTCAGTAAGAATACAACAGCGCTAATGGGTGTTCTATCTTTTGGTTATCCAATGAACCCAAAGTCAACACCACAGAAAATAGTAAAGGGTTCGACCCACAATGAAATGTACGAATTAAACAGAATGGCAATGACTGATATTGCCCCGAAGTTTTCAGAAAGTCAAGCGATTGGACTAGCTGTGAAATGGCTAAAGCGCTACCAACCAGAAATAAAGTGGCTGCTATCCTTCAGTGATGGGAAAGAAGGGAATGTCGGAACAATATACCAAGCTACTAATTGGGACTATCTAGGCTACAAGATAAGTGACAGCTTCTTCCAACTAGACGACCAACTTTTGCACAATGTACAGATATGGCACAGGTTCAAGGAAGGTAAGCCAGAAGTCAACACCATGCAAGAACTGTATAAGCACTTTAATAACGTTAAAAAGATAAAGTCAAGACAGCACATTTACGTATTTAACCTAACTAAAGGGCATTTACCATACAGGTTAGAGCTTCACCCGTACCCAAAAAAGGAAAATGAACCACGAATTGTACAGGAAATCATCTATAAAGAAAATGGCGTCATACTACCTAAAAAGCAAGTCAGAAAATATATATAGGAGGGTTAAATATATGGTTAATATGGTACAAAATAAGCAGTTCTGCAAAGTAAACGAAAGAGAAGCAATGTATATCCAAATACTAGCAAGTACAGGGGTTAGCAAGTCACTAATTGCTGAAAGGTTTAACTATAAAATGATGGACGTGATAAATGTGTTAAGGGCAAATAGTTTCAGCCATGTTACAGGCTTGTTAAATCCACATATAACAGAAGAGGAATTGACTGTCGGAGCGTTCTTCTTAAAAAAGGGACTGGCTTACAGACATGTAGCAGAAATTACCGGAATAGACGCCAATAAGATACGCAATATAAGGGGTTATTTAACCTATAAGGGGGAATTAGTATGAGGTGTATAAACAGGACTTGCGCGTCAAATGACCCGGAATACAACAGCAAATGCGACCAATGTACAAACGGTAGTCACTATACAGAAGTAAAGCGTTGTACTGTCTGTGGTGAAAAGATACTTACAGACTACTACAGCTATTATATAAGTGAAGATACTGGCGAGATATACTGTTCTGTGGAATGTGCGTTAAAAGCCGGACATGTCTCGCTAGTAGATTAAGGGAGGGGCTGTATTATGGACTATAGAAAGTGTGCACACTATCAATGTAAAAACTGTGAGTACTGCTGTGAAGAGGATTTTTGTAGCGTAGTTGGGTACTGTCCCTGCTGTTCTTGTGATGAAAACTGTAGCCGAAGTACTATAAGAAGTAACTATAAAAAGATAGGGGAGGACAAATAAATGGCAAAAACTGATTATATTATAGAGAATAAAGAAATAGGAAGATTAGATGTGGGTGACGTGATAATTGATATAAATGACCGTGTATATCTTTTAATAGAAAACGCCCAAGTTAACTATGAACTGATAAACGTAGAAAATATGGAAAGTATCGGCGAATGGGACTGTTTAGCTGACGTAAGGGACGAGATAAAAATAAAAAGGGTAGTGTCCGGCGAAAAGATAATCATAACAGGATTAAACTAAAGGGGGAATAACAGTATGGATAAAAGTAACAACGTAAAGTTAAGTAACGAGTTCCTAAAACAGTATCCAGATTACCCAGAAGCTATGTCGGATATTGGCAGATTCACATATCTTCGCACTTATTCCCGTTGGTTAGAAGGGGAGAAAAGGCGCGAAACTTGGAAGGAAACTGTAGCAAGGGCGGTACAATATAACTGTAATACTGTGGAAGGTGGGGCAGATACAGAAGAAGCAGAAGCACTATTTGATGTTGTGTTTAACTTAAAGGGTTTCTTATCTGGTCGTACACTGTGGATAGGCGGAACAGAAGCAGTCGAAAAGCACGCTCTTGCAAACTTTAATTGTAGTGCTGTAGTACTGGATAGCTTTGAAAAACTGTCCGAATTATTTTACGCCTTGATGTGTGGAACTGGTGTAGGGTTTAGGGCTATGCAGGAAGACGTTGAGTATCTGCCTAAAATGCGTAAATTAAGAAATGTGGAACATATGCCGTATATTGCTAGAAGTAAAGAAAATAGACTTGAAAGCACTAGTTTGGAATTCTATAAAGACATGGCTATAATTCGCATTGGGGATAGTAAAGAGGGTTGGATTCAGTCCCTACGCTTCTTTTTTAACATAATAACTAGGAAGGAATACAGCTACATCAACGAAATACTATTTAACTATGACAGCGTAAGACCAAAGGGCGAGCGCCTACATGCTTTCGGTGGAACAGCTTCTGGACACGGTAGCCTACTAAACATGTATAAGAAAATGACGGAAATAATTAACCGTGACAATACGGGTTCAAGGGCAGTCACTACTTTAGATATGTTGGATTTTGCCACTATAATTGCTGAAAATGTTGTTGTAGGTGGCGTGAGAAGGTCAGCGGAAATCGGTCTTATAGGTGCAGATGATAAGGCATGTATAGAAGCAAAAAGTCAATTGTACACACAGGATAAAAGCGGTAATTGGGGGATAAATAACGAGATCTCACACAGAAGGAACAGTAATAACACGATTATCCATTGGGAAAAACCAAGTAAGAACTTTTGGCACTGGCAGTTGGAACAAATGCGTTATTCTGGTGAGCCGGGATTCTATAATGGTGAACATGCCCGAAAACGTAAGCCTAACTTCAAAGTAACCAACCCTTGCGCCGAAGTTTTACTAGATGATAGACAGACATGTAATCTTGTAACTACGAATGTAATGGCTCATGTAAAAGATGGTGTATTAGACGTGACAGACCTAGAACGTACCCACGCTTTACTTACTAGAGCCTCATACAGACTTACTTGTATTGAATTAGAACTATCTGAATGGGACAAGATGTTGCACCGTGATAGACTGCTAGGCGTATCACTAACAGGGTGGCAAGACATGGTTAACGCTGTAGGGTTAGACAAGAACATGCAAGCGTCAATATTAAGGCTGTTACGTAGCAAGGCTAGGGAATCAGCGGACTTTTTATCAGATGGGTTGGGGCTTAATCGTTCTGAACTGGTCACCACAGTAAAGCCAGAAGGAACCCTATCTTTACTACCTACAGTTTCAAGCGGTCTGCACTTTAGCCACAGCGGGTATTACATTAGAAGGATAAGAATAAACGCAGATGACGCACTTGTTAAGGTTTGTAAATTGTTAGGCTACCCTATTTATCCAGAAGTGGGACAGGAAATGGAAACAGCCAACACGTTAGTAATAGAATTCCCTGTAAAAGCACCGCAAGGCAGAACTAAATTTAATGTGTCAGCTATTGAACAACTAGAAACATATAAGCTATTCATGGAAAACTATGTTGACCACAACGCAAGTATAACTGTTTCTGTTAGGGAAAATGAATGGGCAGAAGTGGAACAGTGGGTTTATGATAATTGGGATAGTTGTGTGGGTATCAGTTTCCTTTCATTGGACGACAGCTACTACCAACTACTGCCATACGAAGCCATAACAAAGGAAGAATACGAAAAAAGAGCGAAAGATATGTTGCCTATAGACAGTGAATTGTTAAAGTACTTTGAAAATGGCGCCGATTTCGATATTGGTAATGAAGGGTGTGAAGGCGGTTTATGCCCAATCAGATAAATAGATAAAACTCACAAAGAGCGGGATAAGCTACATAAAACCCGCTCTATTTTTTTGCACTTTTCTATACTTTTTAGGCTGACGCTTTTCTACGAAGTTGTCACAGCTCCGTAGCAGTTAACACATATAAGTGTAAGGTAACAGCAACAACCAACCAAAATTAAAGGAGGGCTTATGTATGGAAAGGGAACTAGCTAGAGGCACGGGAGTATGGAAAGTATGTAAGGACTGTTTTTACAGGTATAAGGATAATAACCCCGGGGGATTATGTTTAGCTTGCAATAGGGGTGGCGAATGTTTTAAGAGGGAAAGGAACAGGGGATTTGAGCCAGTCAAGGCAGATATGAAGGCATACCCGACAGACATTTCGCAAGTACCTTTAAGGGGGACTAAAACCTCCGCCGGTTATGACTTCTTTGTTGCCGAGGACTTGATAATCTACCCACAACAGAAGGCTATCTTTAAAACTGACGTAAAGGCATATATGCAAAAAGATGAGGTACTGCTTATTGTCCCAAGAAGTTCTACAGGCTTTAAACATAACCTAATGTTACTTAATGGTACCGGCGTAATAGATAGTGATTTCTACGGTAACGCTGAAAATGATGGGAACATTGGTATAGGACTATTTAACTACAGACCCGCAATTGAAGTGGTCGGCGAAACAACAGTTTTGGACATTCACGGATACAGGTATGCAATGCCGTTATTAAAAAACCTAAAGGAAGAAAATGCGGTAGTCCTAAAAAAGGGGGACAGAATAGCACAGGGAATATTTGTTAAGTATCTTGAAGCTGACGGAATAAGTAGCAATACGGAAAGAACAGGGGGTATAGGAAGTAGTGGGAAATAAAGGGTATAAGTACAGGTTTAAGCTGATACGAAGGTTGCATAATAGTCGGGAAATGGTTTACTACTTGTACGACCGCAAAATTAACAAATTGGTCTATGTTTCAGAAGAGAACTTCAAGATGTTAATACAACTTGGGGACGTTAAACCAACATTTATTTACCGAGGGGAGGTTTACTAATGGGGGCTTTTATATGCTTCTTATTAACACTTGCTTTTACTGCTATTTCCTTAATGGTGGTTGCTATGGGAATTACCTTTTTTTTCACACTGGCTATAAAAGCAGTTACTTATTTATTCAAGAAGTGATTATCTAACGAGGGGGATTAAGTTATGTGGGTGGCGCATTTCGCCGGGGAAAGGGCTTCTAGTAAGGGGGAGAGATTACTGTGTGACATAGTATACGTTGTAGCAATGATAGGTGCTCCTGTATGTGCTTTATTCTTTATTCATTAGGGAAAGGTGGAGAATCCAATGTTTAAAGCAGTTTTATTGGTTCTGTTTACGTGGTTGATGGTGGCTAGGGTAGTGCATGGTGTGGAAAAAATGTGTGAAAGTGTAAAGAATGAAGAAAAAGAAAAGGAGGACAAGCAAAAATGTTAATTAGAATGTTATGTATAGCGTTGGTTTTACTTATGGGGATAGTGAACTACTTAATATTTAAGACAGAGGGTGAAGACGTGGGTTACGGGATACTGATTCTTGAGATATTGACTTCCGCTATAACCTACGTTTGTATTGTGGGATTCAGTAGTTAAAAGAAGGGTGGAGTGTGTAATGGGGATATTAAGGTTTGTTTGGAATAGCTTATGTTTATCCTTTGACTGTATGTGTATCGTTATAGAGTTTTTTCTTGTTATGGTACTACCTGTTATTTTTATTTTTATGGTGGGTGTTGGATTAGTCTATCTTTTGGGAAAGGTGGGGTAAAAAGTGAAAATACAATTCTTAAACAGCAATAAGGCGTGGGGAAAAGTTAAAAGGGCTGCACGAAATACCGTGAATATGGAAGGCATGGGAAAAGAGCCTACTAGCGAATGGAAACGTAGAATGTTGATGGCAGAGCACAGCCCAATCAGAAAGTTAACCGTTGAGTGGAAGTGGGAAGACTTGTATTATTGGGTAAGCACCCACTTTGTAAGGCACTGGTTAGGTATAGTACATTTTGTAGGCACACAGAGAACTGACAGAACAGGAGAAGAAAGAAACAGTAAAGAGCAGGACGCACCCGTAGTTCATGAAGCAGAAGCCAACGCTCAAGCCATGATAAATATTAGTAGGAAAAGACTGTGCTATTTGGCTAGCCCAGAAACCCGTTTAGCTTGGGAAGCTGTAAAGAAGGAAGTACAGAAGGTTGAGCCGGAATTAGCAAGTTGTATGGTTAAAGAGTGTACTTACAGGGGATTTTGTCCGGAATTTATAAGCTGTAACTACCATAAGACGCCACAATTTCAGAAGGAACTAACAGCCTACCGTAATGGTATAAACGGATATAACGGGCATAACGGACATGAGTAAGGGGGAAGTTGTATACGAAGACCATGAGTTTAAGATACTGCACTGTAAAGATTATATACTTGTTAGGAAAGGTTTTCCACACAGTTTCCACTCCCATACTAGGCGGAAAGATGGTTGTTTTCTAATTATGAAGTTCTTCCATGAAAAGCTTATGCCTAGGAATAGTTATTTTGTAGTCAGTATGAAAAGGATATGTACCGAAGAGGAATTCCGCTCACTTAAGATACCAAAGGACAAGCCAAAATACAGGAATACAGGAATTAGGAGGGGTTAAAGATATGGAAAATTGGCTAATACTGTTAGGGATACTTTGTGGGGTAACGGTGCTTTTATGTGCCGTTTCCCTTTATGTATTATACAGATTAAAAGGCATTTCGGATATGCTAAAGGATTTGAATATTGATGTAAAAATGTATGAGCGACTAAAGGCACAGAATAAAGCGAAAAAAAGGAACAGGCACTTCAATGACCAAAAGGTGGGAACGTGGAAAAAATAAGGCAGAAACAAAAAGGGTAAAAACAGTGTCACAACGGTATCTGGAATAACACATTTAAATTGAGCAAACAAAAACTAAAAGAATACCGGGAGGGAATAGTTATGGGAGATGAATTTAAAGTTGGGGATTTAGTTACAGGATTACCTAGTGCTTACGCTATATACCGTTACACTACACCAGATATGGTAGTTGGGGAAGTGATATACGTTAGTCAGACCGGCGAAATAGACATAGAGGTACTGAACCACACAACATCAAGGCACCGTATAGGTGATAGGTTCACTGGTTTAAATCCGAAATATTTCGTTAAAGTAAGCGGGAAAAATACAATAGGGGAGGGCGTTTAGAATGGAGAAGAAAATGGGAAAACTTTTTAGCCAATATGAGCAGTTGTTTGACTTAAGTGGTGGCTATGATATAAACCTAGTAAACGAGTTCTTGGCAGTTAGCAACGACATATATGCTGTTATGGTTAATGATGGGTTTACCTTTAGGGCGGGGGCTGTTAACAGGGAAGAAATAGAGGATATTTTACTAGTAGATTACAGACTTGAACCCGTTAGTATTGAAGCTATGGAGCTGTTAACTGAATTACTAGAACTTGTTATAGAGGTGGATAACTTCCCAATCGCAATAACGTTCCAAAATACAGAGCAGAAAAAGACAGAAAATCCCACAGACCTAATAGGGACTAGCGATAGCCCAGTAACACCCCCAACACCCGCTGAAAAAGAAGTTGAAATAATTTACCTTGATGTATTCGTTGGGGAAGAAATAGAGGTAAGACCTTTAGGCAGTTTTCCGGCAGAATTCGCGAAAGAAAGGGTACTTTACGCACTAGAGCAGACAGCTAAAGAAATAAAAGCAGATTTTACAGAAAGGTACACAATAACCGAATTTACCGCACACACAAGTAAAGGTCTTACCATTGAGGAATTTGCCACAGTATACGAAGACTTTGACGCAGATACTATTGTTGACCACATAAAAGCTTTAGACACACTAATACTTGATAGGATTACAGATATTTCCCTAAACCTTATGCAGATTGAAATTGAGGAAGATGGGGAGGAAGAAGGCGTTATCGAACATTTCCTTATATTCTTAACCTTAAGTAAATAGTACCACAGTATGCCCGTGTTGCTATATTTACATGGGCTATTTGTCTGTTTACCTAGGCTACACAGTTTACCCATTTATCTAATTTGGAAAGGTGGTAGGGCTATGGGAGAAGATTTGCAGTTAAATTTAAGCAGTTTAAAGTTAGGGGAAGGAAAAGGCACGGAAGAAGCAGAAGCAAGGGCAAAGCAGGTCACAGAAAAGAAAGTTAAAGCACGATATATACCAACTTGGGAGGAGGTTTGGGTTACTGGATATGGTAGTAAAAAAGGCATACTACAAACTAAAATATCTGAACTAGATAAGAAGCGACTATTAGATGTGAAAAATGCTGTAGAAATTGGCGAGATAGGCACTGGTGTGGAATCCCTTAATAAATTCAGTAAGTCCCATGCGTTGGGGCTATATAAGCTTCTGTTGGAACAACGAAAGACACAAATAATAGCCGATATGGTCGCAAATAAACCGGAAAATTACTATTTACTTATGGAAAAGGATACGGAACTGTACACGGAATTTATTAGCCTTTTGTACAAGGAAACAGAGATCGGGTTTGATACAGAAACTACTGGACTAGATTACGATAAAGACCATATAGTTGGAATGTCCTTTACATTACCTACAGTGGATAAACATTACTATATACCGATTAGACACGTAGACGCGGAAACAAGGCAACATGTACAAGGGCAGTTATCACCCGCATTTGTATTCAAGGGAATCCGTAATTATCTGGAAGACCCGACAAAAGGTAAAATACTACACAACTTTCTGTTTGACGCCCACATGGTTAAAAGGGAGGGTGTAAGTATTAGGGGTCTGAAAATGGACACCTTGCACGCTATGAAAGTGCTGAACGAAAATGAGCCATCTTATGCCTTGAAAAACCTAGCCACTAAATATGGTAAATACTTTGGGTTTGAAGATAAGTCTATGACATACGAGGAATTGTTCGGTAAGGGTGGATTTGAAGCTACACCACTTGATATAGCCACTGTTTACGCTTGTAAGGATACCCATTTATGCTATAAGTTTAGTAAGTGGCTTGGGGTGCAGTTTGACCGTCTTCCTAAACTAAAACAACTATATTATGAAGTGGAACTGCCTAATACAGAAATCTCTTTTAGCATGGAGCATAACGGTATTTTAGTTGACTTGGATTTTGCGGGTAAATATGCAATTGAATTAGATAAAGAAGTGACTAAAATGGGGGAAAGGTTACAACAGGAAATAGGTGTTGAAAAGATAGACAGTCCTAGACAATTAGCTAACGTAATATATGGGGCTTGGGGTGCGGAAGATAAAAAAGGTAACCAGTCCGTTGACGCTGACACATTAAAATCCCTGTCTAGCAAATACCCAATACTAAAAGAACTACTTACCTACAGGGACTTAAAAAAATTATTATCCACATACTTTAAACCACTGCCAAGTAAAATATGGCAAAGTGATAAAAGGTTACACGGAAAATTTAATCAGCTAGGAACGCATACAGGGAGATATTCCAGTAATGAGCCGAATATGGCTAATATTCCACCAAAAGCCAGACCAATGTTTATAGCACCAGAAGGAAAGATACTGTATGGCGCAGACCTCTCACAGCAAGAGCCCCGTTGTTTGGCGTTACTTTCCGGGGACACAGACTTCCAAGCACCTTATTTAAATGGCGTGGATTTGTATTCCAACTTGGCTTCACGTATCTTCCATAAACCCGTAGAGGAATGTGGGGACGGAAGTAAGTACCGTAAAATGGCGAAAGTAGGATTGTTGGCGAAGCTTTACGGGGTTTCTCCTTATTCAATGTCCCAACAATTGGGTATTACTGTAGAAGAAGCTTTGCAGTTTATGAGTGATTTTGACCGTGCTTACCCTGTAGCAAAAACCTTTATGGACGGTCTAGTTAAACAGGCAGATACTTTAGGTTATGTTGAAACTATGTGCGGAAGGAAAAGAAGGTTTTTAGGTCATACAGAAGTAGCCAAGCAGTACCACAAAGTAGCCCCAAGTTATAAGGAGCTGCGCGAAGAAATAACAGAAATATGTGACGGTGAATTTCCTAAAGAATGGTGGAAGGATAAGCGTATACCAAAACCCTTGCTAAATAAGTATCGTACCGTTAACAAACAGTTTTGGGAAGTAGCCTCGAAGTACAATAGAGTTGCTAGGCAGGCAGTTAATGCGGTAGTACAAGGAAGTTCCGCGGACTATACAAAAACAATTATGCGTAACCTTTACCAGTACTTAAACACCCTAGGGGAGGACTACAAACTTCTCTTAACCATATATGACGAACTTATATTTGAATTACCAGATAATACACCTGTGGAAGTTTTCCAAGAAATAGACAGAATAATGACTAGCGTTGAATGGTTTAAATTCCCTATGAAAACAGATAAGGTTGTTATGTATAGGTGGTATGAGGATATCCCACTTGAAAACTGGCTTGCAGATAGGGACAACTATAATAAGAAAAGGGGACTTTAAAAGAGCGGTGTAACTAACTGCTCTTTTTTCTTGCTCTTCTGCTCTTTTTCCCTTTTTAACTGTCACAACTCCTTTTAGCTATACACATCTCTATTGTAAGGCAAACACAACAACAAAAATACAGATAAAGAAAGGGGTCAAGAATGTGGGTAAGACAGTAGATAGGGTGCGCGGTGTTGAGATATTGGGACATTTGATAGTAGAAAATGACCTTGGTTTAGATGTTTTAGTTAGAGTTACAACGGTACTAGCTTATACAAATGACAGTAATTTCCCACAAGAAGTTGCTAGGTTAAAGAAAATATTAGAGGAGTTGATATAGTGGAAGGGGATAGTAGCAGTAATAGTAAAGAAAGAAGAGAAAAGGTATGCCGTAATTGTGAGTATTTAGGAATACCGTCTGGGCAGTATCCTTGTATATGCTGTACTCATTTGTTATCAGAATATTTCGGTGTAGGAGCAGATTCGGCTGATTATTTTAAGGAGGGGGAGGAATGTGGAAATGAGTAAAAGTAAGAAGGAGAAGAAAGCGTATGTTTACCAGACAACTACATTGGGGGCGTTTACTTACTTGAACAGATATTGTGGTTATACACTAATTGACCTGCACGAAATGGAAGAAGCAGAAATCATAGAGGCGTATATTAACGAAAAATATGGAAAAGAAGAAAAGGGGGAATAGGCATGGGAAAATGTAAAACTAGACTGATACCAAAAGAAGACTTGTTAGATATTTTTTGGGACGATGATTATATATCAGATGAAGTTACAGGCACAAGCAGATGGAGTATTTTTCATGAGATGATATTTGCTTATGATGGAAAAACGTATGCTGTTCAGTATAGCGTGGGAGCAACAGAACTTCAAGACGAACACCCTTTTGATGATGAGGGGGAGTTAGTTGAAGTTGTTGAGATGAAAGAGGTAGAGGTTACTGTTAAAAAGTACGTAGTCGTGAATGTAGAAGAAGAGGGGGAAGAATAACTATGGCTAAAACAACAATTGGATACCTTAATGAGGAGCTAACACCAGAAAAGGCAGTTGAAAAACAGGCGGTCGATTTACATGAGGGGTTGGTACACTTAATAAACGACACAATTCAGTTACTATCAAACTTTGACCAAACTATTAGCGGTGTTGATATTGCTATACATGAAGATAGTAAAGGAAATCCAGTAGTCACTACAAAACTACACTATAAGGTTGGGTAAAGGGGGTTAATGCCCTTGAGAAGAGGGGAGAAAGGTATTTTCATACAGCCAGAATATAAAGTTAAGAAAAGAAAAGTTAAAGGTATCTTTATAGTTATTAGCAACCAAAATAAGAAAGACGGCAAAAGCCGATAAGGGGGACAAACTATGGGTAAAAGGTATAAGATACTGCACGCTTTTCAATGGTCATTTAACGCTATTGCAGAAAATGCACAGAAAATAAAAGAACAGGGATTTGACGCGGTGCAATTCAGTCCTTGTCAAGGCGTTAAAGATGGTGGTTATGAGTTCTGGAAACTTTACCAACCTCTTGATATCGGATTTGTTCCGTCCACACAGCTAGGTAACTTAAAAGAGTATAAAACAGCTATAAAAGCTTGCCATGCTGTAGGATTAAAAGTAGTACAAGATGTAGTACTGCGACACGTAGCTAGTGCAGATAGTGACACCACAATACCACATAGTAAAGTAGCTAAAGATTTACAAAATCCAGAGTATTACATCAATTCCCCGGAACTTACAGACGAAAACAGCAGACTACAGCTAACAACATATAGAACGGGTACGCCAATGTTGGACTATCTTCACCCGTATATTCAAGTAAAGATACGTGCGTTCCTGTATTCGCTGTATTGTATAGAGGTAGACGCTATAAGACTCGATATGGCAAAACATTTCCTATTACCGTCAGAAGGTGGTGGGGGCTTCTTTCTTAAATTATTTAACCGATTTGACCCAGAACTTTCATATGGGGAAACTTTAGACACTGACTCAAAAGTGCTAGACGAAATTACAGAAAGCTGTAAAATACTGTCTTGGTCAGCTAATGTGAAAAGACAGGAAGACAGGGTTTTATACTTTGATAGTCACGATATGCACCACACGTGGCGTTGCTCTGTAAATATGTCTGACGGGGAACGTATCCACAATTGGGAACGTTTATGCCGTGATTTCCCTAACAACAACTTACTGTACTTCCCGAAACCATTTGAGAAACTGTGGGAATCTGAAACAATAAAAAATATAAACACTAAATACTAAATATAACTAGGGGGTAATAAATATGGGTAATTCTGTAGAAAAGCAACTTTTAATAGAAGGATTGGCAATGTATTTAGTAGTACAAGGTGTAGACGCTATTACAAGGGAAGGTATTCTGGATAAGGCGTACTGTATGGATTTGGAAGAACTAATAAAGTATATAGCAGAAATTAAAGAAAACAAAGGGGGCAATTAGCTATGGGTAATAGAAAGATTATGGCAGATAGGATTCTGACCTACTATGTGGTAAAGAAGCAATATACAGAAATGGAACGTTATACATTGGCTGTAGAACTTGCGAAAATGACTGACGCTGAAATTGAAAGGTTATTCGCCCAAATACAAAAATAAAGTAAATAAAACTAATAATGGAGGGGTTAATATGGCAGTATCAAAAGAATTGAAACAGTTTATTGAAAAGGAATATGACCTTAAAATTAAGGCTGTAAGAGCCGAATATAGCGAGAAGTTGCAACAAGCTAATTCACGTTATATAGAAGGGCTTAAGAAAGAGTACCCGTTTAAAGAACTTTCTATAGCGCTAACAATGCTAGATATTTTTAGGGAGGAATATGGCTTACAATACAGCTATTATAATAAGTATTTTATTAAAGATTATGCAGAAATGACGCAGGTTTTTGACGGGTTAGAACCACCAGAAACACAGGAACTTATGGATATAAGGGACACGGAAATAGCGGTATTAAAGAAGGATAAAGAGCGCCTATTAATAAAGCTATCTTTAAAGAAAGATTTTGATGAGATCTCAAAGACATTAGCACAATACGGAATAAGTTTATAGTGAAAAAAATAAGGGAGGGTTTATAGTATGCGTATAGAATTTAAAGGAATGTTTCCGAATGGTGAGAAGTTAATTAAGGCAATTGAACAGGTTATATATGGGGTGCTTGACAATGCAGATTTAGACGGCGCCTTTACAGAAGGTACGTTTGCTTTAGAAAATGTACAGTTTAATGTGGTTTTTAGTGAGGACGGTGGAAATCCCCAATATATAAGCGTACCTAGGGAGATAGAGGGTAAACAGTGTTATGAGGTGCTGTGTATTAGGGCAGAATTAGACGAAAATGGCGACATAAAAGACAGTGTGAATAATGAAGAAGATAGTTTCCACAGTCTTACAGAACTTGAACTAATGGCAGGCGTTGAACACAAATACACAGCTATAGAAAGTGATTACGTGGAAGACCAATTGACACTAGTAGACCAAATGTCCGATACTGAAAAGGAACTAAAGGTATCAGTATTTAAAATAGCAGAAAGCAACGACTACTTAAGGCAATATTTCCATGACGGGGTATTGGTATTTGAGGAAAGGTATAAACAACAACAATAAAAAGAGGGTGGGAATTTACTTTCCCGCCCTTTACTGCTCTTTATGTATATAGCAAAACAACATACCTTAATCTAATCTAGAACCTGCAAGCTTGGCGAAAATAGCTTTTATAGATAACGGTAGCTTCTTTGTTTCTATCCATTCAGTGCGCTCTTTTTCATATTGTATTTTAGTTTCTTCTGTAAATTCAATGTCAAATAATTCGCGTATATCTGTAATTCTCAACGCTATCATTATTGATAAGACGTGAGCTTTATTTATTGAAGTAGTACGCCCGTGGGCTAGTCTGGTTATTATTGACGGTTTAATGCCTGTAATAAGCGAAAGTTTGTTTTGCGTTAGTCCACGTTCCTTTATTAACTGGTCTAACTTGGATACTAACCGAACCTCTTTTTCAGTTTCAATAACGCCCTGCACCTGTGTATTAACTCTTTCGTACATAATGGTTTCTGACCCATTTCTAACCAATTAGAGTTCCTCCTTATTCGTTAATTTTATTAATTTAATTCTACATTAGCTACGGTATAAAGTCAATGAAATTTTTTGTCGAATGTCACAAGCTAACCACCGCTAACACATGTAATATGAGTGGTTAAGAAGTAATGAAAATATAAAGAAGGAGAGGTGCTTTATGGGAATAAAAATAGGTTTAGTGGGTCAATTAAGAAGTGGAAAAAATACAGTTGCAAACCTAATGGAACAGTACTTACTTGAGTATGGGTATGGGGACACCAAAGAGATTGCTTTTGCTGATGGTCTTAAGCAAATAGTTAGGGAGTACTTCCCAGAAGCTATGAAGGACGGGAAGAAGCCACGACACCACTTACAGTTTATAGGGCAACAATTCCGTTTACTTGACCCTAATGTATGGGTTAAATATGCGGATAGAAGGGTAAAGGCGATTAGTCCAACCACTAACATTATAATAACAGATTGTAGACAAGCTAATGAGTATAAGTATCTAGAAGAAAACGGGTTTGAAGTGGTAAAGATAGTGACTAGTCCAGAAATCCAAAGGCAAAGAATAATAGCGGGTGGCGGGGTAGTTATTGAAGAACAGTTGAACCATGAAACAGAAACAGCAGTAGCTCACCTACCAAGTGATTACATTATAGTAAATGACGGAACTTTGTCGGATTTGGACAGAAAGGTATCCGATTTGATGTCCCATATTTTAGGGGCGGAGACAAGGGGGCGTAATGGATATGGGGAAGAATAGGGGTGTATCATACAATGGATATAGGGCTAAAGAGATATTGGACATATTAAAAAGGAAGGACGAACTTGTAACCTATTATGAAAGATGGGGCGACACTAATATGTTTGACCTAGTTTTGGATATGGAAAATATTATAAGTGCTTGTAACTTTACTGATACAGAACTTTTTATATTGGAGAAGCTGTTTGTACAAGGATATACACGTAAGCAAGTGGCTTCAATGCTAAAAGTGACTAGACAAGCTATAGAACGAAAGGTATTTAATATAGAAGCGGAAATTGAAAGAGTATTAGCAAAACACCAAAATAAAAAGGGGAATAACCCAAAAGGAGCGTGTAATTAATGGGGCAATTTTTCAACAATAACAACAATAATAGTAATGAGGTACTTATGGCGTTTGAGGGGCGTATAAAGGAAATTACAGGCAAAAGACCAGTACCAACTATTGAAGAAAGAAAACAGACTATAGACCTACTTAATGACGATTATTTGGAAAAGACCGGACAAACCTTACCACCATACTTTTTGGGAATATTAACAGCATGGTTACTATATGAACAGGAAAAGAAAAAGGAAAAAAACAAAAATAAGGGGGTAGAATACAGTTATTTGACGCAAAAACAACTAGACTATCGTAGGTCAAAGGAAATCTCTGTCAAAGACAACAACCTAGAATTCTTAAACCTAAAATACAACTTGCATATGGACAGCTTGAACCGTAAAAAGAGGGCTGACTTTGAAGAATAGATAGCGGGGGACGTGAAATCCCCCGCTTTTCTGCATGGTAAAAGCGGTCTAAATTACCAAAAAGAAATTAGCAAATGAGGGTTGCTCTTATACGTTAATTTTAGTATACTCTTCTCATAGGGAACAGAGAATAAACACCAAAAACTAAAACTAAAGGAGAGGTTAAATATGGAAAACAAATATATAACAGTAGTAAATAAAGTAGCACACAGTGATGTTAAAGAAACTAAAAAGTATATCAGTAAAGTAGTAGGCGAAAAGGTAAATAAGGTGACTTGCAGAATGACAGAAGGGTTATACAAGGCGACTATCGAATTCACTACAGAAGATAACACAGCAGTTAGTAGGTTAATAATGGTAGAAGAGGAAGGCATGGTTATTCACTACTTATATGATTTTCCGACTGGACTTTGGGAATTTGTTAGTAAGCAAGCGGTATAGTTTAGGAGGGAAAAAGAATGGAAATAGCACATATTTTAACAATTGAGGACGCGGTTTATATACACGATAATTACGGTAAGACAATAGAGGTTAATGACGGAAAATATGTTAAAAGTAGTGTAGAAGTGTAAAAGTGGACGTAACTACAAAAAAGTAAATAATGGAGGGGTTAATATGGGAAAAAGAGGGATAAAGAAAATAGGCAAGATATGCAAGTTAGGGTTAAAGGTAGTTGGCGGGTTGTTAGTGCTATTTATAGTGTTTCTGGTTTGGAGCTTCTTTGCTGATACAGATAAGACACCACCTAAAGCAGAAGTACAGCAGACACAACAGATATCCCAACCGACAGCAGTACCCCAGAAGGCAGGGGACACAAATAGCACAAATAGCACAGATAACACGGCTGAACTGGCTAAATTAAGCGGTATAAAGGCAAGGGTAGGACAGAATACTATTAACCTTTATAACTATGTGACAAGCGGACAGGGAACTATACAAAATATACTTGAACACTGTGACGCGTTGAAATGGGAATTGGTAGACCTTAAAGTCAGTGAATCTCAAAGAGCGGAAGTATCAGCAGATAATTACGAAGTACAGGCAATAGCGAAGGCAATCCAAAAAGGCACAGTTTCACAACAGCAATTAGGAAGATTGGCAGAAATGGCTGACGCAGTAAAAAGTGGCAACAGCAGCACAAAATAGGGATAGTAAATAGGGGGAACAGAAAAATAAGGCGGTTAGGCTTGCAAATGGTGCTTGTCTATCCGCTTTTTGTCGCTCTTTGGGATGGTCACACTGTTGCTCCTTTTAACACATTGTAAGTGAGTATATAGAAGGAAGGGAAGGGAAGGAGGTGGCACGCAATGGAAAAGCTAGGTAATACCGCTATAACTGATTACAGAAAAGCCGGACTGCTTATGTCAAAAGGGTTTGTACCCGAAATAGTACCCATAAGACAGGTTAAGGGAAAAAGTGGAACTACTGTGTTTATATTCGATAGTACAAAGGAATTTCTGAAAGTATACAACAACATAGGCAACTATAAGACACTAGATATTACTGATTATACCGAGGTGGCTGTAGCATATGCAAGACAGTTAAAGAACATGAAAAGCCAGATTCAGACCTTCTATGATAGGGGAATTGCAGACCAGATTTACCCGCTAATGTTACCGGTTTTAAGCAGGTGGGCGGTAAAGTTTGCCAAGCAGTACAACCTAGATTATGAGGAATTGTACAGCGACTTCACTTTGTACCTGTTTTATGTATTGGAGAAACCTAACTTGGCGGACAAGGCAATGGCAAAAGGTCGATTACTGGTAGACAACCTATATATACACTGTAGAAGTAAGGCTATAGACAAATACCGTTATTATGCTAGGGATAAGCGTAAGTACGATAGGACTTTAATTGAAATGCGTAAGCTAATAAGGGTGGCAGATGAAAAAAGCCAACACCCCTATATAGCAGTAGAGTTATTTGTAGCATTAGAGCAATTATTGGTTAAGGGCGTAATAAGTCCGGTAGACTATGCGGTGCTTGCAGGATTGGCGAAAGGTCAGATAACTTGTAAGGATATTCCCGATATAAAAGGGTGGGAAGGCTCTTACAATACAGTTAATAAAAGGTTAAGACGTTACTTGCAGAAAATGGGTGGATTGCTAGAAGAATATGGGGTGCTATAGGCTAACGCAGTACTAAAGGCTAACTCAAAAAAGTTAAAAAAGTTGCTTTTAACATGTCGATTACCCCAAAAAAAACTCGTACTATATATGAACAACGAAGGAAGTGAATAGAGAAATAGACGGTATCACTGTTACCTGCCCATACGGCTCATACTGTTAGAGTAAAGTGCAGAGTAAAGAGGGTAGAATAGTAGAGAATAGGAGTAATAGGGGGATAGAGTTTGGGGGCAGTAGTTGCCTGCCAATGTGCCTAAAAGTAGTTGGTTGCTAACGCAGTTCTAAACCTAATTACGGGTGCTATGTTGCTAACTGAAAAGTTCCTTGTTGCAAATTGGGCGTAAAAAAGGGTAGTTAGTGGCAGTAAGTAGGGAAGGGCAGACAGTAAGCAGTTCTTACACTGTCAACTTGGGTAGGGAAAACACACAGAAAGGGGGCGTTAAATGTGCCTAAAAGAGGAACGCAAAGGCTAGAAGGAACGGACTTTAACGGTAGATTCGGTGAAAAGGAGATAGATGAACGAAGCAAGGAACTCAAGGTCAAACAGCTAACAAATTTACAAAAGATGGTTGCATATGAATTGGCGTATGCACAGTTTACAGGAAAGACCGAAGGGCAGATTGCAGACGAATATAATATCGCAAGAACTACTGTTTGGCGTTGGAAAGGACTACCACAGTTCAATGCAGAAATAAATACCGTTGCACTAGAAATACAGAAGTCTAAACAATTAGACATATTTAGGGCGTTAGATAAGTGTTTAACCAGTGAAAATGAAAAGACTATACTAAAGGCTATAGAACTGTTATCAAGGCAGTTAGGGTTATTCAAAGATAGCGTAGACCAGAATATAAACGTTAGCAGTAAAAAGAGCTTGGAAGACATTTTAAAAGAAGTGGACGACCTGTAAAAAAAATAGGGGAGGGGCTAAATAAATGCCCGTCCCTTTTCTGTTAAATGTACGCGCCCCTTGCTAAATGTACTAGGTACTTACCGCACTTACGCTATACGGCAGTAACCAACTTCGTAGACCTAACAACTGCTACTGTGGATATAGCAGACCTTAAGGGCGTTGTACGTGGGGTAGATTGTGTATAAAAGTGTTGGTTAAGTGTGTCATAAAGTAGTACTATTGAACCACTGTTTGTCCTACCAATACAAGCCGGTTAAGACTGTGCCAAAAGTCAGTGTCAAAAGTATTACAGAAACAACACACTTTTGTTAACAGTTAAATTGGTTTTTAACTGAACAGAAAAAAAGTATATAAATTGTCAGACCCTACCAACGGTGGAAGGGGGTGTAAATACCTGCCGACTTATGCCCCTAATATTTCCGTCACCAAAAAAGTTTTCCAAAGGACAAGTTTTCCGAGGACAAGGTCAGCTAGGGACAGTTTGCGGAGGGTTAGCGGTACCACACACTTGACATAGCCTATTATATTACTGTTAAAAAGGTAAGTAAACAGCAAATTGTAATAAAGTGGGGTATACAATATTTTACAGTAACTAACATATTTTACACGAAGCCAACAGACCCTCTAACAGTACACAGGGTTTACTCTTGCATTTACGGGGTAGTTAAAAACGTAAATTGACAAAAACAAAAGAGCACCAACAGTTTTACTGTCAGTACTCCTTTTGTACTAGCGTTAGTTAACCTACCAAGGTCTGCCGGGATAAAAAGCCAATGTAGTGTAGTGACCACTTTTGACACTAATTACTACACAAATAACCGCCATAACTGCTAACCCCGCAAATAATACTTTCTTTAACCTACTGTGTTTATGCATTGTTCCACCCCCTTGTCTGACGCCCCTGTACTAATAAACTGACATATTTCTAGTATAATGCTGTCTTGGTGACGACTAGCGTACCACCCGATAATAGCAGTTGTGACCGTCTGTGGTACTTTACCCAAACAGTAGCTTAACAGAAACAACTCATCTCTTAAGTTAACGGGTAGTCCCTTATCTTCCACCTTAACCTTTGTAAATTCCACCAATGTGTCACTGACTGTATTCGGATACTTGAACGTTTTGGCTGTTTCCAGTGCCTTTAGCAGGTAGTGTATAATATTGACCGGATCCTCGCCTAACAGTCTGCATAGTACGCCTAATTCAAAGTAAATTGAAGGTAAGAAAACGCAGTCGCTAGAAACTTTGGCTATTAACTGCTTTATCTGTTCTATACAGTCAACCGCCATGCCCTTTTGACCAAGCATAATATAACCTTCTGCCAAGTTACCGTAATATAGGCACTTATTGCTTATATCATCTGCACGTACTGTCCTTAATAACTGCCTATTAATATCAACAGCCATTGCGTAACGTCCAGTAGCGTGTAAGCATGAAGCTTTTAGTAGTTGTACTTCGTCCTGTTTTTGTTTGTCAGTTACCTTTATCGTATCCAAGACAGCCAAAGCCTCTGTATACTGCCCTAACTCATTATAATACAAAGCCATATTAAAGGTAAATATCTGTTTATATTTTTCTTCCATATTCGGAAATCTATCCAAGGCATATTTACACACGTATATTCCTTCATTAAATCTGCCCATATAGTAGTACACAAGGGATAATTTACGTAATGCGGGGATTAATTTCGGTAGGGTTTCTTTGCTGTTTACCAAGTAGCGTATATTCTCATAGTATATAGAAGCTCTGTAAAATTCGTTATTATTCGTATAGTATTCCCCGGCAACTTCACATATTTTAATCTTAAGTTCGGGGAAGTCCCATTGAATCACCATATCCTCAACGGACTTTAGCAGGGTAGTAAATCTGTTATCTTTAAAAAAACTTGCGTCTTTAAGGTCATCTATATGTTTTTCAATAAGCTTCTTTGCCTGTGCTGTTTCGTCTTCAAGTAGGTACTCCACGTTAATTTCAGTATCAAGGGGAATCCCCCTTTTTTCTAGTTTACTTTTTGTATTTCTTATTATTAGTTCCGCGGTACTTCTGGTTAGGTTCGCCTTACCGTGTTCAATTTGGGATATTAAATTACGTGTTAGTGCAGTACCTACAATATCATCTTGATTCAAATTATATCTACTTCTTAATTTCTTTACTTTTTCGCCAATAGTTAAAATGTTTGTCATAAGCTGTATCACCACCGTATTAATAATTGTTTTCTATAGTATATCAGTTTTTCAATATATTGTAAAGGAGAGTGCCCTTATGCCAAAATTAACATTCCCATATATAGACTATGAAAGTCAGTATCTTATCGCAATGACCCCAGAGCACCACATTAGACAGTTAGGAGGCTCTTTTGTATTTAGTTATGCATATGGTAGTGCCCTAGCTGTAAACGGGTCTGTCTACTTACAGTTTATATTACCTAATTTTACACTAGGAAATAAGGAGGTAGCGTTGAAACCTGTTCAAGTAGCTTCTGACCAGTTGGTAAAAGTGGAGTTCTTTGAAGCGCCAACAGTTACAAACGGAACCACATCAGTACCAATAGTAAACCAAAACAGATTTAGCACACAAACCGCACAAACTGCTATATACAGTAACCCAACCAACATAAGCGGGGGAACACTGTTACGTACTAGATTCGAGGGAACTGGTACAAATGCCAAACCTGTTGGACTTTCTGGTGATTATAACGACTTGGGGTGGCAGTTAAAAAGCGCTACTATTTATGTATTAAAGCTAACTAATGTTGGCAGTCAAGCCACAAACGTACTATGTGTTAACGGACAAATATTTGAAATAGAAAGGGGTTAGTATAAATGGGTAAAATAGTAAGAGGTGACATAGATTTCCTAACACAACATAAGGTAGCTATGCAGGAGGACAGAAAATTCAGACTTGACGGGGTTTCCTTTGTAGCTTCACAGTCTTTGGCTGCTATCAATGCTAGTGCAGTGCTGTATATCCTGTTAAGAACTGGCGGAAGTACTGTTACAACAATGATTAGACCGTTATTATTAGATACTGACCAAACAGTGGATACGCAGTTAATTGAAGCACCAACAATAACCACCGCGGGAACTGCTGTACCTTTAGTAAATGCAAACAGAGTTAGCAGTGCCACACCTTTATCCTTGTTATATACTGGAACTACCGGCGTAACGGGTGGAACCACAATATTAAATAAGGTTTATGGTTCGGGAACTTCGACAAGATTGGGAACTTTTCACAGAATAGACGAGCAGGAATTTGTACTGAAACCTAATACAGATTATGTGTTCAAGCTTACAAATGTATCAGCTACGAGTGTCGTATGGGCAAACTGGCTCTTGAATGTTATAGAAATAGTAGGATAAACTAAATAAACAAGTAAACAAAAGAGCCTGTACCGGAACTTACCAGTATAGGCTCTTATTGCTCGTATTTAACCCTTTTACACCGCGTGTAGTTCACGCACTCTACGCATTAACGTGCTTTTAGAAACACCTGTCTTTTCGCATATCTGTTTAACTGACATTTCGCGTTGACCATAAAGCTCAATCGCAAATTTAAGTTGTTCATCATCACTTTTAGGTCTGCCAAACTTTACACCTCTTTTATGGGCTTGTACTATCCCTTCTTTACAACGTTCAGCCCTTAAGGCAGTTTCAAACTCACTAATTCCCGCCATTACAGTAAGCATAAGTTTTCCGGAAGGACTAGACGTATCTAACCATTTTTCAGCAATACTTTTAATAAATGCCCCTTTTTCCGATATTTGTTGCACCAAGCCAAGTAGGTCAACAGTGCTTCGGCTAATTCTAGTTAATTCCTTTACAATTACAACATCTCCCGGCTTTAGGTCAGCTAGTAATCTTTTTAGCTGTGCGCGTTCCATAGTTTTTCCTGTAATTTTTTCTTGATATATATGAACACACCCGGCTTCTTCAAGTGCTGTTATTTGCCTGTCTAAATTCTGCTCTTTAGTTGATACTCTCGCATAACCGTATATCGCCATAATTATTCCCCTTTCTATTCCGCTCTAATAATCTTTATATTTATATTTTAGGGTATACCGATTAAGGAGTCAAGTGGTAATTTGTGCCATGTTGCAAAACCTTGTTGAATATGGGTGAATATTAGGCTGTTAGATTTAAGGGAGGGGTAATAAATGGGAAAACTGCCACAAGAAGTTGAACTTAACCTACTAAAGATAAAGGGCAGTATTAAGAAGCTAGTTGAAAAAGCGAAAGTCGCTAAAACACCATCAGAACTAGACATGTACATTTCATATATAGATGAACTTAAGCAGAAATACCGCATATTACGAAGCGAGTATGACGTTCTTTACTTTGCTTATGAGTACTTTGGGGACTATGCGAACCCAGATAACAAGGATAATTTAATACCGGCAAGTACCACCTATGCAATGGCTCCGGACTTCCACCATGAATTGTGCGGGTTACTGGATAGCTTCGGGGATAATGTAAGACAGCGTATATGTTGGTCAGTACCCCGTGGACATGCGAAATCTGCCTACCTTTCAAACATATTTCCGACACACCAAATAGTATTTAAAAAGCGTCACTACATCTTAATCATTTCAGAAACTAATGATATGGCGCAAAAGTTTGTTGAGTGGATAGCTAACCAATTAAAATTTAATAGCAAGCTACGTGAAGATTACGGGGAACTTCTACAGGACAATAAAATGTCTAATATTAGGGACAATACAGAAGAATTTATCACTAGCACCAACGTAAAGGTACAGTCTGCCGGTATCGGTAAGCAGTTGAGAGGTGCTAGACACGGGGCTTTCAGACCAGACCTTGTTATACTTGATGATTTGGAAAGTTCAAAGAACACCAACACGAAAGAGTTGCGCGAAAAGAATTTACATTGGTTCAATTCCGTTGTTATGCCGATTGGTGATATTACAAGAACAGCCTATATATACATGGGAACATTAGTACATGGAAACGGTCTTCTGCCTTCTGTATTATCCCGTTCAGACTTCAAAGGGAAGATATATTCGGCAATTGTAAAAGAGCCAGATAACTTACAACTTTGGGAGCAACTTGAGTCTATTCTTCGTGACCAAGACAACCCGAATAGGGCAGAAGAAGCAGAAACTTTTTATTATACACACCAGGAAGAAATGGACAAAGGCGTTAAAACCCTATGGAATGACCGTTTCTCTTACTTTGAACTTATTAAAATAAAGGTGGACGTTGGCTCTAGGGCTTTTGGAAGTGAGTACCTTAACATACCAACAGATGAAGACAGCGCCATATTTAAAGAAAGTTATATACAGTACTATGACGATAAAGACCTTTTCAATAGTGATGGAAAAAGAATAGTACTTGATATATTTGGTTTTTGGGATATCTCAATAGGAAAGAATAGTAGGGCAGATTATAACGCGATACTGACCGTTGGAAGGGATAGGAGGACAGGTGTTCTTTACGTATTAGACGCTTGGATTGAAAAGGTACCAATGCATAAAGCCCTTGAAATGGCTATCTTAAAAATAAAGGAAATTCCTTATAAGTCTTTTGGTGTGGAAACCATACAAGCCCAATATGAAATGTACAGGCAGTTACAAAGTAGGCTTTTTAAGGAAGGTGTTTACCGTACCAAAGTAATTGCAGTTAACCCACGCACAAAAAAAGAGGAAAGAATCGAGTCACTTGAGCCACTTATAGAAGCGGGAATAATTAGATTTAAGCGCTCACAAAGAAGATTACTTGAACAGGTCTTACAGTTTCCTAATCATGATAATGATGACGGTGTAGACGCGTTGGCGTCAGTTGTTAATTTAGCGGGAAGTTATAACATGCGAACACATGCACGTAAGCCAAAAGGGTTTTAAGAATAGAAGGGGGTTTAATAGTGGAGAACAATAACAACCAAACTGAACAAATAGAGGTACAAATGACGGATATTCCTTATTTTAGGGAAGGGGCTTATTATCCGCCGACAGCTCATAGGGAAAGAATAGACCGCTACAAGAAAAATAAAAAGGTCTTTAAAGGTGAACATTTCGAGGTTTTCAAGGAATACAACGGTAGCAAACGATACAGGGATTTACTGTATATATCCGTTAACATAGCAGGTATTATATGTAAGAAATCCGCTGATTTTCTTTTTGGTGAAAGTGTACAAGTTAAAGCGGGTAATGGTGACGAATCAATAGAACAACAAGCCTTTGACCGTTTTGTACAAGAGAATGACCTAAACATACTTAACTATGAGTCAGCTTTAGCCAACGCATACAGGGGTGACAGTTTTTTCAAAGTAAGATATGGACAGGAAATGGGCGGGGAAGTTCCGGAAGTATTTGACAAGCCACGCGTAATCATTGAATCGCAAACACCAGAATATGTTTTTCCAGAAGCGTCACTATACAACAAAAATAAGATAGTAGCATACCACATAGCAGTACCGGTTGAGGTTGTAATTGATGGTGTAGAAGGTTGGCAACTATTTATTGAAAGTCATTACGCGGGCAGAATTGAGTATAGGGTATTTAATATGTCACCCGTAGAAGCAGAAGCCAACGGCATAGAATACGAGATCAAAACTTGGAAAATAGACAACGAAATTCAAGAAGCACAACAAATTGTACTAACTGGTGTACCAATGCCCTTAATTGTTCATGTTCCCAACTTTGGGACTGACGATACTTGGCAAGGATTAGACGATATAACCGAGCACCTTCCTATTATAGACGAAATAAACAACCGTCTTACACAAATTGCGGACATACTAGATAAACACGCTGACCCCGCTATGGTTGTTCCCGCCGGCACTTTGGGGACAGATATAGAAGGAAATCCGTATTTTGTTGTTGCTCGAGATAAGGTTTTTGAAGCACAAAGTAAGAATGATGTTAAGCCAGAATATATCACATGGGACGGTCAATTACAGCAAGCATTTACTGAACTAGAAAAACTAATAAACTTACTTTTAACTATGGCAGAAATTCCGGGCGTGGCTTTAGGTATGAATGACGGTGGCGGAACTTCGGGAACTTCTGGTTTAGCTATAAAGTGGCGTATGAATTCATTGTTGGCGAAGATAAACAGAAAAAGACAGTATTACACTAGGGGATTGAAGCAAGTCTTTACTATAGCACAATTATTAGAACTTGCAGTTGGAAAAGCTGACTATGCATTGACACTACCGCTTTTAACCTTCCAAGATGGATTGCCGAAAGATGACGCGGAAGAAGCTACCGTAATGAATATCAGAACTGGTGGAGCTAAAACAATCAGTCAGAAAACCGCTATTATGCGTATGGAGGGAATGACTGCTGAACAGGCGGAGCGCGAGATTGAACAGATTAAGGAAGAAGAGCAACAGGCGGTGGGACAAGAACCAATTACCGACCTAAACTATTTTAATGCGACAGATACAACAGCCAATGCAGAGGGAAATACAGTAACAGACAATGTGAACAATGACCCAACAAAAACAGGATATGCAAATAATACAGATAATACAAATTTGGAATAGTGGGAAAACCTACTATTCCTTTTTTATAGGAGGGAAGGAATTTGAATATAAAGGAAGAGCGACTAATACAACAGGCATTTGACCGTGCATATAAAGCTATCTTTTACAAGTTATACGAAAGTTTGGACTATGAAAAAAACCCCACTTTTACGGTTGTGACAGTTGCTGAACTTTACGCTTTTATTGATAGTACCCTTGACCAGTTAGACGCAGAAATAACAGCTATATTCCCGGAACTTATACGCCAAGTTTTGGAACTGGCTTTTGCTTATGCTGTAGTTTCCATGTGGCAGAATCAAAAAAGAAATAAGAAGCTATTTACGTTAAAAAGAGCGTTACTTTTTGCACAAGAATCCTTAAATGATGGGGACACCTATAAGTACTATATGGCGTCAACTAAAGACCTTCTACAAGCTACGAAGAACACTAGGTATACAACTAAAAAACTTATTCAAAAAGCATTTAACAAGCACTTAACAGTATCAAACCTTAATTCCAAAAGTAGAGATGAACTTGCCAATATGATAATGAAGGAATTAAAAGGCAACAAACTAAAGCAACTAATATATAAGGACACTATCGCAATAGTTGACAAGGCGGGCAGACGTTGGAACACCCGTGTATATGTTGATATGGCAATAAACACAAAAATACTTGAAGCACATGTTGAAGGCGTAAAGCAGTTTGTAATTCAGAATAACGGAAAAGGCGACCTAGCAGTTATTCCGACAAACCCGTTAACTGTAGATACTTGTAAGGGTTTTCAAGGAAAGATAATAAGTATGACAGGAGCAACTCCTAACTATCCTACCTATGCAGAGTTAAAGGCAAGTGGGTTGATTTTTCACCCGCGCTGTAGACATGCACCTATTCCATATTACACCTACGAAGATATACCGGAACATATAAGGAAAAATAATTAATTAAATTACATTTATTGTTGCATTTGTAAAAAGAATTAGGGTTGTAGTATGAGATGTTTTCTAAAGGGGCTTAATTGTCCCTTTTTCCTTCCCTTACTTTTGCTTGGGGCTAACACCCCCTTGCTAACTTTTCTGTAAGGGTATGCGTTCCACAAATATAAAGCGGTCTATACCGCTAATTTAAGGGAGGATTTGTATATGCCAGAACCAATAAATGAGCCAGTTGCAACTAATGAACCAACAGCAACACCGCCAGTAACTGAACCGGTAGTAACGCCTAAAGCTGAACCGGGGAAAGTAGAGCCTGTAAAAGAGCCTACTGTTGAACCTACAGAACCAACTAAACCAGACACCACAAATAATAATGACCTAGAAGCTCTAAAGGCTGAAATCGAAAGACTAAAACAGATTGAAGCGGAAAAGTCCAATCTTGAACAAACTATTGGCAATTTACAAAAAGACCTAGAAGCCTTGAAAACTAACAGTAATAACAGTGTTAAAGAGTATGAGGCTGTTATGAATAAGATGTTGGAAGCGCAAGTAAAAGATATTCCAGAAAATATGAGGGCATTGATTCCAGAAAATATGACGCCTTCTGAAAAAATTGACTGGATAAACAAGGCGCATGAATTAGGGCTATTCAAAGGTACACAAACAGAACCTAACCCAAACATTCAAATTGGTAAAGCACTAAACCCAGCTACCGGTACACAGGGCAAGGAAGTAAACGGCTTGTCTGCGTCAACCATAATAGCAATGGGATATTCAAATACAAAAAAATAAAATATTAATTAGGGGGATTTTATTATGGCTATAACACTTACAGAGGCTGCCAAACTGTCCACAGACATGTTACAAAAGGGCGTTATTCTTACAGTTGTTGAAACTTCGGCAGTTTTAGAAATGATTCCATTTATGGAGGTACAAGGTAACAGCTACATGTACAACCAAGTAACTACTTTACCTACTGTAGAATTCAGAAACGTAAACGAAGCTTACACAGAAGGTACAGCAAGCTTTGTACAAAAGACAGCAACATTAAAGATTTTAGGCGGAGACGCTGACGTGGACAACTTCATAATTCAGACAAAAGGAAACATAAACGACCAAAGACAAATTCAAACTACTTTAAAAGCTAAAGCTATGGCAGAAACATTTACAAATATGTTCTTCTATGGGGATACTGCTACAAACGCGAAGGCATTTGACGGTATAGCTAAACTTTTAGCAAGTGGACAAGATATATCTGTAATAGATACTACAAATGGTGCTTTAACACTTCCGGACTTAAACATACTTATTGACGCTGTTCCGGGTGGTGCAGACGCTCTTTTCATGAACAGAAAAACAAGAAGAGTAGTTATGAACCTTCTCCAAGCTTCTACACACTATATAGAGAACGGTGTTGACGCATTTGGTAAACCTGTACCAATGTATGCAGGAATTCCAATAAGAGTATGTGAAGATACTGTACTTCCAGACCAATCGGGAGCGGGTGAGATATTCGCGGTTAAGTTCGGTGTTGGTACTGACGTTTGCGGAATACAAAACGGTGGAATATCCGTTAGAGATCTTGGCGAATTAGAAACAAAACCAGTTTTCAGAACTAGAATTGAATGGTACGCAGGTCTTGCAGTTATGAACACAAAATCTACAGCTAGACTTAAAGGAATAAAGAAATAAGGAAGTAAAGAAATAGACAGTATTTAAAGGGGGACAGGGTGGACATTCTGTTCCCTTTTTTATTATGTGTATTTATTATGTGGGAGGTGCGGAAATGGTAAAGGTTTATTACGGACAAACAATGAACGCCTTTCTAGGTGGGGTAATGTTTTATGACGGATACGCTGAATTTGAAGACAAAGAAGAGGGAGTACGATTCGCCAATATGTATTATCTGCAATATGAAGTTATAGAACCAGAGCCAAAAAAGAAACCTTCTACACGTAAAAAGAAGGTGGAATAATGGCTACAGTTAATGACGTTAATTCCTACATTGAACAAAATATATTTCACAGCGAGTTATGGGAATCACTTGACCTGACTAAAAGAAATAAGGTGGTTAATAACTGTTTAAATATACTGACTACTACATTTCCCGACTTGTATAGTTCAGCTAATGACGTGCCTGTAAATATCCTAGCCACACAAATACTGTGGTTCTTACGTGTTGACGATTCTATTATGCGCTCTGAACTAGGTGTAACTTACATTCAGATTGACGGTGTAGGAATCAATATTAACCAACAAAATAATACGATTGCTCCATATGTGTATGATTTGCTAGGAAAACCAAGACGCAGAGTTGGACGCTATACTTCACGTGAAATAGGAACACCTTACAGTATTTACAGGGAGGAAGACTAATTATGGTTATGATGGGGTTTATACCCCTTAATGACAGTGTAACAATCCTAAAGAAATCCGGTATTGACAATTGGGGTAAACCTGTCCTATACGATTATGCTACTGTAAAATGCCGTGTAACCTATACTAATCAGTTGGAAAAAGTACTTGGTGAAGATGGGTATATTACAGCAGAAAACATAAATGTGTTTATGAATGGGTTAGTTGATGTTAGGACAGGGGACTTTTTAAAGTTTAAGGATGAATTGGGCACGACCAAACAACACCGCGTTAAGGACTATAAGGTTATACGAGATTTAGGCGGAAACATAATAGGTACAAAGGTGGTGGCTGATAGTGGGAAACTCATTTAGGGTTAAGGTAAAAGGCGCTAACTGCTTTAAGGATATGGATAAGGTAATGTACGAATCGGTAAAGGATAGTATGGATAAGATTCGTAAAGATACTGTAAAATCCGCTAGTGGTTCAGCACCGAGACGTACTGGAAAACTAGAGCGCTCTTACTTTGTGACCCAAAACAATATAGACCTTAAACAGTGTCAATTTTCTGTTAGGTTTTCAGCACTAAATAAGGGTTTCGATTATGCAGATTGGACACACTTTAAGACTTATAGATTGGGCAGAATATCCAGACAAAAACAACCCCCAAAAAGCAGATTTGCAGAAGGACTATACGTGGGTAACAACTATCTTTATAACGTGGCTGAAAGTGCAGAGATAAATTGGGGTAACTTCATTAGGACAAACTTAAGAAAAAGTATGGTAACTAAATTAAAAGGTTAAAAGGGGGTTGGTATGCTGTGAAATTAATTGACCTTGTTGAATTCTTGAAAGCTGAACTTAATACACCTGTTTATCCGTTACAATTTCCAACGGACATAACGGACGAAACTGCTGTAGTAGTGGATATGAAGAACGGGTCTTTCACTAGCTCTATCCAAACCGTAAACTTCCAGATAATGTATAGGAGCAACCACCCATCAACAGCAGAGGAAAGAGCTAATTTAGACATGGACAAACTACACAATTTAACACAGAAAAGTGTCAACGGGATAGAGATTATACTTGTACAATGCTCCGACCCGGTGGCTTTTTTTAATGGGCAAGATATAGACGCCTATTATATTTACACAGTTGATTACACAATAAAAATAAGAAAATAGGGGGATTTTTAACATGGCAAATGTAGCAGGTGTGGACGTTATACTAAAAGTTGATGTATCCGGAACAATGACAGCAGTAGGGGGACAAAAGGGCGCTTCACTTAAAAGGTCAGCAAAGACAATTGATGTAACTGATAAAAACAGTAATGCTTGGGCTAAAAGTATTCCGGGCGTTAAAAGTTGGTCTATCGAGTGTGATGGTTTTGTAATGTTGGGGGATACTGCCTTGACTGCTTTACACACAGCATTTGACAGCAGAACAGCTATAGAAGTTGAAATTAGAATTGGGGCTAATGCAGATACTGCGGGTTACACTTACACAGGTACTGCGGTATTAACAGAATTTCCAGAGGAATATTCACAAGATGACGCTGTAACATACAAGCTTACATTAGAAGGAGCAAGTCCATTAGTTAGAACTGTAGGCGTAGTTAGCTAAAACAATAAGATAAGGGAAGGGGTTTTATAAATGGCAATTACAAAAGCAACTGTTATAAACCTAGATAAGGAAAGACACTTAAAGTTCAATCTTAATTCTTTTAGAAAGTTAGAAGCGTTGACAGGTTATAAAATTACACAAATGTCTGAACTTATGCAAGAAATGAGTGCAGAACTTATCACACAATTATTATACGTTGGTCTTATGCATGAAGACAAAGAGTTGACTATGGACGCTGTGGGTGAATTGGTGGACATGGATAACCTTGACTACGTGGCTAACTGTTTAATGCAGGCGGTTGAAGGTTTAAAGTAATTACGGGTTTAACTTGGGAACAGATTAATATGTATGGTTTGGCTTATTGCGCTCTTGATGTGGACGAAATGTATTCAATGGATATAAACGTTTTAGGTCTGATATTAAGAGCGGAGGCTGACCGTCAAAATAACGAATTAGACAAGTCAATGCAGTTGATAGCGTGGCAAACTTCGCTACTTATGAACGCTACAGGAAACTATAAAACACAAATTAAACCCGAAGACCTATACAAACCGAAGTTATCAGAAACTACTACAAAGAAAAAGCAACCAGACATAGAGCAGTTAAGAAAGGAATTAAGAGAAACATTTAACTTATAACTTATAGGCAAAAAGGAAGTGAGATAATTTGTCTGAAAATGTAAAAATCACCGTAAGCGCGGATACCTCCCAAGCCCAGAATGAGATAAAGAAAGTAGATAAGGCACTTGGTGGGTTGGATAAAACAGGCTCAAGCGGTTTTGCGGGTTTAACAAAATCTTTTACCAGTATAGGTGAAACAATGAGGGGTGTGGGTGAAAAACTAACAGCCTTTGTTTCTGTACCTTTAGCGGGTTTTGCAGTAAAAGGAATAAAAAACGCTAGTGACCTAAACGAAAGTTTAAGTAAAAATCAAGTAGTATTCAAGGAATTGTCGGGAAGTATGCAAGAATTCGCCAATACATCAGCCAAAGCGTTAGGAATGTCAAAGCAAAGCGCGTTAGACATGACAGCTACTTTCGGTTCAATGGCGCAGGGTATGGGTTCGTCTAACGCCCAGTCGTATGAAATGAGTAAGACACTTACGCAACTATCCGCAGATATGAGCTCTTTCTATAACGTTGGAAGTGATGTAACTAGCCTAGCACTATCTTCTGTATTTACAGGGGAAACAGAAAGTCTTAAGCAATTCGGAATAGTTATGACACAAACAAACCTTCAAGAATTCGCCAGACAACAAGGTATTTCAAAGACTATTGACCAAATGTCACAGGCTGAACAGGTACAACTACGTTATCAGTATGTATTAGCGAAGACAGGACAGGCACAAGGTGACTTTGCACGAACCAGTACAGGAATGGCAAATAGTTCACGTATAGCATGGGCAAGTATAACAGACGCGACAGCCAAGGTATTTGCAGTTTTACTTCCTTCGGTAGCTAGTATTATGAGTAAAATAGCTGAATTAGCTGAAAAGTTCGGAAATCTACCGCAACCAGTTCAAAATGCTATTCTGATAATTGGGGGTTTGGCTATCATAATTCCGCCTATATTGATTGTTATAGGGGCGTTAATAACCGCAATAGGTACGATAGGGACTGTATTTGCCGGAATAAGTGCTCCTGTGGTTTTGGCGGTTGCTGGAATAATAGCGACTATAACTGTTCTGGTGGTAGCATTTCAAAAACTATTCACAACTAACCAAGCCTTCCATGATACGGTAATAACTTTATGGCAGGGAATCAAAGACTTTATCTCTGTTATAATAATTGACCTTCAAGACATATTTAACACCTTTGCAGAATACGCACGTGTCATATGGGCTTTATTCGGTGATAATATAACGAATGTAGTACGTCTTGCCTTTGAATACATCATGAACATAATAAGTACTGTATTAGGAATTATAAAGGGGTTATTCAACGCGTTCACTGCACTTTTAAAAGGTGACTGGAGTACGTTCTGGTCTTCACTTGGTCAAGTATTAATGAGTATATTGTCCGGAATTCTTAACAACTTGCGTATCTGGTTATCTATGCTTGGTAACCTTTTCAATGTGGCGTGGACAGCGGTTAACGTTGCTACTAGTGGACGTTTAAACGAGATGAAAGACACAATTTTCCGTATAGTAGGCGGTGTATGGTCTTGGATAAAAGATAAGACAGACGGTATAAAACACTTTTTCGAAAACATGTTCAATTTTAAAATTCCACGTATACCATTACCACACTTTTCGATAACAGGTAGCTTTAGCCCATTGGAAGGTAAATTTCCTTCTATAGGTGTAAATTGGTATGCAAAAGGCGGTCTATTCAATGAGCCTTCCGTAATTGGTGTAGGAGAAAGAGGACAGGAAGCTGTTGTCCCTTTAACTAATAAAAGTACTATGTCCCTATTAGGTGCTAATATTGCAAGGTATATGCCGGATAATAACAACATAAGTACAGAAACTAGTGGTAATACAGAAAGCCCTATATATATAATGGTTCAAAATATGGCGGTTCGTGACAACACAGATATTGAAAAGATAGCGGAAAAGTTAAAAGAATTAGCAGACAAAGAAAAAAGAGGAAGGGGTAAAAACTGATGGCAAGCACACAATTTAGAGTATGGTTTAATGGTAAGGAAATTCCTAGCTATGTTGTAGTTCAGACAGTAGAAACTACCGCCCTTCCTTCTATTTCTAATAAGCTAACTACGGTTCCGGGGGCGTATGGTGCTGTAAGAACTGGTATTGAGATTGGTGAAAAGACTATTGAAATGGCTGTAACAATTATACCACCAACAGATAAGACACTTTCAGAAACGATTAGGGATTTAGCAGGTTGGCTGTCTGGTGATAGTTTCCGCGGTGGGGAACTGTTAATAAGCGAAGATATGGAAGTTAGGTACAACGCCTTTGTTGACAGTGCGGTTAAGGTATCCGACCTAATTGTCGCGGGGCAAGGGGTTATACGTTTTATAGTTCCTAGTGGTTTCGGTGTAGGAAAAACTGTTACTGGCACGGTCAATTTATCTGCGGGAGCGTCAATGCTAATAGACTACCAAGGAACAGCTCCGTCTTACCCTATTATTGAATGGACACCAAGCAGTAATATTGCACTAACTACAGTGTTTTTCCGTGTAGGTACAGACATAATATTCACTTTATACAGTGCGTTTAATGCGGGGGAAAAAGTAGTTGTTGATATGGGTAAAAGAAATGTGACTATTGCCGGTAATTCTGGTCTTTCAAAAGTTCCCTTAACTAGCGAATGGCTAAAGTTTCCCAAGGCAGATAATTATAGCGTCACCGTTTCCCATGCGGGGTTATACACATTGTCTTATACCGAAAATTGGTTTTAAGTTGGGGGTGTTATTCCAGTGATTTTTTATGTATTAAATAGGGATGAAGAAGCAGTCACAGCCTTTGACAGCGAAAACGTGATTGATTATTCAGTATTAAAAGCTGAAATAAACAGTAAATTGAACGACCTTTCCACTTTAAAGATGGAATTGTTCGGGGATTGCGTAGGAGCTGAATATCTTATAGAGGAAAACTACATTTATTTTTTAGACCTAGAACAGCAACCACAGTTATATACCATTAAAAAGGTGGTAGGAAAACATAGCAGCGACCATATAATTTCAATTGAGTGTGAGCATGGAAGGCAGGAATTATTGGACGAGGTTTGCCTATATAGCATTTACGGAATAACCCTTCAACCTTCTGTTATGTTAGGGCAGATACTGGCAGGTACTAGGTGGGAAGTAGGGGAAGTAGATACAGTGACAACCCACCCATGTACTGGTGTATCACTAGACAAAACTGTTCTTGAAGCTGTATACAACTTGGCAGACGACTACGGACTGGCTGTTATATTCCGTTTAGATGGAGCGCACAGATATGTTGATATGAAAGCAGTTAGTAGTCGCGACACAGGGAAAAGGTTTGAATATAGCAAAGACATAAATTCTGTCCAAAGAACCGTAGACACAACCGGCATAAAGACTGCTGTAATTCCTGTAGGTGGTAGTGATGAAGAGCCTTTTGATATCGGGACTATTACATGGACAACGCCAACAAACCCATTGAATAAACCGGCAGGACAGAAGTACTTGGAAGACCCAACAGCAACAAGTATTTACGGGTATAAAGGCACTACAGGAAAAAGACCACGTTACTTAAAGTATAAGGATACAGGGGCGAAGGACGCAACGGAGCTGATTAATAACGCCTATATAGAACTACAAAAGTATACTAGCCCTAAAGTTACTTATGAATTAGATGTTGTCGACTTGTACAGGCTTACAGGGGACAGCACGTTTACCCATGAAAAGATACAGCTTGGTGATTTAGTGGCAGTAATAGACCACGAATTTAACCCACCATTAACACTTAAGGCTGTGGTAAATGAGCAGACAATAAACCTTTTAGCACCAACAGAAAGCACCATTAAATTGGGTGATGTAAGGGAAACTTTAACAGACGTACAGAACAACCAAGCAGACAAAACCGTTAATCTTGAAAGGGACTTAAACAATGCTAAAGCCTCTATTACCAATTTAGATGGACAGCTACAACTTAAGGTGGAAGAAGGGGACGTAAAAACCATTATCCAACAGTCACCGACCGATATAAAAATAGGGTTTAACGAAATTTCCAACGCTATAGTAATGTCTGTAGATGGAATAACCGTAAATACCAGTAATGGCGATAAAACAACCCTTTCTGCTAGCGGACTTTTGCACATTAGCGGGGCTACTACCAGACCATACCATTACCTATCTTTAACTGGTGTTGGGCTATTAACTGCCGGTTCAGCTTCACAATGGGTTCAGTTACCCTCCGAATACCAAAACAAACCTTTTACAGCTAGTGTAGCAATGGGTTCTATACAGAATTTGACAAGTGGTTACGGTTTGCAGACCTTTAATGTTTTCGTTGTCGCTTATGATTATGCAAATGCCAAGTTCCAAGTACAGGGATATGTTAATGTTTTTCAAGTATCCGACCCAACTAACAGAATGGATATTGACTTTCAGTATTCGTGGACGGTTACAGCATAAAGGAGGGGTTATTTTTGAATTGGGCAGATATTACAACAGTATTCTATACAAATGAAACAGGGGAGATTATAGCATTTTGCACAGGTATTCAGCCGATAGAAAGTTACTTTGCAGAAAGTACACAGGAATTTCGCGACACCCTAGGAAGTATACTTGTTTCCGTAGGCTTTGAGTTCTATCTAAACTATAAAAAGTACTATGTAGATACAACAGTGTCACCCCCAGTTTTACGTATAAAATTGTAGCTTATAAGCAAGGAATATGGGTTTATATTAGGGGGTGAAAAAGGTGTTCGATTTTCTGTCAAATACTGCTATCGTTGGGTTGCTAACTTCTGTACTGACTGGTGTTATAACATATGTAACAACTAGAAGTAAAAACCAAGTGGAACTATCAATAAAACGTGAGGAACTTATCGACCAACATTTACAAAACATTTTAGAGGGGTATAAACAAGAAATTTCAGCTTTACGTGCTGAAGTTCATGAGTTAACCGAAGAAAATAAAAAGCTAGTGGCTGAAATACTTGGGTTAAAGGCTAAAATATATGAATTGGAGGAGAAGCGAAATGTTAAATAAATTAGAGGAACTTTTAGAGGTTAGAAGTTTGATTGCTATTGCTATGACTGTTGTTGTACTTGTACTAGCATTTTTGGGAAGATTAGACGGGGAATTCTTGAAGACTATCGTTACAATGGTTATCACATACTACTTTGCTAACAAGGCAACTTTAGACCAAAGCAAGTCAAATGGGCAGTAAGGGGGCGTTAAATAGTGATAACTAGAGAATATACTTTTATGCTAAATGCTACTACTGAATTCCTACAACCGCCTTTCCTTGTTAAGCAAAGTGATAGCGGTTCAAACATTTTTAACATACAGTTAATCAAAGACTATAGCCCTGTAAACCTTACGGGGCTTATTCTTAAGTTTACAGTAAAGAAACCAGACGGCAATATAATATTTCAGACACCTACAGTAACTGACGCTACAACTGGTCAAATAAAGGTTGTATTAACTGCACAAACTTTGGCAGTAAGCGGAACAGCAAATGCGGAAGTTTCTGTATATGATAATAGCGGGAATCGTTTAACGTTTTTCGAATTCAGTTTCCTTATAAAAGCCAACATTGACCCGACTAATGCCATAGAGTCAAGCGGTGAATTTCCGGCAATGACAGAATTAGTCGCACATTCACATTGGCACGATAATAAACCCGTACTAGACGATATTCCAGATAACACCGCAATAGGTGCTAATAACACTTTGAAAACCAATGCAGATGGCAGTATATCTTGGGACGGCACTCTTTATACTAATACCCACACTCACACAAATAAAAGCACATTAGACGCAATTCCGGACAAGGCTACAGCTACTACAAACCAATACCTAACTAAAAAAGCGGACGGCTCTTTGGCTTTTGCAAGACCTAATCTTGTAACGCATAACCTAATCACAAATACAACACCAAATACCGCAACAATAGCTTCGGGTATTACTGGGTATGATAGCACATTAGACCTGTTGGTGGTTTCTGTAAACGGTGTTGCTTTTCTGCTAGGCACGCATTATACCGTAGACGCTTCGGGCAACATAACTTTTACTGGCTATACACTGCAATATAATGATGAAGTGCTAGTTAGATGTTATAGGAATATGAAATAAGTAAATAGGTATATAAGGAGGACTAATAAATGAGCCAACAAACAGCGGGATATTTTCCGTATTATAACTTTGCTGAAAGACTGAATCTAGTTAGGGGTGTTGACTATAGTTCCTACCAATACCCACTTGGGGATAGCACACTTGGTTTTGACGCACCGAAAAATATGGGTTGTGACTTCGTGATACTAAAGGCGGGACAGCAAAACACCGCAGACGAAAGCAAGACTACAGATTCAAGATTCACAGCGGGAAACGTACTAGCGTATAGAAAAAGGGGACTAAAGGTTGGAACTTACTTCTACGCTAGACCTTTTAACGTGTTAACCTTATCAAGCACTTATCCGGGTGGGTATACTGACGCAAACTTGCAGGCGGAAGCAACAAAAGAAGCAAACAATTACGCTGATATACTAGAATCTGTTTTTGGTACTGGACAATGCGGTGACTTACTACCCGTACTAGACTATGAAGATAACAGATGGGACACACCTTATACAATGACAGCACATCAAGCCTATACGTGGATAAAGGCGTTTAAGGATAGAATGGTTGTACGTTTCCCACAGTTAGCAAGTAGGGGCGGAATAATTCTGTATACTGCTTATTACTTTGTAGACGAATCTACTACTACACACACAATCCAATCAAGCGGTGGTGACCCAATAGCAAACCAAGTTCCTAAATTATGGTTAGCTGTAAATATGCCGGACGAAGATTACAACGGTGTTCCTGCGACTGCTTACCCTGCATACAACTTTACTACTTTTGGCGGGTATACAACTTATTTAATGTGTCAATACAGCTCCGACAGAAATAGACACGGTACTTCCCTATCTTTGGCTACTACTGCGGTTGATTTGGATTTCGTGGATTCTGTGAATTGGACGTTAAATGACTGTTTAGTCTATCCGGAAACATTACCGAAAGGTCTTACAGATTTACGTGGAAAAGCGCAGAAATTACACAACCATATAGGGCAGTATTTACCACTACAAAACGGTACACTAGAGGGCTTGACTAGACTTATAACACCAAATATGTTCTATTCAAAACAGGAGAATAACTATTCTTGGAAGATAGGAAGATTAAGCACTTCTACATCATCCTCCCATTTAGCCCCAGAGTTAGCATTTATACCTTCGTCAGACTATTATACACCGGGAAGTGGCGGAAATAACGGCGAAACATGGGACACTACAAAGGCTATAATCTTTAAACCAGACGGGACAGTTTACTTAAACACAAATAAAGTACTGGCTAATAACCAAAGTGACGCGGTAACACTTAATGGTGCTGTTACATTGGCAGGAACTAACACACTTTCAGGTTCAACAGCAGTAACAGCTGACTTTGAAACTAGAGGAATGTCCAGAACTAAAGGTCACTCATTGTACAATAACACAGGTACAGGCTCAAAGTTTTTATGTGTTTGTCGTATCTATTTACCACAGCAGTACACCCATTCCGTTGTTAAGCTAAATATCCATACAACAGGTTCTTACCCTACAGCGGGTTACGTAGTCATGAAGTATACTAACAATACGTCAGCAACAGCGGTAGACGCTTCGGGCAAGACTAGATATTTTGTTGAAATAGACAGCGCTAGTGGTAATACTATATTTTCAGCCATTCCAATTGCTGTATCCGGTGGTGTGTGTGTGGAGCTGTGGGCAGAATGTAAAGACTACGCTCAATTCTTATATTCAGTTCCTTACTGGTATATCCAAAATGGGGGCACGCTAACCGTCAATCCCGATAGTGGAGCGGTGTTAGGTGCGTTACCTACCGCAGGAAGCAATAGGGTAATAAACTCACAAACATTTACGTATGGTACAGCTGTTAGTGCAACAGTAAAAGACTTAACCTTATAGTGTCACAATTACCCCTTTGGCTACACATATAAGTGAAGGCTAGAGGGGATTTTCTTTCTAGTTAGAAGAAGGAGGTATTTAAAAAGATGGGATTAAACATTATTGACGTTGGTTTAAAGTTCAAACCGTTATCTTATGGTAACACCCCTAAATTTTGTGTGCTTCATCACGCAGAGGCTAGTCATTGTTCTATACAAGATATTCACAGTTGGCATTTACAAAATGGATGGGCAGGCTGTGGCTACCATTTTTTAGTCAGAAAGGACGGAACTGTTTATCGTGGAAGACCCGAAAATGCTATCGGAGCGCACTGTCCTAGCAGAAATTCAGACAGTATTGGTATATGTGCAGAGGGTGAATATATGGGGGAAACAATGCCAGAAGTACAGAAGCAAGCAATTGTTGCGTTATGCCAAGAGATGTGTCAAAAGTATGGAAAACTAGAAATAGGCGGTCACAAACAATACTATTCAACATCATGTCCGGGGGATAAATACCCTTTGGCAGAAATTAAAAACAGGGTAAATGGTGCGAATATTTCAGTAAATTATGGAGGGGTTCAAATGGATAATACAGTATTAACTATACAAAGACAGCTTAACGCTATGGAAGGTGCTAGGTTAGCGGAAGATGGCATAATGGGCGCGGGAACATTACAGGCTATAAAGAACTTTCAAGCTAAATATGGACTATCTGTGGACGGCGTGTGGGGCGCACAATCAGCTAATAAAATGAACCAATTATACGCACAGAAGGCACAGCAAGCACAACAAGTTAATAATGTACCCCAAAAAACAATTGAACAAAGACTAGCAGAAATAGAGCAAAGAATAACTGCATTGGAACAAAGAAAGTAAATAGATAAAACACTAAAGCTTGTGGCGTAAATGTCACAGGCTTAATTTTTTTCCTACATATTTATATAGGCAATAATCATATTATAATTTGGGGGTGGGGAATATGGGTAAAAAGGAAATGTATAAAGTAGAAATAATTTACGGACAAGGGTTACCTCAAACCATTGCTAAAAAATTGGCTATACTGTATAATACCTCACAGAAGGGTCTACAAGAGCAGAGTAAGCCAAAAGAAGCGGAGGGAAATACAAAAGATGGAAAACAGATTAAATAAAGAAATAGCAGACGCACCAAAAGTAGCACTATATACCCGTGTTTCTACAGATGAACAGGAAACCTCGATTCACAACCAACACGACAGTTATACCCGCCTAATAGAAGAAAAAGGGTGGGAAATCTACAAGGTATACACAGATGAAGGGATTTCCGGCACAAAGTCAGTAAAAAGGTTAGCGTTCCAACAGTTACTGGAAGATGGTAAAAATGGCAAGTACAATATACTGTTAGCCAAGTCGTTAAGCAGATTCGCCCGTAATCAACGTGAAGCCCTGCAAGCAATAGCAGATTTACGCGCTGTAGGGATACGTGTAATATTTCGTGAAGATGGGCTAGATAGTGCAGTGGACACAATGAGGTTCGGACTTTTTGCTTGGTTAGCTGAACAGGAATCACAGACAACGTCAAAGCGTATAAAAGAAACATGGCGCGGAATGGAAAAGCGGGGTCAAATGTATATACCGAATATGCCCTATGGTTACCAATATGTAAAAGGTAAAAAGGGGATAAAGATTGTGGCAGAACAGGCGAAAGTAGTAAACAGGGTATTTGAACTATATTTAAGCGGTATGGGTTTCCGTAACATTTCTAATTTACTAAAAGAAGAGGGGGTACTCACGCAAGGGGGAACTAATGGTTGGCACGCTAGTATGATAGGAAGGATGTTACAGAATAGGGCGTATATTGGCTATTTAGTACAGCACCAAACAGAAACTATTGACGTTACCATGAACAAAAGGAGGAAGATACCTAGAAGTGATTGGGCAGTTCATAAGGGGGTGTTCCCGCCTATAATAAGAGATAGCGTATTCCAACGTGTACAGGAAGAAGTGGCGAAAAGGCAAACTGCAATAAAAGCAAATGGCAGACCTACCCGTCATTCCAGTAAGTCCCTGTTTTCTAATCTAGTGGTGTGTGCAGATTGCGGGGCAAGTTTTACTGTTAAAAGGAAAAAGTCTAAAAGGGAATATGAACCCTACTACATCTGTCTAAACTATGAGCAATTCGGAAAAGCAAAATGTGGTCACGGTAGGGTGGCTGTTTATGAGGGGGATTTAGTCCAGATTTTAAGGCAGGAAATAGGGGTACTTATCGAAACCAATTTTAAGGCTATTATGGACGCGATAAAGGCACGTTCAATAGATAGCCATGCCATGACACCAAAAGAAGAATTAAAGGCAATACAAGCGAAAATAGACAGCCTATTACGCCTATCTAACACCCTTCTAACTTCCTACAGTGAGGGGATAGTCGGCGCCACGCAGTACAAGTTGCAGAATGAACAGATAGAGGGGCAGTTACAAGCACTGTTAAAGCATAAGGAACAATTGGACATGGCTGTAGTAACCAACAGGTCGCAGGAAAACAAAGAGCAGTTACTTATTAGGTCTATAAAGGAGTTAGCCAGATTTAACCGCGAAGAATGGACTAATCAAATGTTAAAGGAAGTGGTTGAACGTATAGAAATATCTGACGACCGAACAATAAAAGTGTACTTACGTTACCAGAAACCCCAAAAGCCACAAAACACACAGTACCTTAATACGCAGTACCATAATGTAACTGAAAGCAGTTAATGTTACCATAGGACTATTTACTATAATAAAATTGTTTAGATTAGTAAATCTTATAGTTCCATCTACAGGTTTTTGTAAGCCTGATGTGTGTGAAGAGATATCAGAAGATCCATGTGAATATTTCAATAATCTTGAATTTCCTTTTGATATATTTGATCCACCCCAAAAAGAAGACTTTTTTGTGCCAGAGGATGAAGATTGTTCACATCAATACTTAAATGAAGACATTGAAGAATTAGATAAAGATTAATTTTGACAGTGTTAAAATTAATAAAAATTAATGGAGGGGAGACCCTCCTTATTTTATTGTGTGAAACTTTATATTTGTAATAATAAATACTTTATGTATAATAGTTATAGGGCATTAGAAACTATATTGATTTTATAGTATTAAATTTACTTAATACAATTGGAGGTACTTATGAATAAAATTGAATTGCTAGCACCAGCAGGAAGTATTGAAAGTATATACGCAGCCGTTCAAAATGGTGCTGATGCAGTTTATGTAGGTGGAAGTAAGTTTTCAGCTAGAGCATATGCTGAAAATTTTAATGATGAAATAATGGAAAAAGCGGTTAATTACTGTCATGATTATGGAGTTAAATTGTATGTTACAGTAAATACGCTTATAAAACAAGATGAAATAAAAGAGGTTATTAAATATATAAAATTTCTTTATAAAATAGGAGTGGATGCACTTATAGTTCAGGATACATCAATATTAGAGCTTACTCAAAAATATATTCCTGATTTTGAGATTCATGCATCAACACAACTAACAATTCATAATGGGTTAGGAGCTCTTTATTATAAAGAAAAAGGTTTTAAGAGAATTGTACTGTCAAGAGAGTTGTCATTAAAGGAGATTGAGTATATATCTAAAGAACTTAATATAGAAACAGAAATTTTTGTTCATGGAGCACTGTGTGTATGCTATTCAGGTCAGTGTCTTATGAGTTCAATAATAGGTGGCAGAAGTGGTAATAGGGGCAGGTGTGCTCAGCCTTGTAGACAAAGTTATACGCTTATTGATAAAACTACGGGTCAAAATAAAAAAGGATATTTTTTAAGCACAAAGGATATGTGCACCATTGATATATTAAATAAGCTTATTGAAACAGGAACTTCTTCATTAAAAATAGAGGGTAGAATGAAAAAGCCTGAATATGCAGGAGGAGTTGTTTCATCATATAGAAAAGCTATTGATAATAAGCTTAATATAAATAAAGAGAAAAATAAACTTTTAAAACTGTTCAATAGAGAAGGTTTTTCAAGAGCATATCTTTTAGGTAATAAAGGGAGAGATATGATGGCGTATAATTTTCCTAAAAACACAGGGATTTTTATAGGAAAAGTATTAAAGGATAATAGTATATTGCTTAAAGAAGATTTGAGTTTAAAGGATGGAGTTAGAAACGATATTAAAGGTGCTATTGTATCAAAAATATTTAAGGATTCAGTGGAGCTTAAAGAAGCTAAGGCAGGAGAGAAGGTTAAAATTTTTCCCCATTTTTATAAGGCAGGAGACGATATTTATAAAACTCTTGATTTAAAGCTTACTAAGGAAATTGAAGAAAGCTTTAAAAATGATTTTAAGAGAAAAATTTATTTGGATTTAGAAGTGGAATTTAAGTTACATGATAGTTTTAAAATTTCAGTAAGTTTTGCAGAGGGGTACAGTTTAGGCTCAAATGAAAAAAATAGAAATATTAAAATAGAGGTTTTTGGTGATAAAGTAGAAAAGGCCGAGAAAAGTCCTCTCGTAAAAGAAAGAATAGAAGAAAATCTGAGAAAAACAGGTGGAACTCCTTTTGAAATTAACAATATAAAATTCTCTTCTTTTGATGAAGGATATATACCTATGTCTATTTTAAATTCGGTAAGAAGAGAGGCAATAAATAAATTTAAAAATCTAATAGAAGATAGTTATAAAAATAGAAGTGAGTTTGAAATTGGAAAAATTGAGTCTTCGGAAAAAAAAGAAGTTAAAATTCCAGAACTTATGATTTCAGTTTCTAGTAAAGAACAATATGAAGCTGTAGTAGAAGAAGGTTTTCAAGATGTAATAGTAGATATATTTAAAAAAAATTGTGACATTAATATAAAAGAGCTTAAAGATGTATATATTAAAGTTCCTAATATTATAAAGGAAGAATTTTATAACATATGTAAGATAATAGATGAAAGTTCACATAATATTAAGGGTATAGTCACTGCCAACGCAGGTATAATAAGCAAATATAAAAATACACTTAAAATAATAGGTGACTATAAGGTAAATATATTTAATAGTGAAGCATTAAGATTTTATAAGAATGATATAGTAGGATGTTGTCTCAGTACGGAACTTAGTAAAAATGAAATAAGGGAATTAAATAAGTACAAATGTATGGATACTCAACTAATTGTATATGGTAAAATAGAAGCGATGGTAAGTGAGTATTGTCCTATAGGAAGTGTTTTTGGTGGAAAATCCTCTAAAAATAATTGTGCAGGTACATGTATGAAATCAAGCTTTGTGCTCAAGGATAAAATGGGAGTAGAATTTGATGTAATAACAGATAAATATTGTAGAAGTCATATATACAATCCACTTCCGGTAAACCTAATAAATAATTTAGAGGAAATAAAGACTTTAGGAGTAGATTCTTTTAGGGTGGATTTTATTGATGAAGATTTAGATAGCGTTAAAAAGGTTCTCTCGTGGATTAAAAACGGTAATGTTAATGAAGAATTTAAAGGCTTTACAAGAGGAAGTTATAAAAGAGGAGTTGAATAAGGTGAACGAAAAATCACTTAGGGTACTAGAATATTTTAAGATAAAAGAGCAAATAAAAAAATATACAAGTACTAGTGCAGCGAAAAAACTTATAGAAGAACTTGAACCATATGGTAGTTTATATGAGGTTAAAGAACATATAGAAGAAACTAAAGAGGCATTTGAGCTTTTAATGAAAAAAGGTTCACCGCCATTTGAGGGCGCATGGGATGTAGAGGAAGCAGTAGGTATGGCAGGAAAGGGATTTTCTTTAGTGCCAGGTCAGCTCCTTAAGGTAGCTAGTATGCTTAGATGTGCAAGAAAATTTAAGGAATACATAAGTCACAAACAGGAGGAAGAAAGTTATAGAATAATTGAAGATATATGTAATGGCATAATTCCTCTAAAGAATATTGAAGATAGTATATTTAATGCCATCATAGGAGAAGAGGAAATATCTGATAAGGCAAGTACTGCACTTTATAGTATAAGAAGAAGTCTTAAAGATAAAAACTCTTCAATAAAAGATAAGGTCAATTCCCTTATGAGAAGTTATTCAAAGTATCTTCAAGAGAATTTATATACTGTGCGTGGAGAAAGATATGTTATTCCAGTAAAGGCTGAATATAAAGCTCAAGTGCCAGGACTTGTGCATGATCAAAGTTCTACAGGAGCTACACTTTTCATAGAACCTATGGGACTTGTAAATTTAAATAATGAAATAAAAGAGCTTATGTTAAAAGAAAAGGCTGAGATAGAAAGAATATTAAGAGAACTATCATCACTTATATATAAAAGTATAGTTGCAGTGAAAAATAATAAGGAAATAGTAACAGAATTGGATTTTATATTTGCAAAGGCTAAATATGCAAGTCATATAAATGCAACAGCTCCACATGTAAATGATAAGGGAATAATTGATATAGTTATGGGAAGGCATCCTCTTATAGATCCGTCTAAGGTAGTCCCACTTAATATATACATGGGAAGGGAGTTTACTTCCTTAGTTATAACAGGACCTAATACTGGAGGTAAGACTGTGACGCTTAAAACCACAGGACTTCTTGAAATTATGGCAATGAGTGGTCTAATGATACCGGCTAGAGAAAATTCTACAGTAAGCTTTTTTAAAGAGATATATGCAGATATTGGAGATGAACAAAGTATAGAGCAGAGTCTTTCAACATTTTCTTCTCATATGACTAATATTGTTAAGATAATTGATGAGGCGGATAGTAATTCTCTTGTGCTATTTGACGAACTAGGGGCAGGAACTGATCCAACAGAGGGAGCAGCGCTTGCAATATCTATACTTGAAAATTTAAGAACAAGAGGATCAAAAATAGTTGCAACAACACATTATAGTGAACTTAAGGCATATGCACTTAAAACTGAAAATGTTGAAAATGCTTCGGTTGAATTTGATGTGGAAACTTTAAGACCAACCTATAGGCTTTTAATAGGTATACCTGGAAAGTCAAATGCTTTTGAAATTTCAAAGAGACTTGGACTTTCGGACTATATAATTGAAGAAGCTAGAAAAGGTATATCAAAGGATACATTAGAGTTTGAGGATTTAATTCAAAGTTTGCAAACAAGAAGTGTAAAAGCTGAGGAAAATTTAAGAAAAGCAGAATTTTTAAAAGAAGAAGCAGAAAAATTTAAAGATAAATATGAGAAGAAGGTATCCTCTATTACAGAAACTAGGGAAAAAGCACTTCATGAGGGAAGGCGCGAAGCCAAAAGAATAATAGAAGAAGCAAAAGCAGAAGCAGATAAGATACTAAAAGACATGAGAGAAATGGAGAGATTGGGCTATTCCTCAGAAGCAAGGCAAAAGCTTCAAGATAGTAGACAAAAATTAAAGGAAAAGCTTGATAATGCAGAAGAAAGCTTAAATAAAGAAATAATGGATGAAGGAGAAGTACTAAAGTCAGTCAAAGAAGGAGAGGAAGTATTTATACCTTCTCTTAATATGAAGGGTATTGTAGTATCATCACAAGATGGTAAAGGTGAAGTTGAAATTCAAGCAGGTATAATGAAAATAAATGTAAAACTAAAAGATTTAAGAAAAACACAGAACAATCCAATATCCAAAAAAGAAAAGGCTATAAAAAAGAGAGAGGCAAAGCTTAATTTAAGATCAGTTTCTCAATCTATAGATTTAAGAGGTATGGATTCAGAAGAAGCAATATATAAAACTGACATATATTTAGATGAAGCATACATGGCAGGCTTAGGTTCTGTAACAGTAATTCATGGAAAAGGTACTGGTGTATTAAGAAATGCTATAAACACCATGCTTAAAAGAAATGTTCATGTAAAAAGCTACAGGCTTGGTAATTTTGGAGAAGGCGGCACAGGAGTTACTGTTGTTGAATTAAAGTAAGGTGATAATATGAAAGAGGAAAGTATTATTGTTTCAGCGTGTCTTTTAGGAGTGAATTGCAAATATAGTGGTGAAAATAATTTTAGTGATAAGGTTAAAGAAATTTGCAAGGGGAAAAAAGTTATTCCTGTATGTCCAGAGCAACTTGGTGGAATGTCTACGCCTAGAAATCCAGCCGAAATTATTAATGGCACAGGCAAAGAGGTTTTGGAAAAGAACGCTAAAGTTATCGATAATAAAGGAAGAGATGTAACAGTATATTTTATAAAAGGTGCAGAGGAAACTTTTAAAATAGCTAAGCTTTTCAATTGTAAAAAAGCTATTTTAAAAGCTAAAAGTCCTTCTTGTGGTGTTGGAGAAATATATAATGGAACCTTTAGCAAAACCTTAGTAAAAGGAAATGGTGTAACAGCAGAAATTTTAAAGAAAAATGGAATAGAAATCATTACAGAATTATATTAATAAAAAGAGATTTAACTATTATGGTTTTCCATAAGTTAAATCTCTTTTTATTATTTTAATACTTTAATATAATTGACTTCTGGGTCTTCTGTTCCTTGTACATATAAACCAGCAACCTTTAAGTCATTAACATAGTGTACTATTTCCTGGGTTATAATTTCACCTGGACATAATATGGGGATACCTGGTGGGTAAGCCATTAAAAATTCTCCACTTGTTTTTCCTACGCTGTCTTTAATTAGTATGGATTCTTTTTCTCCATTAAAAGCTTCTCTAGGAGAAAGTATTCTTTTAGGAACAGCAGGAATATCCTTAAAGGAAGTCTTTTTCTTTTTATCAGTTGAAGAAATACTTTTGCTTATTTGTTTTAAAGCGTTAATTAAAGCATCAATATTTTCCTTGGTGTCACCAAAAGAACCTACAGCAAGTACATTATATAAATCAGAAAGTTCTACTTGAATATGGTAGTCATTAGCTAAAAGCATATCAAGATCATAACCTGTTATACCTAAATCTGTACAAGTTATAGTAAGTTTGGTTGGATCAAAAGCATAAGAGCCTGGTCTGCCAAGAACTTCTTCACCAAAACAGTAAAAGCCTTCAATTTTATTTATTTCACGCCTCGCATAATTGCATAAATCAATTGTACTATCTAAAAGTTCTTTTCCATGAAGAGCTATTTGTCTTCTAGCACAGTCCATGGAAGCCATAAGAATATAAGATGGTGAGGTAGTTTGGAGTAAGTTCATTATTTGTTGTACTCTATTTATATCTATTCTATCTGAATTCACATGAAGTAAAGACATTTGAGTAAGAGCTCCTATTATTTTATGAGTACTTTGAGCACACATATCGGCACCAGCATTTAATGCAGACATAGGAAGTCTATCGTTAAAGCTTAAATGAGGTCCGTGAGCCTCATCTACAATAAGCGGCATATCATAGCTGTGTACTATATCAGCTATTTCTTTTATATCTGTAGATACTCCGTAATATGTAGGATTTATAATAAGTACAGCTTTTGCATCAGGATTTTTCTTGAGAGTTTCTTCTACGGTTTTTGGTGCAACACCATGGGCTATTCCAACTTTTTTATCAACTTCTGGCTGCATGTATACAGGTACAGCGCCACTTAATATGATTCCAGCGGTTACAGATTTATGAACATTTCTAGGAACAATAATTTTATCTCCATCACCTACTACAGATAAAATCATACCTTGTATAGCACCAGAGGTTCCATTTACAGAGTAAAAAGCAGCTTTTGAGCCATAAGCATCAGCCGCTAATTCTTGAGCTTTTTTTATAGGACCTGTAGGATGATGTAAACTATCTACTAATTTAAATACAGTTACGTCAATTTTAAAGGGATTCTCACCAATGAAATTTTTAAATTCCTCGTCAATTCCATTACCTTTCTTATGACCTGGTACATGAAATGGAATAGTATCTCTGTCTACATATTCCATTAAAGCATTGTAAAGTGGTGTTTCATTTTGATTTAATTTATACAACCTGCTAGGCACCCTCTTTCTTAATATTAAATTAATGTAAATTTATGCTTGTTTAAAAACATAATAATTATAGTTTAGTATGGTTTTAAATGCAATAATAAATTCTAAAATTACATATTAAGAATATATTATGGTGATATTAATATTGTAGGTTTAATATTTTGCATGTATATGTTTGAATTTTATGGACAATAATATAATTTATTTCATTATAATTAAAATTATACTATGGGAATTAATATTAAGTTTACATTTAAACAGTAAGTTAAGTTTTAATTTCCTTTGTTTTATAGTATAATATCTATAGCCAAAATTTTAGGGGGTGTTGTATTTGTCATACAAGGAAAAATTTAAATCATGGTTAGCTTCAGAATATGTAGATGCTGAAACTAAAAAGGAATTAGAAGCAATAAAGGATGAAAAGGAAATAGAAGATAGATTTTACAAAGACCTGGAATTTGGAACGGGTGGACTTAGAGGTGTTATTGCAGCAGGAAGTAATAGAATGAATATATATACTGTTGGTAAAGCAACTCAAGGACTTAGTGATTATCTTACTAAAAACTACAAAGATGCATCTATAGCTATAGCTCACGATTCAAGAATAATGTCAAGAGAGTTTGCTGAGAGAGCAGCTAGTGTTCTGTGTGCAAATGGTGTAAAAACTTATTTATTTGAGTCACTTAGACCTACACCTATGCTTTCATTTACTGTAAGACATTTAAATTGTAAAGCAGGAATTGTAATTACAGCTTCACACAATCCAAAAGAGTATAATGGATATAAAGTTTATAATGAGGACGGAAATCAACTTACAGACAAAGCGGCAGCAGAAGTTTTAGAGTGCATAGAAAAAACAGATGATTTTTCAGGTGTTAAACTTATAGATGTAAAGAAGGCAGAGGCAGAGGGTATTCTTAATATAATAGGTGAAGAAGTAGATAAGGTTTACATAGATAAGGTTAAAGATCTTACTATAAGAAAAGATATGGTAGAAAAAAGTGCTAAAGACTTAAAAATAATATATACTCCTATACATGGATCTGGAAATATTCCAGTTAGAAGAGTCTTAAAGGAACTTGGATATGAAAATTTATCAGTAGTTAAAGAACAAGAAGAGCCAGATGGTAATTTTCCAACTGCACCATATCCTAATCCAGAGCAGCCATCAGTATTTAATATAGCTTTAAACTTAGCTAGAGAAGTTGAACCAGATGTTATATTTGGAACTGATCCTGATTGCGATAGAATAGGTGTGCTTGCTAAAGATAAGAGTGGAGAGTATAAAGTACTTACAGGAAATCAAACGGGAGTACTTTTAACACATTATATAATTTCTTCTCTTAAAGATACGGGAAAACTTCCAGACAATGGAGCAGTAATAAAAACTATAGTAACTTCTGAAATGACACGTAAGATTACAGAAGATTACGGCATGGAACTTATAGATGTTTTAACTGGTTTCAAGTATATAGGAGAAAAGATTAAAGAGTTTGAAAAAACTAAATCTAATACTTATCTATTTGGTTTTGAGGAAAGCTATGGATGCTTAGCAGGTACTTTTGTAAGAGACAAAGATGCTGTTGTTGCAGCTACTTTAGTATGCGAAATGGCACTGTATTATAAGAAAAAAGGTTTAAGTCTAGATGATGCACTTAATGCATTGTATGAGAAATATGGATATTATAATGAAAAACTGGTATCAATAGAGCTTCAAGGTAAAGAAGGTCAAGAAAAAATACAAAAGGCACTTAACTATCTAAGAGAAAATATGGCAGATGATGTAGCAGGGGTAAAGATAGTTAAAAAGTTTGATTACAAAACTAGTATAGAAAAAGATGTACCTAAAAATGAAGAAAAGAAAATTGAACTTCCTAAGTCTAATGTACTTAGATTTATTTTAGAAGATGGCTCTTGGTTTGTAGTAAGACCATCTGGAACTGAGCCTAAAATGAAAGTATATCTAGCAGTAGCAGGCAAAGATAAAAATGATTCTGAAGCCAAAATGGATAAATTCAATAAAGATGTTATGGATATTATAAACGAGGCTTGTAAATAATAAAATTATCTAATTAATGAAGTGGAAGGTGATATTGCCTTCCATTTTCATGCTTAAGTGGTGGTGAAAATATGAGTATACAACAAGAATTTAAAGACAAGGTATCAAAATTAATTTTTCTTGAGTTAAAAAAAGAAAGTATTGATTCTATTTTTAATGTAAAAGTAAGAGAGAATATATATGCACCTATAAGATCTAAAAGACTTATAGACAAAGTTAAGGCAGGAAGTAAGTTTGAAAACATACCACTATCATTTTTTGTGGAAGGCATGTTTTATGTATTGGGTGGAGATGAAAACTTCAAGTATAATGATATATACAGCGAACTTATGAATAAAAATTCAGAAATGACAACACAATATATAAAAGAAATTATTTATGACGAGGTTAAAGAAAACAATTATGAAGAGGCGTATATATTACTAAAAGGTCTTATTACTATAGAACCGAATGAAGAAAATTATGAAAAAATTATGATGATAAGTGAAGCTATAAGAGAGAAAAAAGCAGAATTTCAAGAGGAAGAGCTCAAAGTGATAGATAGGGCTAAAAATCTTGAAGGATACATAAAGCCATATTTCTATGAGGCAATAATAAAGAATGAAAATAAAGATTATGAAGGTGCTTGGTTAGCTATAAATACCTATATCCAAAATGGTGGAGAGGAAAATGAAACCACAAAAGCATTAAAACATTCTTTGCAGGATATAAAAAATTATGAAAAAGCAAAGGAAGTAATGAGTCAAGATCCTAAGGAAGCTTTAAAAATATTTATAAAGCTTTTAGATGAATTTCAAGATGATGCAGTGCTTTTATATTACATAGGGGTAACTTATAGAATGCTTGCCAATTATGAAAAAGCTATTTATTATCTTAATGAATCTATGGCGCTTGATAGTAATGTTGTAGAGGTATTTAATGAACTTGGCATAAATTACGCAGCTTTGGGAGATATGGATAATGCAATAAATTATTTAAGAAAAGCTTTTGATGTAACTAAATCTATAGAGATATGTACAAATCTCATTATATGCTATATGAATAAAGGTGACCTAACCCAGGCAAAATTACATTATGAAATAGCAAAAAAGTTGAATCCTGAAGATGAAATTGTTTTAAAGTTAGGCAATTCTCTAGAAAAGTAGTATAATGTAAACTAGGTTAATATTCAATTAGACTTCAATAATAAAATTCGAGGTGATATTTTAGTCGTGGTAGCAAGAGAGAGGAGTTTTTCAACAATGAGAGTCAAAAAAGCTATAATACCAGCAGCGGGGTTAGGAACAAGATTTTTACCAGCAACGAAGGCACAGCCTAAGGAAATGCTTCCAATAGTGGATAAGCCAACAATACAATATATAATTGAGGAAGCAGTACAATCAGGAATAGAAGAAATACTCGTAATTACTGGAAGAAATAAAAGAGCAATAGAGGATCATTTTGATAAGTCATTTGAACTCGAAAGTGAACTTGAAAGCCATAATAAAAAAGAACTTCTTAAGATTGTAAAAGACATATCTAATTTGGCTAATATATACTACATACGTCAGAAGGAACCAAGAGGTCTTGGTCATGCAATTAATTGTGCTAGGACATTTGTTGGTAATGAGCCATTTGCGGTTTTGTTGGGTGATGACGTAGTAAATGCTAAAGTACCATGCTTAAAGCAGCTTATAAATTGTTACAATGAATATAAAACTTCTATATTAGGAGTTCAAAGAGTACCAAATTCAGAAGTGTCAAAATATGGTATAGTAAATGGCATGCATATAGAAGATGGTGTTTATAAGGTAAAGGATTTGGTAGAAAAACCAAAACAAGAAGAAGCACCTTCTGATTTAGCTATACTTGGAAGATATATAATAACTCCAGCTATATTTGATATACTAGACAATACTAAACCAGGTAAAGGCGATGAGATTCAACTTACAGATGCACTAAAAACTCTTATGAAGACAGAAGCAATGTATGCTTACATTTTTTCAGGTAGAAGATATGACGTAGGAGATAAACTAGGATTTTTACAAGCTACTGTTGAATATGCGCTTAAAAGAGATGAACTTAAAAAACCATTTATGAAGTATTTATTTACAATAAAAGATAATCCTAATTTTAAACAATTGTATGATGAGTTAACAAAGAAAGCAAAATAAAATTTTTATGTAAAAAAGGAGAAAATTGAGATGAATATACTGGTAACTGGCGGTGCTGGTTTTATAGGAACACATGTAGTTAATATGTTGTTAGAAGATGGTCATAAGGTTTCAGTTATAGATAACATGGTACATGGTAATGGTAGTAATCTGCCAAAGAATGTTCCATTATATAAAATGGATATAGTAGATAGCAGTATAGAAGATGCGTTCAAAATCGAAAAACCTGAAATCGTAATACATAATGCTGCTCAAATAAGTGTGGCACATTCAGTAAAAGATCCAATATACGATGCTAAGGTGAATGTTTTGGGTAGTGTAAATATACTTGAAATGTGCAAAAAATATGGAGTAAAAAAAGTAATTTATCCAGCATCAGCAGCTATTTTTGGTGAACCTAAATATCTACCAATAGATGAAAAGCATCCCCTTGATATGATATCTCAATATGGTATTACAAAGCATACTGTAGAGCACTATTTAAGTGTTTATAAGGAACTATATGGCATTAATTATACAGTATTAAGGTACTCAAATGTATATGGTCCAGGACAAGATAGTAGTGGTGAAGGTGGCGTTGTCTCTATTTTTGCAGAAAAACTTTTAAAGGGCGAATCACTTTGTATATATGGAAATGGAGAGCAGGTAAGAGATTTTGTATATGTAAAAGATGTTGCAAAGGCAAATCTATATGCTTTGAATTCACTGCATAATGAAATATATAATGTATGTACAAATACAAGGATAACTATAAATCATTTAGCTGAACTTATGTGCAGTGTACAAGGAGAAAAAGTGGATATAATTCATATAGGAGAAAGAGCTGGAGATATTTTTGAAAGCTATATGTCTTATGACAAAATAAACAGTGCATGTGGGTGGAAACCGGAATATGATTTAAAATCTGGTATTGAGGAAACAATGAGAAGCTTTAATTAAAATTAGACAATAAAAAAATTATATAGTATAATAATTCTGCAATACCGAAATTACTATATATAGACATATATTAAGATAAATCAAGGAGGTTACTTAATAATGAAAGGTATAATTTTAGCTGGAGGATCTGGGACAAGACTCTATCCTATAACTATGGCTACATCAAAACAGCTACTTCCAATTTATGATAAGCCAATGATATATTATCCTTTATCAGTGCTTATGCTCTCAGGAATAAGAGATATTTTAATAATATCAACTCCAAGGGATTTAAACGCTTATAAAGAACTTTTGGGTGATGGAAGTCACGTTGGGCTTAACATACAGTATGCTGTTCAAGATCAGCCAAGAGGGCTTGCAGATGCCTTCATAGTAGGGGAGAAATTTATAGGAAATGATAGAGTTTCACTTGTGCTAGGTGATAACATATTTCACGGCTATGGATTCTCAGAAAGACTTCAAAAGGCAGCATCAAGAGAGGAAGGAGCTACAATCTTTGGGTATCATGTGAGCAATCCTAGAGCTTTTGGTGTGGTTGAATTTGATAGTAACAATAATGTTATATCAATAGAAGAAAAGCCTGAAAATCCAAAATCAAATTATGCTGTTCCAGGACTTTATTTCTACGATAATAATGTAGTTGAGATAGCTAAAAATGTTAAACCTTCTGATAGGGGAGAAATAGAAATAACGGCTGTTAATAACGCTTATCTTGAAAGTGGAAAATTGAAAGTAGAGTTATTTGGTAGAGGCATGGCTTGGCTTGATACAGGAACATATAGAGGACTTTTAGATGCAGCTAATTTTGTTGAGGCAATAGAAACAAGACAAGGTTTATATGTTGCTTGTATAGAAGAGATAGCTTACAGAAGAGGCTATATTTCAAAAGAACAGGTTAGCAAGCTTGCTGGACCGCTTCATAAAACAGACTATGGTAAATACTTATTCAACTTAATTGAAGAGTAAAATAAATTGTAATTTATAAGTTGTGAAGGAGAGAACAAATACATGAAAACTTATTTGGTAACGGGTGGAGCTGGATTTATAGGTTCAAACTTCGTACATTATATGCTTGAGAAATATAAAGATATAAAAATAATAAATGTTGATAAACTGACTTATGCCGGTAATCTTGAAAATTTAAAGGGCTGTGAACAAAATCCAAACTATGTTTTTGTTCAAGCTGATATATGTGATAAGGAAGCCATTGAGAACATATTTAAATCTTATGATGTAGATTATGTTGTTAATTTTGCTGCAGAATCTCATGTTGATAGAAGTATTAAGATGCCTGAAGTGTTCGTTCAAACTAACGTACTAGGTACTGTTAATTTACTTAATATAGCTAAAAATAATTGGGAAACTGAAAATGGCTTTAAAGAAGGTAAAAAATATCTTCAAATATCAACTGATGAAGTGTATGGTTCATTAGGAAAAGATGGATTTTTCACTGAAACTACACCTTTAAATCCACACAGTCCATATTCTGCAAGTAAAGCAAGTGCTGATATGATAGTTCAGGCATATTTTGATACATTTAAAATGCCTATAAATATTACAAGATGCTCTAATAACTATGGACCTTATCAATTTCCAGAAAAGTTAATACCATTATTAATAAATAATTGCCTTAATAAAAATGAATTGCCAGTATATGGTGATGGAATGAATATAAGAGATTGGCTTTATGTAGAAGATCACTGTAAAGCAATTGATATGGTATTAAATGAAGGAGAACTTGGAAGAGTATATAATGTTGGTGGACATAATGAAAGAACAAACATATTTATAGTTAAAACAGTTGTACAATATATTCATGATAATGTTGATAGTACAGTAGATGAAAGCTTAATAAAATATGTTGAAGATAGAAAAGGTCACGATAGAAGATATGGAATTGATCCAACAAGAATCAAAGATGAGCTTGATTGGTATCCTGAAACTAAGTTTGAGATAGGAATAGTTAAGACTATTAAATGGTATCTTGAGAATAAACAGTGGATGGAAAATGTTACATCTGGTACATATCAAGAGTATTACAAAAAGATGTATAATAACAAATAGTTAACTATTAAATCAGTAATTGTTTGCAAAAAGCAAATAATTACTGATTTTACTGTAAAAGTAGAATATAAAATTATAAATTGGAGATGAATTTAAATGGGAAAATTTAAATTTGAAAAAACAGATATTGATGGAGTGTACATAATAGAAACAGGTGTTTTTGGAGATAACAGAGGTTATTTCATGGAAACATACAATTATGAAGAATTTAAAGAAGCAGGACTTGATATGGTTTTTGTTCAAGACAATCAATCAAAATCAAGCAAAGGAGTTTTAAGAGGACTTCATTTTCAGAAAAAGCATACACAAGGAAAACTTGTTAGAGTAGTTAAGGGAGAAGTTTTTGACGTTGCAGTTGATCTTAGACATGGTTCTGAAACTTATGGTAAATGGGTAGGAGTTACTTTAAGTGAAGAAAACAAAAAACAATTTTATATACCAGAAGGATTTGCACATGGTTTTGTAGTTTTATCTGAAGAAGCTGAATTTTGCTATAAATGTACTGATTTCTATGATCCGACTTCTGAGGGTGGAATACTTTGGAATGACCCAGAGGTTGGTATAAAATGGCCTATTGAAGGAATTGAAAATTTGATTTTCTCTGATAAAGATCAAAAATGGCCTAAATTAAGTGATTGTAAAATTGAGTTCTAGTATTTTTTGAAAAACTATATTTGAAACTTATTTTTAAAAATAGGAAAAACAGCAGGCTAATAGATTGTGCGTATAATATAATACATTAAAATTGGTATTTAAGAATACATTTGCAATTTAAGCTTTGTTCTAGTTTAACCAGTAGGGTTTCTATACATAAATTTGATTTATACATTATTATTAAAATGGTTGATGTATAGATTTTTAATTAAGATAGAAACCCTATCTTAAGTTAAGGAATATTTAATAAGAAGCCTTAAATCATAGTATGTATTCTTATTTTAGTTATTCTTTATAATAGTTAGAAGCATTGGTGGATGTCACTTGAAATAATATACTTAATTTGTTATAGTAGATTAGTGATTATTTTTGTTAAAAAATTAGGTAAAAGAGGTGAAGTTCTTGAAAAAAAACAACACAATTTCAAATTTCTACAGAATTTTATCTATTGTTCTAGAAATATTTATTGTGGCATTTTCCATATACTTAGCATACATGGTTAAATTTAAATTTAGTCCTCCAAAATTTAATTATGCTCCTTTTGAAAGATCATTGCCATTTACAGTAATTGTATATATGGCGTTTATGTATATATTTGGACTTGTTGACATACTTAAAAAGAGTCTGTGGGAGATAGTTTATTCTATTTTTCTTACAGTAATAATGCTTTTTGTGTTCACAATGGCTATTACCTTCTCTCTAAGAGGATTTTCTTATCCAAGATTAGTAATACTTCTTAGTTCTGTTTTTCAGTTTGTTTTCTTATCTATATTTAAGTGCCTATGGTGGAAATTAGAACGAAAAGTTTATGGAAACAAAAATGTTGTAATAATAGGTGAAAATGGAGAAAACATTGCAAAAAAGATACTTTTAAAGCATGATGACTTATACAGTATAAATAGCATAATTAAGAATTATACAAAGGATAAGGAAAGTATTGTTGAAGAAGCTGATATAGTACTTATTTCAGATGATCTAGATGAAAACACTAAAAGTGAAATTATAAAACAGAGTATGTACATGAATAAAAATATATTTATAATTCCGTCAGTTACAGATATAGCATTTTATAAAGCTAATTTTGAGCAAATAGATGATGTGCCTATTTTAAAAGTAGATACTTTAGAGCTTAGTTCAGAACAAAAAACAGTAAAAAGATTATTAGATATAGTTGTGGCAATAATAGCTACTGTGGTATTTTCCCCATTTCTTATAATATTGCCTATAATTATAAAATGTACAGATGGTGGAAGCCCATTTTATTTTCAAGAAAGGGTTACAGACGGTGGTAAAAAATTTAAATTAGTAAAATTCAGATCTATGATAGAAAATGCGGAAAGAAATTCAGGACCAGTTTTAGTTACAGAAAATGATTCTAGGATAACTAAAATAGGAAAAATTATGAGAGCAACTAGGTTAGATGAAATACCACAATTATTTAATATATTAAAAGGTGATATGAGCATAGTGGGTCCAAGACCGGAAAGACCTTTCTATGTAGAAAAATTTGAAAGAGAAATACCAGATTATAAATACAGAACTTTTGTAAAAGCAGGGTTAACAGGACTAGCTCAAGTTTTAGGGAAGTATAATACAACACCAGAAGATAAAATAAAATATGACATAATGTATATAAAAAATTATTCTATTTTATTAGATATAAAGCTTATTATACAAACGGTTAAAATAATGTTTATGAAGGAAAGCACTGAGGCTATTAAAGATGATGTAAAGCTTGAAGAAATATTAAAGAAAAAGAATATAAAAATAAAAATATATTAGAAAAAAAGTAGGTGAAACCTTTGATTAACACTATCAAAGAGATAATAAAATATAAAGAACTTTTGCAAAACTTAACTATGAAGGAATTGAAATTAAAATATAGAAATTCTGCTTTGGGATTCTTTTGGTCATTTTTAAATCCTATAATGCTTTTAATTGTTTATACCTTTGCGTTTAAATATATTATGCATCAGACAACACCTAATTATACAGTTAACTTACTTGCAGCACTTTTGCCTTGGCAATTTTTTCAAGCAGCTGTTCAAGGAAGTACTACATCAATCATTTCTAATTCTAATTTAATTAAGAAAATATACTTTCCAAGGCAGATAATGCCTTTGTCTATAATTTTCTCTAATTTCGTAAGCTTTTTAATAACTCTTGTTATTTTATTTGGAGCTATGATAGTATCACGTGTACAGTTTACTTTTTGTATACTGTTACTACCTATAATATTAATACTGCTTTTAGGGTTTTCTATTGGATTATCTTTAATATTATCTTCACTTAATGTACTTTATAGAGATATTTCCCACTTTGTAGAAGTTATATTTATGGCATGGTTTTACTTAACGCCTATTGTGTATGTTTTAAGTGCTATTCCTAAAGTTTACAGAAATATACTGCTCTTAAATCCTATGACTATGATTATGGAAGCTTTAAGAAGTGTTTTAATAGAAGGAAAATTGCCCAACCCAATGTATGTAGGGATAATAATAATATGGGATTTAGCTTTAATATACATAGGTGATAAAGTATTTAGAAGAATAGAGAATGATTTTGCAGAGGAAGTTTAATTTAAAAGCAGTTTCATCTAAATGGACTGCTTTAGAATAAATTGGAGTGAATATATTTATGGTAGTTATTGAATTTAAAAACGTTTCGAAATATTTTAATTTATATAAAAATAAGAGCTATTCTTTGAAGGAAAAGTTTTTAAACAAGGTACTTAATAGAAATAAACTTGAAGTTACTAAGCTTCATGTACTTAAAGATGCTTCTTTTAAAATTAGTCAAGGAGAGACTGTAGGTATAATTGGAGAAAACGGAACAGGTAAAAGTACTAGTTTAAAATTAGTTGCAAATATTATTAGACCAAATGAAGGAAATGTAAGTGTTACTGGAAAAATTTCATCACTTCTTGAAGTTGGAGTTGGTTTTCAACCAGATATGACTGGTAGAGAAAATGTCTACTTGTATGGGTCAATAATGGGGCTTAGCAAAAAGGAAATAGATGAAAGATATGATGAAATTGTAGAATTTGCTGAACTAGAGAAGTTCATGGATACGCCAGTTAAAAATTATTCTTCTGGAATGTATATGAGATTAGGTTTTTCTGTTGCTGTAACTGTAAATCCAGATATACTTCTTGTAGACGAAGTTTTAGCAGTTGGAGATGCAAATTTTCAGAAAAAATGTCTTAATAAAATACAAGAATTTAAAGAACAAGGAAAGACTATATTATTTGTTTCACATGATATGAGTACAGTAAGACGTATATGCGATAGATGTATATTCATAAGAAAAGGTGGAGAAGTAATAGAGGGTTCTACAGATAGAATGGTCGGACTATATATGAAATTGTTGTATGCTAAAAGTGAAGATCATAAAAAGGAAGAAGAAACTGCTGAGGAAAGCTTAGTTGATTTTGATTTTAAACTTCATGAAGCAGAAGAGTTTAAAGATGGAAATAGAGAAGGAAATAAAAAGTTAGAAATAACAAAATTGTACTTCTCTGATAAAGAGGGGAGACCAAGAAACTTTTTTGGTACTGAAGAAAATATAAAAGTAAATGTTGAATTTAAGAAAAATACTGATATTAAAGCAGCTGTTATGGCATTTGAAATAGTCACTGAAGAAGGATTTAAACTTGTATACCATGATTGCAAGCAAGATGGAATGTTAATTACTGAAATGAAGGATACTAATATGGTTAGCTTTTCTTTGCAAAATGAACTTTTGCTAAAATCTAAATATTATTTTTCTATTGGTCTTTTAGATGAAAACATGGAAGAAATATATGATTTTAGACATAAGCATTATTGGTTTACTATTCATGAAGGTAATATAAAAGAGGACGGAAGAGTTAAAATTAGTTGTGATTGGATGCTTTAATAATCGTTTGAGAATGAAAGTGGGGAAAATATTTTGAATAGTTATCCTAAAGTAAGTTTTATAATTGTAAATTATAATGGATTGCAGCATCTTAAAAATTGTTTTAGTGAACTTAAAAATCTAGCATATCCAAGTGATAAAATTGAATACATAGTTGTAGACAATGGTTCAAAAGATGGATCAGTGGAATTTTTAAAGAAAAATTATCCCGCAGTTAAAATTATAAGAAATGATTCTAATGAGGGATTTGCAAAACCTAATGATGATGCAGCTAAAATAGCTGAAGGAGAGTATTTAGCATTAATTAATAATGACATGAAATTAGACAAAAATTGGCTTAATGATATGTTTGAAACTCTTCAAAATTGCAATGATGACAGCTATGTGTGTGTAGGAAGTAAGATATTAAATTGGGATGGATCTAAGCTGGATTTTGCGGGTGGAAGCGTAAGTTTTGCTGGATATGGTTATCAATACGATTATGGTATGGATATTAAAGACGCAAATAAGAAGTATAATGAAGATAGAGACATACTTTTTGCTTGCGGTGGATCTATGCTAATAAAGAAGGATGTATTTTTAGAAATAGGCGGATTTGATAAAGATTACTTTGCTTATTATGAAGATGTTGATCTTGGATGGAGATTATGGGTTTTAGGATATAAGGTTAAATTTTGTTCTAAGGCTATATGCTATCATAGACATAATGGAACATCTAAAAAATTCAATCAGCATAAAATGAAAACTTTATTTGAAAGAAATGCATTGTATACAATATATAAAAATTATTCAAGTGACAATTTTGATGTTGTTTTATGCAATTTACTTTTAATGATTCAAAGAATACAGATGGATTTGAAATTAGATGAAGAAATTTTTGATATAACAAATACTGAGGATGCTTTTTTTGAAATTGATTCTGATGAAAAGAATTTCTCTTCCCTAGTTGCTATAAATGACCTTACAAATAATTTGCAAAGACTTAATGAGAAAAGACAGTATATACAAAAGAATAGAAAGGTCAAGGATACTGATTTAAAAGAGTTAATACCGAATCCATTGATGCCATTTCCTGTGGAATACTATCATGATTATAAGTACTTAGATAAGTTTCAAAAATTATTAAATACATATAATATTGAAGAAAAGTTAGATGCTAAGTTTAAGAGAAAGATTTTACTTATATCTAACGAGCCGATAGCTAAAAAGATGGCTGGACCAGGTATAAGATATTGGGAGTTTGCTAAGGAATTGGGCAAATATAATGAAGTATTTTTAGCAATACCTAATGAAAATGAAATAGATACCTCTGAACTTAATATTGAAATGGTATCATACGAACCTGGAAAGGCTGATAATCTTATAAGATCAGCATATGAAAGCGACATAATAATAATTCAAGGACTAATACTTGAAATAATACCTGAACTTAAAGATATATGTTCCGAGAAGATACTTATAGTTGATATATATGATCCTTTTGTTATAGAAATTTTAGAAACCTACAAAAATAAAAGTATAAAAAATAGAGTTGAAGCAAATAATTTAAATTTGAAGATACAATTAGAGCAACTTGAATTAGGAGACTATTTCATATGTGCTAATGATAAACAGATGGATTATTGGATAGGAATGCTTTCGGCTTTAAATAAGGTAAATCCTTACGAATATGACTTGTCATATAAGCTTGATAAACTTATTGATTTGGTTCCATTTGGTGTTAGTAATGATGAACCTGTAAATAGCAAAAAAATGATGAAGGATAAAATACCTAATCTAAAAGATACAGATAAGGTGCTTATATGGGGTGGAGGTATATGGAATTGGTTTGATCCAATTACATTGATTAAGGCAATAAAAGAAATATCTAAAGAAAGAGATGATATTAAATTATTTTTCTTAGGCGTTAAACATCCTAATCCTGGAGTGCCAGAAATGGAAATGTGTAATAATGCTATAAAATTGGCTGAAGATTTGGATTTAAAGGATAAATACGTATTTTTTAATATGGATTGGGTTGAATATAATGACAGACAAAATTTTCTTATGGAATCTTTTGCAGGAGTTAGTTGTCATTTAGATAATCTTGAAACTAGATTTTCATTTAGAACTAGAATATTAGATTATTTTTGGGCTAAGCTTCCTATAATAGCTACAGAAGGTGACTATTTTGCAGAACTTATAGAAAGAGATGGCTTAGGAGTTGTTGTGAAATATGGAGATGCAATTAGCTTAAAGGATGGTATATTGAGATTAGTTACAGATGAAGGCTTTTATGAAACTTGTAAGGAAAATATAGCTAAAATAAGAGAAGAATATAGATGGAAAGAAGTAATGAAGCCTTTAATAGAATTCTGTAATAATCCAATAAAGAAGAAAAAAGTTAATGTGGATTCAAATAGAAATCTTATTGTTGATATTTCCCAGGAAAGACAAACATCCAATGTGGGACAGTTAACCAAAGAAAGAAAGATTGGTCAGAAATTTATATGTAGATATCCAAATTTAGCGGCTATTGATATAAAAATTGCAACTTATGGTAGGAAAAATGATCATAAAATAAAGTTTTATTTGTATGAAGAAAGTTCAAATAATATAATAATTGAGGAAAGTCTAGATGCAGTTGCTTTTTCAGATAATTCATGGATAAGTATAAAATTCAAGAAGCCTATAATGAATTCTCAAAATAGGACTTTTAAATTCATATTAGATGCAGATACAGATGATTATACTAATTGTATAACTGTATGGAAAAATGATGGAGAAGACGAAGAAGATTTAAATGATTATTTAGGCTGTATAGTTGAAAATGGAAAAGAACTCAAGGGAAGTTTACTTTTTAAAACAAAATGTATATATAAGGTTAATCCTATAGATAAAGATAGATGTATTGTACTTGATGAAGACGAAACTTCTTATGTTCCTGATATTTCAGAAGAAATTCTTTCAGCTGAGGGAAATCAAACAGAGTTAAATAGTTTGATTCTTAAAAAAATAGGAGAGATGCATTCTTTAAATAAAAAGATATCAAGTCTACAAAATTCTTTAGGAGAAGTAAAAGTAAATGTAAATGAACTTGAAAGCCACGTAGGTAAGTTGGATAGAAATCTTAGTAGAATTAAGAATTTAAATATATTTAGAATATTTAGGAAAATATTAAGAAAATAGTGGGAGAATAAAAATGAGAAGCGTTTTATTGATTAGTCCTGATAATATTGCAAAAAAAATGTCAGGACCAGGTATAAGGTACTTAAATTTTGCAAGGGAATTATCAAAAAAGCTTTCGGTTGTTTTGTTTATACCTAATAAAGAAACTGATATGAGTTTCGAGAATGAAAAGTTCGAAGTTATTATAGGTGATAAGGGAGTACTTAAAAATAAAGTTAAAGAAGTGGATTCTGTAGTAGTTCAAGGAATAGCCTTTAGATTGTATCCTTTTTTAAAGCATATAAAAAAACCTATAGCAGTTGATATATATGATCCAATTACATTAGAAAATTTAGAATTACGGAAGTTTTTAAGTTTAAAAGAGCGTGTAGATTATCATGAAACAGATGTAAATATATTATTAGAGCAATTAGCTATTGGTGATTTCTTTATATGTGCTAGTGAAAAGCAAAAAGATTATTGGATGGGAATGCTTTCGGCATTAAATAGAATTAATCCTGTTACCTACACAGATGATGTCCAAATGAAAAAATTAATTGATGTTGTACCATTTGGATTTAATGATGAAGAACCTAAAAAAAATAAGAATGTTTTAAAGGGAGTTTGGCCTAATATAAATGAAGATGATAAAGTACTTATATGGGGTGGAGGTATATGGAACTGGTTTGATCCAATTACATTAATTGAATCTATGAAAGATATATGCCTAAAGAGAAATGACATAAAGTTATTTTTTATGGGAATTGGTCATCCAAGCTTAAATGTTGATACAACAGTAGCCGATGAGTGTATAAGTAGAAGTAAGAAATATGGAATTTATAATAAAAATGTATTTTTTAATGAGTGGGTTGATTATAATGAAAGACAAAATTATCTTCTAGAAGCAGATATAGGAGTAAGTACATATTTAAATAATCTTGAAACTAGATACTCTTTTAGAACTAGAATATTAGATTATTTATGGTGCGATTTACCCATGGTTCTTACTAATGGAGACTATATGTCTGAACTTGTAGAAAAAAATGATTTAGGACTTTGCCATACAGCTGGCAATCATGAAGAATTGGCAAATAAAATATTAGAATTAATTGATAATAAGGAAAAATATCAGGAGGCAAAACAAAACATTAGACAAGTAAAAGAATCTTATAAATGGAACAATGTTGTTAAGCCGCTACTTCAGTTCTGTGAAAATCCTTATATTTCTTCTGATAAAGTAAAGAAAGTTAAATTTTTCTATAAAAGTCAGGGTCTCATGAAATATTATTATGTAAGGATTATTTCTAAACTTAAACGTATGATAAAAAAAGTTATATTCAAATAAGAGATAAAAAATGTCTATCTAACATTTAAGGTTTAGATAGACATTTTTTATAACAATAATTAAATTTTAATATTTTTTGAATTTAATTATTTATATTATAGTAAAAATAAGCCATTTATAAAAAAGTTGTTGAAATAATATATTAAGGCGAATTTATTGTATAAAAATAAGGAAAATAAGTTTATTGTGGTAAATCAGTGGATTAGTTAACTTGACTTGGAAGATATAAAATAATAATATTATATTTATGTAGAAAAAATTAAATACCGGTAATAAGTAAGCTAAATTGAGTAATATCAATTAAATATTGATATTATTTTAATATAAAAGTCTCAATATACTCAATTTATAAATATATATTACGAAAAATAATATATACTATTTATTTTGCTGAAGGGAGGTGAACATTAATGACTAAAAAAATGAACATAATAATTACTATGTTCGTTTTAATGTTTATATCTATATTTTCAAGTAAAGTAAGTGCACAAACCAACGACTTAGGTGTTCAATATTCATCACATGTACAAAATATAGGATGGCAGCAACCTGTTCAAGATGGTAATATTAGTGGAACAACAGGCCAAGATCTTAGAATCGAGGCATTGAAGATAAGTCTTACTAATGAAAGTGTTGTACCAGGTGTAGCAATCAATTATCAAGTGCACGTACAGAATATAGGATGGATGCCACTAGTACAAGCAAATGCTATAGCAGGAACAACAGGCCAAGCTCTTAGAATTGAAGCTATAAGAATTAATCTTACTGGAGTTTCAAATTATCATGTTCAATATCAAACCCATGTACAAAATATAGGATGGATGGATTGGGTACAAGATGGTGCTACTGCAGGAACAACAGGTCAAAACCTTAGAGTTGAAGCTATAAGGATTAAGATTGTAAAGGATGCACAGCAGCCTGTTCCACAACCAGCTGAGCCTACAGGAGATATAAATGCAAATTATCAAGCGCAGGTTCAAAATGTTGGATGGATGAATTCAGTAGGAAATATGGAGATTGCAGGAACAACAGGAAGAAACCTTAATCTGGAATCTTTTAAAATAAGTAGTGATAATTTACCAAATGGAGCTAGTATATCATATCAAGCTAATGTAGAAAATAAAGGTTGGATGTCAGAAGTACAAAACGGTAATATAGCGGGAACAGTTGGAGAATCACTGGGAATTAGACAAATAAAAATAAAATTAAATAGTATATCTGGTTACCATATTCAGTATCAGGTTCACACATCTAATATAGGATGGATGGATTGGGTACAAGATGGTGCAGTGGCAGGAAATGCAAACTATAATATACAAGCAGTAAGGATAAGAATTGTCAGAGATATGTCTCAAACTGTAGCACCTAGCTTAAGTATAGCATCACCAAGTGATGGAAGTGTATATTACGACAATCAGACAGCTACAATTAATGGAAGTGCTATTGAGGCTAATGGTGTTCAAGAAATTGATGTGTATAGAAATGCGAATTTACTTGGAAAAGCAAATATTACTTCTGTAAATGGAGCGCAAATAAACTATTCTTTTTCAATGCCAATGAATTCATTTAACGATGGAAGCAATGGTTTAAAGGTAGAAATGATAGGAAAAGATGCACAGATATTAACTAAATCTATAAGTTTAAATTGCAAGGTTTTACAACCTATGATGTATTTGGATGAGCCGGGTGGAGATTTACTCGCTAAGGATTCAAGTTTAAACAATTTAAATTTAAGAGGATGGGCAATTGGTTCTACAGGAATTCAAAAGGTTACCGTTTCTGTAGATGGCCAATATAAAGCAGATACTACTTATGGTGCATCAAGACCTGATGTTAAAAACGCATATCCTATGTATCAAAATAGCGATGTAAGTGGATACAACTATACTTTAGATACGACAGGACTAGGAAATGGGGTACACACTGTTACATTAACAGCTTATGATAAAAATGGAAAAACTATTTCTTGGACTTTTAAAATTACAAAGATAGTTGGAGTTGATGCTTCAAATACAAAGTATAATATATCACTTTCACAAATGGTTGACAAGCAAATGCAAAATGGTGAGCCGGTAACAGAATCTGGGAATTCATGGGTTTCAGCAGATAGGAATACAGTTCAATATTATGCTAATCCTAATAATTTTTTTGATAGTTATGGCATATATCAATTTTTAATTCTAAACTATCAATCAGGTATAAGTGTTGACGAAGTTAACAATATGCTTGTTGGTAAAGGAGTTTTACAAGGACATGGTGCAGCATTTCTTCAAGCTGCTCAGCAGAATAATATAAGTGTGTTTTATTTGGTTTCACATGCACTTTTAGAAACAGGAAATGGAACTTCTACGTTGGCAACAGGAATGAATGTAAATGGAACCGTTGTATATAATATGTTTGGAATAAATGCGTTTGATTCAAATCCTAACTATTATGGATCACAATTTGCTTATAAACAAGGATGGACTACTGTTGATAAGGCTATATTAGGTGGAACTAGCTGGATATCAAGTAGTTATATAAACAATTCAACTTATGGACAAAATACCCTATATAAGATGAGATGGAATCCCGCAAATCCGGGAACACATCAATATGCTACTGATGTAAAATGGGCGTATAACCAAATCTATAATATTAAAAAGTTGATTGATTTTTGTACAAATCCTATTTTGAAATTTGATATACCTACGTTTAATTAAAATAGGCAGTTATTATTTAAATTGAAGTTAAATAATAACTGCTTATTTATAAATAAGCAGCTAGTACTATTTACTAGCTGCTCTTATGCATTTAAGATTTTTTGAAGGCAAAGAACTTATTTGATACGTAGTTGATCAGCATAATGATTGTTGTTGTTAGAAGTTGAGCTACAAATTTATCTATTCTAAGAATCGTTACAAATAGATAAAGTATTAATGTACTTAAGCCTAAGGCTACTACATTAACACAACAGAATTTAAATGCTGTTTTAATTAGTGGGTCTTTTGATTTAAAAACCCATTTTCTGTTTAAAATGTAACTGTTAATCATTCCTATAAAATAGGATATTACATTTGCTAAAATATAATATACACCTATTTTTAAAAGTATAAAATAAGAAAGCATAGATATTAGAGTGTTCATAGCACCTGTAATACAAAATTTGAAAAACTCATAGTACTTTTTTAAATTACACAATATTGCATCTTTCATGGAGTTCTCCTTAATTTATAAATTTTATGAATGCTCTTTTTAATTGAGTCCTAAATCTAGTATTAAAGTCATGACGCATTTTTTCGAATTTTGACATGGAGAAAGTCTTTAAATTCAAGTGTTTATTAAGAAATTGTCTATCTTCTTCAAATAATATTTGTCTATTATTTTTAATGATTTCACTTGTTTGTGAAGTTTTAGAAATTCTAAATGATGATAATTTCTCGTTCAAATAATATAAATTTCCTTGGGAAAGACATCTAACATTAAAATCCCAATCAGGTACATACCAAAAGTTTTTATCATAATATCCTATTTTAGATAGTATACTTCTTCTATACATAGTTAAAGTTGGTTCACCAAATAGATTTTTTCCTATAACAAAAGAGCGTTTTGATATACTTTTTCCATTAATGAGTAAGCTTTTTCGAAATATTTTTCTGCTAATTAATTTCTTTCCGTTTTCATCAATAACATAACTAGCACTGGTAACTAATTGAACAGAGTTATCAGTATCTAGAATATTAGCTTGTTTTGCTATGCAATCTTTTTCTAATAAATCATCTTGACATAATAGTTTTACGTATTCTCCAGTTGCATACCCTATGGCTGCGTTCCAGTTATTTACCATGCCTAGGTTTTTAACGTTTTTATAATATTTTATTCTACTATCATTAAAGCTTAAAATAATATTCTCGGTATTATCAGTAGAATTATCATTTACGAGCACAAGTTCTATATTTTTGTATGTTTGATTTAATACTGATTCAATAGTACTTTTTATGTATTGGCCGCCGTTATAAATTGGAATGCATACGCTAACCAAGTGTTTTTCCATTATTTATCATCCTTATCTTCTTTTATATTAACTAAATTTTTTAATATATATAAAGGTCTATCTTTCGTTTCATCATAAATTCTAGCTATATATTCACCAAGTATACCCAACAAAATCATGTTTATACCACCTATAAGGCTTATTAACACAATAAGTGTAGTCCAGCCTTGTATTGCTCTGTTGTATAGTATTTTGGCTAAAATGGCGTATATAGCGTATATAAAGGCTAGCAGGGAAAAGCAACAACCTAGATAATTAGCTAATCTTAATGGTTTAGGAGAAAATGAAGTTATACCATCCATAGAAAATTTTAGCATCTTTTTTAAAGGATACTTGGTTTCACCAGCGTATCTTTCATCTCGCACATATTCTATACCAGTTTGTTTGAAACCAACCCAGCAAACTAGTCCTCTAACAAATCGATTTTTTTCCTTTATTAACTTTAATGCTTCGCAAACAGGGCGGCTAATGAGTCTAAAATCTCCTGTGTTTACAGGTATATCAATGTTTGCCATGCTTTTTAATAATTTATAAAAAGCTAAAGCTGTAAGTTTTTTAAAGGCTGTTTCGCCTTTTCTTTTTTTTCTTACGGCATATACCACATCGAAACCTTCCTTATATTTATCAATCATTTTTGGAATCAATTCGGGTGGATCTTGAAGGTCTGCATCCATTATAACCATAGCATCACCAGAACAGTAATCCATTCCGGCAGTTATGGCAATTTGGTGACCAAAATTTCTTGAAAAATTAACTAGCTTTACTCTGCTGTCTTTTGCACAGATTTCATTTACTAAAGACTCAGTTTTATCTTTACTACCATCATTAACAAAAACTATTTCAGAGGCAGCATCTATTTTATCTAAAATAGAACTGACTCTGGAATAACACTCTTCGATTACTTCTTCCTCATTAAACAGTGGAATTATTATAGAATATTTTTTATTATCCATACTTACTTTATCTCCTCATGATTAAATTTTAATTTTCCTGTGTATTCCAAAACAATTAGAACGATAGAGATTATATAACCCAAGCAAGTTAAAATAAATCCTAAATAAAAATCTGTTGGCTGGAATTTGAACTCAATATTATGAACACCTTTAGAGATTTTTACTGATCTAAAATTCATATTTGTTTTATAAATAGGTATTTCTTTTCCGTTATCATATGCTTTCCAATTTTTGTGATATGCTTGAAGTGCAACTAAATATTGATTATTATTACTGTTTACTGTTAACTTTATATCATTATTTCCAAATGAATCAACCTTGACATTTGAGTTTTGAGTTTCTCTATTTAATTCTACTAATTTTGCATTTGACAATGCCGTGTTTTTATTCTCTAAGGTTAATTTAATATATTTTATATCAAAGTTTTGAGGCAAAATCACATAATGTTTTGTGTTTGTGCAATTTACATATCCACCAATTTGATTTGAAAACCCAATAACAGTATTGCTAAGAAGATTTCCTGAAGTACCTGAATTACTAGCTTCTGAACTTGTTAAATCATTTAATGAATATTTAAAGTCGATTTTTGAATTTGAAATATTATTTTCAAAATATAAAGCATACAATTTGCTTTTATCTCTTTTTGTATTTGCAAAATTAATACTTATATTTGTTTGTTTGTCATTTTTTCTTTGTATTTCATTTTCATTATACACATGAATAACTTTTTTTACTGAAGCTGAAGTGTTTGAGTAATTCTTTGTATTACCACTAGTAGTATCGGTAAATATTACATTATTGTCTAAATCAGCATCCTTCATAACAGTATTTGAATATTCTTTGCTAACAGTATTATTAGTCAAGAAAAATATTGGATTTTGGAGTAATTTGTATCTATAATAATAGCTATTAACATTATAGGAATCTTTCATGATGTATGGGCTGTAGCCTTCTTCATCTAATTTTTTATTAAATATAATTTCCCTATTTGAATAATAAGGTGAACGTTCTGCTTCATATCTGTTATCTAAATATATATTTGAAGTGTAAGAAGGAAGATCATATCTATTTTTTACACCATCAGATATATAAGTAACATCTGAAAGTTTGTTGCTGGCAATTGTATAATACAGTTGAGAATAGTTAAAGCTTAAAACCTCAAAAATAACAAGGCATAATACTATAATTCTTGAGCTAATTTTTTCAAAGTTACTTAATAATTTAGAATATAAAATAGCTAGAATTAGAGTTATTATTAGTCCGTTTAGTATATCATAGCCAATTTTGGTTTTTATAAAGGTTCCTTCAAAGAAGAAGGTGTAGGAGACAACAGCAAAAAATAAACCTAAAATAATATATTTTAAATAACTTGAGAATATTTTTTTATAACGTTCAGTGCTTTGGGCTATATTTGACATACAAATTCCAGCTGAAGCAATTAAAAACACAGAAAAAGGTATTCTCCAAAGTGTTGGAAACCTTTGAAGGCTAAGTGGAGGTATAAGTTTCAATGAAATTCCGTACAAAATGGTTGTATTACCGAAGCACATAATTATGCTTAATAAACTTAATGATAAGTAAAGAGTTACTCTTTTGCTACATAATTTTAACATTATCGGAATTAGGAAAATTATTAATATACCAGTATAGCAGCTAACCATAGAGGGATCAATTATAGGCATGTATTTGTTGGAATTTGGAACTAACATTGATAAGAATCCAACAGGTGTTAATTGATTTACGTATATGGTGGAATTGTCTAGAGTTCCTCGTGTTATGCCAGACATATTAGTAACAAAAGGGATTACACATACTGACGATAAAATTACAGTTCCTATTCCTAAATATATGTACTTGAGTATAGATTCTTTTAGAATAGGAATAATAAGTTTCGATTTTATTGAATCATTAAAATCGTATTTTGAAGTGACTTCAAATACAATTATTAAAAAAATAAGAAGGAAGAAGATTATGAATAAACCTGGATATCCCCCTAATAGTGCCATTGACAAGCTGAAGATACAAATGAAGAAATTTTTAAATGTACTGTTAATAATAAATTTTATTAAATATTTTAATATAAATGGTAACCAAGTTGCACTTATTAAAATAATATCGTGTTGAGCATTTGATATAAAAAATCCCGAATACGCATAAAAAATTCCACATATAAGTGAAATTATAAAAGCTGCGCCATCCTTACTCTTTTTGAGATTTTTTTCGACAATTAGGTACTTTACAAAACTATACATAAAATATCCAGCTAATATTCTATGTATTACATAACTTAGATTAACTATTTGCATAGAATTTTTTACAAATATAGATAATAAAAAGACGATAGGATACCACATATTCGGACAGCCTAGTTGGGAGTATTCTGGATACCCATAATAAAGCATAGGATTCCATAGAGGTAATGAAAAGTGTCTTATGGAATCTGAAATAAAAGTAATTATAGGTAAAGATCCATTAACAGCATCGGCTATCATAACAATATGAAATCTTAATATTTGATAATTGCTAATAAGCATCAATATCGAAATACTAATAAATGCCATTAGATTGTATTTTAACCATTTCTTATTAGTAGTCATCAATTCAGCGCTCCTTAAAATTATTAATATATATATTATTTAAAACAAAATTATTATACAACAATCACTAATATTTGTCTATTTTATTTTGAAGAATACAGCATTAAGAGGATCCTGTGAGGACAAGCTTTAATTAGATTTTATTTGGGCAAAAACTTTACTCATAATTTACAATATTATGGAATTGCTTACAAATAAAATTTCCTGTAATAATTAATCATTACAAAGTTGACATCATGATTGCATATTTGCCTATACAACAAATTTGGTTTTATGTTATAATTTACTGTGTTACGCATTAAATACTATAACTTAAGTAGAAATTAAATGTTAATAATTTGTTTTGAGTTTAAACGTGATATGTATGTTAGGAGAAGATATATGTTAGAGTATGATCTAAGTGTGATAATATTAAATTATAATGCGAAAAAGTTCTTAGCACCTTGTATTAATTCTATATATGATAATACTAAAGAAATTAAATTTGAGGTTATTCTAGTAGATAATAAGTCTACAGATAATAGTGCGGAATTTATAAAAGAAAAATTTGTAGGCAAGAAAGACTTTGTTTTTATAGAAAGTAAAGTGAATAGTGGTTTTGCGGCTGGTAATAATAAAGCAATAAAAGTAAGCAGAGGTAAAGCAGTGCTTCTACTAAATCCAGATACGGTTGTTAATGGAAATGTAATTGGTGAAACTTATAAATGCCTTATGGAAGACAAGAAGGTTGGAGTTGCTGGTTGTAAGGTGTTAAATCCAGATGGTACACTTCAACTTGCATGTAGAAGGATGATACCAACGCCAAAAGATGCTTTTTATAAAATTTTTGGACTTAGTAAGATATTTAAGAACAATAAAAAGTTTACAAGGTATAATTTAACTTATGCATCACCTGATGACTTCATAGATGTAGATTCAGTGTCAGGTTCATATTTGATGATGAAAAAAGAGGTTATTGAAAAAATAGGTTATTTAGATGAAGAGTTTTTTATGTATGGAGAAGAGATGGATTGGTGTCTTCGTGCAAGGAGAGAAGGATATGTAGTTAGATATTGTCCCGTTGGAACTATAATTCATTATAAGGGAGAAAGCAGTAAACAACTTAGTCATAAGGCTACATATGAATTTTATAGGGCAATGTGGATATTTTATAGGAAAAACAATAAAAGAAATTTAATTCTTGATCCAGTTGTGTGGCTTGGAGTTAAATTTTTAATGATGATTGCACTAATAAAACTTGTAATTCTGCCTGAAAATAGAGTTGGATCAAAGGGTTAGAAGGGATGATTACATTGGATATTTCAATTATTATAGTTAACTATAACACGGAAGATCTATTAAGAAATTGTCTTAATTCGATTAAAGAGACAGTGGAAAATGTTGAATATGAAGTCATAGTAACAGATAATGACTCAAAAGATGGCAGTGTTAAAATGATGAAAAATGAGTTCTCGTGGGTTAAACTCATAGAAAGTAAAGTTAATGGTGGATTTGCTTATGCAAATAATCTTGCTATAAAACAAAGTAGTGGAAAGTACATATTTTTACTTAATAGCGATACTGTTCTATTAAAAGATGTAATAGAGAAGATGATTAAATATATGAATGAAAATAAAGTAGTTGGTCTTTTGGGGCCGAAGCTTTTGAATAGAGATATGACACATCAGACTTCAGTTTCAGGTTTTCCGACCTTCAAAAGAGAATTCTATCATATATATAAGCTTAAAAATATACTTAAGATTCCTTTATTAAAAAAAGTGATTCTAGGTATGTCTGGGAAAATAGGTTCCAAAGATGTAGAGCAGTACATGATGAATTTTAAGAAGATAGATCAGCCACGTGAAGTACAGGTACTTGTTGGAGCTGCACTTCTTGTGAGGCGAGAAGTAATTGATAAAATAGGAATGTTAGATGAAAGATATTTTATGTATTATGAAGAAATAGATTTTTGTTATCAAGCAAGTAAAGCTGGGTTTAAAGCTGTCTACTATCCTCATGGGGAGATAATACACTATATCGGACAAAGTAGCAATAAAATAAAAGATATAACGTTTTATGAAAGATACAAAAGTATGATAAAATATTTTAGGAAAAATCACGGCAAATTTAAAGAAATATTGGTTAGAATTAATTTGGTTTTTGGACTTACATTTAGAATGATAGGAAATATTATTTTATTACCTTTTAAAAGGGATAGGTACATACTATCAATAATAAAAATATATTTTAATACTATAAAAATAGGTCTTGGGTTTGACGTAAATACTTTGAAAAGGGGAGAATAACCTTTTATGAATGATAGCATAAAAAAAATTAATTATTTATTTATATGTCTATTTATATTTTTAAATCCACTTATTCCTTACAATTTGAAAATACATAATAATATTACAATAAGCGATATGCTGCTGCTTATAATTTTTGTTTTGTTTTTAGTGGAGATTATAAGTAATAGACAAAAATTTAAAGAATGTTTTTATATAATGCTTGGTGATAAAACATTATTTTTCTTGGTACTTTTATTTATTGTAATGATGATTTCTGTAACGTATGCAAAAGAAAAGCCACTAGCACTAGAGGAGTCTTTAAGATTTTTTTCGTATATAATTATGTATATAATTTTATCTTTAGGATATAAAGAAGAAAAGAATTTTAAAGGATTTGTTTTTAGTTTTGTAGCATCGGTAACATGTACTAGTATATATGGAGTATTCCAGAAGATAACTGGATTTGGAATTCCGCATCAATATGATTATAAAGCCAACGGGGTAACAATGGTAAGAATTGCAGGAGTTTTTGGAAATCCTAATACCTTGGCGGCATTTATGATTTTAGCCGTTTTCCCTATTGTTATGTTTGCAATTTTTGAGAAGAATTTAAAAAAGAAAGCATTTTATAGTATTCTTTCTGTTTTAGTTATATATAATGCTGTTTTAACAGGATCTAGAAATTCCCTTATAGGATTAGCATTAGGTTTTTGTGTTTTGGCTTTAATTTATAGTGTAAAGTTGATAGTACCAATAGTCGTATTAGGTGGAATTTCAATGTTTATTCCCCAAGTAATGACAAGACTTAAGTCAATAAATGATAAAAACTTAAATGAAGCAAGAATAAAGCTTTGGAAGACTGCATTAAAAATGATAAAGGAACATCCTATGTCAGGTGTTGGAAATGGAAATTATGTTGCAAATTACGATGCTTATGTGAAAAAATATCCGGAGCTTAGATATGCTGATTATTCTAGATTTCCTGTGCATAATTCATATTTGAAAATAGGATCGGAGCTTGGAGCTTTTGGAGAAATATTTTTTATAGCAGCTATTATTAATGTGTTTTTGAAAATTTATGCTACATATAAAAAGACAAATATAAAGCTTAAAAAGTCATTCTATTTAGGTTTTATTGCATCCACTGTCGCATTTTTGTTTATGAATTTCTCAGATAATCTTTTATTTGTTCCTGCAATTACTTCTTTTTTCTGGATGTTTGTTGCAATGGCTGATAGACACTAACTTTTAGAAGGAGGTGAACTGCCTAAAGTTATGGCAGAATTAAATTGACAAAGTATAGAATGAAGTTTTTAAATACAAATATAGATAATGTTAATATGAAAGAAGCAGTTGAAATAATAGATGGATTTATAAATGATGGCAAATATCACTATGTAGTTACTCCTAATGTGGATCATATTGTAAGACTTGAAAAAGATGAAGAATTTAAAAAAGTTTATGATAATGCTGATTTAATTCTAACTGATGGAATGCCTTTAGTTTGGATTTCTAAGTGGCTCAAAACACCAGTAAAAGAGAAGGTATCTGGTTCTGATTTGTTTCCAACAGTTTGTAAACTAGCTGCTGAAAAGGAATATACAGTATTTATTTTAGGCGCGGCAGAAGGAGTTGCATTTAAGGCAGGAGAGAACCTTAAGAATAAATACAAAGGACTTAAAATAGCAGGAACTTACTCACCAAGTTTTGGCTTCGAAAAAAAACCAGATGAAATAGAATATATTATAAAAATGATAAATGATATAAAACCAGATATATTAGCAGTAGGGGTAAGTGCTCCTAAACAAGAAAAATTTGTAGCTAAATATAAAGATGAGCTTAAAGTGCCCGTATCTTTAGCAATAGGAGCTTCTATAGATATAGAGGCTGGGAATTTAAAAAGAGCACCTGTATGGATGCAAAAAGCTGGTCTTGAATGGTTCTATAGGATGTTTAAGCAACCTAAAAAGATATTTAAAAGAGTTTTTATTGATGATTTGAAAATAATAGGAATATATTCTAAATACAGAACTTTAAATTAGATGTATAATTTGGTAAAAAACAATGCATAATACATAATAAATTAGTGAGAAAGGTGATGAATTAGTTTAGTGGCAGTTCACTAAATATTATGTGTTATGGAAAATAAAAAAAAGTATGTTACAATTTCTATGTTTATAGTGTTTGTATTGTTTATATTAGGTTTTAGCTTTTTTTCATACAATGAAAAGAAGGCTAATTATGCTAAAGAATTTTCTAAGGTAAAGCAAAGAAATATTAATCTGAAAAAGAAAGAAGCTTTACTTAGAGAAAAGGAACTTAAGCTTTATGATGAACAGAGCAAGAACCTTAGAATTCCAATTTTAATGTATCATTGGATTGAGGATGGTAAAGGAGATGAACTTAAGGTTTCAAAAGAAAAGTTCAAGAGTGAAATGGAAATAGTGAAGCAAAGTGGATATACTCCTATAAGTTTTGATGAACTCTATGAATTTATGAATAATAAGAAACCTTTTTCTATAAAACCAATACTTATAACCTTTGATGATGGTTACGAAGATAATTATGTGAATGCATATCCTGTACTTAAGGAATTAGGGTTTAAGGCAACAATATTTACAATAACAGATTTAATAAATACGTGTCCATATCTTTCAGACAAAGAAATAGTGGAACTTTCAAAAAACAATATAGCTGTAGAATCACATGCAGCAAGTCACTCAAAGTTGTCTCTTTTATCCTATGACAATCAATATAGTGAATTAAAACGTTCAAAGGAAAGGCTTGAAGGTATTCTACATAAACAGGAGTATTATTTAGCTTACCCATTTGGAAAATATAATAAAGATACTATGGAGATAGCAAAGAAGCTTGGCTACAGATTAGCAGCATGTACTAAGGAGGGAAACGCATCTCTGTCAGATGGATTTTATGAACTTAAAAGAATATATATAAGTAATAATTATAATTTAGAACAGTTTAGAAAAATTATAAATTAAATGGAGGGTTTAGCATATGAAAATACTTATAACAGGAGCAAATGGCCAATTAGGAAGAGAAATACAAAAGCAATTAAAAGGAAGAGATGTAGAAGTTATACCTACAGATGTACAAGATTTAGATATAACTGATGTTTTGGCTGTAAATAAGTTTTTTGAAGAAAAAAGGCCAGAGGTTGTAATCAATTGTGCGGCTCATACTGCAGTAGATAAATGCGAGGAACAATATGATTTAGCCTACAAAATAAACGCTATAGGACCTAAAAATCTTGCAGCAGCAGCGTACAATGTTGGAGCTGAAATAGTGCAAATTTCAACAGATTATGTTTTTGACGGAGAAGCAAAAGCTCCTATATGCGAATTTGATGAAGAGAACCCTCAGTCAGCTTATGGAAAAACTAAGCTTGAAGGAGAAAAGTTTGTAAAAGCATTAAATCCTAAATATTACATAGTCAGAACAGCATGGCTTTATGGAGATGGAAATAATTTTGTTAAGACAATGATAAGTCTTGGAAAAAATCATGATGAACTTAAAGTTGTACATGACCAAGTTGGAACACCTACAAGCACAGTAGATTTAGCTAGGGTAGTACTTAAGCTAGTGGATGAGAAGAATTATGGAACATTCCATTGTACTTGTAAGGGGGTATGTTCTTGGTATGACTTTGCAGTAGAAATATTTAGATTAACAGGAATAGATGTAAAAGTAAATCCATGTACTACAGAAGAATTCCCAAGACCAGCTAAAAGGCCAAAATATTCAGTACTTAGAAATTATATGCTTGAGCTTACAACAGGAGATATAACAAGAGATTGGAAAGAATCTTTAAAGGAATATATAGAATTACTTCAAAAGTAAAAAAAATATATATAATATGAACCACTTAACTCCATGTATATTAAGTGAGAAGGTTAAGTGGTTTCATTATACATAAGGATGGTTTTTATGAATAAAGTAGCTAAAAATTTCTTTTCAATGGGTTTTTCCACTCTGGTAGCACAATTTTTTACTTTTTTTACAGGTACTTATGCGGCACATGTATTGGGAAAATCAGGTTTTGGAGATATAACAACAGTACAGGCTATTTTACTGTACTTTTCCATTGTTGTATTATTTGGTCTTCAAACTTATGGAACAAGAGAAATTTCTAAAAATAAAGATAATATTAAAGATATTGTTGGAGAAATAACACTTTTTAGAATAATAGTCTTTTTAATTAGTTTTCTTATTATATTACTATTAGCTGTAGTTTTGTCTTTCAATTCTAAAAGTATAGCTTGGTTATTGGTTTTGTATAGTGTAACGCTTCTACCAAATGCATTATGCATAGACTGGGTTTATAATGGTATTCAAGAAATGAAATATAATGCAGTATATAATGTGTTAAAAAGCCTAATACCATTTATTTTAATAGTTTTGTTCTTAAAAAATCCATCCCAGATTAATTATTATGCTATTTTTACAGTAGTGGGACTTTTAATTGCAACTATTTATCAGTTTTATGTGTATTTTTTTAGAGAAAAGTTAAAAGTTAATTTGAAAATAAGCCTTAAAGGAATAAAGAAGTATTCTGTATATGGCTGGCCGTTTTTAGTAGCAGGTGTTCTTGCAACAATAAATGTCAATGTTGATAGAATTGTAATAAGATTTTCTTGGGGAAGTTCTATTGCAGGAATATATGCATCGGCATATTATGTAATATCGTTTTTAACAAATATTGTGACTATAATATTTGGAGTAGTGTTTCCACTTATGATAAGGTATTTTAATGAAAAAGACACCACTGCTTTAGGTGATTTAATTAAGAATGTTTCAAAAGTAATAATAGCAGTAATTGTTCCTATAGTTTTTGGTGGAATCATTTTATCAAAGGAAATAATAATATTGTTATTTGGAAATACCTATGAAAGTGCATATATGCCATTTTCAATACTTTTAATATATAGTCTTATATTGTTCATTAGAGAGATATATGCATATGGACTAAATGCCTTTAATATGGAAAAAAAATATTTAAAAGCAGTAGTTGTATCATCTTTGTTCAATCTAATTGTAAATTTGATTCTTACACCTAAATTTGGTATGAATGTGGCAGCGTTAATTACTGTTATATCTGAAGTTATTACTATTTTAATTATGAAATATTATTCGGATAAAGTAATTAAAGTTTCAAAGTACACATTATTTTTAAAAATATTAGTTCCATGTATGGCAATGTCTTTAGTTACATATATATTGAAATATTTTAATGTGAATATTATTTTTAATATAGTAATAAGTGCGCTTATTTATTTGGTTTTTATTATCTTATTTAGATATTTTACAGTTGCGGATATAAAAAAATTTGCTGTGAGAAAGAGTTGATTTTATGAAATATTGTGTGCTTTATCCTGAAGCAAAGAATGTTCATTTAATAAAAGATGTAGGTATGCTTGCCTATAAGCTTAATAAACTTTACAATGTAGATTCATGTGTGGCATGTTATAATAATGATAAGTACGAGTATCTTGAAAGTGAAGTAAAAGGATTAAAAATTCATTTTATAGAAAGAAAGCATAAGCATTTTATAAATATATTTAAGTACTTAAAGAAAGAAGCAAGAAATATAGATGTGCTTCAAATATTTCATGTCACATTTAAGTCTGTTGTATATGCATTTTTATATAAATTTTTTAATAAGAAAGGTACCATATTCTTGAAATTAGATTGTTCTAATGAACTTGTAGTAAAACTTCAAAATTTAAAGTTTTTTGAAAGAATTATTTTAAATTCCTATTTTAAAAAAGTTGATATAATAGGAGTAGAACAGGAAGATATATTTGAAAAATTCCAAAATATACTTCCAACTTATAAAGGTAAATTGCTTAATGTTTCGAACGGATTGGATTTTGATAAATCAATTTTTGAAAAAGATGTTGATTATAGTACTAAGGAAAATATAATTATAACAGTAGGAAGAATAGGAAGTCCTGAAAAATCTATGGACACTCTTATAAATGCATTTAAAGACATTAATAAAGAAATTAGATCTAATTGGAAGCTTATATTTGTAGGACCTATTGATGAAAAGTTTAAGGGATATATCAAAGAATTTTTTTCAAAATATGCTGGTGAAAAAAAGTATATTGAATTTAAAGGACCGATTTATAATAGAACTGAGCTTTTTGAAGAGTATAGGAAGGCAAAAATATTTTGCTTAACATCTGAATATGAAAGTTTTGCTTTTTCATTAATTGAAGCTGGAGCATTTGGAGATGTAATAGTATCTACAGATGTTGGAATAGCTTCTGAAATAATTAAGAATAGTAATGGAGAATTGATTCCGTTTAAAGATTCAAAAGTACTTACTGAAATACTTACTAAAATGATAAAGAGTAATAAACTTAAAATATTTGGAGAAAGCACTGAAAAGTTTGTGAGAAAAAAGTATAGTTGGAACAAGATTACAGAGATTTTATATAAAAAGATAACTGAAATAAGAGGTAAGAGTGTAAATGATTAAAAATCCTAAAATATTTATAATAATCTTAAATTATAACGCTTATGAAGATACTATAGAATGTATAAAAAGTGTAGAGGACATAGAATACGATAATTATGAAATTGTGTTAGTAGATAATTGTTCTACAGATGATTCTTATATGAAGTTAAAAGAAAAATTACCTTCATATAATATAATAGAATCCGAGAAAAATCTTGGCTATGCAAATGGAAATAATATAGGCATAAAATATGCACTAAAAAATGATGCGGAATACATATGTATACTAAATAATGACGTTGTAGTTGAAAAAGATTTTTTGAGTAGATTAGTTGAAAAGATACAAGAAAAAAGTGACATTGGTATAGTTGGATCTTGTATATGTGATTATTATAAAAAGGATATTATTCAAGGAATGGGAGCGCATATAAATTTGTGTTTTGCAGCTGCTAGAAGATACTTTAAGGGTAAAAATTACAATGACATAGAAAAGAAAGATATTTATGTAGATTATTTAGAAGGAGCATGTTTTTTAGTCAAGAGAGAGATTTTTGAAAAAGTGGGATTGATTCCTGAAAATTACTTTCTATTTTTTGAAGAGACAGAATTCTGTGTTAAAGCCATACAAGCAGGATATAAAATTTTATGCGTTTATGGAAGTAGAATTTATCATAAGGGATCAGCTACTATAAATAAATTTGGAAGTCTTTCTTATGCATATTTAAATAGGAATAGAGTTATATTTGTAAGAAGAAATTCTAAGGTATATCAAAGACTAATATTTGGATTATACATATACATTGAGGCTATAGGGAGAATAATTCTACGAAAAGAGCCATTAGCACTATTCAAATATATATTAGAGGGTTTTAAAAGTGATAAAAATACACTAGATATTATAGATATAAAAAAATATGTAAAATAAAAAGTAAAATTCCTAAGTTAAAAAATGTAAACTTAGGAATTTTACTTTTGTATAAAAGATACTTAAATAAAAGTACATAAAAATTTTTGCTTTACACAAAATATATTCGAAAGGAGTGTGAGTTTATGGATTTTTATAAAGTAATAAAGTCTAGAGTAAGTACGAAGAAATTTAAAAATGTTCCTGTGGCTACTCCTAAATTAGATAATATGCTTAATGCTGCCATGATGGCACCTTCGTGGAAAAATAAAACATCATATAGCTTGATTGTTGTAGATGATGAAAGTAAAAAGAATGCAGTTGCAAATTTGATTATAAATAGTGATGAAGAAGCTAAAAATGCTGTAAAGGATGCTCCTATTTTAGCTATTATAGTTGGAGATCCAAGTGAATCTGGTCATATAAATGGAAAAGAATACTATTTAGTGGACAGTGCTATTGCTATGGAACACTTTGTTCTGGCAGCTGCAAATGAGGGATATGGTACTTGTTGGATTGCTTCCTTTGATGAGCAAAAGGTAAAAGAAGAACTTAGAATTCCAGAAAAGTACTCTATAGTTGCAATGACACCAGTAGGTGAGGTAGAGCAGTCAAAAGCTCATTATGAGGCAAAGGATATAGAAAATCATATTTTTAGAAACTATTGGAGTATGCCATATTCAGAAAAGAAACATCTTGTCATGAAATAATAAATAAGAGCAGGAGTTTTTAATTACACTCCTGCTCCTATTTTCATCAAATATACTTTTTTTATTAGTAAAACGTGATACAATATAAATTAAAAACATAATTATAGTTTTTATGGAAAAGTGACAAAATAATATAGGGATTTGTATAAATGTATTGGAGGGACATTATGTTAGAAAATATATCAGTAAAAGAATTTATAAAAGAACTTGCGTCTGAGAAGCCAACTCCCGGAGGTGGTGGGGCAGCAGCACTTTCAGCAGCACTTTCAGCAGCTTTAAATTGTATGGTACTTAATTTTACTGTAGGTAAAAAGAAGTATAATGATTATGATGAAGAAATAAAAAAAATGATAAAAGAGAGTTTGAAAAAATCAGACAAGCTCAAAGATTATTTTTTGACAGGAATAGATAGAGATGCAGAGGCTTTTTCAAAAATAATAAAAAGTTATAAGCTTCCAAAGGATACTGAGGAGGAAAAAATATATAGACATGAGTCCATACAAGAAGCTTCAAAATTTGCAGCAGAGGTGCCAGAGAATATAGCTCAAAATGTAAATGAGCTTTTTGAACTGATTTTGATTTCGGCAAAATATGGTAATAAAAATTTAATAACTGATGCAGCAGCAGCAGCAATAATGGCAGATGCAGCTATAGAAACGTCAATATTAAATATAAAAATAAATATAGGTTCTATAAATGATATTAAAACGAAAGAAAAATTAGAAAAAAGTTGTAGAAATTTAATTAAAAGTAGTAAAGAGTGGAAAGAGAAAATATTAAGTGAAGTATATTTAAATATATAGCGGATATAATTAAAGTTGGAGAAAATATGATAGATGAATTTTTAAGTAAAATAAATAATATATATAATGAAATAAGAGGCACTTTAAATAAAGAAGAAAAAATAGAAATCATAAATAAGTGTAAATCAGATTTACTTATAGAGGATAGTTTTTCTGAAACATACTATAATTTTATAGCGAAAAAGAAAGAAAGAGGAGTGGTATATACTCCTCTTGAAATATCAAATTACATAATAAATAATACTATTAAGGAAGAAGAAATAATAAAAAATCCATTTTTGAAAATAGTAGATCCTGCATGTGGATGTGGAAACATAATAATACCATGTTTTATGTATTTAAAAAATATATACGTAAAAAATTTAGATAAAATAAATGATTTAAACAATTTAACACTAAAAAAAGATAATATAAATAATCATATAATAAAGTATAATTTGTTTGGTTATGATGTTGATTTAAACGCAATAAAAGTACTTAATATAGATTTATTTTATAAAACTCAATGCTTTTCAAATAATTTTTTATGCAGAGATTTCCTTTTGGATGATATAACAAATAAATTTGATGTCTTTTTAAGTAATCCACCCTATGTAGGATTAAAGGCAATAGATAAAAATTATTCAATAGTATTAAAAAGTATGTATCCATCTTATAAAGATAAGGGGGATATATCATATTGTTTCTTTGAAAAATCCATAACATGCTTAAAAAAGAATGGAAAACTTGGATTTATAACTTCAAGATATTTTTTAGAATCTCAAAGTGGTGAAGAGCTTAGAGGAATTTTAGCTGAAAGCTGTAGTATATATAAAATCGTTGACTTTTATGGAATTAGGCCATTTAAAAATGCAGGTATAGATGCAGTAATGATTTTTTTAAATAATGGCAAAAATTCTGAGCAAAGTACAGAAGTAATAAAACCAAAGGTCATGAAGAATAGCAAAAAGGAAGAATTTTATTCTTCGCTTTTCTATGGACATAAAGAAGGTATTGAAAAATTTTATGTCAATATGAAAGCATTAGATAAAGGTAGATGGATACTTAGAAATAATGAGGAAATCAGTATAATAAACAAAATTGAAAAAAATAGTGTATTAACATTAAATGATGTTTGTATTAGTTACCAAGGAATAATCACTGGATGTGATAAAGCATTCATAATAGATAAAGAAACAATATTAAGAGAGAAAATAGAAGAAGAAATAATAAGACGATGGATTAAAAACAAAAATGTAAGAGAAAACAAAGTGACTGAAAGTGATTTGTATATAATATATTCAGATTTTATTGATGAAGTATCCAAATATCCTAATGCTATAAACTATATTAGCAAGTATAAAGATAAGCTTGAAATGAGACGTGAATGTAAGAAAGGCATAAGAAAGTGGTATCAACTACAGTGGGGGAGAAAAAGTCAGGTGTTTGAAAAAAAGAAGATAATTTTTCCTTATAAGGCTTCTCAAAATAGATTTGCAATAGACAAGAAGAGTTATTTTAGTGCAGATGTATATTGTCTTGTTTTAAAAGATAATAGTAAATTTACTTATGAATATTTAATAAACATATTAAACAGTAAAACTTACGAATTTTATTTTAAAACCTTTGCTAAAAAGCTTGGAGAAAATATATATGAGTATTATCCAAATACGCTTATGAAATTATGTATTCCAGATATCTTAATGAATACTAATAAGTTTGATGAAGAAACGCTTTATAAAAAGTTTGATTTTACTAAAAAAGAAATAGGTATAATACATAACCTAACTTAAAGAAAAATCGGGATAATTAATTTTTATTCCGATTTTTTTTTTGAGATAAGTGAATAAAAAAGAAATAAACTGGCAAAAATACAAATATAAACTTATTATATAAAAAAAGGAATTTGGATAAGCATATAGAATAAATAGTTAGTACAAGTGATTTATATTTTCAGGGGGAATTGATTATGAATTTGGATTTTAAGGATATCGATGGTAAACTTGTAGTATCTATAATTGGAGAATTAGATCATCATAGCTCAGAAGAAATTAGAAATAAAATAGATGATCATATAAAATTCAAAGGATATAAGAATGTAATTTTAGATTTTTCTAATGTTACATTTATGGACAGCTCAGGAATTGGAGTGGTAATAGGAAGATACAAAAAGCTCACATCATTCGGTGGTAATATATGTGTAGTTGGACCAAAAGAATCTGTCAAAAGAATTTTTGAGTTGTCTGGAATGCTTAAGATAATAAACATTTATGCCAGTTTAGATAAAGCTGTCAGAAATATTTAATGGGGGGATTTCAATGTTAGAAAATAAAATGGAACTAAAATTTTTAGCAAAATCTGAAAATGAAAGTTTTGCACGAGTTACTGTAGCAGCTTTTGCTTCACAACTTGATCCAACATTAGAAGAAATTGAAGATGTAAAAATGGCGGTATCTGAAGCAGTTACAAATTCGATTATTCATGGATATGAGAACAAAGGGGGAATAGTGACTATAGTATCATCAATAAAAGATAGAGAATTGACTATTGAAGTTATAGACGAAGGAATAGGAATTGAAAATATAGAAAAGGCAATGGAACCCCTGTATACATCAAGGCCGGATTTAGAAAGATCTGGAATGGGATTTACAGTTATGGAGAGTTTTATGAATAATGTAAAAGTTGAATCGGAAAAAGGGAAGGGAACCAGGATTACAATGAAAAAGAAATTTGATATTGTTGAATCAGATTAATGGAGGAGGGAAATAGCGGGGAAGCTAATGTTATGGGAAAAGAAAATACTTTAAAAAAAGAAGAGCATAATTATAACGATAACGAGAAATTGATAAAAAGTGTTCAAGAAGGAAACAAAGAAGCTTTAAATAAAATTATAGAAAACAATCTTCCTCTAGTATCGGCTATAAGTAGAAAATTTTTAAATAGAGGTTACGAGTATGATGACATTTTTCAAATAGGTTGTATGGGGCTTGTAAAAGCCGTTAACAATTTTAATTCGGAATATAAAGTTAAATTTTCTACTTATGCAGTTCCCATGATTATGGGTGAAATAAAGAGATTTTTAAGAGATGATGGTATAATAAAAGTTAGTAGAAGTGTAAAAAGTACGGCAAGACAACTTCACTATGATAGAGAAAAACTAGTAAAAAAGTTAAACAGAGAACCTACAATAGAAGAACTGTCTGAATTTTCGGGAATAGATAAAGAAGAGATAATAATGGCAACAGAATCAACCACGAGTATGCAATATTTATATGATGTTGTTCATCAAGATGATGGTTCACCTGTGCTTTTAATAGATAAATTAAGTGAACCATATTCAGAAGATTCGGAAGTTATAGATAAGATTGTACTTAAGCAGATTATAAAAAATTTAGATAAAAAATCGAAACAAATAATAATGCTTAGATATTTTAAGGATAAAACTCAAACACAGGTTGCTAGTATGCTTGGAATAAGCCAAGTTCAAGTTTCGAGAATAGAGAAAAGAATATTGAAAGCTATAAGGGAAAAGCTAACTAAATAGTATGCACAATTAAGTGTATACTATTTTTTTGTTTAAAAAATAAGTTAAGTGCAAACACTAGAAATAAATAAAACATATAAGGAGTGAAAAATACATGGAGGTACCAGAGGAGAAAATTAAAACTGATTTTAATAATTTAGCCAAAGCTGCAAAACCAAAACCTAATACCTTAAAGAATTGTATAGGTGCATTCTTAATAGGAGGAATAATTTGTGATGTAGGTCAATTTATTTCTGATATTTTTTCAAGATATGGTGTACCAGCTGAGGATTTAAGCATGTACACGTCTACAACACTTATATTTATAGGAGCCTTTTTAACAGGTATAGGTATATACGATAAAATCGCAAATATAGCAGGTGCAGGAAGTATAGTTCCTATAACAGGTTTTGCAAATTCAATAGTTGCTCCAGCTATAGAGTTTAAAAAAGAGGGATTTGTTTTTGGTGTAAGTGCTAAAATGTTTACAATAGCAGGACCAGTACTTGTATATGGATTAAGTTCTTCAGTTATTGTTGGGATAATATACTATCTAATTAATTTAATGAAATAGGGTGACTAATTTGAAAAAGAGATTGGGTTCTCAAACAGTAAGAATTGACAGTAAACCAAGAATAATTTCGGCAGTATCTATGGTAGGTCCTAAAGAAGGTAATGGACCACTTAAAGATTATTTCGATATAATCTTAAGTGATGATATGAATGGAGAAGAGAGCTTTGAAAAGGCAGAAAGTAATATGCTATATACAGTAATTACAGAGGTTATAAAGAAATCAAATTTAACTGAAAAGGATATAGATTATTTATTTGCAGGAGATCTTTTAAATCAAATTACATCTTCAAGTTTTGCTGCAAGGGATGTAAAAATACCGTTTTATGGACTATATGGAGCATGTTCTACAATGACGGAATCATTGAGTATTGCAGCAATGATTATGGATGGTGGGTTTGCAGATTATACAGTAGCAGCTACCTCATCTCATTTCTCGGCTGCTGAAAGACAATTTAGGTATCCACTTGAATATGGAAGTCAAAGAAAGCCATATGCACAGTGGACTGTAACGGGAGCAGGGGCAATGCTTCTTGGAAGACAAGGAAATTTTCCTTACATAACGTTTGTAACAGCAGGTAAGGTTAAAGATTATGGTATAACAAGTCCTGATAGTATGGGAGAAGCAATGGCACCGGCAGCTGTAGATACTATAAAACAGCATTTTCAAGATACAGGTAGAACCCCACAGGATTATGATGTTATAGCTACAGGTGACCTTGGAACAGTTGGAAAAAAGATAACGGAAGAACTCTTAAAAAAAGAGTATGGATATGATATGAGTAATGTTTATATAGATTGTGGAGAAAAAATATTTGACTGCGATGAACAGGATACGAATTCAGGAGGAAGTGGTTGTGGATGTTCAGCAGTTGTAGATTGTGGATATATATATAAGAATATGCTTAATGGAAAAATAAAGAAAGCTCTTCTAATATCCACAGGAGCACTTATGAGTACAACTTCAAATCTTCAGGGTGAATCTATACCGGGAATTGCACACGCTGTTTCTATTGAGTTTGGAGGGATGAAAAATGAGTAATTATATATTATCTTTTTTAGTTGGAGGAGCCATGTGTGTTATTGTACAAATACTAATGGATAAGTTCTCCATAACACCAGCTATGATACTTGTTTCTCTTGTTACTATAGGAGTAATATTAGGAGCGCTCGATATATATGATGTTATTGTTAAATATGGTAAAGCTGGTGCTACAGTGCCTCTTCCTGGTTTTGGATATTCTCTTGCAAAAGCAACCATTAGAGAGGTAGACAAAGATGGAATTATAGGAGCATTTACAGGTGGTATAAAAGGTACAGCAGCAGGAATTACTGGAGCAGTATTTTTTGGATATTTAATGGCTTTATTATTTAACTCAAAAACGAAAAATTATAAATGAAACATAAAATTATAATATTAACAGATGGAGATAAAATTGCTAAAAAGGCTGCTGAGAGGGTAGCTAAAAATATAAATGGACGTTGTATTTCTATTTCAAGCGGTAATCCAAGTAAAATTAACGGAGAGGAAGTTATAAAGCTTATTAAATGTGCAAAAGAAGATCCTACAATCATAATGGTAGATGACCGAGGTGATATAGGACGTGGAAATGGAGAAAAAATAATACAAACAATTATAAAAAGTCAAGAAGTAATATTAATGGGAATAGTAGCAGTGGCATCAAATTCTGCTGGAAGTGGTATAAGAGTTGACTATTCAATAGATAAATGGGGAAATATTATAAAACATGCTGTGGATAAGTATGGAAACGAAAAGGATAATAGAATAATTATAGGGGATACAATAAATACCATAAATCCTAATGATGTACCTGTAATTATTGGGATAGGAGATCCTGGAAAGATGGATGGCAATGATGATTTAAGTAAAGGATGCCCAATACTTACAGCAGCAGTAAAGCTAATTATTAATAGTTATGAAAAATAAAAATAGGCTGTGCAAGATCTTGCACAGCCTATTTTTATTTATTGTTAGTTTGATTTTGGCTATTTTGTGTATTGGTATTAGTATTAGTAGTATTGGTATCAGTATTAGTAGAAGGTGTAGGGGTAACAGGTGGTTGGTTAGAGTTATTAGGTTCAGTAGTATTAGGTACTGTAGTATTAGTTGCATTGTTATTAGTAGTATTTGGGTTAGTAACATTGTTATTAGGTGCAGCTTGAGTGTTAGTACTTGGCACTGTAGTATTAGTAGTATTAGTATTGTTATTTGCATTAGTTGTAGTCTTCGAAGGCTGTTCATCTTCACTTAAATTAGATGGACTAGTACCGTCTATATAGTAAGAATCACCTATCTTAGTTACGCCACCTGGTACTTCGATATCTTTAACGGTTAAGCTAGCATTAGCCATTTTCATTATTTCTCCCCATATTTCAGCAACATCATTACTTCCTAAGCTAAGTTTAGATGGCTTATCATTTCCAACCCAAACAGCAGCAGAATAATATGGAGTTAAACCACAAAACCATAAGTTTTTAGAATCTGAAGCAGTACCTGTTTTACCAGCAACTGGCATATCACCAAAGTTAGCGTTACTACCAGTACCACCTGAGCTAACTGGGCCTTTTAATAAATCATACATTATGTAGGCAGCTTGAGGTGAGATAACCTTTTTAGTTGAGTAAGTATTTTCTAAAAGTACTTTTCCTGTTTTGTCTATGACTTTTCTATATAATTTAGGATCTGAATATAATCCATTATTTCCAAATACACCATAAGCGGCAGCCATAGTAGTGGTATTAGATCCACCAATTTCACCAAGTGATAAGGCTGCAATACTACCTTTGTCTTTATTATTTAAATTAAGACCAAATTTTTCACCGTAAGAAGCTCCTGTTGAAAGACCAAGTTTATCCTCTAATTTTATTGCTACAAGGTTTATTGAGTTTTTCATGGCAGTTTTTAAATTTACTGGACCCATAAAATTGTAGTCATCATTATGAGGATTATATGGAGTTCCATTGGAACCATATTTTTCAGCAACATCAGCTGAAAGTGGAGAATCGTTAATCATGGTGTCTTCTGTAGCTAGTTTAGTATCTATTGCTGGAGCATAAACTGTAAGAGGTTTTATACTAGAACCTACAGAACGTAGATAACTACTAGAGTCTGCTCTATTAAAGGAAGTAGGAGGTTGATCGCCTCTACCACCAACAATAGCTTTTATTTCTCCTGTATGATAGTCAAATAAAGTGGCAGCAGCTTCTGGTTGAACTATATTATATTTGTCAGAGTAAGATACACTTTTTAATGTATTGTTATTATTAATTATAGATTGAACATTATTTTGCATGTTAGTGTTCATAGTAGTATATATTTTAAGTCCACCATCTCGAAGCAGAGAATCTATTTCTTCATCAGTGTAATGATACTGAGATTTTAAATCTTGCTTTACTTGGTTTACGACTGGTATAGAAAACCATTCGTAAGTGTATTTATTAGCTATTTTTTGCTGTGAAAAAGCTAATTTGTTGCTATTAAGATCATTTATAGCATTTTGGTAAGTTGCAAAATCTATGTAATTATTTTGTCTCATCTTATATAAAACTAGCTTTGTTCTATCTAAATATATATTTGGATTTTTAGCTGCATTACCATAGAACGGATAGTATGCAGATGGACTTTGTGCAAGTCCTGCAATAAATGCACATTCTATCAAATTTAAATCTTTAGCGCTTTTGTTAAAATATTGCCTTGATGCAGCCTCTACTCCATTGGCTTGACCACCAAGAAAAATTGTATTCATGTATGCTTCAAGTATTTGGGATTTGCTTAATTTGTTTTCAAGTTCTATAGATAAATAAGCTTCTTGAATTTTTCTTTTAAATGAAAGTCTATTCGCTATTGAATCATTTAAAAACATTCTATTTTTTATGAGCTGCTGAGTTATAGTTGATGCACCTTGAATATTATTTTGTTTGTGAAGCTTTGATTTTATATCATTGTAAAAAGCCCCTAGTATTCTTTTAGTATCTATACCGTTATGTTTATAAAAACGTTCATCTTCAATGCTTACAAAGGCATTTGATAAATTTTTTGGTATATCATTTATACTTACAACATAACGTTTTTGACTTGTTACAACAGTATCCATTGCATTATTGTTGTCATCATATAATTGCGAAGGCTGATCCAAATTTAATATTGTACCATTTACATCTAAGTTTGGAGCCGTTTTTATTACTGCAAATATAACCCCAGCAGCAGCCACGGATAATAAAATAAAAAGGCAAAACAGAACAGTAAATAGTTTTTTAAAGAAGCCAAACTTCTTTTTTTTCTTCACTTTTTTTGTTCTTTTAACAGATCTATTTTTACTGTTAGTCTTAATATTATCAGACATAACTTCCTCCTTAAAAGTATTAAACTATGTTGAATAATTATACCACACATTGATATAATAACAAATTGCTATATTCTAAAACAATACTATCATTTTTGATTTGAAATAATATTTTTGTGTAGCTAACCATATTATAAACTAAAGTTAAATAATCTTCCATATAATTAATAGTTATTTAATATAAAAAAATTGTTTTGTGAAATGTTTTTTTAATAAATTAAAAAAACATTGCACAAATATGGAAAGAGGTGGTATATATTAGCGGAAAGAAATCAAAGTTAGTTATTATAATAATATTAACATTTATGTTAGTATTATTCAATAGCCTTATATATAGCTTTGATAAATTAATAACACCTGTAATAATGCAGACAGCAAATTCAGACATAAAGTCGAAAATTACCGAAATAGTAAATAAAAATATGTCAGAAGTATATAATAAGAATTATGACTATAATAAAATAATAGAAATAGAAAAAGATAATGAGGGAAATATAGTTATGATGAAAGCAAATACAGTAAAATTAAACAAATTAGCTTGTGATTTGGCATTGGAGGCTCAATATGATATTAAAAAATTAGGAGAGATAGGAATTAAAGTACCTTTAGGCTATATTTTAAAGAATAATATGTTAGCATATATGGGGCCTAAGCTTACTATTAAAGCACAGCAAATAGGAAATGTTGAAACAAGTTATGTATCAAAATTTGAAGGAGCTGGAATTAATCAAACAAGGCATACAATAATGATTTTGGTTAAAACTAAAGTAAGGGTTATGATTCCAATGTCCTATGATGATATAGAAATTAAAAATGAAATACCAGTATCAGAAACTGTAATAGTAGGCAAAATACCGAATTCGGCTTTAGGTTTAAATCTTAAAAATTCTGGATTTAATATACCTTAAATATATGTGATTTAAGATTTGTATAAATTTGCAGATAAAAATGATATAATGTATGATATATATACGTTATAATAAAGTTTACATTGTGGCTTCTAAAATATCACTACTTAATATATTCCATTCTAGATATTTTAAAAGTCAGAAGGTATTAGAAATTGCACAACTTATATATTTAACACTTAAGGAGGAACTTGAATTATGATATCAGGAAATACACAGGGAGTAAGAAACTCTTTAATTAATGAACTTGAAAAATTATATGATATGTATTCAAAAGAAAGTATTTTTACAATTGAAATTATAAATTTAATATGCAGGGTAACTAATTTAATCGAAAGAGAAATAAGTGTTGCAATTGATAGAAAAGGTAAAATTTTAAGTGTATCGATTGGAGACGCAAGGAGTGTTGAAACACCTCTTTTTAATTTAAAAGAAAGAAAATTATCAGGAATTAGAATAATACATACACATCCTAGTGGAAATCCTAGGTTTTCTGATATAGATATATCATCATTATTAAATTCCAGATTGGATGCTATAGTTGCAGTTGGAGCACTTGAAGGGAATGTTACAGGTGTCAGTATCGGATTTTGTGATGTGGAAAATAATAAAATAATTCCAAAGCTTTATAATTCTATAAGTATAGAAGAGGCTATAAATTTTAAGTTCATAGATGAAATTAATTATGCTGAAAATCATATTAGTAATTTAAAACTTGATTATGATGATTCTGAAAGGGCAATAATAGTAGGAGTAGATACTATGGAAAGTCTAGAGGAATTAAAAGAACTTGCAGATGCATGTGGAGTTTTAGCAGTTGAAAAGGTTATACAGAAAAAAGAAAAAATAGATAATGCATATTTTATAGGAAAAGGTAAAGTTGATGAGATAAGATTATTAACCCAAGTTCATCACGCAAATGTTATAATTTTTGATGATGAACTTTCTGGAGCACAAGTTAGGAATCTTGAAGAAGCCATAGGACTAAAGGTTATTGATAGAACCACATTAATATTAGAGATATTTGCAAGAAGGGCTGGATCAAAGGAGTCTAAGCTTCAAGTTGAATTAGCACAGCTTAAATACAGAATGCCAAGGCTTATGGGACTTGGAAAAGTGCTTTCAAGAACAGGTGGAGGTATAGGAACTAAAGGACCAGGTGAAAAGAAGCTAGAAATTGACAGAAGACATATAAGTGAAAGAGTGTATGAAATTCAAAAGGAATTAAGAAAGATAAAAACAACAAGACAAGTACAAAGAGAGAGAAGAGTATCCGAAAAGTTACCGTGTATTTCTCTTGTAGGATACACCAATGCCGGAAAATCAACTTTAAGAAATGCAATATGTGAAATAGCAGCACCATTGGATAGTGTAAATAAAGAAAGTGTTCTTGAAAAAGATATGCTTTTTGCAACATTAGATGTAACTACTAGAGCAATTAATCTTGTAGATGGGAGAAGAGCTGTGTTAACAGATACGGTTGGATTTGTAAGAAAACTTCCACATGATCTTGTTGAAGCCTTTAAATCTACGCTTGAAGAGGTAGTGTATTCTGATTTATTAGTGCATGTGGTTGATGCAGCTTCAGATACTTTTATGGAGCAGATAGAAGCAGTAAATGGAGTTTTAAAGGAATTGGGTGCGAGTGATAAAACTCAGATACTAGTATTAAATAAAATTGATAAACTATCAGAAGAAAAATTAAAACTTATAAAAGAACGTATAAAAGAGGAAGATATTATTGAAATATCAGCAAAAAATAAGGTTAATTTAGATTTGCTTATGAGTAAAATGGTAGAAAGAATTCCTAGCACAACTAGAGAAGTTGAATATTTAATACCATATGCTGATCAAAAGATAGCTTCATATATTCATGAAAAAGCTATTGTTAAGAAAGAAGACTTCGAAAACGAAGGAACTCATATTGTGGCAGTAGTTGATAATGAAGTTTATAATAAATGCAATGAGTATATGATGTAATTATTACTCGGGGGTGAAAATTTGGAAAACGATATATTAAAATATCAAAAAGCATATATGGCTATAGTTGAATCACTAAAGCTAAATGAAGAAGTTCTTGCTACTATGGTATTTGGAAGTATGGTATCTGGGGACTTATGGAAGGAATCTGATATAGATTTATTGGTAATAATAAAAGAAAGAATGGATAATATAAAAAATATTTATATGGAGCAAAATGGTGTGCCTATTCATATAAAACTTATGGGAAAAAGTAAATTTGTACTTCTTAACGAGAATGATATAAAGGGCGGCTTTTTTCATAGAATATTTGCGTCATCTAAATTGGTGTTTTCAAAAGATAAGGATATAACGGAAAAGTATGATAGTGGAAGATATTATCCAGATATTGATAGAGAAAAGTGGAATATGGTATATATATCAGATTTACTAAAAAGTATTGGACTATGCAAAAAATATTTAAATAATAATAGGATATACACATCCTATTATTCAGCTGTAAAATGTGTAGAAGAATTTTCAAAGTTATATATTAATTATTCTGGTTATATGATAAATAAAGATGATGTAAATATGTTAATTAATATAAATGATGATTTTAAAAATTATATAGACAAGCTATTTTTTTCAAAAGATAATGTTGAAGAAGCGATAATACAGGCAATTAAAAAAATAGAAGAATTCATAAATAAAAATATAAAATCAATCACATCTATTTTAATTGACTTTATGAGGGATAAGGACAAAAAATTAAGTGCAGAGGATATAAGTACGGATATTGTATTTAAAGAATTTTCTATAAATTTTGAGGAAATATTAAGCAAGTTATGGGAATTTAAAATAATTAGGAAAGAAACTAGAGAATATAAAATAAGAAATGGAAAAAGCCTTTGTGTGGAAAATGTATATTATTTATAAAAGGTGATTTTTAATGGAAAAGTATAAAATTTGTTTTAGAGAAGAGACACCAAAGTATATTCAAATAGCCAAAAATATAAAGAGACTTATAGATGTTGGTGAAATAATTGATGAGGAAAAACTTCCACCAATAAGGAAACTATCGGTTTTTTTGGGAGTAAATAATGATACTATAGTTAATGTGTATAAAAAGCTTCAGGGTGAGGGATACGCGTTTCTTAAAATGGGAAGCGGCACTTATGCAAAAAAAAGAGATATAAACAAAAAAATTCTTCGAGATTATTCTAATATTTTTAAGCAAATCACAAAGGAGAAATATAATGAATATGTTGATTTTGCAGAAGAGAATCCTTGTGCAGAGTTTTTTCCAGTAAACAATTTTAAAAAAGTAATAAATGAAGTACTAGATAGGGATGGGGTAGATGCGTTATCTTATGAAGAAACACTCGGATATAGGGGTCTTAGAAATAATATAAGCAAATACTTTTGGAATGAAAAGATAGATTCAGATAGAATACTTATTGTCTCTGGAGCTCAACAGGGAATAGATATAGTTTCAAAAGCTATAGTTAATGTTAATGATAATATTATAGTAGAAAAGCCAACCTATAGTGGTGCACTTTCTATATTTAAATGGAGAAGAGCGAATATATTTGAAGTGGATATGGAAAATGGCGGTATTAATATAGAGAACTTTGAAAAAATATTAAAGAAAAACAATATAAAATGTTTTTATACTATGTCTTACTTCCAAAATCCTACAGGATTATCTTATAGCTATGAAAAAAAGAAAAAAATAATAGAGCTAGCAAATAAATATGATTTCTATATTATAGAAGATGATTATCTTTCTGAAATAAAGTATGATAAAAATATTGATTATATAAGTTTTAAAGCTATAGATCAATGGGATAGAGTAATATATATAAAGAGTTTTTCTAAGATATTTTTGCCGGGAATTAGAATAGGATATCTTGTGATGCCAAGTAAAATAAAAGATCATATAGAAAATTCTAAAATAAATACGGATATATCAACCTCAAGTTTAATGCAGAGAGCTTTGGATTTATATATAAAGAATGGATATTGGAAAAATTATATAAGTGAAATAAATAATATATATAAAAGAAGATATGAATTTATGGTAAATACTTTATTAAGTGGACTAGGTAATAAGGTTCAGTTTATTAGGCCGGGTGGAGGATTTAGCCTTTACTTAAAAATAGAAGATTTTATAGAAAAAAACTGTATAGATTTATTTTATGAATGTAAAGAGAATAAAGTACTTATTACACCAGGTGTGTTTTTTTATAAAAATAGTATATGTGGTCGTAAGTATTTTAAGATTGGATTTTCTAAGACAGATGAGGAGAGAATAAAAAAGGGAATCGAGATTATAAATAGTATACTGAAATAGAAATTACTGAATGGATGTGAGAGTTGTGGACTATTTAACAGTTGGACGTGAGGTAAGAGTTGAATTTGAAGAGAAAAAATCAATTTTCATAGGACACATAAAAAGAGTAGAATGTGAAGAAGAAGCAAAAGAATTTGTGGAAAAAATAAAAAATGAACATAAGGATGCTACACATAATGTACCAGCATATATTGTAGGAGAAAATAGAATGATACAAAAGTGTAGTGATAATGGTGAACCACAAGGTACGGCTGGAGTTCCTGTGCTTGATGTCATTAAAAAAAATGGAATAACAGATACTGCGATTGTTGTAACAAGATATTTTGGGGGAATACTTTTAGGAGCCGGAGGGCTTGTTAGGGCTTATTCTAAAAGTGCGGCTGATGCTGTTAAAGAGGCGGGAATAGTTTTAAAGGTAAAAGGAGTACCATTATCTTTAGGGATAAGCTATGATCTGTTGGGAAAGGTTCAGTATCATTTCGCAAATAAAAATTGGCATATTGAGAATATAGAATATACGGATGAAGTTAAAATATTGTTTAATTGTGAGAGCGATAAATTAGAAGAGGTAAGAAAAGAAGTAACAGAAATATGTCATGGAAATTTAAAAATTAATGTTGGTGACGAGGAATATTATTTTAAAAGTGAAAATAGATTATTTCAAGAGTAATTGAATTGAAAATAGTCTTTGTGATATAATGAATAAGTATATGTTTATAATTAAATGACTTTTGAATAGTTATTTTATCATATAGTAGGAACTATATAGTTCTTATGTACATAAGGTTAGGAGGAATTTAGATATGTCAGGACACTCAAAGTGGCATAATATTCAAGCTAAAAAGGGAAAGGCAGATGCCAAAAGAGGAAAAATATTCACTAAAATAGGTAAGGAAATAGCTGTTGCGGTTAAATCTGGTGGATCTAATCTTGATAGTAATGCAAAGTTAAGAGATTGTGTTGCAAAAGCTAAGGCATCAAACATGCCTATGGATACTATAACTAGGGCTATAAAAAAGGGTGCTGGAGAGCTTGAAGGCGTAAACTATGAAGAAATAATTTATGAAGGATACGGACCTGCGGGTGTTGCAATGCTTGTCAATGTATTGACAGACAACAAAAATAGAAGTGCCAGTGACGTAAGATGTTCTTTTGATAGAAGTGGTGGAAATTTAGGAGCAACAGGATGCGTATCTTGGATGTTCCAAAGAAAAGGACAAATAGTAATTGAAAAAAATGATGCAATAGATGAAGATGAGCTTATGATGAAAGTTCTAGAATTAGGTGCTGAAGATTTTGCTTCTGATGAAGATGTGTTTATAATAACAACAACTCAAGAAGAATTCTCAAATGTACGTGAAGCACTTGAAAAAGAAAATTTTGAGTTTGTATCTGCAGAACTAACGATGATTCCAGATACTACTGTAAAATTAAATCTTGATGATTCAGAAAAGGTTCAAAGATTGATAGATAAGCTTGAAGACAGCGACGATGTCCAAGATGTTTATCACAATGCTGAATTTGATGATGCTTTTGAAGAGTAGAAGACTGAGAGCGTTTTAATAAAAACACTTTATGGTGACATACGTGTTTTTATCGTTTTGAGATGACATATAACACTTTTATATGTAGATGTAACAATCACATATGGAGGTGTTATTTTTTATGCAATTTTGCGTATTATTAGAAGAAAAGAAGATTTCTCAAAGGTCAAAGATTCAAAAGATACTATAAGTAATATGGAAAAAGTTATAGGGTATTTTGGATTAGGTGCGATTGTTTCTATTTCTAATAATTTAGCACTAAATATACCTAATCTTACAGGTTTATATAATGATAAAAGATTAAGATATAATTTAGAAAATGAAAACAGATATGGAGTTTTAGCAGCATATCAGTATGGCAAAACATTTGGAGACATAGAGGGATTAGCACAAGGTACAGTTGAGTTTTTTGGTGGACTGTCTATTATGGGATTTGGAGGACTTGGTGCTGGAGCATTAACAGTGGCTACAGATGGAGCGGCTGCACCGGCAGTACCATTAGTAGAAAGTGCTGGAATTGCATTAGCTGGACATGGAATAGGAATGTTTGGGTCTTCACTTTATAATATGGGTAGTGATTTTTCTAAAGGTAATTTTTATTTTAGTGAAGCTAATAATGGAAGTTCAATATCAAATTTAAAAAACGTAGGGAATTTTAGCGGAGGTGCACTAAATCATATTTTAGAGGGACAAATAAATGGCAGTGGTATGGCGACTGGTTATCATTATGAGAATTTTCCAAACGCCAAAGGAGAAATTATAGAGGGAACTAAATCTAAACCTAACTAATTTGGAATATACAAAGGAAAAGTTAAAATGAATACAGTAATAAAAAAAGCCAAATCTTCATTTTTTCCGGAAGATTGGTCTGCACAAAGGGGTGTTGATTCAATAAATGAGGCATATAGTAATAGAGAGTTTGTGAAAGGAAGTAACAATACTTTTGTCGGAGAAACAAAAAATGGAATGCAGATTAAAATGTTTATAAATAAAAATAAAAAAATAATATCGGCGTTTCCAATATATTAAAAGGAGAATTTTATGAAATATAGTTATAAATTTGATGAAATAGTTTTTAAAAGCGGAAGAAAAAGCAGAATTATTATAATGGAAGAACAAGTACAATTAGTTAGTGAATTTTTAATGTCGGATGCAGAAGTAGATTCCGAATCATACATAGAGGCATTAGATAGTGTATTAAATGAAGAAAGTGAATATGAAGAACTAAATGGAAATGTATGTGGTATTTTGATTCACAAGGATAAGACTAAAGTAATAGATTGTTTGGCAGAAGACGGAATGGGAGATTGGTGTGAAATTGAAACAAAAGAGCTTAGGGAATTAATTGATATTTGGTGTGATGAAGTTAAAAGGTTTAAAGAGCAGAATAAGTAAAGATGTATAATAATAAATACATATTAAATAATGAACAAGCTGGCTCAAAGATAGCTTGTTCATTATTTTTTAGTTAGTTGTCAACCTGTTAATGAAATTTCTCAATGAACTTGATAGTAGTAATTCTTAACTGAAAAGAAGCTATTTTGTTAAACTAAAAAAATTTAATAGTTTAACAGAAAAAGTTGTAATAGATAATAAAGGTAATGTAATTACTGCATTTCCTAAAAAATGGGGGGATTATGAATTTTTATTTAGGCAACTCGATTAGTAATATAAAAATATCTGATAAAAGTGTTAAATTCTGTGACGAGTTAATTGATTATATTTATAATATAAGAATTGATGCATCACAAGATTTGAGTGAATTATATAATATTGATTCATATAGTGATGTTGAAATCTCTATTAGTAAAGTATAGAAAATCGTTAGTACTTGTAAGTACTTATTAGAATCAAATTTGCTTATTAATTATGATGATTATAATGAGGCAATTCTACAAATAACAGTAGGAAAAAAAGCTATTAAAGAAAGAATTGGTATTATTTCAATTGGTGATTAAATATTAGATTACATTCAATGCAAATAATAAATTTATTATTGAAGATAAAAGAAAAACGATTAGTATGTAATTTTTAATGATATGGGTAGAGGGAGATTATGAATCATACAATTAGGAAGAATGTTACATATTGTCCATTTTGTGATGGTCAGGGAGTAATAAATAAGGCAACTATTAAAGGAACAGAGGTGGTATTGTATATTTGTGATGAGTGTGATACTGTGTGGAAAGATACAAATATAACAGAAGATAATTGTGATAATTTTGAAAGTATAATGAATAATTTAGGACGAAAAGCATTATGGTCAGAACTTACGGATATAGAAGGATTATAAAATATATTTATAGATTAAAGCTAATAGCATAAATATATTTTATATAAGTACTATGGAAAAATAAGCTATATAATATTAATAAGTAACCTAGCCCAAAAGAAAGTAAGCTGGTTTATTTATTTTTTTATATGGGAGTGATTTTGATAAAGGGATGCATTAGGAGGGTTCATATATGAATTTAGAAGAATGGTTATCTAAGCGAGATATCAAAGAAATGGTTTTAAAAAACTATAAAAATTATATATTTTATTATGAAAGAGAGGAATCAGAAGAGTATAATGAAATATTTTGTGGTAAAAAGCAATCAGATATTAAAATAATTTTTCATAGTGTAGCTTATGTAATAAATACATGGCAAGATTATGATACTGATGATGGAACATATAAGTATATATTGGCTAAAATACGATTGGAATATAATGATGAAGAGTTTGCTGAGTATGAAGTGATTTATGGTTTAGATGGTGAATATCATGATGATTATTTTAGGGTCATATAATAAAATAAGAAAATTAAATTTTCATATAATGATATTGAGTTTCTACATTAATATAGTGATGCAAAAGTTTTTTGATTTCATATGCAAATAATGATATACTATTGATTAATGATGATAAATTAAGATCATTAATGATGACATACATCTATTATGTAAAAGTGATTAAAGTCATGTAAAGCCTTGAAAACACTGCGTTTAAACTTTAAGACAGCGACGATGTCCAAGATGTTTATCACAATGGTGAAGTTGATGATGCTTTTGAAGAGTAGAGGGATTTTTAATTAGAAAAGTAATTGCTTTATAATGAAAAATAAATATTATATAAAATTTTAGAGTTATAGTATCTGTGTAGAATAATTACTTTTCCTTCAATAAGCTTTATTTGTCAATAAAATTCAAATAAGTTTTATTGACAAATAAGCCTTATTGTTATATGTTATATATGAATGAATTTATTCAATTATATTAGTTAGCATTACAATATTGACAAAAGATAAATAATGGAAGATAATAAGTTTATTAATTTAGAGAGCCTATTAGTAAAGGAGAAAATTTATGAGTAAAATCTCGTCAATCATTTATAATCATAGGCATGTACATGAACTTCGCAAAGAAAAACAAGGTTCATATAAAAAACGAATTTCAAAAGAACCAGATGAAAGAAAGCAAGAGATTATCCAAGCAGCCTTGGAATTGTTTTCTCAGAAAGGTTATGCGAATACTACAATACAAGATATTGCTCAAAAATTACATATTTCACAAGGTTTATGTTACAGATACTTTAAGTCAAAAAGTGAAATTTTTTCTGCAGCATCTGAATATTATGCTATACAAGCGGTAGAGCAAATAAAAATACCATTAGGTGAAGATGTGAGTGCAATAGATAAGTTCAACATGCTTTTAAAAACAATAGTAGCATATGTAACGAAAAATTATGAATTTGAAGCTAGCTTTAATGAAAATAGTGAAAATACAGAGATAAGAGCCAGTAGACTAGATGACGTTGCTGATCAATTAGTAGAGGTACTTATACCAATTGTAGAGCAAGGGGTTAAAGAGCAAACATTCAATTGTACTGATATACCAAATAGTGTTAGCTTTTTTACATATGGATTAATCCATACTTTTCATACTGATGTTCCTACTAAAAATACAACAGAATATATGATATATTTTTTAAGCTTCTTAAAAGATATATTTGTAAGTATATTTAAAGTTGAACACCCAGAAATGGTTGGTCAAGGATGGATGGAATAGTAAGTCAATACGTATTTTTGAAATATTTTAATATTGATAGAAGTATCAGATAAACAAGTCAAAAATATTAATATTTTTGACTTGTTTATTATGGAAACTAAAAACTGGATTGCAACAACTATTTAAAATATCTTAGATAACATTATTCTTATTTATGATAAATTTATCAATATAACGATTATCGTAATTACCATTTACAAAGTCTAAACTGCTTATAGTATTTTTTAAAAAGTTTACATTGGTCTTGATACCTTCTATAACTACTTCATCTAAGGCTACTTTCATCTTTTTTATAGCCTCATATTTAGTTTTTGCTACACATGATATTTTTACTAATAAAGGATCATAAAATGGTGTAATGATATCGCCGCTTGAGTATCCTGTATCTACTCTTATTCCAAAGCCTCCAGGTAAATGCATTTTTGTTATTTTTCCAAAGGACGGTATAAAGGTATCTTTTAAATATTCAGCTAAAATTCTACACTGAACTGCATAACCATTAAATTTAACATCCTGTTGGTTTAAAGACAGTTGTTCTCCACTAAAAAGCTTTATTTGTTCTTTTACAATATCAATATTTGTAATAAGTTCTGTTATAGTATGTTCGACCTGAAGTCTTGTATTCATTTCAAGAAAAAAATAAGTATTGTCTGGTAGTACTAAAAATTCAACTGTTCCTGGTCCAATGTATTTGATTTCTTTAGCAATATTTACTGCATCTTTGTAGAGCTTTTCTCTCAAATCATCAGTAATATTAACACATCGAGTTTCTTCTATTAGTTTTTGGTTATGGTTTTGTATAGTACATTCTCTATCGCCTAAGTGGATTACATTTCCATATTTATCTGCTAAAATTTGAACTTCTACATGTCTTGTATGGTCTAAAAATTTTTCTACTAGAATATCACTGTTATCAAATGCAGCCTTAGCCTCATTAATGACCATATTGTAGCTTGGAAGAACATCTTTTATATTATGTATTGCCCTAATTCCTTTTCCACCACCACCATGGGTTGCTTTTATAATAACTGGTAAACCTAATTTTCTGACTACAGTTTCACATTCATTAAAATCTTTAATAGTAGTTTTACTGCCATCAATGACAGGAACATTTACTTTAGCTGCTAATATTTTTGAAGATTCTTTATTTGCCATTAATTTCATTAAATCACTATTAGGCCCAATAAAATCTATATTGTATTCCTCACATAGTTTGGCAAAATCTTCACTTTCTGCGAAAAAGCCGATTCCAGGATGTATAGAATCTGCACCTAGTAAGGTTGCAGCAGAAATTATTTTGTAACTGTTCAAATAGCTATCAAGACTATCAGCTTCCCCAATGCAAATTTTATTGTCGGCTAATTTTGTATGTATAGCTCCAGCATCAGCTTTGGAATATATTGCAATTGTTTCAATTCCAAGTTCACGCAAAGCTCGTATGATTCTTACGGCTATTTCACCTCTATTTGCAACAAGAGTTCTCTTATATTTAATCACAAACATTCACCCTAATTCTAAATAATTCTTGACCGTATTCAACTATATCACCATTATTAACTAAAATTTCTTCGATTACACCATTGTCCTTTGCCAAAATTTCATTACTGAGTTTCATTGCTTCAACAGTACACAAAAGATCTCCTTTTTTTACCTCAATATTCTTTTCTTTATTAATTAATAAATCACTATAAGTCACAACACCAACAAAATCAGACGACATGATATTAATTGTATCATTATCATGTATTGTATTTATTGAGTCTTCAGATGATTCAGATATAATAGTATTATTTATATGATAACTATCTGTATCTTTTATAATATCATCAGCAGTTAAACTTGCCTCAGTTGAAGCTTTACTAAAAACAATCTGTTCTTTACCATTGCCATATTTAAAATATCCTAACTTGGATTGTTCACATAATTTTATAATGTCTTCTAAATTTTCTATCATTATATTACCCCACTTTACACTATGCCAATATTCCTTATCTTTTTATTTCTATCATCATAAATTTCTTCTGGTGACATTTCTTTGTATTCTTTTAAAGTTTTTATAAGTAAATTCTTAATATTATCACATAGTACTTTAAATTCTACATTTTCGTAAATGATTTTATCGATAATTCCTAGTTTTAGAGTGTCATCTGAAGTAAGCTTTAGAAGTTTTGCAGCTTTTGGTGCAAGACTACAGTCTTTCCATAGTATTGAAGCACAACCTTCGGGTGAAACAACTGAAAATATGGAGTTTTCAAGCATAAATATTTTATTTGCCAGTGTAAGGCCTAGTGCACCACCACTTCCACCTTCACCTACAATAATAGAAATTATAGGAACATGAAACAATGACATTTCATATAAATTTTGGCCTATACATAAAGCTTGACCTCTTTTTTCAGCTTCTATGCCGGCATATGCTCCAGGTGTATCTACAAGACAAATTATTGGACGATTAAATTTTTCAGCTTGTTTCATTAATCTCAATGATTTTTTGTAGCCTTCTGGATATGTCATTCCATAATTTCTTTCGATTTTATCTTGAATATCATATCCCTTTTGTTGAGAAATGATTGTAACAGGAGATCCATCCAAATAGGCTAGTCCACCTATAATTGACTTATCATCACCAAAACACCTATCACCGTGTAACTCAAAAAAGTCCTCAAATACACCCTTTATGATATCTAGACTTTTAAACCTTTTTTCACTTCTTGCTTTTAACACAATATCCCATGTATCAATAGTTTGATGTTTGCCATTTGATAATTCTTCCATTGGTTACTCCCCACATAATTATTATTGTTTAATATGATACTTTAATAGTTTAGTTAATACTGATTTCATAGTTTTTCTGGGTACAATTGCATCAATAAATCCGTTATCTATTAAGTATTCTGATGTTTGAAAATTATCAGGTATTTTTTCTTTTATAATTTGTTCTACAACACGTTTACCGGCAAAACCAATATTAGCATTTGGCTCTGCAAGTACTATATCTCCTGAGAAACCAAAACTTGCACTTACACCACCAAAGGTTGGATTAGTTAGTACACTAATGTACAAACCTCCATTTTTGCTAAAGTTGGATAATGCGCAGCTTACCTTTAAAAATTGAACGAAAGAAATTAGACCTTCTTGTAATCGTGCGCCTCCTGATGTGCAAAATATAATAACGGGTAAATTTTTCTCATTAGCATAATCAAATAATCTAGCAATTTTTTCACCAACAACAGCTCCAATAGTTGCCATCATAAAGCTAGAATCTAATATTCCTAAGCAAATTTTTATACCGTTTATATAGGATTCACCTACAACTACAGCGTCATTTAGTTTTGTTTTTTTTATAGTACAATGAAGTTTTTCCTTATATCCATCAAAGTTTAAAGGATCACTAATTGTAAATTCATTATCTAGTTCATGAAATGTATTTTTATCAGTAATCATATCAATTCTTGAGTTAATATCAATTGATTGATAGAAATTACATTTAGAACATACATAATAATATTTAGCCAATTTGTTTTTTTCTTGTACAAATCCGCATTTTGGACATTTTATAAACAAAAAATATCCACCTCCTTCCTAACGCGGTCTACATATTTTACATGTTAAACTACTAGATTTTACAAAATAGTAATATTATAAATTTTGAAAAACTATTAGAAGATAACTGTTTTATTCTTTTTTTGAAGCTGGATTTGTAATAACAGTAGATGTTCATTAGGATGCAAATATGACATCATCATCTACAATATGTTGTCTTTAAATAGCTAATTAAGTACAGTCTATCACACATATATATGTAAATATTTAAATATGTTGAAATAAAGATATTTTTATGTATAAATTTAAACTAATGAAATCATGAATGATTGAATTTATTCATTGACATATTTGCATAACTTTGATATCCTAGTATTAAGGATTTTAAAGCAAATGGGGTAATTTTAAGTAGAATAAATTTTTCACTCTTGCAACGAATTTATTTATTACAAGAGTGAAAATTAGGTAATTTATAATTAATGAATAAGACCGGTATATAGTTATAATATATATAATTCTTCATCCTTTTTGTTTGCCATAATCATAGAGCGTACTTGACTTCTTTTGGATTGACTGATAGGAAGAATCAAATTATTTGACATAACTACCTGTGTGTATCGAATTTCTTTTATATGATTATAATTAATTATATAAGATTTATGAATTGATATAAAAAAAATTTTATCAAGTTTCTCATGAACTTTGTTTAAGGTACTATAAAAGGAAACGGTATTATTATAAGTAATCATATTGACTTTTCTGTTTATACTTTCAAAGTATATAATATCATTAAGTGGAACTCTAAATAATAAAGTTCCAATTTTATAATCAAATGTAGGTTTATGACTTGTTTTGATTATGCTATTAATTGTTTTTATGACATAAAATATATCATCATATTTAATTGGTTTGACTAGAAAATCTAAAGGTTGTAACTTGAAAAGTTGTAATGCGTAATCTTTTTTTACAGATAAGTAAACTATATGTACAAAAGTAGAACTGAATTTATTACGTATAAGTCTGCCAATTTGCAAACCATTTAAATTTTTCAATTCCACATTCAAAAATATCAAATCAAAAATAAAATTATTTTTGATTTTTTCATAAAAGGCTTTTCCAGAATTAAAGGTATAAATATCAAACTCAAAGTTATATTTATCAGATATATCTTCGAGAATGTTTTCTAGTTGTATACAAAAACACTCATTATCATCACATATGGCTATTTTTAACATATCATCACCTTGTATAACGAACAGATAGCAAAAATTCATTATACATGTCCTTTCTTAAAGATTTTTTACTATTATTATTATAAGACTATATTAATTAATTCAATAAACTATACATATGTCATTTTAATTGATAATCTAACTACTGTCTTATTTTACTTGTTAATTAGCTATACAACACATGATGTTTTATAGAGTAAGGATACATTTAGTATAAGAGTTGCCTATAAAGTAAATTAATGCCACACAGGAATTTATTGTAGCTCATAAAGTGATTATACAGTGAATCAAATTATGATTCATTCATTATTCTTAACCAAATTTAAGTATAATTTTTGGGCCAATTACCCAAAGATCTTTTCATAGAATTCCAATTATTATAGCTTTCAAGATTAAAGTGTATTGATAACTTTAATCTAAATAAGCTTTCTGAAATTAAATATATCCCAATAGTATTTTTGCTATATTTCGATAAGAAATAAGTTTATGGGGATTTCCACTTTGCTAAAAAACTATTATAATAGTATATCTTTTAAAAACTAATGCTATATTTATGCTTCAAATTTAAGGCTTTTATAAAATTTATTATTTTGAAAAGTAATTTTTTATTACTTTTTTTGTCATGTGTTTTTTTATTACTTAAATATTTATAAAAATTTTAGAATTTTTACTGATTTAGGATAATTAGTATAATGAATTTTTTATAGTATTATAATAATAAATATAAAATATAATGTATATTATAACAAATTATTTCAAAAAACTCAATAAATGCATTTGCTGAGTTTTCTGAAATATAAATATTTGCTATATTATAGGCATTTAATTGTAAAAAATACGAACTAATGCTACATTTTTTACATTAAAGTGTTTATTATGCAATATAAAAAAATATTGTTATTACATTATTGCTTTAAATTAAAGTAATTAAAAAAATACAAAAAGTAATTACTTGTATTTAAATTACTACAAATTATTATATAAAATTCAACGATAAGTAATAAATAGATTATAATTGTCGTAATATAAATATTAGAATCAATGGTAATTTATTATATGTATTAGGATAATGTTCACAAAGTAGTATAGTAAAATATTTATTGAACAATTAAGGTGAGGAGAAAATTATGAATAAAAAAATCAAAATGTTTTGTTTACCGTATGCAGGTGGATCTGCGAAATCATATTTAAGTTGGAATAATTATTTAAAAGAAATGGTTGACATTATACCTGTCCAGTTAGCTGGTAGGGGTGAAAGATTAATGAGCAAACCATACAATAACTTTCAAGAAATGGCAGATGAAAGTTATGAATTTATAAAACAAGTATTGGAAAGTGAAGAAAATAAAAGATATATTATATTTGGACATAGCATGGGAAGTTGGATTACATACGAAATATGTAAAAGAATTTATAATTCAAGTGTTGAAAAGCCAGAGCATATTATATTTTCAGCTAATGGAGCACCTTATTATGGGACAAATGATGTAAAAGTAAGCAATTTAAGTGATGAAGAATTTGTAGAAGAGGTTTTAAGGTTTGGAGGTGCTAAGAGGGAAATTTTAGAAGATAAAAGATATGGTGAAATTTTTCTTCATATTTTGAGAACAGATTTTGAACTTATAGAGGAGTATGTATGCGACAAGGATAATTTTAAAATGGAATGTGATATTAGTATTTTTAATGGGATAAAAGACAATATTACAAATGAAGAGCTCTATGCTTGGAAATCTTGTACTTATGGAAGTTGTAATTTTTATAACTTTGAAGGAGGACACTTCTTTATTGAAGAAGATGAAAAAGAAGTTATGAAAGTTTTAAAGAAAATACTTATAAATTTAAATAATAAAAGTATGGGGGTAAATTATGAAGGATAAAGATTTAATTGAATGTTTCCTTGATAATGCAGCTAATAGTAATAAGGGTGTAACAATAATAAAATCAGATACTATAGAAGAGTTCATATCATATAATAAAATATATAAAAATGCTTGTAGGTACTTAAGAGTTTTTAGAGAAAAAGGGGTAGTGCAAGGAAATGAAATTTTATATCAAATAGAAGATATAGAAAAAGGTATTTACATATTTTGGGCTTGCCAACTTGGAGGAATTACAGCAGTTCCATTAGATATTGGTGAAAATGATGAAAATAATATTAAAGTTTTTAGAATATGGAGTGTTTTAGATAAAGCATACTATCTGAGTGATGAAGATAATATGGAAGTATTAAGAACTTATATTGATTCTGAAAATTCAGTGTATTTAAATGAGATGACTGATAAATTTATTAGCTTAAATATACTTGATGAATATGAGGACAATGGCAGTGATTGTGAATTAAACAATTCTATGAAAGAGGATCGTATAGCGCTTATTCAATTCTCATCAGGATCAACCGGTATACCCAAAGGAATTCCTATTAAATATAACTCTTTGTATACACATGTAAATGCATTGGCTAAACGTGAAGAAATAACAAGTAATGATGCTACACTTAATTGGGCTCCTTTAAGTCATAATTTAGGATTGGTTTCTGTACATTTGGTTAGTACTTTAATGGGAATTAGTCAATACATAATGTCTAAAAAATTATTTGTTAACAATCCTGTATTATGGATAGATAAAGCAAGTGAACATAAAGTATCTATGATATATTCACCTAATTTTGGATTTAAACATTTTTTAAATGCGAATAATGAATCCATTGGTAGAAATTGGAATCTTTCTAATATTAGAATTGTTTTTAACGGTGCTGAACCTATTAATGTTGAGCTATGTAAATTGTTTTTAAGCAAATTAAAAAAATATGGACTTAAGCAAAATGTTATGTACCCTGCATATGGTTGTTCGGAATCTACTTCAGTAATATCAATACCAAAAGTTGGAGAGGGATTAAAATTATATGAGGTTAATAGGGAAAAGCTTATATATGGAAAGAAAGTCGAAATACAAACTTCTGATAAAGTTGATAATAGTATAGCATTAGTTGGTGTTGGATATCCAATTGATAATTGCGAAATAAGAGTATGTGACAAGAATAACAATGTTCTTGAAGATTTTCAGGTAGGAGACCTTCAAGTTAGGGGAACAAATGTTATTAGTAGTTATTATAATAATGAACAAGCGACTAAGTCGTCCTTTTTAGAGGATGGTTGGTTTATAACAGGTGATTTATGTTTTAGAGATAAAGATGAAATTATTATTACTGGTAGAGCAAAAGAAATTATATTTATTAATGGACAAAATTATTATCCATATGATATTGAGCGTATAGCAGAAAAAGCTGATTCAAGTTTATCAGGTAATACTGCTGCTTGTGGTGTATTTAATAAAAATTTACAAACCGATGAAATTTATATTTTTGTAAAATATGATATAAATGCAGGTATAAAGGAATTCCTAGTATTAGCTAAAAAAATTAAATCTTATATTAGTAATAAGCTCGGACTATATGTAGGTAAGGTGATTCCAATACCAAAATTGGAAAAGACTGATAGTGGTAAATTACAAAGATTAAAGATACAACAAAATTACTTAGATGGACAATATAGTGATATATTAAATAAAATTGATGAATTTTTAACAAAAAATAAAAGCGTAAAGGTTGAAAAGAATTTATATGATGAAGTTCAAAGTAATCTCTTAAGAATATGGAAAGAAACATTAATGAGTGATGATATAGGAATTGATGATAATTTTTTTGATAGAGGCGGAAGTTCTAATCTATTAATTGTTATGACTACAAAATTAGATGAATTATATGAAGATTGTGTTTCGGTTACGGATATATTTGAAGCTGATACTATTAGAGAATTAACTAAATTAATAGTTGATTCAATAGAAAGTAAAAACAAGGTAATCAAGTTATTAGGTAATAAGTTACCTAATTCATTTATGAATTATAGTAGCGATTTAAAAAGTGAAGAAAGATTTGAGTTATTAAATATTAGTTTGAAGAAGTATCCTTACTTTTACAATAGTGATACAGAGAAAGTATCCAATATTATATTTTCAATATATGCTCAATTATTGGGAAATATTTGTGGAAATGAGCCAATTGGTATTAATTTATTAAACAAGAAAGGCAATGCATTAAATATGGAATATTTAAATATCAAAGATTTTGTAAGTTTAGAGGATTTGATCAATAGGGTGAATTTGTTAGGAAAAGAAAATAACAAAATAGATATTAGTAGAATAAATAATAACATTCAAATTGATAAGGTAGTTACTATTTTTAGTTTACAAGAAGCAGAAGAAATTAGTAGTTCTTTTAAATTTGATATATTTATGTGGATAAGTAGTATAGAAAAATCAATTAATATTAAGATTAATAGGCAGAAAATTAATATTAGTACCTTTAAAAAATTTGTTAATAAGTTTACTCAAGCGATAGGTATTGTGGAGCACGAATATAAAACAATGAAATAGGAGGATTTTATGAATAAAATAGGAGCTGTTTTTTCAGGACAAGGATCTCAATATGTTGGAATGGGAAAAGAATTATGTGAAAATTTTGCTGTAGCCAAAGAAACTTTTCAGGAAGCTAATGAAAAATTAAAATTTGATTTGATGAAGTTATGTTTTGAAGGAGATGAAAATGAACTAAAAAGACCAGAGAATTGTCAACCGGCAGTTCTTACATTAAGTACTGCTTTTTATAGAGTTTTTAGTGATGAATTTGGAATAAAACCAAGGATTTTTGCAGGACATAGTTTAGGAGAATATTCAGCATTAACATGTGAAGGATCAGTTTCATTCAGTGATGCATTAGCAATGGTTAAAAAAAGAGGAGAACTAATAGGAAAAGCTGCAACTAAAACAGATGGAACTATGGCAGCTATAATAGATATTAATAGTGATATAATAGAAGATTATTGTAATGAAAGAAAAAATGATAGTGGCATCCTATCAGTATCTAATTATAATACTGAAAAGCAAACAGTTATATCAGGAAATGTAGGTTTAGTTGATGAAGCAGCTAAGTATTTTGAAAATATAGGAGCAACAGTAAAAAGATTAAATGTAACTGGTGGATTTCATAGCTTGCTTTTGAGTGATGCTGCAGTTAAATTTAAAAGTTTTTTAGAAGACTATGAATTTTTAGATCCAAAACAAGAAGTTATTTCAAATACAAATGGTTTGCCATATAAGAACGGTAAAGATATTAAAGAGAAATTGGTGAAACAAATTGTACAACCAGTAAAATGGGTTGATACTATGAATTATTTTTTACGAACTCGTATTGATACTGTTATAGAGTTTGGACCTAAAAAGACATTAAGAAACTTTTTTAGATCATTGGATCAAAAACTTTCGACTTTTTCGTATGATGATCCTGAGAATTTTAATGAGGTAAGAAAACAATTAAAAGATGCTAGCATTATAGCTGAACAATATAGAGATTTTATACAAAGATGTATATCAATAATAGCATGTACAAAAAATAATGCCATAAATGAAGATATGTATAAAAAAAATGTTATAGATACGTGTGAGGAAATTCGCTCAATAGAAAAATCCATTATAACATATGATTCAAATACTTTGGAACTATGTAGAAGGGTCTTACAATTAACACAAACAGCATTAGATACTAAAATGATACCTCAAATCGAGAGAGAGGAAAGATTTAAAGAGTTAATAGTAAAGTCAGGGAATTATGAATTAGAAAGTATGATAGACAGATTTTGTAGAGTACTATAGAAAGGAGAAACATATGAATCTTGATATACTTAATAAAATTGATATAACAGAATTTAGTGATGAAGATAGTAGTAATAAAAATGCTTATAAGGATGAAAGTATAGCCATTATAGGAATGTCAGTAAAGGCGCCTTGTGCAGATAATGTTGAAGAATTTTGGGATAGTTTAAAAGTTGGAAAAGAGTGTGTTAGAGCAGTTCCTCAAAATAGAAAAAAATTCAATATAGATTATCTGGAATATTTAGGATATAAAAGGGAAGAAATTAAATTTATTTATGCTAATTATATAGAGGAAATTGATAAATTTGATTATGAATTTTTTAATATTAACCCTAAAGAAGCTGAGTTAATGGATCCTGGTCAAAGATTGTTTTTACAAACCGCATGGGAGGCAATAGAAGATGCAGGATGTGTTGAAAAGAAATTGTCAAACAGTAAAACTGGTGTATATGTTGGTTATGGTGATGATTCAGAGTATCTAAATATTATTTCTAACATAGATCCTGATGTTGTAGGGATAGCACAGACAGGGAATATTAAACCTATTTTAGCAAGTAGATTATCATATTTATTAAACTTAAAAGGTCCTAGTATGATAATTGATACAACATGCTCTTCTTCACTGACTGCAATACATATAGCTTCACAAGCACTTAAAAGTAAAGAATGTGATATGGCTATTGCAGGTGGAGTAAGTATTAGAGTATTACCTAGTAAAAATCATTCTAGTTTAGGAGTTGAATCAAAAAATAGTAGAGTTAAAACATTTGATGATAGTTCTAATGGTACTTTATTAGGAGAAGGTATAGGAGTAGTAATTCTTAAAACACTAAGTAAAGCAATTGAGGATAAGGATAATATATATGGTGTAATAAAGGCAAGTTCATTAAATCAAGATGGAAAATCTTCAGGAATTACTGCGCCAAATCAAATAGCCCAAGAAGAACTTATTACTACAACTTGGCAAAAAGCTGGAATTTCACCTACAAGTTTAAGTTACATTGAGGCACATGGAACAGGAACAAAACTTGGAGATCCAATTGAAATAAAAGGAATAAAAAGAGCATTTGAAATGTATACCGATAAAAAACAGTTTTGTGCTATAGGCAGCATAAAACCTAATGTGGGACATTCTATACAAGCATCAGGAGTTATTGGTGTAATAAAGGTGCTTTTAATGATGAAATATAAAACTATTCCACCACTAATTAATTTTGACTATCCTAATAAAAGTATTAAATTTGAAGATTCACCTTTATTCATTAATAATAAGCTAAGAAAGTTAGATGATAATAATGGAATTATAAGATGTGGTATTAGTTCTTTTGGTGTAAGTGGTACAAATGCGCATATGATATTAGAAAAAGATGAAAGTTTATGTGTAAAAGATAACGATAATCACTGTGATAGTTATATATTAACTTTGTCGGCCAAGAACAAGGAAAGTCTTGAAATGTTGGTAAATGAGTACAAAAACATGTTGAAGAATACATGTATAGATGGCATAGGAAATATATGTTATACAGCTAATGTTAGAAGAAATCATTATAATTATAGGATGGCTATTGTATTTAAAAGCGTAGAGGAATTATATGAAAAATTATTAGATAATAAATTAGATGGGGTTTATTATAATAAAAATTTTTTAGTAGATAAATTGAATAAGGATAAACTTACAAGTGAGGCTAATAGTTTAATTGACAATAATATTAGTAGTGAAAAATTAAGTAATATCGCTAAATTATATATAGAAGGTGCAGATGTTGACTTTAGTAAACTGTATGAGGAAAAAAGTTATAAAGTGGTACATGTTCCCACATATCAATTTAAGAAAAATATATGTTGGATAAAGGTGCCTAAAAAGGATATTAATAAAGAAAAGAAGGACATAAATAAATCACAACAAGTGAAGTTTGATATAGACGATACAATTATTTTATCAGGTAGAAGTAATGGATTATATACAAGAACTGAGAAAGTAATTACTACTATACTGAAAAAATTAATGGGAATTAATAAAATAGGTATAAATGATAGGTTTAGTGATATGGGTGGGGATTCCATTGTTTTAACTAAATTTCATGAAGATTTAAAGAAGGTATTAGGAATTGAATTTTCTATTGCTGATATTTTTTCTTATCCTACAATAGGCAAATTGGGAAAATATTTGGATAATAATTTTGCTAATATAGAAAATGAAACTCAAAATAAAGAGCCTAAAATGGTAAATAATGATACAGATATTGCGGTTATTGGAATTTCAGCTAAATTGCCAGCAGCCGATTCTGTAGAAGAATATTGGGATAATATGATTTCTGAAAGGGAATGTATTGTAAATTTTCCTAGGGATAGAAAAAAATATGCCAATAAGTATTTGAGGTACTCTGGTAAATATGATGGTAATGTAAAATATATTAAGTGTGGATATATGAAGAATATTGATGAATTTGACTGGAAATTTTTCAATATATCTCCTAAAGAGGCTAATATAATGGATCCTCACCAGAGACTATTTCTTCAGGAAGCTTGGAAAACTATAGAAGATGCTGGATACTCTAAAGAAGAAATAGCAGGAACTAAGACAGGTGTATATTTAGGATATGCCAATGACTTTGCTTTTAATTATTGGCGAATTGTCAACGAAGTAGATGAGGAGTCATTTAAATTAGCTGTAGGCCCTAATTTATCTTCTGTAATACCAAGTAGAATTTCGTATTTACTTGATTTAAAGGGACCAAGTATGTTAGTTGATACAGCATGTGCATCATCTCTTGTAGCGGTTCACTTAGCATGTCAAGCTATTCTAAATGGAGAATGTGAGATGGCATTAGCAGGTGGAGCGAGAGTAGAAATAATGCCTATATGTAATGAGTACAATAAGCTTGGAGTTGAATCCTCCTCTTATCATTTAAGGGCTTTTGACAACTCTTCAGATGGAATTGTTTGGGGGGAAGGAGTTGCATCATTATTACTTAAACCATTGAAAAAAGCAAGAGAAGATGGTGATCATATTTATGCAGTAATAAAAGGTTCTACTGTTAACCAAGATGGTGCTTCGATGGGAATATCTACACCTAATCCAGAAGCTCAAACACAGATGATAGTTGATTGCCTAAAAAATACGAATATTAATCCAGAAACAATTGATTACATAGAATGCCATGGAACGGGAACAGAAATTGGTGATCCTATTGAGGTTAATAGTATTACAAATGCATATAAACAGTTTACAAGCAAAAAGCAGTTTTGTGGAATAGGAAGTATTAAATCATCTATAGGTCATTGTAATGCAACATCAGGAATTGCTGCTGTAATAAAAATGGTATTAGCACTAAAATACAAAGAATTACCAGCAAGTATTAATTGGGAAATTCCAAATTCAAAAATTAATTTTGAAAATTCTCCAGTATATTTCTTAAATAAATCCGTTAAATGGGCGGAAAGATCAACACCAAGAAGATGTGCTATTAATTCATTCGGATTTAGTGGAACAAATTGCCATGTGATTCTTGAGGAGGAAAACAGTAAATATAAGGAAGAATCTGATTGTGTTAATTTATTTGTCTTATCAAGCAAGAGTGCTAATTCTTTATGGGAATATATTAAAAGTTATAGTCAATATTTAAAGAATAATACGTGCAATAATATTACTAGCCTATGTTATACAGCTAGTTGTGGCAGAAGTCACTATAAATACAGATTAGCGCTTGTTGTCAAAGATATAAAAGATTTAGAAAATAAAATAAACAAAATATTAGATAATGGATATGAAACGTTTATAAAAGAAAATAATAATGATTCAGTAGAACAAGCTTCTTACGAGAACATAGATAATTTTATTAGTTTATTTATTGATAATGGACGTCGCGATAAGATGTATTTGGAGCAAATAGCAAGATATTATAAAGAAGGGGCAGAAATAAGTTGGAAAAGATTATATAGCGATAAGAAATATACTAAAGTATCAATACCAACCTATATCTTTGAAAAAACTAAGTGCTGGGTGGAAATACCGGAAAAAAATAATGAAAGCTATAATGCAGTTCAAATAATAGAAGAAATTATGAAGAAATCTGAACTCTCAAAAGAATTGACTGAAGAACTTAATAATGTTTTAGGGGAGTTTAAAGAAAATAGAGAGGTTAATTTACCTAACAAGAAGCAAATAAGTATTGTAGGTAGGGAAAGTAACAATTATACAGAGGTAGAAGTAATAGTAGCAGAAATATGGTGTGATGTTTTAGGATTAGACGAAATAGATATTAATGTTAATTTTTATGAGGTCGGTGGTCACTCAATTGCTATGATGCAAATTGTATCCAAGATAAATAAAAAATTAAAAACTAATCTAAGTTATTCAGAATTCAATGAACAAAATTCAGTTAAAACACTCGCACAGATGTTAGAAAGTAAAGAGAAAAGTATTACACAAGAAGAATATCTTTCAATAACTCCTGATCCAAGTTCAATGTATGATAGTTTTCCAATTACAGATATTCAAATGTCATATTTATTAGGTAGAAATGATTCATTTGAAATGGGAGGTGTAGCACCTCAAGTATATATGGAAATAGAGACCTCATTGGATATTAAGAGATTGAATAGAAGCCTAAATAAGTTAATAGCAAGACATCCAATGCTTAGAGCAGTAGTTGATAATAATGGTACACAGCATATTTTAAAGGGTGAGTTAAAATATAATATTGAAATTACTGATATTTCTCAAATGAATAATGAAGAAATAGAAAAATATATTACTGAAGAAAGAGAAAAAGTAGCTTTGAAGTCATTTAAGGCAGATGAATGGCCGTTAATAAGAATAGTGGCTTTAAAGATAAATGACAAAAAACATCATCTATTTATTGCATTTGATACATTAATAATGGATGGAAGTAGTTTAAGAATTATAGGAGATGAGTGGATTTCTTATTATAAAAATGAAAATCTTGAGTTACCAAAACTTGAACTGACTTTTAGAGATTATATGTTAGCTTTAGAGAAATTCAACCATTCTAAAATGTATGAAAATGATAAAAAATATTGGCTTGAAAAGCTAGAGGATTTTCCTAAGGCTCCTGAGTTACTTTATAAAGTTAATCCTTCTGATATTTCTAATCCAAGTTTTAAGAGACTTTCAAGAACCTATAATAAAGAAAACTGGGGCAAAATAAAAGATATAGCTAAAGAATTAGGTGTTTCACCATCCTCATTACTTTGTACAGCTTATGCAGAGGTATTAGCTTATTGGAGTAATCAATCCAGATTTACAGTAAGTCTAACTGTATTCAATAGATTACCATTTCATAAAGATGTAGATAAGATTGTTGGTGATTTTACATCAGTAATGCTAATCCCAATTAATTTTAATAATGAAGAATCATTTTTCGATCGTGTAAAGAATATTCACAAAGATGTTCTAAATTCTTTAGAACATAGATCATTTGATGGAGTAGAAATGATCAGAAAAATTGCAGTTAGAGATAAAAAGGTTGGTCAGCCAGTAATGCCTATTGTTTTTACAAGTATGTTATTTGATGGAGAGTATAATCCTTGGTCAGAATTTGGAGAAACAAAAATAGGAATGAGTCAAACACCACAGGTATATATAGATCATCAAGCGGGGGAAATAGGTGGCGAATTGGTAATTAATTGGGATTATGTAAGCGAAATATTTGATAAAGATGTTATAAATAATATGTTTAATCAGTATGTAGGAATATTGGATTATTTAATTAGCATAAATACAGAGGAGGATAAATAATGGATCAAAAATTTAATATTCTTGAAAAGTTGAATTTAAGTACAAATGTTAAGGATATATATACTAGGTATAATAAGACTAAAGAAAATATAGAAATAAATACTCTACATGAAATTGTTTCAAAAGCAGCTCATAAATATCCTGATAATGTTGCTATCATAGAGGGAGAAAATAAAATTTGTTATTGGGAGTTAGAGGAAAAGTCAAATCAAGTAGCCAACTATTTACTAAAAAAGCATTTAAAAAAAAGTGAATTAGTAGCAGTAATTGCTTCAAGGAAGATAAATACAATTATTAATGTTTTAGGTATCCTTAAAGCAGGTTGCGCATATGTGCCTATCGATCCTGATTATCCGGATGACAGAGTAGAGTATATTAAAAATAATAGTAATTGTAATATTATTCTAAAAGAGGATACTTATGATACTGAGAATTTAAGTTTTTATGATAAAAATAAGCTTTCAATAAAAGTTGATGTAAATAGTTTAGCGTATGTTATTTATACATCTGGAAGTACTGGAGTTCCCAAAGGAGTTGAAATAACACATAAATCTGCATGCAATACAATACTGGATATAAATAGAAAGTTTAATGTTAGTGAGGAAGATAGAATAATTGCATTATCTTCAATGTGTTTTGATTTATCTGTATATGATATTTTTGGATGTTTAAGTGTAGGGGCTACTTTAGTACAAGTTGCGGATCAAAGAGATGTTAAAAATATTTTAGAGGTTATGAGAAATAATAAAATAACAATTTGGAATTCTATTCCTTCAACAATGACAATTTTAGTTGATAACATAAAAGCTGAAGATAATAGTTCTGATTTAAGATTAGTACTATTAAGTGGTGATTGGATACCTCTAAATCTTCCAAGTAAAATAAAAAATCATTTTAAAAATAGCAAGGTTGTTAGCTTGGGTGGAGCTACGGAAGCCTCAATATGGTCTATTTACTATCCAATAGAAGAAGTAAAAGATACGTGGAAAAGTATACCTTATGGAATGCCATTAGCAAACCAAAGTATATATATATTAAATTATGAACAAAAATTGTGTCCCGAAGGAATTAAAGGAGAAATATATATTGGTGGAGATGGTGTAGCATTAGGTTATATAAATGACGAGGAAAAAACGAAAAAAGCATTTATTAACCATCCGGATTTTGGAAAAATTTACAAAACTGGTGATTATGGAATATTAAATAAAGGTGGCTACGTTGAGTTCATTGGGAGAGAAGATAATCAAGTAAAGGTTCGTGGATATAGAGTAGAATTAAGTGAAGTGGAAACTACAATGAATTCATTTGAGGGTATTAAGTCTTCAATTGTCACTGTAAAGAAGGATAGTTTAAATAATAATTATCTTTGTGGATATTACGTAGCAAGCAAAAATATGCCAAAGAGTGAAATTAAAGAACATTTGAGTAAAATGCTTCCTCCATATATGATTCCTACAAAGTTAATCCAAATTGAAAGGATACCTTTAACAGCTAACGGTAAAATTGATAGGAAGAATTTACCGCAGCCAATAGATGATAATGAGGTAAATGAAAATTATGCTGCACCTTCTAATGAAATTCAAGAGAAATTAGTTATGATTTTTCAAGATGCTTTTGAAGGTAAGATAAAGATAGGTATTAAGGATAATTTTTACGAAATGGGATTAAATTCAATATTAATGGTGTCTATCATATCTAAATTAGAAGAAGCTTTTAGTATTCAGATAAAATTTAAGGATTTTTTGAAGTTAAATAATATTGAAGACTTAGAGAGATTAATACAAAAGACTTCAATAACGCATTCGTCTGATGGTGTTGATGATAAGAAAACTATAAACAAGAAAAGAGAAGAGATATATTATTGGTCACCTATTATGCAATGGAGAATTGAGAATGATGTATTGATAATCGGCGAAAAAGAATATTCAGAAAAAGTTTATTTATCATTATTACCAAAGTTGTACTTTTTAACACAAAATGGCTGTACATTAGAAACTATAGTGAATGAATTCACATATTATAATAATTTAGAATTAAGACAAGCTTTAGATAAATTAATGAATGATAAGATTCTTGTAAATGAGATTTTAAAAATTGAAGATTTGTTTAGCAGTCAAGATAATTTATTAAAGCATGACTATGGAAATGATTTAATTGTTAAAAAGGAAGTTTATGAAAAATATAAGCGTGAACAATTAAATAGAAAGCTTAGTTATGATAGTGAAAAAGTCATAGAACTTAGGCAAGAAACTAAAATGCCTGAAAATATGGCAAAAAGATATAGCTGCAGAGAATATGATTGTGAAACTAAAATATCATTTGATGATTTTTCAACAATGTTGAGTACGTTTAAGCAAATAAAATTAGGGGGGTATAAATACTATTACTATGCAAGTGCTGGTGGATTATATCCTGTGGATGTGTTTATATATGTAAAAAAAGATAGAATAGAGAATGTAGACAATGGCTTGTATTATTATAATTCAGTTGATAATTTACTATGTTTAGTTGAGGATAAAGAATGTATTACATCAGACGCACATTACTTTACTAATAAGGATATATTTAAAGAATCTGCTTTTTCTATTTACTTTATCTATAATGCAAAAGTTTCAATGCCTAGGTATAAAGGATCTGGATATTTATATTCTCTTATCGATACGGGTATTATGGTATCAACATTAACTCAAATATGTGAGAATCTAAATATTGGAGTTTGCTCTATAGGTGATATGAATTTTGAAAAGATAGAATCACATTTCCATTTGGAAAAAAATCAAAGATTTCTACATTGCTTAGAAGGCGGAATTAAAATTAATAATAGTAGAATAACTATTAGTTGATAAATTTAACTAGTGGAAAGGAGATTTGATATGTTTAATAATATAGTAATTACAGGAATAGGCACTACTTATCCAGAGGAAAATGTTACAACATATGAAGATATAGAGAACCATTTTAAGGGTACAGGTATTAGAGTAAGAAGTCTTATGAAAATACTAGGGAAAAATAAAAGATTTAGTATTGATGAAGATATAGACTACTTTGATTTTGCCAAAGTTGCCTCAGACAAAGCCCTTAAACAGGCTAACATAAAAGCAGATGAATTAGACATAATTGTTGTTGTTGCTGATACACCAGAATACATAGCTCCAACAAACGCAATAAAACTAGGTAAAAAGTTAAATGCGAAAAACGTTAAAGTTGCATATGACATGAATGCCAATTGTGCAGGAGGAGTAGTAGCTATAGATCAAATTTCTAGGTATCTGCTTTCAAACAAAGAGTTTAGTAAGGCAATGATAACTACAGTATTTATTGAAAGTTATATAAGAGATGATAAAGATCCAATAGACTACTCAATATTTTCAGATTCAGTTGCTTCAGTTATACTAGAGAAAAAAGAAGAAGAGGTAAAAAGAGGATTTATAGATTCTAGTTATAAAACTGATTGGAATTATGATAACATGAATGTATTTCCTAAAAGTGGATTTAAAGATATGTTAATGAAGAATAATAGAGATGATAAAGATATTAAAGCAGGTGTTAATGAAGAAGTGAATTTAGATTTTATACCTGATGTTTGGAATGACATAATATTAAATTTACTTAAAAAAAATGCATTATTACCAGCAGACATAAAGAAGTACTTTTTTTCTCAATTTTCGCTGTATCATATTGCAACAGCAATGGCAAAGCTGCATTTAAAAAAGGACAAGTATATTTATACAGGAGATATGTATGGATATAATGGAAGCTGTAGTCCATTTTTTTCTTTGGAATATGCTTTGAATGATGAATTGGTAGTAAAAGATGATCATATTGTGTTATGTGCAATTGGTGCTGGATATACTACATCAGCGGTATTATATAAATTATAGTGGGGGAATTATCAATGAATATAGATGAAATAAGAGCATTTTTAAAAAATATATTGATAGATATAGGTATAGAAGAAGAATTTTTGAATGATATGAAAAGTGTAACTACCGTAGAACTAGGATTGAAGTCAGTTGAGTTAATTGATATGGCAGTTTCTATAAAAGAAAAATATGGAGTGTCTATGAAATTAACAGTTAAAGAAGACATAACATTAGAAGATATTTGCGAATATATTTTAGAAAATGTTAATAAATAAAGAGCAAAACACTGGGAGGAAGTATATGATTTACGGTGAAGTATTTAACATTAGTAATTACTTAATTGAAGAATGTAATTTAAAAAAAGGTAGAAAAGATAAAATTGCACTATATTATAAAAATTCTATGTATACCTATGGCGATATGAATAATAAGGTAAATCAATTTGGAAATTATATGCGAGAACTTGGCTTAGATATGGAAAATAGAATAGGACTATTAATGCCAGATGAACCAGAATATATATTTTTGTTTTTAGGAGCTATTAGAGTTGGAGTTGTACCACTTTTAATTAATATAAAATTAGACTTAGAAAATATAAACTCTCTTATTGATGAATCTAGAATAAAATATTTATTTACTACAGGAGATTTTTATAATAAACTTAGAGATTATCAACATGAATTATTAAAACAAATAATAGTTGTTAGTGACAAAAAAGATTATATATATAATTTGAATACAAGTTGTAAGTTAGCACCAACAACTAAAGATGATATTGCATTTTGGCAATTTACATCAGGTAGTAGTGGAAGACCTAAGGGAGCCATGCACTTTCATCAGAATGTACTAACAGTTATTGATTCGTTTGGTAAACAGATTTTAAAAAGTAACAGCGAAGATATATTCTATTCGCATCCTTTGATTTCATTTGCCCTCGGAGTGTTATTTACGATTTATATTCCTTTTGCAGTGGGAGGAAGTGCTATTATAAAGTCTAATGACAATGATAATTTATTTTCAGTAATTGATGATATTAATAAATTTAAGCCTACAGTTTTTATTGCGGTACCAATGATTTTTAATTCTATATTGAAATTGCTAGATTCTAATGATATCGGATTTCATAATATGCGTTTATGTGTTACAGGAGGTGAAGGATTACCTAAATCAGTTTATGACTCATGGAAGAAAAGGTTTAATTGTGAAATTTTACAAGAGTATGGCTGTACAGAATCATTAGCAGCAGTACTATCAAATCGAATTGGTGAGGCTAAGATAGGAAGCGTTGGTAAAATTGTGCCTGGATATAAGGCTGAAATATTAGATGAGGAAAATAATGTAGTAGAAGATGGGATGCCTGGTGAATTATTTATAGCTGGGAATAGTATTATGCAAGGATATTGGAATAATAAAGATAAAACTCATGAAATAAAGTACGGAAATGGTGTGAAAACAGGAGATATATTTTATAAAGACAATGAAGGATATTTTTGGTATATAGGTAGAAATACTGATACATTCAAGGTAAATGGAGTATGGGTTAACGGTTCAAAAATAGAAAGTGTAATTGCAGATCATCCATTGGTACAAGAAGGGGCAGTCGCTGGAGAAATAAGTGATGAAAAAACCACAATAATTGTTGCTTATATTGTAATTGGTAAAAGTTCGGCAGATGCTATTGTTAGCGACTTAAAAAAGAGTATTAGACAAAATATTGGTCGTGATATGTGTCCTAAGAAATTTTATATTGTTAAGTCGTTACCTAGAGGACTTACTGGAAAATTAAAACGATCAGCGTTAAAAGATACATCTGTATGTAAAATTATATTATAGGTATATTTTAAAGGTAAAAAACTATGTTGAAATAAAATAAAGCCGCTACGCTAACATGTAGTGGCTTATTTTTGTGAGATTTTAAACTGAAGGCTATATAAATTAAATAGTTTTATATAAAAAATAAAAACTAATGAAATGCTACATAACGACCTTGATATTTTACTAATAAAACATCTTTATCATAGCAAGTTACTTTAAGATCTAATTTACCTTTTTTATGTTTTGAGTACATTTCAAGAAAGTTTTTTTTATCATCTTCATTTTCTAGAGTACACTCTGCTATAAAATCTTTTTTTATAGGTACTAGGTATTCTATAGTGCTTTTTTGAATTACAATATTAGCATCTGGATATGATTCTTTAATATTTGCAAATGTCATTGCCCAACCACAGAGTGTCATTAGACAGCTTATACTACCACCAAATGCAGTTCCTTTATCATTTATATTTGGATTTAATTTTGCTGAAATTCTTACCTTATAAGGTGTGAATTCTAAAACATCAATCCCCATGGCATTAATAATTGGTATTTGTTTATGGATTAATTGTTGAAACTCATTTTTATCCATAATAAATTTCATTCCTTTCATTATGCAAGAAGCACAGAATCTTAAAATATAATTAATAAGTAAACGTATAAATATAATGAATTCTTAATTGTAGAGTTAATAAGTATAAAATAATGGCTATTTATTGCATACTTAATATAATATTATACTTTTTTATATGTAATAGATTGATATGTGTTGATATTAAATAATGGATATGATGAAAATAATGTATAATTGGTTATAAAAAGCAAAAAGTATGTTTTAAAACATGTATTAAAAAAAGAAGCTAAATAATTTATGATATTATTAAAGTATTTAGATTATAAATACTAATGTTTATTGGAGTATATTTTTAGTTTTTGGGGCAAACTTATATGATAAATAAATTTAAACTACTTTTTGGAGGTAAATTATTATGTCACATAAGGATAACAAAAATTCAAAATCTAATAAAAAAGCAGGACAAAAAACAAAAACCGAACTGAAAAAGATGGAAGAAAAACTCTCAAATGAATCTGAAAAATTTGTAAAACACAAATAGTTCCATAATTTGAATTTAGTCTTTTAGTTTTATGGTACAATTAATTCAAAACTTAACTCACATGTGTCAAAAGATTTTATTTTTCTTACACATGTGTGAGTTAAATTGTTAATCTTTAGTGATTTCAAAGAGAATTTGTCCGTATTCTACTAGATCCTTATCATTTATAAAAGATTTTGATAATATTCCATCTACAGATGAAGAAACATTTATAGACAGATTTAAGTAATTAATATTGCATAGAGTTTGTCCTTGAAGAACCTTGCTTCCAAGTTTAGCATATATATTATCTGTTTTAATATTAAAAATGTTGACGATTCCAACATACAGTGATTTTATTTGTACAATATTATCATCTTCTTTAGTGCAACAAATTTCATTATTAAATATTATGTTATCAGATTTCTCAGAATGAAAATTTTTTTGTTGCATTTTTAAGCTTAAAGTAGGTGATTTTAATTCAATATAAGAAATATTTGATTTTGTCATTTGGTTAATAAGTTTTAAAATTTCTTTTTCTTTCATAGTCATATTTTATTAAAATTTCTCCTTGTTAATAAAAATAATTTTTAGAAGTAGTAATATTAGATTAAAATTAAGTTATTATTTTTAGTTTTGGCATAAAATACAATATAAAATCAACAATATAATTATACCACAAATATGGAAAAAATATGTGATATTGTGAAATTAATATATTTTAATGTAGAAAAAATATAATAAATGTAAAACATGTGAGGTGCTGCAGTATGGAGTGTTGGAATTTTTTCAATGATTTGAAGAGTAATATCGTTGGACAATATGCAGACTGTAGGTCTTATAGATTATTGTGTGAAATTCAAGGCTATAATCTAATTAAAGATTTGGAAAGTGAACGAGATATAGTAAATATACTTTTTATAGCAGATACTATTTAAAAAAATCTGCTAACTTATTTCTTAGCCTTCTTACAATATCTCCTGAGAAATTAGATGATGGATGTTGTCAAGTAGTACAAACAGGGGTCTAAGCATAGTTGGCAGAAGAATGTGTGACATACTGCAAATAAGAGAATTTGCGGTGATGGATGATAGCGTTTATGATTCGTCCTGTGAATATAACTGTGTTTTTTATCCAGAACTAAGAGTAATGAAAGAGTATTTCCTATGTATGGACAGTATTCTCTTAAAATTAAAAGTTATATCTAGTTGGAGAAAAATAATAATAAGATATATAAAGAATTTAGAGTATATTAGTCCTTTAATGCTGATTATACAGTGATTTTATCATATAAAATGCCAGATAAAGAATATATAAATAGGTGCTTTTATAGATTTATTTTTGTTTGTCCATACCCATATAATAATGAAGTTGTAGATTATGCAGCTGAAAAATTAAAAGACTATTTGCAGACTATGGGATACAGTGGAGATAATGAGAATTTGTAGAAAAGATGACTTTTTAAGATGTCAGTATAGTAACTAATCTTGGAAAAATGTTATTCCATAGTCCAGGTACATCTCACAATGGATTACAAAATCTTAAAGAGTTTATATTGTTAGTAGACAAGTCTAAAAAATATAATAAAAGAATTATATTTTTTAGTTGAGTATACTCTAAGAAGGCCTATAATTATTTGCAATTATATAAATAGTTGATATATAATAATTGATAGCGTATTTATGTAGATTGTGTTGAATAAAAATATTAAACATGGCAATACTATCCAATATAAGTAGGAGGGATAGTATGACGCTGAAAAAGAAAGTGATTTTAAGTGTTGTAGCTTTAATTGGGACTTTTGTTTTTTCTTTTTGTATAGGATATAAGGAAAATTTAAAAAAAATTGTAGCTACAGAAAAATATAAGATATCTAATAGTATTGAGGAATTTTTAGGAAAAAAAGAAAGTGATAAGATTAAATACACTTTAAACAATAATACAAGAAAAAAAACATCTGATATTTTAATAGTTAAACAAGAATATGATATAACATTTGATCCAGAAGATGAAACAAAAAATACTGTCTTAAAATCAAATGAAGAAACAAATGTAGCAAAAGAACATAAGGAAAATATGACAAAAGAACAAATCACCAAAAGCTATGAAAAAGAGGGATACATTGTAGTATGGGACAATGATATGAAAGTTGAAGTTATAAAAAATAAATATATAAATAATCATAAAGTTGATGGAGTTTTTGTACTAAATAAAAGCAAGAATAATGATAAAATAGAGGTATATAAAGTAGATGATAATGGAAATCTTCAAGATACCAAAGAACAAGCATATATAAACACAAATCAACTTAAAAATGAAACTAAAAATCGTTTGGAAAAAGGATTCTTGGTGTTTGGCTCCAAAGAAGATGCAAAAAAACTTGCAGGTTACGATTAAAATAATCTGTAGGTTTTATTTTTAAAAATCTGAGAGTTAAGGAGCAATAATAATATTATATGGGGGTAATAATTTTGTATGAGTATGTAAAGGGAAAATATATAGGTATAAATAAAGATTACATAATAGTAGAAAACAACGGAATGGGATACAAAATTTTTACATCAGGAAATACTATGGCAAATATGCCTAAGACAGAAGAAGAAGTGCTTATATACTTAACTCAAATTGTGAGACAGGATTTTATAGGACTCTATGGTTTTTTAACAAAAGATGAACTTGAGATGTTTAATAAATTGCTTACCATAAATGGTGTTGGTGCTAAGGCATCTTTATCACTGCTATCTATTTGTACTGTAAATAATTTAAAATATGCTATAATTACAGGTGATGAAAAGACAATAGTAAAGGCTCCTGGAATAGGTAAAAAAACAGCTCAAAGAATAATACTTGAGTTAAAGGATAAATTCAAAGCATCAGATGTTGAAGGAAGTTCGGAAATTAGCGATCTTAATATAATTGAAAATAGTAATACCCAAAAGATAGAAGAAGTTAGGTTTGCATTAAATTCACTTGGATACTCAGAGAAAGAGTGTGATAAGGCTATAGATAATGTGGACAAGAACGAAAGCATTGAAAATATTATAAAAAGTTGTTTAAGGTTTTTAATGAATTGAGAGTGATTTAATATGGATGAAAGAATTTTAACATCAGTAAATTTAGGAGAAGATTCTACAGAATATAATTTAAGACCTCAAAGATTAAATGAATATATAGGTCAAAGTAAAGTAAAAGAGAAGATGGATATATTCATAAAAGCTGCAAAAAAAAGAGGAGAAGCTCTTGATCATGTACTTTTTTATGGCCCGCCAGGACTTGGAAAAACTACTCTTGCAAATATAATAGCAAAAGAGATGGGTGGAAATTTAAAAGTTACATCAGGTCCAGCTATTGAAAGAGCAGGAGATTTGGCAGCTATTTTAACAGGACTTTCAGAATATGATGTGTTATTTATAGATGAAATACATAGACTTAATAGAAGTGTTGAAGAAATATTATATCCGGCAATGGAAGACTATGCTTTAGATATAATAATTGGCAAAGGAGCAGCAGCTAAATCCATAAGATTAGATTTACCAAAGTTTACTCTTATAGGAGCTACAACTAGGGTTGGACTTTTAACAGCACCCTTAAGAGATAGATTTGGAGTACTTTGTCCTATGGAGTTTTATAATTATGAAGAACTTAAAGAAATAATAGTTAGATCTTCATCTATATTAGAAATCGATATAGATGAAGATGCTGCTCTTGAAATAGCAAGGCGTTCAAGAGGAACACCTAGAATTGCCAATAGGCTTCTTAAGAGAGTTAGAGATTATGCAGATGTGAAGGGAAAAGGGATAGTTGACCTTAATTCTTCTAAAAAAGCTCTTAAATTACTTGAAGTTGACGATGCAGGTTTTGACAGTATAGATAATAAAATAATAAAGGCAATAGTAAGTAATTTTAATGGTGGACCTGTAGGTATTGAAACTCTATCATATTTTGTTGGAGAAGAGACGGATACAATAGAGGATGTATATGAACCTTATCTTCTTCAGAAGGGTTTTATAATGAGAACACCAAGAGGAAGAATGGCTACTAAAAAAGCATATGAACATTTAAATGTACCATTTTTATCGAAACAAGATAGTGCATCAAGTAATCAGTGCTCATTTTTTAAAAAAGAGAGTTAAAGTACATAAGTGAAAGGAATGTGGATATTTTGCAACTAGAGGATTTTGATTATTATTTACCAGAGGAACTCATAGCCCAGCATCCTTGCGATAAAAGAGATGAGTGTAGACTTATGGTTATGAATAAAAAAAGTGGAGAAGTTGAACATAAGATTTTTAAGGATATAATAAATTATTTAAATACTGGGGATTGTCTTGTTTTAAATGATACTAGAGTTTTGCCTGCTAGATTAATTGGAAATAAAATGGAAACTGGTGGGAAAATGGAGTTTTTGTTATTAAAAAGAATAGATAAAGATACTTGGGAAACACTTGTTAAGCCAGGAAAGAGAGCTAAAGTAGGAGCGAAATTTGAATTTGGAAATGGAATTTTAAAAGCTGAAGTTAAGAGTATAGGCGAAGACGGCAATAGGATTGTTGAATTTCAATATGATGGTATTTTTGAGGAGATACTTGATGAATTAGGACAGATGCCGCTTCCTCCATATATAACAGAAGAATTGGAAAACAAAGAAGAGTATCAAACTGTGTATTCAAAAAATAATGGGTCTGCAGCAGCGCCTACGGCTGGATTACATTTTACTAATGAATTATTAAATAAAATAAGAGCAAAGGGAATAAAAACTGTATTTTTAACACTTCATGTTGGATTAGGTACATTTAGACCTGTTAAAGTAGAAAATGTTGAAAGCCATCATATGCACTCTGAGTTTTATATGCTTTCAAAAGAAAGCGCAGATATTATAAATGAAACTAAAAAAAATGGTGGAAGAGTTATATCTGTTGGAACAACATCAACTAGAACATTAGAGACTATTGCAGATGAAGATGGAAAGGTAAGAGAACAATCAGGGTGGACAGATATATACATATATCCTGGTTATAAATATAAAATAGTAGATGGGCTTATAACAAACTTTCATCTTCCAAAATCAACATTAGTTATGTTAGTTAGTGCATTATCTTCAAGAGAAAATATATTAAATGCATATAAAAATGCGGTTGAAAACAAATATAGATTCTTTAGTTTTGGAGATGCTATGTTTATAAAATAGACTGAGGAGGAATACTTTTGTACACACTTTTAAAAAAAACTGGTAAAGTGAGAAGAGGGAGATTTGAAACTGTTCATGGTACAATAGAAACACCTGTTTTCATGAATGTGGGAACACTAGGAGCTATAAAGGGAGCAGTATCTTCCATGGATCTTAAGGAGATTAATTGTCAAGTTGAGCTTTCTAATACATACCATTTAAGTCTTCGTCCAGGTGATGATGTAATAAAAAAATTAGGTGGTCTTCACAAATTTATGAATTGGGATAGACCTATTTTAACTGATTCTGGTGGTTTTCAGGTTTTTTCTTTGGCTGAAATAAGAAAAATAAAAGAAGAAGGTGTATATTTTAATTCTCATATAGATGGAAGAAAAATATTTATGGGACCAGAAGAAAGTATGAGAATACAAAGTAACATAGCATCAACTATTGCTATGGCTTTTGATGAATGTATAGAAAATCCATCACCAAGAGATTATGTAGAAAGGTCAGTTGAAAGAACAACTAGATGGCTTGTAAGATGTAAAGAAGAATTGGATAGATTAAATTCTCTTCCTGACACAATAAATAAAAATCAAATGCTTTTCGGTATAAATCAAGGTGGAGTTTATGAGGATATAAGAATAGAGCATGCAAAAACTATAGCAAAAATGAATTTAGATGGTTATGCAATAGGTGGGCTTGCAGTTGGTGAAACTCATGAAGAAATGTATCGTATAATAGATGCAGTTGTTCCACACCTTCCACAGGATAAGCCAATATATTTAATGGGAGTTGGAACTCCGACTAATATACTTGAGGCAGTATCAAGAGGCGTAGATTTCTTTGATTGTGTTCTTCCTGCAAGAAATGGGAGACATGGTCATGTATTTACAAAACGTGGTAAAATAAATCTTAGAAATGAAAAGTTTGAATTGGATGATACTCCTATAGACGAGGGATGTCAGTGTCCAACATGTAAAAACTATACAAGAGCATATATAAGACATTTATTTAAGGCAAAAGAAATGTTAGCTATGAGATTATGTGTACTTCACAATCTTTATTTTTATAATACACTTATGGCAGATATACGTAAGGCTATAGATGAGGATCGTTTTGAAGAGTTTAAGAATGAAAAATTAGAAGCATGGAATGGTAAGGCTTAAAAATTTTGTAATTATGGGAGTGAACTATTATGCCAACTACAGTTATAACAATACTTTATGTTGTTGGATTACTTGCTGTATTCTATCTTGCTATGTACATACCAGATAGATCAAGAAAAAAGAAATTTAATAAAATGTTAGAGGAACTTAAAGTAAAAGATAATGTGGTTACAAGATCAGGTATGGTAGGACAAATAACTAGTATTCAAGATGAATTTGTTATTATTCAAACAGGTCCTGATAAAGTTAAAATAAAAATGAAAAAGGAATCAATAGCAAGTGTTGAAAATAGAAAATCAGATAATTCAAAGTAGAAGGTAATAAAATAACTTTTATCTACATAAATAATTATTATATAGATGTTGTATAAAATTGTTTGGTGTAGGTGGAGGGATTTTATTTGGAGAAAAGTAGTAAAATTTATATTTCAGCAGTAGGAGGAGTTATAAGATCAATATTTATTACACTTCTTGTAATTCTTATTTTTTCATTTGTTTCAACTAAGGTTAGCTTTTCAGAAGGAATTACTAACATGGTTATACTGGTTACTACACTTTTAAGTGTAATGTATGGAAGTATTTATTCTTCAAGAAAATCAGGAAAAAAAGGTTGGCTTAATGGACTTTTAGTTGGATTACTATATATTGCAATATTTTATATTGTATCTCTTATAGATGGTTCCAGTGGAAACCTTCAATTAAGAGATATTATAAGAGTTATACTTGCAATTATAGTTGGTACATTATCAGGAATGCTTGGAATTAATATTTAAAATCTTTATTTAATTTTTAAATTATGCTATAATTTATTGTAGCTTGTATTAAATGGGAGGAATCATAATGAAACATATAAAAAGTATTAATAAATCAAATATAAAAGAAAGTCTTAAAAAGCCTGGATGTAAAGAGTGTGCAAACTCATGTCAATCAGCATGTAAGACATCTTGCACAGTTGCAAATTTAGCTTGTGAAAATAAATAAGATATAAAAGACAGGTAAAAGTCACCTTTATATAAGAGTGAAAACGAGGACTAGGGGTTTAACGTTGCTTTACTCGTTAAAAACTAAGATTTTTGAGAGGAAAAGTTATGAAAATTTTTCGCAAAGAAAATCCGTAGTTTTAGCGATAGTGATGTTAAACCCTTCCTTATTGTTGCAGTATTTTGGGACAACTCCTAAAATATAAATTTGGTTAAGTGAAAATTTCAAAAATTTTAAGGAGGAAAAAAATTTGTCATTAGTTCATAAGTTCGCTCAAGATAATCACAGATATATTATAGATGTTAATTCGGGTTCTATACATGAAGTAGATGAAATTGTTTATGATTTAATAAATGAAGATAAAATGGATAGCAAGGAAACGCTTATAGATAAATTTAAAAATAAGTATAATAAAGAAGAAATTTTAGAAGTTTATGATGAAATAAAAGAACTTATTGCAGAAGGTGCGCTTTATTCAGAAGACTTATATGAGGATATAGCTAAAAAAAGTACTAACGAACCATCTTTTATAAAAGCTCTTTGCTTAAATATAGCACATGATTGCAATTTAAGATGTAAATATTGTTTTGCAGATGAAGGAGAATACAAAGGCTGTAGGGAAATAATGTCTCCAGAAGTTGCTAAAAAGTCTATTGATTTTGTAATAAAACATAGTGGACCACGTAAAAACATAGAAGTGGATTTATTTGGTGGAGAACCTCTTATGGCATTTGATACAATAAAACAGGTTGTTGAATACGCTAAAGAAGAGGAAAAGAAACATAATAAAAATATAAGATTTACAATGACAACAAATGCAACACTTTTAAATGATGAAATAATGGATTATTTAGATAAAAATATGGGTAATATAATTTTAAGTTTTGATGGTAGAAAAGAAGTTAATGATGCAGTAAGAGTAAGAGCAGATGGTACTGGATCACATGATTCTATACTTAAAAATATAAAAAAGATGGTTGATAAAAGAGATAAATCAAAGCAATATTATGTGAGAGGTACATTTACAAGAAATAATACTGATTTTTTTGAAGATATAAAGTATGTTGCGGATATGGGATTCAAGGAAATATCAGTTGAACCAGTAGTACTTCCAGATGAACATTCACTTTCATTAAGAGAAGAGGATCTTCCGAAAATATTTGAACAGTATGATCAATTATATAAAGAAATGATAAAAAGACACAAAGAAGGAAAAGAATTTAAATTTTATCATTTCAATGTTGATATAAATGGTGGACCATGTGTTTATAAAAGAATATCCGGATGTGGTTCAGGACATGAATATGTTTCAATTACTCCATCTGGTGATGTATATCCTTGTCATCAATTTGTTGGAAATAAGGATTTTATAATGGGAACAATTTATGATGATGATGATATGGATGAAGATATAGCTAATGAATTTAGACAAGCACATATATATAATAAACCTAAATGTAGAGAATGTTGGGCTAGATTCTACTGCAGTGGAGGATGCCAAGCTAATAACTATAATTTTAATGGAGATATGCATATACCTTATGAGATTGGATGTAAAATGCAGAAAAAGAGAATAGAGTGTGCTATTGCTTTAAAAGCACAAATTGGGGATTAGAACATCGTATTGACTAAGGATTATATCAGTGGGTATAATTAAAAATATAGTAAATTGCATTTTTAGGGAATAAGTACTAATTTTAATAAAAACAAACACTAAATTAAAGAATATAGTTTACATTTGTATTGCTTGGACATAAAACTTCCAAAATAACTTAAAATTATTGTTGCAAAATTAAAGAATAAGCTTTACAATATAAATTATATGGCATAATCTGGTGATAAAGGGGGATAAAAATGAAAAAGAAGAGTAGAAGCGCTATCTTCTTAATAATAAGTGTTCTTATAATAGCTAGTTTAGCTTATGTAGGATTCACAGGTATTAATGTAGGAGATTATAGAATAAAATCCTTTACAGAATCAATAAATAAGGGTCTTGATCTTCAGGGTGGTGTTTCTGTAGTAGAAGAAATACAAGGTAAGGCAAGTAGTGATGCAATGTCCAGGACAATAGAACTTCTAAATCTAAGAGTAAATAAGCTTGGAGTTAGTGAAACAACAGTATCTAGAGTTGGAAACAACAAAATAGAAATTGATGTTCCTGGAATGTATAACAAAGATGAAGTTATAAACAAGATAGGAAAAACAGGAAAACTTAAGTTTGTAGGACCTGATAAGAAAACAGTTTTAACAGGAAGTGATGTAAAAAAAGCAACAGCAGGTAATGACCCAAATACAAATCAACCAATTATATCGCTTCAATTAAATAGTTCAGGAACTAAAAAATTTGCAGATGCAACACAAAAATATTTAGGTCAGAAGATTTCTATATATATGGATACAGACCTTTTGAGTGATCCAACTGTTGATTCAGTAATAACAGGTGGAAGTGCGCAAATAACAGGTAATAAATCAATTCAAGAAGCACAACGTATAGCAAATATAATAAACTCAGGAGCACTACCTGTAACTTTAAAGGTGGTTCAATCTAAAACTGTAGGAGCGTCTTTAGGTGCAAGTGCACTTCCAGATAGTATACTTGCAGGAGCAGTTGCTATAGGTATAATATTCTTCTTTATGATTTTAGTTTATAGAATACCTGGTCTTATGGCAGATATTGCACTAGCTTTATTTACTGTTTTAGTATTGGGAGCTTTTGTAGCAGTAAAAGCTACGTTGACACTTTCGGGTATAGCGGGCCTTTTACTTACAATAGGTATGGCAGTGGATGCTAACGTTCTTATATTTGAAAGATTTAAGGAAGAACTTAAAGTGGGAAAAACAGTTAGATCGGCTTTTGAAGCGGGTTTTCATAGAGCTATGTCGTCAATAATAGATTCAAATGTTACTACTATTATTTCTGGATGTATACTTTATGCGCTTGGAAGTGGAGAAGTAAAAGGATTTGCATTAACACTTGTAATAGGTGTTTTAATAAGTATGATTACAGCTATTGTTGTAACTAAACAGCTTTTAAGATGGGCTATTGATATGGGACTTATAAAAAAAGCATCTCATTTCGGAGTTAATCTGGAAGGGAGTGATAAGTAATGCTTAAAGTTATTAAACACACTAAAGTTTGGTTCGCTATATCACTTGCAATAATATGTTTGGGAGTTGCCTTTATGATATATAGAGGAGTTACTACAGGTAAACCATTAGAATTTGGTATTGATTTTATTGGTGGAAATTCTATAGATGTAAGAATAGGTAAGTCCTTTGCAAAAACTGATATTGAAAAAATAGTAAATAAGTATGTGAAAGATAGTACTGTAACTACAGCTAATACAACTGAAGTAGAAATAAAGAGCAGTTCAATGACAGATAAGGATGCTGATAAAATTTTCAAAGATATGCAGAAAAAATATAATTTAAAATCAAAGGCGTTAGTTTCTCAAGAAAAAATAGGTGGAACTATAGGTGATGAACTTAAAACAAAGGCGCTAATAGCACTTGCAATTGCACTTGTATTTATACTCCTTTATATAGCTTGGAGATTTGAGTTTAAATTCGGTATTTCTGCTATGATATCATTAGTTCATGATGTACTAGTAACACTTTCAGTATATGCAATTTTTGGAATACCATTAAATTCTCCATTTATAGCAGGAATGTTAACAATTATAGGTTATTCCATGAGTGATACTATAGTTGTATTTGATAGAATAAGAGAAAATAGTAGAAAACATAGAAGGATGAGTACCGAGGAAATTGCTGATTTTAGTATAAATGAAACTTTGACAAGATCAATATATACAGTACTTACTGTTTTAATAGCAGTAACTTCAGTACATATTTTTGTTCCGTCTGTTAGAGAATTTACAAAACCCTTAATTGTGGGTGTAATATCTGGATGTTATTCATCTATATTTATAGCTAGTCCGTTATGGGTTATATTTAAGAAGAGAACTAATAAGAAAAAGCTTCAAAGTAAAGCATTAGCTCAAAAATAAAGCAGCCTGTAGGCTGTTTTATTTTTTTAGCTAAAAAAGTATTTGTAAAATGTCTCATAATACATTATAATATATTTGTTTTCTACAAATTCGGAGGAATAGAAATGGAAAAAACGGGAGATAATTTACAATATTTCGGATTAAAGGGAATGCATAGTCCATTCTTAATTGAAGGAATGAATGAAGCATTGAAGAGAATAGCAACAGCTATAAATAATAGAGAGAAAATAGTGCTATATGGATATTGTGATGTAGACAGCATAATTAGTATGTCCATTATGCTATTGGTTTTGCAATATCTTAATGCTGATGTGGAATATTTTATACCCGATGACTTTTGTGGCAGCTATGAAGTGAATGCTAGTTATGTTAATGATAAAATAAAATACTTTGGAGCAAATTTGCTTATAACAATAGGATGTGGAGTTAATTCTAAAGAAAGTTCTATATTATTAAAAAAGCTTAAAATAGATACAATAGTAGTTGATTATCATGAAGTATGCAATGAAGAAAATCATGCAATAGTTGTAAATCCTAATAGTAAAAAATCTAAATATCCATTTAAAGAATTTTGTGTTTCTGGAATAGTATTTAAGTTATGTGAAGCCATATCTATGTATTATCAAATGAAATCTGTTAATAAGTATTTAGATCTTACAGCAATTGGTACAGTACATAAGTGTAAAGAGTTGTCAGGTGAAAATAAAATAATGGTTGATGAAGGTATAAGAAAAATACAAAACACTAATAATTATGGAATAAAGGCTCTTATGAAATTAAAGTCAGTTGAAAAAGTTAATGTAATGGGGGTAAGCATTCTTGCTAAGGCTGCAGAACCTACAGTTAATGCTGTTGGAAAAATTGATAATGCTAGGATAATAGTTCAATTGTTCACTACAGCTGATAGTTATAAAGCAGAACAAATAGCAAAATATCTAAATAATGAATTTAGATATAACAAAAAAATATTTTGATTTATTGAAAAATGTGGAATAATTGTTATATAATTATTCTGTATGATTTTGATATACATATTGTAAGATTTTAATATGAGCTTTTTATTTGATATTAAGTATGGGACAAATAAAGATTATATAAGTGAATTTTATTAATTTATAAATATATTTTAGGGGGAAAGTTGAATGGAATTAAAGGATCATATAAGAATTATAGATGGATTTCCAAAAGAGGGAATAAGTTTTAAAGATGTTACTACTCTTATTCAAGATAAGGATGCATACAAGTATGCAGTAGATAAAATTGGAGAATACCTTAAAGATAAGAAGGTGGATTTAATAGTTGGACCTGAAGCACGTGGTTTTTTATTTGGAGCTCCTGTTGCTTACAGTGTAGGTGCTGGATTTATACCAGTTAGAAAAAAAGGAAAACTTCCATGTGAAACGGTTGCTGTTACATATGAATTAGAATATGGTGAAGATGTTTTAGAAATGCATAAGGATGCAATAAAAAAAGGTCAGAGGGTTGCAATAGTTGACGATTTATTAGCTACAGGAGGAACAATTAATTCTGTAGCAAAATTAGTAGAAACACTCGGAGGAGAAGTTGTAGCAGCTTGCTTTGTTGTGGAACTTACAGAGTTAAATGGTAAAGATAAACTTGGTGAATATGATATTATGTCATTGGTTAAATATGATGTATAGATAAAAAGTCTAAAAAAGGTAAATAAAAGTTTAATCCCTTTACAATTGCAAAATTAGAATGTATACTATATAATAATAAGAAAAAATTTGGCTGGTTATGTGACCAGCCTTTGATTTTAGGAGAGTACCATAATGGCTGAATTATCAGATTTATTAGAAAAGATAGATGAAAATTGTAATAATATAGATAAGGAGATTGTCATTAAAGCTTATGATTTTGCCCATGAAGCTCATAAAGATCAGATGAGAGAATCTGGTGAACCATACATAAGTCACCCACTTGATGTTGCATGTATTTTGGCAGAGATGGGTATGGATATGAGCACCATAGTTGCGGGAATACTTCATGATGTTATAGAGGATACAAGTTATAGTTATGATGATATTACGGAAATGTTTAGCAGTGAAGTTGCTGATTTGGTATCAGGGGTTACAAAATTAGATAAAATAACTTATAAGACGAAAGAAGAGCAACAAGCGGACAATGTTAGGAAGATGCTTCTTGCTATGGCAAAGGATATAAGGGTTATTTTAATAAAGCTTGCTGATAGACTTCACAATATGCGTACTCTTAAATTTAAACGTGAACAAAAACAAAGAGAAAAGGCCAAAGAAACTCTTGATATATATGCTCCACTTGCACATAGACTAGGTATGTCTAAAATAAAATGGGAACTTGAAGATTTATCTTTTAGATATCTTAAACCAAAGGAATATTATGAGCTTGTAGATTTGATAGCTGAAAAAAGGGTGGAAAGAGAAGAGTATATAAGTAAAATAGTTGATGATCTTAAATCAAATCTTGAAGCATCAGGAATAATTCCAGATATTGATGGTAGGCCTAAACACTTTTATAGTATATACAGAAAAATGCTTAATAAGAGTAAGAGTTTAGATCAAATATTTGATTTAACAGCAGTTAGGATATTAGTGAATAATATAAAAGAATGTTATGCGGCACTTGGAATAGTTCATACAATGTATAAACCTATACCAGGTAGATTTAAAGATTATATAGCTATGCCTAAACCTAATATGTATCAATCTCTCCATTCCACAGTAATTGGTCCAGAAGGAAAGCCATTTGAAATCCAAATACGAACTTATGATATGCATAAAACAGCAGAATATGGTATAGCAGCACACTGGAAGTATAAAGAAGGTATAGTAGAAAATCCTCAAAATATACCACAAAGTAAAAGTTCTAATAAAGATGATACAAAATTGACATGGATAAGGGAAATGCTTGAATGGCAAAGAGAAACACCTAGTGCACAAGAGTTTATGGAGAACTTTAAGATAGATTTGTTTTCAGATGAGATTTTTGTGTTTACACCTAAAGGTAAAGTGATAAATTTGCCGTACAACGCTACACCAGTAGATTTTGCTTATAAAATACATACAGATGTAGGAAATAGATGTGTAGGGGCAAAAGTAAACGGAAAAATAGTTCCTCTTGATTACAAGCTAAAAACAGGTGAGATAGTAGATATACTTACAACCTCTTTAATTAAGGGACCTAATATAAATTGGCTTAATTCTGTAACTAGTAATCAGGCTAAAAGCAAAATAAGGTCTTGGTTTAAAAAGGCTAAGAGGGATGAAAATATAAGCAAAGGTAAGGAACTTTTAGAGAAGGAATCCAAAAAACAGGAATTTAATTTTGGAGAAATAGCTAAAGGTGAAAATTTAGATTTAGTATTAAAGAGATATAATATGAATTCTATAGATGATTTGTATGCGTCAGTTGGTATAGGTGCGGTTGGAGCTTCAGTAATATTAGCTAGATTTAAAGATATTTATGAAAAAACTAAAGAGCATGAACATACAAATGAAGAAATACTTGAGAACGTTAAAAAGAATATTCATAAAGAAAATGTAGCAAAGAAATCTTATAAAAATGATCAACCAGGTGTAACAGTTAAGGGAGTTTCTGACGTGCTTGTTAGGTTTGCTAAATGTTGCACTCCAGTACCAGGTGATCCTATAATTGGTTATATAACCAAAGGAAGAGGAGTTTCCGTTCATAGAACTGATTGTACAAATGTAAACAATCTTATAAAAGAAGATGGTTCTAGAATTATAGAAGTAAAATGGGGAAAAAGTAAAAATGAGAGCTATATTGCTGAAGTGGAGATTAAAGCAGAAGATAGGCAAGCTCTTCTTGCAGATGTTGTTGAGGTTATAAGTTACTTGGAAGTAGGTATAGAATCCGTTAATGCGAAAACTTCGAAGGGATCAATGGCATACCTTAATTTGAAATTAAAAATACAGGATATAGATCATTTAGCAGTTCTTATGCAAAAACTCAAAAGGCTTCCAGGAATTATTGATATATACAGAACTAATAGTTAAGGAGGATTTTATGAGAGCAGTAGTTCAAAAGGTAACGAAATCTTCAGTTAAAGTAGAAGGTAAAGTAATTGGAAAAATTGAAAAGGGATTAAATATACTTATTGGAATAACAGAAGGCGATACTATACAGGATATAGAGTACTTAAAGAATAAAATATTGAATTTAAGAATATTTGAAGATGAAGAAGGAAAATTAAATAAATCTTTAAAGGATGTTAATGGAGAACTTCTTTTAATTTCTCAGTTTACATTGTATGGAGATTGTAGAAAAGGTAGAAGACCAAGTTTTATAGAAGCACTTTCCGGAGATAAAGCTGAAAAAATATATAATAAGTTTGTTGAACTTTGCAGTGAAGAAATTGAAAATGTTCAAACAGGAGAGTTTGGGGCTCATATGGACGTAGAAATACAAAATGATGGACCTGTAACGCTTCTTATTGATAGTAAAAAAGTATTTTAGGGGTGGTAGTATGAAAATAAGTGTAATTCAAGCTGGAGCTTATATGACAAATTGTTATATACTTGTTGATGAGAATACTAATGAAAGTGTAGTTATAGATCCAGGTGATGCACCTGAAGCTCTTTTAAAGGCCTTTAAAGCCACAAAAACGAAGCTTAGCTTTATATTATTAACACACGGACACGCTGATCATACAGCTGCGGTATCAGAATTTAAAAAGGAGTTTGGCGTAGACGTATATATAAGTGAAGAAGATTATAAATTGATTGATAATGGTGAGTATATGTTTGGAGCTTCAAATGAAAATGCTACTAAATGTGTAAGTGACGGCGATGAACTTCAATTTGGAGATATTAAAATTAAATGTATTAAAACTCCCGGACATACACCAGGTGGAATGTGTTATTTAATAGATAATCGTTTATTTTCTGGGGATACTCTTTTCAATAGTTCTATTGGTAGAACGGATTTTCCGGGCGGGAATTTTCAAAATCTTATAGATGCTATAAAAAATAAACTTATGAAGCTTGATGAAAATATTGTGGTATATCCAGGACATGGGGAAAAAACCACTATAGGATATGAAAAAACACATAATCCTTTTATCTAATTAAGCTAGAGGGGATTTTATGACAAAAATAAATATAAATAATGAAGCTTATTCGTATGCTGTCTATCACATGGCAGTTTTGTTTTTTGATAAAGTTGAAATCGTAAATTCAAATTTGTGGGATTACAAAATAGAGTTTAGTTCTAATAGTTCCAAAATATATTCAGCAAAACAAACGGCAGAAAGCTATGAATTTGATTCTGACCTTAATGATAATGAAAATGTTAAATTAGCTGTATTTAAGTATTTTTCTAAAGTAACAGGTAAAAAAAATATACCATGGGGAACGCTCATAGGTATAAGACCAAGTAAAATAGCTAGCAAACTTATAGAAGAAAATAAGAGTGAAAAAGAAATAATTGAATACTTTAAGCGTCATAACAATACAGAAGAAAAAAAAGCTAGACTTTGTATAGAGGTTAGCCAAAATGAGAAGAAATTTTTAAAAGTTAAAGATAAAACTGTAAGTATATATCTAGGCATGCCATTTTGCCCTACAAGATGTATGTATTGCTCCTTTATATCAGATACTATTAATCATTGTAAAAGTTATGTGGAAGATTATTTAAAAGCTATGATGTATGATATTGAAAAAACGGCAGAATACATAAGAGAAAAAGAATTAAATATAAGTTGTGTATATTTTGGAGGAGGAACCCCAACATCCGTAAATAATCAGCAGTTTGAAAATATAATGAAGGCTGTGCATGAGAATTTTATAGAGAATAATAATATTAAAGAGTTTACAGTAGAGTGCGGAAGGCCTGATAGTATAACAGAAGAGAAGCTTTTGACTATGAAAAAATATAAGGTTGATAGGATAAGTATAAACCCACAAACTATGAATGAAGAAACTATGAAAAAAATAGGAAGAGGGCATACAGTTCAAGATGTAATTGATAAATTTATTATGGCGAGAAAAGTGGGCTTTAATAATATAAATATGGATATTATAATAGGGCTTCCAGGAGAAAATGTAAGTAAAATAAAAAATACTTTAAATGAAATATTGAAGCTTAAACCTGAAAGTTTGACAATACATGGATTATCACTTAAACGAGGGTCTAAATTATTTGAAGATATGTTAGAAAATAAAAAAATAGATGCTCCAGATCAGAGTGAAATAGTAAGCATGTTTGACAGTGCTCATGCATTAGCAAGAAAACTCAATATGAAGCCATATTACATGTACAGGCAAAAGAATATGATAGGAAATATGGAGAATGTAGGGTATTCTATAGAAGATAGGGAATGTATATATAATATAGAAATGATAGAAGATAGTGAACCTATAATTGCAATTGGATGTCATGGTGTTTCTAAAATAATATTTAAAGACACTAACAGAATAGAGAGATATGGAAACTTAAAAGATGTAAAAGAATATATAAATAGAATTGAAGAAAAAGTAAAAGGAAAAATAGAGTTTTTAAAAACATTATATGGATAATAAACCTTGATAAAAGTATATTATAGGTTTAAAATTAAATTTGAGACCACTTCAATGGACTATATGAAGTGGTTTATTTATGACATAGGTATTACGTATTTTAGGAGGAATAAAAAATGGGAGAATCTTTAAATGGATTGAAAAGAACCATTATGTGTGGAGAAATAAGAGAGAAGCACATTGGAGATAGAGTTGTAGTAATGGGATGGGTTCAAAGAAAGAGGAATCTTGGAGGATTAGTATTTATAGATTTAAGAGATAGAGAAGGCATTTTACAGGTGGTCTTTGGAGAAGAAATAAACAAAGATGCCTTTAATAAAGCGGATTTAGCTAAATCTGAATATTGTATTGCGGTTTCTGGAAACTTAGTGAAAAGAGAATCACCAAATCCTAATATGCCAACTGGTATGGTCGAATTAAAGGGAGAAGAAATAAAAATATTATCAGAAAGTGAAACTCCACCAATATACATAAAAGAAAATTTAGATGCTGCTGAGAGTATAAGACTTAAATATAGATATCTTGATCTTAGAAGACCAGATATGCAGAGAATTTTTAAGATAAGACATAAAACTACAAAGATAATTAGAGATTTTATGGATGGAGAAGATTTTCTTGAAATGGAGACTCCAATACTTACCAAAAGTACACCAGAAGGTGCAAGAGACTACTTAGTACCAAGTAGAAACTACAATGGAAAATTTTATGCACTTCCACAATCACCACAACTTTTTAAACAGCTTTTAATGGTGTCTGGGTATGATAAATATTTTCAAATAGCAAAATGCTTTAGAGATGAGGATTTAAGAGCCAATAGACAACCTGAATTTACACAGGTAGATATGGAAATGTCTTTTGTTGAGGAAAATGATGTTATAGAGTTAAATGAAAGACTTATAAAAAGAGTATTTAAAGAAATGGCAGATGTTGAAGTTAAACTTCCAATAGAAAGAATGACTTGGAAAACTGCTATGGAGAAGTATGGATCAGATAAACCTGATTTAAGATTTGGAATGGAAATCAATGATATAAGTGAAGAAGTAAAAGCTTCAGATTTTAAAGTGTTTAAATCAGCTCTTGAAGATGGGGGAAGTGTTAGAGCAGTTAAAGCTTCAAACTCTGCAGATATGCCTAGAAAGAAGATCGATAAATTAGGCGAATTTGTAAAAACATATAAGGCAAAAGGTCTGGCATGGATAGCTTTAAAAGAAGATGGAATAAAATCACCTATTGCTAAATTCTTAAAAGAAGAAGAACTAAAAGCAATAATAGATAAGGTTCAAGGAAGAACTGGTGATCTTATACTTATAGTTGCAGATAAAAACTCTGTTGTTTTTCAAGCTTTAGGAGCACTTAGATTAGAATTAGCAAAAGAACTAGAGATTTTAAAAAATAATAAAGAGTTTAGATTTGTATGGATCACTGAATTCCCTCTTTTATCTTACAATGAAGAAGAAGGAAGATTTCAAGCAGAACATCATCCATTTACAATGCCTATGGATGAAGACATACAATATCTTGAATCAGATCCAGCAAGAGTTAGAGCTAAAGCATATGATATAGTTTTAAATGGTGAAGAGCTTGGTGGAGGAAGTGTTAGAATACATGATACTGCACTCCAAGAAAAAATGTTTAAAGTTCTTGGATTTACCAAGGAAAGTGCATGGGAAAGATTTAGTTTCTTGCTTGAAGCATTTAAATTCGGACCACCACCACATGCTGGGCTTGCTTATGGTTTAGATAGGCTTATAATGTTCCTTGCAGGAACTGAAAATATTAAGGATGTAATAACATTCCCTAAAAATCAGAACGCATTTTGTCCACTTACAGAGGCTCCTAATGTAGTAGATGAAAATCAACTTTGTGAGCTTGGTATAAGATTTGAAAATAATAAAGAGTAATCAGCATAAAAAGCTATAAATGTAGAATAACCTTTTATGGGCATTTGGCAGTTATAATCCTTAAATGTAATTAAATTGGAATTTGTGCTGTATTTTATAGTAAAACACAAATTATGGAGTTTCTAAAATTAAATTCACTTGATTTAAATATGTGCAGAGTATTTATGTGATATAATATATGAATCAAGAGTTTAATTAGAAACTCTATAATAATTTTATAAAATAAATATCTTTTTCTTATATTATTGGAGAGTGAAATCAGTGAATCAAAATAATGAAAAAAATAAAAAGGATTTAATCGTTAGACTTAGAAAAATAGAAGGTCAAGTAAAGGGAATAGAAAAAATGATAGAGTCTGATACATGTTGTAAAAATGTTCTTGTTCAGATTGCTGCAGTCAAAGCCGCAGTTAATAAAATAGGAATATTAATGCTTCAGGATTATGCTAAAAAGTGTATGAAGGATGAACTTAAAGAAATAGATGAAAAAAAGCTAGATGATTCCAATATTGATGATATAATATCAGCCATAACAATGTTCGTAAAGTAATCATATCAGGGGTTTGGGCGGAGCCCATTATCCTTCTATAACCCAGAGTAACCAATCTCTCAAAAAAGATCTAAAACTCAATAGAATACCCAAATGCATATCAGGGGTTTGGGCGGAGCCCATTATCCTTCTAAACATACATGAGGTTTGGACGAAGTCCATTATCCTTCTTTAACCTCAAACAACCAATCTCCAAAAAAACACCCCAAAAACTTAGTAAGAGATAAAAGCCAATACATGAGGTTTGGGCGGAGCCCATTATGCTTCTAAACATACATGAGGTTTGGACGAAGTCCATTATCCTTCTTTAACCCTAAACAACCAATCTCCAAAAAAATACCCCAAAAACTTAGTAAGAGATAAAAGCCAATACATGAGGTTTGGGCGGAGCCCATTATGCTTCTAAACATACATGAGGTTTGGACGAAGTCCATTATCCTTCTTTAACCTCAAACAACCAATCTCCAAAAAAAACACCCCAAAAACTTACTAAGAGATAAAATCCAATACACGAGGTTTGGACGAAGTCCATTATGCTTCTAAACATACATGAGGTTTGGACGAAGTCCATTATCCTTCTTTAACCCTAAATAACCAATCTCCAAAAAAACACCCCAAAAAACTAACCTTTCAAAAAACATAAAACGGTATATAATGGATTTTAAAATATAAATCAGAGCATTGACACTATTCATGTTAATTTTTAATTGAAGTACAACAGTACTTCCTAATGCTATTAAAGCAAAAATAATAGAAAGTTTCTTCAACTTTAAATCTAAGATTTCTCTTGGATATTTTTCTATTTGATTTTATATATTATTTAGTTTCCTTTCTAGGTTTTGTTTACAAAAGTATATCTATTATTATATGTTAATTTACAACATATATATATTATTGTTGTAAAAGTTTGGATTATAGTTTAAATTATTCTAAAGTATAATCTAAACTATTAATGAGTAAAGTAAGTTATTTGCTAAAATGATTAATAATAATAATTTTTACTACATAAAGAATAAAATTAAAAAAATACTTTAACTTGACAAATAGATAAAAATAGGTAATAATGAATATATTCATTCAGTAGTTTAACTAAAAAGAAGTAAGTATATTAATGACTAGGAATTGTTGCGTAGTTAATGTATTTGAAAAATTATATTTTATAATTTGAATGAATAAATTCATTCAAATTATTACTTTTATTATATAAAATTAAAATGTAAGGAGATTTTATTATGAACAAAGAAAAACATATAGAAATGCTTAGAAAAGCTCCAATTCCGGAGGTGCTATTAAAAATGGGATTACCAACTATGTTTGGTATGCTTATAACAGGAATATATAATTTAGTTGATGCCTATTTTGTAGGAGGACTTGGAACAAGTCAAATGGGAGCAGTGTCAATCACTTTCCCCTTAGGTCAGGCAATTGTAGGTTTAGCAGTTTTATTTGGCGGCGGTGCAGCTTCTTATCTTTCACGACTTTTAGGTTCTAACGAGAGAAAAAGAGCAAATAATGTAGCATCAACTGCATTATATTCAAGTTTAATAGTTGCGGCTATAGTTATTGCTATAATTATATTGTTAATGAAGCCAATTTTATATGGGCTTGGTGCAACAGATACTATCTATCCATATGCCCGTGAATATGCTATGATTTATGTTATCAGTTCTATTTTTAATATTTTTAATGTAACAATGAATAACATTGCTACTAGCGAAGGTGTTGCTAAAGTTTCAATGATTGCTATGTTTATGGGAGCTGCACTTAATGTTATATTTGCACCTATATTTATTTATGGTTTAAAGTACGGAATTGCCGGAGCTGCATGGGCAACAGCTCTTGCACAGGGTATAACATCCTTTATGTATTTAATCTATATATTAAAAAGAAAAAGTGTATTTACTTTTTCACCTAAAGATATTCGCTTGGATGGTACTATATATAAGGAAATATTTAAAGTGGGTATACCAATTTTAGTATTTCAGTTAGCAGCAAGTATAGCCATGGGATTTACTAATAGTGCTGCAAAACCTTATGGAGATTCAGCAATTGCTGCAATGGGGATAGTTACACGTATTGTTTCAATGGGGGTTTATGCTGTATCAGGTTTTGCAAAAGGTTTTCAACCTATTGCAGGATATAATTATGGAGCTAAACAATATGATAGGGTAAAGGAAGCAACAAAAACTGGTTTGATTTGGACATCATCATTTTGTATTTTAATGACTATAATTTTATTCATATTTGCAGGACCTGTTATTTCATTATTTACTGCTAATGATTTTAAAGTTATAAAAATTGGAGAGTTTGCACTTAGAGTTAATATTATAATGTTTGCTGGAATGGGAATAGAAGCAATATATTCTATGCTTTCTCTAGCATTAGGTAAAATTGCTGGTGGTTGGCTGCTTAGTATAGGAAGACAAGGTGTTTTCTTTATTCCTGCAATTTTAATATTACCACATTTTATTGGTTTAAATGGAGTTATTTTTTCTCAAGCAATTGCTGATTTTCTTACCATTGTAGGTATGATAATTTTGGCATTTAGTCTTAATAAAGAGATTAATAAACATTCTGCAGAATGTGCAACTGCATAATAATAAAATAAATATATATATAATAAAATTTAAAACACTTTGAAAAAGATATAAGCTCTGTCTCATTAGTATATTATTTTTGTTTTCATATGCTCCCTTCTAGGTAAAAAGGTAAAATAATAAAAACTTTTTACTTAGGATGGAGCTATTTTTATGGCATTTAAACGCAAATATTCTTAATTATAAAAAGAAAAAATATTTTAACAATTGCTATAGTTTGAGAATTATGCCTCATATACAGAATGAGTCAAGGATTATTACAGCATAGTTATTCTATCAACAGATATACTATATTTAGTGTGAAAATTGCCAGTAGGGTTAATCTACTGGCAGGCAGAAAAGATTTTATTTTTTAATTGTCTTGTTTATGTGAAGTATTACTATTTTTGATACGTGTAATAATATTTATATTAAAGGTGTTTTTGAAAATCATATTTTTTTATTTATAATAGGTTTTATATAGCTAGTTCTCCCTTTCTTTATTAGTCTTGCAATTGAAGAAACAAGCATAATTGCAATTGATATTGCACCAGCATACATTAAAGTTTTAAAACCCCATTCAGTAGCCTTTGTAAGTTTTCCAGATATGGTTTCATACATAGTGTAATACATTCCGTTTCCTGGAACTAAAGGAATAATGCCTGTAACTGAGTATACCATAGCAGGGGTCTTAGAAATTCTAGCCATTATTTCTGAATAAACAGAAACAACAATTGTGGCTATAAAAATTGCAGATGTTATTGAAACGTTATGATTAAGTAAAAGCATATATAAAACCCATCCTAGAGCCCCACCAAAGGATGCAATAAATATTTTTTTACCCTTTACATTAAAAAGTACTGAAAAGGCTATGCAGGCCATAAAAGAATATAAGAAATTTAATATCATAGACCAGTACCTCCAAAAAAATTAATCCATATTTTAAATACTAAACCAGTTCCAGCAGCTATAGCTACAGCTATAAAAAAGGCTTCAAGAGCTCTTGATATACCAGATACCAAGTCTCCAGCTATAGTATCTCTTACAGCATTTGTGATAGCAAGACCAGGAACTAAAAGCATTATAGATCCTATTATTGTTTTATCAAGGTATATAATAAATCCTAATTTTTTTAATATCAAAGCTATAAGTGCAGCAATAGCACCACCAACCAAGTTTAAAAAAAAGTCATTTATATTAAGTCGAGATAGAGCTATTGAAAATATTTTTATAAGTAGTCCTATCAAAAATGCAGCTGAGAAATCTCTAAAAGTTCCTCCAAAAATCAAAGTGAAAAAACCTGCAGCAATAGCACTAAAGGTAATAAGAAAAAAGTCAGAATGTTTTTTTTCATTGTCAATTTTTTTTAACTTTGCTTCTACCTCTTGTAAGGGTAAACTTTTTCGTTGAAGTAATCTAGAAAGATCATTTACTTCAGATATTTTTTCTAAATCAACGGTTCTTGTTTGAATTCTTTTAATAGTAGAAGTTATTTTTCCATCCTTACCAGTAATGGAAATTATTATACCTGTAGGTGTGACAAAGCTTTCGGCATCCTGTACATTAAAAGACATACAAATCTTATTCATGGTTTCTTCTACCCTGTAAATTTCAGCTCCACTTTGAAGCAATATTTTCCCAGCATAGGAGGCTAGATTGATAATTTTTTCTGTAGACATATGGTAACAAAACCTTTCAAAATATATTATTTTCAAAATTAAAATTCGTCAGATATAGTGACCAAAAGTTATTATAACATAAACTTTTATTTGAATTCTACGTCATTTTGGTATATAATCATACATAAAATTGATAATTTTTTTGTTGATGAAATTAATATGTTGGGGAGTGTATTTAAAATGGATTTTAATAATATAAAAGTAAGTGATCCAGAAGTTTATTCTATAATAGAAGAGGAAAATGAAAGACAAGAAAATAATATAGAATTGATTGCATCAGAAAATTTTACAAGTAAAGCTGTAATGGAGGCTATGGGTTCATATTTAACTAATAAATATGCTGAGGGTTATCCAGGAAAGAGATATTATGGTGGATGTTACGTTGTTGATAAAGTTGAAGAAATAGCACGCGAGAGAGCTAAAGAGCTTTTTGGAGCTGAGCATGCTAATGTGCAACCTCATTCTGGTTCCCAAGCTAATATGGCTGTATATTTTGCCGTTTTAAAACCTGGAGATACTATAATGGGAATGAATCTAACAGACGGAGGACATTTAACACATGGAAGTCCAGTTAATTTTTCAGGAAAACTTTTTAATGTAATTGCCTATGGTGTAAGTGATGATACAGAACAAATTGATTATGAGGCTTTTAGAAAGAAAGCGTTAGAATGTAAACCTAAAATGATAGTTTCTGGTGCTAGTGCATATTCAAGAACTATTGATTTTAAGAAAATAAGAGAAATATGTGATGAAGTAGGAGCATATATGATGGTAGATATGGCTCATATAGCAGGACTTGTAGCAGCAGGACTTCATCCATCACCAGTTCCATATGCTGATTTTGTAACAACAACTACGCATAAAACTTTAAGAGGACCAAGAGGTGGGGCAATCTTCTGTAAAGAAAAATATGCAAAGGATGTTGACAAATCTGTATTCCCAGGCATGCAGGGAGGGCCTTTAATGCATATAATTGCTGGAAAAGCTGTATGTTTCGGAGAGGCTTTAAAGGATGAATTTAAAACTTATACAGAGCAAATAATAAAAAATGCTAAAGTTTTTGCAGATGAGCTTACAAAGTACGGATTTAGAATAGTTTCAGGAGGAACTGACAATCATCTTTTATTAGTTGATTTGACTAACAAAAATATAACAGGTAAAGATGCAGAACATCTTCTTGACTCTGTTGGAATAACTGCAAACAAAAACACTATACCTTTTGAAAAGAAGAGTCCTTTTATAACAAGTGGAATAAGAATGGGTACACCATCGGTTACAACTAGAGGCTTTAAGGAAGAAGAAATGAAAAAGGTAGCGTATTTTATAAACTATGTAATAGAACACAGAGACGAAGATTTAAGTGAAATAAGAAAGCAAATTTCAGAATTATGTAGTAAATTTCCTATATACAAATAAAGTAAAGTGTTAATAATAAAAATATACATTGCAAGTTTTGCAATGTATATTTTTATTGTATATAATTTAAGTTATATAGTATAATTCTATTGATTTTAATTTATTAAAAGAATGTAGAGGGGTGTAAAAAGTGAGCTTGAGATTTATATATGGAAGAGCAGGAAGTGGCAAAAGCCAGTTTTGTATTAGTAGTATAAAAAATAGAATTGAAAAAGGCGGAGATAGGCCCCTTATATTAATTGTGCCAGAGCAATTTTCCTTTCAAAGTGAAAAAAGCATATTAGACTTAATTGGAGAAAAAAGCATCAATAGAGTTAAGGTAATAAGTTTTAAGAGATTAGCATATAGAGTTTTTGACGAAGTGGGAGGCATAGCTAGAGAATATATGAATTCGTCAGGCAAAAGTATGCTTTTTTATCATATAATGAATAATTTAAAAAGTGAATTCAAAGTCTTTGGTCTTTCAGCAAGACAAAAGGGATTTGTAAATACTATATCGGATACAATAAGTGAATTTAAAAAATATGAACTTACAACTGATTTACTTAGAGAAACTATAGATAATGTAGAGGATGAAGAACTTAAAAATAAGTTACATGATTTAAGTTTAATATATGATGAATTTAATAGACTTTTATATAAAAATTATATAGATCCAGATGATGATTTAACAATACTTAAAGAAAAGATAAAGTACTCAGAAATGTTGTCGGGAGCTGAAATATGGCTAGACGAATTTTCAAGCTTTATTCCCCAACAATATGGTGTATTAGAAGAGTTATTAAAAAGATGTACTAGAGTTAATATTGCGTTAACTATGGAGTATGAAAGTATTCCTATGGATGATGATATTTTTTCTGTTACTAAAAATACAGAAAGAAGAATGATAAAAATAGCTCAAGATAATAACGTAAGTATAGATAAACCAGTAAACTTAAATAAAAGACCATTTTATAGATTTAAAAATAGTTATGAACTAGGCATGATAGAGAAAAATTTATACAGTTTCCCATATGAAATTTATAAAGATAAACCTAAAAAGATACAAATTTTTAAAACTTCAAATTTGTATACAGAAGTTGAGGATATAGCGAGAAATATTATTAAATTTGTTCGTGAAGACAATGTAAGATTTTCAGATATAGCAGTTGTAACAGGAAATTTAGAAGGCTATGAAAAAACCGTGGCTGTTATTTTTAAGGAATATGGTATACCTTTTTTTATAGATAAGAATAAGGATATAGAAGATAACACACTTATCATACTTATAAGATCTATTATGGATATTTTTATTAAGAATTGGTCCTATGAAACTGTATTTAGATATCTTAAAACAGGTTTTGTAGATATTGATATAGACGAAATAGACATATTAGAAAATTATGTTTTAGCAGCAGGCATAAAAGGAAAAAAGAAGTGGACTGATAAATGGACTTATGATGTTTATAGTGATGGCTTATCAGGTGAGATTTCAGAGGAAAATAAAGAAAAAATAGAAAAGGTAAATGAGATAAAAGATAAATTTCTAAAACCACTTTTAGATTTTAGAAAAAAAGTATTAAGAAAAAACAATGTAACAGAAATATGTACTGCATTATTTGAATTTTTACATGATATAAATGTTCCAGTGGCTGTAGAAAAAATGGTAGATGAATTTAGAAAAAATGGTAGGCAGATTTTAGCCAATGAGTACAGTCAAATATGGAACATATTAATGGAGTTAATGGACCAGTTAGTTGAAGTAATGGGAAATGAAAAAGTAAACCTAGAACAATTTTCTAGAATACTTTTTATAGGAATAAAAGAGCATAAAATGGGACTTATACCATCTTCTCTTGATCAAGTACTTGTTGGTAGTATAGATCGTCTTAAAAGCCATGCCATAAGGTTTCTTTATATAATGGGTGTAAATGATGGAGTTTTTCCATCAGCAGCAATGGAGGAAGGTATATTAAGTGATAGGGATAGAGAAGTTTTAATGTCAAAAGGCGTGGAACTTGCAAAGGATACTAAAACTCAAGCTATGGAACAAAGATTTTTGGTTTATACTGCTATTACAAATTCAAGTGAGTATTTATTCTTAAGTTACCCTATAGCTGATTATGAAGGTAAAACTTTAAGGCCATCTCTTATAATAAACAGAATAAAGACGCTTTTCCCTAAAATAATAGAGAAGAGTGATGTAATAAAAGCTGAAAATGATGAGGAAGACATGAAGCTTATTTCTTCAACAGTACCTACTTTTAATGAAATGATATCATCGTTTAGAAAAGAGATAGATGAAGATGACAAAATTAGCGGTATATGGCATGATGTATATAGGTGGTATGCTAAAAATGAAAAGTGGGCTGAAAAATGTGAAAGTATGTTTAAAGCAATAGCTTATACTAATCAGGTTGATTATATAAGCAAAGAAAAAGCTTTAAAACTTTATGGTGGTAGTCTTAAAATGAGTGTTTCAAGGCTTGAAAAATATATAGAATGTCCGTTTTCTTATTATGTGCAATATGGACTTAAAATAAAAGATAGAAAAATATTTACTTTAACACCACCTGATTTAGGTTCTTTTATGCACAAAGTAATAGATAAATTTTGTGAGAACATAAAAGATGAAAACATAGACTGGAAGGATGTAAATGAGGATATATGTGAGCAAAAAATATACAAAATAGTAGATCAAGAGGTGGAAGGTAGAGGAGGTTCAATACTTAACAGTTCTCCAAGATATAGTTATATAACCTCAAGACTTAAAAGAATTTTAAAAAGAACAGCAACAATTGTAGCTGAACAGTTTAGAAGAGGAAGCTTTAGACCAGTTGGATATGAAGTGGCTTTTGAAAATGGAGGAAATTATCCACCAATAAAGGTTATACTTCATGATAACACTGAGGTTATTTTGACAGGTAGAATTGATAGAATAGATATGCTAGAGAAGGATGGCAATACCTATATAAGAATAGTAGATTATAAATCTGGAAATAAAATATTTAAACTTTCAGATGTGTATTATGGTTTCGATATACAGCTTTTACTATACCTTAATGCAATTCTAGAAAATGAAAATGTAGATGAGGATGATAGATTTTTGCCAGGAGCTATACTCTATTTTACAATGGATGATCCTATAGTAAAAGGAAAAGAAAATTTGACAGATAATCAAATTAAAGATGAAATAATGAAATCACTCAAAATGAAGGGACTCTTGATTTCTGATCCGGAAGTTGTAAAAGAAATGGATAGGGAAATGGAGGGAAGCTCTCTTATAATTCCTGCATCCATTAAAAAGGATGGTACACTTGGAAGATCAAGTGCGGCAACTAAACAGCAGTTTGAAATGTTGATAAAACATGTAAGAAATTTAGTGGTTAAAAATTGCGAGAAGCTTTTAATGGGAGATATAAAGATAAGACCTTATAAAAAGGGGAAAGATAAACCTTGCGATTATTGCACTTATTCTTCAATCTGTAGGTTTGATACGATTTTTGATGGTGATACTTATAGATATGTAAAAGAAAAATCAGATGAAGAAGTCTGGAAGCTTGTAGATATAGAAGTTGAAGAAGAGGGTGATAAGGATGGGAAAAACTAAGTGGACAGAAGAGCAAAAAGAGGCTATAGATACTAGAAATTGTAACTTACTTGTAGCAGCAGCAGCAGGATCCGGAAAAACAGCTGTTCTTGTTGAAAGAATAGTAAAGATAATAACAGATGAGGAAAATCCAGTTGATATAGATAGACTTTTAGTAGTTACCTTTACTAATGCAGCAGCATCTGAAATGAGAGAGAGGATAGGTGATGCTATAGTTAAAAAGCTCTCAGAGAAGCCTAATTCAAGAATAATTCAAAAACAATTAGCGCTGATTGGAAAGTCTAAAATTACCACAATACACTCATTTTGTCTAAATGTTATAAAAAATAATTTTCACATGCTTGATTTAGATCCTGATTTTAGAGTTGGGGATGAAACAGAAATTACATTACTTAAAAATGAAACGCTAGAGGAATTATTTGAAGATAAATATCTTCAGGCCGAATATACGTTAAAGGGAATAAATAAAAATAACAATAGCATAGAGTTTTTAAAACTTGTAGAAAGCTATTGCAGTAACAAAAATGATGAGACTTTATTTAATATGGTTATGAATCTTTATAATTTTTCTATGAGTAATCCAAAGCCTCATGAATGGCTTAAAAGTGCAGCAGAAAAATTCAATGTAAATGAAGATTTTAAATTTGGAGAGTCTGATTTAGCCAAGGTTTTAATTAAAAATATACAAATACAATTAAAGGGAAATAAAAGCCAATATGAAGAGGCAATAAATATAATAAATACATGTCCTTCTATTGAGAGTTATAGAGAAAACTTTCAGAGTGAACTTTCAATGCTTGAAAATTTAATTTCTGCATCAGATAGTTATGAAAAGTTTTATGAAGAACTTAAAAATGTGCAGTTTAAAACTTTAAAAAGATGCCCTAAGGATGCAGATAAAGAAAAACAAAAACTTGTGCGTGATATAAGGGATGGCATTAAGAAAAGTTTGTCCAAAATAAGCGACGATATTCTTTCACAAAATAATGAAGATATAAAAAATCAGTTTAAAGAACTATATCCTCTTATGAAAACCTTAAGTGAGCTTGTAATAGAATTTGATGTTAGATATAAGGATAAAAAGAAAAAAAGAGGAATAATTGATTTTAATGATTTTGAGCATATGTGTTTATCAATACTTGTAAAAAGTGATGATAAAGGAAATATAGTGCCTTCTGAAACTGCACTAAAAATGAGAGATAAATATGAAGAAATCTTGATAGATGAATATCAAGATAGTAATATGGTTCAAGAAGTTATATTAGGAACTATTTCAAAAAAAGATACTGAAAATCCTAATTTGTTCATGGTAGGAGATGTAAAACAAAGTATATATAGATTTAGGCAAGCTAATCCTGGCATATTTTTGGATAAGTATAATAGTTATAAAAATGAAAAGGGCAAAAAGGATAGGAAAGTTCTTTTATATAAAAATTTCAGAAGTAGAAAAGAAGTTCTTGATGCAGTGAATTTTATATTTAAGCAAATAATGTCAGTAAATATTGGAGAACTTGATTATAATGATAATGAAAGCTTAAATTTAGGTGCAAGTTACGAGAAAGTGGAAGAAAACTCAATATCTCATTCTGTGGAATTAAATATAATAGAAAAAAGTGAAGAAAATGATGAAGTGAAAGAGAATAATGAGGATGAAGAGACCGTAGATAATATAATGCTTGAGGCAAGGCTTATAGGAAGAAGAATTTTAGAGCTTAAAGAAAATTTTAAGGTACTTGATAAAAATACAAATGAATATAGAAAAACGGAATTTAAAGATATTGTAATTTTATTAAGATCTACAAAAGGTTGGGCAAATGTTTTTTTAGATGAACTTAAAAATATGGGAATACCAGTTTTTGCAGATGCAAATTCAGGATATTTTGATGCACCGGAAATTAAAACTATGCTATCGCTTCTTAAGATAATTGATAATCCAAGACAGGATATACCTATGGCAGCAGTTTTAAAATCACCTATTGGAGGATTTACAGTAGAAGATTTAATAGACATAAAGCTTATTGAGGGAGATACCTTTTATGATAAACTTAAGCGAGTAGAAGAAAATGGGGAAGATGAGCTTTCAATAAAGATAAAAAGCTTTCTAAAAAGACTTCAAGTGTGGCGAAAAGAAGCAATATACACACCTATAGATGAATTTATATGGTATCTTTACACGGATACTGGATATTATGGTTACGTTGGAGCCGTAAGTGGAGGAATTCAGCGTCAAGCAAATTTAAAAATGTTATTTCAAAGGGCTAAGGTCTATAGTGAAACTAGTTATAAGGGGTTGTTTAATTTTATAAATTTTATAAATAAACTTAAATTAACTAGTGGTGACATGGGAAGTGCAAAAATTTTAGGTGAGAATGAAAATGTAGTTAGAATAATGAGTATACACAAAAGTAAAGGTCTTGAATTCCCCGTAGTTTTTGTGGGCGGCGTTGGAAAAAACTTTAATCTAATGGATATAAATAATCCTGTAATTTTTCATAATAACCTTGGATTCGGTCCAGAATATGTGGATTATAAAAAAAGAATTTCACATAAAACTTTGGCAAAAGAGGCTATAAAAACTAGGATAAAGCTAGAAACGCTTTCAGAAGAGATGAGAATTCTATATGTGGCTTTTACAAGAGCAAAAGAAAAGCTTATAATAGTAGGCGCAGCTAAAGATATAAAAAAGTCAGTTTTTAAATGGGCCGTGAATTTAAGAAGTAAACAAAATAAGATATCAGAAGACTATATACTTAAAAGTAAGAGCTTTTTAGATTGGATAGCCAGCGCAGTTATACGTCACAAGGATGCTGAAAATTTAAGAGATATAATAGATACTGATGATATAGAAACTTTAATTTATGATAATTCTAAATGGCAAGTGAATTTACTAGATAGAGATGATATACTAAGTTTTAATGAAGTATTATTAGAAAATGAGAAAAACATTAATGAGAAGTTAGAAAAGTTTTATAAGAAATTAGATATTATAAAAAATTCGCCTTATGAAAGTGAATATGTAGAAAAAATAGAAGATAGACTTCAGTTTAAATATCAATATGATAGGGCTACTGAGCTTCCATCGCTGCTTTCAGTTACTGAACTTAAAAGAAGTTCAAATGAAGATAAAGAAGGTGTAGCTGCAGCTAATATTTATACGCCTCAGCTTTTACAAAAACCTCTTTTCCTTGAGGGTGTTAAAAAATTATCGCCAGCAAAGAGGGGAACAGCAGTACACTCAGTAATGCAGCATTTAAATTTTAATGATATAAGAAGTGATATAAGCTTAAAAAATATAAGTCATCAAATAGATGACATGGTTTTTAGAAAAATATTAACAGAGAAGCAGGCTGAAGTTGTAAATGCAAATAAAATTTTGAAGTTTTTCACAAGTGATGTAGGAAATAGAACTATTAATGCAGAAAAAGTTTATAGGGAGTTTCCATTTCAAATAAGAGTTAAAAGTACAGAAATATATAAGGATTTGCCAGATACTTATAATGATGAAAACATAGTAGTTCAAGGAATTGTAGATTTATTTTTTGAAGAAAACAATGAAATAGTGCTTTTAGACTATAAAAATGATTATGTAAATGATGAAAATTTAGATGAAATAATAAAAAAGTATACTTATCAAATTAATTATTATAAAAGAGCTCTTGAAACTATAACAGGATTAAGGGTAAAGGAAAAATATCTTTATTTGTTTTATACAGGTGATACTATTAAAATAGAATAAGGGTAGGGGTATTTTTTATTTGATAGTATAGGAATGGAGGAATATTTTTGGAATTAAAAACTATTAGTGAACTAGAAGCAGGAAATAGAATAGATGGCTTCTTTATAATTAAATCAGTGGAAAAAAGAATTTCTTCTAATAACAAGAAGTATCTTGATTTTACTTTTGGTGATAAAACAGGAGATATAAATGGAAAGCTTTGGGATGCATCTGATTCAGACGAGGATACCTTTGTAAACAATATTCTTGTAAAGGTAAGGGGAACAGTAATTGAATGGCAGAATAACCTTCAATTAAAGATAGATAAAATAAGAAAAACTGTAGAGTCAGATGAAGTTAAAGTATCTGATTTTGTTCCGTCTGCACCATACCTTGCAGATGATATGTATTCAACTATATTAGAGTATGTAGAAAAAGTAAAAAATGATGATATAAAGAATATTCTTTATGATGTTTTGGAGAGTGCAGGAGAGAAAATAATGTATTGGCCTGCTGCAAAAAAGAATCATCATTCAGTTCGTTCAGGGCTTTTATATCATACATCAACTATGCTTAAGGCAGGAGAAAAAATAAGTGAGGTATATACATTCCTAAATACAGATTTAATATATGCAGGTGTAATACTTCATGATATGGCAAAACTAGAGGAAATGGAATCTTCAGAGCTTGGAATAGTTACTGATTATAGTATAGAAGGACAGCTTTTAGGTCATATAATTTTAGGAGTTGAAAAGGTTAGAAATTCAGCTAAAAAGGTAGGAGCAGATAAGGAAATATCTATGATGCTTGAACACATGGTACTATCTCATCATTATGAAGCCGAATACGGAAGCCCTAAAAAACCGATGTTTCCAGAAGCGGAAGTATTGCATCATTTAGATGATATGGATGCGTCTATGTTTGATATGAAAAAAGCACTTGAAACAACGGATCCTGGAGAAATGTCAGACGCAATATGGTCTTTAGATAGAAGAAGAATATATAAATCAAAATTTGATAAAAATGAAGACAAATAAAAATCAGGGAACGTAAGCTCCCTGATTTTTTATTTCTCTTTAACTTTTTCAATTGCAGCTATAACTTCAGTAACAACAGATTTTGCATCCTCATCTGATAGCGATGAATATAACGGAAGAGTTAATTCATTTTTATATTGATTGTAGCAATTAGGATAGTCGTCAATAGAGTACCCTAAAGATTTATAGTAAGTGAACATTGGCAGAGGAGTGAAATGTACATTTGTTGGTATACCTATCTCTGCAAGTAAGTTTATTACTTCATTACGCTCAGCTTCAGTAAAATCCTTTATTCTTAATGGATATAGATGATAAGAAGTTTCTTTTTCATAATCCTTTGTAAAAGGTATAATAGCCCAAGCTTTATCCTTTAAAGCATCGGTATAGATTTCTGTAAGTTCAGCTCTTCTTTTTAACATATCTTTATAACGAGTAAGCTGAACAAGACCAATAGAGGCATGAATATCTGTCATATTGCATTTCAGACCATCAGTTAAAATGTCATATTGCCAACCGCCGGCCTTTGATTTTGTAAGAGCATCCTTTGTTTGACCATTTAAAGCGGTGTACTTAAATTCTTTATATAAATCTTCTTTTCCATTAAAGTTGTTGTCGTTAAAAGTTATAGCTCCACCTTCAGCGGTTGTAAGATTTTTTACTGCATGAAAAGAAAATACATGAAAATCAGCTTGGCAGCCAACCTTTTTTCCTTTATATGTAGCTCCAAAAGCATGAGAAGAGTCAGATATTAGTGCGATATCTTCTCTATGTAGCTCTTTTAGAAGATTTCTAATTGCATCATAATCTAAAGGTATACCTGCAATATCAACAGTTACTATAGCCTTTGTTTTAGCAGTTATTGCATCTTTTATTTTATTTATATCTATTAGAAATGAATCTTTTTCAAGGTCTACAAATATTGGTTTAATTCCTCTATGACATATAGTATTTGAAGTAGAGGCATAAGTGTAGGGAGTTGTTATTATCTCATCAGGAGCATTAAAATTTAAAACTCTCATTATTAAATCAAGAGCTGAAGTTGCACTAGAAACAGCAACAGCCTTTTCACACTCACAATATTCAGCCACCTTATTTTCAAACTCAAAAACCTTTGGACCTGAGGTAATCCATCCGGATTTTAAAACTTCAATAACACTTTCAATTTCTTTTTCTGTAAGATCTGGTGGTGAAAATGGTATGTTATATTTTTTCATTGTGATTACCGCCTTTCAAGTAATAAACTGTATATTAATAAAGTCGTTATAAATTTGTGTTAATTTATACAAATAAAGAAATTTATATTGTAATAATATTATAAAATTTAAGATTTATATTTACAAGTTACAAAAATTGTAGTATATTAACAATAGTTATTAATAAATAAAAATTATTATGGAGGAGTAGTTATGGAATTAAAAGAAAGTATTTTGAAGGTACTGACAGATTCAGATGAGCCACTTAAAGTTAAAGAGGTTGCAGAAAAAGTAGGCGTTGATGCTAAAGAAGCGGATAAAGTTATAAAAGCACTTAAAGCTGATGGTAAAGTGATATCACCTAAAAGATGTTATTATTCTGTGGAAAAATAGACTATTATATACATAAAAAAACCAGAAAAATTGTTTCTGGTTTTTCTAACTTTTTGATGTTTCATGTTATAGAAAGCAAGAAAATTAAGTTACTTTTACTTTTTTGTTTTTACTTAAGTTAAATAATTTATTAAAAGCAAAGGATATTAGAACAACAAGTACAAGATATAAATATACACTGTAACTGCCTTTTATATGAACAGCAGTAAAGTAAGCTACTAATACCTTCATATGAACAAGATACATTTCGTAGGATATGGCTCCAATAAAAAGCAGTGGAGGTGATGAAATTTTAAATTTAAGTAAAAATAATAGAACTAAAAGCACAAATATTACGGAAGTTATTGTTTGATATAAAGGCATTATTGATGATGGAATCATATGTGCTAAAGCGAAAAAAACTAAAAAGCCTATTAAAGTAGGAATAAGTGTTAGTATATAGTTCTTTTTTAGAAAGTTACTGATGGTAGTATAATTTATTGCAACGTATACACCAATAGGAAATGAGAAAGCAGTATTAAACCACCATTCTCTAAAGCCTGTAAATATCATAAAAAAGAAGTATACAAAGGTAAGAAAAAGAAGTATATGCTGTGCTATTATAGGCTTAAAAAATTTAAAGCATATATAGAAACATAAATAAAATACTAATATTGCTATTACAAACCATTGTGTAGAGTCTATTAATTGAATACCAGAAAGATAAAGCAATACATCTTTTAAATTGAATTTAGCATGAAGAACCAACGCTGCTATTACTATAGTTATACCATTTATAATAACAAAAGGTAAATAGACTTTACTTAAGCGTTTTGAAAAGAAGTTTTTTAAGTAATTTTCTTTTCTTAATTTTGAAACCATTAAACCATAGCCTGAAAAAAATAGAAATGTGCTAACAGCAATATGTCCGAAGCAAGTATAAATTGCCATAAATCCTACAGGTTGCATTTTAAGTGATATATGGTGTAAAATTATCACTAGTATGGATAGACCCTTTATGCAGTCTGTAGATTTTTTTGAAAGGAATTCATCATTGTATTGTTTGACACGTGAAATGGAAGACTTGTAAAAAAGCAGTATAGGAAATAAAATAAAGACTAGTAAATAAATAAAAATTCTATAAGAAAAAATAAGCTTGAAAGTTAGAGAGGACATTTATATCACCATACTTTCTTTTAATGTATACAAAAATTATACATCTTATGGAATATACAGTAAATTATAGTTTGCAAGGAGGTAATTGGATTAAAGTGCTCTTTCTTTAAAAAGCTATATTAATCCATAAAAAACATGAAATTAGAGAAAATAAAAGGAAATAATTATTATATAAATGCACCTACCAATATAGGAGTATATGTATTTAAAAATAAAAATTGTTTACTAATAGATACAGGAATGCACAATAGTGATGCTAGAAAAATTGATGAAGTTTTAATAGAAAATGGTCTGCACCCTAAATACATAATAAACACACATCATCACATGGATCATTGTGGTGGTAATTTATATTTTCAAAATACTTATCCTGGCTGTTTAGTCTATACTTCAGAAAAAGAAAAAGTAAGTATGGAAAATGTGCATCTTTATCCAACAGGACTTTTTGGAGCAAGTGCCATAAAGGAACTACATAAAAGTAACAAAGCTTTTTTTGTTGACTATATAATGGATAAAGGAGAAAATAAAATAGGTGATGAAAAATTTGAAGTAGTAAAGCTCCCAGGACATACCATAGATTTAATAGGAATAATAACAAGAGAGAAGGTATGTTTTTTAGGGGATAGTGTTTTCTCTTCTGAAACACTAAAAAAATATTCACTTCCATACCTTTATGATGTAGAAAAAGAAGAAGAAACTTTAAAAGGCTTAAAAGAAATCGATGCGGACTATTTTGTTATAAGTCATTCTGATAAATTTTTTGATAAAGAAGAGCTTATAGAAATAGTAGATGATAATTTAAATAATATAGAAAATTATAAAAATCAAATAATGGAACTTTTAGATCAGCCCTTAACAAGGGAAGATATACTTGAAAATCTAGCAATACTGAATGATTTATCTATGGATTTTAATCAATATCACATAAATTTCTCAGCAGTTTCGGCTTTTATAGCATACCTTTATAACAAAAATTTACTTCAATACTCTGTAGAGGATGGTAAATTATATTATTTTAAGAAGCCTCAATAGCTAGACAACCTTAATTGACAAGAAGTGAATAGAATGATAATATTTTATTCATATAATGAACAATTTGAATTCAACAGGTGATTATTATGGTGATGTTTGAAAGATGGGAAAAAATCATAAAATATTTACAAGAAAATAAAGAAGCTGAGGTTCAAGAATTAATGGATGTCTTTAATATATCGAGATCAACAGTTAGGCGTGATCTTATAGAGATGGAGAAAAAAAATCTTTTAATGAGAACTAGAGGCGGTGCACAAATAATTGAAACCTTTAAAGCTGAAAAAGGAATAATTGAACAGATTTTTGGTGAAAATAAAGAAGCAAAGATGAAAATAGCTGAAAAAGCAGCAAGTTTAATAAGGGATGATGATTTTATATTTATAGATTCTGGGTCAACTTGCTATTACTTAATTAATTATATAAAATCTAAAAATGTTACAGTGGTTACAAACGGAATAATGCATATACAAAAGTTAATTGAGAAGGATATAGACACATATGTTTTAGGTGGTTATGCTAAAAAGGAAAGAAATTTAATTATGAGCGAAGATGCAGAAAAAAAAATAGGTATGATGAATTTTGATATAGCGTTTTTAGGAACTATGGGAATTGATTCTATTGGGGGATTTAAGACCAATCCAATGGATGATGTAAAGTTGAAAAAGGCAGTAATAAGAGCGGCTGAAAAGTGCTATGTACTTGCAGATACATCAAAATTTAATGTTAGAAAATTTTATACCTATGCTAAAATTGAAGAGTTATCGGTTATAACTGATTCAAAAATCGATTTTGAAGATGATAATTTGAAAATAATATATGCTTAATTACAAAGCAATCTGCAACTAATGTAGATTGCTTTTTTATATAATAATTCATATAGTGAACTTTTATATTGACTATATGAATTATGAGAAGTATAATGTTCATATGAAGAACAAAAATAATTGACGATAGGAAGTGTTGTAAATGAAAATGAAAGATGGTTTTTTATGGGGAGGAGCTACAGCTGCTAATCAATTTGAAGGGGCTTGGAATGAAGATGGTAAAGGACCAAGTACAGCTGATATGATGACTGGAGGAACGCACACAACTCCTAGACGTATTACACCTGTTTTAGAAGAAGGAACCTATTATCCAAGTCATGAAGCAATTGATTTTTATCATCATTATAAAGAAGATATAAAGCTATTTGCCCAAATGGGGTTTAAAACTTTTAGAATGTCTATTGCATGGTCAAGAATATTTCCAAATGGAGATGATAAAGAACCTAATGAAGCAGGACTTCAATTTTATGATAACGTATTCGATGAACTTTTAAAATATAATATAGAACCACTTGTAACTATATCTCATTATGAAACACCTTTTGGTTTAACTAAAAAATATAATGGTTGGGCAGGAAGAGAAGTAGTTGACTGCTATACAACATACTGTGAAACTATATTTAATAGATACAAAAATAAAGTAAAGTACTGGCTTACTTTTAATGAGATAAACTGTCTTACAATTCCAGAGTTTGGTGCGTATATGGGCGGAGGAATAATTCCTAAAAAAGGTGATAATGAGATGCAGCTTAGATTTCAAGCTCTTCATCATCAATTTGTAGCAAGTGCAAAAGCAGTCAAATTAGGCCATTCAATAAATCCAGACTTTAAAATAGGTTGTATGATAGCCTATATGTGTAACTATGCTAAAACTTGCAATCCAGATGATGTACTTGAGGCTCAAAGAAAGGATCAACTTCATAATATGTTATGTTCTGATGTTCAGGTAAGAGGATATTATCCAGGTTTTGCGCTTAACTATTTTAAAGAAAATGGTGTAGAAATTAAAATGGAAAAAGATGATGAAAAAACTTTAAGAGAGGGTTGTGTTGATTTTTATTCCTTTAGTTACTATATGTCAAATGTGGTAACTACAGATAAGAATGATAAAGAGGTTTCTGGAAATCTTCTTGGAGGATATAAAAATCCATACTTAAAAGCATCTGATTGGGGATGGCAAATAGACCCTAAGGGTTTAAGATGGACTTTGAATCATATTTATGATCGTTATCAAATACCTGTTATGGTAGTTGAAAATGGACTTGGAGCTGTTGATGTAGTTGAAAAAGACGGTTCGATAAATGATGATTATAGAATAGATTATTTAAGAGATCATATTGTGCAAATGGAAGAAGCAGTTAAAAATGGTGTAGATCTAATGGGGTATACTATGTGGGGATGCATAGATTTAGTAAGTGCTTCAACTGGTGAAATGAAAAAGCGTTATGGTTTTATATATGTAGATAAGGACAATGATGGAAAAGGCGATATGGGAAGGAAGACGAAAAAAAGCTTCCATTGGTATAAGAAAGTAATTGAATCAAATGGAGAAAATTTAGTATAATAAATGCGGCAGGTTAATAGAAAGTGGATTTAACCTGCCGCATTTTCGACTAATTATACTATGAAAAGGATAAAATAGATACTATAAAATAAAAAACGACCTAATATGATAAAATTTCAAAAAACTTATTGACAACTAAAATAAAACAGTGTATTATTAAATCATGGTTAAACGATTACAAATTAATATCTGGGATTGTTACTGATTCGATCAGGCGAGACCCTAGCTTTTGAAGACAATTATAAATATTATTTTCATTAGTGGGGTCTTTTATTTTAGATCAAGGTAGTAAATGAGGTAAGGACAATGATAATAAAAAAGATATTTAATAATAATGCCATAGTAGCTGAAGGCTCAGATAAACATGAATTTGTTGTCATGGGGTGTGGGATTGCATTTAAGAAGAGTGTAGGAGAAAAAATAGATGAAAAGCTAATAGAAAAAACTTTTGTCCTTAAGGGTAAAGATGCATCAGAAAAGTTTAAACTATTGCTTGAAGATGTTCCTACAGAATATGTGTCAATATGTTATGACATTATTGAGTATGCTAAAAATGTTTTAGATGCTAAGCTAAATGATTATATATATGTCACTCTCACTGATCATGTAAGTAATTGTTTTAAGATGATTGAATCAGGAATTAGTACACACAATCCGTTAATTTGGGAAATCAAAAAGTTTTATCCTAAAGAATTTAAAGTAGGAATGAAAGCAATAGAATTCATACATGATGAATTAGGAAAAAACTTGCCAGAAGACGAAGCTGCTAATATAGCTCTTCATCTTATAAATGCACAGATTAATAATTCGCTTAATAAAGCACCAGATGCTGCAAAGCAGGCAAAAATGATACAAGATATTTTAAATATAGTTAAATATACTTATAATATAGTACTTGATGAAAAGTCTATAAGTTATGAAAGATTTGTCACACATTTAAGATTTTTCTTTCATAGATTAGACAAAGTGGAATTATCTGATACCTCAGACGAGGATTTTTTATTAAAACAAGTTAGAGAAAAATATAAAAAGGCATATGAATGTATGCTTAAGGTTCAAAATTATTTAGGAAAAGAACTGTCTGATGAGGAAAAACTCTATTTAACAGTTCACATTCAAAGAGTTTCTAAAAAAAATTAAATAAAAAATTGGATTGTTACTGGTAATGCAGGCGAGACCAAAGTGGATAATATCAAGAATATTATCCATCATGGTCTCGCCTTTTTACATAATAAAGTAAAGCACTTATAATATTCCTATTTTTATTAAAAATCAAAAAAAAGGAGAGATTATTATGAAGTACGAAAAGTTGGCCAAAGACATAATAAGTAATGTCGGAGGAAAAGAAAATGTTAATAGCTTGACACACTGTATTACACGTTTACGTTTCAAATTAAAGGACGAAAGCAAAGCAAATACAGAAGTGCTTAAAAATATGGATGGCGTTGTAACCGTTATCAAAAGTGGTGGACAATATCAAGTAGTTATTGGTAACCATGTTCCAGATGTTTATGCTGATGTTGTAGCAATTGGTGGATTTAAGTCTTCATCAGATGAAGTAACACAAGAAAAAACAAATTTATTTAATGCATTTATAGATACTATTTCAGGTGTATTTACACCAACACTGGGAGTACTTGCTGCAACAGGTATGATAAAAGGCTTTAATGCAATGTTTGTAGCTTTTGGACTTCTTACTAAAACTTCTGGAACTTATAATATTTTAAATGCAGTAGGTGACTGTTTGTTCTATTTCTTCCCTATATTCCTAGGCTACTCAGCAGCTAAGAAATTTAAGGGTAACCATTTTATAGGTATGGCAATAGGTGCGTCTCTTGTTTATCCTACATTAACAACATTAACTACTGGAAAACCTCTTTATACGTTGTTTGCAGGAACCATATTTGCATCACCAGTTTATGTAACTTTCTTAGGAATTCCTGTTATATTAATGAGTTATTCCTCAACTGTTATTCCGATAATTCTAGCGGCATATGTAGGTGTTAAGGTTGAAAAAGGCTTTGCAAAGATAATACCAGATGTAGTAAAAACATTTTTAGTTCCATTCTGCACTTTACTCGTTATGGTACCTCTATCATTAATAGTTATAGGACCAATTTCAACTTGGGCTGGTAAACTATTAGGAGCAGGAACACTTGCTATATATAACTTAAGTCCAATTCTTGCAGGTATATTTATAGGTGCTTTCTGGCAAGTATTCGTTATATTCGGACTTCACTGGGGGTTAGTACCTATAGCAATGAACAATTTAGCAGTGCTTCATTACGATCCAATACTAGCAGGAACTCTTGGAGCTTCATTTGCTCAAACAGGTGTAGTTTTAGCTATACTAATTAAGACAAAGAACATAAAATTAAAAGGAATTGCGCTTCCAGCATTTATTTCAGGTATATTTGGTGTTACAGAACCAGCTATATATGGTGTTACACTTCCTCGTAAAAAGCCATTTATTATAAGTTGTATAGGAGCAGCTATTGGTGGTGGTATAACAGGCTTCATGGGAACTAAACTATGGATGATGGGTGGACTTGGAATATTTGCAATACCAAGCTATATAGGGCCAAAAGGAATAGACAGAGGTTTCTACGGTGCAGTTATGTCAGTTGTAATAAGTTTTGTATTAGGCTTTATAATAATGTTTGTAGCAGGCTTTAAAGATGATGAAAATGTAGAAGATAGCAAAAAAAAAAGTGAAGAAGCATTAGTAAAACAAGAAACATTAGTTAGTCCATTAAAAGGAGAAGTTAAACCTTTATCAGAAATTAAGGATGAAGCCTTTTCTACAGGAGCATTAGGAAAAGGAATTGCAATTGAACCAATAGAAGGAAAGCTTGTAGCGCCAGTAGATGGTGTTTTAACAACAGTATTTCCAACAGGTCATGCAATTGGTATAACAAGTGATAAAGGCTGTGAAATATTAATTCATATAGGTATGGATACAGTAAAGCTAGAAGGAAAATACTTTAAAACAATATTAAAGCAAGGTGATTATGTTAAAGCTGGAGATGTAATATTGGAATTTGATATAGCAGCAATAAAGAAGGCTGGATATGTTATTACTACACCTGTAGTTGTAACTAATTCAGAAAATTATTTAGATATTATAGAAACTGATAAAACTAAAGTTGAACGTAAGGATCAACTATTAACAGTAATGATATAAAAAAATTCTAAGCATAAGTTTAAGTTTACTTATGCTTAGAGTTTTATAAGGAGAGATTAATAATGATAAAAGGTTTTAATGAAGGATTTTTATGGGGAGGCGCTACTGCTGCAAATCAATGTGAAGGTGGATATTTAGATGGAAATAAGGGATTATCTACAGTTGATGTAATTCCAAGCGGAAAGGATCGTTTTCCTGTAATGTTAGGGGAAAAGAAGATGCTTGAATGTGATGATGAAAGCTTTTATCCAAGTCATGAAGCTATTGATTTCTATCATAATTTTAAAAGTGATATAGCTCTATTTGCAGAAATGGGCTTTAAATGTTTTAGAATGTCGTTAGCTTGGGCACGTATATTTCCAAATGGAGATGAGGAAACTCCAAATGAAGAAGGTCTAAAATTTTATGATGATGTGTTTGATGAATGTTTAAAATATGGAATAGAACCTTTAGTTACAATAACTCATTTTGATGTTCCTGTGCATTTAGTGAAGACAATAGGTTCTTGGCGAAGTCGTAAAATGGTAGATTACTATGAAAAATTGTGCAGAGTTATATTTAATCGATATAAAAATAAGGTTAAATACTGGCTTACCTTTAATGAAATAAATATGTTACTGCATCTACCTTTCATTGGCGCAGGTTTAGTGTTTGAAGATGGTGAAAATAAAGAAGAGGTTAAATACATGGCAGCACATCATCAGCTTATTGCAAGTGCTAAGGCAACACAAATTGCCCATGAAATAAATCCAGAATTTAAAATTGGATGTATGCTGGCAGCTGGAAATACTTATGCAAACACCTGTGCACCAGAGGATGTATGGAGTTCTATTGAAAAGGATAGAGAAAACTATTTCTTTATAGATGTACAATCTCGTGGAGAGTATCCAAACTATGCTAAAAAAATGCTTGAAAGAAAAGGGATCAAGCTAAATATAGAAGAAGGCGATGAAGAACTTTTAAAAAATAATACTGTTGATTTTATATCCTTTAGTTATTATGCATCCCGTTTAACCAGTGCAGATCCTAATATAAATAAGAGTACAGAAGGAAATGTATTTGCTACATTGAAAAATCCTTATTTAAAAGCAAGTGAGTGGGGATGGCAAATAGATCCTCTAGGGCTTAGAATAACGCTCAATTCTTTATATGACCGTTATCAAAAACCATTATTTATTGTTGAAAATGGGTTAGGTGCAGTAGATACTCCAGATGAAAGTGGATATGTGGAGGATGATTATAGAATTGATTATTTAAAACGTCACATAGAAGCAATGAGAGATGCTGTTAACGTAGATGGAGTGGAGCTTATTGGATATACACCTTGGGGGTGTATAGATTTAGTAAGTGCATCAACTGGAGAAATGAAGAAACGTTATGGTTTTATTTATGTAGATAAAGATAATGAAGGAAAGGGCACACTAAAACGTTCTAAAAAGAAAAGCTTCTATTGGTACAAAAAAGTAATAGAATCCAATGGATCTGATATAGAATAAATTAAAAAACAGTTTGAAGCTGATTTGAGATTAGCCTTAAACTGTTTTTTATTTAAGAAATAACGGTATATGTGGCAAAAAAGTATACTATTCATCAATTTGTATTATAATAGTATATAAGGAGACGATTAATATGAACTTTTTACAGGGACTTATAAACAACTATGCCCAGTTTTTCTCAATAGAAGTACTTACAGCCACTTTAACAGATCCGTCAAATTGGATGATAATATTTAGTTTAGTTATTTTAGAGGGACTTCTATCTTCAGATAATGCAGTAGTACTTGCAATAATGGTTAAGCATTTGCCAAAAAAACAACAAAATAAGGCTTTACTTTATGGAATATGGGGAGCTTACATATTTAGATTTATTGCCATTGGAGTGGGAACATATTTAATTAAAATCTGGTGGATAAAATTAATAGCAGCAGGATATCTATTAAAGATGTCTTATAGTCATTTTGCGGGAAAATCACAAGAGGATGAAGTAGATGAAACTAAAGCTTTAAAAAAGGGCTTTTGGGGTACTGTAATTACGGTAGAATTAATGGATATAGCTTTTAGTATAGATAGTGTTTCAGCTGCCTTTGGAGTATCAAATAAAGTTTGGGTTCTATTTTTAGGAGCTGTTTTAGGAATACTATCAATGAGATGTGTAGCTCAAATTTTTTTAGTTTTAATAGATAAGATACCGGAGCTGGAAAATTCAGCATATATTTTAATAGGAATTATAGGAATAAAAATGCTTTTGAATTTAATAAATATTGAAATACCTAATACAGTGTTTTTTATAGTCTTAGTTGCTGTTTTTTTGGTTACTATAATATTTCATTATGTAAAGGAAAGTAGACATAGAGTGCATAAGTTTTAAATTTATTGATTTAAACCCATTTCTGGAAGTAGTATAATATGAATTACAGCTAAATACAAAGGAGATGGGGAATAATGAAGGAAAAAATAATAATTAGAGAAGCAAAAACACAAGATGCAGCTCTTATGCTAGAATATCTTTATAAAATTGGAGGAGAATCAGATTTTTTGACTTTTGGACAAGGCGAACTCAAGAAAAGTGAATTTGAGGAAAAGGAATTTATTGAAAATGCAGTAAAAAGCCATAATGCACTTTTCTTAGTAGCTGAAGCTGAAGGAAAGATAGTAGGAAATCTTAACTTTGCAGGAGGAAAAAATTCAAAGGTTAGGCATACAGGTGAATTTGGAGTTAGTGTGCTTAAAGAATACTGGGGACAAAGGATAGGAAAGAAATTAATAGAAAGATTAATAGCTTGGAGCAAAGAAGCTTCTATAATTAGAAAGATAAATTTAAGAGTTAGAACGGATAATTTAAGGGCAATAGCTCTATATGAAGACTTAGGTTTTATTAAAGAAGGAATAATAAAAAGAGATTTCTTTATTGAAGGAAAATTCTATGATTCATTTTCTATGGGACTTTTTATAGATTGAGAGAATTAAAGGGTAAGGGGTTTAATTATGTTGTATATTTTAATTATTCTTTGTGTAGTAATAGTTAGTTTGATAGGGGTTAAAATAATAGTTAGCAGGAAAGCTAAAACTAGTTTGACGGTTTTTGCTGATATTGCACAAAACATAGTTTTAGAAGAAACTGAGACAAAAGGTACAAGAGTTTTAGACGATTATGGTAGAAGATATGAGCTTTTAATAAATGTAAAAGTTAAAAATAGTGGAGATAACAGTTTTGAAATAACTAGTATTTTTATAGAAATAGAGTTTGAAAATGGTGCTATTTATGAGGTTAAGATTATGCCAGATACACTTCCTAAAGTTGTAGAGGAAGGGGAAAGTATAGACATAAGTATACAAAAAGAATGGATTGATTATGAAAATGTAAATTCTTTTGGAGTAATCGATTCTAAAGGAAGACATTACTATTTACCAAAAGAAAAGCTTGATAAACTATGGATAGCTTCAAATGAACTGCCTAGTACAAAAGATTCCGGTAGGGTAGAAAGTGATCCGAGTAACGTGATAGAAGCTTTTGATGCAAGGGATAAAAGCATTTTTATTAAAAAAAATTAAGCTTAATAGGAGGATTTGCAATTGCTTAAGGAAATAGAAGAAAGAAGAAGTATAAGAAAATATATAGATAGGCCTGTGGAAGAGGAAAAAATAATGGAAATTATTGAAAGTGGCAGATTAGCACCTTCTGGCGATAACACTCAACCCTGGCACTTTATAGTTGTAAAAGAAAAAGAAAATAGAGAAAGAGTTATAGAGGTATCACATAATCAAAAGTGGATGAAAACAGCCCCAGTTATTATAGTATGTGTTTGTGATATTCGATCAAGGCTTGATTCAAATATAGAAATAAAATTAGACGAAGAGAGTAAAGAACTTGAATTAAAGCAAATTATAAGAGATACGGCAATGGCCACTGAAAATATGGTGCTAGAGGCAAAAAATCTCGGATTAGATACTTGTTATGTTGCTTGGTTTACACAAGATGAAATAAGACCTGTACTTAATATACCTAAAGATAAGTATGTGTCTCACGTATTAACTTTAGGATATTCTGATGAAAAACCAAAGATGCGCCCGAGAAAAAGGTTAGAAGATATAATTCATATGGAAAAATGGTGATAGTATGGAGTTTAGATTTAAAAGAGGTGACAAAGTAGCTTTAATAAGTTGTTCTGATGGAATAAATATAGAAAATAAATCAAGACTTTACAGTGTAGTTGATGCTTTTAAGTTGATGGGAATTGAATGTGAAATTTCAAAATGTATATTTAGAAAAAAAGCTCAGTTTTCAGGCACAGGAGCTGAAAGAGCAGAAGAACTTATGAGCTTTTTTAAAAGTAAGGATATAAAAGCGATTTTCGATGTTTCGGGAGGCAATTCAGCAAATCAAATTTTAGATTATTTAGATTTTGATATTATAAAAAATAATCCTAAGCCTTATTTTGGAATGAGTGATTTAACGGTAGTCTTAAATAGCTTGTATAAAAAAATAGGATTTAAAGGTTATCATTATGCAGTATATAATTTTGGACGTGAAAATGCATCTCTTCAAAGGCAGTGGTTTGAAAAATCCTTTATTGAAGGAAAGAAAGATATTTTTGATTTTAAATATAAGTGGCTTAGAAAAGGTTCTATTGAAGGTGAAGTAATAGGTGGGAATATAAGATGTTTTTTAAAGCTTGCAGGAACTGAGTATTTTATAAATCCAGAAGGAAAAGTTCTTTTGCTTGAAGCCATGGGTGGTAATGTAAGTAATATAGCTTCTTTAATGGAACAGCTTTCTATGCTTAGGTATTTTGATAAACTTTCAGGAATAATATTAGGTACCTTTAGTGAAATTCAAAGAGATGGAAATATAGATATACTGAAGGAAATAATTCTTGAAAAAACAGAAAAATTCAATGTTCCAATAATTAAAACAGAGGAAATAGGACATGGTAGTAATAGTAAATGTATTATAATTGGAGAAAAAATTAAAATTGTATAACATATGGTAAAGATTTGTACGTAATTTTATTGGACTAAAACATATTGCTATGAAATGTATGTTATCGGACAAAATGTATTTCATTGATTATTTACATAAGTTTCAAAAATTACTAAACTTAAAAGGAAATAAAAGCAAAATAGAGAGGATGATTTTATGAATTTAGAGTTTAGGAAGGAATATGTAAAAGACTACGTTGGAACTTATGGTGAGAAGATTATGAGTGGAAAAATTTCACTTGAAGATCATTATGAATCTCCTGATTGGGAAGCTACAGGTGATCCACAATATGAAACTGCTAGAGATAAAGAGAAATATTTCCAAGTTGTGAAAACTAAATTACATTCTGCTGAGGAACGTATTAAGGATATGAATAGAAATGGTGTTGAGATGTCAATTATGTCTTTGACACAACCAGGTGTACAAGAGGTTCTTGACACAAAGGAAGCTATAAAAATTGCTCATGAGATGAATATTTGGGTTTATGAAAATTATGTGAAAAAGTATCCTAAAAGATTTAATGCTTTTGCAGCAGTAGCTATGCAAGAGCCGGAAGAGGCAGCAAAAGAATTGGAATTTTGCGTTAAGGAACTTGGATTTGTTGGAGCACTCATTAATGGATATACCATGAAAGGTAATAAAGATCATATTGAATATTTAGATGAGTCTCAAAATTTTTGCTTTTGGAAAAAGATGACTGAATTAGATGTTCCATTATATCTTCACCCACGTGATCCAGCTCCAAGTCAACAAATTGGATATAAAGGATATAATGGACTTTCAGGTTCAGCTTGGGGGTTTGGAGCAGAAACAGCACTTCATACCATTAGACTATTATGTAGTGGTTTATTTGATGAATTACCAAGCGCAAAGTTAATTATTGGGCATTTAGGAGAAAATCTTACTCAAGGTTTAACAAGAATGCAACGTCGTTTTGATGATCAAGTACCATGTGGTAATCATAAAAAACCAGTAACAGAGTATTTTGAAAATAATGTTTGGGTAACAACTAGTGGGCACTTTGATACACACGCTCTTTTGAATGCAATTTTGACATGCGATAGTAAAAAAATTATGTTTTCTGCTGATACTCCATACGAAAGTCTTGACGAAGCAGCTATATGGTTTGATAATTTGCCAATAAGTTATGCAGAAAAAGTTAAAATGGGAAGGCAAAATGCTGTTGATTTGCTTAAGTTAAATATTTGAGCTAATGGTATTTAATTGAAGATTGCCGTGTGTTATACTTACTATAAAATATTTTATGTAAGAAGGCTGTGGTAGTTATGCAAGATAGGAGAAAAGTAAGAAGTAGGAACTACTTAATTAAAGCACTCATTAAACTTATGAAGAATAAAGATGTTCAAGCAATAACCGTTCAGAATCTTGTAGATGAGGCTCAAATAGCCAGAAGTACTTTTTACTCATTATATGAAGACAAGCAAGATTTTTTAAATCAGATAATTGATAATATGTTTTATCAGCTAAGAGAACAAACAAAACCTGAAAAATTTGATACTTTATCTGATTTTTATGAAACGGCTTGTTATAGATGTTATATGAAGCATTTTGAATATATAGAGGAGCATTCAGAATTTTTTAAGGTTATGTTAGGTAATCATGGAATATCAAGTTTTCGAAAAAGGATGGAAGATAGTGCGGTAGAAACTTATGAAGAAATTTTTAAATATATTGATGAAACTAAGCTTCCAATACCAAAGGATTATTTAATTCAATACGTAATTTCAGCACATATTGGACTTACGTTTAAATGGCTTAGAGATGGGATGAAATATAGCGCTATATATATGGCAGAGCTTGTTAGCAGGATAACCTTTAAAGGAATTTTTATTTCATTTAGCTTAGAATTATTGCAGTAATATTACTTAAATAACACTTAAAGAAAAAGGACTATACTAAAATAACCAATTCATTTTAGTATAGTCCTTTTTTATATTGGTAAAACTATTACATAATCGAAGTTGTATTTACGTATAAGATAAGGTACAACAGGGTAAGGAGTTGACTTATATATGGTTACTTTAATAAATGTAATTATAATATTCTTACTTGTATTTATGAATGCATTTTTTGTTGCGGCAGAATTTTCAATGGTGAAAGTAAGGAAATCTAAAATAGAAACTTTAGTACTTGATGGTGATAAAAATGCTAAATATACTTTAAGTGTAATTAAAAATTTGAATTCTTATTTATCTGCATGTCAATTGGGAATAACTCTAGCATCCTTAGGTCTTGGATGGATTGGAGAACCAGCAATATCTAAAATTTTAGTTCCACTATTTAAGCTTATTAATATGCCCTTAAATATAACTCATTCAATGTCAGCTATATTTGGCTTTGTAATGATAACTGGATTTCATATTGTTCTTGGTGAACTTGCACCAAAGGCAGTGGCTATTTTGAATACAGAAAGTATGGCAAAACATACTGCAATACCTTTAATAATATTTTATAAAATAACTTATCCAATAATAGTTGCATTTAATAAGAGTACAGATTTTGTTCTAAAGGTATTTGGTATAAAGCAGCTTGATGAACATGAAGATGCTCATACTGATGAAGAAATAAGAATGTTAGTTGAGGAAAGCTATAAGCATGGATTGATTGATAAAACAGAATTGACATTTGTAGATAATGTATTTGATTTTTCCGAAAAGACTGTAAAAGAAATTATGGTACCTAGAACAGATATGGAGTGTATTTTTATAGAGGATTCCTTTGAAGATATAATTAATACTATAATGAATGAGAGATTTACAAGATATCCTGTATGTGAAGAGAGCAAAGATAATATAATTGGTCTTGTACATATTAAGGATTTATATAAGTTAAAATTTAAAGATAATAATGAAAATATAAAAGAAATTATAAGAGAAGTTAAGTTTGTACCAGAATCTATGTCTATTAGTGAACTATTTAAAACCTTTCAAAAGGAAAGAATGCAAATGGCAATAGTAATTGATGAATATGGAGGAACTTTTGGTCTTGTTACTATTGAAGATATTTTGGAAGAGATAGTTGGAGAAATACAAGATGAATTTGATGAAGAAACTGAAGAAATTAAAAAAACTGAAAGTGGAAGCTATGTTGTAGATGGAAAAGTTTTAATAGAAGATATTAATGAATTATTAGATATAGATATATATGAAGAAAATATTGATACAATAGGTGGATGGTTTTATTCTAAGTGTAAAAAGTATCCTAAACCACATGAAAAAATAACGTATAATGGATATGAGTTTGTTATACTAAAAGGTAATAGAAAAAGAATAGAGGAGATACTAATTAGAAATTTATCTCAAAAGAGTAGTTAATTTAAAATTCATAATAAAGGATGTAAAGAAATGATAATTAATAGGGTGGACAAAAGTACATGTATTTTTTCCTATGACAATATTAAAGAATGTACTACACATGTTTTTATAATTAAAAAGAAAAATAGAGTATATGTCATTGATACCTTTTGTGGCACTGAAAGCATGAAACCAGTTATAGAAGAGATTAAAGATAAAGAGGTCTTTGTTATTAATACACATTTTCATTGGGATCATGTTTGGGGAAATTCTGCATTTAAAAAGGATTTGATAATAAGTCATGAACGTTGTAGAAAGATATTAGATAAAGCTTGGGAGAGTCAAATAGAAGAAAATAAAGAGTATATTTTAGGCAATGTAGAAAAGTGTCTTCCTACATTGACCTTTAATAACAAAATTAATTTTCATGAAGATGGTATTGTGTTATTTCACAGCCCAGGTCACACGGAAGATAGTATTTCAATTTTTGATAGTGAAACTAAAACCTTATATGTTGGAGATAATCTTGAAAAACCAATAATTTATGTGGAAAACGGAGATATAGCTTCATATATAAATACTCTTAAAACATATATGGAATATGGTACTGAGAGAATTTTTGCTGGACATACTCTGAATTTGACTAAAAAAGATATTTTGGATACAATTAATTATCTAGAGGCACTAAAAAGAGGAGATAAAATAGAATTTAATACTGACTATGAAAGAAAAATACACGAGGATAATTTGAAAATGGTAAGTGAAGGAGAAATTTAATGATGGTAAATTTAAAAGTTAAGAAAATAGATGAAGCAGCAATACTTCCAGAATATGCTCATGAAGGGGATGCTGGTTTAGATTTGTTTTCTATTGAAGAGAAGATAATCAAAGCGGGAGAAAGTGCGCTAATACGTACCGGCATTCAAATGGAGCTTCCACGTGACACTGAGGCACAAGTAAGACCTAGAAGTGGACTTGCGTTAAAGCATTCAATAACAGTTTTAAACACTCCAGGAACTATCGATGAAGGATATAGAGGAGAGGTTAAAATAATACTTATAAATCACGGAAAAGAAGATTTTAAGGTTGAAAAGTCAATGAAGATAGCTCAAATGGTAATTAAGCCTGTACTTAGAGTAAAGGTTGAAGAGGTAGAAGAACTTTCAGATACGGATAGAGGACAAGGCGGATTTGGTTCTTCTGGATTAAAAAAATAGTTTGGAAACAAAAAAGGAAAGTTATTTTATTCAATAGCTTTCCTTTTTTAATTATGTTGTTTTCTTGATTTTATAGTAAAAATAATTAGACTAAGGAGTACTATAAATAATAGCAAATCTAAAAAAATGTGATAGGTATCCTTTATTAAAAAATTACTTGAAGGAGAAATTATGTGGTGAGTTTCTTTGAAAAAACTATTGTAGCTTTCGATTCTTTTTTGGGATTTTAAGTACATGGAATATTGAATGACACACCAAATGGAAATAAAGGAAAGAAGTATATATTTTCCTATGTTGTCTTTTATAATAAACAGGATAAAGCAAAGTATAAAAATTACCCACCAGACTATATCTATAGGCTCGTCTTTTATAGCCGATTCCACAAGATAGAAATGTCCTATTTTCATGCCAACAATATCAAGAGTAAACCAAAAAATAATATAAATATTAAAACATTTACGGCTTTTTTCATCTTGTTAATGCCTCCTTGCATATGGTTTATTATAGCATATTTTATATATTAAGTAATATAGCTTCTTAAAATGTATAAATTATCTAATAAGCTTAATGATGCGAAGGTTACTCTTGCAAACAGATGGAAATATTAAATACAATTATGAAAATTTAGCATCAGACGAAGCTCAAGTGAGTATTAGAGATGTTAGATTTGCACCAGATTTAGATCAAAGGGAAATAATTAATGTAATACTTTATGGATTAACCAGATTCAAAAATCAAGGAATAGAACTTAAAGACGTTAAAAAAAGCTTGGATATATATGAAAGATAGGAGAAATACTTATGGAATATATTATGCCAATAGATGATACAGCTACACTACCATCAATCGGGTGTGTAATTTTGGGCAATAACCCTAAAATCACAAAGGAAAATATATCGATGTTAAATTTAAAGGATAAATCTGTTATGGTTAAGACATCCAATGGAGAAATTATATTTACAGTTTTAGATGTTAATATATCTATTTCAATATGGGAAAATTTAAATATAGGAATTAATGTTGCGAAATCAGATGACTTTTCTAAGATAAGAGCAGGAGATTTATTATATAAGCTATAGATAAGTAATTATTAGATTGAAAAATAAATGCTCTATAAATAAGAATAATTTAAAAATAACGAATCAGCTAAAAATTAGGTAAGTTGATTCGTTATTTTTTTATCAGCTATTAATTAAAATGCATTATTATTAATAAATATGTAAAAAAACAAGTTGTTTTATGATAAAATAATACTATATTGAATTAATAATTAATATATAAACTAAAAGGGGGGATAACATGCTTACTACTTGTAAAAGTATTTTAAAATTGCCTTACCTTGAAAAGATAAAAGTTGTGGCAGGAGAGGAAGGTTTAAACAGAATTATAAGATGGGTTCAAGTCGTTGAATATCCAGAATATTCGAAATGGCTTAAAGGGGGAGAACTCATACTTATAAGCGGTATAGGTATAAAAAATAATATAAATGCGCTTGTGGATTTTATTAAAGATATAAATTCAAGAAATCTTTCAGGAATTGTAATAAGTGTAGGACCATATATAAAGGGAATACCCAAGGAGGTTGTAGAGATTGGAAATCAACTCAATTTTCCTGTATTTCAGATTCCTTTTGAAGTTAAATTCATAGATGTAAGCCAAAGTATATGTAAAGCTATTTTTGCAAATAAGGTAGACCAAGAGTCTATGGATAACTTTATGAAAGACATAATTTTTAGAGATTTTACTTTTTCAGAAGATATACTTAATAGAGCCATGGTATATGGGTATGATCCTAAAAAGAACTATACATCTTTCGTTATTGGACTTAATAATACAAATAATACGTTTAAGGATAATTTACCAACAAAACATTATGTAGAACAGATTGTAATAGATGTTTTGAATAAGTGGAAGAAAAAGAGTATATATATAATGCAGTATAATTCCATTATTCTTATGATACCTGAAAATAAAAAGATTACTATGAATAATATAGCAAAGAATATTATAGAAAGTATCAATTTAAAAACTGAAAACATAAACGTAAATATAGGAATTGGGGGAGGTTTTAGTGATCTTAAGGACTTTAAGACAAGTGTTAATGAGGCTCATAGGTGTCTTAAAGTTCTAAAGCTTAATAGAGAAATCAATGCCTTTAAAAGTTATGATGAGCTTGGAATATATAAATTGTTCTTTAAGATGGAGGACAAAGAAGAGATGAAGAAGTTCTATTTGGATACTCTTGGAGAGTTAATGGATTATGATCTTAAAAATAGTACTGATCTTATGGGAACTTTAGATATGTATATAAGAGAAAGTGGAAATATAAATAAGACAGCTGAAGAACTTTTTATTCATAGGAATACTTTAAAATATAGGATAAAGAGAATAGAGGAAATATCAAAGTGCAATCTTAGAGATATAAATGTATTATTTAATTTCGATACTGCTATTAAAATAAAGAAGTTTCTAAAAATGGAAAGTATAAGTTTATAGTGGCTATAGTCTATAAATACTAAAAATGGACAAAGGGAAGCCTTCAAATTTGTATATTTTAGATATATGAACTTTGTTTGAAATGTGATAAATTATATACAGTGTTATTGATAAAAATGCAAAAACAAAACGAATATTTTGATAATCTATTAAGAAACATAGAAGAAAGTGATAAAATAGTACGATTTTGAGTTTGCTAAGTATATTTTAAGTAGAAATTTTGTGTATGATTTGGAGGAATTGAATATGGAAGAGACAAACGCTAAGATTGTGACTACGGTGCCAGGACCTAAATCAAATGAACTTTTTAAGAAAAGGGAAAAATATGTTGCAAAGGGAGTAGGATGTTCGTATCCAGTATTTGTTGATGAAGCCAAGGGCGCATTAGTTAAAGATATTGATGGCAATGTATTTGTAGATTTTGCAGGTGGAATTGGTGTTCAGAATATTGGACATAGAGATGCTGGAGTAGTAGAGGCTGTTAAAGAGCAGCTTGATAAATATATTCATGCTTGTTTTCATGTAAATATGTATGAACCTTATGTGGATTTGGCAGAAAAACTTACAGAGGTAACTCCTGGTAGTTTTGCGAAAAAAGCCATGTTTGCAAACAGTGGAGCTGAAGCTGTAGAAAATGCCATAAAAATAGCAAGAGCGTATACTAAAAAATCAGGAATAATTTCTATGCAGGGATCCTTTCATGGTAGAACAAATATGACAATGTCTATAACAAGCAAATACAAACCATATAAAAATGGATTTGGTCCTTTTGTATGTGAAACCTATAAGGCAGATTACGCATACTGCTATAGATGTCCACTTGGATGTAAGTATCCAGAGTGTAATATTGCTTGTGCAGAAAAACTTAGGACAATGCTTAAAACAGTAGTTTCTCCAGATATGATTGCATGTTTAATAGCAGAACCAGTTCAAGGTGAAGGCGGATTTGTAGTTCCTCCTAAAGAATATTTTAAGGCACTACAAGAAATATGTAATGAAAATAATATAATATTTATTGTAGATGAAGTTCAAGCTGGTTTTGCAAGAACAGGTAAGCTGTTTGCACACGAATATTTCGATGTCGATGCAGATCTTATAACAATGTCAAAATCTATAGCTAATGGACTTCCTGTATCTGCTGTAGTTGGAAAAGCAGAAATAATGGATGCAGCATGTGTTGGAGGCATTGGTGGAACTTATGGGGGAAATCCTCTTTCCTGTGTAGCAGCGCTTAAGGTTATAGATAAAATTCAAGAATCAAATTTAAATGAAAAAGCATTAGAACTTGGCAAAGCTATAATGACTAGGCTTAATGAAATGAAAGAAAAGTATAATGTAATTGGAGATGTAAGAGGTCTTGGTGCTATGATAGGACTTGAATTTGTTAAGGACAAGGATTCGAAGGAGCCTAATCGTGAAATTGTTTCAAAAATATTAGATTACTGCTTCAAACATGGAGTACTTTTCTTAAATGCAGGACTCCTAGGAAATGTTCTTCGTTTCCTTCCACCAGTTGTAATGACTGAAGAGCAGTTAAACTATGGTTTGGATATTTTAGAAGAAGCTATAAAGGCAAATATTTAAAAATATATAATAATATAAAAGGGTATATAGAGTTTCAAGTGATTATAATTCATTTGAAACTCTATTTTTGTATAAATTGTTATAAACACATAAAAAAATGTAAGTATATTTGTACTTTTTGTACATAGTACTTTTATTAACAATATGATAAATTATATATAACATATTTAATAAATTATCAATAAATACAAATAAAAAATAATAAAGTTTTAACAAAACAACAATTTTCTGAGGAGGGTGACAAATGTGGGATGTTTTAAAAATGTATATTGATGGGCAGTGGCAACTATCAAGAAATAATAAAACTAGGGAAATATTAAATCCAGCAGATGGTAAAGTTATTGCTTTAGCAGCAGAAGGGGATAACGAAGATGTTAAAAAAGCAGTAATGGCGGCTAAAAAAGCTTTTTATGAGGGCGGTTGGATGGATACTCCAGCTGTGGAGAGAGCAAGATTATTATTTAAGGTAGCAGATATTATAGAGACAAAATCGGAGGAACTTAGTCTTATAGAAACAATGGACAATGGTAAGAGTTTGAGAGAAACAGAGGTGGATGTAATTGATGCAGCAGCGTGTATAAGATATTATGCAGGAATTGCAACTAAACCTCATGGAATTACCTATGATGTACCAGATGATGTTCAAGCGATGGTAGTTAGAGAACCCATAGGAGTTTGTGGACTGATAGTGCCTTGGAATTATCCACTTCTAATGGCAATATGGAAGATAGCACCAGCACTGGCAGCAGGAAATACCATAGTTTTTAAGCCTTCCGAATTAACTCCAATGTCCGCAGTTAAGCTTTTTGAAATATTTGAAGAAGCTAATTTCCCTAAAGGCGTAGTAAATTTAGTTTTGGGAGCAGGGGAAACTGTAGGTAATGAGATAGCTAGTAATATGGATGTAGATAAAGTTGCTTTTACAGGAGGTACAGATACAGGAAGAAGCATAATGAAGGCAGCAAGTTCAAATATCAAAAACATTTCTCTTGAGCTTGGAGGAAAATCTCCTAATATAGTTTTTGATGATGCAGACTTTGAAACAGCAGTGGATTATGCTATGTTTGCTATATTTTGTAACCAAGGTCAGATATGTTCAGCAGGATCAAGACTGATTTTACAAGAAGGTATTTATGATAAATTCATAGACAGGTTAGTTAAGAGAACGAAAAAAATTAAAGTTGGAAAAGGTACAGAAAAAGACACAGAAATGGGACCATTAGTATCAAAGGCACACATGGAAAAAGTTCTGAGTTATATAGAAGAAGGAAAAAAAGAAGGAGCAAAGCTTGTATGTGGAGGTAATAGAATACTTGAAGGAGAACTCAAGAATGGATATTTTGTAGAGCCTACTATATTTATAGATACAAAACCTTACATGAAGATAGTTAAAGAAGAAATTTTTGGACCGGTATTAGTAGTTCAAAAGTTTAAGGATGAAAAAGAAGCTGTACAAATTGCCAACGATACTCCTTATGGTTTAGCAGGTGGAGTTTTTACAAATGATATTGCAAAGGCTCATAGGGTTATAAAAAAATTAAGAGCAGGAATAACCTGGATAAACACATATAATCCAACCTACAACGAAGCACCTTGGGGCGGATATAAGCAAAGTGGTATAGGAAGAGAACTTGGTACATTTGGCTATGAAGAGTATACGGAGGTTAAGCAAATAAATATAAATCTTGATGTAAAGCCCATAGAGTGGTTTAAAGTATAGGGGGGAATGGTAAATGGTCCATAAAAAAGTAAAAAGAATAATTAGTGCAGCATTAATTACAATGATGGCAGCAGTAGTTTTTACAGGCTGTGCAGGGTCTAAAAATGCAGAAGATAGCGGTGGCACACTTAATGTATTTAACTGGACGGAATACCTTCCTAAATCAGTTATAAAGGAATTTGAAAATAAGTATCACATAAAGGTTAATTATACAACCTACTCATCAAACGAGGAAATGCTAGCAAAGGTTCAAGCAAGCTCTGGGCAATATGATGTAGCAGTGGCAAGTGATTACATGGTGGATATAATGAAAAAACAAAAATTATTAGAAGAGGTAGATAAAAGTAATATAAGTAATTTGAAGAATATAGGAGCGGATTACAAAAATCAATTCTTTGATCCGGGTAACAAATACAGTATTCCATATTTGTGTGGTAATGTGGTGGTAGTTGTAAATACAAAGAAATTTCCAGAAGGAATAACCAGCTACGGCGACTTGTGGGACAGCAAATTTAAAGGATCTATGGTGGTGCTCGATGATGAAAGAGCCATAATTGGAATGGCATTAAAAAAGCTAGGATACTCGCTTAATGAAACAGACACAAATAAGCTCAATCAGGCAAAGGAAGAACTAAAAAAATTAAAGCCTAATATAAAGTTATTTGACAGCGATAGTCCTAAGACTTCATTAATAAATGGAGAAGCATCTGTAGGCTTTTGTTGGACAGCAGAAGCGTATTTAGCCGAGAAGGATAACAAGGATTTAAAAACCTTTTTCCCTAAAGAAGGTTTATATGCAAATGAAGATAATCTAGTAATACCTAAGGATGCTAAAAATAAGAAAAATGCAGAATTATTCATGAATTTTATATTAGATCCTAAGGTGAGTGTAGAAATATCAAAGGCTTATCCTTATACTAATCCAAATGATGCAGCACGAAAAATGCTGGGATCAGAGTATACAGACAACAAAACCATTTATCCAGATAAGGATGTAGTAGATAAAAGTGAGCATGTAAAAGATCTTGGAGATACTACAAAATTATACGATTCAATATGGACTGAATTTAAGCAGTAAGGAGGTAGAATAATGGAGTATATGATAAGAGTTTTAAATGTAGTAAAAGCCTTTTCTGACCAAAAAGCTGTAGATAATGTAAGTGTGGATATTAAGAAGGGAGAATTTTTAACTCTTTTAGGTCCAAGTGGTTGTGGAAAAACAACTACTTTAAGAATGATTGCAGGTTTTGAAGAACCAACAGGAGGAAAAATAATTTTAGATGGAGATGATGTTTCCACTAAAAATCCATACGAAAGGGATGTAAATACAGTTTTTCAAAACTACGCCCTTTTCCCACATATGAATATTTTCAATAATATAGCTTTTGGTCTTAAAATTAAAAAATTCCCTAAAGATAAGCTTAAAGAAAAGGTAATGGAGGCTTTGAATTTAGTACAATTAAAGGGCTTTGAAAAAAGATATCCCTTGCAGTTAAGCGGAGGACAAAAACAAAGAATAGCAATTGCCAGAGCCATTGTAAATAGTCCTAAGGTACTTCTTTTAGATGAGCCACTTGGAGCTTTAGATTTAAAGCTTAGAAAGCAAATGCAGTTTGAGCTTAAACACCTGCAAAGAAAGCTTGGAATAACTTTTATATATGTAACTCATGATCAAGAAGAAGCGCTAACTATGTCTGATAGAATAGCAGTTATGAATAAGGGTAAAATTGAACAAATAGGTACGCCGGATGAAATCTATGAAAGACCTAAAACAAAATTTGTAGCTGATTTTATAGGAGAAACCAATATGTTTGAAGGAAAAATTAAAGAAAACAATGGAAAGGAAGCGAAGGCTTTAATTGAAGATGATGAAATAATAAAAATTACAGATAAAAATTTAGGAAAACTGAAAAATGAAGAGGCTGTTTATGTAGCAGTAAGACCTGAGAGAATGAAGTTAAGCTATGAAAACAGAGGAGAAAATAATGTTGTTAAAGGAAAAATAAAGGAGAGGATATTTGTTGGATCAATTAATAAAACAATTGTAGTCTTAGGTAGCGGACGTGAAATAGTAGTAAATGAGCCGGCTGCAAGTACATTTAAAATAGAAAATAGTAGAGATGAAGTATTTGTTCATTGGCAGTCAAAGGACGGGGTGGTGGTAAGCTATGGATAAGGTAATTACAGAAAATAAGACTATTATAACAAAGAATAAAACAAAAAAGAAAAAAAGCTATGGACATGTATTTACCTTATCTCCAGTAATTATTTGGATGTCTCTTCTAGTAGCACTTCCACTTGCTATAGTAGTAATAATGGGTTTTTTAACAAGAGGAAGCTATGGTCAAATTGAGTATAAATTCACTTTAGAAAACTACAAAAATCTTATCAATATAATGTATATAAAAATATTACTTTATTCCTTGTGGATTGCATTTTTAGCCACCTTAATATGTCTTGTTTTAGCATATCCCTTTGCATATTTTATAGCCAATTCACCAAAAAAATATAAGATAATCTTATTTATCCTTATAATGATACCTTTTTGGACTAACTCTTTAGTTAGAACTTATGCTTGGATTGTAATATTAAGAACTACAGGTATTATAAACTCGTATCTTATGAATTTTAATATTATAAAAACACCACTTAAAATGATTTATACAACAGGTGCTGTACTAGTTGGGCTTGTGTACACCTTATTTCCTTTTATGGTATTACCACTTTATACTTCAATAGATAATGTAGATAAAACATATATAGAAGCCGCCAGTGATCTTGGAGCAACACCTGTAAAAACCTTTTTAAATGTAATGCTGCCACTTACCATGCCCGGAATAGCAGCAGGCTGCCTCTTAGTTTTTATACCTGCCTTAGGACTGTTTTTTATTCCAGATCTTCTTGGTGGAAGCAAAGTGATGATGGTGAGCAACCTTATACAAAATCAATTTTTAACAGCTAGAAATTGGCCTTTCGGTTCTGCAATCTCAATACTTCTTATAGTAATAACAATAATTTTTATTATTTTTTACTTTAGAAAAGGAAATAAGAAGATGGAGGTGCTTTAAAATGAAGAAAAATAAAATAAAAAAAGGTGTGCTGTCAGGATATTCATTTCTTATATATTTATTTTTGTACGCACCAATAATAATTTTAATTGCATACTCCTTTAATGATTCAAAGGTAAATGCAGTATGGAAAGGCTTTACTCTAAAATGGTATGGAGTATTATCTCAAGACACCGACATACTTACAGCTTTAAATAATAGCCTTGTTGTTGCATTTTTTAGCACAGTAATATCTACTTTTGTAGGAACTCTTGCAGCGGTTGGAATGTATAAATATAAATTTAAAGGAAAGACAGTTTTAGATGGTCTTTTATATGTACCAATAATAATACCAGAAATAGTAATGGGGATTTCTCTTTTAGTATTCTTTTCAGAGGCTAAGGTATCCCTTGGAATTATAACTCTTATATTAGCTCATGTAACCTTTAGTATATCTTATGTAGTTGTAGTTATAAGAGCTAAACTAAATGGTTTTGATAAGTCGCTTGAGGATGCGGCCATGGACTTGTATGCTAATGAATTTCAAACCTTCTCTAAGGTTACACTGCCAATTATAGCTCCAGCAGTAGCAGCAGGTGCACTCATGGCACTTACTTTATCTCTTGATGATGTGATAATAAGCTTTTTCGTTTCGGGTCCAAGCTATGAAACACTACCTTTAAAAATTTATTCAATGGTAAGGGTAGGTGTTACCCCAGAAATAAATGCATTATCAACAGTAATGATAGTGATAACTTTAAGTTTCGCAATTATATCTGAAATAATGCAATTAAAATATAGAAAAGATTAGGAGTGATTTTATGATTAGTAATAATGCTGAATTAATAGATAATTTAGAAGAACAAGAGGATCTAATAGACTATACCCATAAGGTTTTAGATTTTATCAGTAAAGATACTTTAAATGAAAATGACAGAAAATTCATAATAAAAGAAACAGTCAATAATTTTAGAGATTTTGTAAATCCAGGCTTTCTTGATTATAGAAAGTCTGTAACAAAGGGGGGACAATATGCTGCGGTAGAATGGAGGGATGCAGGACTTAATAGCTTCATTGATGTAAATGGTAAAGAATATATAGATTGTCTTGGAGGCTTTGGAATTTATAATGTAGGTCACAGAAATCCTAAAGTATTAAAAGCAGTAAATGATCAGCTTAAACATCAAGCTCTTCATAGTCAAGATTTGCTTGATCCCTTAAGGGCAATACTGGCAAAGCTTCTTTATGAAATTACCCCAGGAAAACTTCAATATTCATTTTTTGGAAATAGTGGTACAGAAGCTGTAGAAGGAGCCATAAAGCTCGCTAAAATTCATCAGAATAAGAAAGGAAAAAATCATTTTATATCAACAGTGGGAGCATTTCATGGTAAAAGCTTAGGTTCATTGTCAGCAACTTCAAAGGGAGTATTCAGAAAGCCTTTTGCTCCACTTGTTTCAGGTTTTAAGCATGTATTTTATGGAGATATAGATATGATGTACAAGACAGTTAGAGCATCCAGCATGGTTGGCGAAGACATCGCCGCGATTATCCTGGAGCCCATACAAGGTGAAGGAGGTGTTATACTTCCTCCTAAAGACTATTTTGCAAAGGTAAAGGAAATATGTGATCAATTTGATATATTACTTATTGCAGATGAGGTGCAGACGGGTATGGGGCGTACAGGAAAAATGTTTTGCACAGAACACTATGGAGTGGAACCTGACATAATGTGTTTAGCTAAGGCATTAGGAGGCGGAATAATGCCTATTGGAGCAGTTATTGCAACAGAAGAGGTGTTTTCGGAATTTTTCCCAAATCCTTTTATTCATACAACTACCTTTGGCGGCAATCCATTATCCTGTGCTGCAGCTATTGCAACCATAAATGTTTTACTAGAAGATAAGATGCCTGAAAGAGCGGAGAAAATGGGAAAATATTTTATTTCAGAGCTTAGACGAGTAGGGAACAAGTATAAAGATATAGTAAGAGAAGTAAGAGGAATGGGACTTATGATTGGAATGGAGTTTGAGAATGATAAAATTGGCTACAAAGTATCAAAGGGGCTTTTCGATAAAGGAATATTAGTAGCGGGAACACTTATAAATGCAAAAACCATTAGAATAGAGCCACCGCTCACAATAGAAAAAGGACAGTGTGATAGAGTGGTGAAAGCTCTTGATGAAGTTTTAAGTAATTTAGTATAGATATTTGTAAGATTAAGGATAATTTCTTTTTTTTATAAGAAATTATCCTTAATTTTTTATTATTTATATTACATTTTTGATTAATTTGTGTTTTAAAATAATATAAATATTAACAAATATGTATAAATGCTATATAATTATATTGTAAATATTTATATGTTTAAGTATAGAATTGAAATGATGGATTCAATTACATAGAAAAAATACGATAATATATATAATATGATATTTTTTGTTGTAAAGATTATATGGTTAGGGTTAAAAGGTTATACTTCCAGTTATGAGAGGAGCGTATTTATGGTAGTGAGAGAGTTAAATGATAATGATATGAAGAATTGGACAGAATTTATCAATACCAGTGTTTCTAAATTAACTTTTGTAGAAGGTTTTAATTTTAAATCGTGCTTTAAATTAGGAGTAGAAGCTAATGGAGAATTGATAAGTGCAATAGAAGTTGAAGATGGCAATGATGAAGTAAAGTTATATAGTTTACCTCAGTATAGAGAAGTGGATTTTGAAGGTATTCTTATAAGCGCTGCAAAGTACTATAACAAATGTATTTAGATAGATTACAAATCCCCACAATGCAAGGATAAGCATTATGGGGATTTATAATAAAAGATTATTTATAACCGTTTGGATGATTTTTGTGCCATTTCCATGCAGTTTCTATTATAGTTTCAAGAGAATTGAACTTAGGTGTCCATCCCAATTCAGAAATAGCTCTAGCTGATGAGGCTACTAAAGTTCCAGGATCACCTGCACGTCTTGCACCCACTTCAGCCTTTATATTTATGCCGGTAACAGTTCTAGCTGTTTCAATTACTTGTTTGACTGAAAAACCTTTTCCGTTTCCTAAGTTGTAAATTGCACTATTCTCGCCGCGTCTAAGTCTTTCCAAAGCCAAAAGATGAGCTGAGGCTAAATCTGAAACGTGAACGTAATCCCTTACGCAAGAACCATCCTCCGTATCATAATCATCTCCATAGATCATTATTTTTTCTCTTTTTCCAGAAGCAGCTTGAAGAATTAATGGGATAAGGTGACTTTCAGGATTGTGATCTTCACCAATATCTCCGCTTATATGAGCTCCGCAAGCATTAAAGTATCTTAAAGCAGTGAATTTAATTCCATAAGCATTATCACACCATTTTAATATTTTTTCTACTGCAAGCTTTGATTCACCATAAGGATTAGTAGGGAAAGTTTTATCACTCTCCAAAATAGGAATATTTTCAGGTTCACCATAGGTTGCAGCTGTAGATGAAAATACTATATGTTTTACATCATGGTCCTTCATAGCGTTAATAAGCTTAACTACCGATTGAATATTATTATCAAAATATTTTAGTGGGTTTGTTACACTTTCACCAACCAGTGAATTTGCTGCAAAATCAATAACAGCATCTATTTTATTTTCATCGAAAACTTTATTTATAAAAGCTTCATCTCTTAAATCTCCTACATAAAGTTTATGATTTTTTATGGATTCTTTGTGACCGGTACAAAGATTATCTACAATAACTACATTATGACCATTTTCAGTAAGATAAGCTACCATATGACTTCCTATGTAACCTGCTCCTCCACAAACTAGTACGTTCATACTAAATACCTCCCTTGTATAATGGATAATTTTATTTTAGCATATATTTACTATGAAAAAAAATACTTTCAGTAAATATATTGTAAATATAAATGTATAAGTTATTACAATAATAGCTATACTAACAACATATTAGGTATTGGAGGGATTATTTTATGCGTTTACCAAATCATATAGGTATAATTCCAGATGGTAATAGAAGGTGGGCAGTAGAAAATGGAATGTCAAAGGAAAAGGGATACGATACTGGTATTTCTCCAGGACTTCAGCTTTTAAGACTATGCAAGGAAGCTAAAATAAAGGAGGTTACTTACTACGGTTTTACAGTTGATAATACAAAGAGACCTAAAAATCAAAGATTAGCCTTTACAGATGCTTGCATTAAAGCAGTTGAGAGCATTTTAGAAGAAGATGTATCACTTCTTGTGGTAGGAAATACTGAATCAGATATGTTTCCTAAAGAACTTCTTCCTTACACAAAAAGAAAATCCTTTGGACGTGGAGGTATTAAGGTTAATTTTTTAGTTAACTATGGATGGGAATGGGATTTAAATAAAATAAAAGAAGGAAAAAGAAGCAGTAAAAAAATAACAGATGATATTAATTCTTCATATATATCTAGAATAGATTTAATAATTAGATGGGGAGGTAGGAGAAGACTTAGTGGATTTCTGCCTGTTCAATCAATATACTCAGATTTTTATGTTATAGATGATTATTGGCCAGATTTTAAGAAGGAACATTTTTTGAATGCGTTAGATTGGTACAATAAGCAGGATGTAACTCTAGGTGGCTAGAGAAATATTACTTTAAAATATAGTTTATTTAGTGAAAAATAATATGTAGATAATAATTTCTATTTCTATTTTAAGATAAAATAAAACTTAAATTATTGAAAATTACAAAAAATTCGATTAAATCTAACAATAATTTTAAGATTAAGTAAAAATTATTGTTTACATTTGACAAAAAAAATAGTATTATTAGTTGTGATGAGGATATTTCATATTTTACAAAATATTTAGCCAATATATAATTTTTTATTAAACAAAGCGTGGGGGAATAGATTTATGTATGAAGGGTTAGTAATAGATGTAGATTATTTATTAAATGCAGTACAAGAACTAAAAATCAGCTTCGATAGAAAGCTAAAGACACTTAACTTACTAATAGAAAAAAATATACCTATTGTGTTGTATAGTGATAATAATAAAGAATATATAGACAGTATTATGAAACATTTGAGAGTAAAAGAACCAGCTATAATAGCCGGTGGAGCACAAATATATTCGCCATTTGAAAAGGCATATGAAGAAATGATTCCGTTGTCAATAAATACGGTTTGTCAGCTTGGTAATTGGGCAAGTAATCAAAATTTAGATGCTATAATAAGTACTGACAGAGCTGTTATGAATTATGGTGCATGGGCTAAAGATTTAAAGGAAACAACTTACATAGGTATTAGAAGTAAGTTTTCAAATGTTGTAAAAATTGAAATATATATAAGAAATGATGATAAGAGAATTGAGTTTTTGAACTTTATAGGAAAAAACAATTTAGAATGTTCTCCACATATGTATTTAAATCATGTGTCATGCATAAACTATATGGTCGATAAGGGAAATACTTTAAAGTACCTTGCAAAACGAAAAAACTGGAATATCAAAAAATTTGCTGTGTTGGGAGATCATTATAGAGATGCATCTATTTTTGACGAAGTTGGATATATAATGTCAATTTCTGATTTCGTTAAGGATTTTCAAAATAATTTTGAAATCGATAGTGATATGCTTAATATAGTTTAATCATAAAAAAATAAGAACTCATTATGATATGATACCTCTAAAGTAGACATGGTAAATAACCAAATCTACTTTGGAGGTATTTTTTTATTTCTTTTTTTTGCTTGTGAATTTTTTTAGTAGATTATGGTTCAAAGTGTTGTCAGAATACTGAAGTTGAACTAATGCGTCATCCTTTTCTTTCTTTAATTTAGGGGATTCAGCAATAGTAGTTCCTGTTTTTATATCATAATAGGTATTTGTCCAGGATACATAGAATACATTTCCATCAGTAAAAGATCCGTTTCTAAAGATAACCATTCTATTTTTTGTAGAGAATAAGTCTGTACCAAGCATATAATTTTGGGGTAAACCAAACATATTTGCTATAGTAGGATATAAATCGATTTGGCCAGAGTACTCATTGTTTACACCTTTATTCTCATCCTTTGGAAAATGAATAAACATAGGTACCTTTTGCAGCTGATACCAATCTAAATCAGTTGGGTTTTTTATATTCTGAAAATCGTAAAGATCATTAATTTTATCTTTTGGTATAGCATAATGATCTCCATATAAAACTACCACTGAATTATCCATAATACCGCTTTTTTCAAGATTATCTAAAAATTCTCCAAGCTGAGCATCTGTATAGTGTATGCCTTTAAGGTAGTCTCCAAGTAAAGTACCGTCATAGGAGCCTACATTAAAATCCCCATAGCCCGTGGTATCGTCATAAGGATAGTGACTGCTTAAAGTTATTACAAATGAATAATAAGGCTCTGAAAAACTTTTAAGCTTAGTAAGGCTTTGTCTTAAGAAGGATTTATCACTGAGACCCAAACCTACAGTTTCGTTTAAATTAAAGCTTTTTTCTCCAAAGAAATCCTTGAATTTTTGAGCCTTATACATAACATTTCTATTCCAAAACCCTTCCTTATAGCCATGAAGTACAGCAGTATAATAATTATTATCATTCATTTCCTTTGCAAGAGAACTGTAAGTATTCCCTGCATATAAATAGTAAGCAGCACCTGAAGACGCAGGATAAAAGGAATTGTTACTTAAAAACTCTGCATCAGAGGTGTTCCCAGAAGACACTTGATAAAAATAATTATTAAAATATAAAGATTTATTAATCCATCTATTTAAATTTGGAGTAATCTCCTGATTTTCTACCTTTGAATTTATTACAAACTGTTGTAGTGCCTCTACTTGAATTATTATAAGGTTTTTTCCTTTGTAGCGGCCTGTCATAACAGACGGTGCATTCGAGCTGTTTTTATTTAGAGCATTTTTTATATTATTTTCAGTTTTGCTTGAAAGCTTCTTGCTATTGGAAATTTTGTTTTGTGTTACATTATATAGATCAAGCACATGAAAATCTAGAGTGCCTAAAAATTTATCTATGTAGACCTTATTGTACATAGTTTGTAATAGATTTGGCTGAGAAACAGACATATTGTATATTGCTTTTCCATTAATATATCCAGCTGGAATTAACAAAATAAGAAATAATGAAGCTCTAAAGGCAAGCTTTAATTCATTTCTTTTATGCTTTTTATAAATAAACAAAATAGGAATTAATACTAAAACATCCACAAAATATAAAAAGTCAGAAAGGGTTATTAAACTAGTGACGCTAGATTTAACACCTCCAAGCATAACTCCATTTTTTAAAACACCTATTGAAATTATGTCTTTAAAATAGCTAAAGTAAACTGTATCTGCAATAATTAGAATACTTATTAGAATATCAAAAATATACAAAAGTCTAGTTCTGATTTTGCTTTTGAAAATTACAGCTATACTTAAAAGGCATACAGTAGAGGACATTATAGGTTTAATAATTAACTTATAATGTGTGTATTCTGGATAAATTAGTCTGTCAAATTTAATCAATTTTATAGGAATAATGATTAAAAAAAGCAATATATCTAAATTATCAAGGAGTAAGTTTTTAAGTTTTCTTAGTAAATATGTATTAGTAATGAGTAAATTTTTGAGATTTTTAAGTAAATTTTTCATAAATCCTCCAGTCTTTAAAAAGTTTCACTTATTCTATAATATTCCAATAAAAAAACCTTGTAAAGTATTTTAGCTATATATCTTCCTATTACTCTTTAAATATATAAATTTTTAGGTTTACATGCTTTGAATATTAGTGCATAATATTATGGGAAAGTTTTAATTTGAAAGTACATGAGGAGAAGAAAACATGAGAAAGAATGAAGTTCGAGAATTTTTAATTGAAGATATAGAGTTTCCAGCAGTTGGAATAGCAAAACATAACGATAAAAAAGTTTACATAAAAGGAGCTGTACCAGGACAAAAGGTTTTAGCTAGAGTAAGCAAAATAAGACGTGAGAAAATAGAAGCAAAGCTTAAGGAAATAGTAGAAAATATTTCTGGAGCGGTTCAGCCTAAGTGTCCTGATTTTGGAGTGTGTGGAGGCTGTGTTCATCAGTTTTTATCCTACGAAAAACAGCTTGAATTAAAGGAAAGAGAAGTACTTAAGCTTTTTGAAGATGCAAAAATAGATGGCTTTGAGTACTTAGGAATAGTGGGAAGTCCTGAAAAGGAAGAATACAGAAATAAAATGGAATATACCTTCGGGGATTTTGTAAAAGGAGGGGAGCTTACTTTAGGAATGCATGCTAAGAACAGCGGTTTTTCTATAGTAAACACAGATAATTGTACTATAGTGGATGAAGACTTTAGAACAATACTAAAAACAGTTGTTCAGTATTTTAGAGAAAAAAGCCTTCCTATATATAAGGTCATACAGCACACAGGTTATTTAAGAAATCTAGTAGTAAGAAAAGCTAAAAACACAGGAGAAATATTAATAGCCCTTGTAACTACTTCTCAAGTGGATTTTGATTTAACTGAGCTTACAGAAAATCTTAAAAGTATAAGTTACCTTGGACAGTTAAAGGGAATACTTCATGTTATAAACGATGGACTTGCAGACATGGTTCAAGGGGATAAAATCATAACCCTATTTGGTGAAGACTACATAACAGAAAAAATACTAGACTTAAAGTTTAAGATATCTCTATTCTCCTTCTTCCAAACTAATTCTAAAGGAGCGGAAAAGCTATACAGCGAGGTTCTAGATTTTCTAGGTGATGTTTCGAACAAAACTGTTTTTGATTTGTACTGTGGTACAGGAACCATAGGACAGTTGGCATCAAAAAAGGCAGATAAGGTAATAGGAATAGAGCTTATCGAAGAGGCAGTTGAAGCTGCAAAGGAAAACACAAAGCTTAACAATATTTCAAACTGTACTTTTATAGCAGGCGATGTAGCTAAAGTTATAGGAGAAGTAAAGGAAAAACCAGATACAATAATCCTTGATCCACCAAGACCAGGAGTTCATCCTAATGCTATGAAATATGTTATTAAGTTTAATGCACCGGAGATAGTTTACGTTTCTTGCAATCCAAAGACCCTTGTAAATGATCTTGGGGTTTTAAGAGCTTATGGATATGAAGTTAAGAAGGTTAAGGTTGTAGATATGTTTCCGGGGACGGGGCATGTGGAGACGGTTGTGTTGCTACAACGAAAAATTATATAGAAATCCTTAATTTTAGGCACTTCTTCAACCATTTTGTTTTTACGAGTGAAGGGGATAAAATCCGTAATAAACAGTTAAAAAAATATATTAACGTTTCTGTGGTTATTGATATGGAGTGTGGGAACACAAAAGAATAGTGTTAGGAAAAAGAGATATTGTGAAAAATATCATTGAAAATCACTTGCTTTTTTATGTAAAAAAGTGAGTGATTTTTATGGATTTTATTAGACTTAATAAGTGTTTCATTTTAAAATAATATCAAAAATACACTTATTTTATAATTTGTACTTATTTTAATTTAATATTATTAAAGCACATTTGTTTTCTTAATGTGGTTTATGAATTATGTATAAAAATTCAATAAAATAGTAATTTATTAACTTAAAATGGTTGAAATCTGCAAACTAATTGATTGTAGATTTTTTTATTTTTACTTAAAGAGTATACTAAATTAAAGGGAACTATTACAATTTGTAGAATAATGGTATATGAAGGACATAATGTATAACACAGTTATTATGTTTATAATGGGAAGTTGAGGGGATTGAAGACGGATACAATAAATAGATTAGCATTAGTTATAGGAAATTCAGAATATGAGGAGGTTGGAAAGTTAAGAAATCCATGTAATGATGCAAATGATATGGCATATTGTTTAATTAAATTAGGTTTTAAAGTAAATAAATACTTAAATCTTAACCAGAATGATTTAAATTCAAAAATTATAGAATTTGAAAAGGAACTTAACAATTATTCTACAGGGTTATTTTACTATGCAGGGCATGGGATGCAGATTAATGGAAAAAACTATTTGGTTCCGATAGATTGTAAAATCAGTAATGAAGAATTAACAGCGTTATCATGTTTTGATATGGATAATTTATTTAATGGCATATCTATGTATAAAGATAAAACAAATATTATAATTCTAGATTCATGTAGAACTAATCCATTTTCAAATAAGCTAAGAGGAACAATGCAAAGTGGATTTGCTGCAGTTTCAAATCCTCCTATGGGAACTATAATATCTTTTTCTACTAGTCCAGAATCAACAGCTGCTGATGGAGAAAATAGTAATGGATTATTTACAGAGGTTCTTAAAGAGTACATATTTAAACCAAATTTGAAGATTGAAGAGATGTTCAAGATGGTGAGAACAAAGGTAATAGAGTTATCTGCAAACAGTCAAGTCCCATGGGAACATTCTAGCCTTACAGGGGATTTCTATTTTCTGGTTAAACCCCAAAGTAGAAATAATGAAATTTCTGATATGGAGATATATAATTTTATTCAGGAACGATGGAAATATTACCATAAGCAAGAATTGAAAGATATCAAGGATATTGAATGTTTAGCATATGTAGATGCCTATAATAGATATAAAATTCCTATAATTGAAATTCTCAGATGTTACTCACGTGTTAGTTATTCAAAAGAAAATAGATTTTTTTCTGATGAAGATATTGATGAGATAAACATTAATTATTTGTCAGCATGGGGATTCAGATTAAAAAATTTCCGATGGTATTATAAAGATAAATATGTGAGGATGGGAGAACCTCTTCCAATTCCTAAAGAAATGCAAGAAATTCCGCCAATTAAAGGTCAAGAAATTTTAATTGAATTTGATATAGAAGCGAAGGTAAATGAAGGGTTATTATATTTTACTTCAACTGTAAACCTCCCAAATGGAACACCATTTATTTATTCACTAAAAAGAAAAGATGGTAGTTACTTTGCACAGTGTAACAGTAAAGTTATAGATAATACAGTTCCTTCAGATGGTTTTTCTGATAAAGGACAAACTCTTTGTGATGGTGTCTATACTATATCTCTTACATCACCTATTCATAGTGTACAACCAAAAGAATTAAAAAATATTTTTGGAGAAAGAAATAGAAATCTTATAGGAAAATATGTAAAATATAGTCCTATTGGGGGCAATATGATTGAGTATTCTAAGATTATCACTAAGGATGGAAATAAGATATTGATTTTTTAATTTATATAATACAAATTAGGATACTAATTTGTATTTGAGGTTTATTCATATAAATAGTAATTTATAAACAATGAAATGTACAAATCAATATAGATAGAAAGATATTAAACTATTAATAGATGTTTGTGTTAATATTATGTTGTAAAATTAAAGGAGTTCATGAAAAATGACGATACAGGATCTTATAAAATTTTATACCGAGAAGGAAAAACACTATCCTATTTCTGATCATTTCGTAAAATCAGGATATGGGCAAAAGAAAAATGGATATATTAAAAAAGCTAAAAAGGCAATAAAACAATTAGTTGTGAAGAGGCTGAACCCAACCAGCGGTGGCATTTTCTTGAATCATATGCTTCTACACTAGATGGTAAAGCTGATGCTAAAACTGTGTATCGCGTAATATGTCCAGAACTATTACTTTGGATGGCTGAGGCCGCAGGAGTTGATTCTAAAATCGTTGCCGAAGCAGAGCAGAGTGCCAGAGTTATTATCGATAATGGAGCTAATGGTTATGCAAGAAATAAAGCAGGTCGGGAAATAAAAAAGAACATAATTAAATGGGAAATGATTGAAAAACAAATTTTATTATAATAATAAAACAAATTTACAAATTCCAATTTAAGGTTTACTATTATAAATTAATAATTTGTAGTGCAGATATGGGGGATAGTATGGAAAACGATAAGAAACAGCAATACAGTGAAGAAGAAATTATAAGACAACGTTATTTAAAAACATCACCATTCAATAAAATAAACAGTAATATTAAATATACTGCTTGTGTTGGTACTAACGGGGGATACAATCAATCTACAATTTATGATGGGTTTAAGAGTGCTGTAGATACTCTAATTAAAAGCATTGGCGAATATAAAAACTACTCTGACTCTTTGGTGTATCCCATATTGTTTTGCATACGGCATAGTATAGAGCTGTTTTTGAAAGAGCTATATAGTTCTATTCAATATATAAAAAGCGTAAAAGAGAATCGTGATACTTTTGTTAAGCTAAATAAAGCAAGAAGAATCAAATTAAAAATATCTCAGCAACGTGATGATTGCGATTGGATAATTAGCCATAGTGATAAAAATAATAGTGATGCTCATACTGAGAGAAATAAAAAAAGACGAGAAATGCTACAGAAACGTCTTACAACAATTCAAGGTTGTATTGACTCATTTTCTGAAGAGTGTTTTAAAGACTCTAAGAAAGAAGAATTCACCCACAATTTAAATGAGCTAATACAAAAAATCACCAGCATCTATCATATTGATATTAGAATAAAAGAATTGTTTGATGATGTTTTACCACTTTTAAGTTATTATAAAGATATTGACCCTAATGGCGATGCTTTTAGATATTGGTCAGACAAAGATAGAAATCCACATTTTGAAACCAAGAAAATTAGTATTGTTAAATTAGATATTATTGCTGTTCAGTTTGAAGAAATGACAAAACTATTTAGCAGAATTGATTGGCTAATGTGGTATTTAAAAAAAGAATATAATACAGGGACATTTACAAAAGACCTTTCGCGGGCACAATTAGAAGAAGTATCGAAATTATTACCATTGCCAGATGAGTTTGATGAGAAAATAAAAGAAGTAAAAGAGCTTGTAAAAAAGAAATACAATATTGGTTCAAACAAATTTGATTATGCTCTCAAAATTATACGGAGGCATCGAGAGTTTTCTTCATATATGTGTGAAGAGAAAGTGTTTTCTTGTTTGAGTGATGATACCATGAAAATTTTTGCTGAATGTTCGTTAGGTCAACGTAATTGGGAAGAATCTTCAAGTGAAATTAGTATAAATGAATTGAATCTTCTGTTTACATTTTCTGAAATTACTGGTCGGAGATGTGAAGAAAAAAATTATGCTTATTTTTCCGAAGACTTACAATTTCTGTATTGGAACATGAAAAGAAAGTATAGAATTGGATGGCATGATATTAATCCTGTTTCTGAAATTGATTATGTTATAAAGGGAATGAAAAAATGTGGCCAAATAACATATGCTGAATTTATGGAAGGGTATATATTAAAGTTAAAAGGTCAGTCATAGTCGCTCAGCTGTGGTGCTGTAACCAATAACTGGAATTATTAATCTTTATCCTTCACATTATTTATAAAACAATTTGTTTACTGTAGAATCTTGAACTTTAGAGGATATCAATAATACAAATTAATCAAAATAGGTGGTAAAAATGGAAAGTTACAAATCAATATTAGCAAATTTAATTAATCAAAATCCATCAAAATCTTTTATTGCAGCTTGTAATAAGTATATCAATTGGATAAATAATAATGTTGTTATGGAATCAATATGTCTTTTGAATAATAATGAATGTAACAGTAAGTCAGAAAGTAAGAACAAGGCTATTGATTCACATTTAGTTTCCAAAGGTGCAAATTTAAAGCCTATATCTAAAAATGGAAAAGTAAGGACAATAGAAATTAATTATAAAAATCCAATAAATAATGAACTAAAAGAAACAGGCATTAAGAAAGCAACAACTTTCCCGGGGTTCTGTAAATATCATGATAATTTAATATTTATGCCATTAGAAAAAACAAAAATAGACATTTATACCAATGAGCATACTTTTTTATTAATCTTACGAGTAGTTGCATATAAAAGATATCAATCACAGAAAAAGTATAAGCAAACTTCATTAATAATTCAATCATTTAACAATGAAATTGTAAAAAATATGCTTAAAGAAAGTACTATTCATAAAGTAAAAATTGATAGTGTACTTAGTAAGAAGTCAACAAATAAGTTTAAAGCAATATGGTGCTTTATTAAAACTAATTTTACATTTAGATATAGTATAAAAGGGGCAAATAAAATAAATTGTGAGGATTATACAGCATTTGATCAGTTATCAAAAAAGCTTATAAATATGTTGCAAAAAGAAGATTATTCAGAAATAGTATTTAAGCAATTCACAATAAGAGAAAAGAAAATCGCATTTTCATCTGCATATAATATACCATTGAAAAAGAATAATTTATTTGTGTTTTTATTTGTCTTACCTGATAACAAAAAAAGTAATATATTAATAGCATGCTTAAAAAAAGATTTTGCATTACTAATGAAAGACAGTAAAATTAGAAAATGCTTTGATGGTGATGTAAATCAAATCCAAGAGTTAATAAATATTGATAGTGGATCAATAGTTTTTAATGGAGATGATGATGATTTTAACGATTATGAATATGCAAAGTATATTTATGAATCTGATGATCAGATAAAAGAGTTATTTCCACCTCATATACTAAAATAATATTTAAGACATAAAGCCAATATATTTATTTTGACATTATCCATATAATAAAAAAATGACAAATTCCAATTTTAAGCGTTGAAGTGATATAATTTTAGCATCGGCTCTTTTGTATTTTTCTCGTTACTTGAAAAAAATTTATTAATTAATTTTATTAGGGCGTTCAGAAATGAATGTCTATTTTCTATGAAAAAAAATAGAAAGGATGTGATTCAGATACAAAGAAAAAATGAGGAACGTTCACCGCCATTAAAAGATAATAAAATTTTTCTTATTCTGCCTAATTGATATTTACCTAAATGAATGGATTTTGTCAAGGGTGCGTAGCACAGAGCTTGCCCTTGATAAAATACAGTTATTTAGGTATTTTTTATGTGGCAGAATAGAAAAAATTCAGAAGTAAATTATTTATTTAAATATAAAAAGAAATGAGGTAAAGAAATATGGAATTAAAATATGTAATCCCAAACATGGAAAAGACATTTGGAAACTTAGAATATGCTGGTGAAGGCAAGATTGAACAGAGAAGGGTAAATGGGCATAATACAATTTTATCACGCAGCTACAATTTATATTCAGACGTTCAAAGGGCAGATGATATTGTTGTTATTCTTCCAACTGAAGCAGGTGAAAAGCATTTTGAAGTTGAAAAGAGGGTAAAGTTAATTAATGCACGAATTACCGCAGAAGGTTATAAAATTGGAACTCGAGGATTTACAAATTATATTCTTCATGCAGATGACATGGTAGAAGCATAAGGAAAGGAAGGTAAATTTATATGAGATTAGCAAATGGAATTGTTATTGATAAAGAAGCTACATTTGGAAATTTAAAGTTTTCTGCTTTAAGACGTGAGGTACATTTACAAAATGAAGATGGCACAGTATCTGAAGAAATCAAGGAACGCACTTACGATTTGAAATCAAGAGGGCAAGGAAGAATGATTCAAGTTAGTATTCCTGCAACTGTACCTGTAAAGGAGTTCGACTACAACGCAGAAGTTGAAATAATAAATCCTGTAGCAGATACTGTCGCTAATGCTACTTTTCAAGGTGCAGATGTAGACTGGTATATCAAGGCAGAGGATATCATTTTGAAAAGTGAAAAGCAGACTGCACATTCTGGTGCTAACAAAATTCAGAACCAACAACATGATAATAAGTAGACTTTGATTGTGCTTAAAATTACTGGATGGTATAATTTTCTTAAAAGAAAAATAAAGGAGAAAAAATTTATGAATGATAAAGAAATAATTCTTTCTAAAATATCCGAAATAATTAGTAGAAAAGGATTTTTTATACAAAGAAATTCAGAATTTAAAGCAAGATTAAAGTGTGTAGGACTTAATGAGCTTTTTGACAAATATTCAAAATATCTTATATATCTGAATATTTAGTAGATGATTTTGAAGAATTATCACATTTGTATGAATTGATGGGGCTTACAATTGAAATTGATGGAAGCAAAATATATGTGTCAACATGTATGCAAAACAATGATTCAAGAATTAATGAGTTGTTTTCTGTTGAATCGTGGCTAAAAACAGAACATCCAGAAGTTTATGATTCATATGAATCAGCTATTGATTCGTATATTCAAGGACACTCTGGTGCTTGTATAGAATCTTGCAGAACCTGTATTGTCAGCATATTTTCAAAATTTAAAGGTACAGAAGATTTTGCAAAATGGATGAGAGGCGCTTTTAATACAAGTGGGGATAGTAGTGAAGCCACCCCACAAGATTTATCAAATGCACTTAATCAAGATCTAAAAAAAGAAGATTTAGCAGAATTTTTTAATGAAAACAGGGATGGAAAGTTAAAGAAAACAAAGATGATTTATATGATTTATTCAATGATGTCAGATTATGGTACTCATAGAAATGAATCAACACAGGAAATTCCAACAATTGAGGATGCTTTGTTTTCATTAAGGCTTACAGATAGTATTTTGTTTTGGATATATTCTAAAAATAGTTAATTAATGTGTAGAACAAAGATAAGTAATGAATATTTCTATCTTTTATTTGAAAGGATAAATAATGCAAATAATTAAAAATAGAAGGTATCGGATAAAAGCCAGCGATAAATCGCTGGTTTCAGACTGTAGACAAATGGCATATTTTCAAAAATGAAAATATGCCATTTAGTTTATATTGGGAATAAATATGTATTTTAAAGTATATTTTATATAGCACAAGCAAATATCTTCTTCTTTTCCAAAGCCTATTTGCTAATTTCTTTAAATTCATGCATGCAAAAGTAAGAGTGACTGCCATTTTAATTTTAGCCAAGCTTCTTAAATGAGTGAATCTCATACCATGTTTTTCTTTTGCATCTGCAAAAATACGTTCAATAGTTTCTTTTCTCCTTTTGTATACACTATTAACATACCGTTCATGTCTGAGATATTCAGCTTCTTCTAAATAATTCTCCCATATATGTCTAGTAATAAGCTTTTGCTTATTTTTACTATTAGTACATTTCTTTATGAAAGCACAGCTTTCACAATCGTGATTATTAGATTTATATTCTTTATATCCATCTCTGTTGGTCGTTGAATATTTTAATATTTTGTTATTAGGGCATATGTAACAATCATAAAATTCATCATATGCATATTCATACTTTTTAAAGAAAACTTCCTTGGTCATAGGGCGTTTATATGGCATAGATGGTAAAATACCCGAATCTAGTATTGTTTTAGCAATGCATGGATTTTTATATCCAGCATCTACTGCAACAGCAACTAGTTTATCTCCAAATTTTGAATATACTTTATTATAAACATCATAAAAGCCAATACTATCATGAACATTTCCAGCAGTAACTTCAAAGCCTAGAACAAAATTGGCATCATCACATGCAGTATGAGCTAAATAAGCAAAACATTTTTCTTTTTCATTCTTATAAAACATTCCACTTTCCTTGTCAGTAGTACTTTGTACAATTTCCTTAGTCTCTATTTTTTTAGTTTTTTTTAAAGGTTTTTTACCATGTTCTTGTCTATCCAAATCAATTTCTTTATCAAGTTTGTTTTTATATTTTTTTGCCTCAATTTCAACATTAACTCTTTTGAATTTCTTCTTATTGGCACTAGCTTTTATATGTGTTGAATCAATATAAACTTGTTCTAGTGCTAAAAAGCCTTCTTTTTCAGCAATTTCAAGGATTTTCACAAATATATTTGTGAATACATCAGTATCTTTGAATCTTCTTTCATAATTTTTATTAAAGGTAGAAAAATGAGGTATTTTTTCACTCATTGAATAACCAAGAAACCATCTATAAGCTATATTAACTTGAATTTCCCTTATAGTTTGTCTCATTGAAGGTATTCCAAATAAATATTGAACAAGTACTATTTTTATAAGTACTACTGGATCAATGCTAGGTCTACCAAAGTCAGAATATAATTCTGATACTTCATCATATATAAAATTAAAATCTATGGATTTATCTATTTTTCTTAATAAATGATCTTTCGGAACCAGATCCTCTAAGCTGTTTAATTCAATTTGACTTCTTAATTCTTTTCCTCTTTTTGTTAACATTTTACTCATCACCATTTACTATTTTACAATAAAAAGAAATGAGTGTCGACTTTGTCGACACTCTGAAGCCAGCGATAAATCGCTGGTTTTTAATTTTGCTACTGTTTCATTAATAGCAATTTTTAGTATGGTGTTTTTATTACTTAATGTAAAACAAATATTGCGTATAGATTGGAGAAACGTAAGTATTCTAAAAAATGGCACTTTACAGTTTCATATCACTTTTTATTTTGTGTTTAGTGTGATTTTTGCAGCGGCAATAAGTTTAATTTCAGCATGGCTATATTATCATTTCCAATATGATAGAATTAAGCAGCTCATGCACCGACAAAAATTAGCAAGGATGATATTAGAAAATAAATGGTATGAAGCAGAACAGGTACAGTCAAACAGTTTTTTTAAAGACATATCTTCAGGAAAGACAAAGGAAAGAATAACTCATTTTCCAAAGATATACTACAAGCTCAAAAATGGTTTGATTCATATTCAAGTAGAAATTATATTAGGTAAATATCAAGATCAGCTCTTGCATCTTGAAAAAAAGCTTGAAAGTGGTTTGTATTGTGAACTTACAGACAAGGAATTGAAGGATTCTTATGTAGAATATACGTTACTCTATGATACAATAGCAAATCGTATTTCTATAGAAGATATACAGGCTGAACATGGAAAGTTAAGATTAATGAAAAATATCTGGTGGGAATATGATAAATTACCTCATATGCTTATTGCAGGTGGTACAGGTGGCGGAAAAAGTTATTTTATCTTGACATTGATTGAAGCTCTGCTGCGTACTAATTCTACACTTTATGTTCTTGATCCTAAAAATTCGGACCTCGCAGACTTGGAAGCTGTTATGCCAAATGTTTATTGTAAAAAGGATGATATGATTGCGTGCATTGATAACTTTTATGATGGAATGATGAAGCGTAATGAGGATATGAAACAAATGGAAGGATATAAAACAGGTGAAAATTATGCTTATTTAGGATTGCCTGCTAATTTCCTCATTTTTGATGAATATGTTGCTTTTATGGAAATGATAGGAAGTAAGGAAAGTACCGCAGTTCTTAATAAGTTAAAGCAGCTTGTTATGCTTGGGAGACAGTCAGGATATTTTTTGATTCTTGCCTGCCAAAGACCAGATGCGAAATATCTTGGGGATGGGATTCGTGACCAGTTTAATTTTCGTGTAGCTTTAGGTCGTATGTCAGAAATGGGTTATGGAATGATGTTTGGTGAAACTGATAAAGACTTCTTCCTAAAGCAAATTAAAGGAAGGGGGTATGTAGATACAGGTACAAGTGTTATATCTGAATTTTATACTCCACTTGTACCTAAAGGGCATGATTTTTTAAATGAAATAGGTAAATTGGTTGTAAAAGCAGAGAAAGCAGATTAACATTTGGAGGGTCTGAATTTTATGCAAGAAGTGTATTCTATTGAAAATGTTGAGGAAATTATAGGATATGATGAATATATTAAGGACTTTGAAGAACAAACAGTGGAATATTGTAAAGCCTCTGGTACTAGATTATTACAGAATGTTTTTTCGGAATTTACTGCTGATATGGAGTGTAGCGTTTATTTAGATTATGAACAAACAAAAGCAGAATATCCTATAAGATTTGAGTTTAATATTAACGTAGAAAATGGACAAATAATAGTTGCCTATCGTGGTTTTAGTTAAGCAAGTTAAAATGATAAAAAGCAGGCAGAACGGCCAGGCGGCGTGCGAAGCGAAAGCCGCAGGGACGGGCTGACCTGCTTTTGGTGTGGCGATAGCCACGCCATTATTAGCCACCCGTATCTAACAGGGGGGCACAAATCAACAGGAAATAGGCAATAAAATAGACAGAAATCCCTTTAGTTTCAACGGGTTTCAGAAAATAAAATTAAATGTCAACTGAGGCTTAAAAGTTGACATTTAGGCATTAATTGTTTTATTAAGGTGGAAAGGAGCTTATGAATAATAATATTTAGTTTGATACTGTGACAAGGAGGTGAGTATTGAAATTAGCATTCATTTTATACGAGACAAACCATTTGGTATATGTAGCAAAACTAAAAAATAAATGATTTATTGGAACAGCTTGAAAAATAGCTGTTTTTTTATTACTCAAAAATAAAGAAAGAATGAGGTATGAAAATGAAAGAAATATTTGAACAATATGGATCAGTAATTATTGCAGCAGTAGCTATCAGCGCATTAGTAGCAATTATAGTAGTGCTTTTATCAACAGATGGAGTTGTAGCAAGTTCTTTTAAAAACTTAGTTGATGAATTCTTTAAAAGAGCAGCCAGCACTATTACAGGTTAATATCAAATAAAGTTATTAAAAAATCTATTTGAAATTAATTATTACACAAAGAGTGGATAATCTCCACTCTTGGAAAGGAGAACTATGGAACGTAGTACAAAGTGGGAATTAGTACCTGCACATTTTGGATTGCTTTGGCCATATGTTGAAGATGATAAGATCACAGACATTGATTTTAACGGTAGAGATTTATGGATTACCAATACTGATAATGAAAGAATAAAAGTGGAGGATCACGGTATAACTAAAGAATTTATTGAAAAGTTCAGTCATTATATTGCTAACAATGTAAGCAGAGCATTTAATAAGATTGAAAATCTTTTAGAAGCCGATACAGATACACTGAGAATTAGCATTGTTCATGAATCGGCTGCAATTTCTGGAAGAACAGTTTGTATCAGAATAACACTTCCTGCTGTAAGAATGACAAGAGAAAGCATAATAAAAGATGGATATTGCAACAGAGATATATTAGAGTTATTAACAAACTGTGTTAAAGCTCGTATGAATTTTGTTTTCTGTGGAGAGCCGGGAGTTGGAAAGACAGAAGGAATAAAATTCTTTTCTCAGTATATTCCAAGCAATGAGAGGGTAATTACCATTGAAGATACATCAGAACTTCATTATAGAGAAATCAATCCAGATAAAGATTGTGTAGAGCTAATAGTATCAGAAGGATTCAGTTATACAAAGGCAATTAAAACAAGTCTTCGTCAAAATCCAAAATGGCTTATGTTATCAGAAGCACGTTCAGTAGAAGTTAAATATTTGCTAGAGAGCCTATCCACCGGAATTAGAGGCTTTACAACTATTCATACAGATGATGCAAGAAAGATTCCAGATAGAATATTGAATATGCTTGAAAGCAGAATAGATGCTGACAGGATGGAAAATGACATTTATATGTTTATTGATGTAGGAATTTTAATACGTAAGAAACAAATGAGAGATGGAAAGGTTCGTAGATATATAGACCAAGTATGCTTTTTCTATAGAGAAAATGGTAGTAATATAATTTTCCCAATGGTACTTAATGGAGAGCTTGTAAAAGAGAATATACCTAAAGCTGTTATGGAGAAGTTTGAACGAATGGAAATAAAGCCGTTTGAAAGTGAAGGAGGTAACAATATTGAAGAAAAAAAGTGCACTAAGATATCTTAGATATAAAAATTTGATCAATGAGTTAGCTAAGTATGGTTATGAATATACACTTAGAAAGGCATTTATAACTTATGGAATGATTGTGCTTATGGCTGCTATTTTCGGCCTTCTTTATAAACTGGAACTGAAATATATTGCTGCTATTGGAATTATAGGATTCCTGCTTTCTCCAATGGTTACTATACAGATTATTAAGGGCAGATATCATACAACAATGTTTTCTTTAGCTAATAGCTATATGGAGCAGTTTTTATATTCTTTTAAAAGAAATGGAACTGTGCTTAGTGCATTATTAGAAACAGCTGCAATTTTTGATGAAGGAATTTTTCATGATATATTGGAAAAATCCATAGAGCATATTCAATATACAACCGATAGTGAAGATCCAGAGAGAGAAGCGTTAAATATGATAGGAGAATTCTTTAACTGTGAAAGAATTGACAATATACATGACTTTGTTATTGCAGCACAAAGACGTGGTGGTGATGTTAGTGGAAGTATTACACTGCTTACAAAGAATAGAGCTATGTGGGCGGATAGAGTATCAAATTTACAGAAAGAATTTCAGCTTGTAAAAAGAAACATAGTAATTGCTTTGGTAGCAACTTTGCTTATTTGTATTTTACCTCTTTATCTATTGGGTGGAAAATTGAATATTAGTTCCATGGAGTTATGTCAGATATCAGCAGTGGTATTAATAGGAAGTTGCATGTTAATTTATGTGAAAGCTGATAAAAAGCTTTGTAGAAGTTGGATTGAGAAGGAAGTTAATAGCACAGGAATAGGAAAAAAATATATTCAAGTCAGAGACTATGATGAGGCAAAGGAAGCAAAAGTTAGTAAAAAAATAGCCGTGATTCCAGCAGTATTATTTATCAGTGGATTTTTATATTTTAAAAATATTGTAATTGCAGTAGTAGGAATTGTAGTTGTACTTTTCTTTTTAAATCAACATAAAATTGGACATAGCCTTGCTAAGAAAAAGGTGGCAAAAGAAATTGAAAAGCAGTTTCCTAACTGGCTTATGGAAGTTGCTTTGTTATTGCAGACAGATAATGTACAAGTAGCAATTCGTAAATCCATAGATAACTCACCAGAAGTATTATTGTATGCACTAGAAAATCTTGTAGACGAGCTAGAAGAAAATCCTAATTCAATAGAACCATATCATAGATTTTTAAAGGAATACCGCAATCCTGATGTGCAGTCAGCTATGAAGATATTATATTCACTATCAAGTGGAAATTCTGGAGATGTAGCTAAGCAAGTAGAAGAATTAATTGATCGTAATAATGCACTAATGGATAAGGCAGAAAAGCTATCTCAGGAGGATAAAATAGCTGGAATGAAGGTTTATATTTTATTACCTTCTTTACTAGCTTCTTTTAAACTTATGGTTGATATGTCATTACTCCTAATGTTGTTTCTTAAAAACTTGAATTTTGGAATGTAGGAGGTAGATTATGAGTACTATAATTAAAACTTATGTAGGCATTTTCATATTCCTTATATCAATATTTTCTATGGCAGGAATTATGTCAGCTAGTATTGATGCTAGTAATGCAAGAGATTTTCACAACTCTGTAATAGCAGAAATAGAAGATGCTAACTCTGCACCAAGTGTTATTAATGCTTGTAAAAAACAGGCTTCAAGTGCTGGATATGAATTACTGATAGATAGTAACAGTGTAGTTAAAGATGAAGACGGTAAGCCTACATTAATGGAAATAATTCTAAAATATAAATATCGTATTGATTTTCTTAAAGTTATGAATACACAGCAAATTAGGGGCTTTGCAAGGTAAGGAGGATGGATTAATGAAGCTTATTATGGAGCAGTTTGGAAGCAGTATTATTTATGCTATAGCAGGAAGTAGTATGGCAGCAATTTTAATTGGATTTTTAAAGGTAATCAGTAGTTAGGAGGTACAAAATGCAGGAGATATTTGAAGAATACGGAGAGTTTGTTATTGAAGCAATAAGTGGAATACTGTTTCTTAACATTGTGGCTTATTTCTTTTTAAGTACCCCAATGGCCACAATTGTGCAGAAATTTATTACAAGTGTTATAGGGGGCAGTATATAGATGAAAGAAATATTTCAAGAATTTGGTACTGCTATTATTGCCATAATTACATCAATTCTTGTTATTGGAATTTTGTTTGGAGTATGTATTTCCAGCAAACAAGGTATTCTTGAAATCGCTGGAATACCCTTAAATAAAACAGAAATCAATTATTCTTCCTATAGTGATTTTGATTCTGTAATTACATGGCATAAACGAACTAAACCAGAAGCAGCTTACATCACATCAAAGGGAAGGTTTTTTGAGAGTGAAAATGTTGATTTTCTTGAAAGATATTATGCTAAAGATATGGAAGGTGTAATATATCCAATGGATGATGTGATTATTAAAAAGATGTTCCCAGACATTATGTTTGGCAAGGTTTTAGATATACGAAGAGCAGATGGAACAAGTATAATAAGTTCTTATTCTAAAACAGATGGAGTTATATATTTCCCTAGTGCTGGTATTTATGAAGTGTACTTTCAGATTAGAGATAAGGAAAATCTGACAAGTATTTGGAAAATACCGATTGCAGCAGATGAAAGGAGAGGCCAGTAATGAAGAATGTATTTTTAGGATTTGGAATTACAATTTGTTCTATTATAGCTATTGTAATTGTTATGACACTTTGGGGAATAAATATTAGGCAGAATGAATTAAATAATGCAGTGAATGGAGCTTTGAAGGAAACTATTGAAAATCAGTTTGACAGTAAAACCTATTCTGTAAATAGTAATGATGAACTGGTTGCTGATTTTATGGAAGCACTACTTGTGCAGGTTAATTCAGATAGCACAGTTGTTGTAAACGTCCTAGATGTGGACTATCAGAAAGGCTTATTGTCTGTTGAAGTAATAGAAAAGTATAAACACCCTATTGGAACAGAGGGACAGGTATCAGTAAAACAAACAGCAATCATGGAACAGTACAGAGTTAATATAAAATAAAATTGGGAGGAGGATTTATTAAGTTGAAAAAGCAGTTGAAGAGGCAATGTAAGAAGTATAGGAAATCTATAATATTAGTGGCTATAGTAGTAATGGCAGTCGTTTTCGTTAATATATTTATAAGTTTGAATTCAAGAGAAAAGCCTGTGAAAGTAAATGATAGTTCCCCAAAATTTAGTGCAAGATAACTATGTTCCAATTTTAAAAGGATGGAATGAGTCTAAAACATCCAAGGGAGATATTACATCTGTTCAGAAGACAAAGATGGACGGATTGATTGAAAGTTGGAAGAAAGGGGATATGTCAGATTCAGACTTGAAGAATACTATAATGAAATATTTAGATGAACAAGGCATTGATTATAAGGAAGTTAGTGTAACCAGTAAAGGATATACACTGTATGACAAGATACCAGAAGTAAATCTTAGAGATGGTGGCAATTTATATTCCTTTGTTGGTATTTACAGCACTGGAAAACAGAATTCCAATGGAACTCACAAGACAGTTTGCTATAATTGGTCAGCATTTGTATTCTAGGAAAGGAAATAAATAGAATGAAGAAAATGTGGAGAACAGGCTTAATTGGTCTGCTTTTATTTTTGTCTATATTAGGAATAACTGTTTTTAGTTCATCAACTAAAGAGGTAATGGCGAGTAGTTTTGATAATGCAGTAACATTTTATAATAACTATAGTTCTGATATTGTTTTTAAAGATGGATATTTTTATTATGCAACAAAAGGAAGAGCATCTACTGTAAATAGAAATACAACAAATTGGGGGACTATAGGTTATAGAATGAAAGTTACTACAAGTTCACAATCTACAAACATTTATTTTAATTTATCTGGCTATACCGTAGAAAGAGTGGCTGAAGTATCGTCAAGCGGATATATTTACGATTTATGCAGAATAAACCTTAGTTATGTAAAGTCAAAGTTGGCACAAACAAACAGTACAGCTTACAATGAATTTATAATTAATGGTGGCTATCTGGTAGTTGATAGCTGCATGGTAACTATTAGAATTGATAATTATGGTAATCATACAAATAGCTGTTCTATGGATGATTATGGACATTTTTGGGGAAGTGTCTATACGAATTATGATGGAATAGCAAATGCTGCACCTTGGGATAATCCAAGTTCTCTGCATAGCTATTTTAATAAAACAATAAACTATGTTACTCAATTGAAATCAAGGCAGATTGTGTATGTAAGGTATCAACAAGCTAATGGAGATTATGGGGACTATAATGTAGTAATTAATAAAGACTATGTATATGGTGAAACTGTAAAATGGTCAAGGACAGAAGATGATTGCTATAATGCTTCAAGTATTTAATATACAGCAAAAGATGCAAAGACTTCGTATATTTCTGTTACAAGAAAAAAATATACTGTGAGTGTAACCGCTGGTACAGGAATAGGCAGCGTTTTAGGTGAGGGCAGTTATTATTATGGTGCAAGCGCTACAGTCGATGCAAATGTGAAAACAGGATATACTTGGACGAGCTGGAGTGGTACGTATAATTCTAACAATAAAAAATATACTTTTACTGTAACTGACAATGTAAGTCTAAAGGCAAATGCAGAAGCAAATACCTATTATATTGTGTTTCATTCAAATGGTGGTAGTGGTGCTATGGAAACATTAACCTGCAAGTATGATATGACGTACACTTTAGCAGCAATGAGCTTTACTCCACCAGTTCATCCTAATACCTATCTAGGATGGAATACAGACCCGAATGCTTTCTCAGCTAGTTTTATGGAACGGCAGGAAATCAAGAATCTGACAAGTATAAATGGATATACCTTTAATTTCTATGTAATATGGGATTATGCACCAGATTTAACCGCTTATGACCGTTACTTTACGTTGTATGAAGCTCAAACAGGTGTAATTACAGAATCAGAGCTTTTAAGAACGGTAAAATCAATTGATAGAGAAGATGGAACAACACAGGTGAGAGTTAAAAACTATTCATCTTCAATGTTTACCAGTTTTACAAGTTCTGGAGAAGCTACTATAATATATATAACTACAGACAGCAAAAATAATACAACAGAAAAGCAGATAAAAGTTGCTATAGTTGATACAGAATCAACTAAGGAAGGACCTATGGATTTTGATGGAGTAAAAAAATACGCAAGGTTTATTAGTCCTAAGTATTACTTAGAATATTATGAGAATGGTGGTTTGGAGGCTACATCAAAGTGGAAAAGCGAAACAGATTATAGAGCTACATTAGTTGCAGCTATGAATAATGTTAAAGGCAAAAATGGCAATTGGTCGCATGTAGCACAGACTTGGGTATTCAACGAGGATGATATTTCTTTAGCTAAACAGTATGTAACTAAAAACGGTATGGGAAACTCAAAAGGTGGAAGTGTATTAGAAGGATTTTTAAGAAGTTTTAGTGCGGAAATCACTAAAAAATAGCATAGTAAATTAACTTGTAAAAATATTAATAAAATCCGAGAGAAATAATTCGGATTTTATTGGTTCTTTTACAAGTTATGGAGGATAATATAACTATATGTAGAATTATAATTTATTACATCTATAATTGGAAGTTCTTAATATAATTTAATAAATAATTATACTAGTGAAGTTTACGTGATTAATATAAAAGTAGGGTGGAGTCAAATTTATGAATGAAGTTGAAGTTATAATGTTTCAAGCGGATTGTGGAGATAGCTTTTTAGTTACGATTAAGAGTGAAAAAGAAATAAATATTCTCATTGATTGTGGGACAAGGGATACTTACTATAATTGTATTAAGCCAAAGTTAGTCGAGATGAAAAATCATAATAGACTATTAGATTTTGTTATTTTGACTCATATGCATGCGGATCATATAGAGGGAGCACTATATCTGTTTAAAGAGAATGTAAGCAATGATGTTAGTAATATTATTAAAATAGAAAATATAATTTATAATGGGATAAAAGGATTGCAAATATCTAATTATGAGAATGGTACATGTGATGAATACGATAAGGCCGTATTTGAGGGTGTACTTTCACAAGGAAAAGCAGCGTTGCAAGGTGAAGGTGGAAATGTTTCACAAAACATAAGCATGAAGCAGGAATTATTTTTATCAAGTTATATATTAAAAGGTGGTTATAGATGGAATTCATTTAGTCAATTTACTGATGGTATAATATTGGCTGATGACTTACCTAAAATAGAGATAGATAATAATACATCTATAACTTTTTTATCGCCTAATGCTGAAAATTTAAAAAATCTCAATCAATTATGGGAAAAATCTTTAAAAAAAATTAGGAAGAAAATAACGTTAATAGAAAATGATTTAACGAGAAATGCATATGAAGCATATATGTACTTGATAAGCCGTTTAGAAAGTGAACAGCTTATCCATCAAATATCTCAAGAAAGTGTAATAAATACAAAGGATGTACGCAAATTATCAAAACTTGAAATTGAACAAGATACTAAAAAAATAGAAAATGGATCTTCTATTGCATTTATGCTGACTTTTAAAGATAAAAATTTGCTTTTTTTAGGAGATTCATTTTCTGAGATATATTATAAAAATTTATTAAGACTAAAAAAAGAAGGTATGAAAACTTATTTTGATTTAATAAAAGTGTCACATCATGGTAGTAAGTTCAATATTTGTGATGAATTTTTGGAAAACTTTGATTCTGCAATATATTTAATATCAACTAATGGAAAATATGATCATCCGGATATTGAAACAATTTCCAAAATAATTAATAGAAAAATCGATATATCCAGCAATGATCAGAATAGAAGAAGTATAATTATTAGTAATGAAACACAATCCATAAAAAAATTTGATAAGAAAATTTTAAAGGATGAGTTTAATTATACAATTCGGTATTTAAGCAATGAATCTATAATTATTAAATAGGATGGGGGGGATAATAATGTTACAAGAATTAAAGAAATATATTTGTAAAATAATATGCGATGGAAATGACAAAGGGACAGGTTTTCTTGTAAATAAAAATACAATAATTACTGCTTCACACGTCATTGAAGAAGATTCTGAAAATATAATAGCTAAATTTTTAGAGTTCGGTGACAAAGTAATAGAAAGTAAATGTACTAAGATAGAAAATGAATGCGATTATGATGTTCAAATTTTAGTTTTAGATAAAGAAATAGATTTAACAGAGGTTATACCATTAAATACAAACATGGTAACTGTAGGTGCAGAATGGTATAGTTATGGATATGCAGGAGAAACTAGCCCACAGATAGCACATGTTGGAGGGATACTAACTAATGTGCATAATGCATTTAATCCTTGTGATTTTAATATAGATTTAGATGTTAAAACCGGGAATCTTACAAACTATAAAGGTTTATCTGGAGCACCATTAATAATTGATGAAAAAGTTCAAGGAATACTTATACATCAAAATGGACCGGTACTTAAAGCCATAGAATTTAGCAGGGTTAAAGAATTTCTTGGATCTGAAAACATAATTCCATTGTCTGAAAGTCAAGACGATAATGTATCAAATGTTAAATTAATTAGTTCAGAAGTTATGGAAAATTTTTATATAAATAATAAATTAAATGAAATTGTAAATAATCAGAACAAAGCAACTATAATACTGCAAGGAAGCGTTGGTATTGGTAAATCCACTTTTGTTCAATACTATAAATCTATACGAGGGGTAAAAGTAATAGGGAAATATTTTAGTAAGGTGCCACAAGATACGATGCCGATTAGTTATAGAATGTCACCAGATGTTTTTTATGAGTGGTTGAATGAGAAAATTTCTTATCAGTTAAGGGCTAGAATAATCGATACACAAAATTTACCTTATGTGAAAAAAATAGAGTATTTAGGAAAATTATTTTCAAATTTATCAATGAAGCTTAAAGAAAAGAATGAAAAAGCATTGTTTTTTATTGATGGTATTGATGAATTATCAAATAGTAGTAAAGAAGAAATACAGAGATTTCTATCCTTTATCTTAATGGCAAAATACGAAAGCATATTTTTTATAATAACATCAAATAATTATTTACAGTTGCCAATAAATTTCTTACAGTCAATTGATATACAGAATAATATTTTAGAATTTAAATTATATAATATTCAAGAAACGAAATATTACTTAGCTAAAGTATTAAATAAAGAACTTAATGGAGTTCAACTAGAAACTTTAAGTAGTAAATCTATGGGGCATCCTTTGTATTTAAGATATATTATAAATTATATTAATTTCGGATACAAAGAAGATTTAAATACTTTTATAGATGAACTTCCAACTTATAGTGGAGACATAAAAGAATATTATAATTACTTGTGGATAAAAATATCACAAAATCCACTGCAATTAAATTTTGCAGCGTACTTATCAAGAATTAGAGTTGCTATAGATAAAGTAATGTTTAGAAAGGTACTGCCTAGTGATATTAAGTTAAGTTTTGAAACTGTATTTCAACAACTTAGATATTTGTTTCTTGATGAAAACATAATTACATATTTTCATAGTTCATTTGCAGATTTTATAAATGATAAGACTGATTATATGAATAATGAAATACATCATCAAATTGCCAAAATTTGTTTGAAAAATAGTAATGAGGATTTCTCAGTTGTAAATCTTCTTTACCATTTGTCTAATGGAGAACCTGAGGATTTAGAAAAAAGTATATCTGAGTGTAATCAAAGTTGGATAGATAAATGTACAATTTTAAATGTTACTCCAGATTTAATGATGCAGGATATAAAAGGAATTTTGAGTTTAGCATGCAAAAAAGGAGATTATATATCTGTTATTAGATTATTATTATTATTAGAGAGAAGCAATTTTAGGTACAATGAAATGTTTATTAATTTCGCATTTGAAATAGCAAAAGCAGAAATATCATTTAACAGACCGGATAAAGCAATGCAATATATAATTAGAAAAAATACCTTAGTTCTTTCGTTAGAAGACACACTTTATTGTCTTGAAATGCTTATAGAGAAAAATTATTCAAAGCAAGCTAAGAATATAATAATTAAACTTGAAGCGATATTAGAAGATTATTTAGAAGATAATAAGGGAATACCTAATTTTCTTATAAGTAGTTTATTGTTAGCATATAATATGTATCAAAAGTTTGATAAGAAGAGTTCTGCCTACAAATCTAGAAACATACTTAAATTATTGTATAATAGTACAGATGCTGGAATGAAAGATTTAAATTATATTGTTGGTATTTCACTAGCATATAATTTATGGAAATATGGTGAATATTTTTCACTTGAACTTGCTAAAAAGAATAATTTAGAAGTAAATACAGATATGGCAGAATTTAATATTATGTTATTATGTAATGCATTAGATATGGAGAATAAATATCATAAAAAATATATAAATAATTACAAAACGATAGTAAAAGATATTGAAAAAATGATAGAAATTTCACCACAAGAGGATAATTATTTATGTATAGAAGCTTTAATAAACCAAAGCACAAAGTATGAACTTGTAAAAAATTTAATTGCAAAGTGCAACTATTATCAAATGAATAGCGATTTAATGAATGAGAATGGCGTTGATATATCAGCAGATAAATTTAATTCTTTTTTTGGTTACTATCGTAATGAAGGATATATGTTGTTATTAAACGAAAAATCAATAGATATTTGTGCAGAAACATTTATATATGACTGGAAAAAAGGAATTAATAATTTAATAAAATATGTAGCATGTATTTATGGAAGAGGATTATATTGTAAAGCTAATAATGATTATTCGAGTATTGAGAATGACTATACTCAATTACTAGAATTGCTTGAAAAGAAATTATTTGATTTTGATGAAAGAACAAAGTTTGAACATAGCTATAGCATACCAGAACAAATATTTCCTATTTTATTTAGATATATTACAGAATATATAACAGAATTAAAAAAAGACGAAATAGAATACTATTTGGAGTTTATTGAAAGAAAATCTTTAAATCAATTCGGAATTTATTCTGAAGGATATTTTAATGTTCTTTTTGAAGTTATATATGTTTTAATTAAAAATAATATTAACACATTATATATAAAACGAATTGTCGATTTAACTTTTAGAGAAATAAAAAATAAAGTTATGAATAGATGGGAAAGGACACCATATTTACTTAATATAATTGAAATATATAATTTGATAGAGTGTACGGAAACTGCTAAAGATGTATACTATGAGATGTTAAAGACATCTATGGGGCCAACTTGGTATAAAGAAGATCAACTTTCATTGTTAAGTGAAAGTTTTGCACCAATGAGTTCAAAGGATATTACACAGGACTTGATTAAAAGAAATTTCCTTTTGCTAGATTCAGCAGCAGGTGGGATGACATTTGAAAGATATATTAGAGTCGAGAAAGAAAGTTTAATTGGTCAATTGTGGAGAAAGTCATTTTATAATATTGCATTTAATTTTTTAAAGATTCAAATATATCCGGACATGGAAGCATTAGAATGTAATATTAAGATTGAAAATATTGATACTAACAAATATGGATTAAAAAGTTATAGAATAGCTAATAGTATTTTTTTAGATAGTTCAATATTAAATATTTTAAAAGAAGTAAAATCAAATGGAAAAGCACTAATATGGAGTTTGTCTGAAGTTTTCATGTTTGGAGATGAAAGATATTTAAATGATTATATTGTTATACAGTCTAAGATTGTTAATGAAATGAATCAAATTAGTAGTAATGATTTATCTACTTATATTGAAAGAATAATGACAATTCTAGTATGTGATTGTGATGAGATGAAAAGATATTATTTTATAAAATTATATCAAAGGCATCTTAATAAAGAAATATTTAATATTATTTTAAATAAACTTTGCAGAGTGCTAAATTTATCCAAAGATACAATAATAATTGAAACTAAAAATGCTATAGCAAAGTATGATAGTGATATTTCTACAGATGTTTCAATTAAAAAAGCCTCTGATTCAATAAAAGAAAATACAAATAAAATTAAAGATGATTTATATTTAGAAGGGACTTTTGGAAGATTTTCTGTGTTGGAAAATTGTAAAAAAGATATTGAATATGCTGATAAGGAATTAATAAAGGGAAATATTGAAACGGCTATTAATACATATCAGAAAGTTATATTAGAAATACGTAAAGGCGGATGGGATATATGGAGTGAAAATTCAGGTAAAGAAGTTAGCCATTGTTTTGAAAGTATTCTAAATGCAGCTAAAAGCCCAGAGATGATAGTTAAAAATTTAGAATCTATAATTACAGATGATAATTATTGTAGATATTGGATAATAGCAAATAGATTATATAATTTTATTGGAAATCAATGTGGAGAGTTAGAAAAACAGAAGATTATTTCTGAAATATTTGATCACCTTGAAACCATTGTAATCCCTAATTCACAATATAGCTATAAGTATAATGATATAACAAAATGGGATTTAGTAAGAGATGAAGAACAAGTTTTATTAGAACTTATTCTATGGTTAGCATGGTATCCTGATCCATTTGTCTCACAGAAAATTATTGATTTATTACCTTGGTTAATTAAAACTAACAAGGAATACTTGAAGAATACATTACTATTATGTTTTAGCGAAGATATTAACATTTCAGAACTTTGTGTAACTATATGCTTATATTTATCTGATAAACAAGATGAACAATTGTGGAGTTTAATTTATAATTATGAATTATTAGGAAAAATAATATCTTCTAATAATTTTATTCTAAAATCAACATTTTTACAGATATATAATAATTATTGTAACATACATCTAGATGCTCAAATATATGTTGAAACAATTGAGAGTTATTTTAAATCACAAGATTTCAGCAAAGTAGAAAATTTAGATTGTGATTGCACGAATATTAGCTTTTTAAAAAAAGCAGATAAAAAATTTATTATAGCTAAGCTAATACATCATGATGGAGTATTAAGTGACATTAAAAAAGAATTAATTAATAACATAATAAGTGAAATAACACCTAGAAGTATAGATGAGCTTGAAAAGTTAAATTTTGCTTTATGTAAATCATTTAATAGGAATACTGTGCATTTTGGATATTCACATATGTTATTATATAAAAGTTTGAACATGGTATTAAATAAATATATACTTCGAGAAAAAAGTGAAATTATAGCAAATGATATTAGAAGAATAAATCCGTATTTTCCAAGCCCTAAAGTGGAAAGCTTTAATTGTTATTTGAGAGCAGAAAAACTTAAAAAGTTATTATATAGTCAAGGAAAATTCGATGATTTATTGATTAATGAATGTACATTTGACGGAGATAATATAGTATTGTATTATTGCAATTATTCATATGATAAAGAGCAAGGTTTAAATAATATAAATTTAGAAACATATCTTGTGCCACAAAATGATACAATAGATAAATATTCATTAAATATAAGTAGAGAAAGCAAATATTATTCTAATCAATATATACATGAAGAAACTAATGATAAGACTGATATTATTTGCACAGTAAATTTAGTGATGCCTACTCTTGTAAAAGGTAGATCAATAGCACAAATTCTACCTACTACAAAATTTAAAAGAATTATAAGGGCAACAGATAATGACTTTAAGATGGATATATGGAATAGTGGAAGAGTATGGAGTGATTCTTGTGGGTTAGCGAAGAATGAAGGGTGTCAAGTTATAATAAATTCAAAACAAGCTAATAATTTTCCAAAAGACAGGAAACTAATATATAAAATATCCGATGACATTAAAACAATATTTTTAGATATGCATGAACATACAATAATTGAAGTAGATGGATATTAAGAAAATTTATAGTATAGAGATTGTATAATTTTTTTACTTATTATAAGGAGTGATTTTAATGAATACAAATGCTATGAATATACCGCATACGAGAAAGGAATTTGAACATAGAATGAATCTATTGGAAGTAGCAATAAGAGATGGAAAAATGAAATTTGCATCTCAATGTTTGGGTGTAGTTGATAGTTTAATGAAAGTTAGAAGAATGGATAATGGGAGGATAGATTTACTTACAGTTGATGAGGCAGCTAGGCTACAAGCTAATATGATGAGTAATAGTATATTTGATATGAATATGTTAAGTAATGAAGAAGGGTAATAAATACAATGGACGATATTATATTTATTATCAATATAATTGGATCTGCAATAGTCATTCTCATTAAGATAATAAAAAAGTATTAAGGTAATAACCAGAACAGCGAGATTAAACATAAGGATAGAACAAAAATTGTTTTATTGGTGAGTATCTTTGTAGTAGAGACTTATGTATAATCTGTAGAAAATAAATTATTTATATAGTAGAGGTCAAGAGAAAATTCTTGGCCTATTTTTTTATGTAAATTTTTATAGATGTATAAAAATAAATATCACATGTTCGTAAAGAACATTAAAAATAAGGCATATGTCAGCTAATTATTAAAAGTTGATATGCGCTTTTTTGATTGGAGGAATTTTTATTGGAAGAAAGCTCATGGGTAAAAGAATTGAAAGAAAAGAGGGGAGAATATGGCATTTCACAAAATAAGCTTGCGGTAGCTGCTGGTATTACAAGGCAGTATTTAAGTGACATTGAAACTGGTAAGGTTAGGCCGTCAGCAGAGCTTCAAATATCTATTTCAAAAGCATTAGAACGGTTTAATCCAGATTCACCGCTAGAAATGCTATTTGACTATGTTAGAATTCGTTTTCCAACACTTGATGTTAAGCACATTGTAGAAGGTGTTTTAAGGCTAAAACTCTCCTATATGCTTCATGAAGATTACGGATTCTATTCTTATTCAGAACATTATTGTATGGGTGATATTTTTGTACTTGTATCTGGTGAAGAAGAAAAAGGTGTGCTTGTAGAGATGAAAGGGCGTGGTTGTCGTCAATTTGAAAATTATCTTTTGGCACAAGAGCGAAGCTGGTATGAATTTTTTATGGATGCACTGGTAGAAGGGGGCGTAATGAAACGTCTTGATCTTGCTATAAATGATAAGGTTGGAATTTTAAATATTCCTAATCTCACAGAAAAATGCAGAAATGAAGAATGCATTTCAGTTTTTCGTAGTTTTAAGAATTATAGAAGTGGTGAGCTTGTACGCAGAGATGAAAAGGAATGTATGGGAAATACCCTGTATATTGGTTCGCTTCAAAGTGAAGTTTACTTTTGCATCTATGAAAAAGATTATGAACAGTATAAGAAAAACAATATTCCAATAGAAGATGCGGAAGTAAAAAATCGTTTTGAAATAAGACTTAAAAATGAAAGAGCTTATTATGCACTTAAAGATTTGATGTTTTATGACAATCCAGAGAGCACAGCTTTTAAAATTATTAATCGCTATGTTCGTTTTGTGGATAAAGATGATGATAAGCCGCGTAGTGATTGGAAATTAAATGATGAATGGGCATGGTTTATAGGAGAAAATAGAGACTCCATGAAGCTTACTACTAAACCAGAACCTTATTCATTTAGAAGAACTTTAAATTGGCTTTCTCGTCAAGTTGCCCCAACTTTAAAAATGGCTATGAAGCTTGATGAAATTAATAATACAAAGTTTATAAATGAGATTATCACCAATGCAAAACTGAAAGAAAGACATGAAAAGATTTTAAAGCAGCAGGCAGCTACAGTTAAGGAGGTGATAACAGGTCCTATTCTAAAGTAAGAGAGGATTATAGGTTACCTTTATAAACCTAAATATATTATACGAGGAGATAATTTATGAATTTTGGACAAAATTTATACAATTGGTTTTTATCAAATGCACAGTCTTTAGTACTTATGGCAATTGTTTTTATTGGAGTTTACTTAGGCTTCAAACGTGAGTTTTCAAAGCTTATAGGGTTCTTAGTTATTGCATTGATTGCCGTTGGACTTGTATTTAACGCAGCAGGTGTTAAAGATATTCTATTACAATTATTCAATAAAATTATAGGTGCATAGCGGTTTGTTGAAACACTGCTGATTACTTGATATAATAATTAAAAGTATTCTAGGGGGTGTTTCCTATGATCAAATTAAATTTACATGATTTGTATGTGGATATTTTGAAACATAATAAGACTTATGATATTTTTGATTATACTCATAATGGTGTAGAATTTAATGTTATGTTTGATGTGAATTGTGAACCATTTAAACTGACTCTTATAAAAAAAAGAAGTACACTTTATCTTATTTTAGATGTATTGCCTGGCTATCAAATCAATACATATCTAGGTGATAAACTGAAAATATTAAAAGATATGCTTGAATTGAAAGATGGCAAAACTAAATTTTCCACAAATAAGTTTTTTGAAGAATTTAATCAAAGGATTCCTCATGTGATATCTAATGAAAAAATATCCAAATCAACACTTAGCAAAATATATAATTGTGAGGAAAGCGATAAACTCTATATAAAAAGACTAGTTGATTGGGATAAGCATCCAAAGTCAGGGAAAAATGCTACACCAGAAAATCATGAAAAAACTAGATTATTATATCCAGAAATTTACGAAAGAATTAAAGGAAAAAATATAAGTGTTTTTTATACTGATAAAGAAGAATAGTTTTTAAAAGCAGTGAATCTATTTAGATTTGCTGTTTTTTTTATACCTAATTTTAGAAAGGATGTGTTTTTTATTATATGGAAATGCAAGTTTACATTGCCAATCTAGGCAAATACAATGAAGGTGAGCTAGTTGGTGCTTGGTTCACTCCACCAATTGATATAGAAGATATGAAGGAGAAAATCGGCTTAAATAATGAATATGAAGAGTATGCTATACACGATTATGAGCTTCCTTTTGATATTGACGAATATACTCCAATCGAGGAAATTAATCGTTTATGTGCTTTGGCTGAAGAACTTGAAGGAACACCTATTGAATTTGAAATGAGAGAAATTCAGACAAACTTCTTCAGCAGTTTTGAAGAAATGGCAGAACATGTTGACGACATTATCTATTATCCAGATTGTGATGATATGGAAGATGTAGCACGTTACGTTATTGAAGAAACAGGAACATTTGGAGAAATACCAGTTAGTCTTCAAGATTATATTGACTATGAATCTTATGGACGAGATTTAGAGTTAAATGGAAACTTTCTTGTTACAGCTCATGGTGTTTTTGAATATATAGGATAACAATTAAATAACTGATTTTATATGGCAGTTCTTATTTATGGAACTGCCTTTTTTTCAGTGTAAAAAGAAAGGAGCATCACATGAAAAAAATAAGAAGTTATACAAATATCTGGTCAGTAGAAAAAGTGCTTTATTCTATCAATGATTTTAAGTTACCATTTCCAATTACCTTTACACAAATGACATGGTTTGTTTTGTCACTGTTTGTTGTTATGTTGCTAGGAAATATACCGCCACTTTCCATGATAAATGGAGTTTTTTTAAAGTATTTTGGAATTCCAATGGGGATAACTTGGTTTATGTGTCAGAAGACCTTTGACGGAAAGAAGCCTTATGGATTTTTAAAATCTTTTATTGCATACGTTATTAGACCAAAAATAACTTATGCAGGTAAACCAGTGAAGCTTCACAATCAGAGGATGAACGAGGCAATAACAATAGTAAGGAGTGAAGTATATGACATATCCAATTAAATATATTGAAAATAATCTGGTCTGGAATCATGATGGAGAATGCTTTGCCTACTATGAGCTTATACCTTATAATTATTCTTTTCTATCAGCAGAACAGAAATTTATTGTGCATGATAGCTTCCGTCAACTAATAGCACAAAATCGTGATGGAAAAATTCATGCTCTACAGATTAGTACAGAATCCAGTATACGGGCAACACAAGAACGCTCAAAGGAAGAAGTTACAGGCAGACTTAAAGAAGTTGCATATAAAAAAATAGACGAGCAAGCAGAAGCTCTGGTTTCTATGATTGGTGATAATCAGATTGACTATAGATTTTTTATTGGTTTTAAACTGATATTAAATGAACAGGAAGTAACAATAAAGAATCTTAAAAAAGAAGCAATAAATGTACTTTCTGATTTCTTAAAAGAAGTAAATCAGAAATTTATGGGTGACTTTGCATCAATGAGTAATAATGAAATTGGACGTTTTACAAAGATGGAAAAGCTATTGGAGAATAAGATTTCACGCCGTTTTAAAGTTCGTCGTTTAGATAAAAATGATTTTGGTTATCTCATTGAACACTTATATGGTCAGATAGGAACAGCCTATGAAGATTATGAGTACTATTTGCCTAGTAAGAAATTCAAAGAAGAAACCTTGGTAAAACGCTATGATTTATTGAAGCCTACTCGCTGTCTGGTTGAGGAAAACCAGCGATATTTAAAAATTGAACATGAGGAATCAACATCCTATGTTACTTACTTTACAATTAATTCTATTGTGGGAGAATTGGATTTCCCTTCATCAGAAATCTTCTATTATCAGCAGCAGCAATTTACTTTTCCTATTGATACTAGTATGAATGTAGGTGCGACACGTTTCCGTACAGTGTCAACGCAAGCAAAACTTGCGTAAATAAAAGCGGAGGGCTTTATGAAAGTAAAGTTACAACTAACAAGTCAAAAAGTGGAATGAAAGGGTAACGCCTAGAAACGCTTTCCCTGATACTCCGATATGCGTTTCATCATGCTAAAGTGAAGCGTATAAAACTCGGTAAAGTCGGCAGAGAGATACCGTAAAATATGTAATAACGAAAAGGAGTTGGAGGCAACTTCCGTATCCTATATGCCGGGGGTTTATAAAATATCTATGGTGAGAATGGATTAGAAATAATCTGACAAACTTGCGAATGTACAGGTCTAAATCATGAATACATAGAAATGTGTATGCCGTCAATGCGGAGTGCGTGTGGTAGAGTAAAAATCTACGTTATGAAATACCATATTGTGTTACAGGCACAATCAAGCGTACAGGCTTATAGTAAGCACCTAAAGATATATGTACAGATAGACTTGTTGGAACGTGGTAAGCTATGGACGCAAATATTAAAGTGATAGCACACAGATGTTGCGGTTACAAGGAAAGACATAAACTGGCGGAAAATGTCAGAATATCAGCAAAATGCTGATATTCCGCTAATGTTATAACTTGTATCTATCATAGCGAAAGTGGTGGCACAGTACCAATGAAGCAGTAATAACAAGCTGTGGAGGGATAGCCACTAGATAAAATTTACAAAACTACACTATTGCTAAATAATTCAAGGTTCTAGTATGACTAACAGAGATAAAACTCGCTAATAAAGGAGGAGTAATCGACTTGACTGGTGATACAACCTTAAAGAAAAAACAACTATTGAGAAATAACGAATACTACAATATGCAATATATATTTGATGAATTATATTCGAAATCTTGTAATAACAGGAAATTCAAAGATTTAATGATGATAATCTCGAATGAAAACAACATTCTTTTGGCATACAGAAACATCAAAAACAATGATGGTTCTCAAACTAAAGGAACAGACGGTAAAACAATCGCAGATTACAAGGAATGGAATGAAGAACAGTTTGTTAAATACTTTCAAGGCAAACTGCAAAATTATATTCCTAAAAGTGTCAGGCGAGTAGAAATCCCTAAACCGAATGGTAAAACACGACCGCTAGGTATTCCATGTATGGACGACCGAATTATACAGCAATGTATGAAGCAAGTATTAGAACCTATTTGTGAAGCGAAATTCCACAAACACAGTTATGGCTTCCGCCCTAACAGGTCAACCCAACACGCAATCGCAAGGGCTAGCTTCTTAATGTGGAACAGTCAACTGCATTATGTGGTAGACGTTGACATTAAAGGATTTTTCGATAATGTTAATCACGGAAAATTACTAAAACAAATGTGGACATTAGGAATACAGGACAAAAAATTGTTGTGTGTTATTGGAAAATTGCTAAAGTCAGAAATACAGGGACAAGGAATACCGACAAAAGGTGTACCGCAAGGTGGAATTATCAGTCCACTTCTATCTAATATCGTATTAAACGAACTGGATTGGTGGATAAGTAACCAATGGGAAACTATGCAAACAACAAAATGTCAATATACATTTAGGAACAAATATAGAGCCTTGAGAGGAAGCAAACTAAAAGAAATGTTCCTTGCCCGTTATGCAGATGATTTTAAAATTTTCTGCCGAGATTATGAAACAGCACAAAAGGTCTTTGTTGCTGTAAGACAATGGTTATCAGAAAGACTAGGGCTTGAAATAAGCCCCGAAAAGTCAAAGATAACGAACGTAAGAAAAGGCAAAACTGAATTTCTGGGTTTTAGACTATTTATGAAACCAAAACGGAAAAAATATATATGTAAAAGTAGTATTTCAGAAAAGGCAAAAACAGCAATAAAGAAGAATTTAAAGCAACAAATAAAAGAGATACAGAAAAGTCCAACATCTCATGAAGTAAATAAACTTAACTCCATGATTTTGGGAATTCATAATTATTACAAAATATCAACTCAAGTAGCGGATAATTTTAGAGAAATAAACTTTGCTGTTAGCCAGAGCTTTGAGAATAGACTTAAAATACACTTAAAGAAAAGCAATATTGAAGCCATGAAATCAAAAACGTATGTAAAACTTTATGGAAAATACAATGGCAAGGTAAAAGCTGTCGTAGGAATAGCAATATTCCCTATTTATGGCTGTAAATTCTGCAAACCCAAAGGTTTTACTCAGGAAATCAATAATTATACAGTGATTGGACGTAGCCTTATACACGACAGAGTTAGTATCGCTTATCTAATTCAGTATTTATTGACAAGTAAAGAATATGAAAAATCAACGGAATACAATGACAATCGTATTTCTCTAATTGCAGGACAACAAGGTAAATGTGCTGTAACAGGTTGTTCTCTTGTCATTGGGGAAATGGAATGTCATCATAAAAAGCCTAAATCTTTAGGTGGTACAGATGAATATAAAAACCTTATATGGGTTCATTCAGACGTGCATAAGTTGATTCATGCAACTACGGTCGAAACAATACAAAAATACTGTAAATTATTGAAACCTGATGAAGTGGCTATGAAAAAAGTTAATTCTTTAAGACTATTAGCAGAAAATTTAGAAATAGTGAATATAATGTAAATTTTGTTGGAACGCCGTGTGAGGGGAAACTCTCATGCACGGTGTGAAGCGGGGGAAAACTTAGCGATAACATCAAAGAGTTACCTATCGCTATAAATAGTAGCAAATAAGAAAGCTTTATCTACTGTTCGTAATAAGAAAAAGGAATTAAAAGACCTTGATAATCATGCTTTTGAAAGTGATACGGAAACAAGTTCAAATGTCATGGAAGCTTTGGACAGCGTAAATGAACTTGAAACAAATTTAGATCAGAGCAAGGAATCAATGTATAAACTTAGTTATGTAATAAGAGTATCTGCGCCAGATTTAGACGAATTGAAGCGTAGATGCAATGAAGTAAAAGACTTTTACGACGATTTGAATGTTAAACTTGTTAGACCTTTTGGTGATATGATGGGCTTACACAATGAATTTATTCCTGCAAGTAAAAGATATATGAATGACTATATACAATATGTTACTTCTGATTTTTTAGCTGGTTTAGGCTTTGGAGCAACTCAAATGCTCGGAGAAACAGAAGGAATTTATATAGGGTATAATCTTGACACAGGAAGAAATGTATATTTAAAACCTGCTCTTGCAAGTCAAGGGGTTAAAGGCTCAGTTACTAATGCCTTGGCTGCTGCTTTTGTTGGCTCTTTAGGTGGTGGAAAATCATTTTCAAATAATATGATTGTTTATTACTCTGTACTATTTGGGGCACAGGCAGTTATTGTAGACCCTAAGTCGGAGCGTGGAAACTGGAAAGAGACACTTCCAGAAATTGCGGAGGAAATCAATATTGTAAATCTTACAAGTGAAGAGAGTAACAAAGGACTGCTTGATCCTTATGTGATTATGAAAAGGCCAAAGGATTCTGAAAGTTTAGCAATTGATATATTAACTTTCCTCACAGGTATTTCTTCTCGTGATGGTGAGAAGTTTCCAGTATTAAGAAAAGCAATTAGAGCTGTGACAAAGAGTAGAAAAAGAGGACTTCTATTAGTTATAGATGAATTGAGAGCTGAAAATACTGCTATAAGTAATAGTATTGCAGAGCATATTGAATCTTTCATAGATTATGATTTTGCACACTTATTATTTTCAGATGGTTCTATTTCTCAATCTATAAGTTTAGAAAAACAGCTAAATATCATACAAGTTGCTGATTTGGTGCTTCCAGATAAGGAAACATCTTTTGAGGAATATACTACAATGGAACTTCTTTCAGTGGCTATGCTAATTGTTATTAGTACCTTTGCCCTTGACTTTATACATTCTGACCGCAGTATTTTTAAAATCGTAGATCTTGATGAAGCGTGGAGTTTTCTGCAAGTAGCACAGGGGAAAACACTTTCTATGAAATTAGTGCGTGCTGGTAGAGCTATGAATGCAGGGGTATATTTCGTAACTCAGAACACAGATGACCTGCTAGATGAAAAGCTTAAAAATAATTTGGGATTAAAATTTGCTTTTCGCTCCACAGATATTAATGAGATAAAGAAAACTTTAGAATTTTTCGGAGTTGATAAGGAGGATGAAAATAACCAGAAACGCTTACGTGATTTGGAGAATGGACATTGCCTTATCAGCGATTTATACGGTAGAGTTGGTGTAATACAATTCCATCCTATTTTTGAAGAATTACTGCACGCTTTTGATACTCGTCCACCTGTGAGAAAAGAGGTAGAGCAATGAAGCAAGTAAAGCTAGAGAAACAAAAAGGAAAAATTAATTGGCAGCGTGTAAGAAAAATAGTGATTACTGTACTTATAGTATTAGTAATTGCTATTTTTATATTGGCAATAGTGGGAACAGTAGCACGAGCAGCAGGGCTTGTTGATGATACAGTGAAGGCTAGTAATGAATACAGCAAGTATCCACTAGATAATTACCAACTTGATTTTTATGTGGATAATAGCTGGAGCTGGCTACCGTGGAATTGGGTTGATGGAATTGGAAAACAGGTTATGTATGGTCTGTATGCTATTACAAATTTTATATGGACTATCAGCCTTTTTCTATCTAATGCTACAGGGTACTTAGTGCAGGAAGCATATTCTCTTGATTTTATATCAGCAACAGCAGATTCAATTGGAAAGAATATGCAGACAATAGCAGGTATTAGTACAAGTGGTTTTTCTTCAAATGGTTTCTATGGAGGATTTCTGCTGATTTTCATTTTGATACTTGGAATTTATGTTGGTTATACAGGACTTATCAAAAGGGAAACTACGAAAGCTATTCATGCAGTGGTGAATTTCATTGTTGTATTTGTACTATCAGCTGCATTTATTGCCTATGCACCAGACTATATAGAAAAAATTAATGGATTTTCTGCTGACATCAGTAATGCCAGTTTATCAATTGGTACAAAAATTGTAATGCCAAACTCTAAAAGTAAGGGTAAAGATAGTGTGGATCTTATTCGTGATAGTTTGTTTGCTATCCAGGTAAAGCAGCCTTGGTTACTACTGCAATATGATAACTCTGATATAAAAACTATTGGAGAAAACAGGGTTGAAAAATTAATATCTACAAGTCCAGATGATAATAACGGAAAAGACAGAGAAGATATAGTAAAGTCTGAAATAGAAGATAATAAAAATACCAATCTCACCATCACAAAAACTATTAATCGTTTAGGAATGGTGTTTTTTCTTTTTGTCTTCAATATTGGAATTTCAGCCTTTGTATTTCTGCTTACTGGCATTATGATTTTTTCACAGGTTCTTTTTATAATTTATGCGATGTTTTTACCAGTAAGTTTTCTGCTAAGTATGATACCAACCTTTGAAAGTATGACAAAGCGTGCCATTATGAAGCTATTTAATACTATTATGTCAAGAGCAGGAATTACATTAATAGTTACAACTGCTTTTAGTATTTCTACTATGCTTTATAATTTATCTACTGGTTATCCATTTTTTTTAATAGCTTTTTTACAGATAGTGACTTTTGCAGGTATTTATTTTAAACTTGGTGATTTAATGAGCATGTTTTCACTACAAAGCGGTGAATCTCAAAGCATGGGAAGACAGATTTTAAGAAGACCACGTATGCTTATGATGGCACATATGCACCGTCTTCAACATAAGCTTGGACGTTCAATTGCAGCTAATGGAAAAAAATCTAATGCAGGTAAAAAATCAAATAACAATTTTGAAACTTCTACTTCAAGAGCTATACAAGCAGATCATACAAGACCAGACGGAAAACAACAGGAAAATCCTAATAATAGAGAATCATTTGGAAGAAGAGTTGGACAAGCAGCAGGTAAAGTATTGGATACTAAAGACCACATCAAAGATAAAGCAGAACATATTAAAGAGCAGGCAAAGGATTTGCCGGTTAATGCTAAGTATGCTTTGTATCATGAAAAATCACAGATTGAAGACGGAATTTCTGACTTTAAAGCAAGTATTACGGATACAAGAAAAGCAAGACAGCAAGGAAGAAAAGATAAAGAAAATAAGCGAAGAATGACGATTGCAGAACGCCGCTCAAAAATGGAACAGGCACGTAAAAGCAAAACTGAAAATCCATTAGAGCCTAGTAAAATAATTAATTCAACTCATGAAAGACCTGCTACAACTGGAACACAAGGAAAAACATTTAATCCTGTTAAAAGGGGTGGAACGGAAACTATACAGCCTGATATAAAAAATGGTAGCAAGAATAAACTAAATGCCAATACGCCAAATGAAAGAGTTATTAAAAAACCTATAGAAAAATTAAAGGATGGTAACTTAGATAATCCATTATTGAATAAAGAACGTAAAATTGTTAGAAAAGATGGAGCTTCAACAAGAACAGAACGTAAGCCTCCATCTGATAGGCAAAGCAATCGGACTTCAAATATAGAAAAACAGCCTTCTAAAATTAGATATTCTGTTTCAACAGAGAAAGGATTTCAAAGAAAATCTATAAAAGTAAATGGAATTAATGTTAACCGTGGAGCAGGTATACAGAAGAAATTTAAAATTATTAGCAACCACCAATCTTTAAAGAAGAGAGGGGAGAAGAAATGAAGAAAAAACATTTCATTATTCTGATATCTGGTATATTTGCAGCGTTCTTTGTTCTACTTTTCTTTGTAGCTATAATTTTTTCAGATGAAGATAACGGAGGTTCAAATATTGAAGATGGTGGAGTAAGCGTATCTGCGGAAGTATTGGCATATAAACCTATAGTTGAAAAATACGCTAAAGAATATGGAATTTCAGAATATGTAAATTACTTGCTTGCAATTATGCAGGTGGAATCTGGCGGTATACTTCAAGATGTTATGCAATCAAGTGAATCGGAGGGACTTCCAGCAAATACATTAAATGCAGAAGAATCTATAAAGCAGGGATGCAAGTACTTTGCTTCTCTGCTTAAAACCGCTAAAAGTAAGGATTGTGATATTAATACGGTTATCCAATCTTATAACTATGGAGACGGTTTTATTGATTATGTGGCAAGTCGAGGAAAGAAATATACTTTTGAACTTGCAGAGAATTTTTCAAATGAGAAGTCTGGAGGAAATAAAGAAAAATATGATAATCCAATAGCTGCTAAAGAAAATGGAGGATGGAAGTACAGCTATGGAAATATGTTTTATGTTTTGCTTGTGTCACAGTATATAACATCGGAAAAATTTGATAATGCAACTGTACAAGCTGTCATGAATGAAGCTTTGAAATATAAGGGATGGAAGTATGTATATGGTGGATATACTCCAACAACTTCATTTGATTGCAGTGGGCTTGTTCAGTGGTGTTATGGAAAAGCTGGTGTCAATTTACCTAGAACAGCACAAGAGCAGTATGACGCTACACAGCATATTCCACTATCAGAAGCACAGGCTGGAGATCTGGTGTTTTTTCATTCCACATATGATGCTGGAACTTATATTACTCACGTAGGAATATATCAAGGAAATAATCATATGTATCAGGCTGGTGACCCTATAGGATATGCAGATTTAACAAGCTCTTATTGGCAGGAACATTTAGTTTGTGCAGGAAGAATTAAAAAATAGAAGGAAAGGTGAAATATATGAATTTTATAAAAAGAGAAAATAAAGAAACAAAGCCAAAAACTAAAAAATTAAAAGTATATAAAGTAAATACACATAAAAAAGCAGTAATTGCCTTGTGGATGCTTCTTATAGCAAGTTTTTGTTTTGCAGTCTATAAGAATTTTACAGCAATAAACATTAAAACAGTTCATGAAACTAAAGTTATTGATAAAGAGATAGTTGATACACATAAGATAGAAAATTTCGTTAAGAATTTTGCACAAGATTATTATACATGGCAGCCGTCGCAAGCTTCAATTGATAGCAGAAATGAGGATATTAAAAAATATCTTACAGAAGAATTGCAAACTTTAAATGTTGATACCATACGTAGAGATATACCTACTAGCTCCGCCGTTCAAAATGTGGAGATTTGGTCTGTAAAACAAGATGGAGAAAAGCAATTTCAAGTGATTTTTACAGTAGACCAGCTTATTGTAGATGGTCAAAATAAAGAAAATGTAAATTCTGCCTATGAAGTTACAGTATATGTAGATGGTTCTGGAAATATGGTTATAATAAAGAATCCAACAATTTGCAGCATACCTTCAAAATCGAGCTATCAGCCAAAGGCAAAGGAAGATAATGGGGCGGTGGACGCTACAACTACTGGAGAAATCAACGAATTTCTAAAGACATTTTTTAAACTCTATCCAACGGCGACTGAAAAGGAATTATCCTATTATGTAAAAGATAGTGCATTGAAGCCTATTAATAAAGATTATATTTTTGCAGAATTACTTAATCCTATATATACGAAGAAAAAAAATCAAATTGAAGTATCTGTATCAGTCAAATATTTAGATCAGCAAACAAAAGCAACACAAATTTCACAGTTTGATTTGATTTTAGAAAAAGATATAAATTGGATGATTGTTAAATAAAAAAACTAGCAGGTACACTATTAACTTTAGTTTTTTCGGTAGATGAATGTCCAAGGATTCTTGACACAAGCTAAAGTTTAACGCCGTATTGGTAAAGATTAGTTGTCCCTTTCCTCCTAAACATATGCAGATATACTATTAGTGGCTTTTGAGGATATTTTGGTCTTTCACTTTCTGCATACTGCTTGATAAACGCTCTACATTTCCTGTAGAAATTTTGTCTAGAGTATAGTGCATTATTCTTGGAAGCCTACAATCAGAGCATGTGTCTTTGAATCTCACGAAGAACAATTTCCATTTTGTTCTTCATGCTGGACAGACACATAAAATAATAAGATACTGTAGCTTCTGAATCAAGGATTGGAATAATTACACGATTTGTAACGTTACCATAGTGCTTGATGGCTAAATCAGATGTAAAAGATGGAAGTGCAGAGTTTTTAACAAGTTCTTCAAAGGAGAATCGTTCATCTTGAACTAAAAAATGAGAAGAAGGCAGTTTCTTTAAACATAAATCATTCCAAAATCCAATCTTGGAAAAGAGAAGAAAATTTTCGCCATTTATATCATTAAAATAAATGCCTTTGTGTCCAGATAAAGGGTGAGCTGGTGGAAGGGATAAAAATAAGTGCTCTTCACCATATTTTGTATAATGTATATCTGAAACATCTATAATTTCCTGTAAAATAATAAATTGGTATATGTTATCTCTTAATCCTTGCAATAATAGTTTTGTACTTTTCATATCTGAGGATATTGTCATCTCTGGATAAAGAGTCGATAACAGAGGAGTGACAGACCATAGAGGTGCAGGAGCACATGAACCGACAGAAATAGTATGCTGACTTCTGTCAAATGAACGTATACGTTCTACCATGTCGATCGCTTGATTTAATACTCTTTCAGCATATTCTACCGCTAAGGTACCATTTTGATTTAATACTATTTTATTCTTCTGGCGTTCAAATAGAATAACATGAAGTTCATCTTCGAGCTTTTGCATAGAACGACTTAGTGCTGGTTGGGACAAATGTAACTCTTCTGCAGCTTTTGATAGTGTCCCATGTTTAGCAAATGCCAGTAATTGTTCTAATTGATATATTTCAAACATAGTTTTACCTCCTAATTACTATATCGTTTCAGTATGCATTTTAATTATAGCACATTTCACAATTGGTATTGTACTTTTTTATAAAAAATGTTTATGATTATCTCAGAATGAAGAGGAAACGTGGAGATCATAAAATGGAATTTGCAAAACTAAATAATGGAGTAGAAATGCCAGTGTTAGGATTTGGAGTTTTTCAGGTAGCTGATCCAGCAGTATTAGATGCAATTGAAGTAGGATATCATTCTATTGATATAGTACAGGCTTTTAATGGTGATTGATGTTCTGGTGGTCATCGTTGGTTCAGATCATTTCTTTTTTTCGGCGAGCACTTGTGATTTGAATGGCAGAAAGAGAGTTGAAACATGAATACAAATTATAGAAATTTTCCACAAAAATTGGAGTCTATTCCGTTGAAATATCATTTTCCATGTAAGGAACTGGGTAGACTGGTTCGGTTGGATTACGACACACACATACGAATCATTCACTTATGAGAGCAAAAGCAAAGTGCTTACTAAGACTGCCTATGTATATCTGCCATATGGTTATTCGGAGAACAAGAAGTACGAAGTGTTCTATTTTATGCATGGCGGATGGTGCAACGAGGCAACAACAATGGGGGCAGATAAGAAACATGCAGGTTTCAAGAGCATAATTGATCATGCAATACAGGATGGCAAGATCAAACCGTTGATAATGGTATTTCCGACCTATAATAACCTGAGTCAATCAGATAGTGGAGATTATTCTCTTGCTATAAGATTGACCCAAAATTATCATAATGAGTTGGTCAATGATCTGATACCTGCTGTGGAAGGAAGATTCAGTACCTATGCAGAAAATACCACAAAGGAGGCACTTCAGCAATCTAGAGATCATCGGGGATTTGGAGGGTTTTCTATGGGGTCGGTGACAACATGGCGTACATTTGAGTATTGCTTGGATTATTTCCGGTATTTTCTTCCTATGAGTGGTGAATTTATGGATGATGGAAATCTGACATTTCGCATCAAGAAGGGTTATGCCCATGATGGGATAGCGTCCATGGAATATACCTATAATGGAATTATGTGGTTCTGAAACCATGAAAGATGAATATGAAAATAAGGAGGGTTTTTATGAATAAAATGTTAATCAAAATTATTGCAATAGTAGTCTCCCTTGCATTTGTTGTAGGTGTTATCTACTACTTTATGCATAGAGGACGCAGTGTTGGAATGAACAGTAGTATTGTAAACGAAGATAATAAAAAAGCTAAGATAGACATGAGAGGTAAAAGAGCATTAGTTGTATATTTCTCTGAATCGGGTAACACACAGAAATTAGCGAAAACTATATCTGATCAGGTTGGTGGTGATTTTAGAAGAATTGAACCAGTAAAAGTTTATCCTACCGGACAGGAACTGTTTGATTATACAAAAAAGGAAAGAGATAACAATGGAAGACCGAAATTCAAGAATCTTAACATCAACATGTATGATTATGATGTAATATTCGTGGGATACCCAATGTGGTGGTACACGCTTCCAATGATTATGTACACATTTTTTGATGAATATGATTTTAGTGGAAAAACAATTATCCCATTTAATACCCATGAAGGTTCTGGAGATGGAGGAACATATAGTACAATTAAGAAGTTTGAGCCAAAGGCAAAGGTTTTAGATGGACTTGCCATACGAGGAGGTGATATGCAGTCAGATCAAACAGAAACAGTCATTAAGTGGTTGGATAAACTTGGGCTAGCAAAATAATTGAAATAACAATAAGTATGGAAGATAATACATGGCTTACAGATATATTTATATCAAATTAGTATCAGAAAAGAGGTAATTAATGAATTTGAAATTGAAGGCAAAAATGGTGATTGATATCGCAATGAGTATTGCTTTATTTGTACTCATGTCATTCCAGTTCACCGGACAGAAGAATCATGAGATTGCAGGAACAGTCATGCTTATATTATTTTTTCTGCATCACTTTATGAATTATAAGTGGTATTCTACACTTGGAAAAGGAAAGTACTTTATACAGAGAAGTCTTTTGATCATAGCAGATATGTTACTTCTTATAGATATGATTGTTCTGATGGTTAGTGGCATCGGAATGTCTCAATATATTTTTCGGTTTCTCGACCTGAATATGAGTTGGTTTCTTGCAATGAATCTGCATGTGGTTTCAAGTTATGCAAGCTTCTTATTAATGGGATTTCATATAGGATTACATTATGGAATGATCCTTGGAATGTTTCGTAAGGTATTTCATATTACGGAGAAAAGCGAGATACGGACATGGATTCTGCGAGGTATTGCAGGGATGGCAGCTGTATATGGAGTGTATGCATTGGTTAAAAGAAATTTTATATCTTACATAACATTACAAATGCACTTTGTATTTTTCAATTATAAAGAACCATTTATTTTCTATGAGTTAGATTTACTTGCAATAACAATTTTAATGATCTTTGCTGGATATTACCTACAGAAACTATTTATATATTTAAAAGCAAAGGAGAAACGTAATGAATAAAAATATTTTCATTTTATCAGGAAGTCCAAGAAAAGGTGGCAATTCAGATATTTTATGTGATGAGTTCGCAAGAGGAGTTACAGAAGCCGGCAATATCGTAGAAAAAGTATTTTTGAGAGAGAAGAAAGTCGGTTATTGTACTGCTTGCTATTATTGTAGGGATCATGCTGGAATCTGTGCCATAAAAGATGATATGTCACAAATATTAGAACGAATGCATTGGGCAGATGTTATCGTGCTTGCAAGTCCAGTATATTTCTATTCCATTGATGCACAGATGAAAACAGTAATTGACAGAACACTGGCTCAGTGGACAAAATTGAAGGATAAAGAATTCTATTATATTATGACATGTGCCGATGAAGACAGAGCTGCCATGGAAGTGACACTGGAGTGTTTCCGTGGGTTTGCGGCTTGTCTGGGTGGTTCTCAGGAAAAAGGTGTGATCTATGGAACAGGAACATATGAAGCTGGTTCCGTAAAAACAAAGAAGACAATGCAGGAAGCATATGAAATGGGAAAGAGAGTGTAATGGAGATATTTTATCTTTCAAGAAGCTAGTTTTGTCAATAGAGTTAATTTAAAAATTTATTTTATACGAGGAGAATAAGCATGAAAAACAAAAAAATAATCATTATAGGTTTAATCTGCACATTTCTTATGGGTGTGCTTGCCGGATGTGGATCCAATACAAATGAAAACCAGGCAGGAAAATCACAGAAGGTATCACAAAAAAAAGCGATAAATAATGATTCCAGTAAAGAATCAACTGAAACAGAGGGTAAAAGTGGAAAAGTGCTTGTTGTGTATTATTCGGCAACAGGTAATACAGAAGCGGTTGCTAAAACAATTGCAGAGACTATGAAAGCAGATACTTTTGAATTGAAACCTGTAAAACCATATAGTAATGATGATCTGAACTGGTCAAATAATAACAGTCGTGTAACAAAGGAACATGATAATCCTAGTAGCAGAAATGTTCAGCTTACCACTACAACAGTTGATAATTGGAAGTCATACGATACAGTGTTTATCGGCTATCCAATCTGGTGGGGAATTGCAGCTTGGCCTGTAGACGGATTTGTAAAAGCAAATGATTTTACAGGAAAGACAGTTATTCCGTTTTGTACTTCTGCATCCTCAGATATTGGAGATAGTGGCAAACTACTTGCTAAGATGGCGGGAAAAGGTAACTGGCTTAAAGGTGAAAGATTCCCTTCTGGTGCTTCTACAGAAGATGTACAGAAATGGGTAGAAAGTTTGAGAAAATAGTTTATGAAGAAAAAAAGTATTATATGGTAGCAATTGTGCTCTGTTCACTTTTTGCCATAACAGCTTGTAAGGATTCGACTGACAAGAAAAATGCATCATTAAATACAATTATGAATCGGAATCAAAGGTCTGAGAAGAAAGAAATAAGTGAAAAGAATGATGAAGACAAGAGGAAAACGGATAAAACAGATGAGTATGTTACATCAGGGAAAAAGGAATATAGAGGATTTTCTGTAGACAATGTTTTACATACTAAATCGGGTGAAGCAATTCATTATAATGTTTATATTCCTAAAGGCTATGATGGAAATGAAGCATATGCTTTGTATTTTACACTTCCAGGATATCAGGGGCTTTACTTTCAGGGTGTGGCAGAAAATATCAGAACAGAAGAGTTTGGATTTGAGGCACAAAAGTACAATGATAGAATGATCGTCGTAGCCCCACAGTTGGAGGATTGGGGCGAAACATCAGCAAATGAGACAATTGAATTGGTGGAATATTTTTTACAGAATTATAATATTGATACGAAGAAGGTCTATGCTATTGGATATTCAGGTGGTGGAGAAACCATGTCCTTGGTAATGGGGAAAAAACCAGAACTTTTCACTGCTTATCTGCAATGCAGTTCCAAGTGGGATGGAGCATATGACAAAGTAGTGAAAAGTAGAACACCAGTATATTCTGCAGTTGGTGAAAATGATGAATATTATGGTTCTCAGCCATCAAAGAAAGCTTATAATACACTTCGCAAGCTTTATCGGGAACAGGGGCTGTCCAATAAAGAAATTGGACAGCCCCTGTTCTAGATGTAAAAAGTGCTGATTATTTTACAAGTCATGGAATAACAAATCAACATGGTGGCGGTGGGGCATTATTTTCCAAAGATATACATATCATGGGCTGGCTATTTAATAATAAAAATCAAAGAAAAAAGGAGAATTAAGACAAGGAGAAAAGACTTTGAAGCGAAACCATATTTGTATCCTCAACCAGTACTGATTATCGGTACATATAGTGAGGATGGAACCACAAATGCGATGAATGCAGCTTATCTTAAGATTGGTGAAAAGGTGGGTAATGCTTTTTCTGATGGAAAGAAATTGAATTAATTAATAGTCAATGCCCGAATGGCGGAAGGAGAAATAAATCATGGAATATGTAAAATTAAGTAATGGAGTAGAAATGTCTATATTAGGCTATGGAGTTTATCAAGTAACTAAATCTTGATAAGAAAGAGAGTTCATTCTTCTCACATTATGATCCAGCGATGGTTGAATGGTTCGCAAAGATGGTGGAAGAACGTAAAGAAAAGCATGACAGCAATAAGGAAAAGAAGAGCTAGTAGCATATAAGGCACCTTTCATTTCAGAAGAACATCCATAGGTTTGTGTAAATTAAAATAGACAAGCGTGATGCTAAATGGATTTCTAATCTTTTTCGTTTGGATGTTGTCCGTTCTTCTTTTATTTCTTCGAAGATATCGAATCAAACTTGCCTATATTGAAAACTGCCGAGAAGAACCGTTATCAAAACATCATGACCATTTCGCGTATCCGTTTCGCAGAGTCTATAATCAGAGCATGTGCTTTTCAATCTCATGAAGAATAATTTCCATTTTGTTCTTTGTGCTCCCAAGACACATAAAATAATATGATACGGTAGCTTCTGAATCTAGAATTGGAATAATTACACGATTTGTAGCATTACCATAGTGTTTTATGGACAAATCAGATGTAAAAGAAGGAAGAGCAGAGTTCCTAACAAGTTCTTCAAAGGAGAATCGTTCATCTTGAACTAAAAAATGAGAAGAAGGCATAGTCTTTAAACATAGATCATTCCAAAGCCCAATTTTAGAAAAGAGAAGAAAATTTTCGCCATCTATATCATTAAAATGAACACCTTTGTGTCCAGCTAAGGGATGGGCTGGTGGAAGGGATAAAAATAAGTGCTCTTCTCCATATTTTATGCAATGTACATCTGAATCGTCTATAGCTTCATGTAAAATGATAAATTGGTATATGCCATCTCTTAACCCTTGCAATAATAGTTTTGTACTTTTCATATCTGAGGATATTGTCATTTCTGGATAAAGAGTCGATAACAGAGGAGTGACAGACCATAAAGGTGCAGGAGCACATGAACCTACGGCAATAGTATGCTGACTTCTGTCAAATGAACGTATACGTTCTACCATGTCGATCGCTTGATTTAATACTCTTTCAGCATATTCTACCGCTAAGGCACCATTTTGATTTAATACTATTTTATTCTTTTGGCGTTCAAATAGTAGCACATGAAGTTCATCTTCAAGCTTTTGCATAGAACGACTTAGTGCTGGTTGAGACAAATGTAACTCCTCTGCAGCTTTTGATAGTGTTCCATATTTAGCAAATGCCAGTAATTGTTCTAATTGATATATTTCAAACATAGTTCTACCTCCTAATTACTATATCGTTTCAGTATGCATTTTAATTATAGCACATTTCGCAATTGGCATTGTACTTTTTTATAAAAAATGTTTATACTTATTTCATAACGAAGAAGAAACTTGGAGATCGTAAAATGAAATATATTATTTTAAATAATGGAATTGAGATGCCTATAGAAGGCTATGGAGTTTTTCAAATTCAAGATCCAAAGCAGTGCGAACAATGTGTAAGTGATGCAATCGATGTGGGATATCGCTTGATTGATACCGCAGCAGCTTACTTTAATGAAGAAGCTGTAGGGAGAGCAGTCAAAAAATCAGGTATTTCAAGAGAAGAACTATTTATTACTACAAAGTTATGGATTCAAGATACAGGATATGAAAATACATTAAAAGCTTTTGAAACCTCTATAAAAAAACTTGGATTTGATTATCTTGATTTATATTTAATTCATCAACCGTTTGGTGATTATTATGATTCTTGGAGAGCAATGGAAAAACTGCAAAGGGAAGGTTATATCCGTGCTATTGGCGTTTGTAACTTTAGTCAGGAACGTCTAGTTGATTTGTGTTTGAATAGTGAAATCACTCCGGCAATCAATCAAATTGAAATACATCCTTTCCATCAACAACAGTCGGCACTTAATATTATGAAAGAATATCAGGTGCAGCCGGAAGCATGGGGACCGTTGTCTGAAGGGCAGAAGGATATATTTAATAATAAGACACTATTGAAAATTGGAATTAAGTATGGAAAGAGTGTTGCACAAGTTATTTTAAGGTGGCAAATACAGCAAGGTGTTGTGGCAATTCCTAAAACAGTTCATAAAAAGCGTATGAAAGAAAATATAAATATATGGGATTTTGAGTTGAGTGAACAGGATATGAAAGTAATATCAAGTATAGATATTGGACATAGTGAAATAATAGATTATAACAGTACATGTACGGCTAAATGGCTTAATAGATGGAAAATTCACAATTAAATAATAATTCTATGCGTTCTATAGATAAATTAGTGCGATGTTTTACAGTCGAATATGACTGATAACATATAAAGAAGCAAATAAACAACAAAAATATAAAAAGAGAGAGGTACTTAAAATGGAATTTGTAAAATTAAATAATGGAGTAGAAATGCCAATATTAGGATTTGGAGTTTTTCAGGTAGCTGATCCAGCAGTATGTGAGCAGGCAGTATTAGATGCAATTGAAGTAGGATATCGTTCTATTGATACAGCACAGGCTTATGGAAATGAAGCAGCAGTAGGAAATGCAATAAAAAAATGTGGTGTTCCAAGAGAAGAATTATTTATCACAACAAAGGTTTGGATTTCAAATGCTGGTTATGAAAAGGCAAAAGCTTCTATAGAGGGATCATTAAAGGCAATGCAGCTTGACTATATTGATTTAATGTTGATTCATCAGCCATTCAGCGATTACTATGGAACATACCGTGCTATGGAAGAACTTTATAAAAAAGGAAAATTAAAAGCAATTGGCGTGAGCAATTTCTATCCTGATAGATTCGTTGACCTTTCACAGTTCGCTGAGGTTCAGCCAGCTATCAATCAGGTTGAAACACATGTATTTAATCAGCAGGTAGTAGCCAAAGAATATATGAAGAAGTATGGCACACAGATTGAAGCATGGGCACCATTTGCAGAAGGTAAGAATGACATGTTCAATAATCCAGTATTAAAAGAGGTCGGAGCAAAATATGGGAAAAGCGTTGGTCAGACAGCACTTCGTTTTTTAATTCAGAGTGGTGTAGTTGTAATTCCTAAGTCAACACATAAGGAAAGGATGATTGAAAATATCAGTGTATTTGATTTTGAATTATCAGATGATGATATGAAGAAAATCGAAGACTTAGATACTAAGGAAAGCTTATTCTTTTCACACCATGATCCAGCAACAGTTGAGTATATAACAGGATTGGTAAGATAAAGAGACATAATATTGAAAAAGGAGCTGGGAGACTACCACCCTTTTTCAATATATAAGAAGTTAGAAATGGAAGGGTATAGGATAACTCTGTACACAACATAACAAATGAAAATTTAGAGAGGACAAAAAATGAAAAATAAATCAATGAGAAAAATTTCTATTTTATCAGTTTCGCTTATGGTTGCATCTGCAGGGGCTATGAATGCCAATATTCCTGCAATGGCAAAGACGTTTTCTGATATACCATTATCATTAGTAGAAAATTTGATTACAATTCCGTCTTTATTTCTTATGATTTCGGTATTAATAAGTGGTTATATTGCAAGACATATTGGATATAAAAGAACAATTCTTATTGGTATTGGAATAGTTGCTGTCTGTGGATTGGTGCCAATTACATCAAATAATTTCTATTTGATTTTTATTTCAAGAGCTTTATTTGGCTTTGGAATTGGATTATTTAATTCTCTATTAGTAGTTATGATTAAATATTTTTATGATGATAATGAATGTTCAACATTATTCGGATTTCAGAGCTCTTGCGAAGGATTAGGTGGACTAGTAATTATTTTTGTTGCCGGACAATTATTAAGAATAAATTGGCAAATATCATTTTTAGCTTATATTATTGCAATACCAGTATTCATTTTGTTTGCTATTTTTGTACCAAATGTTCCAGCGAACAAAATTATTTTAAAAACTGCAACAGTTAGTGATAAAAAGGAACAAGGAGATAAAAATCTAAACAAGGGAAGTTTCCTATCAGTCTTAGGATATGTTGCATTAATATTTACAGTGGCTGTTCTTTATATGACCATGGGTATAAAAGTAACAACATTAATGATAAATATTGGTTATGGAACTGCTACTGATGGAAGTACAGTTAATCTTATGATTGGAGTAGGAGCTATGATATCAGGATTGTTATTTGGTAAACTTGTAAAAGTAACTCAAGAATTTACTTTACCAATCGCATTCATATTATTGGCAGTTGCAATGTTTTTAATAGGTTTTTCAAATAGTGTATTTTTAACAGCTATTTGCGGTCTTATTATAGGATTTGCATTTAGAATGGTTATGCCGTATTTAATTAATAAAATTAATAGTGGCTCTATTAAAAATAGTGAACTTTCTACATCTTTATTATTAGTAGGCTATAATTTAGGTGCATGCACATCACCGTATGGTGCTATGATTTTGGAGAAAATTTCATGGATCAAATCACTTAGAGGAACCTTTTATACAGAAGGAATAATATTCGTAATTCTTGCTGTTTGTAGTGTGGGATTTATAATTTTTTATTTAAGTAAAAAAGGTATTAATGATATTGAGGAAAATTGTGCATAAACATTAATCTTGTCGAAGTTTCTTAAAACTTGGAGGGATTGATGAATGTAACTATTGTATTTTTAAATATACAGAAAGATGGGAGGTTTTAAAAATGAAAAAACGTAAATTAGGAAATAGTGGTCTTGAGGTTTCAGCAATTGGACTTGGGTGCATGGGGATGAGTTATGGATATGGAAGTGTTTCAGATACAAAGGAAATGATTTCACTTATGCATAAGGCTATTGAAATGGGATATACTCTTTTTGATACTGCTGAAGTATATGGACCATATATTAATGAAGAACTAGTGGGTGATGCATTGAGACCTTACAGAGATAAAGTCGTAGTCAGCACTAAATGTGGAATAAAAATAGTTGATGGAAAACAGGTTTTGGATGGAAGACCAGAAGTAATTAGAGAATCTTTAGAGGGATCTCTTAAGAGATTAAAAACGGATGTAATTGATTTGTACTATTTACATCGAGTGGATCAAAATGTGCCAATTGAAGAAGTCGCAGATACAATGAAGAATTTGATAAAAGAAGGAAAGATAAAGCATTGGGGACTTTCAGAAGCAGGAGTAGACACAATTAGAAAAGCACATGAAATATGTCCACTTACAGCAGTAGAAAGTGAATACTCTATGATGTGGAGACAGCCTGAAGGAGAATTATTGCCAGTCTTAGAGGAATTAGGAATTGGATTTATGCCATTTGCACCATTGGGAAAAGGATTTTTGACAGGTTCTTTCAATAAAGATACTGAGTTTGCTAAAGGTGACCTTCGTAGTCAACTCCCAAGATTTTCATCGGAAAATATGAAAGCAAACCAGACATTAATCGATTTAATTCATAAGGTAGCAGAAGAAAAAGGTGCTACACCTGCACAGATAGCTTTAGCTTGGGTATTAGCACAAAAAACTTGGATTGTTCCAATACCAGGTACAACCAAAACTCATCGTTTAGAGGAGAATGCAGGCGCAGCAGAAATTACTTTGACGAATGATGAACTAAGCAAATTGAAAGATGCACTATTAAAAATTACTGTAGTTGGAGAGCGTTACCCAGTAGGATCAGATATGGCTAAAAGAGCAGGAAAATAAATATAATAAAAAATACTATTATAAGAAATGGAGAGATAATAATGAAAGTGTTATTAGTAAATGGAAGTCCACATGAGAAAGGATGTACGTATACTGCAATATCAGAAGTTGCAAATACTCTACAGAAGGAGGGCATTGATACAGACATATTCTGGATTGGCAATAAGGCATTGAATGGATGTATTGCATGCAAGACGTGTATTACAAAGAAGAGGTGTGTATTTGATGATAAAGTAAATGAATTTCTTGATATAGCTGCAGATTATGATGGTTTTATTTTTGGTTCACCAGTACATTTTGCAGCTGCAGGTGGAGCAATAACCTCATTTATGGACAGAGCATTTTATACAGATCTTAATGGAGGCAGGCAGTCATTTTATTTGAAGCCGGCAGCATGTGTTATATCTGCCAGAAGAGCTGGAACTACAGCGACATATGACCAATTGAATAAGTATTTTGGATTGATGCAGATGCCTATTGTTTCTTCACAGTATTGGAATATGGTTCATGGTGCAACACCTGAGCAGGTTAAACAGGATTCAGAAGGATTGCAAACTATGAGAATATTAGGACGTAATATGGCATTTTTCCTAAAATGTAAAGAAGTAGGACTTGAAGGTGGTGTGGAAATGCCAGAACGTGAAACTGGGATATTCACTAATTTTATAAGATAAAGTTCCGATGTACTGAATAAGTGAATTAAAAAGAAAATCTCATTAGCTGTACTGAAAAATATATCATAATGAGATTGTTTCTACAGTTTAGTTAAAAAAAATAAAAATGATAAATATAGAGATATAGAGAGGATTGATTTTCATGAAAAAAATATTGTTTATTACAACTACACCTACAATTGGAGGTAACGGTGATACATTGATTGAAGTCGCCATGGAATCAGCGAAGAAAAAAGGGGCAGAAGTTCAAAGAGTAGATGTGAGAAACAAGAAGATCTATTCATGTAAAGCTTGCTATAAATGCAAAAATAATGGTAAATGTGTACAAGAAGATGATTTTGCTCAATTATTAGCCTTAATACACGAAAGTGATGGAATTATTGCTGAAGCACCAATCTATTATAACTGCATGACTTCGCAGGCTATTACGGTAATTGATCGTTTTTGTTGTACATTTTGCTGCCCAACCTATGAGTTAGGTCCAAAGAAAAAGGTGGGCGTTTTGTTGACCTGCACAGGATCTTCACCTGAAGAAATGAAACGCCATGTTAATAATATCTTAACGCTTCCAAGCCTTCAAAAATCCATTGAAGAATTTAAAACAGAAGTGTTTACAAATTGTGGTTCTGCAGATTCTTGTTTACACAATAAAGAATATTTAGAACACGCTCGTATGATTGGAGAATGGGTTGCAGAATAAAATATGCAGCTATAGGTACTGTGGACTGGAATTTCAACAATACTAAATGTATAAGATATATCTATATTAAAAGCAAAGAATAGGAGAGGATAGAAATGGCAAAAAGTTTAATTGCATACTTTTCACATTCTGGAAATACAGAAGTAATAGCAAACGTAATAAGTGATAAAGTAAAAGGTGATTTGTTTAAAATTGATACAGTAGAAGTGTATCCAACTAATTATCATGAAGTAGTTGAGGTAGCTAAAAAAGAAAAAGAAAGTAACAGTAGACCGAAACTATCAACTAAGGTAGAAAATATGAGTTCTTATAATGTAGTATATATCGGCTTCCCAAATTGGTGGAGCACAATGCCGATGGGTGTATTTACATTCTTAGAATCATATGATTTCTCTGATAAGACCATTATTCCATTTTGTACACACGGAGGAGGTCAAATGGGTAACAGTCAAACAGATATAAAGAAACTTTGTCCGAAATCAAATGTTCTAAAAGGGCTCCCAATTAGTGGAGGCAGCGTGCGTACGTCGGAAAAAGAAGTATTAAGTTGGCTTCAGAAATTAGGAATGATTTCATAAATTAAATAAAAAATAGTGAAAGTGAGAGTATGGAAAAGAAAATTTACACACATATGAAAACAAGTGATACGATTAGAACTATTTTAAAACATCCAGCCTTTGATGGATTTAGTCAGCTTATACTTCCTTTAGAGTTTGGATATCAGGTGAACATGCCATTGTCAAAGGTGCAATGGCTTCTTCCATATCACAGCAATGTAAGGTCTAAAAACGTTGTGGATACCATCAATTATATGATTGACGAAGTGGCAGATGGACAAAAAATCTTTTGCGATATTTACAGTAACGAAGAGAAGAAGAAAGATTCAGAGAAGAATAATACGGGATTGTTCTTTTTTCGTGGAAAGACAGATAAGCCTTTTGCAATTGTATGTCCAGGAGGAGGCTTTTCATATGTTGGATCGATTCATGAGGGCTTTCCGCATGCTATAGAGTTGAGCAAACAAGGATATAATGCTTTTGTCATACAGTATCGTGTAGGAGGTGTTGATGTGGCATGTGAAGACCTTGCTGCGGCGATTGCATATGTTTTTAGTTATGCAGATGAACTTGGAGTAAGCACAAAATATTATTCTCTGTGGGGTAGTTCGGCAGGGGCGAGAATGGCAGCTTACTTAGGCTCTTATGGAACGAAAAGATTTGGTAAAAAGGAACTTCCTCGCCCTTCAGCAGTTATCATGGCATATACCGGACATAGTGATTACACTAGAAATGATCCTTCTACCTTTGTGGTGGTAGGGCAACAGGATGGTATAGCGAATGCATCTACAATGAAGCGTAGGGTAGACGCACTTGACAGACTTGGAATTGATACAGAACTTCATGAATATTCAGGTGTTGGACATGGATTTGGTCTTGGCATCGGTACGAGTGCAGAAGGTTGGCTGAATGAAGCGGTTCGTTTTTGGAAAATATCTATGTTATAAAGAAAGGAGACAAATTGTATGGAAAAAGTAGCAGCAACTTTCCTGGCATTCTTGCTTCTGTTTAGCCTTACAGGTTGTAGAGGAAAAACAGACAACAATCGCGATTTGTCGACTGCATCCTCGGAATTTGCCACAAAAAGCAGTAACACAGGAAAGTTGAGGGAAAATAGTGGTGGAACTGCGGCAAGTTTTTCACCTAATCTGCAAAAGCAACAGACTGTCTATCTATGGGAAAAAGGCAACATGCCGATTGTTACCCAATATACAAAAAACAACGGTAATTATACAGACAATCGGGATTTTCGCCCTAATCTAGTGACAGTTCCAGCAAAAGAAGGAACCAAAATAAAAGGCGCAATCCTTATTTGCTCTGGTGGCGCGTTCCAGGTGCGCAGCAATGGAAAATCACTTGATCTTAATTATATTCCAGATAAGATGGACGAAGTTTCCGCTGATGCCAGTAGCGTTGGTATGATCTATTCCTTTTACGGAAGATTAGCGATTGCATCTACAGATGTGAAAAAATTTGCAGCATCTGATTTACCACCTGCATATTTTGTTTATGGAACAAAAGATCCTTTTGCAGATGATTTCCCAGCCTGTGCAAAAGCTCTGCGAAAAGCGAGCGTATCAGTAGAAGAACATGTTTTGCAAGGGTGGCCTCATGGTTTTGGTGCTAATGGTGATTGGATTCCAGGTTATGACAAGTGGTTAACAAAAATTTTTAAGAACAATTAAAGGAGAAAAATACTAGGAGTGATGGACTTGAGAAAAGTACTACAACCTAATTATGTGCCCAAATTTACATGTATAGCTTCAAATTGTGAAGATACTTGTTGTTCAGGATGGAGAGTTGCCATAGATAAAGAAAGTTACGATAAATATCAAGATGCTGTGCAAAAGGATGGAGATGAATTATTTAGAAGTAAAATTACAAGGAAGGATGTAATGGAGGTAGAAGGTAGCTTTGCTGAAACAGTACTATCGGATAATACATGTTCTTTTTTAACAGAAAAGAAACTTTGTAGTATTCAGAAGATGTACGGAGAAAGTTATTTGTCAGTTACTTGTGGTATTTTTCCGCGTATTTATAACATGGTTAATGGAAAGTTGGAATTAGCTATGGATATGTCTTGTCCACATGCTGTGCTTCTTGCTTTGCTAAATCCTAATCCAATGCAGTTTTCATTGATAGATAAAGATGAAGATACTAGAATTAGTAAAATATCGACTTTAAATTTATCTGATGGTAAATATCCGGATGAAGTTTATCCATATTTTGAGAAATTAAGAACATTTACTTTATCACTTTTACAGAATAGAAATTATACCTTTGAAAATCGCTTAATTATACTTGGAAAATTTTGTAATGATTTAAATCAGATGTATACTAATTCAAACAGTGATGAAGTTATAATGCTTATTAAAAAATATACATATATAATTGATAATTATGGTTTTAATAAAATTATTAGCACTATTCCAAAACAACCTGCAGCTTTGTTGAAAACACTAGTTATTTTAATCGAATATAGATTAAAATCAAGTGTTACCAGTAAAAGGTTTTTGGAATGCTTTGAACAGTTCAAACAAGGACTTAATTATACAAATGAAATGTCAGATGAGGATTTGGCTGCTTTATATATGCAAGTTAAATCTAACTATTATGACAATTTTATGAGTCAGCATGAATACATTTTTGAAAATTATTTTGTAAATTATGTCTTCAAAAATATTTTTCCTTTTGGACAAAAAATAAGCATTTATAAAAAAGAAACTTTTAAAGTTCCTAAAACTGTATTTACAGAATTTATGTTTATAGTTACACATTATGCAATGATTAAAAATTTATTAGTTGGTATAGCTGGATATAATAAAGAGCAATTTGGAGAGCAGCATATTATAAGGTTAATACAATCTTTTTGCAAAAATATTGAGCATGATATTCCTTATCTTCAAACTCTTCTGAAATTTTTTCATGATAATAAAATGATTAACTTTCCTTGTGCAGCAATGCTTATCAAAAATTAAATTGTGAAGATTTGAGATATGATTTATGAAGTGAAAAATATAGTGAATTTTAATCTATGATGATTTACAAAAACATTTGGCTTCGGGTAAATTCTAAGATTTTAACCTTGTTCACTTTAAAGGACATGTTATGGAAGGGAATTTGGAGGGGTTCTTAAAAACATGATGGGGATTGCGTTATCTATGGGAAAGAGCTTGATTTATAGTGCAAGTAAAGAAACTATAGAATTTGTAAACAATTACAAAAAAATATATATGGAGGTTTTGGAAAATGAAGAAGCAAATTTTAGGAAAAAATCTTAAAGTATCAGCAGTAAGCCTTGGGTGTATGGGAATGACACATGCTTATGGAGTACCAGCAGATGTCAATGAAATGACTAAACTTATTGAAGAAGCAGTAAATATGGGGTATACCATGTTTGATACTGCAGAATGCTATGCAGGAACCAATTCGGATGGAAGCATGGCTTATAATGAAGAGTTGGTTGGAAAAGCTTTAAGAGCATATAGAGATAAAGTAGTCATTGCATCTAAGTTTGGTGTTCAGATTACTCCAACAGGGTTACATACAGACAGTAGACCTGATACAATTCGTAAGTCGATTGAAGGAAGTTTAAAGCGTCTTGGAACAGATTATATTGACTTATACTATCAACACCGTGTAGATGCTAATGTACCAGTAGAAGAAGTGGCTGGTGTAATGAAAGAGTTAATCAAGGAAGGAAAAATACTTCATTGGGGAATATCAGAAGTGGATGAAGAGACTATTCAACGTGCTCATGCAGTATGCCCTATAACGGCAATTCAGAATCGTTACTCCATGATGTATCGAGATACAGAAGATTTATTTCCTGTATTGGAGGAATTAAATATTGGACTTGTAGCATTTAGTCCACTTGCAAATGGAGCTTTAACTGATGCATATAAGAAGAGTACAACATTTAATGAAAAGGGAGATTATAGAAGCTTTATGCCACAGTTTAAACCAGAAGCATATGATGCAAACAAAGAGCTATTAGATATGTTACACCACATTGCAGAAGAAAAAAATTCTACGCCAGCAGCAATTTCTCTTGCATGGATGATTTGTAAAAGACCATGGATTGTACCAATAGCTGGAACTAGAAAATTAACACGTTTAAAAGAAAATGCAAGTGCTGCAGATATTGAACTTACTACGCAAGAAGTAAATAAAATTGATAAATTACTTGATAATATGAAAATGTCAGAAATATTTGGAGGAAGCCGTGTGAACAGATAAAATTAGAAAAACATACAGAAAGTAATTAAAAAAAGACCAGCTAGTAAAAGTCAATAGTTAATTTTAAGAGTAAAAAAGAGTATAGCAAGCAAATCACAAAAGCATGTGAACTATGATGAAATTTTACTGAGATTGAATTGAAAATAATTTATTCATTTTGAAACATAATAACTTGTCTAAGTGGTTAAGAAACTGGTCTTGAAGAATTAGTAACGTACATTTCGTTGTGCAGTTTTAAGCTTTAGTTCACGAATTTCATAAGAATGCAATAATCACGACAAAGTGATCTTATAGCAAAGATTGAGATGTACGAATAATAATTAATTTATATTTATAAATATCCGTTAGTAGAGATGATCTAATGGCTATTGATTGGTATAGCTATATTATACGAGGAGGAATAAAAATTATGGCTTTAGTGAGAGTAGATTTTTTTTCAGAAAAATTAATGAGAACTGTAACAATTAATGCTATTGTCCCAATTGATAAAATGACATTTGAAGGCATGCAAGTCAGAGAAAAGAAACCATTTAAAACATTATATTTATTAAATGGAATGTTTGGAAATTATACTGATTGGGTTGCAGGTACACGTATCCAAGCATGGGCACAAGAAAGGAATTTAGTTGTTATTATGCCTTCGGGAGAAAATAAATTTTATGTAGATAATATTAATTCTGGTGATTTATTCGGTCAATTTATCGGCGAAGAATTAGTAGAAAAAACAAGAGATTTATTCCCACTATCAACTAAAAGAGAAGATACTTATATTGGAGGATTATCAATGGGAGGATATGGTTCATTAGTGAATGGACTTAAATATCATGAAACCTTTAGCCATATTTGTGCTTTATCTCCTGCGTTAATTTTAGACATGGTTTTAAACTCCAGCAATAATGCGGAGATGCCTGTATTTAGAAGATGCTATTTTGAAACCATATTTGGAAATATAGATGAACTTATTGGTAGTGATAAAGATTATAAAGCTTTAATTACTAAGCTAATTGAAGAAAAAGTGGAATTACCTAAAATATGGATATCATGTGGAACTGAAGATACTTCTTTAATTAATCAAACTAGAGATTATCGAGATTTCTTAAGAGACAACAATGTAGAGTTTACTTATGTAGAAGGTCCTGGTGCTCATGATTGGGAATTTTGGGATCTCCATATATTAAAAGCTATGGATTGGCTACCGCTTGAAAATATCACAAAGAGTATTCACAGTGGTAATGTTGGAAAATAGGATTAATGGACTAAAGTTCATTCCTAGCCCTTTGGGCTTGAACTGAAAAATTTATTGAAACTTCTACTTATGAATTGATTTGGTTATAATAAATTTGATTTTGAATTAACAGTAGAAGATATGGATTTGATTGTTGCTTTAGATAAAGTGGAAAGCTTATTGTTCTCACATTATGATCCAGCTATAGTAGAGTGTTTAATCAGTTTAAGTTTAAGCAGGTAAGAAGAGCTTAATTTAATGTAATAAAAAAGGAGAGAAAACTATGGTATTTTATTTTACTGCTACTGGCAACTGCCTTTACGTAGCAAAGCAGTTTGACACAAATCTTATTAGTATTCCTCAGGTTATTAATAATGATAATCTGAACTTTGAAGATGAGACAATTGGCATTGTCTGTCCCATTTACTGCGGCATGCCTCCACAGTTTGTTATTGACTTTATGAAGAAAGCGAAATTTAAAGCAGACTATTTCTATATGATCATGACTTATGGCAAAGATCACACTGTTGCTGGTGAGTATACTAAAAAGATTAGTGAATTATGTGGCATCAAGATTGATTACATCGGTGCTGTTTTAATGGTAGATAACTACTTGCCTGCTTTTGACATGAATGAGGAAAAGGCTATTGATAAGAAGGTTGATGAGCAGGTTACAGCAGCTGTTGCAGATGTTGCAGCCAGAAAGCATAAGATAGTTGCAGCTGATGATGAAGGGCGAAATCTTTATGCAATGGTAATGAAGAGAAATAAAGAAATGCCAAGTTTCAACAACGGTGAACAGATTAAAGTTACGGATGCCTGTATTGGTTGCGGTATTTGTTCCAAGGTCTGTCCTATAGGTAATTTTTATATAGAAAATGGAAAAGTTGCTCGCAGAAGTAATACTTGTACATTCTGTCTGGCATGTGCTCAGAACTGCCCGCATAAGGCAATTACTTTAAGCATTATGGATAAGAATTCTGATGCTCGTTACCGTAATGAGCATATTTCACTACAGGAAATTATAGAGGCTAATAATCAGAATGAATAAAATTTATAATATTTGAGATGAAAATAAACTGTTATTTGTTTATCCACAAAACTAGAGGATAAACAAGTAACTTTTAATTAGGTATTTGTGGACGTAGATTCCACAGCACATTTTACACACGATTTTTAAAGCTATAGAGACTCTTTTCTGAAGTAAAAAGGTATAAAAATATAGGAAGAAACGATATTGACTGACAGCCTAATATTTAAATAAGATTGTTTAAACAAAGATAAGGTTATGTGCTCAAAGGCACGCTTATTTGTGATTGAAACGGTACAATCGTAAATGTTTCTTCGATTGCCGCCCGTACTACAGCACCTGGCTCTGGCTATTATTCAGCGACTAAATGTGCTCTTGAGGGATTGTCAAGAGGTCTTCAGAAAGAAGTCAGCCCTCTTGGTTTATCGGTGATCATTGTTGAGCCGGGCGCATTCAGGACTGATTTCGCCGGCCGATCATTGCAGCAGTCTCAAATTGCTATGAATGATTATGCCAAAACTGCCGGACTTCGCCGAATAGGGAATGATACTACCGACGGTCACCAGATTGGAGACCTAGCGAAGGGAGCGCAACTTATTATCAAGGCTGTCGAAGCTCCAAATCCACCTTCTTTGCTGTTATTAGGAAGAGATGCTGTTGAAGTGGTAAGCGGTGCACTTGATGAAGATCGTGCTCAACTGGAAGCTTGGGAAAAGGAGAGTGTTACTACAGATTTTCTTGTTTAAGCAGATGAGTGGTGTGTATAACAAATTCTGAGACAAATAAAAGTGATATAAATTATATAGAATCTCTTTGATTATTTGTAGTGTACTATTTATCATGCTATGAGTAGTTTTTTTATATTAGATTGCTGACATATTCAGTTTTTCCGCTAATAACATCTTCATAGAAATTTTGTTTCCAATCAATATAATCAATAGAAGCGTTGATCTCTTCAATTTGGGAGAGCAAGGCTTCTTTTTTTTCGTTTAGCATTTTCTGGCGAGCTGGAATTGAAGATTTTCCTTCAAGACAAAGTGCAAGGTATTCTTTAATATCAGCAATGCTCATAGAACATTTCTTTAAGCATGCTATATCTTTAATCCACGCTAAATCTCTGTCATCAAAAATGCGTCGGTTATTATTATCACGTTTCACATTAGGTACGAGACCTTCATTACAATAAAATTTTAATGTTTCATAGGTCAATCTGGTAATTTCACAAACTTGTTTCATTGTATACATATATTAAGCTCCTTTGTACTCTGAAAAATAAAGTAGAAAAATAAATTGATGAAATTTCACAAAACACTTGACCGGTTGTAGCAACCGATTGTTATAATCGTATTATAGCAAATAAAAAAAGAATATGCAAGGAGATTTCAAATGTTATTTTATTTTACAGGTACAGGGAATAGCCTTTATGTGGCTAAACATATTAATGAAGAACCAATTAGCATTCCACAGATTATGAAACGGGAAAAGCTTAAATTTAAAGATGATAGCATAGGTATTGTTTCTCCTGTCTATGGGCATGAAGTTCCACCTATGGTAAAAGACTTTTTGAAAAAAGCTACATTTGATACAGAATATTTCTATATGGTTCTTACCTATGGAAATCGACATGGTGGTGCTGCTGAGCTTGCGGATAATCTTTGCAAAGAATGTGGAATTACAGCAAGCTATATCAATATTATTGTAATGGTTGATAACTGGCTTCCAAGTTTTGATATGAATGAACAGATTCTACTTGATAAAAAGGTAGATGAGCATATTGCTGAAATCGTGGAGGACATTAAAAACAAAAAACACATGATTTCTAAAGTTACAGATACAGATAGAGAAGCACATCAGCAATTCCTTGGAAATATGAGCAAAATGCCTGCAGATGCATGGCAGCATTTATTAAAAGTAGGAGATAAATGCATTGGCTGTGGTATCTGCACAAAAGTTTGTCCATCTGGCTCAATTAAAGTAGAAAATGGAAAAGCTGTGCATATACCAGGTAATTGCCAAACATGTCTGGCTTGTGCACATGCCTGTCCACAAAAAGCAATTGGTCTTACTATTCCTGAAAAGAATCCTGATGCAAGATACCGAAATGAGTACATTGAACTGAAGGAAATCATTGAAGCAAATAACCAGAATGTGTAAGGAATGGAGGTTTTAATATGAATGAAGCAGCTAAAAAAAGGATGGAGGAACTGTTCAAAGGAACAGAAAGCACTCTGAGAGTAACTGACCCGGAATGGATAGAAATTACAGCTAACTTTTCACAGAATGAAGTAGTGAGTACAGGAAGTTTGACAGAAAAAGAGCGAATGCTATGTATCCTTTCCGTATTACTTGGATGTCAGGGTATGGGAGAATACCAGAATATACTTCACGCTTCCCTAAATGCAGGCATTGATCCGATAGCAATCCGTGAGGTTGTTTATCAGGCAACCGCATATTTAGGAATTGGACGTATCCATGATTATGTGATTGCTACAAGTGAAATTATGAAGCAGCATGGTATCAAACTTCCGTTGGAAGAGCAAGCTACTACTGATGAAAATAGCAGATTTGATAAAGGCTTAGCAAAACAGGTGGAATTGTTTGGCGCAGGAATAGCTGATCGACAGACTAATGGCCCGATTTTAAGAAAAAATGTAAATCGATGGTTGGCAGATAACTGCTTTGGAGATTATTACACACGTACCGGACTTAATAATAAGGAGCGTGAAATGATTACTTTCTGCTATATTTTGGCACAGGGCGGATGTGAAAATCAGCTTCGAGGTCATACTATGGGAAATTTTGGCGTTGGTAATAATAAGGAAAAAATGTATCAAGTTGTGGAACAGTGTATGCCATATATCGGTTATCCACGAACATTGAATGCAATGAATATTATTGATGAAGTTGCTGGAAAAGCAGAATAGGAAAGGGTGAATACAATGAGTAAGATATTATTTATGAACACAAGTCCAAATGAAAATGGAAACACCTTCCGAATGGGCACAGATTATTTAAGAGGGTTAAATTACGATACTTTACAAATGACTGATTACAAAATCTATCAGTACGGACAGGTATATGAGGATGATCAGATAAATGAAATGTTTGCTCCAATTACTGCAGCAGACACTCTAGTAATTGGAAGCCCAGTATATTGGTACTCTGTTGGTGGAATGCTTAAGACATTCTTTGACAGGCTTTATATGTTGCCAGAAGCTGAAACACTGAGAGGAAAAAAACTGTATTTCTTTGCACAGGGAGGAGCACCAAGTAAAGAGGCAGTTGATACTATTAAGTATTTGATTACTGGTGTGTGTAGAGTAACAGGAATGAAATTAAGAGGATTTGCAGTTGGAGCACTAGAACTTAATAAAATGGTAAAACCAGAATAAGGAGGATTTTAATATTGAACGAATTTACATTTTCATACCCAGTAAGGGTATATTTTGGAGAAGGTGCTGCTAAGAAAGCACTAAGAGCAGAGCTTGGAAAAGTTGGAGAAACAGTGATGCTTGCATATGGTGGAGGATCAGTTAAGACTAACGGAGTATACGATGAGTTAGTACAGCTTCTCACTGAAGCAGGAAAAGAGGTAGTTGATTTTGCAGGAATTATGCCAAATCCTACCTATTCAAAGGTACAGGAAGGGGCAAGACTTGTAAGGGAAAAAGGTGTAGATTTTATCCTTGCTGTTGGTGGCGGTTCGGTCATTGACTGTTGCAAAGTGGTATCGGCACAGGCAACCTTAGGGGAAGATATCTGGGACATGGAATATAAGTCTAATAAATTTCCAACAGCTGGAATAACAATGGGAGCAGTAGTAACAGCATCTGGAACAGGAGCAGAGATGAATCCTGGAGCAGTCATTACTTATGAGGACAAGATGTGGAAAGGCCCAATTGTGGGAACATATGCAAGTTTTGCAGTTCTTGATCCAGCGTACACATTGTCATTACCAATGAAACAGGTAATTTCCGGTGCTTTTGATACATTGAGTCACTGTATGGAAACATATCTTGGAACACCAAGAGATTTCAATACATCCGATGAGATCAATGAAGCAGTTATGAGAAGTACTATTCGAAATATCCGTAAATTACTTGTTGATGGAAAGGATATGGATGCCAGAAGTGAACTTATGTGGACATCTGCAATGGCGGAAAATGGTATTTTAAAGATTGGTAAAGTAACTGATTTCCAAGCACATCAGATTGAACATCAGTTAGGTGCATACACAGACTGTAATCATGGTCAGGGTCTTGCTGCAATCCATCCAGCACTGTATCGCCATATGGCACCTTCTGGAACAAAACAGTTTGCACGTCTTGCAAGAGAAGTGTGGAATGTGGATGAAGCAGGCAAGAGCGAAGAAGAAATTGCACTTGCAGGTGTAGATGCACTAGCAGCATTTATCAAAGAAATCGGATTGCCAACTACACTTTCAAAAATGAGTATTACAGATGAAGGTATATTACGTTCTGTTGCAAATACCTGTAATCTGACTGCCGGATGCTGTAAGAAATTTGAGAGAGATGAGATTTTTGAAATACTGAAGGAAAGCATGTAGGTTGAAAGAAGAAACTAAAAATTGACATAACTAAATATGAGCACTAGTAAACTGTCGCTTTTAAAATATAAAGTTTAAATAGAAACTAACAAATAGCTTCATCACCATAATATATGGTGATGATGTTATTTTTATATGACAATAGATACCATTTAATTATAAATTTATATAATATAACTCTAAATTGTTATAAAATTAATAAATAATTTAGAGTCATAATTAAAATTTGAAAGGAGATTTACTTATGAAACAACAAATAGGAACAAGCTCTACTGGTAATTTATCTGAAGCAGTAAAAGGTTTTTTTAATCCTTCTTTGATTATATTATTGTCAAATGAAAATAAATTTAAAGGACATGTAGAGGAATTAGAACAATTGTATCCAGGTGTTCCAAGCATCGGATGTATTTGTACTAGTTATACCAAATTTTTTACAATTGAAAATGGAATAACAGTGATTGCATTTTCTGATTGTGTTAGTGTAGCTGCTAATGTTATATTAGAACTTTCTTCTATGCCGGTTAAGTATATTAGTCGAATGGAAAATGATATAAAAAAGGTAAAAGCTGAGTCAGAAAATACAATTTGTATTGATTTTGCAACAGGAAATCATAGCTGTCTAATGACGACTTTAGGAAGCATTTTAGAAAATAAGCATATTTCTTTAATAGGAACTGGCGTTGATTGTAATATGGTTTCTTGCAATGGTGTTATATATGAAGATGCTTGTGCATATGTGTTTATTAAGAATAATGGAAGGTTAAAAGCTTATAAGGAAACTATCTACAAGCCAACTGATTTAAAAATGGTAGTAACTAAAGCAGATTCAAAAAAGTATATTCTTTATGAATTAAATGGCAAACCAGCAGAATCTGTTTATTGCGATTATCTTAATATTTCCCCAAATGAAATGAACACACAATACTTTCGAAATCCATTAGGAAAATGGGTTGGTGATGAGTTTTGCATAATGGGGATTGCTCAATTACAAGATAAATCATTGCAATGCTATAAACGAATAAACAATACAGACATCATTTCAATTTTAGAGTTAGATGATTATAAAAAAGTTATTAATAATACAGTTACTTCAATTAAAAATGACATGCATCATATTTCAGGAATTTTTTCTATGAATTGCACGGGAAGATATACATTTTTTGGAAATGTTAATTATTGGAAAGAATATTTAAAAACAATGAATTTTGCTGATAATCATGTTGGAATTGTAGCAATGGGAGAGCATTTTAATTCACAACACGTAAATTTAACAATGGTATGTTTTGCATTTGAATAAAGTTTGGAAGGGGAATTGCTATGAAATTATTTCGATTTAGAAATAAAGATAAAGTTGAAGATATAATAGAAATTAATAATATTACGCGACCAAAAGATAATTCACCTATTGTATATGCTATTGATTATCTTAAGAAATGTAATGAAAATTTGACTGCAGAAGAGTTGAACACTTCAGAACAGATTCGTAAAATTGAACTATCATTTAAAAAAGTTCTAAATGACAATTCTAGACTAAATGAAGAGATTAATAATAACTTTAGTAATATTCTTTCTAAGATAGAAACTGCTTCAGGAGGATTTAATGAAGTTAAAAAGGATATTATTAAGTCTATTAATAGAGCAGAAACACAGGGAAATGTCCTAAAAGAAAACGCTAATCAGGTAAATGCTAGCTTTAATGAAATGGATACTATTTTTCAAATGTTACAAAATTCGGTTAATGAAATTAAAAAATGCACAAATGAAATTGTGGGCATTGCAAATCAAGCGAATATGTTATCACTTAACGCATCTATTGAGGCAGCAAGAGCTGGAGAAAATGGTAAAGGGTTTTCTGTAGTTGCGGAAGAAGTAAGAAAATTATCAGGTGAAATAAAAAATCTAGTTTTCTTCGTAAAAAACAGTGTTACTAATGTAGAAGGTGGTACAGAAGAATTAAGTAAAGCATTTAAGACTTCACAAAAAGCCTTAGAAAATGGCGGGCAAAGTGTAGATGATACCAATGAAATTTTTAGTGGAATAAAGAGCACTGTAGGAAAACTTGATGATGTACATGTTGAAATTACTAATGCTATTAACGAGTCTTCTAATGGAATGCAACAAATTAATGATTATATATCAGCATCACAAGAATCATATCATGATATGACAGAACATATAAATATGATTAATAAATTTGATACTAGAAAAAGTGTCCTTTTTGAAAATATAGATAATATGACCGAACAATTGAAGCCATTGTTAAAGGAAGATTTATAAATAATATAAGGTTCAATAAAATTAAATTTACTTTTTGCTACTTCTACTAATTTCTTTTTATAACATTTTATTAACTTTTTATATGAGTTAAAGCTAAGAACTAATGGTAGAACTTCTAATAAAAATAGCAATTTATTAATCTTTATATTTGTTTATTCAGCAATCAAAAAGATTATCGATGATAAGTTTTTGAAATATTTCATTTCTATAAAAACAAATATTTATGCAAAAAAATTTTTGTGGTATATTTTTATACTTATGACGCAGTTGTGGATCAGTCAAGTAAGGAACATAAAAAACTTCAAACTCAAACTTTCAACAAAGGTTGATAATATGAATTTATGTAGTGTGATTCAAAAATAATACGCATTTTTGAAAGTGCATGCATAATGAAAAAACTAGGGGAAATTGTTATGAGTTTTAATATGTAATACTTACAAAAATTTATTTGTAATTTCAGAAATAAAATTACAAGGCACAAACTGCTATTTTTGTTGCAATGAATAATAACTAAAAATTACTCAAAATACAATATATTTAAACGGTAAGATCCGCTATTAGGCTGGAATTACATTTGCATATCATATATAAATTAATTTATCTTATAGTGGCTTTTTTATCTGTTAATGCCACTGTCTTTTTTTCTTCAAGAACAAGCATTATTCATCCTAGTATCAACGACTATTAGACAGCTGTGAAATAGAAAGGTTGTCATTATAAGGATATAAAGCTTACTCATAAACAAAATAGCTTTATAATAAAATGCTCATTTTCATTTTGGAATAGTCATGACATAATTTGTGGAGAATTATATGAAATAATAAAAAAATATGTCTATTTAAAAGCCAGTATGGATGATTACGTTCGTTCGGGCTTTTTCAGTTCTTAAAAAATTTCCTCCCAATAGTAATATTTTCTGCAACAAGTATCAGTCTCCTGGTGAGAGTCAGTGTGAAAGAGAGAACAGGAAACGAATTTTTCTCATTTCTCACTAATTGGGAAAGGGGGTGATACTTTATGAATCTATCTTCGTTAAACAAGCCATCATTAAAAAAACTTAATAGTCATGTACAAGACGATTTTCAGACGACCATTCAATTCCAATTTGATTATATGGCAAGAAAAGTGATGATATGTACTCAAAGTAACTGCAGCCGATCTATTGGTAGGCGTAGCAGGCATGAACTTCTATTTTCGGAAATATCAGACTTTGAGCTGAACAAACTGCAAACTTTTGATATATATCATTTGGACAACCGGATGTATAAAATCTTGTCATTGGATGTGGAAGTTACTGACTATCAAATTGCAAAGGCACTAGATATTTTGTCAAAACGCAAGCGTGATATCATTCTGATGTTTTATTATCTAGAAATGTCAGATGAAGAAATCGCAGAAGAATTTGATGTAAACCGCAGTACCGTATATCGTAACCGCACTAGCGCTTTAGAAGTTATAAAAAAACTATTAGAGGAGGAGTTATGAAAAGAGCAAAGAAGTTGATTCCGTTTCAGATCATAAAAGCAGCAAGGGAGGGTGATGATGTAGCAATCCAGTATATATTGAAGCATTATGAGGGGTATATTGCAAAGCTTTCTACAAAGGTGCTTGCTGATGAATGTGGTAACGGATATTACTTTGTGGACAAGTCTATTCAAGAACAGCTTACTACTGCCTTGCTGCAAATGACTTTGAATTTTAAAATCTAACATCCTTTTGGGGCGTAGGGCAACATTACATACGCCCTGGTTTAAAATTTGTCATTCTATCAGAGCATACTGTTGGCTAATATGCTCTGATAGGCTGACAAAGCCTATTTTCGATCTTTGACAAAGAAAGCGCTATAGTCGCGTAGTATATAAAGCAGTCGAATACATTTCAATAATGAAAGAGCCGACGGACTGATAAGTCACAATCTTGAAAAGAGCGATTACTGTCAGTGTTCCGTAAGTAATCTTTGGCAAGATTACTGTCATGACTTCTTACTGTAATAATGATACTCCCGTATAGCCTTAGTCCGAGCGTGATAAAACCGTCGCAGGCAATGGATACGGCTGCATGAGAACCATGCAGGGGTTAAATTCCCGTGAGCTGTGCCACAGCTATTCGATTTGTTTAATAAATAACAGATTAGTAGAGGGGGGATTATATGAACAAGGATTTGATTAGTTATAGTATGCAACTTGCAATGTTAAAAAAATTACTTGTTCGTAAGCTGATTTCAGAAGAAGAATATACAAAAGTAAAAAAGGGACTTATGAAAGATTATAAGATAGTATCAGATATAACTGCTTGATTTGCATTTTTATTTGATGTATAATTAATACAACAAAGAGAATGCGAAGAGGTGATTTATATGAAGGAAGTTGAAGTAATAAAAGCCAAAGGTATATCAATAAACCGAAATAAGGGTAAAACAATTGAACGATTACGTGTAGCCGCTTATTGTAGAGTAAGCACTGATAGTGAAGACCAATTAAATAGCTATAAATCACAAGTAGCCTATTATACAGAACTAATCAAGAAAAATAAAGAATGGGCTATGGCTGGAATTTTTGCAGACGAAGCAATTACAGGAACACAGGTGACAAAACGAGAAGATTTTCAAAGAATGATTAATGAATGTATGAATGGTGAAATTGATATGGTGATTACAAAATCTATTTCGCGTTTTGCAAGAAACACCTTAGATACATTAAAATATGTTCGTATGCTAAAAGAAAAGAATATTGCTGTTTATTTTGAGGATGAAAAGATTAATACTCTTACAATGGATGGCGAATTACTGCTTGTAGTTCTTAGCTCTGTAGCACAACAAGAAGTTGAAAATATATCTGCAAATGTAAAAAAAGGACTTAAAATGAAAATGAAACGTGGTGAATTGGTTGGATTTCAAGGATGTCTAGGTTATGACTATCATCCAGAGGATAAAACAATAACTGTAAACCAAGAAGAAGCTAAAATTGTACAGTATATTTTTAATCGATATATTGAAGGTGCTGGAGGTTCAGTGATTGGTAAAGAATTAGAGAACCTTGGATATAAAACAAGATATGGAAGCAGTTCATGGGCGCAGTCGACTGTAATTGGAATAATCAAAAATGAGAAATACAAAGGCGATTTGCTTATGGGAAAGACTTTTACTGTTGACCCAATTTCAAAGAGAAGACTAGAGAACTTTGGTGAAGAAGATAAATTTTATATTAGAGATCACCATGAAGCAATTATTAGTGAAGAAACATTTGAAAAGGCACAGGCAATTCTAAAAAGAAGAAATCAAAACAGAGTTAAAAATAGTGATGGAAGTATTAAAAGAGAAAAATTCAGTAGACAATACGCTTTTAGTTGTATGCTTGAATGTGGCTTTTGTGGCGGTAGATTAACTAGACGAAATTGGCATAGTGGAACAGACTACAGCAAAGTTATCTGGCAGTGTGTTACAGCTACTAAAAAAGGTAAGAAATTTTGCAGTGATAGCAAGGCAATACCAGAAAAAGCTATTGAAGATGCATTTGTAGAAAGCTATCGTATATTATGCTCTGATGACAAAGAAGTGCTTGAAGAATTTTTGAAGAGAATGGAAGATAATTTAAATAGTAGTAGTGCTAACAAGCAAATATCAAAAATGGATAAGGAAATAAATACATTAGAAGGAAAGAAAAATAAGTTAGTGGATATGAGATTAGAGGATTCAATTGGTAAAGCTACATATGAATCAAAATATGCTGATTTGGTAGTAACTCAAGAAAATCTTATTGAAGATAGAAAAAGGCTTGTTAAAACTTCTGAAAATGAAAAAGACATAAAACGTCGCTTAAAAGAATTTAAAAAGACACTAGAAAAAAATGAAGTATTAGATGAATTTGATAGATATGTTTTTGAAAGTGTAGTAGAAAAAGTTATTATAGGTGGGATTGATGAAGACGGAAATAAAGACCCGGCACAAATTACATTTGTCTATAAAACAGGATTTAAGAATAGTTTAAATTGGGATAAATTTAGACCTAAAAGGAAAAATGCTAAAGGTAGGCATAAAACTGATGAATTGCATTCACATGATAATAACGAGGTTGAAAAAATGCATTCTAATAGTAGCTCCGACACATGTGGAGACGGTGGTGAAGCTAGTTAAGAAATAGCCTGAAATCAAAGGGTTTCCAGGATTTTAAGTTTTTTATAAAGAGATTGAATAATTAGATAGGAACTTAATTATTACTGGTTTTAAAATAATATACCATTTATAGTTTGCTTTTCAAAACTTTATTTATCAAATATGCATTAAATTAAAAATATAATTACATTTTGATAAATTTTGATGTATAATATATGTTTAAGGATAAATGGGTAAAAATATTAATAAAACAATAAATAATTTGAAGCATTGATAATTATAACTATTTTAGAAAAATATGCAAGAGGTGGCAAAATGGCATTAAAAGTATTTGAGGCATTTGCAGGTATTGGAGCACCACGAAAAGCACTTTCAAATCTAGGTATTGATTTTGAAGTATTATATACATCTGAAATAAATGGAGATGCCATTGAAGCTTATAAAAAACTATATGGAGAAAATAATAATTTAGGTGATATATCTAAGATTGAAATCTCTAAACTTGAAGATTTTGATTTATTTATTTCTGGATTTCCGTGCCAAGATATAAGCCATAATGGAAAGCAAAAAGGAATGAAAAAAGGTACTCGAAGTGGTCTTGTATGGAGTGCATTGGAAATTATTACCCATAAGAGACCTAGATATGTAGTATTTGAAAATGTAAAAAATCTACTTAATGTACGATTTAGAGAGGATTTAAATAAGATAATTTTATGTTTAGAAAACTTAGGATACATAGTAAGATATAAATTATTAAATTCAAAAAATTTTGGCGCATGTCAAAATAGAGAAAGAGTATTTATTGTTGCGAGTTTAGAAGGTGAATTTTCAATTCCTGAAAAATCTAATAGAGCAATGAAAAATTTACATGATTTATTAGTAGATGATGATTGTGATAATATAAAAGATCAAATTAAAAAAAGAATTATGGATGAGGCTAAAACAGATAATGTTAGAAAGGCAATACCTGAAAAGAAAGAAGTTATTAAAAATAAAGTAATATGTTTAAATTCAAAAAATATATATGGTAAACAACCAAGCCAACAATATAGAGTGTACTCTAAAAATGGCATAATGACAACCTTATCTGCACAATTAAATGGTAGATATAATATTATATCTAGCAAAGGTTTTATTAGAAAGATTACACCAAAAGAATCTTTACTATTACAATGTTTTCAGCTAGAAGATTATGAAAAAATCGAAGATATGGGAAATAAAATTTATAAATTAAGTGGGAATAGTATACCTGTATATATGTTGGAGGAACTATTTGATAAATTATTAAATAATTAATATTATACTGAACTAAAAGGAGAAATGAAATAAGATGATAAGTGTAGTAAGTATTTATTCTGGTGGTGGTGGTATTGATTTGGGATTTCAAAAAGCTGGATATGATATAATATTTGCTACTGATTTCTGGGAACCCGCATGTAAAACTTTAGAGTTAAATACAACTAAAGGGATATATAAATTTAATAAAATTGTAGAATGCAATGATGTTAGAAAGGTAGATTTTAAATCAATTTCCAAAAGAACAGGTGTAAAAGAAATAGATTGCCTGGTAGGTGGTCCACCTTGTCCAGCTTATTCAAAATCAAGATTTTATTTAAAAGATAAGAAGAGGGCATTAGAAGATGAAAATTCATTTACTTTATATAATTACTTCAGGGCATTAGAAGAGTTAAATCCAAAAGTGTTTTTCTTTGAGAATGTCCATGGATTTGTATTTAAACCGCATGAAGCTGCTTTTAAACTATTAAGAGATCAATCTGAAAAGTTGGGATATAATATCAGTTACAGAGTAATAAATGCTGCTGATTATGGAGTACCTCAAACAAGAGAAAGATTTATTTGTATTGGGGTGAAAAAAAAATTTGGAAAGTCATTTGTATTTCCAGAACCAACGCATTATAATCCTGAAAAATATAGTGAATTATTGCATAAACAAATGAAACCTTGGGTAACTTGTTGGGAAGCTATTGGAGATTTAGACTATGATTTACCAGAAGATGAAAAAATGCAAGCTGGCTCTAAACATAAAGATTTATTGAAGTTAGTGCCACCAGGTGATAATTATTTGTATTTTACTAAAAAAAGGGGGTACCCTAAACCAGTTTTTAAATGGAGGTCAAGATATTGGTCATTTCTATTGAAACTTTCACCAGAGAGACCTTCGTGGACAATTCAAGCGAGTTTTTCAAATAATATGGGACCGTTTCATTGGAAGAATAGGTTTTTAAGGATTTCTGAAATAAAAAGAATACAAACTTTTGATGATGATTACCAACTATACGGTGATTTTAAAGATCAATGGAGGCAAATAGGAAATGCTGTACCACCATTATTAGTAGAAAAAATAGCAAGGAATATAAAAAAACAGTATTTTAAATAGAATACTGTTTTTTGTTATAAATTATATAACACTAATATTATGATATTTAATTAGCATGTTGAAAAGGATTGATCATTTACATTTATAGAATTAAATATTTATTGTTAAATTATGTAGAACATTTAAGAAAAGCAGAAAGAGTTATTTTGTAGTAACAATATGGATTTTTATTAAAAGATTATATATAATTAAATGGTAGAATTATATAAAAAATTGAATAATAAAGTTAAGATAAATAATTATTTTTTAATTGAACTTCTACAAATTTAATTAAAAGAAGAGGCAAATGTTGTTGCTTTAGTATAAAATAATATTTTTAGCAGTTTTGCATGGTTAATTATATAAAAATCTAATAATAAGTTAGTGTATTAAATAAATTTGGATATTATAGAGGGAGGAAATGTTAAATGTCACAATATCAATGGGCCGAAAAAAATGGAAATATAGTAGCTGCAGATTATAATAGAACAACAGATACACTTTCAGCACAACAAGTAATGATGGAATTAGAAAATGCTTTTAATGCATTGGGGAATAGTGTTAATATACAACAAGTAAGTTCAGAAATGAATGATGTATATAATGTTAGTATACCTAATGGTAATGAACAATACAATGTATTTGTTTGTGCTAAAGGAACAACACCAGGTGGTAGAAACAATTTAATGGACGAGCAGAGAATACAACCAAAGGCGAAATATTGGAATTTTGCTTATGAGAAACTACAAAATGGAGAAAAAGCAATTTCATTAGGTATTTACAAAAGAGATGGAGAGACAATTTTTTGTTCTTGGAGATTACAGTTGTCCAATGCAGTGTCACCTGATACTCCTGTGTCAAAACAAATTAAAATTCAAAGTATAGCAAATGCTATTCGCGAAGGGTTTGTACAACAATATAAAGGTCATGGAGAATTTGCATGTGCATTTAGAAAAGAATTTTTATATTTCTATTTAAAAAATTCAGAATGGTTGCATACAGGTAATGTATCAGAATTAAATGAACATATTGATATAATAACACAAAATACTGTCAGTCATGATAGTAGAGAGAATATAACTTTCAAAACTAATTTTTTATCTGATTTTGAGCGCAACCGTATTATCTTCGGAGCACCAGGAACCGGAAAAAGTTATCAGTTAAAAAAAGATTGTAATACATTAATTAGCGGCACTAATGGTACATATGAGAGGGTAACTTTTCATCCTGACTATGCCTATTCGCATTTTGTAGGAACATATAAACCAGTAACAGAGAATAATAGTTCGGAAATTAAATATAAGTTTGTACCAGGCCCTTTTATGAGGGTATATGTAGAAGCTTTAAAGAGTGGAAGAACTGGCAATCCACAACCACATTTATTGTTGATTGAAGAAATTAATCGTGCTAAAGTTGCTGCTGTTTTTGGTGATGTTTTTCAATTACTTGATAGAGATGATTATGGTGTGAGTGAATATGAAATTCGCGCAAGTGAAGATGTTATGAAATATTTAGCAAAGGAATTGGGTGGAGAATACAACTCTTATCAGAGAATAAAGATTCCTGACAATATGTTTATATGGGCAACTATGAATAGTGCTGATCAAGGAGTATTCCCTATGGATACGGCATTCAAAAGACGTTGGAATTTTGAATATTTGGGAATTGATAAAAATGATAAAGATATTAAAGGAAAAATAATTCTAGGTAAAGGTAGTCATGCATTGGAGATTGAGTGGAATCAGTTAAGAAAAGCTATCAATGAAAAATTAGCAGAGGATTATAATGTAAATGAAGACAAGCTGATAGGGCCGTATTTTTTATCTAAAAAAGTGATGAAAGTAGTTAGTAATAATAAAATTGCTGATTCAGAAAAATTTAAAGAGGCATTTAAGAATAAAATTATCATGTATCTTTATGAAGACGCTGCTAAACAGCATAAGCATAAATTGTTCAATGGTTGTAATTCTGAGGGATATTCTACGGCAAAATATTCTTCAGTTTGCAATGCATTTGATGAAATAGGAATTGATATTTTTGGAGATGATTTTAGGGAACTTTATGCTAATAGTAGAGGGGTGTAGTGACCTATGAAGAAGATTATATCTAAATTCGTAAGAGAGCAGAAAAGATATTCACAAAATGAACTTAGTAATATATTTGAGTTAAAGTCTGATGAATTTGATAGATTTATAAGAAATCTTAAAGCATTTGGTGTGTTGAAAAATGTAAAGAATGATTTGAAGCAAAGAGAACTTTCGAATTTAATTGATGAAGATGTAGAGATTACTGAAGTTGAATCAGAAAATGATGCATATCTTTATGTATTTACATATGTTGGTGTTATTACAATTGGTACGCGTATTATAAAATGCTATCCCAAGTATCTGCTTAAAGTAGATAAGCCTCTTAATGAAATGAAGCAAGTGTTAAAAGTGTTGAATAAGTATAAATCTAAAGAACAAATCGTAAACCTATATAATGGAAACGGGGACAATAAAAGTTTTAATCTCTTAGCAGTTATTCTATTTTTAATAAATGATTATTATGAATATGGTGTTTATAATAATACTGAAGATATTGTAGAGATTAATGGTGAAGGTGAAATTTTGTGGGATAAAACAATTAACGATGGTTTTGCTATCATAAACAATAATCGTCCGTATTATACTGAATTATATACAGAAAAAACAGTTGATGATGAGTATGATTTTTTTAAAAGGTTACATGAGTGTATATTAACAAATTGTTCTAGACAATTGCAGGAGTCTGAATTGTTAGATTTATTTGATATATCTCCAATTGAACTTTCTGAAGAAAATATAGATGATTTTGGAGATAGAGAGTATGTTCTTTATCGTCTTCAATCAGAATTAAATGTCCAGTTTATAACTAGAAAACAAATTTTAATTAAAACACTGTACGCATATGTGTCCAATGAGAGAACATTAGAAGATACATATGGAATTAGCATGTATGGGACAAATAGTTTTAATCTCGTATGGGAGGAAGTATGTGCAGAAGTATTCAGTAATAAACTCAACATAGCAATAGGGCAACTTGATTTTCCTGTTGAATTGGATGGTGGTTATAAATCAAATACAAGACTAATAGATATTATAGAAAAACCATCATGGATAGGATTTGATGATGAAAGCACTACTTTTAACAAGAGTGCAAAGGATACTTTGAGACCTGATCTTATCTCAATTTTGAAAAATAAAGGAACTACTCAGTTTATTATTTTTGATGCCAAATATTATAATATTCAATTGGAAAAGGAAAAAGAATTGCGAAATTATCCTGGCATTGAAGATGTTATGAAGCAATATTTGTATCAATTGGCATATAAAAACTTTATAGACAATTATAAAATTGATACAGTGAAAAACTGTTTTCTAATGCCAACCCAAGGACAAGGTATTGTTAAAAAAGGTATTGTCAGAATGCAAATGCTTAGTAATTTAGGTTTACAGGATATTCAAATTCGCTTGTTACCAGCTAAGATGATGTACGAAAAATATCTTACTAGTAAAATAATAAATGTTAAAGCGTTGGAATTATAAAGATCAGTGAATACTAATTTTTTATATAATAGTTCAATTATGGAAAGATACGGATCATTTAATTCAATAATTCAATAATTTGATATTATATTATAATTTCATTTTTCAAAACATTAAATATAATTATTGAAAATGTGAATAGCAACTATATATTGATTTATATCGTGTTGAAAAATTATAAGTAAATCTAAAGAAATTAAAGAATTTTATTGAATTACAAGACAATATATAACTAATAATAAAAGGATTAAACTTTTTAATATCTTATCTAAAAAATTATCTTTTGGTATAAATAAACATTTAATTTATACCATCTACTATATAGTTATCTCTAACTTCATTATTGAAGTAGGTATTTACAGTCTAGTATAAAAAGGATATATAATTGATTATAGATGAGGAGTGAGATGACTTTATTGAAAGTTAAATGATAAAGGATACAAAACTTAATGCATATAAATATTCCAAGAAAATGATTTACGATTATGCTAAAAAAGTGGTATTGAAAAAATTGTAAAACTTATCTATAGAATTTTAATCTAAGGATATTGTAGGAGTTTATGCCAATAACAATAAGTTAGTTTTTAGTGAAGTATTTGAAATTGTATATGGATTATGAAGATATTATACCTAAGGCAAATTATTTTAGATTAAAATGTTTTGATAGTATATTTTTTTATTATATGATGATTATGAGTACAAAAGATATAGTAATAAAAAATATAAAATATATAAGTAACGACATATAGTTGAATGTTTTTTAATAACATAAAGCATTTTAGAAAAATTGATACTTGTTATGATAAACTTTCTTCTTTTCATGCATTTGTATATATTTGTGATATTCTTATTTTAACCAAATAAGTTATTTTTATATATTGTTTTCATATATATCTTAATATTTCATATGTAAAAAATATTACATCATTCTATAATTAAGTTATTACATTAATGGAGGACAATAATTATGTCAAAAAGAAAAATTGATTCTAGAATTCCACGATGTCAGAGTTTAATAGGTACAACTTTTGAAGTAATTAAAATGCTTGGTGGATCTGCTACAATACAAGAAATAACAGATAAAATAATCGAAATATTAAAACTGCCTGATGAGATTGTTGATATACAACATAGTGATTCAGGTAATACAACTGAATTGGAATACCAATTAGCGTGGGCAAGGACTTATCTGAAAAATTCAAAAATAATAGAAAATAGTAAAAGGGGTGTTTGGTCATTAACTTCTGAGTTTTCTAATGGTGTAACTATAGATGTGAAAGGAATTATAAAAAATACAGTTGAGAAACGTAAGATTAAAACACAAGATAACGTATCAGATGAAGAGGTATTAGAAGAAAATGAAGATGAAGTACCAGAAGAAGTTAGACCATGGAGGAGGCATATAAGAGAAGTATTAATCAATATGGACCCGTACGGATTTGAAAGGCTTTCTCAAAGATTACTTAGAGAATGTGGATTCTCACAAGTTGTAGTTACAAAGAAATCAGGAGATGGGGGTATAGATGGTAATGGCAAATTTAGAATTAATGGAATATTTAGTTTTAATGTGGCATTTCAATGTAAAAGATATAAAGGTGTTGTTGGATCACCAGAAATAAGAAATTTTAGAGGCTCTTTGACTACAGATGTTGAAAAAGGAGTTTTTATTACCACAGGTACTTTTTCAATATCTGCAAAAGATGAAGCGTCAAAACCAGGAAAGAAACAAATAGATTTAATTGATGGTGAAGAATTCATTAATAAATTAGCTGAATACGAAATAGGTCTTAAAGAAATAAAGGATTATGAAATCGATGAAGAGTTCTTTAAGTCCATATAAATCAATATATATAGTTTATTAATGATAGAAATTTATTAACATAAGGCTACTGAACTATGGAGGAGATAAAAGTGAATGTGTTTGACAGCCTATTACCTAAAAATTTAATACACTCAATTCCTTATTTTAAATCTCAAAACTCAGAGGTATGTAAATTAAGTAAAAGTTTTTTAAAAGAGCAGTTATTGTTGGCTGAAAAAAATACCAATTTAATAAGACTAGCACGTGGAGAAGGAAGAAAGTTTATCCTTGATCATATTATTAGTGATCCAGATATAATTTTTAATTGGGGTGAAAAGTCTAGACATGCATTTCTAGATAAATCAAAGATAAGAGAGTTTTTAGAACCGGATGTAGTAAATAAAGAGTTATTGTTAAAATTGCTTAAGGTTTATGAAGAGGAAATTGATTATCATTGGAATAAATACTTTAAAAATTATCGTATGATATTAAAGCATAATTGCAAGGAAGAGATTATAGATAAAATAAAACGTGCTATTGAAATTAGTAGTTTAGAGAGTGACTTGATTATTATTAAGGAATGGTTATGTTATGCATTACATACAGCAGGAAGTAAAAAATTTAGTGATATAAGCCCATGGGTATCAACATCTATGGGAGAAATTAGATATAAGACTGCATATATGTATGGTGCTGGAAATTGGAATATATTAAAGAATTCAAATAATAGGTCTGTATTTAATAAAAGGTTTGTTATTTTAGATTATTGGGCACTTGTTTCTGAGGAAGGAGATACCTATAGAAATGCTAATTATGTAGGTAAAAAGTTAAGAAGTATGGGATTACCTTGGTACGAAAATAAAATCAATGAAGTTATGGTTAAGTATGGCTTATTACCACATCAATTAGTTGGATACTATTACTTTGAAAATGATGAATTAAAATATTATTTCTTTAACCAACATTATATAGATGAATGGGAAGAAGATAGTAACTTTAAAATAGGGGATTTTATATATATAGATCAAACTGATGTGAAGTTTCCAAGCGATAATCCTTATAATATTATATATGCAAAACACGGAAAAAAGTTTGAAATTTTTAATAAGAGATAAGTCATTAATTAATGTAAGCTATAGAATTTTTTAAATAGTATAAAAAATATATTGAATTAGCGAATATATCAATGTACAAAGAAAAGATATATTTTAATTAAGGATGTGTTGAGTATAAATACTTTGATATCTTTAATTAAAATATATTATGGAGTGTTCATTAAAAATAAATTTATACAAAGTTTCTTTATTAAAAATGCCATCATAATGTTTAATATGTTGAAGGATATATTCTAATTTATCTAAAGTCATATAGCCCAAAGTATTATATTTAAATTGCTCAGGACATGGAGGATCGCTGAGCCTGTAGCGACAGTTTATATAATCATTACCTACTACTATTAGCAATGGATTATAGTTAGTAGCAGCAAAAGAAGAAAATCTAGTAAAAATATTACGATAATTTTTCCCAAGTTCTACTTCAAAAGCTGCGATGGGTTTATTACTTTTGGGTTCACACCATACTATATCTATAAGATCTATAGAATTTTTAATATTTTTAATAAGAATTTTATCCAAATATATATTATCTATAGTTAAAAAATTTCCTAAAGAGAGAGTGTAAAATTCTTTCTGTAAAATAACTTTCTATGGTAAGTTTTAAAAGACAAGATTGTCAAAAGTGACTTTCTATCTTGTTTTAAATATACATTCTAAAAATATGTATGTCAAGAACGCCTTTAAAAACAGGCGTTTTTGGCATATTAAGCTTTTTATTCAGTAAGTCGTCCTTCATACATAATGGATAATTCACCGTACACTTTACCCCAATTTCTTAGTGGCAAACGCCATTTTTTTGTAGCTTCAAAAGTAGCAAGGTATAAAGCTTTTAAAAGTGATGTATCGCTTGGAAATACAGTTCTTTGTCTATTTAATCTACGATATGTGCTGTTGAGACTTTCGATTGCATTTGTAGTATAAATAACTTTTCTTACATCAGCAGAGAACTTAAAAATAGGGCTAATAGCATCCCAATTTGATTTCCAGCTTTTCATTGAGTTAGGATAATGTTTTTCCCATTTTCCAGTGATTTCTTCTAATTGCTTATATGCAATTTCCTCAGAAGGTGCATGATATATAGTTTTTAAATCTTTTGCAAATTCTTTTTTATCTTTATCAGAAACATACTTTAATGTATTTCTTACTTGATGAACTATACAACGTTGATATTCAGTATTTGGAAAAGCTACTGATATAGATTCCTTTATCCCTGTAAGACCATCTGCACAAAGGATAAGGATATCTTGAACACCTCTATTTTTTAATTCATTGAGAGCACTAAGCCAATATTTACTGCTTTCATTTTCTCCAATATTTATAGAAAGTACTTCTTTTCTGCCTTCATTATTTATACCAAGAATAATGTAAGCTGCAAGCTTACGTATAACGTTATTTTCCCTTACGGAAAAATGAACTGCATCAATGAAAACAATTGGATATACTGTAGATAAAGGTCTATGTTGCCATGCTTCTATTTCAGGAAGAAGTTTATTGGTTATATTTGAAACCATTCCTTCACTAACTTCAAACCCATATATATCTTCAATTTGTTCTGAAATTTGTCTGGTACTTAATCCTTTAGCATACATAGAAATAATTTTTTCTTCTATACCAGAAATATCTTTCTGGTGTTTTTGTACTATTTTAGGTTCAAAAGAACTTTCTCTATCCTGTGGTACATCTATATTCATCTCACCATATTTGCTTCGAATTCTTTTTTGTTTTTTCCCATTTCTTGAGTTTGTAGTTTCGGCTCGTTCATATGGTTCATAGCCTAAATGCTCGTCCATTTCACCTTCAAGCATAGATTGAATAGTTCCACCTAATAGATCTTTTAAAGCTTCCTGAATATCCTCAGCTGACTGAATATCATACTCGTCTATAAGAGCTGATATAATATTTCTTTTTCCTTCATTCATTGGTTTTACCTTATAAATATCTTTTTTTCTTGCCATAATAAAAGGCCTCCTATGATTTTATTTTACCATAGAAAGCCTTATTATTTTTATTTACAGACTTTTCTTCACATGCTCCCTAAAGAAGATATATATTGATTATTTTTTAAAATAACACTATGATCATTTCTTGCAAATTTAATGCTATAACCTAATTCTGCTAATAATAACTGAATCGCTCTATGTTTTTCATTATGAGATAAAAGATTTATAAATTCTTTATAGTTATTACGCCTTGTCAAATCTTTCAATGTTGGGAAAAACTCAACTTCAGATAGTGAGGCACATATTCATAAAGCTATTTTCCCAGAAAAATTAGCAGAAGATCATAATCATATTATTTCATGGACTAATGAAGGGGATATAGTGCTTGATATATTTATGGGTTCAGGAACAGTAGGCAAAATGGCATATTTAAATAATAGAAGATATTTAGGCTTTGATATTTCGAAGGAGTACTGTGAACTAGCAAAATTACGTGTAGATAAATACAAAAATGCAGAGTGAATATAAGCGATGAAGTTGAGGAACTTAAAGCCGAGTGGTCTACACTTGAAAGAGAACTGCAAACGCTCATTGAAAAAAACATGTCTGTATTTTTTTGGTGTTACATTTCTTAAAAGTTAATATATAACCTCCAATGGTGGTAGAATGGATAGTTTAGGCATGGATGAGAACAACTGTCCTGTAATCTTTGAATATAAAAGAACTAGAAATTAAAATGTAATAAATCAAGGACTATTCCGTTAAAGACTATATTTTAGTTTTAGGTGATGATGTAACTGAAAACAAGCTTAAACTCTATAAAGCCTTAAAAAATATAGCATGTGTAGAAGTTAGAATAAAAAATATAGCAATATATCTGCGCCTTAATCCTAATGAAATTATTTTGGAAAATATTATATATATGAAAAAGAAAAGTAGATAGATTTTTTGTGTCAAAAATCTATCTACTTTTCTTTTTTTATTTTTGTCTTTTGTGATTACAAATAAATTTAAAATTGTTCATATTAAAAATGTATTTTCTACAATACCTATTAATTATTCCTAAATTAACAAGAAAAATATTAGTCGTATACTATTGCATTATATTTAAATATATTATATAATTTCATTGAACAGGCGGTGAATGATTTGAATAATAATAACATTAAACTTACGAACCGAGATCTTCAAGCAATAGAAAGACGTAGTCAGCTTTTAGACTCAGCAAAGGAACTATTTGCCTCGAATGGTTACCATGCAACAACAACTAGACAGATAACAAAGAATATTGGCATGGCTGACGGGCTTATATACCACTATTTTCCAGATGGAAAAAAGCAAATTTTAGATATAATTATTAAAGAATTTATCGATGACAAATGGATTAAATTTGAAGAAGATATATCTGAGGTTACTTGTGACACACCACTTAAAGGAATTCTTTTAAAATTGGGAAATATAATATTTAAGTATATTGGAAATGATAAGAATATATTAATTATATTATTAAAAGAGCAAAATATATTATCTGATGAATATATTAATACTTTTAATAACCATATAAAGAAAGTAATTCATAAAACAGAACTTATTTTAAAAGAGAAAGCTGAAAAAAATGAAATAAGAGCTTTGGACTTTTTCATGATGGCAAATCAGTTTTGGAGTGCTATCTACACATATATATTACAAAATACACTTTTTGGAGAAAAAAATTTGTATTCAATAGGCAAAGATGAGTATTTAGAGCAAATTATAAATTATACTCAAATGACTTGGAAAAAATAAAAATTCCTTTGTGGAATTTTAAGCATTTGGTTCACTGAATGTTCAATTAAAATAATATGTTTACTAACAATAAAAACTAAAAATTATTATATAAGGAGGATTTAACCATGAAACTACATTTTCAAGACCAAGCATTTTCATTTGAATTATTAAGAGCTGTAACTTATGCAGGATATCAAGGAGCAGAAATAGGTGAAGCCTTAGCAACAGCTTCTAAAATTAAAGAAGGAGACTTTGATAGCTGGTATGAAGAATGGAAAAATACAGCTGAAAGAGTTGAACAAACAGGTATTGAATGCTTAAATAAGAGACATAAAATTAGTGCCAGAGAAGCTTTCCTTAGAGCACATAATTATTATAGAACTGCTGAATTCTTTTTACAAGGAACTGACCTAAGACGCAGCGAAAATTTTAAAAAGAGTGTTGACACTTTTGAAAAAGCAATGAAGCTTATAGATTCACATTTCGAAATAGTTGAAATACCATATGAGGGTACACATTTAAAAGGTTATTTTTATGGAGCATTAGACTATGATGAAGTTAATACCACATCAATACCAACTTTATTATTTATCGGTGGATATGACTCCACTCTTCAAGAACTTTATTTTTGTGGGGCTGCTCCAGCAATAAAACGTGGTTATAACTGTTTAATCTTTGAATGCCCAGGACAAGGAGAAGCTTTAAGACAAAATAACCTTTATATGCGTCATGATGCGGAGGTTCCAGTAGGTGCTGCAATAGATTACCTTCAAACAAGAAACGATATCGACATTAACAAAATAGCTTTGCTCGGCATGAGCTTAGGGGGGTATTTTGCACCAAGAGCAGCAGCTTTTGATGAACGTATAAAAGCATGTATTGCTTTCAATGTATTCTATGATACTTATGAATCTACCATAAATCAAAATCCTCAGCTTGAAAAAATATTAAACTTACCAGCAGAACAAAAAGAAGCAATGCTTGCAAAAGCTGAAGAAAATAATTCGAATCTTCGTTGGATGCTAAACAATGGTAAATGGGTATTTGGCTTGAAACACAGATATGAAGTTTTTGATGAAATGAAGAAAGCTTCTTTAAAAGGAGTTGCTGAAAAGATAAAATGTCCTATGTTGCTTACTATGGGAGAAACGGATCACTTTGTTTCTAATGATCAATTAAATGCTCTTTTAGATTCAATAAAAGCACCAAAGACAGTTCGTGTCTTTACTATAAATGAAGGAGCAGAAGAACATTGTCAGGAGGGTAATCATGCACTGTTTCATCAAGTTATGTTTGATTGGTTAGATGATATATTTGAACATTATTTAAACTAAAACTTAAATTAATTGTAATTGTTTTTTTAAATAAAGCTTTCTATGTTTAATTTGATTTTTCATAGAAAGCTCTATAATATTAAATTTAATGGAGGTTATACTATGACATTTCTGTATTATTTACTCTCATTAATATCAGGCTTTGCTTTGACTTTGCAAGTTGGTATAAATGGATCTTTTCGCTCTAAAATAGGAAATCCTATACTTTCATCTCTTGTCAGCTTTGCTGTTGGAACTTTAGGACTTGCTCTTGTATTTTTTATTACTTTATTAAATGGTTCTAGTACTTTACCAACTATATCAAACATCAGAAATACTAGTTGGTGGATGTTAACTGGAGGATTATTTGGAGCCTTTTATATATTTTCAACCATATTTGTATCTCCTAAAATTGGATTTGCTAATATGTTTAGTCTTGTAATATGTGGTCAGATAATCCTTTCAGTACTATTTGATCATTTTGGATTATTAGGCAATCAAATTCATGTATTAAGTCCGCTAAGAGCTATAGGAGTTTTTTTATTAATTTTAGGCGTTTATATAGTTCAAGCTAATTAGGCACATTCAAATTATTTATAAATTGTTGTACTAAATAAATTTATCATTTACTACAACATATTCATACTTTATAATTCTATACAAGTGTTATAAAAGATTATATTGAAAAAGAATTGGAGCAAGAGTAGTTATACATAGTGCAAATTAAAGAAAAAATACCAGAGAGAATTATGGGGATAGCTGAAAAGATGTTCCTATGTCTAAAGCACCAAAAGCATTTGTTGATATTATTAATGGTTAGATTGTTTATAGAATTATATTTTGTGGAGGTAACTAAGTTTGGATAAAAATGTTGAATGGTATATTAAGAAAAAAATTGATAGAACATTAGAAAGTTTAAAGAATAATAATATGAAAGGATATTATATAGAGAAAAGAGAGCAGTTATTTAAAATATTAAAGAATTTGATAAAAGAAAATTCTATTATAGGGGTGGGAGATTCAATAACACTATCTGAAACGGGAGTAATAGATTTTCTTCGAAAAGGTAATTATAAATTTTTAGATAAATATAGGCAAGGTATTACAAGTGAAGAAAAAAAGCAGATTTATATTCAAAACTTTTCTGCTGATACTTTTATATGTAGTACAAATGCTTTAACTGAAAATGGAGAACTTTATAATATTGATGGAAATGGAAGTAGAGTAGCACCAATGATTTATGGACCTAAACAAGTAATTTTAGTAGTTGGGATAAATAAAATTGTTAAAAACATAGAGGAAGCAGAAAAAAGAGTAAGAAATTATGCAGCACCAATTGATGCAAAGAGATTAGATAAAAATACGCCTTGTACTACATTAGGGTATTGTGTAGACTGCAAGAGTCAAAATAGAATATGCAATCATTTTACAACAATTAGAGGTCAATTTGTTAAAGATAGAATAAAAGTTATTATTATAGGAGAAGAGCTGGGATATTAAAAAATATATAGTAAAGCGAGTACAATAGAATGAATTCAGAAAAAATAGTTCAAAAACAATTAGAATTTTATAATAATCTAATTAAAAGAGTTTGGTTTGTTTTTGAATAAATAATAATTAAGGGGATATACCGTATTATTCTAATGAATTTACGGTATTTTTTATATCTAAGATATGTGTCATTCATAAAAAAATACGGTGATTTTCTACATTACTATGAATTAGAGCCAATGGTTGTAAAAATAAAAGAATTTATGATTAATTTAACTTATATTTAGAATAAAGGAAATCCAATGTTATATTATTTATGGTACAATTAGGTATTACTTATAATCAACTTTGCTTGCAGGAACTTGACTAAATTGATATTTGAAATAAAGGTTTGATTATCAGATAAATTACGAATGGAGTTGAAATAGATGCCTATTTTGTTAAATATAATATTGTTTCTTTGTAAATTTATAATAGGAACTATTAGTGGATCTATGGCAATCACTGCAGATGCATGGAATAATATTTTAGATGCTGGAAATTCAACGATAGCTCTACTTGGAATAAAAATTGCCAGATATGGGAAAGGTGAAAAGCATCCTTTTGGTCATGGACGAATGGAATGGATGGTGAGTCTATTCAGCTCAATGGTTGTGATGCTTGCAGGGTATGAATTGTTAAAAACCTCTTGGAAGAGCGTCAGAAATCCTAAAAATATAACAGTTAGTTTGGTTGTATTCTTGATTCTGATTATATCTATTGTGATTAAGTTATATATGTATGCTTACTACAGAAAAGTATCTAAAAGCAGTGACTCAGAGTCAATGAAAGCCATGTCAGTTGATAGTTTGTGTGATTGTATAGCAACTGGAGCAGTACTAGTATCAACCATTGCCAATGCTGCGTTCGGATGGAAAATAGATGGCTGGTGTGGAATGATTGTTTCTGTATTTATTATCTATACAGGATATTCTTCTATAAGTGAGACAGGAAAAAGGATTGTTGGGAAGGCTCCAGATAAAGAACTAATAGATAAAATTGAAATGATTGTGAAGCAGTATGGAGTGGTTGAAAACATCAAGGAAATGACCATTCATGATTATGGTGTTGGAAAATTCATGGTAGCCATGGAAATAGAAGTTTATGACCAGGAAAATTCTGAACTTATAAAAGGTATTTCAGAAGATATTTCATATGAATTATATGAGAAGTTAGGATGTGATAGTGTAATTCAGATGAGCTATCTATTAAATGATGAAAATGAAAAACAAATATATTTTGGAATAGTTGAAGAAATTAAGAAGATTGATGAAGCAATTCTAGTTAAGAATTTTGGAATTGTACAAGCTCAAAAGCATAAAGTTATTCATGCTGATATAAGTCTACCCATGAGGCTAGAAAAGAAAGAAAATGAAATAAGAAAAATAGTTGAAGATAAAATATGTAAAGTAGGTAAGGAATATAAAGCTATGATTAAATTTAAAATTATGCCTAATTATCGAGGAAACAGTAAAATAAATATGAATAGAAAAATGAGGGTAAGATAGGGAATTGGTTGTTATGGAAGTATTATTAAATTTCGATATTTGCATATTCAAGGTTAAGTATTCAGGAGTTTATCGTAATCCATTAAAATCTACTATTTCTTGTTTATATGTTTTATAGGCTCTTTAAAAAATTAGTTTTATGTACTAAATCTTATAGCTTTGTATTAATTATAAATGTAGTAATAATTTTGGAGTTTTGATGTGAGTAAATCAAAGAAAATTTCTAGAATTCAATCTGATAACATTATTCAAATTAACAAGAAAAAATGTATTGGTTGTACAGGTTGTGCTATAGCTTGTGCAGAAAAGACTGGTATTTCAGTATTGAAAGCAATAGATGAAGGTCGAAGGACAGTAATTCCCAAACAAGGTACTTTTTCCAATACTGGCTGTATATATTGTGGGCAATGTACTCTTATTTGTCCTACTACGGCCATTAATGTAAGAAATGATATTAATGTAGTTAAAGAAGCATTAACTAGTGGTAAATATTTAGTATCAATAGCAGCACCCTCACTAAAGGCAACACTGGGAGAAGAATTTAATCTTCCAATAGGTACAAATGTTGAGGGTAAAATAGCGGCATCTGCTAGAAAGCTTGGAATTCAAAAAGTATTTGAAACTGATTTTGGAGCTGATATGACTATATTAGAAGAAGGTACTGAATTAATAAAAAGAATATCCACTAAAGAGAAGCTTCCGATGTTCACTTCCTGCTGTCCGGCTTGGGTTAGGTATGCTGAACTTTTTCATCCTAAGATTTTAAATTATTTATCTACAGCTAAATCACCTCAGCAAATGATGGGAGCTGCCATTAAAACTTATTTTGCAGATACCTTTAAAATTTTACCTAAAAATATATTCACAATCTCCATTAAACCTTGCACTGCTAAAAAATATGAAGCTGAAAAACCTAATATGGGTAGAGATGATTATAAGGATATTGATGTAGTTCTAACTATTAGGGAATATGCTGAACTATTAAAGGAAAAGGGAATAAATATAAATGCTATCCCTTCTGAAAAAGCAGATTCGTTTATGGGTGATTATACTGGTGGAGCTATAATATTTGGTGCATCTGGTGGTGTTATGGAGTCTACACTTAGAACTGTTACCTATTACTTGAAAGGTGATTTGTCAAAAGTATATGATATTAAATTTACACCTGTAGATGCGTATACTTCAGTTAAGGAAGCACAGGTAATTATTAATAATGAACCTATGAAGGTTGCTGTTATAAGCGGCTTATATGAAATGGACAAATTCTTAAGTAGTGATAAATGGAGAGAATATGTTTTTATTGAAGTTATGGCTTGTCCTGGCGGTTGTGTTAATGGAGGTGGGACACCTAGAATAGAAAAAAAATCACAAGTAAATGAAAATAAGTGTATAGCTTGTGGAACCTGTATAGAAAACTGTCCTGTAGGTGCAATAGCTTATAACATAAATGGTCGTGCTGAAACTAACAAAAATAAGTGTGTAGGTTGTACATTATGCAGCAAGCTTTGTAGAACCAAGACCATAAATATAGAATACTATGATAAAGCTACTGGTAAAGTTTTAGATACTAGTTATATTGATTTAAGAAGAAATGTTTTAAGACAAATAGACAAAAATTTGCCTACTAGAATTTCTGCCGAAAATCCTGAGCTTCAGGATATGTACAAAAACTATATGGGTGATCCCGATGGGAAGAAAGCTGAATCTTTACTCCATACAAGCTATGAAGATAAATCCTCTGAACTAAAAGCTCCCCTAAAACGACAAAGCAAAAGGCATAAATAAAAGCAACTTTAACTTTTCTAAAAATTTAAGATAAGAAATAAAATTAATCCTAGTAAAGCTTACTATTGCGCTACTAGGATATTTTAATATATTTAAAAATCAAGAAGTCTTCTATAATGGGACATTAATATTCTTATTATTTTAAACATAAACGTCAAAATTTTAATATCTATATTTAATGTTAATATAAAATGGTGAATACATTAAATAGTAAGCTACACACTTTGAAAATTTGTATTCTAGTATTTTCTAAATATGTTATAATAATCATTGATATTAACTTAGAGAGAACAAGTTATTAGTATGACAAATCTTGGAGATAGAAAAATGAGAATAAAAGAGTATTTAGAATATGCGATACATAAAAAGAAGCCCTTGGAGATAGAGAGTGTAAAAGGAAATAAATTTGCTATTAGTGTATTACAATATGACACCCAAAAGGTTTCGTATAAGTTTTTAAATAGTGGTAAAGAGGGTAAAATAAGACTTCAAAATATCAAAAACTGTAAGTTCAAAGACAAAGAAATTGAAAAAGAATTTTGTTATTATAAAATAAGTGAAAAATATAATCAGAAGGATATAAAATCTACTATTGAAAACTTTAAACTATACTATTTTGAAATATTAAAATTACTGCAACAAAGGGAAAAGGAAGGAACATTTGATTATAAATACTGGGATTTCAAAACAACTATTTATCAATTGATTTTTGAAAATTTGCATACTCAAAGTGATAATCTTCTATTTTTCTATTTTACAGGAAAAAATAGTGATGATAGAAAGTTAAATAAGAGTAATAAATCCAAAAACCCTATTTTATTACTTCAGCAATCTAATATATCACAGAAGAAATCAATAGAATCAGCTTTAAATAACAGGATTTCTATCATTGAGGGACCACCAGGTACAGGAAAAACTACTACAATTCTTAGTATTATTGCCAACATGGTATATGAAAATAAAAAAGTAGTAATAGTGTCAAAAAACAATTCTGCTATTAATAATGTTGTAGAAGAACTAGAAAAAATGCCCATTCCAGATTTTTTTATTCGTTTAGGAAATAAAGAAGTTATGGATGAACTAAGTGGTATATTAGAAGAAAAAATATTAACATATCAGCAGCAATTGAAAGATATAATAATTGAAACAATAGAAGCTGAAAAGGAAAAAATGAATACATTATGTGATCAATTAGCACATTTAGAGAAACAGCTAAATGATTTGATTTTACATAAAAACCAACTAAGTGAATTTAAAAATCAATATAGACATTTAATAAAACGTAGAGAAGCATATGGATTTTTTACATATGAGCAGCTAGTAACAAAAATCAATGGTAAAAATAGTAGTTCCCAAAATATAAAGAAAGATCTAGATAAATTAGCTAGATTATTAGTGAAGATGGCAGAGGGGAAAAAGATAGGCTTTATTAAGAAGATTTTAACGTATTTTAAGTGGAGAATGCCATTAACTAATTTGGAAAGTCATGGGGTTGTGCTTCAAAGCCTTTTGGAAGAAAAGTTTTTAAAAATTGAAATTGAAGATTTAGAGAAGAAGTTAGAAAATGAAAATTTAAGGCAATTGCAAGATAAAATCAGTAAAATATATAAAGATGAGTATATAGAATTATCCAAGAAGTTGTTATTAGAAAATTTGAAGGAGAAATATGATAGTAAAGTCTATGAGAATATTTATTCTAAAATAAAAAACAGCGATGATGATACATGTGCGAAGAAGTGTAAGGATGATTTAATAAGCATATATCCTGTTGTTTTGACTACAGTGGATGGTGTGCTAGCTAATTTTTATTCTTTTTTTAAAGATGCTACAAAAATTGATTGTATTATTATTGATGAAGCTTCACAATGTGATATTTTATCAGCTTTACCTATTCTATATTTAGCTAAGAAGATAGTAATAGTTGGGGATAATAAGCAATTACCAGCAATTACCAATATATCCTCAAGTGATATTAGTAACAAAGTGGAAGAGGAATATGATTATACAAAAGAAAGCTTCTTAAGTACTATTTCAAAAACCACTAAGCCAGTATCTAATTTGTTATTAGAACATTATAGATGCAATTATACTATTATAAATTATTGTAACCGTTATTTCTATGATAATAAGCTTATAATATATAAAAATGCAAGTGATGATGCAATGATTTTGATAGATGATAATAAGGGTAAATATGTTGAATCACAGAATAATTCATTTTTTAATTTAAGAGAAATTGTAACTATTGATAACGCAATAGGTTCAGATGTTGAAGGAAAATTTATTATCACACCATTTCATGAACAGGCTATTAAATTGAAAGGAAAATACAATGAGAAACAATGTGGTACAATCCATACTTTTCAAGGAAAGGGAGAGGATGAAGTTTATTTCTGTACCGTTCTGAACAATATAGATATGGCTATAAATCATTTGAAGGGAGAAAAAAATTTGTTTTCAAAGGAATTGATAAATGTAGCTGTTTCAAGAGCTAAAACGAAATTTGTTTTGGTAACAGATGTTGATTTTTTCAAGCAAAACAATGTAAACACGAGAAACTTAATTGAGTACATAGAAGCCTATGGTAAAACAATACCAGATAAGACGGTGTGTCTTTTTGATTATTTATATCAGCAGATGAGGACTTATACAGTGGTAGAAAATTGTGATAATATTTTTGAGAAAACAGTTAAAGAATACATTGATAGCTATACTCAACAACATCACGAATATCATTTAGTTATGAAGCTTCCATTAGCTAGTGTGGTAACAGATAAGAAGTTTTTAGAGAAAAACCCTTTAATCAAACAGTTTATTATAAATAATGCTCATTTAGATTTTACAATCTATGATAATCGTATTGGTAAACCTATTTTGGTAATTGAACTTGATGGAAAGTCCCATAAAAAATCTCAACAGATGGACAGAGATAAGAAAAAGGATTTTGCTCTTGAGCATATGAGAATTAAGTTATGGAGATTAAAATCCAAGGAAGCGGTGACAAAAGAACAATTTGATATGCATTTAAATGATCTATTAACAAATAATTTTATGTTAAAAAAATAAAAGGGAGGTAATAGTATGCCAAAAGTATATATTATTAATACCAATAAATCTAACAATCGTAATGATGAAGATAATATGATAGAGAAAAAGAAATGCTCTGCATATTATGCACCATGGAAATATTATATAGATGAAATAGAAACAAATGATTTAGTTTTTTTATATAGTAATGGAAAAGGCATAATAGCAAGGGGAATTGCTACAGGTATTCCAGAGATTGATGATTATAATGAAAGTATTAATGAAGAACATTATATGGAATTAGATAGGTTTCAAATATTAGAACAACCATTGCCAGCAGCTCAAATTACAAAGTTAGTAGGTCATGATATTAAATATAATCAAACAGTAATTTCTTTAGCATATAAATTTGGTTTGCAAGTATGGCAATATATAACTAAAAATTGCATATAACATTTTGGTATAATTGAAGTTGTTAGAGCTTCAATCTAATAAAGGGAGTGTCGCAAAATGATTAAAATTAATCATGAGCGATGCTCTTTTTTTGTTTAAGCTATAAAATTGCCTAATATTTTAAATACTATATTAATTATTTGAATTTCCATGAGATTTTGACGCACTAAAATAAACCTAACTATATTATTCCATAATTAGGAAATAGTTTTTAATTCGTGAAGATACTTTTGAGTTCTTTCATTTTGGATTTTTAAATGTAATTTGTTAATGTTATATCCAAAACAAAGCAAAATAAATTCAGTTTTTACACTATTTTTTCCACGTGTTAAAAATCTTTTGAATTCATAGTCGCTTTTTAAAATTCCAAACGCACCTTCAACTTGAATAGATCTGTTCATTCTCAATTTAGTTCCCAATTCAGTTTTGATATTGTTGTATGAAATTTGACGCTTTTTAATAAAAGTCTTTGAAACCTGCATTTTTCGGTTATTCTTTGCTTTTGTGCACTTTGATTTCAAAGTGCAGTTATCGCAATTTTCACATTCATAAACAGTAACCTCAGACGTATACCCACTTGCAGATTTTTTATGAATAATATATGATGGGAATAATTTTCTATTATTATGACAAATATATGTATCTGTTTTAACATCATATTTCATATTTTCACGCTTACTGATGTCGTTTTTAAAACTTCTTTTTTTCCATTTCTCATAAGTTTGAGGTTTTATATATGGTATTTGATTATTAGACTCTAAAAACAAATAGTTTTCTTCACTTTCGTAACCAGAATCTGCAATCACATTAGTATATTTATGACCAATTTTTTCTTGCATATTAGTAATCATTGGTATTAATGTTGCTATATCATTTCTATCATCAAATACTCCAACACCAGTTACATATTCACTATCAACTGCTATTTGTACATTATAGGCAGGTTTTAATTGACCATTTCTCATATGATCATCTTTCATATGCATGAAAGTTGCATCAGTATCAGTTTTAGAATAGCTATTTCTTTTTGAAAATATTTTCTTACTTAAATTATATTTTTCTTGTCTTTCTTTATATTGTGATAGTTGTTCTATCCACTTTTGAATTGCAGTTTTTCTTTTACCGATTCCATGAACAAACTCTATATTTCTTTTTTCTTTTTCAAATAAAAGCCATTGAAGAATTTTGTTTATATCATCAATCAAAGTTTCTCTCTCAATAGTGAATTTCATTAATCTTTCAAGATTAATGGTTTTAACAAGAGCAATAATTTTATCAAACATCTTACCTTCATTTTTATAAATAGCTTTCTTCCAAACAAAAGTATATCGGTTGGCATTTGCCTCAATTTTAGTACCATCGATAAATACATTTTCAAATAATAATTCTTTTTCTTTAGCTAAATAGTTAACTTGTTGATAAAATAAATCTTCAATCACTTCATTTGAAAGATATTTTTTTCGAAATCTACTTATAGTAGCGTGATCAGGTGCTTTAAAGCCTTGAAGTAGCCATTTGAAATTTATATCTCTTTTGCATGCTTTTTCTATCTTTCTACTTGAATAAATATTTTGAGAATAAGCATAAGATATTATTTTGAACATGATTTTGGGTTCAACTGCTGATTTTCTTCCTACGGAAGAATACGCCTTGTACAATTTTTTATAATTTAATCCCTCCAACAAATAGCTTAGCAAACGAACCGAATCATCTTCTGGTATTAAGTTTTCTAAATTTAATGGTAATATAAGTTGCAAATTATCATTAAATTGATTATAATTTTTTGTGTATAATTTAGTTACGTTCATAATTTAATTATACAATCAATGTGAGTTCTTCGGAACTCACATTTTTTATATACAACAAAGGAGCTATTGCAAAACTATTTTTTAGTTTTGCAACAGCCCCTCTTAATGTGTCATCACAGCATCACTAGTATCAATAGGTATAACTTTGCATTGTTGTTTGAGCCAATATAATAGCCACATACTATAATTAATTTTACTTTAATCAATTTTCAATTTATCTTCAGTTTACGAAAAATTCACACAGAACCCATAATTACTAATTTATTATAGTGTAATATGTTGAATGAATAGAAAATTATTTTTGGGAATTTAAATGGAGGGGATATACTTTGCAGCAACTTAAGTATGGTATTAAATGTGAAACATCATCTCTTGAAAAAGAGTTCTATAAAGAATCCTATGTATTATTGGAAGGAGCTATTATTGAAACAATTTCAATATTGGACATTATTCGAAAATATAAAGTTAACGATGAATGTGAAGATCCAATAGAGCACTGCAAGGCAAGGATCAAATCAGCTAAGAGTATGAAAGAAAAATTAAAGCGTAAAAATTTGCCCGTTAATATTGAAAGTGCTTTAAAAGAAACACATGATGCAGCTGGAATACGTGTTATATGTAGGTTCTTAGATGATATTTATTGGATTGTAGATATGCTAAAAAAGCAGAAGGACATTGTAATTGTAAATGAAAAGGACTATATTCGTAATCCAAAACAGAGTGGATATCGCAGTTACCATATGATATTACAAGTGCCAATACATTTAGAAAATCGAATTGAAATGGTATATTGTGAACTGCAAATTCGTACTATTGCAATGGATTGTTGGGCAAGCTTAGAACATCAGTTAAAATATAAAAAGAATATTGATAATGAAAAGATGATTGTTTCAGAATTAAAGAGATGTTCAGATGAAATCGCTTCAACGGATTTAAATTTACAGACTATTCGTGATATGATAACACAAATATAATATAGAGGTGAAAAGTAAGGATGAAGATATTACTGGCTGAAGATGAAAAAGAATTATCAAATGCATTGGTTGCTATTTTAAAGTTTAATAAATATTCAGTGGATGCTGTATATGATGGCGCAGAGGCACTTGAACATGCATTTTCTGAAAGTTATGATGCACTTGTTTTAGATATTATGATGCCTAAAATGAGTGGTATTGAGGTATTAGAACAATTAAGAGAAAAGGGAATTTGTACACCGGTTTTGATGCTTACTGCAAAAGCGGAAATTGAAGATAGAATTTTAGGACTAGACAAAGGAGCGGATGACTATTTAGGTAAACCTTTTGCTATGGGAGAGCTTCTTGCTAGGCTTCGTGCTATGACAAGACGAAAATCTGAGTTTACACCGAACCTAATTAAGGTGGGAAATATAAGCCTTAATAAGGAGAATTATGAAATATCAAATGAAAAATCTTCACTTATACTAGGAAATAAAGAATTTCAAATGCTTCAGATGTTAATGAATAATACCAAACGTTCAATTTCAGTAAAGCAGTTTATGGAGAGGGTTTGGGAGAAGGACTCAGAAGCTGAAATAAATGTGGTGTGGGTGTACATATCGTATTTACGTAAGAAACTGGAAGCTTTAGAAGCTAATATTAAAATTAAAGAGGTTGATAGTGGATACATACTTGAAATATAAATTAAAGGGCAAGGAGTGTTAATGCAAATGATGAAAAAATTACAGAGAAGATTTATTATGATTACAATGGGATCACTAGCTTTGGTTGTGTTTATTCTCCTTGGTTCAATTAATGCAGTTAGTTTTTATCAGATGGACCATAAGGTAAATGAAGAGATTAAGATTCTCTCAGAAAACCAAGGGGCATTTCCAAATTATAAAAGAGATGATATGCAAAAGTTTGGTTTTGAAATGAATCCTGAAACACAATTTCAAACAAGATATTTTGTGGTGAAAGTAGATAAAAACAATAATATTAAAGAAATTGATGCGGAACATGTGGCTGCCGTTACTTCGGGAGAGGTGATTAAATATGCTAATAAAATATTAAGTGGCAGCAAAAAAAGTGGTTATAAAGATGTATATAAATATTCTGTTGTAAATGAACCTTATGGCTATATGCTTGTATTTGTAGATTGTAGAATGCAAATACAACAAGCTACATTATTTTTAATAATTTCTTGTATTGTTGCTTTAGTAACTTTAATTTGTGTATTTATTCTTGTATCTGTTTTTTCTAAAAAGGCAATTAATCCCATTATTGAAAGTATGGAAAAACAAAAGCAATTTATTACAGATGCAGGACATGAAATTAAGACTCCTCTTGCAATAATTTCAGCTAATGCCGATGTGCTTGAACTTACTTCTGGCAAAAATGAATGGATTACAAGTATTAGAAATCAGTCTAATCGATTGGATAGGCTTGTGAAAAATCTTTTGATGCTTTCTAAAATGAATGAAAATTTAGATTTAGTATTTTCTGATTTTGATTTAAGCAAAGTAGCAGTTGAAATAACCAAGTCTTTTCAAGTTATTGCAGAAAAGCAGAATAAAAAGCTTTTAATGGATGTTCAATCTAGTGTTATGTTTAAGGGAGAGGAAAACGGTATACGTCAGCTTATTTCTACTCTTGTTGACAATGCTATTAAATATTCTAATGATAATGGAACTATAAAAATTTCATTAAGGAGTATAAAGAAAAGCATAAAGATAGAAGTATATAATACAGTAGATAGTATAGATAAAGAAAATTTAAATAAGCTATTTGATAGGTTTTATAGGTCAGACTCTTCAAGATCAAGGGAGACGGGAGGATATGGAATTGGACTTTCAATTGCAAAGTCTATTGTAGAGAGGCATCGAGGAAAGATTTTTGCAAAAAGTGAAGATGGCAAATCCATTTGCTTTACTGTTTTAATTTAGATAGAAAATAAAATATTGTATAAGGTTAATATGTTTGAGGAACCCTTAAGTGAAAATAAAGCACTTGGGGGCTTTTGTTAGTATAATATTACCTTTTCATTTTACGGGAAAAGTATTAAAAAAAGTCTTGACTTAAAGTTAAGTTTAAGTTGTATGATAGTTATTGTTCATAGAAATAAAACAATACAGTTTGTAAATAATATTTAATAATTAAGTAAAAGTAAATATATGATATTAGGAGGAATAAAGGATGTTAGGGAATTTTAGTTATTGTAATCCAACAAAATTATATTTTGGAGAGGATGCTATCAGTAATCTTTCTAGTGAATTAAAAAATTATGGAGAAAATATTCTTCTCGTATATGGAGGAGGTTCCATTAAGAAAAATGGAATATATGATCAGGTAATTACAATTTTAAAGGATTGTTCGAAAAAAGTTACAGAGCTTTCAGGTGTTATGTCAAACCCTACATTAGATAAGCTATACGAGGGAGTTAAATTAGCTCGTGAAAACAACATTGATTTTATACTAGCAGTTGGGGGAGGTTCAGTTGTTGACTATTCAAAGGCATTATCAGCAGCTATTCACTGCAATGAAGATCCATGGGAGAAATTTTATCTCAGAATGGAAGAGCCAGATAATAAGGTAGTTCCTGTAGGAACAATTCTTACAATGGTAGGAACAGGAAGTGAAATGAATGGTGGAGCGGTTATTACAAATACAAAAGATAAATTGAAGATTGGTAAAGTATTTGGCGAAAATGTATTCCCTAAGTTTTCTATAATGAATCCAAAGGTCACTTATACACTTCCCAAATATCAAATGGTAGCAGGTTTTTTTGATATAATGTCACATATTTTAGAACAATATTTTTCAAACACAGATGATAATACTTCTGACTATGTAATGGAAGGTCTTTTGAAATCTTTAATCCATAGTTCATTAATTGCTGTAAAAAATCCAGAAGACTATGAGGCAAGAAGTAATATTATGTGGATTTCTACATGGGCACTTAATACCTTTGTAGCCAAGGGAAAGTCAACAGACTGGATGGTGCATATGATTGGACAGCAAGTAGGCGCTTATACAAATGCAACTCATGGCATGACTTTAGCAGCAGTATCTATACCATATTATAGATTTATAATGAAGGATGGTCTTAATAAATTCAAAAGATATGCTATCAATGTATGGAACGTGAATCCAGAGGGTAAAACAGATGAAGAGGTTGCAAAAGAAGGTCTTGATGCAATGGAAGAATATATGAATAAATTAGGACTTGTTATGAAAATTAGTGAGCTTGGTGTAACAGAGGATATGATTTCAGATATAGCTAAATCAAGCTTTATTCTTCCAGGAGGATATCGAGTTTTAACTACAAAGGAAATTGAGACAATATTAACAGAGTGTATGTAAATCTGTAAAATTAAATAATTGGAGGTTTCATATTAGCATATTATTTTTTATGCGAATGTGAAACCTTCTTCTTTTATTAATAAATTTATTTAATAAATATCTCTATATGTAAGTGAGAAATACAAATCTAAGACAAGTAGTGAATAATAAGAAGCATTGAAAAAGGAAGGGAATTCCAAATACTCCTATAAAAATCATTGAAGCTAATATTAAACGTAATCGATATAACTTTTAAATGGCTTTTAAGGAGGGATAACTTTAATGAGTATAAGAAAAAAGCTTACAATGCTTTTGATAATATCTAGTACATTACCATTAATATTTTTTCTAGTATTGAATTTTTATTTCTCAAAAAATGCTGCAACTGAAAATGCATTAAATAAGAACTATAAGACTTCTCAAATTATAAAAGAAAAAATCAATGGTATTATTGAAAATTCTATGGGAGGGCTAAAAGTTTTAGCAAGAGATCCTGCAGTTAGATCTTTAGATGTAAATAAAATCAAGCCTGTACTAGCAGAAGATGTTAAACTCTATCCATACATAAATAGTATGGTGGTTACAAATAGTTCAGGACAGCAGATAGTTAGATCTGATGATAATAGTTCTCTATCTAATGTAGCAGATCGTAGCTTTTATAAAAAAGCTATTAAGGGTAACGAGGATGTAGTATCTGAAATACTTATATCTAAGGGTAATGGAAAGCTTATTGCGGTATTAGCTAATCCAATAAGAACTTCAGAAAAAGGAGATATAGTTGGTGTAATTCAAGGTACCATGGAACTGTCAATTATGAAGGATTTTGTAAAAGAATTATCATCTAAGGATGTAACTGTTTATATATTAGATTCTACAGGAAAGATGATTGCTGATCCAACAAAGGATTTTAAGTCTTTAGATGAGAGAACGGATATGAGTAAGTATGATTTTGTAAAAAGCGGTCTCTCAGGTAATAATGGTTCTGTAGAGGTAACAAAGGATGGAACTACTAAGCTTATAAGTTATGTAAAGGATAAAAAAACAGGTTGGCTTATATGTTCCGAAATTTCTAAGAATGTTGCAATAAAAAGTAGTATAAATAGCTCTATACTGACAGCTGTTATTGGAATTGTTATATTGGCTATAACTTGTATATTAGTATTCTTCATATTAGGAAAGGGTACTAAACCAATAACTGTATTAGCAGATGCGGCAAATGATATATCAGAAGGTAATTTAAGTATAAAATCTATAGATATTTCTAGTAAGGATGAACTCGGTATTCTTTCTAAATCTTTTGAAAAAATGGTATCCAATTTAAGAGATATGGTTATTAATATAAAAGATTACTCTCAGCGGGTATCAGATTCTTCAAATGAAATGGTTAGTGTTTCTGAACAGCAATCTATTGCAGCAACGAATACAGCTAATAATACCAATGAGGTATCTCAAGGCATAGAGAATGTACATTTAAGTATAGACAACATTAATTCTAATGTAGCTAACTTAGATAGAACCATGGATGATATGCTTGAAAAATCAAAAATTGTATCAAATGCCATTAAGCATGCATCTAGTTCATCAGAGCTTGGAAGTACTTCGCTTACTAGTGTAACCTCTAGCATGAATAATATATATAAGTCAGTTAACTCAACTGCTGTCGTAATTAAAAAGCTAGATGAGTATTCAAAGTCTATAGGTGAAATAACAAATGTTATTAAAAGTATTTCTGAGCAGACAAATTTATTAGCATTAAATGCGGCAATAGAGGCTGCTAGAGCCGGAGAGCAAGGTAAGGGATTTGCAGTTGTAGCTGATGAGGTTAGAAAATTGGCTGAACAGTCTGGAGAAGCGGCTGAACAGGTAAGTAAAATAGTAATTGGAATACAAGATGAAACAAATATTGCTGTTGAGGTTATGGATAAGAGTATGCAGGATGTTTCAGAGGGTGTTTCTGTAATTGATAAAACCAACGAATATTTCTCACAAATATTTAATTCAATTGATCAAATAAAAACTTCAATGGAAGCGGTAAATTCATCTATTAACTTTATAAATAAAGAAGAAAAGGATATAAACTCAAGCCTTAAAAATATGATTAAACTTTCAGGAAAAGTAACTGGAGAAATTGAAAATATATCGGCTGCAACAGAAGAACAAGTAGCCTCCATAGAGGAAATGACGGCATCTGCACAAGAATTAGGTAATATGGCGGTAGATCTCAATTCATTAACAAAAAAATTTAAAACTGAGTAAACTTTAAAAGCTATTGAAGGGAGGGGCTGTTACAAAACTATTTTTAGTTTTGTAACGGCCCTTTTGATTAAAACTTAAAATTTTACAAGATAATTTTCTAAATATAAAGAATACATTTAAAAAACTGGTTTATCGCCAGTTTTTTTGTTACAATATTTAAAAGTATTTAAAAATATTTGGAGGATATATGAAAATATATTTAAATGTAAAACAGGCAGGATCACGGAAGAATTATATAGAAAAAGAAGAAATGATTTTAGAAGTTGTTCCCAATACTTTAAGAGACTTAATAGAGCAAGTTATAACTCAAAATGTTAAAGACTTTAATGATAATTTAAAAAAAGAAAAACTAGTAGAATATCTAACTGATAAAGAAATACAAGAAAAAGCGGAACTTGGTAAAATTGCATTTGGCAGTATGTACAATGACACTAAACAAAATTTAAGTAAAGCTTTACAAAACGCTTTTGTGTCTTTTGAAGATGGTATATATAAGGTATTTATAAATGATAATGAAACTGAAAAATTAGATACACCTATAGGTTTAAGAGATGGAGATATTCTAACCTTTATTAAATTTACAATGCTATCAGGAAGATTGTGGTAGGCAAAGGAGAAATAATATGATTTATTATAACGAAAGAGAAAAAGTAACTATAAAGCATTTAAAAAAGATTTTAAACGAAGAAGCTGTTGAAAATGGTGAAGCAATAAAAATTATAGAGCTTTTTAAAAATTATATTGAGGCCGGCTATGGAAAAGTAGAGGCTACTTATGAGAAACTTATAGAAGCTTTATGGACTGAAAATACTAAATCTATAGATGAAATATTTGAAGGTGATAGGTACAGTTTTTTGGAGCTTTTACTTGATAAAGAAAATGCAAAAATATTTAAAACAATTTGGAATAAAGCCTCAAACTATTGTTACTCTTTGGGCGGATATAGAAGATCTTATAAAAGTAAAAAAGAATCAAAATTGTATCTTAATAAAAACATTAATAAGTTAAGGGAATATACATATTGGGTGGCGTCAGGATTTTCACTTGATAAATATTTTCAAGGTCAAAGTGAGGAATATAAATACATTGGTATTATTTCAGATATTATAGCAGTAAAAATAGATAATAATGAAAATGAGGTTTTAAATAAGCTTAAAGAGGTTATATATAACGACAATAATACTTCAATAATAACGAGAGAAATGATTATAGGTCTTTTAATGAGTGAAAGTTACGAGGCTCATAAAATGATAGGTGAGCTTTTACTGGCGGCAAAGCTTCAAGAGGGGTTAAGGCAGTCAATAGTTGAAAGCATTGATGAAGGTTCTAGAAAAGGTTTTATATACATTCTTAAAATTATAATAGATAACAATCTAATAAGATTTTCTTCTGTAGTTAGAGCTTTTTGTACATGGACTGGTCTAAATTTAGAGGTGGAAAAGCCAAAGGTTATAAAAAAGGCTTTTGAAGCAGCATATACATGTTTAATAGATGAAGAATATAAAAATAATTGTATAGCTTCGAAGGAAAATCTTTTAATTTATATAGGCCTTTGGGCGGTAGCTTTTGATGAAATTAAAGACACAGAAGAAATATTAGAGGGCTTACTTAAAAGTGAATATAAATATAAAAAACTGTTGGCACTTGAATTTTTATTTGAAACACAGGAATATACCTTAATGCACAAGAAATTCTGTGAAATGCTAGAAGAGAAGGATTTGGAGATATTAGCCTTAGCTGTTAGAAATATATTTAATAACCTAGGTGTAAGATATGCTTCAAGAGGGCTTAAGAGGTATAAAAGCTTGGGAAGTAAATATTATGGAAAAGAACTTTTCGATAAGCTAAAGATAATTATTGATGCAATGCCAAAAAAAGAAATAAAGTACAGCAAAGTGGTTTTCCCTTGGATTAATGTTAGCCTTGATGTGAAGGTACTAGTGGAAAAATTAATGATAGCAGTAGGAACTACAAAAGACCAGGCTATAATAGATACACTTATAGCTTATAAAAATAAAATGGAAGTATACACAAGAGTGTTTTTTATGGAAGAATTTCTGAAAAATACTCAAAATATAAATCAGAAGAAAGCTCTAATCGAAGCTTTAGGTGATAGAAGTCAAATGGTAAGAATGAAGGCTTTTGAAAGTGTTAAAAGTATAGAATTAAATGATGAAGACTATATTTATATACAAAATTTACTTAAATATAAGTATGGGGATTTAAGGAAAAATATAATAAAGCTTTTAATTAGACAGCCAAGCGAAAAACTTTATTATACTGTTAAAAGCTTAGCAGAAAGTAAAGAAGAAAATAAAAGCACAGCAGCAATAGAAATTGTAAAAAATATTGAAAATAACTCAAGCTATAAGGATATAATTGAAAAGTGTTTAGAGCATGTTCACATAGAAAAGGATACATTTGAAAATAGAAGTGAGGATAAAGGGAGTTTTAAAAATGGCTTTGGGTTGTATAAGCCTTCTAAGGAATATACTCCACTAAAGATTGAAGAGGATAGAAAAGTAACCTACGAGTTTTCAATGGATTATGAGTATGCAAAAGATATTTTTGATAAATTTACTGATTTAATACATGAAAATCGTCATTTTGAATATGAAGTGACAGAATGGGATGATAGAAAGACAACAGTAACCTTAGGTGGTTCATACTATCTTATTCCCTTTGACAGGAAGAATAATATCAATAATTTAGATAATTATCCTATAGGAGATAAGGTAAGAGACTTTGCAAAGGAAAATCAACTTGGTTTGTGGAAACTAATGGAGCTTGATTTTTACATAAGTATGATTGATGAAGGAGAATATATACGATATAACAGTTGGTATGAGGACTTTTTAGAAAGTAACTTCAATTACGTTATTTTTAAAAAACTTAAAAGAGATAGAAAAAACAAAAAATATTATAAGCATGTGCAAGGTTATATTCACTTGTTGGAAGATGAACTTCCGAAAGAGGAAAAATTCAGAATTAGCAAAAGAATAGTACAGGACATATATGAAAAAATACCAACTGAAAAGCATTTGGAGGAATACTGTGAAAAAGATAGATATTTCAGCTACAGTAGAAGTAATACCAGGAATTATGTAGCTTCAGCAGCTCATATACAACATTGGATTAGCTCAATGCTACAAAATTCAAAAGATGATGAGAAATCCTTTAAAGAAGCTTTCTCTATTGCCTATAATTACTATAAAGCTAGTAATTACTATGCACCGGGAGCTTTGAATCTAAATTATTTTGGCAGGGCACTTGAACTAGGAATTATTGATGAAAATGAGGGCTTTAAGGAAATTATTGAAAGGCCTAGAAGTGCGGAAAACATATATAGTATTACGTGTTCAAATTCATATTACAAAAAAGGGGTAGAAAAATACAAAAAACTTTTAAAATTAGGTGAAAAAGCAGCAGAGGTTATTGCAGAAATCGAAGCTGCAAGGGGCGATTTAGATACAGAAGTAACAAAACTAGCAGCTCAAATTCAAAAATGTCATGGAGTTAATATTTTTGCAAACATAGTATTAAATTCAGAGAAAGATACCTATGTAAGAGGATATAACTATGTAGGTGGAGATTGTACGAAGAAAGCTATATTAAGTCATTTACTGAAATGCTGTTATCCTAAAGAAGAAGAAAATAAGGAAAGTTTAAAGAAAGCACTAAAGGGTAATAAAGTAACTACAAAACAGTTGATTGAGGCTGCTATGTACTCACCACAGTGGCTGGATATAGTTTCAGATTATATAGGGTATGATGGTTTAAAGTCAGCTTGTTTATATTTTCATGCTCATGTTAATGATTACTTTTCACAGGAGAAAGCTGCAATTATAGCAAGATATACGCCTATATCAGTAGGGGATTTAAAGGATGGTGCCTTCGACCAAGCTTGGTTTAAGGAAGCTTATAAAACAATTGGACAAAAGAGATTTAAGGAAATATATGATAGTGCAAAATATATTGCTGGAGGGTCTATGCATAAAAGGTCCCAGCTCTTTGCGGATGCTACGCTAGGAAAGCTTAAGCTTAAAGAAGTTAAAAAAAGAGTTATAGATAAGAGAAACAAGGATTATTTACTTACCTATGGATTAATTCCTGTTAAGAATGAAAAGGATGTATTACAGCGTTATGAATATATTCAGGAGTTTATTAAGGAAAGTAAAAAGTTTGGCGCTCAAAGAAGAGCAAGCGAAGCTAGAAGTGCAAAAATTGCATTACTTAACCTTGCTAGAAATGCTGGCTTTTCAGATGTAAATAGATTAGTTTGGAATATGGAAACAGCTAAAATTCAAAGTGTACTATCCTATTTAGAGCCAAAATTAATAGATGACATTGAAGTAAAGCTTACGGTTGATGATTTAGGACAAGCAGATGTGGTATGCACTAAAGCAGGAAAGCAATTAAAAAACATTCCAACAAAGCTTAAGAAAAATGAATATATATTAGAAATAAAGCAATTAAAGAAGGACTTAAAGGAGCAATACTTAAGGGCCAAAAAAAGTTTCGAAGAGTCAATGGAAAGTAAAGAAAGCTTTAAAGGAGAAGAGCTTATAAAGTTATGTGAAAATCCAGTGTTAAAACCGATAATTAAAAATCTTTTATTTAAAGCAGGAGACTTTATTGGATATTTAGTTAGGGATACATTAACTGATTATAAAAATGATAGCTATAAATTTAATGAAAATGATGATGTCATAATAGCCCATCCTGTTCATTTATATGAAGGTAAGGTTTGGAGGGAATATCAAAAGGATATATTCTCAAGGAAAATTGTACAACCTTTTAAGCAAGTATTTAGAGAATTATATCTTCCAAATTCTGATGAATTAAAGGAAAAAACTTTGTCCAGAAGATATGCAGGCCATCAAGTACAGCCTAAAAAGACTTTAGCACTTTTAAAGACTAGAGGGTGGATTGCAAGTGATGAAGAAGGACTACAAAAGATTTATTACAAGGAAAATATTATTGCCACTGTATATGCTGAGGCTAATTGGTTTTCACCAGCAGACATGGAATCACCTGTGCTCCAATTTTTAAGATTTGAGGATAGAAAAACCTATAAACCTATAAGTTTAGATAAGATATCAAAATTGATTTTTTCAGAGGTAATGAGAGATATGGATTTAGTTGTAAGTGTTGCACATGTAGGTGGAGTAGATCCAGAAGCAAGTCTTTCAACTATTGAAATTAGAACAGCAATTGTAGAAGAGATATTAAAACTTATGAAGCTTTCCAATGTTAGGTTAAAAGGCTCACACGCATATATCACTGGAAAATACGGAGAATATACTGTGCATTTAGGTAGTGGAATAGTTCATAAAATGGGAAGTGGTGCAGTAAATATACTTTCAGTTCCATCTTCGCATAGAGGAAGAATATTCCTGCCATTTATAGATAGTGATCCAAGAAGCGTTGAAATAATAACAAAGATAACACTGCTAGCCGAGGATACTAAGATAAAAGATCCAAGCATATTAGAGCAGATTAGATGATCAAAAGGTAAGTTTAGGGGGTGAATTTTATGAAACGAATATTAGTTACAGGTGGTACTGTATTTGTTAGTAAATATGTAGCAAAATATTTTAAAACAAAAGGTCATGAAGTATATGTTTTAAATAGGGGAACTAAGAAGCAGATAGATGATGTTAATTTAATATGTGCAGATAGAGGTAATTTAAAGGATTGTCTAAACAAGTATTCTTTTGATATCATAATTGATGTATGCGGGTATAATCAAAAAGACATTAAAAATTTATTAGAGGCAGTAGGAAAATTTAAGGAGTATATATTTATTAGTTCATCTGCTGTTTATCCAGAAACAAACCAACAGCCTTTTTCTGAAAATCAAAAGCTTGGTTTGAACTCTATTTGGGGTAAATATGGAACTGATAAAATTGAAGCAGAAGAATATTTACTTTTAAGAGTTCCCAAAGCATATATCTTAAGACCACCATATTTATATGGACCAATGCAAAATGTATATAGAGAATCTTTTGTATTTGAATGTGCTTTGAAGAACAGAAAATTTTATATTCCCAATGATGGAAAAATGAAACTACAATTTTTTCATGTAGAAGATTTATGTAGGGTTATTGAAAAAATTCTAGAAAGTCATCCAGATGAACATGTGCTCAATGTTGGAAATAAAGAAATAGTGGATATAAATACTTTTGTTGAACTATGCTATAAAGTAGTGGGGGCACCTCTTGAAAAAGTATATGTTACTAATCATGATAATCAACGAGACTATTTTAGTTTTTATAATTATGAATATGTATTGGATATTACAAGACAGAGTAAACTATTACCAGAACAGAAAAAATTGTTTGAGGGATTAAAGGAATCCTATGAGTGGTTTAGAAATAATTCTGATGAAGTTGTAAAAAAAGACTATATTAAATTTATTGAACAAAATTTTTAAGTAGGTGTTTTAATGAAATGTTTGTTAGTGATAGATATGCAGGAAGAGTATGTAGGAACTTCTAGGAATAAAAGGATGTATCCATATAAAGCAAAGGAACTTATACAAGCTATTAATGCTAAAATTTTGGAATATCCTAGTGAGTCAGTTATTTATATTGTAAATAGATTCTTTTGGGAAATCAGTAGAAAGCCTAAAAAATTAGTATCTGGACTTTCTGTTGTATCTAACAATGTGTTTGAAAAAAGAAGAGCAAGCTGTTTCTCTAATAAAGAGTTATTAAATTATTTGCAAAAGATAAATGCAACTGAACTTGAATTAGTAGGAGTAGATGGCAATTATTGTGTGGGTGCTTCTTCTATTGATGGAATAAATAATCAGTATAAGGTTTTATTTAATGAAGCACTTATTGGTGTTGGTAATTATGAAAAGTTTAAAAAGACTAAAAAGAAGTTAAAGGAAATGGGTGTGGCGTTTATAACATTAGAATAATGACCTATTAAATTAGTTTGAAAAATGTATAATATGAAACTCTCAAGTAAATAATTCTTGAGAGTTTTGTGTTAAAAAAATAAATTTATATGATGAAGGTATTGGATATTTATAACTTATGTTAATAAATATAATAAAAGGTACATGGAAAGTAGAAATTTATAGTTATTCCATTTTTACTAGGAGGTATGTGTTTTTTGTATACTATGAAGATGTTGGTGAGTAAAATTGACAAGATTAAAGACTAAGATTCATGAACTTCGCAGACAATTAAATATGAAACAAGAAAATTAGCTAAATTAATAGGAGTGAGAAGAGAGACTATAGGGTATCTAGAAAATGAAAAATATAATCCATCATTAAAATTAGTTATGGATATTGCTAAGGCATTTGGAAAATCTGTAGAAGAAATATTTCAATTTGTGAATGATGATATATGATAATAAAAATAAACGACCATGTCAGAAGGCATAGTCGTTTATTTTATTTTGCTATGTAAATTTAATACAAATGGAAAATTATTCATTGAAGTTTATGGCAGTAAGTGGTAGAATGTAAATGAACATGATAATCAATATCAACAGAGTGAGTTTTAATTATATACTTAAAAATACAAGTTTCATTATTAGTAAATAAATTTACAATACTAAAATGCAAGGGGGAGTTATTGCTAGAACAATAATATTAGACCGTGAAATACAGAAATTCATAAATGAATATCCAGATGCTATTTGTATTTCAATGGGAAATTTCTTATGGAAAGTACACGGAAAAGCTTTGCTATGGACTTCATTTTGAAAAGGAATCTTAGTATGAACTTAAGAATATTACAATCTTATTTAAAATAACATCAAGTATTTCGTTTAGTTACAATAAAAATAATAAGATTGTAAAGCTTACAATGGAATGAAGGAATAAGGGGGATTATATTTATGAAGTTATACAACTTTGGAAAAGAAGAAAATCCAGCCATTATGCTACTACCAGGAACGTTTTGTCATTGGAAAAATAACTTCTCCGGGGTAATAGATTTATTAGCTAAAGATTTTTTTGTTTTATGCATATCCTATGACGGATTTGATGAGACAGAGGAAACAGAATTTCAGGACATTACAACGGAGGTGACAAAAATTGAAGAATACATAAACAAAAGATTACAGGGTAAGATACATGCAGTATATGGCTGTTCTCTTGGTGGTTCGCTTGTAGGATTGATGGCTAAAAGGGGAAAAATTAAAATGAAGCATGGGATTTTAGGAAGCTTAGATTTAGATCAAGCTTCAAAAATATCAGCTTTAGTTAAGACGAAAATTATGATTTTATTGTTATATAAATTACTACATAAAGGGAAAGTGCCTAAACTTATTAAAAAGCAAATGATAAAAAATGGGGGAGAAGAATATACGAAAAATATCCTTAAAATGATGGGCATAAATGGAATTGATATGTCTTTTGTTAAGAAAAATAGCATGAAAAATCAATTTTATACGGATTTGATAACAAGAATTGGAAATGACATTGAAGCACGTGGAACAACCATTCACTGCTTTTACGCAGCTAAGATGGGAGAAGAATATAAAAATAGGTATCAGCAGCATTTTATAAAACCCCATATAGTGGAACATAACTTATCACATGAAGAACTTCTTTTATGTCATCCCAAAGAATGGGTAGAAACTGTTAAGCGTTGTATATTATAATTTGGGCTTTAAAAGCAAAGGATTGAGGAGACAAACTTATGAAAATATTAATATATGGAGCAGGAGTTTTAGGCTCTTATGCTGCTTATGAATTAAATAGGGTAGGTCATGAAGTTACTATTCTAGCTAGAGGTGGTAGATATAAAGAGATAAAAGAAAAAGGATTAGTAATTAGCCATTGGCTGCAAAGGAAAATCACAGTAGATAAAATAAAGGTAGTAAAAGAATTATTGCCAAATGATTATTATGATGTGACATTTATTGTTATGCAAGCCTTACAAGTTGAAGCTGTACTGCCAGTTATTAGTGAAAATATTAGCTGTCCGTTATTTGTGTTTGTTGGTAATGAAGATAAAGCTAAAGAAATAAGTGACAAAGTTAAAAATACATCAGAGAGTAAGCCTAGAGTGATTTTTGGTTTTTTTAGTATTGGTGGAAGGCGAGAAGGAGGCAAAGTAATAAGTGTACATACCAAACATCCGGATTTTGATATTGGAGATTTAGAAGGAAAAGACGACTATAAACCTATTATAGAAAAAATATTTAAAAAATCAAGGTTTAAAATACATTATCATATGAATATGGAGGATTTCTTTAAGACACATATTGTTTTTATTATGCCACTAGCATATTTGGCCTATATGTCGAATTGTGATCTTAGAGAGGTATCTAAAAATAGACAAGCGTTAAATGCTGTTATTGATGCTATAATTGAAGGATGTGATGTACTAGTTAAGTTAGGATATAAGATTGATCCAGAGAGAAGTATTAATTTTGTAAAAAAGCATAGAAGTTTAGTTTATTTGGGACTAAAAATATGCGCAGCGACGCCACTTGGAAGGTTAGCAATAAGTGATCATTGTAAATCTGCTTGGAGGGAAATGGAGTATTTAGACAAAGCCTTATTAGAATTGACTAAAAAATCAAATTTGATAACGCCAAATATAAATAAATTGAGAAAACACTTAATTAATTATATAAATAAAAATAATAATGATTACATAGTAAAAAGGGAGGGTACCTATAAATAAGAAGCACTGGCAATTTGTATAAAGTTACTCCTTTAGATGGATTGTGTACAAGATTAAACTTTATCAATGAAAAATTATATATTTAATTGGATAGATATCAATATACTAAGGCAGAAGTGAATAAAGATAATTCAGGTTTTAAATTAAATATAAATAATCTAACTGAATGAACACCAACTAAACATTGAAACTACAGGATTAAAGAAGGGTTCTTATGAAGGTATTAGTTGGTGGAAAAGAAAGTGGTAAGGTTCAAGTATTAAATAGTAAAAAAGTAACAGTTATTGTTAAATTATCATCTTCTAAAAATACTGTAGTAACTTTTAAATAATGTGCATCTCATAATACTAAACCAGCAAACTATACATTTATCAGATGTATTTAAATTGGCAGGAATAGCTACAGATGATGGGTATCCACAAATGGCATTAGCTGATAAATGGTCAGTTTTAGATAAGCCAAGTGGTGCAAATGTTAAAATTGTAAGCTAATAACAGGTGTAAGTGTTGATAAAGCTGGAAAATATGCTTTTAAGTTAAATGTAAGTAATGGAGAATTAGAAAGTAGTGATACTTTTACTGTGAATGTTTTAGATGAATCTCAAGCGAAAAATAATGCTAAATTAGTGGGAAATGTAGCTTTATCAGATGGAAAAACTGGAAAAGCAGTTTCTATGAATGGAAGTATCAGTAGATATGTGAAGCTAACAAATACATTGACAAAACGAGTTAAGGATTTTACTGTTGATGCAGATGTAAAACTCAATGGCATTCAAGGTGATGGTGCAAGAATATTTGAGTTTGGAGATATGAATAAAAATTATTTATATATTTAACTAGGAAATGGAAATGAACTGTCTTTTTCTATGACGGATATGAATAAAAGCACTACGGGTACAGTAAATACTGGAGATAAAAAAATTGTTACAGCCCCCTGTGGAAATATTGTAACTGAAGTGGGAATAGCACCTGTTTTGCCACAGAAAATAAAAGCACTGTATTCTGATGGTATTTATTATGATACTACAGTTAATTGGGATGCTGTGTCTATGAATAGTTATTCTAAAAGTGGGAGCTTTGAAGTTTTAGGACATATAGATGGAATTAGTACACATATAAAAACAGAAGTTATGGTAGTAAGTGGTATAGCTGAAAATTTAGCTTTAAAAGCAGCATCATCAGTGGTAGAAATACAGGTTATGAACAAAGATGGTGCTTGGGTATCAGTAAATAATGTACAAGGGTTAGGAGTTGAACTAAATAAATACAATCATACCTCCTTTGATCCAGTTGTGACTAAAGGTATAAGAATGATAATGACACTTAAAGTTTTAGGTTGTGGTGTCATTGAATGAAAGGTTAATGGATACAACATAAATTAAATGTATAGGCACCTGATCAAAGTTTAAGGTGCCCTTTTAGATTACAAGTAAAATTATTATATTGAAATCATGTAGGGTATATTAAAAAACTGTTTTTGTTCCATTTTTCAATTTTGTGGGTTTTTTAGGAAGCCTTTTAAGAACAACAATATTTCTAATTGCAAATCCAACACTAATAATGCCTATCAAATAGAACCATGGGTTATTTGAAATGGAGAAGTAATTACTTGATAATGACCACATATTAACAGGAAGAAAAGAATTAATTGTACCAATAAGTATTACAATAGCTAATTTGTAGGAAGCTCCAATTTGTGTTTTTCTTTTTTCCCAATATAGGCCTGGAACTATAGCAATTAAGATATTAGTAAAAATAAACCATTTGAACATATAAGGATCATTCATGAAAATTCTAAACAAATTAACTACACCAATAAAAACAATGATTTGACCGATTACACGAATAAAAGCTTTTTTTATAGTTACTGGCTTGTTATATAGGTGTCCCCATATTTCTTGACGTTCAACAACAATACATTTGTACAAATTGTATACTTCAAATATATTCCACACAACCAGTGCTATAGAAGCAACAGTAAAAAACCAGAAACCTCCTGTAGCCTTTGAAGCTAAGGCAAATACCATTGCGCCCATAAAATCATGAGCAAAATAGAAAGTATGCATCCAAACAGGATAGGGAGCACTTTTTTCTCTTCTTACCAACTTAAAACTATAAACATATTCCATATAGCCTATGAAAAAAGTAAATACTGCTACAATAAGGAGAATTTTTAAATTGGGGTTGCTTGAACTAAAAGAATATGTGAAATCCTTGAGAGTGTAATTTGATGGATAGAAAGAAAATAGTTTTTCAATCATAATAAAACCTCCTATAAATGTACATTTATTGATTATTACTCATATGTGTATTATAATTATATTTAAAGATATATTCAATTGCCAATATAATAGAAAATGTGAATTAATACACGTTTAAGTGAAGTTCGTTGAATATTTAGGAGGATTTAATGAAAAAGGTAGATAGAAGAATACAGAAAACAAAAGAAGCAATATGTAATGCATTTGTAAAGTTGATAAAAACAAAAGAATATAAATCAATAACAATAACTGAATTAGCTGATATGGCCAATATAGATAGAAAAACATTTTATCTTCACTATACAGCTATTGATGATGTTTTGGAGGAATTTGGATTACGGGCAGCAGAAAAGGTTCGTATATTATTAAAAAGTGATAGACCTTTTAAGATAGAGAATTTTCTAAAAGGATTGACTAAAATTATGGAAGAAGATATTAGCTTTTATCGAAATATTTCTAATAGATCATCTTATTCCTTTTTCTTGGAAGAATGCAAAAATATTTTAAAAAACTCACTTAAAGAATCCTTTTACTTAAAGTCTGGGTTTTCAGAAGATAAGCTTGAGGTGTATGTAGAATACATTTCTTCTGGAATTATAGGTATATATACAAATTGGTTAAGTTCAAATTCTAAAATGGAACTTGGAGAACTTACTGATTTAGTTATCGATGCTGTTATAGGTGGATGGACTAAAATAACTTATAATGAGTTCTAAAGTCTACTTATGTATACGGTTGCTATTCATAGTTATTATGTAGTAGAATTATAAATGAAATCATATACAATGTATTAAAAATACAATACATATGGAGGGTAATAATATGTTATATAATAGATGTGGAAATAGTGGACTTAAGCTGCCAGCAATATCTTTAGGATTATGGCATAATTTTAGTTCAAGGGACGTTTTTTCAAATAGCGAAGCAATATTTAAAAGAGCTTTTGAACTTGGAATAACCCATTTTGATGTAGCTAATAATTATGGAAGACCATATGATGGTTCAGCAGAGGAAACTTTGGGGAGGATATTAAATAAGAACTATACATCCTATGATCGAGATAAGATGATTATATCAACGAAAGCTGGATATGATATGTGGGAAGGCCCTTATGGTGATGGTGGTTCAAAAAAATATTTAATTGCAAGCTTAGACCAAAGCTTAAAACGTTTAGGGTTGGAATATGTTGATATATTTTATCATCATAGATATGATCCAGAAACGCCATTAGAAGAAACAATGAGAGCTCTTGATTTAATGGTTAGGCAGGGAAAAGCTTTATATGTAGGTATATCAAACTACGGACCAGAAGAAACAAAAAGAGCATCAAAGATTTTAAAAGAGCTTGGAACTCCATGCTTAATAAATCAGCTCCAATATTCCATGTTTAATAGAAAAATTGAGGGGAAACAGTTAGAGATACATAAAGAAGAAGGAATAGGTACTATTGCATTTAAACCTCTTTTTCAAGGACTTCTTACAGATAAATATTTAAATGGAATACCTAAAGACTCAAGAATTGGGAAACACAGTTTGTATTTGCATGAAAAGGACATAACAGATGAAAAGCTTAACAAGGTTATTAAGCTCAATGAAGTAGCTAAAAAAAGGGGACAAAGTCTTGCTCAAATGGCATTAGCGTGGACATTAAGAGGAGATTTAACATCAGTAATTATTGGTGCAAGTAGACCAGCTCAAGTTGAAGATAATGTAAAAGCAGTAGATAATTTAGAGTTTAGCAAAGAAGAATTAGATATAATTGATAAAATCCTTGCTTATGATTAAGAAATATAAATGTTTCATTTAAAGATTGATCAAGAAGAATTAGAGTATTATAGTAAAGAATATAGAGTAAAAAACTTAGATTTTAATACAAAAAACCTATGATGCACATGCAAAATGCAGTTTCTAATCTGTAAAAGGAGAAAGTAAATATGTATTTTAAAATATTTCTTGTTAGGCAGTTTTTGAGAATTATAAATATATTTAAAGGTAAAAAGTATAATTATTCACAAGAATGCGAAAATAATTTTAAATATAAAGTACCTCGGAAATTTTAATACAACATAATTTAAAAAATTTATGGGATGAGATTCAAGAATTCTTTTTTCAACAGCAAATAATTATAGCTTTGATATGGGGGAGAAAGGACTTTTAGCTACATTGGATTTTCTTAATCAAAATGGATATAAACATAGACATGTAGGAACAGCGAGAGATACAAAAGAGCAGAGAGACATACCTATTAGTGAAAAAAACGGAATAAGAGTTGCTTTTTTTATCTTATACATATTGTTTAAATAATCGCGATTTAATACCAAGAAAAGAATATATGGTTAATGTTATACGTTTAAATTACCCCAATTCAAGTATTCCCTACATATACTCTTGTTCGTAAGTTGAAAAATGGTATATATGATTATAGGTTGTTAGATTTTTTGAAAACTCTTTCTGATTTAAGGAGAGGAAAAAACATATATTGTTTCACAAAAAATCAAATTAATGAAATTAAAAGACTTGAAAAGCTTCTTTTTGAAAAAATTTTACCTATTAATAATAAAGAAATCATCTATAGAAATAAGCTAGGGAGTGATAAATTATGTTAAAAGAAAGTAAGGATATAAATCCAGTAGAACTGCTACAAAAATTAATACAATTTAATACAACAAACCCACCAGGAAATGAAAATGAATGCATTAGATATATAGAAAAACTCTTATCAGAGGTGGGTATTGAAACAAAAATCGTTGGCAAAACACAAAGAAGGACTAATTTAATAGCAAGGCTAAAGGGAGATGGAAGCGCTGCGCCATTTTTAATGTATGGACATGTGGATGTTGTTACAACAGAAAATCAAACTTGGAAACATTCACCCTTTAAAGGGACAATTGATGATGATTGTGTATACGGAAGAGGAACACTTGATATGAAGGGTGCAATAGCAATGATGGTTTCTTCACTTATAAAAATTAAAACTTCAAAAATTATTCCACATTGTGATATAATTCTTTGTATAGTTTCAGATGAAGAATCGGATGGTAAATATGGTGCTAGGTATGTTGTTGAGAACTATGCACATCTATTTGAAAATGTAAAATATGCCATTGGTGAAGTTGGCGGATTTACTATGTATATAGGAGAAAAGAAATTTTATCCTATTATGGTTGCGGAAAAACAAAGATGCTGCCTTAAGATAGTAACGAGGGGTAAAGGTGGACATGGTTCAATGCCAATACATGATGGTGCAATGGCCAAGCTTGGAAGTATATTAACTGCATTGGATCAAAAAAAACTCCCAGCACATATTACACAACCTGCGAAAATAATGATTAATGAAATGGCTAAAAATTTTGAACCCCAAATAGGTGAAATATTAAAAGGATTAACTAATCCTAGTGAGTGTGACAAGATTCTCGAAGTTTTAGGTAATAAAATGAGTTTTTTTGATCCTATTCTACACAATAGTGTTAGTCCAACAATAGTAAGAGGAGGAAATAAAATAAATGTTATACCTTCGGAAATTACCTTGGAGTTAGACGGAAGAATATTACCAGGATATAGTGTGGAAAATATATTAGATGAGGTAAAGTCAATTATAGGAGAAATAGGAGAAATAAATGTTACAAGTTATGATCCAGGACCTCAATTAGTAGATTTAAAAATGTTCAACACGCTTTCTGATATTATTAAAGAAGGAGATAAGGAGGGAATACCTATTCCATTTGTCATGGCTGGTGTTACGGATGCGAGATTTTTTTCAAAGCTTGGTATACAAACCTATGGATTCACACCAATGTTATTTCCTAAAGATATAATGTATTCTAAGCTCATACATGCTTCAAATGAACGTATCCCCTTAAAGGCGTTGGAATTTGGAACGAATTCTATATTTAAATTACTGAATACAATAAGATGATAGTTAATTTATGTTGAAATCGTTTAAAAAAATAATTAAATTAGATATAGGATAAAAAATAGCGAGGTGTAAAATGAACTATAAAAACAAAAGAATAGAAAAGTGGCGGCAAATAATATTAGAGTTTAAAAGTGAAGCTACATATAAAAATCCATTTCTAGATGCAAATATAAGTGCTTTATTTACAGCACCGTCAGGTAGAATTATTAAAAGAGAAGCCTACTATGATGGAGGTAATGTCTATAAAATTTCCTTTGCGCCTACAGAACTTGGAATTTGGAGCTTTGTAATATCAGCAGATGAGTCATCTAAACTAAATGATATAAAAGGTAAAGTTGAATGTGTTGAGTATAAAGGAGATTTAGACATATATAAACATGGTTTTTTAAAGGTTCATCCGTCAGGTAAGTATTTAATATATGATGATGGAACACCATTTTTTTGGCTAGGGGATACGCATTGGGAATTTGCCTACAAAGAAAAATGGGATGAATCAAATCATTCTAAAATAGATAGCATGTTTAAGGGAATGGCTAAAAAACGTGTAGATCAGGGTTATAATATATATCAGACGAATTTAAGAAGTGATAGTATTATGGAGGGTGACAAGTATTATTGGATAGAAACTGAAAATGGAAAGCTTCCTAATATAGAATTTTATCAAAATGAATTAGATAGACGTATGTATTATTTAGCAGATTTGGGGCTTGTTAATGCTATAGGTTTTGCATGGTTTATGTCGATAATTGGTGATGTTGATAATCAAAAGAATTTAGCAAGATACATAATAGCTAGATATGGTTCATTACCCATTGTTTGGACATTAGCAGGAGAGGTTGCTGGCTACACTGAAGAAAGTAGAGAATTATGTATAAATGGCTGGTGTGAAGTAGCTAAATATATAGAAAAATTAGACGGCTATAATACTCTTCAAACAGCGCATTATACAAATGAAAGACCTTTTGCAGATTATTATCAAGGTGAAACCTGGTTTGATTTTACATTGAATCAAGCTGGACATGGTGATTTTCCAGTTAGTCCAATTTATTATAGGGAGTTTTTAAAAAAGTATCCTAAAAAGCCATTTATAGAGGGGGAATGTTTTTATGAATTTTGCTCTACTTTAGAAGAAAATGGAACACGCATGTGTACAGCAGATATGTTAAGAAGAGTTGCATATATGTCAATTCAGCTTGGAGGTTGTGGCTACACTTATGGGGCTCAAGGAATTTGGGATAATGTATGGGAAAAAGGTCAACCTAATCCTATGAATATTTTTAATAGATTTGACATTACTTGGTATGAAGCAATTGATGGAATTGGTGGAGAACAAATGGGTTATATGAAATCTTTCTATGAAAAAATTCATTTTTGGGAGTTAACACCTTATAAAGACCCAGATGATGAAAATGAAACTAATCTTTTCGGTAAAAAAGCACCACTTATAACAGTCAATAAAGCTAAGAACAGAATGGTGATTTATTATTCAGATGCAGCGAGAAAAACTGTAAAAGTAAAGGGATTACAAAAGGGTAAATACAAATTAACTTGGTTTGATCCACGTACTAACGAATACGATGTTTTTGAAGAGTTAGAATTAATTCATGATCAATGGAAAATTCCTCTAAAAAAGGAGGAAGGCGATTGGTTATTAGTATTAAAAAAACAAGATTAAAAAATGAAGCTCGTTTTATATGAGCTTCATTTTTTATTAAATTACCATCCAGAATTAGATTTTATTTGACTAGTAAGTTGATTTGCCATTAAGGTATGAGTTTTTATACTTGGGTGCCAATCTTCACCATATCCATTTGCTGCATCTTGAATGGGAAATTCAATAAAATAAAGTTTATTATCCCCAGAAGATTTTTTTGAATTAACAATGTTAGTTACATAGCTTCTTTGCATTATAAGATTTTCACCAACTAATCCAGGTCCAATTGCACAGTAAATATCAGCTTTGGGATATTCTTTTCTTATTAAATCTACAAAATCTGAATAGCCTTTAACAAAGGTTGTTTTATCTACTGCTACACCAGATTCGAAATCATTTGTACCAAGATTAATAACTACTACTTGAGGAATCCAATTTTGTGAATTCCAAAGGTTAGTTTTATTATTAGGCAAAATTCTATTATATAGTTCAGGCATTACATCTGTAGTAGTTTTATCAGCATTAAGATATATTCCTTTTCCAGACCAACTAATATTCATTAAATCAGCATGCAAATTTCTAGCAGTCATAGCCGCATAGGAGAGATAAGCATTTTCTTTTGCTGGTGAAAAATCTTCATATTGGTTTGCACCTTCATTTCCAAAGGCGGCAGTAATTGAATCACCAATGAACATTATGCGTTTTGAAGAAGGTTTTGGTGATGGTAAAAGATGTCCATCAGTAACAGTAAAGCCTAAGAATTGAGTTTCACCAACAAGAGGCTCAGTCCTTTTAACTAATTCTACAGTATGAGTTCCCTTTTTTAAACCTGAAGCTAGGATAAAAGGAGATGTTGTATTAGTAGTTATACCAATAGGAGCTTGTACATCTCCATCAATTATAACATCAAACCAATCATTTCCTGAAGATTTTAAATTAACACTTATTCCAGTTCCTTTGAAATTAGCTTTAATTGAGGAATTACTCCATGCAAACTTTGGACCTACAGAATCGCTTGTATCAAAGCGCCCAGTTAGAAGAACATTTGAAATAGATTTATTTGAGCTTATATTATTTAGTAAAGTTGTGTTTTGATTTTCAGAATTAATGTTTGTATGTATATTTTTAGCTGCAAAAACACTTGATGTTGGAGTTATACATAAAGAAAGCATAAAGCTAGTTAGAAGGTAAGTAAGTTGTTTTTTCATAAATTATCACTCCTTTTAATTGTGTTAAATTACATTTATATTATATCATACATAAATATGGTAAAATATAAATCTATTATTTAATTAGTAGAAACAATAATTTTAAGAATACAGCATATTATGATTATGATGAGAAAATATGGATTTTAAATCTTAATATATAAGTTGAGAAGGTTCTAATACCTTCTGACTTTTAAAATATTCTAAAGTAGAAATTATTAAGCAGGAATGTTTTAGAAGCCACAAGGTAGAAACTTTACTGCAACATATATCTCACAGAAGGTGAGTAAATAATGGGAAGAATAAATGATTTTTTAAGTAGTTTTCTTTATATTGAGACTTTTAGCATTATTGTAATTGCAATCTATTCTTGGAGACGAAGAAAGGCTTTAGGTGCGTTCCCACTCCTTTTTCTTTGCTTCAGTTCAGCTATTTATTCATTTGGATATGGTATGGAGATAACATCAACATCACTTGAGAGTGTAAATTTATGTAGTAAGTTTGAATACATGGGATTGTCTTTTATTCCTGTGCTTTGGGTAATACAAGCTTATTCCTTAGCTAATAAGGATAAAAAAATCAGTAATATAATAAAAGTGCTCATATTTATAATACCTACACTTACTTGTATATTTAGAATTGCAAATGATAAGCTAAATTTTATGTATAGGAATGAGAAACTCATAAGTAACGGATATTTTTATATTTTAACTTATGAAAAATGCTTTTGGTATTATATTTATTATAGTTTTTTCTTTGGGTGTATAGTAATTTCAACAATTATGTATTATAAGGCATTTTTAAAAGCCTCGGGACTTGCACGGCGTCAGCTTAAAATTATTATTTGCATATCCATAAGTGCCATACTTTTTGAAGGATTTGATCAATTACAAATTGTGCCTATTAAGATGGATTATGGAGCTTTCATAATGTTCTTTGTTTATGTATTGTTTGCAGCTGCAGTATATCCCTTTGATATTATGCATATTATTCCTGTATCTAGAGAAATAATATTTGATTGGATTTATGATGGAGTAATTGTTATGGACACAAATTTTAATCTTAAGGATTTTAATTATGCTGCAAAGGAAATATTTAAATGTTTAGATAAAAGTTTAATAGGTACAAAATTGGAGCTTTGTACAAGTGAAGCTTGTGAATTTATGAAGATGATAAAGATTTGGTATAGTGGTAGTGAAGAGTGTTCAAAAAAGCTTTTAGATGGAGGCTTTATAAAGGATACTTTTGAATTCAGAATTAATTCAAAAGGAAGTGTTATTTATTTTAAAGCCAGATTGAAGGCGTTATATTATCATGGATATAGAGTTGGAAGTACTATATTAATTTCTAATGTAACGAAGGAAAAAGAAGAGGTACTTGAACTTGAAAAAATGGCTAGGTTTGATCAACTTACAGGACTTTTAAGTAGAGCATATTTCACAAAATATTCTAATGTAGAGTTTGATAAATTGCATAGGAAAAATCAAACTGGGGTATTAGTTATGATAGACATTGACTACTTTAAGAGAATTAATGATACGTATGGACATCAGGCAGGAGACCACATTTTAAAGGAAATGGCATTTATAGCTAAAAATATGCTTAGAAATAAAGACTTAATAGGAAGATATGGTGGTGAGGAGTTTATTGCTTTTCTTCCTCAATTGTCTTTAAAACAAGCCAAATTAGCAATTGAATGTATTAGATTAGCTTTTCAAAATCATGATTTTTTTTATGAAGACAAACTTATTAAAGTTACTGCTAGCTTCGGCATGGTAGAATGCTGTAAAAGGACAATGGCAAATTCTTATGAGCAGATGGTTAAAAAAGCTGATATTGCTTTATATGAGTCTAAGAAAAATGGAAGAAATCGAATTGCTGTATATTGAATATATAATGATCTATTTTAAATAAATAGTTTGACTAACTAAAGCCATTGATTAAAAGTTGGTTATATAAAACTATATTGTGAATGTTTAATTTTGCAATATAGTTTTTTCATTGTTAAAAAAATTATTGACTTAGAGTTAACTTTAGGTTGTAGAATTAGAATGTTATTAGTTCACTTTAAGATATAGTATTAAATTAAGTAAGTTTTCATCTTGAAGTTTAGATGGGAGGAAGTTGAAAAATATGAGTAAGAAAGAAACTTTGATAGTAACATTAGCATTATTACTATCAAATGCTATGGCAGGGTTAGACGGAACAATTGTAAATACTGCTTTGCCTGCAATAGTAAGTGATTTGCATGGAATTCAATATATGGGTTGGATAGTAGCTGTTTTTCTGTTAGGAATGGCAGTAGTAACTCCGCTTTGGAGTAAATTAGGAGAGCGTATAGGGAATAAAAGAGCGTATGAAATTTCTACATTACTCTTTGCTATTGGATCTATATTTCAAGCATCATCAAGTAATATTGTGTTCTTTTTGATTGCAAGAACTATTATGGGAATAGGTGCGGGCGGAATGAATACTTTGCCATTTATTATTTATGCAGATTTGTATACCGATTTAAAGAGAAGGGGAAAAGTTGTTGGATATGCTACAGCAAGTTATAGTGCGGCAGCTATTATAGGACCACTTATTGGTGGTTGGATAGTTGATACATTTAGTTGGCATTGGGTTTTTTATATTAATGTGCCAATTGCATTGATTTCAATACTTAGCATTCAATTCTTTTTTAAAGACAGCAAAAGAAGTTCTACAGGTAAGAAAATTGACTATTTAGGTGCTACCATAATGGTAGTTAGTTTGGTATTGCTTTTAGCAGGAATTCAAATGATAGAATCAGAACCAATAATTCTAGTTGGTATTTTAATTCTAGTTGGGCTGATTTTATTAATAGTACTGTTTAAAGTGGAAGAAAAGGCAGATGACCCTATAATACCTAATAGACTTTTTAAGAATGGTCCACTAGTAATAGATTTTATATTATTTGCCCTTTTATGGGGGGCATTTGTTGCGTTTAATATTTACATACCGATGTGGGCACAGGGATTATTAGGTCTAAGTGCTTTAATTGGAGGGGTGACTCAAATTCCCGGTTCTATTACAAACTTTGTTGGTTCAGTGGTTGGTCCATCAGTACAACCTCATATAGGAAAATATCGTACTATTGCTCTAGGAACGTTAGCTTTTTTTATTGCATTCATTGGTATGGTTTGGGCAGGTATAACAGTGCCATTATGGTTTCTATTAATAGTAGGAATATTTGAAGGCTTTGGTATAGGTTTATGCTTTAATGTATTACAAATTAGTGTACAGGAGGATGCAGAAAAACGAGATATTCCAGTTGCAACATCCTTTGCATATCTTTTACGTATTTTGAGTCAAACCTTTATGTCATCAATATACGGGGTCATTTTAAACAATGCCTTGATTAAGGGGGTTGCTGCAGCTCACGGAAAAATTACTATTTATATGCTAAATAAATTAAGTGATTCTCAAAGTGCAAGTCACCTGCCTAAAAAATTATTGCCTATTATGAGAAATATTATGTATGGTGGTTTACACAATATTATGTTGGTTGCTTTAGTTTTATTGGTGCTGGCTTTGATTTTTAATTTTGCAATATATTTTAAATCAAAAAAAAGAAATGTTACTGAAGAATTTATTGAAAGGGAAGGGTAAAATATGGAGTATAGAAAATTACCACATGGAAATGAGAAAATTAGTACTATTGGTATTGGAATGGGGTCTATCCATGAAAGTTCAGAAGAGGAAATAGAAGAAACTATAAATTTTGCAATAGATAATGGCGTGAATTTTTTTGACATGGTTGCATCAAAAGAAAAGCCTTATAAAGCATATGGAAAGGCTTTTAAGGGTAGACGTGAGAAAGTATATTTACAAATGCACTTAGGTGCTAGCTACAAAAATGGTGAGTATGGATGGACAAGAAAATTATCAGAAATTAAAGAAGAGTTCTCTAGGAAATTAGATGATTTAAATACGAATTATACAGATATGGGATACATTCACTGTATTGATGATATAGAAGACTATAACAGTATGCTATCTTCTGGTTTGTTAGATTATGCAAAACAATTGAAAAAGCATGGGATTATTCGTCATTTAGGATTTTCTTCTCATTCGCCAGAAATAGCAAAAAGATTTTTAGATACAGGACTTGTGGACATGTTTATGTTTAGTATCAATCCAGCTTATGATTATACTAAAGGAACTTATGCACTAGGATCAGTAGAGGATCGTATGAATCTATACAGAGAATGTGAAAAAGCAGGTGTTGGAATTTCTGTAATGAAACCATTTAGTGGTGGACAACTTTTGAATGCAGAAACTTCACCATTTGGTAGAGCACTAAATAGGTATCAATGTATAAAATATGCACTAGATAGACCAGGAGTGCTTACTGTACTTCCAGGAATACGTGGAAAAAAAGATTTACTTGATATTTTAAAATACTTTGAGGTAACAGATGAAGAGAAGGATTATTCTGTAATTGGAGAATTTACCCCACAAACGGCTGTTGGGAAATGTGTATATTGTAATCACTGTCAGCCATGTCCCAAGGGAATAAACATTGGATTAATTAATAAATATTATGACCTTGCTAAGGCAGGAGATTATATGGCAGAAAGTCATTATCATAAGCTTCCACTTCATGCAGAGGATTGTGTAAAATGTGGACATTGTGAATCTAGATGCCCATTTTCAGTAAAACAAGAAACACGAATGTATGAGATAAAAACTTATTTTAGCAAATAATTTAGGATTACAAATAGAGTGATAGCCATACTAAAAATTTTAGTATGGCTACTTCTGTACTAATACAAACTTATTAAGCAAATAAAAATGTACTTGGATAATAATAAGAAAACTTTGAAAAAATATTAGTAACAGCGTAAATTATTAATTGAAGAAAGAGGAGATTAGTTGTGAAAGGGAGAGAAAAAGAAGTCATTGTTTTAACAGGAGCGGGTTCTATCGGTCTTGCTGTTGTGAGAAGAATTGGAGTTGGAAAACATGTTGTTGTTGCTGATGTATATTTGAAAAATGCAGAAGATGTTGCTAAGATATTATATAATTCGGGATTTGAAAGTAGTGCATTTTTTGTGGATATTTCATCAAAAGAATCTATTTTAAGTTTAATTAAAAAGGCACAAGAATTTGGAGAGATTACAAGATTTATTAATGCAGCTGGAGTATCCCCATCACAGGCATCAATTGAAGATATTTTAAAAGTAGATTTGTATGGTACAGCGTTACTTTTGCATGAATTCGGTAAAGTTATTAAAGAAGGTGGTTCTGGTGTAATAATATCTTCTCAATCAGGTTATCGGCTTGGAGTGATTTCACAGGAACAAAGTGATTTGATGGCTACAACACCTGTAGAAAAACTACTTAAACTTGAATTTCTTAAAGCTGATAAAATAAAAGATACACTTCATGCATATCAATTATCAAAGCGTTGTAATAGTTTGCGTGTAATGGCAGAAGCGGTTAAATGGGGTAAGAAGAGGGCACGTATCAATTCTATTAGTCCTGGAATTATTATAACTCCCTTAGCCAATGATGAATTAAATGGGCTTAATAAAGAAGTATATAGAAAAATGCTCAAACTTTGTCCGGCTGGAAGAGCAGGAACACCTGATGAAGTTGCAGCAGTTGCAGAATTATTAATGAGTGACAGTGGTGCATTTATTTCAGGCAGCGATTTTTTGATGGATGGTGGTGTTACAGCATCTTATTGGTATGGAGATCTTTCACCAAGGAATAGCAAATAAAGATTTATGTATATAAATAAAGTATAATTTAAATAAAAAAACCTCTAGTATAGATTCTAAAATGATCGTACTAGAGGAATTTTAATAACTATTTATTTTTCTTAAATAACATATAAATTACACCAAGGATTATAAACCATACAGGTGTTATAAATAGGGCTACGCGAGTTTCATTGTTAAGTGCTAAAGTAATTATAACAAAAGCAAAGAATGCAAGAATTACATAGTTGGCAATTGGGTATAAGGGCATTTTAAATTTATTTTTAGAAGCGAGCTTTGTATTTTTCTTATATTTTAAGTGACAAATAACTATAATTGCCCAAATGAATATAAAACAAAAAGTTGATATGCTTGTAATAAGAACAAACACTCCTTCTGGCATAATATAATTTAAAATAACTGAAATTAAAATTACAATTGCAGAAAATATTGTAGCATTAAAAGGTATTTTATTTGAAGTTAGTTTATTCATCATTTTTGGAGCATTCTCTTCTTTTGAAAGAGAGTAAACCATACGACTTGTACTGAAAATACCACTATTACATGCAGAAGCTGCTGATGTTAATACAACGAAATTTACAATACTTGCAGCAGCAGTTATGCCTATTGCTGAAAATACTTGTACAAAAGGGCTTTTATCTGGATTTATTGAGTTCCAAGGGTAAATACTCATAATAACTGCAAGTGCACCTATGTAGAATATAATGATTCTAATTGGAATATTATTAATAGCTCTTGGAATAACATGCTCTGGATTTTCAGTTTCACCGGCTGTAAGACCAACTAATTCTATTCCAGTAAAAGCAAATACCACCATTTGAAAGGATAGAATAAAACCATGCGAACCATTTGGAAATAAACCACCGTGTTTCCAAAGGTTAGTAAAGCTAGCCGAACCGGCATTTGTAGAGAAACCACTGATAATCATAAAGCATCCAATTATAATTAGTGCTAAAATTGCAACAACTTTAATTAAAGCAAACCAAAACTCCATTTCACCAAATAATTTTACTGCCGTGAGATTCATAATTAGTAAAACAATAAGAATAACGAGACTAGGAAGCCATCTAGGTACACCTGGAAGCCAATATTGTACATAAAGTCCTGCAGCAGTTACATCGGCCATGGCAAGAGAAATCCAACAGAACCAATAAGTCCATCCAGTAATAAATGCTGCTCCTTTACCTAAATAGTCTTGTACAAAATCCACAAAAGAGTGGTAGTTCAAGTTAGAAAGTAATAATTCTCCAAGGGCACGCATAACTAAAAAACAAATTACCCCTGTTATTAAGTAGGCGAATAGAATTGATGGACCGGCTAGGTGAATAGATCTCCCCGAACCTAGAAACAGTCCTGTACCAATAGCCCCCCCGATTGCAAGCAATTGAACGTGTCGATTTTTCAAACCTCGTGATAAATTTTGATTGTCTGATTTTGATTGTTCCATTTTATCCCTCCATCTTAGTCAAAAGGCAATTAATTATAAAGCCTTTTTCTATAAAGTAATTTTGATTGGAGACACAAATGGGAATAGATAAAATCTAAAAGAAGTAATTGACAAAATATTACTTTTGTAAGATGTGTTATCTGTCCCCCTGTCCTTTTACCTGAGAGTTTCGCTTTTCACAGCTTTCTCCTTCGGTGCTCTTAAAGAGTCTCTCCAAGGGTTCATCCAATAGCGGTCATCTCTAGTTATATAATCTTAATTAGTAGAATTCCATTTTCTCTTATAAAAAATTCGTTTTCTGAATTTTATGCAAAATAAATAGAGAGTAACTTTAAAAATTAATATAAATAAATACCTGAAAGATTTACTTCTTCGGTGAATGACAAAAGTCATAACTCTCCCACTATCTTCATCTGAACTATTAAATTTTACGCTTATATACTAATACATATTTAATAAAATTGCAACATTTTTTTGTTTTTATTTAAAATCAATAGATTTTTTAGTCGTAATTACAAGAATTAAATAGATATAATTAAATAATGTTAAATTGTACTTGAAAGCTTTAATGAGGATGAATAGTAAATTTAATGATTTTGTAATGCTAGTTAGTTTTACATGTACGAATTAGATTAGGTGGATATTTAAATAATTTTTTATTAAGGTAATATAAAAATGTATAATATTAAGGAAACTATAAAAAATAGATATAGAATTATTAATGTTCATATTTTATTTGGATTCAAATAGAATTTTTGGCTTTTTTCTTGATTTTTATATTAAATTGAGCTAAAATTACCTAGTAAGACGAACTAATAAGTTTAAAAAACAAAAAATATTCACTTATATAAATCCAACAATATGGGTTGGATGTTTCTACCAAGCTGCCGAAAATAGCTATAGGACTATAAGTGTCTGCTAAAAATTATATTTAATATATAGGTTGTGAAGGTTCTAATATGTTCTGATTTTAAAAATATCCTAGATTTAAACCTATTAAGCAGTGATATTTTAGAAATCAGAATGTAATAATTTTATTACAACGTATATGTCAAGGAGAGATAAGAATGAATTATGATGTAATAATAGTGGGTGCTGGTCCAGCGGGAATATTTACTGCATATGAGCTAAAAAAGCAAAAAAAACAATCTAAAATTCTTTTAATTGAATCAGGAAAAAGTATAGATAAAAGACATTGTCCTAAGGATAAAACAAAAAAATGTATGTCTTGTAAACCATATTGCCATATTACTACTGGATTTTCAGGAGCAGGTGCATTCTCAGATGGAAAGTTATCGCTTAGCCATGAAGTAGGAGGAGACTTGCCAGAACTTGCGGGAGCTGATTTAGTACAGGAATATATAGATTATACGGATTCAATTTATCTAAGTTTTGGTGCTGATACTAAAGTTGAAGGTAAAGGAAATAATGAAGCTGTAAAAGAAATCAGAAGAAAAGCTATTCAAGCATCCTTAAAATTAGTAGATTGTCCAATAAGACATTTAGGAACTGAAAAAGCTCAAGAAATATATTTGAAAATACAAAATCATTTACTTGATAGTGGTGTTGAGATAAAGTTTGATACTACAGTTAAGGATTTATTAATAAAAGATAGTAAAATATACGGTGTAATAATTACAGATTCATTAACCAAAAGCAAGGATGAAGAAGTTTTTTCTGATAATGTAGTAGTTGCTACAGGAAGAAAGGGTGCTGATTGGTTAAAGGATATGTGTAATGCCCATGATATAAAGCATAGAGCTGGCACAGTTGATATTGGAGTTAGAGTAGAACTAAGAAATGAAGTAATGGAAAGTGTAAATAATGTACTTTATGAATCAAAGCTTATAGGACACCCTGCACCATTTAAGGATAAGGTAAGAACTTTTTGTCAAAATCCTGGTGGTTTTGTTAGCCAAGAAAATTATGATAACAATTTAGCTATAGTTAACGGACATTCTTATAAGGATAAAAAGTCTGAAAACACAAATTTAGCTATACTTAGTTCTCATAATTTTTCAGAGCCTTTTAATGAGCCTATAGAGTATGGACAAAAAGTTGCAGAACTTGTTAATATGCTTGGAAATGGAAGGATATTGATTCAGAGATATGGAGATATATTAGATGGAAAGAGAACCTGGAAGCATGAACTAAGTGAATCTAATGTAAAACATACTCTTCCAGATGCAGAAGCAGGAGATTTAACTTCAGCTATTCCATATAGAACTATGACAAATATATTAAACTTCATACAGGCTATGGACACAGTGGTTCCTGGTTTTGCAAGTAGAGAAACATTATTATACGGACCTGAAATTAAATTCTACAGTAATAGAATTGATATAGATCAAAATTTTGAAACAAATATAAAGGGCTTACACTGCTTAGGAGATTCCAGTGGTTGGACTAGAGGACTTATGATGGCCTCAGCTATGGGAGTAATGATGGGAAGAAAATTATAATTGTATAAATAAAAAGAGTTTCTTAAAATGAATAAAATCATTTTAAGAAACTTTTTTTATTAAACCAATTTAGCAATTTCAGAAATATTTGAAGTACATGCACTAAGTTCTTCGGCAGAAGATGAGATTTGTTCTGTAGCAGAGGCTTGAGTATTTGATATATCAGTAGTTTCATTTACTTTTTCATTTAAATTAGTAGCAATGTTATTTATGGTGCTTAAAATATTTTTTATGTTTGTTACGGCTTCAGCACTTGATTGAGACATTTTTTGAATTTCATTAGCCACAACAGAAAAACCTCTTCCAGCTTCACCAGCTCTTGCTGATTCAATGGCAGCATTGAGTCCTAAAAGTTTTGTGTTTTTTGAAATATGATTGATAAATTCTAATATTTTATGAGTTTCATTAATACTGTTCATTATTTTGTTAGTATAATCCTGAACTTCTAAAACTTTATTTAACAGTATTTGGGCTGATGATGCAATCTCCTCTGAAGTAGCACTTAATTCTTCGGATGAAGATTGAATAGTTTGACTTATTTCCGATAGCATGTTTTGATTTTTTAAATTTACAGCTACATTTAATGTGCCTATTATCTTATTGTCCTTACCTTTTATAGGGATCACGGAAGCTTTAAAAGGAACTCCATAAGTCTCCTTAGGCATTAATCCACTTTCTATCTTTCCTGATTCCATTGCCTTTGTAATAAGTCCTCCGTGAGGAATTTTTTTACCTTCAAGGTCACCACAATTTAGTTCATTTCCATTATAATAACATAGAAAGTTTTCTCTATCTGTTATGCCTATAGCAGTGTCAAGAGGAAAGGATTGTTGAAACAAAGGACAAGCCTTTCCTAAAAAATATAATAACAAGGAATCTTCATTATCAGTAAAATATGAGTCTAAAGTCAATTTCTCATAATTCTCTATCATATTGTATTACCCCCTTAGTATGTAAATCATATAGTTATATGAATTGATAGAAATATAAGTAAATTATAGTACAATATACAATATTAATCAACAAATTGTACTTTTAATTGATAGATAATAAGCAAAAAAATTCAATAATGACAAAATATGAAACTAGATAATTGAGAAATATATATAGATTATAAAAAAATGCAGTTATATATACAAATATGTAAAATATTGATATAAAGTTGCTTTAAGAGTATAATTTGTATTATAAAATAAAATTTCATGAAAAGGGGAGAGAATATGAGATATAATGATCTTAGAGAATTTATAAAGGTTTTGAAAGAAGAAGAACAGTTAATAGAAATTGAAGATGAGGTTATGCCGGAACCAGATTTATCTGCAATAGGAAAATCAGCCGCTGATATAGATAATGGTCCGGCTGTATGGATAAAAAGAGTAAAGGGATATAACAATAGTGTACTTTTAAATGTACATGGTTCATGGCAGAATCATGCTATTATGTTGGGGTTGCCCAAAAACACTACTGTTAAAGAACAATTTTTTGAATTAGATAAGAGGTGGTCCAATTATCCTGTAAAACCTGTATGGACAGAAGAAGCGCCTATTAAAGAAGTAGAGATAACAGAAAATATTAACCTTTTTGATATATTACCATTATTCAGAGTTAATAAATACGATGGTGGATTTTATTTATCTAAAGCTCTTACAGTTACAAGGGATCCCGATGATTTAGATAATTTTGAAAAGCAAAATGTTGGTATTTATAGAATACAAGTAAAGGGAAAAGATTCACTTGCAATTCAGCCCTTGCAATTTCATGATATAGCAATCCATTTAAAAAAGGCAGAAGAAAGAAACGAAAAGCTTCCTATAGCAATATGTATAGGTAATGAACCAGTACTAAATCTTATGGCAAGTACACCTATAGAATATGCACAATCAGAATACGAGTTTGCAGGGGTATTAAAAGGACAACCTATAGAACTCACAAAAAGCAGCAATGGTCTAGATATTCCAGCTAGAAGTGAAATAGTATTAGAAGGTTATATAATTCCAAGAGTGAGAAAATTAGAAGGACCATTTGGAGAGTTTCCAGGAAGTTATTCAGGAGCTAGACTTCAGCCAGAGATAAAAATAACTAAAGTGACTCACAGAAAAAATCCTATATTCGAGAATTTATATATAGGAATGCCATGGACAGAAGTTGATTATTTAGTTGGATTAAATACAAGTTTACCTCTTTATAGACAGTTAAAAAGAGATTTTCCTGAGGTTGCAGCAGTTAATGCTATGTATACTCATGGAATTGGAGTTATAATATCTACTAAATGTAGATTTGGCGGGTATGGAAAGTCAGTTGCCATGAGACTTTTATCAACTCCACATGGCATGCCATATTCTAAAATAATTATTGTGGTTGATGAAACAGTAGACCCATTTAATCTTCCGCAGGTTATGTGGGCGCTTACAACAAGGGTAAGGCCAGATAAAGACGTGGTTATGATTCCAAATGCACCAGGTATGCCGTTAGATCCTTCCTCAGAACCAGTTGGAATGCATACTAAACTTATTATTGATGCTACTACACCAGTGCCTCCAGACGTATCTAGAAATGTGAATGCACTTGATACGCCAGAAAAAGTGGATTATTGGTATGATTATATGAAAAATTTTATAAGGGGGAATAAATAAATGATTTGTCCAAGATGTGATTCTGAAAAAGTAGAATTATTAACAAAAGCACCTAAAGATAATGCATGGGAGGTGTATATATGTAAAGAATGTAACTTTTCATGGAGGTCTACAGAAGGTGATGATATAACAAATCCTGAAAAATATGATGAAAGATTTAAGATAAATAGAAGGGATATAGGTTCTTTTCCGGTAATGCCTCCAATTCCTAAGCTTTTAAAGGATGAAAAGTAGTGGTGATAAATTAAAAAAATAAGTACAATATATATTAAATAAAAGGAGAGGGACTAAAGGGGTTATATTACTTAAAATATAAAAGTTAGGAGTGAACATATGAGCGGTTGCATGTGGCATAAGAAAAACGAAATGATGAAAAAATATCATGATAATGAATGGTGCAAACCTAGCTATGATGACAAATATATATTTGAAATGCTTTCACTAGAAGGAGCACAAGCTGGCTTATCTTGGAATACTGTACTTTGTAAAAGAGAAGAATATAAAAAAGCTTTTCATAACTTCGATATTTTTTATTGTTCAGGGTTAAGTGATGAAGAAATTGAAGAAATAAGGGAAAATTATAAGGTTATAAAAAATATTTTGAAGCTTAAATCTGTAAGAAATAATGCAATAGAAATATTAAAAATCCAAGAGGAATTTGGGAGTTTTTCTAATTATTTATGGCAGTATGTTGAATTTAAACCTATTATAAATAGTTGGGAAAATGAATCTGATATGCCAACGCAAACAGAGTTGTCACAGAAAATTAGTAAGGATTTAAAAAGAAGACAGTTTAAATTTGTTGGACCTGTTATAATTTATTCGTTTTTGCAAGCAATTGGAATGGTTGATGATCATATGGTTTCCTGTAAATATCACTCTTTAAATAAATAAAATTACTGCTTAATTAACATTAAAGTAATAATGTTGCAGAACCTTTAGTTAAAGTCCTGCAACATTATTTATTTACAAATTTTAATTTGTCCTAATTATGCAATTCAACATTTAAAGAACTTTTATTCTTATTTGAATATTGTCTAAGGGAAGATTCAATTTCTTCAAGTGAACGATTACGTGTTTCAAATACTTTAGAATGAACAAACCATATTGAAACAAAACAGATAATACCATAACCAATAAATAAATTTCCAGTACCAAAGAAACTCAATAATGGAGGAAAGGTTAGAGAAACTATCATATTAGCACCCCAATTAATTACACTACTGAAGGAATTACCTAAACCACGAATATTTAGTGGGAAAACTTCACCAATCATTACCCACATTACGGGGCCCCAGGTTGCAGAGAAAAAAGCAATGTAAACGGTTAAAGCGATGACGCAAATAATTGAAGCAGTAAATGAGCCATTAGAGAATTTCATTGATATACTCATTACTAATAAAGAAGCGCCCATTCCTATAGCACCATATATAAGCATTTTTTTACGATCAATTTTATCCATAATTACAACTGCGATAGCAGTAACAATAACGTTAAAAATTCCAATTCCTATGTGAGCAAGTAAAGCTGCTTGAACGCCAAAACCAACTGCAGTGAAAATAGTTGGTGCATAATAAAGAACTGTATTACAGCCCATGACTTGTTGGAAAATGGCTAAACCTATCCCTATAACTAACGCAGGGCGAACAAGTTTACCAAATAACTCTTTGAATCCACCACTTTTAATTTCAGCTTGTTTCTTAATTTGAGTAAGTTCAGCAGTAACAAGTGCTTTATCATGATTGTTCATTTGATCTAGTATAGTTTTAGCATCATCAAGTCTTTTAGTTTTAACTAAGAAACGAGGACTCTCAGGCAATACTAGTCCACCTAAGAAAAGAATAGCAGCAGGAATAGCAGCAAAGCCAAGCATTACACGCCAACCAGAATAAAAACCAGAGAAACTGTAGTTAGTAATATACGCAAGTAGTATTCCACTCATTACCATTAACTGAAATAAACTTGACATAGAACCACGTTTTTTAGCAGGTGATAATTCAGCTAAATATGTTGGAATTAAGGCTGATGAAGAACCAACTGCCGCACCTAGGATTATACGTGATAAGATTAATGTCCAGAATTCTGGAGAAAAGGCTGAACCAATTGCTCCAATAAAGAAAATAATTGCAGAGAGTAATATTAATTTTTTTCTACCATATTTATCAGACATTGGTCCAATAATTGCAGCGCCAAGGACAGCACCAAGAAGAACAGCGCTAACAACAAAGCCTTGCTGCCAAGAATTTAAGTGCATTTGCTTTTCAATAAATAGAATTGCACCAGAAATGACGCCGGTATCATAACCAAATAGAAGTCCACTAAGTGCACCGAATGCATATACTAAAGAATTATTAAGCTTTAATTTCATTAAAAACATCCCCTATTTTTAGATTATTAAATAAAGTAATCGATTACAAAATGAATAAAAAATAAAAAACTACAGTGATTAATCATATTCCAAAATTTAAAAAAATTAAAAAAATAAGTGTAGTAATTACAAAATAAGTATAACACTTTAAAAAAACTTTTTCAATAGGCTTTATAAAGTTAGTTTAAAAATATTATAATTGGGTTCTTTATTATTTTATTTGATTTTGTTATATAGATTCATAACATATATATAGAATTTTAGTCTACAATGATTTGCTTATAGGCATTTTAATCAATTTTTTGTTTGTAGACTAATATATAAATAAATGATATTATTAATGCAATAAAATAGTTATGAAATTGACATGATGAGGATAAATTATGGAAAAAGAGTATGTTTGCAATTATAATTCAAAAATAGGAAAGCTCACTTTAATAAGTGATGGAGAAAATATAACAGGATTATTTATAAAAAATATAGAGTATAGTAAAAATTCAGAGATAATTAATATGTCATTAAGCAGCCTAGAAATTTTTAAAAAGGCAAAAATTTGGTTAGATTGTTACTTTAGTGGTCAAGCACCTGACTTTATACCAAATATAAAGCTGAAAGGAACAGAATTTAGAAAATTAGTTTGGAAAATAATTGGTGATATACCTTATGGAGAGGTTATAACCTATGGAGATATTGCTAAAATGGTGGCAAAAAAGATGGGCAAAACAAAAATGTCCTCACAAGCAGTTGGAGGAGCAGTAGGTAGTAATCCTATTTCTATAATAGTTCCATGCCATCGTGTTGTAGGTGCAAAAGGTAATCTTACAGGATATGGTGGCGGACTTGACATAAAGGTAAAGCTTTTAACTTTAGAGGGTATTGGTATGGATAAATTCCATATGCCTAAATGATTTTTACGATTTCACAAAATAATAAGTTGTAATAAAATGCTTGTCAGGAAAAATATTTTGAAAGGTTGTTTAAAATTGTATGAATGATTTCGATAATTCATTGGGATATTTATTAAATATTGCAGCAGCTATAAATAAAAATGCACTATTTTCTGTACTGGCACCTTATGAAATTACACCAGAGCAATTTACGTTACTTACTAAAATTTATACTAGTAGTAATGGTAAAACACAACGGCAATTGGCTAATGAAACCTATAAAGATGAAGCAAATACCACTAGAATTTTAAAAAAGTTAGAGCTAAAGGGATATGTGGAAAAGCTTCCTGGTACAAAAGATAAAAGGAATAACTTTGTTTTTATTACTGAAAAAGGTATGGAATTAATTAAAATCTTAAAGCCTTTAGTAACGGATTATAGAAAGTCTATACTTAAAAATCTTTCTGAAGAAGAAATTAAAAATATGAAAGCAATATTGAAAAAGCTTATAGAAAATTAGTAGGTTTTCGATAAATTTATTGTAAAGATTGTTAAAATAAAGTATTATTATGAACTTTTTATAGTAATACTTGTTATGACAAGCATTGCTATAAGAATTGAAAAGGAGATGTTTAAAATTACAAAAGATAGTAAGAAATTAATTGTCGGTATAACAGGAGCAAGTGGAATTATTTACGGTACTAGAATACTTGAGATACTAAAAGAATTAAATATTGAAACTCATTTGATAGTATCAAAAGCTGCTGAAATGACACTAGCTTTAGAAACTGAAATGCAACTTGAAGACTTATATAGGCTTGCTTCAATTACATATTCAGTAGATGATATTGGCGCAGCTGTTTCAAGTGGTTCTTTTCAGAATATGGGAATGATAATAGCCCCTTGCTCTATTAAGACCTTGTCTCAAATTGCATACAGCATTAATGATAATTTAATTACTAGAGCTGCAGATGTGACTTTAAAAGAAAGAAGGCGTTTGGTCTTAATGGTAAGAGAAACGCCATATAATTTATCACATATACGTAGTATTGAAGCTGTAATGGAAAATGGAGCTATAGTTTTTCCACCAGTTCCAGCTTTTTATACAAAACCTAAAACTGTTATGGATATTGTAGATCAATCTATAGGTAGAGCTTTAGATCTTTTTGGTATAGATACAGGTAAAGTTAAAAGGTGGGTATAAATTAAGATACTGTTAAAAAGTTAATGAGTGCGGTATTTTTTAGGAGGAAAGTAATTGGAAAAAACATCAAGGAACTATGATATACAGGTTGAACCTATTTATATAGGAGAAGACATGATTTTTTCTGTAACAGGAGGAAAGGCACATATAGGAACTGTTGCAACAGCTTATTTTAAAGAGAATAATATTATAATAAAGTGTAATAGTCTTCCAAATCATAAGGAAGGTGATTTAGCAGAAGAATTTGCTAAATTGGCTTGTGAGAATTTAAAAGTTAGTGTTACGGTTGTAGTTGGGATTCATATAGATAACGCTACAAAAGAAGAAATACTTACTTTAGTAAAAAATGCAGAAATTAAATTTGAAGAAGTTCTTAACAAGGTTATTAAAAATAAAATATTATAATATATAAATAGTAGGTAATGAGCCTACTATTTTTAATTTAAAGGGTAGAAAAGATGAAGTGTACATGCTAATATAAAGTTAATGGAATAAAGTAGGGGGAATAAAAATGTTTGGAAATATTGAGATAAATAGTATTAAAAAAGTATTGAGGGAACATATTAATGCCAATTTTGTAGCAGGTGCAAATTTAATGATAATAAAGGATGGAAAAGAGATTTTTTATCATGAAAACGGTTTAGCAAATAGGGAAAAGAAAATTCCTGTAAAAAGAGATTCTATTTTTAGGCTGTATTCTATGACTAAGCCAATTACAGCAGCTGCGGCGATGATTCTTTTAGAAAGAGGGCAAATTGATTTATATGATCCTGTAAGTAAGTATATAAGTACATTTAAAGAACAGATGGTAGACAGTAAAGAGGGAAGAGTTAAGGCAAGGAGAGAAGTTATGCTTAAGGATTTACTTTCTATGACCTCTGGTTTAGTATATGGTGGAGGAAATAACAGAGCTGGTAAGGACACTGAAGTGCTATTTGAAGAAATAGATAAGAGGCTTTTTAGTGATAATCCAATGAGTACTTTAGAAATAGCAAGCAGATTAGGGCAGTGTACATTATCCTTTCAGCCAGGGGAAAACTTTGAGTATGGAACTTCAGCAGATGTATTAGGTGCTGTTGTTGAAGTTGCTACTGGTAAAAGATTTGGTGAATTTTTAAGGAAAGAAATATTTGAACCTTTAGGAATGAAGGATACTGGATTTTTTGTACCAGAAGAAAAAAGAGGACGTTTAGTAAGAACTTATGCAGAGGATGGAAAAGGGGATTTAGAGCTTTATACAGGTAATCATCTAGGAATAATACATAGTATGGACAGAGAGCCAGCTTTTCAATCTGGTGGAGCAGGACTCTCTTCAACCATAGATGATTATGCAAAATTTGCAAATATGCTTATGAACAATGGTGAGTTGAATGGAATTAGGATTCTAAAGCCTCATACAGTAAAATATTTAACAAGTGGAAGCCTAAGCAAAGAGCAGCAAAAAGGTCTTGATAGTTGGGAAAGTTTATGTGGATACAGCTATGGAAATCTAATGCGTGTTATGAAAGATTGCAGTAGAGCTGGAGATTTGGCCACTTTGGGGGAATATGGTTGGGATGGTTGGCTTGGACCATATTTTTGTAATTGCCCAAAAGAGCGTTTGATATTCTTATTTATGATACAAAAAAAAGATGCAGGAACAACTACCTTAACTAGAAAGCTAAGAAATATTATTTTAAGCTCCATGTGTAAATAATTAAATAGTTACGAATATAACTGGAATTTAACTTCTGGTTATATTTTTTTATGATTATAAAGAAAATTTTATTTGACATTTTGAATAACATGACGTATAATCAATTTTGTACAATACAATTTTGAAAAATTTAATTTATATAAATTTAAATAAAGGAGAGATTTAATATGAATTTTTTTGATTTTACTGCAAAAAAAATGAATGGAGAAGAAGTGAAAATGGAGGATTATAAGGGTAAGGCGATTTTAGTGGTGAATACTGCAAGTAAATGCGGCTTAACTCCTCAATTTGAAGAATTAGAACAATTATATAAAGAATATAAAGACAAGGGTCTAGAAATTTTAGGTTTTCCATGTAATCAATTTGCAAACCAAGATCCAGGGACTAATGAAGAAGTACATCAATTTTGTAAATTAAACTATGGTGTTACTTTTACCATGTTTGAAAAAATAGATGTAAACGGAGATAATGCACATCCTATTTATAAATATCTTACTAAGGAAGCAAAGGGACTACTAAATAATAAAATAAAATGGAATTTTACTAAATTTTTAATTGATACAAAAGGGGATGTATTTAAAAGATATGCGCCAACAGTTGCACCCTTAAAGATTAAAAAGGACATTGAAAAGTTATTAAATGTACAGTAATTTGTTTAAATAAAATAAAACCACGAAAGATTTGAGGAGGACTTATAATGATAAAAATAACTGACAAAAATGAATTTGAAAAAGAAATAGGTTCAGGTGTAGTTATTGTGGATTTTTTTGCTGAATGGTGTGGACCTTGTAAGATGATAGGTCCAATATTGGAAGAGCTATCAGCTGAAATGGATGGAAAGGCCAAATTTTTAAAAGTTGATGTGGATAAAAATGCAGAAATAGCAAATACTTATGATGTATCTAATATACCTACAATGTTAATATTAAAAGATGGAATAAAGCAAGAAGTAATAACAGGCTTTTTACCTAAGAAATCAATTGAAAAAAGCATAGAAAATGTTTTAATGAAAAATAATTAAATATAAATATGGAACTAAGGTGAATAAATTTCTTAAAATAAAAGGTTGCTTATTAGGTATAAACCATATATGGATGAGAAAAAAAGCTTGAATTAAGAACAATAATATTACGTATATAAGTTATTCTGAAATTCATTAATGGAGGTCTTTATGATTGATAGTAACTTAATAGCAACACTAAAACAACTTCAAATAGCCGAAATAACTGAGAGGCTAACATATTTAAAAATTGCAAAATATATTAAAAACGATGTAAATAGAACAACTTTGCTTAAAATAGCTGATGAAGAGAAGAAGCACTATGATATATGGAAAAAATACACAGAAGTTGATATGCCGGCTTCAAGGTTTAGAGTGTTTTACTATTCTTGTATGGCTAAGTTTTTTGGATTTACCTTTGCAATTAAATTGATGGAGAAAATGCTAAATAGCAAAAATCTATATGAAAGTAAAATACAACAACTTTTACTTGATAAAGTACCTGAAGCTCTTTCTGTATTCAATGATGAAGTTGAGCATGAAAAAAAATTGATAGATTTATTGGATGAAGAACGTCTTCAGTATGTTGGATCTATGGTGCTTGGATTAAATGATGCTTTAGTTGAGTTTACGGGAAGTCTTGCAGGATATACTTTTGCAATGCAGAGCAATAAACTTATATCACTGGCAGGGCTTATCACAGGAATTTCGGCAACCTTATCTATGGCAGCTTCAGAGTTTTTATCCTCAAGATCAGAAGGGGATAAAAGTTCACTAAAAGCTGCTACTTATACAGGTATTGCCTATTTAATTACTGTGGTACTACTAATACTACCGTATCTTTTACTTCCGGAGAAAGCATATGGTTTAGCATTGGGCATTATGCTGATATTAGTAATTTTAATTATTGCAGGTTTTAACTACTACATTTCTATTGCAAAAGATCTTTCTTTTAAAAAGCAGTTTATAGAGATGGCAGGTATTAGCCTCTCGGTTGCAGCAATTTCTTTTATTATAGGTTTGTTGGTTAAGAAATTCTTAGGTATTGATATTTAATAAATAAATTTAAAATATAGGATTTATGGCAGGATACAAATGATTCTATTTTCTAAGGTTACCATAAATCCATATTTAGTTATATATTTTTTGTATTATATTAATACTGCCAGAAAAAACGGCCATTGAATAAACTATTTACAATTATATCTCTTTCATCTTTAGGTAAGGAACTATTCATTTCATCAATTATATCCTGCTTTACTAGATGTTCTTTTGACATGGAAGTTAATGAAGTATTTGTAGTTGCATCAAATTTCATTATTCTAGCTTTTTTATTTGATGTTTGCCATGTACCCCATTTGGTTAATTTATTACCATTAGGATTGCCAGTATATAAGAAGTTCTTAAGGTAGCTATCCATAACAGTGCCAAGAGAATCACGTCCAGGTTTGTTTGCATCAGTATAGAAACCGCTAAAATAATTTCCCATATTGTAGTGACCTGTAATTAAATCTATATCAAGTCCATGAGCAGCTGCAAAATATTTTGTATTATTTGTTATAACACCATCTTGTGTACCCCATCCACATCTATAAGCATAAATACCATTATCTTTTTTATTACTTGAAGCTATTAAATCTGCTACATTGTCAGCATTAAAGCCTGAATATAATTTGCTTCCATAATATATTGAATCAGTATATATTTTTGATTTTGTAGGATCATTAAATATACTTTGGTTTAAAACACTTCCTCCAAAATAAGGATCTGTGGCAGAAAAGAGAGTGAATTCATTTGACATACTTCCAACTATTATAGGTACATTATTATAGTTGCCTTTTTTGATTTCATTGAAGCCATCCTTTGGTATAACATAGCCATCCTTATATAAATGAGGGAATGGATTCATCTTTATAGCTACACTTCCATATAAAGAGACTAATTCTTTTGAATCTACAGATTTTAAATATGTATTTAGCTGCGACTTAGATTGGTTTTTAATCCATTTTGCTGCATCAGCTTCATTAAGAGCTTTTCCTTGTTTAACTAATAGTTTTTCTATCATTTGATTAGAGAAGTTTTTACCTTCATCAGTACTTGTCAAGGTCATTCCACCACTCATAGGTATTGCCTTTTCATATAATCCCTTTGATATAGGAGAAATTAAACTAGCTATTACGTCTCTAGCACCTGCGGATTGTCCTGATAGTGTTACATTGTCAGGATTTCCACCAAAATCACTTATATTCTTGTTAACCCAATCTAATGATTTAAAGATATCTAATAAACCATAGTTACCTGAATCATCTAATTTATTTCCATCCTTTACAGCATCATTTAAAAACCATCCCATAGCTCCTAATCTGTAGTTAATAGAAATTACAATAGAGTTTGTTCTGTTAGCTAAAATATCACCTTGAAAACTTGCTCCTGAACCTGTAATATTACCACCGCCATGAGCAAATACGAGAACAGGAAGATTTTTTTCTTTTGTATTTGGTCTCCAAATGTTTAGATACAAACAGTCTTCACTTCCAATTACATTTTTGCCTGTGGAATCTAATTGAGTTGCAACATTTCCGAATTTCTTTGCATCTTTTATTCCAGTCCAGCTTGAAAGGTCTTGAGGAGCTTTCCACCTTAAGGACCCTATAGGAGCTTTAGCGTAAGGTACGCCTAGCCACTGGAGTGTGTTAGTATTACTGTCAACTAATCCTTCTACAGTACCATATTTTGTTGCTTGGTCTATAGTTCCTGTATACTTATATTTATTGTGATTAGCATAAGCCTTTGTAGTAGTGTTTTTAAAAGAGGTAAGTGTAGTAATAAAAATTAAAGTTGCAGAAAGAGTGGCAATTTTTTTGAACTTTTTCATTTTGTAGACCCCCTATTTTTGGTAATATTAAAGGTATTTTAATAAAAAAACCTTAATTAATAAAAAGAAATAAAAAACTTCTTTTTATTAATTAAGGTTTCGCCTGTTTGCACAGTAACAATCCATATATTTGCTTGTAATCGTTTAACATAACTATATAATAAAATATTTCTGAATAATTGTCAATAAGTATTAATATAATTTTTACACTTAAAATAAGTGAGAAAGTATACCTTTATTTCATGCTACAGGATACTAGTTGTGGATAAAATTGTATTAATTTTTAATTTGTTAAATAAATTCTCAGCAAAAATTAAGCTTTATTTGATATTATTTACATTAGAGGGATTTGTATATTTTATTTATAGAAATGTTAGTCCACATTTAATTTTCTATATGTAAAGTATATAAGGAATATTAAAGGAAGGGGGTTTTTTTAGTGAGAAAGATTAATTTCTTAAAGTTTACACTGGATCTTTTAATGGGAATAATATTTTTATTAGTATTCAATTCAAAGTTTCTTCACGTACATGGAATCCACGAAATCATAGGAGTTATAATAGGAGCAGCAGTAGTATTTCATATGATTTTAAATATTAAATGGATAAAAAATATGACCTTAGCTGTTTTTAATAAAAAGATGGCTGTGAGAGCTAGGTTAGTTTACTTTTTGAACATAATTACATTTATTGATATGATAATAATTATTATAAGCGGACTAGCTATTTCAAAATTTTTATTTCCAAACCTAGGTATATATAATGGACTATTTAATGAAAGAACACATATTACTTCAGCGTTTATAGGTTTGGCACTTATAGGAATTCATTTAGGCTTGCACTGGAAGTGGGTTATGAATGTATTTAAAAAGATTGTGGGAGTTAATGGAGAAAGCAAAGCATTTGGCTATGCTGCTAAATTGATAGCTGTAGTAATATTAGTATTTGGATTATATAGTATTGTATCAATTAACTATGTTTCTAAGATTACACTTGCTTTTAAATCAGTGCCTAAGCATGAATTGAAAGAAACAGCGGCTAAAGCACCAAAGCCTAATGAAGGCATGAAGGATAATATTAAACATAAAACTGGTTTGGTTAGAGAAAAAGGAGTAAATGGAAATATTATAAGTGGTGTAGCACAGGATATGTCTATTATAGGAGTGTTTTTAGTAGTCTTGTATTATTCTGAAAAAGCATTGTTAAAAAGAAAGCTTAAAGCCTCAATATAAGGTAAAGGTAAATTAAATAGTTTATTAGATGTAGAGGGTAAAATCTACATCTTTTTTTGTTATATAAAATATCAAAGAATGAATAAAAGCTTCGATATAATAACAATAGCATTTTATGTAGAAAATTGTATAAAAAAGTCTAAAGATAAATATTGGACTATACAATCAGTGCTAAATATAACTAAAAGCAGGTGAGCAATTGGATAAGAGATCAGTGAAGGTACAGCAAGTAAAAAATTACAAAAGAAAAAGAATAGCACATTTATTTTATAAGACTGTAATACTATTTACGTTTTATGCTAGTTACAGTATTTACTTATATTGGAGATTCTCTTACACTATACCAAAAACCTTTGGGTATATATCCTTAATAGCGGCATATATGTTATTTATTGCTGAAGCAATGGGATTTCTTGAATCCTCTATGTTTTATTTAACACTATGGGATATTAAAACACCAAAAACTCCAGAAGTGGGTGATAAAGAGTTTCCCAACGTGGATATTTTTATCGCTACTTACAATGAACCAGAGGAGCTTCTATATAAAACCTTGGTAGGTTGTAAGAATATGGACTATCCGAATAAAGAAAAGGTGCATATTTATATATGTGATGATGGGAAAAGAGAAGAAATAAAAAAATTATGTGAAAGCCTTAATATAGGGTATATAACAAGAAATGATAATGCTCATGCAAAGGCAGGAAATTTAAATAATGCCTTAAGTAAAACTGATTCTCCCTATGTAGTAACTTTTGATGCAGATATGATTCCAATGCATGATTTTTTACTTAAAACTATTCCTTTCTTTATGCAGGGAGAAAAAATAGGATTTGTACAAGTACCACAAAATTTTTATAATGCAGACCCATTTCAATATAATCTATTTACGGAACGAACTATTCCCAATGAACAGAATTTATTTTCAAGATTAATACAAGCGGGAAAGGGTAGATTTAATGCAATAATTTATGCTGGATCTAATACAGTTCTATCAAGAGAAGCTTTAAATGAAATAGGAGGACTGGTGGTTGGAACAATTACAGAAGATTTTGCTACTGGAATGAAAATTCAAAGTAGAGGATATAAATGTATATATTTAAATGAAATACATGCATCGGGTTTATCACCTGAAAGTCTTGAGGATTTATACAGTCAAAGAATACGCTGGGGTAGAGGTGTAATACAAACCTTTAAAGCCTTTAATCCTTTATTTATGAAGGGTCTTAACATATATCAAAAGATAATGTATTTTAGTGCATTTTCCTATTGGTATTTTGGAATATGGAGATTGATATTTTTTATGGCGCCAATAATGTTCTCTGTATTTAATGTTGTGGTATTATCAACACCAGCTCTTCAAATGTTAGAAATATGGCTGCCAATGTTTGTTTTCACAAATATAGCTTTTTATCATTTTTCAGATAAGGTAAGAACGGTTTCTTGGAGTCATATATATGATACTATATTGTTTCCGCAGATAACAAAGGGAGTTTTAAAAGAAACCTTTGGCTTTAAAATGTCTAAATTCAAGGTAACTCCAAAGGAAAATATAAAGCGTGATAATTTTATAAATAGATTCGAGCTTGTTAGAGTTCAGATAGTTATAGCAGTACTATCTCTAATTGGAATCATTAAGATAATATACTTATATGTAACCAGTAATTTCCAAGCTCAATATATAATAAATTTATTCTGGCTTGTTTATAATTTGTATTTGCTAGGAATGGCTATTTTCTTTGCCTCTGAAAGGCCTAAATTTAGAAATAACGAAAGAATATTCGTAGGAGAAGAGGCTTATATAGTGAATAATGATAATAAGGTTATAGGCAAAACTGTGGATATATCAGAAACAGGAGTATCCATAAAGATAGCGAAGCCAATGTGTCTAGAGCCAGATAAGAATTACACAATAGGGATAAAAACAGCTAGAAATTCAGCAACCTTTCTTGGGAAAATAGTAAGAGTAGATAATTTTAAAAGTGATTATAAATATGTATTTAATATTACTGATATTGACAAAGAAAATTTTTCAGAGTTAATACTAATACTATATGATAGAGTACCGCCATTTCCTGAGAAACAAAAGAGAGACTTTATGCTTATTAACATATTTAGAAATATAAGAAATAGAAGAAAAAGAATTTTTACTTTAAATAGAAAGCTTCCTAGAGTAAAAATCAATAGAGATATAAAAATATTGGCAGCAGAAAATGAAACTAGTATACGTGTATTAGATTTTAACTATATGTACATTGCAGTTGAAGAAAGTAAAAAATATGATGAGTTTACAATACCTATAGTTAAAGAACTCAATATTAGCCTTCATTGTATTTATGATAAAACCCTATCAGATAAAAATAGAAAAGATGTATTAGTATATAAAGTTGCCAATTATAATGAATTCATAAACTACGATTTAGTAAGATTGTTAAATGGAGATGTAGAATATAAGGATAACTTAGTTAACGATATTGTAGAAGTTAAAGAAGATATAATATATTAGTATTTTAGATATAAATGTAGTAAAATAAGTTAAGGCAAAGGGGATTAACATTGCCCCTTTTTTGTGTTTCTACAAATTTAAAAATAATTATTGACTGTATAGTCGTAATACACTTTATAATTTAAATGTAAGAAACCCTATATAATATATTTGCCGGTAATATAAGAAAATTATGGGGGAAATGAAGTTGGAAAATTACTTATCAATAAGTCAAATGGCGAAAATACATAATCTTTCAAGGCAAACACTGATTTATTATGACAAGATAGATTTGTTTAAACCTATATACATTGATAAGAATGCATATAGGTATTATAGTGTGTATCAAATTCCTTTCTTAAGAGAAATTTGTTTCTTAAAATCTATAGGTGTTAAGCTGGAAGATATAAAAAAGCATATAAAAAATAGGGATACTAGAAGTGCTATATCCTTATTAAAGTGTCATGAAAAATTTATTGATGAAGAAATAGAAAAGTTAAATAAAGTACGTGCATCTATAGAAGAAAGGCTGAATTTATATTCTAGTGTAGAAGAATTCAAAGATGAATTGTATAGACCTATGGTAGAGGAATTTGGAGAAAGAAGAGTAATATTTATACCGTTTGAGAAGGAAATATCCAGAGAAGAACTGCACCTTACTCAAGTTAAAATACGGAAGATAATTAACAAACACAATATTCTTCCAGCTAGTGAATTTGGTGTTATTATAAAGAAGGATAAAATAGATAAAGAGTATATTTTTGAAGATGCAGGAGGTTTTATAGTTTTGCCAGATGTAGAATATCCTATTGAAAATACTATTGTGTTACCAAAGGGAAAATATGCTTGTATGTATAAATATGGAATGCCATATAACACTACGGATTTAGAAAATCTTATTAAATGGATAAATAATAATAATTATAAAATAGTAGGAGATATAATTGATGCATGTATTCTAGATGCTACTTTTTATAGCAGTAGAAGTAAAACCGACCTGTGCCAGTTACAGATACCTGTTGAAATTTAAATTATATAAACTTAAAATAAAATTTACATAAGAGATGGAGGAAAAGATAATGCCTATTGGAGTAATAGTAAATTCTTGTGCAGTACTTTTTGGAGGTGTAATTGGAGCAGCTTTAGGGGACAAGGTTCCTGAAAGACTAAGAATATCACTTCCTTTAACTTCAGGTGTTGCATCTATGTCTATGGGAATTATAAGTATGGGTAAAATAAAAACTATGCCAGCAGTTATATTAGCTATAATAATTGGAACTGTAATTGGAGAATTAATAAAGCTAGAAAGCAGAATTGCTGCGGTGGCTGGTTATTCAAAAAAATATATGGAAAAATTGTTCTTGAAAAATAAAACAGAGATTGCAGCAACTGTAGATAAAAAAAAGAAAGAAATAAAGCCAGAGGATTTTATGCAGCAATTTGTTGCAATAGTGATTTTATTTTGTGCCAGTGGAACAGGAATATTTGGAGCTTTAAATGAAGGCATGACAGGGGATCATTCTATATTATTTACAAAATCTATTCTTGATTTGTTCACTTCAGCAATTTTTGCAACTTCTCTTGGATTTTTTGTTTCAGCTATTTGCATACCTCAAATAGTTGTGCTTATGATATTATTTTTTAGTGCAAGCGTTATATTGCCATTTACTACGCCAACAATGATTGCGGATTTTACTGCCTGTGGAGGAATAATAATGTTTGCAACAGGTTTTAGAATAAGTAATATAAAAAATTTTCCTATTGCAAATATGCTGCCGGCACTTGTATTAGTTATGCCAATATCTCATTTATGGACTACCCTAGTACATTAAAAAATCCCTTCGTATCCAAAAATAAATATACATATTTTTATAACACAAAGAAAAAAATAAAAGATGAAAGTTCTATATATAATTTGGATAAAGGAGATGTTTATATGAAAATCAACCCAGATGATAGAAGAGATAATGTAGACAGAATTCAATCAAATATAGATAATACTATTGAAAATATTCATTTAGCAGATGAAATGATTGAAAAAGTAAGTGATCCAAAGGAAAAGAAGGATTTAAAGGAGAAAAATTGTAGAAGAGAAAAGGCAGTGGAAGGATTTAAGTCTGAAATTAAAGATGAAGCTTTAGCTAAAAAAAACAATTATAAATAATAAAAAATGGCGGCACATTTTATTTTAATTAGTGCCGTCACTTTTTAATTGAAACCAAAAACTTTTCTAGATAAGGTATAACCTAGTAGTATAATTTTCCTTCCTAAAATACCTCTTATTTGAATCATAAGACCAAGAAAGGATTTAGTTACTTCTAAATACAGTTTTTTATTTTTAGAATTTAAGTAGTTCCAAAGTTCTTTTTTTTTATTTAGGCTTTCTTCTGTATTATCTTTTAATAAGAGTACAGTGCTAACAGTCATCATCATAACTAAATATTTAATCATGTACTTGCGTAATTTTTTGCATGAGATAAGCATAGGATCATAGCAGTCTATAAGTATTTTGGTTACTTTAATCTGCTGATCTATACGCTTTATCATTACCTTTTCATTAACTGATTGATCATCTCTTCCTATAAAATATCTATATAAATCAACATCTACATAGTACATTGTTTTCACATAAGGAAGTGGTTTGTATACAAAAATATTATCCACATAAAATGTATGTTTAGGAAGTTCTATACCGCACTCTTTGAGCAATTCAGTACGATAAATCACAGAGTGCATTAATATATTTTGACTGTTTCTAAGATGGCCTAAATTTTCCCAGGTAAATATTTTTTCTATTGGCATTGCACTTCTGTAATTAATACTCTTAAATTTATTTATACTCACATTTTCATATACATAATTTGAAATAAGTAAATCTAATTTATTAGAAGTGTTAATCATATTTTTTAATATGTTAAGTATTTTCTTTAGGCTTTCTTTATCGAACCAATCATCACTATCTAGAACTTTAAAGTACATGCCCGTTGAATGTTTAAGACCTGTATTTATTGCATCACCATGACCACCGTTTTCTTTATGTATTGCACGTATTAAATTAGGATACTTTGATTCATATTCGTCAGCAATTTTTGAAGTGTTATCAACAGAACCATCATTGACAATTAAGATTTCAATGTCTTCGCTGCCAATTAGCAGAGAGTCTATGGCTCTATTCATGTAGGCTGCCGAATTGTAACAAGGTATCACTATAGTCAGAACTTTCATTTATACCTCCTGATTGATGAATTTAAATGCTTTATAAAGTTGTAAATAATAAGATAATTGCCAGGTTAATTCTGCTAATATTATGCCTCCAAAAACATCAATTATAACATGTTGTTTTGTTGTTACAGTTGAAATACATATCATAATTGCTACAAAAAAGGAGAAGGCACGATACCATTTAGGAATAGTTTTGCAATTTCTAAGCCCAGCAAAGCAATACCAACTAACCAAACAATGAATAGAAGGAAAAAGATTATTTGCTGCATCTACACTATATAAAAATTTAAGCATGTCCACAAAAATACCAGACGAAACAAGGTTAGGCCTTATATTAGTAGTAGGAAATACTATGTATATGATACCACATATTAGCTTTCCTAATAAGTCTGCCATTATAAGACGATAACAGGAATTTTTATTTATTCTACTAATTAATAAATAGTTTATAATCCAAAATATATAACTACCAAGATAAATAACTGTAAAAATTGGAACAACAGGAATCTTATTATCTAAAAAGGTTGTTAAATTGTGAAAAGTAGCATCTTTGTAAAATAGTCGTGCTCCTGAATATACACTAAAGTTGAAAATTACACATAAAATTAAAGGTTTAATGGCATATTCAGGTATAATGTTATATATTTTTTTAATTGCTTTCATCATAAACTCCTCTTAAAAATGAATGTAAATTGCTTAATTTGTGCCCAATTTGTTTAATATAATATATTACCAAATAACTTTAAGTATAGCGTGTTTATACTATATAAGTCAATAGATTAAAAACAACATTAATTTAATTTTATCACTAAATGATTAAAATTAAATATATATTTCTTTTAAATCTATTAATAATTTATAAATTTAAAAGAAGCTTTTACAATACTAAACAAAAATTTAAATTTTTGTTTATCGTTTCCCCATTACAGCCTCAATATCTTCAATAGTTCTAGGTGTTATTCCAGATATATTTTCACAGCCATTTTTGGTAATTAAGCAGTTATCCTCTAAACGAAAACCAATTCCCCAATCCTCAACATATATGCCAACATCCACACAAAATACCATCCCAGGTGTTAAAGGCATAGAGGAATCAACTAAGTCGTGCACATCATAGCCTACATGATGTGCTCCGCCGTGCCATATGTATTTTGAAACTTCATCATAGTTTTTACATAAACCAATATCCTTAAGTCTTTCAAAGTTGTATTTACGCACCATTAAGTCCACATCTTTCATAGGCATACCAGGTTTTAAGGTTCTAAACATATATTCAGAGGTTTCATAGGCACATTCATATAATAAACGCTGTTTTTCATTGAATTTACCGTTACAAGGCCATCCGCGGGATACATCATTTATTTCATTATCAAAACAAGCTCCTACATCATTTAAAATCATATCTCCATCTTGAGCTTGACCTTTGTAAGAATAGTAGTGTATACAAAAATTATTCTTTCCAGCAGAAATTATAGAAGGAAAACCAGGAGATAAAACACCATGCTGCATTAAGGTATAATCAAATTCAGCTTTATATTGATACTCATACATGCCGGGTTTAGAAGCCTGCATCATAGAAATAATACCTGCTCGTGTGATTTTCTCCGCTTTTTTCATAGCTTCAATTTCACAAGGTTTTTTTATAGTACGTTGTTTTCTTAAATGGGGCTGAAGATTTTTTATAACAATGAAGGGATAGTTAGCTTTTATGTAGCTACATAATTTGTAGGCACCACTGTCAGGCTCATCACTTCTTAATCTATCAAAATCTAAATAGATATTTTGGATTTTATCGGTTTTAATTATCTTATCTAAAAAATCTTTAAATTCATCCAGGTATTTTATAGTGTTTATACCTGAGAAATCATAAGCTTCATTAGGTGTAATTCTTCTGCCTGTCCAGCGTTCTTTAAGAGCATCAGGCTTAAGTAAAAACAACATTTCTTCTGAAGAATTTTTAAAGCTGGAAGCTAAAAGAATACTATCTTGCTGCTCTATTCCTGTTAAGTATACAAAATTACGATTAGCGAAAAAAGGATAGTCTTCATCGCCGGTTTTTCTAGGTGCATGACCACTAAAGGCAACTATAAGTGACCCTGGTTCTAAAGTGCTGTACAAGGTTTTACGATTTTCTATGTGAAATTCTCTTTTCAAAATAATAACCCCCATATTAATGATATATTTTTAAAATTATATATATTATAACACAGGTTTGTTCAGTAAAATTACTTTAAAACTTATAATTAGTGAAAAGAAAATATTGTATAAAATATTTCTTGAAGTGGCTAAATATAATAATTATAATTGTAGTCATATACTTTTATAACGAAAAGGAGAAGCTTTAAATGATTACTAAAGATATACTAAAGAATAAAGAATACAATTTCCTGAATATTAATAAACATTTAGGAAAAAACGTTATACTGTTAGGCTTGTCAGGAAGCTATGCTTATGGAACTAATAATGAAAATAGTGATATAGACATAAGAGGAATCACCTTAAATAGAAAATCAGATTTAATAGGAATGACATCTTTTGATCAGTATGTAGATGACAATACGGATACCTGCATATATGGTTTTAATAAAATGATCAATTTATTATTAAACTGCAATCCCAATACAATTGAGTTACTTGGATTAAATGAAGAGAATTATTTGTATTTAAATGATATAGGCAGAGAACTTATTAATAATAAGAAGATGTTTTTGTCAAAGAGAGCCGTTCATTCCTTTTACGGTTATGCTTTAAGTCAGTTAAGAAGACTCCAAAATGCACTAGCAAGAGATTCGTACCCAAAAGAAGAAAAGGAAAAGCATATATTTAATTCAGTGAAAAACGCACTATACGATTTTTCAAAGAGGTATGAGAACTTTCAAGAAGGCAGTCTTAAAGTTTATATTGATAACTCAGAAATATATTTAGATGCTAATTTAAGGCATTACCCCCTAAGAGATTATAAAAATATATGGGCGGAAATGAACAATATAGTAAGAGATTATGACAAAATAGGAAAGCGCAATAAAAAGAAGGATGATAATCATCTTAATAAGCATGCTATGCATTTGATAAGATTGTTTATGATGGCCATTGATATTTTAGAAAAGGAAGAAATAAGTACTTATAGAGCTAAGGAAAAGGAGCTTCTTTTAGATATAAGAAATGGCAAATTTCAAAAGGAAGATGGTAATTTTAATGAGGATTTTTATACAATGCTTAATGACTTTGAGGAAAGATTATCTTATGCTGCTAAACATACAAATCTTAAGGAAGAGCCGGACATTGATAGAGTAGAAGAATTCGTAATGAGCGTCAACGAAAGGGTGGTTAAGGATGAAATATAAAGATTTTGAAGGAACTATAGAGGAACTAATTAATTTTAAATTAGATGAAATAGAAAAACAGGAAAATGTTAAAATACTTCATGCAGTAGAATCCGGCAGTAGAGCCTGGGGTTTTGCCTCACCAGACAGTGATTATGATGTCAGATTTATATATGTACGTCCTAAAGAATATTATTTAAAACTTGAGGACACCAAGGATATAATCGATTGGGAACTGGATGAAACCCTTGATATAAATGGATGGGATTTAAACAAAGCACTAAAGTTATTTCATAAGTCCAACGCTACTTTATTTGAATGGACAAACTCACCAGTGGTATACAGAACTACAGATCAGTGGAAGGAAATCTACTGCAGGGCAGAAAAATATTTTTCGAAGAAAGCCTCTATGTATCATTATTACGGAACTGCAAAGAGTAACTTTCACAAATATTTAGAAGAGGATTATGTGAAATATAAAAAGTATTTTTATGTAATAAGGCCACTGCTCGCTTCAAAATGGATTGAGGAAAAGTCATGTCCGCCTCCAGTACTTTTTAGTACTTTAATGGATAGCATGCTTCAAGGTGAAATGAAAGAGTTAGTGGATGAACTTGTTATTGTTAAGAAAACAATGAAGGAATCAGATAAAGGCAGGCGTATTGATAAGTTAAATAGGTATATTGAAAATCAGCTTTCTTATTATAAGAATATAATAAACACCTATGAAGATGACAGAAAAGTGGAATGGGACGAGCTTAATGAGATTTTTATGAGGAGTATATTGTAGTTAGGATAAGTGAGTTATATTTGTAAATATAGCTTTAACGCAAAGTAAAATCTCATTAAAATAAAATTAAAAAAATCAATTTACTTGTATTTTTTAGTATGGTACACTAATAAGCATGTTAATATAGTAGCGGTTATTCTTAAACTAGTTTTATTATATTTTACAAAAAAACATAGGACAAAAGAATGGTGATTACATGGCAGATAAAATATCATTTGTAGTATCAAAGATGGACATATTTTTAAAAGAATTAAGAGTAGGAATAGAAAAATTGTATGATGTAAAAAAGGAAAGTTACAAGCAAGGAGATTTTTTACATAAAAGTATTTATTCACAGTCCTGTGATGTAATAGAAAATAATATAAGAATTGTAACAAAATCGGAAGTAGATATTCTAAATGCAATGGAAAAAATGTCTATAAACTTAAATAGTGCAAAGACAGAGCTTATAAAAGCAGATACTGATATTCCCTTTAATAAGAATTATGGAGCTAGGTTATACAGAGGTGAAAGTGCTGATAATATAACAAAAGATATGATGAACTCTTTTGAAGCACAGCCCTTAGCCACAATATTATTTTATCATTTATATTATGGTAGTAATGCAAAGAGTCAATTCTATAAGGCTCAAAAAGAAAAAGATAAAGAATTAAATAGATTTGAGAAAGAAGTTAAAGCTTTTGACATAGACGGATTGTCTACAGATATCTTTGGATATGATACAGACATTTTATTTAATGGTGATGCTGCGGCTGGGGGTAAAGTTGTAGATGAAGTAAGTAAAGTTGGAATATTCGCTGCAGCGGGTTTATTTAAAGCTGGATTTAAGGTCACCTCAAAGGGAATAGAGACTGGTGGAAAAGCAGTAGAATATATTGGTGATGAATTAACAGAATTTAAAAATGTTTTATCTAAATTCAATTTAGGTGGACCAGAATTATCTCTTGTAGGAATAGGAGCATTAAGGGAAATAGAGGAAGTTGCACAAAATGTAAAAAATGAAGGAAGCATATTAGAAACAGCCTTTGAATCTTTAAAGAATAAATTATGTAAATTAGCAGAAATTGCTCATGATGGAGAAGGCAATCCCAATGTAGTTATTAAGTTTAATAAAATGGGAAATAAATTGACAGATTATACTAATGAAGCTGGAAACAAAATTCGCTATGTAGAACAACGACCGTCAACTATTATTGATTCTATAAAAGCTAAGTACATTAAGCCTAAGAATGTTAGAGAAGGAATAGAGGCGAAAGTTGCAAAATTTATTAATGAAAAAACATCTTTAAAAGTAACTGCATTTGGACAAAAAGTTGAAAATATGACTAAAGCTAAAGCTGCTGGTGATATTGATGTAGCAACTGACAAATGTATTATAGAGGTGAAAAAGTCAACAAAAGCTATTCATATGGATCAAATTTATAAGTATGCAGATAGGGACAATCCCAATTATTTAAATTATAATGGTAAAAAAGTTATATTATATATAGATGAAAAAATAGATATACATAATAAGTATACTGTTGAGAAGATAAATGAAATAAAAGAAAAAGGTATAACAGTTGTTAATAATTTAGATGAATTAAAAGGAGAGTTGAAATAAATGGCCACATCTGGATGTATATTAAAGAAAAAAGATGATTATATAGTTGAGAATTCAATAAATGATATTAAAAAATCTATATTTAATGCAAAACTTAAAATTAGAGGAGAAAATATAATTAATCATAAAAATGGTGAGTTTTGTTGTCTAAATCTAGGAATATTTGATCATATTGCATTCAATCGTTCTGCTGATGATTTTGGTAATGAAGAAGTGGAACAGGGACAGTCTTTGAATTTTTATATAGATGAAATAAATGAAAGTTATACAGATATGAATGAATTTGATTGGGTTTTAAAGGGAGATAAATTATGTAAAATAGCTTTTATTGAAAATGTAATAGATAATGAACAAATAGTATTTAAGTTTATACATGAGTATTTAAAAATAAATCCTCAAGATTACTTTTGGGTTGAAGATGATTGGGTTTATACTTTTGAGGATATGGAGAAATTAAGCAAACTGCCATATGATGAATGTTGGTGTTATAAAAATCCAAATGATAAATTAAAAGATAAAAATTAGTATTGGCAAAGGAAATATTAGAAGAGAGTTAAAGTAAATGGGATTATCAGGAGTAATATTAAAGGATAGAAGAGATTTTTCACCAGAAGAGCTTTTAAGAGATGTAATGAAAGCGGTGTTTAGAGCTAATCTTAATTTATCACTTGGAACAAGTAACAGGTATGATGAGAATGGTCGCTTTAAACATGCACACATTAATATATCAAGCAAAGGTTTTGATATTGATGAAGAAGATCGATTTATATTTGAAATATTTAGGCTGCATAAAAAATTCATAAATGAAGAGTGGGATGAAGAGTTTGATTATGTAGATTGGGAACAAAAACTTTATAATGTAGCAGTAATAGATAAGGTTTCAGATAATGAAAACTCCATTTTTAAATTTGCATATGAATATTTGAAATTAAATCCAAAGGATTATATATGGTTTGAAGATGATTTTGCTTTTAATTTTCAGGATATGGAGAAGTTAAGAAAACTCCCATATGATGAATATTGGTGTTATAAGAATCCAGGAGATGAGTAAAATGTTTTTCAATTATATTAAAATGTGAAATGCCATTGGTTAACTTAAACTACTGGCATTTTTGTTTTATTATAAAATTTATAGTAAAGATAAAATCTCAATTTAGTATAATCGATTAAATAAGGTAATAATAAAATAAAAGTATTATATGAAAGTTGGGGTGAAAAGTTCTAATCTTTTATATTTAAAGGTTGGAATTGGTCAGTGAAAAAATATAATTATAGAGAAATTACGAAAAAAATCTTAGAGAATAAAGCTGAGTTTAGTGATATAGAAGAGGATCTTATACATGAACTTATACAAGGAAAAGTTTCAAAGGATGCAAATGTAATAGATGAAAGTAGATTAAGCGTTGGAGATAAAATGGCAGATAAAATTTCAGCATTTGTTGGTAGTTGGCCATTTATATTAACAGCAGTGGGACTCATTATAGTATGGATAATTATAAATGTGTCATATATAATAAAACCGTTTGATCCCTATCCTTTTATTCTTTTGAACTTGTTTTTATCTTGTATTGCTGCCATACAAGCACCTATAATTATGATGTCTCAAAATAGAGAAGAAGCTAAAGATAGGATAAAAGCTAGGAATGATTATAAGGTGAATTTGAAATCTGAAATAATTATAGAAGATTTACATTTAAAAATGGATGAAATTATAAAAAGTCAAAAGTTTATAATGGGGAAAATTGATGAGATGGAGAAGCGTGGTGGGAAGTGAGAGGCTTAAGAAGAAAGGGATAGAGCTGTTAAAAACACGAAAGAATAGGTAAATAGTTATCAATGTAGAGGCTCTAAAAGTTAAATTAAAAATTAATAAATTTCAATATACATATGCATTTAGTAAAACAATAGAATTAAATTTATTAGATTTTGATTTGTAGTATATAATGGATGAACAAAAAGTGTTAGATAGATTTAAAGGACTAAAGGAAAGATATCCTAATAGAAAGTTAAGATATTTTGCAAGACGAGATGATTGAGTTTAATGTAGATAAAATATGTTATTTGGATGAAAATAAGATAGAATAGAAAAATTGAATAATAAGAATTTAGAAAAGGTCTTACGTATTATATTAATAATTTTAAAAAAGATTATAAATATAGGTGAAAATACACATAGGATTAAATGATAATATGTAAACTGTATTAATATATGGAATTATGTAGTATAATCTATAAAGGTAGAGGTGATTATACTATGAAAACAATAGAAGTAGTAGCTGCAATAATAAAGCATGATAATAAGATATTTACCACTCGTCGCAGCTATGGTGAATTTGAAAATATGTGGGAATTCCCTGGTGGAAAAATAGAAGCTGGAGAAACCAGAGAGGAAGCTCTCATTCGTGAAATTAAAGAAGAATTGGAACTGGACATAGAAGTTTCTAAATATGTAACTACAGTTGATTATGATTATCCAAAATTTCATCTTACAATGCATTGTTTCTTGTGTGAGGTATGCGGAGGAAAGATGCATTTAAATGCTCATAATGCCACTAAATGGATATCATTAGATGAAGTGGACAAGCTAAAATGGGTCCCAGCTGATATATTGGTAGTTGAAAAGCTTAAGGAATTGTAATTTAAAATAAAAATGATATTTTCAGGAGCATGTGAAGAAAAGTCTGTAAATAAAAATAATAAGGCTTTCTATGGTAAAATAAAATCATAGGAGGCCTTTTATTATGGCAAGAAAAAAAGATATTTATAAGGTAAAACCAATGAATGAAGGAAAAAGAAATATTATATCAGCTCTTATAGACGAGTATGATATTCAGTCAGCTGAGGATATTCAGGAAGCTTTAAAAGATCTATTAGGTGGAACTATTCAATCTATGCTTGAAGGTGAAATGGACGAGCATTTAGGCTATGAACCATATGAACGAGCCGAAACTACAAACTCAAGAAATGGGAAAAAACAAAAAAGAATTCGAAGCAAATATGGTGAGATGAATATAGATGTACCACAGGATAGAGAAAGTTCTTTTGAACCTAAAATAGTACAAAAACACCAGAAAGATATTTCTGGTATAGAAGAAAAAATTATTTCTATGTATGCTAAAGGATTAAGTACCAGACAAATTTCAGAACAAATTGAAGATATATATGGGTTTGAAGTTAGTGAAGGAATGGTTTCAAATATAACCAATAAACTTCTTCCTGAAATAGAAGCATGGCAACATAGACCTTTATCTACAGTATATCCAATTGTTTTCATTGATGCAGTTCATTTTTCCGTAAGGGAAAATAACGTTATACGTAAGCTTGCAGCTTACATTATTCTTGGTATAAATAATGAAGGCAGAAAAGAAGTACTTTCTATAAATATTGGAGAAAATGAAAGCAGTAAATATTGGCTTAGTGCTCTCAATGAATTAAAAAATAGAGGTGTTCAAGATATCCTTATCCTTTGTGCAGATGGTCTTACAGGGATAAAGGAATCTATATCAGTAGCTTTTCCAAATACTGAATATCAACGTTGTATAGTTCATCAAGTAAGAAATACATTAAAGTATGTTTCTGATAAAGATAAAAAAGAATTTGCAAAAGATTTAAAAACTATATATCATGCACCTTCTGAGGAAATTGCATATAAGCAATTAGAAGAAATCACTGGAAAATGGGAAAAACATTATCCTAACTCAATGAAAAGCTGGAAATCAAATTGGGATGCTATTAGCCCTATTTTTAAGTTCTCTGCTGATGTAAGAAAAGTTATTTATACTACAAATGCAATCGAAAGTCTCAACAGCACATATCGTAGATTAAATAGACAAAGAACTGTATTTCCAAGCGATACATCACTTTTAAAAGCTTTATACCTTGCTACTTTTGAAGCTACAAAAAAATGGCGTTTGCCACTAAGAAATTGGGGTAAAGTGTACGGTGAATTATCCATTATGTATGAAGGACGACTTACTGAATAAAAAGCTTAATATGCCAAAAACGCCTGTTTTTAAAGGCGTTCTTGACATACATATTTTTAGAATGTATATTTAAAACAAGATAGAAAGTCACTTTTGACAATCTTGTCTTTTAAAACTTACCATAGAAAGTTATTTTACAGAAAGAATTTTACACTCTCATTTTCAGAAAAAAGTTATGAAAATATCATTTTTATTTTAATAAATTTATGATGTTAGATAATTAAAAATATCTTCTCTTACAGGAGTATATAATTGATATTCAATTTCTACAGCAGTTTTACTTGTATTCTCCATGATAATAGGGTGAGGAATTCCCACAGCCTTGATTTTTCCTAAGAAGTAGAATTCTTTGGATATTTTATCATCTTTATTCTTTCTAACAAATAAACTCATTTCAACACCATCTTTTTCAGCATTATAGGCTTGAATAATATCAATAGATTTTGCAGTCCTACCGGATTTAGATATTGCAATTAATTTTGATTGAGAATCGAATCTATCCTTATAATTTATGGAATCACTTATATCATCAGACTTTGAATAGTTTATAAAAACAGGATAGGTTTTTGTTTTTTTATCAAATTTATATCCGCCAATATTAAGAGCTACTTCTCCTTTCTCCCATTCTAATAGTTTACATACATCTTCATAAGTATATTTTTGATATAACTTAAAATTTGTATTCATGTAATGCTGGCTATAAAATTTTTTGTATCTATATATACCAAACTCAATTAATTCTAGGATAATAGCTTTGAAATCTTTATTTTTTAAATTTTCTTCAAAAACTTTTGAGATTCTATAGTCAGACATATCTTTTTCTATGAATATGCATTTCTCATAAGTTTTTTTACTAGAACCACTTGGAAATTCATTTGTTAGTATATTAATAATTGAGGTTTCTGTACTATCCTTAAAGGTTATGTTATATTTTTCTTTTAAAGTTTGTTTTAGTTTAAATATTAAATTGAATTTATGGTTTATAACACATTTAAGCATTTCTAATTCATGAATTCGCTTTCCAGGTGCAAGTTTTTTAGATACAAATTCTACAAAAATTTCTTGTGTTTCAGTAAGTTTTGTGTTGTATTTTTTCTCATATTTAGATAAAAATTTGTGATATGATCCTAAACTTTTATTATCAAATATTCTTATAGGATCAATAGAATCATGCAAATCAAAGTCCATTAAGCTAGGAATTTTACCTAGTTTATTTTTTAAAAAAGTGTAGCTTTCTTTAATAAGCTTGATATCGTTAAAGTTCGATTTATCAATTGATTCGAAAATTCTTTTCTTTGAAATTTCATCGAAATTAATTGTAGAACAACCTGGAAGAGTTCTATTTCCTTCTAAAATAAATTTCCTCATATTATCTTTGTTATAGCTTTTATCACCAGAAAGAGCTATTGGAATTAAAAAGTTGTTATTATAATTTCCAACAAAATCTATTACAACAACGTATTCTTTGTTTTCTCTTTTCCTAAGGCCTCTACCTAATTGTTGTATAAAAACTATAGAGGATTTAGTAGGTCGTAACATAACAACTTGATTAATAGCAGGTATATCAACGCCTTCATTAAAAATATCAACTGTAAAAATATAATCTAAGCAATTAATATTTTCATTTTGTTCTAGGCGTTCAATGGCTTTTTCGCGTTCGCTTTGAGAATTTTCGCCACTTAGGGCTAAAGTTCTAAAACCATAGGTATTAAATTTATTTGATAATTCCATAGCTTCTTTGTTATTACTGCAAAACACTAAGCCTCTTACTTTATCTCCTGAATAACCATAAAAATTAATTTTGTCAACGATGTGCTTAATACGTTCATCACTAACTAAATATTTGAAATCGGTAGTTTCGTTTAAACTTTTACCATCTACAGATACATCAGTAATTCCAAAATAATGAAATGGACAAAGTAAATCTTCTTCTAAGGCTTGTTGAAGGCGAATTTCATAAGCAATATTGTAATCAAACAATTTGAAAATATTGAAGTCATCTGATCTCTCAGGGGTAGCTGTCATTCCTAATAAGAATTTAGGAGTAAAATATTCAATGATTTTTTGATAACTATTAGCACCGGCTTTATGAACTTCATCTATAACAATATAATCAAATTTAGTTTTTGAAAAACTAAATAGAACTTCATCCTTAGATAGAGTCTGCACTGTTGAAAATATGAAGTTTTTGTTTGTATCCTTTGAATTGCCAGATAGTAGTCCCATTTTTTTAGTATCACCAAAAACATCTGTATAACTCTTTAAGGCTTGTTTAGCAATTTGTTCTCTATGTACAATAAAAAGTATCTTTTTAGGATTGAAGTTTCTTACAGCAAAAGCTGACAAATAAGTTTTACCTGTACCAGTAGCTGAAATTAGTAAAGCCTTTTTAATACCTTTTTCTATTAAGTTATTTAAAGCTTGAATTGCGGATACTTGCATTTTATTTGGTTTTAATTTATATTGTGAAAGTTTTGGAATTTTACTTTCACGCATAGATTGTCTTTGTTTTAAATATATTTCTTCATAAGTTTTAATCCAATCGGCAGTTAAAATGTCAGCATCTGACCACATTAGTTCAAATTCATTTAATACATTTGCTGTTAGACTACCTTCTTCAAGAGAAGATAATTCTATATTCCATTCCTTGTTTTTGGTCAATGCAGACTGTGTTAGATTTGAGCTACCAACTATAATTTTATAATGATCAGAATGTTTAAATATGTAAGCTTTAGTATGAAAATTATCTTTACAATACATCCTTATATCTAAGTTTGAAAATTGTGAAAGCTTTTTTAATGCTTTAGGTTCACTAAATGTAAGATAATTCGTTGTTAGAATTTTTCCTTGAATTCCTTTTTTACATAGGGACTTTAAGGTTTCTAAAAGAGGTATTAAGCCACTGCTTGTTATAAAAGCTACAGATATCATAAATTCTGTACAATTTGCTAGTTCTGCTTTAATATCACTTAAAACTTTTTCACCTTTACTATAATCATTTATAATGAGCTTTGGTCTTAATGCTAAATTTGAATTTATCAGGTTATTTATTAAACCAGTTTTAGTTGCTTCTAAAATATCATTTGAAATTGGGGATTCTATCGATTTTGGGTCTATTGGGCTAGTTGTATTATTGATTTTTATTAAATTATCCATACATGACCTTCCTTGACAAAAATATGTAGCAATAAGCATATTATATCATGTTATGGGTATTACTAACAATAATGAGTAAACCAAAGATAGTATTGAACTTGAATATTTTAAAAAAGTTAGATTTTCAAATAATTTAAAAACAGTATAGTACTGAAATAGACAATTAGAAGCAATTCAACGAAAACTAAAATTTGTAAAAACTAAAAGCTTTAGCCTTCATTAAACTTAAATAATTAACAAAAAACTCTATATAATATTACCGGTTAATGCTAAAATATAAGTAATTGTAAAAATACTCGAATGTAATCAAAATGATGTTTATGCAGCTATTCTAGAAAAATATAGTAGTAATTTTATTTTTATTCCAAATTATATTTAGTGATTAATAAATTAACTTAAGGTAAGGCTCTGTTTTTAAAATAATGATTAAAATAAAAGCAGAGCTGTCCTTTTATAATGGAGGTACAAGAAATATGGATAACGAGTTGAAAAAAGCTTTTGAATTGATTTTGAATTGTAATATTAAGGATGAAGAAGGGGAAGTTTACCATCATTATTATTGGGATGAGTTTATTCTAGAATTTATAGGAGAATATCTAACAAAAGAAGCACTTGAAATAATTCCAGATGGAATTATTAAACCTTGGAAAGATGAACAGGGTATGCATGAAAAATGGCTTATTGATTTGAATAATTCACTTATTATGCTTGAGGAAGATTATGATTTTTTCTCAGAGTTTGGAGAAGAGGTAGTAGATGCTGTTATGAAAGAAAGAATCTTTATTGGGGAAAGTCCTTATCTAAAAGGTTCAAGTTTAATTCGTATTGTAAAAAAGTTTGATATTGACATGAATAAAAGTGAAGAATTTGAATTTGCCACAATAATAGCTAGAGTTCACACAGATGGTACGTTCTATAGTGCTTTATGTTCATTGTTTTGTGCAACTTATGGATATGAAAATATTATGGATATCGATAATCCGATTAAAAGGGTAGATGAAAAATGGGAAACTATATTTGAAAAAATTGAAGAACCTTTAAAATCTCATCTTGCTTGCTTTTTTTAGATCAAGATACTGCTCGTTGTCATGGAGCAACTTATTCAAATGGTATTAATAATAGCGGATTTTTAAGTGAATTTGTTTTTGATAAAACTAACAAATGTTTAATTCAGTTAGACTATGGTGAAGGACAAGCTTCTTCTTTTATATTAAAGAGCAGCAGAGAAAAAGAGGATTTTTAATCGGAACTAGAAGTGATTTGTATAAGAAATATAATAAGTAAAATGTTTGAAACTGACAGCAGAATTATCTTTTTAAACTAAAGAACAAATTGATAAAATTAGTTAATGAAGAATCAAAAGAACAAATAAGAGATGCCATAGTTAATTATGCTTGAAACCGCAAGCTTAAGCATGCCAGAAGTCTGTTCGAAAATGGTAAAAAGCTCAGTAAATTGAGAGAAAAGCAACATGGTTATTGAAGAAAGACCCAGGAACTACTAGTAATAGCTGTTGATAACGGAGACACTTAATGGGTAGTATGAAAATAAAAGTTATTACAGGAGGCAGATATATTAGTTGTTGAAAAACTTAAAGAATTGTAATTTAAAATAAAAATGATATTTTCAGAGAAAAGTTATATAATGAAAATATCATTTTTTATTTTAATAGTTTTAAGATATTAAATATTGAAAAGGTGCAAAAACAATTTGAATGTAAAGCAGTTATTAGAAGTTTTTTTAGAAAAGATAGATATTATGGAAAAAATAAGATTAAAAACTATGATATTATAAAAAGATAAGGAGAACTATAAATGGAACAAACTAAGGAAAATAATTTAGGCACACAAAGCATAGGAAAGCTACTTTTTAATATGTCTATTCCGGCCATTATAGCACAAGTTGTTAACGTTTTATATAACATTGTTGACAGAATGTATATTGGACATATTCCTAATGTAGGTGTTGAAGCCTTAACTGGAGTTGGTGTCACAATGCCTTTAATTATGGCAATTTCAGCATTTGCATATTTGATAAGTATGGGTGGTGCACCACGAGCTTCAATTATGATGGGTAAGGGTAGAAAGGATACTGCTGAAAAAATACTAGGAAATTGTACAACTGCACTTATAATAATGTCTATAGTATTAACAATTATTATACTTGTTTTTTGTGAGAAGTTTCTTATGTTATTTGGAGCTAGCAAAAACACCATAGTATATGCAGTGGATTTTATGAGAATGTATGCCTGTGGAACTATATTTGTCCAACTAGCATTGGGATTGAATACGTTTATAACTGCACAAGGATTTGCAAAAATAAGTATGATTACTGTACTTAGTGGAGCAATACTTAGTATAATTTTAGATCCTATATTTATATTTGTTTTAGGATTAGGAGTAAAAGGAGCAGCATTAGCTAATATAATTGCTCAAGCAGTTTCAGCAGTATGGGTAATTCGTTTTTTGGTAAGTTCAAAAAGTTTATTAAAAATAAAGAAAGAGTATTTAAAACCCAATATGAAAGTATTATTGCCTTGTTTTGCACTTGGACTAGCACCATTTATTATGCAGATAACAGAGTCAATTTTATCAATAACCTTTAATTCTTCATTAGCGAGATATGGTGGAGACTTAGCAGTAGGGACAATGACAATAATGTATAGTGTGATGCAGTTTTCAATGTTGCCGCTTAATGGACTATCACAAGGAGGACAACCTATTATAGGTTTCAATTATGGAGCAAAAAATGTAGGTAGAGTAAAAAAGGCATTTAGTTTGTTGATTAAATCTTCGTTAACCTATTCTATTACAATATGGATTTTTGTTATGTTATTTCCTCAAGTTGTTGCAAAGATTTTTACTGGAGATGCCAATTTAATTAAAGCTTCAGTTGATGCACTTAGAATTTATATGGCAGTTTCCTTTATGTTTGGAATTCAAATAAGTTGTCAGCAAACTTTTATTGCATTAGGAAATGCTAAGACATCTGTATTTTTAGCACTACTACGTAAAGTAATTCTTTTGATACCGTTTATATATGTACTTCCTTTATTTAGTTCCAATAAGGTTAAAGCTGTATATTTGTCAGAGCCAATAGCTGATTTTATAGCCGTTAGTGTTACAAGTATTATGTTTTTTTTACATTTCAAAAGAATTTTAAAAGAATTAGATATACAATCAAAACAATAATAAAATTGGTTATAAGAATTAAGAAATGGATAGAGATAAATGATATTGTAATGCTTCTTGAAATTGATTCAAATTAAAGGATGATAGATACATACAAAATAAATATTACAAATTACATAAAATTAAGAAAGGAGATTTAGCAGGAGTTTAGTAATTATAATATATTCTCAAGCTAAAGATAAAATATGAATAAAGAAGACGTATTAAGAATTCCTTGTAAAAATAGTGAATGTAAAGGCATGCCTCTTTTAAGTACAGTTGAGAAAACGGGTGGATACTGTATGCCTTGTTTTACAGAAATAAAGAGAAAAGAAAAAGAGAAATATATAAAAAAGAATCGTAAAGATATAAATTTATATGAAGGTATTACGGATTTAGTAGAAATTTTAATCATTATGCATAACTCAAAAAAATATGATCCTCTTAAAAATTATTTGCCATATGAAAAAACTGTAGAAGAAATATATGAAGTACTTACTCTAGAAGATATTCAAAAGCTTAAAGGTTATGTTATACAGCTAATTAAAGAAAAGCAAATAGATAAAGCTGAAGAAATTATAATAGAATTAGCTTGTTTCACAAAGGTTGCCTTAACGGACTGTTTAGAAATATTAATAAAATCAAAGAATTATAGGCCAAGTATTGCTTTTAAAGGTGCTTCAGAAGAAGTAAGAGACGCATTAATTGAAGAGATAGAGAAGAATGAAAATGATAGAAATGAGTTATTGCTTGCATTATCTTGGATTGGAGATAAAAGAATAGTAAGCTTATTTAATGAGTGGAAAAGTCAGCCGCCAGTTTGGAAAGAGAAGTTATATATAAAGCCAGAAGAGTATGCTTTAGAAGCTGGTTGGGAGTTAGATGAAAAGGGTAAAAAAAGAGAACTATTTTATAAAGAAAGTTATGCCCTTGTAGATGCTGTAAAAATTAATAAAAATGATAATCCAGTTAAGATTTTATCAGATTTAGAGGAGAAGTGTCCATGGTGCAATTCACGACTTATTGTTTTATTTGAATTTGATTTATCACATCCTTCCTTAGAATTTTTAAAGCTTTCAGGGAAAAGGCTTAGAATTGCTACCTGTGATATTTGTACTTGTTATGGCACAATTTACACTGAAATAGATGGAGAAGGAAATTATAAGTGGAGTAGTTTTAATAAGAAACCAAGTTATCTTCCAGATGTAGAGGATGAAGAGGAAATTCAGTATAATAACAATCTTGTTTTAGCACAAGAAAAAAGAAGCTGTTATCATGCAGCAAGTCCTTTTGCTCAAACTAGTATATCACAAATTGGTGGACATCCAACTTGGCTTCAAGATGCAGAGTATCCTAAATGTCCCAAATGCAATAAATCTATGAAATTTATTGGACAAATAGATAGTGAAGATGTTATGGAGTACGGTGAAGGAGTTAAGTATGCTTTTATATGTGAAGAGTGTAATATTGCTGCAACCAATTATCAACAGACATAATTTTATCTAAAAGCTGACTTAAATATGATACAATTTTAAAATGTTAAATAGCCAAAAAGGAAATAGAGTATTATGTTTATAAAGTTTCTATCATAATTTTTGTAACATAATTTTCTGGTTCCTTTTCAGCAATATCAGAAATCAAATATTCCTCAAAAGAATATTCTCCTAAGTTAATACCATTGTTATCTGCATAATTTAACAGCTTATCATACATCGTATCTGTATCTTCATAGCTACCTTTAAAATATCCACATAAATACATACCAGCTTTGCGGAGTGCAGTTTTGCCTTTTATAAAGGAATCGGATTTTATATATAAGTAAGAAAGAGTAAAGAAGTTCTTATTTCTTAGATTTTTAACTGATAATATACTACCTATAGATTCCTGTATGGTGATATCTAAATTTTTAGAAAACCTAGTATATTCTTGCATAAAGCTGGCAAAGCTTTTTCCAGAGGCATTTTCTATATTATCTGATCTGAAAATAATTTCACAAGGAAGAGCTTTTAAACATATAGTGTCATCGCTATTTAGAGCCTCCGTTGTTGTGATTTTCATGGTTTCAATAGTCTTTTGTAGATCTTGAAACCATTTTATTTTTTCAGCTACTTCCAAACTTTTTTCTTCAAGCAGTTTTAAAAGTAAGGAAGGATTGCGCTGCTGAAGGTATACTTTTATATCTTTTAGGGACATTCCAAGCATTTTCAAATTTATTATTACATAAAAAGTGAAATATTGATTGTATGAATAATAGCGATATCCATTTTCGTTTATTATAGCAGGCTTAAAAAGGTCTATATTATCATAGTGAAATAAAACATGCTTTTCAACATTGCACATTTTGGCAAATTCCCCGGTGGTAAAATATTTTTCATGCATTTTATTAATCTCCTCTTGACTATAAGGTAACATTATACTTTATCATATTATATGTGACCTATGAAATCAAGTATATAAAAAAGAGAGGTAAAAAGTTGAAGTTAATTTTAAAATACCTAAAGAGGTATAAATTATATGTATTTTTAAATATCTTAGGAGTACTTGGCTTTGCAACATCAGAGCTGGGAATTCCAACTATTGTTTCTAATATGATTGATAAGGGAATTGCCGTTAATAATAAAGAATATATTTATAAACTTGGAGTTCTTATTTTAGTGGTAGCCGTTATTGGGGGAGTAGGTAATATAATACTGGCTTATTGTAGTTCAAAGGTAAGTACTTCAATTATAAGAGATATAAGAAATGATATTTTTAAAAAGTCGCAGGAATTTTCTCATACTGAATATAATAAATTTGGTATATCAAGCATGATAACTAGAACTACTAATGATGCCTTTGTTTTAATGCAGTTTATTAATGTAATATTTAGAACTGCGTTACTTACACCTATTATGATTCTAATAAGTGTGTTTATGGTAATAAGGACAAGTATAAGCTTATCTATGATTATTGCAGGTTGTATTCCTGTTATTTGTTTAGGTGTGTTTATAATTGCAAAAACCAGTGATCCAATAAGTGATAGACAACAAAAGGGAATGGATAAACTAAATAGAATTTTAAGGGAGAATTTAAGTGGTGTTAGGGTTATAAGGGCATTTCGAAAGGATAATTATGAGAGTAAAAGATATGCAAAAGCGAATGAAGATTATGCTGATAATGCCAAAAAGCTTTTTAAACTTATGTCTGTTTCAGAACCAGCATTTTTTATGTTATTAAATATAGCAGTAGTAATTGTATTTATTATGTCAAGTAAAATGATAAACATGGGAACACTTCAAGTTGGACAGCTAGTTGCTTTTGAAGAGTATATGTTTCATGCCATGTTTTCTATTATGCTATTTTCAATTGTATTTGTAATGTATCCTCGTGCAGAAATAAGTGCTAAGCGTATTGAAGAATTACTTAAGGAAATTCCTAGTATAAAGAATTCAGAAAATGCAGTAGAAAGTGGAGATGAAAGTGGAACTTTAGAGTTTGATCATGTTACCTTTAAGTATCCTTTAAGCGAAGAAGCAGTTCTTAAGGATATAAGCTTTAAAGCTAAAAAAGGAGAGGTAGTTGCTTTTATTGGAAGTACAGGCAGTGGTAAAAGTACACTTATTAACTTAATTCCTAGATTATATGATGTTACTGAAGGAAGTATAAAGGTAGATGGAGTAGATGTTAGAGAATATAGTTTAGAGGCTTTACGCAAAAAAATTGGTTTCATCCCACAAAAGGCGCTATTATTTTCAGGAAGCATAAAAGAAAATATAAAATACGGAAAACATGATGCAAAGCAAACTGAAATAAAAAAAGTCAGCAAAATCGCACAGTCTTACGATTTTATAAAAAATAAGACAAATGGATTTGAAGAAATGTTAGAAGAGGGAGGAAGGAATCTATCTGGTGGACAAAAACAAAGGCTTAGTATTACAAGAGCAATTATAAGAAAACCGGATATTTATGTATTTGATGATTCCTTTTCTGCTTTGGATTTTAAAACAGATTCAAAACTAAGAAAAAGTCTTAAAGGTGAGATTAGTGATGCTATTACATTAATTGTTGCTCAAAGGATATCTTCAATTATGGATGCTGATAAAATTATTGTACTAAATGAAGGAAAGGTAGTTGGGGTAGGAAATCATAATGAGCTTTTGGAAAGTTGTGAGACTTATTACGAAATAGCAGCTAGCCAGATGTCAAGGGAGGAGTTATGTCGATGAAGAATAAGGATAATGGCATTAAGCGTTTGATCCCTTATCTTAAAAAATATAGGGTTAGGATAATTTTAGCCATATTACTAATTGTTTCATATGCCTTCTTTGTTGCATGGAGTCCTACTTTAGAAGGAAAAATTACAACACAGCTTTTCTCTGATGTTACAGCAAAAAGAAGGGTTAACTTTATAAAAATAAATCAAATTATAATAACCTTAGTTTTTGTTTATGGTTTGGGAGCGTTAAGTAATCTCATTTATCAATTTTTACTTACAGATGCTATACAAGGTGCTATGGTAGATTTGAGAAGAGAGGTTCAGGCGAAAATTGCAAAACTTCCAATGGCATATTTCGATAAAAATCCTGTAGGAGATGTTTTAAGTCGTGCTTCTAACGATGTGGATACTATTTCAAATGCACTGCAGGAAAGCTTTGCTAAGATTCTAAATGCGGCTTTGGGACTTAGTTTTGCTGTGTTTATGATGTTTAATATTCAAAGTCTTATGGCTGTAGTTTCTTTAATAATTATAGCGTTATCTATTATTATATCTAAAATAGTTACAAAAAAGTCACAGCCGTTGTTTCAACAGCAGCAGGATGCACTTGGAAAATTAAATAGTATTGTGCAGGAAAAATTCACTGGTTTCAATGAAATTAAACTATTTGGAAAGCAAAAGGATGCAATAGACGAATTTACATATGCTAATAATAAACTATGTCAAAGTGGTTTTAAAGCACAGTTTATCAGCGGTTTAATGAATCCTTTAGTGACTTTTGCTACTTATATTGGAATTGGAGTTATAATTATTTGGGGAGCTTTTTATGTAATGGCTGGTGTAATTAAAGTAGGTCAACTTCAAGCATTCATACGTTATATTTGGCAGGTAAATCAACCAATGTCTCAAATTACTCAATTATCTGGGGTTATTCAATCTTCTATAGCAGCAATTCATAGAGTATTTGATTTTTTAAATGAAGAGGATGAAACAGAAAGCTTAGAAACAGTAACGGGGGATAAAAATGTTAAGGGAGATGTATCCTTTGAAAATGTAAATTTTTCTTATACAAAGGATAAAACTTTAATTCATAATCTTAATTTTAAAGTAAAAAGTGGCCAGATGGTAGCAATAGTTGGACCTACAGGTGTGGGAAAAACCACATTAATTAATTTGCTTATGAGGTTTTATGAGGTTACTGATGGCGTAATTAAAATAGATGGTGTAGATATTCGAAAGCTTAAAAGGGATGATCTTAGAGCAAAATTCGGAATGGTGCTTCAAGACACTTGGCTATTTAATGGTACTATTAAAGAAAATATTGCTTATGGAAAAGAAAATTCTACAGATGAGGCAATTATTGAGGCGGCAAAGGTTGCAAATATCAATCACTTTATTACTACACTTCCTGGTGGTTATAATATGGTGTTAAATGAAGAGGGTAGCAATATTTCTCAAGGAGAAAAACAACTTTTGACAATAGCTCGTTCTGTTCTAAGTGATCCACCTATACTTATTTTGGATGAGGCTACAAGCTCTGTAGATACAAGGCTCGAAAAAAAGCTTCAAGATGCTATGAGAAATATTATGAAAGGGAGAACTTCTTTTGTAATTGCACATAGATTATCTACAATAAAAAATGCGGATTTGATTTTAGTAATGAATAATGGAAATATTGTAGAACAGGGGACCCATGAAGAACTGCTTTTAAGAAAAGGATATTATGAAGAGCTTTATAATGCACAGTTCGCAGAATAGCTTATAAGGGAAAAATGAATATTATTTAAGTGCACCTCAAAAATTAGACGAATAAAGCTAATATTGGGGTGCATTTTATTAAGATGGAAAATAGGGTACTTGAATTAGTTTTAAATTTGTGTCAAAATAAAATCATATAAAGTAAAAAGGAGTGAATGATAATGGTTATCGATATGAGCAAAAAACAAGTTTACAGGGCATTTATATTGAAAAATAAATATTATGTAAACTTAAACGATAACCTGTCAGACACTTTTTAATAAAGAGAAAGTTAAAAGCCTAGGCAGAAGTCTAGGCTTTTGCTATTTTTTGTAAGAATAAGTTTAACCTTCATGACAGGCTTAAAATGGAGGGAATTTAATGAAAAACATATACAAAAGCTCAAATTTTATAATTTATTTAATTGGAATATTTATTTCTGGAATTGGAACAAAGCTTACAACCATAGCTTTAGCAAATAAAGTTACAGAATTTAAAGGGGGAGCTTTTAACGTAAACCTAATCTATATTTTTGAGAGCTTGCCAATTTTAATATTAGGTATGTTTGTAGGAAATTTTATAGATAAAAAGAATAAGAAGATATCATTTATAGTTGTAAATATGCTTTTTGCTGTAACTTCCTTTATGTTTGCAATAACTAAAAGTATTACTACAACCCTTTTGATAATTATTTTAAGTGGTATTTTTAAAGCCTTTCTAATGCCAATTGAAACTGCACTTATTCCACTTTTGCTTGATAAAAAGAACCTAGGTAAGGCTAATGGACTTATTATGTCTATAAGTGGAATTGTAGTAGTAATGGGATATGCGTTTGCAGGAGTGCTAATAAATCTTATTGGAAGTAGAGGTGCTTTTATACTTGACGGTGTATCCTTTATATTAATAAGTATTCTTTCCCTTTTCTTTAAATTAAATGAAGGTTCTAGTGAAAAGTTAGAGTTAAAAGAAGATTTTATTTCTGGCTTTAAGGTTGTAATGAAAAATGAAAATATAAAGTGGATTTTTTTAATAGATATTTTTATAACCTTTATTATCTCCATGGAGACGCCACTTATTTATATTTTTACTGCAAATTATTTAGGTGGAAGTGTGCTTATGGCTAAGAGAGTAGGATTTTTATTTGCATTTGCAGGAATTGGAGCCATAGTTGGAGGAATAATATTTGGAAGGTTTCAAAAGAAAAATAAACTATTTCTTCTTTCAGCTTGTCTAATAATGGATGCTCTCATTGTTATAGCTTTTTCAGTTAATACATATTTCCCTTTAAGTCTTGCGCTGTTTTCTGTAATGGGTATATTAGACACCTTTAATGGAAGTATACTCCAAACAGTTATTCAGGAAAAGACACCAGAGAATTTACTTGGACGAGTTTCGGGGTTTGTTAATTCTATAGTTCAGCCTATAAGTGTATTATCACTTTTAATTGGTTCAGTTGCTTCAAGCTTCATAGAGGTAAAATGGATTTTTATTATTGCATCTTTACTAGAATTTTTTATTGGAATACTTTTTTTAAAGAAAAAATTCTAATCAAATTTTTACAACTTTATGACAAGTAGATAATAAGTTTTTTAAAGCTTCTTTGTATAATGAAATTGTAATAAGGGTTTTGTGCACAAAACAAATATATTTAAAGGGAGAATAAAAATGATAGTAAAAAAAATTGGTATGGCTATTCTTACAATGGCGGTGGTTTCAGGAGCTTCATTAGGTATATATGAAAATGAAAATGGTAATGCAGGTACTAAAAATGTGGTTGTTGCAGCAGAAAATAGTAAAGCTAATAAAAGTAACTATTCATTAAATAATACTGTAAGTGATGAAAAAGCAATTCAAATTGCAACAAAAGCAATGAAGGATTATGCCAATGTGGATGTTAGTAGACTTTCAGGAACAGAGATTTCAAGAACTGAAGCCAAAGAATATAACAAAATGAAGCAAAGTGCAGAGAACTACATGAAAAAATATGCTAATGATGAGAAAAAGCTTAATTCAGGAAGGGAACAGTTAGAGTGGTCAGAACACTCGGATTATACTGTAAGTGTTGATTTTAATACTAATTCTAATGATGGAACATATTTTGTTCAGATTGATGAAAACACTGGAGAAGTGATAAATGTAACGGCTATAAGCAGAGAAGATTTAAATGTACAATACAAAGCAGATGATATAAAGGTTAAAAATGCAGCAATAAGCTATCTTCAAGAAATAGGTAAGGCGTCTTATGTGGATCTTAATTCTATTTCAATTAAGAATAATAATAATCTTGCTTATGTGAGTTTTAAAGTTAAGAATAAATCAAATTATGATAAATGGAATATAATAGATTTGGAGATTAGTACAAAAGATTATAATGTTATGCATTATCAAGATTATAGCAATGTTTTCAATAGATAGTTTTTAGAATTTAAATTAGACCAAGTATATATTTAAAATAATTAATACTTGGTCTATAATTGTAAATAAAAGTATTACAAGAAACAAAAGGGGAGAAAGGTACATTGATAAATATTTTGATAGTTGAGGATGAAGTGCCTATTTCAAATTTAATAAAACTAAATTTAGATGTGGCACATTATAAAAATAAAGCTGCCTACAATGGAGAGGAAGCATTAAGATTAATTGAAGAAGAAAGCTACGATCTAATACTTTTGGATATAATGCTTCCTAAAATCGACGGCTTTAGTTTGTTTGAAAAAATTAAGCATAGAAATGTGCCAGTGATTTTTTTAACTGCTAAAAGTTCGTCTTTAGATAAGGTTTATGGTCTTAGAATGGGTGCGGATGATTATATTACAAAGCCCTTTGATGGAATGGAGCTTTTAGCCAGGATTGATAATGTACTTAGACACTATAATAAAAATGAAAAGCTATTGAAGTTTGAAGATGTAGAGGTTCAACTAGAAGAAATGAGACTTAAAAAAAATGGACAAATTGTTGAACTTACGGTTAAGGAATTTGAATTAGCTGCTTATTTAATAAAGAACAAAAATATAGTATTAACAAGAGAAAGAATAGCTGAAGAGCTTTGGGGCTATGATTACCTTGGAGATTCTAGAACAATTGATAATTACATACAAAAGTTAAGAAAGAAGCTTAACTGGAAGGATAAGGTTAAAACCATCTTTAAGTTAGGATATAGGTTAGAAGAATGAAGCTTTGGAAAAAAATTTTTATATGTACACTTATTGTTTTTGAAGTGTTTTTTGTTCCGTCTTCTATATATTTAATAAATAGCAGCTTTAAATCAAATCTCAAAGAGGAAATAAGTTCTGCTATAAGTGAGCAAAGGAGATTTACGGCACTTATACAATCCAATATGGTTTTTTTTAAGTTAAGAGATGGAAATAATGTTGCTTACAATTTAAATAAAGAAGAATTAAGATTATTCATAAATACATATTTAAGTAATTTTAAAAATGAAAACGTATATGTGGAGGTTACAGATGAAAATGGAGATAGTATTTTTAATAACTTGCTAGGGGCTTTACCAAAAAAAAGACCAGAATTATATTTAACCTCTAATAAATTGCAGTACATAGTTCGTGACGTAAATGATAACAGTTATTTGTTTATAGCCTCAAATTTAAAGCTTCAAAACAGCAATTATAAGTTTTGTTACATTAAAGATGTATCAAGGATTTATGCTAATAGAAAATACTTATTCAGTATTCTTTTGAAATTGAACATCATTATAGTAGTGAGCTTAATTGTAGTAATGATAATATTAAGTAAATTCATAGTAAAACCAATAAATAGTATGATAAAATCAACCCAAAAGATTGCAGAGGGAAATTTTAGTGAGAGAGTTTATGTGTCAAAGGATTACGAGATAGGACTTTTAGCTAAAAATTTTAATTATATGGCAGGAGTTATTGAGGATAAAATTGAAGAGTTAAGAAGAAGTGCTGATGATAAGCAGCGTTTTATAGATGACTTAACTCATGAAATAAGAACGCCTTTAACCTCTATAATAGGCTATGCTGATTTTTTGAGAACTGCAAAATATGATAAAAAAACCCTTTTCACTTCATTAACCTACATATATGATGAGGGAAGAAGACTTCAAAAATTGTCATCAAAGCTTATGCAGTTAACTATTTTAAGAAAAGAAGAATTCTCAATGAAAGAAGAAAGTATAGAAAATATGGTATTAAGGGTTAAAAGGGCTATGAAACATAAACTTCAGGAAAAAAGCATTTCACTTAAGGTTTCATATGATAAGATTATATATTCGATGGAACTGGAACTTATTACAATTCTTATTACAAATTTAATAGATAATGCCATAAAAGCCTCAAAAAGCTATGATGAAATATATTTAAAGGTATATGGATATGGAGAAAGGTTAATGCTGGAAGTTATAGACAAGGGTGCGGGCATACCCAAAGATGCTGTAGAAAAAGTTATGGAACCTTTTTATATGGTAGATAAAGCTAGAGAAAGAGCCAATAATGGCGCGGGTATAGGACTTGCTTTATGTAAAAAAATAGTGGATATTCATAAAGGCGAAATCTATATAATAAGTAAGCTTAAAGAGGGTACAAATGTAAAGGTAATAATCTAAGAATAGAAAAACAATGAGGTCTGACTTATAAAATGTAAAAGTCAGACCTTAATATTTAAAAAAAATTGTTATTGCCTGTAATGAAATCTAAAGTTAAGCGTATTAACATGTGAAAATACTTAGCTAAGTAAAAAGAAGGAAGGCTATAGAATATGGAACAGTCTATACTAAATAATTTAGACAAAATAGAAGATAGAGAAAGAGCGTTCTCTTATATTTTTGAAAACTACTCCAAGAGAGTTTATAACTATATATACTATAGAGTTAATTGTCAGTATACTGCAGAGGATTTAATGAGTAAGATTTTTGAAAAAGTTATGTTAAAAATTGATTCTTATTCTGAAAAAAAGTCTTCCTTTGAGGTGTGGCTTTTTACCATTGCTAGAAATGTATTAAATGATTATTTTAGAGGATTAAAAAGGCATACCCTATTTTCACTTGACATTTTTAAAGAACTACTATCAAATGAGCCTAGTCCGGAAGAGGCTATTTTAAAAGAAGAGGTTAATGATAAGCTTTTAAAAGCACTAAAGGTTTTAAATAAAAAGGAAAGAAATATTATAGCCCTTAAATTTGGTGCAAACTTAAAAAATAAAGAAATATCAGAACTATTAGGTATGACCAGTAGCAATGTTGGTATAATCTTATTTCGAACAATGAAGAAATTAAAAAGCCAAATGGAAAGTGAGGGATATATAGATGAATAAAAAGGATATAGAAAGTAAGTTTTCATCAGATATTGAGGACTATATTGATGGTGTAGAGAAAATTAACACATGTAAGGATAAAGAATATAATGAGCTTTTTAAGTTAGGTAAAACTTTGGCTAATAAGGATTTTAGTAAAAAAGTAAATAAATCATATGTGTATGAGAAATGTTTAGAAAATATTAATAAGAAAAAGGGAGAAGATAATATGAAAAAATCAAATATATTGATGAAGGCAGGTGCCGCAGCTGTAGTTTTTGTAGTGGCTGGAGCAGCCTTTATGCAAACTTCTTTTGCTAAGGATTTTTCAGAAAAAATATTAAAACAAATATCAGTAGATAGAATAAGTGCAGTTAAAGTTCAGGTTGAAAAAAGTGTTAAAAATAAGGATGCAGTGCCAGAGAATTTAAAAGGAAAACTTTTTGATAAAAACGGTAAGGTTATAACTAAACTTACAAAAGAAAATAAGGATCAGCTTTATACAAAGGATGGAGAAAAAATTTCTGATTTTAGTAATGGAAAAATAGTAACTGTGAAAGAAAGAGAGGAATCAACATATACAATTACAGCTGTAAAAGATGTAAATAAGTATACTTGCTTTAAGGTTACGCTTCCTGCATATTTACCTTCAGGTTATAAATTTGATCGTGCAGTATTATATAAAGACAATAAGGGGAATTTTAACAATAATAAGTATATTACAATGTATTTTAAAAATCCTAAAAAATCAAATGAAATGTTTCTTCAAGAACGTTTGTCTTGTGAAGAAACAAAATATAGTATGGCAGGTGATGATGATATTAAAAAAATAAAAATAAATAATGTAAATGCTATACTTTCTGGTGGAAGATCTATTGATTGGGAGTATAATAAATGTCTTTATAGCTTAATATTAAAGGGAGTATCCGTAAACGAACTTGAGAAAATAGCAGAATCTATTAAGTAAATATTTTTATATAAAAGCCTGTATTCTATTGAATATGGGCTTTAAATTTTTATATTAAAATGTTAAATTGTAATAAGTTGATATTTTAATGTAGATAAAAAGGAGTACTTAATATGGATTTAAAAGAAACGTTTAAACAGGTAGAAGTTCTTCAAAATGTAAACTTGAATACATTAAAAGTGTTAGAAAACTATGGAAGTCTTAAAAGGATAAAAAAAGGAGAACATATTTTTAGAGACAAAGATCAGGTATCGGTTATATATATTGTAATTGAAGGTTTAGCAGCGCTATATAAAATTAATAGCGTAGGAGAGAAAAAGGTTATATTTGTATTTGGAAAAGGGAAAATGCTTAATGAAGTTATATTTCAAGAAATGTTTGCTTCTGTAAATTGTGAAGTGCTTGAAGAGGCCTTAATATTGTGTTTCCCAAAGGACAAACTTATAAAAATTATTGAAAAGGATTTTGAGCTTACAAAAGCTATTCTGGATTCTATGGCAATTAAAATCAGAAGATTATATCGTCAATTGAAAAACACTACCAACTCAATAAGAGGAGATAAAAAGATTGCAGCAAAACTGTGGAAACTATCTGGAGATTATGGAATTAAGGTTAAAGAGGGCATCAAAATTAATATGGAGCTTAGTATAACTTATTTAGCTGATATGCTTGGGTCTAAAAGGGAAACGGTGTCTAGACAGCTTAAAATTTTATCTGAAAAAAATTTAGTGATTTTAAAAAGAAATGAATTTATTATTCCAAATCGTGAGAAACTCAATAATTATTTTAAAGAGCCGTGATTAAAATCACGGTTATTTTTTTTATTTTTTGTTATATTTTTAACAAGAAATAAAAAGGGGGTTTTAATTGTGTTTGAAGAAGATTTTCAAGTAGTATCTAAAGCTGCAAAAACTAAGACTGACTTTTTAGATAAAAATCTTATAGGTTATTTTTTAGCAGCTGTACTAGCAGGTATGTATGTAGGATTTGGAGTTTTATTAATTTTTACAATTGGAGGTATGCTTAAAGGCATGGCCGCTGCTAAAATTGTGATGGGTGTATCCTTTGGAATCGCATTGAGTTTAGTTATAATAGCAGGCTCAGAACTATTTACAGGAAATAATATGGTTATGACAGCAGGAATGTTATCAAAAACTATTAAGTTTTCTAAAGCAATAAAATTATGGATTGTTTGCTTTATAGGCAATTTAGCAGGTTCTATTTTATTGGCATTTGTGTTTTATGGTGCTGGTTTATTAAATGGTTCTACAGCTCAATTTATTGCAGCATCAGCAGCAACTAAAATGCATATTGCTATAGTGCCTTTATTTTTAAGAGCAATACTTTGTAATATATTAGTCTGTTTAGCAGTGTGGTGTGGTTTTAAATGTAAATCCGAAAGTGGAAAGCTTATAATGATTTTCTGGTGCCTGTTTGCATTTATTACTTGTGGCTTTGAACACAGCGTTGCAAATATGACACTCCTTACATTAGGAATGTTAGCTCCACATAAGGCAGCTGTTAGTTTAGGAGGATACTTTTACAATATTGGTATTGTCAGTCTAGGAAATATGGTTGGAGCTATTTTATTTGTAGCGTTTCCGTACTTTATTATTTCAAGGAAAAAGAAAGGAGCATAATTATGGGCTATCGATTAACAAGAGAAAACTTAAATACTTTGTTTCATAAGTTAAAGGAAGATTATTTTATATATGCACCTAAACGTTTACTAGGGAAGGGAGCCTTTTCTGATACAGATAGAGTAAGATATGCAGCTATAGATAAGGTAGAAGAAATAGAGTTTGATGTAAAATCTGATTTTTCATTTAAGGAAGTTATAATGCCTATTTCGGAAACTTTATTTTTCTTTACTGAGGACAAGGTAAAAGAAGCAGAAGGTCCTAAAAAGGGGGCTGTTATCTTTTTAAGAAGCTGTGACCTTAATGCAGTAAAGCGTTTGGATCAGATTTATTTAAAGAATGGTTTTGAGGATCATTACTACAAACGTATTCGTGAAAAAGTGAAATTTATCTTAATGCCTTGCAGTTCTTCTTTTGAAAATTGTTTTTGTGTTTCTATGGGAACAAATAAAACAGATAAGTATGATTTAAGTATTGATAAAAAAGATGATTATTTTTATGTAGACAACAAAGAGGAAGTATTAGAAGAGTTTTTTAAAGAAGAAGGTTTAGAAGAGCTTGAAGTTAAGCCAGCTTTTGTAACTGAGAATAATATAAATGTAAAAGTTCCAGAGGGAATAACTAATAAAATATTTAATTCAAAGCTTTGGCAAGAATATGATGAGAGATGTATTAATTGTGGACGTTGTAATTTTGTCTGTCCAACTTGTACATGTTTTTCAATGCAAGATATTTTTTATACAGACAATAAAAAGGTTGGAGAGAGAAGAAGAGTCTGGGCATCATGTATGGTAGACGGCTTTACTGATGTAGCAGGCGGTGGAAAATATCGCAACAAAAATGGACAAAGAATGAGATTTAAAGTAATGCATAAGGTTTATGACTATAAGAAGAGAAATGGATATCATATGTGTGTAGGCTGTGGTAGATGTGATGATATTTGTCCTCAGTATATTTCATTTTCTAATTGCATTAATAAATTAGAGGATGCTATTAAGGAGGTAGAGGACAATGAGTAAAAACGAATATATACCTTTTCTTTCTGAAATTAAAGAAGTAATAAAGCATACGGACATAGAATACACCTTTCGCATGAGTTATGAAGGAGATGTAAAACCAGGTCAATTTTTTGAGGTTTCTATGCCTAAATATGGTGAAGCTCCTATTTCTGTAAGTGGCATTGGAGAAAACACAATAGATTTTACTATAAGACGTGTTGGTAAAGTTACAAATGAAGTCTTTGAACATTATGTGGGAGATAAGCTATTTTTAAGAGGACCTTATGGAAATGGCTTTGATGTAGAAAATTATAAGAATAAGGAAATAGTAATAGTAGCAGGAGGTACTGGTGTTTCTCCAGTAAGAGGGGTTGTGGAGTATTTTGCTAGAAATAGTAAAGAAGCTAAGGGTGTAACACTTATAGCAGGATTTAAGACTCCAAAGGATATTTTATTTAAAGATGATTTTAAACAGTGGAAAGATAATGTAAATATTATTTTAACAGTTGACTCAGCTGAAGGGGATGCTAATTTTAAAGAAGGTTTAGTTACAAAATATATTCCAGAGTTAGAATTGAAAAATGTGGAAGAAGCTTCAGCTATAGTTGTTGGACCTCCAGCAATGATGAGATTTAGTACTCAAGGTCTTTTAAATGTGGGCTTTAAAGAGGAAAATATATGGATTTCACAGGAAAGAAAGATGTGCTGCGGAATAGGAAAATGTGGCCATTGCAAGATTGATGATGTATATGTTTGTTTAGATGGTCCTGTATTTAATTTCACAAAAGGCAAAAATTTAATTGATTAGGAGGGACAGGAATGGATATTAATACAAAAAGTTTAAAAAAGAATGCCTTCCGTGTTACTAAGAGGAGAGGTATTACAGCTTCTAGAATACGTGTACCAGGAGGACACTTGGAAGCTAAATTTCTTTCTATGATTCAGAATATAGCAGAAACTTATGGAGATGGTTCTGTTCATATAACTAGCCGTCAAGGCTTTGAAATTCCAGGAATTAAGTTTGAAGATATGCCTAAAGTAAATGAACTTTTGCAGCCAATTATAGAAGGTCTTAATATCAATCAAGATACAGCTTTTAAGGGTTATAGCGCTTCAGGAACAAGAAATATAACTGCGTGTGTAGGAAATAGAGTATGTCCATATGGATGTTATGATACTACAGGCTTTGCTCAAAGAATAGAAAAAGCTGTATTTCCCCATGATTTACATTTTAAAATTGCGTTAACAGGATGTCCTAATGATTGTGCAAAGGTTAGAATGCATGATTTTGGTATTATGGGTATGACAGAGCCACATTATGATAGTGATGTATGCGTTAGCTGTGGTGCCTGTGTTAAGGTTTGTAAGAAGAAATCAGTGGGAGCTTTAAGTGCTGTAAATTATAAAGTAGTTAGAAACAGTGAAAAATGCATTGGCTGCGGAGAGTGCGTATTAAAGTGTCCTACAGGAGCTTGGACTAGAAGCGAAAAGAAATATTATAGATTAACACTTCTAGGAAGAACAGGAAAGAAAAATCCCCGTTTAGGAGAAGATTTTATAAAATGGGTAGATGAGGATAGTATTATAAAAATCATTCTTAATACCTACGATTATGTAACAAAGTACATTGATCCAAATGCTATAGAAGGTAAAGAACACATAGGTTACATTGTTGATCGTACAGGTTTTGAAGAATTTAAAAAGTGGGCGCTTAAGGATGTTAACCTTCCTGAAATAGCAGAGGTTTATACGCCGCTGTACTGGAAAGGTATAAAATATTAAATTATATTAAGAACATAAGGGTTAGAAATAGCTTTTATGTTCTTTTGTTATTTATGATACAATTATGGAGAGGTGTATAAAATGTACAGTATAATGATAGTTGAAGATGATAAGAAATTAAATAGTCTTATAAAAAGCCATCTTGAAAGGTATGGATATAAGACATTTCCTATAAAGGATTTTTCTAATGTTAAAAGTGAATTTATAAAAGATAAGCCTGATATGGTTTTGATGGATATAAATCTTCCGGTATATGATGGCTTTTATTGGTGTAGAGATATAAGGGCAATCTCAAAGGTACCAATAATATTTATATCTGCCAGAGATTCAGATATGGATCAGGTTATGGCTATAGAAAACGGTGCTGATGATTATGTAACTAAACCATTTTCTTATGATGTGCTTATTGCAAAAATAAAGGGAGTTATAAGAAGGGTTTATGGAAGTTATGCTAACAATGTAAGTAATGAAGTTTTTGAAACAAAAGGATTATTCTTATATATAAATCAAAGCGTAATTGAATACGAGGGTAAAAAGATAGAACTCAGTAAAAAAGAGTTTCAGCTGTTGTATTCTCTTCTTAAAAATGCAGATAAAATTGTCTCAAGAGAAACCTTACTTGAGATTTTATGGAACGATGTGGATTTTGTTGATGATAATACTCTGTCTGTAAATATGACTAGGGTTAGGAAAAGGTTAGAAGACATAGGAATAAGTAATGCTATAGATACTAAAAGAGGACAAGGGTATAGAATAAAAGTAAATTGGTAGAAAGTAGGAAAGGTGAAGAAATGAATTTTAAGGAATTTATTAAAGATAGAACATCGTATATAATAATCTATGGTTTAAGCACTGCAGTAGCTATTATAATAATGAATTTAACTTTGATAATAAATAGGGTCTATATTTCAAAAACTAATATATTATATGCTTTTCTTATTTCAGCAATTTTAATTATAGTGTTTTTAATGCATGATTATTATAAAAATAAAAGGTTTTATAATCAGTTGAATTTAATATTAAAAGCAGAAGAGGATTTAGATTCTATATTAAATTTAGGAAGAGGAAATACAGCGGAAGAGAAGCTGTTTAGAAAAATTTTGCTTAACGTATACAGACTTTCTGAGAATAAAACAGTAAAGTATGAAAAACAACATAAAGAGTACATATATTTTGTAAATCAATGGGTACATCAGATGAAAACACCTGTATCCGTTATTAATCTTACTCTTCAAGATGAAATTAATGAAGAAAATAAAGAGGTTTTTGAAAGTATATTGGAGGAAAATGAGAAGCTTCAGCATGGTATTGATATGATGCTTTACAATGCTCGACTTAATGAATTCAATCTTGATTTTAATGTGGAGGAACTTAGTATAACAAAAGTTTTAAGACAGGTTATTAATGACAACAAAAAATCTCTTATACGATATCATATATTTCCTAGAATAATTGAAGAAGAAGAGGTATTAGTTGAGACGGACAGAAAATGGATTAAATTTGTAATAAACCAGATAGTTATAAATGCTATAAAGTATTCTAAGACAGAAAAGGGAGATAAACATATAACCTTTGAAGTAAAAGAAGAGAAAAGTAAGATTATATTGAAGATAGTGGATGAAGGAATTGGAATACCAAAGGAAGATATAAATAGGGTGTTTGATGCCTTTTTCACAGGGAAGAATGGAAGAAAAACAGATGAATCTACAGGTATGGGAATGTACCTTTCAAAGAAAATATGTGGAGAACTAGGACATGATATCTTTGCTGAAACAAATAAGGTAAAAGGAGCTTCATTTTCTATTGTGTTTTATAAGGGCAAAAATATATTTAAACTGTAAGCTTTCAATATTGTAAGTTTAGATTTATATTTGAAAGGGAAATCGATAGGTAGATTTCTCTATTTTTTTTATAATGTACGTATAAAGTTTTTACTAGAAAGGAAGGATATTATGTCTGTATTAAAGGCTGAAAATATAACTAAGGTTTATGGAGACAAAAGAGGAGGACTTAAGGTAAAGGCACTGGATAAATTCAGTATAAGAGTTGAAAAAGGAGAGTTTGTAGGAGTTATGGGACCCTCAGGTAGTGGAAAAAGTACCTTGCTAAATATTTTGGCTACAATCGACACGCCATCTTCAGGAGAGCTTTTTATAAATGGAGTTAATTTAGCAGGACTTGATGAAAAGAATGCTGCCTTATTTAGAAGAAAAGAACTTGGTTTTATATTTCAGGATTTTAATCTTCTAGATTCATTATCAATAAAAGAAAATATAGCACTTCCATTGGTATTAGAAAAAATGAAGGTTAAGGAAATAGAAAAAAGACTTGAAGGTATTGCTGAAATACTAAATATTAAAGGGATATTAGAGAAAAGACCCTATGAAACTTCAGGAGGACAGCAGCAGAGGGCAGCTTGTGCAAGAGCTTTAATTCACAATCCAAGTATAATACTTGCAGACGAACCTACAGGAAATCTTGATTCAAAGGCGTCGCAAGATGTAATGGAGGCTCTAGAAAAGCTAAATAATGAAAAAGATACTACTATTATGATGGTTACTCATGATCCTTTTGCAGCAAGCTTTTGTAAAAGAATAGTAATGATTAAAGATGGAAAACATTTCTTGGAGATTGTAAAAGGAAGCAATCGTGGAGCCTTCTTTAAGGAAATTATGGATGCACTTACTGTAATAGGGGGGAGACAAAATGACCTTATATAGTATTATTCTAAAAAACATAAAGGGAAATTTAAATAAGTTCATAATGTATTATTTAAGTAATGTATTTGTTGTTATGGTATTTTTTATATTTGCTAATTTTATTCTTAATCCTAATGTAAAAAGTATAAAAACTATGGGGCAAATGGGAGCAGTTACTACAGAGGTAATGTATGGTTGCGAAATTATAATACTTATTTTTACTTTGGTTTTTACTAAATATTCTGTTTCAAGTTTTTTAAAGTCACGAGAAAAGGAATTTGGACTTTTGTCTATGTTCGGTTTAACTAAAAAGGAAATAAGAAGATATGTCATGGCTGAAAATCTTATTGTAGCCTTGCTTTCAATATTAACAGGACTTTTACTTGGAATATTATTTTCAAAGCTATTTTTTATGGCGGTTTCAGTAATTTTACATCTAAATTCAGAGCTTCCATTATTAATATCAATAAAAGCAGTAGTACTTACTGTTATATGCTTTTTAATACTGTTTCAGGGAACAGAAGCAGTTGTTAGCTTCAAAATTAAAAGCAATAATATTATAGAACTTTTAAAGGGAGAAAGAAAAGCAGACCCTATACCTAGGTTTTCTAAAAAGAAAGCAATAGGAGCTATAATTCTCATTGTAGCTGGTTATGTTTTAGCAGTGGTATCCTATCAAATAATAATATTTACTATGTTTATTATTTTAGGGCTGACGGTATGGGGAACCTACCTTCTTTATTCTCAATTTAGTGTATACTTCGCGAGTAAACTTCAAAGTAACAAAAAGGTTTTCTATAGAGGAATAAATATGATAACCTTAGCTCAAATAATATACAAATTAAGAGATAATGCAAAAATACTCTTTACAGTATCAATACTTTCAGCGGTAACGCTTACGGCATCTGCTAGTGTATATTCCTTTCAGAAAACTATTGAAAAGGAGATGTTTCTGAATTACCCACAGGACATAAGTTTTATTGAAAATGGTGAATTTTCTCATGAAATAATATCACCAGCTAAGGTTAAGGATAGCCTTAAAAATAGTGATAATGTAGTAGAAAACAAAGTACTCCTTATAAAGGCCAGTGTAAATGAAACTTTTAAGACCAGTGTTTCAAAGTATGGTAGCAAAAATGAAAAAGATTTTTATATTATGAAAAGCAGTGATTATAATAGACTAGCAAGTGAAGAGGGCAAAGATTTAATTGATGTTGAAAAAAATGAAGCGGTAATTCGTTCGTATAATTTTGATATAAAGGAAAATGAGAAAAGCTTTGATGATAATAACTATATAAACTTAAATATTGATGGGAAAAATATAAAATATAAACTTAAACAGGAGATAGGAGGGGGAATAATTAACGAGGATAAGGGGAGTACAAATACTCTTATATTAAATGATAAGGATTTTAAAAAGCTTAAAGAAAATGTAAAATCTAATGGTTTAAGTGTATATTATGGATACAATGTGAAGTACTTTGAAAAGTCAGAGAAATCTATAAAAAAATTAAAATTAGAAATTTCAAAGGATGTGAGAGATAGATTTATAGTAAGAACATTGAGATATAGTAAAAGTATGCAAGCTATGGCAGTTTTCTTTTTTATAGGTACTTTTATTTCAGTATTATTTTTTATAGCAACAGGAAGTATCCTTTATTTCAAGTTGTTTAATGAAATTCAGAAGGACAGACGTGAATTTGTAGCCCTTAAAAAATTGGGAGTATCAATAGAAGAAGTAAGAAAGATTATTAGCAGGCAATGTTTTATAATGTTCTTTTTACCTTTTGTAATAGCATTTTTGCATACAGCCTTTGCAATTAAGGCATTAAGTAATATTCTAGGTACAAGTCTTAGTGGATATTTGATGCTTATCGTAGGAATTTATTTAGCACTTCAAACGGTATATTTTAACTTTGCAAGGTATATGTACACTAAGCAAATAAATAATTGGGTATAAATATTGATAGTTAAATTTATCTGTTACGGAGGTTGGCAATAAAATTATACTATTGCCAACTTTTGGAGCGCGTGAAGAAAAGTCTGTAAATAAAAATAATAAGGCTTTCTATGGTAAAATAAAATCATAGGAGGCCTTTTATTATGGCAAGAAAAAAAGATATTTATAAGGTAAAACCAATGAATGAAGGAAAAAGAAATATTATATCAGCTCTTATAGAAGAGTATGATATTCAGTCAGCTGAGGATATTCAGGAAGCTTTAAAAGATCTATTAGGTGGAACTATTCAATCTATGCTTGAAGGTGAAATGGACGAGCATTTAGGCTATGAACCATATGAACGAGCCGAAACTACAAACTCAAGAAATGGGAAAAAACAAAAAAGAATTCGAAGCAAATATGGTGAGATGAATATAGATGTACCACAGGATAGAGAAAGTTCTTTTGAACCTAAAATAGTACAAAAACACCAGAAAGATATTTCTGGTATAGAAGAAAAAATTATTTCTATGTATGCTAAAGGATTAAGTACCAGACAAATTTCAGAACAAATTGAAGATATATATGGGTTTGAAGTTAGTGAAGGAATGGTTTCAAATATAACCAATAAACTTCTTCCTGAAATAGAAGCATGGCAACATAGACCTTTATCTACAGTATATCCAATTGTTTTCATTGATGCAGTTCATTTTTCCGTAAGGGAAAATAACGTTATACGTAAGCTTGCAGCTTACATTATTCTTGGTATAAATAATGAAGGCAGAAAAGAAGTACTTTCTATAAATATTGGAGAAAATGAAAGCAGTAAATATTGGCTTAGTGCTCTCAATGAATTAAAAAATAGAGGTGTTCAAGATATCCTTATCCTTTGTGCAGATGGTCTTACAGGGATAAAGGAATCTATATCAGTAGCTTTTCCAAATACTGAATATCAACGTTGTATAGTTCATCAAGTAAGAAATACATTAAAGTATGTTGCTGATAAAGATAAAAAAGAATTTGCAAAAGATTTAAAAACTATATATCATGCACCTTCTGAGGAAATTGCATATAAGCAATTAGAAGAAATCACTGAAAAATGGGAAAAACATTATCCTAACTCAATGAAAAGCTGGAAATCAAATTGGGATGCTATTAGCCCTATTTTTAAGTTCTCTGCTGATGTAAGAAAAGTTATTTATACTACAAATGCAATCGAAAGTCTCAACAGCACATACCGTAGATTAAATAGACAAAGAACTGTATTTCCAAGCGATACATCACTTTTAAAAGCTTTATACCTTGCTACTTTTGAAGCTACAAAAAAATGGCGTTTGCCACTAAGAAATTGGGGTAAAGTGTACGGTGAATTATCCATTATGTATGAAGGACGACTTACTGAATAAAAAGCTTAATATGCCAAAAACGCCTGTTTTTAAAGGCGTTCTTGACATACATATTTTTAGAATGTATATTTAAAACAAGATAGAAAGTAACTTTTCTGACAATCTTGTCTTTTAAAACTTACCATAGAAAGTTATTTTACAGAAAGAATTTTACACGCTCAACTTTTGTAGCAAAATAAAAATTATTTATCGGACATTTTTTTTTCAACAGATTCAATCATTTTTTTAGTCATTAAACCACCAACAGGTCCACCAATAAATCCATTTAATTTTTCAGGACCAGTATTTTTGTTTTCAAAACCAGCACCGATTTCATGTGCATATTCTTCTCTCATTTTTTTTAACCCTTCTTTTGCTTCTGGCACTAATGGACGCTTGCTCATAAATTACACCTCCTTGTGTAAATATAATAATGTTCTTTATTAGTCTTATGCTTTTATATAAAGATATACATATGAATTTTATGAGTAAAAGTAATTTGCATATATATACTTAAGTGGTTATTCTTATTGACAGAAAAGAAATTAAATGATAATTTAAAATGTGAAAAAAGTAACAAACAGAAAGAAGGAGTTAGTATGATGTATGGCGCTATTGAAGCAGGTGGAACAAAATTTGTTTGTGCAGTTAGTGATGAAAATCTAAATATTGTAGAGAGAGAGAGTATTAAAACAACAGTTCCAGAAGAAACTATGAAATTAGTATTTGAATTTTTTGATAAATTTAAACTTGAAGCTATAGGAATAGGATCTTTTGGACCAATTGATGTAAATAAAAAGTCAAAAACCTATGGATACATAACAAGTACACCGAAAAAAGGTTGGGCTAATTATAATTTCTTAGGAGCAGTTAAAGAGAGATATAATATTCCAGTAGGTTGGACTACGGATGTAAACGCTGCGGCACTTGGAGAACTAAAGAAGGGCGCAGCTGTTAATTTAGATAGCTGTCTTTATCTAACTGTTGGAACAGGAATAGGTGGAGGAGCAGTAATTAATGGAAATCTGCTTGAAGGATATGGACATCCAGAAATGGGACATATTTTAATTAGAAGACATAAAGATGATAAATATGAAGGAAAGTGTCCATTCCATAAAGATTGCTTAGAAGGTATGGCAGCTGGACCTAGTATAGAAGCTAGATGGGGTAAAAAGGCATATGAACTTACAAATGAAGATAAGGTTTGGGAAATAGAGGCTTATTATATTGCACAAGCACTTATGGTATATACTTTAACTTTAAGTCCAGAACGTATTGTGCTTGGAGGCGGAGTAATGAAGCAGCTTCAATTATTTCCTCTTATAAGAAAAGAACTGGAAAAGTTAATGGCAAATTATGTTTCTATGCCTAATTTAGATGAATATATAGTGCCACCAGCACTTAAAGATAATGCCGGAATAACAGGATGTTTGCTTTTGGCAATAGATACTAAATAATTTATATAAATTGCTTTTAGCCAACCAAGGAAGATTTTACAAATAGCAATATTAATATTTTGTTACATTAATATTTATTTATAGCGTAATAATAGTATAGAAAGCTTTTATTCTATTTTAGAATAAAAGCTTTCTATATTTTAGTTTATTTTGTAGTTTAGTAAACAAGAATATCCTGAAATACAACATAATATATGATTATATTAGCTACATGAGGAGGAAATGTATTGTGAGTGAGGAAGTTTTAATGGGAGAAATAAGCGATGAGGAGATACTAAGAGCTTTTAAAATAGTAATCCCTTATTTAAAAGAGGTTGTTAGAGAAGATATGGCATTTGGAATTACTAATCTGGAAAACTATGTAGGATATGAACCAGCAAAGGGATTTGATTTGAACTTAAAAGTTGGTTCTCCGGCGGTAGGTCTTGCAAAAGAAGCAATGCAAATCGGCAAAAGTATAAAGAACTCAATTTCAGCTGATGTTTTAGGAAAAGAAATTCAAGTATTGGTAACACCTATAAGGAATTCAAAAGGAAAAATTATAGGTTCAATAGGAAATGGAATAGATGTTGATGAAACTACAACTTTAATGAATAATGTAAAGGATATACTAGATTCTACCTATGAAGTAAAGGAAAGCATATTTAATATGGCGGATTTATCAATGCAAAATGCTAATGCAGGAAAAGATGCTATTAAAATAGTAAATGAAACTTTAAATACAGTTAAGCAAACCTCTGAAATACTTGAACTTATAAAGAATATAGCAGATCAAACAAATCTACTGGGACTTAATGCAGCAATAGAATCTTCAAGAGCAGGAGAGCATGGAAAGGGATTTTCAGTGGTAGCATCAGAGGTTAGAAAACTTGCTAATCAAAGTAAGGAGTCTGCAGCCAATATTAAAAAAATTATAGATAATATGAATTCGTCGGTGGAGAGTATTTCAAATGTGGTTAACAATACTGCAAAGGTCAGTGAACAGCAAGCTTCAGCAATGCAAAATTTAAACTCTAATATTGAGAATATAAACGCAAAAGTTAGTAAGTTAAATGAATTTATTAATAGATTCCAATAATGTATGATAAGTTGAGTTTAATTATTAAATTAAGTATATAAAAAGAACGTTTATGATTTTATTAAGGTAAAGTCTGTAAATGTTCTTTTTTGTTATAGTATGAATTTATTTAATGTACTATCTGATTTTAATTCTTTTACTATCAAATGGCCTATTTCGTTAGCTCCATTTTCATGAAAGTGTGTATTGTCGTTTACTCCATTTATGTAGTTTTTATTTTCTCCAGGTTTTAAATGTAAAAAAATATTTTTTGTCTTTTCAGCTCCTAGGCTTTCAAAGTAGTTCTTACTTATACGAGTCAAATCTATTAGCGTAACCTGTTCAGTATTTGCTAAATCTTTCATAGAATCAGGATACTTTCCATGAGAGCACTCAATATTGTTATTTTTATCAAAGGTTCTTCTTGAGACAGGCGTTATAAGTATTGGAATTGCACCATGCTGTCTAGCCCCGTTAATATATTGTTTTAAATATTCTTTGTAGCTGTTATCTGGATTTGAATATCTTGAAGGATCATACTTTTTCTCGTCATTGTGTCCAAATTGAATTAGTAAATAATCATTTTCTTTTATCTCTTTTAATATTTTATCTAATACACCTTCATCTATAAAACTTTTTGAACTTCTACCAGGTAAGGCATAGTTTCTGATAATGATATTTTCCTTAAAGTACTTTCCTATAAGTTGTCCCCAGCCAGCCATAGGAGCTTCATTGGCTGGGTAGTTTGCTACAGTGGAATCGCCAGCTAAAAAAATAGAAATAGTTTTTGTTATTGAATTTGTATGCATTAAAACATCTCCTTTGTATTTCAATGTTATATTAACAAATATTGTGTTTTATGTAAAGTATAATAAATAATAAAATATAATTAAATATATTATAAAAATACGAGTGAAATGCTTAATATAATTATCGAAAAAAATATAAATATGGTACGTTTATATAAAATATGAGATAATAAAGTAAATTACTAGGGAGTGATTTTATAATGCAGAATATGTTAAAGCCTCCTGTAGAGGCACTATATAAAGAAGAACTTAGGGCATTAAAAAATGATGATGATGGTATAAAACCAAGCAATTGGACATTGTCACCAAAATCAGTGCGAAAGTTCATACTTGGAAGTGATAAGCCCATTATATATAGAAATAAAGAAATAAAAATAAAGAAAAAGTTTTTTGGAAATGATGCTTTAGTAGAAAGGTGTATTATAACTCTTGCCGGAAATAGAGGACTTATGCTAGTTGGTGAACCAGGAACAGCAAAAACAATGTTATCAGAACTTTTAGCAGCTGCTATATGTGGCTATAGTAATAACACTGTACAAGGAACAGCAGGAACTACTGAGGATATGATTAAATATTCTTGGAATTACTCGATGCTTTTAAATGAAGGACCAACAGTTGAAGCATTAGTTAAAGCACCACTTTTTGTAGGAATGGAAAAGGGAATAATAACAAGATTTGAAGAAATCACAAGGTGTCCTTCAGAAATTCAAGATAGTTTAATAAGTGTTTTAAGCGATAAAGTTTTAAGTATACCTGAACTTGGTGAAGAAATAGGAGTTTTATTTGCAAAACCAGGTTTTAATGTTATAGGCACTGCAAATACAAGAGATAAAGGTGTTAATGAGATGAGTAGTGCTCTAAAAAGAAGATTTAATTTTGAAACTATAGTTCCTATAAGACATGTTTCTATGGAGGCTGAGATAATAATAAATGAAGTGGAAAAATTAAAAGATCAAGATAAAGTCAAAATGGAGGTAGATAAAAATGTTGCAGAGCTTTTAGCAATCACCTTTCATGAATTGAGGGAAGGGATATCATCTAATGGAATAAGAATAGATAAGCCTGCTTCTGTTATGAGTACTGCTGAGGCAGTATCAGTATACTACCAGACAATGATTTCTGGCTATTACTATGGAGAAAGTTCCATAAGTTTAGATTCGTTGGTGCAAAATATAATGGGAGCTATACTTAAAGAGACTAGGGAAGATATTCAAAAATTAAAAAATTATTTTAATGTTATAGTTAAGTCAAAAGCTGTAGAAGGTGGAGAACTATGGGAGAGTTATTACAAAGCAAGGAAATGGATAAAATAGAAGAGTTGTTTAAGGTTTTCTTTGATTTGAATTCAGAATTAGTGTTTTTTCCTATAAGGCACCATAGTCCAGCATGTGCTTATCATTTAAGAGATACAATTAATGAATATTCACCAGAAGTAATATTAATTGAGGGACCTTATGATGGAAATGAGATAATAGATTTTCTTTCTTATGAGGAAAATAAAGCTCCATTTGCTATTTATTATTGTTACTGTAATTCAAAGGAAAAGTATAGATGCTATTATCCTTTTTTAGATTATTCTCCAGAACTTGTTGCTATAAGAGAAGGAAAGAAGAAAAATATAAAAACAGAATTTATAGACTTATCTTATGGTGATATATTAGCTAATAGCGTATTAGGCAAAGGACTATTAAAGAGAGATGATAAATTAAGTTATAACGATGACTACCTTCTTTTTAAAAATAGATTTATAGAGTCGGTTTTAAAAAAGGAGAATTGTAGAGATTTTAATGAATTTTGGGAGAAGGATTTTGAAGTTAAAGGACTTTCTGAAAGCAAAGAAGTTTTTGTTAGAGATATCCTTTCTTATTGCTATTTGTCTAGATTATATAGTAAAGAAGAGGAACTTCTCCTTGAAGGCTGTATTCAAAGAGAAGCTTTTATGGCACAAAACATAAAGAAAGCCTGCCTGAAATATAAAAAGGTTCTTGTAGTTACAGGTGGTTTTCATACCTATGGAATAATAAAATTACTTAATACTGAAAACAAATTTAAATTGAAAAAGGCTAATAGAAGCGATACAGGAGTATATGTTATGCCATATTCTATGGAGGCTTTAGATAGTCTTAATGGTTATGCAAGTGGTATGCCATATCCAAATTTTTATGAAGAAGTATGGAAAAATATAGAGAAAAGTTCTGATAAACCTTATGAAGAAGCTGTACTTTTAAATTTAATTGAGACGGGAAAATTAGTGAGAAAGAATGATGGATGTCTTTCAACCTTTGATGAAATATGTGCATTTGATATGGCAGGTGGACTTTCTAGCCTTAGGGAAAAGAATAGTCCTGGAGTATATGAACTTATAGATAGTGTAATCTCTTCATTTATAAAAGGTGATCTGAATGTAGCTACTAAGGGGCCGCTTGAAATTTTATATAAGCACATTAGAGGAAACAAGGTAGGAAGTCTTTGCAGTTCTTTTAATATGCCACCTTTGTATTATGATTTTAAAAATACTACAGATAAGTACAAGCTTAAAGTAAATATAAGCTTAAGGCAGGAACTTTCTTTGGACATATTTTCGTCCCAAAAGCATAGAAAAATAAGCTGTTTTATGTATAGAATGCAGTTTCTAAATACTGATTTTTGTAATAGGATTAAGGGACCTAATATTATTTTAAAGAAGAATTTGAATTTAGTTAGAGAAATATGGAATTATAGATGGAGCGCAGCGGTAGATTCTGCTTTAATTGAAAATTCGGTTTATGGTGGAACTTTGAAGGAAGCTACAACCTATATTATAAGAAAAAGGTTAAAAGATACTTCTTCAAATTCAGCTATGTTATCAAAAATTTTAGTGGATACCTTCAATATGGGGCTTGATGATGCATTTTCTTTAACAATAGATTGTCTTGAAAAAGTTATTTCAGAGGATGGAAATATATATTCTCTAATTGAGTGTATGCATTATCTTAATTATATTAGCAGCATGAAAGAACTATATTTTATGAATTCAATTATTAAGCTTGAAGATATAATTTTTAGCATTTATAGTAAGGCATGCATACTTATTAAGGGCATTGCTAATATACCAGAAGAAGAAACCTTAAAGGGAATTAATGTCTTAAAGGAGCTATTTAATATAGTTCTAAACAGAGAACTTAAAATAGATGATATTTTGTTAAGGGAAGCCTTAATAAGCCTTATTAAAGTGAAAGACGTAAATGCCGGAATTGAGGGTGCAGCATATGGAATACTTTATGGAATGAATGAGTTTAAACAAGATAAAATTAAAAAAGCAGTGGAAGGATATATTCTTGGAACTAAAGGTAAGGTTCTTAATGCACCAAAGTTTTTAAATGGACTTTTTTCAACTGCAAGAGATTTAGTATTTGTAGAAAGTTCAATATTAAAAGCTATAGATAAATTTCTAAATACAGTTACTGACGAAGAGTTTTTTAAGATTATGCCGGAATTAAGACTTGCTTTTAGTTATTTTATTCCTAGAGAAATAGATGAAATTGGTGAAAAGGTTGCTGGAATTTGTAATATTAATAAAAAGCATTTTGATAGCCTTAAAGATGTATCTTCAGATATTTTAAAGCTAGGTTCTTATATAGATGTATATGCTACGGATAAAATGAAAGAGGAGGGATTCTTAATTGAACAATATAAATAAGTGGAGACTTATACTTGGAAAATATTCTGATTCAAGAATACCCTTTGAAGAAAATAATGCAAAATACATAGAAATGGACGATTTACTAGAGTTCTTATACTCAAGAGAATACAGTGAAAAGGATGGAATAAAAGGTAGGGGAAGTTTGGCACCGTCAAATTTAACTGTTCCAAAGTGGATAACTAGTATAAGAAAACTCTTTCCAAAAGAAACCGTTGAGATTATGGAGAAGCATGCTATAGAAAGATATAAGCTTACAGAGATGTTAACCAATAAAGAAGTGCTTGAAAAATTGGAACCCAACAGGGAACTTTTAAAGAGTATACTTCAAATGAAGCACCTTATGCGGGGGGAAGTTTTAGATGCAGCAAAGGCTATTGTAAAAAAAGTTGCAGAGGATATAACTAAAAGTATTGAAAGTGACATTAAGAATTCAATTACAGGAATAATTAATAAAAATAAATCAACAACGCTAAAGTCCTCAAGGAATATAGATTTTAAAAAGACAATAAAAATGAATCTTAAGAATTATGATATTGACAAAAAGACCATTAATGTAGATAAAATATACTTTAATGAAAGAGTTAAAAGATTTAATCCCTGGAGAATAATAATAGCAGTTGATGAAAGCGGTTCTATGCTTGATTCTTTAATTCATAGTGCAATTATGGCAGGTATATTTTCAAAACTTCCTATGCTAAAAACAAATCTTGTTATATTTGATACGGAAGTGGTAGATTTAACTAATTACGTTGAAGATGCTGTTGAAACCCTTATGAGCGTGCAGCTTGGTGGTGGAACTAATATAACAAAAGCATTAACTTATTGTGAAGGGTTAGTTGAAAATCCTCATAGAACAATACTAGTTTTAGTCACAGATTTATATGAAGGATATAGATATAATGAACTTTATAGGAGGGTAAAATCTATTATTGAAAGTGGAACAAAGCTTATAGTTCTTACATCACTTGATATTAAAGCAGCTCCTTCCTATGATAAAAATGCAGCGTTAAATATGACGAAGCTTGGAGCAGAGGTTGCGGCTATAACACCAGGGAGGTTAGCAGATTGGATAGCAAAGATAATTTCCTGAAAAAAATAAGTGTATTTGTTGAAAGCATAAATGAGGCTTATCTTATAGGAATAAGTAACAAGGGAATTGTTAAGAGGGCACAAAAGGATCTTTTAAAGATTGAAAGTATAAAGTATGAAATTAAAGATTCATATATACGATTTGAATTCGATGATATAGTGTGTTATATAGAAGAAAACATAAATAAGTATAAGTGCAGCTGCCCTTCAAGGAGTATTTGTAAGCATATTATTATGGCATATTTGCATTTACTTGAAAATAAAGATGAAATTTTTCAGTTAAAAGATATAAATCAAGTAAAGAAAGATTATCTTAAAATAATAGAAGATTTTAAAATAGAAGAAATAAAGAAGAAAATAGGAGAAAAAAAATTACAGAATATACTTAATAAAATAGAAAACGGAGTGAATTTTGAGGTAAATGAAGGCTCTATTGTGGAAGTTATTCTTAAGGATGAGGACGCATCGGTTAAGCTTTTGGGACAAAGTGAAAATTATATATGCAGCTGTAAGAATAAAGATTTTTGTACTCATAAAGCAGAAGCGATTATTTTATATAAATTGAAAAAGGGATTTGTTACCTTAGAGGAACTTAAAAAGTTTAAGCCAAAAGCCGTAGAATTTGATGAAGAAAGGTTTAAAAAAGCTTCATTAAAAGTGCAAGAAGAAATTGAAAAAATACTGGTTACAGGACTTTCAAGAGCATCAATAACCACATTAGACAGATTAAATAATTTATCAATAATATGTCATAATTATGGGCTTTTCAATTTTGAGAAAACTGTAAGAAGAATTAAAGAAGATTTCTCTCTTTACTTTAATAAAAATGCATCTTTTATAAAAGAAAAGCTATTAAATGAGCTTACTTCACTGTACTCTAAGGCGGGTTTTCTTTATAATTCAAAGGATTCTAATAGCTTAAAACAATTAGTAGGTGAATTTAAAAGCTCCTATTATGAAATTCCTCCTTTAGTGCTTAGTGGTTTTGCAGCTGAGAGGTGGAAAAGCAATTCAGGTTATGAAGGGATTACTTATTATTTTATGGATAACATATCAGCACATATATATACTTATAATGATTTGATGCCAACATATTATGATGAAGTACAAAAAAAGAATTGGAACAGTAATTCTCCTTGGAAGTTAAATTGCAGTATATGCGATTTAAGCAGTATAAGTTTTAAATTATTTTATGCTAGGTCTAATTTCAAAAGAAGATTATCTTCAAGCTCTAAGTCTTATGGAACAATAATTGATAAAACTAGTATATATGAATTAAATAGAGATGAAATAACCTATGATGATTGGAATTCTGTTTTAGAAAATATATTTATGAATGAAAAAAAGGAAGAGAATTATAATATGATTTTTCTTAATGTATCTAAGTTTGGAGCTACAATGTTTAAAGATGTAAATGGGGAATTTATAGTACCTATCTATGATAAAAACAATGGAATAATTAATTTATCTGTAAAAGATTCTACTAGGACAAAAGATATGATAAGGAGAATTGAAAGAATAGTAAAACGCCAAAAATCAAATTGTTTTTTTGGAAGGGTTTATATAGAAAATGGAGAATTAAGATTCTTTCCTATAAGCTGTTATGATAAAATTGGAGAAATAAATAATTTAACTCTTTAGGGGTGATAACGTGAAGGAGTATAGAGAGATCAAGAGAATTATAAATGAAGTTCAAGATAATATAAGAGATTTGTTTTTTAGTGGATTTAATTCTCCTCATGAAGTTACTGTAAGGGAGTTTTTAAGATTAAGCACTATTTTAGAAAGTGTAGGCATGAAATATGGTGCTTTAAAATTAAAGAATATAGTAAATGAATTTAATAAAAAAAGACATAGCTTTGATTTTAACTATGCAAGATTAACTCATGAATATTGTGAATTAAATGAGTACCTTAGTATTATTAGCCAAAAGCTTCAGCTTATGATTTTAAAACAAAAGATAACTTAGGAGGTAAAAATGAATTTAAAAGAGCACTTATTAGATAAAATATCAAAGGCACTTGAACAGTTAGAAATACATGAAAATATCATAGAAAAATTACCGGATTATATAGAAGACAAAATTAGTGAAACAGAATTTTTAAGTTTATTGCCAAGGCTTGATTTTAATACATTTTCTTATGACGACGTAGAAGAAGTTGTAGAAGCTTACAAAGCTATAAATAGTTATAGAGAAAGTAAGTATCTAAAAAAATACATAGACATATTGTTCTCTTTGGGTGAGGTTTCAGCTATTAAAATAATTACAAAAGCTCAGTATGTTTTATATGATTATACTTTAAATGAGTATATGAAAGCGGGAATAGAGAAATATATAGTTTTAGCCTTGTATTTAGAACATATAACCTTTGATTATGCTAGATTAAATAAGAGGGATTTTAAAATTATATATGATATATGCAGGGAAAGTCCTAAGGATGTGGTTAAGGCTGCGAAATTTGCAGGAGAAAATTCAAGGATGATTCTCTATTCTGTATATTGCAGCAGCACGGACATTGAAAAGGATAGTATCTATGATGATTTTCTAAGAAGTATAGAATGTAGTTTTGTGGACTCAATAGATAGATTGTATGATAAAAAATTACCATCAAATGTAACAAGCCCTGTAAAGGAATTTTTAAAGGGAAATATAGATAAGATTGAAGAAGAAATTCTGGATAAAATTAAAGTACATAAATATGATATATACATATTTAAGATTTTGGCTCTATTTTCAACTTTAAATTTAGATAAGTCACCTGTTCTAAAAAGAATTATGCAATTTTTATCTGAAGTGGATTATAAAAATACTTTAGATTTTGCTTATGACAATATAAAGAAAGTTGATTCTATAGAAATATACAAGGCTTTTGGAATATCTTTAAAGTATTATATTAGTTGGTACGTTAAAAAATTTATAGGATCAAATGATTTGAAATATGTATTAAAAAAGAAATACGAAGAAGATAAGGAAGCTTTTGAAGAGGCTATAAAAATAAGTGAAGGTTATGTAAGAAGTGAATTAATAAAATTTATGCTTAATACAAGTAAAAGGCAAAAATACATTAAAGAGCTTTGTTATGACTGCATAAATATATTCACAAAAACATTTTCAAGTAGAGAAATTTCATTAGAAAAAATAAATGAAATACAAGAATTTCTATGTAGTGAAAAATCTATTTTGAAAATTGAAAACACTATAAAAGAGACGGATTTTGGTGAGGATTTTCCTTGGGGAGTTATGGATGACTTAATTGGAATTCTTTATCTTTTACCTAAAGGAGAGGATATAAGCCTTAGTGTATATGAACGTACTATTGTGCTTTTAGGCGCGTTAGGCTATCAGGGGGTTATTAGAAGACTTGCTTGCAATTATGAAAATGGTAAAGTTAAATATGTAAAAGAAAAATTCGATAATATATTTAATTTATTTGAAAAGTATGGTTTAGCTGTAGAAATGCAAATGAAAACAATTGATAATATGATAAATTATTATGATTGTACAGTTGAAGAAATAGATGCACTTAAAGCAGTATTAGAAAAACTCATAGATAAAAATTCAATGGAAGTTATTAAAAATATAAAAAGCCTTTCTGTGGAGGGAAAGTGTGTATTTTTAGATCATGCTTTTATAATTAAAGAAGAGGATAGTATGAAACAAATTATAGATATGTTTGGGGATGCATCTAAAAGAGTTAGAGAACGATTTGTAAAATTATTTATAGGAAAATTAGAATTTATTAATTTAATAATAGAAAAATTAAAATCAAAAAAGAAGAGCGAAAGAGAAGTTTGTGTAAATATTTTATCAGAATGGTTAATGGATGAAAAAACCAAAGGAGAAACTAAAGATAGGATTAAAAAAACATTGAGTGAAGTTCTTAAAACAGAAAAAAATGATAAGTTAAAAAAAGCACTTCTTGATGTTTTGAGTCTTGAAAAAAAGTTTAAGACTAATGAAATTAAAGATGTAGAAATTACTAAAAAGTTGGTTAAAGAAAATAAAAGTAATTCTCTTTCTTGGCTTGAATTGGATTCACTTTCAAAGGTAAGGTTAAAAGGAAAAGAAGAATTTTGTGAAAATGATTATTTAAAAGCGCTTATTATTTGTTACTCTTCACTTAAGGAAATAGGAGTAAGTTATGAGGGGAATAATCTTTCACAAAAGTTAAATAAAATAGATCTTCAAATATTTGCAAATCAGGTTTTTGATATCTGGTTTTCAAAGGGTGCAGAAGCCAAAAAGAGATGGGTTTTAAGCTTTAGTTCAGTGTACGGAGGAAATGAAATAGTATCAAAGCTTGAAAAACGCATAAATGAATGGTCAAAGAATTCTAGGGGAGCTATTGCAAGTGAAGCGGTAAAAGCTTTGGCTATAAATGGAAGTAATGAAGCACTCTTAATAGTAGATGGAATTTCTAGAAAGTTTAAGTTTAAACAAGTTAAAAAGGCAGGACAAGAGGCTCTTAAAATTGCCGCTAAAGCTTTAAATATTTCTGTAGAAGAACTTTCAGATAGAGTGGTTCCAACTTTAGGTTTTAATAAAAGAGGGGAAAGAATATTTGATTATGGAATAAGGAGGTTTGCAGTAAGATTGATGGAGGATTTAACGCTTCAGGTTTACGATGAAAATGAAAAGAAGCTTAAGGCTCTCCCATCCCCAGGTAAAAGAGATGATGAAACAAAAGCAAAAGAAGCTTATGCAGAATACAAAATGTTTAAAAAACAGCTAAAAACAGTAAAAGCAGTTCAAACTAATAGATTAGACTTAGCACTTTCTACAGAAAGAAAATGGTTAAGGGATGAATGGATTAATTTATTTGTAGAAAATCCTATTATGCATAGCTTTGCAATAGGTCTAGTATGGGGTGTGTATAAGGAGTCTAAGCTTTTAGATACCTTTAGATATATGGAGGATGGAACTTTCAATACAAAAGATGAAGATGAGTTTGAGATTTCAGAAAATCACAGTATAGGACTAGTTCATCCGTTAGAGTTAAATAATGAAGATTTAGAACTTTGGAAGCAGCAGCTTTCAGATTATGAAATTATACAGCCCATTAGACAATTAGAAAGAGAAGTATTTCAGGTCAACGAAGAGGAAAAAGGAAAGGAGTATATAGAGAGATTCGGAGGAATGATTATAAATGGACTTTCACTTTCGGGAAAAATAATGAATTATGGTTGGTCAAGGGGTTCTATTTTAGATGCAGGAGTCTACTATGAATTTTATGCAGAAGATGATAAATTAAACATAGGTGCTGAATTAAAATTTGAAGGCTTGGGTGTAGGATATGAAAATGAAGATACTACAATCTATACTTTGAGATTTTATAAAGCAAATACAGTTAAAAGAGGCAGCTATGTATATGATGAAATAAAAAAAGCTAATGTTATAAAACCAGAGGAAGTACCTAGTAGATATTTTAGTGAAATACTTTATCAAGTAAGTAATGCAGTAGCATCTAGTAATGTAGTAGATGATAATTGGAAAAAGAAATCGGGAATTAAATTTTAATTTAAATTATAAAAAGAGATTGTAGAGGAATAAATTTACTACAATCTCTTTTTATATAGTTATATATGAACAAATTTTAATATTTGTACGTATCAATTGTTGAAAACAAGTAGGATAGAAAATAAAAAGAAAACGAGTATAAATGCTGTATACATAATGTAAACCTTGTCAATTACATATCAAAATTTTGAAAAAAGCGCAATGAGGAGGTATAATTATGATAATATATACGTATATATTATCATAATTATACTTATTTGTACTGATAAGGAGTGTTTGGAATGAAAGATGAAAAAATGTTAAATCCTATTGTTATTCAAAGAGCAGACCCTATGATATACAAGCATAGTGATGGTTGTTATTATTTCACAGCATCAGTTCCTGAATATGATCGAATAGAAATAAGAAAAGCTAAAACAATAGAAGGACTTAGAAATGCTGAAACTAAGGATGTATGGAAAAAGCATGAAAGTGGAGAAATGAGTAACCTAATTTGGGCGCCGGAAATACATTTCATTAATGGAGCTTGGTATATATATTTTGCAGCAGCACCAGATAAGAACATAGATGATGATACTTTTAATCACAGAATGTTTGTTATAGAAAACGTAAACGAAGATCCTTTTACTCCGAATTGGACAGAAAAAGGGCAAATAAAAACAGGCTGGGAAACTTTTTCTCTTGACGCCACTGTTTTTCAGCATAATGAAAAGCTTTACTATGTGTGGGCACAACAAGATATTAACATCAAAGGACATTCGAATATATATATAGCAGAAATGGAAAACCCTTGGACACTCAAAACAAAACCCGTTATGCTTACAAAACCAGAGTTAGAGTGGGAGATACGTGGATTTTGGGTTAATGAAGGTCCAGCAGTATTAAAAAAGAATGGAAAAATCTTTATAACGTATTCAGCTAGTGCTACTGATGTGAATTATTGTATGGGAATCTTAACCGCAGATGAAAGTAGTAATTTACTTGATAAAAATTCCTGGACAAAATCACAAACACCAGTATTTAAAAGCAGCATGGAAAATCATCAATATGGACCAGGTCACAACAGCTTTACTGTTTCAGAGGATGGAAAGGATGATATTTTAGTTTATCACGCAAGAAACTATACAGAAATTAAGGGCGACCCGCTATATGATCCTAACAGACATACAAGGGTACAAATTATAAATTGGAGGGCAGATGGAACGCCTGATTTTGGAGTGCCAGAAAAAGACAGTCCTGAAATAGAAACTCCAGTAAAAGCATAAGAAAATATATTTTAATAGGGGGCATTGTTAATGAAGATTTTTAGAAAAGATTTTTTTAATTTTGGAGGATTATTTTTCTTTTATTTTTTAATATGGGCAGTAGTGTTAACGTTTTTACCAATGTGGTTAACGGATGTAGCACATTTAAATGCAAGCAAAGCAGGATTTGTTTTTTCGTCTATATCTTTAGTTGCACTTATTTATCAGCCGTTTTTCGGTGTTATACAAGATAAACTTGTTTTTAAAAAATATTTATTTGCTTTTGTTGCAATCTTGATGCTTTTTATGGGACCCTTCTTTAGCTACGCATATATTCCTCTTCTTCATTTTAACATATATGTTGGAGCTATAATTGGAAGTGTGTATTTAAGTGCATGTTTTTATGCAGGGGTAGGTGTTGTAGAATCTTATATTGAAAAAGTAAGTAGAAACAATAAGTTTGAATATGGTCATGTAAGATTGTTTGGTTCAATTGCAGGAGCAACAGCATCCTTTGTTGGAGGCATACTATATGTAAAAAATCCTGTAAGTATATTTTGGTTTGCATCACTTTCGGCAGTAGTTCTTTGCATTCTACTTTATATAGCTAAGGTTAATAATAATGATGAAAGCAGTGAAAAAGAAAGTCAAAAAAGTCAAATAAATAAAGAGATCGTTTTCTCTATTCTTAAAATGAAAAAATTCTGGTTTTTAGCTTTAATAATAATAGGAACAGCATGCATATATGATGTTTTTGATCAACAATTTCCTAATTATTATGCAAGCTTTTTCTCAAGTAAGGCAGTTGGTACTAGTGTGTTTAGTAAGCTTGTTTCATTTCAAACTGGTTTAGAGGCAGTTCTTATGATTTTTGCTCCAGCAATTGTAAATAGAATAGGTGCTAAAAACGGATTGATTTTATTCGGAACTTTAACCTTTATTCGTATTTTTGGTAGCGCTACTTTTACAAATCCAGTTATATTGTCTGGAATTAGATTAATAGCAGCATTTGAAATGCCATTACTTTTAGTTTCAATAATGAAGTATATAACACATGTGTTTGATGTACGCTTTTCAGCTACTGTATATCTTCTGGGCTTTAATTTTGCAAAACAATTAGCAGTTGCAATTTTCTCGTCAATAGCAGGAAATTTATATTCATCTATAGGTTTTAGATATACTTACTATTTTTTAAGTGTAGTTGTTCTTGCTATTACCCTTGTAAGCGTTATCACACTTACAAACGACAAAAAAGTAAAAGAATTATCTTCTAGTACAGCTGTGTAGAAAGGTTTTATTTATTGCTTGTATAACTTAATTCCTCAAAGGTAAAGCTAAATATAAAACTTATTTATAAAAGGGGAATTAAAATGAGTCGAATAATCAATAACAGGGAGTATAGACAAAAAAAGTTAAAAGAAATAATTTTAGAGCTTCACAATGGAAAAAACGTTGACGAGGTTAGAGAAAAATTTCAGGAAATTATAAAAGGAGTTTCAACTAAAGAGATATCAGAAATGGAAGCTGAGCTTATAAAAGAAGGAATGAAGGTAGAAGAAATACAGAGACTTTGTGATGTTCATGCAGCAGTTTTTAAAGGTTCAATAGAAGAAATACATCATCCTGAAAAGGAGGAAGGTCATCCTGTAGATGTTATTAAAAAAGAAAATGAGGCTGTTAAAAGCTACATTAAGTCTCATTTGATGCCAAATTTGGATGAACTGAAGAAAGCAGATAGCCACTCTGTAAGGTTAAAACTAATGGAAAATATAAATATGCTTTTTGATTTAGATAAGCATTACAGTAGAAAAGAAAATTTGATATTTCCTTACCTGGAGAAGTATGGAATAACAGCACCTCCAAAGGTTATGTGGGGAGTGGATGATGAAATTAGAGGAGCCTTAAAAGAATGTAAAGAAGTCGTAAATACTGTAGAAAAAGGGCCGCAAGAAATAATAACAATCATAGAAAATACCACAAAAAGAATTGATGAAATGATATTTAAAGAGGAAAACATACTTCTTCCAATGTGCATTGATACTTTTAGTGAAGATGAATGGCTTGATATAGAAAGTGAAAGTGATGAAATAGGTTATTGTTTAGTATCACCTTCAGTAAAATGGAAACCTATAAGAGAAAATTTAGAAGGAAAAGAGAAAAGTAAGCTTGCAAATGAAAATTCAGAAGGATATATAAAATTTGATACAGGTATACTGAAAGTAAATGAAATAAGTGCTATTTTAGATACCCTTCCTTTGGATATAACCTTCGTTGATAAAGAGGGAATAGTCAAATATTTCTCTGGTGGAAGTGAGAGGATATTTCCAAGAACTAAAACAGTTATAGGGAGAAAGGTTCAAAACTGTCATCCACCAGCTAGTGTTCATATAGTAGAAAAAGTAGTTGAGGATTTAAAGAGTGGTAAAAAGGAGCATGAGGATTTTTGGATTCACATGGGAGAATTATATGTGCTTATAAAATATTATGCCGTTAAGAATGAAAAGGGTGAATTCATTGGTGTACTTGAAATTACTCAAAATATAAAAGAAATTCAAGAGATTACCGGAGAAAAACGATTACTTGAATAAACAAAAAGCCTAGTATAGTGTTTTATACTAGGTGTTTTTTTATTAATATAGTGAAAATTTTTGAATAAAATTATGTGTTTAATTGTAATTCATGTTATAATAAATTGGAATTATGGACTTTTATGTCGAAAACTAACTCGCAAATATTTAAAATGCTGATTTTAAGGTACTATTATATATTTATAGGTTGGATTATTTGTAAAGTTTTAGGAGGATGGTAAGTAAAAATGAAAAAACTTAAAGTAATATTTTGGATTGTAATAATATTTGGTGGATTAGGTCTTAGTTTATGTTTTGGTTTTAAATCAATTTTTAATGCATTTAATTATGAGCTTAGAGAACGTGGATTAGTAGCTGCTTTGCCTGAACTTATTGGGATGATTGCTTTATTAATTCCTATAATTGTGATTTTAAGAGTAATTGTTTTACCAATTTTAAGAAGTAATAGTTTAAGTGCTAATGGTATAAAAAATATTGGATTTATTAAGAATGTAGTACAAACGGGCTCAACAATGAATAATCAACCAGGAGTTAAAATTCAACTTGAGGTTATCGAGGAAAATGGTGAGAGATTTTTAGGAGAGGTGGAAACTTTTGTTCAACTAACAGAACTATCTTTTCTTAAAGAGGGGTATCCTATTCCTATTATGTATAATCCCGAGAAAAAAACAAGAATTATGGTAGACCCTAATCCTGACTTAGAAAAACTTCAGGATAAAATTGATTATTATTCGGCGAAAAATGACCCTACAGGATTAACTTATGAAGAAAGAAGAGAAATTAGAAGGAATGGAAAAACAGCAACAGCTTTAATAGAAGAATTAAAACCAATGAATAATAGTATGGGTAAGACAGAGCTGCAGGTTTCTGTTAGTTTTAAGTCTTATGATGGTAGTGATATAAAAGCTACAAGGACTATGCTTTGCAATAAAGAACTTATGGAAAAGCTTCAAATAGGTGGACTAGTTGAGCTCACTTATATACCAGGTAAGGAAGAAAAGTTTGCCTTTAAGACTTCAGTTAATATTTCCAATATGTAATTAGAGGAGCTCAAAATGAGAAAGGTATTAAAAATATTAATAGGGGTAATTATTTCGGCAGTAATTTTAGGACTTATAGGATTTGCTTCAGATAAACTCTATCAAAAACACATAGATAAAATACATAATATAGGTATGTATATGGATAGCTACAAAGGTGTAAATGTATATTATAATGGTAAAAAATATGCAGAAAGCCATGGTAAAAATTATAGCAGTGATGGATACTATTATGGCTATAAGTGGCAGTGTGTTGAATACATAAAAAGATTTTATTATGAAGTTAAGCACCATGAAATGCCTAATGGTTTTGGAAATGCTAAAGATTTTTTTGATCCTAAGGTAGCTCAGGGAAAGCTCAATAAAGATAGAGGACTTATTCAATATAAAAATGGTGGAAATGAAAAACCTAAAGCTGATGATATATTAATTTTTACAGATACAAAATATGGACATGTTGCAATAGTAACAAAGGTTACAGATGATCATATAGTAATTATTCAACAGAACATGGGGACTAGAACCAGGGATATGTTTGATTTAGAATGCAAAGATGGAAAGTATTTTGTTGGAGGAAAGCGAATTCCAGCGGGGTGGCTTAGGAAATGATAAAAAGTAGTACAAAACAGAAAAAGTTTTGTACTACTTTTTTTAATCACGTGCTGAATTTAAAGCTTCTACCATTGATATTTTCATTATTTTCTTTCTGTTTAAAAAGCTTGAAATATAATAGGTTAGATATATTACAATAAAACCTATTATAATAGAAGTGAAATTAAGCTTAACCTGAAAACTCAAATTCATATCTTTGGTAACTGATTTAAACATAGCTTTTAAAGAACTTAGAAGTAGGGGAATTCCAAGTATATATCCAATAATCACAATAAAGGAAGAGCTATTTAAAATTAAAGAGAAAATTTCTTTCTTTTTGTAGCCAAGTATTTTCATAAGAGATATATTTATTTTGTTTTCCTCTATAATCATAGAAGTTACTACATATATTATTATAAGTCCAATCATAAAGGACATAAGAGATATACTTCCTATAGAATATTGTAAAGGTTCAGTTAGTGTTTTTAGAGCATTTTTAAAGTCATCTATGTTGGAAGAGCTTATAAGTTCTTTTTCTGGAATGTTTATTTTAGTACTGCTCCATATTCCAATGTAACTTCCCTCTGGATAATTTAGCATATTATTTAATTTTGAAAGTGGCATATATAAGTTTTGAGACACATAAGTTTCAGCAATTTCATCAATTTTAATACTATACTCTTTAGAATTAAATTTATTTATTATTTTTATTGTATCATTTTCTTTCACATTCAATTTATCAGCTAGTGCTCTTGTTATTATAACTTTATTTTTATTTATAAAATTATGAGATTTATCTTTTAATGAAATATATTTTGTATTAGGATTTATACCATAGGCGGTTATAGTTGTTTTTGTATTGTTTTTTAAAGTAAAAGCTGTTTCAGAAAATTTTTCTCCTATAGGAGGTGAATCAAGTTTTAGACTGTTGAATACATATTCATAATTATATTTATACGTATTTGTAATAGAATCTTGCATTAAGTAGTCTATAGAATTCTTAGAAGCAAAACCTAAAAGTAAGAGCATGGTAGCAGTTATAATTCCGAATAGAAGCAGAAGACTTCTTGGTATATTTCTAAGTTGTTGCCTCAACTTAAACTTAGAATTAAAGTTTAGTTTATTTAGTTTTAACTTTCTCTCAAGGAAGTTTACTTTGCCTGTATCTTTTCCGCCGCGCATAAGATCCACAGGAGAATATTTAAGTTCTCTATTAATAATAAAATAGCTAGAAATAAAGAGAAAAATTATTGGTAGAATAATACTTATAGCTGCATATTTAAAGTCAAAGCTTAGAGAGTCAGTTGGCATATTAAAGTAAGAAACCATGAAATTGACCATTGGTTTTAAGGTTATACCTCCAAGAATAGTTCCGATAATACCGCCAATAAAGGCTATAGAAATAGAATAGATTAGGTAATGTTTTAGTATTTCTTTTTTTCTGTAGCCTAAAGCATATAAGGCTCCTATTATTATAGACTCTTTCTCTAGCATTCTAAGAATAACTATACCAGTAAGCGTACAGGTTAAAAGAAGAATAGCAATTGGCATAACTGAGCTTACTGATTTTATACTTTCAATTTTTGCAGTAACGTAAGTTATTCTAGGATTTTCATCGATATTTATCCAGCTAAGTACAGCTGTATTTTGGGTTTTTAAGTAGTTTTTTAATTTGGAAATCTTATTTTGCTTATCATTCTGATTATTAAATTTTATACTATAGAAATTATTACCCAAATTTAGATTACTAAAATTATTTTTACTTATTACAGCTATACCAAAAGTATTTGGATTGTTCATAATATCAGTTTCTGATTTTAACACATATACGTAGTTTGGAAGAGACATAAAGCCATTAATGGTTAATTTTTTATTTTTGATATTCAACTTATCTCCAATTTTTAATCCATTTGCTTTTGCGTAAGATGGGTCTATTAAAATACCGTTAGGGCTTAATTTGCTCCCTGAGATTATAGCTGGTATATCTACCTTTATATTTTCGCTAAATATTCTAAGAGTTTTACCTCTTGAGATTTCGTAGTCGAAGCTCCCACCTTTTTCTATTTTTAAATTGAATTTGGTTTGAAGCACATCAAGATTTGTAAGTGGTTTAGCTGTGATAAAGCTAGCGTCATCTTGAGAATAATTTTTTTCGAAGGAAGTAGTCATCCTGTTCATATTTACTGCAAGTTGGTTGAACATTGTGTAAAGCATACAGCTTATTATAATAAGTGCTAAGGAACCCATATATTGAGCTTTGTTTTCAAGCATGGTTCTTTTAATTTTCTTATTAATTATCATTACCACTCAATCCTTTCTGCAGGTATGATATTTTCATTAATTGAAGTTTCTACAATTTTTCCATCACGAACCTTATAAATCCTATTTGCCATAGAGCTTATAGCTGTATTATGGGTTATCATAATTATCGTGGTTTTGAATTCTTTATTTATTTTTTGAAGTAATTTTAAAATCTCTTTAGAGGTTAAATAATCTAAGGCTCCAGTAGGTTCATCACATAGAAGTAGTTTTGGATTTTTAACTACAGCTCTTGCAATGGAGATTCTCTGCTGCTCTCCACCACTCAATTCTTTTGGAAAACGATATTTTTTATCTAACATTCCAACAGAGCGTAAAACTTCATCTGTATTTAAGGGAGAGTTACTTATATTTGAAACAACTTCCACGTTTTCACCAGCAGTAAGACTTCCTATTAGATTATAAAACTGAAATATAAAACCTATACTTTCTCTTCTGTAATTTGTAAGTTTTTCATCACTAAATTTTGAAATATCACTTCCATTTACTATAATACTTCCAGAATCACCTCTATCTATGCCTCCAATTATATTAAGTAAAGTGGATTTTCCTGATCCTGAAGGACCTAGAATAACCCCAATTTCACCACTATCAAGTTCCATATAGACGTCCTTTAGCACTTCTGTCTTAACATCTCCTGAAATATAGGATTTTTTTAAATTTTTAATTTCCAAAAACATTTATTTTGCCCCCATTCCATTTTTTATTAAATCAAGCATGGCTTTGCTTTGTTTTTTATATTCCTCAAAATCTTCATCTAAAATATTCTGCCCTAAATTATCACTTTTCTTGAATAAATATTCTCTTATTTTTGCAAAGGCACCGGTCATAAACATTAAAAGCATCATGTCGTCTATATCTTTTCTTATATATCCATGTTTTTTTCCATCTCTAATTAAGTTCAAGGTGTAAGTATTTGAAATTTCCATCATGCTTTTAGTTGCTTCTTCAGTTACAGAACCATAGTTACCCATAAAGGCATTTTGAATAAAGGTAATAACATTTCTCTCTTCTTTTATTTGAAACCACATTGCAGTAGTACTTTCATATATATAATCAAATAGATTAATTTTTTTTTCCTTGTAGGCAGAAAAGTTCCCATATTTTTGGACAATTAAAGTTGAAGCCCACTGAATACAGAACAAAAACAATTCTTTTTTGTTTTCAAAGTATTGGTACATACTTCCTTTAGCAACACCCGCATTTTTGGCTATATTACCTATATTACCTTTTTCATAGCCATTATTTAAAAATTCATTTATAGCAGATCTCATTATTTTTTCCTGTTTTTCAGTTGCAAGATTGTAAAAAGTTTGTTTTGGCAAAAAATCATCTCCAGTATTACTATGACTACAAGGTCATATGACCTTGTAGTCATAGTATATTGTTTTAAATTATATTTGTCAATATAGAGTTTTTTATAAAGTACAGTAATATTAGTTAATAGAATTTTATTTGTACTATGCACTATATTTACAAAGAAAGTTAAAAAATATATTGTAATGTATTTATTGATGTGATATAATGATTGAGTATTAAAAGTAAATAGATCTTTTATACTAAGATTAAATTAGATGAACAAACATATCCTCTTTTTAAAGGTTATTTTGGTAATCAGTTATGATCTTAATCTTTTAAAAAGGAGGTATGTGAAAATGGCAGATAAGACAATAGTTTGTAAAGATTGCGGAAAAGAATTCGTATTTACTGAAGGCGAGCAAGCTTTCTATAAAGAAAAAGGATTCGATAATGAACCACAAAGATGTCCTGATTGTAGAAGAGCAAGAAAACAACAGAACAACAGAGGATTCAGAAGATAATAATGATTTTTTATAAACCCTATAAGTTACTACTTATAGGGTTTTTTCATATATTAAAACTTGTTTGACAAAGTGTTATTGTTTTATTATTATATGAACATAGCAAAATTATATAAGTTATTTGGTTAAATATAATAAATATATCAAGGAGGAGTATTATGTATTGGAATTTTCCTGAAATGATAAAACTTTTTTCGGGTGAAGATAAAAGTAATATGTTATCAGAAGGAAATTTTGGTGTGGAGAGAGAATCTCAAAGAGTTACTTCTTCAGGGAATTTAGCTTTAACACCTCATCCATCTGTATTTGGTGATAAATTTGAAAATCCAAGAATAACAACTGATTTTTCTGAAAGTCAAATAGAAATGATAACACCACCTTTAAAATCAGCTAGTGAAGTTTACAGCGTATTAAAGGATATAGATGCAGAGGTTAGAGATGGGATAACAAAAGGGGAACTTTTATGGCCGCTTAGTATGCCGCCCAAACTTCCTAATGAAGAAGATATACCAGTTGCACAATTTCCTGATACAAAAGAGGGAAGAGAAAAGCAAATCTATAGAAATGGTCTTGCACTTCGCTATGGTAAAAAGATGCAGATGATATCAGGTATTCATTATAATTTTTCCTTTGATGATAAATTGATCGAATTTTTATATGGAGAATTCAAGATAGAAAAAGGTAAAAGAGAATTTATTGATGAAATTTATTTTTCACTTACAAGAAATTTCTTGAGATATCATTGGCTGCTTATATATTTATTTGGCGCATCACCCATGTGTGATGAAACTTACCATTCGGTTATATGCAGCGAACTTGAAAAAATAGAGAAACGTTGTCCATGTTGTGCAGGTGTAATAAAGGAATTTAATAAATTTGCAACATCCCTTCGTGTAAGTAGATTTGGATATTCAGACACAGATGAAAAAAAGTACAATGTTTACTTTAATAGTCTTAAGGAATATGAAAATAAATTAAAAGAAATGATGAGAGCAAAAAGTGAAAAATATTCAAAGCTTGGCATATATAAAGATGGAGTTCAAATTCAGCTTAACGGAAATTTACTTCAAACTGAAAGCGAGTTTTATGCACCAATACGTTTTAAAAGAAATATAAAAAAAGAGGAGACACAACTTACAGCATTAGTGAATAGAGGAGTAGAATATATAGAAATACGAATTTTAGATATAAATCCTTTTGAAGAAGTTGGAATTGGTATAGTTGAAATGAATTTTCTTCAAGTATTTAATGTTTTTTGTCTTTTTGAAGAGGGAAAGTTTATAGATGAAGAAGAAATGGAGAAAATAAATACAAATCATCAACTTGTAGCTTTATTAGGAAGAAGTAAGGATTTAATGCTCTACAAATATGATGGATCTAAAACACCATTAAAAGATTTTGGTGAAGACATATTTGAAAAATTAAGAATGGTTGCTAAAGTTATGGACAAAAATAGTGTTGAAAAGATATACAGTGAAAGTGTAGAAATACAGTATAAAAAGCTTTATAATATAGAGTTGTTACCATCAGAGAGAATTTATAGAGAAATAAAGGATAAAGAAAGAAGTTATATTGAATTTGGAATAGAACGTGCAAATATACAAAGAGGTGAAAAAAATGAACGAAAATTATTCTAAACTTGAACTTTCAACTCAGATTTTAATAAATGAAGCCTTGGAGAGAAATATACAGGTAGATGTACTTGATATGGATGATAATTTTATAAGATTAAAAAAAGGTGATAAGGTTGAATACGTGAAACAGGCAACAAAAACTTCCTTAGATACGTATATAGCACCATTAATAATGGAAAATAAGGAAGTAACCAAAATGGTTTTAAAAGAAAATAATATAAATGTACCAGATGGTGTTACGCTGAAGCTTCCATGTGAGGCAAAAGAAAATTTCAGTAGGTTCGAAGGTAAAGACATAGTAATAAAACCTAAATCAACAAACTTTGGCAAAGGTGTAATCATATTAAAAGAGCTTAAAAATATTGAAGAATTTCAAAATGCAGTGGACCATGCCTTTGAATATGATAGTTCGGTTATGATTGAAAGGTTTATACCTGGAAAAGAATACAGATTTTTAGTTATAGGGGATGAAACTGTTGGTATTATCCATAGGATTCCTGCAAATGTTGTAGGAGATGGAATACATAGTATAACACAGCTTGTAGAGGAGAAAAACAAAGATCCACGTAGAGGTAAGGGATACGTAAAGCCACTTGAAAAAATTATATTAGGAAATGTTGAAAAAGACTATCTTGGATTTAGTGGCAAGAATTTTGATTATATACCAGATAAAGATGAAGTTGTATATCTAAGAGAAAATTCTAATGTGAGTACAGGTGGAGACAGCATAGATTTTACTGATAAAATGATAGAAGATTATAAGAAAATTGCAGTTAAGGCAGCTAAGGCTGTAGGCGCAAAAATTTGTGGTGCAGATATAATAATTAATGACATAAACGAAATACCTAATGATGAAAACCATAGTATTATAGAATTAAATTTTAATCCTGCAATCCATATGCACGATTTTCCTTATGAAGGGGAAAATAGGCATATTGAAAAACAAATTTTGGATTTACTGGGATATTAATAATATTAGAAAGGGAGTGTCGCAAAATGATTAAAATTAATCATGAGCGATGCTCTTTTTTTGTTTAAGCTATAAAATTGCCTAATATTTTAAATACTATATTAATTATTTGAATTTCCATGAGATTTTGACGCACTAAAATAAACCTAACTATATTATTCCATAATTAGGAAATAGTTTTTAATTCGTGAAGATACTTTTGAGTTCTTTCATTTTGGATTTTTAAATGTAATTTGTTAATGTTATATCCAAAACAAAGCAAAATAAATTCAGTTTTTACACTATTTTTTCCACGTGTTAAAAATCTTTTGAATTCATAGTCGCTTTTTAAAATTCCAAACGCACCTTCAACTTGAATAGATCTGTTCATTCTCAATTTAGTTCCCAATTCAGTTTTGATATTGTTGTATGAAATTTGACGCTTTTTAATAAAAGTCTTTGAAACCTGCATTTTTCGGTTATTCTTTGCTTTTGTGCACTTTGATTTCAAAGTGCAGTTATCGCAATTTTCACATTCATAAACAGTAACCTCAGACGTATACCCACTTGCAGATTTTTTATGAATAATATATGATGGGAATAATTTTCTATTATTATGACAAATATATGTATCTGTTTTAACATCATATTTCATATTTTCACGCTTACTGATGTCGTTTTTAAAACTTCTTTTTTTCCATTTCTCATAAGTTTGAGGTTTTATATATGGTATTTGATTATTAGACTCTAAAAACAAATAGTTTTCTTCACTTTCGTAACCAGAATCTGCAATCACATTAGTATATTTATGACCAATTTTTTCTTGCATATTAGTAATCATTGGTATTAATGTTGCTATATCATTTCTATCATCAAATACTCCAACACCAGTTACATATTCACTATCAACTGCTATTTGTACATTATAGGCAGGTTTTAATTGACCATTTCTCATATGATCATCTTTCATATGCATGAAAGTTGCATCAGTATCAGTTTTAGAATAGCTATTTCTTTTTGAAAATATTTTCTTACTTAAATTATATTTTTCTTGTCTTTCTTTATATTGTGATAGTTGTTCTATCCACTTTTGAATTGCAGTTTTTCTTTTACCGATTCCATGAACAAACTCTATATTTCTTTTTTCTTTTTCAAATAAAAGCCATTGAAGAATTTTGTTTATATCATCAATCAAAGTTTCTCTCTCAATAGTGAATTTCATTAATCTTTCAAGATTAATGGTTTTAACAAGAGCAATAATTTTATCAAACATCTTACCTTCATTTTTATAAATAGCTTTCTTCCAAACAAAAGTATATCGGTTGGCATTTGCCTCAATTTTAGTACCATCGATAAATACATTTTCAAATAATAATTCTTTTTCTTTAGCTAAATAGTTAACTTGTTGATAAAATAAATCTTCAATCACTTCATTTGAAAGATATTTTTTTCGAAATCTACTTATAGTAGCGTGATCAGGTGCTTTAAAGCCTTGAAGTAGCCATTTGAAATTTATATCTCTTTTGCATGCTTTTTCTATCTTTCTACTTGAATAAATATTTTGAGAATAAGCATAAGATATTATTTTGAACATGATTTTGGGTTCAACTGCTGATTTTCTTCCTACGGAAGAATACGCCTTGTACAATTTTTTATAATTTAATCCCTCCAACAAATAGCTTAGCAAACGAACCGAATCATCTTCTGGTATTAAGTTTTCTAAATTTAATGGTAATATAAGTTGCAAATTATCATTAAATTGATTATAATTTTTTGTGTATAATTTAGTTACGTTCATAATTTAATTATACAATCAATGTGAGTTCTTCGGAACTCACATTTTTTATATACAACAAAGGAGCTATTGCAAAACTATTTTTTAGTTTTGCAACAGCCCCTTTTTTATTTATTTAATATGATTATGCATATAGACTAAATAAAGTTTTATCAATAATAAAATTGAGTCGCCAATCCTATAAATAAAACAAAAAAATATTTTTATCGATAAATAAGTTTAATATTTACAATTTTTAAATTAAAATAGTAAAATTAATATTATTTGCTTGAAAAGTTAATATATACTTAAATGATATAAAATGGTATAATATAAATGAAATTGCACTAAATGGAGGTATTTATAATGAAAAATGTAAAATGTAAGGTGAGCTTAATTCTAAGTATTTCATTAATTACTAGTTTTATAGGAGTTAATGGCAGTCAAGTAATGGCACAAACTAAAGATTACACAAAAGCTATAACTAGAGTTAGTAATCCAATTATAAATTTTAAGGATAAAAACCTTGAACAAGCTGTGAGAGATGCTCTAAGTAAACCAACAGGTGACTTATATAAAACAGATTTAGCTCAAATTGCTAAACTAACTATAAACAAGAATGTAGAGGATATTAGTGGCATTGAAAATTTGACTAATCTAGAAAGTCTAGATATAGAAAATACTTCAATGGGACTTCTTTCGGACTTAACACCACTTAAAGGTTTAAATAGACTAGAAAGTCTTACTATAACAAATAATAAGATATCAGATTTAAGTCCTTTATCAGAGTTAACTAATCTTCAAACTCTTAATTTAAGTAATAACGAAATATGTAATGTAACTTCTCTTGAGAATTTAACAAATTTAAAAACGCTTAATCTAAAAAATAACGAATTAAAGGATATAAGCGATTTGAAGAATTTAAGTAATCTAATTAGTCTTGATTTAGGGTGGAATAGAAGTTTAAGTGATGTAAGCGTTTTAAGTGCATTGAAAAATTTAGAGTCTTTAAATCTAAACTGTACAAACTTATATGATATAAGTGCATTACAAGGCTTAATCAACCTAAAAAATCTTAATTTATGTGGAAATAGGATAAGTGATACAAGTGCATTAGTAGGTTTAAATAAATTGCAAGATCTTAACTTAAGTAGTAATTCAATAAGAACTTTAGGATGTGTAGGAACTTTATCTAATTTACAATCACTTGATTTAGGTACTAATTATATTACAGATGTAAGTTCACTTAAAGGATTAAAAAATTTAAAGAATTTATATTTGGGTTGGAATGATATTACAGATGTGAGTCAATTAGATGGAATGGCAGAGTTGCAAGTACTTAATTTATATAGCACTAAAATACAAAACATAGAATTAAGCAATTTGCCTAATTTACAATCATTAAATTTAGAAGCAATATCAACTTTAAATAACGTATCCTTAGATGGACTTTTAAACCTTCAGTCTGTTAATATGTCAGGGAGTACTATATCAGGAAAGTTAACTCTTCATAATTTGCCAAATTTAACTTCACTTGTTTTAGGAAAAATGTAGTAAATAAATAAAAAAACAGCTAATGGCTTGATTTATAAAGCCATTAGCTGTTTTTTTATTTAATATAGTATTTTAAAGGACAATTTGATTTTTTTAATTCCTTTAAAACTAACTTAGCAACTTTTTTTGCACCTCTTTCTTGAAAGTGTGTATCATCACTTACACCATTAGGATAATTTGGATTTTCACCTGGTTTTAAATGCAGGAAGATATTCTCTGTTTTTAGAGGACCGAGATTTTCAAAATAAGCTGCACTTACAGAGGTTAAATCAATTACGGTAACGTTTTCTTCCTTAGCAAGATCAATCATAGCTGATGGATATTTTCCATGAGAAGGTGTGATTTTTCCATTTGCATCAAAACTTCTTCTAGATACAGGAGTAATAAGTACTGGTGTTGCATGATGACTTCTAGCACCATCTATGTACTGTTTAAGATAGCTTTTATAAGTAGTATCTGGATCAGTATATCTTGTTGGATCCTGTATCTTTTCATCGTTGTGACCAAATTGAATTAGCAAATAATCGTTAGGTTTTATTTTACTAAGGATTTCATTGAGGTGGCCTTCGTCAATGAAACTTTTTGAACTTCTTCCGCTAATAGCACAGTTATCTACAGTAACATATTTAGAAAAATATTGTCCGACGACTTGTCCCCAACCAGCTCTAGGAGCTACATCACTGGTGTAATTTGAAACGGTGGAATCTCCTGCAATATATACTGTAATCGGTTTCTTGTTAGTATTAGAGACATTTTTCGCAGATACTGTACTTTGAGAAAAAGCACCTATAGTGGTAACGATTACTATAGACGATAACAATAGTTTTAAAGATTTAATCATTTTAAGTTCCCCCCATAAGTTGAATTATAATTCTATATTACCAAAGAAATGAATTAAAGTAAATAAAAAATAATATAAACATATATAGGGGATTTTTGAATATAATATAATGTATCCTTATAAGGTGAAAGATAGGGTGATTAAAAGTGTCAGAGACTGAAATTATAATGTTGTTTACTATTATAGGAATTATTTTAGGAGTTTTTATTACTATGCTGGCAATATTTCATTTGTTGAAGAAAAAGGGAGTAGACATAAGTGGAATATTAGAAGAAACTCAAAAGGTAATTGATACATCAGATACAGTTTTAGATGCAAAGTCTAAAGATCTTTTTGAAAATGAAGATATAGAAATATTGAAGATTATTGATAGATGGGCAAAAATAGCGGTAGGAAGTGCAGAACAATTATTTCATGCAGGGAATATAGATAGAGATGAAAGATCAGAATTAGCAGAAAATGTAGTTTTTAATGTTTTAAAGGAGCTAAATATAAATATTGATGATAATAAAAAAGCAATTATAGATGCAGCAATAAAGAATGCTGTAAATAATCTTGGACATAGCAAGGGACCAGATACAAGAGTAAATAATACAAATATATAATAGGTTTTAAGTTACTTAAATATAGCAAGCCGAAAAATTGATAAATTTAATAGTAAAACGCAGGATAATATTACACGGTACCTGCGTTTTTATATTTTATATTTATGATACATAATATTAAAATATTATAGTAATTTGAGAAAATGTTATTATTGTAATAAAATAGAATTTAAAATTTCTTCAAAAATCTATAATGGAAGGTTGATGATTAAAATGAATGCTATATCTAAAAAAATATTTGAACTTGAAAGTAGTTTATTAAAGTCATCTGTTAGAAAATCAGCAGACAAAGTCAGTGAAATACTTTCAGAAGATTATATTGAATTTTGTAGCTCAGGAAAGGAGTATCATTACGAAGAAGGGGATGTATTTCAAGATCCAAACGATACTTCTGATGTAGATTATGAAGTTTTAGATTTTAGAATTAAGAAATTAGAAGAAAATTGTATATTAGCACTTTATAAAGTAATAAAGCATAACGAGGGAGAAAAATATTCTCTAAGAAGTTCAATATGGAAATGTGTTAATGGGCAATTTAAACTTATATTTCATCAAGGAACTAACATTCCAAAGATTTAGAAATGTGGTATTATAGTAAATTATATATACAAATTATTAAAATATGCAAACAAAATGTTAATTATCATGAAATGTGTTTTTTATAAGGAATAAAGTGGTATACTATAATAGGTTCTTGTTATGTGAACCGGTATAAAAGGAATTATATTATTATAGCTTTTAAGGCGGAATGGAGAAACTAAATGGAAAATATGAAAGTAAGTTCTAAACAATCTAAAGCATCTATCGTTTTATATATAGCGGCTGCAGTGGTTGCTATTATAGGAATTGCATTATTAGTAGATAATATTGTAGTTTATAAGAAAGCGCTTAGCCAATATGTAGCACAAGGATATAAAGCTGCTACAGTTAATGCTCAATTACTTCCACAACAGCTTTTACCTGAAATATTTAATGCCATTGGATTATATGGTGGAATAGCAGTTGCTTTAGTAGGTGCAGGAATTGTAAATAACAAAATTTCAAGGTTACTATCATTAAAAGATTCAACAGAAGTTATTACACAAGATTCTAAGGATAATGTAGCTGAAGAATAAACTACATAAGGTTTTAAGTCCATATATGTAAAAATTGATGAATAAGCAATTTTTATATATATGGACTTTTATTTGGGGTATTATTGTCAATAAAAGATGATATAATAAAATAAATAGAACATTTATCCAATACTATAAAATAAAATATGCATCAGAAAGGATGTTTAAATGTGAAAATTTTCGTATATAGTCATATGGATGATGAAACTGAGTATTTTGAAAAGTTTAAAAAAAAGTATAATGTTGATATGATATTAACACATAAAGCTCCGACCATTGAAACTGCTGAACTTGCAAAAGGTTTTGATTGTATAAGTATTATAACTACACCTATTAATGCTTTATTAATTAAAAAATTCAATGAAATAGGAGTTAAGTTTATATCAACTAGGACTATAGGGTATGATCACATAGATGTAAAGAAAGCTAGGGAATTAGGAATTAGTGTTGGAAATGTAACTTACTCTCCAAGAAGCGTTGCAGATTATACAGTAATGATGATTTTAATGGTAACTCGAAAATTAAAAGCTATTATGCAAAACAGCAGTGTTCAAGATTATTCATTAAAAGGTATTCAAGGAAGAGAATTACATAATTTAACCGTAGGTGTAATTGGAACAGGGAGAATCGGAAAAACAGTAATAAAAAATTTAAAAGGATTTGAATGTAACATTATAGCCTACGATGTTCATGAGGCTGAGGAAGTTAAGGCTTATGCAAAGTATGTGAAATTAGATGAACTTCTAAAAAATAGTGATGTTATTACAATTCATGCACCTGGCAAAGTAGAAAACTATCATATTATAAATAAAAATTCAATATCTCAAATGAAGGATGGAGTATTTATCATAAACACTGCAAGAGGTGCTTTAATAAATACATATGATCTCATTGATGCTCTTGAAAAAAGAAAGATTGCAGGAGCAGCTTTGGATGTGATAGAAAATGAGACAGGCCTTTATTATAATGATCTTAAATGTGAGGTATTAAAAAATCGAGAATTAGCGGTTTTAAAATCTTATCCTAATGTAATTATTACCCCACATACAGCTTTCTATACAGATCAAGCTGTTAGCGACATGGTTGAAAATTCAATACTCAGCTGTATAGCATTTTCTGAAGGAAAGGAAAATCCGTGGAAGTTGTGATCCTATATTGGAAAAGGAGAAGAAGCTATGGATAAAGAAAAGCATGAATTAAGTATTAAAGTAGCAAGATTATATTATGAATCTGATTTTAGCCAACAGCAAATTGCACAACAGCTTAAAATATCAAGACCAACAATATCAAGGCTTCTAAAGTATGCTAAAGAAAAAGGTTACGTTTCAATAAATATAACTGATCCATTCTCAGATTTAGATAAGTTAGCGTATAGGCTTAAAAACAAATATGATTTAAGAGATGTATGCGTGGTTTTTTCGCCAAAAGATGATTATATAACTATTAGAGAATACATTAGTAAAAAGGCAGCAGAATATTTAGAGGAGATCGTAAAGAATGGAGATATTATAGGTGTAAGCTGGGGAACAACTATGTATGAAGTGGCTAAGAGACTCATGCACAAAAAGGTTAAGGGGGTAGAAATAGTTCAATTAAAAGGCGGAGTTAGTCATTCTGAGATAAATACATATGCTTATGAAACTATGTCTCTGTTTGCTGCAGCGTTTGAAACAGTTCCAAGGTATCTACCTCTGCCAGTAATTTTTGACAATGCAGTTGTAAAAAATATGGTTGAAGAAGATAGACACATTAAGAGTATAATAGAGATGGGAAAACAAGCTAACATTGCTATATTTACTGTTGGAAGTGTTAGAGATGATGCTCTTCTTTTTAGATTAGGATATTTAAATGAAGAGGAAAAAGATATACTAAAAAAAGAGGCAGTAGGTGATATTTGTTCTAGGTTTTTTAATGATAGAGGTAAAATATGCAATGAAAATATAGATAGTAGAACCATAGGAGTTTCTCTAAGTTCCCTTAAAGAAAAAGAAAAGTCTATTCTTATAGCAGGTGGAAATCATAAAGTAGATGCAATAAGGGGTGCACTTAATGGAAAAAACGCCAATGTTCTAATTACAGATCAGTTTACAGCGGAGAAAATTTTATAATACATTTACAAATGTAAAAAAAATATTTATTATAGAGTTGTAGAAAAAGGTTAGTGTAGACTTTATTTTTTACATAGAGAGGAGATTTTAATTAATATGGATTTTAATACATTGGTTTCAAAAGCATTAGAGGCTAGAGAAAAAGCATATGCACCATATTCAAAATTTAAAGTTGGAGCAGCAGTTTTTACAGATGAAAAAATATATACTGGATGTAATATAGAAAACGCATCTTATGGAGCAACTAATTGTGCAGAAAGAACAGCTATTTTCAAGGCTGTATCAGAGGGCCATACAGTTATTAATGCTATTGCAATAGTAGGAGTAGAAAATGATTATACTTATCCTTGTGGAATATGTAGACAGGTGATAGCTGAATTTGCAGCAAAAGATATAAAGATAATTTTAGGAAAAAATAATGGAGAGTATATAGTTAAAACATTAGATGAAATTTTACCAGGTGCTTTTACTAAAGAAGATTTACAAAAATAAAATAGTTATTAAATAAGCATCCATTTTGCGTTTAGGATGCTTATTCCTTTAGAAGAAGATTATTGTAAAGTTATTTGAAATAAATTTCATACGCAGCTTTACAAATGTTCAGTTGGAATATAAAATAGATTATATAGAATAAAATGCTAATTATTAGGTTAAAGTTTAAAAAACTACATAAAAAATAAGGAGAGTTTTAATATGGAGATTGCTAACATAATAGATCATACAGCCTTAAAGCCAGATACTACAAAGGAACAAATACTTAAATTAATAGAGGAAGCAAAAAAGTATAAATTTGCCTCAGTTTGTGTAAATCCACGATGGGTTAAATTAGCAAGCTTGGAGCTAAAAGATAGTAAAGTTAAAGTTTGTACAGTCATAGGTTTTCCTCTTGGAGCTAGTACAACTGAAACAAAGGTATTTGAAACAAAAAATGCCATAGAAAATGGGGCAGAAGAAGTTGATATGGTTATTTCTATAGGAGATTTAAAAAATGAGAATAACGATTATGTAAAAAGGGATATTGAAGAGGTTGTAAAAACAGCTAAAGAAAAGGCTATAGTTAAGGTAATTATTGAAACTTGTCTTTTAACTGATGAAGAAAAAATAAGAGTTTGCAAATTAGCTAAAGATGCAGGTGCAGATTTTGTGAAAACTTCAACAGGCTTTTCAACAGCAGGAGCAAAGGCAGAGGATATTGAATTAATGCGAAAAACTGTAGGAGATAATATGGGTGTAAAGGCATCTGGTGGTATTCATACTAGAGAAGAGGCTTTACAAATGATAAATTCAGGAGCAACTCGTATAGGGGCCAGTGCAAGTATCACAATAATTTCTGAAGAATAAAATTACAATTGTCCAGTTTTATATTTGTTTAATTTTTAGAATTATAGAGAATATGAAACTGGATATTTAAGTAGGCTTAAAATAGCTTAGATATAAAATAATAAAGACTTAATAATAATACTTTTTATGTAAACGTTATATAGTTTATAATATAAAAGTTGCAGACATTGAGGAGGAATATAATGGAATATATTATTGGCGTAATAGGATTAGTAGTAATATTATTTTTAGCTTGGATAGGTAGTAATGATAAAAAGAAGGTAAAATACAAGCCTATAATTGTAATGATTATTTTGCAGTTTATATTAGGTTTTTTGCTGCTTAATACAGGAGCTGGAAATGCACTTGTAAGTGGAATTGCAGATGGTTTTGGGGCACTTCTTAAATGTGCAGGAGATGGTGTTAAATTCGTATTTGGAGGATTAGAGAACAGTCATCAAAGTACATTTTTTATTAATGTTCTTCTACCAATTGTTTTTATTTCTGCACTTATAGGTATATTGCAATATTGTAAAATACTGCCGTTTGTTATAAAATACATAGGACTAGTATTAAGTAAAGTTAATGGTATGGGAAAATTAGAATCATATAACGCAGTAGCATCAGCAATTTTGGGACAATCAGAAGTATTTATTTCTGTTAAGAAACAATTAGGATTGTTACCAGAAAAACGTCTGTATACACTATGTGCATCAGCTATGTCAACAGTTTCTATGTCCATAGTTGGTTCGTATATGCTTTTGATAAAACCTAAATATGTGGTAACAGCAATTGTGTTAAATTTATTTGGCGGATTTATTATATCATCGATTATAAATCCATATACTGTTACAGACGAAGAGGATGTTTTAGAAGTTCAAAATGAGAAAAAACAATCTTTTTTTGAAGTTTTAGGTGAATATATTATGGATGGCTTTAAAGTAGCTATTACAGTTGGAGCTATGCTTATTGGTTTTGTTGCAATAATATCATTAATAAATTCATTGTTTACTTGGATTTTTGGAATGTCTTTTCAGGATATACTTGGCTATGTATTTTCACCCTTTGCATTTCTAATGGGAGTACCGTTAAATGAAGCTGTAAAGGCAGGAAGTATAATGGCAACTAAGTTAGTATCTAATGAATTTGTTGCAATGACTACTTTAGCAAGTGGACATGTACATTTATCCATAAAGGCTACAGCTATAGTTTCAACCTTTTTAGTATCCTTTGCAAACTTTTCATCTATAGGAATAATATCGGGAGCAGTTAAAGGATTAAATGAAGAAAAAGGAAATGTTGTAGCTCGTTTTGGATTAAAACTTTTATATGGGGCAACCTTAGTAAGTGCACTAACAGCAACTATTGTTGGATTAATAGTATAAAGGAGAGATTATAATGAAACCTTTTAAAAGAATACATATTTTAGTTATGGATTCAGTAGGTATAGGAGAAGCACCAGATTCAAAGGAATTTAACGATTTTGGTGTTAATACATTATTTCATATTGCAGAAGAGAAAAAGGGATTAAATATGCCTAATATGGCAGCTCTTGGATTGTCAAATATTTATGAGATTATGGGAGTAGAAAAACAAGCTCATCCGAAAGCTTATTTTGGTAAAATGCAGGAAGCTTCAGCGGGAAAAGATACTATGACAGGCCATTGGGAAATGATGGGGTTATATATTGATAAATTTTTTCCTGTTTTCCCAGAGGGCTTTCCAGAAGAATTAATTAAAAAGATAGAAGATTTTTCTGGAAGAAAGATTATAGGGAATAAACCTGCTAGTGGAACAGAAATAATAAAAGAACTTGGAGAAAGACAGCTTAAAACTGGTGAGTTAATAGTATATACTTCAGCAGATTCAGTACTTCAGATTGCAGCAAATGAAGAAGTTATACCACTAGATGAGTTATATAAAATATGCAAATATTGCAGAGAGATAACATTAAAAGAGCCATATATGTTAGGAAGAATTATTGCTAGACCATATGTTGGAAAAACTAAAGAAACCTTTAAGCGAACTTCTAATAGACATGATTATGCATTAAAACCTTTTGGAAGGACGGTAATGGATTATATAAAAGAGGCAGATTTAGAGTCTATTGCAATTGGAAAGATTTCTGACATTTTTGACGGTGAAGGTGTAACTAAAGCAATTAGAACAGTCTCTAATATGGATGGTATGGATAAATTTATTAAAGTTTTAGATGAAGATTTCACAGGAATTAGCTTTACTAACTTAGTTGATTTTGATGCAAATTACGGTCATCGTCGTGATCCTATTGGATATGGAGATGCTTTAGAGGAATTTGATACTAGGCTAGGTGAAGTTTTTAAAAAGCTTAAAGAGGATGATTTGCTTATAATAACAGCAGATCATGGAAATGATCCAACTTACACTGGAACAGATCACACAAGAGAATTTGTTCCAATACTTGTTTATTCAAATAGATTCGATGAAGGAAAGAACCTAGGCATTCTTAAAACTTTTTCGGATTTAGGAGCAACAATTTCAGAAAATTTCAAGGTGAAAGCTACTAAGCATGGTGAGAGCTTTTTAAAAAAACTGATATAAAAAGGATGGTAAACTAAGATGAGAATGGTAGATATAATTTCAAAAAAAAGAGACGGAAAAGAATTAACAACCCAAGAAATTAATTTTTTTATTGAAGGTTATACTAAAGGAACAATTCCAGATTATCAAGCTAGTGCTTTAACTATGGCTATTTATTTTAAGGATATGACTGAAAAAGAAAGAGCAGATTTAACTATGGCAATGGTTAATTCTGGAGAAACTATTGATTTATCAGCAATTGAAGGCATAAAGGTAGATAAACATTCAACAGGTGGAGTTGGTGATACGACAACTCTTGTTTTAGCACCACTTGTTTCAGCTGTTGGAGTACCTGTTGCTAAAATGTCAGGTAGAGGACTTGGACATACAGGTGGAACTATTGACAAATTAGAATCTATTGATGGTTTTCATGTTGAAATTACAAAGGATAAATTTATTGAATTAGTTAATAAAAACAAGGTAGCAGTTATCGGACAATCAGGAAATTTAACTCCAGCAGACAAGAAGCTTTATGCTCTTCGTGATGTAACTGGAAGTGTAGAATCAATTCCCTTAATTGCCAGTTCAATAATGAGTAAAAAAATTGCAGCAGGTGCAGATGCAATAGTCTTAGACGTAAAAACAGGTGCAGGTGCATTCATGAAAACAGAGGAGGACGCTGAAAAATTAGCACATGCTATGGTTAAAATAGGAAATAACGTTGGAAGAAGAACTATGGCAGTAATTTCAGATATGTCTCAACCTTTAGGCTTTGCAATAGGTAATGCTCTTGAGGTTAAAGAAGCTATTAATACATTAAAAGGAGAGGGCCCAGAAGATCTAACAGAACTTGTGCTAACCCTTGGAAGTCAAATGGTTATGTTAGCTAAGAAGGCAAATACTCTAGAAGAAGCAAGACAAATGCTTGAGGCGGTAATAAAGAATGGTGAGGCTTTAGAGAAGTTTAAGGTTTTCCTTAAAAATCAAGGTGGAGATGAATCTGTTGCAGATAATCCAGATAAATTGCCACAAGCAAAATATAAAATTGAAGTTCCAGCAAAGAAAAGTGGATTTGTTTCTAATATTGTAGCTGATGAGATTGGTCTTGCAGCAATGCTTTTAGGAGCAGGAAGAGCTACAAAGGAAGATACGATAGATTTAGCAGTTGGACTCGTGTTAAATAAAAAAGTAGGAGATAGCATACAAAAAGGAGAGTCACTTGTAACTATTTATGCTAATAAAGAAAATGTTGAAGAAGTAAAAAGTAAAATTTATGAAAATATATCTATTAATAATAAAGCAGAAAAACCTGTTTTAATTCATAAAATTATTACCGAATAAAGATTAATTTGAGATGGTTATGACCTGGGAGTGTCGCAAAATGATTAAAATTAATCATGAGCGATGCTCTTTTTTTGTTTAAGCTATAAAATTGCCTAATATTTTAAATACTATATTAATTATTTGAATTTCCATGAGATTTTGACGCACTAAAATAAACCTAACTATATTATTCCATAATTAGGAAATAGTTTTTAATTCGTGAAGATACTTTTGAGTTCTTTCATTTTGGATTTTTAAATGTAATTTGTTAATGTTATATCCAAAACAAAGCAAAATAAATTCAGTTTTTACACTATTTTTTCCACGTGTTAAAAATCTTTTGAATTCATAGTCGCTTTTTAAAATTCCAAACGCACCTTCAACTTGAATAGATCTGTTCATTCTCAATTTAGTTCCCAATTCAGTTTTGATATTGTTGTATGAAATTTGACGCTTTTTAATAAAAGTCTTTGAAACCTGCATTTTTCGGTTATTCTTTGCTTTTGTGCACTTTGATTTCAAAGTGCAGTTATCGCAATTTTCACATTCATAAACAGTAACCTCAGACGTATACCCACTTGCAGATTTTTTATGAATAATATATGATGGGAATAATTTTCTATTATTATGACAAATATATGTATCTGTTTTAACATCATATTTCATATTTTCACGCTTACTGATGTCGTTTTTAAAACTTCTTTTTTTCCATTTCTCATAAGTTTGAGGTTTTATATATGGTATTTGATTATTAGACTCTAAAAACAAATAGTTTTCTTCACTTTCGTAACCAGAATCTGCAATCACATTAGTATATTTATGACCAATTTTTTCTTGCATATTAGTAATCATTGGTATTAATGTTGCTATATCATTTCTATCATCAAATACTCCAACACCAGTTACATATTCACTATCAACTGCTATTTGTACATTATAGGCAGGTTTTAATTGACCATTTCTCATATGATCATCTTTCATATGCATGAAAGTTGCATCAGTATCAGTTTTAGAATAGCTATTTCTTTTTGAAAATATTTTCTTACTTAAATTATATTTTTCTTGTCTTTCTTTATATTGTGATAGTTGTTCTATCCACTTTTGAATTGCAGTTTTTCTTTTACCGATTCCATGAACAAACTCTATATTTCTTTTTTCTTTTTCAAATAAAAGCCATTGAAGAATTTTGTTTATATCATCAATCAAAGTTTCTCTCTCAATAGTGAATTTCATTAATCTTTCAAGATTAATGGTTTTAACAAGAGCAATAATTTTATCAAACATCTTACCTTCATTTTTATAAATAGCTTTCTTCCAAACAAAAGTATATCGGTTGGCATTTGCCTCAATTTTAGTACCATCGATAAATACATTTTCAAATAATAATTCTTTTTCTTTAGCTAAATAGTTAACTTGTTGATAAAATAAATCTTCAATCACTTCATTTGAAAGATATTTTTTTCGAAATCTACTTATAGTAGCGTGATCAGGTGCTTTAAAGCCTTGAAGTAGCCATTTGAAATTTATATCTCTTTTGCATGCTTTTTCTATCTTTCTACTTGAATAAATATTTTGAGAATAAGCATAAGATATTATTTTGAACATGATTTTGGGTTCAACTGCTGATTTTCTTCCTACGGAAGAATACGCCTTGTACAATTTTTTATAATTTAATCCCTCCAACAAATAGCTTAGCAAACGAACCGAATCATCTTCTGGTATTAAGTTTTCTAAATTTAATGGTAATATAAGTTGCAAATTATCATTAAATTGATTATAATTTTTTGTGTATAATTTAGTTACGTTCATAATTTAATTATACAATCAATGTGAGTTCTTCGGAACTCACATTTTTTATATACAACAAAGGAGCTATTGCAAAACTATTTTTTAGTTTTGCAACAGCCCCTTTTTGTTATTTAAAAATAAATTATATTAAATAACTGTTGACATTGATAGAATTTAGTATTATAATTCAATTGTAGTCAATCGAATTTGACAAAATACAATTTGGCAAATGTCTTTTGAACATAATTAGTGAGGTGAATGATGTGGACAGATATGATGTGGCCATAATAGGAAGTGGACCAGCAGGTTTATCAGCAGCAATAAATGCAGTAATAAGAAATAAAAAGGTTATATTATTTGGAAATGAAAATTTAAGTAATAAACTTCTAAAGGCCCCTAAAATAAATAATTATCTTGGAATATATGATATTTCAGGAATAGGGCTTAAGGAAAAATTCTTAGAGCACGTAAAGCATATGAATATTGAAATTAAAAAAGAAAGAGTAAATTCAATATATTCTATGGGAGAATATTTTGCGCTTTCTGTTAACGAAAAAATGTATGAAGCAACTTCAGTAATAATGGCATCAGGAGTGGAGTTTTCTAAACCTTTAAATGGTGAAGAAAAACTACTTGGTAGAGGTGTAGGATATTGTGCTACTTGTGATGCACCTTTATATAAGGAAAAAGTTGTAACAATAATAGGTTATACAAAAGAAGCGGAAGAAGATGCTAACTATGTAAGTGAACTTGCGGAAAAAGTTTATTATTTGCCTATGTATAAAGGACAGGTTAATTTGAAAAAATATATAGAGATTATTGAAGACAAACCGCTTGAAATATTAGGAGATGACAAAGTAAGTTATTTAAAAACATATAAAGATAAAATTAAAACAGATGCTGTATTTATAATAAAAGATAGTGTAGCACCGAGTCAATTGGTTCCAGGTCTTTTAATGGATAGGGAACATATAGCTGTTGATATAAACATGAAAACTAATATAGAAGGTTGTTTTGCGGCAGGAGATTGTGCTGGAAAACCATATCAGTATATGAAAGCTGCAGGACAGGGGCAGATAGCTGCCCTTAATGCTGTAGGTTACATAGATAAAATTAAATAAATAAAAAGATGAAGGGAGGAAGACTAGATTCTTTAAATTTACAGAGTTTAGTCAATACATTATGTCAGTTTATGATTTTAAAGCAAAAACTATAGAAGGAAAAGAGGTTTCTTTAGAAGAATATAAAGGAAAGGTTTTAGTAATAGTAAATACTGCAAGTAAATGTGGTTTTACACCACAATATGAAGGACTTGAAGAACTATATAAGGAATATAAAGATAGAGGATTTGAAATATTAGGTTTTCCAAGTAATCAGTTTGCGGAGCAAGAACCAGGAAATAATGATGAAGTAAAGAACTTCTGCAAGATTAATTATGGAGTAACTTTTCAGCTATTTGAAAAGGGAGATGTAAGAGGAGAAAATGCTCAGCCACTATTTAAATATTTAACAGAAAATGCTCCATTTAAAGGATTTAATATGGAACATAAGATAGGAAAAACACTTTTAGATGTTTTAGAAAAGAATTTTCCAAGTTTTCTAGAGGGTGATTCAGTAAAGTGGAATTTCACAAAATTCTTAATAGATAAAGAAGGAAATGTTGTAAAAAGGTTTGAACCAACATCAGAACCAAAAGAAATAGCTTCTGATATAGAAAAACTATTATAAAAATTATTATAAGAAATCTAGCAAACACTTTTTGCTAGATTTCTTTGACTTTCTTCACAAAAACTACAAAAAAATTGTTTATAATAAAAATATATCATATATAAAATAGAGGTGAACTTTGTGAAAAATATATTAGTAGTTGAAGATGAAGAAAACGTACTTGAAATTATAGAGGCATATTTAAAAAAAGAAGGATATAAGGTATATTCAACAACACAAGGAATAGAGGCTATTGAATTATTTAAAAAAGTGAAATTTAAATTAGTTATTTTAGACTTGATGCTTCCAGATATTGATGGTGAAGAAGTTTGTAGAGTACTAAGAAGAATTTCAGATGTATATATATTTATTTTAACAGCTAAGGTTTCTTTAAAGGATAGGATAGAAGGATTGAATATGGGAGCAGACGAATATTTACTAAAACCATTTAGTCCAAGAGAGCTTATAGCAAGAGTAAATGCTCTTTTTAGACGACTTTATGATAAGGAAGAAGTAATTATCCTTGATAATGGAAATTTAAAGATCTACAGTGATAAAAGGATGGTAGTAGTTAATAATAATGAAATAAGCTTAACACCTAATGAATTTGATATATTATATGCACTGGTTTTGAGTAAAGGTAGAGTTTTAAGCAGAGAAAGGTTGATTGAAAAAGTTTTTGGTATAGATTTCGATGGTACAGATAGGACCATCGATGTTCATATAAAAAATATAAGGAAAAAGATAGAGGAAGATACTAGAAACCCCAAATATATTATAACCGTTACTAAGCTTGGATATAAATTTGGTGGTGATATTTTATGAGAAGTATAAGAAGGGAAGTTAGTACTATATTAATAATCTGTACAATGGCAGGGGTAATTTTATCAGCCATTTTTGTAAATATAGCTATGAAAACTACCTTTGATAAATATATGATTGATATTCAAAAGCAAAGAGATATAAGAATTGTAAGTTATTTTGAGGAAATTTATAAAAGGGATAAAAGGTGGACGCAAAATTCAGGAAGTGAAATGATGCACGAAGCTTATATGAGTGATTATTGTCTAACTTTACTTGATGGTTCAAAAAAAGTTATTTGGGGTATGAATCCGAATGATATTAAAAATAGTAATCATTGGATTATGAAAACTGAAAATAGTGGAGTGTATAGCTCTAAAACGTTGCCCATAAAGGTCAATAAAAGAATAGTTGGGTATGCTGTAATTGGGCAATATCATGCAGTAATATTATCAGAGGCAGATATTAATTTTAAAAACTCAATAAACCAAGGTATAATTTTAAGCGTATTTATAGCCATTGTTATAGTAGCAATATTAAGTTTACTTGTATCTAAAGGTGTTTCGTTTTCAATTAAGAAGGTTTCAGAGACCTCAGTTCAATTTTCAAAGGGGAATTATGAATTTAGATCCGAAGTAAAAAGCAATATTGTTGAAATAAATGATCTTATTAAAAGCATTAATATGCTTGGTGGCACATTAAAACATCAAAATCTATTAAGAAGAAGGCTTGTATCAGACATATCTCATGAAATCAGAACTCCTTTAAATGTACTACAAAATAATTTAGAAGCTATGATAGATGGAGTAATACCAGTTACTGGTGAAAGGTTAAATAAACTAAATGAAGAGGTAATAAGGTTTGGAAAGCTCTTAAATAATTTAGATTTACTTAAAAAGTTTGAAGCAGAGCAGACATCATTAAATATGGATAAGCTATTTTTAGATGATTTAGTTAAAATAGTATGCAATGAGTTTAATAATATAGCAAAAAAGAGAAACATAAAAATTCATTTAGATGTGGCTAAGGGTGATTATAGCACTTTAGGAGATTACAACAAACTGAAACAAGTATTTGTAAATTTGTTATCAAATTCTGTAAAATTTAATAAAGACAAAGGAGATATATGGATTTCACTTGAAGAAAATGGAGATAAGGTGATTTTTAAGATTAAAGACAATGGCATTGGAATAAAAGAGGAAGATGTACCATATGTATTTGAAAGATTATATAGAGGAGATAAAAGCAGACATAAAGCATTAGGAAATGGAATAGGTTTGGCAATTGTAAAAACCATATTAGATCTTCATTCAGCAGATATTAATGTTGAAAGCAAAGAAGGATACGGTTCTGAATTTATAGTATACTTTTCTAAATTTAAAGCAGGGAATAGTTAAACAATATTCCCTGCCTTAAATTAGTTGCCTAAATATTTTGATCTAATTTGTTCTAAATCTACAGTATTCAAATCATCAACTACTTCTATTACTTCTAATAAACTGCCACTTTTTGTTATTCCATATCGTCCGCTTGAATTTATTTTAAAAGTTACATTAATTGGCGATTTGTCGTAATTAAATGTGGTTACAGTTTCTTGTGTAGTAAGATTTATTATGGAGTATTCGCCACTAGGATTATCAAAATTACTTAAATCTAAGGTTAAATTTGTGTCTATAGCTTTATTTAATACGGCTATAAGAGGTTTGAACTCATATCCTTTACCTGTAAGTGTTAAAGTTTGAACATTTTGAGATATACTAGCCTTATTAATTAGAGTAGCTGTAGGAACCTTTGATAAATCATTTCCATAAATACTAGAATTAGAGGAGGAAGAATTTCCAGTACAACAGCTCATTGAACCATTCGACTTTGGAATTGAAGAATCATTTTTAGAGGTATCTACTGAAGCTAAATTATCTACAACTTTGATTACTCCTCTAATCATGCCCATTGAGCAACTAAAGGAAATATCATTATTTTTTGGTGTGAATTCAATTATATTTTCACCAGGCTTTAAAACCATCTCTTTATTTAGTGATGGAATTTCAACAGTTCCATTACAGGAATTTAAAGATTTTCCGTATATAATCCACTTTACAGGTTTATTTTTTTCAACATATAGTCCATTTGGCGTATAACCATTTTCATCAGCAGTCATTTTAATTACTTGTACTCCATTTACCAGTTTTGCTTTGGAATTAGAGTCAGTACTTTTATTTGAGGATGAAGAGGCCAGTACAGAGGCACTTATGCTGTTGACAGTAGGAACATTTATACCAGCGAGAGCTAATCCGCGTAAGCCCATTATAATACCTAAAGCCATTACAAGTACACCACTAAATTTCAATAAGGTTTTTGTACTTCCTTTACTTATATACGAAGAAAACACACCGAAGGTTAGCATTAAGGGAATAGTACCTAGAGAAAAAACAAACATAGAAATAGCTCCCTTTAAAGGACTTCCTGTGCTTAGAGCATAAAGCTGCATAGTTTGCAGAGGACCACAAGGCATCAAGCCATTTAGCATTCCAATAAAAAATGGTGTTTTAGGAGCTTTTTTAAATACATATTTTGAGAAAGGAAGTTTTAGCTGAATTCTTCTAAAAAAGCTAAAACCACTTATGTTAAGTCCCATAATAATCATAAATACGGCAGCAAATATTTGTAGGGCAGATTTTAAACCTAATGATAGATTAAATACAGAACCAAATGCACCAACTAGTCCACCCATAATAGTATAGGATAAAATTCTTCCACTATTATAGAAAATAGTTGATTTTATAGAGGAAGGCTTATTGGTTTCTTTACTAATGCTTTGAGAAAGCATTATACCACCGCACATACCAACACAGTGGATTGAGGTTAATACTCCTACAAAGAATATTATAAGATATGTAGCTCCATTTAGTTTTGAAGTTATATCAAAGCCTGAAGCTGAATTACTCATGTAAATCATAAAAAGAGCAATGAAGATAAATCCAATTATTTTATAAATATTTTTAGTTTCCGTTCTATAGCCTACATTATTTATTGAAGTTTTAATCATAGCCAAAGTGCAGATATCATCGTTGTACTCTACAGTAACAGTTTGTTTGATAAAATTAGCTTTAACGTAAGTAATGCCAGAAAGATTTTTTAATGCTTTTTCAATTTTCTTTTCACAAGAAGAACAGGTCATATCATATACCTTTATGGTACTTTTTTTAATACTCATTCGAAACCTCCAAAATTTAATTAATTATAGTAATCAATTTTATAAACTAATTGTATTAAATAGTTGTGTAGATTTTATAAAGAAATGTTAAGTTATAGAAATACTTGACAATAAAAAAGTATATTGGAATTTAAATAGATAAAATTAAAAATAGCTGCATTAAATTTTGCAGCCATTAGAGGGTTACCTATTAAATTTTGTTTTGATACTTGTAAAGTAATCACTATTTTCAAGACCTAGTCTCCATATAGCAAGTCCTCCCAAATCGTAAGTGTTTACCAAATCTAGTTTATAGTTAAGACTCTCGGCATTTTCAAACCACACACTATGATTTATTCCATTTAAATCGGTGTAGTAGAAATAGGGAGACTTGGACGTTAAATCCCAGTTTATAGGTGTATTATATTTTGATGATAAGTTATAAATTCCATAAATACTGTATGCTTTAGCTTGGTTAGAATACCAATCGTAGCCATAGGCAGCAGATCCTAATAAAATTTTTTCTTTTGGGATAACTGTTAAGGCATATTTGACTACATTTTGTGTCCAACCAATTGAAGCTATAGGACCAGGTGTCCCCCCACTATAGTGTTCATCGTAAGCCATTAATATAACTTGATCAGCTGCTTTAGAAAGGCTAGCATAATCGAAAGCACCATTCCAAGAAGCATTAGGACTATCACTTGTTTTTGCAGGAACAGAGATAGTTACATAGAAGCCTTGTGGTTTAAGTGTAGAATAAAGTTCATTCATAAAAGTTGTTAAATAGCTTCTATCATAATAATAAACACCCTCCAAATCTATATTAACGCCTTTGTACCCATTGTTTTTTAAAGAAGTTAATATATTACCTATTAATGTTTGTCTATTTGTACTGCTTTCAAGTAAGTTTTTTGAAATAGCACCATCAAAGTTATTTTGAACTGTAGCCAAAGTTTTAATTGCATTGCTATTTGAATAGTTTATTTGATTTGTTGGAACTATTCCCGAAATATTTCCACTACCATCTGTTAAGTAAGTATGTGTTGCAATTTCATCAATACTGCTTGCGTTTGATACTATTGAATTATATGAAGAGGTATCTCCAGAATAATAATAGGTTGTGAATCCAAGTACTAATTTTTTTGTAGTTAATAATTCAGAATCAGTTGTAATACTTATATGTGTAGAATCAAGTGAGGTACCATATGGATTATAAGCTTGTACAAAATACCAGTATTTAGTATTAAGTGTTAATGAAATATTTGTGTATGTGTTAGTTGAAATTGTAGTTACTAAACTATAATTTGAATCATTAGACAAAGCTCTGTAAATTCTATAGCCTGATGCACCAGAAACCTTATTCCAATTTAAGGTTACACTATTTGTTGTTACAGAAGAATAAGTTAAACTATTAGGAGCTGCTGGCACACTTGGAGTTGAAGTTTTCATAAGGGGCTTTGCAAGTGTAAGTGTAGTGTTGAAAATCAGAATATTGATTATTACCACAAGGATTAAAAATTTTCTTGGAGTATTCAAAATAGATTTTCCTCCTTATATTATATAATAATTATATATCGTATAAGTATTCAATAAGATATACGAGGTAACTTACGGAATACTTTCCAATTATACGAAGAAGAAAATTGCAGGAGATGAATAAAGAGAATAAAATAGAAATTATATAATTTATAAAAGGAGGTTATTATGATTAAGAATAATTTTGATAAAGAAAAAGTAGCTAATAATAAATATTTTATAGTATCAGATAGATTAGGATTTGGAATTTGGAAAAGATGTGATTTGAAAAATGCTACAGAACTTTGGGGAAATAGCAAAATTACAAAGTATATTACAGCAAGTGGCAAAATGTCAAGTTCAGATATTGAAAAAAGGCTTATAAAGGAAATAGAAACCTACAAAGAAAACAAAGTTCAGTATTGGCCTATATTCATTAAAGCTACAGGAGAAAATGTTGGGGTTTGTGGACTACATCCATATAATATTAAAAATAAGATTTTTGAGATGGGAGTACATTTGAAGGAAGAATATTGGGGTAGGGGAATAGCTATGGAAGCTTGCATATTGGTTATGAAATATGCTTTCAAAGAAGTAAAAGCTAAAGAAATTTTTGTAGGACACAATCCTAAGAATACAGCATCAGAAAAGCTTATAAAAAAATTAGGGTTTACTTATATTAAGGATGAGTTTTATAAGCCAACAGGATTATATCATCCGTCTTACATAATTAGTTACAAAGAATTTATCAATTTAACTAATGGTTAAGTTTTTATTTTAAATTTAACTATGCTTCTATTTAGAAATTAAGCTTAATGAGATATACTATGAACATGGAATTCCAAAAAATATTAGTAGGAGTGATTAGATTGAATAGATTACAAATAGGAGAAGTTATATCAAAATTAAGAAGGGATAGAGGCATAACTCAAGATGAGATTGGGACTTTTATGGGTGTATCTACAGCGGCAGTATCAAAGTGGGAGAGTAGCACCTCATATCCAGATATAACATTATTACCTAAGCTTGCACATTTTTTTGGAGTTTCAATAGATTTTCTTTTAAGTTACAAAATTGAGCTTTCAAAAAAAGAAATAAAAACTATATTTGAAGAGTGTCAAACCTTGTTTGCAACTGGTAATATAGAAAAGGCTATAAATATAAGCAATAAATATGTGAAAAAATATAATTGTTGTTATGACTTGAAATTAAAAATAGCAGCATTATTTTACATGTATTCTTATGCTATGGATGAAAAAGAAATGAAAAAGTATTGTATTGAAATATTTGAGGATATAATAGAAAATTCAAATAAATCTCATTTGATTGAACAAGCTCTTTATCAGATGGGTGTATTGTATAGTTCACTTGGAGAGTTTGATAAAGCTGAAAAAGCATTAAATAGAATGAATAAAGGTGAGCTTAATCCTAATATTGCACTTGCAAATCTTTATTCCGCAAAAAATGAATTTAAAAAAGCACGAGAAATATATCAAACAGATTTTTATAGAAATATGGTTTATTCTACTACATGTTGTATGGGAATATGTGAAACTTATGAAAAAGAAAAAAACTTAGAAAAAATAGATAGGTATTACAGTCTACTATTAAATATAAAAGAAGCATTTTCGCCTCACGGAGATTTTGTAACTGGTTTAAGCTTTTATCACATGTATTTTGCTAAGGTATATTTGAAATTTAATGAAAAGAAAAAGTCAATGGAAGCTATAAATAGAATGCTAGATTTTATGAAGAGAACTAATATAAATAAACCTCAAAATTTAGCCTCTATAGATTGTTTTGATGAGATAAAAGATCATGAGGTTGATGTGAAAATAAATATGTATGAATCTGTACTAAAAACTTTAGAGGAAAAAGATTTTGACTTACTCAGAGATGATGTAGCATTTAAAAATGTAATTGAAGAGATAGAGAGGCTTAATAAAAGGTATGCTAAAGTTTAAATAAATAATAGGTATCTTAGTAAAGTTAATTAAAATAAAAAATATAATCAGCGAGAATTTTTATAAGAAATTCTCGCTGATTATATTTTGCGATAAATATTTTAAAATGAATACGATCACAATTTTATTTAAACAAAAATATTAATATTTTAATTAGTGCGAAAAATTTTAATGTATGTTAAAATTAATAATAAAAACAAAACGAAATAGTGCAAAAATAAAAAAAACATATAAACTTATGTAATATTAAAACGAAAAAAATAATAAAAAGTGTCTTTACTTGTTTTTTAAAAAAGAAATAGTGAGTTTATTGTATTTCATATTTACAAAATCTGTAATATCTTCTTTCACAGAATCGGGTAATTGACGAAGTTTTATTATTAAATTTGATTCTTCTGGTTTTAAAGTTATGTTATTTGAATTTTTTTGATCTGTAGATAGGATATAATCGGCATCAACATTATAAATTTCACATAGCCTAATTAAAGTTTCAAGATCAACACGTGTACGTCCTGTTTCGAAACTACTTATTTTTTGAAAAGTAGAACCAATTATTTTGGCTACTTCGGATTGTTTTAAATTTGCGTTTTCGCGAGCTGCCTTTAATTTGCGGCCTATTTCATGCTTAAACATTTAAAAATCACCTCCATTCCATTATTTTAATCTACTCAAATATTCAATGTCAACATAAATTCAACAAAATAACGAAAAAATATTGAAAAACAGCAAATTTTAGAGTATTATATTATTGTATTCAACAATTTTTAGAAGGGGGGGACATAATATGACATTTGACGAGCAATTTAAGATTGAATTGAAGAAGTATATGCAGGATAATTTTATTAACCCAAACATACTTGCAAGCAAAGCTGGAATAAATAAACATGTATTTACTGAAATACTTAACAATAACTCTCGTAAAGTTTATGGAGATGAAGTTGCAGGAATATGCAACGCTACAGGATTAACCCTTAAAGAAATATTGAAATTAAACAAGAAGGACAACCCTTATGTGAGTATGAATAGTAACAATTTACAAAAAACTTAAAAAATTGAATTTGCTCAAATAAAAAATAGTTGAATAAAAAAGATAAAATAAAAATATTTAAAAATCACGATTTGAATATTAATACCTAGATGGAAGATAGAAATGATAAATATTGTTGAAAATACTAAAAATGTTAACAGAACTAAAAATTTGCTCTTAATTATAGGGTGTCTAACTTAACTATCTATTGTGGGATTTAAACTGAGGAATTTAGTTAAGGTGGCTACTTTTATAAGGTTTTTTTTATTTGATTATTAAATTTTTATTTATAAAATTGAGGTTTTATTAAAAAACATTGAGCAAACAAACGAAAGGTGGGAACTTTTGGTTTTTAGATATTACTGATATGTATAAACTGAAAACTAGAGTGAATTATGAAATTGAAGAAGCAAAAGAGTAATGAAAGAATTTTAATTTGCTGCACAGTAATCTTTACTATAATTTATCTTATATGGAGAATTACTTGCACATTACCTTTAGGAGGTACAATAGTATCTCTTGTGGCTGCAATAATACTTTTAGTTGTTGAAATAATGGGTATGTTTGAGGCAGCAGTTCACTTTTACAATATGTCTAGCATAGAACAGCCTGAAAGACCAAAGGTTTCAGAAGACTTATTTCCAGATGTTGATGTTTTTATTGCTACTTACAATGAACCTAGAGAATTGTTGTATAAAACAATAAACGGATGTGTCAACATGGACTATCCTGATAAGAAAAAAGTACATATTTATTTATGTGACGATGGTAATAGACCTGAAATGAAAGAACTTGCTGATCATATGGGAATAAACTACATAACAAGAACTGAGAGAAAAGGTTCAAAGGCAGGTAACTTAAATAATGCCATGGCACATTCAAAATCACCATTGATTGCAACCTTTGATGCTGATATGATTCCTATGCATGACTTTTTAATGGCATGTGTACCATATTTTCTTACAGAAGAAAAGGTTGGATTTATTCAGACCCCTCAAAGTTTTTACAATCCTGATTTATTCCAATATAATTTGTTTTCAGAAAATAGAATACCAAATGAGCAAGATTATTTTTATAGAGATATTCAAGTTTCAAGGAATAAGACTAATTCTGTAATTTATGGTGGTACTAATACTGTAATAGCTAGACAAGCATTGAATGATGTTGGAGGATTCTATACAGAAGCAATAACTGAAGACTTTGCAACAGGAATATATATTGAAAGCAAAGGATATCATTGTTATGCAATAGATGAAATACACGCATCAGGTTTAGCACCAGAAGACTTAAAAGGACTTGTAAAACAGCGTGAAAGATGGGCTAGAGGATGTATACAAACAGGAAAGCGTTTGAACATACTTATGATAAAAGGCTTAACTTTAAAGCAAAAGTTAAATTACTTATCATCTATTTCATATTGGTTTTCTGGAATAAAAAGGCTTATATATATTCTTTCACCTATACTATTTTCCGTATTTGGAGTAATAGTTGTTAAGTGTAATTTATGGCAGGTTCTTGTATTTTGGCTTCCAATGTATTTATTAACAAATGCATCTCTTAAAGGATTATCAAAAAATATAAGAACTAACAAATGGACAAGTATATATGATACTATTTTGTTTCCTTCGCTAATATTACCAGTAATTTTAGAAACTATAGGAATATCACAGAACAAATTTGCTGTAACCAGAAAAGGTGGGGCAGTTAGTGACAAGTCTTATCAGAGGAAGAAAGCAATTCCTCATATTATTCTTGTAATTTTATCTTTTCTTGGAATAATAAATTGTTTTAGATTAATTTTTACAAAAGATACTTTAGCGTATTCGGTGGTATTATTTTGGTTAATAGCTAATTTATATAATATATTAATGTCAGTATTCTTTATGCTTGGTAGAACTCCACATAGAAAATCTGAGAGAGCTAACGTTAGCATAGATTGTAGCATTAATAAAAAAGGCGTAGAAGTAAAAGGTAAAACAAAAGATATTTCTGAGGGCGGAGTTTCAGTTGTTTTAGATGCACCAATAGATGTATACGAAAATAATTCAGTTGAAATTAAGCTTGATACAGACAGGTATTCTTGTACTTTTGAAGCAGAGGTTGTTCATGTAGATAGGCTTCAAGATAAATGGAAATATGCTTTTAAAATAATTGATATTTCAGAAGAAAATTACAAGCAACTTCTTTATGTAATATATGATAGACCACCTGTACTTCCTAAATACATTAGTAAAAGTAATAGTATATTTGATGATATAAGACTTAATGTTTTAACTAGAAGTAAAAAGGTTAATCAATTTAATAGAAAGCATCCAAGACTTGAGATAAGAAAAAAATTAGAATCCAGAGAATGTGGAGAATTAGAAATTATAAATTTTGATTATGCATATGCACTTATAAAAACTGCTTCTCAATATAACAATGTAAAGCATATTAATATTTCTATTTTGCCAGATACTATACTTAAGTGTTCACTTGAGAAAAAGATGGATTACGAAACTAATAATAATAAAACAAAAAAACCATTTGAGGAATCTATTAAGCTTTATAGAATTGATAATTATGATGAAATTTCTGACAACACAGAGCTTCAGAAAGCATTAAATAATTGGGCAAATGAATATGAAACTATGAAGAAAATAGAGATTAAAAAGAAAAAGAAGGCAGGCCCTTCTGATGAGCTCAATGAAATGGCATATTTGTAAAATGGAGGTATAACATGGCTTTTAATAAAGTATGCAGAAAATTATTAGTATCTTTTTCTGTGATATTTTTAATTACTGGTAGCAGTATATTTGCAAGACCAATGCGTGCAGCTAATCTTTCTTTAGAAGATACTAAAATTGCAGGTAATGCAAATACAAAAATTACACCTAATGCAGCTGGTGATTCAATAGAGGTTACTGCTAATTCACAGAAGTTAAAAAAAGGATATTATTCATCAGTTATATATAAGGTAATAAGTGCTAATTGGTCAAATAGTGGTGAATTTTCCTTCAATATTAAGAATAAATCTAAAGATGCCATATTAATGAATTTTGTTTCACAATTGCAGGATGGTACAAAAATTGCTGTTTCTGATAATGGTTTTGTAATGATGAAGCAAGATGGAAGTAATTTGGTGAAAAGAGTTAGAACGGCTTATGGAGAATTTGAAGTTCCCAAAGGCTTCTCAGGAAAAGTATATATACCTTTAGAAAATTTGCAAGTAGATGGTAATGTTAAAGATAAAACAAAATACGAGCTTACAAATGTAGCTTCTTGGGCACTAGTAGCAACTATGCAAGAAAATGAATCAAAAGATTTTGAGATAAACTCAGTGGGTTTACTTGGTAAATCTGGTGATATATACGAAGACGGTAAGACTGATTTTGAATTATCAGGAGATTCTGATGTTCAAATACCTGTTTTAGGTGAGTCAATATCACTATATAAGGCAACAGCTCCTAAATTGGATACTAAAAATATTAAATATAGTATTGAAAATCCAGTAGATGGAATTAAGATAACAAATGAAGGTAGACTTATAATAAATAAGAGAGTAAAGCCTCAAAATATAAGTATACTTGTGCTTATAAATAATAATTTAGCAGAAATTAAGAGAGTGAGACTCTATAATTCTTGGACTTTAAGTGTTAAGGGAAAAAGCTTGCCTGATCCTTCCAAAGTACCAAGTTTGATGACCGGATTTTATAAATTTATTTTAAGTGGATATACAATGAACACTATAAGAATTCTTTTTGTTGTAATATTTGCAGCATTTGGTGGTTTATTTATGTTTTGGAGAAAAAGATTCGCTGAAGATAATGAGTCATAGCAAGTTTTAAAGGAAAATCTAACTGCAGTGTTTAAAATTTATCCTTTAAAAGGGTGAAAATTTAAAAGTGCGACAAATATTTTGTGTATGAAGACAACTTTTCAAAATATAAAGTTGGCAAATCAATATTTAATCTAAAGTTAAAGGAGAGTTTGGCAGTAATCAAATTGGCTCCGATTGGATAATTTATTGTAGAATAAAACGTAATAAAGCAAGCTTAAAATCACAATTTTTTTAAGTACTTAAAGTTTATTTTAGTGTACTTAATTATGTGAAAATGGGATTACGATATACTTCATATACTTATACCTAAAAATAATAAGGAGAGATAAATAGTGTTATTTTCAAGTATTGTTTTTTTATTTTACTTTTTCCCAGCAGTCTTGCTTTTGTACTATATTTGTTCTTTTTCAAGAAGATTACAGAATGTAGTTTTACTTTTGGCAAGTTTGGTTTTCTATGCATGGGGTGATTTTGGTTTCTTAGGAACTATGGTTATATCCATAATTGTAAATTATATTTTGGGTCTCTTAGTGGGGAAATTTAGGGAAAGAAAATTTGCTCCTAAATTTATTGTATTTGTAACCTGTGCGTATAATCTCGGTATGTTATTTGTATTTAAATATTTAGGCTTTGTTGTAAAAAACATAAATCAAGTAGGTGGGCATAAGCTTACTATTCCTAGTATAGCACTTCCTATAGGTATATCTTATTTTACATTTAAGTCAATATCATATGTGGTAGATGTTTATAGAAATAAAGTGCAAGCAGAAAAAAATCCTTTAAATATTGGATTGTATATAGCCTTCTTCCCAGAAGTTATTTCAGGACCTATTTCACGTTATGTTAAAGTTGGAGAACAAATAAAGAATAGGGAACATAGTTGGCAAAAATTTTCTGTAGGATGTTGTAGATTTCTTACTGGTTTAGGTAAAAAGGTTATAATATCAAACAGTGTTGCAGTTATAGCTGATAAAGTTTTTACAATGAGTTCAAATGGATCAGTACCAGTTACTTTAGCTTGGCTAGGATCTATCGCATACACACTACAAATATTTTTTGATTTCTCAGGATATTCAGATATGGTTATAGGTCTTGGACTTATGTTTGGATTTAAAATTGATGAAAACTTTGATTATCCATATATATCAAAATCCATAACAGAATTTTGGAGAAGATGGCATATATCTTTGAGTTCTTGGTTTAGAGATTATATTTACATTCCACTCGGTGGTTCAAGAGTTGATAACAAAGATAAGCTTATAAGAAATTTATTTATAGTATGGGTTAGTACAGGTGTATGGCATGGTGCAGAATGGACCTTTATAATGTGGGGATTCTTAAATTTTGTATTTATTGCCCTTGAGAAGGTATTCTCATTTGATGATTTAAAAATACATCCTGTAATTAAGCATATATACGCTCTTTTTGTAATAAATCTTGGATGGGTTTTATTTAGATCAACCAATTTAATACAAGCGGGTAAATATGTTTCTTCTATGTTTGGTTTAGCAGGTAATTCTTTTTGGAGTAATTACACCTTCATGTTCATCAAAGAAAATGCAATTATATTTATAGCTGGAATTATACTATCAATGCCTATTGCTAAAAAAGTAAATAAACTTGTTTTTGAGAAGGCACCTGGCTATAAAATATTAAATGGAATATATCCTATTGCAGTATTAGGTTTGTTCTTTATATGCATTTCTTATTTAATAAAAGGAACATATAATCCATTTATATATCTTAAATTTTAAAAAGAGGAGTAATGAAATACAATGAAAAGAATTATGAAGAGGAGCAATGAAAAAAGCACAAGCGGAATTTTTGGTAAAAAATTTATAACATCTATCATATTCATTATTTTCCTCATTACATTTTCGATAGAGAATTTAATTGTTTCATATAAACCTTTACTAGAAGCATATAAAACTCAAAAAAAAGCTTCTGCTTCGGTTAAAGATACGATAAGTTCTATTCAATATGCTATGGAAGATAATGTATTTATGAAGTATAAATTTGTAGATGCATATAGCTATATACAAAGATTAATGTTTAAAAATGAGGAATCAAACTTTGAAGTTGTTAAGGATAAAGATGGAATTCTTCATTATAGTTATTTTGCGGATCAAGCTAATCCTGTATACGAATTAGCAAGAAGGACGGAGGCATTTAAAAACGGACTTAAAGATAAGAATGTAAAGTTTGCATATATTATGCCTCCAGATAAGTATATTGCAGGCAAAACACAATTTCCGACTGGAATTCCATACAATTATGTAAATGAAACTACAGATCAATTTTTAAATATACTTAAAGAGAAGAATATAGATACAATTGATCTTCGTAAGAATTTAGATAAAAGTGGAATACCTACAGATAAACTGTTCTACAGGACTGACCACCATTGGCAGATACCAACTGTATTTTGGGAATTTGGACAGCTTGTAAATACATTTGATAAAAAGTATTCACTAAATCTTGATCCAAATAATTTTTATACTAATAAAGATAATTATAACTTTATAACATATAAAGATTCGTTTGCTGGTTCTATGGCAAGAAAAACAGGAATTACATATGCTGGAGATGATGATTTTATACTAGCATATCCTAAATTTAAAACTTCATATAATTATTATAGTAAAACAGGAAAATTAATATTTAATATGAATGGTAGATTTGAAGAAGTGCTTTTAACAACATCACCTTTTAGTAGTCAATATAAAGATTATGATACAGAGTCTGATAAATACTCCATGTATCTTTTAGGTAATCAAGGTATTACTCATATAACTAATAAGAATAATCCTAATGGACCTAAGATGCTTTTTGTTAAGGATTCTTTAACAGTACCTCTTGCAGCATTTTTATCTACAGTATGCTCAGATGTGTATTTAGTAGATCCTAGATACTACAGTGGTAGTATTCCTGATTTTGTGAATAGTGTAAAGGTTAATTATGTATTTATATCTTATTCACCACAGGATTTAGATACTAGTTTCTTTAACTTTTATGAGAAGAAATAGTTATATAGAATATAGTAAAAAATAAAAAGTTCAACTAGAGTTAAAGTGCCTAAAATCAAGTCGATTTTAGGCACTTTTAATAATTTGAATATAATTAATATGAGATAACAAAGAAATTGTTGTTATAAATAGATAATTTTTAGTTAATAATATAAAGATAAATTAATTAAATGCAAACATGGTTAGTGAGGAGGTTATTTTGTGAATTCAGTACATAATTATGAGTTGAAATTTAAAAAATTTAAATTAGAAGAGATTTATGGCAATAGTTTATGCTATAAACCAAAGCCAAGCCCCCCTTGGAAGTTTGAATTATAAACAAGATAGGGAAAATTTTAAATTAAGGAAGTAAGCAGATAAAAGTTCAATATATCTATCCATAAATAGCAAATTAACCAAAAAAAATATAATAAAACTAATTTTTTTTGGTTTTTTTAATAAATTTGGTGTACAATATAAAGTGGAATTAAATTATATAATAAAAGTTTATATTTAACAAATTAAATGTACTTTCAATATAGATATAATAAAATTTGTAAAAGTGAATTTATAAAAAAGGACAGATGCACACTATGATTGAACTAAGGAAGCTTATAGTATTTTTACTTGCATTTACTTTCTTCATTTACTTATTATGTGTTGGAATAAGTATTTCAAAAAAAATAAACTTAAAAAAGCCTATTTTTATTTTAATGTTATTAGGTGTAGGACTTATAACGGCAGGAACGTTTTTAGATGTTATTGCAAAATTTATAAATATAGAAGTACAAAATATTCTTGCTGCATGTTTTACCGTTGGGACAATATTTTTTGTTGTTTTTATAATATTTCTATCAAATAAATTTATGGTTGCGGTAAATTTATTATATGAAGATGCAAATATGGATAAAATGACAGGAGCTTACAATAGAAGGGGGATTAATGAAATTTTTCAAAACAATATAGCTAAGAATAATAATTTTTATATTATGCTATTTGATTTAGATGGAACTAAAAAAATTAACGATAAATATGGACATGCAATAGGAGATAAATACATAGTAGAATCAGTATTGGTTATAAAAAGTGTAGTTGGAACCAGCGGCTTTGTTGGAAGAATTGGTGGAGATGAGTTCATTGCACTTTTAAAGATTGAAAAAGATAGTGAAGTGGAAGAAATAAAGAAGCTTATAAAAAGGCGTGTGCGAGAGAATTTTAAGAGATATGATGCTAGCGTAAGTATAGGACATGCTAAATACAAGCGAGATGGACAAGACTTTGAAGCAATATTTCTAGAAGCAGATAAAAATATGTATAGAGATAAAAGAATTAATAAATCTAATATAAAACACTGACAGAATAAAATCTGTCAGTGTTTTATTGATGTGATAAATTTTTAAGAAGTATATCAACATCTGTTTTTATTCTTTTTAAGGTTTCGATATCTGTATTTGTTGATTGAAGAACACAAATAGGAATATCCAAAGCATTTTCCTTTAATTTTTTACCTTTTTCAGTGATGTTAACAAAAAGTAAGCGTTCATCTTCTGAAGATCTTTTTCTACTAATTAAATCGAGGCCTTCCAGTCTTTTTAAAAGTGGTGTAAGAGTACCAGAATCAAGGTACAGTTTATTACCTAGGTCTTTTAATGTTATTGAATTTTCTTCCCACAACACAAGCATAACCAAATATTGAGGATAAGTTAGATTTAGCTTATTTAAAAAAGGCTTGTAGATTTTTGTTATAGCTCTTGAAGATGCATATATTGAAAAGCATAGTTGATTTTTTAATTTAAGTTGTTCGTCATTTTTCATTAGTAGCCTCCCTGTATTATCTAGCAAATTAAATGTATTATATACTATTATAAAGTAAAAATTCAATTTTGTTAATAAGTTTTTTAATTTAAAATTTTTCAAAATTGTATTGCGCAAAATTTAACTTTGGGATTTCAAACTGAAAATATAAATAGGGAAGGAATACATCGTAGTAGTTACAAGGGAAATGTAGTAGAAGGATCTACAACAATTACAAAACTAAGTAAACTTCAAGATGAAATATCAAAATTAATAGAGGAATAAATTATTCATATTTATTAGAACAATTTTTACTGTATTGTTTCGATAAAGCCTTGAAATAGCTAGAAAATTAACCTGTTGACGGTAAAAGCATAATAATATAAAATACCATTAAAGACAACAAACGATATAACTAAATATGGAGGGTTAAACTATTATGCTATTAGAAAGTAACACCAAGAATGAAGAAATTAAAAGGAATTTAAAATATTTAATTCTTCTTTCAAAACAGTACCCCACAATCAATGAAGCGGCTACAGAAATAATCAATTTACAAGCTATTTTAAATCTGCCTAAGGGAACGGAACACTTTTTATCTGATGTTCATGGAGAATATGAGCAATTTATACATGTTCTTAAGAATGCTTCTGGGGTAGTAAAGAGAAAAATAGATGATATTTTTGGAAACAGACTTATGCAAAGCGAGAAAAAGAGTCTGGCAACATTAATCTACTATCCTGAACAAAAGCTTGACATAATGTTGAATCAAGAGGAGAATATCGATGATTGGTATAAAATAACGCTATATAGGCTCATAGAAGTTTGTAGGAATGTTTCATCCAAATATACACGCTCTAAGGTAAGGAAAGCTCTTCCTAAAGAATTTGCATATATAATTGAGGAATTATTGCATGAACAGCCAAAGGGAGTAGATAAGCAGGAGTATTATGATGAAATAATAAAAACTATAATAAGTATAGACAGGGCAAAAGAGTTTATAACAGCAATATCAAAGCTTATACAGAGGCTTGTAATAGATAGACTTCATATAATAGGAGATATATTTGATAGAGGACCAAGAGCGGACATTATAATAGACAAACTTGAGGAATATCATGCAGTGGATGTTCAGTGGGGAAATCACGATATTTTGTGGATGGGTGCAGCTTCTGGATCATTAGTGTGTATGGCAAATGTAGTAAGAATTTCAGCTAGATATGCTAACTTATCAACCATAGAGGATGGATATGGAATTAATCTATTACCACTAGCTACTTTTGCAATGGATTTTTACGGAAGTGATAAATGTGAAAGATTTACTCCTAAAATAGAGACAAACAAAAAATATAATTTGAAAGAAATTGAACTTATAGGAAAAATGCACAAGGCAATTTCTATAATACAATTTAAACTTGAAGGGGAGGTAATAAAAAGACATCCTGAGTTTAAAATGGAACATAGGCTTCTTTTAAGCAAAATTAATTTTGAAGATAATACTATAGAATTAGAAGGAAAAAAATACAAATTAAATGATACAAATTTCCCAACTATAGATAAAAATGATCCATATAAGCTTTCACCTGAGGAAAAAGAAGTAATAGGAAAGCTAAAGCTATCATTTATAAATAGTGAGAAATTAAATAGGCATGTAAGATTTCTATTTTCTCATGGAAGTCTTTACTTGAAATTTAATTCAAATTTACTATATCACGGGTGCATACCTTTAAATGAGGACGGGAGTTTTAAGGATGTGCTAATTGGTAAGCATAATTATAAGGGGAAAAACCTTCTTGATAAACTTGATGCTTTAGCCAGAGAGGGGTTCTTCTATAACGAGAATTCAAAAGATAGTGAATATGGAGATGATATGATATGGTATCTCTGGACAGGACCATTTTCACCTCTCTTTGGTAAAGAAAAAATGACAACCTTTGAAAGATATTTCATTAATGATAAGAAAGCACATATTGAAAAAAAAGATCCCTATTATCATTATAGAGATGAAGAAGAAACCTGCACCAACATATTAAAAGAATTTGGACTACAGTCAGAGCAATCACATATTATAAATGGTCATGTTCCTGTAGAAAGCAAAAATGGAGAAAATCCTATAAAGGCTAATGGAAAATTAATAGTTATTGATGGTGGATTCTCAAAGGCTTATCACAGTAAAACAGGAATCGCAGGATATACGCTAATTTATAATTCCTTTGGACTTCAGCTTGTATCACATGAACTATTTGAAACAACAGAAAAAGCAATAAAAGAAGAAACAGATATACTATCTTCCACGGTAATCTTTGAAAAGGCAGTGAAAAGAAAGAGGGTTGGAGATACAGATGTAGGTAAGGATTTAAAGAAGCAGCTTGAAGAACTTAATTTACTTTTACTTGCTTATAAAAAAGGAATTATTAAAGAGTTTGTAAAAAAATAAGATTTATAAGAGAAGTTATATTTTATGACTTCTCTTTTTTGTACTTGACATTAAATTTAAATGATATAATATATTTAAGTAGAGATAAAAACACAGTTTTGGTTGGTAGTCCAAACGCATTTATGATTTAAATGTCAGTAACCTGCCCTCGTGGGTTGTCCGTTCTCTTTAAAATATAATTTTAGCGAGGGAATAAAAATGAATATTAGTTTAAAAGTATTTTTTGAAAATCCGTTTTGGGTAGGAGTTTTTGAAAGAAATTATGAAGGAAAATACGAAGTTTCTAGAGTAGTTTTTGGTGCAGAACCTAAAGATTATGAAGTATATTATTTTGTATTAAATAATTTTAGAGGTTTAAAATTTACTAGACCTCTAGAAGAAAAAGAAATTATTAAAAAGAAAATAAATCCTAAAAGACTTCAAAGGAAAATAAAAAAAGAGGTAAAAAGGGCCACTTGTACTAAAGCTCAAAATGCAATGCAACTTGATTTAGAAGCAAAAAAAGAGGAGAGAAGGACTTTTAGTAAATTAAGAAAAAAAGAAATTGAAGAGAATAAATTTATATTGAAGCAGGAAAAGAAAAAAATGAAAAAAAGGGGTCATTAAAAGTTTAAGTTGAATATGAAAACAAAAGGAAGCTACAAAATAATGTATCTTCCTTTATTTGTGTGCAAAAGATACAAGTTAAATAGCTTTTATTTGTATAGTTGTTATATTGTGAAATAGGAAGGGTTATAGTAGTATAAAACAAATAATTAAAAGAGGTGTAGAAAATGAAATTAGTAAGTTTGGTACCAGAAATACACAAGTTCAATGACTTTTCAGGGTTTGCAGAAGAATTTAAAGTAGGAGTAGGAGATTTTATTTTAACTGATGAATCTTTATATAAAAGATCTATAGAAAAATTGAATTTAAAAGCTAAATTTGTATTCCGTAAAGATTATGGTTTAGGAGAGCCATCAGATGAAATGATAGATGCAATTGTATCAGATATGGATAAGGAAGGAATAAAGAGAATAATAGGAATTGGTGGAGGAACTATTTTAGATATATGTAAGCTTTTAGCCCTTAAAAGGGAGAGGTCTTTAGATTTATTTGAAAAAAAAGTTCCTATAGTTAAAGAAAAAGAATTGATTTTAATTCCAACAACCTGTGGTACAGGAAGTGAAGTTACAAATGTATCCATAGCTGAAATAAAGTCAAAGGGCACAAAAATGGGACTTGCAGTTCCAGAGCTATATGCAGATTATGCAGTGTTTATTCCTGAATTTGTAAAAACTCTTCCTTTTAAATTTTTTGTTACAAGTTCAATAGATGCTTTAATACATGCTGTAGAATCCTATGTATCACCTAAAGCTAATTATTTTACTCAATTATTTAGTATTGAAGCAATAAAATTAATAATAAACGGATATAAAGAAATAATTAAAAATGGTGAAGAATATAGAAGTGAAATTATTGATGATTTTATAGTTGGAAGCAATTATGCAGGAATAGCTTTTGGAAATGCCGGAGTTGGAGCTGTACATGCACTTTCTTATCCTCTTGGTGGAGTTTATCATGTTCCTCATGGTGAAGCTAATTATCAATTCTTTACTGAGGTTTTTAATGTATATAATAAAATTAAACCTGAAGGAATAATAGAAGATTTGAATAAGATTTTAAAGGATGTGCTTAAGTGTAGTTCTAACTCTGTATATGATGAACTTAATAATATTCTTGATAACCTTCTTTCAAGAAGGCCTCTTAAAGAATATGGTATGAAAAAAGAAGAAATTGAAAAATTTACAGACAGTGTTATAGAAGGACAAAAAAGACTTCTTGTAAATAATTATGTATCTTTATCAAGAGATGATATTAAAGGAATATATGAGAGGCTATATTGAAAAATATTTTAACATGGTTTTGGTGTAAATATATACTTAATGAGTGATTAATTAATAAGAATAATTAATATTTAATTGGAAAATATAAATATGAGTATAATAATAAATTTGTATTAGTGTATCTTAATTTGAGACATACTTAAAGAGTGCTTATAAAATAAAAAAATAAGGAATTGAATTTTTAGGAGGTATTCATATGAATTTTCCAACTTCTTTTCCAAAACAGCACCAAAATCACCAACCAGGTTACGAATATGAAATGCAGCCAGCTCCTGTGTATTATGATAAAAACTATAACAAATCAAAAGGACTTTTAAAAGGTAAAACAGCTATCATTACAGGAGGCGACAGTGGTATAGGAAGAGCAGTTGCTGTAGCATATGCTCATGAAGGTGCAGATGTTGTTATAATATATTATGATGAACATCAGGATGCTGAGGATACAAAGAGTATATTAGATGGTTTAGGAAGAAAATGTACTCTTATGCCCGGAGATATAGGTAATATGGACTTTTGCAGTTATGCCATAGAGAATACCATAAGAGAATATGACAAAATTGATATATTAGTAAATAATGCTGCGGTACAATATCCTTGTAATAGTATAGAAGATATATCTAATGAGCAATTTGACAGAACCTTTAAAACTAATGTATATGGAACATTCTATATGACAAGAGCAGCTATAGGTAAAATGAAAGCTGGTTCTAGTATAATAAATACAACTTCAGTTGTAGCTTTTAAGGGTAATGAAGCGCTTATAGATTATTCAATGACAAAAGGTGCTATCTTATCCTTTACGAAGTCTTTATCAACTTCTTTGATTAAATCAGGAATCAGGGTAAATGCAGTAGCACCTGGTCCAATCTGGACGCCTTTAATATCATCTTCCTTTGATGAAAATAAGGTTTCAATGTTCGGAGAAAATGTACCGTTAAAAAGAGCAGGTCAACCAGTAGAATGTGCGGGTGCGTATGTGTTTTTAGCATCTGAAATGTCTTCCTATATAACTGGTCAAACCATCCATGTAAATGGTGGAGAAATAGTAATTTAAAATACAATGTATTAAATGCCGATTTCACTAAGCAAAGTGAAATCGGCATTTTTATAGTAATTAATATTAATTTGCTTTTGTAAGGTTATTAATGTAGTATAATAAATGCAAAAGATAATGACATTTTTATGGTGTATAATTTAGATTAAGAAAATTACTTTAAAGGATTGATGAAATTGAAAGTGAATTATCAAAAAAAGCTAGATGATATAATAGAAGAAATTTTAAAGGAAAATAAAGTACCAAGTGTACTTCTTCATAGCTGTTGTGCTCCATGTAGTACTTATGTTATTGAATATCTATCAAACTATTTTAAAATAACAGTTTTTTATTATAATCCTAATATATATCCTAGGGAAGAATACATGAAGAGAGTGGAGGAAGAAAAGGAATTTATTTCTCAATTTAAAACTAAGTATAAAGTGGATTTTATAGAAGGAGATTATGATACTGAAAAATATTATAAATGTGTTAAGGGGTTAGAAAATGATAGAGAAGGTGGAGAAAGATGTTTTAAATGTTATGAATTAAGGCTGATGGAGACAGCACTTGTGGCTAAAGAAAAAAAATATGAATACTTTACAACTACTTTATCTGTAAGTCCATATAAAAACGCTCAAAAGTTAAATGAGCTAGGAGAAAAAATAGGAGAGAAATATAATATTAAATATCTGTATTCTGATTTTAAGAAAAAAAATGGTTATAAACGTTCTATTGAGCTTTCTAATATATATAATTTATATAGGCAAGATTATTGTGGATGTATATTCTCACAAAATGAAAGAAATGAAGAAAAAATGAGCACTTAAAGGTGCTTATTTTTTTAAAACTGATTATATAGAACAAAATCTTCAAATAATGCTGAATTATAAGTTTACAAAAATGTTATAATATTGTAGAATTAGTGTGGTATAACATAAGGGAGGGGTTCAGATGAAGTATATAAAAAATTTAAGGGTAAGAACAAAATTAACAATATCTTTTTTAGTAGTGACTTTATTTTTGATATTGGTGGGGGTAATTTCTGTTTTTTATAACAATTTTAGTAATATACGTAGCAATAATTCTAATTTAAATAAAGCTATTATAGTTCTTACATTAGTAGGAATAATTTTTAGTATATTTTTTGCAGTGATAATATCAAGAGATATACACTTGCAATTAAAGGAGATAGTTGAATTTGCACATTCAATGTCAAAGTTAGATTTATCAAAAGAATATAAGACTGATAGAGAAGATGAGTTTGGAAAGGTAAAGAAAGCATTAATAGAATGTCAAAATAGCCTTAAGGGGATAGTAGAAGACATAATAAGTGAATCTGAAATTGTAAGTTCAGCAAGTGAAGAACTTGCTGCAAATGTGGAAGAAATTACATCTAAAGCAGAAACTATAGATGAAGCCACTAATAAAATAGTAATAGGTGCAGAAGATACTAGCTCAGCAAGTGAAGAAATAACAGCCTCAATTCAAGAGGTTAATGCAAGTATAAATGAATTGAGTGGTAAATCATCAGAAGGAAACGATAATTCTACAAAATCACAGGAAAAAGCCAATAAAATTAGAAAAGAAACAAAAGAAACTATAGAAAATGCAAATATACTTTATAAGGAAAAAGAAGACGAGCTTTTAGAAGTTATAGAAAAAGGCAAAGTAGTTGATAGTATAAAATTAATGGCAGATACTATTTCAGGTATATCAGAGCAAACTAATCTTTTAGCTCTAAATGCATCTATAGAGGCTGCAAGAGCGGGAGAAAGAGGTAGAGGATTTGCTGTTGTTGCAGATGAAATTAGAGATCTTTCAGAACAATCTGCAAAGGCAGTAGAGAATATACAAAATATGATAGTTAGAGTAAATGATGCGTTTAAGGCTTCATCTGTGACAAGTGAAGATATGCTTAAATTTATAAAAGATAATGTGGCTGAAGGGTTTATTAAATTTGGACAAATGGCAGAGGAATATTATAAGGATTCTAAATTTGTAAGTGGCATGGCAGAGGAAATAGCATCCATGACAGAAGAAATATCTGCTACCGTTGGTGGAGTAAGTGAAGCTACACAAACTATGGCAGAAGGGGCTGAAAAAACAGCTGAACATACTAGTAATATAAAGAGGGCTATAACGGAAACAACTCAGGCTATTGAGCAAGTAGCACAAGTGGCTCAAAGTCAAGCTCAGAGTGCAGAAAAATTAACGAATATTATACAAAAATTCACAGTATAAAAAATCTTGCATTAGGGAGTCCATTCATTACATTTAAATCTCTTCTTAATACAAGAAATATATTTTTTGTGAATATTCTTACGATATAGTTGATGTAAAACACTGAAGAGGGAGGAATAGTCGTGAGTATAACTTTAAGTGCTGGATTAAGTGTGAGTACAGGCATAAAATATGGACAAATTAAAGATAAAACAAAAGAAGATAATAAATCAAGTGTGAATTACAACGCAAATACTTCTAATGGAAATGATACAGAAATTGATGCATTACAAAAGCAAAAGCAAAATCTTCAAAAAACTAAACAAAAAATATCAAAAAAAGCTCTAGAAAAAGGGGAAAGTCAGCAAGGGCTCCAAGTAGAGCTTCAGGATATTGATAAACAAATAGCGGAAATTGATAAGCAAATATCAGAAATACAACTGGAAAAGCAAAGAGAAATGTTGGAAAAAAATAAGCAAAATAGCGATGAAAAAGATGATAATTCTAAAGCAGATGGTGAAGATGATAAAAATTTAAAGAATTTGATTCAATGCAGTAGTAGTCTATCTAATATAAAAACATCCCTTTCACAAAAGAAAAGAAATGAAGGAGAGGCCAATGTACTAAAGTACGAAGTAGATGAAGATAAAAAGAAAAATATAAATACTAAGTATAAGGAAGAAAGAATAGACAACATAAAAGATATTGAAAGAAAAATAGGAAATCAGATAGGTGGCGAATTAGAAAAAGTAAGAAAAGCAGGTAAGGCTACTAATAGTTATAAAGAAAAAGCAGTAAAAACTTATGAAAACATTGCTAAAGAGAATGAAGATAATAAAGAGAATAAAAATACTGTTAAGAAAAGTGAAGATTAGCATAGAATATATATTCACCACAAATGGGTCTGGAGTTTTTCACTGACCCATTTATGATATAATAAAAAGGGGTGACTTTAATTTTATGCTTAAAATAGCTATTTGCGATGATAATGATATAGAGAGAAAAGAAATATTCAAAATGCTTTGTAAAAATTTAAAACATGATCAAAAAGACTTTGCTGTTTTAGAATTTAAAAGTGCAGATGAAGTTATAAAATCTATAATAAAGTTTGATATATATTTTTTAGATATAAAAATGGATAAAATGAGTGGGATAGAAGCAGCTAGATGTTTAAGAAATAGCGATAAACAAGCTATTATAGTATTTATAAGTTCATATAAAGATTATGTGTTTGATGCTTTTGATGTACGAGCTTTTAATTATCTTTTAAAGCCTGTAGACGAGAAAAAACTGAAAAATATCCTTTGTCAAATATTTTCTGAGATTGAAAAGCAAGATAGATTTATAATAGCTAAAACTATAAGTAAATCTACAAAAATTCTTTTAAAGGATATAACATATATTGAAGCTGAAAAAAGAAAAATTAAAATACATACTACCTATGATGTGATTGAATATTATAATAAAATATCTGAAGTTGAAGTGGAACTTAAAGAATATGATTTTTTTAGATGTCATAAAAGTTACATTGTAAGCTTACGATATGTTAAAAGTTATGACAATAATTCTATTACCTTAGAGAATAATGAAAAAATCTACATATCTAAATATAGGTTAAATGATTTTTCTAAAGCGTTTATGTATTACTTAAAGGGAGAAGTTTAAAATGAGTGAAACTCAGATATTTGTGAACTTTATTATAACGACTGCACTCATTATAACAATTAGGTATTATTTTTATAATAAATTTCTAGAGTTTTCCAATAAGAAAATGGTATATTTATTTTTTTTATTAGAAATTATTGTTTCGATAATTTCCAGAACAAGTAATAATTCATCAAATTTTAAAATTGTATTTATATTTATTTTTTTTGAATTTATAATTATTAGTATTACCTGTAGTGCCAAGTCTTTGGTTAAATTATATACTGTTATTCTTATAGAAACGATTATGATTCTAATAAGTTTAACATTTTTCATAATAGATTTTAAGCTATATCCTATATTAAATGGATTATTCATTAAAATAGGATATTATAAAGTTTTAAATACTATACTAATAAATTTAGGAGATATTTTAAAGGAAGTAATATTGTTTTTATTACTAACAGCTATAAGTAACGTTCTTAAAATAAAAGATTATAAATTAGATTTATATAAGCAATTCCAGCTTATTATTCCATGTGCAGCTATTTACGGTATTAGTCTTATATTTTATAATATACAAATAATAAATATTGGTAAAACAAAATACTATTTACCTAAAATTTTTACAAATACTTATTATTTGCTTCCTCTTATATCAGTATTTTTAATAATATCTATTTTTATTTCTGCCTATACTTTTCAAAAAATGCTAGAGTATGATAGAGAAAATGAAAAAAATAGTTTAATGAAACAACAATTGAATCTGCAATTTGAGCATAATAAAAATATTCAAAAGTTATATAGAAGTACTAGGGGAACTATGCACGATATTAATAAACATATTAATTGTTTGAATTTACTAGCATACTCTGGGGATATTGATGCCTTGAAAAAATATTTAAATAATATTTCTGAGACAATAAAAAAACTTGATTCTTATATAAAAACAGGCAATGTTGTAGCAGATGCTGTTATAAATGAAAAATATACTATTGCAAGTAATGAAGGAATTGAATTTAAGTGTGACTTTACTGTACCTGAAAATATAAAAATAGAACCTATCGATTTAAGTTCTATTTTAAACAATACACTTGATAATTCTATTGAAGCTTGCAGAAGAATAAAAAATAAGAAATTGGTTAAATTTGTGTCAATAAAATCAATTGTTAAAAATTCGTTTTTAATAATTGAGGTTTCCAACACAACGGATATTGGAATTAAATATATTAAAAATAACATTATAAGTGCTAAGAATACAAATAATCACGGTATTGGGATTTATAATATAAAATTTGCACTTAAAAAGTATAATGGAACCTTTGATATTAAAGAAGAGAAGAATAAGGTTACGGTTAATATGATGATTAAGATATGAAATTAAAAAGGTTTTATAGGATATCCTATAAAACCTTTTCTAATAATTTTTTTAGACCAGCTTCAAAATCTTCGTTAGATGAATTATCAACAACAAAAAGTCCCTCTAAGTCAGGTGTAGTATAGTTTTGTCCTTGTACATATTCATCCCAATTGTTTAATTTCCAAGTATCTCTGTCTGAATTTCTTTTTATCATTCTTTTATGGCATACGTCTATATCGCAGCTTACCCAAACAGGAATTAGTTCTGCATCATATTTTTTTAATCTTGTTTTTAAATTCTCAATGTATTCTTTGTCTCTAAATTCTTTAGAAAAAGGAGCATTAACTATTACACGGTCATTATATACAAGACTTTCAAAAGCTAAGTCAAATGTAGCTATGTATTCGGCATCTCTAACATATTCTTTAAAAAAGTCAGAATCTCTATTATATGGCTGGTTTGCAGCCTTAAAAACCATTTTTGAAAGAGGAATTACAGTATCTTTATCTAAATATACAGGATTATTAAGTCGTTTAGCTAATTCTCCAGAAACATAAGTTTTGCCACAAGCTGGAGGAGAACCCACTAGTATTAAATATTTTTTCATAAATACACTTCCTTTTGTATGTAGAATTTTTAACATAAACACAAGAATATTATACCACAAATTTTATTGTTGTGATTAAAAATTATTGAAAAATAATAAAAGATAATAAAAAATAATAATTTTATGGACTTAACTTTACAATAAATAATGTCAAGGGTATACTTTTAATAATTAGTATATAAGTATAGAGTAATATTTATACTAAGTTAAAAGGCTATTAATTAAACAATAATATGAAAAATTGATTGTTTAGTAAATATCAAGCTTTATAACATGAAATTTTGAAAGTAGGTGATTAATATGTTAGATGCTTGTCTTTTAGGATGTGGAGGAAGTTTGCCGACATCAGACAGAAATTTAACAGCGCTTTTGATAGCATATAATGGAAGAAAGGTATTAATAGATTGTGGAGAGGGAACTCAAGTAGCAATGAAAGAAATTGCTTGGGGGTTTAAGGACATAGATGCTATATGTTTTACTCATTATCACGCAGATCATGTTATGGGACTTACAGGTCTACTACTTACTATAGCTAATTCTGGAAGAATAGAGCCACTTACAATTATAGGACCAGAAGGATTAAGTAAAGTTATTAAGGGTCTTACAGTGGTAGCACCAGTATTACCTTATCAAATAGAGCTAATAGAGTTAGAAGAACAATCTTGCAGTGAATTTTCGGATAAAATTTTTAAAATAGGGGATATGGAGATTTTTGCTTTGCCAGTAGAGCATAGTATAGAATGTCTTGCTTATTCAATTAAGGTAAATAGAAAAAGAAAATTTGATGTAAATAAAGCAAAGGAAAATGAGGTACCAGTTATGGTATGGAATGAACTTCAAAAAGGAAAAGAAACCATTTATGAAGGCAAAACTTATAAACCCGAAATGGTTTTAGGAGAAAGAAGACAAGGTATAAAAATAACATATTGTACAGATACAAGACCTACACAAAATTTAGTAGAGTTTGCAAGTAAATCGGATTTGTTTATATGTGAAGGTATGTATGGTGAAGAGGAAAAAAAAGATAAAGCCATAGAAAAAAAACATATGATATTTTCAGAGGCAGCTGATTTGGCTAAAAAGGCAGAGGTAAAAGAACTTTGGCTCACTCATTTTAGTCCTGCCTTAAGTGAGCCAGAAAATTATTTGGAAAATGCCAAAGAATTATTTGAGAATACTTATATAGGATCAGATAAGAAAATAAAAGTACTTAACTTTGAAGATTAAAAGGTATATTACAATTTAATTTTCAGAGGGAACTTTTTTTAAAATAATACCACCAATTAAAAATAAGACAAGAACGCTAAGTACCCCTTTATTTGAACTGCCAGTAATTTGTGTAACTGCACCAACCATTAAAGGACCTAAAATGGCAGAGAATTTACCAAATATATTATAAAAACCAAAAAATTCATTTGCCTTATCCTTAGGTACTAGTTTTCCAAGATAGGATCTACTAAGAGCTTGTATCCCACCTTGAGAGGTTCCTACAAGAATTGCAAGTATCCAAAAATCCAAGGTTGTTTTCAAGAAGTATGAATATATACAAATTATTGAGTATATTATAATACCTACATAAAGCATTATTTTTCCTTGAAATTTCTTTGAAAGCATTCCGAAAATAATGGAAAAGGGAAAAGCTATAAATTGCATAGTTAAAAGAATTATTAGCATAGTAGTAGAATTTATTCCAAGGTCCGAACCGTAGGATGTTGCCATAGTGATTATTGTATTTACTCCATCAATATAGAAAAAATACGAAAGGAGAAAAATAAATAATTGTTTATGGCTTTTTATATCCTTTAAAGTTTCTAATAATCTAAAAAAACTTTTCCTTATAGGATTTTTTTCAAGATTAATACTATAAGTTTGCTTTACATTTCTTATCATAGGTATAGTAAATATTACCCACCAAATTGCCGTTATTATAAAAGATATTCTACAGGCTGAAAAGAAAGAAATAGGAATTATCTTAAATTGAGCTAAGGCTATTATTACAATACATAATATAAAAGGTATATTGCTACCGATATATCCCATTCCAAATCCTAGCGAGGAGATTTTATCCATATTTTTTCTTTCGGTAACATCTACTAAAAAAGCATCATAAAAAATACAACTTCCAGAAAAGCCTATGGAGGTTAAAATATAAAATATTATTAATACAAACCAGTAATTAGTAGGTACTACAGAAAGAAGAAAGGTAAAGCTTGTTCCTAAAACAAAAAATATATTAAAAAGCTTCATTTTATAACCTTTGTAATCAGCCATAGTTGCAAGTATTGGAGATAAGACAGCAATTAAGAGTGTTGCAATTGAGTTTGAATATCCCCAATAAGCTGTAGAAGAAGAGGCTGTTATACCACTTTTGAAAGCTATAGATTTAAAGTATAAAGGGAGAATTGTAGCAGTTATAGCTGTACTATAAGCAGAATTTGCCCAGTCATACATAATCCAACTTTTTTCTTTTGTGTTTAGTTTTTTCATAAAATCCTCCAGGTAATAAATATTAGTTTTATAATAAAATTGTTACTTATATATTTTAGATGATGATTTTATGGATGTAAATAGAATTTTTTATAAAAATAGGACTAGATGAGAAAGAAGTGCTAAAATGAATACTATGCATTAATTAAAATTTATTTGACAATATTAACATCAATTGATAAAATAATATTAATTTCATAGGTGATGAGGTTCGCCGTAAATATCCTAATGGATTGATGACTTCTGCATATTAACTATATGTAGGAGTTTTTTTTGTTTTTTTACAAATTATTTTGGGAGGGCAGTTATGAAAAAATATATTTTTATTGGTATGGGTGGAGCTATTGGTGCCATTTTAAGGTGTGTTATTAAGAATGTAAAAATACACACATTTATAGGGGGATTTCCTATAAATACATTTATAATAAATCTAAGTGGAGCATTTGTTTTAGCACTTCTTTTTACTACAGCATATGAAATATGGCATTTTAATGATGATATCAGACTTGGAATTGGAACAGGTTTTATAGGAGCATATACTACTTTTTCTACTATGTGTAAGGAAACTGTAATGCTTATGGACCAAAAGATGTATGTTTTAGCTATGGCCTATATTATAACATCAGTGTTGTTTGGGTTATTATTTGCATATTTTGGTGCCATTGTTTCTAGAAAAATAGTAGCAAGGTTATTCAATAGTAGAAAAGAAGAGGAAAAGGTATCTTAAGGAGGAGAAAAATGAATTATTTTTTAATTGGTATAGGTGGAATTTGTGGAAGTATTACTAGATATAAGCTGGGAAATATAATTTCGAAAAAGGTTGAATCAAAATTTCCATGGGGTACATTTATTATAAACATAACAGGGTCATTTTTACTTGGTGTAGTAACAATGTCAGGTGCAAGTAAAAATCTTTCACTTCTTTTAGCTGATGGTTTCTTAGGAGCGTATACAACCTTTTCTACCTTTATGTATGAAGGCTTTGACTTGTTTCAAAATAAAAAAAGTTTAAATGCAGTTATATATATACTAGCTTCTATGATAATTGGGGTTTTAGGATTTTACCTTGGAGAAAGTTTATTTAAACTATAAATAATTGATATTTTCAGTTAGTACAGCCTTTATATTTTTTTCTTGGAGCGTCATATAGTGATTTTTTTTAATCACAATTGAAATATAAAAAAGAATTTCAGTAGAAAGAGGAATAGCTTTTATAGTGTCCATATTTTTTACAGCCATGTTTATCATTATACCTATTCCAAGATCAGAGGCTATTAATGATTTAGCAGTTTGTATTTCATCAGTATAGTATACATTAGCTGGTGAAATATTATTTTTTAAGCATAGGTCATTAAATACTTTGTTGTGAATATATGAATCACCAAGTACTATAAACTTTTCTTCTTTAATATCATTAATACTCAATTTTGCTTCTTTTGCTAAGGGATTATTTTTACTCACACATACCATAAATGCATCTTCTTTTAAAATTGTTGAATTTATATCAGCATTTTCTATAGGAGCAAGTGAACCTAAAAGAGCCATGTCTACATCATCTGTTATTATTAAGTTCTTCATTGCCGCAGAACCTTTTTCTACAAGTTCTATTTTTTGTGCTAAATTGTTTTTTATAAGTTTTTTCATAAGAGGTGGAAAAAAATAAGCTCCAATTATAGGTGGAACACCAAGTTTTATTTTACTTCCAGTTAATTTTGAAATCTCAAAAGAAGTTTCTTTTATTTCCTGTAATATATTTTTAGTGTGTTTTTCAAGAACCTTCCCAGCTTCAGTTAAAGAGAATTTATTTTTGTTGTGATCCCTTATAACAAGCTCTATATTTAATTCTTTTTCTAGGCGTCGCAGTGATATAGTTATGGATGGTTGAGAAACATAAAGAAGTTTTGCTGTTTCGGTAAAGCTTTTTGATTCACAAAGGCAATTAAAGTATTCTAAATCTCGTAAGTTCATGTTTATCCCTCCAAAGATAGAATACAATAAATATAGAATATTAACAATACTTTGTAGTTATTGTATTCTATATCTAATCAATTTACATAGCAGGAGATTGTATTATAAAAATTATTTAGTATACAGTATGTTCAATTATGAAGAAATTAAATATTTGAATAAGGAGGAGTTTTATGAAAGTAGCAGTTTTATCTGACATTCATGGTAATGGAGTAGCATTAAAATATGCAGTAAATGACTTGAAGGGTTTAGGAATTAAAAAAATTATTATCTTAGGCGATGTGATAATGAAAGGTCCTATGCCGATGCAGTCTCTTAAAATGCTCAAAGATAAGGATTTAGAAATTATAGCATGGATTAAGGGAAATACAGATTTATGGCTTGAAGAAATTACAGATCTATGGAGGCCTTCAACCAAAAGAGAAAAAGAACTATATTTATACTATGAATATGCAAAAAATAATTTAAAGGAAGAGCAAATATTATTTCTTAAAGAATTACCCTTAGAATGTTCAATTAATTTAAATGGAATTAGCGTACTATGTGTTCATGGAACACCTAAATCCATAGTTGGGGCAATAGATAGCAGTGTTTCAGAAGAAGAAATTAAGGAGGCAATAAAAGGTGTAGGGGAGAAGGTTATTTTAAGTGGACATTCTCATACTTCTTTTATAGGGGAAGTAAATAATAAAATTATATTTAATGTGGGAAGTATAGGAAATTCCCTTGATGGTGATAATAGAATATCTTATGGAATTTTAGATTTTGTTAACGGCAAAATTAATTTAGTAAATAGAAGAATTAGTTATCCTTTTAATGATATTATCAATATAGCAATTGATAATAAATTTCCTCTAATTAATGAATATAAGAGAGTTATATTGAAGGCTTCTATGTGATGTATTAACTTTGTGTATGATGTACAAAAACAAATTAAGAGAAGTTCAAAATGACTTCTCTTAAAACTTTGTGTATTTTGACACTATTAAAGTAAAGTTATCTGTAGTAAGGTTCCCAAATTTCTTTTTCAACTGCTTTTTCAGCATCTTCAATCTTAACTTGATTTAAATTTTCATTTATAGCTTCTTTAACAACAGCAGTGGCTACAAGTTTTGAGGCCTCTCTAAGTTTAGCTATTACAGGAAGCATAGGAGCTCCCTTGACAGACAGATCCATTAGAGATGAAACTCCATGGGCAGCAGCTGCTAGCATACCATCAGAAACGGTTTTTGCTTTTGAAACTACTATTCCAAGACCTAAGCCAGGATAAAGAAGCGCATTATTTGCTTGACCGATTGTATATGTAATTCCTTTATATTCTACAGGAGCGGATGGACTTCCTGTTACGACAAGAGCTTTTCCATCAGTCCAATTTATGATATCTACAGCTTTTGCTTCTGCAAGCTTTGTTGGATTTGAAATAGGCATTATTGCTGGTCTTTCACAGTATTTTGCCATATTTTTCACTACAGCTTCTGTAAATGCACCATGAACTCCGGAAGTTCCAATAAGAACTGTAGGCTTAACTGCACTTACTATTTCAGCGAGATCCTTTAAAGGTTTATTGAATTCATTTTTTAATCTAGCGTATTTTTTTTGACCTTCTGTCAAATCAGACATATCCTCAGTAATAAGACCTTGACGATCCACAATATAAAAGTCTTTTAAAGCTTCTTTCATTGAAAGACCACTTCTTATTTTTTCAAGAAGTAATTGATCAGATACGCCTATACCAGCAGTCCCACCACCAAAAACAAGTATCTTATGGTTTTTTATAGGTATTTGAGTAACCTTTGCAACAGAATTTAAAGCGGCTACCATCATAACACCAGTACCTTGAATATCATCATTAAAGGTGCATATGTTATCTCTATATTTTTGAAGTATAGTACTAGCATTTCCGCGTCCAAAGTCTTCCCAATGAAGAAGAACCTTAGGGAATAATTCTGTACATATTTTTACAAAGCTATCAATAAAGGAATAATATTTTTCACCAGTAATTCTTTTGTGTTTACTTCCAACATAGAAAGGATCGTTAAGTAAAGTTTCATTGTTAGTTCCTGCATCGATTACTATAGGTAGTACATTTCTAGGATTAAGACCAGCAGCTACAGTATATACGGCAAGTTTACCTATGGAGATATCAACTCCCTGAACGCCCCAATCACCTATACCAAGAACTCCTTCACCGTCAGTTACGACAATAAGTTTAATTTCATCTAAGTCCTTTGATGCAGCTAATAAAGATTTTTTTATAGTTTCAGGACTGTTTATTGATAGAAAAACGGCATCTTTAGGGGTATCATAGTTTTTAGAATAATTTATAACTGCATCACCAATTGTAGGCGTATAAACTATTGGAAGTAATTCAACTACATGTTTTTTTACAACATAGTAAAATAAAGTTCTGTTAGAATCATATATATTCATTAAATAAAAGTGTTTATCCAATGAAGAATCTATAGATTTTAGTTTGTCATATACCACTTTTTCTTGCTCTTCAAGTGTCATTACATTATTAGGAAGAAGGCCTGTAAGGTCATATTTTTCTCTTTCCTCAAGTGTAAAAGCATTTCCCTTATTAAAGAATGGATTTCTTAGTAATTCTAATCCTTTTAAATTATTGTTCATTATTAACATCTCCTTTTAAATTAATAGATTCCAATTAATTTCCACCATACTGAACCTACACCTAACCATATAATAAAGTATACTATACCAAGAACAAAGTTTAAACTCCACCATTTATTTTGATTAACATAACCTGAACCAAATAAAATTGGAGCAGGGCCGCTGCTGTAATGTGTAGTTGAAGCAATAAGATTTCCGAAGAAGCCTAAGCTTAAAGCAGCTAACATTGGAGGAACACCTCCAGCAATAGCAATAGCTAGAAAGGCTGAGTACATTGCACTTACATGAGCTGTAGAACTGGCAAAAATATAATGTATATAAAAATAGCATATAAGCAAAATTAGTAGTATGATTGGCCAACTAAAGCCGTGCACACTGTATTTAACAAGGCTGCTGAACCATTTTATTAAACCAAGTTTATTAAGCTCATTTGCCATCATAACTAAAATGGAAAACCATATCAAAGTATCCCAAGCACTTTTTTCACTTTTTACATCGTCAAAGTTAAGCACTTTAAATACTAAAAGTAATGAAAGACCTATAAATGCGGTTAAAGTGGCATCTACCTTAGTCAAGCTTCCAGTAACCCATAATATAAGAATTATAGTAAAAACTAAAGCCATAAGTTTTTCATTAGTTTTCATTGGTCCCATTTTCTCTAATTCTGTTTGGGCAAGCTCTGGAGCATTAGGAGTATTTTTTATCTCTGGTGGATAAATCTTATATATAATAAGTGGAATTAAAATAAGAGATATAATACCAGGAACTAGAGCAGCCATAAACCATAAAAACCAAGTAATATTAACGTTAAGTGTTTTTGCAAGTGTCTTAGCTAATGGGTTTGCAGCCATTGAAGTTAAGAACATTGCAGCAGTTATAATATCACCATGAAATTCGGAAAATATTAAAAAAGAGCCTATTTTCCTTTCTGTATTATCTTCTGGTCTTGAACCAAAGGATTCAGAAAGAGATTTAATTATTGGATAAATTATGCCGCCAGCTCTTGCAGTATTACTGGGAGTGGCAGGAGCTATTACAAGGTCACAAAATATGATTGAATATGAAAGTCCTAGGGTCTTTTTACCAAATAATTTTATAAAATGATAGGCTATTCTGGAGCCAAGTCCTGTTTTTATAAAACCTCTCGAAATGAAAAAAGCAATTACTATAAGCCAAATGCTTCCTTCGCTAAAACCTATAAGAGCTGTATTCATATCAATAGTTTTTGTTATTATTGCAAAGGTTAAACCTATAATAGATACAGCACCTATAGGGAATGGCTTTAATATACATCCAGCTATAGTAGCTATAAAAATTGCTAGCATATGCCACGCTGAAGGTTGTACATTATAAGGATGAGGTATAACCCATATAAAAACTCCAATTAAAATAGCTATTAGGAGTTTTAAATAATTAATATAAGAAGGGTTTTTTGACGAGCTAATATTCATATATAAGGCTTCCTTTCCTTTATTTTTCATGTTTATTATAAAAGATAAGAAGCAAAATTGGAAATATAGTTTATTTATCAGGTTATAAATATATTTTATAACCTGATAAATATTTAAGCTAATATTACTTTGATAGGCTTTTCTTTAGATAGATATATGGATTAGAGGGTTTTTGAATAGAATGTACACTTTTAACATTGATTACGGGTATTATAGGCTGACTTGTATTTTCTTTATCAAAATTATTCATAGAGTTAATGGTTCCTTTTATGGTAACCCAATCATTTGCTTTTAACTTATTAAAAGTAGTATTACAAGTAAGGCCTACAACTTCTGCATCAGCAGCACAGCATACTATGAGCATTCTAGCAATTACAAAATGATTTTTAGGAAAAGATGAATCTTTAAAAATAAAACCAGATATTTCTATGTCTTTTCCTTTGTACTTATTTATATTATTTTCTATTTCGCTTGTCATATCTGAAAAATTTTCATCGTTTAACTTGATAGAGTTAGCTTGGGTTTTTAAAACAGGGTTAGTAGTTTCAAGAGAAGTAGTGGTTAGCCCTTTTTTTTCTGCAATGTTAGAATTTAAACCTTGAGGATTTATTAAATAAGCTAGTATAAGAGGAAGAAAGAAAATGGATGAAGCTATCTTTATAGAGTTAGAACTTTTATCAAAAAAGAGCTTCTTTATTTGAAAAATACTCAATATAAAAAAAACTATAAACGCAAAAATTATATAAGCTGTCATTTTAGGGTGTATGAATAAGTAAAGTTTTTTACTTGATATAAGATAGTACATGTAATATGTAAAACCTAAAAGAATAATAAACCATTTGAATTCACTTTTCATTTTAATCTCCTTTTATAACGGAATTTTAAGAAAATTAAAGGATAAACCTATAAGAAAGCATACAAGAATTATTGATAACACTAATTTAAATACAAACTTTAAATTAAAAGTTTCACAAAGCATAAGAGTATTTTTTATATCTATCATTGGTCCGAAAATTAAGAATGCTATAATTGAGCCATTAGTGAACTGATTAACAAAGGTACGAGCTATAAATGCATCGGTTTCAGAACATACACATAATACATAGGCTAAAAGCATCATAACGATAATTGATGATATATTTCCATGGCCTATTGATAATATATATTTTCTCGGAATAAAAGTTTGCATAAGAGCTGAAAGAAAAGCACCCATTATTACAAATCGCCCAACATCTTGAAGTTCTAAGCTTACATGCTCTAATACATGAACTAAGGTTAGCGCTGAAAAATTTTTTTCTGTATGATGAATATGACCGCAGCTACAAGTATGATCGTGGTGGCAGTGTTCATGATTATGTTCATGAATACCATGAGCGTTTTTAGGTGTATAAAGTCTTTCTTTAAATAAAATTTCATGAAGCTTAGCTTGTCTAGTGTTAAATTTGTCCAGTTTGCTTATCATAAAGCCTATTATTACTGCGCTTGTCCATCCAGCAACGGCACGTATAAATGGAGCATAAGGATTGTTTAAAAATGCATAATAGGTTGAAGTAAGAACTACAGGATTTATAATTGGTACAGATAGCATAAATGTTACACCTATAGGAAGAGGAAGACCTTTTTTAAGTAATCTTCTAACTATAGGGATTATAGCACAATCACATACAGGAAATATAAGTCCTACAGTAGCTGCAAACAAAATTCCGAGAACTGTATTTTTGGGTATTATTCTAGCAAGAGTTTCTTCAGATATAAAAACCTGAATTAGAGAAGATAGAAAAACACCTATAATAATGAAAGGTAGAGCCTCTAAAATAATACTTATAAAAATAGTAACAAAGCTTTGGAGTGAAGGATTTTCAAGTAAAAAAGAAAAGGTTTTTCTAATTACTCCAATGTTAGTAGTAAGCATAAATACAATAGGAAAGATTATGCATATAATAAAGGGAAGAAAAATTTCATTATGACGACTATTTTCCAATTTATATCACCACCTATTTATTTAAATAAAAAAGTAAAATCAATAATGTTGATTTTACTTTTGTAATACACTTATAGATATTCTGTTTTGTGTTAGTTTATGAAAAAATTATTTTAAACTAGTGTAAATTGCATCTAGATCAGCTTTCATTGAAGCTAGATAGTCTTTTCCGTCTTCGGCACTTTCTATAGTATATATTTTTTGTGTTTTTGCATTGACTTCTTTTGCCAGGGTGCTAGATACTTTAGGGCTTACCATGTCTTCATAAAAGACAGTTTTTACATTGTTATCCTTGCAGTATTTGGTTAAATCAGCTAATTGTTTTGTGCTAGGCTCGCCATCAGCAAAAACATTTTCTACGCTTTTTTGGTTTAAATTATAATCTCTGCAGAGATATGCGAAGGCAGCGTGTCCTGTTACAAAGTCTTTATTTTTAACTGTTTTGAATTTGTCTACATATTCTTGATTTAAGGAATCTACTTTTTTGCAAAATTCATTATAATTATCATAGTAAAATTTTTTGTTAGTTGGATCTGCCTTTGTAAGAGCATCTCGTATGTTTTTAGATTCTATTTTGGCATCATTTAAGCTAAGCCAAGAATGTGGATCATATTTGCCATGTTCAGCTATTTCGCTAGCATCTGAATTTTTTATAGCTTTTACTCCGTTCGAAGCTTCAACAGAAATCAAATCTTTGTTGTTAACTGACTTTAAAGTTTTATCTACCCAAGTTTCCATACCAAGTCCACTGTATATGAAAATTTTAGAATCATATAAAGTTTTTATATCCTTTGCTTTTGGATCAAAATCGTGGGGTTCTGTACCATTTGGTATTATAGTTACTATGTTTATTTTATTTTTGCCTATGGCATATGTGAGTTCCTTCATCGCATTAAAGGATACAGCAACTTTTAATTTTTTATCATTAGTAGACGAACTATTGCTGCATGAAGCAAGAGATATAACGACAATTAAAGCAGCAATTAAAGAAAGAAATTTTTTAAACACATTATCACTCCTAAAAGGTATTTGCAAATCATTTGCATTAACAACATAATAATATGCTCATATGTAGAATTTGTCAATTATTTTTTAAAAATATATTTTATAAAAATAGTCCTACATGAATTAACAAGTAGGACCTATTTTTACTTTGAATAAAATTCTATTACAGCAACCTCATTAACCCTTACAGGTATTTCTTCTTTATCAGGTATTTTTAATAGCTTTCCGGAAAAATTATCGAGGTCTTTTTCTATATAGGGTAAATTAAAATTTGAAAGATTAATAAAGTTATTTACGAACATTTCATTTTGTCTATGTTTTTCTTTTAGTGATACTATATCTCCGATTTGTACTTCGTAAGAAGGAATATCAAGCTTCTTTCCATTAACCAATATAAGACCGTGATTTACCATTTGCCTTGCTTGACGTATAGAATTAGCGAAACCTATCCTATAAACTATATTATCTAATCTGCATTCTAATATTTTTAGTAAAGAACTTCCACTAGCTTCTTTGTTTTTCATTGCAGCTTTAACATATTTTCTAAATTGTCTTTCAAGAACACCATAGTAGGCCTTTAATTTTTGCTTTTCTATTAAATGTAATCCATAATCAGAAATTTTTTTCTTTCTTTTATTTGAAGTTTCAAATCTTTTCATAGCCTTAGGATGACCATAGATATTTACTCCTAGGCGCCTAGATAACTTGAATCTTGGTTCTCGTATAGTTGCCACTTTATAACTGCCTCCTTAAGATGTTTTCAATAATATTAAATATAGTATTAGCTTAAATCTGTTTTTTATTTATAATTGTTTGAATTCTAAGCTTTTAAAGCTAAACCGGTGCTATTTAGGAATTACAATCATATAAATCATACTAATGAAACAATATACTTAATTTGTTTCTTTATATAAGATAGAAAAAATTACTTATTTAATAAATTTAAGTTGAATCTATTATGGTATAATGTTTACATGTGTTGAAAAATGTAATGTAACGTTTTACATTTTCTTCTAAGTATATTTGGAGGTAATTTCATGGTTGTAGAACCTATAAGAGATAAAAAGAAAATTAAACAAATTTACTATTATTTAAATGGTAAGGATACTAAATATGGAGTCTTATTTAAATTTGGATTAAATACAGGACTTAGAATAAGTGATATACTTCCTGTAAAGGTTAAGGATATTTTTAACTCAAACTATGAATATAAATATTATTTTATACTCAAAGAAAAGAAAACTGGAAAGGTTAAAAAGATTAAATTAAATCCTGCTATAAAAAAGACTATACTCATATTTGTAAAGGAAAAGAAACTAAGTATGAACTCATATTTATTTTATAGTAGAAAAGGAGGTCATTTAGAAAGAGTACAGGCCTATAGAATACTAAAAGAAGCAGCTATTATTTGTGGAGTTGAAAACTTTGGAACTCACAGCCTACGTAAAACTTGGGGGTATTGGACCTATAAAGCATCAAAATACAATATAGGCTTAATTATGGATACCTTTAATCATAGTTCCCAAGCTATAACCCTTAGGTACATAGGAATAAATCAAGAGCAAAAGGATAACTTGTATTCTTTAGTACAGTTTTAGTGAATAATATTGCACGATAGAGGATTATAGGAAAATACCAACATTTTGTGATAAAAAATACTTTTATATATTTTTACTACCATAAGCACAATATATTTCCTTGATTTTTATATTTTTCGTAATAATACATAGTGATGTGAAAAATATTAATAATTTTAATATTTTTTATTAATAAAATATTAAATGTAAAGATATGTTAAAAACTTAACATATCTTTATGAACTTAAGTATAAAGATTTTATTACGATATTAAAAACCAAAGGATAAATTTACAATTAAGAGGTGGTAGTGAATGTCGATAAAAAAGAAGTTTTCAATTGTAATTATAGTTTTAGTTATATTTTCAACAGTTGCTGTAAGTGCAGCAATAAGCATAAACGAGATAAATGCTATAAACAATCAAAGCAAAGGTGAAATGCAGTCAGTAACAGCACAATGTGTTGACAGTATTAATGCGGTTGTAAATAAAGAGCAATCTGTTAATAGTTTGGTAGCAGCTAGAAGTGCAGTTACAAAGTTAGCACTTAAAAGTCCGGATGGTCAAATAACACCAGAAGTAAATGAAAATAATACATGGCTTCAGGATTATGTGAAAAAAGCGGGCAATATATCGCATACATTTGTTTTAGATAGTAATCTTAAAGATATTTCAGATAGTAACACTTCATTTATTGGAAAAAGTTATGCCGATAAGAAGTATGCACAGGATGCTCTTTTAGGAAAAGAAACTATAAGTGATACTACTATATCAAATACAACACATAAACCAATAGTAGTTTTTGCAAGTCCAATAGTTAGTGGTGGAAAAGTTATAGGAGTTGTAGCATCATCAGTAGAGGGTGCTAGTTTTTCAAAGTATTTAAAAAATGTTAAAACCAATAGTTCTCCTTCCAGTTATGCATATATGGTAGATGAAAAAGGAAAAGTATTGTATAACAGAAAAACTCAAGATATAGGAAAGCCTATAGGAAATGGAAAAATGAAGGATGTAATAACTGACTTACTTAAAGGCAATTCTAAAACTTCAGATTTTGTTGAATATGGGGATGCAGGACAGGAAAAGGTTGTATATTACTATCAAATGCCTAATTTGAAGTGGACACTAGTACTTGTATCTTTTAGAGCTGAGATGATGAAATCTGTTAAGAGTGCTATTTACATATCTATTGCAATGACTATCATATTTGGCGTATTAGCATCTATAGTTGGATTATTATTTTCAAAACGCATTACAAACCCTATACTCGATATAGCAAAGCTTGCAGACAAAACAGCCAAATTAGATTTGGTATTAGACAAGAGTTATGATAAATACAGAGGATTTAAGGATGAAGTAGGAGTTATTTTTAAATCAGTACTTGAAATTAGAAGTACATTTAGAGAAATCGTAGGAGAACTTAATACCGTTTCTACTAGCATAAATGGCAATGCAGATAACGTTGAAGACCTTACAAAAGAACTTAAATTTTATGCGGATGAAACTTCTAGTGAAACTGAAAATCTTTCTGCAGGTATGGAAGAAAATTCTGCTACTGTTGAAGAAGTTTCAGCTTCTACAGGAGAAATAAGCAATTCTGTTTCTAATATAGCTGAGAAGGCAGAAGGTGCTGCAGAATTAACAGCTAATACAAATAAAATGTCTATAAAGCTTAAAGACGATTCAATAAATTCTAAGAAATCCACTAATGAAATATACAATAACGTCAAAACAGAACTTGAACAAGCCATTAAAAAATCTGAAGCAGTAAAAGAAATAGATAATTTAGCAAGCGCTATATTACAAATAACAGAACAAACTAATTTACTTGCATTGAATGCTGCTATAGAGGCTGCAAGAGCTGGAGAGGCAGGACGTGGTTTTGCAGTTGTTGCAGAAGAGGTTAGAACTTTAGCAGAACAATCAAGCGATATGGCTAGTAAGATACAAAGTGTAGTAGAAACAGTGAATTCATCTGTTAAAGATTTAAATAGTGAGTCCATAAAATTATTAAAATTTGTAGATGAAAATGTATATAGTGATTATGATAAATTTGTACAATCTGCAGAGGTATATAGTAAAGATGCAGAAAATATTAATGGACTTATGAGTGAATTTAATTCAACCTCAAAACAGTTAAACTCATCTATTGATGGAATTTCTAGGGCTATATCTGAGATTGCAATAGTTGTTAATAATGGAGCTGTTGGAGTTTCTAATATAGCAGAGAAGTCATTAAATATTGTAGAGAAAGTTAAGCTTATTGAAGATAGTGTTGAGAAGAATAAAAATAGTGCTAAGGAACTTCAAGGTTTAGTTAGCAAGTTTAAAATTTAATATATGGAATAAGGGAGAATATGAATTTATGAGAGATAAAGATGTAACACCGGAAAAATTAGCAGAAGCTTTTTCTATAGTAATGCCTTATTTGAGTATCTTTTTCGATAAGGAACTAGCAGTAGGAATAACCGATAGAGAAAAGTATATAGGGGTATTTTCTGATGATAATATGCAAATTAAAGCCAATGAAAATGATAGCATACCACAAGGCGGGGCAGTATATGATGCACTAGTTTCTGGTGAAAAAATCATAAAAAAAGTTCCTAAAGAGGTCTATGGTTTATATTTTAAATCTTACGCTGTTCCAATTAAGGACGACTCTAATAAAGTAAAAGGTGTAGTTGTGGCAGGCAAAAATTTAGAAAAAAGTATAAAGATATATGATTTATCCAAAAAGCTTGCGGAAGCCATTGGACAAATAACTGATGTTATTGGTAATTTAACCTTGGGAGTTCAAGAATTAGTGAAATTAAATGATAGTACTGGAAACCTTGTTAATGGAGCAATTGATACTGCAAAAAATACAGATGATATAATAAATTTTGTTCAAAGTATATCTAAGCAAACCAATTTACTTGGAATTAATGCGGCTATAGAATCCGCAAGAGCAGGCGAAGTTGGAAAAGGATTTAATGTAGTAGCTCAGGAAATAAGAAAATTATCTAATTCTAGCACAGAATCTCTTGGTAAGATAGATTCTGTTTTAAAGGAAATAAGTAAATCTGTTAACAGTATTCATGATGATACAAAAAAGACTAGAGAATTTTTTGAGGAGCAGGTAGCAGCCTTTGAGCAGGTTAATGCTTCTATTCAAGAATTAAATTCTACTTCTCAAATACTTAAAGATTTAGCTGAAAGGGTATAGTTTTAAATTTAAATAAGTTTTCAATAAAAATAGCTGATAACGTATATGTTATTGGCTATTTTTATTGACTTAAAATTAAAAAAAGTATAAAATTACACTATGTGATAATGATAATCATATTCAATAAGGAGGGATTTAATTGAGTGTTTTGCTTATAGGAGGAGATAAACTTGGGAATATTAAAGATAAATTAAAGGAGAGTGGATTTAATAAAATAGAGCATGTTACAGGAAGAAAATCAGGAAATAAGAAAATAAGGATAAACTCTAATTTAGATTTGGTTTTAGTTTTGGTAGATTTTGTAGGACATAATTTTATGGATATAATAAAAAGGGAATCGAAAAAGTCTGGTGTTAGAGTAAAGTTTTCAAAACGTTCCTGGTCATATATAGAGGATGAATTAAAGGATTATATAAAAAAGATAGATGAATAATAGAATTAAAAAAATTTAGATAGGAGTAATTTAAATGAGATATGTTTTGGTCTGTATTATAAAAGGCGAAGCAGCAAAACTGAATGAAAAGTTAGCCTTTGAGGTGAAAAGTAAATTTAATGCTAGGCGATCTAAATTGCCACCTCATTTTACAATAAAGGCGCCTTTTGAAACTAGCGAAGAAAATATATATGAATTAAAAGAGGTGCTTGAAAAATTTCGATGCAGATTTAATGCTGAGAAAATGAGTATAGATGGTTTTTCTAGTTTCAGAAAAGATGTAGTATATATGAAGGTGAATTTATCAAGAGAAGGAAAAGAGGTACATGACCAATTAATAGACGAACTTAAAAGGCTTAAATGGCTTCAGTGGAAAAATAATGAGGGGAAGGATAAAGTTTTTCATTGTACAATAGTAAGTAAAAAAGTAAAAGAACATTTTGATGAGATTTTAACACATGTAAAGAATTATGAATGTAACTATAAGTGCTATTTTGATAACATAAGCTTGTACAAATGGAATGTAAACAAATGGGAGATTGATAAAGAGTATAATTTAACTAAAGTTGAAAAATAACTTCAACTTTAGTTAAATTATTTTATGAGTATTAGGTATTTTTAAAGCTTCGTTTAGTGATTTTCCATTTTTGCTAGAAAACAAGTTTCTTAACGAGTGTATCCAATAAGAATCAATAGAAAGACAAGAAGCAGCTAAAGACATATTTCCTAAAGCCAATGCATCATCAATTTCAGAAGGAACTGCAGATTCATCGCAAGAAGCAATCATTCAGTGCACTAGGAGCAAATATAACTAACTTTAACATTGCATTTGATTTTTCTTCTTCAATTTGTTTGCTTAAAAATTTCCTTATATTTCTTATGTTAAATATTATATTTAAGACTTTGTTAATATTTATTTTTCTTATATCGCATGGTAAAAAATTTACCTTGTTTCTAAGTATTATGCATTTTAATTCTAAGTTTTTTCATTGTATTTTTAAAGCTTAAATGGTACAAATTAATTTTTTATATGGTATAATTTATAATAACAAATATATTTTACATAAGAGGGGGATTAAAGTATGGCATTAATAATGAAAAATAAAAAGAAAATAGCATTGGTTGCACACGACAATAGAAAAAAAGCTTTAATTGATTGGTGTAAGACAAATGTAGCAATTTTAAGTAAGCATGATCTTTGTGGGACAGGCACTACTGCAAAGCTTATATCGGAAGAAACAGGACTTCAGGTTCTACCATATAAAAGTGGTCCTATGGGTGGAGATCAACAAATAGGAGCAGCCATAGTAAATGAGGATATAGATTTTATGATTTTTTTCTGGGATCCACTTACAGCTCAACCTCATGATCCTGATGTAAAGGCACTACTTAGAATTTCTGTTTTATATGATATTGTAGTAGCGATGAACGAATCTACAGCGGATTTTTTAATTAAGTCACCTGCTATGGACGAAGAGCATGAAAGACATATTATAGATTATTATCAGAAAATTAGAGCAAATAATTTTTAATTGTTCTTAATTCTAAAAGCTTAGTTTGAATTAATCTATTTATAAAGCTTTAGGGAAGTGAAAATGTTGAATAGGATAAATAATATATCAATAGTAGGCATGGGAGCAGTTGGTTGTGCCTTTGGAAAAAAGTTGTATGATTTAAACCCTGAAAATTTTAAGGTTATAGTTGATGATAAGAGAAAAGAAAGATATATAAAAAATGGATTTCGTATAAATGGTGTTAAGTACGATTTTAAATATGTATCACCCAGTGATGATTTAGAAAAAGATGATTTGATTATAATTGCTGTAAAGTATAGTCAACTAAAAGAAGCCATGGATCAGATACGAAATTATGTTGGCGAAAATACTATAATACTTTCTTTTCTAAATGGAATTAGTAGCGAGGAAGAGATAGGCAAAGTATACGGTATGGATAAATTACTCCATTCATTTTGTGCAGTTGATGCTGTGAGAAAAGGAAATGAGGTGTATACCTCAGATAAGGGAAAAGTAATATTTGGCCAAAAAGAAAATGAGAATAAGTATGAAAAAATAGAATTAGTTAAAAAATTATTTAATAGTGCTAAAATAAATTATGAAGTACCTGATAATATAGTTTATGCTATGTGGTCCAAATTCATGCTAAATGCTAGCATAAATCCTGTGTCAGCACTGCTTAAAGCAAATTATAGGGTGTTTCAAGAAAATAAATATGCACGAGATATAATGCTTTCAGTCATGATGGAGGTAATTAAGCTATCAGAAAAAATTGGGATTAACTTAAAAATTGAGGAAACTAACAAGTGGTTAAAGGTATTAGATCAATGTGAACCACAAGGAAAAACATCAATGTATCAAGATATATTGATGGGAAGAAAAACCGAAATAGATATGTTATCAGGAGTTGTTTGTAATTTAGGTGAAAAGTATGGAATTGATACTCCTGTTAGTAAGACTCTTTTTAATATGATAAAAGCAATTGAATAATGAAAATCATACCAAACTTATGAATAGCTATAAGTTTGGTATTGTATTAAGGTGTATTAAATGTGCATTAGGAATATTATCCACAATTATTTCATTAGATAAGTTTATCCAGCTTTTGCATTTGTCAAGTATTATTGAATCTGAAGTAACTACATTATCAAGGTTATAAAGAACTATATCTGCATTGGGAACTAAATCGACAGTTACATTGAAGTTTTCCTTTGAAAAATGCTTTAAGATTCTTTCCTTTAGTCTACCAGAATTTGAAACTGGAGAATCTAGTAGAAAATTAATTTCGTATAATCCTAGAGTTTTACAGGTTTTAATTATAGAATTAAGTGCCATATCGGTTTTATCTATGAGTCTATAACTGCCTTGTATTCCGGCGATATCCCTTATTACAGAATCATTTCCTACAATTAAAATTCCCTTAGAAAAGGCAACTTCCAAGGTTATTATTAAATTGAAACCATCTATATGTAATTTTTTATGTGATAAATTTGAAGGAGAGAGTAATTTTGATTTCCGTAGATTAACGCTATATTCAGGAGAAGTTGAACGCCTAAGTGCTTGCCTTTGGCGTAAGGAAAATTGATAGTGATTACCAATTAAATTTATTACGGAATTCATATTATAACCTCTATTTAAAAGCCAAAAAACTTCCTCCTGAGCTTTTTTTAATCTTGAAATTTCTTTTTCGGAGAAAAATCTTTTATCTAAAGGATCTACACCTCTTGTTCCAATTCTTAAATTTTTATTTAAGTCCAATATTTTACCTCCAATAAGTTATTTATATATAAATTATGTTCTATTTTTTTGAAATTTGCAAATAAACCTTTTGTAATATTTATTTTTTATAGTAACAAGTATATAATGAGTTGGTATATTAAAACATTAAGGAGATGAGTCAATGGAAAATAATAATTGTCCATTTTGTAGTAGTAATAACTTTGATATAATATGCGAAAATAAATTGGCTTTTGCAATATTAGATAAAAATCCAGTAAATGAAGGACATACATTAATTATTCCTAAAAGACATTTCCCATTTTTCTTTGAAGCATCAGGGGAGGAAATTACAGCCATGTATAGTCTTTTGCATGAGGCAAAGGGAATTTTAGATATTCAATATGAACCCTCTGGTTACAATATAGGAGTAAATGTTGGATATTATGCAGGACAGACGATAAAGCATATGCATATACATTTAATACCTAGATATAAGGGTGATGTTGATGAGCCTAAAGGTGGAATCATAAATTTTAAGAGAAGTATATAGAATAAAAGCTTTGTCTCAATTTAATTTTGAGACAAAGCTTTTAAGATTTTTTCTTGAACTCTGATTTGCAATTATTACAGGTAACAATTATTTTTCCTTTATGCCTTGGAACTCTGAGTTTTTGAGAGCAATTTGGGCATTTGAAGGTTTTGTAATTTTTAAATGAATAAATATTTTGCTTAACTTTATAAAACTTTTGACGTAATATCAAAGAAAAATCTTCAAAAGACTGAAGTTCACGATATCTTCTATACTTATTTTTAGAAACACTTCTTAAGACAGCTAATATGATTAGAATAAATCCGAAGATAGCAGCGTATCTGCCACTTATTATAAGGAGTAAGCCGATAATAGAAAGATATGTTGAAAATTTATCCCATCCATATGAATCTTTGAAATATTTTGAGTACTTATTCAAGTAAATTCCTCCTTAATAAGTAAAACTATACTAGCTAGTTAGTATTACTACTATTAATATATATAGTATTTTTAACATACCTTATTAATTTATTCAATGAACTGCGTGTAAAAAAACTATGAACTATATATAATGCATACAATACTTACATTGTAATCTATAAAATATTCCTGCATAAGAGGTTCGACCTTAGAATCTTTTATAGATTAGAATGTGTAGTATTGTAGCATTATATAAAAATAGGATAATAAGGTAGTATAATGCGGATAAGAATAAAATATTCCTGCATAAGAGGTTCGACCTTAGAATCTTTTATAGATTAGAATGTGTAGTATTGTAGCATTATATAAAAATAGGATAATAAGGTAGTATAATGCAGATAAGAATAAAATATTCCTGCATAAGAGGTTCGACCTTAGAATCTTTTATAGATTAGAATGTGTAGTATTGTAGCATTATATAAAAATAGGATAATAAGGTAGTATAATGCGGATAAGAATAAAATATTCCTGCATAAGAGGTTCGACCTTAGAATCTTTTATAGATTAGAATGTGTAGTATTGTAGCATTATATAAAAATAGGATAATAAGGTAGTATAATGCGGATAAGAATAAAATATTCCTGCATAAGAGGTTCGACCTTAGAATCTTTTATAGATTAGAATGTGTAGTATTGTAGCATTATATAAAAATAGGATAATAAGGCAGTATAATACGGATAAGAATAAAATATTCCTGCATAAGAGGTTCGACCTTAGAATCTTTTATAGATTAGAATGTGTAATATTGTAGCATTATATAAAAGTGAGATAATAAGGCAATATAATAAGGATAAGAATAAAATATTCCTGTATAAGGAGCTTGGTAGAGTTCTTATACAGGAATTGAAAACTAGTATTTAGTTAGAAGGTATTGCATCTTTGTTTCTGGTTAAAAGATATATAAAATAACCTATTATAAATCCTAAAATAGAAGGTACAATCCATCCAAGCCCCTTTGTGTAAAGTGGTAAAATATCAAATAAATTAGTTATAGACTTTGAATGTATTAGAGTTTGATTTAGAGAATCTAAAATACTAAAAATGGATGTGAACAGCATTACTAGTATATAAACATATTTTGATCCATTAAATAAATTATTCAATAAGAAGCATAGCATAAGTACCATTGCCATAGGATAAATTGCATTTAACACAGGGACAGAGAAAGATAATATGTTTGTTAGTCCTACATTTGCAAATAGCATACTAGAAAAAGCAAAAATAAATGCCCAGGTTCTATATGATATCTTGTTTTTACTTATAATTGAAAAATATTCACTACAAGAAGTTATTAAACCTGTTGCTGTGTTAAGACAAGCAAGGGTAAAAATTAAACCAAGTATTATTATTCCTGATCCACCGAATAAGTGCGAAGCAGCATTTGTTAAGATTTCACCACCATTTTGAGCATTTAAGGAAATAATTCTACTAGAAGCACCAACATATGAAAGCATTGCATAAATTACTATAAGCAAAGCACCAACAATTAGGCCAGCTTTAATGGAATAAGAGATTATAGCTTTTTCTCCTGTAACTTCTAAAGATTTCAAAGCATAAGTTATTACAATTCCAAAGTTAAGAGCTGCAATTGCATCCATTGTTAAATATCCTTCAGAAAAACCTTTAAAAAAAGGAAAAGAAGAGTAGTCTCCTTTGGGAACTCCAAAAGGTCCTATTGGAGTTATTAAGCTTTTTATAAATACAATAAAAATTAAAAGTAAAAGAATAGGTGTTAAAATTTTTCCTAATCTATTTATTAGTTTAGATGGAGTTAAGCTAAGCCAAAAAGCTATTCCAAAATACACTAAGGTATATATAAAAAGAGGGATTGGACTAGAAATTATGCTTTTAGGCAAAAATGGCTGTACTCCCATTGTAAAAGCCAAACTTCCTGTTCTTGGAATACCTAAAAAAGGTCCTATAGATAAATAAATTATTATGGTAAATATTATTGCGAAGGTTGGACTTACATGGCTTGCAAGATTATATAGTCCCTTGGATTTTGATACTATTACTACTGCTAAAATAGGAAGTCCAACGGCAGAAATAATAAAACCACCAAAAGCTATCCATACATATTTTCCAGATACTTGTCCTAAAAAAGGAGGAAAAATTAAATTACCAGCACCAAAAAACATTGAAAAAAGTAATAGCCCTACAAAAAACGTGTTCCTTCTAGATAGTTCTTTCATTGTTATTACGCCTCCTGAAATTAAGTATATATAATGTAATAATACCATTACTGTAAATTAAAACTTATAATGATAGTATTATTACATGTATATTAAGATTTTTGTTATATAATAAAAACCCATCCCCAAAAGGGATGGGTTTTGCTTGCATTACCATCCTATAATTATAGATACAATTTGTGATGTACACTTATTGATGCGTTTTCTTTTTAACGGTAGAAATCTGATAAAGTTTATTTGAATTTAGCTTTATTTTTAAAGAATAATTTTCATTATATAAATAATTCTCTGATTTATATAATTTATAAATTAAGACCCATAGACATTATAACATAAAAAATTCGTTAAGTAAATGAATTAAACTTAATAAAAAATCAATAAATACGTTTTTATTTTGCGAAAAGTGTAAAAATATAATAGTGGATGTAAAAATATAATTTTACGATTAAGTGTATTTAAGTAAGAATATTTTTAAGAAAAAATCTCATTAAGTAAATTAAAGGGATTCATAGATTGTTTAAGCATATAAGCTAAAATTCTACTAGATACTACAAAATTAGAAAACTCATATATTGCAAAATACTTATTTTGATGTATGATATTCTGAGATGTATTTTTGTTAGGATGATGTTTATATGACTTTAGTAAGAAAAGATGTAGTTAAACTTGCAGCTCCAATTTTTGTTGAGCAGTTATTTGTAACTCTTATGGGGATGATAAATACAATGATGGCTGGTCACATAGGAAAAGAAGCCGTTTCAGCTATTGGTATGATTGATTCAATAAACAATATATTTATTGCTTTTTTTTCTGCTTTAGCAGTAGGAGGTACGGTAGTAGTTGCGCAATATATTGGACAAAATAATATAAGGAAGGCAAATGAAACTACTAAACAAGCTCTTTATTCTACTATTATTATAGCTTTTATAATAACAATTATAATGGCTATATTTAGAAAACCACTTTTGGCATTTTTATTTGGAAATGCTGAAGGGCAAGTTATAATGGATGCTAATAGCTATTTTGGAATAACGTTACTTACTTATCCTCTTATAACGGTAGATTTAGTATCTAATGGAATATTAAGAGGTGCAGGAGATACTAAGACTCCTATGAAGATTTCCATATTGATGAATGTACTAAATGTGCTTTTTACAGCTTTGTTTATATGGGGTATAAAATTTAATGGTAAAGTTATAGTAAAAAGTATGGGAATTACAGGTGCTGCATTAGGTATAGCAACAGCTAGAACTATAGGTGCAATAATTATATTAATAGTAATGGTAAGAGGCTCAAGGATAGTTCAACTTAGAAAGTTAACCAAGTTTAAATTTGATAAGATGCTTCTTAAGCCTATATTTGGTATTGGTATACCTGCTAGTGTAGAATCTCTCTTATTCAATGGTGGAAAACTTATTATGCAAATATTTATAGTGGGCATGGGCACAGTGGCTATGGCTTCTAATACTGTAGTGAATTCAATAGGCAATTTCTTGAATATACCAGGAAACTCTTTGGTTATCGCTGCTACTGCTTTGGTTGGACAACACATGGGGAGAGCTGATGACAAAGGTGCAGAAAAATGTCTCTCATATATAACCAAGTTGTCAACTGTTTTGTTAGCAGTAGTTGGTCTGTCGTCTATTGTTTTTTCAAGATACTTACCTGCACTTTATACAGGTGATAGTGCTATTATAAAATTATCATCACAAGTATTAATAGTTAATGCATTGGCAATGGTTATATGGTCTTCGGCATTTACTTTGCCAGCAGGACTTAAAGGAGCAGGAGATGCAAAATATACTATGGTGACTTCAATAATAGGGATGTGGCTTTTTAGAATAGTATTTGGAAACTTTCTTGGAAACACTTTGAAAATTGGACTTCTGGGCATTTTTCTCGGAATGTATACAGATTGGCTTGTTAGAGGAATTTTGTATATAATAAGATTTAAGAGTGGAAAGTGGAAGGATCATATTGTAATTAAGAGAGTAAAAACTTCGGTTAAAATTTAAAATTTATACTAAAATAAAAGATTATATTTGAAATATAATTAATCATAAAACACTGCTTTTTTAAAATTTTAAGCAGTGTTTTATGATTATAAGAGAAGGAGGAAATGAATGAAAGTATTTAAAAAGTTTATAAAATATTATAAACCATATAAATTTCTGTTTTTTACAGATATGTTTTGTGCACTTATAGTTTCTTTAGTTGATTTATCTTTTCCAATAATTTTAAGTTATCTTTCTAAGAACTTTTTTATGAAAAATAGAGAAGTGGTATTAAGAGGGATTATTTATATTGGAATAGGTCTTACAGTTATGTATATAGTGAAATATTTTTGTCAGTACTTCATAGCTTCCTGGGGACATGTTATGGGAGCTAAAATGGAAACTGATATGAGGCAAGATTTATTTTATCATCTTCAAATGCTTCCTTTTTCGTATTACGATGAGAACAATACAGGAGAGATGATGTCTAAACTTGTTTCTGATTTGTTTGATATATCAGAGCTTGCTCATCATGGACCAGAAAATATATTTATTTCAGCACTTAAGATACTTGGATCTTTTGTTATTTTACTTATGATTAATGTAAAGATGACACTTATACTTATTCTAGTAACTGTGTTTATGGTTATTTTTTCAGTAAATAAAAATAGAAAAATGCAAAAAATATTTTTTGATAACAGAAAAAAGATAGCCAGTGTAAATTCTTCAGTTCAGGATAGCCTTGAAGGAATAAGAGTTGTAAAATCTTTTGCAAATGAAGCTGTTGAACAGAAAAAATTTGATGCAAGTAATAATAACTATTTAAAATCAAAAGTTAAATCATACAAGGCAATGGGGCAATTTATAGCTGGTAATTCTCTTTTTCAAGGAATGCTTTACCTTTCAATTATAGTTTCTGGAGCTGTATTCATAAAACAAGGTACACTGAAGATTTCAGATTTAGCAGTATATGCACTTTATATAAATATATTTATCAATCCTATTGATGTACTTATAAATTTTATGGAGCAATTTCAAAAGGGATATGCTGGGTTTAAAAGATTTATTGAAGTTATTGAAACTAAACCTAATATAATTGATAAGCCTAATGCAGAAGAATTGAAAAACGTAAAGGGGAATATAGAGTTTAAAAATGTTTGTTTTAGATATGATGAAACTCATGAAGTAATTCATAATTTCAATATTAAAATAGAAAAGGGCAAAAATGTAGCTTTTGTTGGACCTTCTGGTGGGGGAAAAACTACAATATGTTCTCTTCTTCCTAGATTTTATGATGTTACAGAAGGAGCTATAACAATCGATGGAAAGGATATAAGAGAAGTTACCCTTAATTCGCTTAGAAATGCTATTGGAGTGGTACAACAGGACGTTTATATATTTTCAGGTACTATAAGGGATAATATAGCCTATGGAAAATATGGTGCAACAGAAGAAGAGATAATTGAAGCAGCAAAAGGAGCTAATATACATGATTATATAATGAGTCTTGAGGATGGATATGATACTTTTGTTGGTGAAAGAGGAGTTAAGCTTTCTGGAGGCCAAAAACAAAGAATATCTATAGCGAGAGTATTTTTGAAAAATCCGCCAATACTAATTTTAGATGAAGCAACTTCTGCGCTTGATAATGAAAGCGAAAGGTATATACAGAAGTCGTTAGAAAAGCTTTCCCATGGAAGAACAAGTATTGTTATAGCACATAGGTTAAGTACTATAAGAAATGCAGATGAAATAATTGTTATAAAAGATAGGGGAATAAAGGAAAAGGGAAATCATGAGGAACTTCTTAAAAGAGAAGGAGTTTATTATTACTATTATAACATGCAGTTTGATGGGCTTGAGGCATGAAATTAGAGGCTTTATTTTGCCTTAAAGAATAAACTGAAAATTAATAAGGAGGCATTCTATGGTTTTTATTACTTAATAGAATGCCTTCTTATTAATTATAATGTTGGCATTTTTAGTGCCTTTAATATTTTATATATGTTGTCAATATCTTCAGAAGTTAGTTCATCGAAGTTATCTAACTTATATTTAATATCATTTAAAACGGAATTTTCATAGCTTGTATTGGTCTTTTTTCTAAGAAAGAAAGTTGAGATAGTACCGGTTAACATGCTTAAAAAGCCTATTCCTACAAGCATAAGTATACTAGCTAGTATTCTGCCTAAGGTAGTTGAGGGAGAAATATCACCATAACCAACAGTTGTTATGGTAACAAAACTCCACCAGAGAGCATTATTGTAAGAAAGACCTTCTATGAAATGTATTCCAATAGTTCCTAGAATCAATACGAATACTGTTGTATAAAGAGCATACTGGAAATTATTTGTCCTAACAAATTTGGTGAAATGTTTTTTTGACTTTAATAAAAAAGAAAATAATCTAAATAGTTTTAAAAACTTAAATAGTTGTGTTAATTTTAAAAATCTTGATATTCGAAGTATTCTAAAACCTTGGAATATTGAGTTGAAAGGTATTATTGAAATTAAATCTAGTATATTTTCCTTAAAAAATTTCTTTTTATTTCTTGATAGAAAAAGCCGTGTAAAGTAGTCTATTGTAAAAATTATAAGTACAATATTATCTATAATATTAAATATACGCTCTACTTCAGTAGATAATTTAAAAGATAATTGTATTATTAAAATAACTGATATAGTTAAGGATAAGATAAATGAATTTACATTATAAATTATTTCTTTATACTTTCTAGCGTGCAATTTAATTCCCCCTTACTTATTATATTATTCTTCAAAAAAAATATAAATTCAAGGTGTAATTACAAAAGAGGCTTATTTTTGAATATTTTGTATAAAAAGTGAGGAGTTTGAATTACAAAAAGTTAGATTACAAAGCCCTTATATTTTAACTATACTACCATAATCAGTGATTTTATAAAGCTTTAAATATTGGCTTTTTAATAGTTGGGAGGGCACTTTCCAATTATGTTCCTCTAAGGATCTATGTCTTATATATACATAATTGAAGGGATCAACAGAATAAATTTTTATACCGGATTTAAAACAATCCCTTAAAAAGCTAACATCTTCGCCTACATTTAAGTGTCTGAATTTATGATGTTTAAATAAATCTTTTTTAAATAATAGAGTTCCACCAGCAATAGAAATAACATATCTGTGAGTGGGATTTTTATTAATTCCTATTTCATTTGTATCTTCAAAATATGTGAAATATCTAGATTTTCCGATTATTTTGGCATCTGTATAGTTAAAAGCATTAATTTCATCAGTTAAATAATTAGCTCCATAGTAATCATCATCATCCATTTTTGCAATATAGTTATATCTTGATATTGATATTCCGAAGTTTAGACAATAACCTAAAGTATATTTTTCATCTATATGAAATACTCTTACATTTAAAAGATTCTTTGTATAATTATTATAATGTTGAATATTTATGTTATCTATATTAAAAATAATTATTAGTTCTTTGTTGTTGTATTTTAATCTATTATAATTTTCTATTATATTGTCAAAATAGTTTGATTTATTTGTGACAGTCACTATAGATACATAAGGAGTATTTTTGTAATAAAATTTATTTCTTAAATTAATAGTATTAAATTTTAATGTATTATTAGTCATTTAATCACCTGATTCAAATTTATGATATTATAATATGAAGTTTTGCTACCTTATGATACATTTTAGTGGAGTGTAAGAATTAGTATTAATTGTTCTTTTATTATATTAAGAAATTAAATGTTAATATGGAAATTGTATGACTTATTAGAAAGTTGTTGTAGAAGTTACATTGAAGATGATATATAATAGATAATTAATAGGTAGTAGAGGAGGAGGAATTTAATTGTTACTTAAATTAAAAAAAAACAAAGGGAAAAAATTAAAATGTGTAGTAGTAGCTGGGGCATTGGGTATTATTTCAGTTTCTTTATTGAAAAAATTAAAATTGGACAAGCAGAAGAAAACTGAGGACAGTGAACTAGAGGATGAAAGATATATAGAGAAATCTACTTCTAAAGTCAGAGAAAAATTAGATTTTCAGCAATCAAAGAAAAAGTTAAAAGAGTATTTGACACATAAAGCAAAATTGGATTAAGGGGGAAGTATATGTATATAAATGTTTATACGCTTTTTTGCGTGCTACTAGGGATCTTAGGAGTAGTTGCTTTGATTTTTTTAATAATATTGTTAAAGCGTATGTGTAATTTTATGTATAAAGTAAATAAATTTCTAGATTCAAATAGTAAAAATATTTCGAGTGTTACAGAAGAATTACCTAAGGTTGTAAAAAATGCGGGTGAAATGACGGAAAATTTTAATATGGTAAGTGAAGCAGCTGTAGAAGTAACTAGTTCAATAATAGATAAAAAAGAAAATATGGCAAGTGATTTTAAAATATTAACAGAGGTGCTAAAGATTATTTTGAATATGTTTAAAAAATAATTACAGTGTAATATTTTATAATTTGTAAAAGGATATTTTAAATTTTACAATGCATTTAGACAAGGTTGACAGTGTATGCAGCCTTGTCTTTTTCATATTTAAAATATAAAAACAACATTAATTTGAATATATGTAAATTAATTCATTATATGTCGTATTGCGCGGAGGAACGAATTTGAATTGAGTATTTTTTACGAGTTTCAATTAAAAAAAATTAGGTAAAAGGTTAGGTTAAATCAAAATACATATATATATAAATTTAAGCGTATATTATAAACTATAATAAGTAAGATAAATCACGAAAAAACACTTAAAAGTGAGAAAATTAAAGATTAATAATAAAAAAATGATACTGTAAATTTTACTTTGAATGTAAAAATATGATATAATATGGTGCATTGATTAAGAAGTATTTTCCAAAATAAAAATTTAATTAAGTATATTAAAATTTTTATTTAAAATACCTTAATTGTATAAAATATGCAGTGAAATGTGTATTTTATCAAATGTAAAATAATTGAGTACATATCGATTATTTTCGTTTCCATCTTTCAATCTATGGTAATAGAATAAATTATTTTATTCTAAATTTTGGCGAAAGGTATGTTTTATACCTTTCGTATTTTTTTTATTTTTTATAACAAGGTTTTGAATAAAATACTTTTTATTTACTAAAAATAGGTATAAAAGTTTTAGTAAATGGAGAGTGCAGTAATGGCAAATTATAATAAGAAATTAGTACCAGAAGAAAAAGAGAAGCTTAATATTTTTAAAATGGAGGCAGCAAATGATATTGGGATAAATTTGAAATTTAAGTATGGCTGTGATTTGACCTCAAAAGAAGCGGGGTCTATTGGTGGAAAAATTGGGAATAAGAAGATACAAAGGTATAATCAAAAGTATGATTTGTGATATTAATATAGGATATATTAGAAAATATATATCCTATATTCTTTTATATAATATAAAATATTTTGAGCATAGTAAATTGTGGTATAATTAAGACTAGAATCTGATAATAGGTAAGTATTTTATACATATTAACAATTATTGTTTTAAATATAATAAATCACATACGGGGGTTATTTAGGAAAATGAAGGAATATAAATATATTTTTGGACCAATACCTTCGAGAAGAATGGGAAATTCTTTAGGAATAAGTCCAATAGAAAAAAGAAGTTGTACATACTCATGTGTTTATTGTCAGCTTGGTAGAACTAAAAATTTAATGAAGGAACCTAAGAAATTTTTTGAAACAGAGGATATTTTAGAAGAATTTAGAGACTATCTTAAAGAGAATATAGCAATGGACGTTGTAACCGTAGTTGGAGAAGGAGAACCCACATTGAGTTATGATTTAGAGGAGCTGATAATTGGATTGAAAAATCTAACAGAAAAGCCGGTTGCAGTTATAACAAACGGATCAATGCTTGTTTACGACAGAGTAAGAAAGGCATTAAAAGCAGCGGATATAGTATTACCATCTCTTGATGCTGGAAATGAGACTACCTTTAAAAGGATAAATAGACCTAATGGAAAAATAAATTTTAATGATGTTACAGAGGCTCTTGTGAAATTTTCTAAGGAATATAGAGGTCAGCTTTGGATGGAAACAATGATAGTTGATGGATTTAATGATTCTACAGATGAACTTAAGGAAATAAGAAAAATACTAGATAAGGTTAGATACGATAGATTGTATATCAACACACCAGTAAGACCTCCAGCTGAAGGATATGTTAAGGAACCTTCTAAAGAAAAATTAGATGAGGCTATTAAAATCCTTAAGGGTACCTCTATACAGAGACTTTCATCTGGCGCGTTCTTTAGTGAAATAAAAGATGATTTTGAGGCCATTAAAAGTATAATATCAAGACATCCTATGAATAAATTTGAAGTTAAAAGCTTTCTTGAATCAAGGAAATGCAAAAATGAAGAAGAAATTTTTGATAAATTTAAGCGTGACGATGATATAGAAGTAGTAGAATATAAAAACTATAGTACATATAGACTTAAATAATATTGGAGGATTAGTATGACTAGAACAGTAAAAAGAGTTGCTGCTATACATGACTTATCTGGATTTGGTAGAGCTTCTTTAACAGCTATAATTCCTATACTCTCATATATGGGAATTCAGGTTTGTCCTATGCCAACAGCGGTATTATCTACTCACACAACAGATTTTGATGATTATAGTTTTGTTGATTTAACAGATAATATGCAGGCATTTATGGATCATTGGAAAAAAATAAATTTAGAATTTGATGCTATTTATACTGGCTTTTTAGGTTCACCAAGGCAGGTTGAGATTATAAGTGAATTTATAAGAGAATTTTCTAATGAAAACACTGTTGTTTTAATTGATCCTGTTATGGGGGATGAAGGAAAGCTATATCAAACTATGGATAATAAAATGGTAGAAAGCATGAGAGAACTCATAAAAAGTGCAGATATAATAACTCCAAATTTCACTGAAGCAGCATATTTATTAAATAAAAAATACGATGTTAATTTAGATGAAGAAACTATAAAAAGTTGGATTTTAGAATTAGCAGCTATGGGACCAGATATTGTAATTATGACAAGTGTACCAGAAAGCAAAGATAAGGGAGTAATAAACGTCATAGTTTATGAAAAAAGATTAAATAAGTTTTGGAAAGTAACAAATGAATATATCCCGGTAAGTTATCCTGGTACAGGAGATAGTTTTGCTAGTGCGATACTTGGACGAATTTTAAAGGGGGATAACTTGCCAGAGGCAGTAGGTAGAGGCATGCAATTTGTAACCTCTGCTATAAAAGAAAGTTATGGATTCAATTATCCTACTCGTGAAGGTATTCTTATTGAAAAATCGCTTGAGGTATTAAATTTACCTTTTATGAATGGAAGTTATAAATTAATTTAAGGTAAGGAGGAATAAATAAGATATGGATTCAAATGTTTCGTGGATGATTAAGGAAAAAATAAAGAGAACTATGGATAATCTTGAAAAAAATAATATGGAAGCTTATTTGGCGAAAAGTACTAAGGATATAATAGATATTATTGACAACATTGTACTTGAGGGTGAGACAGTTGCAGTGGGAGGTTCTATGACACTTTTTGAAACAGGTGTAATAGAACATATAAGAAATAGAAACTATAATTTTTTGGATAGATACAAAGAGGGTTTAAATAGAAAAGAGATAAAAGATATATTTAGAAAAAGTTTTTTTGCAGATAGTTATATTGTTAGTACTAATGCTTTAACTGAAAATGGAGAATTATATAACGTAGATGGCAATGGTAATAGGGTTGCAGCGATGCTTTTTGGACCAGATAAAGTTATAGTTATTGCAGGAATAAATAAAATAGTTAAAGATGTAGATGAAGCAATTAAAAGAAATAGAGGAATTTCTGCACCAACAAACGCAAAAAGATTGAATAAAAATACTCCATGTACTAAAGTTGGGTACTGTATGGATTGTAAAAGTTCGGATAGAATTTGTAATGAATATACATTAATAAAAAGACAGGGAGAAAGGGGAAGAATTAAGGTTATTATAGTTGAAGAAGAGTTAGGTTATTAATTAAATATTATAAAATGTAGGGTAGGTAGATTAAAACATGGAAAAAATAGCTTTGGTAACGGACAGCACATCAGATGTAGATATTAGTATGATAGAAAAATATGATTTAAAGGTACTTCCGCTTAGGATAATATATAAGGATAAGGAATATATAGATAGGGTGACAATTTCTCCAAAAGAGGTTTATGATAATTTACATATAGAAGTTCCGTCTACATCACTTCCATCTATGGGTGATATGGAAAAATTGTATACTGAGCTTGAAAATGAAGGATATACGCATGTTATTGCAGTTACAATATCTTCAAATTTATCAGGTACACATAATAGTTTGAAAATAGTAAGTGAAAATCATAAAGGAATTAAAAGTTTTATCTTCGACTCAAAATCTATAACTATGGGAGAAGGTGCCATTGTTAAGGAATGTGGGGAAATGATATGTGAAGGTAGAAGTTTTCAGTACATAATAGAAAAAATGCCTGAAATTAGGAACAATATAAAGGTTTATTATGTAGTAGATACTTTAAAGTACTTAATAAAGGGTGGAAGGATAGGTAAAGTTTCGGGAACAGTAGGACAATTACTTGATATTAAACCTATAATTTCAATAAATGATGAGGGTGTGTACTATACTCATTCTAAAGCAAAAGGTAAAAAGCAAGCTATTAAAAAGCTTATTGAAATAGTAAAAAATACGATTTTGGAGAATAATTGTGATGTATGGGTTATGCATGGAGGAGCTTATGAGGAGATAGACAGATTAAAAAATCTGGTTTCAAGTATTGATAATATTGATAATCTTTTTTTAGGAGAAATTAGTCCAGTAGCGGGAGTTCATACAGGACCGGGACTTTTAGGCATAGTTATAATGAAAAATAGGCTTTAGGAGGAATTTTAAATGAAGAACTTTGTATTTATATCTGATTTTGATGGAACAATAAGCAAAAGAGATTTTTATAAAATAATAACAGATAAATATTTAAAAGAAGAAGTAGGAGAATTATATAAGGATTGGAGAAATAATAAGATAACAGATGTTGATTATCTAGGATATGTTTTCAGTCACATTGGTAGAGGGGAGAAGGAAATAATAGAAGATGTACTCACCATATCAATTGACCCTTTTATAAAGGAATTTATAGAAAAGATAAAAGAAAATGGTGGAGATTTTGTAGTAGTAAGTGCAGGAGCCAATTATTATATTGATAAAGTTTTTGAAAATGCAGGTATAAAAGATGTAGATATATATTCTAATAAAAGTGTATATAAAGATAATGGGCTTCACTTTGTTTTAAATCCAAAGGATGAATTTTATTCTGGAAATTATGGAATAGATAAAGGTAAGGTAGTTAAAAAGTTAAAAAGCAGCTATAAGAAGGTGTTTTATGCAGGAGATAGTACACCTGACATTGAACCTGCAATTTTATCAGATGTGGTTTTTGCAAAGAGTAAATTACGTGATTTTTTAAAAGAGAGAAATAAAGAATTTATAGCATTTGATGGATTTGATGAAGTATTAAAATACGTAGAAAAATATTTGAAGGAGTGGGGATTTTGAAAGGAATATCTCATAGAATAGCAATTCCTTTAATACTTGAAGTTGGAAATGGAAATATAAATAACATAGGACAAATAATAAAAAGGGGAAATTCTAAGAAAGTTTCACTTTATTTTGGAGAAGGTATATATGAATTATTTGGTGAAAAAATTGAAAGTTCACTGGAAAATGAAAAAATTAAGGTTGAAGACAAAAAAACGGTTAAAAGTATAGACTTTGATGAAATTGGAACTAATGCTTTTAATATAACAAACGAGGTAGATACACTTATAGCTGTAGGTGGAGGAAAGGTAATAGATGCTGTTAAGTATATGGCTTTTTTAAGGAAGATCCCTTTTATAAGTGTACCAACTTCTACATCCAATGATGGATTTTCAAGTCCAGTTGCATCGCTTATGATAAATGGAAGAAGAACCTCTGTACCTGCAAAAACTCCAGAGGGAATAATAGTAGACATAGATGTAATAAAGAGTTCCCCTGAAAAGTTTATATACTCTGGTATAGGTGATCTTGTATCCAACATAACAGCTCTTTATGATTGGAAATTCGAGGAGGAAAATGGCAAATCAAGAATGGATGATTTTGCTGTTATGATATCCAAAAAATCAGTTAATAGCTTTGTAAGAACTGATTTTAAAAGTATAAAGGATGAACTTTTTTTAAAAGAACTTGTAGATTCTCTTATAATGAATGGTATAGCCATGGAAATTGCTGATAATAGCTCACCTGCTAGTGGTGCTGAACATTTAATATCACATGCACTTGATAAATTTTTGATAAATCCTAATTTACATGGAATTCAAGTTGGAATAGCAACTTATATAATGTCTAAGGTTCAAAAACATAGGGAAAAAAGAATTGAGAAAATTTTAAGAGATACTGGATTTTTTGACTACGTAAAAGAATTAAATATGAAGAAAAATGATTTTAAAAGGGCTATTGATGAAGCATGTAGTATAAAGCCTTTTAGGTATACTTATTTGCATGTGGAAGAAAATGTTAAAATTGCTAAAGAAATTGTAGATAGTGACGAAATATTAAATGAAATATTGACATAAAGAAAGAAAGTTTATATTTTTGATGTGTTGACAAATTATAAAAAACCTTTTATGATTTTAGAATAGTGGGGTAATGAATTAATTTCATTACTTTATTTTTTATATTGATTATCGGAGGACGGACTTAATGGATAAAAATGAAAATATTGAAAACTATGATGTTACCTCCCTTACATCTCTAGAGAAACTTGAGCCTGTAAGAATAAGACCGGGAATGTATATAGGTTCAACTGGAGCAAAGGGACTTCATCACTGCATATGGGAAATACTTGATAATGCTATAGATGAACTTACAAATGGTTTTGGAGACGAGGCAAAAATAATATTAAATAAAGATAAAAGTGTTACAATAATAGATAATGGAAGGGGAATTCCAACAGGTATACATCCAATAAAGAAAAAATCCGGAGTTGAAATGGTGTATACAGAGCTTCATACTGGTGGAAAATTTAATAACAAAAACTATAAAACATCAGGAGGACTTCATGGAGTAGGTGCAGCAGTTGTAAATGCTCTATCAAAGTGGACTGAGGTTGAGGTTTATCAAAATGGGTACATATATAGACAAAGATTTGAATATGCGTATGATAAAGAACTTAAAAGGGATATGCCAGGAACACCAGTAACACCAATTGAAAAAATCGGTAAAACAGATAAGAAAGGAACGAAGGTAACCTTTAAGCCTGATGAAAGAGTTTTTACAAGTACAGATTTTAAGATTGATATTATAGATGAAAGATTAAAAGAAATCGCTTTTCAAAATAAAGGAATAACTTTAATATTAGAAGATCATAGAGAAGATGAGCCTGTAGTAAAGACATATCATTCAGAAAGGGGACTTCTCGATTTTATAGATTATCTAAATGAAAGTAAAACTGTTCTTCATAAAATTCCAATAATATTTGATGGAGAAAGGGAGATCAGTGGACTTAAACTTTATGGGGAAGTATGCCTTCAATTTACAGATTCAACTACTGAATACATTGCAAGTTATGTAAATAATATTCCTACAACAGAAGCTGGTACACATGAAGCTGGTTTTAAAACAGGAATGACAAGAGCCTTCAAAGAATGGGCTAAAAAGCTTGGAGTGTTGAAGGAAAAGGATAAGGAATTTGAGGGTAACGATGTAAGGGAAGGTATGACAGCTATAATAAGAATTAAGCTTACAAATCCAGTTTTTGAAGGACAAACTAAAACAAAGCTTGGAAATAATGAAGCATATACTATGATGAATGATTTGTCTTATTCAGGCTTTTCGGAATGGATTGAGGATAATAAGGATACTGCAATAGTGATAATAAAAAATGCTGTAAATGCTGCTGCAAGACGAGAAAAAATAAAAAAAATTAATGATGCTGAAAAGAAAAAAGTAGGAAAAGGAACAGCACCACTTGCAGGTAAAATAGCGGTATGTACTCTTAAAGATGCATCTCTTTGCGAATTTATAATAGTTGAGGGAGATTCAGCAGGAGGAAGTGCAAAGCAAGCTAGGGATAGAAGATTTCAAAGTATAATGCCTTCTAAAGGAAAAATAATGAATACTGAAAAGCAAAAGCTTGAAAATGTGCTTGGAAGTGAAGAATTAAAAATATTTAATACTGCTGTAGGAACAGGAATACTGGATAATTATAAGGAAGAAGATTTAAGGTATGACAAAATAATAATAATGAGTGATGCTGATGTAGATGGTTATCATATAAGAACTTTGTGGATGACTTATGTATATAGGTACATGCGTCAGCTTATAGCAAATGAACATCTTTATATAGCTCTTCCACCATTATATAAGGTATACAAGAATACTAAAAAAGGTGAAGTAGTAAAATACGCTTATAGCGATGAACAGCTTGATGAAGCAAAAAAAGAAGTTGGAAAAGGATATCTTATACAAAGATACAAAGGTCTTGGAGAAATGAATCCAGATCAACTTTGGGAAACTACTTTAAATCCAGAAACAAGAACTCTTCAAATGGTTACTATAGAGGATGCGGCAAAGGCTGAAAAAATGGTATCTCTTCTTATGGGAGACGTGGTTGAACCTAGAAAAAATTATATGTATAAATACGCTGAATTTTAATAGTTTGGGGAGGACTTAGAATGGGAAAGAAAGTTAATATACCTAAGGATAATAATATTATAAAGATACCACTAGAGGAGGCTATGCCAGAAAACTACCTTCCTTATGCGGTTGAAGTTGCAAAGGATAGAGCACTTCCAGATGTAAGAGATGGATTAAAACCTGTTCATAGAAGGATTTTATATGGTGCATATATGCTAAAAGCATTTCCAGATAAGCCGTATTATAAATCAGCTAGGATAGTAGGTGACATTTTAGGAAAGTATCATCCTCATGGTGATTCTTCAGTTTATGAGTCTATGGTTATTTTAGCACAAGATTTTACAACAAGACACCCTTTAATAGATGGACATGGTAACTGGGGAAGTATAGATGGAGATAGTGCGGCTGCTATGCGTTATACTGAAGCAAGGCTTACACCAATAGCGCTTGAAATGATAAATGATATAGATAAAAATGTGGTTAAAATGGTAGATAATTACTCTGGTTCTGAAAAAGAACCTTCAGTACTTCCAGCGGCCTATCCTAATCTTTTAGTAAACGGAGCATTTGGAATTGCTGTTGGACTTTCTACCAATATTCCACCTCATAATTTAAGAGAAGTTATAGATGCTGTTTTAAAGTACATAGATAATAAAAATGTAACAGTTAAAGAGCTTATGCAGTATGTAAAAGGCCCGGATCTTCCAACAGGAGGAATAATAATCGGAAAAAATTCTTTAATAGCGGCTTATGAAACGGGAGAAGGAAAAGTAACATTAAGAGCAAAAACGAAAATAGAAAGGCTTGAGAGTGGAAGGCTTTCTATAGTAATTAGTGAATTCCCATATAGAAGAAATAAGGCTAAAATACTTCAAACTATTTCTGAAATGACGGCGGATAAAAAACACTCTAAAATCCTTGAAAGTATATCGGATATTAGAGACGAATCAGATAGAAGAGGTATTAGAGGAGTAATAGAATTTAAAAAATCCGCAGATGAAGAAACTGTAAATAAGATTCTGAAATATTTGTTTAAAAAAACTGAACTTCAGTGTAATATTAATTTTAATATGGTAGCTTTAGCTGATGGAAAACCGGAAACAATGAATCTAAAAACTATAATAATGCACTATGTAAACCATAGAAAAGATATAGTTACTAAAAGAACTACATACAGCTTAAATGTAGCTAAAAAGAGATTTAATATTGTGGAAGGTTTTATAAAAGCAATAGACATTATGGATGAGATTATAAGCACTATAAGAGCTTCTAAGTCTAAAAAGGACTCAGAGAAAAATCTTGTAGAAAAGTTTGGATTTAATAATGAACAAGCAACAGCAATTGTTGAACTTATGTTGTATAAGCTTACTGGTCTTGAAATAGAAACCTTTAAAAAGGAATATGAAGAACTTCTTAAGTTGATTAAAAAGCTTGAAAAAATATTAAGTGATGAAAAAGAACTACTTAGGGTAGTAAAAAGTGAACTTAAAGAAGTGGAAAAAAAATATGGTGAAGATAGACGTACTGCTGTAGTTGAGGATGATAGTGAAGCTAAAATAGATGCAGAAGAGTTTACAGTTGTAGAAGATATTGTTGTTACCATGTCTAATGAGGGATATGTAAAAAGTGTTCCGAAGAAAACTTATTTAAGATCTAATTCAGATATAAAGGATATAGAGTATAGAGAAGGTGACTTTAATAGATTTTTAATTGAAACAAATACAGCACATAATCTCCTTATATTTACGGATGAAGGAAATATGTATAAACTTAAGGGTAATAGCATTCCGGAATATAAGTGGAAAGAAAAAGGAGAAAAGGTTGATAATATCCTAAAGGGATTGGATTTAGAAAATGAAAATATACTAAATATTTATTCCGTAGAAAATTTAAGTGAGCAAAAGGATATTATATTTATAACAGATAAAGGGAATATAAAGAAAACGGCTCTTCACAAGTTTGATACTATATATTCAAAAATAATGGCATTAAAGCTTAAAAAAGATGAAAAATTAGTAAAGACCGAAATTGTTTTAAGAACAAGAGAAGAAGGTTTTATAAAGGTGTCTACAGAAAAAGGACTCCATTTTACAGTAAAAGAACCTTTGACTGAGGAAATGGATAGAAATAAAATAGGGCATGAAGCTATAAATATTTCACCACTAGATAAAATTATTTCGGTTGAATTTGTAGAAGATGATGATTATAGAACCTTTGGAATTCAAGTAAGTAAAAATGGTACAATTAAAACACAAGGTTCTTCTAGAGGAAATTATATAGATACAACAACAGTAAGTACTCTCATGATTTTTATAGATGATGGTAAGGTAATTATCATGCCTTCATATATGTTTAAAAACATGGATGATAAGTCTATAAATTTAAGTGAGCTTTATGAAGAATTTAATTCACATAGAAAAGTAATAAAGACTATTTCAATAGATGAGTTCCACGAAGATAAATTTTTATATTTCTTCAGTGCTAAAGGGTTCGTAAAAAAGACTAGGCTAGTTGAATTTAAAGATGTGAGTGGAATTGAAGTATGCTATAAGTTAAGAAACAAAGAAGATATTTTAATAAATGTAGATATTTCTGAAAAGGAAGAGGAAGAAATATTACTTATAACTAAAAAGGCAATGGGAATAAAATTCTTATCATCAGCAGTTAGTGCAATGGGAAAAATTGCATCAGGAGTTACTGGTATAAGTTTAAATGAAGAAGATTCTACGGAGTATGGTTTTGTTGTTAAGGAAAATTCACATAAGATAATACTTAAATCAAAACTTAATGATAAAATTGAGGTTGCAATTGAAGATATAAAAGTTCAAAATAGAGGTGGAAAGGGTAAAAATGTTACTACTCTTTTAATGACAGATTTTATTAGTGAAATAAAAGTTAGGTAGGAGGTTTTTTATGAAAATCTTATTGTTTTTAGCAGATGGTTTTGAAGAAATAGAGGCCCTTAGTGTAGTGGATGTACTTAGAAGAGCTAATATTGTTTGTGATATGTGCTCTCTTGATAATAGCGAGGTAGTAGGGGCACACAATATAAAAGTTTTTGCAGATACAAATATAAAACAGATTAATCTTAAAGATTATGATGGATTGGTGCTTCCTGGTGGAATGCCAGGGGCTGAACATTTAAAAAATAGTGAATTTGTTATAAATGCAGTTAAAGAATTTAATAAAGAAAAGAAAATTGTAGCTGCTATTTGCGCAGCACCAATGGTTTTAGGAGAGGCTGAAATATTAGATGGAAAGAAGGCAACTTCTTATCCTGGTTTTGAAGAGAAAATGGGGCATTGTAATTATCTTAAAGAAGTAACAGTTAAGGATGATAACATATTAACAAGCAGAGGACCTGCAACGGCTATATATTTTGCTCTTAAACTAGTTGAAACGTTAAAGAGCAAGGCTGAAGTTGAAACTTTAAAAGAGGGCATGCTTGTAAATTTTGTGGAGGATGCTTTGAAATAATGATTAAGATATTGCCTTATATTTATACTACAGTATGAATATAAGGTAAGTTTTTCTTTGAAAAATTATAGCTGGAGTGAAAATTATATGAAAAAACTATATGCAGAAAATGGAATAAAAATAATATATGAATATAGAGAAAGTAACGTTACGTCATTTTGTATTGCTTTTAGAGCAGGGGCTTCATGTGAAAAAAAAGGACAGTATGGATTAGCTCATACAGTAGAACACTGCATATTTAAGGGAACTAAGAGAAGAAGTGAAGCCCATATAAATAAAGAATTCGATGAAATATTTGGTTTTAATAATGCTATGACTAATTTTCCTTATGTTATATATTATGGTACTACTCTTTCAGAGGATTTTGAGAAAGGCTTTGAACTTTATAGCGATATACTTGTAAATCCTACTTTTCCTGAGGAGGGGTTTGAAGAAGAAAAGAATGTAATATGTGAAGAACTTAAAGAATGGAAAGATGATAAGCAGCAATTTTGTGAGGATGAATTATTAAAAAATTCTTTTTCAAATATAAGATTAAAAGAGTGCATAATAGGGAATGAAGAAAATATAAAGAGCTTTACGTTAAAAGACATAAAGGATTTTTATGAAAGATATTATACAGCCAATAATTGTGCTATAAGCGTTGTAACGTCACTAAAAGAAGACAAAGTAATAAATATTATTTCAAAGTATATGAATTTGAAAAATGATAAGAATTTTCATTTAGTTAATTATGAATATGAAAATAATATTTCTGGAACATTTACAAGTGAAATGGATATAAAAGGAGCGGTAATTCAGTATTTAGCGCCTATACATAAATTAAGTAATACGGAAATAAAAGCTTTAAGGGCTTTTAATGTTATATTTGGTGAAGGAACAAGTTCTATGTTATATGACAAAATAAGAACTAAATATGGACTTGCATATGATGTATATAGTAAAATAAATAATGATGGCGGAATAAAATTATTTTATATAGGACTTGGAACAGCCTCCTACAATTTAGATAAAAGTATTAAATTTGTGAATGAAGTTATTGGAGAAGCAATGAATTTAAAAGGTGTATTTTCGAAGAATAGGCTTTTAAAAATAGAAAAATCTATGGAAATAAAAAGACTTTTAAAGCTTGAAAGATCTATTCAATTAGCAAAGGAACTTTCAACCTATGAGATAATGTTTGGCAGACCAGGAGATGTTTACGATGAAGTGAAGGATATTCAATTATTAAGTGAAGATTATATAATTGAAGTTGTTAAAAAGGTTTTAAGTAGGCCGTCTATTCAAATAGTTAAGCCTAAAATTGAGGATAGGAGAAAATATGGATAATATAATAAAGTTAATTAATAAAGCAGAGGTAACACATGAATTAACAAAGAATGAACTAGTAACTTTATTGAAGGATAATGATCATAACGAAGAAATATTTAAAGCAGCAGATAGAGTTCGTGAAAAGTATGTTTACGATGAAGTTCATTTAAGAGGTTTAATAGAATTTTCTAATATATGCAAAAGGAACTGCATGTATTGTGGCTTAAGGAGAGATAATAAAAATATAAAAAGATACAGATTGGAACCTGATGAGATAATTTCACTTGCAAAAGGTGCTAAAAGCTATGGTTATCAAACTGTTGTGCTTCAATCCGGTGAGGATGATTACTATACAGTAGATAAAATAAAATATATAGTAAGTGAAATAAAAAAATTAGATATGGCAATCACCTTAAGTATTGGAGAAAAAACTTTTGAGGAGTATGAAGAGTACAAAAAGTCAGGAGCAGACAGATATCTTATAAGAATTGAAACCACAGATAAAGAGCTTTATGAAAAATTAGATCCTCAAATGAGTCATGAGAATAGAAAGAAATGTCTTTATGATTTAAGAGAGCTTGGATATGAGGTCGGTTCTGGGTGTCTTGTAGGTCTTCCAAATCAAACCATGGAATCTTTGGCAGATGACATATTATTTTTTAAAAAAATAGATGCAGATATGATAGGTGTAGGGCCTTTTATACCTAATGAAGATACACCGCTTGGAGAAGAAGAGGGAGGAGAATTCTTTTTAAGTATAAAAGTAACTGCCTTAATTAGACTCCTTTTGCCAGATATAAATATTCCTGCAACAACAGCTATGGAATCACTTTATCCTAATGGAAGGTCTATAGCACTTACAAGTGGTGCAAATGTTGTTATGCCTAATGTTACAGAAGGAGAAGCGAGAAAATTATATGCTCTTTACCCAGGTAAAATATGTGTTAATGATACACCTGGGCATTGTAGAACATGTATATCTTTGAAAATAAATAAGATAAACAGAAAAGTTTCTGAAGCTAAAGGGTTTAGAAATAAAACTTATAAAAAAGAAACTATAAATTAAGAAGCTTCATAAATTTTCTTTATAAGAAGAGAATCCTCTTCGAGTAAGGGACTTTCGCATACTATGCAGCCTTTTATATCAAATTTCACAAAGGATTTTATGCATTTTTCATATGGAAAATCACTTTCTTTAAAAGGAAGGTGATTTTTTTCTCCTTTTATGCCGTAATTTACTCCAGACATATGTATATGCATGTCCTTTAAAGCTTCAGCTCCAAGCTTTTCGCCAACGTAAGAAAGTACTTTATCAAAATCCTCCACAGTTTTGAAAAGACCATTGTATCTTGCGTGAAGGTGACAAAAATCAATACAAAGCTTACAGGTTTTAACTTCCATACATAATGCAACATTTTCCTCTAAAGAACCAAATTGTGTGGGTTTTCCAGTGGTTTCAAGCCGAAAATCAACACCTATATCAGGTAGTTTTTTTAAATTTTCTTTTATAGTATGGAAAGTTTCTTCCTTTGAATCTTTTAAGTAAAAGCCAGGATGAAATATTAAACTTCGGCCTTCTACTTTTTTTAAAGCTTCAGCACCCTTCACTATTCTTTCTAAGGAGGCTTTTTGTTTTTCTTCTTCATCTGAATTCAAATTTATATAGTAAGATCCATGAGCGGATATATATAAGTTACTTTCATTTTTCTTTTTCAAAACAATATCCTTATTTTTATCTGTTATATTAACGCTTCTTACAAATGGTAACTCCATAGCATCAAGACCAATATTTTTTAAGTATTCTATTCCTGTACTATAAGAAAATTTTTCAATGCCATCTCCATTTGGTATACCTGAAATTCCAAATAATAAACTATCCAAAGCTATTCTTCCTTTCTTAATACATATAAAATAATAGCAGAAGACATAGAGTTAAATGCCAACTGCTATTTTGTACTACATTATATCAAAAATCAGCTTCTGTTTCCAGTACAGTATTTGGATATAAAGCCTTCTAAAATTTTAACATGAACTTTCTCATCAGATATAATTTTTTCTATAACAGCATCAACTTTTGGATCTCTTATTTGCTCAATTAAATCCTTGTAGCCTCGTATAGCAGCTTTTTCACCTGCTAAATCAGCATTTAATTTGGAACATAAATAATCTTTGCTGCAAGGTGGACATTCCATTTTGTATATATTATCCAAGTAAGCTAATTGACCAGTAGAGAACCAATCTCTATTGCTATTAAAGAAGGCAGGTTTTCCACCCAATTTGAATATTAATGAAGCTAGAGCATCAAGATGTTTCATTTCAACTATAGCTATATTTAAAAGAGTATCAGAAACTTCCTTATTAAATATAGTTTCGTGATGGTAAATATATTGAGTTATTGCTTGAAGTTCACTGCCGCCACTTGAAGCATACGAATCATATATAAGATTTGCATAGCTTGTATTACATTTTGTCACTTCAATTGGGGGAAATGGCATATTTGATTCACATGAAATCTTTTTAGTATGGTTAGGTTTGGAATTATAATTTGAAGAATTAGAAGGTTTCTTTTTATCATAGTAATTTTCATTGTAATCATTTTCTGAATAATCATCTATTTCATCATAATAATCATAGTAATCCATTTTTTTATCTCTCCTAATGTTTTTGTTTAAACCTATATTTTAAATTATGATTTATACTATATATTATTAAGAATTTTTAAAAAGTGCTACAAAATTTAAGAGAAAAATATCAGAAGGATGATTTTGTTTTTTATATTGTGTAACTTTTTTTAGATTAAATATGAAGGAGTTCTTAAAAAGAAGAGGATACGACTTATTAGCTGTATCCTCTTATCCTTAAGGCTAAGCATTTCCTTCAGACATTAATTTTCCACCAAAACCTATATTATTCATATCATTTTCTTTTAATAAAACAATAATTGCTTGTTCAGGTACATTCATAATATGCGATGCTGTTTTAGTAAGGTATTTTACTAAAGTACATTTTTGTTCTTTATTTAATATTCCTGCTTCTACTGTTATAACTGGCATGATTTTAAGCTCCTTTTAATTAACCTTTATTTTATATTTTTCCCCAATTCGTATGCTTTACTTGGGAACTCGGAATTTTCAATAATTTCTCTTGAAGGACATCCAATTGCAAATAACTTTCCTGCATCCTCCCAATTCATGAAGCGAAGTATAGATTCATAATTTTTTTCTAGGGCTTCCATTGTCCAGTCATCTGCACCGTAAGAAGTTGCAAAAATCATTGCTTTTTTATTTCCAGCAAGTTTTCCATTATTAGCGTGGAAACGGTCAATAACTGTTTTTATTTGTGTGGACATTGCGTAATAATATAATGGTGTTACAAATACTACCATATCTGAAGCTATCATTTTGTCATACCATGTATTCATAGCATCCCTACGTACACACTCACCATTATGATTTGCACAATACTCACAAGCTAAACATGGTTTTACATCTTCAAATGCAGCATCAAAACGTAATACTTCATGTCCAGCATCTTTTGCGCCTTCAATGAATTTGTCGGCCAATAAAGCTGATGTTCCTTTTCTACGTGGGCTTCCAGTAATAACTGTTATTTTCATTTTTCTTGTCTCCTTTATTTTTGGTGTTTGTTTATGAATTAACTATAAACCTTTAACTCGACTTAAGGTCAAGGACTTTTTTTAAAATTTTTCGCAATAAATTTACAATTATTATAAAATGAAAATTCAAAAAGACTTGACTTTGAGTTACTCGAGGATGATAGCATATAATTGCAAGCATATTATTTTCAGTTACTAGAGCTAATATATTGTTTTATCATTTATGAAAGTAGTACTTTATAAAATTAAAATTGAAAGGGAGAAATATTATGAAAAGTATCGGAGAAGAAATTAAAAAATTAGGTTTTGGATTAATGCGTTTGCCTAAAGATAAAGAGGCTATAGATATTAAACAAGTAAAGAGGATGGTAGATTCTTTTCTTTCAGAGGGCTTCACATATTTTGATACAGCATGGGCTTATGCTGGTAGTGAAGATGCAATTCGTCAGGCGCTTGTAGAAAGATATCCTAGAGAGAAGTTTCAGTTAGCAACAAAAAATGCAGCGTGGATTAATTGTAAAACAAGAGAAGAAGCAATTAGTCAATTTGAAACTTCTTTAAAGCAAACTGGAGCAGGCTACTTTGATTTTTATTTACTCCATAATCTTGGAGAATATCGTACAAAGTTTTTTGATGATTTTAACATGTGGAGTTTTGTAAAGGAGAAGAAAAGTAAAGGTTTAATTAAGCATATAGGTTTTTCTTTTCATTCAACACCAGAAGAATTAGAAGATATTTTGAATAAGCATCCAGAAATGGAGTTTGTACAATTACAAATAAATTATGCAGATTGGGAAAATCCGGCCATTCAGTCGAGGGCATGCTATGAAGTGGCAAGAAAGCATGGAAAACCAGTTATTATAATGGAACCAGTAAAAGGTGGGATGTTAGCAAATCCACCAGAACCGGTAAAAGGGGTGTTTAAAAAGGCCAATGAAGATGCTTCTTATGCATCATGGGCAATTCGTTTTGCTGCTAGTTTAGATGGTGTAATAACAGTTTTGTCAGGAATGAGCAATATAGAACAGATGAATAACAATCTTTCATATATGAAGAATTTTACACCTTTATCTGATAAGGAAAGAAATACTATTTTTGAAGCACAAAAGGCTTTAAATAGTATTCCATTAATTCCATGTACATCTTGTAATTATTGCTCAAAAGTATGTCCTAATAATATTGGAATTTCAGGTTCGTTTACAGCAATGAATTATCTTACATTATATAAAAATGAAGAGTCAGCAAAAATGCAGGAAAATTGGCTAGTAAGTGGTCATGGCAAGAAAAGAGCTAATGAATGTATTAAGTGTGGTAAATGTGAGAGAGTTTGTCCTCAACATATTTCTATTCGAGAAGAATTAGTTAAGGTTAGTAATACTTTTGTGAAAACTAATTGCTGATAATCATTATTTTTCTATGATTATTTTAGTAAAAGAATTACCATATTGATGGCTTAAATAACAATATGATAAAAAAATGCAGTGGCAAAGGTGAAAATGTAATTTAATTATTTAATAGAGTACTTAAAAAGCCTCAATTAATTAAAAACTTGTTAGTTTTAGTGAATTGAGGTTTTTTAGCTGATTATGTTAATAGATTGGTTCTATGTTGCTGTAGATAAATCTTAAATATGAATTGATTTTTATTTAGGTTATATATTAAGAAAGTGTATAAAGTTCATCGTTTGCTCTTTTTTTATCCCATTTATCAGGATTTGTGTCATCCTCTATTTTTCTATCTTTAATGGCTTTATAATGTTTTAACTTGTGATCTATAAAATCAGAACATTGAATAATTTCAGCCTTCTTTTGGTCAATTGCTTTTTTCTGATTTAAGATGATATTATATCTTTCTTCAACAGTAGCATCGCCAATTAAGCATAAATGGACATAAGTTTTTAAGTCTTTAATACTCATTCCGCAGGCTTTAAGACGTTTAATACCTGTAAGCCAATCTATGGATTTTTCATCAAATACACGGCGATTATTTGAATCCCTTTTAACAGAAGGAACCAATCCTTGATCTGTATAATATCGAACAGTGTGTTCAGATAAGTTAGTTATTTCACATATTTGTTTAAGCGTATACATACGCAATCCCCCAAACTAAATTATTTTTATAAAATATTGACCTCTAGTAACATGAGGATAATAGTATAAGATTAACATATGAATTAAAGATTGTAAACTGAGCTTCATATAATTCTAATGTAAGAAACGAATAGGTGGAAAAATCGGCCATTGATCTTCTAGGTACGTTGTTTGCATAGCTAATACTAAAAAACAGACTTTTTTCTGAGGCTGTAAAATTTGATGATCATCACTTAATTGAAAGATGTAGGCTTTTTCTATTTATTGTTATTTCAGTAGCAAATGGGCAAATAATTATGTATCCCTTTAATCATTCATCCTTGGTCCTTAGTTTTTTGTTAGCAGGAGGGCCAATTTTATTTTTAGCTACTTAAAGTTGGTATTTAACAAAGATATCTAATATTAAATTACAGCGTTTTCCATATTTGAGTCCATAAAATAAATGAAATTAACCTTAATTTATAAAAAACTCTAATCTGTAAAAGCATTGCTTATTGCAGATTAGAGTTTTTTAAGGTAACGTATATTCAATTGTTTTGAACTATTTGAATTTCTATACCATTAGGATCATCTACAAAGAAGAACTTAGATGATGGTACTGGTGAAATAGGACCTCTTTTAATAGGAATGTTATTATCTTTTAAAAGTTTCATAGCATAATCAAGTGATTTAACTTGAAAGCCAATAGAAAGTCCTTCAGCTTTGGCTGAAATACTTTCAGTTTTATTGCATACCAATTCTATCTTTGTACCGTCAGCATTACCAAGCATAACAATTTCCCTATCACTGCCTACATTAAATCTTTCTGCAATTTTTAAACCAATTATATCATGATAAAACTTTAAAGATTCTTCCATGTTTTTCACGGTTAATGTTATCCAACAAAAATTCATAATAACCTATTACCTTTCCATACTTTAATTATTTAATAATATTTACGGTTCCTTCTTTTCTTGGTGCGGCTTTTCCTTCCATATCTTTATAGCCCAAAGCTACAGCGGCTACAGAAACATAACCTTCTGGTATTCCTAATTCTTTCTTTAAATCTTTAAATTCATCTTTATTAAAGATAAAATTTAATATATGAATCCAGCAAGAACCTATTCCTAAGGAATGTGCTGCTAATAAAATATTTCCAATGGCTAAGCTTCCGTCATTTTGAGGTGCTATTGCCTTTTCATCCCCAGTTACAATAATAAGAGTTGGTGAATCATAAAATGGATTAAAGTTTTCTGGTTTGGGTTCTCCTAAGTTTTTATAAGATAATTTAATAGAATCAACTATCTTTGATAAAACCTCTTTGTTTTGTACTACGGTAAAATGCCAAGATTGTTGATTCATAGCACTTGGAGCATACTTAGCAGCCTCAATAATTGCTTGTAACTCTTCATCCTTAATTTGTTCTTGCTTGAATTTCCTTATACTTCTTCTACTTAAAATATTATTTAATGTCTCATTCATTTTAATTTCTCCATTCTAAATTAATCAGTTTATATTATTATAAACATTTATTTTTATAATATGATTTGTTATAATACTATTACTGTAATACGTTTAATACAAGTACTCTTTTTTTATGTATATAGTACATAAAAACGTACTATTGGGAGGAAATAAAGGATGGAGAGAAAAGAAGAATTATTAAAACTAAGCAACAAATGTCCTATGGCTGTAGTACAAAGTATAGTAGCTGGTAAATGGAAGCTTTTAATTATCTATAATTTGCGAAATGAAGTAAAAAGATTTGGTGAATTACAAAGAGCCTTACCAGATATTAGACAAAGCACATTAACACAACAATTAAGAGAACTTGAAAAGGATGGTATCATTCATAGGGAAATATATAGAGAGGTACCGCCTAAAGTAGAATATTCATTAACTGAAATAGGAAGAAGATTTTTAAAAGTTACTGCTACCATGCTTGAATGGGGTGATGAATATGTTGGTTATATAAAAAATCATAGTGAAAAAAATAATTAAATTTTAAAATAGTGCTTGACCTTAAGTTAACTTTAGATGATATAAAATATATGTAAAAAAATTATTAAGAGGAGGAATAGAATGACAATAAAAGAGGTTGCTCAAAAAACGGGAATATCTGTAGATAATCTAAGATATTATGAAAGGATAGGTTTAATTCCTAAAGTACCTAGAACGGAATCTGGAATTAGAAACTATGATGAGATGTCTATTCATTGGATTGAGTTTGCTATGAGATTTAAAAAGGCAGGAGTTCAACTAGAAGCTATACACGAGTATATTCAACTCGCAATTGAAGGAGAGTCAACAAAGGATGCAAGATTGGATATATTACTTGAAACAAAAGCAAACTTAGAGAAGAAAATGAAAGATATACAAGATACTATGGATGTTATTAATTACAAAATTGATACTTATGATAAAAAGTGTCAACCTATTACAGATGAATTAATAGCTGAGTGGAAAAAGAGTAAGCAAAATAAATAAAAGGGAAACTCTTTTGCTGGGTTAATAAAATACACTTAAGCAAAGGGGTTTTTATTTTTAAAATAAAATTTTTAAAAGAAGTGCTTGACCTTAACCTGACTTAAGGGGTTATAGTTAGCTCATAAGCAAATATAAAATAGAAAAGGGGAATAAAATTATGCCAGTTATAACAGTAGAGGCAGGAAAATTAAATAAGGAGCAAAAACGTGAATTAGTAAAGAATCTTACTTTAGAGGCATCAAATATTATGAGTGTACCTAAAGAGGCAATTATCGTTTTTTTAAAAGAAATTTCAACAGAAAACATAGGATCTGGTGGTCAACTTTTATCTGATAGAAAATAAATTAATAGGAGTGATAATATTATGTTTAATTTTGATTTATGCAATCCAACACATATTATATTTTGAAAAGATAGACTTGATAGTTTAGATAATGTTATTTCTAAGGAGGCATCCGCTTTAATCACTTATGGTGGTGGAAGTGCTAAAAGAAAAGAGGTGGCCTTATAGACAGAATTAAAGCTGTACTTAAAGAAAAGTTTACGGATTTGGAGGAATAGAACCAAATCTACATTATGAAACATTGATGAAAGCAGCAGCAGTTGTTAAAAAAGAAAATATTGATTTCATACTTGCTGTTGGAGGTGGTTCAGTAATAGATGAAACTAAATTAATATCACTTGCTTCATATTATGAAGAAGATGCTATAGATTTGCCAAAATATCGTATGTCACCAGTTCCGGTAGATGTAGTTCCATTTGGTAACGTTTTAACATTACCAGCTACTGGTTCTGAAATGAACTGTTCATCGGTAATAACACATGAACATGTAAAATATGTTATGGCTAGTGTATTAGCTTATCCTAAGTTTTCATTAGTAGAGCCTACTATTACATTTACGCTCCCTAAAACTCAAGTTGCAAATGGTGTAGTTGATGCATTTGTACATGTGGCTGAGCAATATTTAACTTATCCTGTAGATGCTAGGGTACAAGATAGAATGGAAGAAGGTATTTTACAAACGCTTATAGAAGTAGGGGAGACTACAGTTAATGAATTTGAAAACTATGATGTACGTGCAAACCATGTTTGGAGTGCTACTATGTCAAACTTTAGTGATTATATTACCAGCATTATTAGATGTAAGACTTGATAAAAAGCATGCTAAGCTTGTTCAATATGCAGAATGTGTATGGAATATTAATAGTGGTAGTGAAGAAGAAAAAGTAGAAATTGCAATTAAAAAGACTAAAGAATTCTTTGAAAGTCTTGGTGTAAAGACTCATTTATCAGCTCATGGAATGACAGCACTTTCAGAAACATGAGATCTTACAATAGACATAAGTAAAGAAATTATTGAAAGGCTCTATATATATTAACTAAATTTAAAAATAATTATAATCACTGAATATCATTTCATCGAAACTGAGATTCAGTGATTTTTTATTATTATAAAGGAATAGTTTTTAAGGTACAGTTATAAAGAAAATCTAATTTTCTAATTGCATAAATTATTAAGATATGATATAGATATTAAATATATTAGAAATTAATCATAGATAAAACGTGTAAAGGTTTTCTTCGAATACAATTAATTTCATATATTGAATTGCACAAAAGGGAGGCTATAAAATATGCAAATTTTAAATCAATTGAAAGATAAAAAAAGATTTACAAGTTTGGAGTTAGATATTATTAATTATATTACAATAAACTTTAAGAATGTACTTCACATGACAGCAGATGAATTAGCAGGAGCCACTTATACAAGTACAGCTAGCATTATCCGTCTTTGTCAGAAGCTAGGACTTAAAGGATATAAAGAGTTTAAAGTACAATTAGCAACAGAAATAAATTCCTTCAATGTTACAGATGAAAGAATTAGAGAAGACATCCCTTTTAAGAAATCTGATACAAATAAAGATGCGATTAGTAAGCTTCTAAATTTGAATTATCAAGCATTAACAGATACTTATAATAATATGGACATTGAGAAGATAGATAAAGTAGCTCAAATGATATGTAAATATAATGATCTTTCTATTTTAGGAACAGGTTCTTCACATCTTATAGCAGCTGATTTTTATTCTAAAATTTTAAGACTTGGCATGAATGCACATCTTGATAGTATGTCCGGATTTTCACATATTAGAAGTATTTCTCAGGAAAGCGGTTCTTTGGCTATGTTTGTTTCTTATTATGGACGTCAAAATGATCAATTAAGAATAGCACAGATACTACATAATCGAAATATTCCTATAATACTTATAACGGGGCCAAGTGATGGACCACTCTGTAAGTATGCTGATGAAATAATTTATGCTAGTGTGTATGAATCATATTCTAAAGTTGGAACTTTTTCTTCTAGGACTTCAATGCAATTTATATTGGATGCTATATTCTCGTTGATTTTTATTTCAAATTATGATAAAAATGTAAATATTATAGATAATAGAACTAAAGATGAATTTTTGAGAGTAAATTTTAATTTATCTTAATAAAAATATAATTTTTTATATACTGAACCCAAAATGAAACTAGAATAAGTTTTGTTTTGGGGTATTTTTTTGCTAACATATATGGATATAATTTCAACATTATTGAAGGAAAAATTCAGTTTTTTTTATATTTAGTAAGTATTATTGAAGGAAAATTCCTAAGTGGGCTATAGGTATTGAACAGAATAATAATGTGCATTAGAATCAAAAATGTAAAGGTTTTAATCTATAGATAATAATAATTTTGGAGGAGATTGTATGAGCAAACAATACGAAAAGTTAGCAAGTAAGATACTAGAGTATGTTGGTGGAGCACAGAATGTTAATGACTTATATCATTGTCAAACAAGATTAAGATTTAAACTAGACAATGAGAGCATAGCAAATAAAAAGGCATTAGAGGCATTAGCTGGAGTTGCCAAGGTTATCATTAATGGAGGAGTTTTTCAAATTGTTGTTGGAACCCATGTTAAGTATGTTTTTGAGGAGATTGAAAAACATTTAGACATAAAAGATGGGGAAGAGCAAAAAAACAAAGATAAAAAAGCAGAAAAAAAGAGCATACCTGAAGTTGTAATTGATTTTGTTGCGGGAACCTTCCAGCCAGTAATCCCAGCATTGTCTGGAGCAGGTATGATAAAAGCCTTACTTGCATTATTAGTTGTTTTTAAATTAGTATCAAAAACATCACAAACCTATTACATTTTAAACTTTTTTGCAGACGGAGTTTTTTATTTCTTACCATTTTTATTAGCTTTTACGGAAGCACAAAAGTTAAAGTGTAACCCAATTTTAGCTACATCGGTAGCAGCTATTATGTTTCACCCAAGTTGGATGGAATTGGTTAATAAGAAAGAAGCTGTTACGTTATTTGGAGTGATACCGTTTACCCTTACAACCTATGCAGCAAGTGTAATACCAATTATATTTGTTGTACTTGTACAATCTCATGTAGAAAAATTTCTTGAAAAATATATTCCTAATTCAGTGAAATTGGTGTTTTTACCAATGCTAACTTTATTGATTATGGGAACATTAGCATTATCAGTTATTGGACCTATTGGAAGTATTATTGGAAAGTATTTATCAGTATTTTTTACATTCTTAAACACAAATGTAAGCTGGGCACCAGCAGTTTTAATCGGAGCCTTTCTACCTGTTATGGTTATTTTTGGACTACATAATGGAGTCGCACCGTTAGGGGTTATGCAAATGGCTAATTTAGGATATGATAGTATTTTTGGACCTGGTTGTGTTTGTTCTAATATAGCACAAGGTACAGCTGCTTTTGTAGTAAGTCTAAGAACAAAAGATGCTAAAACAAAGCAGATTGCAACGTCATCTGGAATTACTGGATTAATGGGAATTACAGAACCAGCATTATATGGAGTAAATCTTCCTAAAAAATATCCTTTAGTTGGAGCAATGATAGGTGGAGGTTTTGGAGGACTTTATGCAGGATTAACACATACACATCGTTTTGCCACTGGTTCTTCAGGTTTACCAGCAGTATTACTTTATATTGGCGATAATACAATGCAATTCTTTTATAATATTTTAATTTCATTAGCAATAAGTGCTATTGTAACTGCGGTGGTAACGTACGTTTTAAGTCTTAAATATGAAAAGAATGAAGAAACAACAGAAGCAAAAATTGAAAATAAAGATACTACTATTATAAGTCCTTTGAAAGGAAAATTAGTTAAGTTAAGTGAAGTTGAAGATGAGGCATTTTCTTCAGAAGCAATGGGAAAAGGTATTGCAATTGAACCAAGCGAAGGAAAGGTTGTTGCACCATTTGATGGAACAGTAGTGTCATTATTTCCTACTAAACATGCCATAGGATTATTATCGGATAATGGAGTTGAACTATTGATTCATATTGGATTAGACACTGTGGAATTAGAGGGTAAATATTTCAGAGCCTATGTTGAGCAAGGACAAGCAGTAAAAAGAGGCCAGATATTATTAACTTTCGATTTAGATAAAATAAAAGAGGAAGAGTATATAAGTCAAGTTCCCATTATAATTACAAATACCCCAAATTACTCTGAGGTTAGAATTAAAGATAATGAGGATATTGATTATGAAAATGAGATTTTAGTTTTAAAGCATAAATAGTTATCTATAGGAGGAATTAATAGAATGTCGTTAAAAAAAGATTTTTTATGGGGAGGGGCAACTGCTGCAAACCAATTTGAAGGTGGATATTTAGATGGAAATAAAGGATTGTCTGCAATTGATGTTATTCCAAATGGTAAAGATCGTGTGGCTGTAATGAAAGGAAAAATGAAGGTTAAGCAGTGTGATAATGCACACTACTATCCAAGTCATGAAGCAGTAGATTTTTATCACAATTATAAAGAAGACATAGCCCTATTTGCAGAAATGGGATTTAAATGTTTTAGGTTATCTATAGCATGGACACGTATTTTTCCTAATGGGAATGAAGAGATACCAAATGAAGAGGGCCTTAGATTTTATGATGATATTTTTGATGAATGTTTAAAGTTTGGTATAGAACCATTAGTAACAATTACTCACTTTGATGTACCAATGCATCTAGTAAATACTATTGGTTCATGGAGAAGTCGAGTTATGGTAAAGCATTATGAAAAACTATGTAAGGTGATTTTTACTCGTTATAAAAATAAAGTAAAATATTGGCTTACTTTCAATGAAATTAATATGCTTTTGCATCTACCATTTGGCAGTTCAGGATTGGTGTTTGAAGAAGGTGAAAATGAAGAAGAAATTAAATATCAAGGAGCACATCATCAATTGGTTGCCAGTGCAAAAGCTACTGAAATTGCAAGGAGAATAAATCCTGAATTTAAGATAGGATGTATGCTAGCAGGTGCTAGTACGTATCCTTACAGTTGTGATCCAAAAGATGTTTGGAAAGCAATGGGAAGAGATAGAGAACATTATTTCTTTATAGATGTTCAATCTCGTGGTAAATATCCGAATTATGCAAAAAAGATGTTTGAAAGAATGAATATTAACTTAAAAATAGAAGATGGTGATGAAGAGCTTCTAAAGAATAATACTGTGGATTTTATTTCCTTTAGTTATTATGGTTCTAGATTAACTAGTGCTGATGCAGAAATAAATACTAAAACAGCTGCTAATTTATTTCCAACATTAAAAAATCCATACTTAAAAACAAGTGAGTGGGGATGGCAAATTGATGCACTTGGACTTAGAATTACACTTAATGCTTTATATGACCGTTATGAGAAACCGCTATTTATAGTGGAAAATGGATTAGGGGCTGTGGATATAGCAGATGAAAATGGATATGTTGAAGATGACTATAGAATAGAATATATTCGACAACATATTAAAGCGTTTAAAGAAGCAGTAGAAGAAGATGGAGTAGATCTTCTAGGCTATACTGCATGGGGTTGTATTGATTTGGTAAGTTCCAGTACTGGAGAAATGAGCAAGAGATATGGTTTTATATATGTTGATAAAGATAATAATGGAAAGGGTACTATGAAACGTAGTAAGAAAAAATCTTTTTATTGGTATAGAAAAGTAATTAGTAGTAATGGAGAAGACTTAAGTTGATTCATTACTACTAATTACTTTTAAGCATAATGAAGGATAGAACATAGGTATTGGATAGTGTAAAAACATGGTGATAGCATTATTTTGTATAGCTATTATAAAATAATAAAGATTGAGGTGCATTTATGTTTTCAAATGAATCACTTAAGAAATTAGTTGCTCCAATATTTATGGATCAGATTTTAATTATTATAGCCTCCATAATTGCTACTATGATGATATCTTGTGCAGGAGAAGCAGCTGTTTCAGCTGTTTCTCTTGTTGATATGATTAACATGCTTTTAATTAATGTACTAGCTGCACTTACTGCTGGTGGAGCTATAATTGTATCGCAATATATAGGGTATAATGATAAAAAGAAAGCTTGCAAAGCAGCTAGCCAGTTAATTACTATAGCTTCAATTATTTCTTGCTTGATTATGGTATTTGTGTTTTTATTTCATAAGCCACTTTTAACAGTACTTTTTGGAAATGTTGAAGCTGATGTCATGAGAAATTCTATTATTTATTTTGTTATTTATTCAATATCATATCCTTTTCTAGCTGTTTATGATTCTGGGGCTGCATTATTTCGTTCTATGGGAAATTCAAAAGTTCCTATGTTGGTCTCTGTTTTGATGAATTTATTAAACATAATAGGAAATGCCATTGGAATTTTAGCTTTGCATGCAGGAGTTGCAGGTGTTGGGGTTTCCACTATATTTGCTCGTGCAATTGCAACAATAATCATGGTTTATCTATTATCAAAAAAGAATAAAGAGGTTTTTATAAGCTTTTCTCAAATATTTTCCTTAGATAATTCAATGATTAAAAGAATTTTAAATATAGCCATTCCAAATGGAATAGAGAATGGAGTAGTTCAATTAGGAAGAATTCTTTTAATTAGTATTATTTCATTATTTGGTACAGATCAAATTGCTGCCAATGGAATTACTAATAGTCTTGTTATGATTGCAATTAGCTTTGCTACAGCTATAAATCTTGCAATAGTTACTGTAGTAGGCCAATGTGTTGGTGCTGGCAATTATTCAGAGGCTAGCTATTATACAAAGAAAATATTAAAAATTGCTTATGTAGGAACTGTGTGTATAAGTTTAGGTGAAATTTTACTTCTTCCTTGGATATTAAAGTTATATGCAATATCCGCAGCAGTAACTAAATTAACTTATATACTTGTTGTAATTCATAACTGTTTTGCTATTATTTTATGGCCAGTTGCATTTACATTGCCTAATGGCTTACGTGCAGCAGGAGATGTACGCTTTACTATGATTGTTTCCATTGGTTCTATGCTTATACTTAGAATTTCTTTTGGTTACTTTTTAGGAGTTATATTACATTTAGGAGTAATTGGTGTATGGCTTGCTATGGGTGCAGACTGGATGTTACGTTCTATAATTTATGTTGCACGCTTTAAAAACGGTAAGTGGAAAAAATTCAAAGTTATTTAGGCTTTAATTGTTTGGAGTGAAAGAGATGGAATTAAGAGTTCTTCGTTACTTTTTAACAGTGGCAGAGGAAGGAAATATAACAAAGGCTGCTGAAATTCTTCATATAACTCAACCAACGCTAAGTAGACAATTAGCTCAGTTAGAAGAAGAACTTGGTATTAGTTTATTTATGAGAGGTAAAAAACAAATTACTTTAACTCAAGAAGGATTACTTCTGCAGCTTAAAGCAAAAGAAATTGTTGAATTAGCAGATAATACAGAACGTCAATTCATAAATTCACAAATGGAAGTTAGTGGATTAATATCTATTGGTTGTGTAGAATCTGTGGGCACATTAATTTTGCCAGAGTTAATAAGCAGTTTTGTAAGAAAATATCCTAATGTTAAATTTGATATATATACTGGGTACGGTGATGATATTAAGGACAAAATTGATAGAGGACTAGTAGATATAGGGATTGTACTTGAACCTATAGAAACATCAAAATATAGCTTTATACGTTTGATTCAAGAGGAAGTTTGGGGAGTTTTAATGAGACGTGATGACGTTCTTTCTAAAAAGGAATGTATTTCACTGGAAGATATTAAAAACTTACCTTTAATTATTCCTAAAAGATCCGTTGTAAAAAATGAAATTGAAAATTGGTTTATTGAAGTAACCGACAAGATAAATGTGTTTGCTACCTATAATCTTATTTCAAATGTAATTCCATTGGTACAAAAGGGCTTGGGTTATGCCATTTGTCTTAAAGGTGCTCTTTCACTAAGGGATAATTCACAAACTGCTTTTACACCGTTCATTCCTAAAATTTCAACACAAAGTGTCGTGATTTGGAAGAAAAATTATATATTCAATTCGGCAACGTCTTTGTTTATTAATATGTCAAAAATAATGGCTAAAGGAAATAAAAATTAGAATTTGTTTTTTTGTATTTAATATGCTTGAAAAGCATGATTTCTAATAGAATATAGGCATTAGTTATAGGAATACTTAAATGCTATTATATAAGTGTAAAGGGTTTATTAATAATAAAGATAGTTATTATTAAAAGGAGAATGTATATGGAAACGAAAAAACAAGCATGTGCACCAAGAACTAAGAAATTTGATAAAGAAGCCTTTGCAAAGATAGATGGTACAGAAATTAGATGGCTTGGAAATTCAGGAGCACTAATCAATAGTAGAGGAATAAATATAATGATAGATCCACTGCTTAAGGGATTTGATATGCCTCTTTTAATTGATATGCCTATTGAAACTTCTAGTATACCAAGTTTAGATGCAGTTTTGATTACACACAGTGATAATGATCATTTTAGCAAAATTACCTGTGAAGAGGTTAAGGCAGTATGCAAGGAATTTCATGCTCCACATTATGTGGCATCACTAATGAAGGATATAGGGATACGAGGAAAAGGGCATGATATTCATGAAAGTTTTCAAGTAGGTAATGTTAAGGTTACCTTAACCTCAGCAGATCATGCATGGCAAAATGAATATCCTAAATATAAAACAAGAAAGTTTAAAATGGAGGATTATTGTGGATTTTGGTTAGACACGCCAGATGGTAGTATCTGGGCGGTGGGAGACTCTAGGTTATTAGAAGAGCAATTACAAATGCCAGCGCCAAAGATTATGTTATTTGATTTTTCAGATAGCGCATGGCACATTGGATTTCAGGGAGCTGTAAAGATGGCAAATACTTATCCCAATACAAAACTTATTTTATGGCATTGGGGTAGTGTAGATGCACCAAATATGAAAGAATTCAATGGTGATCCTAAAGAACTTTCTAAAAATATTGTTAATCCAGAGAGAATCATTGTAATTGCTCCTGGCGATGCTTATAAATTATAAAAATACGAGGTGATTATATTGAGAAAAATATTAATTGCCTATTACTCACATTCAGCAAACACAAAAAGGCTTGCTAAATTAATAAGTAATAAGGTGAATGGAGAACTTTTTAAAATTGAACCTGAGAATGCATATCCTGTTAATTATAATGAAGTTGTGGAACGAGCAAAAAAAGAGATTAAAGCGGGATACAATCCAGATTTAAAAATACAAGTAAAAAACATAGAGCAGTATGACACTATTTTTATTGCTTCACCAGTAGTAACTTTTTTGAAAAGTATAGATTTTGGTAAAAAGAAGGTTATACCATTTTGTACTCATGGTGGAGGAGGATTTAGCAGTATTGAATCACAGATGAAAAAATTGTGTAGGAATGTTACTGTACTAGAAGGTTTTGCTACTTATGGAGGAACCTTTAATGAACTGCAATTGGAAGAATGGCTAAAAAAGGTTGATTAAAATAATAATCTAAAATGAAACTGATAATATGAAACATATATTAATAACTTAAGCGAGTCCAAATGTAGCTGGAAATTCAGATTTACTTTGAGATGAACTGGCAAAGGGTATATCAAGTAATATTATAGAAGTTTACAAAAGTGTTGATGCAGTTGTATCTGCAACACTAGTATATTTTTTCTTTAATATGAATGCACAATTAAAAATCGTTATGGATAGAACTATAGTGTGAATTTGAAAGTGAGTATGAAGAATTTAATTTTTACAAAACAGCATTATTTATTGCTACCTGGGCAAGTGATGGAAAAGCTTCATTTGATATGTCTGTACGAGGATATAAGGAGTAGATAAAATGTCTAAATTATGTTACTCATGTTGGAATGGTACTACTATCCAATGTTTTAGAAAGTAATTTTATTAGAGACGCCTATGAATTAGGTGGAGAATTATAATAATAAAAAATAAGGAGATTGAAGGAATGAATAGAATAGAAATTTCAAATGAAACAATGAAGCATTTATATGGGAGTGATGAAAATAAACTAAAACAAATAGACAAGGATTTTTTTGATATTAAGACAAGATTGGTATATGGGGAGGTGTATAATCATATAAAATTATCTCCTAAAATGAGAGAACTAATACTTTTGGTGGTAGCTACTACTAATCTTACAATGAAAGAAGTCTCAAAGCATACAAAGGCAGCTTTAAGTGAAAAAGTTGCACCAGAAGCAATTAAGGAAGCTGTATATAGTACGGGTGCCTATATTGGACTTGGTAAGGCAGAAATGGCTGTAGGGGTTGTAAATAAAGAGTTTGAAGAAGAAGGTATTTCAATTTTAGAAAGCCAAAAGACAGTAACTGAAGACAGTAGATTACAAAAAGGGATAAAAGCTCAAAAGGATATTTTTGGAGAGGGAATAGATAATATGCGTGCATCAGCACCTAAAAATCAAAAGCATATACAAGACTTTTTGTCAGCATATTGCTTCGGTGATTTTTATACAAGAAAATCTTTAGATTTAAAAGAAAGAGAGCTATTAACATTTAGTATTATAACAGCTCAAGGTGGTTGTGAACCTCAATTAGTAGCACATGTAGCTGGAAATGTGGCAATGGGCAATGGGAAAGATGTATTATTAGATGCGCTTACTGTATGTATGCCATATATAGGTTTTCCTAGAACTTTAAATGCTCTTGCAGTTGTTAATAAGGCAATAGAAGATTAATTATTATAAAGTTATGTGTATAATTTTTTATTTATAGGAGAATAATTGATAGGAAAGGTGACAAATCATGGAATATGGAAAGTTAGGAAATTCAAATATTAAAATATCTAAGTTATGTGTAGGATGTATGAGTTTTGGAGATCCAGCCAGTAAAATGCATGCTTGGACTTTAAATTCAGAAGAAAGTGAAGCAATTATTAAACGTTCATTGGATTTGGGTATAAATTTCTTCGATACAGCAAATTGTTATTCAGCAGGAACTAGCGAGGAATATTTAGGTAGAGCAATAAAGAAAAATATTAAACGGGATAAAGTAGTACTTGCTACAAAGGTATATTTTAATGATGGTAAACTTTCAAAAGGAGCAATTGAACGTGAAGTTGAGGGCTCTTTAAAGAGACTTGGTACAGATTATATAGATTTACTTATTATTCATAGATATGATTATGAAACTCCAATAAGGGAAACCATGGAAGCCTTACATGGATTAGTTAAATCAGGAAAAATACGTGCAATTGGTGCTTCTGCTATGTATGGATATCAATTTGCTAAACTTCAAAATATAGCTAAAAAAAATGAATGGACTAAATTTGTTTCTATGCAAAATCACTATAATTTACTTTATAGAGAAGATGAAAGAGAGTTAATTCCTATTTGTAAGGAAGATGGAGTAGTATTAACTCCATATAGTCCACTGGCAGCAGGAAGATTATCTAGAAGAAATTGGTCCGCAGATACATTAAGAAGTCACACAGATGTGGCCGCAAAAGGAAAATATGATCATACAAAAGAATCAGATGTTAACATTGTAAAAAGAGTAGCAGAGCTATCAGATAGGTACAATGTAACTATGACACAGATAGCACTTGCATGGCAATTTGCAAAAGGAGTTACATCACCTATTATAGGTGCCACAAAAGCAAAATACTTTGATGATGCTGTAGGCAGCTTCAATGTGAATTTAACATTAGAAGATATTAACTTTTTAGATGAGTTGTATTTACCACACAAAATTGTAGGGGCTTTATAGTAAAGGAAGGCGGCAAAAGATATGAAATATACTAAATTAGGAAAAACAGATTTGAATGTATCTAGATTGTGTTTGGGTACCATGGGATTTGGGGCTTCTGATATTGGTCAGCATACTTGGACTTTGGATGAAGTAAAATCCAAAAAAATAATTAAACGTGCAATAGATTTAGGTATAAATTTTATTGATACTGCAATAGGTTATTCAAATGGTACTAGTGAACAGTATATCGGTAGAGCAATTAAAGAATATGCCAAACGTGAAGATATTGTTTTGGCAACAAAGTTTTTTCCAAGAACACAAGATGAAATAGCTAATAATGTTAGTGGAAAAGAGCATATAAATAAATTACTTAATGAAAGTTTACGAAATCTTGCTACTGATTATATTGATTTGTATATTTATCATTTTTGGGACTATAAGACGCCTATAGAAGAGATTATGGAAGCTTTAAATGAAGCAGTAAAAGCAGGAAAGGTTCGTCATATTGGAATTTCAAATTGTTTTGCGTGGCAAATTGCAAAAGCTAATTATATTTCAAAGTTAAATGGATGGGCAGAGTTTGTATCTATTCAAGGACATTATAACCTATTATTCAGAGAAGAGGAGAGAGAAATGATTCCTTATTGCAATGAAGAAAATATTGCAATTACACCATATAGTCCTCTTGCATCAGGTCGTCTTGTAAAAACACCTACAGAAATGTCTAAAAGATTAGTAGAGGATACTTACGCAAGAGGAAAGTATGATTCAACAGCAGAAAAAGATTCCATAATTATTGATAGAGTAGCAAAATTAGCAGAAAAGAAAGGTTTAACTAGGATTCAAATTGCGCTTGGATGGTTATTGACTAAGGTAACAGCTCCTGTTGTTGGTGCAACTAAAATTTCTCATATAGAAGAAGCGGTAAAGGCTGTACTAGTTAAGTTGAATGAAGAAGAAATAGCATATTTGGAAGAGGCATATGTGCCACATAAGTTAGTGGGTTTAATGAGTAATAATAACTAGATATTATATTAACAATTAATAAAGTTGTTTCCAAAATAGCATTAGGTTTGTTTAAGTTTTAGCTATTTAATTACGATAAATAAAATGTAATTAAATTTTACTTTTTATTAGGAGGTGAGTTAGGTAGTGGTAATAAATCATTCTAGTATTTTGCAAATGTTAGTTAATAGAGATGTTTCTATAAACGCACAAAGATCTAAAAATGCTGAAAAAATGGATTCTGGGAGCATAATGAACAGGGCGTCTGAGGATTGTTCAGGTTTAGCTATATACAAGGATATACATATGCGTATAGCCGGATTAGATGTAGCTAAAAGAAATACTCAGGATGGCATATCTATTATGCAGACAATCGATGGTGGACTTCAAGATACTGAAAAGCAAATAGGAAGAATAAAGCAGCTTGCGGTTCAATCTTTGAATGGAAATCTTACTGATACAGATAGAAAACAAATTCAGGTTGAAATAGATCAAATAAAAAAAGGAATTGATAGTACAGCAAAGGATACACAATTTAATGGTATAAATATATTAGGTCAGGATGCAAGCCTTAAAATAAAAGTTCTAGATAATCCTGATGTGAATTTCAACCTAAATTTATATAATTGTTCAACAAGTGCTCTTGGAATTTCTGATTTGGACTTAACTAGTACTGGTAATGCCAATGCTGCGCTGTCAAAAGCTGACCAAGCATTTGACAAAATAAGTCATTATCTTGTTAAAAATGGTTCCGGGCAAAATAGTCTTCAGCAGATAAGTGAGACGTTAACGAATATGTCCTATAATTTTAATGCCACAGAAAGTAATATAAATGATACAGAAATGGCAAGTGGACAAATGGAGCAAACACGACTTTCTATGCTTCAAGATGCAACTAGCGCTATATTTTCTCAAGTGACTAGTATAAATAAAAATTCCTTAAGTGTTTTGGGTGCTTAGAATAGGCATAAAAGATAAACTCTTAACTTATAAGTAGTGTAAATATTATAAGTTAAGAGTTTTGTGATTATTTTACAAGTTTTGTTCCACTTTTATCTTGCGTAATAAGACCTTTTTTCATAAGTCCACCTAATGCATTTTTAAAGTAGTTTTTACTTTCATGAAATACTCTTTTTATGTCTTCAGGAGAACTTTTATCATTGTATGGCATAAAACCGTTATTTTTCTTTAAGTATTCATAGATTGTAGTTTCTAATTCCATTCTTTCATTCTTAGGGTATTTTCTAGTTGTTAAACCTATTTGCCCATCTTCATATTTTCTTTTAAATCTTAAATTACTTAATACATCACCATGTGTAACCTTTATGAAACATTCATTCTTTAATATTACGCCTTTATACTTATTGTTTATAGCTAGCATTATAGTACCATTGCTTTGAAAACCGTATACTGTTCCTGAAAGCTCATTTTTTAGTACTTCATCATCTTCTAGAGTTTCTAAAAATTTATCTATATAGGTTGTGGCTGCAAGTCTACCTGTTTTATCTAAATACACATAAAATAAGTACTTTTTATTAGGTTCTAATAGATAACTTTGTTCTTTTATAGGAACAAATAAGTCTCTTTCAAGACCGAAATCCAAAAAAGCTCCTATTTTAGTATTGGATACAACCTTTAAATAAGCTATATCAGAAACCTTTGCATAAGGTGTTCTTGTAGTAGCTATAGGTCTATCCTTTGAATCTCTATATATAAACACATTTAATAGGGAACCTATTTCTATAGAATCTTCTTCTTTAATATCTTTTATAGGTAAAAGTATGTCATCACTAGTGCTTCCAGTTTCAGCATCAAGAAAAAATCCAAAATCACTTTTTCGTGCAACTTTTAGTTCGTTGTATTCACCAATTTTAACCAATTTAAATCCTCCTTTTGTAAATATATCTAAAGCTAATAAAACTTTCTGCTATACCATTTTAACACACTTTTCTTATATATGAAATTAATTTATTTATTTGAATTAAATATCATATCAGCATAAGGAAAAGGCTTTAAAGCTCTTGGTAAAATTCCCTGAACGTAAGCTATAAGAACACCGTAATTTACTATAGGTACTTCTCTTTTTACTGAAACATCAATCCTGTGAAGCATTGAGCGTCTGTTTAGCATACATCCAGCACAGTGAACTATAAGAGCATAATCTTCTATATTAGAAGGAAATGAAAACCCACTTGAAAAATCAAATTCTAATTTTTTTCCGGTTTTTTGTCTAAGCCATCTTGGAATTTTCACTTTTCCTATATCATCAGATTGACGATGATGAGTACAAGCTTCAGCTATTAGAACCTTATCTCCATCTTTTAGGTTTTCAATTGCCTTTGCACCACGAGCAAGTTCTATTAGATCTCCTTTATGTCTTGCCATGAGTATAGAGAAAGAAGTCATAAGGATATCTTTAGGAGTATCCGCTGCAACTTTTAGAAATACTTGAGAATCTGTTATTACTATTTTAGGCTTTTTATTTAAGCTTTCTAGGGTTTCTCTCAGTTCAAATTCCTTTGTTACAATGGCAATGGCATCACTTTCAAGAATATCTCTAATAGTTTGCTGCTGAGGGAGTATAAGTCTTCCTTTTGGAGCAGCTTTATCTATAGGTGTAACTAGTATTGCTATGTCACCAGGAGATAATAAATCCCCTACAATTTTAAACTTATCCTCATTTTCCGGAGCTAAACGAATTAATTCATCTTTTAAATTATCTATACCTGTATTTTTAAGAGCGGAGACAGGAACTATTGGTATCTTAAATTGTGATGCATAGTCTTCAATCTTGAAATCTTTTTTATCTATTTTATTTAAAACACCAATTAAAGGTATTTTCTTCTCAGATAGTAAAGAGTAAATGGTTTTATCATAGTCTGTTACACCAGATTCAACATCTAAAACTAAAATTGCAATATCTGTTTTATCTAAAACTTCAAAGGTTTTTTCACGTCTAAGATTACCTAAGTTACTAGTATCGTCAAGTCCAGCTGTATCTATTATCATAACTGGTCCAAGTGGAAGAAGCTCCATTGCTTTATATACAGGATCAGTGGTTGTGCCCTTCACGTTAGATACTAAGGCAATATCTTGAGAGGTAAGAGCATTGATTACACTTGATTTTCCAACGTTAGTTTTTCCGAAAAGTGCAATATGTATTCTATCACCTTTTGGAGTTAAGTTAAGTTCATTCATTATAAAATCACCTCATTTATAGTTTTGGTATGCCTGGTTTTGTAATCTCGTATGGATTAAGAATTTTATCTATTTCTTCTTTTGTTAAAATTTTTTCTTCAATAATAAGAGTTTTTATTGATTTCTTTTCTTTTATAGCTTTTTTTGCAATATAGGATGCTTTATCGTAACCTATATGGTGAACTAAAGCTGTAATCATTGCAGTAGAAGCTTCCAAATGTTCCTTGCATTTTTCTTCATCAATGGTTATAGAGTCTATACATTGTTCCCTAAAAATATTTATGGCATTGGTAAGTATTTCTAAAGATTCTAAAAGGCTATCGCTAATTAAGGGAGAAAAAGCATTTAGTTGAAGCTGGCCAAAGGAAGCAGCAAGAGATATAGCAGTATCATTTGCCATAACCTTCATAGAGACCTGGGAAACCATCTCACATATAACAGGGTTCACCTTACCAGGCATAATTGATGAACCAGCCTGAACCTTTTTAAGCTTTAACTCTCCAATACCTCCCATAGGACCACTACCTAAAAATCTTATATCATTTGAGATTTTTATTAGATTAACAGATAAGGCTTTTAAAAGTCCAGAAACCTCTACAAATACATCCATATTTTGAGTTACATCCATTGGATAATCACTTCTTGCAAGACCAAGACCTGTTAAATCTTGAATTATATCTGTAACAGAAAAAATATACTCATAAGATGCGTTTACACCTGTTCCTATAGCATTTCCACCAAGGTTTATTTCTCGAAGCCTTTCCTCAACCTTATATATTCTCCATCTATCCCTAGAAAAAGCTTTTGCATAAGCACCAAAGCCTTGACCAGCCATCATGGGAAGGGCATCCATAAGTTCTGTTCTTCCAAGCATAATTATATCTGCAAAATCATTTTCTTTAACTTGAAAAGCATCTTGCAGCTTAGATAGGGCATCAGAAAGCGGCCTTAAAAGTTTTATAGCTGCAATTCTAAGGGCTGTTGGATATACATCGTTAGTAGATTGAGACATATTAACATCCTCTATAGGGTGAACACAAGAGTAATCTCCTTTTTTTCCTCCGAGTAAATCTATAGCTCTATTCGCTATAACTTCGTTTACATTCATATTGGTTGAAGTTCCGGCACCCCCTTGCAGAGAATTTGTAATAAATTCATTATCAAACTTTCCTTCTAATATATCATCACAAGCATTTATTATTGCATTTGCTTTTTCTAAAGAAAGTTCATTAAGATTTTTATGAGCTATAGCAGCAGCTTTTTTTACAAGTACTATAGCATATATTAAATTTAAATTTACCTTATTGTTACTAATATTAAAATTCTCAGAGGCTCTTAGAGAATTTATTCCATAATAAGCGTCCTTAGGTATTTCTTTTTTTCCAAGTAAATCAGTTTCATTTCTAAAATTAGAAGCCAAATTAAACACTCCTTTCTTCCTTCACATTTTAACAAAATTGATCTATATAAACAACCTAAGTTAATAATTGTCTTATAATAATTTGATAATAAAAATAAAAAAACGCTAAATAAATGATTGAAAATATAGAAATAAATTGATAATATAATAATTGTAATAAAATTCTAGATTGGGGTGTTTAAGAATGTTCAAGAAAATAGGTTTGATAATACCTGTCTTTATAATAAGTATTATAATATTAGCTGGTTGCAGTCAAAAAAATTCTAAAGTGTTAGGGGACGATTCTCTAAATAAGGTAAAAAAAGCTGGAGTACTTGTTGTTGGAATGCACGATGACTATCCTCCAATGGAATTTAGGGATGAAAATGATAAAAGAGTAGGGTATGAAGTTGATCTTGCTAATGAAATAGGAAAGAAAATGGGAGTTAAAACTAAATTTGTGTCCAATGCTTGGGATGGCATATTTTTGGCTCTTAATGCTAAAAAGTTTGATGTTATTATGTCTACTGTAAGTATTACAGATGAAAGAAAGAAAACCATGTTGTTTTCAGACCCTATAGTTTATGGTGGAAATGCAGTTTATGTAAAAGAAAATACTACAGCTATAAAAAACGAGAAAGATTTTAAAGGAAAAATAATAGGATGTGAAGCAGGAAGTACTGGGCAAGATGTACTTAGTAGGATTTCGGGAATAAAAGAAGTGAAGAAATATAATTCAACACCAGATGCATTTCTTGATCTTAAGAATGATAGGATAGAAGCAGTTGTAACAGACCCAATGGTTGGAGATTATTATAATAATAAAGATAAGGGAGAATATAAAAAATTAAATACAACTCTTACAAAGGAACCAATAGGAGCCTCTTTTAGAAAAAATGATAAGGCTCTTAGAAATAGCTTTCAAAAAGCATTTGATGATTTAAAAAAGGATGGTACATTGTCGAAACTCTCTACAAAATGGTTCGGATATAATATATATAAATAGTAGTAAAGGGATGTACTCTTATTGAGGTATATCCCTTTATTGTTTATAGGTGATAAAAACTGAAATAAGTGGTAAAATAAAAAGAATATATTGAAATATATGGAAATAATATAAGCATTAAGATTAATGATAAAGTGGGAGGCACTTATGTTATCTGTAATTATCCCTATATATAATGAAAAAGGAAATATATCAGAATTAGTTTGCAGAATAGAAAAGATTCTTAAAAGTTGTGAATATGAAATTATTTTTGTGGATGATAGCACTGATGATACGCCAATTGTTATAAAGTCTTTAATAATTAAACACAAGAATATAAAGTCTAAGCGTAGAATAAATGAAAAAGGACTTTCCTCTGCTGTAATTAGTGGGTTTGAAATGGCCAAAGGAAATATATTTGCAGTTATGGATGGAGATTTGCAGCATCCACCTGAAACTCTTAAAGTTATGCTTTCAGAAATAAACAAAGGGGCAGAAGTTGTTATTGCCAGTAGATTTGTGAAAGGTGGAAACGATGGGGGACTAAGTAAAGTAAGAAAAATTGCTTCATTTACAGCAAGAGTTATAGGAAAAATATTTTTGAAACCTTTGAGGAGAGTACACGATTCCACCAGTGGCTTTTTTATGATAAAAAGAGAGGTTATAGATAACTGTAATCTTAAAGCAATAGGTTGGAAAATACTTATTGAAATACTCGTTATGGGTAAATATAAAAAAATCGTAGAAGTGCCTTATACCTTTGAAAAAAGAAATGCTGAAAAGTCAAAATTTACACTTTATGTTCAATTTCAGTACCTAGAACAAATAATTAGTTTACTTATTAGAAGAAAAGTATAATATTAAATAACTTGATTGGGAAAAATGTAAATATTATAATGAGAGGTACATAAAAATAAAGTGCAGGAGGAAAATTTATGGAGCTTCAAATTGGCAATATTTATAGTGGATTTAAGTTTGAAAGTGAAACAGAAATAGATGAAATAAATAGTAAAGGTAGAGTATTTAAACATGTAAAAAGTGGAGCTGTACTTATAAATTTAAAGAATGAAGATGATAACAAGGTATTTTCTATAACCTTTAAAACTATTCCAGAGGATAATACAGGAGTTGCACATATATTAGAACATTCTGTTTTATGTGGCTCTAGAAAATTTAAAGTGAAAGAACCCTTTGTAGAAATTTTAAAAGGTTCGCTTAATACCTATTTAAATGCTGCAACTTATGCGGATAAAACAATGTATCCTGTTGCAAGTAGAAATAAAAAAGATTTTATGAATCTTATGGATGTATATCTGGATGCTGTTTTTTATCCTGATATATATAATACACCTGAAATTATAATGCAGGAAGGCTGGCATTATGCTATAGAAAATGAAGAAGATGATATTGAATATAATGGTGTTGTTTACAATGAGATGAAAGGAGCCTATTCTTCACCAATTTCTATATTGTCAAGAAGCATGGATGAAGAGTTATTTAAAGGCAGTGTATATGGCCTAAGCTCAGGTGGTAAAGTAGAAAATATAGTGGATTTATCCTACGATAAGGCACTTAACTTTCATAAAAAATATTATCATCCATCAAATAGCATAATATATGTATACGGTGATATTGATATAAAAGAGGTTTTGACATTTATTAATGATAATTATCTAAAGAATTTTGAGAAAAAGAATATTGATACTAAAATACAAATAAAAAGTCCACTTTCTAAAATTGAAGAAAAGAAAATAGAGTATTCAATTTCAGAAGGAGAAAGTGAAAGAGATAAAACCTATTTTGGTATGAGTTTTGTAACAGGGGATGTATTAGACAGGGAAACTTCAATGGGTTTGGAACTTTTGGAGGAAATTTTACTTGAAGCATCTTCCTCTCCACTTAAAAGGGCTATTATAGAAAGAAATATAGGAAAAGATGTTTTTGGTATTTTTGATGATTCTATATTAAAGACTACTTTTTCTATAATTTTAAAGGATTCAAATGATGAGGATAAAGAGGAATTTAAAAAAATAGTAAAAAGTACACTTGAAAATTTAGTTCAGAATGGAATAGATAAAAAGCTCATAAAAGGCATTCTAAATGCAAAGGAGTTTGCACTTAGAGAAGCCTCCTTTGATTCATATCCAGCAGGACTTGTGTACAATGAAAAAATTCTTGAAAGTATGCTTTATGGAGGAGATCCATTTCAAAATTTAAGATTTAATTCACTTATAAAAAATATAAGAAAATATGCTGAGGAAAACTATTTTGAAGAGTTAATAGAAAAACATATTTTAAATAATAATTATGGTGTATTTATTACAGTTAAACCAAGAAAAAATCTTGAAGAAGAAAAAGAGGCCGAAGTAAGAGAAAAGTTAAGAAGGTTTAAAGAAAGTCTTAAAGAATATGAATTAAAAAAGATTTTAGACGATAATATAAAGCTAAAATTAAGACAGGATACGCCTGATAGCGAAGAAGATCTTATATCAATACCACTAATATCAATAAGTGATGTAAATAAAAAGCCAGAAAAAATAGAAAATGAAATACGAGATGAAAATGGAGTAAAGGTTATATGGTGTCCATTAAATACTAGAGGTATTCAATATGTAACTGTGTACTTTGAGGGAAAAACAATACCTGAGGAAATGATTCCATATGCATCAATTTTATCTTCTGTAATAGGTAGAATAGATACGGAAAAGTATAATTTCAAAGATTTATCAAATGAGGCTATGGAAAATTTGGGCGGTATGGAATTTGGGCTAGATGTCTACAGTAAACCACAAAATTATGATGAGTATTTACCGAAATTTGTTGTAAGATCAAAGTGTTTGAAAGAAAAGCTTCCTAAAATGTTTGAACTTATGGAGGAAATAATAAATCATAGTATTTATAGTGATTATAAAAGATTAAAGGAAATAATAGATGAGATAAAGTCTAGATTAGAAATGGCTATAAGAGGTTCAGGCAGCAGTATAGCATCTGTAAGGGTTGGTTCTTACGTGTCCAGTGCATACAAATATTTAGATATTATAACAGGAATTGATTTTTATAAATTTATATCTGATTTAAGTAAAAATTTTGAAGATAAAAAAGAAGAAATTGCAGAGAATATAAAAAAGTCAGCAGAATGTGTTTTTAGAAAAGAGAATTTAATTGTAGCTTATGCAGCAGAAAAAGAGGATTATAAAGAATTTAAAGGTCTTCTTAAGGACTTTATTTCAAATATTAATAAAGATAGGTTAGAGCTTGTGGATTATAAGTTCGAATTAAAAAAATTAAATGAGGCTTTTGTTATGGCTACTAAGGTTCAATATGTTGCAAAAGGCTTTAATTTTAAAAAGTTTAACTTTAAGCATAGTGGAGCACTTATTGTATTAAGAACTATAGCAAATTATGATTACCTTTGGAATAATGTTAGAGTAAAAGGTGGAGCATATGGGGCTTCAATGTCGCTTTCTAGAAATGGTCATTTAGTGTTTACATCTTATAGAGATCCTAACTTAACTGAAACATTTAAAATATATGACGAAATTGGTGATTTTGTTAAAAATTTCAATGCGAATAGTAGGGAGATGGATAAGTACATTTTAGGAACTATAAGTGGAATAGATATGCCTTTAAGTAATTATTCAAAATGTGAGAAGGTATCAGCGCAATATTTAACAGGAATAAATGATGCTTATATGGAAAAAGAGCGTTTAGAAATATTAAATTGCTCAGTTAATGATATAAAAAATGCTTATGACATGTTAAATAAATTGTCAAGGGAAGATTGTATATGCGTTTTTGGTAATGAAGAAAAAATAAAGAGAAATAAAGATAGATTTGATAATATAGTAACTATATTTAAAGAATAAGATAATGTTAAGAATGTAGGATTTTTATATAAATTTTACATTCTTATTTTTTTATATTCCAAATAATACTTTAATTTTTGTTAGAAATGTATTATAATAATGATGTAAATGACGAATGAAAATATAAATATCTTTAAAAATGTTCGTAAAAATGGTTAAGGAGAATGATTATGAATAAAAAAGTAAGGCGTATATTCGTAAATAAAAAAGCAGGTTTTGATGTTGCAGCAAAAGCACTTTTAAAAGATTTGGTGGAAAATCTAGGAATAAAAGCTTTAGAGGATTTATCCATATTAAATAGATATGATGTTTCAGGTATAGATGACAGTGAATATGAAGAGGCTAAAAAAATCATATTTTCTGAAAAAACTGTTGATGATGTATATGATGAAGCTTTTATGCTTGAGAGTGAAGATAAGGTGTTTGCTGTAGAATATTTGCCAGGTCAGTATGATCAAAGAGCAGATTCCGCATGCCAGTGTATTAAAATACTTACAGGAAATGAGGAAGTTTTAATTAATTCTGCGAAAATAATCATTTTAAAAGGAAATATAAGTGATACAGATTTTAATAAAATAAAAAAATATGTTATTAATCCTGTTGATTCAAGAGAAGCATCACTTGATAAACCAGAAACCCTAGAAGTTACATATGATCTTCCATATGAAGTTGAAATTATAGAAGGCTTTACTAATATGTCAGACATAGAACTTGAAAAATTCTTAAAGACAAATGGACTTGCAATGAGTATGGAGGATTTAAAGTTCTGTCAAGGCTATTTTAAGAATGAGGAAAAAAGAAATCCCACAATAACAGAGATAAAAGTTATAGACACATATTGGTCAGATCACTGTAGGCATACAACTTTCCAAACTAGACTTAATAATATAAAGTTCGAGGATGGAAAGTATTCGGATATTTTAAAAGATGCATATAAAAATTATGTTGATGCAAGAAAATATGTTTATAAAGATAGAGAAAAAGAAGTATGTCTTATGGACATTGCTGTTATAGGAATGAAGGAATTAAAGAAAAAAGGATTCTTAAATGATTTAGATGAATCCGAGGAAATAAATGCTTGTAGTATAGTAGTAGATGCAGATGTAAATGGAAAAGATGAAAAATGGCTTGTGATGTTCAAAAATGAAACTCATAATCATCCTACTGAAATAGAACCTTTTGGAGGTGCGGCAACATGTCTTGGTGGTGCAATACGTGATCCACTTTCAGGAAGATCCTATGTATACCAAGCGATGAGAGTTACAGGAAGCGGAGATCCAAGAACTAAAATTGAAGATACAACCAAGGGAAGACTTCCTCAGAAAAAGATAACACTTGAAGCTGCACATGGCTACAGTTCTTATGGAAATCAAATAGGTCTTGCCACAGGTCAGGTTTCAGAATGTTATGATGAAGGTTTTATAGCAAAGAGGATGGAAGTTGGGGCAGTAGTTGGAGCAGCACCTAAGGAAAATGTTGTTAGAGAAATACCTGAGCCTTCTGATGTTGTTATTCTTTTAGGAGGAAGAACAGGAAGAGATGGCTGTGGTGGTGCAACAGGTTCATCAAAGGAACATGATGTTAATTCCCTTCAAAACTGCGGAGCTGAGGTTCAAAAAGGAAATGCTCCTACAGAAAGAAAACTTCAAAGACTTTTTAGAAATAAAGAAGTAAGTACTTTAATAAAAAGATGTAATGATTTTGGAGCAGGTGGAGTTTCTGTTGCTATAGGAGAACTTACAGATGGACTTGATATAAACCTAGATTTAGTTCCTAAGAAATACGAAGGTTTAGATGGAACAGAGCTTGCTATTTCAGAATCTCAGGAAAGAATGGCAGTTGTAGTTAGAAAAAAAGATGCAGAAAAGTTTATGGAATATGCAGATAAAGAAAATTTAGAGGCTGTAATAGTTGCAAATGTAACTGATACTAAGAGACTTAAATTATTTTGGAAGGGAAATGCTATAGTAAATGTTTCTAGAGCATTTTTAGATACCAATGGAGTTAGACAAAATGTAGATGTTTTTGTAAAAGCACCAAAGGAAAAAGAAAATTATTTTAAAGGTAAAGAAAACAAGAAAGTAACAAGAGAAGCTGTTTTAAGTGAATTAAGAGATTTAAATGTATGTAGTCAAAAAGGACTTTCAGAGAGATTTGACAGCACTATTGGAGCAGGAACTGTTTTAATGCCTTTCGGTGGAAAATACCAAATAACACCAGCAGAGGGTATGGCAGCAAAACTTCCAGTACTTGAAGGTGATACCACAACTGGAACAGTAATGACTTATGGTTATAATCCTAAAATAGGAAAATGGAGTCCTTTCCATGGAGCAATGTATGCAGTCATTGAATCACTTACAAAACTAGTTTGTATGGGTGGAGACTATAAAAAGACTAGACTTACTTTCCAAGAGTATTTTGAAAGATTAAATAAAGAGCCAGAAAAGTGGGGAAAACCTTTTGCAGCATTACTTGGAGCACTTAAGGCTCAGGAAGTTTTCAAAACACCAGCAATAGGTGGAAAAGATAGTATGTCAGGTACTTTTATGGACCTAAATGTTCCTCCAACATTAGTTTCTTTTGCTGTAAATGTAGTTGATATAAATAATGTAATATCACCTGAATTTAAAAAAGTAGGAAGCAAGTTGGTTTTACTTAAATGTGAAAGAGATGAAAATGAAGTTCCTATATTTGATAAATTAAAGAGGAACTTTGATATTACAGTAGAATTAATTAAGAGCAAAAATGTTTTGAGTGCTCAAAGCATAAGACACGGTGGTCTAATAGAGGCTATAAGTAAAATGTGTTTTGGAAATAAAATAGGTTTTGAAATGGTAGGAGAAGAGTCTCTTTTTGAACCTGATTATGGTTCTATACTTTTAGAAATACCAGAAGCCTTGGATTTAAAAGAAATATTTAAAGATATAGACTATAAAGTGATTGGTAGAACAATAGAAGAAGATAAAATAATTTTAAAGGATTTTTCTATAGAACTTAAAGATGCCTTAAAAGCTTATACTGAACCTTTAGAAAAAATCTTCCCAACAAAGGCAGAGGCTGAGAGTAAAATAAATCTATCTTTGTATGACGAAATAAAAGCTAAAGAGGTAGAAAGAAAATCACCTTTGATTAAAGTGGCACGTCCAAGAGTATTTATACCAGTATTCCCTGGAACTAACTGTGAGTATGATTCTTCAAGAGCATTTGAAAGAGCAGGTGCAGAGGTTAGTACTTTTGTATTTAGAAATATGAAAACAAGCGATATTGAAGATTCTATAAATAAGATGGTAGAAGAGATAAATAAATCACAGATAATAATGCTTCCTGGTGGATTTAGTGCAGGTGATGAGCCAGACGGTTCTGGAAAGTTTATAGCAGCTGTATTAAGAAATGAAAAAATCAAAGAATCAGTGGCAAAACTTTTAAATACAAGAGACGGTCTTATGTTAGGAATATGTAATGGCTTCCAAGCACTTATTAAGTTAGGACTTGTACCTTACGGCGAAATAAAAGAAATAACAAAAGAATGTCCTACACTTACTTACAATAATATAGGAAGACATGTATCTCAAATTGCATACACTAAGATAGTTTCAAATAAATCCCCATGGCTTTCTAATGTTAAGAATGGTGATATTCACAGCATACCAATTTCACATGGTGAAGGAAGATTTGCTGCAAGCAGAGAAGTAGTAGAAAATCTTATAAAGAATGATCAAATAGCCACAAGGTATGTAGACTTAAACGGAAATTCAAGTTATGAAACAGAGGTTAATCCTAATGGTTCTGTGCTTTGTATAGAAGGAATAACAAGTCCAGATGGTAGAATACTTGGAAAAATGGGGCATTCAGAAAGATTCTCTAGAGGAACTTATAAAAATATAGTTGGAAATCAAGATCAAAAAATATTTGAGAGCGGAGTACAGTATTTCAAATAATTATAAGTAGAAGAAATAATTTTGCAAATGCAAGGTTATTTCTTCTATTTTTTTGATAAAAAAGTAGTATAATAAATATAGAGAAAAGTTTAATGACGATTATTATTAAAATAAAAAACTTATTAAAATGTATAAACAACATTTATATTAGTACGATACTATAAATAGAGGTGGATATAATTACCTAAAATTATGAAGCTCAAATATTATTTGATGAAATTTTTTTACTTAATATAGATAAGCAATAAGAAATTAGTTTGTGGAGGTGATATAGTGACTCAGGAAAATATAAAGAAATTTTTAGAACAGTGCAGCATAAGTGGTAAGAAGGCGGACTTTGTATTACCTAACTTAGCTAAGAAAGCAAAGTTCTATTATATACCAACCTTAAGCAGCGATTTTTATGAAATACAAAGGTTTGTTAAATTTGATGATGGTAAAGAGTATGCTGTAATGTTTACTGATATGGATGCAGCAGAAAAATTTTGCCAAAGTCATTCCTATATGGATAGTATACATGAGGTTTCAGCACAAGAGATACTAAAGGAAGTATTAAAACTAAAAAGTATAAATGGAGTAAGTATAAATACCAATGATAAATCTCAACTTGTTATTGATAAAAAGATTACGAGGCTTCTTTTTAGAGAATATTTACTTCAAGAATTTTATATGAAGGGTGGAGCCTGGTGTATTTTTAAAAATAGAAATTATATCATGTACGAAGTTAAAAAGGGAATTAAATCTATACCAATATTTATAGAAAAAGAAGAGGCTTTTAGAAGTCAAAAGATGTTTAAGGAAAAAACTACTGTCGAGTTTTTAATGTGGAAGGATATTATTGATTTTTCTTTTAAAGCAAAGCTTGAATATTTAATATATGCACCTGATTTACCATATGCCACATTTTTAAAATACCAATGTTTTAATTGGATTTATGATTCATTGGCTGTAGCCAGCAGTATTTAGGTAAAACCAGCGCAAAGTTTTGTGCTGGTTTTATTCGAATTTATTATATTGAAAATTATGGAGGAAAAATATGCAGAGAAAAAAGAATTGGAAAATTGCTATGCCAATTATAGATAATGATGATATACAAGAAGTTATGGAAGAAGATTTTATTATAAAAGATGACACTGAAATAGAACTAAGGAAAATTGAAAATATATCATTGGAAAATAGGCAGGCTAAGAAAGTAACTATAAATCAAAGTATTTTTAAAAATGTAGATTTCAATAATAGTGAATTTAAAGGCATTGATTTAACAGATGTTATATTTGAAAAGTGTGATTTGTCAAATGTAGATTTTACGGAATCAGTTATATATAGAGTTCAATTTAAAAATTGCAAGCTAATGGGTATAAATTTAACAGAAAGTACTCTAAACAATGTAGCTTTTGATAATTGCATGGCAAGGTATTCTCTTTTTCCCTTATTAAAATGTAGGAGTGTAATTTTTAAGGAGTGCAATTTTGACAGTGCAGATTTTTATAAATGTAATTTTAATAATGTTGAATTTATAAATTCAAGTTTAATTGATATTCAGATACACGAGACTAAACTTAAAGATATTGATTTGAGTAGTTGTGATATTGAAGGTATTAATCTTAATATAGATGATTTAAGGGGATGCATACTTCATCCTGAACAAATGTTTTATTTTGCCAGACTTATAGGTGTTATATTAAAATAATTATATATTTTAAATGATCAAAAACAAGTATATATCTGTGAAATTCGAATTTAAATCTAATGGTATAAAGAAAAAAACAAAATACATATAAAAAGAAAGACGAAATATGTCGATAAAACACGAACAATAACGAGAAAACAGTTTAGTTTAACTCCATAATGTTATATGCCTGTGGAATTATATATATAAGCAATATTATAATTATAAAGGCTATAATAAATGGAGTTATATTTTTTTTATTTATAAACGTTTAGTTTTTTTATAATAATTAAACGTTTGCAAAAGACATTCTTAAGCCCTCAGACTGAAGCTTTAAAATATATTCTTTAAAACTTAGCCTAATTTAAGCAATAAATACTTAAAAACGGAGGACTTTATTATGAATTTTAAACTATTGGTTATCAATCCAGGTTCAACTTCGACCAAAATCGCAGTATTTAATAATAACGAGGAGATTTTATGTGAAACTCTAAGGCATTCATCTAAAGAACTTGAAAAGTACGAAAATGTTCATGAACAGTTTGAGTTTAGAAAAAATGCTATATTGGAAGTTCTTAAAAATAACAATTTTCATGTTAAGGAAATAGATGCGGTAGTGGGGAGAGGTGGACTTTTAAAGCCTATTGTTGGAGGAACCTATAAAGTTAATAAGAAGATGTTAGAGGACCTAAAAATTGGAGTTCAAGGAGAGCATGCATCCAACTTAGGTGGAATAATTGCAAATAGTATTGCAGAGAAACTGAAAATTTCAGCTTATATAGTAGATCCTGTTGTAGTAGATGAGATGGAGGATATAGCTAGATTTTCTGGTATACCAGAGCTTCCTAGAAAAAGTATATTTCATGCATTAAATCAAAAAGCAGTTGGTAAAAGATATGCTAATGAAATAGGAAAGAAATATGAAGATTTAAATATTATAGTTGCTCATATGGGAGGCGGAGTCTCTGTAGGAGCTCATAAAAATGGTAGAATAATTGATATTAATAACGCACTTGATGGAGAAGGTGCTTATTCACCAGAAAGAAGTGGAAATGTTCCATCAGGTGATTTGGTTAGATTATGCTTTAGTGGTAAGTATACTAAAGAAGAAATTCTAAAAAAGATAACAGGTAAAGGTGGACTAGTAGCATATTGTGGAACAAATAATGCTTTAGATATACAAAACTCTATACTAAAGGGAGAAAAAACCTTTAAACTTGTTTATGAAGGTATGGGATATCAAGTTTCTAAAGATATAGGAAGTGCTGCAGCAGTTTTAAAAGGAAAAGTGGATTCAATAATATTAACTGGGGGTATAGCTTATGATAATATTATAACTAACTTTATAAAAGAAAGAGTAAGCTTTATAGCACCAATAACTATATATAAAGGTGAAGATGAAATGTTAGCACTTGCCGAAGGAACCTTAAGAGTTTTAGAAGGTAAAGAAGAACTTAAGGAATACAAATAATAAATTCAAAATGAACTGTACTTAAATTATGTAAGTGCAGTTTGTTTTTTATGAAAGCATTTAATATAGTTAAATTGACTTTGACTATATTAAAGTTTATCATTAGAGTAATTAAATAATACTAAGTTAAGGTGGAGATAACAATGGAATACATAATAATAGGAGTTATAATAGTAGTTTTAATGTTGGCAATTTTCATTAGAGTTAATGGGATAAAAACAGAAATAAAAGATATAAATGTTAGATTAATGAGAGCTGAAAAAAGTATAAGAGGTGAAAATCTTGATTTAGAGAACAACGTACACAATGTAAATCATAAATTTGAAGAAAACATTTCAATGGATGTTGACTATGAAATAAGAGAACTTCTTAAAAATGGGAATAAGATTCAAGCAATAAAAAGGTATAGAACAATTACTAATACGGGCTTAAAAGAAGCAAAGGATTATATAGATTCCTTAGACATATACGGAAATTAAAGATAATTTAAACGAAATAAAAATGTAGGCATAAAAACTATATAGATTACCACCCTAATAAAGGGAGGTGGATAATTTGAATAGAGAAAAAGTTAAAGAGATACTGGCATCCAAGGGTGTTATAGAGGTGAACTATAAAAATGAGCCAGTTTGGCTTGAAGCTATAAGTACAGATAAGGATGGAAAAATACAGGTAAGATCTTTGGAGACAAATAAGCATTTTTATGTAGATATTAAGGATTTAAAATAATTTTATTAATATAGAATAAGAAAAGAAGGTAAATGAAATAATCATTTACCTTCTTTTTTTATAATTGGTTCTGTAGGATTTGTATATATTGTTTTGTTCGTATAATAAATAACCATACCTGGCTTAGCACCAGAAGGCTTTCTTACATTTTTAACCTCAGTATAATCTACAGCTACATTTGACGATTCTCTAGCTTTACTATAGTAGGCTGCAATACTAGCAGCTTCATAAAGCGTACTTTCTGGTATATCACCAAAATTTTTTACTATAACATGAGAACCAGGTATATTTTTAGTATGAAACCATATATCTCTTTTATCTGCAAATTTTAGGGTTAAATAATCATTTTGCTTATTATTTTTACCTATGTATATATCTATTCCATCCTTTGACTTAATGTGCATAGGTTTTGATACTTTATCTTTTTTCTTTTGTTTATTCTTTTTTGAAAATCTTATATATTCTGTGTCCATAAGCTCTTGACGTATATCTTCAATTTCGCTATAGGTGTCACTGTTTTCTATATTTGTTAAAACAGATTGCAAATACTCTATCTCTTCTGTGTTATTTTTAATTTGTATTTTAGCATTTTCTTCTGTTTTTTTTAGTTTGTTATATTTTTTAAAATAACGTTGAATATTTTCAGAGGGAGTCTTGTTTTCATCCAATTTTATAGTTATTGTTTCGCTATTTGGTGAATAGTAATTTAATACATCCGCTTTCTTATCTCCTTTTTTTAGATTATAGATGTTTGAGGTAAGTAGTTCTCCGTATACTTTATATAAGTCTTTACTGTCACATTCTTTTAACTCATCTTCATAAATTTCATTTTTTTTCTTACATCTTTCAAGGTTGGTATTTACTATTTTTTGAAGGTCAGAGGATCGATTTTTTAATCTTTCTGTTTTATCTTTTTCATAATAGAAATCTTGAACCAAAAAAGAAGGAGTTTCATATTTCTTTTCAGTAAAATCCTCTAAATAATTTAATTTTAAGCAGTAAAAGTCTTTAACAAAATTGTTAGTTGAATAAGAAGCAAAGTAAAATTCGTTGTTTTTGATTTTAAGAAAAATATCATTGAGGTAAAGTGAAAAATCTTTTAATGAATTGTATTTTTCAAGGTTAAAGTATAATTCTTTTGAGAAGGTTGAGCTAACTCCAGTAAATATTTTTGAAAACATATTTTGATTTTGTACTATGTTATTCTCTTCAATATAATTTGTAAAAGCTTCATATTCAAAACTCAAAGGATTAAGTTTTGTGCTCTTTGGAGGAAGAACAAACTTGCATCCAGGAAGAAGAGTTCTATACCTATTTACTTCAGGAGTTATATGTTTAATACAATCCATTATTAAATTATCATGTTCTCTAACAAGAGAAATGTTACTATGACGTCCCATTATTTCTATATATAATTTATATATACTGTTAAAACCTAATTCATCCGTGGTTTCAAAATCCATTATTACTATTCTGTCGCTTTCAACCTGATCTATTTTTAAGATTCTAGAATTTAAAAGATGCTTTCTTAAAACCATACAGAACATAGGTGCTTTTATAGGATTGGTTTTCATTAAATCCGTAAAATGAAGCTTAGGATAGGTTGGATTAGCACTTATGAGTAACTTCAAGTTCGAATTTTCAGTGGTTCTTATAGTTAAATTTATCTCATCCTTCTCAGGTTGGTTTACCTTTGAAACCTTTCCGCCTAATAATTTACTTTTTAATTCGTTTAGTATGCTATGTATGTATATGCCGTCTAATGCCATGTAATATCAATTCCTTTCATTGAAAAGTAAGATGTCAATTGCTTTTAGTATAACATTTATATAGAAAGTAGTTCAACTATAAAGGTTAGAAGAAATGAAAAATTTCAGGTTGGATTTTATGGAAAGTTTAGATATAATTAATACAGATTAAAACATTGATAGAATTTTAAAAGCGTTAGAAGGGAGGAAAAGTAGGTTTTTAGGAACTTACTTGAATAGATATGTTTGATATAAGTGTTTTCGAGGATATGGCTTTAGAAGAAAAGTATGAAAATATGGTTATTATGCTTAAAGGACTTACAGAAGGTGAGGAAAGCAGTATAACAAAAGTATCCAATGCGTCAGCGGTCATAAACGCATTAATAGATAGAATTAATTGGTGTGGCTTTTACATAAGAGAAGGAGAGGAATTAATCCTTGGACCTTTTCAAGGTATGCCAGCCTGCACTAAAATAAAATTTGGTGAAGGAGTTTGCGGAACTGCATTTAAAGAGAAAAAAGTCATGAGAATAGAAAATGTACATGATTTTAAAGGACACATAGCTTGTGATGCAGCTTCTAATTCTGAAATAGTACTTCCTATTATTGATGGAGATGAAGTTAAGGCTGTTTTAGATATAGACAGTGAAGAGGTAGGTAGATTTACTAGCATAGAAGAAAAATATTTAAAAAAATGTGTTGAAGTTCTAGAAAAAAATATAAATTGGAATATAAAACTCTAAATATAAGCTATTGAAGGTAGTCTTTTAAGTAAGGCTACTTTTTTTATTTTATATTTAAATTTATCTATTTTAAAAAAATTGCATATAAATATTTAGTGTAGAAAATTTCAAAAGGAGAAATGAAATTGATTAAGGTTAGTCCAAAGGCTTCAATAAGAACTTTTGTTTTTCAAAATGGAGATAAAAAGGATTTTCCACTTTTTACAATAGGGAAAAATAGTTATATAAATGATATGAATATTCAAGTCTCCACAGGTAACGAAATTATAAACATTCATATAGGTAATTACACATCTATTGCATATAATGTAACATTACTAATAGATAGAAATCATAATTATAAATCTATTTCAACATGTCCTATGCTGGAGGTAAGGAGAAAACTTCATAGAAAAGGTCAAATAATAATAGGACATGATGTCTGGATTGGAAATAATGTTACCATATTGTCAGGAGTAAGAATTGGGAACGGAGCTGTTGTGGGAGCAGAAACTTTAGTCACTAAAGATGTAGAGCCTTATGCAATTGTAGTTGGAAATCCTATGAGAATGATTAAATATAGATTCCATAATAAAGAAATACAGAAGCTTCAAAGCATACGATGGTGGAATTGGGATAAAAGCAAAATAGATAATAATATTAAGTGGTTTGGAGAAGAAATAGAGGCTTTTATTGATGAGTTTTATGAAGATATAAACATATGTACAGATAAAAGAAATTCAAAAGATATACTATTTATTTGGGATTTTAATGATAAATATTCTATATGGAAAAAGGTCTTAAAGGAATATTTAAATGTATTTTCAAAAGAAGATAATATTAAATTGGTAATAAAGATTAAAAAAGAGGATGAGTTAAATATTGGTGAAATTCATAAGCTTATTGGAAGCAAAAAAGATGCAGCAGAGATTTTAGTTACAAAAGAAGCTGATGAAAAAAGTTTGTTTAAAGATGCAAATTATTTTATAACAACTAGAAGCCCTAACACTATGAAGTATATTGATTGGGCTGACGAATTCAATGTGAAATTATTGTCTGGAGTAGATTTTCCTATTTTTAAGAAGCAAACTATTATAAATTATCTATGAAAATTGTCTTGAATACAAAAAATAGAAATTATAAATAACACCTAATTAGGTAAATAAACTACATTATTAAAGTTATATATAATTTAGTTTGAATTTTAGGTACTTTTTGTATATTTAAGCATTTGATTGAATCTATAAACTATTTTATAATATTATAGGTTAATAGTAAAAATAATACATACAAAGGGGAGAAAAAAATGAGAAATAAGTTTAAGGTTTTTTGTGTAGTGTTTTTAATTGCAGTACTTGGATGTTTTTCTAGTGTATTTGCTGCAAGTAATCAATGTGTTAAAATTAAAAAAAATATGCAAAATAATAGTAATGTAAGAAATTTTATAAGGGAATCTGATAATCAAATTGATCAATATTCAAAATTGTTAATGCATATGGATAACAACAATTTTAAAGATGAGTATGGGCATACAGTAGTAAATAATAATGTTATAGTAAATAACATTACTAAAAAGTTTGGTACTGGTAGTGCTAGTTTTAATGAAAAAAATTATTTTACAGTAGCTGATAGTAATAATGATTTTAATCTTGGAAATGATGATTTTACTATTGATTTTTGGGTATATCCTACTAGTTTTAATGGAACAAATTCATTGTTTGCACAGCGTAAAAATACGGCAACATATAGTGGAATGTGTATTTATATAAATAGTAATGGTGAATTAGAAATAAATGCAACTTCAAATGGTACATCTTGGGATATAGCACAATTATCAGTATTAGCTTCTAATATTCAATTGAATAAATGGAATCATATTGCAGTATGTAGGCAAGGAAATTATATCTATGGCTTTGTTAATGGTATAAAAGGTTCTAAAAGTATACAAATTCATTCAGCTATATTTTCAGATGAATCAAATGTTAGTATAGGAGAAGAAGAAAATGGAATTACATCTCTTAATGGATATTTAGATGAGTATAGAATTAGCAAAGGAATAGCACGTTGGACAAATGATTTTATTCCTCCAAGTTATCCATATGATACTGCAACATCAATGTCATTAGATAAAACATCATTGGATGTAAATGTTGGAGAAACTAATACATTAAATGCATTAATAGTACCAAATGATATAACAAATAAATCTGTAATATGGGTATCAAGCGATCCGAGTATAGCAACTGTAGATAAGGATGGAAAAGTAACTGCTATAAAAAAGGGAACAGCGACTATAACAGCAACGACACAGGATGGAAGTAACTTAAGTGCATCATGTACTGTAAATGTTAAAGATTCAGCCACAATAAGTTTAAATAAAAGTACAGACTCCATAAATATAGGTGGAATAGATAACTTAGTGGCAACTGTTAATTCATCAGATGTAGGGGTAACATGGACATCAAGTGACAATTCTATTGTAACAGTAGATAAAGATGGAAAAATAACAGGAATAAAAGCAGGACAGGCTACTATAACAGCCACAACTGCTGATGGAAAAACTGTGTCATGTGTAGTAACAGTAAATAGTTCAGATAAAGCAGTACTTAGTATAACTATGACAAATGGACAAACTAAACAATATAATGTAAACATGGATATAGTTAATGATTTTCTATCTTGGTATAACTTAAGAGCAGCAGGCAGTGGAAATTCGGTTTTTAAATTTGATGTAACTGAAAGTTCAAATCCTGATATTATATCAACTGAGTACGTTGTATTTAATCAGATATGTACTTTTAGAGTGGATGATTATAAAAATAAATAAAAAGTTATAAATCTATAGAAGATGCCTTTTAGGTGTCTTCTATTTTGTTATTTATACGATATGATGCTTTATTACAATATTTTATTAGAAAAAGTTTTCTGTATTTTTTAGTACAAACAAATATTTTTTAAAATGCATAAATACTATCTTGCTAAAAAGGTTGAATTTAAATGCAAATAGTTATTTTAATTACATACTTGTATAATTTTACATAATGTTCTATAATAATGATGTAAGTGTAAAAAATACTTATATTAAGGGGGAGACAAAAATGAAAAACAAATTTAAAATTTCAGTATTAGTATTTCTAGTGGTTATATTTGGATGTTTTACAAGTGTTTTCGCAGATAGTACTAGTGGAAATCATAACCAAAAAAACAATGTAAATGGTTACATGAGTAAGGCAACACAGCTATCGTTAGATAGAACTTCAATGTCATTACCATTAGGAGGAACAGATAACTTGGGAGTAAGTACTGATGCTACATATGTACAATTGGCATGGACCTCAAGTGATCCAAGTGTAGTCTCAGTAGACTATTCAACTGGAAAAATAACAGCATTAAAAATAGGAAGAGCTGCGATAACAGTAACTCTGCAAGATGGAAGTAATTTAAGTGCCTCATGTGATGTGCAGGTATATGGAGAAACAAAGATAAGTTTAAATAAAACCACTGATTGGATTGATATGGGTGGAACAGATAATTTGTCAGCAACGGTAAGTCCATCATATTTGGGAGTAATATGGTCATCAAGTGATCCAAGCATAGCAATGGTAGATCAAAATGGAAAGGTAACAGCATTAAAAGAAGGAACAGTTACTATATCGGCAAATATTATGCAGGGTGGTAATTTTGCTTCGTGTACAGTAAATGTTATAAATACAGCAACTATAAGCTTAAATAAAACTACCGATTTAATAGCTGTAGGTGGAGAAGATAATTTATCAGCAACAGTGAATCCTGTAGGTGTAGGAGTAACATGGACCTCAAGTGATCCAAGCATAGCAACGGTAGATTCAAATGGAAAGATATCAGGAATTAAAGCAGGACAAGCCAAGATAACGGCTACAGCTGCTGATGGTAAAACAGCAGAATGTTCTGTAACAGTAAAGTCTGAGCAAGTTAAATTGACAGTATATATGGGATATGGTGTTGCAAAGGAATATGATTTATCCGAGGATGAAGTTAACGATTTCATAAATTGGTATAATGCTAGAGCAAATAATCAAACAACTAAAGCATATTATGTATTTAACGTATTAGGAAAAAAACAATATTTGCTATTTGACAAAATACAGACCTTTGATGTGGAATAAGGGCTCTATAATATAATTGATAAAAATAGAAGATGTTTAATATTTTAAAGGTCTTCTATTTTTATTATATATTTAATAGAATACTAATTTTCTGCAATATAGTTTTACAAAGAAATATATATTAAGGAGAAAATAAGAATGAAAAACAAGGTTAAACTTTCTTTAGTAGTGTTTTTAATGGTTATGCTTGGATGTTTTACTAGTGTTTTAGCGGATAGCACAGGTGGAAGGTATCAACTTAAAAATAATGTTAGTGGATATAATAGTATGGCAACATATATATCATTAGACAAATCCGAAATATCATTAACATTAGGTGAGACGTATACATTATTATCACACAACAATTCTTCCAATGGAAATGTGCTGTGGACCTCAAGTGATCCAAGCATAGCAACAGTGGATTCAAACGGAAAAGTAACTGCATTAAAAACAGGAGAAGCTACAATAACAGTAGCTCTGCAAGATGGAAGCAATTTAAGTACTTCTTGTTTAGTCAAAGTCAAAGAGTTAACAACTATAAGTTTAAATAAAACTATCGATTCAATAAAGGTAGGTGAAGAAGATAGTTTATCAGCAGTAGTAAGTCCCGTGGGAGTAGGAGTAACGTGGGCATCAAGTGATAGCTCTATTGCAGCAGTAGATGCGTCTGGAAAAATAAAAGGAATAAAACCAGGACAAGCTGCAATAACCGCTATGACTTCTGATGGTAAAATAGCTACATGTTCTGTAACAGTAACAGATCAAGAAGTCAAGAAAGTTAAATTGACATTGTATATGGGAGATGGTGTTACAAGGGAATATAATTTATCAGAGGATGAGGTTAATGATTTTATGAATTGGTATGACACTAGAGCAAATGACCCAAAGCTTAAATCATATTATATATTTAATGTATTAGGGAAAAAACAATATATATTATTTGATAGAATAAAGACATTTGATGTGGAGTAGATAAAAATAGTTATTTTTTCAGAGTTAAATGATAGATAATAAATATCATTTAGCTCTTTTTTTGAAAATTATTATAATGTTTAATGTATAACAAGTATTTAAAAAATATTAAATAAAAAGTATATAAGAAAAAATATATGTCAATAATTTGAAATATAAGTAGTTAATGTATAAGTGTGGTGGGTTTAGTTGAGCGAATTAAAAGTTATAGATTTAGATGAATATGACATAAAAAGAGAAGAACTTATGGACATAGATATGAAGTCAATTTGTAGTTATAATGTATTTCCCTTTTATTTTGATGAAAGTAAGGTTTGTGTTGCTTCTTTTAATAAAGTATCCAAGGATATTATAAATGATTTGAAATTCTTACTTAAGAAAGAAATCTTTGTTTACACAGGCTATAAAGAGCAAATTGAAAAGTACATAAAAATATATACTAGTTTGGAATTAGGACATAAGGCTATAAAGGATATGAAAAGAGAGGAGCAAAATCAAAAGGTTTATGAGGTTAAAAAAACACAGAATTATTCACCCTCAGTACTTCTTGTTGATTCAATAATTGATTTAGCCTTAAGTAAAAATGGAAGTGATATACACATTGAACCTTTTAAGGGAGGCGCAGCTGTTCGAATAAGAATTGATGGAGTTCTTAAAAAGGTAATGGATTTTCCATTTAAAGCTTATGAATCTGTTTGTATAAGAATAAAGATAATGTCAGATATGAATATTGTTATAAAAAAAGCCCCTCAAGATGGAAGAATGTACTACAAAAATTGTGATTTTAGAGTTTCTAGTATACCAACTATTTTCGGAGAAAAAATTGTAATAAGAATACTTTATAGAAAAAGTACTGAATTGAGTTTTAGCGATATAACAGGAGAAAATAAAGATGAAATTGTAAATTTGTTTGAAAAGCCCTATGGAATGCTTTTGATCACGGGTCCTACGGGAAGTGGTAAAAGTACTACACTTTATTCTGCAATGGCAAAGCTTAATTCAGAAGAAAAAAATATAGTTACAATAGAAGAACCTGTGGAAATGATTATAAAAGGAATAAACCAAATTAATGTAAATAATGAAGCGGGAATTACATTTTCCTCCGGGCTTAAAAACATTTTACGTCAGGATCCAGACATAATAATGGTTGGAGAAATAAGAGATGAAACAACTGCAGAGATAGCAGTAAGAGCAGCAATAACAGGGCATTTAGTATTAAGTACACTGCATACTAATGATGCCTTTTCAGCCATTAATAGATTGTGTGATATGGGAGTTAAGAAATATCTTATACTAGATGCATTAAATGGAGTTATAGCTCAGAGACTTGTTAGAAAACTTTGTATTCATTGTAAACAAGAATATAAACCTAATGACTATGAAAGGGAAGTACTAGGTCTTAATTCAAAGGCAGTATTATATAAAGCAAAAGGCTGTAGTAGGTGTGATTTTACAGGCTATAGCGGAAGAAAAGCTGTATTTGAGATTATTAATATAAATGATGAAGTTAGAAGCATGATGAGTAAAACGATAACTGCCGAAGATATTAAAAAGTACTTTATAAATAAAGGGATTAAAACATTAAAAAACAATGGAATAGAACTAGTAAAAAGCGGAGAAACCACCTTTAATGAATTTAAGAGAATAATTTATAACATTTAAGGAGTGTATTAATGAAACAGTATAAATATAAAGCTGTGAATTTAGAGGGGAAGGTCATAAAAGGAGAGACATTTTTAGGTAGTGAGTTTGAAATTGTAATGGAACTTAGGAATAATAAATATTTTTTGACGTCCTTAAAGGAAAGTAGAAAAATGCTTATTAAGAGTAGAAAAATAAGGAGTAAGGAACTCTATATTTTTTCAAAGCAAATGGCTTATATGATGAATGCTGGTTTTAATATATGTGAAAGTTTAAATATACTTAAAGATAAATTTCAAGGAAACATGCAAAGATTAATTATTTTTATAAAAAAAGGTGTTGAAAATGGTAATTCTATATATAAAAGTATAGATGAAGCAGATAGTACTGTACCAAATTTTTTTAAAAGTATGATTCTTATAGGAGAAGAGTCTGGAAATTTATCTGAGGTATTTAAAAATATGGCAGAGCACTATAAACATCAGTGGAGAACAGAAGAAAAAATAAAAAATGCTGCCACATATCCAACTATCGTATTTGTTTTTACAATGTTAGTTTTGGTGTTTTTAGTTTCTAGAGTAATTCCCAAGTTTATAGATACATTGAATTCCCTTGGAGGAAAGCTGCCTAAAATAACCGAGTTTTTATTAAATATAAGCTATTTTATAAGAGGAAATTTTATAATTATACTTGTAGCAATTTTAGTTTGCTTTGTTTTCATTAAAAAAGTAATGAGTATAGAAAAGAATAGGCTAAAGGTAGATAAGTTAAAATTTAAACTGCCATTACTTAAAAATATATATAAAAATAAAATAGCACTAAGGTTTTCAAGTGCGTTGTACATACTTATTAAAAGTGGTATTGATGTAATAAAAGGAATGTACATAGCTTCTGAGGTTTTAGAAAATTCTTATGGAGAAAAATGCATAAAAGATGTAATCGAAGAGTTGAGAAATGGTGAAAGTTTTAGAGAAGCGTTTACTACTATGGAGATTTTTAATAATCAAACTAAAGACATGTTTATTATGGCAGAGGAGTGTGGAAACATAGAAGAAATTATGGGAAATATATCAGAACTTTATAAAGAACAATTCAATGATGATCTTAAAAGAATAATAAATTTTATAGAACCATGTATGATAATAATTTTAGCTGTATTTGTTGGAACCATAATAATATCTTCAATACTACCTATGATTAATATAATGAATTCTATATAAAAAAGAGGTTGATGGTATGCGAAAAAAAGGATTTACGCTTATTGAACTTATTATTTCAATGGCAATAATAGCAATATTAGCTGCAATACTTGTTCCTAATATATCTTCTTATATTAAAAAGGCAAATAATGAAAAAGCAAAAGATATAGCTGCAATTGTATTTTCTAATTCCATGAGAAGCTACATGAAGGATGGAAAATTTCAAAGAGAAGATGTTTTAAACAATATAAATGAAGATTTAAATATTAAAGATAATGAAGTTGATGTAGCATCACTTTACGATAGTGAAATTACTGTTGATTTTAAAGTAAGCAAATTAGAGTATGAGGTTAAGATAGATGGAGAACAATCTAGATACGATTTTAAACAAAAATAAAAAGGGGTATACCTTAATTGAAATTATTTGTGCTGCAGCTATTGTTCTTATTTTATCTTCTGTAGTTGTAATGAGTATTAAAAGTTATAAGGATATCAGAAATGAAATTGAGATAAAGTACGTAAACAATGAAATGATTAATTTTATAAATAATAGTAGAAATTATTGTATAGATAAAAATGTAGTTGGAAAATTGTATTTTGATAGAGAATTAAACTGTGTAATGTTTTATAAAGACAGTCAGACTACTATAGATAGGTTTGTACTACCAGAAGATTTTAAGCTTCAGCCCTTAATTACCTCAGACGGCTCAATTACAATTGATAATAAAGGATCTATAAATGCATGCTCAATTTTATATAAAGATAATAGGGAGAAAACACACATTATAACAGTGTGTGTAGGGACAGGAAATGTTCAAATTAAGGAATAAGAAAGGTTTTGCATTAGTTGAGGTTATATGCGCTTTTTCAGTATTTTCTATATTATTCTTATTTGCAGTTAGTTTAAGAGTAGATGAAGTGAAAATGAAAAAAGTTAATGATGATATTCAAAATTATACTTATTATATTGATGCTGTAAAAAATGAAATGATTTTTAACTATACTCCTATGGATATTGATAATTTAAGTAGACAAGAAAAGATATATTTGTCAAAGAACAAAATATTAGATAATCAGTCTCAAGTAGATCTAAAAGAGGATAGAGCAGTTGGAGACTCATACCCATATATTACTGTAAGTTATTTAAATGAAAATGGAGCGTTAAAAATAACATTGAAGCTTTATACGGATATTATGGGAAAGGAAAAGATTTTTGTATGCAATTTTACAAAGTAAAGAAAGGTTTTACTCTTATTGAGGCTGTAGCTGCTTCAGCTATTTTTTGTATATTCACAGTATTTGTAATATCAATACTTTTTAATTTTGTGAAAAGTTATAAAGAAGATATGAAAGTCAATAATGATGAGGCTAGTTTTACAAGCGGGCTTATCATTATAAATAAATTCTTAAAGGAAGGTACAGTAAATATTGAAAAAGACAATGAAATAAAGGTTGTTAAAGACGAAAATGATTTTAACATAATTCGTTTAAATTCATATACAGGTAAAATTGTTGTGGATTATTATGAGCTTAATGAAAAAGTAACCTCTAATAATATTATTGAAAAAGTAAGTAGCTTTAATATATTGCAAAATAAGAATGTATTTTATTTGTATATAACATTGAATGATGGAAGAAGGATTAGAAAATGTTTTCCCATAAAAGAATAAGGCATAAAGGCTTCAGTATGGTGTATGCTCTAATGTTAGGAATGCTGTGTGTACTTATAGCATTTTATTTGTATAGTTTTGAAAGTCAAAGAAAAAAGTATATTAGTGAATTTCAAAAGTCTACAGTAAAAACAAATAATAATTGCGATATTTATATAGAAGATGGATCAAAGTAATTATAGGAGGATGTATTTATGAAGGAGTTTAAAGAGATTTATGCTGTGAATTATGACTATGTTGAAAAAACTTATTTGAATATTTTGAATAAAATTACAATGGACGATATAAAAGCTTCTGATAAGTTTTTTGATTTAAAAAGTAGAAAAACTTATGTAGTAATAGAGGGAGAGGAAATCTATATAAAGTTTTTCGAGTTTCCTAGAGTTAGTGATGAGAAACTTTATTACATGATAAATAATGAACTTAAGTATTTGTATCATGGTCAAAAAAGATTAATTTTTAGTTATAGAAAGATTGAAGAGAAATTAGGGAAACTAAAAGTAGTTGTATTTTTTATAAGCACCGATAATTTGAAGAAAATAGAAGAAGATGTTGAAAATAAAAATATAAAAGCAATAAAAATGATACAATTTTGTTTTGTTGATTACTATAAAAAAATTGTAAAAGAAAAAAGTTTTGTACTTTGTTTTTTATATAGAGAAGATACTTATATAGTTGAGGTAAAGGATGGATATATATATGCTAATGGAGTATATTCAAGTAGAAATAAAAAATTATACTCTCTGAAAAATTATTTATCAACCTTTATAGAAAATAATGTCGATAAAGAATTATTTAGTAACTTTTATGTAGTTGAAAAAAGTATAGAGGATAAAGAAGCCTTAGTGCTAATAGAAAATAGCTTTAATATATGCAATTTAAAAAGAATAAATAAAAACGAACTTACAAAATTAATCGTATAAGGTGGAGGGAAAAATATGAGTGAAAATAATTTTCTGCCTTATGAAATCAAAGTGAAAATATATAATAAGAAAAATCGTATTATTAGTCTTATTATATGTTTATTAGTCTTTTTAAATCTACTCCAAATAGGCACTTTATATATTAATAGACCTTCAAAATCATATGATAAATACGTAGTTAATAATGAGAACGTAATTAGTAAACGAATAAATGGAAATAATGAAAACAGTATGGAAGAGTTTTTTTGTATTTTAGATAATTCAAACTGGGACAACGTAATAGTAAAGGATAATACTATTACTTTTAGTTTGCAAGGTGATAGTAAGAGTGTTGAAAAATTAGTTTCCCAATTAGAAAGAAACAAAAAATTCAAACTTCAAATGCTTTCTAGAAGTGCCGATAAAAATGGCTATTACGATTTAAGTGTAAGGATGGAATAAAATGAAAAATAGAATAATTATATGTGTGATATTAATAGTTACATGTATAAGTTTAGCGATAATAAATTTAAAAGCTGATAGAAAAAATGTAAATATTAATAAGGTTAAAGTAACAAAAACAAAGGTATCAAAATTAAATTATGAAGAAATATTAGATATTTTAAATAAATACGATGATGTTACTGTAGAAGATATCAAGAGAGATGATAGGAACGGGAGTTCTATATATGCAACGATTAGCTTTAATTTTAATAAGAATAAGTTTGTAAAAGTCATTGAGAATTTAAAGAAAGAAAAGAGTATAGGTGGTATTGATAATATAGTTGTAAATAACAAAGATAATAATAAGGATTGTAAAATACAGTTAAAATTTAATAGATGATGATAAAAAAATAAATTTGCAAATAATTATAAGTTTTGATAAAATAACATTGGTCAACCATGTGTAATTTTGGAATAAATTAATATGTTAAGGTATGTTATATGGAGATTATGAATTAATTTGTGATTTTAATATAGTATGTTTAGCGTAGATGTTTTTAATATCAGAAGGGGGACGTCTTAAATGTTTAATCAAAGAATAAAAAATTTAAGAAAAGCAATGGTTAACAAAGGAATAGATGGTGTTTTGCTTGTAAGTGATCCTAATAGAAATTACATGAGTGGTTTTACTGGAGATGAAAGCTTCTCCATAATAACTTTAGATAAAGCCATTTTTATAACTGATTCAAGATTTACTGAACAAGCAAGACAGCAAGTAAGTAAAGATTACGAAGTTGTACAATATGGTGGCAATTTTTCATCTTTTTTAGGAGATATGGTAGAAAAGTTAAAAATAAAAAGAATAGGTTTTGAAGAAGATACTATATCAGTTTCAACTTATAATGGATATAAGAAAAATGTTAAAGCAGAGCTTGTTCCATTAGAAGGTATGGTTGAAGATCTAAGAATAATTAAGGATGAAAAGGAGATTGCTTCTATAAAGAAAGCGGCAGCTATAGCTGATAAAGCTTTTAGTCATATGCTTCAATTTATAAAAAAAGGTATGACAGAAAGAGAAGTTGGATTAGAGCTTGAATTTACAATGAAAAAGCTTGGAGCAAGAGATTTATCCTTTCCATCTATAGTAGCTAGTGGAGAGAGGTCTTGTTTACCTCATGGGCAAGCTACAGAAAAAGTTATTGAAGATGGAGATTTTTTAACCTTGGATTTTGGCTGTATTTTTGAGGACTACTGTTCAGATATGACTAGAACCATAGTTATAGGAAAACCAACAGATAAGATGAAGGAAATATATAATGTAGTTCTAGAAGCTAATAAAGAGGCTATAAAAGTTATAAAGAGCGGAATTACAGGCAGAGAAGTTGATAAAGTTGCTAGAGATTTGATAGCTTCTCATGGATATGGAGAAAATTTTGGGCATGGTCTAGGACATGGAGTTGGAAGACAAATACATGAAGCACCTAGAGTTAGTCCTGCATCTGAAACAGTTCTAAAATCTGGTATGATAGTTACAGATGAACCTGGTATATACATTCCTGGTTTTGGAGGAGTTAGAATAGAGGATTTAATAGTTGTTAAAGATGATGGGTGTGAGGTCATATCTTCATCACCTAAAGAATTAATATGTTTGTAATTATTTTGTATTATTGTGTATTAATTTTACCTAAAAGGTTATAATATTATATATTGATTAATGTTTTGGAGGGATACTTAAATGATATCAGCAGGAGATTTAAGAAAGGGAACTACTTTTGAGCTAGATGGACAAGTTTATAATGTAGTTGACTTTTTACATGTAAAACCAGGAAAGGGAGCAGCTTTTGTAAGAACAAAGCTTAAAAATGTTATTACTGGTGCAGTAACAGAAACAACATTTAACCCAACAGCAAAAATGCAAGAAGCAGTAATAGAAAGAAAAGAAATGCAATATTTGTATTCTGATGAATCTTTTTATTATTTCATGGATCAAGAAACTTATGAACAAATTCCATTAAGTTATGATCAAGTTGAAAATGCAATCAAATTTTTAAAAGAAAATATGTTTGCTACTATTAAATTTTATAAAGGAGAAGCTTTTTCAGTAGAAGCTCCAAACTTTGTAGAACTTAAAATAGTTTCTTGTGAACCAGGAGTAAAAGGAAACACAACATCAAATGTTATGAAACCTGCAACGCTAGAAACAAATGCAGTAGTTCAAGTTCCATTATTCGTTAATGAAGGTGAAACAATAAGAGTTGATACAAGAACTGGAGAGTACATGGAAAGAGTTCAGTAATTAGTAAATTTATAAAACGCTTATTAAAATTTAATATAGGTTTTATTTGAATTTATATAAAGCCAGAGATTTAACATGATTAATTGTTAAATCTCTGGTTTTTTTTGTAATAATTTTTGTATATGCTAAATAATAATTAACTGTAGGACTTGATAGTATACGTGAATTTTATTATAAGCATTTAACTCTTTAGAGGGGAGGAAGTGTGATGAACCTTCAGGATATTTTTTCTATACTACCAGAAAAAGTTGAAAGAGAAGTAAAAAGAATATCTGATTACAATGATTTACAAGAGATACGAGTAAAAGTAAACAAGCCCTTAATAATTCAAATTGGGAAAAGAGAAATTATAAGCAATTATATTGTTACAAAGGAAGATTTAAGGAAAAGTTTTAATGTTATGAGTGGATACTCAATATATTCTGTGGAGGATGAATTAAAGCAAGGCTATATTACCATAAAAGGTGGACATAGAGTTGGTATATGCGGAGATTGTGTACTAGAAGGAAACAAAATAAAAACCATAAAAAGTATATCTTCTTTGAATATAAGAATATGTAAAGAAATAATTGGGTGTTCTAATAGCATAATAAAAAAAATTACTCATAATAATACAATATTTAATACCATTATAATATCGCCGCCCAATTGCGGTAAAACAACACTACTAAGGGACATAACAAGAAACATATCTTACGGAATGAACAATATAGATTTTAAGGGAAAAAAAGTATGCGTTATAGATGAGAGAAGTGAAATAGGAGCGTGTCTTAATGGTATAAATCAAATGGATATAGGTATAAGAACAGACATAATGGATAATTGTCCTAAAAGTATTGGTATTATGATGGCAATAAGAAGTATGGCGCCTGAAGTTATAATTTGCGATGAAATAGGAACATATGAGGACATAAAAAGTATACTTACGGCAGTAAATTGCGGTGTTAAGTTAGTGACCACTATACATGGTTTTGGAATTGAAGATCTTTTTAAAAGAGATGTTTTTAAGGATGCTATTAATAATAATGTTTTTGAAAGAGCAATAGTGTTAAGTGGTAAAAATGGTATGGGTACTGTAGAGTATATTTATAATTTTTATACAAAAGAAATAGAAAGGGGTTTATAGGGTGATAAAGATTATAGGCTGCATATTAATTATAACTTCTTCTACAATATTAGGATTTAGATATGCTGAGAACTTTAGAAAAAGGGTTAAAGAGCTTAGGGAGATACAGAATTCTCTTTATGAACTTAGAAATGAAATTGTGTATACTCATGTTCCTCTTATTGAAGCTTTTAAACATATATCAGATAGAGCAAATTATCCTGTAAATTTATTGTTTACATCAGTATCTAAAAATCTTTTAAGTAAAGAGACTGAAAATGTATACAGTGCATTTAAACATGCTTTTACTAAAGAAAAGATTGAAACTAATTTAAACAGTAGCGATAAAAATATATTGTTAAATTTGTCGAAAAGTTTAGGTGAAACAGATATAGATGGACAAATAAAGGTATTTGAATTGGCAATTCAGAATATTGTGAGTCACATAAACGAAGCAGAAGAAATAATGAAGAAAAACGTTAAAATGTACAGATGTCTTGGTTTTTGCATAGGCGCAATGATTACTATCATAATCGTTTAGGGGGTGGGCTTTTGCTTGATGTAACGCTTTTATTTAGAATTGCAGCAGTGGGAATTCTTACGATAATCATAGATAAAATACTTAAATCCAGTGGTAAAGATGATTTTGCAGTGGTAACAAATATTGCAGGCATAGTAATCCTCCTTTTGATGGTAATAAACTTAATTAGTAAATTGTTTGATGCAGTCAAGACTATGTTTCAGCTTTAGGAGGATATTATGGAAATAATAAAAGTAGCAGCTTTTGCATTTATAGCTTTAGCAATTACAATGCTTTTTAAAAATAGAAGGCAAGATATAGCTATTAGCATAAGCATGATTGCTGGAATTCTTATATTCATGTTTATGTTACCAAGAATAACCGCTGTTATGCAAGTTTTGCAGCAATTTGCTCTTAAAGCAAAAGTTGATTTTGTATACTTAAGTACTGTAATTAAAATACTCGGTATTGCATATATAGCATCTTTTTGTAGTGAAATATGTAAGGATGCAGGGCAAAATAGTATAGCCTCAAAGGTGGAATTTTCGGGAAAAATACTTATACTTATGCTGGCAGTTCCAATACTTATGGGGGTTTTGAATGCTATTTTAAATATCATATAGGAGAAGAAAATGAAAAAAATAATATTAATGTTTGTAGTTATTCTTATTCTGTTTCCAATAACAGTACAAGCATATGATGAAAATAATTACGCTAAGGAAACTAAAGAGAACGAACAGCAGATTATGCAGTTATATAATTATATGACAAAAATAAAAGGTAAATATGAGGTGCTTAAAGATTTTGATATAAAGGATTATGTTGAATACTATATGAAAAATGGTAAAGGAAATACGTCTATTGATAAGTTTGGAAAAGCTTTGGCTAGTTATTTTATGCAGGATATAGCTAGTAGTTTAAAGTTAGTATCCACTCTTATCTTTATTTGTATAGTATGTGCCCTTTTAACTAATTTACAAGCTGCTTTTTCTTCAGAAAAATTAACCCAGATAGCATATTTTTCGTGTTACGCCATAATAATAATAATAATTGCGAAAAATTTTAAAGTATGTGTTGGTACAGCGCAAGAAGCTATGAAAGATATAAGTGATATGATGGGAGCTGTGGTTCCGATTTTGTTAACACTTTTGGTGAGTTCAGGAAGTCTTGTGGAGTCTACAGTTTTTGATCCTGTTATATTATTCTCAATTAACTTTACTGAAAAAGTTTTTACAGATGTACTAATTCCTATAATACTTTTATCATTTATCCTCGAATTTATAAATAACTTATCTGAAGACTATAAAATTAGTAATTTATCAAAACTTTTAAGAAAATCAGTAATGTGGATTCAAGGTATGATAATGACTATATTTATAGGGATAATAACCATAAGAGGAATAAATGCTAAAGCAATAGATAATGTAACAGCAAAAACTGCTAAATTCGCAGTGGACAACTTCGTACCCATAGTTGGAAAATGTCTTTCTGATGCTATTTCAACAGTTGCTGGATATTCAATATTACTTAAAAATGCAATAGGGACAGTAGGGTTAATTATTCTTATAGTTATGATTCTTTTTCCGATTATTAAAATATTTTTATTTGCATTTGTGCATAAATTAGTTGCTGCATTTGTAGAACCTATAAGTGATAAGAGAATAGTTAATTGCTTAAATAGTGTTGGAGATTGCTTAATATTAATTGGATCTTGTCTTATAGGGGTAGCTGTAATGTTCTTTATAATGTTAGCTATAATCATAGCTGCTGGAAAAGTAGTTTGAGATAGGGTTGGTGAACTATATGATTGAATGGCTTAAGCATTGGGTTATAACTATTTGTACTGCTGCATTATTTATTACTGCTATAGAAATAATACTTCCAGATAATAAGCTTAAAAAATATTCTAAATTTGTTTTGGGACTTATTTTAATGGCTGTAATCATTGGACCAGTGATAAAATTATTTAACAATTATGATGACATAAATAAATATATTTTAAGCGCCCAAAATATTTTTCAAAAAGATACTTATGGACAAGAATTAAAGAGTAGCGACGATAAAAATGTAAATTCTGTAGTTAATGAATTTAAGAAGAACTTAGAGGATGATTGTACAAAAATGTTAAGGACGAAATATCCAGATAATGATTATAATGTGACAGCAGAGGTTGAATATAGTGAAGATAAAAAAACAGTTTTGATAAGAAAGTTGAATATAGGAGTTAAAAACAAAGGAGTTAAAAAAGTGGAAAAAATAGAAATAGGTAATATTGAAAAGAGTAAGGATAATGACATTGATGAAAAAACAAAAAATGAAGTAGCTAATTACATAAGTGATGAGATGGGTATACCTTATTCTAATATAAAAATTTATAAACTCTGATGAGGTGGTAAGATGAATTTTAAGAAGTTTTTGGATAATCTTAAATTCGAAGCTAAAGGTGAAAAAGGTAATAAAAAAAACGCAGGGGTTAATATTCTTATACTAGGTCTTGTTGGTGTACTTTTAATTATTGCAGCCGACTTTTTTAAAAATACTTCCAAGGCAAGCATTAATGAAGGAAATATAAAAAATGAAAATAAGGTAACTAGTAGTGATACTACTAAAAGTGAAGCTAAGCCTTCAAAGGATTATGAAACAAGCATGGAAAATAAATTAAAACAAACACTAGAACAGATAGATGGGGTAGGTAAAGTTCAAGTTATGATTTATTTTGGAAGTGGAGAAGAACAGATTCCTGCGACAAATAATAATAAAACTAAATCTGTTACAGATGAAGCAGATAATTCTGGAGGGAAAAGAACAACTACTCAGGATACTGATGGGAGTACTATTGTTACATCAAAGGATGGGGACAAGGAATCACCATTTATATTAAAAGAATATAAGCCCCAAATAACAGGAGTGTGTGTTGTGGCAGAAGGAGCAGATAATTCTGTAATAAAGCTTAGTATTGTAAATGCAGTAGTAGACTTATTTCAACTTACAGAAGATAAGGTGAATGTTTATCCTATGAAAAAATAAATTAATCATAGAAAACAGTAAACAAGCATATAAATTTTTTAGAAAGAAATAAAGGAGGATAAAAAAAATATGAATAAAAAGCAAGCTGTTATAATTGTTACTTTGATGGTACTTATAGTATGCGCGGGGGTTTTAGCAACAAGGGTAAGAAGCCCATTATATGTAAATGATACTGATTTTGATAGCGACAATAGTAATAAGAGCACCGTATCAACTAACGATAATTCAAAAAAGATTAGCACTAAAACAGATATATTTGCACAAGGAAGACTTGAAAGAGAGCAGAAGGATCAAAGGGAAATACAGACACTAAAAAATATAGTAGATGATAAAAATGTTTCTAATGATACTAAAGCATCAGCACAACAAAAAATGATGACATTAAGTGATGAAGATGCTAAGTGCAATAAGGTTGAAACAATGTTAAAAAGCAAAGGATTTAAAGAAGCACTTTGTTCAATAACAGATAGCAAAGTAACTATAACAGTAAAAAGTGATAGTGATAAATTGACAGATAATCAACTTAGAGATATCAAAGAAGTAGTTACGGATGTAACTAAAATTAGGAACATAGAAGTTTTACAACCAGTACATTAAGATATGGGGTTTCGAAAGTAAGACTTAGTTTATAAGAGTTTATAAACTGAGTTTTACATATGAAACCCTATATTTTTTACATAAAATTAATTTAATAATTATTTTAAATATGGGTATTTGTAAAATATAAATTATTTTGATATAATACTCTTAGCTTAAAGAATGAGTGATTTAATTATTGGTATAGCCTTTAATTTTTATTATATGAATAGCTTTTATGGTTAAAAAATAGGAGGTAATAAAAAATGGAAGAGGAACTTAAGAATATAGATATGGGTATAGTTAAAATATCTGATGAAGTGGTTTGTGTTATTGCGGGAATTGCTGCATCTGAAATTAAGGGTGTAGTTGGTATGAGTTCCGGTATTGTAGGGGGAATAACCAAGATACTTAGTGGAAAAAAGAATCTAACTAAAGGTGTTAAGGTAAATGTAGGTGAAGAGAGTGCTTCTATAGATTTATATCTTGTAATTGAGTATGGCTTAAGGATACCAGACGTTGCAGTTAAAGTTCAAGAAAATGTTAAAACAACAGTTGAGAATTTAACAGGACTTAATGTTTCAGCGGTAAATGTATTTGTTCAAAATGTAGCTTTTGCTAGTAAAGTACAAGAAGTGGAAGAAATAGAAGAAGATAATTAATAAAACACCCTCTTAAGAGGGTGTTTTAATTGCATGTGAATTTTAGATTTAAAAACAACTATTAAAGGACATAATATATGTATAGGCATACATACTAGGAGGAAAGTATTAAATGAATAGAAAAAAAAGTAGAGAAGTTGCAATGAAACTGTTGTTTGAAATATCTATTAATAAAAATAGTATTGAGGCTACAATAGAAAATTATAAAGAAGATAATGAAGTACAAAATCTGGATTTTGAATACATAGAAAGAATACTAAGAGGAATAGATGAAAATAAAGAGTTTATAGATTCGAAAATCGAGGAGGCCTCTAATAAGTGGAAGATAAATAGGATATCTAAAATTAATATTACAATAATTAGAATGGCAGCTTATGAAATATTTTTTGAAAAGGATATACCATGTAAGGTTTCTGCTAATGAGGCTGTTGAACTTGCAAAAAATTATGCTGAAGAGAATTCATTTTCATTTGTTAATGGAATTATCGGTAACTTGATAAATAGTAACGGTGAAAAATCTTGATTTTAAAGGAGTAGTTTTATATGGGAGAAGTAATTAATGGAAAAGAGGAATCTCAAAAATATAAGGACAAAATTGTTCGTTTTGTCAGTGAAAGAAAGAAAAAAGGACTCAATATTCCATGTGTAGCAAGTATAACTGTTGGAGATGATGGTGGCTCTTTATATTATGTTAACAATCAAAAAAAGGTTTCAGAGAGTCTTGGACTAAAATTTAAAAGTATATTTTTAGATGAAAGCATAACTGGAGAAGAGTTAATAAGTACAATTGAAGAATTGAATAAAGATTGTACAGTTCATGGAATAATGTTGCAATTACCATTACCTAATCATATAGATGCTAAGCTAGTTACCTCAAAAATAAATGCCAATAAGGATATAGATAGTCTTACAGATATCAACACCGGAAAATTTTATAAGGGTGAAAAGGCGTTTATACCATGTACTCCAAGAAGTATAATAAATTTAATAAAGAGCCTTAATATAGATATATGCGGTAAAAATGCAGTTGTAATAGGAAGAAGTAACATTGTTGGAAAGCCAACAGCTCAGCTTTTACTGAATGAAAACGCAACGGTTACAATTTGTCATTCTAGAACTCAAAACTTAAAGGATATATGTAAAAAAGCTGACATTATAGTAAGTGCCATAGGAAGACCTGGTTTTATAACTTCTGAATTTGTAAGCGAAAAATCAGTTGTAATTGATGTGGGTACTACAGTAGTGGATGGCAAACTTAGAGGCGATGTTGTATTTGACGATGTCATAAAAAAGGCAGCATATGTTACACCGGTACCAGGTGGAGTAGGAGCAATGACTACTACAATGTTAATATTAAATGTTTGTGAGGCATTAAAATAATATGTATATAAAAGTACTTACAGTTTCTGAATTAAATAATTACATAAAGAGAGTTATAGACAGTGATTATATATTAAACAACTCACAAGTAAAGGGTGAAATATCAAATTTTAAACTTCACAGCAGTGGGCATGCATATTTTTCTCTTAAAGATGAGGGTGGAAAAATAAACTGTATAATGTTTAGAAGTAATGCAGAAAAACTGAAGTTCATCCCTGAAAATGGTATGAGGGTAAATGTAAAAGGAAGAGTATCTGTATATGTTAAGGATGGAGCTTATCAGCTATATTGTACAGAGATAACACCTGAAGGTCGGGGAGAACTCTATGAGGCTTTTGAAAAGTTAAAGGAAAAACTTCTAAGTGAAGGCATGTTTAAAGAAGAACATAAGAAGGCTATACCTAAATATCCAAGAAAAATAGGTGTTATAACTTCCCCAACAGGAGCAGCAATAAGAGATATAATAAATGTATCAACAAGAAGAAATAAAAGTATAGATATTCTCATAATCCCTACTTTGGTTCAAGGTATAAATGCACCTTCTGAATTAATAGCGGCTTTAGATTGTTTAAATGAGAGAGAAGATATTGATACTATAATCTTGGCACGTGGTGGAGGATCAATAGAGGAACTTTGGGCTTTCAATGATGAGAAACTTGCATATGCTGTATATAATTCTAAAAAGCCTATTATTACGGGTGTAGGACATGAAACAGATTTTACCATAGTGGATTTTGTTAGTGATAAAAGAGCTGCAACACCTTCGTCTGCAGCTGAAATTGCAGTACCAAATTTAAATGAAGAAATGAATTCTTTTATTGCACTTAGAAAAACACTTAATAGTAGTATTAAGACTTTTATACAAAATAAATATAATAAGCTTCAAATACATAAAAAAGTATTAGAGAAAAATAGTCCAGAAGTAATAATAGCTAATGGATATGCTTCAGTTGATAATTTTAAGTATATATTAAATATGAGAATAAAGACAAAATTAAAAATTGAAAAAGAAAAACTAGCTAGATGTAATGCTTCATTAAAATCAAACAGTCCTATTAATATTTTAAATAAGGGATATTCCATTATAAGTGATGAAAATGGAAAAAATATAAGTAACATAAAAAGTCTTATTAAATCGCAGGATATTAGTGTAACCTTAAGAGATGGTAAAATCGATGCAAAAATAACCGTTAAATAGTAAATTTAAATATGAGAGGTGATAAATAATGCCTTCTAAAAAAGAAAGTTATGAATCCATGATGAGGGAACTTGAAAGAATCGTAAATAACATGGAAAATGAGGAATTACCACTAGAAGATGCCATGAAAAGCTATGAAGATGGGGTAAAGCTCTGTGATAAATTATATAAAATATTAAATAAAGCAGAAGGAAAAATAAAACTATTAGGAGAAAATGGGGAAGAAGAATTTAAAAAAGCAGGTGATTCATATGAACAATAAAGTGCTTAAAGAGGAAGTAGATAAATATTTAAATGAATATTTTAATGGGAAAACTGGCTATAATAAAAAGATATATGAATCTATGAGTTATAGTTTAAATGCGGGAGGAAAGAGAGTAAGACCATTACTTTTACTTGCTTCTTATGGTATATATAATGACAATTATGAAGAAGTAATTGATGTAGCAGCTGCTATTGAAATGATACATACCTATTCCCTTATACATGATGATCTACCATGCATGGATAATGATGACTTAAGGCGCGGTAGACCTACTAATCATAAAGTGTTTGGATATTCTATTGCTTTATTAGCTGGTGATGGACTTTTAAATGAAGCAATGAATATAATGTTTAATTACTGCACTGGGAAAAGTGAGGAAGCACTTAAAGCTTGTTCTATAATATCTAAGGCTGCAAGCTCAAATGGAATGATAGGTGGGCAAGTAGTAGATATATTAAGTGAAGGTAAAAAAATAAGTGAAGATGAACTTAGATATATGCATAAGAAAAAAACAGGAGAACTTATAAAGGCGGCAATAGTAAGTGGCGCTATTTTGGGTAAAGCACCTTCACATGAGCTGGAACTTTTAGCGCAATATGGAGATAAGTTAGGACTTGCTTTTCAAATAAAGGATGACATATTGGATGTTGTTGGAGATACCAAAATCATGGGTAAAAAGTCTAAAAGTGATTTGGAAAACGATAAATGCACATATGTTACACTTTATGGTATAGATAAATGTAAGGCTATTTGTGAAGAATTAACAGAAGATTGTATTAATATAATTGATAAAATACATGGAAATACAGAGTATATTAAAGAAATAACAGAACTTTTATTAAAAAGAAAAAGGTAAGAATAAATTAAAGATAAAAATTAAATGGCCATTTTTGAATATTTAAAACTTATATGTTATAATTTCAATTAATGTATTATACTTTAGAGAAGTCATTTTAGGAAGTAAAAAAATTAATTCTAGAGTTTACACAAAGGCTATTTAAAATCTTTTTATGGCTTATTTTCATAAAGAGGTGTGTTTCTATCATATGACTTGCTACTAAGAAGAGTTAATTTATTAGTAGCTTTTATTTTATTAAGTTATATAGTTTTTATATAGGTGATTTTTGATATAATTGTAGAATTAATATTTTAAGTTATATATAAGATATGAGGTGAACTTAAAATGACTTTACGAAAACTTATATTATTATTAGTAGTAGCAGAAAAATAGTTAACTAGGTATGGATGCTTTTTTACCTAGTTCAAAAGGATAGATGAAAAAATGTATAATATACTTGATAAGTATGAAGATTTAGATGATATAAAAAATATGAGTAATGATAAACTTAAGGAGTTCTCTAGTGAAATACGAGAATTTTTAATAGAAAAGATTTCCAAAACCGGAGGGCATCTTGCTTCTAACCTTGGTGTAGTAGAGCTTACCTTAAGTTTATATAAAGTATTTAATTTAAAGAAGGATAAAATTATATGGGATGTAGGACATCAAGCTTATGTTCATAAAATTTTAACTGGACGTAGGGATAAATTTGATAGTCTTAGACAATTTGATGGATTGAGTGGATTTCCTAAAAGAAGTGAGAGTCCCTATGATGCATTTGATACAGGTCATAGTAGCACATCTATTTCAGCAGCAGTAGGTATTGCACGAGCACGGGATCTATCAAAAGAGAATTATAAAGTTATTGCAGTTATAGGTGATGGAGCACTTACAGGCGGTATGGCAATTGAAGCTCTTAATGATATTGGATATAAAAAGACAAATGTTATAATAATACTTAATGATAATCAAATGTCTATTGCCAAAAATGTAGGAAGTATATCTAGATATTTAAATAACCTACGATTAGATCCTAAGTATAATAAATTGAAGAAGGACGTTAAATCTAAACTCCAAAGAACTAATATAGGTTCGGAAGTGGCTAATTCCATTGAAAAGATTAAGGGTGGAATAAAGCAAATGGTTGTAGATGGTATGTTTTTTGAAGACATAGGAATAAAGTATCTCGGACCAATAGATGGACATAATATAGAGGAGCTAATACGTGTTATATCTAAAGCTAAAGAAGTTAAAGGACCAGTTATATTACACGTTATAACGAAAAAAGGAAAGGGATACAAATATGCAGAAGAAAATCCCAATAAATTTCATGGTGTGGGTAAGTTTGATCTTAAAAGTGGGGAAATACTTTCTAAATCAAAGGATACATATTCTAAAGCATTTGGAAGAGCTATATTAGAAGTTGCCAAGAATAATAATAAGGTTGTAGGTATTACTGCAGCAATGACAGACGGAAGTGGATTATGCCCTTTTTCGAAGGAATTTCCGGAGAGATTTTTTGATGTTGGCATATCAGAGCAGCATGCAGTTACTATGGCAGCAGGATTAGCAGTATCAGGGTATAGACCTATATTTGCAGTATACTCAACCTTTCTTCAAAGAGCATATGATCAAGTTCTTCATGATGTATGCATTCAAAAACTTCCTGTTATATTTGCAATAGATAGAGCAGGAATTGTTGGAGAAGACGGAGAAACACATCAAGGCGTTTTTGATATTTCCTATTTAAGTAGTATTCCTAATATAACAATAATGGCGCCGAAGTGTGTTGAAGAGTTAGAATATATTATTAAATGGTCAGTTAAACAGAACTATCCTATTGCTGTAAGATACCCTAAAGGTGGAGATGATATTTTAGGGTCTATAGTTCCACTAAAAGAATTTACTTATGGAAAATGGGAAATACTAAATGATGGAAAAGAGATTGCAATTGTAGCAGTTGGGAAAATGGTTCAGAGAGCTTTAATGGTTAAGAATGAACTTTTAAAGTTTGGAATTAATTGTGCTATTATAAATGCCACCTTTATAAAGCCTATAGACACAGAACTTTTAAATAAGTTTGCAAGAGATAACTTTAAGTTTGTAATAATTGAAGATAATGTGCTTCACGGTGGAATTGGAAGCCTAATACTTGAACATTTAAATAGTGAAAAACTTAAAAATGATGTTTTAACTTTAGGCTTTAAGGATGAATTTATAACACATGGAAGTACTGAAATTTTATATAAACTATATGGACTTGATGTGAAAAGTATATGTGAAAAAATTATTTCATTCAAGTAGTTATGTATATAGTTTTAGTTTGGGAGAGAAGTTTATATGTCAGAGAAGAAAGAAAGATTGGATGTACTTTTAGTTGAAAAAGGAATATTTGAATCAAGGGAAAGAGCAAAGAGTAGCATAATGGCAGGAGAAGTTTACGTGGATGGCTTAAGAGTTGATAAATGTGGCCAAAAGGTTAAAGTCTTATCTAACATTGAGTTTAGAGGAGAAAAAATGCCATACGTAAGTCGTGGCGGATATAAACTTGAAAGAGCAATGAAATCTTTTGATTTAAAATTAAAAAATAAAGTGTGTTTTGATATAGGGGCATCTACTGGGGGATTTACAGATTGCATGCTGCAAAATGGTGCTAGTAAGGTGTTTGCTATAGATGTAGGATATGGTCAATTTGCTTGGAAGTTAAGAACTGATCCGAGAGTTGTATGTATGGAAAGAACAAATGTAAGGTATGTTACTCCAGAAGATATAGGAGAGTATGGGGACTTTGCTAGTATAGATGTTTCTTTTATATCACTAAAGAAAGTAATTCCTGTAGTATTAAATTTATTAAAGGATACTGGAGAGATTGCAGCCTTAATAAAACCACAGTTTGAGGCAGGAAGAGAAAAGGTTGGTAAAAGGGGCGTTGTAAGAGAGCCAGAAACTCATATTGAAGTAATAAGTAACATAGTTGATTTTTTAAAGGAAATGAATTTATCAATATTAGGAATTACGTATTCACCAATCAAAGGACCAGAAGGTAACATAGAATATCTAGTCTATTTCTCTAAAAAAGATGTAAAAGTAGATTATGATAGCGTAGAGTGTGTAGTTAATAATGCACACAGCAAGCTTGATTAGGGGAGATTTAAATGAAAAGTATAGGTGTTAATATTAATTCCTGTAAAGACCATGATGGTAAAATAAGAGAATATGTAGAAAAAGTCATAAAAGAAGAAAATAGCAATATCAAAGTCGAATTTTATGATGAAATAAATTATTTTGAAGAAGCATGTAGAATGAAGCCGGATTTCTTTATTGTATTTGGAGGAGATGGCACTATTTTAAATGCTGCAAGAAATTTAGTTTCATGCAATATTCCTATATTTGGAGTGAATATAGGCCATTTGGGTTTTTTATCAGCTATAGAGTTTAAAGATTTCAAAATTGCAATACAAAAAATACTCAAGGGAAAATATTTTTTGCAAGATAGAACAATGATCAAGTGTTCGTTTATAAAAGGACACAGCAAAAAAATATTTTATTCTTTGAATGAAGTTGTTTTATATAAAGGCAATATGGCAAAAATACTAAAATATAACATAGACGTTGATGATAAATTTTATATGGGATTTAAATCAGATGGAATAATTATATCTACTCCCACAGGATCTACGGCGCATAACTTATCAGCAGGTGGTCCAATTATTTATCCTAACTTAGATGTTGTATCTATTACACCTATTTGTCCTCAAGGCCTTCACAGAGGCTCTATAATACTTAATGGTAAAAGTAATATAACAATATCAGGTATAGATGCCAATGAAGATGTATATATAACTGTAGATGGAAGAGCGCCTGTAGATGTAAAGGGAGTTTCTTTTATTGAAATTTCAGAACTTAATTATAAGTGTAAGCTTTTAAAATTAAATGATTATGACTATTTTGATGTGCTTAGGAAAAAAATAATACTTAGAACTGAAGAATGCGAAGGTGATAAATATTGAAGGTATCAAGACATACAAAAATTTTAGAAATTATAAATTCAAAAGATATTGAAACACAAGAAGAATTAGCAGAAGAACTAAGAAAAAGTGGAATGGAAGTTACACAAGCTACTGTATCTAGGGATATAAAAGAATTGAAGCTTATAAAAGTCCTATCCTCAAAAGGCAGATATAAATATGCAACTATTTCTCCAACAGAAAGTTTTTTGTCGAATAAATTAGTCACAATTTTTTCGCAAACAGTATTAAATGTTGACAGGGTAAATAACTTTGTTGTAGTAAAAACTATATCAGGTTCGGCAAATGCAGCAGCAGAGGCCATAGATTCATTAAATTTAGATGGAATAGCAGGATCAATAGCAGGTGATAATACTATCTTTATACTATCTAGAACCGAGGAAATAGCGTTTACAATAGTTCAAAGATTGAAAAAGATGATTGATGAATAGGAGAGAGTCTTATGCTTCTTCAACTTAATATTAAAAATTTTGCTCTTATAGAAGAGGTTACTATTAATTTTGAAAAAGGATTTAATGTCTTGTTTGGTGAAACCGGTGCAGGTAAATCTATATTAATTGATGCTATAAATTATGTTCTTGGTGGCAAATCAAGCAGAGGTTTTATAAGAACAGGAGAAAAGAGTACATATGTAGAAGCAGTGTTTACCATGGAAAATGACAAAACAGAGTCAGAACTAAAAAATATGGATATAGGATATGAAGACTATGTAATTGTAAGTCGGGAAACCTTTAAATCAGGTAAAAATATTGCAAAAGTTAATGGAAAAGCTGTTTTGATTTCTGCACTTAAAAATATAAGTGAAACTCTAATTGATATACATGGGCAACACGAAAATCAAAATTTATTAGATCCATTAAAGCATATTGAGTACTTAGATGATTACTGTGAGGATGTTATTTTTGATGTAAAAAAGGATTATACTAATATATACCAAAAATTAAAGGCTATAGATGAAAAAATACGCAAATTAAAAGATAAAAATGGCGAAAATGGTAAATTGGCTGATTTTTTGAAATATCAAATAAATGAAATAGATAGTTCTAAGCTTAAAATTGGAGAAGATGAAGAACTTGAAGAAAGGTATTCAATTGTTTCTAATAGCGAAGCTTTATCTAAAGTATTTTCTGAAGCAACTGAGGTTCTTTATGATGGAAGTGAAAATTCTAAGTCTGTGTATGATTTGATTGGCTATGTTGTGAATAAAATCAAAAATGTTGAAAATAATAATGACAAGATTGAAAGTATTGTAAAAAATCTTCAAGACAGTTATTACAGTATTGGTGAAGTTGTGGAAGAAATAAAGTCTATTAAAAGTAGTATAAGTTTTGATGAAAATGAGTTGGATTATATAAACAGTAGATTATTTTTAATAGACAATCACAAAAAAAAATATGGAAGTACGATACAAGAAATATTGAATTTTAGAGATAAATTAGAGTCTCAATATAATGAAATAGTAAATAGTGAAGAAATAATAAGGCAACTAGAAGAAAAAAGAAAAACAGTATATAATGAGCTACTTTTAAAAGCAAAAAATATACATAAAATAAGGTGTCAGTTTGCAGAAAAGTTAGAAGCGTCAGTTAAAGGGCAACTGGATTATGTTGGACTCGGTAAAAGTACATTTAAAATAAATGTTGATTTTGATGAGAAATGTATTAATGAAAGTGGAAGTGATAAAGTTCAATTTTTAATATCAACTAATATAGGTGAACCATTAAGACCACTTGAAAAAGTAGTATCAGGAGGAGAACTTTCGCGAATAATGCTTTCGATTAAAGCTGTTTTTGTTAATAAGGATAAAATACCGTCGGTTATATTTGATGAAATTGACACAGGAATAAGTGGAAGAATAGCAGAGAGAGTGGCGGATAAAATGTATGCTATTTCAGAAAATCGCCAAGTATTTTGTGTTACACATCTTCCACAAATAGCATGTATGTCAGATGTACAATTTATGGTTTCAAAAAACATAAGAAATGATAAAACATATACAGATGTAAAATCTCTTAATGCAGATGGAAAGATGAATGCATTAGCAATGATGATTGGCGGAAGTAAGGTCACTGAAATAACAAGAGAGCATGCTAAAGAAATGATATCAATTGCACAAAAAAGAAAGAGCGAAATTATTGGAAAGATAATAAGTTAGATAATATAGTGACTTATTAGAAATTGCATTTTATCACAATAAATTGGAAGAATAAAGGAGTTTCTAATTAAACTAAAATTTATATAGTTATAGTGACAGTCTATGTACATTATAATTATGTTGAATTTAAGTTTATAGAAAAGCTATAGGTTCTTTCAATTTTTATTTTTTAGGATAAATTCTTAAGTATTGACTATAAATACAGTTATAATATAGCATAATTGAATTTTAAATTGGGAAATTTAATGTTGTAGGATATATAAATTACAAATATTAGGGAGGTAAAATTGTGAAAAATAAAAAACTAAGTATTATATACTGCATTTTAACTCCTGTAATTTTAGTTGTATTTTTAGCGTATAATAAATATGTAAGTACTCCTAAGAGTGTTTTAACAAAACGAGATTCGAGTAAAATTATTACCTCAAAGGCTAGCTTAAAAAATACAACTTCAAATCAAAAAAGTAAAGGTACTATGGGGATGTTTGGAATATCCTCGGTGAAATCTGCTAGCATTAAACCTCAATCTAAAATTCAAGTTTATCCTGGAGGGCAACCAATAGGAATTAAATTGCATACCAAGGGTGTTTTGATAGTTGGCTTTAGCGATATAGAATCAAGTGGTGGAAAAATTCAAAGTCCAGCTGTTAGTGCGGGTATACAAATAGGTGATAGCATAATTAAGGTAAACGAAAAGGAAATAAATACTGCAGATGAGTTAGGCGAAAAAGTAAATAATAATTCTAATGAAAAGGTAGAATTGACTCTGACGAGAAAAGGCAAAATTGTTAAAAAAGTAGTAAGCAAGGTAAAATGTAATAGAGATGAAAATTATAAAATAGGACTTTGGGTAAGAGATTCTACAGCAGGTGTTGGAACATTAACATTTTACTCTGATAAAAGTAAAATTTTTGGAGCCTTAGGTCATCCAATTACAGATGTAGACACTGGTGATATAATAAATATTAGTCGAGGAAATTTAATTGATTCATCTATAGTGTCTGTTAATAAAGGTATTAAGGGAAATCCAGGGGAATTAAGAGGAATATTTATAAATGAAGAAAAACCAATTGGAGTTGTAAAGGATAATACCATATGTGGTTTATTTGGTCAAAGTTATAACAAATTCATAAATACAGAGTACAGTAAGCCAATTGATGTTGCAATGAGAAATGAAGTTAAAACAGGGCCAGCAAAAATTTTGACAACTATTGATGGAAATAAACCTAAATTATATTCTATAAATATAGAAAAGTTATTTGATCAAAGTAATCCAAATCCTAAAAGTATGTTGATTAAGATTACAGATACAGAGCTTCTTGATAAAACAGGAGGAATAGTTCAAGGAATGAGTGGGAGCCCAATAATTCAAAATAATAAAGTCGTTGGAGCAGTGACTCATGTTTTAATAAATAAACCTGATACAGGGTATGGAGTTTATATAGAGTGGATGCTTAAAGCTGCAGGTTTGCTATAAAAAAATATATAGGAAAACCCTAATAAGCTGATATATACTTGAAAAAATAGATACTAATTGTATTATTTCAGTCTTATATGGTTTCCTATATATATTTTTGGTTTTAAAACAGAATATCAAATATTTTATAAAAAAAAATATATTCTCTTGATTTTTTATCATTTTAGTAATAAAATGGAAAAGAAGATAAAGACAAAATTAATTAGATATAAAAAATATAGAATTATAAAACTATACATATATTATTATATATATAAAAAAGGATAAAAAGTAGTTTTGTCGAACATAAAGTATACAAAATGATAATTTGTGGTAATATTTCTATATTTTATAAAGGGGAGTTAAAAATGGAAAATAAAAAAATAAGTGTTTTAATTGCAGATGATAATAAGGAATTTTGTAATATTCTCAATGATTACCTACTAAATCAAAGTGATATGATAGTAGTTGGAATAGCTAAAGATGGTATAGAAGCACTAAAATTCATAGAGGATAAAAAGCCTGATCTTGTTGTACTTGATATAATAATGCCAAGGTTAGATGGATTAGGAGTGCTAGAGAGACTTAACAATAAAGATATGGAAAAACTTCCAAGAATAATAGTTTTATCTGCTGTTGGACAAGACAAGATAACTCAAAGAGCAATAACACTTGGTGCAGATTATTATGTAGTTAAACCTTTTGACATGGATGTATTCACTAATAGGATAAGAGAGATGTTTAATAATACTATATCAAATTCAGATCAAAAAAAAGCATATCCAGTTGAAGAAAAAGAGTCAAGCTTTGTTGGTACAATTACAACTGACAGTTATTCTGAAGGTTCAAGTAATAAGGCAGTTGATTTAGAAAGTGAAATTACATCAATAATACATCAAATAGGAGTTCCAGCACATATTAAAGGATATATGTATTTAAGAGAAGCTATAACTATGGTAGTAAATAATATGGAACTTTTATCAGCAGTTACTAAAGAGTTATATCCATCTATTGCAAAAAAATATAACACTACAGCTAGTAGAGTAGAGAGAGCTATAAGACATGCTATTGAGGTTGCTTGGTCACGTGGACAAGTTGAAACTATAAATAAATTATTTGGATACACTATAAATAACGGAAAAGGTAAGCCTACAAATAGTGAATTCATAGCTATGATTGCTGATAAATTAAGACTTAAAAATAAAGTTAGCTAAGTTAACATTAACAACGGTTTAGGTTTAGTTATCAAAAATCAAAAAAGCCAATAAATGAGCTTTTGTATAAAAGATATTAACAAACATTTAAATAAAAAAAATATAAACACTTTCTGTTTTCTTAATTATTTATTAGTTAACAGGAGGTGTTTTTTTATGTTTAAAATTACTGATTTAGATTATACAATCGATGAATATTTAACATTTTGTGATATGAAAAACTTATCTAAAAAAACTTTAAAGTCTTACGATCAAACTTTAAAATTATTATCAAAATACTTATTGGAATATCATAATATCAATTCTATAAAACAAATCAAAAAAAATCACATTGAGGAGTATATAGCTTTTAGTAAAAATAAAGGCAAATATACTTTTGTAGCTAATCAAAATTCAAAATCAATTAATTATCCAGAAAACAGAGGGGATTTCGAAACAAAAATTAGTGCTTGCACAGTAAATAATTATTTAAGAAATATAAAAGCTTTTTTTAATTGGTGTGCTTAAGAAAAGATTATTAGTGACAATATTGTAAAAAGCATTAAATATTTAAGAGTTAAACGAAAAATAAAAGACCAAATAACAGATTTTGAGTACAAGAAATTACTTTCTTGCTTGGATACAACCAAATATGTTGAGTTTCGTGACTATACGATAATTAACGTGATTTTCGATAGTGGAATGAGATTAGGAGAAACTTTAGCTTTAAAGGTTGAAGACATAGACCTTATAAGAAGAACAGCAATTCTTAATGCTGATATTACTAAAAGTAAAAAGGATAGAGCAGTGTTTTTTGGTAGAAAAACAGCAGCTCTTCTAAGAAGATGGATATTGTATAAAGATAGATACTTAGAAACTGACTTATTATTTCCAACTAACAGAGGAACACAATTAAAAATTTCAAATTTTGAAAAGAACTTTAAAAAGTATATCAATATGACATCTATAAAAAAAGATATAACTCCTCATTGTCTCAGAAATAATTTTGGAAGACGTTTTTTGATGGCAGGAGGCTCTCTCACAATGCTTTCTCACATTTTAGGACATAGCAGTACATCTGTCACAGAAAAAGCCTATTTAGACCTATCTGACGATGATATAAGGAAAAATTATGAACGATTTAGTCCGTTGGAAAATTTAAGAAAGTAGGCGTGATTGTGATTAATAAACAAAAAGAATTATTTAAAGTATATTATAACTTACAATCAAAAGAATTTAGAGAAATGATAGTGGTGTGATTGAATGGTATTAAAGTAAAAAAAATAAGCCATGTTCCACAAAAACAAAGCTTATTTAAAATTGAATAAAGATAATGAAACCTTTACTCCACAAACTCGATAATTATATTATATTTCAAAAAAGTGGAATTGTAAAGGGTGTAATTCTTATACTCTTTTTTAAGGTGTAGGTTAGTTGTTTAAGCAAACAAGCAACTATAAAATTTTGTGTGGTGTGATAGAGCCGATGCAAATAAAATCTATTCGGACATGTAGTATTCGTGTTATTGTGGTACATGCCCGTCAAACGGGTGTATCTGACCGTTTTATAAATTAGATATGTAGGTTTACTGTATGGCTATAGTACAAGCTGTATGCACGTATAAGGGCAGTAATTTATATGTTAATGTACTATAACGATAACAATGCTAAAAGCTGATACTTCAGCCTATACCCGATATTGCAAGAACTATTATAAAGTAGTAGTTCTTTTCTTTTTTTTATGCTCCGAGAACAGGGGCAAACTGCGTTCACTAACGTGCTTAACCTTCCCCGATATTATTAAATTTAAATCCAAAAGTCAAGAGAAAATCAAAATTCTAGTTTCGGAAATAATACTAATATAATAATAATTATATTTAATGTAGCTTAAGGATAAAGGATTTTTAAATATTTTACATAATAATAATATATTGGTTAAACTGGGAGGTGAACTGTTATGCCATGTAAAAATTTTAAAGAATCAGATTTCCAAGAGCTTAAAGAGATAATAGAAATAGAACAAAAAGTTAAGCTTAAAATAAAAGAAAATGGTGTGAATTATTTTATACTTAATGAACAGAATTTAACTAATAATATGAGGGAAGCTAACGGAACTGTAGATATTGTTTTTAGATTTAAAGATAAACAATTAATACTTTCTAATTTATTTTTAAGAGAAGAAGGTATAGGTACAGGTTCTCATATTATTAAATGGTTTGTTGAATTTTGCAAAAAAAATAATTTGATAAATTTTCAAATTAGAATAGTGGCAAAAGATAACGTAGCAATGAATAACATTTGTGATAAATATAATTTTGAAAAAACAGATAACAATGAGGAATGTAATGATTTTTTATTAAAAATCATATAAAAATAAATTATTGGAGGTAATTTACATGGACAAAGAATTTGATTTTAGTATTTATTCAAGAAGATGGGGGCATGATGATGATTATTCACTTAAAATTACTGATAAAGGATGGAACTTTTTATGTGTATCAGTTCCTATGAGCGGAGAATGTGATAAAGCAGGAAATCCATTTCTTATTAATAAGCTTGAGAATGAATTAATCAATTATCCAAAAGATTTGGGAGAATACTTAGAATGGCTTTGGGAAAAAGTAAAGAAAGAAAATTTAACTGATGAAAAAATACAAGAATCATTAAATATATTAGCAGAATGGATTAATTTATGTGAAAAAAATTCGCCAAAGGGAATATGGGAGACAATGAAATAAATAGAAAATGAAAAGAGGAATAATATGATAGAGGATTCTTTTATGAATAAAACCTGCAAAATAAAAGATGCTGTTAAAATTATTGAGGCAGATGATAATATAAAAAAAATGCTATTCAAATATGCATTGGTACAAGGTCGAGTTGCTGGTATATATAAATTTGATTACTCTTTAAAAAGTATTAATGCAAATATTTCAGGGGTGATTAAAGATAGCTTGAATGATTTAAAAAAAATACTTGCAAAGGATTTGTCGAATATAGTTAATTTAATACAAGAAAATTTGAAAATAGGAGATGATTTTTTTTCTTATAATATTGATGACGATAAAATATATGTTTTTGATGAAAAATATAATGAGATAATAAATGGAAAATACAAACTTACAAGTGATTATAGTAAACTTATAATGCCTATAGAAAACGAAGTTTAAAGTAAATATGTATGTTATATGAAAAGGGGCTGTTGCAAAACTAATTTTTAGTTTTGCAATAGCGCCTTTGTTGTATATAAAAAATGTGAGTTCCGAAAAACTTACATTGATTGTATAATTAAATTATGCTAATAACGAAATTACACACAAAAAATTATAATCAATTTAATGATAATTTGCAACTTATATTACCATTAAATTTAGAAAACTTAATACCAGAAGATGATTCTGTTCGCTTGCTAAGCTATTTATTGGAGGGATTAAATTATAAAAAGTTGTACAAGGCGTATTCTTCCGTAGGAAGAAAATCAGCAGTTGAACCCAAAATCATGTTCAAAATAATATCATATGCTTATTCTCAAAATATTTATTCAAGTAGAAAAATAGAAAAAGCATGTAAAAGAGATATAAATTTTAAGTGGCTTCTTCAAGGCTTTAAAGCACCTGATCATGCTACTATAAGTAGATTCAGGAAAAAATATCTTTCAAACGAAGTGATTGAAGATTTATTTTATCAACAAGTTAACTATTTAGCTAATGAAAAAGAACTATTATTTGAAAATGTATTTATTGATGGGACTAAAATTGAGGCAAATGCTAACCGATATACTTTTGTTTGGAAGAAAGCTATTTATAAAAATGAAGGTAAGATGTTTGATAAAATTCTTGCTCTCGTTGAAAACATTAATGTTGAAAGCTTAAAAGGGTTTACCATTGAAAAAGAAACTTTGATAGATGATATAAATAAAATTCTTGAATGGCTTTTATTTGAAAAAGAAAAAAGAAATATAGAGTTTGTTCATGGAATCGGTAAAAGAAAAACTGCAATTCAAAAATGGGTAGAGCAGCTATCACAATATAAAGAAAGACAAGAAAAATATAATTTAAGTAAAAAAATATTTTCCAAAAGAAATAGCTACTCTAAAACTGATACAGATGCAACTTTCATGCATATGAAAGATGATCATATGAGGAATGGTCAATTAAAGCCTGCTTATAATGTACAAATAGCAGTTGATAGTGAATATGTAACTGGTGCTTAAGTATTTGATGATAGAAATGACATAGCAACATTAATACCAATGATTAATAATATGCAAGAAAAAATTGGCCATAAATATACTAATGTGATTGCAGATTCTGGTTATGAAAGTGAAGAAAACTATTTATTTTTAGAGTCTAATAATCAAGTCCCATATATAAAACCTCAAATTTATGAGAAGTGGAAAAAAAGAAGTTTTAAAAATGATATCAGTAAGCGCGAAAATATGAAATATGATGTTAAAACAGATACATATACTTGCCATAATAATAGAAATCTATCCCCATCATATATTCTTCATAAAAAATCCGCAAGTGGCTATAAGTCTGAGGTTACTGTTTATGAATGTGAAAATTGCGATAAATGCACTTTGAAACCAAAGTGCACAAAAGCAAAGAAAAACCGAAAAATGCAGGTTTCAAAGACTTTTATTAAAAAGCGCGAAATTTCCTACAACAATATTAAAACTGAATTGGGAACTAAATTGAGAATGAACAGATCTATTCAAGTTGAAGGCGCATTTGGAGTCTTAAAAAACGATTATGAATTTAAAAGATTTTTAACACGTGGAAAAAATAGTGTAAAAACTGAATTTATTTTGCTTTGTTTTGGATATAACATTAACAAATTACACTCGAAAATCCAAAATGAAAGAACTCAAAAGTATCTTCATGAATTAAAAGTTATTTCCTAATTATGGAACAAAATGATTGGGTTTATTTTAGTGCGCTAAAATCTCGTAGAAATTTAAATAATTAATACACTATTTAAAATATCTGGTAATTTTATAGCGTGAATAAAAAAAGAGCATCGCTCATGATTAAATTTTAATTAATTTAAATCATTTTGCGACACTCCCTTTAATAATTTTTAGTGCCAGAATTTTAGTAATCTGATAAACTTGTAATTTTTTTCAGTAAATGCGGTAATGACAGGTTCATCATATCTTGAAACACTATGAGCGGAATAATACATATAGTTGCTATCTATTTTAGTTACAATAATTGTATGAGTCCATGTTCCAGGGTTTCTAGATAATTGTAAAATGTCACCTAATTGGGCGTGTCTACAACCACCATCAGGAGCACTTGCATAGCCATTGCTAACCATATAGTCAAAAAATGGTACAACACAATACCATGCTGGACTTAATCTAGTTGGCATAGATGAATACCATGTCCATGTAGTTGGAACACCACCCGCATTAACAATTTGAGAAGCAAAATTTGTACAATCGTCATCTTCATAATATCTATACCAAGGATTTGGACTTATTGCATATCTGTGAGCATAATCTACAGCAGCAGCACTGTTGTAGCCAGAATAATTACTTGCTTTTAAAATTTGTTGTTTGGAGGTTACTATATCATTTTTAGTATTTTTACTAGAGATACAATAGTCTCTAACATTATTATAATATTCGTCTATATTGCTAGACATATCATTAATGTCGTTTGTTTCTGAATTAATCTCGTTGGTGTAATCAGAAGATTCAATAACATTAACAGTATTATCGGCTTTAATTAAATTATTAACTTTCTTATAGTTTTTACTACTACTACTATTATTATATTTATCTACATCCAGAAGTTTTGTTATGTACCAATTGTTATTTTCAAATTTAATTTCTACTATCTTTTTATCATCAGCTCTTGAGTCAGAATTACTAGTATTAACTCTAAATGTTACATCATATGTAATATTTAATACATAAGTATTAGATGATGTTTTAGATATACTGTCTATATTAACAGATGGGTTGTAACTATTTATTTTAAAATTAAATTTTTTATACCATGAAGCATCGAAAGTATTATGTTTGTTAATTAAATCTAGTAGTGCTGAATTATTAATTACATCATTCAAATTACTAACTTTCCATGTTTTCATTACTTCATATTTTGAAGATAGTACTTTGTTAATATTTGATTTAACTTTATTTAAATCACTATTATTTAAGACTTGTGTGGAATTTGTAAATGCTTTTGCATAAGTTGTATAATTTCCCCAAAAGCTAGAAACAGTTAAAGTTACGCATAAAAGTATTTTTAAAGATTTCATTTTCATTGATTAATTTCTCCTAACATAATGAATTTAATAACTTGTATTTAAAATTAAAATATTTACTTTACATCAAATGTAAAATAAGATAATATAATAAATACACAAGTATATTCTATTTTTGTAATAAAAATCCTTTAGATGTTTTCAAAAAATTTAATAATGTGAGGTAAATTATAATGTTTTCTAAAAAAAAGTTAGTACTATATTTTGTTTTAATTATATTATGTATTGGAATTGCTACTTATTTTTATAAGAAATCTTCTAGAAAAGTACCTATACCAAGTTATACTCTTGATAAAATAATAAAACATAATGTTGAACCAACATCAATAAAAACATATTTTGGTGGTAAACCGTTTTGTGATTATAAAGTTATAGATTTTGACCAACAAGGGAAAAAAATAAAAGTATATATATGGTTAGTGGCAGAAGAATATTATCTGAAGGACAATAAAGTAACAGAAGGTACAGGTGGGGTATTCCCTGCATTTGTTACTATAGAAAAAAGAGGAAATAAATATAATTTTATAAATTGTAAAATATCGCGAGAAGAGGAAACAGATGAGGCACTTGAAATTTTTCCTAAAAATATTAGAAGTAAAGCCTCACGTTTAAGTCAAATAGATGATACTTCTGTTAAAAAAGCAGCAGAACATTACTTTGCAGAGAGAAAAAAATAAATTGATGATTTTATGGTAACTATTTATTAAGGTATATAGTCTAAACGGTGTAGTAAAAAAGTTGTGAAAGCAATGAAGGGAAACCTTTGAGGCTTGCACAACTTTTCGTTTTATAAAATTTTATTTTAGCTGATTTAATATAAAATTTAGTAACATTAAAAAATACTTGATAATAACTTGGAAAAATATTATTATATATAAAGATATAACCAAGGAAGAAGTGGTAAATTGGCAGACAAAATAAAGATGGAAGTACTAATTATGGATTCCATGATATCTAAATTTAGACAGATGGGCGATAAGTTTGGTAATATAATAAATAAATTAAGACAAGCACAAGGTGGAATTGAAAATGCATATATAGGTGATTCATCAATAAAAATACAAAGAAATATAAATGATACATTAAAATCAGGGAAAGAAATAACAGATACATTATATAATTTATCAATACAATTAAATAGTGCAAAAGATGCTATAATAAGAGCAGATAAAGATAGTTACAATAATATAAAATTAAATACTATAATTAGAGGAAAAGAAGATTTCTCAAAAGTTAAAGATTCAAAAGATAATATAAGTAATATGGAAAAGGTTATAGGGTATTTTGGCTTAGGTGCGATGGTTTCTATTTCTGATAATTTAGCGTTAAATATACCGAATCTTACAGGCTTGTATAATGATAAAAGATTAAGATACAATTTAGAGAATGAAAACAGGTATGGAGTTTTAGCAGCATATCAGTATGGTAAAACATTTGGAGACATAGAGGGATTAGCACAAGGTACGGTTGAGCTTTTTGGTGGACTGTCTATTATGGGATTTGGAGGACTTGGTGCTGGAGCATTAACAGTGGCTACAGATGGAGCGGCTGCACCAGCAGTACCATTAGTAGAAAGTGCTGGAATTGCATTAGCTGGACATGGAATAGGAGTGTTTGGGTCTTCACTTTATAATATGGGTAGTGATTTTTCTAAAGGTAATTTTTATTTTAGTGAGATGAAAGGCAGTTACAATAAGCCAAGTGAAATTGCTCCAAAGGCAATAAAAGATGTAAAGAAAAAATGGGGGCAAAAGGGTATTGAAGCCTTTGAAAAAGCAAAGGATAAAGGAATTGTTGGTGCTCAAGGTCAAAATGGAATAAAAAAGTTAAAAGGTAAACCATTAAAAGGAAAATATACTTATGAAATAAAAGTTAAAAATAAGGAATATGGTGATTTTAGAATATATGGATATGAAAGTAGTAATGGAGATATAGTTTTTGATTTGTTTGATAAGGCATTACATTAATTTGGAGGTATAAAAAAATGGAATTGGAACAATGGTTACGTAAATATAATGTAAAAGAAATGGTAATGAGAGATTTGAATTTTTATCTTAGCGAATATAAAAAAGAAGATGAAGAGGACTTTAAAGATTTTTTTCGAAATGTTGTTTTTGAAAATATTAAATATGAATTTCATAGTGTATCTTATGTGATAAATACTTGGCATGCTACTGAAAATGAGCAGCGTAAATACATTTCCGCAAAAGTAAGATTAGAATATGAAGAAACAACATTTGCAGAGTATGAAGCTATATACAATTTACAAGGAGAAGGGGAAGATGATTATTTAAGATTGGTATAATAAAGAAAATTAATTTTTTATATAGTTGTATTGAGTTTCTACATTAATATATAGTAAAATCTAAAAAACAGTATTGTTTAAAATTACTTTACTTTTTATTGTAATAATGCTAGAATAAAAATATCAATAAATTACATTTTTTTATATAAAATATTAATAAAAGTAATACCAATAAATATTTAAGAAAAAGATAGTTTAAATGTTTTGTTTTATTTGGATACACTATAAATAACGGAAAAGGTAAGCCTACAAATAGTGAATTCATAGCTATGGTTGCTGATAAATTAAGACTTAAAAATAAAGTTAGCTAAGTTAACATTAAAGAATTATTAAAAATTAACTTTATATAATAAAGAATTACACCTCCAAGGTTCATTGAAATATGAATTTTGGAGGTTTTTGTAATTGGTTTATATTTATTGAACTAAATTATAATCGTTTGAATTAAATGTATAGATATTTGATAATATATTTAAAAGAATTCTTGCAAATGTTGAATTATTAATTGACAAATAAATGCTATGATAATATACTTCAATTATGAAATAAACTGTATAATAAAATTTTACTAGAAAAAATAGTTTAAGGGGTTTTTGAATTTTTCATCAATATGATTAAAAATTGTAATATTGGAGAATATATAGAGGAGTATATGGTCCATTATATAAAGTTATGGTTGGTGAATAAATTATGGTAATTAAATTTTTAATTGTAGTAGCAGTAGTTTTGTGTGTAATTGTTCTAATAGGTGTCATAGGATGTATTAAAGCAGCAGGTAGGGCGGATGAACTTGAAAGAAGAATACAAATTAATGAAAAAAAGCTTCACAATAAGAAGGTTTAAAGAATGAAGCATAGCAAAATGCACATTTACAAAAGAAGGATTTAATAGTAAAATTTATTTATATATATATATTACCAAAATGCTTTTACATTCTGCTCCATAAAAGATTTTATGTGAGCACTTCTTTTTAGGAATATATGATAAGTCTATAGTTAATTTAAAAATGGTGCATAAACTTTTTTTTGATATCATATTATTTATTATAGTGATAGAAAGAAAGGGTGAGATGATTTGAAAATTAATATAGCTGAAGCAATAAGTAATCATATAAGAGGGAGATTTTGGTTATATATCATAAGTTCTTTAAGCATAGGTATAGGGTTTGTAATAGGTGTTTATACAGTAAAATATATGAATAGTTATGAAAAAAATGATTTAATGAACTACATCTTAAGTTTTACAAAAACTAGTGGGACTAGCATTATAAACTATAATAGTGTCTTATTAGAAACCTTCAAAAATAACATACCTCTAATATTAATTATATGGTTTTTAGGTCTTACGATGTTAGGTATACCAGTAATTTTGATTATTGATTTTTTAAAGGGATTTACACTTGGGTTTACAATAACTTTCTTTGTTAATAGTCTTGGTGTTAAAGGTATTACAATGGCATTCTTAGGAATTTTGCCTCAAAATTTGATTTACATACCTTGTATTTTGTTTATATCAGTTATAGCCATGGAGTTTTCTATGGGAATAGTAAAGTATGGATTTAATGATGGCTTAAGAAACAGAATCTTTAGTAAAATAAGCTCATATTCCTTAATATTTTTATTTGCAGGAATATTTATGGGAATGGGGGTTATATTTGAGACATATTGTACACCTAATATAGTTAAACTCACAGCAATGCAATTTTCGGGAAGTATATTTTTATGAGCAAATATTTAGCCGAGTTTATGATAACTTTTCTTAAGTGCTTTTTTATTTTAATAATTTTTGGCATATTAATTCCAGATATAATAGATAAAATACTAACTTACATTGTTCAAAAGAATACTAATAGTAGTGGAACTTATTTCGTATATAATATATTTAATTGCAGTAAACAATTGATATTGAGATATATATATTTTTTTAGACTTTTAGAAGGTTATAATTAAAAAATGGGAGATCTTGTAATGAATAATTTTGTTGAACAATACTTTGCGGAAATTAAGAAAAAGAATCTTAGTTTGAATACAATTGATGCATATGAACGAGATATAAAAAAGTTTTATGATTTTTTAGATGAAAATGAAGAAAAATTTGAAGATGTAGATGTAGTTACAATAATGTCATATGTACAATATTTGCAAAAAAGTGGACGTGCTAATAGTTCAATTGTAAGAAATATAGTGTCAATAAGAAATTTTTTTAAATATCTAGAAATAAAGGGAATAAGGCAAGATAATCCCGTTATACAATATGAAGTTCCCAAAATAAGAAGGAATTTTCCGGATATTCTTACAATAGAAGAGGTAGAAGAACTTTTGGCAAGACCAGATGTTTGTACAAATAAGGGAATAAGAGATAAGACGATGCTTGAGATAATGTATGCTACAGGAATGAAAATAACAGAGCTTTTAAATTTAACTATTTATGATATAAATTTAAAATTGTCTTACATAAAGTGTCGAGGTATAAAAAATAAAGAAAGAATAATACCTATGGGATCATATGCAGTTAAATGTCTTGAAACATATTTAAAAATAAGAACAAAATTAAATGTTAATAATGCAGATTATCTTTTCTTTAACCTTCAAGGTGATAAAATGACGCGTCAAGGTTTTTGGAAAATAATTAAACATTATGCAGAAGATTCTGGTATAAAAAAGAAGATTAATGCATATACTTTACGACATTCATTTGCAGTTCATTTACTTCAAAATGGAGCTGATATAAAAACCATACAGGAGCTTTTAGGGCATAGAGACATGGCAACAACGCAAATTTATTCTGGTATGTATAGAAATACAAGAATTGCAGAAGTTTACAAAAAAACTCATCCTAGAGCATAATAGGGAACAATAATTAATAATATGATTATAAAATAAAGGGGAGAATATAATTGAACATAAAAACTGTGGAGGAAAGTTCTAATTACATTAAGGAGAAAATACAACAAACACCAGAGGTAGGAATAATACTTGGCTCTGGATTAGGGGAACTTGCAGACAAGTTAAGTGAAAAGAAGATTATAAAATATAGTGATGTACCTAATCTTCCAACTTCAACGGTGAAGGGGCATGCAGGACAATTTGTATTTGGAAAGTTAAATGAAAAAAATGTTGTTATGATGCAAGGAAGATTTCATTATTATGAAGGAAATAAAATGGAATCCTTAGCATTACCTATTTACATAATGAAAAGCATTGGCATAAAAAAACTTATAGTTACAAATGCTGCAGGAGGAGTAAATACATCATTTAAACCAGGAGATTTAATGATTATAGAGGATCACATAAATTTTGCAGGAATAAATCCGTTAATAGGTAAAAATTGTGATGAAATGGGACCAAGATTTCCGGATATGTCCAATGCATATGATAAGGATATGGTAGAAGAAACCAGGAGAATAGCAGATAAAATTGGAGTAGATGTTGTTAAGGGAATTTATGTTATGATGTCTGGTCCCAATTACGAAACACCAGCTGAAATAAAAATGATTAGACTACTTGGAGGAGATGCTGTTGGAATGTCTACAGTTCCAGAAGTTATAGCAGCAAATCACTGTAGTATTAAAGTTATAGGTATATCATGTATAACGAATATGGCTGCGGGAATACTTGATAAACCTTTAGATCATAAAGAGGTAATGGAAACTTCAAATAAGGTAAAGGACAAATTTACCAGACTTGTAACAGCAATAATATAGAAAAAATGGCACTAAAAAATGTTTCATTTATGTGATAATTTCTGACGATATGGTAAAAATAAATTTGTAAAATCGATATTGTTAGAGAGGATGATACATAAATGAAAAAAAGGGGAATTACCGTTGGGGTTATAGTATTATTGCTATTATTTCTTCAAAGTTTATTTTTACCGTTTAGTGTAAAAGCATTTGAACCTAAGAATGATGCAGAAGGTAAGGTTCCAAGTGATACTTCTGGTATCAATGTGGATGCCAAATCTGCAATACTTCTAGAACCTTCAACAGGAGCTGTTATTTACGAAAAAAATTCACATGAAAAATTTGCACCAGCATCAGTTACCAAGATAATGACAATGTTACTTACTATGGAAGCTGTAGATAGTGGCAAAATTAAGCTTTCTGATAAAGTGACTATAAGTGAAGAAGCTAAAAAAATGGGCGGAAGTTCCATGCTTTTAGATACTGGAGAAGTTAGAACTGTTGAGGAACTTTTAAAGGGAATTGCTATAGCATCTGGAAATGATGCAGCGGTTGCTATGTCAGAGTATCTTGGTGGCAGTCAAGCAAACTTTGTAAATATGATGAATAAAAGAGCTCAAGAACTTGGAATGAAGGATACTAGCTTTAAAAATTGTACCGGATTAAACGCTGATGGTCATATGACTACAGCGTATGATATTTCAATTATGTCACGTGAGTTATTGAAACATCCCAAAATTTTAAAATATACGGGAACTTATATGGAGACTATAAGTGAAGGAAGAAAGAGTCCCATAGGTCTTGTAAACCACAATAAGCTAGTAAGATTTTTTAAGGGTTGTGATGGATTAAAAACAGGTTTTACTGATGAAGCTAAGTATTGTATAAGTGCTACAGCAGTAAAAGATAATGTCAGAATGCTTGCAATAATAATGGGAGCACCTACATACAAAGTTAGAAATAAAGATGCTTCTATGCTTATGAATTATGGATTTTCAAAGTTTTCAGCTAAAAAAGTGGTTGAAAAAGACAGTATTGTTAAGAAGGTTCCTTTAAACAAAAAAGGTGATAAGTTCTTTTTAATAAAAGCAGCAGATGATTTATCTATTGTGGTACCTAGAGGTGATAAATGCAATATAACTAATAGATGTTTATATAAAATAGATAAAAAGGATAAGGAACTTAAGAAGGGTTCATATATAGGGTATGCCGAATACTATGTAAATGGAAAATATGCAGGAAAAGTTAAGGTGTATTGTGATAGAGACGTAAAGTTAGGTGGATTTTTTCAAAATTTTAAAAATGATTTAAAGAGTATATTTGATAATTCAATATAGAGTATGATAAAATAAACTGTAAAACTATTTTAATGGCTTTACAGTTTATTTTATAGATAAAGGGATGTATTTATTTGAATATATATAAAGGCTTTAATGAAAATGAAATAAGTGCTTTAGAGGATATAAAAAATGCATGCATATGCAAGAAGATTAAAGCTTATATAATTGGTGGGGCTGTTAGAGATTCTATACTTAAGGTGAAAACCAAAGACATTGATTTGTGTATAGAAGAAAATCCATTAAGTATAATAAAATCCTTAAAGTCATTAAAAGATTATGTTTATTATGAAAAGTTTCAAACAGCAACGTTATATTTTAATAATAATGTTAATGTAGATTTAATAAGATGCAGAAAGGAAACATACTTACAGGATGGTATGCTGCCTATAGTTGAACCTGCAACTATAATTGATGATATTTATAGAAGAGACTTTACGGTGAATGCTTTAGCTTATGATATTATAGAGGATGAAATTATAGATATTTATGAGGGTATAAATAATATAAATAATAAGATTATAAAATCTATACACAAAAATTCTTATAAAGAGGACTGTACAAGAATATTTAGAGCTATTAAATATAGTGTTAGATATGATTTTAAGATAGTGGATGATTTTATATTTGAAGAGCTTATTGAGAAAAATATATTAGATACGATAAGTGTTGAAAGATATGTAAAAGAGTTGTATTTAATTTGTGGTGAAGATAAATGGGTTGAAATGTTAAGAAAATGCTGCAAGTATGGCATTATAGCTTTGGATTTTAATGCACTTGGAAAAAATGTACTTAATTCTAATCAAAATGAAAAGTTTTTAAATATGATTTATTGTTCAAAAGATAAAAGATTAAATAAAGCGCTTATTAAAAATTCTTTTTTAAATAAAGAACTTTTAAATCCTATAAGAAAATTTGTTTTAAATAGAAAAAAGGTAGAAGAAGGTCTTTTAAAAGCTCAAAACAACTATGATATATATGTTGTACTTAAAGGAATGACAAAATATGAACTTATGCTTTTTTCTTGGAATAAAAATATAGAATATAAGATACATAATTATGTAAACAATATTGTGAAATTCCATAAAGTAATGGGAGGAGAAGAAATAAAAAAAATTATACAAAGTGATGGAAAAATAATAGGGGTAATTAAGGAAAATATTTTAAGAAGAAATTTAAATATGCTTATAAATTTTAATTATTCAACAAAAAATATGGGAGAGATTTTGTATGACATTGAACATAAATATAGATAATTTTCAAGGACCCTTTGATCTCCTTCTACATTTAATAAAGAAAAATAAAATGAATATATATGAAATAAAAATATTTGATATAACTAATCAGTATATTCAATATTTAAATGAAATGAAAGAGATGGATCTTGAAATAACCTCTGAGTTTATAGTTATGGCAGCTACTTTAATAGAGATAAAGTCTAAATATCTTCTCCCTAAAGCTAAAAATGAGGAAGAAGAAAAGGAAGAAAATGATCCGACTAAAGAACTTGTTTCAAAATTGGTTGAATATAAGAAATTTAAAGCTGCAGCAGAATTTTTGAAAAATAGAGAACTTGGATATGGAGAGGTTTTTTCAAAGAAGCCAGAAATAATAGATGATACTGAAGAAGTAAATAATGCAGATATACTTAAAGGAATTACACTTCTTGATATGTACAAGTTGTTTGAAAAGCTTATAGATATGTACAGAAGTAGAATAAATACAAATAATAGCCTTCCAGACAAGATAGCACCAGACGCTTATAAAATTGAAGATAAGATGGATGAAATAAGTGCAGCTATAAGATTAAATAGACAAATGTATTTTTCAAGGATAATTAATAAGTGTTCAAATAAAATAGAAGTGGTGGTAACATTTTTAGCACTTTTAGAATTAATAAAGCTTAAAGATATAAAAGTATATCAAGCAAATAACTTCAAAGATATATACATAGAGGAGACGAGAGAAGTTGAATAAAATAAATGAAAGGCAGCTTGAGATAAATGGAGTTTCTAAAGAAGAACTTTACGAATCCATAATAGAATCATTACTATTTGTAAGTGGTGAACCTCTTAAGTTAAAACAAATATCAGCCATATTAGAATGCAGCATAAAACAGACACAAGAAATTTTAGAAGATATGATAATTAAATATAGCAAAAATTTTAGAGGTATAAAATTAATAAATATTAATGATTCATATCAACTAGTAACTAAAAATGAAAATAGTGAATACGTGAGAAAACTTTTGAAAACTAATACAAGGCAGGCATTATCGCAAGCGGCTCTTGAAACGCTTGCGATTATATCATATAAGCAGCCTATAACTAGAATAGATGTGGATGAAATAAGAGGAGTTAAAAGTGATAGAGCAATATTAACACTTCAAGAAAAAAAACTCATACAAGAATGTGGACGGTTAGATGTACCTGGCAGGCCAATATTATATGAGACAACAGATGAATTTTTAAGAAATTTTAATTTAGGGAATATAGAAGAGCTTCCACCTATGGAAGAAATTTTGGATGATGTTGCTGTTGAAAAAGAGGAATAAAAAGGGAGTGTCGCAAAATGATTAAAATTAATCATGAGCGATGCTCTTTTTTTGTTTAAGCTATAAAATTGCCTAATATTTTAAATACTATATTAATTATTTGAATTTCCATGAGATTTTGACGCACTAAAATAAACCTAACTATATTATTCCATAATTAGGAAATAGTTTTTAATTCGTGAAGATACTTTTGAGTTCTTTCATTTTGGATTTTTAAATGTAATTTGTTAATGTTATATCCAAAACAAAGCAAAATAAATTCAGTTTTTACACTATTTTTTCCACGTGTTAAAAATCTTTTGAATTCATAGTCGCTTTTTAAAATTCCAAACGCACCTTCAACTTGAATAGATCTGTTCATTCTCAATTTAGTTCCCAATTCAGTTTTGATATTGTTGTATGAAATTTGACGCTTTTTAATAAAAGTCTTTGAAACCTGCATTTTTCGGTTATTCTTTGCTTTTGTGCACTTTGATTTCAAAGTGCAGTTATCGCAATTTTCACATTCATAAACAGTAACCTCAGACGTATACCCACTTGCAGATTTTTTATGAATAATATATGATGGGAATAATTTTCTATTATTATGACAAATATATGTATCTGTTTTAACATCATATTTCATATTTTCACGCTTACTGATGTCGTTTTTAAAACTTCTTTTTTTCCATTTCTCATAAGTTTGAGGTTTTATATATGGTATTTGATTATTAGACTCTAAAAACAAATAGTTTTCTTCACTTTCGTAACCAGAATCTGCAATCACATTAGTATATTTATGACCAATTTTTTCTTGCATATTAGTAATCATTGGTATTAATGTTGCTATATCATTTCTATCATCAAATACTCCAACACCAGTTACATATTCACTATCAACTGCTATTTGTACATTATAGGCAGGTTTTAATTGACCATTTCTCATATGATCATCTTTCATATGCATGAAAGTTGCATCAGTATCAGTTTTAGAATAGCTATTTCTTTTTGAAAATATTTTCTTACTTAAATTATATTTTTCTTGTCTTTCTTTATATTGTGATAGTTGTTCTATCCACTTTTGAATTGCAGTTTTTCTTTTACCGATTCCATGAACAAACTCTATATTTCTTTTTTCTTTTTCAAATAAAAGCCATTGAAGAATTTTGTTTATATCATCAATCAAAGTTTCTCTCTCAATAGTGAATTTCATTAATCTTTCAAGATTAATGGTTTTAACAAGAGCAATAATTTTATCAAACATCTTACCTTCATTTTTATAAATAGCTTTCTTCCAAACAAAAGTATATCGGTTGGCATTTGCCTCAATTTTAGTACCATCGATAAATACATTTTCAAATAATAATTCTTTTTCTTTAGCTAAATAGTTAACTTGTTGATAAAATAAATCTTCAATCACTTCATTTGAAAGATATTTTTTTCGAAATCTACTTATAGTAGCGTGATCAGGTGCTTTAAAGCCTTGAAGTAGCCATTTGAAATTTATATCTCTTTTGCATGCTTTTTCTATCTTTCTACTTGAATAAATATTTTGAGAATAAGCATAAGATATTATTTTGAACATGATTTTGGGTTCAACTGCTGATTTTCTTCCTACGGAAGAATACGCCTTGTACAATTTTTTATAATTTAATCCCTCCAACAAATAGCTTAGCAAACGAACCGAATCATCTTCTGGTATTAAGTTTTCTAAATTTAATGGTAATATAAGTTGCAAATTATCATTAAATTGATTATAATTTTTTGTGTATAATTTAGTTACGTTCATAATTTAATTATACAATCAATGTGAGTTCTTCGGAACTCACATTTTTTATATACAACAAAGGAGCTATTGCAAAACTATTTTTTAGTTTTGCAACAGCCCCTTTTTTTATTCCTCTTCTTTTTCATTAGGTTCAGTTTTTTCCTCAGGTGAATCATTTTTTTTCTCTTTATTGCAACATTTATCTTTTTTTGATTTATGAGAAAAGCCTTTACACATTTCTAAAAGTTGAGGTAGCATATCTACTACTTTTTCATAAGTATTTTCAGCATTTAAAGGTAGGAGCCTTATAGAATCCTCTTTTATAACTAAAAAAGCTATAGGTTTTAAGGACACTCCAGCACCAGCACCACCACCAAAAGGATAAACATTTTTAATATCTGTTGAATTTTCATGATTATTGAATTCACTTCCACCTGAAGCAAACCCAAAGGAAACTTTAGAAATAGGAATTATTAAACTCCCATCAGTATTTTTTATAGGTTCACCTACTATGGTATTTACATCTATCATTCCCTTTATGTTTTCCATAGTGGTTTTCATAAAACTTTCAATTGGATTATTATCCATAATGTACACTCCCTTTATTTTTAAATTTTCTAATCATTGTTTTGATATGTAGTTTTGATAATACAAAAATTAGAATAAATAAATTATAGATAGTTTTTGCTGCACTTATCCAAAATATACTTTCAAATTCAATTTTAAAGATTTTCTTTTTGAAAAATGGAATTACCTTATAGTTGTAATCTTTAACATTGAAACCTATGTCTAATAAATCATAAAGTGTTGATCCTAAAGAGCTCATTAAACCAAAAGAAAGAGCAGTATATGCTGCATCGTCTAGTCCAATTCCCATAGTTAATTTCACTTTTGAATTATATTTAAGAAATTTGTGTTTATATTTTGAAATGTACTTTAGTGTATCAAAATTGTATTTTATTTTTCTTTCAGTTCTTCTAACTGTAAATTTTAATTTCTTTCCATATATAAAAATAGAGTATTTTCCATCAAAATATAGAAGATAAATTTTTATTGGAAAAGGAATTAAACTTACTAAAAGGAGAAAAAATATGATGATTAAAAACATAATATACCTCCACATAAGGATAATATTATATATTCTAACCACATATATACTTTTTATAATGAAAGGAATATTTAATTTGTAAATAGACAAAATAACTTTGAGAAATAATAATAAAGTAAGGTGATTTTCATGAAGATATATAGAAGTATAGCTTTAGCTCTAATTATAGTATTATTTATGCCAGTGAATTTTGTTAAAGCAGATAAACTAAATTTAAATGCAACCTGCGCTATAGCAATGGATAGCAGTACTAAAATGCGTTTATATGAGAAAAATGCAGATATGATAGTTCCAATGGCTAGTACCACAAAAATAATGACTTCTTTGGTAGCAATTAAGTATGGAAACTTGGATAAGAAATTTACAGTATCAAAAAGAGCAGCTTCAATAAGAGGATCAAAGGTAGGGTATAAATCAGGAGAAGAGATAACTTTAAGAGAGCTTTTATATGGACTTATGCTAAGATCAGGAAATGACGCGGCTATCTGTATTGCAGAAGGTATAGCAGGCAGTACAGAAAAATTTGCTGATTTAATGAATGAATATGCTGTAAAAATAGGAGCATTTAATAGTCACTTTCAAACCCCACATGGATTAGATAAAGATTTACATTATTGTACAGCATATGATCTTGCATTTATAACTTCTGTTGCAAAGGAGAATAAGGTATTTAATGATATTGTTAGTACAAAGGATGTAACTGCTGGGCAATATAGTTTCACAAGAAGTTATCATAATATAAACAAAATATTGTATCAAATACCTGGGGCAGATGGTGTTAAGACAGGATTTACAGGGAAAGCTGGAAAGTGCTTAGTTACATCGGTAAAGATGAACGGTCATGATGTTATATTTGTAGTCCTTAATTGTACTCCAAGGTGGAAAGAAACTAAGAGAATGTATGATTATGTTAAGAAAAACTATGAATATAAAAAATTAGTATCAAAAGGTGAGATAGTATACAGCAAGAATATACTAAAAGGAGAAAACAAACTAAAGCTCGCATCACCTTATGATATATATATCCCTTGTAGTAAGGATAAAGTATATTCTAAGAAGATAATAGTATCAAAGGATATAAAAGGACCAATATCAAATACAGGAATGATAGGGAGAATTGAGGTATATTGTGATAATAAATGTGTATATAAAAATTATTTATTAGGAAATATCCTAACCAAATAAAAAATTTAAAATACAGTTGATATATACTTTTTCAACTGTATTTTGTCATATATTAAGCGGTTAATTGTCGTAAAAAAGACGATAAATTCATATTATAAGTGATATTATGAAAAATGTATATAAATTAAAAAAAGGGGACGATTTTATGTCAAAAAAAAATTTTCTTTTTTATTTTCTAAAGTTAAAAAGGAAATTCAAAAATCAATAGGATATTTGAGTAATAATGAAATACTGGAGGTGGTAGATTATATTGAGATGGTAATATTTAGTGGAAATTACATAGAGGAGGAAGCTTTTGATATTTTAAAGGAAGGTATTAAAAACAGATTTGAAGATAGTAGAAGTTTTTTTGAGTATAAGAGTTTAAATGAGGTTTTAGAAAAACTAAATTGGCTGGAATTTAAAAATTTAATATCTAAATATGATTATTTGGAGGAGGAAATTGTAAAAGGTATTTTAAAAGTTAATCCTGAGTTAAAGACAAACTTAATTAAATTAATAGACTTAGAAAATGAAAGGGAAGAAAAAGTAATAAGACATATAAGGGCAAATAGATAAATTAATAAAACAAATTCCTTAAAATTTAAGGAATTTGTTTGTATTTATTGCCGTATTTTTTTAAAAGAAATTCAACATAGTCAATAGTTTCTTCGTTTATGTCATCATAAGAATTTATCCAACCTAGTTTTTGTAGGGAAATTCTAATATACTCTTTTATATCTAATGGTTCATCTACTTTTTTTTCATCAAGATAACCAGCTGCAATTAATAAAATTTCCTTATCTAGTTTTAATCCTTCTGCTAATTTAATAACAGTATCCATATCCGGATTTTCAATTCCGTTTTCAGATCCTTTTTCTATTCTGCAAATAGTTGTATTGCTTAGTGAACTTAGGGTTGAAAGTTTTCTTTGAGAATATCCTCTAAGTTCACGCACTCTCTTTATATATTGTCCAAAGGTTTCAGTTTCCATTTTTAATAACTTATTATCCATAACTTGTCTCCTAAACTCAAGTGAATTTCTATATAAATTTTAACATAAATATTATTAAAAAATGGAAAAAATATAAAAAAAGTGTTGCACAAAATAAATAAAATAGATATAATGTTGATTGTAAGTTACATACATTAAAAGGAATATGAGATAAAAAAAGGAAGTGTTTTGAATGAAAAAATCTTTAGAAGATAAAAAAGTTGAGCAAATACTAAAAAGCTATTATGAAGATAAAATAAATATTCAAGCTTATAATAGTAAGTTAAGTTATTATAATCAATATAAAAATATGATTAGTAACAATGAACATGGGAAAGAAATTCAAAATATAAAAGGAAAGATTGCAGAAATGAATTTCAAAAATAAATATTTAGAACAAATTATAATAAATCTTACATTAGATGAACAAAAATATATAGAACTTAAATATAAAAAAAATTTTAGTGTTATTGAAATACAGGATAAAATGTTTATAAAGGAAAGAACATATTATAGACTTAGAAAAAAAGTTATAAATCATCTTAAGAAGTTATTATTACAGGTTGATTGATAGTCTTTTGTCATGAATGTGTAGGTATTTAAGAATAAGATTGATTAGTTTTTTTTAGTGAATTTATTATAAGATAAATCTGAGGTTACTAATATAAAAAAAGTGTAGTAAAAATATTCATATGTGTACATTTTACTATAATTTCTTTAGGAGGTGAAAGTTTTGAAAAATGAAATACTAAGTCTGTATTTTGATAAAAAAATAGCTATTTCTAAAATTGCTAAAATGGTATCAAAAAGTAGGACAAGTATATATGAAATACTAAAAAAAGATGAAAGATATGAAGTGGAAAGTCAAAGAAGAAGGAAATTAAGTGAATTTGAAATTGCGAAAAAGGAGGAAAAAATCACAAGACTATTTTATGAAAAAAGATTGAAGGTTTATGAAATAGCTGGAATTTTTAACATAAGTAATGCCACAGTAACTAAAGTAATAAAAAAGGATTTAAATTATAAAAATGAAAAGGCTAGAAGAAAGGGAGAAAGTAGAAAAATAAATAGAGAAAAAAGTAAGTTAGCAATAAAGAAAAAGAGGGGAAAAATTAGAGAAGAGGAGTTAAGAATACTTCTTAAGCTTCAAAAGCAAAATGCTATAGATATGTCTAGAATGAGTAAGCTTTCAACTAAAAAAATGGTAGAGATGAATCTAAATCACTATAAATATAATCCTATAAGTAAAAGCTTAGAGTTTGTTGAGGCATCAGGGAGTAAGCCAAATGATCTTCCATATAAGGTGATTTTAAATGAAAGACAATGAACTAAAAATGATTATAATACAAGCAAAGGCAGGAGATAATGACGCAAAAACTGCACTTATAAATGATAATATAAAATATGTAAAAAAGATTGCAAATAACTTTTGCTTGAATAATAAAGGCTTATCATTAGAGGATCTCATTCAAGAGGGGATAATAGCAATAATTAAAGCTATAAATTCATATGATTTGAATAAAAATGTGAAATTTTCAACTTATGTATATAAAATGATTAATTTTATTTTGATTTCGGAAATAAAAAAAAAATATAGTTATTTTAAACTGCCAGAGCATCAGGTTTCTAAGGTAGTCAGATTCAGAAGAAAGGCTTTTGAACTTAAACTTGAGGATTATTGCTATAAATATAGTTGTGAAAAGATGGGATTAAGTTACAAAGAATATGCTAATATGATATATCTCAGCAACATAAATAATATATCTTATCTAAATGGGAAAAGATCTTTTGATAAAAAGGTTAGTATTGGAGATAAGCTTTCCTATGAAGATATTAATTATAAAAAAGTGGAAGAAAGAATAGATTTGTTATCTATTTTATCAGATAACAAAGAAATACTGTCATGCATAGAGAGATATATATTATATAGAGTAATAATTAATGATGAAAAAATAAAAAGTATTTCTGAAGTAACCAAAATGCCTACAAAACAAATTTCTAATATCAAATATAATGCTTTAAAAAAAATACAGAATAATTTAAAAAATAAAAAAAATTAGACTTTTTATTTATGGAGGATGATTTAATGAATATAGAGCCTATTTCTCCTGAAGTTGTAAATGATAAATTAACTAAGGTGGTTTTTATTATTTATAAAACTGTTACTGGAATAATATATCCTTTGGCACTTTTAGGATATGCTACTGCTTTAATTTTTATAGTAATGGGTGCTTTAATTCATAGTAAGACAATTAAAAAAATAGGAGTAATGGATTTGGGTATTGTAACTTTAACTCTTATATTCTATTTTTGTATGCCAACCTTTATCGGAATTTTAAAGACCATTGAAAATATAATGAAATAATTAGAAAGGATGATTAGTTTGATTAAAGGATTAAGATTAAAATTATATTTCACTTTTTCAGTAATTAGTGAAATCTTAATATCTTGGAGTACTTCTACCTATGCAGACAGCCAAATAACAAAACATACGCCGGGAGAGGTTGCATCACATATATTTACCGCCAATCAGGGGATAGCTGAAGCCTTTGGAGGTGCTTTAATTGGAATCGCTGTTGTTGTTATAGGAATAAAAATGCTGATGGCAAGCAAGAAACAAGAAGCAAGAAGTGAAGCTATGGATTCAATTTTAACAGTAATAATAGCATCACTTTTAATAGGTGGTTTTGCTATTTTTGCCGGTCTCTTCTTTGGATTTGGACAATAAATTTTAGGGCAGAGAAATCTGCCTCTTTTATTTTGGAGGTGAAAAATGAGATACTTTAAAGTCCCCTTCAATATAAATGAAGAGGATAAAATTATAGGTGGATATATTTCTTTAAGACAGTTTGGTTGGATAATTCTTTCTGTCTTTTTAATTACGCTTTTATTTTTAATTAATAGAAGCTATATGACAGTTACAAGAAATTTAGGTCATTCATCTAATATAACACTTCATCCAATTAATTTAACCATAAGATTAGTAGTGGCATTTGTAATTGTTATATTTTCATCCTTATGTTCCTTTTATAAGGTAGAGGATACTTATAATTTTGATAAATACCTTATTAAAATGCTTAAGTTCAAAATGAGAAATAAAATATTTAAATTTAGAAAGTAGAGGGGAGGAAACTAAATGTTAGTTATAGCCGTGGTGTTTCCTATTTTGGCTTTTATATTTTTAGGAAGTGTTGTTTTATATACAAGGAAAAAAGGAAAAACTAAAAAGACGAAGGTGCTAGAGGAAAAGGATAGTGAAGCCAGCAGGATAAATAGTAGTGAATTGAAAAAACTCATTGGAATAAAAAAATTAAAGGATAGCAAAATCTATATAAAAAATGGTGCTATAAGGGTTAATTTATCAATATCTTCTCCTGATTTTGAACTTTTAACAGATGAAGAACAAACCTCTTTTGAAGACTGTCTTATGATGTCAGCATTGTCATTAAATTTTCCAGTGCAATTTCATACAACCTTGAAGAAAATAGAAATAAGAGAACCGGCAGAGCTTGTTGAGAAAACAATTAACAGTTCAGATACTCTGATTTCAGATAGTTTAAAGGACTACTGCTCACAGCTTTATACATCATACAGAAAGCTTGAAAATGAAAAAGGAATATATGTTAGAAAAAGTTTCTGTACAGTAGGCGCTTATCTTGAAGGAAAGGATGAAAAGAACATTTTAAATGAGCTTCAAGCACGAGTAGATAATATAGCTGGAGGACTTTCTAGGGCTAGAATGAAGGTGAATGTTTTAACTTCTGAAGGTGAGGCTCAGCTTTTAGGTGATATATTTAACAGAGGTAAAAATATAAACATAGAAGATTTAGAGAAAAATGGAGCATTTGATTTATATACAGAGGGGGTAGGAAAAGTTGTTGAAATCGAAGACGAAAATTAAAAAGGAAGAGGATAGTGATTTCTTTAAAAAAGGAACTATAAATATTATGGATCTTATATCGCCTGATGGAATTGTTGAAGGAAAGGATTATATTTATCTTGGTCCAGGAAGATACTCAAGAGTTTACGCCATAATAGGTTTTCCAAGAAATATGACAGTAGGCTATTTAAATGAATTATTTCAAATTGGAGATATTGATATTACAACCTATATTGAAAACATACCAGATGGATCTGTAATAAGAAAACTTACTGGAAAGTATAGTCAGTATATGAGTAATATAAATCTTCAATTAAAACATGGATACTCTATGGATTATGGAATGAAACTGGCGGCAGAAGATTTAGATGAAACAAGAGCACAAATACAGACTAATACAGAAAGAATGTTTTATGTACAACCTATAGTTTTTTTATGGGGAAAAAACCTAAGTGAACTAGAAGAAAAGTCTGAAAAATTCGATACAATCTGCGCTAGAAAATCTCTTGTTAGTAAATGTATTGTGGGTGATCAGATTAAAGGCTTTTTAACAGGATTACCTAATCTTAATATTCAGTATACAGAGGGACTCAGAAATATGGTAACTGGTTCTGTTGCCTGTTTAGTTCCAGTTGGAAATACTGAGCTTTGTCATAAAAATGGAATATTCTATGGTGAAAATATGTTTACTAAATCGCCTATAGTATATAACGAATTTATAGGAGCACCAACCTTAACAAATCCCCACACCTTTGTAAGTGGAACTACAGGCGCAGGAAAATCTGTCTTTTTAAAGCTCAAAGCAGCACGTTCAGCAGCTGCCGGAAGATGGACAGTAATTTTAGATCCACAACAAGAATATGAACCCTTAATTAAAAAGCTTGGAGGACAGTATATACAACTTAGACCTGGAGTTAAATCCGGTATAAATCCATTTGAAATAGAGGTTGAGGAAGATGAAAACGGAAAGAAAAAGATTGATATATATGGGAAGCGTTCAGAGATAATAGAGATGATTTCAATATTTTCGGAGAAGTTTAGAAATGGAAATCCTCTTCAAGGTGAAGAAATAACAGCAGTAGATGAAAGTGTAGCAAAACTTTATGAAAACTTAGGAATTACAGAAGCGCCTAAAAGTCTTTATGAAGAGAAAACCTATGAAAAGGAAGGTAAGTTTTATACAGGAAACATTAAAAAGGATTTACCAACCTTAAGTGACTTAAGAAATGCTCTTATTGAGAAAAATAAAGAAGTAAAATCAGAAGGAGTAAAAGAGCTTATAGAGGTTATGAAAATGATAACTGGTGATGGTCCGATGGCGATGTTTGATTGCAAGTCCACTATAAACTTTAACAGTAAAATAATAGCTATAAGCTACAAGCATTTAACAGATGAATTTACCAAGTTTTATGCTATGATAAACAGCCTTTCATGGATATGGACAACCTTTTCAAATTATAAATACAAGGATATAGAAAAGGAAGTTATAGTTGATGAAGGGCATTTATTTGCAAAGTTTGAAAGGTCTCTTCATTTTTTAGAGCTTATAGCCAGACTTGGGAGAAAACTTAAAATAGCCCTTACCTTAGCAACACAGTTTATGCAGGATTTTATAGGTAGTAAAGAGACAGAGGCAATTATACATCTGTGTGGTACAAAGATTCTCTTAAAACAAGAAGAAGCCATTGCTAAAAAGGTATGTGAGTTTTTAGGTTTATCAGATAGGTGTAGACAGCTTATGACTACCTTTATTTCAGGACAAGCAATACTGCTTTCAGAACAAGAACTTGTACTTATGCACGTTAAACCCTTTGAGTTTGAGTGGGACATGGTGAAAACTTCATAGAAGGGAGGTTTTAAATTGAATTTTATATCAGGTAATGCGGATGCTCCTACTAAAATAATATATGAATATATAAGTGCCTTTGGCGGAATATCAATGGCATTTGCAATAATTATGCTAGGTATAAAAATGCTTCTTACAGCACATAAAAAGGATTCAAGAGAAAAGGCTATGGAATCTCTAGGGAAAATAGCAGCTGGTGGTTTTATACTTGGCATAAGTTTAATTCTCGCTGGATTTTTAGGGTGGGTAGCTAATACATCAGGTGTGGAACTTAATACTAAAAATGCAGCTATAAGCGATACATCAAAGATAGATAATAGCGATGATGGTGGCTCTTTTGTAGTGCGTGCAGTGGGGGATGTTATAGATACAGTGCCAAAAGCAGTAGATAAAATTGTTGATGCAGGAATTGGATTTAAGCCCTTAGGAGATTTGATTTTTAACACTGACAAGCTTAATTTAGCACCCTTTAAAGATGCAGAGTGGCAAAATTTAAATTACCTATATATTCTTATGTGTACTTTAGTTTCACCATTATTTTTAATAATGATTGCAAAAACAGGTTTTTCTATGATATTATTTTCTGATTCGATTTCAAAAAAGATAGACTTAAAAGAAGAGCTTATGAATTGGTTTATTTGTGCTTTCCTTTTAGCAGTAGCTCCATTATTTATTCAAGGCTTATTTGAGCTATTTAATGCTTTTACAGATGCATTAACTACGGCAACAAAATCAATCTTAGGTGATGTATCGAAAAGTCCAGCATTTACTACATCTGCATTATCTTCATTAAAAACAGGTTCACCAGTAACTACAGCTATAGTTCATCTTCTTTATGCCTGGCAAATGGTTAGAATAAACATAATATTTTTAAGTAGAAAAGTTGTACTTACAGTTATGTATGTGTTTACTCCAATAGCTATAGCTCTATGGGGAATAAATCATAAAGTGCATGCGGCGGCTATTTGGTTTGGGGAAATAATAACTAATGCCTCTATGCAGTTTTTTTATGCCTTTACTTTTACAGCAATGATAGCAGCATTAGGCGCTTCAACATGGCAGGACTGGCTTCTTGCATTAGTATGGATGACAGCCTTAACTAAAATCGCAGAAATGCTTAGAAATTCACTTCAAGGCTTCTTTACAAAGGTATCAGGCTTGGATGAAACTACATTAGCAGGAGGAGCACTTGGAACAGTTGGAGCAATAGCAGGAGGCATGTCATCAGCCTTTGGAATGACAGTAGGAGGAAATCACAGCGGTGGAGGTTTTAAAGATTTTAAAGCTTCAGAAGTAGGAAATAAGATATTGGGAAATACTCTTGGAGGTTCATTTAAGGGTGGGAATTCTGTAAAGGGTTCAAATTCTTCAATTAAAAATGCTACATCTTTTGGAGACAATCTAAAAGACTATGGAAGTTATAACATGGGTGATGGTTTTCCAGTTGGGAACAATGATGAAGAATATGATATGGATAAACCTGATATTACAACAGAAAAATTCAAACAGGATAGTGCAAAACAAGGATTAAACAATTCAATTCTAGCAGATAATTTAAATAGAGAAATGTCAGGAAATAAAGCAGGGAGTAGAACAAATGGAGTACTTACAGCAATGACAGCAGGAGATCCTATGTTTAAAGGCTTAGTTCAGGCAGGAGGAAATTTAGTAGGTGGAGTTCAGAATAGGATTTCAACTGCTAAAGCTATGTATAAGACTGCTTCACAAATGGAAAAGTTAGGACTTGCTAAGGATAAAAAGGAGGCTATACAGACTTTATTTGGTGGAAATAATGATTTAAAGGCTAACTTTAAAAAGTTAAAAGTTTTAAATAAACCAGCAAATGCGGTATTAAGTTACACCGCTAATACTAAAATGGGCAAGACTTTAAGAACAGCTCATAACGTAAGTAGCTTTTCTAAGAATATATCACAGGGAAGCAATAGTGCAGCCGCTATGAATTTAGCTAAGGCACATCCCTTTAATAGGTTAGAAGATAAAGACAAGACAAAAATTATAGCACAAACTAATCCCTATACATCCATAGATGGCTTTAATGGCTGGTCATAAAATTAAAAATATCTTATAGGAAACAGTTTATACGGTTTGTATAGACTGTTTCTTGTTTTTTGGAAAGGGGTCAAATTAGGTGAAAAATAATAATGGATTAGGCGGTATGTTTAAGAATATGGCTAAAAAGAAAGGCAAAACAGTTCTCAAGGGTTTAATAAAAAAAATAATGTTCCCTTGGGGAATTATTTTTTTCTCTTTTCTATTCATAGTTATATTTGCTATATCCGTAGCCAAAACTGGTTTTATGGGAGATGGGACAATAAGTGATAACTTTAATACGTATCAAAACAAAGAACTTCAGGAGTACTTGTCTAAAAAAGTTAAAGATGCTAATGGAGCTATGGACGATATGTATGGTATGGCAAAAAAGGTGGCACTTACAGAAGGAAATGTTGAAGGTTTTATATCGCTTGTAGAAATGGAGAAGGAACAGGATATAGATAAGATAGTATCCAGAAATGGACAAACAGGAATTGTAGGGGCTGAGGATATTATAGATGAATATGCAGAACTTTTAAAGCCAGATTTTGATTATAAGGATGATTATATAGTTACTACAGTTAATATCAACACAAAAGATTCTACAGGGGAAAATGATAATGCAGTGCCACAGATTACAAAAGAAAAGGTAAAGCTTTTAACAAGTGCTGATGCACTTAAAGGAAAGGTAGATATAACATATAAAGTGCAGTCAGAAACGAAGACAGAAACAAAAACTAGAACATATCAAAAACCTAAAGATAATCAGCCAATAACTAATGATCCAAACCAAAAGCCAGAAATGGAGACAGTAACAGAGACTACAACCACAACAACAAAGGTTGATACTCCAGTAATTGATAAGGTAACTGAAAGCGGAAAAGATATGGAAAGGTTAAAAAGCATAATAAAAAAGGAATTTTCAAATGAAGATACTGAGGATAAGCTTAAAATGGCTGCACATTTTGTTATAGAGGGTGCCAGTAATGATTACGATACAAAGAGTCAAAATGGAGATTGGATGAACAAAGATCCAGATCAAGATAGTATAGTAAATGATATATTAGAGGCAGGTGCGGATGGAGGATTTGAGGGACAAATACCGCTTTTTAGGCAAACAGATGCAAGGTGGGCAAATGTGCCTTATGGTCAGGGAGATGTTGCCACAAGCGGATGCGGTCCTACAAGTTTTGCAATGATAATATCAGGACTTGGCGGAAATTTAGGAGCGTGGGATAAAAATAAAGATGGAATACTTGATCCAGGAGAAGCAGCAGAGTATTCAATAGCTTCAGGATATAATAGTAATTCAGGAGAAGGTACTTCTTGGGCATTATTTGATAGCATATCTACTTCTAGGTTTGGAATTAATAGCTCAGGAGAAATAGAGCCATCAAATTATAATTATATATATGACCAGCTTAAAAATGGCAATCCAGTAGTTGCAAGTATGCACGCAGGGCATTTTACTAAAGGTGGACATTTTATTGTACTTACTGGAATAGATTCAGATGGACAAGTACTAATTAATGACCCTAACCCGGCTACAGGTATAAATAAATTCCCAATGGAAGGCATAGCAGCAGAAGCTAATGTGTTTTGGGCATTTAATAATCCTAATATAAAGTATGAAAGTTTTATATGTACAGCCTATGGAGGTGTACATGATGCTATGGAGGGTAGTGGAACCACAGCAGATGGAACTAATCTTGATGGAAAGGACTTTACAAGTAGAGTAATCGCAGTTGATCCTTCTGTAATAAAACTCGGCACTAGAGTTTATCTTCAATTCCCTGATGATAAAAGGTATCAGAATAAAAATGGACAAAGGTACGATTTAAACGGCTGGTATACTGCAAGAGATACAGGTGGAGCAATAAAGGGCAATCATATAGATTTATTTATGGGCTTTGGAGGAGCTGAGGATACATCAAGATGCGATAATTTTGGAACAGTAAATATAAAAGTAAGACGTTAGGAGGATAAGAATGGATAGAAAATTGAAATTAATTATAGTGGGAAGTATTATTACAGCTGCATTTATATTTGTTTGTATATTTTTAGTCTCTAACTTTATTTATAAAAATCGTGACAATTTAAATCCAAGGAAAAGCATAGAATTAAAAGGAAAAAATGTTGAAATTGAGAAAGAAAATAGAGTAAATATTGAGATAAGGCGTGAAAATAAAAATACTTGCAAACTTAAAAAATTTCAAAGTGATGATAGTAACAATGTAAATATGGAAACTAATATATATAACGAGAGGCGAAGTAATGGTGATTTTTATATAGATAATATTAATGATTTATATAATTTTAAGCTTGTGACACTCGATGAAATGTTCTTAATAGAGAAAAGGGTGAAGGAAGCAACAACCGATATGCCAAGACTCTATAAAGAAACTTCAAATATTAAAAATGATGATAAAGCTTTAAGTTCATATATACGGAAGAATAAATGTAGACTTAATTATTTGTATGGGATAGAAAAACAAGAAAATTTAAAAAAGCTTATACTTAAGTTTGAGTTATTTGATAATAATAAAAAGATTAAATATGGAATTATAAATAATATGGAAAAGCATGAGAATAGATTTATTGAATTTTATATGAGTTTATATTATAGTAGCAATAGTGAACAAAGCTTTAAAATTAAAGTTGATTTAGTCAATAACATGATAGAGATAAGATAAACTACAGTTGGAATAAAATATATATTAAAACTAAAGTTTAATATAATATACTTATTTTTGTAACATGATTGTCACAAAGGAAAGCTAATATATAAACATAGAAACAAAAAATAATTAATTAAATTAAGTCAGTCAGTTTAGATCTCCTTTACTGGCTGTTTTTTTTATTTTGTTAACTATATATTTTGAATTATATCTGTAACTTTAATATAATGTAAATGTTAATCAAGAGTAAAAAGTTCTCATTAGAGGAGATAATAATGAACAATAAAATAATTGAGAAAATACAAAAATTATTAAGTTTAAGTGAAAGCAGTAACGAAAATGAAGCTAAATTAGCTATGATTAAAGCACAAGAGCTTTTAATTAAATACAAGTTGTCTTTAAAGGAAGTTACGAAGTATAGTGTGAATAATAGTATAATTGAAGAAAAAGTAAGCAAAGTATCTTTTACCAAAGCAAGATGGAAAGGATATCTTGCTAAAATAATAGCTGATAATTTTGGATGTTATAATTATTATAAGAGAAGAAGAACTAATACAATAATTTTCTTTGGGAAAGAAGAAGATATTATAATATGTGATATTGTTCTTAATTATGCAATAGATTCTATAAATAGTATTGTTAAAAGATTAAAATATGAGTATTCGAAGAAAAAAATCAGTACAAAAGGTATTGAAAATGATTATGCATTGGGATTTATTGATGGGCTTCAAGAAAGCTTCGAAATCCAAAAAAAATCTAATATTAAATGGGCAATTGTATTAGCTAAGGATAAGGAAGTTACCAAGGAACATAATAGGATTAAGTTCAATGGAAAAATAAGTATGAAAGTCAAGTATAATGGATATAATCATATTTATTTTAAAGGGCATGAAGATGGAAAAAAATTCAGTATAACAGATAAAATTTCGAACTAAGCAGGTTAAAATATAAGAAGTATATTAGAATAAATTTAATATAAAAGTAGAAGCTATATTGTGATAAATTAATTTTAATTAGGGAGGAAGATTTTTAATGAAAAAGTATAAAATTTTCAATAGAATTATTACTATAGCTTTGCTTTTAATTGTTACATTATGCGCATTTTGCGGGTGCAGCAATAACTCTTCTTCAAATACTGAAAATACTACAAAAAAAGTGGTCGACAAGGATAATATAAAAAAGACATATAATACTGGTCTCAAAGATTTAGAAAAAAGCAGTGCAATAACAAAGGAACAATCAGCTGCGGTATTGACTGCACTTATGGATAACGTTACAAAAGCAACAGGTAAACCTAAAGATGCCTTAGATAAATTAGTAAAAGATAAGGTTATTACACAAGATCAAGAAAATAAAATAATAGATGCTTTAAAAATAAAATAGGAATATAGTTGAAATAGCAAGTTTCAGGGATGAAGCTTGCTATTTTTCTATATAATTATCAAGTATGGAATTTAAAATAAAATTAAATTGATTAAGAGGAGGCAAAGGTCTGCTTTTTTAATAGAAAATTTTAAAAATAATGAAAATTGACCTGTATAAAATAAAAATATATACTGTAAAAGAGTATTTAAAAATTATTATACAATAGAAGGAGCAATTTTATGTATTCATGGATATGGATGGTCATTTTATCTGGAATTTTATTGGGGTTGTGGGATATAACAAAGAAAAAAGCTTTTGAAAAGAATTCTGTAATAACAGTATTGGCTTTTTATTCTTTTTTTGCGTTTATTTTTGTATCTTTTGAGTTTCAAAATGCGTTAAATATTAAAGGAGATAAGATTTTAATAATACTTATTAAGACATTTATTGTTTTTATATCTTGGGCACTTAGCTTTTCAGCAATAAAAAAATTACCCATAAGTGTAATAACGCCTTTTGATACCTTAAATCCTATGTTCTCTGTAATCTTTGGTATTTTTATATTAAATGAAAGACTATATTTTTTACAGTATATAGGAATTGGTATAATGCTTGTATCTTACTATTTTATAGGAAGAGTGGGTTCAAATGAAGTTGTAAATATATTTAAGAATAAGTATTTTTATTTTATGATAATTGCAGCAATTTTAAATGCTATAAGTGCAACTATTGATAAAATAGCACTTAAATCTATAAATGCAGGACAAATGCAATTTTGGTTTTGTTTATTTATGTTTTTATTTAATGGTGCTGCTATGATTTATTTTAGAATCAAAGCTAAAGATAGAAGTCCTGTAAAGCTTGATTTTTTTGTACCACTTATGAGTTTAATACTTATTGTATCAGACAGAATATATTTTACAGCACTAAATATTCCTTCCAGTCAGATATCAATAGTTATGCCTTTAAGAAAAATATCTATAATTGTTTCTGCTGTAGTTGGAGGAATTATATTTAAAGAAAAAAATCTCAAAAAAAAGTTTGGTTACATATGTATTTTAATTTTTGGAATTGCATTTTTATTTTTTAAAAAGTAACAATATAGACCTATAATGAATATCATTATGTAAAATGTGGTATAATATGGATATAGGAAGACGGTATAAGATATTTATATATCACCCCAGTAAGTTTTTCTTTGCCAGAAGAAAGTTATTGGGTAATTTAGACAACAGGGGGTGATATGATGAGTGATAAAATAATTCTTGTTGCAATAGTTTGTATGACAACATTGGCTATGACAGCTATAGTATTTATTGCTACCTATATGAAGGATAAAGTAGCATTAAAAAGTAAGACAAGAATTAAAAATGTTTTGAATTCTGAAATAGAAGTTAAATCTGAAAATAAAAGCTCAAAAAACTAAAAACGCACCCATTCCACTAAGTGCGTTTTAGATAAACATCTTATATTTAAGCATAAAGCCCAATGACTTTCTTTATTTATATTATAGCACATTTGTTTATATTATAAACATATATTTTTTATACTAAAATATTATATTCAATTAATAAGGTAAAGTATACTAAATAATAATAAAGTAAGAAGTTAAATTAAAGATTACAAATACTACGGTAGAAAAAAAGTAGTAATTAGATAGTTTTCGTTAGAAGATATATATTAAAATGTAATTGTTCTAGGGAAGTTGTGGAAAATAGTTGTTATTAAAAAATTTATATCTGTAAAGTTAATTTTTAAAGTCTGGATTTCCAGGCTTTTTTCTAGTTTAAAATAAAAAGGAGGTAATATATATGGATGTAGCAATGGCAACAGGTATGACAGAACTTGATAATAAAGTTACGGAAATTTTAAAGGGGAGAAAAGATATTGAGGTTACCAAAGTTAATTATAGGGAGTTTTTTAAAATTAAACATTTCAACATAGTGGTTATATCTAATAGACTTGTAGGCGATATTGTGATGTCTAAATTGCTTTTTGATTTAAAATCTAATAATACTAGAGTTGTATACCTAACTAGTTCAGATGACCCTTTTGGAATAAAAGAGTGTTTTAATTATTCTATAAATGATATACTGTTAGATCCTGTGAAACCGTCTGAGATTATTAATTTAATTCTAAAACCAAATTCATTTTCAGATATATCTGATATATATTTAGAATACAGCGGTCTAGAAAATAAAGAAGGAAAAATCACAAATAGAGTTATTGAAAAGAAAGTTGAAGTTCCTGTAAAAGAAATAGTATATAAGACTAGGACAATGAAAAAGAGCATAATAACTGTGTATACAACAGATGATGCTTTTGTAACTGCAGATTTTATAACACAGCTAAGTGTAATTTTATCAAAGAAGGTTGATCAAAAAATATTAATCTTAGATTTTAATACCTTATTCCCTGTTATGGATAATTTTCTTGGAGTAAAAAAAGAAATAAACATTGAGAGTAAATATGATATAGAAAAAAGTACAAGCCTTACTTTGATGTATAATGCGTTGGAAAGGGATATCTTAAATGAAAATAATCTGGTTAAGTTTGTAAAAAAGCATCCTAAATATAAAAACATAGATTTAGCAACTGGACTTTATGACTTAATGTTGTTTGAAAAAATGCCAAATGAGTATTTTTCAAAAATAGTTAATACTGCTAGTAGGATTTATGATACTATACTTATAAATACAAATCCTGATATAAGTCTGGGAAGTACCTTTGTTCCTATTAAATTATCAAGTAAAATTATATTTATCGTCAAGCCTAATTATACAAGTATAAGGAATGCTCTTTTTGTAGCAGAGAATTTTAAAAATGTAATAACTAAAGATAAGTTGAATTTTGTCATTTATGATTTTTCTCCTAAAAGTTTAGATAGTGAAATTATAGAAGAACTTTTTTGTGATTATAAACTCATAGGTTATATTCCTAAAGATGATATAAGAGAGTATGCATTAAATAAACAAAAGCCTTTTATAGAAACAATAGGTGTGAAAAAAGAATCTAAAAAAGCATATTATAGTATACTTGAGAAGCTTGATTATGTACCTAAGGCTTCTTTTTTTAGTAGATTTTTTGTTAAAAAAGAAGGTGCAATTTAGTGAATAGAGTTAATTTAATTAAAGAGCTCAATTATAAAAATACTAATTTAATAGATGACGAAGTCTATAATATAGGAGATGAGTTGGCAAAATTAGTAGATAATATAATAAAAGAATTTACAGAGAAAAGACCATATTTAATAAATGATACAGAGAGTGGTAAATTGCCAGAAGTTTCTCTTAAAAACGAAATTCTAAATTATGTAGACAAAAATGAAATTAAAATTGATGAGGAAATAAGGAGACTTTTAATAAAAAAAGTTAAAGATTATTTATTTGGGTATTATGTACTTCAAGACTTAATTGATAATGAAGAAATTTCAGATATAAGGGTGCTTTCTTATGACAATATACAAGTAAAGCATAGAGGGAAGAGGATTTCATCAGAAGTAAGATTTCCTTCTAAAAAATCCTTTGATATATTTTTCAATTATATGGTCATAAAGCTTAATGGAACTCTTGATAAGAAAAATGCTTTGCAGATTTTATCAGATAATACAGATGAATTTTATCTGAGAATAAGTGTAAGTTCATCTTTTATAAACTCCATAGATAATGCATATGTATCTATAAGAAAAATACCTAAACACAAGTTAGAACTTGAAACCTTAATGTTTAAGAAATATATGTTTGATAAAGCAATTTATAGTTATCTTGTTAAAAATGTTAGAGCAGGAGTAAATATACTTTTGTGTGGAAAAGGAGGCAGTGGGAAGACAACTATGATAAATGCATTGCTTGAAAAAGTCCCATATGATAGAGCAGCACTTATAGTACAAGAATCAGAGGAACTCTTTTCCAATCATCCTAACATGATGTTTCAAAAAGAGAAAAGGAGAATAGGTGAAAATGATGCTGAGTATACGTTAACAGATTTAACAAGATTTGCAATGACAGAGGATTTGGACATGATTGTAATAGGTGAAATTAAAGGAAAGGAGGTACTTAATCTTTTTAAGGTTATTGGAACAGGACATAGTGGTTGGGGATCTGTACATTCAAATGGAGCAAAAGAAGCTATAGAGAGATTGCTTAATTATATGGTGGAAGCAAATCCTAACTTAAATAGATATGGAATTTTAAAGATACTTTCCTTAGTAGATATCATAATATTTATGAAGGATTATAAAGTTAGTGAAATAACAGAGGTTTCAGGCTTTAATGAAGAAAGCTGTGAAATTATTTATAATGAAGTATTTAAATTAAGGAGAGGTAATTTTATAAAAATAAATGAGAGTTGTTCTAAAATAATAGATAAAATAGGAGGTGAATAAGTTTGAAGTTATATATAATTTTAAATTCTATTTTTATTTTAGTAACTTTTTTATTAGCTTATGAGGTATCATATAAATTAGTAAAAGGTGACAGGGGAAAATTGAAAGCAGTATTACATCATTTTGATAAAAAGTACAGAGAAAGGCTTCTTGATAAAAAAGTAAATAGGGTATATAGAGAAAAAAGACAAAATAGTATTTTAAATAGATTAGATAAAATTATATATATGTCAGGTATAAGGAAATATTTTAAATATATGAGCTCCGAGGTTTTTGCTTTTGGGGTTTTTATTATATCATTTTTATTTTCAATTCTAATTTTTGAATTATATAAAAGTTTGATATTTTCTGTAGTGGCATTTTTAGCTGTACTTATTATTTTTTATGGAATCCTAAAGGAAATGATGCAAATAAACTTTGATAAAATTGATAATAACATAATGTTTTTCATAAGTTCCTTAAAGAGTAATGCTGAGATTAAAAATAATATAGTCTTTATGATAGGTGAGACTACAAAAAAACTTAAAGAACCACTTAAAACATATAATGATGATTTTATAAGGGATGTAAGATTTGGAATTTCTATAGATAAAGCCTTTGAAAATTATATAAATAAGGTAGAGAATGTAAGGTTTAAGAATATACTTAAAAACTTATATATATGTTCTTTAAACAATGCTAATTATTCAAAGCTTTTGGATAAGACAAGGATAATTGTTAGAAATTATTATGAAGAGAAGGAGAAGAGAAAAAGAAAAGTTAGAGCTGCACAAATAAGTATTACAGTTATAGTAATTATGGCAGTAATAATACTTAATGCATTATCTAAAGTTACAGAAAATTTTAGTTTTTTGATTATGAATACGAGAGGAGGACAAGTGCTGTTAGGGTATATTTTATGTGTAATTTTATTTGCAGCATATAAGTGTATTTCTCTTAAAAAATTCAATTATTAAATAAAAAGGAGGACTAAACTTGCTATATATAATTAAATTAATACTTTTAATATGTAGTTTAATTATAGCTTACTATCTAAGATACTTTATAAAACTAAAATTTAATTCTAAATATAAAAAAGCAAAGCCAGAATATAGCCCAATTGAAAAGACAAATACAATAAATTTCTTCAATAGAAAATTGATTGAAGAAAAACTTGTTAAATGTGGTAATCCGCTTAAATTAAATGTAAAAAGTTATATATTTTTAAAGTTGTTTATATTGTTAGGAGGAGCAGTGGCAGCTGTACAATATATTGGAGCATCAACTAAAGGCTTAATAGGGGGAGTAGCAGCAGCTATATTAGGCTTTTTTTCAGTGGACATCGTAAATTATTTAAGTAATGAAGATGATAAAAATAGAATAAGATTGGATTTAGCTGATGTATATGATTTGGTAAGTTTACAAACAGTTGCTGGAGTGAACATTGGACATGCATTATTAGAAGTTCATACAGTATGTAAAAGTAAGAGACTCCAAAAGAGTTTAATAAAATTAGCTGCTAAAATAAATTTATCTAAAAATATTGAAAAAGCACTTAATGAATTTAATAGTGAGTATGATATGCCTGAAATAGATACTTTTGTTGCAATTATAAAGGAAAGCTTATCAAGTGGTTTAAAAGAAGAAATAATAGATGATCAAAGTGCAGCCTTGAAAGCTGTAAATTCTTTTTACACAGCTAGTGAGACAGAAAAAATAGATATATATGTTTTAATTATATCCATGCTCCTTTTAGGAGGAATACTTGGCATGGTATATTATGGTATAGGAAGTGATTTACTAAAAAGTACACATGGATTGTTTAGTTAAAAGTATGCAGGAAACTGCAGCTTTTTTTATTTTCAATTATAAAATGAAAGGATGAGGTTTTATGAAACAATTATTTAATAAAGTAAAAAAGGGAGAGGTAAATACTGTAGCAGTTTTAGTAATTATAGCTGTTTTTTTAATTATAACCTACCCTATGTACAAAACCCTTATAAATGGATTTATGTCAAGTGTTCAAACTTGGTTTACCAATACTACTAAAAGTATATTTTCATAAAAGGGGGAGATAATTTGCATCATTTGTTAAATATGAAAAAAGAAGGTGGAGTTCAAATAGTTATAGCTACATTGATTGGAATCCTTATAATGAGTAGTGTTTTTCTTTATTTTGTATCAAACATAATTCCTATAAATGCTACTTATAAAGCAGAGACAATAGCTAGAAAATATATGTTAAAAATTGAGGAGGATGGATATTTAAAAGAAGAGAATTCAGAAAAAATGATAAATGAGTTTGCGTCTATTGGTATAAGTAACATAGATATTTCAGGTACAACACTTAGTCCAGTTACCTATGGAGAAAGTGTATATCTTAAAGTGAAATATAAAGAAACTATAAAAAATTTAAATATTGTAAATAGTATAATACCAACCTTTTCTAATGAAGAAAAAAATGTAGTTATTGAAAAGAGCTCTACAAGTAAAAATGTAATTGAACCTTGATAAGGGGGAATTTAGGTGAAGAAACTCAAAGGTGACGCATCAATGGTTGTACTTAGCTTATTTACGCTAATTTTAATAGGTTTATTAGTAGAGTTTGTTTTTTTTCATATGTTAATAGTAAAAGCAGCAGAAGGAGTGCAGGACGATGTTGTTTTTTCAAATCTTGCTATTTACAAAAATGTGGATCAGAATTCCTTAAGTTTAGATGATAGAAATTTAAAAATAGAAGACTGCAATTCAGCACTTAATACGTTTAAGGAGTATTTACAAAAGAATATGAAGCTTAATAGTAATTTGGATTCTTTAGATGATAGCTTTAAAGGTACTATCACTATAAATGAATTTACTATATACAACGTTAAAGGCAATTATGTGGAAATATTAACTTATAAACCACAAGACAATGTTTTTATCAAGAGTGAAGTGAAAAATAAAAATGAGAACATAGTTAAGACTTCAGATAATGTGGTAGTTAAAAATACAAGTATACACACGTCTATAAGTTATAATGTTAAGCTTCTCTTTGGACAAGTAAATACGGTTACCACATCAGTTGATACAGATATAGTTAAATGAAAGGATGAGTATATTTGAAAGTAAAAAAGTTTAATATAAGAATATTAATAAGTACAGTTTTTATAGGCTGTGCTGCTTTTAGTTTTTTAATTATAATAGAAAATAAAATATTAAGCTCAACATTAAAAAAAGAGGTTATAATAGCGTCTAAAGATATAAAGCAAGGTACAAAACTTAGTGATTATAATACTAAAAAATCTAGTTCTTATGCAGAAGGTATATCATCTAATAGTGTAATAAGTATGGAGGAGATAAAAAATAAATACGCTATTGGAGATATATACAAAGGAGAAGTGTTAAATAGGCAAAGAATTTCAGATAAAAGTGACAATATAGAAGTTTTTTTGAGAGAAAATGAAAAGGAGGTTTCAATACCTCTAGCTAAATTCAATAATGATGCTTTTGCAGGGACCATGCGAGAAGGAGATACTGTTGATATAATTCATACGAATATAGTTAATGAAGAAGCTGTAACTGATACAATTGCTAAGAAAACTAAAGTTATAGGTGCAGTTGATTCTGAGGGAAAACTACTTAAAAAGCAGGATAAAAATATTTTGGCGGCTTCTGTTATATTTTCTGTGTCAGAAGAAGAGGCTGTTAAAATAGCTAAAGAGTCAGCTTCTGGTTATTTTACAATAGATAAGTCGTCAATTTTAAAAAGATAGGCTAAAAAAAAGAATATAAATAAAAAATGCAATAAATGTGCTGTAATTTCAATATATAGTATAAGTTTATATAAGAGGCTAAAAGCTCAAATTTGCAATATTAAAGTATAAAATGTAAAATATAAGTAAAAGGGTTGCTTATAGTTTATATAAATAATAAGAGAGGTATTGAGATGATGAGATTAGGTACGTTTAGAAAATCAAAAAGGGTATCCAAAAGAGGTATAATAAATAAGTCAAATAAAATGAAAATACTTATAGGAGCCATGGGGTTTATTTTAGCATGTGAAGTTTTAGTTGGAGTAGTATATAAAATACATGATAACAAAACTGTAGAGAAAAAGGTAACCGCAGAAAAGACTTCAGATAAAAGTAAAGCTAAGGCTAAACCTCAAGATAAAGTTAAAGAAGATAATAAAGCTTCTGTAAATAAGTCGGTAGAAAATGCAAATAATACTACTGTACCTTCAAAATCCAATGTAGAAACTAATAATCTAAATTCAGGAAAAAATACAACAGAGTCAAGTAACAGTAGTGCAAAAAATAGTAATACTAATAAAAACAATAATACGAATACAAAGCAAAGTAATAATCAACAAGGGTCAAGTAGGACAAGCGGACAAAATACCATAAAAAAGAGTCCTATTGTAAATAATCCACCAGTACACCAAACTCAAGAGCCAATTAAGCCAGTTGAGCCAACAGTTAAAGAACCCCAAAATTCAGATGCATCAGTTACTAATCAGCAAAAATCAAGTACGACTAATAGTCAAGATGAAGACTATGCATCAAAAACTCAACAAGAGATAATGGATGAAATCAACAAAAATCAAAAATAAAATAAAGTTATTTTTATAGCGAATTGGACAGTGCAGTCCTGTTCGCTATTTTTTAATTAGGAGGAATATGTTTTGATATTTAGTTTCTTATGTGGTGTAGTTTTAGGTTATATAGCCATTAAGTATACAGAAAAAGTTTTAAAAGAAAATCAGCTGACATTTAAGCAACGTAGATTTTGGGAGATAGCATTAGGAGCAAGTTATCTTATTTTTTATAAAGAAAATAGCTTTAATTTTGAATTTTTAATATTATATGTTATTACCTATATACTTTTTTTAATATCCATAATTGATTTTAAAACAAAGAACATATATTTTTGTATCACATGTATTTTCTTTTTGTTTTGCGGTGGACACACGTTTATAAGTTTTTTAGATGGAAAAAGTTTAATGAGTTATATGTTTGGAGCAGTAATAATGTTAGGAGTTACGTATATTTTAGCTTTTTCTAGGGCTATTGGCTTGGGTGATGTTGAGATATTCACTATATGTGGTTTATATCTTGGAGTTTATAGAGGAATATTTATGCTTGCAGTATCAATGATCCTATGTGGGGGCTATGGTATTTTTAAGATTATAAAATATAAAACACTCAGGTTAGAAAGAGTAGCTTTTGTGCCATTTATATTTATTTCATTTGTAATAGTTAATGGTAATATGATCAAATTTTAATAGGGGGAGAGAGAATATGTATTATATGAATTTAAAACAAGAAAAAATTTTTAATTTTATAAGGACATTTAGATGTGCTAAACTGGAACATTTAAAAGGTCTCTTAGATATAAAAGATATTGAAAAACATCTAAAAACATTAATAAGTGAACAAAAAATTTATAAAATAGATGATATATATCTTTTGAAGAATGATATAAGGGATAATTCTAAAATTCTTAAAGCATTGGATTTATATGTTTATTTAAGAAATAAGGAATTGCCAATCCATTGGTGTATACCTGAGGACTTTCCTTTTATAATTGCATTTTTTAGAAATAATAAAGTTTTTGATGTAGCAGTTGTAAAAGAAGGAGAGGAAAGTCTTTATTCAACGGTAATAAACAGAGGTATTTCAGATAGAGTGATTTTAATCTTATATAAAAGGGAGCAGCAAGAAAAAATAAAAATAGAAAAGCAAGTAAAATTCTGCACTATAGAAAATGGTGCAGTTTATTTTTTTTGAAGGGAGATTTTATAATGGGTAATTCTTTTTATAATAAAGAGAGTATAAAGGTTAGAATGCCCAAAGTGGGCAATACCATTTTGAAAAATAGAGGAGAAATAAGGGGAGAGTTTACAATAATTAAAGAGTATGAAAATTATTTTTTAGCTATTTCAAAGCGACTTGGATTTAAAGAATGTTTTAGTAAGGCAAGCTTCTTTACACAGGAAATTAAAAAAGGAAGGTAGTATACAATTATGTGTAAAAGGTTTAAGATAGTATTCTTTAGTCTAATATATATACTAGTAAGTATTTATTTATTAATACCACCTATAGTACTTAGAAATAAATTTATTGAAATGAGTATGTCAAATAATTATAATGTGCATTTTAAAAAAATAATTATTATGTATAAGCATCCTTTTGAGAACTTTAAACTAATTATAACTCATGGCTATATATTAAAAGAATTCATTATAACCTTTTTTATTATAACTGTTTTAATTTGTATTTTATATTTTGGTTTTAGAAGTAGAGACACGGCAGGAGGAATAACTTACTTAAGAGATAATGGTACTCAGGGAACTGCTAATTGGATGAATAAAAAGAAAATGAAAAAAGTACTTAATATAGGAAATGAAAAAGGAATTGTGTTTGGTACTATAGAAAATAAAATGGTGACTTTACCAAGTAATACTTTTCTAAATAAAAATATAGCTGTATTTGGTGCTAGTGGAAGCATGAAGAGTAGAAGCTTTGTAAGACCTAATATAATGCAGCTAAGTGAAACTAATGAATCAATGATTATTACAGACCCAAAGGCTGAAATTTTTGAGTCTATGTCTGAATATTTAAGAGATAAAGGGTACACCGTTAAGGTTCTTAATTTAGTAAATATGATAAATTCAGATAGATGGAATCCATTAAATGAAGTAGAAGACGATATATCAGCTCAATATTTTGTTGAGACTGTTATGATAAATACAAAAGCACCTGGTGCAAAACAAGATGAATTTTGGGATAAAGCAGAAATGAATCTTTTAAAAGCATTAGTTTTATATGTTGTTAAAGAAAATCCAGAGGATGAGAGAAATTTATCGTCAGTATATTCTCTGCTTGCTTTAAATAGTACTGTAGCACTGGATACTCTATTTAGTAATTTATCACAAGAGAGTGAAGCTAAAATGCCATATAATATTTATTCACAGGCATCTGATAAAGTAAAAACAGGAGTAGTCATAGGCCTTGGATCAAAGCTTCAAATATTTCAAAATAAGTTGGTTTGTAATCTTACTAAAACCAGTGATATTGATTTGATTTTACCTAAAAAAGAAAAGTGTGCGTATTTTTGCATAACATCAGATATGTCATCAACCTTTGATTTTATAGCAGGGCTATTTTTTTCGTTTCTTTTTATAAAATTAGTTAAATATGCAGACTATGCGCCAAAAGAACATCAAAAAGATGTATATTTTATATTGGATGAATTTCCTAATATTGGGGCTATACCAGACTTTACAAAGAAAATATCAACTATGCGTTCAAGAGGAATTTCAAGCTTTATAATATTTCAAAATATAGCTCAACTTCAGAATAGATATCCTAATAACGGCTGGTCCGAAATTATAGGAAATTGTGATAGTAGATTATTTTTAGGGGCAACGGATATAATAACTTCTGAGTTTGTATCTAAACTTTTAGGAACTACAACTGTTAAGGATACAAAGTTAAGTAAAGCTGAGGGCTTTGAGGGCATTATAGATTTAGGACATACGACAAGTAGTTCATTAAAAAGAAATTTAATGAATCCAGATGAGGTATTAAGATTGTCAAATAAAAATGAAATACTTATTTTAAGAGGGCAAGAACCTATTCTATTAAATAAAATGGACTATACAAAACATAAATTTTCAAAATTAATTAAGCACATTAACATAAGTGACTACTTACCAAATTGGACTACTGAATATTATAAGGAAAAGAAAGATAACTTAAAGGATAAGAAAAAGGATGCTCAAAAGTCAGATTTTTGGTAAAAGAAAAGCTTCTCTAAAAAATGAGAAGTCTATAATTTGTCTAAAAAATTTAGTTGAGTAGAATTCAATTTATGATGGTAAGATGGCATCTTTAAAGAAATGTTATATCTGCTTGAGGCTTCTAATAAAACATTATTTAGTTTTGATACATTTCTGGCTGAGCAGTTATAACTTTCTTTAAATGTTTTTTCATATTTTGTTCTTAAAGATGGGAAATTTTCATCTAAACTTTTATAGTAATAATCTCTTTGTCTATCTCTTAAAGACATACCAAGCCAAGGAACAATATGTTTTACACCATAATAACTTGCTTTATTTACAATATCCAAAATATTTGCTTCAGTATCCTCTATAAAAGGCAATACAGGCATCATTGTTATACTAGTAGTTATTCCAAGGGTAGAAAGTACACCAAGAGCTTTAAAACGGTCAGAAGAAGAGGGTGCTCCAGGTTCAATTATGCTTGATAAATGATCATCAGTTGTTGTAATAGTTATGGCGACTGATGCGTAAATCTTATTTATTTCCTCAAGTAAATCTATATCTCTAAGTATAAGGTTACTTTTTGTTGTTATATGTACAGGATAATTGTTTTCAGATATAACTTCTAGGCATCTTCTAGTTAATAGGTAATTTTTTTCTGATTTAGTATATGGATCACTCATAGAACCCGTGGCCAAACAACCTTTTTTCCTTTTTGTTTTAAGTTCTTTTTTTATAATATCTACAGAATTTATTTTTACGATAAGTTCGTCAAAGTTATCTATTCTATAACATAAACTTCTGGAATCGCAATATATACAGTGGTGTTCACAGCCTCTATAAATATTAAAGATATAATTTGCACCAAACCAGCTTGAAGGGTTTTTATTAGATGAAAGTAGAGTTTTTGTCTCTATTTCATTTATCATTGTTTAAATAACGCTCCTTTAGTAAATTAATTATAACAGCTTTAACATATATCAAATTAAAACTATTATAGCATATTATGTATTAAAAATAATTTTAAATTATAAGTAAATTAAATACAATAAAGGTATAAAAACGTAAACAAATTAACGATATAATAGATGGAGGATGATAAACTTATGAGAATAAAAAAGTTTTTAATATTAATAATCATTGCTTTTATCACGTTTAGTATAGACATTTCAATGATAGTTAAAGCAGATAATAATGATATGAAAAGAGTTATTGTAAGTTCAGACGGAACTGGTGATTATAGTACTATACAAGATGCTATACAAGCTGGCAATAAGAATATTTTAATTAAAAATGGAACCTATTTTATTTCCAATACACTAATTATATCAGACAGTAATATTGATATAAGTGGTGAATCTAAATCAGGAGTGAAAATTATACAAACCAATTCTTCAGCAGATGGTATTGCTATTTATGCAAGTAATGTAAAATTAACAAATTTAACTGTAGATTGTCAAAAGTACAATGGAAAGGGAACTGCAATAGTAGAAGGACATTCTAATAATGTAGTGGTGAGTAATTGTATAGTATATGGATCAAATAGTAATTTTTCTATTTATTTTGCAGGGAAAGATTATTCAAGCGATACAGATACCATAAAAGGAGTAGAAAATGGAAATTTAGATAGTAATAATGCTGTAGAAAATTGTACTGTATATTCAAATAATGAGGGAGACGGAGTAGTTTTAGCTCTTCAACGTTATGGAAAATTAATAAATAATACAATAGAGGGCACAAGAATAGCCTTTTATATGTGTAATTCATCTGTTGTTAGAGGAAATGTAGTTAATAATTCTAATTCTCAAGGTATATTTGTATCAATACCAGCCTTTAATAATATTATTGAAGATAACACAATAAATAATTGTGCACTATCAGGTATAAAGATTGCAGCAGAAACGGAGCATACTAATTCAGAAATAGACAATCACACCTATGTGGGAACTGGATTTGTAATAGACAACAACAGAATAAATAATCCTGCTTATTTTGGTATGGAAATAGATGAGCTAGCAGCTTCTACAGTAGTTAGAAACAAACTTGATAAATGCGATTATGTAGGAATATATATGCTTAGATCAAATAATTTGCATGTTGTAGGAAATGCCATAACAAATAGTGGCTATGGAGTACACGAATCTAGTAATTCAAAATACAATAGTAATGCATCAAAAAATATAAAATGGGATACAAATAACAATTCAGCAGTATTTGTAGATTATAAAGCAAGTAACAGTATAATAGGCAGCAATGATATAAACAATTCAACCTCTGGATGTGCGCATGCAATATTCGCAAACGATTCACAAATAAATAATCAAGTAATTAATAATATTTATGTTGATAATAGTATTAGTGGAGACTATAGTGGGAAAAGGATTAATGTTAACACAGATTATAGTATTTTACCACTATTTTATATTGGAAGACTTATAAGATAAATTTAATAATGCATAAATAAACTTTTATACTAATTTTCTAGTATAAAAGTTTATTTATTTATAAACATAATTGTTAATATTTAATTTTTGAGGTAGTATAATATACATAAAGAAAATTAAATAGATTACTTAAAAGCAATTTTTTTAAATTTTGCTGATAAAGAGGTGTTTAATAATGTCAAGAATGCTCACTAAAAGTGATTATGATAGGTTAAAAGAGGAATATGAATATAGAAATACAGTTAAAAGACATGAGATAGCTAAGAAAAAAATGGAGGCAGCTGCATTTGGGGATCGTTCTGAAAATGCTGAATATAAGGCGGCAAAAGAAGAATATTACCATAATAATAGGAGACTTGGTCAAATATCAAGGCTATTAAAAAATTCTGTAATCATAGAAAAAAATAGAAATTCTAATGAAGTTGATATAGGTTCAGAGGTATGTTTGAAAATAGGGGAGGAAGAAATTTTTAAAGCCAAGCTTGTTACTACTCTTAATATAAACGTAGAAGAAGAGGATACTGAATACATAAGTGTAGATTCACCTTTTGGAAAAGCACTATATAAAAAACACGTAGGGGATATGTTTGATGTTATGCTTCCTGAAGACAGAAATATAAAAGATGTAAAAATAATATCCATAGAAAATTAAAAAGTGAAGTTCTGTACACCATAGTGTTTATACTGTGGTGTATTTTTATTTCGTAAATATGGCATAAATAATATAAGTTTTAAATAGAATTTACAAACTAGAATATAAATATAGATTTTAATTATGTGAAATGTTATTTTACAATTTAAGGAGGAAGATAGTGTTATGAAAAATGAATTAAATAATAGTGAGTACGATATTATAGCATCTAGGCAAAGTAAAAAAATACTTACAGGAACTTTAGCAGCAATAGAAAATGTCAAAATAGAAAGGGATGAAAATGTAGATTGTGGAGTAGTATTTTATGATGAATTTAAGATATTTATACCAATAAATGAAATGAATATATCAAGAGAAGATAAGAGAGTTATAAGGAGTATGATAGGTGCTGAAATAGACTTTATAGTAATGAATTTTCAAGAGGAAAATAAAATAGCTATTGCTTCAAGAAAAGAGGCAATGGAACTTAGAAAAAATTTAGAATTAAAGAAACATAAAGTTGGAGATAAGATTTCTGTAAGAGTTACATCTGTAGGAAGAAATAACTGCAGAGTTGACTGCTATGGAATAGAATATAGGGTTCCAATAAACGAAATAGATTATGGATATATCGATAAAGTGGACAAGTATGTACAAGTTGGAGATGTAGTTCAAGCAATAATAAAAGAATTAGATTTAGAGAAGAACATAGTAGTAGTTTCTATAAAAGAAGCAAAAACGGATCCATATCTTAGCATTGCAAAAACGTTAAATAAAGGTGGAGAGTACTTAGGGGTGGTAACAGGCATTAAGGATTATGGAATATTCTTAACAATAAGAAAAGGAGTTAATTGTCTTTGTCCGTTTCCTAATTGGTCTAATTTTTCTCCGGCCATAGGCGAGAAATTTGTTGTTAGAATTAAAAGTATTAATTATGATGAAAAGAAAATAAACGCCAATCTAATGCGTCCTATTAATCAAAGAAATCATAGTATAGTATAAGAAAGTTTGGAGTAGATTAAAAAGGGGTAAAAGAACAAGTAGAGTTTAATTACTCCCTTTTTAATAGCTATCAAAGTTTACATAATTAAAATTATGTATAAAAAATAAAAAGTAAATTAAAAAAATAATTTTTTCACAAAATACACATAATAAAAAAAATTTATAGCATAAAGGATTGTGAAGAAAAAATGATACATACAAAACGTGTATTTAAAACAAATATGATATTATTCTGTGAATTTGCTTTTTTTTTAAACATACTTAATGGAAGTAGTATTTTTAAATCTCAAAAATTAAAATTTAATAATGAAGGAAAATTTAAAATAGTACAGTTTACGGATTTACATCAAAATGACAGTATTAATTTAAAAACAGTACATTTTATGGAGAAGGTTATAGATTCTGAAAAACCAGACTTTGTTATGCTAACAGGAGACAATATAGATGGGAGGTACTGTATGAATATTACATATAAAAAGGCTATTGAAAGTATAGTAAAACCTATGGAGGAAAGAAAAATTCCATGGGCAGTTGTACTTGGAAATCATGATACTGAATCTATAGATGTAAAAAGAAAAGATATGGTGAAGGAATACACAAAATACCAATATAACATGAACAAATTAACAGAAGGAAATGAATTTAATCTTTTGGTTATGAATTCTAAAGATTCACTTCCAATTTTTAATATGTATATGCTAGATTCTGGGGATTATAGTGATGATGGTGGATATGGATGCATTGAACTATCACAAGTTAATTGGTACAAAGAGACTTCATCAGGATTAAGAAAAAAGTATAAACATATAATTCCGGCAATTATGTTTTTTCATATACCTTTAATTCAATATAATGAGGCTTTTGAAAAGAATAATTTATCTGGAGAAAGAAGAGAAAAAATATGTTATCAAGGTAAAGATACTGGATTATTAAAAGAAATACAAAAACAGGACGATGTAAAAGCTATATTTGTTGGTCATGATCATACTAATGATTTTATTGGAAAGGTTGGAGAGGTATTCTTAGGATATGGTAGATGTACAGGATACGATGCATACGATGATTCTAATTATGAAAGGGGAGCTCGTATTATACTCTTAAATGAAAAAGATACAAGTAAATTTAAAACTTGGGAAACTCTTGATAAAAATTTGAAATAAATTTAGAAATTTTTTGAGAATATCATATAAATAATAATGTAATCAAATTAAATTTACTGAAATCTTTAGTAAATTCAGTAACTAAAAAGAATTGGTTTATACCGACAAGCTGTTTGCAATTTTATATTGTGGCGGCTTTATTTTTATTTTAAGGAGGAGTTTTAATGGAAAAGTTTAAGCAAGTTTCAAAAATGAAGGGAAATGGGTTTTATTTCAGTTACAATGTGGACAAGGAAAATATAGAATATGGAATTTCAAAAATTTTATTTCAGATACTAAAAAATAAGAAGGATATTGTAATAGTTTCATTAGGAGTAGATACTGTAATAGGTGATTGTTTAGGACCTTTAGTTGGGAGCATGTTAAAAAGGAATGGAATAAAAAATGTATATGGGACATTAGACAAAACAGTAAATATGTCTAACATATCAAAAATTTTAAATGAAATTCATGAAAAATTTAATGAACCATACATTCTAGTAGTAGATGCTGCCATATCATCAGAAGATAATGTGAATAATATTATATTAAAAAATGGAGGATTTGAACCAGGAATAAAAGGCAACAATGGTAAAAGGGTAAGCATTGGCGATTTATCCTTGGTTGGAGTAGTTTGGAGAGAAGATTATAAAAAGTACAATTTATTAACACTACTAGAACAATGTGATTTTGAAGACGTGTTAAGGTTAGCTAGAGCAATTTCAAAAATTCTAATTTTAACATTCTTAAGACTAAAAAAAGAAGGATTATATTATGGATTCTAAAGAATATTTAGAAAAATACTATTATGAAAAAGATATAGAGGAGGAATTTTTAAAATTATTATATAAAATACTAAAAAGAGAAAAAGAGATAGTTGTAATATGTATAGGTAATCCACTTTTAGATGGAAACATACTTGCACCTCTTGTGGGAACATTTTTATGTGAACAAAATATTTATAATGTCTATGGAACTATTAAAAATCCAGTGGATAAAAACAATATAAAGGAAATCTACAGTCATATATTGAATAACTATAATAATCCTTATATAATATCTGTTGGGATTATGTTTCCTTTAGATTTTCATGATGAAAGGGAAGTTATAATACTAAAAAATGAGCCTTATGAAATACTAAGTACTTCAGGTAATTTGAAAATTGGAGATGCTAGTTTTAAAGTTGTTTTTGATATTGAAGATAATTATTACAACGTAAATAGTTTAGAAAAGCTTGGACTAGGTAAAATATATAAATATTCTAAAATCATATTTAAAGTTTTATATTATGTATTACATAACCAAAATTATGTAAACAAAAACAAAAAGTAAACCTGAACAAAATTTTAAATTGAAGCCTAATTAAAGGAAAATGTTCTAGATTAAAATAGAATTTCCCATAATTAGGCTTCTTTATATGTTATAATAAACTTTAGAGTTTACACATATTTTAAGGAGGTAAAGTAAATGCTTGATATTAATAGTTGTGCAATTTTGAATAATGGTGTTAAAATGCCTTGGCTAGGATTCGGAACTTATAAAATAGAGTATGAAAATGCATCTGTAGATTATATAAGAAAAGCTCTAGAAGTTGGTTATAGACATATAGATACGGCATCAGTGTATGGTAATGAACCTATTGTAGGTCAAGCGTTAAAAGAAAGTGGTATTAAAAGAAATGAAATTTTTGTAACTAGTAAGGTTTGGAATAATAAACATGGTTATGATAAAACACTTAAGGCATTTGAAGATACATTAGAAAGGCTTAATATGGATTATCTAGATTTATATTTAATTCACTGGCCTAAGAAATTAAATAAAGAAACATGGAAGGCCCTTGAGAGATTGTATAAAGACAAAAGGGTTAGAGCTATAGGAGTAAGTAACTTTAAGGTACATCATTTAAAAGAGATATTAGAAGATTGTGAGATAGCTCCAATGGTTAATCAAGTAGAATATCACCCACAATTCCAACAAACAGAACTTAAGGAGTTTTGTACTAAAAATAAAATTCAGTTGGAAGCCTGGGGACCTTTAATGCAAGGAAAAATATTTGATATGCCATTAATGCATGAACTTGCTACTAAATATAATAAAACTATAGCTCAGATAGCACTTAGATGGGATTTACAAACAGGAGTAGTTACTATACCTAAGTCAATAAATGAGAATAGAATAAAGGAAAATTGTGATTTATATGATTTTGAAATATCTAAGGAAGATATGGAAAAAATAAAAAATCTCAATACAGACATTAGGATAGGTCATGATCCAGATACAATAACATTTTAAATATTTGAGCATGTGAAGAAAAGTCTGTAAATAAAAATAATAAGGCTTTCTATGGTAAAATAAAATCATAGGAGGCCTTTTATTATGGCAAGAAAAAAAGATATTTATAAGGTAAAACCAATGAATGAAGGAAAAAGAAATATTATATCAGCTCTTATAGAAGAGTATGATATTCAGTCAGCTGAGGATATTCAGGAAGCTTTAAAAGATCTATTAGGTGGAACTATTCAATCTATGCTTGAAGGTGAAATGGACGAGCATTTAGGCTATGAACCATATGAACGAGCCGAAACTACAAACTCAAGAAATGGGAAAAAACAAAAAAGAATTCGAAGCAAATATGGTGAGATGAATATAGATGTACCACAGGATAGAGAAAGTTCTTTTGAACCTAAAATAGTACAAAAACACCAGAAAGATATTTCTGGTATAGAAGAAAAAATTATTTCTATGTATGCTAAAGGATTAAGTACCAGACAAATTTCAGAACAAATTGAAGATATATATGGGTTTGAAGTTAGTGAAGGAATGGTTTCAAATATAACCAATAAACTTCTTCCTGAAATAGAAGCATGGCAACATAGACCTTTATCTACAGTATATCCAATTGTTTTCATTGATGCAGTTCATTTTTCCGTAAGGGAAAATAACGTTATACGTAAGCTTGCAGCTTACATTATTCTTGGTATAAATAATGAAGGCAGAAAAGAAGTACTTTCTATAAATATTGGAGAAAATGAAAGCAGTAAATATTGGCTTAGTGCTCTCAATGAATTAAAAAATAGAGGTGTTCAAGATATCCTTATCCTTTGTGCAGATGGTCTTACAGGGATAAAGGAATCTATATCAGTAGCTTTTCCAAATACTGAATATCAACGTTGTATAGTTCATCAAGTAAGAAATACATTAAAGTATGTTTCTGATAAAGATAAAAAAGAATTTGCAAAAGATTTAAAAACTATATATCATGCACCTTCTGAGGAAATTGCATATAAGCAATTAGAAGAAATCACTGGAAAATGGGAAAAACATTATCCTAACTCAATGAAAAGCTGGAAATCAAATTGGGATGCTATTAGCCCTATTTTTAAGTTCTCTGCTGATGTAAGAAAAGTTATTTATACTACAAATGCAATCGAAAGTCTCAACAGCACATATCGTAGATTAAATAGACAAAGAACTGTATTTCCAAGCGATACATCACTTTTAAAAGCTTTATACCTTGCTACTTTTGAAGCTACAAAAAAATGGCGTTTGCCACTAAGAAATTGGGGTAAAGTGTACGGTGAATTATCCATTATGTATGAAGGACGACTTACTGAATAAAAAGCTTAATATGCCAAAAACGCCTGTTTTTAAAGGCGTTCTTGACATACATATTTTTAGAATGTATATTTAAAACAAGATAGAAAGTCACTTTTGACAATCTTGTCTTTTAAAACTTACCATAGAAAGTTATTTTACAGAAAGAATTTTACACTCTCAAATATTTCAAGATATGTAAAACCAAAGGATAAATTTAATTGTCCTTTGGTTTTATCTTTACAGTATTTTAAAAATTATAATAATTTAGTATTAAATATATTTGCTAATTTTAAAGATGAGACTTTATCTTTTATTTCTTCTCCATTTATAGAATATAAGCCTATTTCTTTCATTCTTTTAAAGTATTCTGCTCCAGCAAAGGTATATCTATTACGTCGGCCTTCTTTTGTCATAAGTTTGTAGTTAGCATATGAAATTATATCACCAATTACAGTTTCTTGTGGTAAAGTCAAAAGAGGCATACCCAAAAAGCTTCTTACAGCATTATGTCCTGAAAGACTTCCAGTACAAATAGCTTCTGCTTGACATTTATTAATGCAAAGTATTATTTACAACTTAAAATTAATCTACTACAAGATGAATGTCAACAGTTCCAGTCTCACCATCCCAGGTAATATAATCAATAATACTTCTTAAAATAAGCTTTTTCTCTTCAATATTAAAGAAGTTATCTACAAGTATTTCACCTAAAAGTTTTTTTATATTATCTATATTTTTGTATTCTAAATCAGTTCTTTTGTACATTTGTTCTAAATTGCATTTTAATTTTTTTATATCGGTTTTTAAAATTTTTATTTCGGAAAGTATATCATTGGATAATTCACTAGATACAGAAAGGTATTTTATAAGATTTTTTACTTGTGCTTGTTTATTAGATATAGTATGTTTTATGTTGCGAATTTCTATATTTTTATTGTAATTATTAAAATTTATAAATGTATTAACTATAGTTTCTTTATCCAAAGGTATTTTTCTTAGCTCATTTATAACAGACATTTCAATTTCATCTGTTCTTATATTGGGATTAAAACATTTATTTTCACCCTTATAGTCTTTCTTTGAACATTTATAATAAAATAGTTTTTTGCCACTTTTATCTAATGGCCCATGTATAATCTTCATAGGACTTCCACAATGCTTACAATTGAGTAACCCTGTTAAAAGAGCATAACTTGTTTTTCCTATGCGTGGGGCTTTATGTTTGTTTTTTAAAATAAATTCTTGAACTTCAAGCCATTTTTCACCATCTATGATTCCTTCATGCTTTGCAATAGCTGCAATCCATTCATTAGTTTTTCTAAATTTTTTTGTTCCTCTCTTTTTATTGTAAGTTAAGATTCCATGTTTATTGTCAGGTTCTCCAATAATGTTTATTCCCTGCTTCTTTAGGAAAATCATAACATTTTTATTTGCACGAACGTATACAGGATTGGTTAGAATATCTCTTACAGCCTGTTTATTCCACAGTAATTTGCCTGTTTTTGTTTTTATTGAGTTTTGAATTAGATATTTAGTTACCTTGCTTAAAGAATGATATTCAATATAATTTTTGTATACAAGTTTTACTATTTCAAGTTCTTCTTTTATAGGTGAAAGGGAATACATTTTTTTTTCGTGCATTTCGTTATCTAAATAACAAATAGCTGTACTATTAAAACCTAGAGGTGTTTGACCTCCAAGCCATCTTCCTGCCTTTGCAAGTTCTAACATATTGTCACTAATTCTTTCAGCTATGGTTTCCCTTTCAAGTTGAGCGAAGATAGAGGCTATATACATCATTGCTCTTCCCATTGGAGTTGTGGTATCAAATTGTTCTTTTATACTTATAAAATTTATGTTTAAATATTGAAGAGTATTTATGAGAGAGGAAAAATCACAGATATTTCTGCTTACACGATCTAATCTATAACATATTATCACACTAAACTTTTTGTTTTTAGCATCATTAAGCATTTGTTTAAATTTAGGTCTATTAAGGTTTTTTCCTGAAAATCCATCGTCATTGTATATTAAAAATTCAGTAGGATCCTTTATGTGATTTTTTATATAAGTTTTACACATCTCAATTTGATTTTCTATAGAATCTCCCTTAATAGTGAATTTTGATTTTCTACTATAAATGGCTATTTTCAAAATATCAAATCCCGTAAATTGCTTATATAAATTATACTGAAGATTAATGAATAATATTACTATATAAAAAAACTAAGCATATATTTATAAGGTAAATAATATTTTAGGAAGACTTTTATGTTTAAAATAAGAAAATTAAAAATGCAAGTTCCAGAAGATACAAAAAGGATTAGTGAAGCTTATGCAAAAATAGTAGCTGAAATAATAGAGAATAGAGTACGTAAGGATAAAATAAGTAAAATTTCAAGTGAAATAGATAACTAGTTTATTAGATTAAATTAGTTATTTACAAGTATCCCTTCAATAATATTTAATATTTTCAGAATTTATTGCATTAATTATAATTGTATTTAAACTGTTGCTAAAATATCAATAATTTGCTAGAATAAATTGAGTTACAATTTAGGAGGTACATAATGAATTTACTTAAGAAAAAAACATTAAAAAAATTATTAGCATTTGCTTGTGTTAGTTCTATACTTGTTACGTTCTTTACAGGCTGTAGTTCAAAAAAAGCTGAAACTAAAGTTAATACAACCTTATTATCAAAATCTGAATTTGAAAAAATGTATCCTACTAATTCTGGTGGATATGTAGGTAGAAAAGCCAATTTTTATGCCAAAGTTTCTAATGATCCTAAATCAGGTGATGGAGGAGTATATATTCAGTGTGAGGCTGAAAATAGTTTAAATATGAATACTCTTGTAAAAGTAAAAAGTAGTAATTTGGATATAAAAAAGGATGATGTAATTCATGTTGTTGGACATGTAATAAAATCATCCGGAGATGATAAGTCTTCAGATTCAATGGATGGAACGCCAACAATTAAGGCTACTAAGGTGGAAAAAACTGATTATGCTACAGCCTTTGATCCAGCTGTTAAGACTATACAAATGAATCAAGATCAAAATCAAAATGGATTTGTTATTACTGTACAGAAAGTTGAAGTAAGTAAAAATGTTACAAGAGTGTATTTAGGGTTAAGTAATACGTCTAATAATACAGTATCGATAAATACTTTTGAAAGTAAGTTAATTCAAGGTTCTAATCAAATAGATATAAGTGAAGAGCAATCAATGAATTATCCACAAATTCAAACTCAACTTATGCAGGGAATTAAATCTCAAGGTGTTCTTGTATTTAAAAACGTAAATCTCGGCGGTGATAATGTTAAATTTACAATTACAGCTAGTTCACAAGACTATAATGTACAATTTCAACCATATCAATTTGATATTTCTTTAAAATAGAAATAAAGTGTAAAAAGTAAAAAAGAAGTAAGATAAACTATTTATAGTTACTTACTTCTTTTTTTTATAAAAATCTATTTAAAAAATATATATTTTAAATTAATTTGGGTACACTATTATTGCTACAAAGATTTGCAATTGTAAAAGGAGAGATGCTAAATGTCAGATAACAATGATAATAGAGAACAGCATGAAGATGTACGTACTACCAACAATAATAATAATAATTTAATGCGTTGGGTAGGCAGATTAGCTTTATTTGCAATAATTTTGGCTATAACATCATTTTTGACACCTGGTTTTTCTATACGAGGCTTTTGGACGTTTATAGTAGCATCTGTTGTAATAACTGCTCTTGATTACCTTGTAGAATCTTTTATGAAGGTTGATGCTTCACCTTTTGGAAAAGGCTTCAAGGGCTTTATTATATCAGCTATAATTATATATGTTGCTCAATATTTAGTACCCAATATGCATGCATCAATAATAGGAGCATTATTAGCAGCTTTAGTTATAGGTGTAATAGATGCTATAATTCCAACTAGAGCTATGTAGATTTTTAGAGAACTATTTTCAAGTTTGAAAATAGTTCTCTAATTTTATTATATGTAGAATTTGTATTTTGAATGTTCAAGCTTCAGTATGACCTACAAATAATCCGCTTTTCTCTCCTCCGCAAAATAAATTATCAATACCTTTTACTTTCATATCATTTGTTCTTGGAGCAACGGACAAATATCTTATGGAATTACCCTTTCCACCTGCATAAGGATCTATATATTTAACTTTTTCTAATCCTTTTATTTTTCTAAGTTTTTCTAATGGGTAAAAGGAAGTCATTAGCTTAGCATTTCCAGTATCTAGCAAAATCACGTTTTCTGCAAATTCTTTAAGTGCGTATTGTTGACATACCTTTAGTTTTAATTTATCGAAATTTATATCTTCAGGTGGTACTTTTAATATAACAACTCCTTTTTCATCAAGTTCCTTAACTATTTCTGGTGATAAAGTATCTTTACTTAACTTACAGGAACCACTAAAAGCACCAGCAATATCATCCTCTCTTTCACCTCTTAAGTCGTCAACACCAGCTCTTTGACTTATACTTACACGTGGACCAAAGGAAGGGCATCTTAATATACACATTGAACAACCATTTCCATATTTAAGACAATTACCCATAGGACCTGTAGAACCTGTTGTTTCTATAAAAACATCACCTTCTATATAACTCCCATCTGATAAAAAGATTCCTTCTATTTTATTTTCAGTCTTCTTTACATCAATTACTCTTTTTAATAAATTTATTTTTATTCCCATATGAGTTAAGTATTCTTTTACTGCTGGTTCTATTGTATTTACATCATATAGCCATGCATGTTCATGTCCAGGAAAATCAATATTTTTATGCCTTGTATTTGCATCAGTTATATTGATAAGATCTCCAGCACCAAGTGCAATTAACTCTTCTGCAGCAGTATAACGACCGTTATTTCTCATAAGTCCACCTACATTTCCCAAACCTAAAATCATATCGGTCTTTTCATATATTGAAACATCTGCACCAGCTTTTTTGGCAGTTATAGCAGCAGCAGATCCAGCCCATCCAGCACCTATAATTATAACTTTCATTAAAAATTACCTCCGAATAATTATTAACTAAATACTTCTAAGACCTTTAAAAAGATATCTTGGATCTATTTGAACCTTACACATTCTTTTAATTTTATCATCATTGTATACATTAGTGCAGGCTCCACAAATACCTTCTCCACAGCACATTTTTGCATTATTTGAACATGATATTTTAACATCTTCACTTACAATTTCTAGAATGTTACTTGTTAGTATATTGGGTCCAGAAGTATGAATTAAATTTACTTTATTAAATTTTAAAAAATTTAGTAAAAAGTCTTTGAAATCATAATTAAGCTCTCCATTGTTATTGAGAGTATTGAAATTATAGGTTTCAGAACTAAAAGCTTCAAGATATTTATTTATGAAGCTATTCTCAAATTTTCCTTTGTCTGAAATAACAACAACTTTATTTCCGTTAGAATATAATTTTTTTATTACAGGTACTATAGGTGCCTCACCAATTCCCCTTGCGATTACAAGAGATATACCTTCTTTGGCTGAATACACGTTTTTTAATCCTAAAATACCGTTCCAGTAAGGACCTCTTAGGACAATGTTATCATTTTCATTTAAATCGGTAATATTTTTTGTTTTAGTTCCCCTTACTTCAATTACTACTTTTATTACATTTTCATCAGATGAGGCTTCCATAATAGAAATTGGTGAACTATAATAACGTGAACTTTTAGGTGATCTTAAAAAAACGTAACTTCCAGGATAAAGCAGTTCCTCTGTAAGTTTTTTCTTTGTAAGAATTGTAAATGAAACTAAGTTGGCATCAAGCAATTCTTTTTTTAATACTTTACAGACATACTCACTTCTTCCGATTTTAGCCTTATTACCATTCCAAGTATATTCTTGGTATATGCAAACACCTTTCCAGTTTGTACAATCACAAAAATCTTTTCCTTTTAGTTGAGAACAAAGTATACAGTTGCCTGATTCAGCAAGGTGGCATGGACAGTATTCTGTTCCTGAATCGATACAATCTATTATTTCATAATTCAATATAAGCACCTCCAGTATGTGAGAGCATGAATAAGCCTCAATATTAACATATTTATACATCTTGAGAATTGTTACAATAAATGAAACTTTAAAATAAAGTAGTTTTATTATAAAATAATGTAAGAAAAGATTATAATATAGTAATTATAAACTTTTATGTGGATAATTTATATGATATAATAATTATTATTAATAAGTTGTTATACATTATTATAAGGAGGTGAATTTAGTCAGTATTATAAAATCTGGCTAAAAATATGAATTACAATTTAAAAGATATAGAAAAAAATCCATGGCTTATAGAAAAAGTAGATAATCAATATGAAGAGCTTTGCATTTTATGTGTAAAAAAAGCATGGAATACACTAAAGCTTATAAAAAAACCAACAGAAAAAGTTATAGAAAATGCTGTTAAAACAAAAGGATGGGCTATTCAATATGTTAAAAATCCAAGTGAAAAAGTTAGCCTTAAGGCAATTGAAACAGATTGGGATTCTATAAGATATATAAAAAATCCATCTCTTAAAGTAATGATTAAGGCTGTTCAATTAAATTGGGAAGCAATAAAGTATTTAGACAATCCTCCTTTTGAGGTAAAAAAAATTGCAGCAGAAAAAAATGAAGAATCAGTTATGTATTTAGATAATATAAGTGATGATGAGAAGAAGCAATTTATAAAAGCTAATATAAAGGTTTTAAAATATATAAAATTTGAGGACGATAGTACAATTAAAGATATTTTAATTGATAAATTAAATAGTAATGAGGTAGAAAGACAATATGTAGTAGATTTTTTGGAAATAAGAGCAATAAAGATGGACAAAATAAAGTTTATACATAAATATGGAAGTAAAAAGGCCAAGATGTATACAGTAGATTATAAATTGTCAAGATAAGGAGTTAAACATATGAATTTTAAAGAAGCAATGGAAGGTATAAAACTTGTTTTAGAAGCTAAAGGAGTGCCTCTTCTAGTAGGAGAGAGTGGAATTGGTAAAACTTCACTTGTAAAAGAACTTTCTAAAAGTGAAGATTATTATTATGTAAATATAGATGGTAACTTATTAAAAGAAGGAGAAATTGGTGGACTTCCTATAGTTCAGGATTATGAAAACCAAAAAACACTAATTAAAAGAACTGTATATGCAGCTTATTACAAATTTATTGAGATTGATGAAGTTTTGAAAAATAACCCAAATAGTAAAATACTTCTTTTTATAGATGAGATAAATAGGTGCGAACATAGTGTACAGCAAGAAATAATGAATATAATCCTTAATAGAGAGATAAATGGTTATAAATTAAAAGACAATGTTACAGTAATTGCTGCCATGAATCCATCTAGTAAATATGATGAATTTGAAGAAAGTGATTATCAAGTAAATGATATGGACCCAGCACAAGAGGATAGATTTGTGTGGATTTATTTGGACTCAGATGTTAATGCTTGGTTAGAATGGGGATATGAAAATAAGATACATAAAGATGTACTTGGATTTATAGCAAGTTTTCCTGAATATTTAAGCACACCTAATTCAAAGGAATCCATAAAGGCAACTCCAAGAAGTTGGGAGAGAGTTTCTAATATTTATAAAGCATATATAGAAAAAAACAAAGCAGTGTCAAAAAATATTTTTTATAATCTTATACGTGGAAATGTTGGAACTTCAATAGCACAGGATTTTATAAATTATATAGAGGAGAGTAAATATCCAATTATAAGTCCAGAGGATATATTTAAAAATAATGATATAACTTATGAAATAAAAGAAAGAGTGAAAAAGGAGAGTCATTCTAGATTGTTTTTAGCTGCAAAAAATATTCTGTTTCATCTTGAAAGTATAGAAAATAGAGCCACAAAAATAGAACTCTTCTCACAATTTTTAGGACTTTACCCAAATGATCTTAAGCTTGGAATAATGCAAAATATAAAAAGCGATTCCTCAAAAGAGTTATATGATGAGTTCTTAGAAAATGATAGTTTTTTAGAAAATTTTTTTCTTATGTATGAAGGAATAAAGGACTGATTAATTGATGGATAATATAAAAAAGGATCTTTTAAAAAAACTATATGAAATAAAAGAAGGGAATTTTACAGAAGACTTTAAAAGAGAATTCTTAAACTTCATTGAAAAGATAACCTTTGAGTTAATGAATGGAGAAGATAATTTTTTTGCACTTTTTCTGATACAAATAAAAAGAGATATACGAAGTGATATTTCATCAGGTTGTGAAACTAAAGCATCGCTATCGTATTTCACAATGTATTTTAATCCTTATATATTCCTGAATTGTTCTATAAATGAAATGAAGGCACTTATAAAGCATGAGATTTATCATATAATTTATAATCACATAAAAAGAGCTGAGAAGCTTAGCAAAAAATATAGTATGCTTGCTATAAATACAGGCATGGATATTTCTGTTAATCAGTACATTGATTTTTTGCCACCATGGTCCTTAAATATAGAAAATACTAAACGTCAATATAATATAACAGAGCTTAAATATGATAAACCTTTGGAGTATTATGTAAAAGTTATACAAGAGAATATTAACAAGAAGATTAAAAAGAAAAAAGATGGATTAGAAGCGAATAATGAAGCTAAAATATATAGAGAATTTGACGAAATGAACATCCATAAGATATGGAATGAAACTCATGATAAGGATTATGAAAATCAAATAGAAGAGCTTAAGAATAAAATTATAAGAAATGCAGCTAAAGGAAAACTTCCTGCTAAGGTTCAACAGTATGTTGATTATATGAACAGGAAGGCAGAAATCTCATGGCAGGATTATCTAAAAAGGGCGATTGGTACTTTGCCTAAAGGATACAAGAAAACTATAACTAGAAAAGATAGAAGACAACCCTATAGAATGGATTTAAGGGGTAAACTATCAAATCATATAATTAAAATAGTAGTTGCTTTAGATATAAGTGGAAGTATGAGTGATAGTGAAATAGACACAGCAATGATTGAGATCTTTGATATACTAAAAAACAAAAACTACGAATTGACAATTATCGAATGTGACAATAGTGTTAGACGAGTATATAAGGTAACTAAATCTAGGGATATAAAGAAAAAATCAAACACAAAAGGAGGCACTAGTTTCTCACCTGTTTTTGAATATTTACATAAAAACAGAATGGAGGATTGCTTTTTAATCTATTTTACTGATGGTATGGGAGAAAAAGAACTTAAAATTAGAACGAATATTAAAAAGATAATGTGGGTGCTTACAGGATTAAAAGGTGATTTATCTTTAGATAAGAAGTGTGGAGAAGTAAAAAAACTAAAAAATAAGACTGTTGAGATATTGGAACCCTACAAAGATATATTATTTAATAGAGGTGAATGGGTAAATAATGAATGGGCAAAATAATTTTATATTAGGGTTTATAAATAGATAATCAGTATATATAAAAAAAATTAACGCATAATAAAATCGATAAACTTTATATTACAGGAGGAATAATATGAGTAGAAGAAATAATGTTAAAAAATCATCTACAGCTTCTAAGGGAGAAAAATCCGAAAAAGCCTTTAATAAGGCAGCAGAAAGTAAAGTAGATAAAAAAAACATGACTTACACTCAAAAGGACTTCTTTAATGATAAAGTTTAGTAAAATTAGATTTTAAACACATATACACCAAAGTGCTTTTAAGTTAGCATTTTGGTGTATAAATTTTATTCTATGAATCTTTTCCTATACATTGTAGGTATAAATAGCTTATTATAGTTTTCCCATCGGAAATCTTACCATTTTTAATGTATTCTACGAAGGTAGATTTGTCTATCCACATTACTTCAGTTACATCCTCATCATTAACCTTATTTGAAATCAAATCAGATTTTTTTATTTCTATATGATAAAGGTGCAGTATGCTTTTACTAAAACCTAAAATTGGTTTGTACGAAATTATTTTTTGTAAGTCTTTTTTTTCTATTTGTAAATTAGTTTCTTCTCTTAATTCACGGATAAGACAATCTTCTGGAGATTCACCCTCAATATCAAGGCAGCCTGCCGGTATTTCAAGTGTTTCTGACATTACTGCCGGTCTAAATTGTTTCACCATTAAGACATCATTAAATTCATTTGTTATGAAAGCTGATACTGCATCATAATTTTTTAATATATCGTAAGCTTTCCCATTTATATCTCTTCTATAAACTTTGAGCCATCCATCATAAGCTAATTTATCACCCTTCATTTTATGCATCTCCTCAATTTCTAAAATTTTTAAATAGTAAATAAATACCTGCAAGTATCAAAATTATTGGAAATATAAAACCTCTATTAAACCATATAGGTAATAATATTCTAAACATATTAGAAACCGCTGAGAAAATAGATATTACTGCAAGGACAGTAGCAATGATAAGAGTAGGTTTATCTTTAGTTGAAAATATATACGCTTGATATAAACCAACAGCAACAGAAAAAGTATATATTTGCCAACTGATAGCAGATAAAGCATATATATAAAAATATGATTTCGCTATATAGAATATTCCAAGGGTTATTAGTATACCACCTGGTATAAGGTTATTAGAACTTTTTTTGCTAGCAAAATAACTTAAATCTAAAGCGATTCCTATTAGTAGTAGTATAAACCCTATCATGGATTTTGATGAAAAATAGCCGAAGTAATTAAATTTCTGAAAAATAGCTATAACACCAATTAAAACTAATAGACCTCCTAAAAATACATTGGATTTTTTCATTAATAATCATCTCCTCTTATGTCTTATTGTATTTTTATTATACTGCACTTTTAACTAGTTTATCTATGTGTTAATATAAATTGTAGAAAATAATTAGTATATTAATTTTTTAAATACAGAAAGGACATTATAATTAATTTTAGTTAGGTGATTTTTTATGAACAGATATACAAAAGGGGTGTCAAGAAAGAGAGGCCTAAAACCAGGAACTCTAGTACATATAGGAACTGTTACAGGAAAAAAAACAGAAATTCATATTATGGATTACAAAGACGATATTCTCAAGGAAAAAGATACTTATAACATTGAAGATTGTTATAAATATAAAGATACAGATAATATGACCTGGATAAATGTAAATGGTCTTGAAGATATAGCTTTATATCAAAAACTAGGTGAACATTTCGGTATTCATTCTCTTATTATGGAAGATATATTAAATACCAATCAAAGGCCTAAAATAGAGGAATTTGAAAAATACATCTTTATTGTTTTAAAAATGATATATTTTAAAGATGATAAGCTTGTAGTTGAACAAATTAGTATGATTTGTATGCAAAATTTAATTATTACTTTTCAAGAAGCAAGCAAAGCAGGTGATGTTTTTGAAAATTTAAGAACTAGAATAAGAAATCCTAAAGGAAAAATAAGAAAAACTAAAGTAGGATATCTTACATATGCTTTAATTGATTCTATTGTTGATAATTATTTTGTTGTACTAGAGAAGCTTGAAGATAAAATCGAAGGTTTTGAAGAGTCTCTTATGGTTAATGTATCAAATAATTTGTTTAATGAAGTGTATAACCTTAAAAGACAAATGATATATTTATGGAAAGCAGTTTGGCCCTTAAGGGAGATAATAAACACTCTTCAAAGAGGAGAAGTTGATATTATAGAAGACAAGGTTAGTATTTATTTTAAAGATGTATATGATCATACAGTACAGGTTATAGATACTATTGAACTATTTAGAGATATGGTAGCAGGGCTTTTAGATACATACTTATCAAGTGCAAGTAATAAGATGAATGAAATAATGAAATTTTTAACTATTTTTTCAACTATATTTATACCACTTTCTTTTCTTGTGGGGGTTTATGGTATGAATTTTGATTATATGCCGGAACTTAAATTTAAATATGGGTATGTTATTCTGTGGATGGTTATGCTATCTATATCAGGATTTATGTTGATGTATTTCAGGAAGAAAAAGTGGCTTTAATATAAAAAAAGATGATAGGTGATTTTATGGAAGAAAGATTACAAAAATATATGGCTGAATGTGGAGTAGCTTCAAGAAGAAAATGTGAAAAAATGATTGAAGAAGGAAGAGTAGAAGTAAATGGAATAATTGTTACAGAACTTGGTTTTAAAGTTAATCCTGAGAAAGATAAGGTTAGACTTGATAAAAAGGAGATTAAACTGGAAGATAAAAAAGTTTACGCTATTTTAAATAAGCCTAAAGGTTATTTAACTGCAGTTAGCGATTATAGAGGAAAAAAAACAGTAATAGACTTATTAAATTTTAAAGAAAGGGTGTTTCCAGTAGGAAGACTTGATTTCAATACCTCTGGTCTTTTAATTGTAACTAATGATGGAGATATATTTAATAAAATAATGCATCCAAGACAGAATGTTAATAAATGCTATCTTGCAACAGTAAAAGGTAAACCTAAGTTTAAGGATTTAGAAAGTTTAAGAAAAGGAGTAGATATAGGAGGCTATGTAACTAAGGAAGCAGAAGTTACAATGGTATCCTCTACTGAACAAACTTCTGTACTTAAAATAATCATACATGAAGGTAAGAAAAGGCAAGTAAGAAGAATGTGCGGTGCTGTTGGTTTCCCAGTTGAAGAACTTAAGAGAATTTCAATTGGAAAGATAGAACTTAAAGACTTAAAAGAAGGGAATGTAAGAATTTTAAGTAATGAAGAAGTAGAATATTTAAAAAACTTATAGTGCATAATTATAGTTAATTATTTATTAACATCAAACAAATAAAATCTTGAATAAATTGTTATTAAATGCTAAAATGAAATAAAAAATTCATATTTATTTTATGGTTGCAATTATTGTTGTAATCCTAGAAGGGATTGGTATTGTTGGAAGACGAAAAATACGATTTGATGAGAATTATACAAATTAAGTTTCCAAGATTAAGTAAAGGTCAAAAATTAATAGCTGAGTATATCTTAAAGCATTATGATAAAGCAGCTTTTATGACTGCTGCAAGGTTAGGAGTAAGTGTTGGTGTAAGTGAGTCTACAGTTGTTAGATTTGCTAATGAATTGGGCTTTAGTGGTTATCCAAAGCTTCAAAAAGCATTACATGAACTTATAAAAAATAAACTCACTACAGTACAAAGAATAGAATTATCTAATACATTTATTTCTGAAGAAAGTTCACTAAAAGGTGTTCTTAAAGCAGATATGGAAAATATACGAGTTACACTTGAAAAAATAAATCATAATGTTTTTGATGATGTTATAAATAGTATATTTTCAGCAAAACGAATATACATAATTGGTCTTAGAAGTTCAACTGCTCTTGCCGAGTTTTTAGGTTTCTATTTAAATCTAATACTGGACAATGTGTATGTGGTAAGCTATAAAATAAGTGATATTTTTGAACAAATTATAAATATAACTTCAGATGATTTACTTATAGGAATAGGCTTTCCGAGATATGCATCAAGAACAATAGAGGCTTTAAGATTTGCTAAATCAAGAAAAACAAAAGTCGTTGCACTTACGGACAGTCTTCTATCACCGCTTGCAACCGAAGCAGATTATACACTTATAGCACAAAGTAACATGGCATCATTTGTTGATTCACTTGTGGCGCCTATGAGTGTAATAAATGCACTTATCGTGTCCGTAGGACTTAGGGAAAAAGATAGAATTTCAAATGTATTTACTGATTTGGAAAATATTTGGAAAGAATATAAAGTTTATTCTTCTAGAAGTACAGAAGATAAATTTTAAATTTTAGTTTTAGAAGGTGATTTCTTGGCAAAAGTTATTGTAATAGGTGGTGGTGCTGCAGGAATGATGGCAGCGATAACCGCTTCATTAAAGCATCAAGTTATTTTGATAGAACAAAATGAAAAGTTAGGTAAAAAGCTATTTATAACAGGAAAAGGAAGATGTAATATAACAAATTCAATATCTATTGATGAATTTTTTGAAAATATCCCAGGAAATCCATATTTCCTTTATAGTTCTTTATATTCATTTACTAATAATGATTTAATGAATTTTATGGAAGGTTTAGGTGTTAAACTAAAAGTTGAACGTGGAGGAAGAGTTTTCCCTGAATCAAATAAATCTTCGGATATAATTGCAGCTCTAGAAAAAGAACTAAAAAAGAGAGATGTAAAAGTTATTTTGAATTCAAAGGTAACAAATATAGACTTTAAAGGCGATATCATAAAAAGTGTAGTCACAAGCAATAATGAAATTATTAAAGGAGATATTTTTATTTTATGTACAGGAGGGAAATCATACCCTCAAACAGGTTCCACAGGTGATGGTTATAAATTTGCTAAGGATATGGGACACAATATAGTAGAACCTAAGCCATCTCTTGTTCCTATAGAAATTGAGGAAAGTTTTATAGGCGAACTTCAGGGGCTTTCATTAAAGAATGTTAGATTATACATAAAAAAAGATAAAAAAATTATATATGAGAATTTTGGTGAAATGTTATTCACTCATTACGGTATTTCAGGACCCATAGTTCTAAGTGGAAGTAGAGTTGTAAATTATAAGAAAAATCTTAAAGCTGTAATAGATTTAAAACCAGCATTAGATGAAAAGGAACTTGATTTAAGGCTTCAAAAGGATTTTATGAAATATATAAATAAAGACTTTAAAAATGCTTTAGATGATTTACTTCCTCAGAAACTAATACCTGTAATTATAAAATTATCAAAGATAGCAGAAAATAAAAAAGTAAATTTAATTACTAAAAGTGAGAGAAAAAATATTGCAAAGGCAATAAAAGAATTTACATTAACAATAAAAGGACTTAGACCTATTGCTGAAGCTATTATAACCGCAGGTGGAGTAGATGTCAAAGATATTGATCCATCTACTTTAAAATCAAAAAAAATAAGTAATCTTTATTTTAGCGGCGAAATAATAGACGTTGATGCATATACTGGAGGATTCAATCTTCAAATAGCAATGTCAACAGCACACTTAGCAGGTAAGAATATTTAACGAAATTTCCAACATTGCTACATTAATATATATAAATAGAAAAGATGCAGTGAAGTTTTTGCTGTTGTAATGTAAAATATGTTAGAAAAAGCACAAAAAATATGTTTTGTAGAAAAAATAAAGGATTTTTAGGGTAAACCTAGAATAATATTAAGTGGTGTTTCAACAATAAATAATCAATTTGTAATATCTTACAGCAAAGAGAAAGGCGGAATTAAATTGAGATTAAATATAGCAATAGATGGACCTGCCGGTGCTGGAAAAAGTACCATAGCTAAACTTGTTGCTAAAAAGTTTGGACTTATGTATATTAATACAGGTGCTATGTACAGGGCAGTTACCTTAATGGCTATGAGAAAAAATATAAAAGCATCAGATGTAAAAAATTTGTGTGATCTTATGGAATCGCTTTCTATGCATTTTGAAAATGACAAGTTAATAGTTAATGAAGAAGATGTTAGTGAAGAGATACTTTTACCGAAAACTAGCCAAAATGTATCAAACTATGCGTCTATATTAGAAGTACGAGAAAAGCTTGTGCATTTACAAAAGGAAATGGCTGGAAGATATGATGTTGTTATGGATGGAAGGGATATAGGAACTGTTGTTTTAAACAATGCACCTTTTAAATTTTATTTGACAGCCACTCCTGAAGAAAGAGCAAAAAGAAGATATAATGAATTAATGGAAAAGCATGTAAAAGTATGTTATGATGATATATTAAATGATATAATAAAAAGAGACCATATTGATTCAACAAGAAAAATAAATCCACTTACAAAGGCTAAAGATGCCGTGGAAATTGATTCCTCATCTATGGGGATAACAGAAGTTGTAGATTATATTGTTAAATATATAGAAAAGAGACTATAAAACATTAAAAATTAAAGGTGGTTAAGTTTGTAAATGCGAAAGGTTATACTTGCTGAAAAAGCTGGTTTTTGTTTTGGAGTAAAGAGAGCTGTTGATATGGCAATTTTAACTCAAAAGAAATATAATAAAAAGATTTATACCTTAGGTGAGTTAATTCATAACAATGATGTAGTTAATAAGCTTAAGAATAGTAGCATATATCCTATTGAAATTAAAGAAATAGATAAATTAAAAGAAAACGATGTTATACTTGTGAGATCACATGGAATTTCTAAAGAAGTATATGATATGCTCTTAGCTAAGGGTCTTACTGTAATTGATGCAACTTGTCCATTTGTAAGTAAAATTCAAGAAAAAGTTAGAAAGTACAGTGAACTTGGATATGATATAGTAATTGTTGGAGATAAAAATCATCCAGAGGTAATTGGAATCAATGGTTGGTGCAATAATAAAGCCATAATCTCTAAAAAGGGAGAAGGCTTAGAAGATATTGGCTCAAAGGTTTGCATTGTTTCTCAAACTACAGAAAAGCTTGAAAACTGGGAAAAAGTTTTAAGTGAAGTTGAAAGTAAAGTAGATGAAGTTATATCTTTTAATACAATATGTAATGCTACATCGGAAAGACAAAAAATAGCGAATGATCTTTCTGAAAAAGTAGATGTTATGGTTGTTATTGGTGGAAAACAAAGTTCAAATACAACCAAATTATACGAAATATGTAAAGCTAATTGTAAGGATACTATTCATGTAGAAAATTCGGGCGAAATACCTGAGAACATATTAAAAAATAAAAACAGTATCAACATAGGTGTAACGGCGGGAGCTTCAACACCTGATTGGATTATTGAGGAGGCAATTAATAAAATGAGTGAAAATCAAATTTCAAATGAGACAAATAATGAAATGGCTGATGCAATGAAGTTTATAGCTGAAAATGAAGAGAAAATTTATGTTGGTGCATCGGTAACGGGAGAAATTATTCAGGTTTCTGATAAAGAAGTATTTTTAAACATAAATTATAAAAGAGATGGAATAATACCTAAAAGTGAAATAGATGATGATGGAAAAGATTTAAAAGAATTATTTACAGTTGGAGATAAAATTGTAGCAAAAATTATAAAATTAAAAGATGCGGACAATTATGTAGTATTATCAGTAAAAGAGCTTCAAAGAGAACAAGGATATAAAGATATTAAAGATGCTTTTGAAAATAAGACTACTCTAAATGTTGTAGTTAAAGAAGATGTAAAGGGTGGAGTAATTGCTTCATACAAAGGTATAAGAGTATTTATTCCAGCATCACATGTAGAATTATTTCATGTTGATAATCTTAAAGAGTATATAGGAAAAAGTTTTGAAGTAGCAATTATTGAATACTCAACAAAGAAAAGACAAACTAAAATAGTAGCATCTAGAAGAGCATTATTAAGTAGGGAAAAAGAAAAAGTAGAAGAAACCGTTTGGAATAAATTAGATGAAGGGCAAATAGTTGAAGGTGAAGTTAAGAGATTAACTGATTTTGGTGCTTTTGTGGAAATAGAAGGTGTAGATGGACTTCTTCATGTATCTGAAATATCATGGGGAAGAGTTGAAAAGCCTGCAGATGTTCTTAAAATAGGAGATAAAATTAAAGTATATATATTAAGCATAGATAAGGAAAATAAAAAGTTATCATTAAGTATTAAAAAATTGACTGAAAATCCTTGGAGTAATGTAGAAGAGAAATATCCTGTAGGTTCTGTTGTACTTGGTAAAGTTGTTAGATTTGCAGACTTCGGTGCTTTTGTAGAGCTTGAACCAGGAGTTGATGGTTTAGTTCATATTTCAGAAATAAGTCATAAAAGAATAGCAAAACCATCAGATGCCCTTGAAATAGGTGAAGAAATTAAAGCGAAAATATTAGAAGTAAGTTCTGATGAAAAGAAAATAGGTTTAAGTATAAGAGAAGTTGAAGAATAAAATATCAAAAATAAGGTTTCCTATAGAGAAGCCTTATTTTTTTGATAAAATTTACAAATCTGAATTAGAAACAATAGTAAAAAGGTAAATTAATACTCTTAATTATTTAAAATATTAATATTATATACTTGAATATAAAATAAATAAAAACTTTAGTAATATTAAGGGTTTATAATGTAATACTATAGTAATGTAATGGTTTTCAAAAATACTTTTTAAAATATAATAATTAAAAATTAGCAATTACATCATTGAAAAATTAAATTTTAGTTGTATAATTATGGTATAAACAAAAAAGCTATAGACGTAAAATTATTAAACCATAAATTTTTATTTCTCAATGATACTGTTAATCTGTTTCTTCTAGCGTCTAATTATTTGAGTTATAGTAAGTAAATTTCTATAACAATATAAAAATTTCACACATATGTGCTCTGAAGATATTAAACTTTAGTTGTCTTTTAAAATTTATAAGTGTATTGGGAGTGTTACATATGAACGAAATTGATATAATTATTTTAAAATTATTAGAAATTCAAGAATCAATAAATAAAAATATTGATTCTTTTGAAGACAAAAAGAAAAGAGAGGTTTAAAGACTCTCTTTCATTTGAAGTTTTAATTTTATTTCCAATTCTAAAGATGCCCATATAAGCTTTTTTGCTTCATCAGTTATCTTTTCTTTGGTAATTTCTTTTTTTTTAATTAAAGAATTTATAAGCATATTTGTTGTTTCTAATTCAGAAAGCTTTTTGATTTTCTTTGATCCAATCAACTCCGAAATAGGTTTGTTAAAATAAGAGGAAATTTTTTTTGCTGTTTCCGCACTTGGCGACCTTCCTTTTTCAAGGTGAGATAGCGTTCCTCTTGTTATATTCAATACTTTAGCATAATCTTTTTGAGTCATGCCTTTATTAATTCTATCCGTTTTTAGTAACTCCATTAACTCCATTGTTACTGTACCCCTTTCATCTAAGCACATAATAGCACATTTGTTACTGTTATTCAAAATGCTATTACTTTAAAAAACATTGAAAAACGAAGTATATTAAACTTATTCTTCATATATCACCATAAAATGTATAGATACAAATTGCGCTTATTTGCGCTACGAAGTATAATAAAATCACAAGGATAATAACCATACATTAGTAAAAAAGTAATACCTTACAAAGTGGAGGTGAAAAAAATGTTAGGGGTTATATTTACGTGCATGCAAGGAATGTCAAGTTACATGTTTGGTAGTTGGGATACTCCTCTTATGGTTTTAATATTTTTTATGATAATAGACTATTTGGGGGATATAGTAATTTCAGCTGTTGAGAAAAAATTAAATTTCAGGCAATGTTACATGGGTATTGCAAAAATATTATCTATATTAGTGGTTATTATTGTAGCAGTTTTATTAGATAGACTTGTGAATAAAGGAACTTGGCTTTTTAGGACGTTTACATGCTATTTCTATGTAGCTAATGAAGGAATAAATATTCTTGAAAATTGCAGTAAATTAGGACTTCCAATGCCTGAAAAACTTATGAGAACATTAGAAGATTTAAAAAATAAGTGATATTTAAACTATATTTAGTTTGAATTTTATTTAAATCGAAAAGCAATTGGGTTTCGATTTTTTTTTGGGCTCTAAAATGTAATTTAGAATATAATTATTTCTAAGTGCTAATTTATGTTTTGTTATAATATATTCTATTGTATACATTTTTTAGGGAGGAGATATTATGAGCGAAACAGAAAATTTAGTCATAGAGATAAAAGATAGAGAATTAAAAATGATTAAGAGAATATTAAGTAATTATGATTTAAAATTAGTTCATATAAAAAAAATAAGAAGCATATATAAAATAAAAACAGAGACAAATACTGTTTGCTTAAAAAAAATAAGTCATGAGTTTAAAAAAGTAGAAAATGGGAATTATTTAGTAAGAGAACTTGAAAAAAATGAGTTTCATAATTTAGCTAGGTATATTGCAACAAAAGAAGGAAAACTCATAGTGTCCTATAAGAATCTTGCTTTTTATCTCATGGAATGGGTAGATGGCGAGGAGTGTAATTTAAATGATATAAATGAGGCTGTTAAAGCAGCGAAGCTCTTAGCTAAATTTCATTTGGCAACTCAAAAAATAGACCTTCATAAAATCAAACTAAAAAAAAGCAATTCGAAAAATTGGGTTAATAGCTTTACGAAATCCATTCATGATATGGAAGAATTTAAAAAGATAATAGAAGGTAAAAAGATAAAAAATAAATTTGATTTTATGTATGAAGATCTTATAGATACTTATTATGATAGGGGACTTTTTTCTATAAAAATACTTAATGAGTCATCTTATTTTAATATTATGAAAAATTTTAATTTTAAAAAAACAGTATGCCATAATAGTTTCTATTATCAAAATATAATAAAAAATAAAGATATGTACTATATAATAGATTTAAATAGTATAATAATAGATTTACCAATAACAGATTTAGGTAAGATGATAAGAAGATTAATGAGTAAAAATGAATATATGTGGGATTTTGAGAAAGCAAAAACCATAATCGAAGGATATAATTCAGTAAATAAATTAAGCAAAGATGATATAGAAATAATGTTAGCTTTAATAGTCTTTCCACATAAGTTTTGGAAATTAGGCAACAAGAGATATGTAAAGCATAAAAATTGGTCTGAAAACAAGTATATAAATAGATTAGATAAAATTGTTTCAAATAATAAATATGAAAATAATTTTATTCAAAACTATATTAATTACTCAGTTGAATATCAGTAAAATTATAAAATTTAATTGACATAAAAATTCATAAATTCTATACTTAAATTAATAATGAATATAATAAGAGGGTATTATGTTTACTTGTGAAAAATTGAATGATAAAAATTTGGGTTTGTTTATAGAGTTTAACAAAAAGAGAAAGTATTTCAATGTGTTAAATAAAGATTTTTTTGCTGTATATAATAAAACATCATTAATAAAAAGATTCTTTATAAAGAAAAATGTTAATATTTTAAAGTTTAATAAAGAATATGCTGGATACGCTTGGTTAGAAAAGAAAAATAAAAACACTATTGAAATAAAGGCAATGTATATTGAAAAAAAATTTGGACTAAAAAGAGAGATTTATAATACGTTGTTAGATTTTTTTAATACAGGATGTAAATTCTCATATAAATGTGAAAAGAATGATTATAATTATTTTGTGCTAAAAAATTTAGGATTTAATATAGTTAGAGGAAATATGGAGTTAAAAAAAGATCTTGAGACCATTAATTTTGTAGAAAAGCCAAATGATATAACTGTTGAAAATTTCGTAAAATCACGAGATGAAAATATAAGGTGTTACATTCAAAATAAAATATTTGATGCAGAAGGAAGAATACCGCTATCTATTGAAGATATATACTATGATGAGACTCAAAAATATTATGTTGATGATGGATCCTTTTTCTTATGTAAAAATGGATTTAAAATAGGCTATGGTCAATTTATATTAGAGTATAATAATATTACTATAGTGAATTTTGGAATAATAGAAGAATATAGAGGCAAAGGGTATGGGCGCTACTTTTTAAGTTACATATTAAATGTATTAAGAAATAGAAATTATAAAACCGTGTATATAAAAGTAGACATGAATAATATTCCAGCTATAAATTTATACATTAGTATGGGATTTGTAAAAGAAATAGAGTACCTTAAATTTGAAAAGAATAATAAAAAGTAGAATATACATTAAAACATAGGGTTTCCATCATATAATTTATTTTATGTGGAAACCCTATAAACGTATAAGGGTTTGTAATTATAAATTTAAAAATTTCTATTTCAAATTCAATATTCCTTCAGTTGGTACGTGATATGATGTAGCACTAACTAATTTAATATTTCTGTGATTATTGAAATAGCCTATATCACATATGCAGTTGCATCTAATCAAATCTTTCTCAGCTTGTTTATCGTTATTTTCTAATAACTTAGCATCATACATATTAAAACCCCCTTTGATTTATTTCATTAATATTATTTTCAGTTTCAAATTAATTATTCAAATTTTAAAAATCAGATTATATGTTTTTTTGATTTTATTCACAAATGTATGATATAATATTTAACTGATATTTTATAATTAAAAATAATATACGTAAGCTTAAAACCAGGAGGAAATTATGGATAAAAATAAACTATTTTTCATAGAAACGTGGGGCTGCCAGATGAATGCTGAAGATTCTGAGAAGCTCGCAGGAATGCTTAAAGAATTAAACTACAATGAATCAGACAATAGAGAAGATGCAGATTTAATAATATTTAATACATGCTGTGTTAGGGAAAATGCAGAGTTAAAGGTATACGGTAATTTAGGGGTATTAAAAAAGTTAAAGGATAAGAATCCTAATCTTATAATCACCGTGTGTGGATGCATGATGCAGCAAAGAGATATGGCTGAACACATAAAAAAGAGATTTCCTTTTGTTGATATAGTTATGGGAACTCATAATACACAAATGTTTCCCCAATATTTAAAAAAGGTTGAGAACGAAAGAACTTCTGTAGTTGAGATATGGGATAAAGAAGAAGGTATTGTGGAAGGCATGCCTATACATAGAAGTTATGATATGAAAGCATTTGTAACTATCATGTATGGCTGTAACAATTTTTGTACCTATTGTATAGTTCCATATGTAAGAGGAAGAGAAAGAAGCAGAAAACCTGAAGATATAGAAAATGAAATTAAAGAACTTGTTAAAAATGGGTACAAGGAAATCACTCTCTTAGGTCAAAATGTTAATTCATATGGAAAAGGCTTAGAAGAAGAAATAAATTTTGCAGGTCTTTTAAGAAGACTTAATAATGTAGAAGGTCTTTTGAGAATAAGATTTATGACATCCCATCCTAAGGACTTAACGGATGAAGTTATAGATGCAATAGCTGAATGTGATAAAGTATGCGAACATATTCATCTTCCAGTTCAATCCGGTTCAACTAATTTGTTAAAGAAGATGAATAGATGTTACACAAGGGAAGATTATATAACTCTTGCAAATAAAATAAAGACTAGAATAAAAGATGCGGCTATAACTACAGATATTATAGTAGGCTTTCCTGGAGAGACGGAACAAGATTTTGAGGATACTTTAAATCTTGTAAAAAAAGTAGAATATGATTCAGCATTTACTTTCCTTTATTCAATAAGAGAGGGTACACCAGCTGCTGAATATACAGATCAAATTCCAGATGATATTAAACACAAAAGATTCAATAGACTTCTTGAGACCGTAAATTTAATAAGTGAAAAGAAGAATAAAGAGTATGAAGGTAAGATTGTAGAGATTCTTGTAGAAGGCAGAAGCAAACATGATAATACAAAATTAATGGGAAGAACAAGAACCGGGAAGCTTGTTAATTTTAAAGGCGCTGAAGATTCTATAGGAAAACTTATAAACCTTAAAATAACTAAGGCTCAAGCTTTTTCTTTAGTGGGAGAAGAAGTTTAAATTTACTACGAGATTGAGGGATGATTAATATGGGTATATCTCCTATGATGCAACAATATTTATCTATTAAAGAAAATTACAAGGACTGTATTTTGTTTTTTAGAGTTGGTGACTTTTATGAAATGTTTTTTGAAGATGCAGAAATGGTTTCAAGAGAATTAGAATTAGTACTTACAGGTAAAGATTGTGGTATTGAAAAGAGGGCTCCTATGTGTGGAGTCCCTCATCATGCATATGCTATTTATGCTAGTAAACTTGTTTCTAAAGGGTATAAAGTAGCAATAGCAGAACAATTAGAAGATCCAGCTGCATCTAAAGGAATTGTAAAAAGAGATGTTATAAAAGTTCTTACACCTGGAACATATACAGATTCATCTTTTCTTGAAGATACGAAAAACAACTATATAATGTCTTTATTTATTAATGGACAGAATTTAGCTATGTGTTTTGCTGATATATCAACAGGTGAGTTTAACTGTACAGAGGCGGAACTAGATCTTGAAATTTTGTTGAACGAAATTTCAAAGTTTGCGCCTAAGGAAATTGTTCTTCAGCAAAGTGTAAGTGATAAATTTATAGATAAAATAAAAGAGCGATTTGATATTGTTTATAATAGATTTGAAGATGACTATTTTAAAGAATATAGAAACGAAAACTTAAAGGCTCAATTTTCAAATTATGCTGAAGTTAATATGACAGACATTCTTAAAAACTCAGCTAACGGTCTTATAAAATATATAATAGATACTCAGAAAACTGCTCTTACTCATATTGATGAACTTCAGAGATATGAAATAGTTGATTTTTTGAGCATTGATATAAATTCAAGAAGAAATTTGGAACTTACAGAAACCCTTAAAGACAAAAGTAAAAAAGGATCTCTTCTTTGGGTGCTTGATAAGACCAGTACAGCTATGGGTGGAAGACAAATCAGAAAATGGATAGAAAGACCTTTAATCGATGAAAATAAAATAAAATTAAGGCTTGATGCTGTAGAAGAAATGTTAACTAAGGTATCCTATAATGAAGATTTAAAAGAAGCATTAAAACAAGTATATGATATAGAAAGATTAGCAGGAAAAATATCAACCAAAAGTGTAAATGCAAAAGAAATGATATCTTTAAGAGGATCCATAGAAAAATTACCAACAATAAAAAATATAATTAAAAATTTTAATTCTGATCTTCTGATTAACATGGAAAATAATTTAGATGACCTTAGTGATATATATAGTTTGTTATATGAATCTATAAATGATAATCCTTCACTATCTATAAAAGAGGGAAATATAATAAAAACTGGATATAATAAAGATATAGATGACCTAAGACTTGCTAAATCACATGGAAAACAGTGGATTGCATCACTTGAAAATTCAGAAAGAGAAGTTACTGGAATAAAATCACTTAAAGTTAGTTATAATAAGGTTTTCGGATATTATATAGAAATTACAAAATCAAACTTAGGTTTAGTACCCGAAGGAAGATATATACGAAAACAAACATTAGCAAATAGTGAAAGATATATAACACCAGAACTTAAAGAAATGGAAGAAAAGATTCTAGGTTCTGAGGAAAAGCTAGTTCTTTTAGAATATAATGTCTTTTCAGAGATAAGAGAAAGAATAGAAAAAGAAATAGATAGGATAAAAAGTAGTGCTAAAATATTATCAGAACTTGACTGTATCAGTTCTTTTGCAGATGTAGCAAGAGAAAATAATTATTGCAAACCCATAATAAAAAATGATGGGATGCTTTCTATAAAGGGAGGAAGACATCCTGTTGTAGAAAAGGTTATTGCTAATGGTAATTTTGTAGCTAATGATACAGTAATAAATAATTCTGACAATACAATGATGCTTATAACAGGACCTAATATGGCTGGAAAATCTACATATATGCGTCAAGTTGGGCTTATAGTTCTTATGGCTCAAATAGGCTGTTTTGTTCCTGCCTCTTCTGCTGAAATATCAATATGTGATAAGATTTTTACTAGAATTGGTGCGTCAGATGATTTAAATGCAGGAAAAAGTACCTTTATGGTTGAAATGTGGGAAGTATCTAATATACTTAAAAATGCCACCCAAAATAGTTTGATATTGTTAGATGAAGTAGGACGTGGAACAAGTACTTATGATGGACTTAGTATTGCCTGGGCTGTTATAGAATATATCTGCAAAAGTAAAGAATTAAAATGCAAAACCCTTTTTGCAACTCATTATCATGAACTTACAAAACTTGAAGGTAAGATAGAGGGACTTAAAAACTATTCTATTGCAGTAAAAAAAGTGAATGATGATATAATTTTCCTAAGAAAAATAGTAGCAAAGGGAGCAGATGAATCTTACGGTATTGAGGTTGCTAAAATTGCAGGTCTTCCAGAAGCTGTTTTAGTACGTGCAAGAGAAATACTTAAAGATTTAGAAGAAGAAAAATCTAAAACTTCAGAAATTAAAATGGAAGTTAAAGAAGAAATTAAATCCGTTGATAAAACAGAAAAGGTTACTAAAGAAAATAAAAACGATTCTTATCAGATAGATTTTAACTATGTTGAAAAAGAAAATATTTTAAGTGAACTAAAAAATACTGAGATAATGGAAATGAATCCAATAGAATGTATGAATAAACTATATGAATTTGTAAAGCGTGCTAAAAAACTTTAGATTAAGAAGGTGAAATTTTGCGAATAAATATTTTGAGTGAAGATACCTCAAATAAAATTGCAGCTGGAGAAGTAGTAGAAAGGCCATTTTCTGTTGTAAAAGAGCTTGTAGAGAACAGTATTGATGCTGGAGCTAAAACTATTAATATTGAAATAGAAAACGGCGGAAGAACCCTTATTAAAGTCCTTGATGATGGTTACGGTATAGATAAAGATGATATAGAAAAAGCTTTTATGCCACATGCAACAAGTAAGATATCAAAGATTCAAGATATATATTCTATAAGCACCTTAGGATTTAGGGGGGAAGCACTTCCGAGTATTGCTTCTGTATCAAAAACCACACTAAAGTCTAGAACTAAAGAAAATGAATTTGGAAGAGAAATATCTATAAGTGGTGGAAGTATTGATTATGTTAAAGATTGCGGAACTAATATAGGAACAAATATTGAGGTACGTGATTTATTTTATAACGTTCCTGCAAGAGAAAAATTCTTAAAATCTACAGCAAAAGAAGCCTCTTCTATTTCAGATATAATAAATCGTTTGGCTTTAGCACATACTGATGTTTCTTTTAGATTAGTTAATAACGGTAAGAGAGTAGTTACAACGTACTCAACAGACAATTTATTAGATACTATAAGAGCCATATATGGTAAAAAAATATGTGATAATGTTATAAGCTTTGAACGTCATACAGATTTAGTATCAGTTCATGGGTATGTAGGAAATGCTGAAATAAGCCGTGGTAGTAGGAACAATCAGAGTATATTTATTAATAAGCGATATATAAAAAATAAATTAATAACTGCTGCTGTTGAAAATGCAGTTAAGTCTTTTATGATGATAAATAAGTTCCCTTTCTTCGTAATATTTTTAGATATATTTCCTGAGTTTGTAGATGTAAATGTGCATCCAACAAAATCAGAAGTAAAGTTTCAAAATGAAAGAGACATATTTAAAATTATCTTTGATACAGTACATGAAGGAATTAAAAACAGCTTAAAGGAATCTTTTAAAGTTGAAGAATTAGAAAAAGAAGAAGATAAGCTTTCTGATTTAAAGGAAGAAGTAAAGGTAAATAATTATAAAGAAGAATTAATTCAAAGAGACAATTTTAATAATGAGATACCTAAAGTACAAGTTCAAATACCCATAGATTTAAAAAGTAGCATTAAAAGTAAAAGTATTGATGAGATAGCTATAGAAAATACTAATTTTAAATCTGTAGAAAAAGATATAATAAAAGAAAACTCCCAAGAAAAAGAGAGTTATGATATAATTACTAGTAAGATGCCTAAGTTTCCTGAACTTAGAATAATAGGGCAATTTAATAATACTTATATTTTAGCCGAGAGCTTTGATCAGTTATATATAATAGATCAACATGCAGCTCATGAAAAAATACTATTTGAACGTTATAGAGAAGAAATTAAAACCAAAGGGGTTGTATCACAAATTTTAATTACTCCTTCTGTAGTAGAATTAATTCCTGAAGATTTTCTTTATTACGACGAAAATAAAGAAGTATTTAAAAGTGCTGGATTTATTATTGATTATTTTGGAGATAATACTGTTGCAATAAAAGAGGTTCCGTTATTCTTGGGAAAACCTCTTGTAAAAGATTTGTTTTTGGAAATAATTGATAATTTAAAAAACATGGGAAGTGGTGAGACAGCTGACGTTAAATATAGAAGCATTGCAACAGCTGCTTGCAAATCAGCTGTTAAAGCATATCATGAGCTTACACACGATGAAATGAAAAGTTTAGTAAGAGATTTAAGATTTGCTGAGGATCCATTTAATTGTCCACATGGACGCCCAACTATTATAAAATTAACAGTAAATGATTTTGAAAAGAAATTTAAAAGAATTCAATAGAATTAATTAAGGATGAATTTAGTATGAAAGATATACTTATCATAGCAGGACCTACAGCAGTAGGAAAAACTGATATATCAATAAAATTAGCCAAAAAAATAAATGGGGAAATTATATCTGCGGACTCAATGCAAATATATAAGCATATGGATATAGGTTCTGCTAAAGTCTCAAAAGAGGAAATGAAAGGGGTTAAACATCATCTAATAGATATAGTTGAACCCTCTGAAGATTTCAGTGTTGCAAGCTTTAAAGAAAAAGCTCAAAACGCTATAGATGATATAACAAGTAGAAAAAAATATCCTATAATTGTTGGTGGTACGGGTCTATATATAAATTCTTTAATATGTAATTATGATTTTACTGGAGCATATAAAGACGAAAAATATAGAGAACACCTACAATCTATTGCACAAGATAAGGGTAAGGAATATATTCACGAAAAACTTAAGGATATAGACATAGATTCATATAGAAAATTATATCCAAATGATTTAAAGAGAGTAATAAGGGCACTAGAGGTATATAAAATAACAGGAAAAACTATAAGCGAACTAAATAGTAACGTAGATTTATACGATATACCTTATAACATTCATTATTTTATATTAAATATGAACAGAGAAAAATTATATGAAAGAATAAATTTAAGAGTAGACATTATGATTAAAAATGGTCTTGTTGATGAAGTTATAAAATTAAGGGATATGGGATATAATTCAAATATGCAATCTATGAAGGGAATAGGGTACAAAGAAATACTTTCTTATCTTGAAGGTTATATTTCCTTTGACGAAGCAATAGACCTTATCAAGAAGGGAAGTAGGCACTATGCAAAAAGGCAGCTTACTTGGTTTAGAAAAGATAAGAGGGCTATTTGGATAGACAAAGACCGATATAAAAATGATGATGATATAGTTTTTAAAATTCTATCTTCTATGGAAGAAATTTAAAAGGATTTTAAAGTTTTTTATAGAATATTAATTATGTAAAATAAACGGAGGGTGAGTATCATGAATAACAAGTCAACAAATAATTTGCAGGATATATTTTTAAATAGTGCAAGAAAGAATAAAATACCTGTTGCAATTCATCTTACAAATGGATTTCAAATGAGAGGTAATGTTAAGGGATTTGATAGTTTTACGGTAATACTTGAAAGTGATGGAAAACAAATGATGATATATAAGCATGCAGTATCTACTATAACTCCTTTAAGGCCAATATTGTTTAATCAGCCACAACAGGATGAAGAATAAATTATAGAGAAAGTAGGCAAGTTTTTTGATTGCCTCTTTTTTGAGTGTGTAATTAAAAACTTGTCTTAACCAGGAGGAATACGAAGTTTATGCTAGAATTTACAAAAAAAGCACTTGTGAATAAGTACAAAATTAATGAAAAAGTATTAGATTTATATGAAAAAGCATTAGATGATGTGGAAAAAGAATTTAAATATTATGATGAAATTAGAGAAGGTAATCAACTTAAAGTCTTAGCTGCCTTTCAAGAAGAAAGAATAAGTGAATCACATTTTACTAATTCTAGTGGATACGGTTATAATGATATAGGTAGAGATTCACTTGATAAAGTGTATGCCAATATATTTAACGCTGAAAGCGCATTCGTAAGACCTCATTTTGTTAATGGAACACACGCTATAGGTGCAGCTCTATTTGGAAATTTACGTCCTAATGATACTATGATGTCTATTTGTGGTATGCCTTATGATACTCTTCACGATATAATAGGAATGGATGATAGCAAAAAGGTAGGTTCACTTAGAGAATTTGGTGTTAAATACAAAATGGTGGATTTAAAAGACGGTAAGGTTGATATAACATCCGTTAAAGAAGAACTAAAAAAAGACAGTAGTATAAAGTTAGTTCATATACAACGTTCTACAGGATATGGATGGAGAAAATCTCTAAGAATAAATGAAATAGAAGAAATAATTAAAGAAATAAAGAGCGTTAAAGAAAACGTGATAGTTTTTGTTGATAACTGCTATGGTGAATTTATAGAAGAAAAAGAACCTACAGATGTTGGAGCTGATATAATAGCAGGTTCCTTAATAAAAAATATTGGAGGAGGAATAGCTACAACAGGTGGATACATAGTAGGAAAAGAGAAATATGTAGAGCAAGCTACATTTAGAGTTACAGTTCCAGGAATAGGGGGAGAGTGTGGCTCTACATTTGGAGTTATGAGACAGCTTTATGAAGGACTCTTTATGGCTCCACATGTTGCTATTGAAGCTGTCAAAGGTGCTGTGTTTTGTGCTAGAATAATGGAACTTGCAGGTTTTGAAGTTCTTCCTAAATATAATGATAAGAGAACAGATATAATACAAGCTATTAAGTTTAATGATGAGAAAAAATTAATTGATTTTATAAAGGGAATCCAATATGCATCGCCTATAGATTCTTTTGTACAATGTGAACCATGGGATATGCCCGGATATGAAGATAAAGTTATAATGGCAGCAGGTACTTTTGTACAAGGCGCTTCAATAGAATTATCTGCAGATGCTCCTATAAGAGAACCATATATAGGTTATCTTCAAGGAGGATTAACTTTTGACCATGCAAAGTTAGGTGTGCTTATATCTCTTTCCAAATTAATAAATTAAAAATAAGTGGCTTTCAATGAAAGTCACTTATTTTTAATATCTTCTGTATATACCTACTAATTTACCTATTACTTCACAATTGTCAACTATAATAGGTTCCATAGTATGATTTTCTGGTTGAAGCCTTATTTGATTCTTTTCTTTAAAAAATCTTTTTATGGTTGCATCATTTTCTATTAAAGCTACTACTATATCACCATTTTGAGCATAATTTGTTTTTTCTATAATGGCTAAATCATCTTCATATATACCAGCTTCAATCATACTATTTCCACTAATTTTTAATATAAAAAGCTCATTTGTGTTTTTTACAAAATTTAATGGAATAGTGAGATAATCTTCTATATTTTCAACAGCAAGAATAGGCTGACCCGCTTGAACCTTACCTACTATAGGAATATCAATCATTTCCCTTTTTGATATAGGATCCTTTATAAGCTCTATAGCTCTAGGTTTAGTAGGATCACGTCTTATAAGACCTTTTTTTTCAAGTCTTGAAAGGTGACCATGTACTGTAGAAGTTGAACTCAAACCAACTTTTGCACAGATTTCCCTAACAGAAGGTGGATATCCTTTATCTAGAACTTCTTGCCTTATGAATTCATATATTTCACTTTGAACGTCTCTTGTTTTATCAGCAGCCAATTTACACACCCCGCAAGAATTTTAATATACTAATTATTAAATTAAATTATAGCATAATATATATAACTATGCAAACTTATGTTCTGTTTTTCAACAAACTAAAAATTTTATATTAGTTATTGAAATGAAATAGAATATTTGATACAATATACTGTATTGTATAAAAACTCTAAAGAAGGGTAGTTTTTTATGGATAAGATTTGTATATTAGATGAAAATAAACCATGTACTAATTGTGGTGAATGTGACAAGTGTGATTTGGATCCAAATAAGGTATGCAACAATTGTGGTAAATGTCTTAATCCAGACAATGTAAATACAAGGTCTATACTAATTGACAATGTCATAGATGATGAGACACCAGTTAGTGCTGAGATAGTAGGAGAAAATGATGAAATTTTGCATGATTATGATGATGATTATATAGAAGAAAATGATGAACATGAAGAGCTTGAATTTGAATTTATAGACGATATAGACGGATTGAATGACATCTTAAACAATGAAGACAAAAGAAATAAGTATATAAACGAAACATCACCAGGTATATTTACCTTAAAAAAGGATAAGTTGAATAGATAAAAACTAGAGGAGGGTAATTGTAATTTACCTTCTTCTAGTTTTTATAAGTTTACATAATAGTTATTATGTAATTATTTTATAGTATTAAGCGGATTTGATTTTACTGCTTTCCTTAAATTTTCATCATCTATATGAGTATAAATTTGAGTGGTAGATACACTTTCGTGGCCTAGTATTTGCTGGAGACTTCTAATATCCACATTTCCATACTTATACATTAAAGTAGCAGCAGTATGCCTTAATTTGTGAGGGGTAAGCTTTTCGTAATTTAAATTTGCATTTTTAGCATACTTTTTTACCATGAGTTCTATAGTTCGCTGATTTATTCTACCAAGTTTTCTGCTTATAAAAAGAGCATCTTTGTCATTTTCTTTTATAAGTGCAGCTTTTTTATTTCTTACAGGCAAATAATTTTCTATGGTTTTTATACACATTTCGTTTAAATAAATGGTTCTTTCCTTATTTCCTTTTCCCCGAATAGTTAAAGTATCTCCCTTTATTTTGGAAATATCAATGCTAACTAATTCCGATAGCCTAAGACCGCAATTTAAAAACAAAGTCATTATGCAATAATCTCTTTCTTTAAAAGGTCCATCTATAACATTTAAAAGAGCTTCACTTTCTTCAAGTGTTAAGTATATAGGATTTCTTTTAGGTATACTAGGTGATTCTAATTCCAAAGTAGGGTTTTCTTTTATTAATTTAACTTTTCCCGAAAGGTACTTAAAAAAAGATCTTAGTGCAGCTATTTTTCTTGCTCTGGCATAAGTACCGTTGTTTCTAAATTCCTCAGCAAAACTCAAAAATGCGAATAAATCCTCTAAAGAGATGGACTTCAAAAAATCTCCATCTATATCGCTAATTACAACATCTTCAAAATCCTCATTTTGAGATAGACCACGATATAGTTTTAAAAATCTAAAAAATAGAATCAAGTCTATTTTATAGTTATAAATAGTTTTTTCGGATTTACCTCTAATAGTTCTTAGATAATTTAAAAAGTTGTTTAAAGATACTGGTAAGAGTGGATCGTTTATCTGTTTCAATGAATATTTCATAAAAAACCTCCTTTACTTCGTCAAATTCCTATTTTACGAATAAATATTCTACAAAAGGGGGGCGAAATCCTTCTTTTTATAGTTACTTTTTTAATGTAAAATTTAAAAATACTTTTTGTAAAATCATAATTATGTACATATATAAAAATCTATTTCAAAAAAGCCTTAAAAAAACTCAAATATATGTTTAGAAAACTTTCTCACTCCTACCCATTTTATTGATAATCAAGTGAAAGCTATTATCAACTACCTATGTTTAGGGGTTCTACTTTACTGGAAATTAAAAAAATAAAAACTGGTAAAAATAAATCAAATTATTTTTACCAGTTTTGTTTTATTTTCCTGACACGGATATTTCTTTCACTACAATACTAGGGCTTCCAAAGTTTCCTGTGGAATTTGGAGGATAAAATTCAAGGTCATTTGCAGCCTCTTCTATATTTTTTAGCAAAGTGTAAAAATTTCCTGAAATAGTTATCTGCTCAACAGCTTTTGTTAATTTTCCTTTTTCTATAAGCGTTCCTTTAGCAGAAAGAGAAAAATCACCAGTTTCAACATTAGCTCCTGAATGTGTTCCTTGAAGGTCATTTATAAGAATACCATCCCCTACGTTATTTACTATTTCGTCAAAGTCTTTATTCCCTTTTTCTATATAAAGATTAGTTGGGGAAACACCTATGGATGATGAGTATTTTGTTTTTGATGCATTTCCTGTGCTAACAGTATTATCTTCCTCTGCTGATTTTATATTATGAAATAGACCTTTTAAAACTCCATTTTCTATAATGGTGTTTTCTTTTGTTGCTACTCCTTCCGCATCAAAAGGTTTTGAGTTTATTGCATTTAATAACGGATTATCTATAAGTGTTACTGAATTACTAGCCACTGCTTTTTCTAATTTGCCCTTTAATAAAGAAATTCCCTTGTTTACATTTTCTCCATTAAAGATCCCCCAAAAAGTTCTTAGCATAAGTGCAAAGGTAGAATTTTTTATTACAATTTTATACTTTCCAGAAGCTACAGTTTCTCCATCAAACCTACCTATGGTATTCTTTATAGCTTTTTCTACAAGTTCATCTTCATTTAAATCTGATTTGCTTTTATAAAAGGCATATGCGTAATCTGTATTAGTCTCCTCTCCTTTGTTTAAAACTATTTCTATTATAGAAGACTCATGGTTTGATTTGTAATTTAAGTTCAATCCCTCTGAGTTAATTATTCCATATTCCTTTTCTACATAATTAACCTCTGCCATAACTGTTTTTAACTTGAATTTAGAATCGTAACTATAATTTTGAGCTTTTTCACTAAGATTGAGACAAAGCTCTAGTCTGTCCTTTGCCGAAATTGACGCCAAATTTTCATTGAAGGTATCAACCTTATGATACTGCTGATTTTTCCCATTAAAAATCACTTCTTTTTCTGTACTGTCATTATTCAAAGCATTATCAATGACAGCATTTATAAGAAAATTTATAGAAGCGTCATCTAAAATTTCTGTAGATGCCATACCTAATTTGCCATTATATATCCCCCTAAAGCTAATTCCAAAGGTTTTACTTATAGCGTAATTGTCTATATCTAAATTATAGCTAGCTATGTTTAAATTGCTAATATACTCATAATATAATTCATAAGAAGATATATTATTTTTCGTTGCTTCTTCTATTAATTTTTCTTTAAATTCCCTTATATCCATTTTAACGCCCCCCAACAGTTATTTCAGACACGCGTATAAGAGGCTGACCAACGTTTGTAGGAATATTACCACTGGCTGCACCGCATGTACCTGAGCCTAAAGCTAAATTCTTTCCAACCATATCTATGTTGTTTAATATTTCTGTGCTTTTTCCTATTAAACTTGCACCTCTTACAGGTTCTTTTATTTTACCATTTTTAACAAGATACCCTTCTAGTACTGAAAAGTTAAATTCACCTGTTATAGGATTAACGGACCCTCCACCCATTCTTTTAGCATAAAGTCCATTATCAATAGAGGCTATAATATCTGAAGAGTCGTCCTCCCCTTCTTTTATATATGTGTTTGTCATTCTTGACGTAGGTGCAAATTTGTAGGATTCTCTCCTTGAGCTACCATTAGCTTTAACACCCATTCTCTTTCCGCTTAAATAATCTACCATATATGATTTTAATATACCATTTTCAATTAGTACCTTTTTCTCCGAAGGGTTGCCTTCATCATCAATATTTATAGAACCATAGGCATTTTTTATAGTTCCATCATCTACAGCAGTAACTTTGTTAGATGCTATCTTCTCACCTAGTTTATTTGAAAATACTGATAGATTTTTGGATACAGATGATGCTTCTAGTGCGTGACCACAAGCTTCGTGAAATATTACACCACCAAAACCATTTTCTATAGCAACTGTCATTTTTCCTGAAGGACATGGTTTTGCTTTTAACATTGTTATTGCCATTTCGCTAGCATCTACTCCGCACTTTTCTGGACTTATGACATCAAACATTTCAATACCCATACTTCTTCCCGGTGCAATGTATCCTGTTTGGTTTTCAATCCCATCACTTGCTACAGATTTTATAGTCATTCTTGAATGTATTCTTCTATCTGTAGTGTATAATCCAAAACTATTAGCGATTATTATTTTTTGATCAGAGTCCTTATAGGTAGTTTCTACTTGAACTATAGATTTATCATAGTTTTTTGCAGAGAGAGATGCTCTTTCAATTATAGCTTTTTTATCAGAAATTCCAACAGAGGATGGAACATATAATACAGGATGGATATTTGAATTCAATCTTTCTTTTAATACTATAGATTTATTTAAACTTAAATCTCCTAGTGCAAGAGAGGATTCTTTAGCTGTTCTTAAAAGAGTTTCCTTATCTTTTGAGTTTGTATAAGCATATACACTTCTTAATCCTTTAATTATTCTTATACCAATCCCAAATTCTCTACTTGTAGTAGATTTTTTTAGTTTTAAACTGCTCATAAATAAATCATTTGATATGGTATCCTCTACGAATATTTCTGCAAAGTCTGCACCTGTTTTTAGCGATGCCTCTAGCACATCTTGAATTAAAGTTTTATTTATCATAATTATCAACTCCTTATGTGGTATATAGCCTTAGTTAGTACTATTATATAGTATAAATCTGGTAATTGCAAAACAGATGGACCATTACAAATATATTAAAAAATCATTTTCAATTTATAATTCTTTAGAATGTTTTTTTGCATACCTTTTATACTTTCATCAATACTATTGTGATGTCTATTTCGGAATACTCACATATAAAAATTACACTTTGCAACTTCTTAGAAACTTTTCTCTTGTAACATTTTTTCTTCTATTGTTTGATAGTCCTGCAAATACTTAGACTCTTCATAGCTAGCCACTAAGTGCATGAGATGCTAATGCTAAAAACTCAAACACTTATCTTTATTTGCAAAAACAAAATCAACAGCAATTTTCCCACCAAAAGATGCCCCAATAATTTATATTTAGGTATTTTAGTAATTCATTAATAATATCATTATAAGAAAAAACTCCCACCAGTGAATACACTTAAACCATAACCTGAAATATCAAATATAATAACATTAAAATGGTTTGCCATAAAATTAAACGGTCCTTCCCACATACAAGAATCTGCTATACCTGTATTAATAAAAAGTATAGTATCTCCTGTAGTTTTGGATTCAAAATATATGTTAACACCTGTAGTTTTAAAAAACTTTTTCTTAATTTACTCTTAGAATATTAGTATATTACAGTTTTTTAAAATATCAGATGTTAATCATTTATACAAAATAGAATCTATTCATTACTGCTATTTTTAATTACATAGTCTGTACCTTCATGGTTTCCGTGTTATTAAGGGCTTCAAATGCTTTAATATAACCTTTCATCTGTTCAATAAGTTTACTCATATTATATACTCCTGTATTCACATGATTTTCAAACTAAATTGAGTAGTGTTTTGCCATCTTTGTGACAATTATATTTCCAACATAATATTTATAAATTGTTCTATGTTGTAATTCCACTTTTGGATATATGCAAAAATTTGTTCACTACTTCAAGAAATAAATTAGGATCATTTGTTATTTAGTTGCAGACTTAATTACATATAGTATGCTCACATTCAATATTATCATATTTATATTTTTTTAAATTGTTTAATTTTATGCAAAGCTACAATTTCAGACTCAATATCATGCGAATATCTATTATAAAATTCAAATCGTTCATATTGACCATCTTCTAAACTTAAATATTTTTTTGCAATTTCTTTTACATTATAAAAGTCATTTTGTGAATAATATGAAAAACTCCATTTTGCGTTTAGAAATTTATTTCTTATGTTTATCAAATAAGGTAAATCGACCTCTCCCATTGATAATCCATAAATTTTAATTGTGTCTATACATTTATGTTTTATTTTCTTATCTAAAAAAGTATCACAATTATTAATATACAAATTTACATCTTTACGTAATTCTCTTAAATTATGCAAGATACATTTCAATTCATTTTCTCTATTACAAGATGCTTGATCAAAATAATCTTTTTCATATTCTTCTAAATCTTTTTTTATTTCTTGAATCCTTATACCATTACCATGTCCTATAACCAACGTATTTTCCGTATATTCTAGCGCTTCTCCATGAATATGTAAAATTTGATCTTGATTAATTCTATAAATTTCCTCAAGTGTATGTGTATAGTTAAATGATAAATATATGTCATTTTTCCTCAAAGGTACTTTGAATTTATATTTTTTTATTTTAGCTCGAATGATATTATAGTTTTCTTTTTTATCTACAACATTTTTTATCCATTAAGATAAAGCTTTCTTTATTTCTTTAGCATTATCATACTGATACATTTCTAAGTCAACAGGAGGATCATCATACTCAAGTCCCAAGTCATCTTGAAGTGTTTCCTCTACCCAAGATTCATTAATTTCACCTAAATGTGTTTCGAAATCCTTCCAAAAAAAACCTTCTACTGAATAATAAAAATCATCACCAGGAAAGCCATAATATATACCTTTTTTAAATCCATACATATCTGATAGTTCATCATATAGACTTGAATTATTTTCAATTAGATACGAACCAAAATAAAAGTAACTACTTGGTAACCCATGATAAAGGTCAAATCCGTTTCCTATAATATTTAAATTCAAAATAATACCTCTCCCTTCTTTAATTACCTTTTCATTGTAAAACTTACTGATTCAATAAAGTATATGCAAGTACATTTTTCATTACTCATTATTTAGTAAATAGAAAACAAGCACTGCTCTTCAGCAATGCTCATTCTTAATTGTGCAAAACTTAATTCTCTTAAATCTAAAATGAAGTTTTCTAATATACATAATAATTAAGCCAGAAAGTATCACTATCATATTCTGCATGTCTAATTACAAAGATATTCTTGCCATTTTCTGATGCAACTATATATGTTTCAGGCTTATCAGATTCAGCTAAAATTTTCACATTAGAAAAAGCTAAACTACTAAATTAATATTATTTTTGCAAGTTTTATTGTCCAATATTGATATTGTAGTTTTGAACTTCTAGCATACCCTGACCACCACAAGATTCACTTCCAAACTCAATTGCATTTATATAGTGATCTTTTGTTAGTCCTACTGAACTTGAAGTTCCACTACTATAACGTGTTGCAGCATCATTCCAAAAATTTGAAAGACTAAAGCCTGTAGCATCATTAATAGGTGCATCTTGATTTATATAAGAAATAACTCTCCAGCCTGAACTTCCATCATTGTCATAAACCTTGAAATGGTGTCCATTGATATAAACATCTTGTGGATTACTACCCCAAGGACCCTGTACTTCGTGATCAAGCCATACCATAATTTCATATCCGCCTTTGAATCCACCTGATCCGCCTGTAGGTTGCGTTTGAGGATAAGACCATATATCGAAAGCTGTATCCCATGCTCCACTACGGTTAGTACGTTTAAGATTAAAATCAACTGTATATGATTTATTTTCACTAATTTGATGCAAAGGAACTGCTCCATTAAACCAAGCACCGGAGTTTGGAGACCAGCCCCAGCCTACTTCCTGATAGGAAACTACATTGTTATTTGTAGAATTCATATTCCAAGACCAACCAAAAGCATCTTTATTGTTTACTTTCTCAGTAAATATGCTTCCAGAACCAGTTCCATTTTTTCCGATACCCCAAAGATTGTTTACTATTGCCATTCCAGGCAAGTAAGGAGTTGTTATGGTATCCCAATTTGAAGATTTTACTGTTGAAACTGAACCATTGGCCTGCTGACCATTGATATTTATGCCTACAGCTGGGTTATTCCATATTTCTGTAGGTGGTGTTACTGGTGTACTTCCAGTTGGGGTGAATTTTATCCATTCAATGTTATATCCACCCTTTGGTACGCCTATTCCTATGTCTTGAGACCCTGCATTTAATGTAACAGTTTGAGAAATAGTTTGCCAATTTTGCCATCCGCCCGTTGAAGGAACATTAACAGTACCATAAACTGGATTTCCGCCGTATTTCTCTAAACTTATTACTCCTCCACCATTTAGTGACGCAACTCGATATTCTACTGTATATTGTCCTGTTACTGGCAAATTTACAGAATAAAATGCCAGCCAATCTCCTGCATCAATATATGAAACATTTTTGCCACCTTCTGAGCAAGTTTCTGTTTGAACACCACTCATATTTGAATAATTTTCAGTTCTTAATGTTACTGGTGATGGTGTATCGCCAACAGGGGTGAATTTTATCCATTCAATGTTGTATCCCCCTTTTGGTACACCTATTCCTATGTCTTGAGCTCCTGCATTTAATGTAACAGTTTGAGAAATAGTTTGCCAATTTTGCCATCCGCCCGTTGAAGGAACATTAACAGTACCATAAACTGGATTTCCACCAGATTTCTCTAAACTTATTACTCCTCCACCATTTAACGATGCAACTCGATATTCCACTGTATATTGTCCTGTTACTGGCAAATTCACGGAATAAAATGACATCCAATCTCCTGCATCAATATATGAAACATCTTTACCACCTTCTGAGCAAGTTTCTGTTTGAACACCACTCATATTCGAATAGTTTTCAGCTCTTAATACCACAGGATCTGAAGTCATGGCGTTTACAGTTTTATTATTTGGTAAAAAATCACAATATGCTAATGAAATTATCATTGAAAAAATTAATACTAAACTTAATAGCTTTTTTTTCATAACATATAATCCTCCTTATTTTTTTAATTCCACAAAATAATATTAGACCTGAAATTACCACCACCTTACTTTAAAAACAATCTAAACAGGATTGATTAGGGATATATGCAAATTAGGACCACTCGATAACAATATAATATCCATTTTATGCGTTATAAATAGTCTATCTAAAGAATATACATGCTATTTAATCAAGTGTATCCTAATGGCATAACATAAAAGCGTTTCACAATGAAGGATAAGTGGAATAAAAAATGTTTTATCTTTAAGCATCTAATGTCCAATCTAAACGATAATAATTTTGCTATATTGTTTAGGCGTGAGTCCTGTATATTTTTTAATACACTTATAAAATCACTTTGTGAATTAAACTCAAGATAATTTGTTGGAATAGTTAATTTTGATGAATTTCATTTTAATACAATTATTCTTCTTAATTCGCTATAATAAGTTAATATAATAATACCATATTTTTAACATATTTACAATAATTATCATATATATACTTAATAAATACTAATTTGGGTGAATTTTATTTATATAAACATAATTTACAAACAAAATATTCATGTATATTGCTACACAAGATTCATTGCTAATATGCTGATATATAATAAATCTGTTCGACAGTAAGTTTGTCTAAATTCTATATGCAGATTGAGTATTATTTTTATCACTTATAATTACTATGTCACCATTAGTGAATATCTTATACTATCAAAGTTTGCTTGGCACATGCTATTTATGTCGATATATACTTTTGCAATTATGTATTTATACTAAATTAAAATATTTATAATACGATAAAAATAAGCACTACCTCTCAGTAATGCTTATATCTTTAAATTCATTATTATTTTTTCTTAAAACACATGAGAATTCCTTACCCCTATTGCTTATGTCTTAAAAACAACATTTCTCATTTTTTATCAAAAATCTCTACAAACAATTGTACTAGATGAATTTTATAGCTTTTCTAAAGTTCAAACGGAGTTTCTTGATATACATAGTAATTAAGCCAGTTAGAAAATAAAAGATTAGCATGACCTCTCCAGGTAACCATAGGTCCCTTCTCTGGATCATCATCTTTAAAATAATTCTTAGGGAGCTTTATATCCATACCTTGATTTTTATCACGAAGATATTCCTGATTCAAGGTGTCACTATCATATTCAGCATGTCCCATTACAAAGATATTTTTGCCGTTTTTAGATGCAACTATATATGCTCCAGCCTCATCAGATTCAGCTAAAATTCTTATATTAGGATTATTCTCTATATCCTCTTTTTTTACATAAGTATGTCTTGAATGTGGAGCATAAAATTTCTCATCAAATCCTCTTGTTAATTTTATATTTTTTTCATTAAGGTGATGCTCAAATACTCCAAATATTTTTTCATTAAGTCTATGTTTAGGTATTTTATAATGATGATACAGACCTGCCTGTGCACCCCAACATATATGTATGGTTGAGGTTACATTAGTAACTGACCAATCAAAAATCTTGCATAGTTCATCCCAGTAATCTACTTCTTCAAAAGTAAGTGTTTCAACAGGAGCACCAGTTACTATCATACCATCAAACTTGTAATTTTTAATATCTTCAAAAGTTTCATAAAATTTAATCAGATGTTCCTCTGAAGTGTTTTGAGATTTATGTGTTTGCGTATGAATGAAAGTTGGATTAACCTGAATGGGCGAGTTTCCAATAAGTCTTAATATTTGTGTCTCTGTAATTATTTTAGTGGGCATCAAATTCACTATAAGAATGTTAAGTGGTCTTATATCTTGATGGTATGCCCTATTCTCATGCATAAAAAATATATTTTCTTCATTTAAGGTTTTTGCTGCTGGAAGATTATCAGGTATTTTTATAGGCATTTAGTTCACCGTCCTAGTCTTAATAAATTTTAATATAAAAAATCCGCCTTTCATAAGAAAAACGGATTATTAATCACAAATTAATTTATTATTAATAAACTGTTTTCTTATCTTTCAAAACTAAATAAGTTTTGCAGGAATTAACACCGTACATTTGCCGGTTGTCAGGTTTCATTGGGCCAGTCCCTCCGCCTTCTTGATAAGAAATAATACGTATATAATTTTCATTAAATAACAGTTATACTATAGTACAATTTTTATATATTGTCAACATTCAAAAGACATTATTTACCTACATTATGAAATTTTATAGCATCATTTTTTACATCAATTACTGTTTCTCCGCCCTTTGTTAGATTTCCAAAAAGAACTTCATCTACAAAGTAAGGCTTGATTTTTTCTTGTATGATTCTTAAAATTTCTCTCGCACCATAATTAGAAGTTAAGCCTTTAGCTGCAATCCATTTAGCACACTCATCTGTGACTTTAATTTTTATATGCTTTTTACTTAGCTTCTTTTGGAATTCGTCTATGGATTTTTTAACCACACGAACTGCCATATCTTCATCCATTTTATTAAAAATTATTATATCATCAAGTCTATTTCTAAACTCAGGAGAAAATATCTTAGAAACTTCTTTATCTATATTATCTTCTCCTACAACTCTATTTCCAAAACCAACTTTATTTTTACCTATTTCTGAAGCACCCGCATTAGAGGTCATTATTAATATAATATTTCTAAAATCAGCTTTTTTTCCACTGTTATCAGTAAGAGTTGCGTAATCCATAACTTGAAGAAGTACATTTAAGATATCAGAATGAGCTTTTTCAATTTCGTCTAAGAGAAGAACACAGTACGGATTCTTTCTCACTGCATCTGTTAAAAGGCCCCCTTCTTCATAGCCTACATAACCTGGAGGTGAACCTATTAGCCTAGCAACAGTATGCTTTTCTTGGTATTCACTCATATCAAATCGTATAAGCTTTATATTTAGAGCTTTTGCTAACTGCTTTGATATTTCTGTTTTACCAACACCAGTTGGACCTACGAAAAGAAAACTTGCTACAGGTTTATCTTCATCATTAAAACCAGCGCTTGATCTCTTAATAGACTGAACTATTGATTCTAAAGCTTTATCTTGACCAAAAATTTTACCTTTAAGATTTTTCTTTAAGTTCTTAAGCTTCTCTATTTGATTTTTAGATAAATCTTTTACTGGTATACCTGATATAGAAGATATTATATTCTCTACATCACGTACATTTATATATACCTTCTCATCGCCCTTTCTATTCATTTCAGCTGCTGCTCCACATTCATCAATTACATCAATTGCCTTGTCTGGCAAAAATCTATCATTTATGCATTTAGAAGAAAGAGTAGCTGCTGCTTTAAGGGATGCATTAGTATAGTGTACATTGTGAAACTCTTCATATTTAGTTTTTATACCCATAAGAATATCAAAGGTTTCGTTAATGCTTGGTTCACCTACATCTATTTTTTGAAATCTTCTGGATAAAGCTCTATCTTTATCAAATATTTTTTTGTATTCATCATAAGTAGTTGAACCTATAAATTTTATTTTACCATCAGTAAAGTATGGCTTTAATATATTAGCTGCATCTACAGTTCCACCTGATACAGCGCCAGCGCCTATAATTGTGTGTATTTCATCAATATAGACTATCGGTTTTGAAGATTTCGATATTTCATTGAGTACATTTTTTATTCTTTCTTCAAAGTCACCTCTATATTTTGTTCCAGCTACCATGGTTCCCATATTTAAAGTGTAAATCTTACTACCTTTTAAAACATTTGGCACCTTGTTTTCAGCAATTAAAGCTGCAAGACCTTCTGTTATAGCTGTTTTACCCACACCTGGTTCACCTACATGAATAGGATTGTTTTTTCTTCTTCTACACAAAACTTGAAGTGTTTTTTTCAATATATCTTCTCTACCTATTAGTGGATCTATAAGACCATTTTTTGCTTTTTCAGTAATATCTTCTGTATATTTTTCCATTGCAGAAGATTCTTCTTCATGATAATCATCAAATAAGTATTCGTTTTCTGGTAAGGGTTCTATCTCATTATCAATGCTATTGTTTACTGTTGATATTCCATGTGTAATGTAGTTTAGAAGCTTAAGTCTAGTAATACCCTGCTGTTTTAAATAATAGCTTCCAAAAGACGCACTATCGTCGTATATAGCCACATATATATCACCTAAGGTTACTATCTCTTTTCCACTAGCTAAAACATGATTAGCTGCTTGATTTATTATATTTTCAACCCCTACAGTTTGAGTAGGATCTCCCGATTCTAATTTTTCAACGTTCTTCATGAAATATTTCTCAAGTTGTTTTTTTAAATTTTCTACAGAACCACCTGTGTTTACAATTATGTTTATTCCATCATTATAAAATAGTGAAGCATATAAAATATGTTCAGGTGTAAAATATTTGTGCATATCAAATTTTGCTTCGCTATATGCTGCTGTAATAATTTCATTTACAATTTCATCCAGTTTCAAGTTCTATACCTCCCCCATGGTCAACTTCAATGGATATCCATTTTTAGAAGCTAATTTTTCAACTTCATTTATTTTAGTCAATGCAATATCATATGGATAAATTCCTGCTATGCCTATTCCATGTTTATGCACATCAAAGGTTATTTTAACAGCGTTTGCAGGGACTTTATTGAATACATCAATGAGCACTTCAATTACAAACTCCATTGTTGTATAATCGTCATTATGTAGTATTACTTTATACATTTTAGGTTTTTTAATTTTAAGTTTCATATTTTCCTCAAAGGAAGTTTTTAAAGACATAATACACAACTCCAATTATAAATTAAATTAATCTTATCTTATTTTCAATATATATATATTATTATACCATCTTATTACAATAATTAATACATATAATGTATTAGTATTCCCTATTCTAAAAAAGTAGGATATATACTTTACTCAGCATATATCCTACTTTTTTAGAATATCCATATCCCTGTTCCCATTGGTACTGTATCATAAATATATTTAGCATTTTGTAGTGCCAAACGGACACAACCATGAGAAAGAGAAGCACCTAAGGTTCCATCAACTACATTACCATTTTTATCAAAGAGTATGCTATGAAAAAGATAATTGCCATGAATTTGAGTATAGTATTTACAAACCACGTCATTTTCAGTTTTAAAGGCTAATCCTTTACCTTCTACATAGAAGTGACCAGTTATAGTCGGTGTTTCAGATGAGCCTGATGTACATTCAAAAGTATTTATAAGCTTCCAATTATGTGGATCTCCATTAAATACATACACTCTTTGATCCTTTAAGGATGTAATTATAAAAAATTTGGTGAAAGTTGGCGTATCATTAGAGTTAGCTAAATTTTCAGCATCAGCTTTCATTGTTTGGACTTCTGGGTTAGCGTCAGGTTGAACCGCAGAATTTACTTTTGTTGCATCAGTTGGTGTCTCTTTTAGTAAATTCATAGTTTGATCTGATACACTTCCATCTATAGGTATATTGTGCTTGTATTGAAAATCACGTACAGCCCAATCCGTAGAAGGACCAAACTTCCCATCAGCTGTAATAGCATACCCATAATTGTTAAGTTTGTCTTGAATTTTTTTTACATCACTTCCGCTAGAACCCAACTTAAAAATTTTAGGCTTAGGTGCTTCTTTTACTTTTTTTGTGGCTGAAGGTAAATTTTTTGATTTTACTGGATTTTTCGTCTTATTCTCCAAATTTCCACAGCCTGAAAAAGTTAAAATAATTATAATGACAAGTAAAATAATTTTTTTTTGGTTAAACATATATCCACCTTTTATATATAATAATTTAGGAAAATATTTTTCTCATGATTAATTATATACTTTTACTTGCCGCATGTAAATAATTTACACATCAATATTTACTTCTAAACCCATATATTTCTTATTTTCTAACAAAATAGGATTTACACAGTTGTTTATGTATTCCTCAACTTGATAAGGCGCTCTTCCTACAAACTTATTTGGATCTATTATTTCATCAATTTCTTCTTCTGTTAGCTTAAAGTAAGAATCTTTTTTGATTTTTTCTATCAAATCATTTGATAAACCTTCAGCCTTAATTCTTTTAGCAGTTTCCATTGAATATTCTCTTATCTTTTCATGAAGTTCTTGCCTATCACAGCCTTTTTTTACAGCTTCCATCATAATATTCTCTGTGGCCATAAAAGGAAGCTCATTTTTAACATGAGAAGCTATTACATTTTCATAGACAACCATATTAGAAGATACATTTATATAAAGATTTAAAACTCCGTCTAATGCTAGGAAAGCTTCAGCAACAGAAATTCTTTTATTTGCAGAATCATCTAATGTTCTTTCAAACCATTGAGTTGCAGAAGTTATAGCCGGATTAAGAGAATTTACTATTATATATCTAGCAAGAGCACTTATTCTTTCAGATCTCATAGGATTTCTTTTATATGCCATTGCAGAAGATCCAATTTGATTCTTTTCAAAAGGTTCTTCCATTTCCTTCATGTTTTGAAGTATTCTTAAGTCATTACTAAATTTATATGCACTTTGAGCTATTTCTGAAAGAGTATTTAATACTATAGAATCTACTTTTCTAGGATAAGTTTGACCCGTTACGTCATATGCTGATTTAAAGCCCATTTTTTCAACTACTTTTTTCTCAAGAGTTTTGATTTTTTCTTGATCTCCATTAAAAAGATCCATAAAACTTGCTTGAGTTCCTGTAGTTCCTTTAACTCCTCTTAATTTCAAATTTTCAATTACAAAATCAAGATTTTCTAAATCTATCATTAAATCTTGAATCCATAAAGTAGCTCTCTTACCTACTGTTGTAAGCTGAGCAGGTTGAAGATGGGTAAACCCAAGGGTAGGAAGTGATTTATAATCTACTGCAAATTTACTTAAACTTGAAATTACATTAAGAAGTTTTTTTCTCACAATTAAAAGAGCTTCTTTCATTATGATCATATCTGCATTATCACCAACATAGCATGAAGTTGCTCCTAAATGTATTATACCTTTTGCAGATGGACATTGAACTCCATACGCATATACATGACTCATTACATCATGTCTTACTATTTTTTCTCTTTCTTCTGCAACATCATAGTTTATATCATCAATATGAGCTTTTAATTCATCAACTTGATTTTGTGTTATATTTAATCCTAATTCCATTTCACTTTCTGCTAGAGCAACCCAAAGTTTTCTCCAAGTTCTAAATTTCATATTGTCGGAAAAAAGGTAACTCATTTCTTTAGACGCATATCTTTTATTAAGTGGTGTTTCATAAGAATTTCTCATATTATACCTCCGTACATAAATATTATGTTTATTAAATTCGTTTATATTATAACATATATTTTTTATAAATATAAGATTTTTGTTCGTGTTTGCATTTTGACCATATTATAAAATAAAAAAACAATGAAAATTAATTTTCATTGTTTTTTTACTTAATTTTTACTCATCTAAAGATTCGATTAATTTAACTATTTCCTCAGCTGCTAGAGCTTCATCATCACCGGAAACGATTAACTTAATGTTACTATCTTTTGAAACTCCTAATGATAAAACACCGATAAGGCTCTTAGCATTAGCTTTTTTACCATTGAATTCCATAGTTACATCTGATTTGAAACCTGATGCTTTCTTTACAAGTAAAGTTGCTGGTCTAGCATGTAAACCAGTAGAACTTTTAACAACAACGCTTTTAGTTACCATACAAATCACCTCTAAAATTAATATTACTGTATAAAAGCTTGTAACAAGCTTTTTACAGTATAACATAAATTGATAGCATGTTCAAGAAAAATACCATTTATTAAAAACTACAAATATATAGGCCAAGATTAGTTTAATTTACCTATAAACTCCTCTATTTTATCAAGCCCTTTAACTATATTATCCATTGATGTTGCATAGGATAATCTTACATATTTATCATTTCCAAAACCTGCACCAGGAACTACAGCAACTCTACTTTGATTCAAAAGTTCTTTTGAAAACTCTACAGAATCAGTTATTTTTACACCATTTATAGTTTTACCAAATAATTCACTGATGTTTATCATTACATAAAAAGCACCTTTTGGCGTAGAGCAATGTATACCATGTATGCTATTAACTTTTTTAATCATATAGTTTCTTCTTTTTTCAAATTCCTTCACCATTGAATGTAAGTCATGTTGACTACCATTCAATGCTTCTACACTTGCATATTGAGTTATAGAATTGGCATTTGAAGTAGTATGCGCTTGTATATTAGACATTAACTTTATAAATTTAGTTGATCCTGAAGCAGCATAACCTAATCTCCAACCTGTCATCGCATAGGATTTAGACATACCATTTATCACAACTGTTCTATTAAACGCATCCTCGCTTAAACTAGCTATGCTTACGTGCTTTTCTCCATCATATATTAACTTTTCGTATATTTCATCCGAAACTATGAATAAATCTTTTTCTTTTGCAAATTCAGCTATAGCTCTAAGTTCATCTTCTGTATAAACTGCTCCAGTTGGATTTGAAGGACTATTTAAGAGTATAGCTTTAGTCTTATCTGTATATGCATTTTTTAAATCCTCAACTGAAAATTTAAAATGATTTTCTTCTGTGGTGTCTATAATAACAGAAACACCATCATTTAGTTTTACAAGCTCAGGATAAGTTACCCAATAAGGAGAACTCATTATAACCTCATCGCCAGGATTTAATAAGGCTGAGAATATATCAGACAAACATTGTTTAGCTCCAGTTGATACTATAACATTTTGTATAGAGTAGCTTAAGTTGTTATCTCTTTTAAATTTGTCACATATAGCTATTTTAAGTTCTTTAATTCCTGAAACAGGTGTATATTTAGTATACCCATTTTCTATAGCAGATATAGCAGCATCTCTTATATTTTTTGGGGTGTTAAAATCTGGTTCTCCTGCTCCAAAGCCTATTACGTCTAATCCATTTGCTTTCATTTCTGATGCTTTGGCAGTTATCTCTAAAGTTATTGAAGCAGCTATTTGCTCGGCCTTTTTAGAAAAATTCATTTTTTATTTCCTCCAAATCTATAGGTTTTCTAGTTAAGTATTAGTTATAGAAAATCTGTATTGTTTATTATTTTAAATTATAAGCTACATTTTGAAATATACTACAATTATGGTGGCAACACACCAGCATATGATGTTTATTAAAAAAGGTTTATCTTTAGTAAAAACATCTTCTGGTTTAGCTCCCGCATTTTCTTTCTCCATAAGATATTGATATCTAAATATTCCATATAGTACAAAAGGAATTGTAACCATCATATTTCTACCTTGTACTGAACTAAATGTGTACAGGCAATAAGCAATTAATATTGATGGTGTAACTATAGTAAGCATTTTGTCAATTAAATCCACAGAATACTCTTTTAGTATTTTTCTAGTTACAGTACTTTTTTCTTTTAATGCTACAATTTCACCTTTTCTTTTATTTAAAGCAAGAAAAAGAGAGAGCAGCATAGTGCATAAAAGAAGCCATGGAGATAATTCTACTTTTGATATAATACTTCCACTTTCAACTCTCAACAAAAATCCTGCAGTTATTATCATAACATCTATTATAACTACATTTTTTAATTTAAATGAGTAAAAAAGATTCATTATTACATATGCTAATATTACAATAAGTATTTTCATATCAATTTTATATGTAATTATTGAAAGTGATACAAGAATTATTAAATCTAAAATTATTCCTTGAATTTTTGAGACTTTTCCACTAGCTATTGGTCTATTTTTTTTGTCAGGATGTTTTCTATCTTTATCTGCATCTATTATATCATTAAAAATGTATACACTAGAAGATGCAAAACAAAATAATAAAAACATTATAATATTGTTTAAAAGCAAATTTGTATCTGTAAATCTTCTAGAAAATATAATTGCTGCAAAAACAAAAACATTTTTTGTCCACTGTTTTGGTCTCATAAGTGCAATCATAGCTTTTACGTCAATTTTTTTCATAATATTCCTCCAAAAATTATCTTCAAAGAATAATTTAACACATTTTTATAATAAATAAAAGAGACTTTATGAAATTCAAAAGTCTCTTAACAAAACATAATTATTATCTAGGTTGAACTATAAGTTTAATCGCTGTTCTTTCCTCCCCGTCTATGTCAATATCAGTAAAAGCTGGAATGCATACAAGATCTATGCCACTTGGTGCAACAAATCCCCTTGCGATTGCTATTGCTTTAATTGCTTGATTAATTGCTCCTGCTCCTATAGCTTGAATTTCAGCAGCACCTCTTTCTCTTAATACCCCTGCTAAAGCTCCTGCTACAGAATTTGGATTTGATTTTGCTGAAACTTTTAATACTTCCATAATAACCCTCCTAAATTAGTAAATTAAATAGTATAATTTTCATATTTTTATATATTTTTTATTTCTATAGGTATATAATTCTACATATAATAAAAAATTCCTCTTAAAAAAATGGAAAAAATAAAAAAAGTTTTAAAAAAATCCTTTCAATGTAAAATTGAAAGGATTTTTTGTTTCATTTTAGTTTTTTGGTTTTATTTTGCATATTCAACTGCGCGAGTTTCTCTAATTACATTAACTTTAATTTGACCAGGATATTCTAATTGTTCTTCAATTTTTTTAACAATACCTCTAGCCATTTCAATTGAACCCGCATCGTCAACTGTTTCTGGTTTAACCATAATTCTGATTTCTCTTCCAGCCTGAATGGCATATGACTTCTCTACACCTTCATAAGAATTAGCTATTTCTTCTAATTTTTCTAATCTCTTAATATATGCTTCCAAAGTTTCACGTCTTGCTCCTGGTCTAGCTGCTGATATAGCATCTGCTGCCTGAACTAAAATAGCCTCTAATGATTGTGGTTCAACATCACCATGATGTGCTCCTATAGCATTTACAATTAAAGGTAACTCATGGTACTTTTTAGCAACCTCTGCACCTATTAACGCATGAGGACCTTCAACTTCATGGTCTACTGCTTTACCAATATCATGAAGGAGACCAGCTCTTTTAGCAAAAGTAGGATCAATACCAAGTTCTGCAGCCATAAAACCGGCAAGATAAGATACCTCTATGGAATGTTTTAGAACATTCTGACCATAGCTAGTTCTGTACTTCAATCTTCCAAGAAGTCTAGTTAACTCACTATGTAAACCGTGAACACCTGTCTCGAAAGTAGCCTGTTCGCCTTCTTCTTTAATATTGTTTTCAACCTCTTTTTTTGCTTTTTCAACCATTTCTTCAATTCTAGCAGGATGAATTCTACCATCAAGTATCAGCTTTTCAAGAGCAATTTTTGCAACTTCTCTTCTTACAGGATCAAATCCTGATAAAATAACAGCTTCAGGAGTATCATCAATAATCAAATCTACACCAGTAAGAGTTTCAATTGCACGTATATTTCTACCCTCTCTACCTATTATTCTACCCTTCATTTCATCATTAGGAAGAGATACAACGTAAACTGTTGATTCAGCAACGTGATCAGCTGCACATCTCTGAATAGCATACGTAATAATTTCCCTTGCTTTTTTGTCTGCTTCTTCTTTAGCTTTTTGTTCTACTTCTTTGATCATTATAGATTTTTCATGCTTAATTTCTCTATTAACTTCTTCTAAAAGTAAATCTTTTGCCTCTTCAGAAGTCAAACCGGAAAGTTTTTCTAGCTTTTCTCTTTCTTCTTTATAAAGCTGTTCTATAGTGTTTTGTTTTTCTTGTATTGAGACCTCACGCTCATTGAGAGCGTTTTCTCTCTTTTCAAGTAAATCATTTTTTTTGTCTAAGGTTTCTTCTCTTTGAAGATTCCTTCTTTCTAGTCTTTGAATTTCATTCCTTCTCTCCCTAGTTTCTTTATCTAGGTCTGAGCGCATTCTATGAGCTTCTTCCTTTGCCTCCAAAGTAGCCTCTTTTTTCAGTGTATCGGCTTCTTTCTTTGCATCTTCTTTTATTTTCTTTGCATCTTCTTCGGCTTTAGAAATTTTAGCCCAAGCGTATTTTCTTCTGATATACATTTCAACTATAGTTATTATAATAACTAAACAAACCATAGTAATTATTAATTTATTAATATCCATTGCCTAAACACCCCTTTGCTTATATTGCTGAATTATAAAGTAAAATTAATGAAGCTATGAAAAGGTGTCATATTATTCAATTGGCAATCATTTGAATATGCTAAACCAGTATTTGTATATGAGATAATTGTATATTAATTTATTGCTTATGTCAAGATATAGTATTATTAAAGAGTTTGTTAAAAAAATACAGAAATTTTCAAAAAAAGGTTGTAGCAAAACTACAACCTTTTTCTATTTTTTATTCTTTTCAATAGCCTTTTCAGCCTTTGAATTTTCTTTTTTTACTTCTTGAATAGGTAACTCATATTTTGCTCTTATTTTATTTTCAACTTCAGTTCTAATCTCAGGATTTTCTTTAAAAAATAACTTAGCATTTTCTCTTCCCTGACCAAGTCTTATATCTCCATAAGAGAACCAAGCTCCACTTTTTTGAACAATATTTTCTTTAACTCCTACATCAACTACATTTCCCTCACGAGATATACCTTCATTGTACATAATGTCGAATTCAGCTTGTTTAAACGGAGGAGAAACTTTATTTTTAACAACTTTTACTCTAACTCTATTTCCAATCATCTCTTCGCCTTGTTTTATAGTATCAATTTTTCTTATATCCATTCTTACAGATGCATAGAATTTAAGAGCTCTTCCACCTGGAGTAGTTTCAGGATTTCCAAACATTATTCCAACTTTCTCTCTAAGTTGGTTTATAAAAATCGCAATACATTTTGATTTATTTATAGAACCAGTAAGTTTTCTAAGTGCTTGAGACATAAGTCGTGCTTGAAGACCTACATGAGAATCTCCCATTTCTCCCTCAATTTCAGCTTTAGGAACAAGTGCTGCAACAGAGTCTACTACAATAACATCAATTGCACCTGATCTAACAAGTGCTTCAGCAATTTCAAGTGCCTGTTCACCTGTATCTGGTTGAGATATAACTAAATTATCTATATCAACACCTAGTGCTTTTGCATATTGTGGATCTAAAGCATGCTCAGCATCTATAAACGCAGCAGCTCCACCTTTTTTTTGTGCTTCAGCTAATATATGAAGTGCAACTGTTGTTTTACCAGAAGATTCTGGTCCATAAATTTCAACAACTCTTCCACGAGGTACTCCACCTATTCCAAGTGCTATATCTAAAGACAAACATCCAGTTGAAATTGAATCTACATTTAATATATCTTGTTCACCAAGTTTCATTATGGCGCCTTTTCCAAATTGTTTTTCTATTTGACTCATAGCCGCATCAATGGCTTTTAATTTTTCATTATCCATATATATCCCGTAAGGGTTCACCAACCTTTCTATCGAACATCTGTTCTATCTATAATTATATATCAAATTATAGATTTGTCAATATAATATAAGGAAACCAAGAGTAAATTAGCTTAAGCATATTAAAATCTATATACTTAATCTATTTGAGAATTGGTTTCCTTTTAAAAGTTTTAGCAAGGAACTATATTTTATTATATCCATTTTATAGAAAATAAATCATCATTTATCATTTATAAATACATGTCTATTCTTATAAAAGTAATCTATTCCAGAAATAATAGTTACAATAAAGGCTATAGCTAACGTTATATCCATTCCATATTTCAAAAATTTTTCTATTTGAGAAGAATGTACACTAAGAAAACTAAACTGATCTATAAATTTTCTAAAATCATAATTCTTTTTTAAATTTATAAATAGAAGTGCAAATATTATCGTTATTATTTGGATAAAGGTTTTAATTTTTCCCCACCAGCTAGCAGCAATAACAATACCTTCACCTGCAGCCACACTTCTAAGTCCTGTTACTGCAAATTCCCTAGCTATTATTACAATAGCTATCCATGCAGGTATTACATGAAACTCAACTAATGCTATAAGCGCTGATGATACTAGTAGTTTATCTGCAAGGGGGTCCATTATTTTACCAAACTTAGTTATTTGATTTCTACTTCTTGCGATATATCCATCTAATTTATCTGTTATTGCAGCAATTATAAAAATAGCTGTAGCTATGCTTCTTCCATATGGTATTTGACGTACCACAATAAATATTAAAAACACAGGAACTAAAAAAATCCTCAATAAAGTTAATTTATTTGCTAAATTCATTATACACAACCCCTATTAAATCATATTCTAGGTTTTCTGTGATTTTTATATTAACAAAGCTTCCAACTTTAACGTCTGATTGAGACTTAAAGAAAACTTTTCCATCTATATCAGGAGCCATCTCAAAATTTCTGCCATACCAATAATCACCATTAAAACCTTCAACTAATACTTTGTAAGTTTTACCAACCTTTTTAGTATTCAATTCTTTAGATACTTGCTGTTGAATAATCATTATTTCGTCTTCTCTTTTTTCCTTAACTACTTCATCTATTTGCATTGGCATTAATGCTGCTTTTGTATCCTCTTCCCTTGAATATTTAAAAACACCCAAATTATTAATATGTGCCGTTTTCACAAAGTCTTTTAGTTCATAAAAATTTTCTTCTGTTTCACCAGGAAAACCTACTATAAGTGATGTTCTTATAGATATATCAGGCATTTTCTCTCTTATTTCTTCAATTTTATGTAATATTTCTTTCTTTCTTGTCTTTCTAAACATATTTTTTAAAATATTATCACTTATATGCTGAATAGGCATATCTATATAATTACATACTTTAGGGTTGCGTGATATTTCTTCTATAAGTTCATCTGTTATTTCTTCAGGATAACAATACATTATTCTTATCCATTCAATGCCGTCTATTAATGATAGTGAATTTAATAATTCATGCAATCTTTTTTTTCCATATAAATCTATACCATATCTTGTAGTATCTTGAGCAATAAGTATTAATTCTTTTGTTCCATTTTGAGATAATTCTTTTGCTTCTTCAATTATTTTTTCAAATTCCCTACTTCTATATTTTCCTCGTATTTTGGGTATTATACAATATGAACAAGAATTATTACAGCCTTCAGCAATCCTTATATATGATGAAAACTCGCCAGTAGTTTTCATTCTTTTTCCTTCGTTAATAGAACTATCACTATAATTTAAGTAAACATCCTTTTTACCTAAATTAAAAAAGTCATCTATAGCATCATCTAAATTTTTATAATCATTTACTCCAAGTATGACATCAATTTCAGGTACTAACTCTTTTAATTCTTTTCCGTATCTCTGAGTTAAACACCCTGTTGCAATTAACATTTTACAATTATATTTTTCTTTATATTTATTCATTTCAAGTATTGTATTTATAGATTCTTGCTTTGCAGATTCTATAAAACCACAAGTATTTACAAGAATTATATCTGCTTCTCTAGGATCATTTACAATTTCATAAGCTCTATTTATAGATCCAAGTATAATTTCGCTGTCAACCCTATTTTTATCACAACCTAAACTTACTAAGCCAAATTTTAATTTATTCAAAGTTTCTCCTCCTAGTGACACGTTAAATACAAATTATATTTTATTACTTTAAAGAGAATTTAACAAGGATTTTCACATTATTTAATGTAAATTTTATAATTCATCCTTTGTTATTAAAATATTTCTAGGTTTACTTCCATCTCTTTTGGATATATATCCTTTCTCTTCTAACTGCTCCATTATCCTTGCAGCTCTATTATAACCAATTCTAAGTTTTCTCTGTATAAGTGATGTTGATGCTTGCTTTGCTTCAACAATTATTTTTACAGCCTCATCTAAGAGTTCATCCTCATCACCTTCTGATTTGGACACATTGCTATTAATTTGCTCTATTATTTCTTCCTTATACTGAGTTTCAGTATTTTCAACTTTTATAAAATTTACAATTCGTTCAACTTCTTCATCATCTATAAATGCGCCTTGTATTCTAATTGGTTTAGATTCTCCAACTGGATTAAAAAGCATATCGCCTTTTCCTAGAAGTTTTTCTGCACCAGACATATCTAGAATGGTACGTGAATCTATTTGACTGGATACAGCAAAAGAAATTCTTGAGGGAATATTAGCTTTGATAACTCCCGTTATAACATCTACAGATGGTCTTTGAGTTGCTATTACAAGATGCATACCAGCAGCTCTCGCCATTTGTGCTAATCTTCCTATATAATCTTCAATATCATTAGGACAAACCATCATAAGATCCGCTAGCTCATCAATTATTATTACTATCCATGGAAGTTTACTTTCAACTTTGTTTTTAGCATAAAGTTCATTATAGCCTTCTATATTTCTAACATTGTTATCTGCAAACATTTTATAACGTTTAGTCATTTCATTTACTGCCCAATTTAAAGCTCCTGCTGCTTTTTTAGGATTTGTTACAACTGGTATGAGTAAATGAGGGATTCCATTGTATACGCTTAATTCAACTACCTTTGGATCTACCATAAGAAGCTTAACATCTGTTGGAGCACATTTATAAAGCAAACTCACTATTAGAGTGTTTATACATACACTTTTACCAGATCCCGTTGCTCCTGCAATAAGTAGATGAGGCATTTTAGTCAAATCAGTAACTACACAATTTCCACTTATATCTTTTCCTAGGGCAAACGCTAAATTGGATTTTGAATTTGCAAAAATTTCTGATTGTATTACTTCACTTAAAAAAACAGCTGTTAATTCCTTGTTTGGTACTTCTATACCAATGGCCGATTTTCCTGGAATTGGGGCTTCAATTCTGACACCTGAGGCTGCTAAATTTAAAGCTATATCATCTGAAAGATTAATTATTTTACTAACTTTAACACCTGCACTAGGCTGAAGTTCGTATCTTGTTACAGAGGGACCTTTTGAAACTTGTACAACCTTTGCATCTACACCAAAACTGTTTAAAGTTTCAGTAAGTTTTTCAGCACTTGCCAAAAGCTCTTTTTTATCACTCTTTTTTAGCTTAGACGTTTCATTTACGTTAAGCAAGCTGATTGGTGGATAATCATATTTTATTTCAACATCATTAAACGAATGCTTTTCAATTGCACTTTCAAGTTCTGCGCTTATTACTTTGCTTTCATTTTCGTTTTTTTCTGATGAATCAAATACTGCTATTTCATTCGATGCTTGTCCTTTGTCATTTTTATCTAGGTTGCCTTCATTTTTCATAAAATCAACAATCTTAATCTTATCACTAATTTTTTTTGCTAGAGTTTCTTCAGTACCTTTATTTTCATCTTCGTATTCAATGGTTTTTGTTTCATCTATAGAAGGCTTGTTTTTCTTTACAGGTCTATTTTTGAAATTAGTTTTTATTATTTCTCCAAAAGATTTTTGGGAAATCAAAAGGAAAGCTACTAAATATAATGCTATAAATAGTACAAAATATCCTCGTCCAAAAAGCTTATATATAGGTACATCAATAGTATATGAAATTACTCCACCATGAAATGTATTTGATGATTCATATATTCTTTTTATTCCATCAAAAAAATCGCCAGTATAATACAAATTCAACTTTTGCATTTGTATAAACATTAGTGTTGTTATAATAGCAACATTAACTCCATAAAATCGTCTACTAAAAGTTATTTTTCCTCTTTTCAATATGTAACAAATACCCATAAACATCAATAATATAGGAAATATATATGCACCTACACCTACAAGTGTGAATAAAAGCTTCTGCATTCCTTTACCAATAATACCTGCAAAATCGGTAAAAAACATACTTACAGCTGCAAATGCTCCAAAGGCAAAAATTGATATACCTGCTATGTC